>NZ_NIHD01000023.1 GCF_002806975.1 Marinobacter aromaticivorans | reverse complement strand
CGGCGATAACTTTGCCAGCACTGCGACTTTACGTTCATCGGAATAACGAGGCACTATCAACACCTGAACCGCCCAACTGGTTAAAAATTAAGTAGTGCCAACTATCCTGCCAGAGGGGGAGGTTGTCAGACTCACGAATCATTGAGCATGGGGTGACTACACTGTCTGACAAGGCATGGGAGCATGCCTGCCGCAGGGCGGAGATCATCGGACCACTGGCAGCGCTTGAGGCGGTTGGGCATGAAGCTGCCGATGCCGCAGCGCAGGCGCTGGGCCTGTCCAGGCGGCAGGTGTACGTCCTGATTCGGCGTGCCCGGCAAGGCTCAGGCCTCGTGACGGACCTGGCGCCCGGCCAATCCGGTGGCGGGAAAGGCAAGGGGCGTCTGCCGGAACCGGTCGAGCGTATCATCCGCGAGCTGCTGCAAAAGCGCTTCCTGACCAAGCAGAAGCGCAGCCTGGCGGCGTTTCACCGCGAGGTCGCCAAGGCGTGCAAAGCGCAACAACTGCGGGTGCCGGCGCGCAATACCGTGGCTCTGCGGATCGCCGAGCTTGACCCGATGAGAACCGTGCGCCGCCGAGAAGGTCAGGAGGCGTCCCGAGGCCTGCAAGGTGTCGGCGGCGTCCCACCCGCCGTGACCGCGCCGCTGGAGCAGGTGCAGATCGACCACACGGTCATCGACCTGATCGTGGTCGACGAGCGCGAGCGACAACCGATTGGCCGTCCCTACCTGACCATCGCCATCGACGTGTGCACCCGCTGCGTGCTCGGCATGGTGGTCACGCTGGAAGCACCGTCCGCCGTCTCGGTTGGCCTGTGCCTCGTGCATGTCGCCTGCGACAAGCGCCCCTGGCTGGAAGGGTTGGACGTGGAAATGGACTGGCCGATGAGCGGCAAGCCCAGGTTGCTCTACCTGGACAACGCGGCCGAGTTCAAGAGCGAGGCCCTGCGCCGTGGTTGCGAGCAGCATGGCATTCGGCTGGACTATCGCCCGCCCGGGCAGCCGCATTACGGCGGCATCGTGGAGCGGATCATCGGCACGGCGATGCAGATGATCCATGACGAGCTGCCGGGGACGACCTTCTCCCATCCCGGCCAGCGCGGGGAGTACGATGCCGAGAACAAGGCCGCCCTGACGCTGCGCGAGCTGGAGCGCTGGCTCGCGTTGGCGGTCGGCACCTATCATGGCTCGGTACACAACAGCCTGCTCCAGCCGCCGGCCGCGTGCTGGACCGAGGCGGTGACGCGTGTCGGCATACCGGCCGTCGTCACCCGTTCTACGGCGTTTCTGGTCGATTTCCTGCCGGTGATCCGCCGCACGCTGACCCGCACAGGCTTCGTCATCGACCACATCCACTACTACGCCGACGCGCTCAAGCCGTGGATTGCGCGGCGCGATCGCTTGCCCGTATTCCTGATCCGGCGCGACCCGCGCGACATTAGCCGCATCTGGGTATTGGAGCCGGAAGGCCAACACTACCTGGAGATCCCCTACCGCACTCTGTCCCATCCGGCCGTCACGCTCTGGGAGCAACGCCAGGCGTTGGCGCGGCTGCGTCAGCTGGGACGCGAACAGGTCGATGAATCGGCCCTGTTCCGCATGATCGAGCAGATGCGCGACATCGTGACCACTGCACAGAAGGCTACGCGCAAGGCGCGGCGCGATGCGGATCGTCGCCGTCATCTCAAGGCGTCGGCTCCGCCTGGCAAGCCCGTTCCGCCGGACACGGACAGGGCGGACTCGCAGACGGAGAGCCAGCCGCCGGCCAAGCCGTTCGACCAGATCGAGGAGTGGTAGCCGTGGACGAGTATCCCACCATCGACGTGTCCCACCTGATGCCGGCGGCACAGGGATTGGCTCGACTGCCAGCGGACGAGCGCATCCAACGCCTTCGCGCCGACCGCTGGATCGGCTATCCGCGCGCGGTCGAGGCGCTGAACCGGCTGGAAACCCTGTTTGCGTGGCCGAACAAACAGCGCATGCCCAACCTCCTGTTGGTCGGACCGACCAACAACGGCAAGTCGATGATCATCGAGAAATTCCGGCGCACGCATCCGGCCAGCGCCGACGCCGACCAGGAGCACATGCCGGTGCTGGTCGTGCAGATGCCGTCCGAGCCGTCGGTGCTCCGCTTTTATGTCGCGCTGCTTGCCGCGATGGGCGCGCCATTGCGCCCGCGCCCACGGTTGCCGGAAATGGAGCAACTGGCGTTGGCGTTGCTGCGCAAGATCGGCGTGCGCCTACTGGTGATTGACGAACTGCACAACGTCCTGGCCGGCAACAGCGTGAACCGGCGGGAATTCCTCAATCTGCTGCGCTTCCTCGGCAACGAGCTGCGCATCCCGTTGGTTGGGGTTGGCACGCGTGACGCCTACCTGGCCATCCGCTCGGACGACCAGTTGGAGAACCGGTTCGCGCCCATGATGTTGCCGTTGTGGGAGGCCGACGACGCTTGCTGCTCGCTGCTGGCCAGCTTCGCCGCGTCGCTCCCGCTACGGCGGCACTCACCGATTGCTACACCGGACATGGCCCGCTACCTGCTCACCCGTTGTGAGGGCACCATCGGCGAACTGGCGCACCTGCTGATGGCGGCAGCGGTCGCCGCCGTGGAGAGCGGCGAGGAAGCCATCAACCATCGCACGCTCAGCATGGCCGATTACACCGGACCCAGCGAGCGGCGTCGGCAATTCGAGCGGGAACTGATGTGAAGCCGGCAGCACGCTGGCCGCTGCACCCGGCACCCAGGGAAGGCGAAGCCCTGTCGTCCTGGCTCCATCGCGTCGCCGCCTGCTATCAGATGGAGGTGCGCGACCTGCTGGAACACGATCTCGGCCACGGCCAGGTCGATGATCTGGACACCGCGCCACCGCTGTCGCTGCTGACGGTGCTCTCCCAGCGCAGCGGCATCGAGCGGGACCGGCTGCGCTGCATGAGCATCGTCGGCTGGGTGCCGTGGCTGCTGGACAGCCTCGACGACGAGATTCCGGCTGCCCTGGAAACCTATGCGTTCCAGTGCTCGGTGCTGCTACCGAGACACAAGCGTAAAATCAGAACAGTCGCACGTTGGCGGGCCTGGCTACCCCGTCAGCCGGTTGACCGAGCCTGCCCGATCTGCCTGAACGATCCGGCGGATCAAGCCATATTGCTCGCCTGGAAGCTGCCCTTGATGCTGAGCTGCCCGCAGCATGGCTGCTGGCTGGAGTCCTATTGGGGAGTGCCTGGGCGGTTTCTCAGGTGGGAGAACACCGACGCCGCACTGCGCACGGCCGGCGACGCGATTGCAGCGATGGACCAGCGCACCTGGCAGGCGCTGACTATGGGGTATGTGGAACTGCCGCGCCGGCGCATCCACGCCGGATTGTGGTTTCGGATGCTACGCACGTTGCTTGATGAGCTGAATACCCCGCTCTCGATGTGCGGAACCTACGCGGGATATATCCGCCATGTCTGGGAAGGCTGTGGGTATCCGCTGCGCGCGGGGCAAAGTCTATGGCGACCGTATGAAACCTTGGCCCCAGTGGTGCAGCTACAGATGCTCGAAGCGGCGGCAACGGCCATCCACTTGATCGAGTCAAGAGTGATAAGCCCACCTGGGGAGCAGGCAGCGCTATTCTGGCCGGAGCCGCAAACTGGGTTCACCAACGGCTTGCCCACAAGGGAGCGGACGCAGGAGCCCATCAACGTCTGGCAGGAGGCGATCAAGGCGATCAACGAAGCCGTCGCCGACGCTCGGCACAACCCCGAGACAGCCCGTTCACTGTTCGCGCTGGCGGCCTATGGGCGGCGGCACGACCCCGAGTCCCTGGAGCGCTTGCGCGCCGAGTTTTCCAAAGACGGCATTCCGCCGGCATTCCTGTCACATTATGAGCCCGATGGACCCTTTGCATGTCGTAAAATAAGTGACCGGTTAAGTGACAAATTTTGACAGTCAACGCTTTCCGGCACACACTGTCACATAATCGAACGTATATGTGACAGGCGTAACATGCTGACACTCAAGTCCGGGGCTGTAGAGGATGCGCGACCGGTTCGGCTCGCCGAACAGCTTCAGAATAGGCGCTAGCCTCTTGACACTTTGATATGTGCGACTACTCCTATGTGTCATAGCTCATGCAAAATATGAGACATCGTTGATCCTCATCAAGGCCGATATCGGCGGGACATGGAAATGAATAAGCCCAGGGAGTTACAGAAGGAGTTCTTCCCGGCCACGGCAATGCCGGACAACGCATGGTGGTCGGCTCTATGGCCCGACCCTGACGGCATTGTTCGGACCCTCGGGATAGAGGCCGGAATGACGGTTGTGGATCTGTGTTGTGGCGACGGCTACTTTACAGCACCCTTGGCCGAGCTGGTAAACGGCAACGTTTATGCCCTCGACATCGACCCCGAGATGCTGAACCAGGCCCGTTCAGAGGTTGAGCGGCGGGGGGCATCCGTTGCTGAGTGGCTTTGCGCCGACGCGCGGGACATTGCTGGGTTGGTCCCTCACGAGATCGATTATGTCTTGATTGCCAATACGTTCCATGGCGTTCCGGACAAGACCGCATTGGCGCAGGCCGTATGGCGGGTGCTTAAGGCGGGCGGGCGCTTCGTCATTGTCAACTGGCACCAGGTCGCCCGTGAGCAAACCACTGTGCTGGATAAGCCGCGCGGTCCCAAAACCGAAATGCGCATGTCGCCGGAGCAGGTTCGGGCGGTTGTCGAACCGGCAGGGTTCCAGTTGACTGACCTGGTTGAGCTTCCGCCCTACCACTACGGAGTAATATTTCAAAAACCATAATCTAACGCAGCAACAGCTGTGGCGGAATGTCCGAGGAAGAAAAAGAGGGTTCAGAGGCGAAGATTTGAAATGCCAAAGCGATGAAGACGCTCATTGGAGCGTTTTAGTTCCAGCACGTGGCCTGAATCGCAAGGAGAACGTTATGACTGAAGATGAGAAAGACACGGGTAAACCCGATAAGGAAAATTCCACTGATAAAGGTCAGGGAAGTAGCAGCGCCTCCGGCCCCATGGAAATGGGTATGGGTATGGCGAAGAAGATGATGGGCCAGATGGGCAAGGGCGGGCCGAGTCCTATGGCAATGATGCAGAAGATGATGGCGCAAATGGGCCAAGGTCAAGAAGGTGGCGCGCAGATGCCCCCGATGATGCAGATGTGCATGGGCATGTGTTCGGAGATGCTGACCGCCATCAAGCGGACGACTGACATGGCCGCCTTCGCTACACCCGAGCTGCAAAACCTTTTCACGGAATGGCTGGAGACTCTTGAGGAAGAGGCGCTCCGGCATCTCGAAGAAGGCGGGGAAACCGATGTGGCGGGGCTCGCCAAGGCGTTGAATATCAGCGAAGAGAGCACCGTTTACCTCGTAGCCCACATGACCAACAGCGGCAAGGTACTCTCGAAAGTTCAGGCCATTGGGGAGGGAAAGAAACAATGAATATTGAAGGAGAGGCGCTATGCCACACGGATGGGAAATGATGCCCTGGTACGGAATGATTTTCGGCCCGATCATGATGATTCTGGTGCTTGCTACAGTCGTCACGGTTGTGATCTTACTCGTCCGTTGGTTGGGCGGGGGGTCATGGCAGCCGTTTCACGACAATCGGCAGCCATCTAAGGCGGCGCTCGATATCCTCAAGGAACGCTTTGCGAAAGGAGAGATCGATAAGGACGAGTTTGAAGAGAAGAAGCGTTTACTTTCGGATTGAAGGATTTCATATGACATCATTCGTAGCAGGCTAAACGTTAAGGGGATTGGTTCAATGACCTCAGCAGGCCCAGGCGAAGTTCAAACAGGTGGCGCCAAAGAAGTACAAGCTCTTTATACAGAGTTGGCTCTGCACCCAGAAAAAGATTTCGGCTGGGGAAAAGGCAAGGAGAATGCGCGCACGCTAGACTATGACCCCGCATGGCTGGAAAGATTGCCGGACTCGGTTTGGGCGTCGGCGGCAGCCGTGGGCAATCCGTTTCTCCTGGGACCCATCCGGCGAGGTGAAACTGTCGTTGATCTTGGTTGCGGAGCAGGTGTTGACCTTTGCATCGCCGCTCTGCTCGTGGGCGATGAGGGTCAGGCAATTGGCATCGATTTCACACCAGCAATGGTAGTAAAAGCCAAAGATAACGTGAGGCTTACCGGCCTGAGCAACGTGGCGATTTATGCGGGCGATATAGCCTCCGTTCCACTGGAAGACGCCTCTATAGATGTTGTCATATCCAATGCTTCCATCAATTTGTTAACAGATAAAGCATGCGTATTTAACGAGATTTTTCGCATCCTCCGACCGGGTGGGCGGCTTCAGTTTGCTGATATGGTTAAAGATGCCAGTGTCGAATCTGCTGTCAGTGCTCGTAGCGCGTCATGGGCTGATTGTGTGGCGGGTACTGTCGAGCCAGACAGTTACCTCAAAATGCTCGAAGACGCCGGATTCCGGCAGGTGGAGTTCGTCTCGTTTACGGGCTATCGAACCGCTGCGACCACAATCGGCGCTTGTTTCCGGGCTCTGAAGCCCTGAGCCCCGGACATTCTTATTGAGCAAAGACTCCTTGTGTTTCCAAGACGATCATTTATGTGACGGACAACATATGCTCATTGGCTACATGCGGGTGTCGAAAGCAGATGGTTCTCAAGCCACCCACCTCCAGCGCGATGCGCTGATCGAGGCGGGGGTCGATCCATCGCACATCTATGAAGACCAGGCCTCCGGCAAGCGTGAGGACCGCCCCGGACTGGCGAACTGCCTCAAGGCACTTCGGCCGGAAGACACGTTGGTGGTATGGAAACTGGATCGACTCGGTCGGGACCTTCACCACCTGATCAATACCGTGCATGAGCTCACCGGACGCAGCATTGGCCTGAAGGTCTTGACCGGGCATGGGGCTGCCATCGACACGACGACCCCAGCGGGTAAGCTGGTGTTCGGGATCTTTGCGGCCTTGTCAGAATTCGAGCGTGAACTGATTTCCGAACGGACGCAAGCGGGGCTGGCCTCCGCCCGCGCACGCGGCAGGAAGGGCGGTCGGCCGTTCAAGATGACAGCTGCCAAGCTGCGCCTGGCAATGGCGGCGATGGGAAAACCTGAAACCAAGGTGAGTGATCTCTGCCAGGAACTCGGCATCACGCGGCAAACCTTGTACCGGCACATTTCCCCCAAGGGCGAGTTGCGTCCCGATGGCGAGAAACTGCTCGCGACAATTGCGCAGCAGAGGCCACGTCAATTTTGAGACAACCATGAGCGATGCTGGAATACCCGCACCTTACGACTCAGGGCCAACAGGAACAGAATGGACAGGATGAATGCTGTGATCTCCCAGTGCTCGGCGAGGATCGCACCGGTTGTCGTGCCGGCGAGAACGGCAATGAGCAGTGGAATATGGCACGGACAGGCCACCACGGCTATTGCACCCCAGGCGTAGGCACGCCAGCCTGGTGCGTGATCGCTATCCATAATAGCTCTCCGTCCTGGCATCCATCATTCCGGCGATCTGCTGGTCAAGGGACTCCAGCCGTTGGCGACGAGCCTCAAGTTCCATGCGCAAGCGGGACAGGCACTCGTTGGCATCGCCATCCGTATTCAAGGCATGACACAGCCGTGCGAGTTCATCGAGGCCGATACCAGCCTCAAACAGCGCCCGTACAAGAAGCAATCGCGTCAACGCCTGCTCGTCATACAGGCTATGGCCGACTGGCGTGCGCCTTGCTGGATGCAGCAAGCCGCGCACCACATAATCGCGCACGATGTGGACACTGACACGTTGGCATGAACATGGACATCCTGGGTAGTGCTGCCGACTCCTGACACCCTGTGCAGTCGCCTTCTGAAAATGACAAATACCGATAACCGGTACATCGACCTGTACCGTCGGGATTGCTTTGTCCTGGAAGGAAAACAGACCGGTAAAGTACTGGCCTCTAAAAGCCAACAAAATGCGATACACGCGGCTGTAGCCCAGGCTGAGCGCTATATTCGCGGATTGCCCCAGGAAGAAGTCGAGCATGGTCGGCCGCCTTTCATCGTGATCGTGGACGTTGGTAACGCCATATATACCTATTCAGAGTTCACCCGAACGGGCGGCAATTATGTTCCTTTTCCTGATCCGCGGCATTTCGAGATCAAGCTGGATGACCTCCATAACCCGAAGGTGCAACACCGGCTTCGCCAGCTATGGATGGACCCAGACATGCTGGATCCAAGCAAGCATGCCGCTAGAGTCACACGCGACGTCAGCACCAAACTAGCAGAGCTGGCGAAATCTCTGGAACACAGTGGCTATGACGTTGAACGAGTCGCCAGTTTTCTGAAGCGCTGCCTGTTCACTATGTTTGCTGAAGATGTGGAGCTGCTACCCAAATCATCGTTCCAGGACCTGCTTGTCGAAATCAAAGAGCGGAACCCTGAAGCATTTCCCCAGGCCCTCAAAGGCCTCTGGGAAACCATGAATGCAGGGGGTTATAGCGAACGCCTGATGCAAACCATCAAGCGCTTCAATGGCGGCCTGTTCAAAAACATCGATCCAATCCCGCTGAACATCCAGCAGATTCAGCTACTCATCGATGCTGCTAAAGCCGATTGGCGATTCGTGGAGCCAGCCATCTTCGGTACGTTGTTGGAACGTGCCCTCGATCCCCGGGAACGACACAAGCTTGGCGCCCATTACACACCGAGGGCCTACGTTGAGCGGCTGGTCATGCCAACCCTGATCGAACCACTTCGTGAACAGTGGGGCGACATCCGGGGCGCGGCGGAAACCTTGTTAAGACAAGGCAAAACGGATAAAGCCCTTCAAGAAGTCCAGGCATTCCATTACCAGCTTTGCCAGACCCGTGTACTCGACCCCGCCTGCGGTAGCGCTAACTTCCTTTACGTTGCTCTGGAACATATGAAACGACTCGAAGGAGAAGTTCTTGGCTTCATCTCAGAGCTGACCCAAGGCCAGGGCGTCCTGGAGAGTGAAGGCCTGACCGTTGATCCGCACCAATTCCTGGGCCTGGAGATCAGTCCAAGAGCCGCCCAGATTGCCGAACTGGTGCTGTGGATCGGCTATTTGCAATGGCATTACCGCTTGAACGACCGCCTGGACCTCCCTGAGCCCATCCTTCGGGACTTCAAAAACATTGAGTGCCGGGATGCCCTGATCGAATACGACAGCCGGGAACCGGAGCTGGATGACAATGGGGAGCCGGTGACCATCTGGGATGGCATCAGCATGAAGGTGAGTCCGACAACCGGTGAGTTGGTTCCCGATGAAACTGGTCGAGCCATCGTGTACCGGTACCACAACCCGCGTAGGGCGGAATGGCCAGAAGCGGATTACATCGTGGGCAACCCGCCATTTATTGGTGCTTCTACGATGCGGCGCGCCTTGGGCGATGGTTACGTCCATGCTGTGCGTCATGTGTTCAAGGGCGTGGTGCCGGACTCCACCGACTTCGTGATGTACTGGTGGCACACCGCAGCTGAAAAGGTGCGATATGGAAACGCCCAGCGCTTCGGCTTCATCACCACTAATAGCTTGCGCCAGACCTTCAATCGCCGTGTCCTTGCGCCCCACCTGAACGATGCCAAGCAGCCGCTTTCATTGGCCTTCGCAGTACCTGATCACCCCTGGGTAGACGTTAATGACGGCGCCGCCGTGCGTATTGCCATGACAGTGGGGGTGGCTGGCGACCAGGCGGGCCAAATGCGTCAGGTCGTCAAGGAGACCTCTAGTGAAAACCGTGAAGCCCGCGAGGTGCAGTTTAGCCAACATGGTGGGAAGGTGTTTTCTGATTTAACCATTGGAGCTGATGTATCGAGTGCAAAATCACTGCACGCAAATGAAGGACTTGCCATCAAAGGACTCGAACTGGGCAGCCAAGGGTTCCTTATGGACCGAGCGCGAGCAGAAAACATTTTAACCCAACAACCCGAACTAAAAAGTTACCTGAAGCCGTATATGAATGGCCGTGACCTGACAATAGGGCCGCCAACTCGATATGTTATTGATTTTAATGGTCTGAACGAGATTCAGGCGCGCAATTCCGCGCCCCTTTTGTATCAGTGGCTGCTTGATGCAGTAAAGCCTGAGAGGCAAGTGAATCGAGAAAGCCGGACTTCCTCAAAATGGTGGCTATTCCGGCGATCCGGCTCTGAGTTGAGGAGTGCTGTAGCCGGAGTCGATCAGTTTATTGCGACAACCCGTACGTCTAAACACAGGATATTTCAGTTTCAACCTAGCTCCGTGGTTGCAGAAAGCAAAATTGTTGTTATAGCAATCGATAGCCCTTGGATGCTTGGCATCTTATCCTCTCGCCTTCATACTCTTTTCTCAGGCAGGGCAGGTGGTTGGCTGGGGGTAGGTAATGACAGCACTTACAACCATCTGGACTGTTTCGGCAAATTCCCATTCCCTATATTGACAAGCGCCGGCAGCGAAGAAATCGCCAAACTGGCA
The DNA here is from genome assembly GCF_002806975.1 of Marinobacter aromaticivorans. Taxonomy (GTDB): domain Bacteria; phylum Pseudomonadota; class Gammaproteobacteria; order Pseudomonadales; family Oleiphilaceae; genus Marinobacter; species Marinobacter aromaticivorans. The sequence goes on along the minus strand of NZ_NIHD01000023.1, from coordinate 18,020 downwards.
GCTGATATAGATCGACACCGCAAGCGACAACAGATTGAACACCCTTCTTTAACCCTCACCAACATTTACAACGTGTTGGAGAAACTTAGGGCCGGCGAAGAGCTCACCGACAAAGAAAAGACCATCCATCAACAAGGTCTGGTGTCCGTACTCCGCGAACTCCACGACGACCTAGATCGCTTTGTTTTCGAAGCCTACGGCTGGTCAGACCTGACCGACAAACTGTTAGGGCGTCCGGGTGCAACAACCCCTCTTCCCGATAAGCCGGCTGACCAGGCGGAAGCTGAGGAAGAACTGTTGATGCGTTTGGTCGAACTCAACCTGCAGCGGGCCGAGGAAGAATCACGGGGCATCGTTCGTTGGCTGCGCCAGGAGTACCAGGCACCCGATGCCGTGCAAACTGAAGTGGACACCGCGCCGAAAGCCGCCGCTATGAAATCAGAAGCTGTCACCAGCAAAGGCAAAGCTACCTTTCCGAAATCCATCCCTGATCAGCTTCGGGTGCTCCGGGAGGCACTGGCCGAAAGGTCTCACACGACGGAAAGCCTGGCCGAACTATTCAAACGGAAACCCAGAAAGTCTGTAGAAGAGGGCCTGCAGTCACTTGCAGCTGTGGGTGTTGCCGAATACGAACCCGGAACTCAAACCTGGCATACGGTATGACAAGTTCAAAACCACACCAATGGGCTAAGGAGATACATTGGAACTGAAGTGGACCCCGGTTCTCTGGCGGCCTATGAGCCGGGGAAACAACCAGATCATAGCTTAGGGACACCCTCAGGTTGTCCAACTGATTAGGCCCCCCTCAACCCTCCCTTTTCCTAAACGACTAGGAAATCCCAAAGAGTTCGGTGAGCTAGTTAAGCACATTGTTATGAATCCTATCATTAACGGGGAAGTTATCAGGCTGGATTCGGCACTTCGGATGGCCCCAAGATGACTTTTTCGTAGTCGGGATGGATTGGTGTTCTGTTTGATACTGTAATGTGTTTTTGAGCAGAGAGCCGTAACGTAACTGAGGGAAATTCTTCCTACCATATAAGTTGCCATCGAGTACTCGTTTTCGGGTACTCAGAACAAGAAGATTGAGATGAGTTCGGGGCAGTTATTTATGCCTAATTTTACTGCGCAGTTCGCCAAGTCACGACACGCTCAATAGATTGGGCTTTGGGGTTCGAATTCTGTCCAGGCCGATCTCTCAAAAGCCGAATCTGCCAAGTTAAAGAAACGGAATTTGCACATCTACATTCTTCTTGTTACATTCTGAATACAGAGTTCAACAAATAAAGTGGTGATAGGAGTTTAACAGATGGATTTTGCCCTTTCCCGGGAGTTAAGTACGCTTCAAAAAAAAGCCCGCGCCTTCATCCAGGCAGAAATTATTCCCCTCGAGAATGATGTCGGTCAGACTCCGCATGGGCCATCGGAAGAGCTCCGAAGCCGGCTCGTAGCGAAGGCGCGTGACGCGGGACTGCTGACACCGCATGCGTCGAAAGAAATGGGTGGCCTGGGGTTGTGCCATGTTGAAAAAGCCATTGTTTTCGAAGAGGCGGGTTATTCGACCCTGGGTCCGACTGCCCTGAACATTCATGCGCCTGATGAAGGCAACATACACCTGATGGAAGAGGTGGCCTCTGAAGAGCAAAAGGAACGTTGGCTCAGGCCTCTCGTGGAGGGTCACACGCGTTCCTGTTTTGCTATGACCGAGCCATCGCCCGGAGCCGGCGCAGATCCTTCCATGCTGCAGACTACTGCGGTGCGTGATGGGGATGATTACGTTATTAATGGCACGAAATGGTTTATCACAGGTGCCAACGGCGCATCCTTTGTGATCATCATGGCGAAAATGGAAGATGGCTCAGCCACAATGTTCTTGTCGGATATGGATCGTCCGGAAATTGAAGTGGTCCGGACCATGGATGCTCTGGATACGTGTTTTACGGGCGGACATGGTGTACTCCGCTTCAATAACCTCAGAGTGCCGGCTACCGACGTCCTTGGCGAGATTGGAAAAGGGTTTCGCTATGCACAAGTGCGATTGGCGCCTGCAAGGCTTACCCACTGTATGCGTTGGCTTGGTCAGGCAAGGCGTGCGCATGACATTGCCCTGGCTTACGCCCGGAAGCGTGAGGCCTTTGGTCAGAAGCTTGGTGACCACCAAGGAGTGAGCTTTATGCTCGCAGACAACGAAATGGATTTGCAAACCGCCCGCCTGCACATCTGGCATACCGCCTGGCTGCTTGATCAGGGTGAGCGGGGTAATTTCGAATCCAGCCGCGCCAAGGTCGTCTGTTCCGAAGCCGAATGGCGTGTGGTTGACCGCAGCGTCCAGATTTTGGGCGGACAGGGTGTTACCGGTGAAACCATCGTGGCCCGGATCTTTGCAGACATGCGCTCATTCCGCATCTACGACGGCCCAAGCGAGGTCCACCGGTTTAGCCTGGGTAAAAAGCTTGTTGCCGGCAGAACCCCGAAATAAAACACCTGCAGATGAAAAGGTGAGCTATGAATAACAAGAATCCTCAAAATCTCTTCTCCCTCAATGGTAAGGTCGCCCTGGTAACCGGTGCCTCAAGTGGTCTGGGTAAGCACTTTGCCAAGGTCCTCGCTGCCGCGGGCGCCAAAGTCATCGTTGCCGCCCGTCGGGAAGAAAAACTCAAGGCGTTGGTCTATGAAATCGCTCAGGACGGAGGCCAGGCCTACGCAGTGACCATGGATGTGACGGAGCCGGCCTCGATCAAGGCGGCTTTCGATAGCAGCGAACAGCTGGCCGCCGTGCCGGATATCATCATCAACTGTGCCGGTCAGACGATTACCAAAAAACTTCTGGAGCAGACAGAAGAAGACTGGAATCAGGTAATTGATCCAAACCTGAAAGGTTGTTTCCTGGTATCCGGTGAAGCCGGCCGTCGACTGGTCAAGGCGGAGAAGGGCGGCTCAATCGTCAATATCGCCTCAATATTGGGAGAACGTGTGGGTGGAGGCATTGCGCCCTACACCATATCCAAGGCTGGCGTACTGCAGGCTACCAAGGCCATGGCGCTGGAACTGGCACGCCACGATATTCGGGTGAATGCCCTGATGCCGGGGTATGTGATGACGGATCTCAACCGTGACTTCCTGGAAAGCGAAGCCGGCGAAAAGCTGAGAAAGCGCATCCCGAGTCGCAAGTTCTGCGAGCTTGAAGACCTTGATGGTCCTCTGTTGCTGCTTTGCTCCCCAGCTGGTCAGGCTATTTCCGGCGCAACACTGGCTGTCGATCGTGGTCATCTGGTGAGCGGCTTATAACGGCGCCGGGGAGGATTGATGAAAGAATTTCCAAAAGAAAATGTCGCTCAATTTGTAAAAGAGGTTACTGGCGCCCAAAAGGTTGAGTTGTCGAATATTTGTCTTTTATCCGGCGGAGCCATCCAAGAGAACTGGCTGGTGGATTTCGATATTGAAGGTGGTGACTACACCGGGATGTTGGAGTGCGTGGTTCGCCGGGATTCTTCCGCTAGTGGCGTTGCTATCAGCCATGGCAGAAAGGAGGAGTTCGCGCTATTGAAGCGGGTCTTCGAGGCAGGCGTAACAGTGCCCGAACCACTGTGGTTATCGGTCGATGATTCCGGTACCGAAGCGCCGTTCTTCGTAATGCGTCGAGTTAACGGCACGGCCTCGGCGCACACAATTGTCAAGGATATGTCTTATGTCCCTGACCGGGTCCGGCTAGCCGAGGATCTCGGTCGGGAGCTTGCAAGAATCCATTCGGTTACGCCACCGGACAAGGCCCTGGATTTCCTGCCCGATCCTCCCGCTCAGCCTGCGCTGTCACAGGTTGCCAAGCTTCGCGGTTTTCTCGATGAACATCACACGCCCTATCCGGTCCTCGAATGGGGGCTGCGTTGGCTTGAGCGCAATGCGCCGATAACACCGAAGGTAACTTTATGCCATGGCGATTACCGCACTGGCAATTATATGGTGGATAAAGAGAGGGTTACCGGTATCCTCGACTGGGAGTTTACCGGCTGGAGTGATCCTTTGGAGGACATTGGCTGGTTCTGTGCCAAATGCTGGCGTTTCAGTCGCCCCGATCTTGAAGCTGGCGGTATAGGTAACCGAGAGGATTTCTATCGCGGTTATGAACAGAAGTCCGGTAGCGCTATCGATCGATCTCAGGTTTTTTACTGGGAAGTCATGGCCCATCTGAATTGGGCCGTCATTGCCATTCAGCAGGGCGAGCGACACTGTTCGGGCCGGGAGAAATCCTTGCTTCTGGCACTGACCTCACACATTGTTCCTGAGCTTGAGTGGAACATTCTCAAAATGACGGAGAAAAGCTGATGCGTGAGCAACCGGTTGGAGATGAGCTTCTGTCCTGTGCGAGGGATTTCCTGAAAACGGATATCCTACCCGACCTTGAAGGCGACAAGAAACATGGCTTGTTAATGGTGATGAATGCCATGGCGATAGCCACTCGGCAGCTGCGCAATGGCGAGAACGCCGAACAGCAGGAGCTTGAGGATATCCGGGTCTTGGTCAATGCGCCTGAGTGCGAGCTGGTTGAGGCAAACCGTTTATTGGCAGTGCGGCTAAGAGATGGCGCCGGAGACCCGGGAAAGCCGGACCGTGATGCTTTATTGAAGCATCTCTGGACCGTCACCAAACAGAGACTGGCCGAAAGTAACCCCAAAGCACTTGGCGAGTGAGCCGATGAGTTCTCTGTTGCTTGTACGGCACGGTCAGGCTTCCTTCGGGGGCAACCGATACGATGAACTTTCCGAGAGAGGAAAGAGACAGGCCAGCGCCACCGGTATCTGGATGCGCGAGCGCGGAACAAGGTTTGATCGGATACTGTCCGGTCCCCGGCGCAGACAAACTGAAACGGCGGAACTGATTCTCGATGCCAGAGGCTCTGAATCGCTTCCCGGGACGGATGTGCTGTCTAGCCTGGACGAGTTCGGAGAAGGTGAGGAAATACTGGGGGTTGCTGAGGCAAATTCGGGACTATCGCTGATGGGTGATACCCATGTGGCCAGAGAGGAGGTTTTCCGTCTATATTCCGAGGCTTATCTTGCCTGGTTTCGTGGTGAGGGGGAGCTTGCTGGACGAGCGGCTTTTTCAGAGTTCCGCAAGAATGTTCTTGATTGGTTCTGGTCTCACACCGGGCAGCGTGGGGCTTCGGGCCAGAAAACCCTGGCTGTCACTTCGGCAGGCGTGATCAGCGTTATTGTCTGTGAGGTTCTGGGTTTTTCGGATGAGCGGTGGCCGGATTTCATCGGCGTTCTGGAAAACGCGTCTGTGACTGAAGTTTTATACAGCGGTGGGAGAGTGGGCCTACGCTATTTCAATAGCACGGGCCACCTCTCGCCGGAATTGTTGTCGGGCATGTAAACCCGCTTTGGGCCTCTGTTAGGAGGCGTGCACTTCGCTTTCCAATTGATTCAATCTTAATCGTTCAATCATGTAATTGGCCGCGCGCGAGATATGCGTGCGAGCAAGCTCCTCGGCCTTAATAGCGTCCCCTGCCGCAATGGCCAGCAAAATTTCCTCGTGTTGCTGCCAGATGTCGCGTGGTTCTTCATCACTCTGGAGAACCTCACCCATAACGCGCTGTGCTGTAGTCCAGTGCGTATCCATTGTAGCTGGAATAAGGGGGTTATCCGACAATTCATAAATCATGTTATGGAATGCCATGTCTTGAGCGATCATTTCCTCATAGGCACCCCGATTGACGGCGTCCTTCCCTTTGGCAATGATGTTTTGTCCTCTTCTCAATGCCTTTTCTGGATGTCTAAAAGCGGCTTCCCGGCAGGCCAACCCCTCGATAACGGCTCGAATATCATACATGTTCCGGACGTAAACCAGATCAAGTGGCACAACTTCCATCCCCCGTCCTGGGGCGTCGCGGAGAATGCCCTGGCTTCTGAGAATGTGTAGGGCCTGCTGAACTGGCTGACGGGACACTCCCAGAGTTTTCGCTATCTGTTCCTGAACCACCCTTGATCCGGGGCCCAGTCTGCCGCTGGTTATTTCGGCCAGAATGGCTTCTTCCACCTGTTTGGCGAGATTAGGCTGAGACGCAATTGGTTTCATCGAATTCCCTTCCACAGAGCCACAGAATACTGAATGCTATCATTTTAAGGTATTAATTCATATAAACCCAATTTTACGGTGTTTGGCCGACGGGGCGTTAATCACCCCGCCATTTGGTTTCTGCATCGTTCCAGACAGTGAGAGGTTGCAAGTCCGGAACCCAGGCAAGACCAGATTTCGCGTCCGATGAGACTGCTTCTGGAGTTACCAGAACGTCCAGCAACGCGGGCCGGTTAGCCAGTGCCCGCTCGATGGCGGCGGGAAGATCTTCCGGTTTTTCTACTCGTTCGGCGTGCATGCCAAAACTTCTGGCCATGGCTGAATAGTCGGAGAACTGAAGGTGTGTCCCGGTGACTTTTCCATGGGTCATCTTCTGATCGGTTACCTCAATGGCCCAGGAGCCGTTGTTGGCAACAACAATCAGAACCGGCGCGTTATGGCGGACGGCCGTGTCAATCTCCATGGCGTTGAATCCGAACGAACCATCGCCGGTAGCCACCACAACAGTCTGATCCGGCCGATTAAGGCTCGCAGATATTCCAAAAGGCGTGCCGATTCCGATACAGCCGAGGGATCCCGGGTCGAGGTAGGTTGTTGCTGGCAGGCCGACCCGGGCGAAGCTGAGAAAATCGCCGCCGTCAGCAACGATCACCGAATCCTTCGGAATGGCCTTGCGTAGGGCCGCCAGAAGCCGGTTGGGATGCATGAGCCCGTCACTCCCGGGCTCGGCCTCTTGCATTGTCCGGTACAGTTTTTCGCAGCGCTCAATGTGTTTGTTGCGGAGTTCGCGGGACCAGGCCATGTCAGTTGCGGGCTCACGATCGCCAGCTTCATCGAGAATGGCCTGAAGCGCCATCCCCGGATCGCACAGCAATTCAACATCACCGCGACGGTTGTCTCGAATTTCCGATGCAGAATCTGAGAGGCGCAGTAATTTGGTGTTTCCGAAGACGGCGGGTGACCCATAAGCAAGTTGAAAGTCCAGCTTTCTTCCGATGGTAATCAGCAAATCTGACTGTCCCATCACCGACCCTCTCATGGCTGCGACCACGGAGGGGTGGTCCTCGGGAATCAGGCCTTTGCTTTCGCCTGTATCAAGGTATGCCGCACCGAGCCTGGACAACAGTTCAGACAGAGGCTTGCCAGCGCCCATAGCACCCCGGCCGGTTATTACCAGGGGTCGCTTTGCAGACCACAAGAGGTTCACCGCCTTGCGAACATCGGAAGGCTCCGGGAGCGTTCGGGGGAGTCCCTTGGGTGCAAAGTGTTCGTCCAGTAACAGAGCTGAGGGGATCTCGCCGCGTTGCGTATCAACGGGGAAGTCGATGTAGACAGGTCCGGGCTCGCCGCCATGACCCAGCGCACAGGAAGCAGCTTCATCAAGCTCCTGTAGAACCAACTCTGGCTGTCGTACGGTACGTGCGTAGCGGGTGATCGGTCGTACCAGCTCGGTATGGCGCATGTCCTGAAGAGCCCCGCGGTTTTCCTGGGACCGCGGCGGTACACCGGAAATAACCATAACAGGGATACGGGATGTGTGCGCATTGGCAATGCCAGTCATTGCATTGGTCATTCCCGGCCCGGCAGTCACCATGGCGACACCAAAACCACCAGACAGCTGAGCTTCGGCATGGGCCATGTAGACCGCTGCCCTCTCGTCTCTGACGTCGATAATCTGAATGCCAGCCTTATCGAGTTGCATCCACATCGGCATGATGTGGCCGCCGCATAGAGCGTATACCCGTTTTACACCTCTGGCTTTGAGGAAGCGAGCGATAACAGCCGCCGAAGAGTTCTCGGAAAGCGTCTGAATGGCCATGTCATCTCCTGGGGATCGAAAGACCCGGTGTTGTTGTTTTGGGCAGGACTGAAACCGGAGGAAGAGCCAGTGGGCGAAACCTGTGGTTGCAAACCTGAGCGATTGGTTTAAAATTCTACCGTATTCGGAATTCAGAAGTCTATAGAATCTTCTCTACGCCGAGTTTGCACCCAAGAACAATGCTAAGGAGACTGGCTATGAGCCACTTATTAACTATTTCCGACGCGGTCGCGACACATGCGCGGGTGAATCCACATCGCTTGGGCGCCCGTGATTCAAAGCGTGAACTCAACTACGCGCAATGGGACAGCCGGGCAAGCTCTTTAGCCAGTGGCTTGTTGGAACTTGGTCTGAAAAAAGGTGATCGGGTAGGCGTGTTAGCTTACAACTGTATCGAATGGATGGAGATTTATGTCGCTCTGGCCAGGGCGGGTTTGGTGACCGTGCCACTCAATTTCAGGCTGCGCGGGGCGGAAATCAGCTACATCCTTGAGCACTGTGAAGCCAGCGCGTTGATAGCCGGGGAAGAGTTTACCGAGCTTGTCGACTCGATCAGAAACGACGTTTCTCTGGAGGGCAGCAATTACATTTCTCTTGGCAGCTCGGCACCCGAGGGGTGGGCGCCATATGAGTCCCTTGCCGGCAGCGTTTCGGACAGAAAGGCTCAATTTGGAAAAGTTGCTCCTGAGGACACGTTCGCATTGCTTTATACCTCGGGAACAACGGGAAAGCCGAAAGGAGCAATCCGCAACCACGAAGGCAATTCCTTGATTGCGATGGCGACTGCCGTGGAAATGGAATTCACGGCCGATGACACAGGCCTGCTGGTTATGCCGATGTGTCATGCGAATTCAATCTACTTTGCCCTCACTTTTATATACCTGGGTGCGCCCTGCATCATCGACGACAGTCCCAGTTTTGATCCCGAATCACTTCTCAAAAAACTGTCCGAAGAGAAAGTTACCTTTACGTCGCTGGTCCCCACCCACTACATCATGTTGCTTTCTCTTCCCGTAGAAGTGAAAAGCCGCTACAACATGGATAGTGTCGGTAAATTGATGATTTCCTCAGCACCCGCCCGAAAAGATACCAAGCTGGCAATCATGGATTATTTCCGCAATGGCAAGCTTTATGAGCTCTACGGTTCAACCGAAGCTGGCTGGGTCACCCTTTTGCGCCCAGAAGAGCAGATCACGAAGTTGGGGTCTGTTGGGCGAGAGTGGGCATTTAGCGGGCCAATCAAGTTGCTGGATGCCAATGGCGAGGAGGTAGCAGATGGTCAGGTGGGAGAGTTGTTTTCCCGAACAGCCTATGCGTTCGCGGGCTATTGGCGTAACAACGAAAAAACGCTTGAGGCATTTAATGGGGAATGGTGTTCTGTTGGGGATATGGCGCGCAGGGATGAAGATGGTTACATTTGGCTGGTTGATCGCAAGAGCAACATGATAATCTCCGGTGGCGAGAATGTTTACCCCTCTGAAGTTGAGGGTGTGGTTGGTGGACATCCGAGTATCAAGGATGTTGCGGTAATCGGTGTTGCTGACGAAAAGTGGGGCGAGGCGGTCCAGGCCGTAGCTGTTTTACATCAGGGCGAAACGATTACCGAGAAAGAACTTCGCGACTGGGTCAAGGAGCGTATTGCCGGTTACAAGTGTCCACGTTCGATCGTTTTTATCGATGACAAGGACATGCCACGTACAGCAACGGGAAAAATTCTCCACCGGGTCTTGCGGGAGCAAGTGGTTAAGTCGTCCTGATCATCTACGGAATGTGTTTCTGACCGGCGCTCAATTGTTCCCTTGATCGAACCGAACCTTATTAAGCAGTTGGCGCCCGCAGGGCACATCTATCTATGCAACAGATATTTCTGGTTACCTTTCCGTTTTTTGCTCTGGTACTGTGTGGCTATCTTGCTGCGCGCTTTAAGGTGCTGCAACTGGATGCCATACCAGGCCTGAACGGCTTTGTTCTGTACTTTGCTTTACCCTGCATGCTCTATCGGTTCGGGGCTAGCACGCCGATTGATAAGCTTCTGGATCCGGGGCTGTTCATCACTTACCTTATCTGTGCTCTCATTATGCTGGGAGTAACCATCGCAGTGACCCTCCGTGGGCGAATTGGCTGGAAAGATGCGTCTTTCGGTGCGCTCGTGGCGGCTTTCCCAAACTCCGGCTTCATGGGCATGCCTCTGTTGATTGCTCTCATTGGTCCGGCAGTGGCCGGACCGCTGCTGATTTCCATCTCCATCGACATGGTTATCACCTCATCAATTTGTATTGCCCTGGCGAGCAGGTCAGCAGGGGAGTCCCAGGGAGTGGTGAAGTCGATAACTAGCGCTCTCAAGAGAGTTGCCGTAAATCCGCTCCCCTGGGCCATTTTGCTGGGAGGAGCTGCGTCTGCCACTAATTTCAATCTGCCTGGCCCCTTGCGGGATACCGTAGATATGCTTGCTGATGCCGGTTCGCCAACTGCCCTTTTTACCATAGGCGCAGTGCTGGCGCGCTCGCAGATGACTGTTCTCGGAGGATCAATGCCGACGGCAAGGCGATTTGACATACCCGTAATCGTGACATTGAAGCTACTCATTCATCCACTACTTGTTCTTGGCATTGGATATATCGCAATCGCTCTGGGGGCGGATATTGGCGTTGTCCCCCTGGGGCTGTTGGCGCTTGTTGCAGCTCTGCCTAGTGCAAGCAACGTCCCAATGCTGTCCGAACGTTTTAATGCGGATACCGGACGCGTCGCAAAAATTGTCCTGTTATCTACTGCTTTGTCATTTCTCACTTTTTCCTCTGCAGTCGTTTGGCTGTCGCCCTAGTCAATTTCACCTGAAATCTTCTGGGTCATTCGGTCAAGCATGAAGCTTTCTATATAAAGCATTCTGAGTCTTTTCTTCGTCTGTGGGCGCTGGCAACAAGTTTTCGCTATGGATGGTGTTCGCAAACTTGACAGCCGACATGAGCTCCTTGCCTAGTTGGAGAGCTTGGGGGTGGAGATTTCCGGACAGCTTTAGGGAAGGAAGACATCTTGAGGAGTTATGGTGATTTCTGGTGTATGGAAGCAGGCTGAAGGGGTGGCGTATCCTGTTGGTTGATCTCCGCCAAGATCACAACCAACAGAGGAACGATACGCCATGTCCAAGTCTAACCTGCATGCTCTTTCACAGCCAGAAGTAGCCACCAATGACCCGTTGCACGACCTGATCCGACAGGGTGCCCGTGACCTGATTGCACGGGCTGTCGAGTCGGAGCTTCAGGGCTTGCTGGATCAGTATGCCGATGTATCGACACCCGATGGCCGCCAGGCGGTAGTCCGCAACGGTCATCTACCAAAGCGCACCATTCAGACAGGCGTTGGGGATGTCGATGTCCAGGTACCCAAGGTCAGGGACCGCAGTGGTTCTGGCATTCGCTTCAACAGTCAGCTGCTGCCACCATACCTGAAGCGGGCTCAGAGTCTGGATGAACTCATCCCCTGGCTCTACCTGCGCGGTGTCTCCTCTGGCGATTTCCAGGAGGCCCTGAGTGCCCTGGTCGGCGAGCAGGCCAACGGGTTGTCGGCGAACACGGTCTCCCGGCTCAAGGCGAAGTGGCTGGATGAGCACAAGGACTGGCAGCGGCGAGACCTGAGCCAGAAGCGTTACGTCTACTGGTGGGCAGACGGCGTGTACAGCAACGTCCGTCTGGATGACCGGCTCTGTGTCTGGCGTCAACTATCTTGTCCGACCGGTCATCCTAATTGTCGCCGAACAGCTCTGCCTGCTGGTGATCATCGGCGTGACCGAGCACGGCCACAAGGAGCTCGTTGCCGCCGAGGACGGCCACCGGGAGTCTGAAGCCAGTTGGCGAGAATTGCTCACAGACTTACGGGAAAGGGGCCTGGAGCCTTCGCCCAAGCTGGCTGTTGGCGACGGCGCACTGGGCTTCTGGAAGGCCCTGAGCAAGGTGTTTCCGGACACCCGGCACCAGCGATGCTGGGTGCACAAGACCGCTAATGTGCTGGACAAGCTGCCTAAATCGGTACAACCGAAGGTCAAGTCGGCACTGCACGAGATCTACCTGGCCGAGACCCGTGACGGCGCTCACAAGGCCTTTGACAGTACCTTGCGGCGGTTCCGGGACAAGTACCCCAAGGCCATGGACAACCTGGAAAAGGACCGCAACGAACTGCTGGCCTTCTACGATTTTCCGGCGATTCACTGGATCCACTTGCGGACGACCAATCCGATTGAATCCACTTTCGCTACCGTACGACTGAGAACCAAGCGAAGCCGATCCTGTGGCAACCGCGACACCACGTTATCGATGGTGTTCAAACTGCTCCAGTCCGCCCAGAAACGCTGGAAGCGGATCAAAGGGTTCGACCAACTCAGACTGGTCGTGAACAACGTCCAGTTTCGGGATGGAGAACGGGTGGATGATCAATCTGACAGAGACGCTGCCTGATGGTCATACACCAGATTTGACAATAACTCCATCTTGAGTTCATGTAGCTATGCCAATCTGCTAAGGATACATCTGAGGAATTTACCAGTTGGCAGTTGAGGTAACTTCGTCCCTAGAAATACGCCAAGTTCCGATTTTACCAGCTCAGGTTATACCGGGCTCTCAAGCCGGATGCCGATGGTGTCAGTGTCCAGCGGAGAACTAGTTAATTGGGCAAGTGCCTTCGATATCACTGAAAGAAGTTGAACTTCTGAATACAAAAAATTTGAAACATATTGAACTCTGAATTCAGTTGGGCTAGTTTGACTACTACACGTCATGAATCGGGAGTTGAGATCCGTTATTGAGGTGTACTTTAAAACAAAAATGAAAGTCGGCCCGTCGAGGGCCGATTGTCGAATTTAGGAGTTCTTATGAGCCTTTCAACAATGTCTTTACGTTTCTTTTTGTTCCCCCTTATCTTCGTTTTTATGGCTTCCGGTATGGCTTCAGCTTCCGAAATGCGACTGCGGCTGGCCCATGTATTTCCGCAGAACACCACTGTCGGCGAAGCTGCTGACGAATTTGCCAAATTGATCAATGAGCGAACTGACGGACGGATTTCCGTTGCGGTTTTTCCAGCAGGGCAACTCGGTGGCGATGAGGCCATCGGCCGGGATCTCAAGCGAGGCAGTCTGGATCTGGCCTTCGTGAATCCCAACTCATTGGTGGGGCTGGACCCGCTGTTCGATTTCCACATTCTTCCCTACATCGCAACCGATTATGAAACCGTGGACCGGATCTTCTACTCTCCAGACGGTGTTATTCAGAAGACCCTGAACGACACTCTGGAGCGAAACGGCATGAAAGCGATCGGCTATTTCGAGAACGATTTTCGGACCATCTCCAACTCTGAAAGAGAAATCACCGAAGTAAGTGACCTGGATGGTCTGAAGTTGAGGGTTGTTCCTTCTCAGTCTTTGAAGATGTTTTTTGAGCAGGCTGGCGTGAACGTCGTGATTCTTCCGTTCCCGGAGCTGTTTACAGCCCTTCAGCAGGGCACGGTCGATGGCCAGGAAAATGGCGTGATTCTGACTCATCTGGCGCAGTTCTTCGAAACCCAGCCGTACGTCACCATCACAAACCATTCCTACGTGATGTCTACGATCACAGCGAGCCAGAAACTCATGGGACGCTTGTCGGAAAAGGATCGTGCATTGTTCATCGAAACCGCTATGGAAGTGGGGCAGCGTCAGGTTGAAGCAAACCGGGCGATGACCGAGACCGCCATTGCCGAAATGGAAGAAGCCGGCGTGAAAGTAACAGAACTTTCGCCCCAGGCAATGGCGGAATTTCAGAAACTCGGTATGCAGATCTGGGAAAAGCTCACTCCAGTCTACGGCGAGGAGAGAATTGCTGAACTTCGAAAGGAAGTTGAAGGCAACTGACTCAGGAGTGCGGGGCCATGGGTATGACACAAGTGATCAATACCAACAGAAGAACCGGGCTTGCAGGCTGGATTCTTCAGGTGGAAGACCGGTTATTCTGGATGGAAAAATGGACCTGCACCCTGGCTCTGGCAACCATGGTAGTGACTGTTTTCCTGACCATCCTGGTCAGGAACCTGAATCTGCCATGGCCGAACTTCGGGGAGTGGGCTCTGGTCTCTGTCATTCCCCTGACCTTTGTTGGCGCCGCGATGTGCACCTACCTCGGGAGTCATATCTCTGTTGATGCACTCCGGCTGATCGGATTGCGGGGCGTCAGTACGTTGAGCCGGGTAGTCACCGCAGTAGCGAATATGGTCTTTTCAGGCATTTTCGTCTATAGCGGCTGGTTTGTGTTCAGTGAAGCTGTCGAATCGGGTGAGCAGATGCTGGAGCTAGGAACGCCTCTGGCAATTCCGCTTGCCTTTATTCCCGTTGGCATGGCGCTGATGCTGTTCCACAGCCTGATAGATCTTCTGGCGGTCTTTGTTAACTCTCTGGAGCGGGAAAAATGACATTTGTTCCGGTTCTTTTACTCCTGCTGGTATTTGGATTGCCCATTGGCGTGGCCTTTGCGCTGATCGTTGTCATGAATGCCGACGCCTGGTACATGAGCATTGAATACATGGCGTCTGCGCCTTTCGACACACTACAGGCCTATCCTCTTCTTGCGATTCCTCTGTTCCTGCTGGCCGGCGAAGTTATGTCCAGGGGAGGTATGGTCCGGGAGCTTATCGAGTTCAGCGAGCTCTTTGTCAAAAGGCTTCGCGCACCGATGGGGCATATCATGATCGCCGCCAGTGCCATGATGGGCGCAATGACAGGATCGTCCGTGGCTACGGTGGCGGCCATGGGAACGGCGATCGGGCCGGAGATGAAGCGGCGCGGTTATGCCCCAGGCTATATCGGAGCCCTGAATGCGTCGACGGGCCTGGCCGGCGTGCTGCTACCGCCATCAATTCCCCTGATTCTCTATGGTTCGGTGGTTGGGGTCTCGGTGACCCAGCTCTTTATGGCCACGCTGGTACCGGCCTTTCTTTTCATTTTGGCCTTGATGCTCACACACACGCTGCGGGCCCGATATGTTTTGCCTGTCGGTGGCGAGAAGACCGAAACAACCGCCAGTTCTGACGTATCATCCACGGCAGGACGTATGGCCGGACTAATGAAGAGTGCGGGCCCTGCTCTGTTATTGCCGGCTCTGGTATTGGGAGGTATCTACTCCGGCTTCTTCACGCCGACCGAGGCGGCTGCGGTGGCTGCCGTTTATGCCATCTTTTTGACGGTTGCCAGAAAGGTACTGGATCTTGGTTCGCTAAACACGGTGTTTTTCAAGGCGGGAATCAGCGCAGCGGCCATCATGTTCGTGATTGGCCTGACAAGCCTGTTCAACAAGGCAATGATTCTTGAGCAGGTACCTCAGGCCATCGCGGCTCTGGCAACCGGTTTTACCGACGACCCTCTGGTATTCCTGCTTGCCGTGAATCTCGCGTTGCTGCTCGTGGGTATGTTCTTGGAGACCAGCGCGGCTGTCCTTTTAATGGGTCCACTGCTGGCGCCAGCGGCGGCGTCTTTCGGGATCGATCCGGTTCATTTCGGCATCATTGTGGTGATTAACATCGAGATCGGCCTTCTGACACCTCCGCTAGCAACGAACCTTTACGTTGCAGCGATGACTAATCGAATCTCATTCCTGTCGATGCTGAGTGATGTGAAATGGTTTTTGCTGGCAGCGTTGGTGGTGCTGTTAGCTATTACCTACCTTCCCGACCTGTCACTTTGGTATCGGCTATTGTCCTGACGGTAATGACCTATACCGGTCAGGACATAGGTAACGGGTCATTAATGAACACACGGTTTTTGGACTTCCCTGCTGCGGAAGTAAGTCCGGTACCTCGCGATACCTTGGTGCCGAAGTTGAGAGTGCTCTGGAGATAGCGGAGAGAATTGAGATTTGGTTGCTGTAAGGCGGTTCTTCAACTCGGCTTTCTGGAAATCGAAGCCGTTCTCGGACGCAGTAGATGTTTATATCGAGCTCTCACAGACTCATCGACTTCGCTAATCTCTAAACAAATTCAGGCATGACGAGTCCTGCTGCATTGCGCCTTCTACTCCAATTCCGTAGGCGCGCATTTTGTAAGCGTTATTGCCCAATCCGTATGTTCGCTTTGTGACCAAAGCTTGTTCCTTGAGGGCACAAAACATGTTGTGCCGCTGGCCTGGGTTTGGGATCGCGGAGCCAGAGAGTGGCTTGGCCAGAAGCGCCGGTCCATCGCCAATGACCCGGTTAATCTTTTGTCGGTCGAGGCGAGCCTGAGCAAGGGAGCCAAATGTCCCGACGAATGGCTGCCCCCACCATTGGGCGAGTGCGGCTATGTAGCTCGCTTCGTTCGGGTGGTAAAGTCATACTATCTGCAGCCCACTGCCCCGGAGTTGGCCTGCTTGTGATTGCGGAGAGTGTGCCATGAAAACCAAACGCCCAACCGAAAAAGAACTCCTGGACGGCCTAGATGAGGTGGACCCCATCAGTTGGACAGCCTGAAGGTGCAGTTCATTTTCACAACACCCGTCTTGTAGAAAGTTATACCCCGAAAATTGAGGCAGCTCTGGATATAAACAACTTCGAGCGTGCCTACCAGATTGCCAAGGATTTGGAGGCCGCCATTATGGGTGATGGCTTCAATATATTCAGCTATCACTACGACAAAGCATTGAAAAAATACCCAACCTGGAGAGAAGGTCAGGAGTATCTTCAAAACTACGTTGAGATTACCGAATTCACGACGCGGAGAATCGATACCTACCGTCGAGATAATGCTCCGGCCATTAGGATTTCCGCCAGAAACACCGGTCCTCGCACTATCAACGAATTAACAGTGACTGTCTATTTAAAAGATTCCGAAGGGAAACGTATCCATGAGGAGGAAATTTTTCTAGGGAAGGTCTGAATAACCGCCGATTTTCGCCAGTATCGATCTGAGCCGGCAAAAATTCGAAAATTCAGACACTATTCTCCAGTTATTTGTGTGTTATTTGCCCGTTTCCAGCCATTTTGGCGGAAAACAGGCGCACTGGCCCTACGCCAGCAGGTATTTTTCGCCCATCAACAGGTTGCTGAACGCCGCCAGCAAATGCAGCCGGTTGTTGTTCTTGGCGAGGCCGCGATAGCGGACTTTGCCGTAACCAAAGACTTGTTTGATGTACCGGAAGGGATGCTCCACTTTGGCACGAACACTGGCTTTGATTTCCTCGGCTTTCAGTTTGTCGGCATCCAGCTTCTTCCGGGTGCCGGGGCGCCTGGCGATGAACCAGGACACATTCTTACGGTGCTTATGTTCGTCCCGCTTTTGAATGCCAAGGTAACCGGCGTCACCAAAGACTCGTTGCTCTTCACCATGCAGCAGTTTACCGGTGGGCACGATGTCGTGAACGTTGGCAGCGGTGGTATCGATACTGTGAATCAGGCCCAGCGTGTCGTCGACGCCGATGTGCATCTTCATTCCGAAGTGCCACTCATTGCCTTTCTTGGTTTGATGCATTTCCGGATCACGCTGGCCTGTCTTGTTCTTGGTGGAACTCGGTGCAGAAATGATGGTGGCATCGACAATGCTGCCTTCACGCAGCATCAGGCCGTTTTTCTCCAGATGCTTGTTCACCTCTTTGAACAACACCTTGCCAAGGCCTTGGCGCTCCAGGAAATGCCGGAAGTTGAGAATGGTGGTCTCGTCTGGCAGACGGTCCGCAAGTCTCAGACCGGCAAAGCGCCGCATGGATTCGATCTCGTACAGAGCATCTTCCATGGCCGGATCGCTCAGGTTATAGAACAGCTGCATGCAGTGGACTCGCAGCATGGCAGACAGCGGATACGGCGGCCGGCCGTTCTGGCCCTTCGGATAATGGCGGGCTATCTTCTTCTCCAACTGCTTCCAGGGAATCAGCTTGTCCATGCGTTCCAGAAAGATCTCGCGGCGGGTCTTGCGTTTCTTGTTCTGGTACTCGGCTTCGGAGAAGGTCATCTGATCCATGGTGGCACCGAATCCTATGCGGTTGATGATGGCCGTATTATCGCTGATTTTGGGGACTTATTCAGAGTCTCCCTAGTGTGCCTTAACAAAAGTTCGTCTTATTATTCAGCTTATCGGAAAGACGAGCGATTGATGCAATGATTTGATCCGCTGTTTTGCGCCAGATAAAAGGTTTGGGATCGTCGTT
>NZ_NIHD01000022.1 GCF_002806975.1 Marinobacter aromaticivorans | reverse complement strand
ATACAACGACGATCCCAAACCTTTTATCTGGCGCAAAACAGCGGATCAAATCATTGCATCAATCGCTCGTCTTTCCGATAAGCTGAATAATAAGACGAACTTTTGTTAAGGCACACTAGCAGTTGGCCAATGAAATCTGGGCGCCGAGTGCATTGTATTTTCCGGCCGTTACGGGGATCACGCTGCAGCGGTGCTAAACTCCTCTAAATCGTGAATACATCCAAATCCAGCATGCACTTCGTGATAGCTGGAAAACGGTCGTTTGTTGGACGCTCCCATTCATCCCTCAAAATACCCGATTTTGGCTTGTTTCTTGTTCAACAATTAAGTACAACAATCTATGAACAGAAAAGGCACCTTTTATGGTCATAGGTTACGCGCGGGTCAGCACTAACGACCAAAGTCCGGAGCTTCAGGTGGATGCCCTGGAGAAAGCAGGGGCCGAACAGATCTTCCAGGAGAAGTTTACCGGGACACTCAAAGACCGACCTGAATTGTCGCAGTGCCTTCGTATGCTCCGGCAGGGCGATGTTCTGGTTGTCTGGAAGCTGGACCGCCTGGCGCGCTCTCTGAAAGATCTGGTCGAGATTGTCCAGGATCTCCATGAACGAGGTGTTGGTTTCAAATCCCTGACGGAATCCATCGACACAACCAGTTCCGGTGGCCGTCTGGTCTTTCATATCTTTGGGGCACTGGCTGAGTTTGAGCATGACCTGATTCGAGAGCGCACAATGGCGGGGCTTCAGGCAGCTCGTGCCCGGGGTCGCAAGGGAGGCAGGAAACCGGCCATGTCGGATACCGATGTGCGTAAAGCCGCAGCCATGTTGTCAGATCCCAATATCACCAAAAAGGAAGTAGCGAAGCACTTCAGCGTATCGAGAACTACCCTGAACGCTTCATTAACAAGAATTGCCCAGTCAAAACTGGATAATGGCCAACCGCCTTCAAACAAAGCATCCGGGAAAACCTGAACCTTCATCTGCAGGGAGCTGCTATGTCTACAACAATCCATGACATTCTCGACGAGCTACGCGAGAACGTCCGTGACAATCGCACCATTGGTGATCGCTTTGAGCGCCTGATTGCCAATTACCTGGTCACGGATCCTCAGTATGCCGATCGCCTGGAGGATGTTTGGTTGTGGTCAGAGTGGCCGGATCGCTCCGGTAAGGACATCGGTATTGATCTGGTCGCCAAAGAGCGCGCCACCGGTGAATACTGGGCCATTCAGTGTAAGTTTTACCTGCCCGGAACCACACTGTCGAAGCATGATCTCGACTCTTTCTTTACTGCGTCGGGCAAGCGCTTTGCCACCAATGAAGGCGAATGCACGTTCAGCAACCGCATGATTGTCTCTACCACGGATCGTTGGAGCAGCGAAGCTGAAAAGGCGCTGGAAAACCAGCAGATCCCGGTGGAACGCCTTCGGGTCCAGGACCTGGATGAAAGCCCGATTGATTGGAGCCAGTTCAGCTTAAAGAACCCGGCTGACATCAAGCTCAAGCCCAAGAAAACGCTCCGTGATCACCAGCAAGAAGCGATGGACGCCACTCGTTTGGGCTTCAAAGAGCAGGATCGTGGCAAGCTGATTATGGCCTGTGGGACCGGCAAAACCTTTACCTCGCTTCGTCTTGCGGAGGCACTGGTGCCTAAAGGCGGCCGCATTCTGTTTCTGGCTCCTTCCATCTCTCTGGTGGCCCAAACCCTGCGGGAATGGACCGCGGAAGCCACGACCCCTTTCCATGCGTTTGCCATTTGCTCGGATACCAAAGTGGGTCGGGAACAGGAAGACCTGAAAACCCACGACCTGGCGTACCCGGCCACCACCAACGCCACCAAACTGGCTCAGTACGCCGACACCTTTGCCGCCAATGACCCTGACCGGCGTACCGTGGTGTTCTCGACCTATCAATCCATCCAGGTCGTCTCGGATGCCCAAAAACAGGGGCTTGGCGAGTTTGATTTAATCATCTGTGATGAGGCTCACCGAACCACCGGCATCACCCGGGACGGCGAGCCTGCCTCTGATTTCGTGAAGGTCCATGACAATGCGGTTGTCGCTGGCCGAAAGCGCCTTTACATGACCGCCACACCGCGCATCTTTGGTGACCCCTCCAAGCAAAAAGCCAAAGACAAGGACGCGGAACTGTACTCCATGGATGATGAATCCAAATACGGTTCCGTGTTTTACCGCATCGGTTTTGGTGAGGCGGTTCGTCGCGGGCTTCTTACCGATTACCGGGTACTCCTGGTCGCCGTGAATGAGGACAAGATGCCCTCGGTCACCAACGCCTACCAGGCACAACTTGGCGACGACAAGCAGGCCAAGGCCATTGATACCCGGTTTGTGTCCAAGGTCATGGGTACCTGGAAAGGCCTCGCCAAAAAAGACGTTCGTCTGGTGAGCGATGAAGGTGAAGAAGATGCGTCTACGGTTGACCGAAAGCCCATGCAACGGGCAGTCGCCTTTGCTCGCTCCATCAAGGCCTCGAATACCATTCAGCAAAACCTCCCCGCGCTGGTCAATCTGTACCAAAGCCATACCCACGATGATCACGCCCTGAAGTGCGAGGTTCGCCATGTCGACGGCAGCCAGAACGCACTGGTTCGCCAGCAATCCCTGGAGTGGCTGCGGGCGACGGACATCGATGACGAAAGCTGCCGGATACTGACCAATGCCCGCTGCCTGTCTGAAGGCATTGATGTGCCGGCCCTCGATGCCGTGGTGTTCTTTGATACCCGGGAATCCATCGTCGATATCATTCAGTCGGTTGGACGCGTCATGCGCAAGGCTGAAGGTAAAGACTATGGCTACATCATCTTGCCCGTCGGTATTCCCAGCAAAAAGCTGAAGGATTACAACAGCTATATCGAGAAGGATGCCCAGTTCAAAGGCATCTGGAAGATTATCAAGGCACTTCGGGCGCACGATGAATCGCTGGTCGATGAAGCGGAGTTCCGCAAGAAGGTCACCGTGATCGGCGAGGAAGGCGACGGTGGCGAGGGTAACGAGAGCGGTGACAGTGCCGGTGAACAAGGTGAGCTTGAACTGCCTCCCCTGCCCATTGAAGACATTTCGGAAGCCGTTTATGCCGCTATCCCCAAGAAACTGGGAGACCGGGACTACTGGCACGACTGGGCCAAAGACGTTGCCCGCATTGCGGAGCGCATCATCGCCCGCATCCACGACCTGATCCAGAACCCGGACACGCGCAAGGTCTTCGATCAATTCTTGAAGGGGGTCCAGGACACCATCAACCCAGCCGTCGATGAGGCCGCCGCCGTTGAAATGCTGGCTCAGCACCAGATCACCCGACCGGTGTTTGAGGCTTTGTTCCCGGATCGTTCATTCGTCGATGAGAACCCGGTCTCCCGCTCCATGGAGAGCGTCATTGAGCACCTGGATCGCCATCGGGTCGATTCGGAAACCGCCGAGCTGGCCGCGTTTTATGAGTCCATCCACGAGCGGGCCGCGCTGGCGAAAAGCGAGAAATCCCGCCAGGATCTGATTAAAGGCCTTTACGAGAGCTTCTTCCGAACCGCCTTTAAAGACCTGGCTGACCAGCTTGGCATTGTTTATACGCCCATCGAAGTCGTGGATTTTATTCTGCAGTCCGCCGATGTCGCGCTACAGAAACACTTTGGCCTTCGCCTCACCGATGAGCAGGTTCATGTGCTCGATCCGTTCACCGGGACAGGCACCTTCATCACAAGGCTGTTGCAGCATCCCGAGCTCATCCGCAATGAGGACGTAAAGCGGAAGTTTGAGCAGGAGCTTCACGCCAACGAAATCGTTTTGCTGGCCTACTATGTGGCAACCGTGAACATCGAAAGTGCGTTCCGGGCACGAGGTAATGCCGAGTTCGTGTCCTTCCCGGGCATGGTGCTGACCGACACCTTCCAGATGACCGAATCCGATGACCTGGTGGACCGGGTGGTCTTGCCGGAGAACAACGCCCGGGCCGAGCGACAGAACAATCTCCCGATCAAGGTGATCGTGGGTAACCCGCCTTACTCAGTGACCCAGGGCGGCGCCAAGTACCGTGATCTGGATAACCGGATTGGGGAAACCTATGCCCGACATTCCCTTTCAACCAATAAAAACAGCCTGTACGACTCCTACATTCGCGCTTACCGGTGGGCCACCGACCGGATCGGCAACGATGAAGGCGGGGATGGCAACGGTATTGTGGCCTTCGTCACCAACGGCGGCTGGATTGATGGCGATGCAACAGCGGGTTTCCGTAAGTGCCTGCAGGATGACTTCTCGCACATCTATGTGTTCAACATGAGAGGCAATGCCCGTACTCAAGGCGAACTAAGGAAACAGGAAGGCGGTGGGGTCTTTGATGCCGGCTCCCGAGCGCCTGTCGCCATCACCATTCTGGTTCGAGAAGCTCGCCAGACCGGTCCGGGCACCATCCATTATCACGATATTGGTGATTACCTGTCTCGGGAAGAAAAGCTCGCCATAGCGGAAGATGCTGTCAGCATTGATGGGCTTCCCTGGCAGACAATCGCGCCCAATGAATCCCATGACTGGATTAATCAGCGGAGTGATGATTTTCAGAAGTTGAAGCCGCTAACGGGCAATAAAGCTATATTCGAGGTGCGCTCACGGGGTGTGGAAACAAGCCGTGATTCGTGGGTTTACAACTTCAGCAGGGGCGCTCTCGAAAACCAGATCCAAACGACCATCGAGTATTACAACAACCAGCTTGCACTGCAACATACTGCTCTCCATCAGGTGTCAGGCGGCAACTCTGAAAAAATCTCTGCAGCTAAAAAATTAGTCGGCAATGATCCAACTGCGATCAAATGGACAAGCAGCTTGCTGGAAGACTTCGTGCAAGGTAAGCCGGCATCATTTGATGGCAGAAAAATCGGCTATGCTCTCTATCGTCCTTTTTGCAAGTTTTGGCTTTATTACGATGCTCAGTTCAATCATCGATACAAATCTAAGCTTTTCCCGCAGGTTGTAAGCGACAATATAGCCATTCAGGTTACTGGTACAGGGATGTCAAAAGGCTTTTCCTGTTTGATATCGGAAGCCATTCCCGATGTTCAGGTTTTAGCTAATGGTCAATGCTTGCCCCTTTACTGGTACGAAAAACGCAGGGTGGATGCCGGTACAAAGGACGACCTGTTCTCGGAAGAAACCGCCTCAAACAACAGCGCCGAAGAGTACATTCGCCACGACGGAATCACAGATAATGCGCTTCAGGAAATCCGGACTCATTACCAGGATCAGTCCATTACCAAGGAAGACATCTTCTATTACGCCTATGGCCTTCTTCATTCGGACGAGTACCGACAGAAGTATGGCGCTGACCTGAAGAAAGACCTACCCCGGGTCCCGTATGCAGAGGCGTTCTGGGACTTCTCAAAGGCGGGGCGGGACCTGGCTTACTGGCACCTGAACTACGAAGACATTGAGCCCTTCCCGCTGACCGAACACAGCGA
Source organism: Marinobacter aromaticivorans (assembly GCF_002806975.1). Lineage (GTDB taxonomy): Bacteria > Pseudomonadota > Gammaproteobacteria > Pseudomonadales > Oleiphilaceae > Marinobacter > Marinobacter aromaticivorans. The sequence goes on along the minus strand of NZ_NIHD01000022.1, from coordinate 23,700 downwards.
ACGGATGGTGCTTGATGAAGTCGACCATTACAAAGTCCGGAAGATGAAGTGGGGCGGCTCGGCGCGCAAACCCGACAAATCCAAAATCGAGGTCAACGACCATCTGACGCTCAGCGGCATTCCGGATGACGCCCATGAGTACATCGTCAACGGAAAGTCAGCCCTGGAATGGATTCTGGATCGTTACCAGATCACCAAGGACAAGGAATCCGGGATCGTTAATGACCCGAACGAATGGTCGGATGACCCTCGGTACATCGTGGATCTGATTGGGAAGGTGACCCGGGTGAGCGTGGAGACAGTTCGGATCGTGAAGTCTCTACCTTCTCTATAGGTGGTAGGTAAGGGTGAGTATCATTGAGGGAATTAAGAAAGCCAGGCCTCTCCCTGGCGCGTCACACCACTGGGCAGGTGTCGCGTTTGCCTGGCATCCCTGCCGGCAGTGAGCCCTGGCCGTCCTGACCAAACGACTCCCGGGCAGTTTACGCATAGTAGAAGGTACCCCAATAGGTTATTACTGAAACACTTGTGAGAGATCTCTGCTACGACAACGTTTCACCATAACCTAAGCCTCCATAATTTGTGGCCAACTCAATCGTTATCGCTCACCTCTCAATCGGCTTCTCCATCACACGCCAAAGCGCGGCAGTCGTGGCCGCGTCACCTGCGGCGCTATGCGCCCGGCCCTGGAATTCAATGCCAGCGGCGGCCGCCGCGTTCACCAGGGAAATCGTGCCATATTGGTTGGTTGCCCCGAAAACATCAGCCGCCCGGTACATCGCGCACTCGGTTTCCAGTTCGAGAATCCAGCGAACAGCAAAATCATAGGCTTCGACGCCTTGGCCTTCGGTGTGCGCTTCGGCGGTCTGGTGCAAAATCCGAAGATCAAAGTCGCTGTTAAAAATAACCACCCTTTTGCCTTCCAGCGCCGCCCGCACCTGCTCTGAAACTTCTGGCCATGCCGGGGCACTGGCCAGCCTCTCCGGGCCAATGCCGTGGATCGCTGCCGCCTCGGGGTCTACCGGCACGGTCGGCTTCACCAGGCTCTCAAAAAGCACCGCCCCGGTGCTGTCCACAATGGCGATTTCGACAACCTGGGCATCGTCATCGAGGCCCGTGGTTTCGGTATCCAAAAAAACGGTTTCCATCATTTCCTCCGGTTGAACCAGTCTTCCAGGTTCGCTGCCCCAATTCGCTGTTCGATAATTTTGTGAGCGGCGTTTTTTTTGCTTGGATGTGAACGACCGGCGCTTTCGATAAACCTCTGACATCGAGCGCAGAAAGTCCCTCTCCCACGGCGTGAGCTTCTGATACAACTCGTTGTTGAACAACACTCGATCGATCAGGACGCTCATTTTTTATCTGGACTCATTGCGGATTACTCGTCTTTTCGGCCTCTTCGAGAACGGCCACCCGCTCGGCCAGGCTGTCCCGCTCGCTTTGCAGTTCGGCGTTCCGTTTATGTTCAAGGGCAATTTGTGCTCGCATGAAAAGCAAAAATGCTTAGCAAGATGCCGCTGCCTAAAAGGTGGAGGAAGTTGGAATCAAAGTAGTGATTGAGTAAATGCCGATTTTGGCGCACGGGAAAACGAAACCCTATTGAGGAAAGGTTGCTCTTTCTTGGCGCATGTAGTAACGTAGCTACATATGTCAAGCGTGCGAGGTGTCACCATGATAATCACCACCTTATCAAGTCGCGAGTTCAACCAACGCGCAAGCGAAGCAAAACGAGCCGCAAACAATGGCTTGGTTTTCATCACAGACCGGGGGCGTCCGGCTCACGTCCTCATGAGCATCGAGGATTATCAGCGCATTACCGGAAACCACAAAAAAATTGCCGATTTGCTGGCAATGCCGGAGATTGCCGATATTGACCTTGAGATTCCGCGTTCGCGTGAACATGCACGACCTGCGGATCTTTCCTGATGTTTGTTCTTGACACTAATGTAGTTTCTGAATTGCGGAAGATTCGCGCTGGCCGATCCGACAAGAACGTGGAGCGGTGGGCCGATAGCGTGGATTCAGAAGATCTGTATTTGTCAGCCATCACTGTTCAAGAGCTGGAAATCGGCGTGTTACTGGCCGAGCGCCGCGACCCGCCGCAAGGAGGTATCTTTCGGGCGTGGTTAGAAGGGCATGTTTTGCCTGCCTTCGCGGGACGCATCCTGTCGGTTGATCCAGCCGTTGCCCAGCGGAGCGCGGCACTTCATGTGCCGGATCCGAACCCTTTCAGGGATAGCCTAATTGCGGCAACCGCGCTTGTTCATGGAATGACGATAGTTACGCGGAACGTATCTGACTTTCAGTCGACCGGCGTGCCGCTCTTAAACCCATGGGACGAACAACATTAAAACGAAAAATCGATCTGGGAAATCGGGCGTCGGAGTTTGCCATACTATGACAACAAAATTCCAGGTCGATAAATCGTGTAAACCGTACACAATTCCTGACGGGACGTTAACGGGAACCCCCTCATATCGACAAAGGCTTGTTAGCGCTGCTCAAACAGAAAGCAATGAAATCAGTTGAAGGCGGGCGGCGATCACCACATCAGTTGGTGTGATGAAACCGGCACAAAGACGTGCCCTGAAACCCACTTCAGGACCGGGCGGCCTTCAGAAAAGCCACTGCACATAAGAAAGCCCTTATGGTAAACCGGCATTTCCGATCCGAGTTTTCTTTTGGCGCGTGTCAGCCGCCGCAAGTCTGCTTGCAGCTCCCCCCACTATTTATGGGGTCCAACTCCCAAAACCCGGATTCACAGAATAATAAATCAACCAGATGATCTCCGGATCTGTTAGTTCTCGGTAGATATCGGCCTGGCGTACGGCAGGGCATCCCCAAGAGGACTCAATTAACTGTTCGGCGACAATTAGGGTGACCGACCGGACAAGACAGTTGGGGGCAGGTCACGTTAACAAACAGTTACTTAAAAACTTTTTCTTTTTTGCATCTGTTGTCAATACTTCATTGAGTACGAATCACGCTGCAAATACGCATCGATGCCTAGGTGCAGCGGCTTTCGAGACATACTCGACACATAATAATCTTATTCAGATCGGGGATTGCCCCCAGTCGGTCAGCTCAGAGTTGCTTTGGGATTGCGCATAAAGGGCTTTCTGTGAAGAACCCCATCTGTCAGCAGAGCATCGCACCATGAGCGACATTGAATTTTCCGTGCTGGAAGCGCAGCAGAACATCCATGAACTGATTGCCCAGCAACACCCACTGGAACAGACGTTGGACGCCATAGCCGACTGGGTCGGCAGCATGATGCCAGGAGCGCTGGTTTCCATCATGCGTTTTCATCCGGCCACCAACCGCCTAAGTCTGATGCCCAGCGACCGGTTTTCAGATCGTTTTTTCCAGGCCATGCAGGATATTCAGGTGGCTGAGAACATGGGCACTTGCGGTACAGCGGCCTTTACTAAAGACTTAGTGATTACTGATAACATTCAAGAAGATCGTCGCTGGACGGGCTTCCATGCCATCGCCGAGGAAGAAGGTGTCCGTGCCTGCTGGTCCATGCCGGTTTTCACCTCGAAAAACGAACTCCTGGGCACCTTTGCCACCTACTACCGCGCGCCAGCCACCCCCACTGTGGGTGCGCAACGCAACCTGGCCCGGGGCGCTGCCCTGGTCGCCCTGGCCATTCTCCGACACCGGGACGCTGAGAACCATAGAGCCCTCTCCGAGTGGCACCGGACCCTGTTCGACAACCATCCCGATGCTGTATACACGTTCGACCTTGAGGGTCGCTTCCAAAGCTGTAACAAGGCATTGGAAAAAATTTCTGGCTATTCTGCGGATAGCCTGCACGGTCGTCACTTCAACCTCTTCATTGAACCTGATTACCACGCACAGACCCAGGCCGCATTCGACAGAGCTCGAAACGGTGAAGTCATCACCTACGAAACCATAGGCACTCACGCCTTCGGCCACCCCTACTTTCTGGAGGTCACCAAGTTCCCGGTCATCATCCAGGGTGAGATTGTCGGCGTCTACGGCCTCTGCCGCGACATTTCCGAGCGCAAACACCAGGATGCGGACCTGCACCTACTCAAGCGTGGCATTGAAGCAAATCCCAACGGTATGCTGATGGTGGACGCACGCAGTCCAGACATGCCGGTGGTCTATGCCAACCCCGCGTTTACTGAAATGACGGGTTATCCTCACCACGAAGTCATAGGGCGTAACTGCCGTTTTCTTCAGGGAGAAGACACCGCCCCGGAAGCGCTCGAAACCATACGGCAGGGGCTGCATCATCAAACCGAGGTCAATGTCGAGCTGATCAACTACCGAAAGGACGGTACGCCATTCTGGAATCACCTTCGGATCAGTCCGGTGTTCGACCATGACGGCCGATGCACTCACCTTATTGGCACTCATCAGGATATAACCTACCAACGGGAGCAGGAAGCTCATATTACCTACCAGGCCACCCATGACCTGCTGACCGGCTTGCCCAATGAGGCCTCTTTTCAAGGGACGCTGCGTGACGCACTGATGGCTGATGCTGGGCGTGGCGCGGTAGCAGTCCTGTATCTGGACCTGGACGGGTTCAAGCCCATCAATGACGAACTGGGGCACCATGTCGGCAACCAGGTACTCATAACCATTGCCCGGCGGCTGATGGACCTGACAGCACCCGAGGCGACCGTTGCCCGGTTGGTCGGCGATGAGTTTGGCCTGCTGATACCCGCTTACAGGAACCGGAACGAGGTTATTAAGCAGGCAGAACAAATATTGGCGCGACTTGCACAGCCGATCGACGTGGATGGCCAGATGGTTCACATCAGCGCCAGTATCGGGATCGCCTGTAACTGCACCCCTCTGGACGCCCCTCACGAATTGCTCCAGTTTGCCGACATTGCCCGGGAGCGGGCGAAGCGTCAGGGCAGAAACACCTGGCAATGGCACAGTGGCCAGAAAGCCGAGCGCAGCCGGCACAGCGTGAAGCTCAGGCATGACCTTCACACCGCGCTGAATGAAAACCAGTTTGAAATCCACTACCAGCCCCTAGTGGACGCTATCACTGGACGCATGCGCAGTGTCGAAGCGTTGGTGCGGTGGCACCACCCCGTCAGGGGGATGATCTCGCCCGGTGAGTTCATTCCACTGGCCGAGCAGACCGGCCAGATCGTCCCCCTCGGCCTCTGGGTCCTCAAACAGGCCTGCATAGAAATCGCAGACTTCAACGCTCAGCGGGAAAGGGGCCTACGTGTCGCAGTTAACATTTCATCGTTGCAGTTCATCCGTGACGGCTTCCTGGATGACGTCCGCAGGGTACTGGCAGAAACGGGCCTTGCGCCACAACTGCTGGAACTGGAGGTCACTGAAAGCGTTCTTCTGGACGGGGCGGAGCCTGTGATCGAGCTGATGGAAACCCTCAAAACCCTCGGCGTACGTGTGGCCCTGGATGATTTCGGGACCGGCTTCTCCAGCCTGAGCTATCTTCGGGATCTGCCCACCCACAAGGTAAAACTCGATCGAAGTTTTGTGGCGAAAACCACAACCGATCACCGGATTGCCGCCATCGTGCAGGGGGTCATTACCATGGCCCATCATATGGATATGATCGTGGTGGCAGAAGGGATAGAAACCCGGGAACAGCAAGACGACCTGGCCCGCCGGCACTGCGATATCCTGCAGGGGTATCTGTTTGCCCGGCCAATGCCTCTGGCAGAGTTGAAAAAGCTGCCTGATCTCCTGCCGGTGTAGCCCGCGACATGACGATACTCGATGTAAACACGACTTCACTGGACTCAGAGCCTCAACTGCAAAAGACAAGCAGAGGGAAGAGTGCTCAGCCGATATTGAATAGTGCGCCCGGCTCAAACATCCTGCCACAGTGGACTGAATTACGAGGAGCGGGGTAAGCGATCCATTTCCGCCGCCCGTTGGGGCTATTTAAGAGGTAGCTGGGATAGGTTGGCCATCAATGGGGATCTGGCGACTACTTTCCAGTCTTCACATGCCACCAATCCGAGGCACCATCTAAAAGATTACCTTTTGATACATGAAAAACATTATAAAATCTTCAGGCACTGTATACCATCTCACCCTACTCATTGGTAAAGTCTTTTGGCTTGATGCCGGCCCTGATGTCAGCCTCTCCCCGGGGTCGAAAGCATAGAGTTTAAGCCAAATGACGTCCTCCCGGGAATCGCTATTAGCGGACTAGAACTCGTCTTACCAAGCGCTAACGAGGAGGTACCACAAGAGCTCTTATCGTGTATCGCAGATGAACCCGATTCCACACCTGCCTGGCTCACTGCATAAGAGGTTGAGGGAGGCTACCCAAGCATCCCACCTTGGTGTAGAGCGACATCCGCTGCTCGCAGCGTTATTGCATCCGGAGCTTGATCAACATGCTTATATCCGGGTGCTGCAGGCTTTTCGTAGCTTTTATCAAGCCTGCGAGCCTGGGCTTACCTATGGGCTAATCGCCGGCACAGTGGCCGGGTCAGTGCAGTACCGGTATCAGCCTCGGTCCCAGCTACTGGCTGAGCACTTACACGACCTTAATGCCAACGGCTTTGCACTGGCGGTAGAGCCTGATGTTCTAGGCTCGTCGGTGCTTCAGGCGCCGGAGCACATTCTGGGCTGGCTGTATGTACTGGAAGGTGCCAACCAGGGTGGGCGGGTCATTGCACCGAGAGTGTCACGGGCGCTGGGACTTAATGAAACCTTTGGTGCACGATACTTCCATTTATACACTCGAAACAATTGGCGGCTGTTCCAAACGCTGATGAAAACGTGCCAGGGTTCTTACGGCCACTCCAAGGTCGTTGATGGCGCGATAGCGGCTTTTGAGAATCTGCTGGTGCGTTTGAACGCCGGTAGCACCACTGAAAGGGTCTGATCCATGCCCGACTACACCAAGAGCGAGATTGAAGCTGCCCTTCAGGATTGTGCCCGGGAACCCGTGCATAGCCCCAATGCCATTCAACCCAATGGGGGGCTGATCAGCACTGATCTGGCACTAGAACAGATATGCCAGGTCAGTGCCAATCTTGAAGATATTCTAGGCATCACACCTGCCGATGCCCTGACGGAGGATCCCGTCCAGCTACTGGGCACGGAGCTTGTACAACGATTGCGTTCCAGGTCCAATGACGCCGATGTCCCTCCGGTCAGCGTGTCCTTGGTTCGCCTTTCAGTTCGGGGTGTTGAGCGCAACTTCTCCGCGCGGCACTACATTAGTGGGCAAAGGATTGTGATTGAGCTGGAACTGCAGAAGGCCGACGCCAGAGATGACCAGTTACCCAGTCGCAGTGCCTGGGTGCAGCAAGTTAGTGCCGCAGACTCTCCGGAACAACTGCTTGAAAGTCTGGTGCAGACTGTAAGGCAACTGACCGGCTATGAGCGGGTGATGGTTTACCAGTTCGATGACGACGATCACGGCCGTGTCGTCGCAGAGTCCCGTGCGCCCGAAGCAGACAGTTACCTGGGGCATCACTTTCCCGCAAGCGATATACCGGCACAGGTCAGACACCTGTACAGCATCAACCCGATGCGCAGTATCCCTGATGCAACCGCGACTTCGGTGCCCCTGGTGCCAGAGGCAGATCCGGCTGAAGCGGCGCTTCTGGACCTTTCCCTTGGCAATCTGCGGGCCGTCTCGCCCATCCACTTGGTGTACCTCCAGAACATGGGGGTAGGTGCTGCCCTGTCGATTGCGATTCACGACGAGGACAGACTGTGGGGACTGCTTGCCTGCCATGGGCATCAGCCCAGGGTGGTGTCACCGGCAATGCGAGATGATATTACAGTGCTCGCTCAAGTAGCGGCATCACGTCTGATGCTGCTTCAAGCGCGACTCGACTCCCGTTTTCGCCAGCAAATCCGTGAAAGCCGTGAGCTGATGTTGATCCGCGACACCGGCAAAGTTCCCACGCTAAAAGCCCTTTTACAGAGGTATGGCGATAACTGGCTGACCCTTTTCAAAGCGAGCGGCCTGGCGCTTTTTTCCGGCGGTGAGCGATTCCATTTCGGGGCCGTACCAACGGGCAAGAGCCTCGACCGGATTGCAGAGTATTTTGCCAGCCAGCAAGGGCATCACGTCTGGCACACCCATTCGCTGGCGCGTAGCGATCTCGGCAACTGGTCCGATCAAGGCGATGCTTGTGGCCTGCTCGCAGTCAGGTTGCCCATGACAGGGAACAAAAATGGCTGGTTGCTATTTTTCAGATCCGGGCAAAAGCAAAGTCGAGTCTGGGCAGGCCGCCCGGAGGATCAGGCACAGCGGAGTCCAGAGGGCAAACTGTTCCTGACCCCAAGGCGTTCATTCGTCGCTTGGACAGAAACTGTAGAGGAACTGAGTGAGCCATGGACAGAGGTGGAACGACGCGCCGCGTTGGATCTCGGCGAGGACCTGGCTATGGTCTTGTTCAGTCGGGAGATCGACCAGTTGAATGCCAACCTCACCGATGCTAACCAGCGCTTGCAGAGGCTTGCGCAGACAGATGCATTGACCGGCCTGCCGAACCGGCGATTGCTTGAAGACAGAGTGGAAGTCAGTATCGCCCGTGCACAGCGGTACTGCCAGAGTATGGCGCTGTTGTTCCTGGACCTCGACGGATTCAAACAAATCAACGACACCCTTGGGCATCGCGCGGGCGACAAAATCATTCAGGCTGTGGCCGAGCGACTTCAGAACCTTGTCCGTCACGCCGATACCGTGGCCCGGCTTGGCGGCGATGAGTTTACAATCCTGTTGGACGAACTCAACGCCCCCGGGGATGCCGGCCTCATTGCCGACAAAGTGCTTCAGGCGTTCTCCTGCCCGTTCGAGCTGGAAGGAGAGGTTCTCAATGTCACTTTCAGCATGGGCATTTCGGTCTACCCAGCTGATGGGGATAACTTCCGTATGCTGATGCACCACGCCGACATGGCCATGTACCAGGCCAAAAACGAGGGCCGTAACGCCTACCGATTCTATAGTGAACGGCGATAAAGACAGGCCGCTGGAGCAAAAGCAAGACTGTCACCCCGGGCATCACCGGGCTCATCCATGTGACGAGCACTAGATAACCATTGGAGAACGGAAGCTGGAGGCAAGCTACATGAACATTGAGATAGAGATCGGCCCTGCGGGCCAGTTAACCCTCGAAGCTCCGCAACAAGACTGGTATGGGCGAGACCCGGAGCTTATTCAATATGCTCGATTTGCTGGCCAGGAAATGATGGCGATTCAAAAGTCGGATGATGAACCCGATGTATTCGAGCTTCATTTTCTCGGGTTGGTAGGTTCTGGTTTTCAGAGCATGTCCGAAGCCAAGGAATCTGCGCCGGCTTTTGCCAGAGAGGTTTTCGCGTATCTTAGCCAGATGATTAACGATTAAGTTAGATTGGAAAACGGTTCGTATTAAACAAACGGCGGGATTGATGCTCGTGTACGGGGCCGGCGCACTTGCTGCGGGGGTCTTTTACATTCCGATCATGCGGAATATCGCTGCGCATAATCTCAGATTATGGAAAATCGAACGCTGCTTAACGCTGCCAAGGCTTCAACGGCTGGGCCCGATTAGAGGGTTGGCAGACAAACGTGAAAAATAGCCCAAAAACACTCTCAACCTATTGAACTACCGGTTGTCGGTCACCCAACCTCGAGTTCATGCCATTCTGGCCGATAAAAGGAACTTGGCCTTGTTGTCGGCCCCGCAGACTCTACTCGACTGGGGACTGACCTTAGCGGATGCGGATTGCCTGGAAGACGCCGTGCCGAAGCCCCGGCGGGTGTCGAGTGAAGATGCTACGGCGTTGCGGAGCGCTCGGCGCCAGTTTTTTAAGCCGGTTGCCGGTCCCGGCAGCAAGGGTGTCTATCAGGGCGACAGTACGTTGAAGGCCTCCTGTCTCTGAAGAAGCGGCGAGTTACCTGTCTCAGTGGAAGGAAAAGCTCCTTAGCTGGCCTCGGAATCCGCGTGATGTTGCCTATTGATCTGGCGCAAGCCTGATCCCTGATCAATGTGTGACTTACGTTTGCCTCAATGATTAGCTTACGATTTACTGTTACTGAATCATCAATAGCAGGACAGTGACATGGACCCACAAACCCCTCGAGATCAGTTTCCTTTCATCAATGCCCGGGTAGCAAGACGCTGGCGCAAGTTGCTGGATGAGCGCCTGAAAGACCTGGGGGTTACCCAGGCTCGCTGGTTCACCATGATCTGCCTGCAGCGTGGTGGTGGAGGATTGACCCAGCGGGAGTTAGCCCACTTGATGACCATCGAGAATCCGACATTGGTCCGCCTGCTTGACAGCCTTGAGGAGCAGGGTCTGATTGAACGCCGGCGTAGTGAGCGTGATCGGCGCGCCAGGCTGCTGTATCTTACCCATGCCGGTGAGCGCTTTATGAGCGATCTGAATGAGCGGGCGAATGTGTTGCGAGAGGAGATGCTGAAAGGCATTGAAAATACCGACCTGGAAGTCGCCCTGCGTGTTTTTGAGCGGGTTATGGAAAATTCCGCCAACCTCAAAATTTCCTGAACCCGAGACATTTTTCAAGCGCGAGCGACAAGATTAGAGTTGGAGCGTTCCGCACATTCCACCGGTGCAGAACCATTCCATCACGGCTAGCCGTTAATCAGTAATTGTGTTACGTTCAGTTTATACTGAACAGATTGAACAAATTGTGCGGGCAACCGTCTCATCATTTCTGGCCGGCGACCAAAAAGTCGCCGTAGCGGAAGGTATGTCAGCATTCTGGGGCAAGTTTTTTTGCATCCTGAGCAACCCGCCTTGGCAGAGGGCTCTTCATTGAAATCTCGATGTTGCAGAAAGCGTTATCGGAATTGGTGCTCAGGTTTGTTGCTGGGTTCTCTTGTGACATCAGCTTCCGCTGAAGGCCTGCTGTCCCTGAAAGTGGAAAACGATGCGTTTTCCGCCGGCGGCGATGGTCAATATACCAACGGCGTAGAGGTGATCTGGGCCTTTGAGCCCCCGGATCGACATTGGACCCGCCGTCTTGCGGACGTCATTCCGGGCTGGTCTGGCAGTAGTCTTGCGGGCGTAACGTACCGGCTGGGGCAACAGATGTATACGCCGGAAGATATAAAGGTTGAAGCGCTTATTAAAGATGACCGTCCCTATGCCGGCCTTTTGTTTGGCGGGATTTCGCTACTGAGCGAAAGGGAGCGCGGTGGCTTGCGTTTGGCAGACAGCCTGCATATCGACGTGGGCATGGTGGGCCCGGCCTCCGGCGCTGAGGTGATTCAACGAAATTTCCATGAACTAATTGCGGCAGACAAGCCGAGGGGTTGGGACAACCAGCTTGATAACGAGCCAGTCATCAATTTCGGTTATGAACGTGCCTGGCTTATGAAGCAAAACTTTTCTGGACTGACCATTGAATATGGACCGTCTGCCGGGTTGGCGCTCGGCAACCTGTATACCTACGCTTCCAGTGGCCTTGGATTTCGTTTGGGAGAGGGGCTTGATCGTAGTTTCGGCATTCCATCAGTCGCCCCCGCGCAAGGCGGGCAATCCTCTTTTCGGCGGGATCAGGGCTTTAGCTGGTACCTCTTCGCTGCCGTTGAAGGGCGCTATATGGCGCACAACCTGCTGCTCGACGGCAACAGTTTCGAGGACAGCCACTCGGTTGATAGCCGCGAATGGGTTGGCGACGCCCAGGTGGGTGCGGCATTGACCTGGGATCGCTGGCAGATCGCTTACACCTACCTGTGGCGAAGCGAAGAATTTGAGGAAAAGGACGGCGTCGATCAGTTTGGATCGATCGTTCTGTCTACCTGGTTATAAATGAAGGCATGGATCGAACGGTTTTTGAGTCTTTGGCCCATTCAGAGGTTAGTTATATGCAGACAGAGAAGAGTTTGATGGCGCGTCTATTTGGGGTCCGCATGTTGCCAGTGTGGGTGGCGGCTTTGTTGCTGGCCGGTTGCGACAATTCCTCCGGTCAGGCAAAGGCTGAGCGGTCTGCACCGCCGCCTCCGGAAGTCGGGGTTGTTGAAATGCAGCCTCAGCGTGTGAACCTTTCAATGGAACTGCCGGGCAGAACTGCCGCTTACCGTATCTCGGAAGTGAGGCCGCAAGTCACGGGCATTTTGCAGGAGCGCTTGTTTGAACAAGGCGCCCAGGTCAAAGCAGGTGAGGTCCTCTACCAGATCGACCCCAACCGATACCGTGCTGCCCATCAGCGGGCCCAGGCAGAACTGGAGCGCGCACAGGCCGAATTGAGACAGGCGCAGCGGGAGTGGGCACGTACGTCAGACTTGTTTGAGAAGAACGCGGTCAGCAAGCGTCAACGTGATGAAGCGCTATCGGCCTTGGAGGCAGCCCGGGCGGATGTCTCCCGATCCCAGGCGATGGTCGAAACGGCGGGTATCGATCTGGCGTATACCGAGCTCAAGGCTCCCATCGCCGGGCGCATTGGCCCGACACTGTACACGGAGGGTGCGCTGGTGACCGCCAATCAGCCCCAGGTCCTGGCACGCGTGGTGCAGCTTGATCCCATGTATGTCGATATTCAGCTACCGGTCGAAAAACTGGCTCGAATTCGGTCGTCTCTGAAGGAGGGCGCGGCTTCTAAGGCCGGCCCAAATGAAGCCGAGACTGTTTTGTTGCGCGAAGACGGCACCCCCTATCCGCATAAGGGACGCGTTGACGTTACGGATGTAACCGTCAACCAAAGCACCAGTTCTGTCACGGTGAGAGCCGTCTTCCCCAATCCGGACGAAGACCTTCTGCCTGGAATGTACGTGCGCGTTCGTCTGAGTGAGGGAGTTCGGGAGAACGCCATTCTGGCGCCGCAGCAGGGCGTGAGCCGTAATCCGCAAGGAGAGGCCACCGCGTTGCTGGTCAACCCGGAGGGTGAAGTTGTCGCCCGCCAGTTAGAGGCAGAGCGGGCCATTGGTGCATTCTGGCTGGTGGAGAAGGGGTTGGAACCGGGAGATCGTCTCATCGTCTCCGGTCTGCAGAAGGTTCGGCCAGGAGCCAAGGTGAAGCCGGTTGCCGCAGATATTCCATTACATCCCACCCAAAACCAGCAAGCCAGTGGCAAGGATAATTCACAGAAAAGCGCCTCCGACGACGAGGGCCACGCACAATGATTAATTTCTTTATTTCCAGGCCCGTTTTTTCCTGGGTTCTGGCCATTGTCGCCATGCTGGCAGGTATCATGGCGATCTTCGTTTTGCCGGTCCAGCGGTATCCGTCGGTGGCACCGCCGGCGGTGGAAATTCAGGCCGACTATCCTGGCGCTTCGGCGGACACCGTGTCCAATACGGTGGTTCAGGTCATTGAACAAGAGATGACCGGCCTCGACAATCTGCTCTATATGGGGTCGACAGCGGATTCCTCAGGCCACGCTACGGTTACTCTCACCTTTGCGGCGGGCACCGATCCGGACATTGCTCAGGTCCAGGTACAGAACAAGCTCAAACTGGCGGAACCCCGACTCCCGGAAGTGGTGCGCCAGCAGGGGATCAGCGTCGAGAAATCCAGCACCAGCTTTCTGATGGTAATGGCATTCGTCTCTACCGACGGTCGCCTCAGCAAGCTGGATATCGCCGATTTTATCAGCTCCGAGTTAGCCGAACCCATTGGACGGGTAACCGGTATCGGCAGCGTGCAGGTTTTCGGCTCTGAATATGCGATGCGGATTTGGCTGGACCCTTCGGCGTTGACCAATTACGGCCTGACCGTCGCCGACGTGAGCGCCGCCATTGAGGCGCAAAACGCCCAGGTCACCGCCGGCCAGCTCGGCGGGCTGCCCGCAGTCGAGGGCCAGCAGCTCAATGCCACGGTCACCGCCCAGACCTTGCTCACCTCAACCGAAGAGTTCCGCAACATCCTGCTCAAGAGTATGCCCGACGGCTCCCGGGTGCGCCTGGGGGATGTTGCCCGCGTTGAGCTGGGCGGCGGTGCAGTCCAGATTGACACTTTCTACAATGGCGAACCGGCTGCCGGCCTTGGCATCAATCTGGCGCCGGGTGCCAACTCGCTTGCCGTCACAGAGGCTGTTAAAGCGCGGGTCCAGGAGCTCGAGCCCTATTTTCCCGAAGGGGTGGAGATTCGGTATCCCTACCAGACGGCCCCCTTCGTGGAGGCCTCCATCGACGCGGTGGTCACAACCATCATCGAGGCAATCGCCCTGGTGGTCCTGGTCATGCTCGTGTTTCTCCAGAGTTGGCGGGCTACCCTGATACCCGCCATCGCAATCCCGGTGGTGCTGTTGGGCACCTTTGCGATCATGGCGGCCTTCGGCTTTTCCATCAACATGCTCACCCTCTTCGGTCTCGTATTGGCGATCGGCCTTCTGGTGGATGACGCCATCGTGGTGGTTGAGAACGTCGAGCGTGTGATGCATGAGGACGGCCTGAGCCCGATGGAGGCGACGCGCAAGTCCATGGGGCAGATAGCCAGCGCGCTGATTGGCATCGGCGTGGTGTTGTCTGCTGTGTTTATCCCGATGGCCTTCTTTCCGGGCTCCACCGGGGCAATCTATCGGCAGTTTTCCCTGAGTATTGCTGGTGCCATGGTGCTTTCGGTGCTGGTGGCTCTGATTCTGAGCCCCATGCTGTGTGGTCGGATCCTCAAGCCCACGCACGAAAGAACCTTGCTGCAAAAACTGTTCGGCTGGTTTGAGGCAGGCCTGGGGCGACTGACCCGGGGCTATGTCCGGCTGGTTGGCCATACGGCACGCCACGCCTGGCTCTACACACTGGCGTTCCTGGGCATCGTCGGCCTGGTGGCCGTTCTCTTTGTGCGGTTGCCCGGCGGGTTCCTGCCCGCGGAAGACCAGGGGTTCGCCGTGGTGCAGTATCAGTTGCCCGCCGGTGCGACCCAGCAGCGTACAATCGATACGATTCAGGTTATCGAAGATTACTTTATGGACCAGGATGAGGTGCAGGGCCTCTTCACAATCGCTGGTTTCAGCTTCGCTGGCCGGGCGCAGAACGCGGGACTGGCGTTCGTCAATCTCAAGCCATGGAGTGAGCGCGATCCCGAGACGCAAAGCGCCGACGCGATCATTCAGCGGGCGAACCGGGCGCTTGCCGGGCTGGTGCGTGATGGGCGGGCTTTTGCTTTCAATTTGCCACCGATACCGGAATTGGGGCAGGCCCTGGGCTTTGAATTGCGTTTACAGGATCGGGGTGCCATCGGGCATGAAGCACTCATGGCAGCGCAAGGTCAATTGCTGCAGTTGGCGGCCGAAAGCCCCGTGCTGACGAGTGTGCGTCCCAACGGTTTGGCGGACAATCCCCGCTACAAAGTGGACATTGATCACGAAAAGGCACAGGCCCTTGGCATAGAGTTATCCGAGATCAGTCGACTTCTGTCGGTGACCTGGGGCTCGCAATACGTTAACGATTTTCTCCATGAGGGGCGGGTCAAGCGAGTCTATGTTCAGGGTGATGCCCCTTTCCGGATGCTGCCTGAGGATTTTGAGGCGTGGTATCTGCGAGCCGCTGATGGAGAGATGACCCCGTTGAGCGAAGTGACGAACGGACGCTGGGAGTATGGCTCACCGCGCCTTGAGCGTTTCAACGGTGTTCCGTCCCGCCAGATTCAGGGTGAGCCGGCTCCCGGTTACAGTACCGGTGAAGCCATGGTCGAGGTTGAGCGTTTGATCGCTCAACTCCCGGACGGTGTGGCCGGCGCCTGGAGCGGCCTGTCCTATCAGGAGCGCCAGGCCGGTGCCCAGGCATCCCTGCTTTACGCGCTGTCGGCACTGGTGGTGTTTCTGGCGCTCGCCGCGCTCTACGAAAGTTGGACCATACCCATTTCCGTGATGCTGGCGGTGCCCTTGGGCGTACTCGGGGCGGTACTTGCAGCGATGGTTCGCGGGCTTCCTAACGACGTCTTCTTCCAGGTTGGCATTCTGACCACCGTTGGTGTGACTGCGCGCAACGCTATACTTCTGGTGGAGTTCGCCCGAACACTCGAGGATCAGGGAATGAAGCTGATTGAGGCAACCAAGGAAGCGGCGCGAGTGCGCTTGAGGCCGATTCTGATGACATCGGTTGCTTTCGGCATGGGTGTGTTGCCGCTTGCTTTCGCCAGTGGTGCCGGTGCAACCACGCGTATTGCGATAGGAACGGCGGTTCTCGGCGGCATGATTTCGGCAACGATACTGGCGACGTTCTTTATTCCACTGTTCTATGTGGTCGTCCGCCGTATCACGGATTTTCTGAGTGGCTCCAGAGACCAGGATGACTCGGCTGCGGCCGCTCCCGGACGGGCAGATGGAGGTGTGGCTGATGACCGTTAAGGCATTGCTGACCACTGTGATGGCGTTGGCACTTGGTGGCTGCTCACTCGCGCCGACTGTTGAGAAACCCGAGCCGTCGGTGCCGGAAACCTGGACGTCCGCACGACTTTCGGCGGACGAGAAACTCCCCCTGGACTGGTGGCGTGGCTACGGCGATCCGGCACTTGTCACCCTTGTTGAGGAGGCGCTTGATGCCAACAGCGATCTGCAGCTCGCGGCTGGCCGGGTTGCCGAAGCACGGGCGCTCCTTACCGGGCAGCAGGCAGAGCAATACCCGCTTCTGGAGGTGGAGGGCTCAGCGGTGCGCCAGGGACCGAGTGAAGAGGCCGTCAACAGCGCTGGTGGTGGTCAACCCTTCAACGATATCCAGGTTGGTGGGGTGCTATCGTACGAGCTGGATCTCTGGGGGCGGCTTGCCAATGCCAGCGAAGCAGCCCGGGCACGGCTTCTGGCCAGTGCAGCGAATCGCGAGGCCGTGCGACTGGCCGTGATTGGTGAGGTGGCCAATGGTTACTTCAATTTGCGTGCGCTTGATCGTCAGATCGACATCGCGGAACGCACCGTGTCGTCCCGCCGCGAATCGGTCGCCCTGCAACGGGCCCGGTTTGAAGGAGGCGAGATTAATGAATTGGCCCTGCGGCAGGCAGAATCCGAGCTTGCGGCCGCTGAATCCGAACTTCCGAGGCTTCGCCAACAGCGCTCCCTTCAGCGAAACGCCTTGGCAGTGCTTCTGGGGCGAGATCCACAACGGATTGTACGGAGTGATATTTCCGTAGCGAATACCATTGGTGAGATGGATGTTCCGGCCAGTATCCCTGCAGGCCGACCAGCAGATCTGATGGTTCGGCGACCCGACATTGCCGCAGCCGAACAGGAATTGATCGCGGCCAACGCCGAAATCGGTGTTGCCCGGGCGGCGTTTCTGCCCAGGATTTCGTTTGAGGGGCTGCTGGGCCTGCGAAGTGCGTCCGGTGGCGACTTGTTCCAGGGCTCCGCATCCACTTGGCAGTTGGGCGGCTCGGTAGTCGGCCCGTTGCTGGACTTCGGGCGTTCCGAGGCACTGGTCAATCAGGCGGAGGCGCGTCAACGCCAGGCCCTGATTGCGTATCGTCAGGCCATTCAGGTGGCGTTTCGGGAGGTGCTCGACGCTATGGCCGGGGTGCGTGGTACCGAAGAGCGCCTGGAAGCGCAGGCCCGGCAGGTAGCAGCACTGCGAAGCACGGCTAAACTTGCGCGATTGCGCTTTGAGGGTGGCGCATCCAGTTACCTGGAGGTGCTGGACGCTGAACGAAGCCTGTTTACAACCGAACTTGATCTCGTGGAAACGCGGCGCGATCACTTGCAGTCGACGGTTAATTTGTATCGCGCGCTGGGCGGGGGTTGGCAGAATTCATTGCAATCTTCTGATTATGAAAACACTGACTGAATCAGACAGGCGTTTTATTGAGCGCCTCGGTCTTCAGGCTCAATCTGAAGGCTTTTCCCGCATCGCTGGGCAACTTTGGGCGACACTGATCGTGTCGGATGGTCCCGTCAGCTCATCGCAGCTTGTGGATACGTTGCGTGTCAGTAAGGCGAGCGTCAGTACGAATACGTGCTTTCTTGAAAGACTCGGCATTGTTGAGCGTCGAACAATGCCGGGTGAGCGCCAGGACTTCTTCGCGATTCGTCCCCATCCCTACGCTGCCTTGGTGGAAGGGCAGATAAAACGGCTCGAGGCCAGAAAGGAGGTGATCGCCGAAGCCAAGGCAACCATTACCAATGAACAAACGCTTGCCAAGCTGGCTGATCTGGATCAGTTCTACACCCTGTATTATGAGAGCTCCAAAGACCTTCTAAAGCAGCTGAAATCTCAAATCCATGGACATAAAAAATAATAACATCAAAGGTTTAACCTTGGATTTAATCCGGGCCTGAAGGAAACGCGGGCTATGTCAGAGCAACCCTGGCTGGTGTTACTGCGAGGAGGCCTGGACCGTCCTTGCTGTTTGGAATGTCTTGTCAGCGGCTCAAAGCAAAGCAGAATAGTTAAATTGCCTCTTGCGCACCTACCTACTGATAGGTAACTTAAACATCGTATGCTTAATGACCAACAGAGGTAATCCATGAAAATTTACGACACTGAAGGCTTTCCCAATCC
The DNA here is from genome assembly GCF_002806975.1 of Marinobacter aromaticivorans. Lineage (GTDB taxonomy): Bacteria > Pseudomonadota > Gammaproteobacteria > Pseudomonadales > Oleiphilaceae > Marinobacter > Marinobacter aromaticivorans. The sequence continues at coordinate 5,326 of NZ_NIHD01000022.1, read as the reverse complement.
GCTACGGGTTCGCATCGCCCTGGCAGAAAAAGGCGCAACAAATAAGGTGGAATTCGTCCCGGTCGATGTCATGGGTGGGGAGCACCGTTCCGATGCGTTCAAGACGAAAAACCCGGATGCCACCGTGCCCATGCTGGAACTTGACGACGGCACCTGCATCGCCCAGTGCAACGCCATCACCGAATATATCGACGGTGTCTTCGATGGCCCGTCCCTTATGGGTACAACCCCAGCGGAGCGTGCCCGTATCGCAATGATGAATCTGCGGGCAGAAAACGGTCTGATGAACGCCGTGGGTGCCTATTTCCATCACGCGACCCCGGGGCTCGGTCCGGATCTGGAAACCTGGCAATGCGCTGAGTGGGGCAATAAACAGAAAGAAGTGGCCAGCGCAACCATGGCCTACCTTGACAGCGTTCTGGCGGACAACGAGTTTCTCGCAGGTGACAGCTTCTCGGTCGCAGACATCACCGCCTTTGCCGGTCTGGGGTTTGCGGATTTCGCGAAGGTTGACATTCCCGAGTCCCTGACCAATCTACAGGCCTGGCGCGCAAAAGTCGCAGCCCGTCCTTCAATCGCCGGATGACCCGAAACTTTCGGATTTAATGCAAGCGCTGAAAACAGGAAGGTCTCAAAAGGGAGAAATAACATGGAGATCAATGCAGATTTCTCCAAACCGGTGGTTGTGCATTCCGACCAGATTGAATGGGAGCCCTCGCCCATGAAAGGGGTGGAGCGGCGCATGCTGGACCGGATCGGAGACGAAGTTGCCCGCGCCACCACCATCGTGCGTTATGCGCCGGGCAGTCATTTCTCGGCGCATACCCATACTGGGGGAGAAGAATTCATCGTACTCGACGGTGTGTTCCAGGACGAGCACGGTGATTTCCCTGCCGGCAGTTATGTGCGCAACCCTCCAACCACCTCACATATTCCGGGCTCTGACACAGGCTGCACGATATTTGTGAAACTGTGGCAGTTCGACCTGGCCGACCGCACCCAGTTCAGCAAGAATATGGAGGCCGGGCTGGGCGCCCCGGTAGACGGCGTTGCCACTGCAAAGCTGCATGAGGACAATCGTGAGATCGTGACCTACAGCCAGCTCGATGCGGGGGCGACACTGACCTCTGAGGCGCCCGGCGGAATCGAGCTGCTGGTGATCGAAGGTTCGGTTACCATGGAAGGCGAGGTGCTGGCCAGGCATGACTGGCTGCGCCTCCCCGAAGGACACAGGTTGTCCGTGACGGCCGGGGACGACGGCGCCAAGATCTGGATGAAAACGGGGCACCTGCGATTTGCCGGGGCACCGAGGGTATAAGGCCCGGCAATAGCGGGATTGCAAAGGCAGGCAGGTGGATAACCATGAACCGTGATACCAGAACAGCCCTGATGGATCTTGCCGAGCACACCGTTCGGTCACGGGGCTTTGACGGGTTCAGCTACGCGGATCTGGCCGAGGCCATCGGCATTCGAAAGGCCTCGATCCATTATCATTTCCCCACCAAGGCGAAGCTCTCCGAAGCCTTGATCGAACGCTATCAGACCAGTCTGCAGCAGGGTCTTGCCGAGATCGAGGCAGCTCATACCAGCGCCGGCGCGCGCCTCAAGGCACTCATTGCCCTGTACCGCGGAGCGTTGCATGATGGCCAAACCGTGTGTCTGTGTGTTGCCTTTTCGACCTGCCGCGAAAGCCTGTCCGACACCGTCATTGCCAGAGTCGGCGCCGTTCGCGCAATGGTTCTGCAGTGGATTGCAGAAACGTTTGAGCTGGGGCACAGGGATGGATCCGTCTCGGCCATCGGTGATCCGACTGATGAAGCACCGGCGACCCTGGCGATGCTGGAAGGTGCCCACCTCGCAGCGCGCACCGAAGAAGACCTTGGCGTGTTTGATGCTGCAACGCGACTGCTGAGCGCCCGCTGCCAGTAACGACTGGGCAAGCATCGCGCTTTGCTTTATGGCTCCCGGTACATTATCGCTACGCAAACCGACCCATAACGAATGAAAAGGAGCAAACAGATGATGAGCACCCTGAAAACAGCACTGGCAGCAGCCACGCTGTCACTCACTGTTGCAAGTACGCAGGTACTGGCAGAAACGCAAACCAGAACCATCGAGTATCAAGTCGGCGACGAGACCTTCACCGGCTACATGGCCTGGGATGATGAATTCGGGCAGAAGCGTCCGGGGGTTCTGGTTGTCCATGAATGGTGGGGGCACAATGAATTCGCGCGAAATCAGGCAGAACGGCTTGCTTCCGCCGGCTATACAGCGTTTGCACTGGATATGTATGGCTCTGGCAAACAAGCCGACCATCCCGATACTGCCCAGCAATTCATGCAGGAAGCCACCAGGGACATGGACCAGGTCAAGGCACGCTTCATGAAGGCGATGGACATCCTGAAGAACCACGAAAGTGTTGATGCGTCCCGAATTGCAGCGCAGGGTTACTGCTTTGGCGGTGCCGTCGTTCTCAACATGGCGCGCATGGGTGTTGATCTGGACGGCGTTGTCAGCTTCCACGGTGCGCTCGGCAGCCCTCTCCAGGCTGAACCCGGGTCTGTAAAAGCCAGGGTCCAGGTGTATACCGGCGGTGCCGACAAGCTGGTCCCCTCGGATCAGGTGGCGAGCCTGGTCAAAGAGATGCAGGATGCCGAAGTCGATCTGACACTGGTGAGCTTCCCCGGAGTGCTGCACTCATTTACCAACCCGGGTGCTGACAAGATCGCCGAGGAGTTCGGCATGCCGGTGGGTTATGACGAAGCGGCTGCCGCCCGCTCCTGGGATGGCGCTATGCGTTTCTATAAGGCCATCTTCGCCGAGTAACACAAGCGAATGCAAAAAAACCGAAACCGGCAGTCTTTACAGTGAATTCTGGAACACCAACCGAAAAGCATGAGGAGGTGCAACATGGCAACTGAGAGTTTACCGCGGTTCAATGATGACAATCGTCCAGGCTACAAGTCGCTGGGCAACTCGGGTCTGTTCGTCTCCGAACTGTGTCTGGGCACCATGACCTTCGGCGGTGATGAGGACATCTGGGGGCTGATCGGCCAGTTGCAGCAGGAACAGGCCGACGAACTGGTGAAGATCGCCCTGGAAGCGGGGATTAACTTTATCGATACCGCCAACATCTATGGTTTCGGCGCCAGTGAGCGCATTGTTGGCCAGTCCCTGAAGAACCTCGGCGTTCGCCGGGAAGATGTCGTGCTGGCCACCAAGGTGCTCGGCCCGATGGGCGAGGGCCCCAATGCCCGTGGCGCTTCCCGCGGCCACATCATGAATGAATGCAAGGCGAGCCTGGCGCGCCTGCAAACGGATTATATCGACCTGTACCAGATCCACGGTTTTGACCCGGCCACCCCGATCGAGGAGACCCTGGGGGCACTGAACACCCTGGTGCAACAGGGCCATGTGCGGTACGTGGGTTTGTCCAACTGGGCCGCCTGGCAGGTGATGAAAGCCATCGGCATCAGCCGGGCCCGCAACCTGTGCCCGATCATATCCCTGCAGGCCCACTATACCCTCGTGGGTCGCGACCTGGAGCGGGATATTATTCCGATGCTGGAATCTGAAAACGTCGGGCTGATGGTGTGGAGCCCCCTGGCAGGCGGTTATCTGTCCGGTAAATACGAGGGGCCGGACGTGTCCGAGGAAAACCGGCGTGCCAAGTTTGACTTTCCGCCCGTCAACCGTGAGCGGGGCAGCAAAGTCATCAAGGTGATGCGGGAGATTGCCGACGGAAAGCAGATGGACGGCGAGCCGGTTACCGTAGCCCAAATCGCCCTGGCGTGGCTGCTACACCAGAAGCCTGTATCCAGTATTATCGTTGGCGCCAAGCGGCCGGAGCAGCTGAAAGCCAATATCCAGGCAGCGCAGATCCGGTTGTCGGGCCAAGAACTTAATGCGCTCGACGAGGTGAGCCGTATACCAGAGGAGTATCCGGGCTGGATGATGAAAATGATGGCCGGGTACCGGGATCATAAGAAGGATTAGGTCTGGCACAGTCCCGGCGCAGAGGCCTCTTGACTCTCTGTAAAATACGGCGCAAGCCTCATGACACAGGTAGATCAAATGCTTGACTGCTCTTGGTCATACCGAGGGCAGTCCCAGACCAGTCTTGTTCGATTGCTGGGTCTCGGCAAAGCCTTCAATGATCCCTATGTTGACCATGGATGCACCGAGCGTAGTCATGAATCTCGGCAAGAGGCTGTAAACAAGCTCGGATGAGATGTCCATAAACATCAAGACTAAGCCAAGTGTCCAAATGCCTTTTCGGCAATTTCCGGAAAAAGCCCTTTTTGGAACTTGTCGATTCAGGATCACTCTGTTGCAATGAGGTCATGAATTCCGTTTCCTGTGCTGCGCAAAGCCATCAATTTAAGCCCCGGCCGACAGAGAGATCTGCTGGAAACCTACCTCGAAGACATCCTTAACCCCCGGCAGGAACTGGTGCAGATGGGCAAGAGAATCGACTGGACCGCCTGCGAACGGCCAGTTGTGCACCATCAATCAAAAAGCCATGCAATTGCGGTGGTGGCTACCTCTGTGGAAACTCTGTGTAACGTACTTGTGTGCTTCCGATAGCGCCTTCACATGCTAGCCGCAGCCATGTTGTGGTCATAGCCCGTCTCATTATGTACCAGTGCCCAGGCGCAGGTCGGACAAACGTGCCAGTGGTGGCGCCACCAAGATCGGGACTCGCCGGCATGGGTGTGCCAGCGGTCAGATCAGCCGCCCTATCAGGGCGGATCAGTTATCGCTGCTGTCCGGCAGGTAGGCGCCGTCCTCGTCATGGACTTCCTGGCCGGTCACCGGCGGGGTGAAGGCGCAGATCAGGCGCATGTCCTCGGTGCCACCGTACAGGGTGTGCTTGTCGTGGTTGTCCAGGGCGTAGAGGGTACCGTCGGTAATCTCGTGAACTTCACCCGTGGCGAGGTCCTTGATGCGCCCGTTACCGGCAACGCAGTAAACGGCTTCCAGGTGGTGCTTGTACCAGAAAGTATGCTCGGAGCCTGCCTTGATGATCGTTTCGTGGAAGGAAAATCCCATTCCGTCCTTCTTGAGCAGCAGACGGCGGCTGGTCCACTGCTTGTCGCTGACTTCACGCTCGGTACCAATGATGTCCTGAACTTTAACGATTTTCATGGGCGTATCTCATGGTTGGTTGGTCAGAATCGGGTGAAACAGCTTTATAGAATAAACATTAGTGTGCCCTAACAAAAGTTCGTCGAATAATTTGTAGCTTAAGGTTATAATTGCAGAAAGCATCGACGGAGCTACTGCAATGGGTCGACCCGTTATTCCTTTGATCATTACAGACCAA
>NZ_NIHD01000021.1 GCF_002806975.1 Marinobacter aromaticivorans | reverse complement strand
ACAACGACGATCCCAAACCTTTTATCTGGCGCAAAACAGCGGATCAAATCATTGCATCAATCGCTCGTCTTTCCGATAAGCTGAATAATAAGACGAACTTTTGTTAAGGCACACTAGGGCGCTAGCCGTCAATGGCCCGACGCCACGCAGTGTGATCAGCTTGCTTGCGACGGGGTCTTGCTGAACACTCTGAGAAATCCGTTCATCAAGTGAAGTAATTCGGTCATCGAGGTAACGAAGATCCTCAGCCAGGCCATTCAAAAGAATGCGAAAGGTATCAGTCAGTCCATTTTCGGCATCTTCCAGCCAGCAAGGTAGCGCTTTGCGCAATTGTTGGATGCCGACTGGAGCAACGATTCCATACTCACCTACAAGACCTCGGATCTGGTTCGACTTTGCTGTTCGCTGTCCTACCAATTCTGCCCGAATCCGGTGAGTGGCCTGGATACCTTGCTGGGCTACCGTCTTAACCGGCACGAATCTCATATGGGGGCGACCCATTGCCTCGCAGATGGCCGCAGCATCGACCTGATCATTCTTGTTGCTCTTCACGTAGGGCTTAACAAACTGAGCAGCAACTAATCTCACATGATACCCCCGGGCTTGAAGCTGTCGCGCCCAGTGGTGGGAAGAAGCACAGGCCTCAATGCCGATTTCAGCTCCAACAGGTACGCGTCTGCATAAAGCATCCAGCCATTTCTGGCGAGAGTATTTGCCGGTCCAGAGAACTTGATCATGACGGTCAACGCCATGAACATGAAAAACTGATTTTGCAATGTCGACGCCAACTCGGGTAATGGTCATGTGGAATTCTCCTCATCCTGAAGATCGTGGTTAGCCTCACTCATCATTATGGCGTGCTGACGCCGAAGTGAGGCGACGAGGAGTCCATCCCATTGCTTACGACATAAGCGCTATGGCTCGTCGGTTGTTCCGGTTCAACGGGCGCGCCGACGGTGTGAAATGAAATGGATTCAGCGTTAAACTTGGTCATGACCTGCCCTCCTCAATGTGGCTCTGTCTAAGGGTTGTTTACCCATCCCCAACGATAACCCACGATCGTTGAGGACGGGCAGGTCAAAACATCATGTCTAAAAACGTTCTGTTGTGTTAACTTAGTCAGTGACGGAGTCCTCCGCCCCCTCGCCAGCGGCGAACAAACTCTGCCCTTTAGAACACACTAACTCAGATTGGTGATGAAGCGGCGCCTGCGTTGAGAAAAATATCAACCTCAGCACTCGTAAATCCCAGTTTTTCCAGAATATTACGACTATGTTGACCTAAACTCGGAGCTGATTCCCGAACACCGGGACGATATATGCCATCTACGGTCACCGGAAACGGACAAACACGCTTGCCGTTATACTCTGCTATTGCCCCACGCTCTTTTACTTGTGGAGAATGAACAGCCTCTGCAGGAAATACACATCCTTGGACTGGAACATCGTGTGCTAACAGCAGAGCTACCCAGTCAGCTGCCGTTTGCGTCATGAACAGACTGTGCAATCGGGCATTTAACTCATCGCCGTCTCGGCGTCGTCCCTGTTCAGTTGCAAAACGTGCATCTGCTAATACTGGATCCCACTGCTTAACGACTTCCTGAAAATTACGCCAGAAGTGGTCCTCTATCACTGTAAAAGCAATAACCCGACCATCCGAGCATTCAAAAAGATCATTTGTAGGGAAGAGGTGTTCCTGGGTTGGGCCACCAACGTCAAAACCAAATCGAATCCCGGTACAGTACAGCGATGTTTCGTAAAGACTAAGGTCCAGGTAACTCCCTTCTTCGGATATGTCCCGTTGCCGCAGTGCAGCAAGAATCGCGGTTGCTGCGCAGGCGCCTGCCATGATATCCGCAACTGGCAATGCCGTTCGGCGAGGTTTCTCTGCCCAGTGACCTGGCAAACTCATGGCGCCCGCGGCAGCTAAATAGCCTAGATCGTGCCCCGGCGTAGATCGCCATGGACCTGTCTGCCCATAGCCAGAGAGGGAAGCATAGATCAACCGGGGGTTGCACTGGCGAAGCTCGTCGTGCCCAATCCCGAGCCGCCCGGCAACACCTGGTCGATAACTTCCGACAACTATGTCAGCCCATTCTCCGAGGCGTGCAACTATTGGACGAACGCCCGCAGCTTTCAGATTCAAAACCAAGCTCCGTTTGTTCCTATTCGCCCCCTCGAACAGGGCGTCAGTCATGGTACGACCGAAGTCTCCCGCTGGCGGTTCCACCTTTATGACGTCCGCGCCTAGATCCCCCAGTACGCAAGCAGCAAGCGGCCCGGGTAATAGGGCAGAGAGATCGAGTGACCTTAACGCCAGCAAGAGGCGTCCAAGCATTGTCACGATGCATTTTTTACCTCACTTTAAGGTGGCCAACTCAGCATCTGTTTTAGCAAGGCACGCGATGCGCCCTGCCTTTTGTGGGCTAATCCTCAGACGCACCTTCTTCTGGCCGGCACTTGATCATTCTTAGCGGTGTATATTCGAGTGCGACCGTGCCATCCTGCTTGACGATTTTATTGCGAGTTCGGACGAGGCCGCGACCAGGCTTGCTCGTCAATCGGGCTTCAATCACTTCACATTCGACATGAATTGTGTCCCCTGCAAAAACGGGGGATTTCACATCCAGTTCCATATTCAGAAAAGCAAAACCCGTATGCTGCATGGTTGCGTGTACCAGTAGCCCTTCGGCGAAGGTGTAAACGAGTGCTGCTGGCGAAACCCTCCCTTTGATATCGGAGGACTTCGCAAGGAACTCGAGGTCAGTAAAAAGGACCTCTGTCATACCGGTACAGTTGATGAAATTAACAATATCCGGCTCCGTCACCGTCCTGCCAATCGTCTTGAACGCCCGCCCTAGCGGAAGATCTTCGTAGTAACATCCGAGACCAACAGTTTCCATTATCTTTCCCTTCACGTTGTTGTTTGAAAAACACTTCGGCCTTCGCTTATGACTCCGTATTGTTGGTCATATGGTCAGGACGAAACTCAGCTTGTGCCCCAAAGTACCTAAGTGCCTCAGCGCCTATGATCAATGACATTTTTCGCGATAATGTTTCGCTGTATCTGATTTGTTCCTTCTACGATCTGCAAGACCTTGGCATCGCGAAAATACCGATTGATTGGATACTCGGCTGAGATGCCCGCCGCGCCAAAAAGCTGTACCGCATTTTCGGCAACGCGCATGGCCGTATCAGTCGCAAAGCACTTTGACATTGCTGCAGTAGTGGCCAGCTCCCGCCCTGTAATACCGGCGTCAGACATCGATGCTGCCCGATAGACCAAATGTCGGGTTGCCTCAATATCGATTGCCATATCAGCGATCATCCAGCGTATGCCTTGGAAATCTGATACTTTCTGACCGAAGGCAGCTCGTCCCTCAACAAAGTCGATAGCGTGATCCATTGCGCCTTGGGCCAACCCAAGAGCACGGGCTCCAATTAGGGGACGCGACTTGTTGAACGCTTCCATCACGATCTTGAAACCTTTGCCTTCCGGGCCAAGACGGTTCTCCTCCGGCACGAGAACGTCATCGAAGAATAGTGAGCACGAAGGAATACCACGACCGCCCATTTTTTCTTCTTTCTTGCCTACCACAAACCCAGGAGTCCCCTTCTCTACAATAAAGAGATTGATGGCCCCGGTCCCACCTGTGTCACCGACCTTGGCGGCGACTAATATGAAATCGGCCACAGAGGCATTGGTGCACCAGATTTTTGCTCCAGAGAGTTTATATCCGCCATCGCATTTCTGAGCTCGGGTTCGTATACCAGCCACATCCGAGCCGCTCTGTGGCTCGGTTACGGAAAAGGCTCCCCGCAACTCGCCGGAAGCGAGGCCTGGAAGATAGCGCTGCTTTTGGTCTTCTGTGCCTCCTCCCAAGATGGCACTAAATGGCAGCCACTGAACAAGCAGGAGATACGCAGAGTTGTAGCAGACGCGGCCTAGCTCCTCGATTGCAAGACATGAAGACAGAACGCTACCGCTACCGCCATACTCCTCTGAAAACGGTAGTGTAAATAATCCAACTTCCCGAAGGAGATCAAACACGTCTTGGGGATACTCTCCAGTCGCATCAATTTCATTCGCTCTCTGGGCGATCCGTTCACGTGCAATGCGCCGCACGAGTTCCTGAACTTGGCGGTTCTCATCAGTAAGTTCGTAGGTCATGTATCTGTTCCTTTTCTATCTGGGTTTCAATCTTGTTTTGCTGCCGCCCGTTTAGTCCATTGACTCTACCAACATCAGGCTCAACTGTGGGAATGCTATTAGTATTCCTAGCAGTAAAAGTTCGATGGCGATAAACGGGGCGACCCCGGCAAATGCCTTTTTAAGCGGGACAGTGGTTACGCTAGAAGTGATGAGTACGTTTAAACCCAGCGGCGGAGTAACGAGGCCTATCTCAACCGTTTTCGTCACAATAATCCCGAACCAGATTCCGTCAAATCCTAAAGAGGTCATGAGGGGAAAACTAACCGGGAGTGTCAGCACAAGAATCGCAAGCTGATCAAGAAACATGCCTAAAACCAGATACACGGCCAGAACCAATAAGAGGACAAGCCAAGGAGACAGGCCCGAGTCAGCGACAGCCTGAACCAAATCTTGTGTAACCTGGGTCCAGGTGAGGTAATAGCCAAAAACATGAGCAGCAAGAATGATGCTGATAATCATGGCGGTTGTTCTGACCGTATTCGCTATAGCCGCAGAGGTGCCCTCTCGGTTCATCCGCCTCATTACAAAAATGATAGCAGCCGCTCCAAGAGCGCCAACAGCGCCAACTTCTGTCGCTGTAGCCATGCCAGAGTACAAAGCGCTCATAACAACTACGATCAGCAGAAGTATCGGCCACATCTCAACACTTCCTCTCAGTGCTGATCGGAAGTTGAACGGCACTCCTCGAGGTGCAGACTTTGGAAAGACCAAGGCCCATCCGACAATGACTGCTGCGTACCCTGCGGCAGTTAGCAATCCCGGGACTATGCCAGCCACCAAAAGCCTACCGATCGAAAGCTCAGTAACAATGCCGTAGACCACCAGTACAATGCTTGGCGGAAGCATAATGGCTAGCGTGCCGGCGATTGCGATAATTCCTGTTGAAAGGCTATCGGAATATCCCATTTTCTTCATGCCGGGAAAGGCAGCCCGAGCCATTGAAGCGGCAGAGGCCGTAGAGCTACCAACAACCGCAGCCATTACTGCACTAGCGGCTACGCAAGCGACACCCAGCCCTCCTGGCAGACGGCCGAGCCAACGGTCGCTAGATCTTATGATGTCCCGGGTTAATCCGCTTACAGCCAAAAACTCTGCCATTAAAATAAACATCGGGATGGTAAGCAGCACGTACGACGAAGCTGTATCTAACAAGATTTCCGACAGTAAGGATCCGATGGAGCCAAAACCGTACACTCACAGCAAACCTGCGACTCCCGAGAGAAGGAGGGCAAAAGCAATGGGGACGCCCATAACCATCATCACTAGCAAACCCACGACGACTAGAGTTAGCATCACTCGTCCTCCCCGTTAAAAGGCTGCCTAACAGATCGAAATGCATTTGCTACCAGGCGAAGCGTCAAAACACTGCAAGCGATAGGAATCCAGATAAGTGCCAAGTAAACTGGCCAGTCGACTTCTGCACCCATTACGATGTCTCCCTCAACCCAAGCCTCATAGGTATGGATGGCGGAATAGACGGTAATCAGGGCAAAAACCAGCGCAGTCAGTGCAAGTGCAATGGCGTTGACGGCGGCCGTTAGACGTTCTGGCATTACACTCTCAAGTACATCGAGCTTTATAAACGCACCTTCCTGGAACGCCCAGGATAAGGGCAATAACAGTATGACTGGCATTAGATATTCGGTAGTAAGGTTGTACTGGAACCCGATCGGACTGCTGAAGAAGTATCGACCGATCGCATCTGCAGCGACCAATGTCATTGTAACAACGACAATGACACCGGCTCCCACTGTGCATGCTGCTTCCGCCCACTGAAGGACACTGCGAGATCTGACAGTGCCCTCCATTTGATTCGCTGACTTGTCGTTGTTACGCATGCTTTCACCTTCCCTGAGCTGCCCGCTCGAATGAATCTAGGACTGACTCAGGATCCAGTCCACGTCCTGATAAGCGATCCACCCAATCCTGTCTCGCGACTTCAAAAGATTTAGCAATTTCTTCCTGCATCTCTGGAGCGAGCTCATAGACTTCAACTCCAGCTGCCTTGAACTTCTCCGCGGCTTCTATTTCCTCCTTGTCCATCCATTGTGTAATGTGGCGAATGGTATCTTCACCCGCCTGAACTAGTGCCTGTTGTATGTTAGAAGGCAGGCTGTCGAATTTTTCCTTGTTGATAATCAGAGCTAGCGGCAGAGACGAAAAGTTGGCGTTTGACGTAGCCGATTTGATGATTTCTTCGAGGTTGTAGCCGAGTCCGCTAAGTAACGAGAATAGAGTCCCATCAACAGTGCCCCTTTCAATGGCGAGATAAAGGTCCGGCGCAGAAAGTTGAACAGGGACGGCTCCCAGGTTACTCATAGTGATGTTCGGCGCCCCCCCGGCGGTTTTAACTTTGAGGCCACGCAGATCAGAAACCGACTGCAGTGGGTCTTTAGCCAACAGAATCTGATAGGGTGGGAGCAGGAATACGCCCAATGGCATTATCCCGTGCTTGGTAAACTCTTTCCTTAGTGAAGACTCTTCTTCTTTTACCAGCGACCAATAAGCCTGCGAGCCGTCCGTCGTCTTTTCAATCATTCCTGGCAGTCCACCGACTCCATTTAGCGGCAACCGATCAGAATTGTATTGTGTTATCAAAAGGCCTGCGTCGATTCGCCCCCTCTCGACCGCCTCTAAGACCCCACCGGCTTTCACGAGCTGCTGTGCTGGGTAGTGGTCCCACTCTAGCTCGCCATTGGAAAGTTCCTTTGCGCGCTCCATGAAGTAGACAGTCCCTTCTGCGGACAGATAGTGGGAAAGCGTAGCGTGGTCGGCAAGAGTTAGTTTTACTTTGGCGTACGACACAGCGCTTACAGCAAGTGATGTCACCGCTAAAATTGCAACTAACGCATTTTTTGGGAATTTCATATCTTAATCCTCGTTTTGTTTTTGTGTTTACTTCCATAATGGTCGCGTTTTTCCTCGAGCGGCCGATCGAGCTTTTTCTTTGTAGCAGAATAGGTTCTTAGAACAACTCCAGGTGGGTTCCCTCCGCTATTCGCTAGACTTCGCGCTGCGTTGGCTCTGCTCCGTATCTGCAGGAACTCCCAACCGGACGCCCCTCCCGTCTAAACACGCACCTTCTGCAATCATCGCCTCTATTTCTTGTGGGGTTAGCCCAACCTCTTGCAGAACCTCGACACTGTGTTCACCAAGATGCGGCTGCAAGCGTTGAATACGGCCTCGTTCGCCGTTAAAGCGCGTTGGTGTATCAGTCACCAAAATATCGCCCTCAGTGTCGTGGCGCATACTCTGAAAAAAGCCCACAGATTCCAAATGAGGGTCCTCGAGAAGATCATCAAGCGTGTTAACTCGTGTATTCGGGATTTCCGCACGCGACAGAACATCCTCCCATTCCGAAGTGCTTCGCTCACGCAGCAGACCTCCAGCAAGTTCGTACAGGGCACTGATGTTCTCTGCTCTACTTGCGAAATCTACAAACCGGGGGTCATGCTTAAGATCGTCGCGCCCGACTTCGGTCCAGAAGCGAGACCACTGGACATCCGTGTAGGCCATCATGCAGATATAACCATCTTTGGTTGGGTACGGCTGACGCCAGGGATCGAGCGCGCGCCCATACCCTACCTCACCCCCGTCACCTACAAACGTGCCCCCATAAAGATGCTCAACAAACACAAAGGAAACCATCGTCTCGAACATCGGCATTTCGACAACCTGTCCGGCACCCGATCTTTCACGGGCAAACAATCCGGCAAGAATCGAATAGGCCGCCGCGAGGGCACATGTCTTATCTGCCATTACGGTTGGCGCGTACCGAACCTCCCCGGTGGCTCGCGACATCAGATCGACGATACCGGATTGGCCTTGAATAATGTCGTCGTAAGCTGGACGTAATTCGTAAGGGCCACCTTGTCGATAACCATAGAGTCCTGCATAGACAATTTTTGGGTTTCGAGCGAGGACGGCCTCGGGAGAGAAGCCGAGCTTGGCCATTTTTTGCGGCCGCATGTTGTGAACTAGGATGTCGGCCCAATCGACGAGTCGCCAGAAAGCCTCACGGCCCAACGATTGTTTCAGGTCAAGAACTATTGACCGCTTATGACGATTGACGTTCATAAAGAGGGCAGCCATGTCGGCACTACGTCGCGGCCCTGTGAAACGGGTGCTGTCACCTGCGGGTGCTTCGACCTTGATCACCTCTGCACCCATCTCCCCGAGGATCTGAGTTGTGTAAGGCCCGAGAATGACTGTCGTCAGATCAAGTACCTTTACCCCTTGCAACGGACTGGACATTTAGCATCACCCTTTCGAAATAGTCTGTTCAAGTTGTCAGATAGACTGCCAGCGAACTTACTAGCGCCTTTTTCTAAAGCTTGGATTGACGCCACAAGGATGTCCAATATATTGTTTAAAGCCTTTTGATTCTTTTTATGTATCAGGGAGATTGATGTGGTCGAGCTTCGCCATCTAAGGCACTTCGTCGTTGTCGCAGAAGAATTGCATTTTCGTAAAGCTGCAATACGCCTCCATATGACCCAGCCACCCTTGAGTCAATCCATTAAAAAGCTTGAGGAATCCGTGGGGACAAAACTTCTTGATCGGAGCAGAAGGAGTGTTCGCCTTACTGCAGCAGGACAGGCCTTTCTAGCGGGCGCGCGCGGTACGTTGAGAGCAGCTGAAGATGCCTATAATGATGCTGCGCGTGCCGCTAAGGGGTTGAGCGGGCGATTGAAAGTCGCCTTCGTAGGCTCTGCAGTCTACGATGTGCTGCCGATTGTGCTAAGGGAGTTTCGTAGAATGCACCCTGAGGTAGAACTAGAGCTACTTGAGATGACTTCTTTAGAGCAGATAGATGGCCTTACACGCGGTAATATTGATATTGGCTTCCTGCGTCCACCAATTGTTGGTCCTGATCCGGTCAAACAACAGATCCTCCAGCGCGAATGCCTTGTAGCCGCCATACCGGAAACACATGTGCTTGCGGAGTCCCCCACTCTTGAACTCGGCCAACTGGCAAGAGACATTTTTATTACTTTTCCCAGTCTCGCTTCGCCGAATCTCCATTCGAAATTGCTGATGTCATGCTATGACGCGGGCTTTACGCCAAGAATTGGTCAGAACGGGACCCAGGTTCAGACTCAGTTGGGCCTAGTTGCAGCAGGGCTTGGGGTTGCACTTGTTCCGCATTGTGCGAGCAGGCTTGCCCGTCAAGGCGTTGTTTATAAGGAGCTTACCGATCCGTCCACCCATCTTTGGACTTCTATCTCTATCGCTTGGCATAGTGATAGAGAATCTCCGCTATTGGAAAAATTTGTCCGTACTTGCACTGAAATATCGCTTGAGAATTTCTAACGTCAAACAGTGGCTGGCATTGCTAAGGCAGTGGCTGGCATTGCTAAGGAAGTTCTGAATAACCGCTGATCTTGTGTAAACATCCCTGTTTCAGTGTAAGCAATGGGACGGACTCCTCCTCACCTAACCGGCCCTGGGGGCTTCAGCGGATTATTGATGAACTATCGCTTTTAACGGGATAAAGCTCTCTTGAGATTGATCATATTTTTGATTGCATTTGTTCCCGGTTTTGCCGGGGCCAGTTCCGGGGCCTTTAGCATTTCCTGGGGCAACGACCTTCTGACCGGCTCGGATAAGGGCTATACCAATGGTGGTCGATTGTCCTATCTGAGTGCGTCGGCAGAGAACAACAACTGCGAGGTGTGTCTGGCCAGAAGCGCCAGGAACGCGATGGATTGGTTGCCCGTTATTGGTCGCACGGGCAACGCTCATGCCTTGACCTTCAGCTTGAGCCAACTGATGGTCACCCCAGAGAACATACAAGCATCTGGGCCGATTTATGAAGACTTGCCTTACGTCGGCTACCTCTCCAGCTCAATGACTCTCTGGAGCTGGAGTTCAGAATCCCTGACCGGCTATGGCATCGGTCTGGGTGTCGTTGGACCGAATTCCGGCGCCGAAGCAACGCAGAAATGGGTCCACAAACTGACCGGCAGCACCAATCCGAATGGCTGGGATAACCAGCTGAGCACTGATGTCATTGGCGAAGTGCACGCCTTTCATGCTCGGCGATTGTTTCGCGAAAATATCGGCAGTGGGATGCACCAAGAGATGGCCTGGGTAACCGGTGGCAGGCTGTCGAATTTCGTCACCAGTGGCGAGTTGGGTATGTCTTGGCGAATCGGCACCAACTTGCCCGCCAATATCATTCCGGATTATGCAGGAGCCTCTTCAACCATCGCCCTGCCGGACTCACTGAATGCCCCCGGCTCGGGTTGGTCTGTGTTCATTGGTTTGGGTATGGAATTCATACCCTATTCCTATCTGGAGGAGCAGTCAGGGCGCTACGATTATGACCAGCGTTCTGTTGTTGGTCTGGGTGGCGTGGGCGTTGGCTGGCATTCGCCTGGAATCCAGATTGCCATCACACTCAGAGCGACGACCAGCCAGGATGAACGTAACAAAGATACACTTTCTTTTGGGACTGTGTCGGCTGCTTATCGCTTCTGAGTGCCGAACCATGTTCGGGCAGAGTTTATCCTATGCATTGCCCCCTTTATTGATGACACCGTCCATAGCGATCTGCCAGATCAAATCACCAATGGCGTCGAGTGAATGGGCCCCGTTCGGGTCGAACCAGGTTGCAACCCAGTTGAGCGCCCCAAGGCCGATCAAGCGAAGCAAACGGCCGTCAACATTCTTCCGGACCACGCCCTGCGCAATCATTGTTTCGAGGATACCGGCCCACAGGGACTCGTACTGGTCACGCAGTTCGATGATTTCCTTACTAGCCTCCGGGCCCAGCGCCCGCCATTCAAACAGCAGCACGTAAACCGCGTCCGAATCCACCAACAGGGTGCGCAGATGCGCGTTGATACAAAGACGCAAACGCTCAACCGGGTCGTCCGAGCTGGCGTAAGCCGACTCGACCTCTGCGGTCACCAGGTCAATTCCCCGGCGCATCAGCTCGACAAGCAGCGCTTCCTTGCTGTTGTAACGATAATACAGACTTCCGGGCAGCATATTGCAGGCCTCGGCAATCTCCTTGAGCGACGTCCTTTCAAAACCTTTCTCACGAAAAAGCCGGGCTGCGTTAGACAAAACATTGCCCTGGTCGCCCAGTTTGCTTGCAGGAGTCATCTGTCTGTTAACCATCGCTTAAGTATCTCCTCAGCAAGCCCATTTATTATTCATCGGAGCGGTCGCCACCAGACTCGCTGCACTGATCGTACGCCATGACCCAGGCGGCGTGCCATTGGTCCGCAAACATAGCCTTGACTTTTGGTTGGTTACCCAACCAAAATCCAGCAACAATACTATTCGGAAGACAATGGCATGGCAATGATTGATGAAAATCAGCGGTTTCCCATCACTTCCGCCCCGGTACGAAAGGCATGCCAGGCTGGGCAGATCTGATGGCCAAGCCGAACACAGTTCAGCACAGTAACGCTGTGGCGACGGCGTGGCAGTTAACCGAACAGGTCCCCCACGGCAGGGAGCTGGGCATGCAGGTCGTCTCGGTAGACCAGGGCCAGGTCTGTATGCGTCTGACGCCACAGTCATGGATGTTCTCCCAGGAGGATACGAAAGAAATCTGCACCAGCGTACTTTACTCGCTGGCAGACTCCGCCGGAGGCCTGGCGGTATTCGCGGGGGCCCTTGAGTTGATGCCCATTGCCACGCTGGATCTGCGCATGGATTATCTGCGCCCTGCCGGCGGCGACCAGGCCCTGTTAGCGGTGGCTACCTGCCGACATTTAACGGACGAGGTCGCGTTTATTCATTGTGACATCCTTAGCGAGGGCAATCGTGAGTTGCTGGCGACGGCAAACGCCACTTTCATGCGTAACACCCAGGGCCAGCAATTCCACGCAGGTGGACGAGAGAGGGAGAGCGCATGAGCACGATTGGCGATTCGGCACAACACATCTCAGGCGCTGGGGAAAGTGGGAAAGAATGTCCTGACTGGCAGGCTCTGCTGGAGCGCATTCCCTACGCACGGCACCTCGGGCTTGAGGTTCAGCGCGGTGATGCAGGTGTATTGGTTCATTTGCCGTGTCGTGAAGCACTGATTGGCAACTTCATGCTACCTGCCCTCCATGGCGGTGTGCTTGGGGCCCTGATCGAACTCACCGCGCGGGTGGCTGCGCAAAGCCAGGATGCAGAAACACGTTGCCCGCGCATTCTCGACAGCCACATCAATTATCTCCGCTCCGCGAAGGCCCGCTCGACGTTCGCCAGGGCTGACATTGTCCGGCAAGGCAGGCGCACCAGCCTGGTCCAGGTGACCTGCTGGCAAGGCGATGAGAACAAACCGATCGCCACTGGTCAGGTTCAGTTGTTGCTCCCGACAATGGCGGCCCAACAAGAAGACCGACATGGACATTAAGCACAACAAACCTGAACGCGACGAATTCCGGGCGACGGATGGCGCAGACATCGCACTGTGGCGCTGGCCGCAATCCAAAGCGCGCCCTACGCTGCACTGGGCACATGCCACGGGTTTCCATGGCCGCCTGTACCACCCCCTCCTTGACGATCTTGCCACGGACGTCAATGTCCTGGCCTGGGACATGCGGGGGCATGGGGCCAGCGCCGGTGCGGCGAACGTTTCGACATTCCGGGGCTGGGAAACCTACTATCGCGATATGACGGCTCTGCTGGATAGCCAGGACGAGCCGGTCTGGCTTGCCGGCCATTCCATCGGTGCCACCACCAGCATCATGGCCGCTGCCCGGCGGCCTGACAAAGTGCTGGGTCTGATTCTGGCGGAACCGGTGATCATGGATCCGGTGCAGGGCCTTAAGTTGTGGGGGGCCAAGCTGCTGCGTCAGTCACATCGGTTGTCACTGGCCGCCGGAGCGGCACGTCGGCGCAGGGTATTCGACTCGCACGCTGCCGCGCTGGACAACTATCGTGGCCGCGGTGGCTTCAAGACGTGGCCCGAAGCATGGCTGGAAGCCTACGTCCAGCATGCCTTCATGCCGCAGGACGATCAAGTTCAATTGGCGTGTAACCCGGAGTGGGAAAGTACGACGTTTGCCCATACCGAACACAACCCGTGGCCGGGTATTCGTCAGTTGCGGTGCCCGGTTATCGCGTTGGCCGCGGAACACGGGTCAACCTTCTCGCCGGGGGCGCAAAAACGCCTGCAGACCCAGCTGCCTTCGGCTAACGTGAGGGTGGTTGCAGGTACAACCCATTTTCTGCCCATGGAGCAGAACGACACCGTTCGCGATGCCATCCTGCAGCTTGCTTTGTCCGGCTGCCGCGAGAACTGATACCCACACCTGAATTTTGCCGACCGGGACACCTGCCATGCGCTGTATGCTGACACTCTTTATCTCGCTGTTAATTCTGTCTGGTTGTGAGCAGTCTTCGGAATCGCCCCCAGAGGCCCGCGCCCCTATCCCTTGGGTAAAAACCGTTGTTCTAAAGGAGGCGACCTCAACTGCGCAGAGATTTTCAGGAACCCTGCGAGGCCGTCACGAAGTTCCTCAGGCCTTTCAGATCGCCGGCCGGATTCAACAGCGTTTCATCGATGCCGGTCAGCGCGTGGAAAAAGGCCGTTTACTGTTCAAGCTCGATACACGAGACCTTGTGGCAACGGCGGAGGGGGCCGCCGCGGATCTGAGACGTGCAGAAGCGGCCCTGGCCATTGCCACCGATGAGCTCCAGCGCCAGCAGCAACTGGTAGGACGTCAGTTTGTCAGCGAACAAACCCTGCGACGCCTTGAATTGGCAGAGCGCGAGGCGCGCAGCCAGGTGGAAACGGCTTCTGCGCGCCATCAGCAGGCTCAGAATGCTCTGGGGTATGCGGAACTAAAAGCCTCCAACACAGGTGTGGTCACTGAGGTCATCGTTGAGCCCGGCCAGGTTGTGGGTGTCGGTCAAACCCTTGCCGTTCTGGCCGAAGATCAATCACTGGAAGTAGAGGTTTTTTTACCTGAGGGCAGTAACCCGCCCAAGGGCGGGTATCTTCCTTTGTCCAGTGGCGAACAGCTTGCGCTGAGTCTGCGAGAGATTGCCGGGGCTGCCGACCCCGGCAGTCGGAGCTGGCGTGCCCGATACAGCCTGGAGGGGCCCTACCCCTCGTCTTTAACGCTTGGTTCGGTGGTGAGTGTCCGGTTAACACAGAAACAAACCACGGCCAGCCATCGTGTACCGCTGGGTGCCCTTGACGAGAGAGGGCAAACGCCACAGGTCTGGGCGGTCTCCGACGGCACCGTAAACCCCCTTGCGGTCGAGGTAATCGATTTGAGCGAGGAGTATGCGCAGATCAGGGCCGATATCAACGCGGGAACGCCCATCGTCGCGTTGGGGACACACCTGCTCACTCCTGGCATGGCGGTGCGGGAGCTGGCGCGATGAGCCTGCCTAATCTCTCTGCGCTGGCAGTGCGCGAGCGTTCGGTCACCCTCTTTTTTCTTTTGCTGTCGGTTATTGCCGGTTTCTACGCGTTCTCATCCCTTGGTCGGGCAGAAGACCCTGCGTTCACCGTGCGGTCGATGGTGGTCTCTGTGGTCTGGCCGGGAGCAACCCCCGAGGTGCTGCAGAATCAGGTGGTGGATCGTCTGGAAAAGCAAATCCAGGAGGTGGCGTATTTCGACACCGTTGAAACCACCATTCGGCCCGGACAGGCCTCCATGCTTATCCGGTTCCAGGATTATACGCCCAGTGAAAAAGTGCCTGACCTCTTTTACCAGGTCCGCAAACGCATGTCCGATGAAAGACCCACCCTCCCCCGGGGTGTGATCGGACCCATCGTTAACGACGATTTCGCGGATGTGTATTTCTCTCTGCTGGCCCTGACGGCACCCGGAATGCCAATGCGTGAACTGACCCGCGAGGCAGAATCGATAC
Source organism: Marinobacter aromaticivorans (assembly GCF_002806975.1). GTDB lineage: Bacteria > Pseudomonadota > Gammaproteobacteria > Pseudomonadales > Oleiphilaceae > Marinobacter > Marinobacter aromaticivorans. Next base: position 14,387 of record NZ_NIHD01000021.1, on the reverse strand, counting down.
GAGATCGCCTGCAGCGGTTGCCCGGCTTGCAAAAAGCACAGCTCCTGGCGGAGCGTCCTGAGCGGGTGTATCTCGAGTTTGATCAGGACCGGCTCAACAACCTCGGTTTGTCGGCGGAAGACGTGTTGCAGGCAATAGAGGCCAACAATCGTCTTGAGCCTCTTGGCTTTGTTGATCTTGCTGGCCCGCGGGTTTACATCCGCAGCAACATCGACCTGTCTGACATTGAGCGCCTCGCCTCAGTACCTCTGCGTATCGGAGACCAGCTCATCACCGTGTCTGATCTGGCCGAGGTGCGTTTGGGCTATGAAGATCCGTTGAACTACATTGTTCGTTCCAGCGGTGAGGATGCGATCCTACTGGGCGTCGTCATGGAGGCGGGCGAAAATGGCCTGGCGTTTGGCGAGCGCCTGCGCGAGTTTGTCAGCACTGAACAGGACAGACTGCCCCTGGGGATGTCAATACAGACCCTGACCGACCAGGCCGAAGCCATTACTCAGGCGGTTGATCTTTTTCAGGTCAAGTTTCTGGTGGCGCTGGTCGTCGTGATGGGGGTCAGCATACTGGCGATCGGTCTGCGCGCAGGTTTGGTGGTGGGCATCGCGATTCCCGTCACTCTCGGCCTGACCTTTTTATTGATGAAAATAGCGGGCATTAACCTGGACCGCATCACCCTGGGCGCGCTGATTATCGCACTGGGCCTGTTGGTGGACGATGCGATCATCGCCATTGAAATGATGATTGTGAAGATGGAGAGCGGGTGGGACCGGGTACGGGCCGCCAGTCATGCCTGGAGCGTAACAGCCGCGCCCATGTTGTCTGGAACGCTGGTAACGGTGGCCGGATTTGTCCCCATCGGATTTGCCCAGTCCGGTGTCGGGGAATACACCGGCAACATTTTCTGGGTGCTGGCTTTTTCGTTGTTAATTTCCTGGGTGGTAGCGGTCACCTTCACGCCTTATCTGGGCGTCAAGCTCTTGCCCGATTACACCGGGCATACGGGCCAGGACCTGTACCAAAGCGCTTTTTACCAGCGGTTGCGTGGGACGATTACCGCGTGTGTACAGTACCGGAAAACCGTCGTTTTTCTCACAGTCGGTTTGCTGGCGATCAGTGCTTTCGGTATGGCAACTCAAGTGCAGAAGCAATTTTTCCCCAGTTCTGATCGCCCCGAAGTTCTGATCAGTGTGTTTGCTCCGCAGGGGAGCGCCATCGCCACCACCGATGAAAGTGTCAGACGCCTGGAAGCGATATTGATGGACATGCCGGAGGTGAAAAGCCTTTCTGCCTACATCGGTGCCGGTGCACCCCGGTTCTTCGTATCGGCAAACCCCGAGCAGCCGGACCCGGCATTCGCCAAGTTGATTGCCATCGGGCAGGACGTTGAAGGGCGCGATCGCATCATCTCGGCGCTGGAAGCCAGAATTGCGGCGGGTGAGTTTCCGGAGGCACGAGTGCGGGTAACCCGTTTGCTGTATGGTCCCCCGGTGGCCTGGCCGGTCAGTTTTCGAGTGTTGGGCCCGGAACCCGATCAACTCAGAGAGATCGCGCACCAGATCCGGACTCTCATGACCGGGCATCCGAATATCCTCATGCCGCATCTCGAATGGGATGAGCGCGTGCCCACGCTCTATCTTGAGTTGGACCCGGAAAATCTGGGTTGGATGGGGCTGACCCCGGCAGAGGTTGCCCGGCAACTTCAGTTCCAGCTTCGCGGAGTGGCCGTTACCGAGCTACGCCAGGGCATAAGGAGCGTTCAACTGGTGGCGCGTAATGCCCGTGGCGAAGGGATGATGCCCGAAGATCTTGAAATCAAGACTCGCGACGGCCGCAAACTTTCCGCACAGCAACTGGGCAAGTGGCAGGTTCGCTATGAGGAGCCGGTTATAAAGCGTTACAACCGTGCTCCCTTCCTGGCCGTTCAGGCGGATGTGGAAGGCGCCCAGCCACCGGATGTCACCAAGGAGATCTGGAGTGCGATGACAGGCCTGCGTGAACAGTTACCGAAGGGTTATCGTGTTGAAATCGGCGGTACGGTGGAGCAATCCGCCAAAGCCAATGCGTCCATCGAGGCATTACAGCCGGTGATGTTGGCGTTGATGCTGATTTTCATCATGCTTCAGATGCGTTCATTTATCGGCACCTTGACCGTTCTGGCCACCGCGCCACTGGGGCTGATTGGCGCTGTGCTGGCCTTGCTGCTGTTTAACCAACCCTTTGGCTTTACCGCGTTGCTGGGGCTGATTGGCCTGGGCGGCATCCTGATGCGAAATACCATGATTCTGACCCAGCAGGTGCAGGACAACTTCAAAGCAGGAATGGTTGCCCGGGAAGCCGTGGTCGAGGCGGCAGTCCAACGCGCCCGCCCCGTGGTACTCACTGCCCTGGCGGCCGTTCTGGCGTTTGTACCTCTGACCTTTGACCTGTTCTGGGGGCCACTGGCTTATGTCCTTATCGGCGGTGTAGCGGTTGGCACTCTGATCACGCTATTGTTTGTGCCGGCGCTTTATGCACTCTGGTTTCGGTTAAAGAACGAACGCTAATGAGAGTCCGAATAAGCGCTCCCAAGCCCTATCAACGCCCTTGCCGGTTCTCCCGCGAATTCAAAGTCCACATTGTTGCCCAATTCCTGGAAACCAGAGTACCCGCTTTCCAGATGTCAATGGCCATTTATTTTGACCCACCTGGCCAATAAAATTGACCCACCTTTCATAGTCTAGCTTGTAACTTTCCGCTTCAGTCGATAGCTTTCTCCTCCCAACATAAAGATATGTGAATGATGGATAACCCGGTCAATGATCGGCACCGCCACGTTGTCGTCGTGGAAGAACTCGCCCCAACTGGTGAAGTCCTTGTTGGTGGTCAGGATGATGGACCGGTATTCGTAAAGGCTGTTGATCAGCTGGAACAGGTTGTAGCGGGCCTGCCGGGTCATGGGCAGGTAGCCCAGCTCATCGATGATCAGCAGGTCGTACTTGGCCAACTGGCTGACCCGCTTTTTTAGCTCACCCTTCATTTCGGCCAGTTCCAGCTCTTCCACCAGATCCAAGGCGTTGCGGAACAACACCCGGTAACCGGCTTCCACTGCCTTGTGGCCAATGCCGATGGCCAGGTGGGTCTTGCCCACACCCGGCGGGCCGATAAACACCAGGTTGTTCCGTTCGTCGAGGAACTGGAAGTCCAGCAAGGCGTTCACCTGGCGCTTGTTAATGGTGGTCTGGTGCCGGTAGTCGAAGCCCTCCAGGCGCTTCTCCGCTGGGAACGCAGCCATCTTCCGGTTCCGGCGGATACGTTTGTCCTGGCGCTGAGTCATCTCATGTTCGGCAAGCCTGTCCGCGAAGCTCAGATAAGACATCTCGTTGGCTTCTGCCTCAGCCAGCAGATTCGTTAATTCATCGGCGGCTGCGCTCAGACGCAGGCTGCGGTATCGGGCCACGGTTTGCTCAAGCTGGCTCATGGGTCACCCCCTGGCCACTGGAGTGGCCAAGACGCTGGTAGGCACTCAGATCCAATGCTTGCTTGGGTTGCGGTAACGGCTCCGGCTGTCGCTCCCGCAGAACGGCGGCCTGGGCCGCTTCCAGGTAGCTTTGCAGTCGTGTGGCGGTCATGCCGGGGCGCTCTGCCAGCGTCGTGATCAACACGGGATCCACGGGTTCGTGGCGCTTGAGCAAGTCGCGGGCAGCCACCAACTGATCCTTGTAGATCTTGGGCTCGGAGCGTTTGAGCTGCTGGCACAACCGATGCCCGACATCACTGCCGATCCGGGCGCTGATGTCGGCTTCCAGCTTGCTCACGCGCTGGGCATGATCCCGGTAGTGATGGGTGTTCTTGATCACCTTGCCCTTGTCCGTACACAGGCCATGACTGGCGATGACGTCGCCTGTGCTCAGGTCGCTGATGTGCAGTTGGCCGCCGGACTCCAGAACGCCCACCCGGGCCTGTTGCCAGGCCATGGGCACGGAGTATTTGTTGGCCTTCCAGGCGATCAGGCCGGTCTTGTCGGCTCTTCGTGTCTCCCGGGCCACAGACTGCACGCACGCCGGTGACAGATAGGCCGCCAGATGTTCTCGTTCATCCTGCTCGAACCGCTCCCGGGGTGGTTCTCCGGTGGTGCCGTGGATGCGGACATTGGCCACACTCTCAACCCAGTCCTGCACGTGCTGACACACGTGTTCCTGGTCCCGGAAGACCTCGCCGTAAAGGCAGTCCTGTTTGACGTATTTTACGCCGGCTTCCACCTTGCCCTTGCTCTCCGGGTCATAGCCTTCGCAGGCATGGATCCGGAACCCGGCGGTGGTGGCATACTCATGGAAACGTTGGTTGAGAGTCAGTTCCCGGTACTGCTCGTTGATCACCACCAGCTTGGTCTGATCGTAAACGCATTCCTCCGGCAGACCGCCAAAGTACCGCAAGGCTTCATCGTGGAGCTGGATAAAGGTCTGGGTGTCCAGAGGGCGGAAGGCCAAGCCCACGTACATCAGCCGCGAGTAGGACAGCACGAACACCACGAAGTGCAGCGTGCGCTCTTCGCCACCGATCAACACACCACGTAACTCGCCAGGGTCCACCTGACACTGAACACCGGGGACGTCATCCAGGATGGGCTCGTAGTAGCGCATCTGGGCCGAGGCCACTTCCTCCTTGAGTGCTCGCACATAACGGCGAATGGAGCGATCTGAGGCCGGTAAGTCGCCGACCTTTGCCTGAAGCTTACGGGCAATCTTGACGGCGCTGAGCTTGGGAAATTGCTTGAGCAAATGCACCAGGTAATCCCGGTGATCGTCGAGGCGCTTGCTCCGCGAGGGATCTGCAAACTGCTCTGTGATCGCATCCACCTCCATCCGCAAATACTTGCGTACCGTGTTCCGGGATAACCCCAGTTCCTGGCTGATGGCGCGGATCGACAGTCCTTTACCGTTATCGTGCAGTGCCTTGATCTTGTGTATCACAACCCACTCCTTCACTGACATGCCCCCGGCCATCGATAAAAGCGGGGGACAGTAGCTGGTTCTGTGGCCTGACGGCCACTCGGAGGTGGGTCAAAATTAATGGCCAGTAGTGGGTCACTTTAATTGGCCACTAACACCAGATCACGCCATTGAGAACAGCAGTTATAGGCTAGTGCTGCGCAATCCATCCGACGATCGGAGCGAGAGCATTTACGTTATGGATCGCGGCGGCAGCCAGCTTGCCCTGTTGATGTGCTCTGGCTAGGCTCTGGCTCCCCATCAACGGCTAGTTCCTTAGATTCTAGGCAAGAGAGACACCTCACCCTGAGCCCTATCCTCGAATTTCTTTGGAGGGTTCAGAACCCTACGTCAACCGGGGCTCCTGCCGCCGGATGATTATTGGTGTTGATCGACGTGAATAAGGGCCAGGACTTAGCCATCCTTCTTGTTCACGATCAGATCTGCCTCCTCCGGCAGATCCTCGATCACATTCACCGCATCAGTGCGAATTCTCGAATGTCGCTTGAAGGCCTCGGCGGCGGCAGCCTCCGCAGTGGCCGCATCGGCGCCATTCTCCAGCACGAGAAAAAGGCGGATAATGTCGCGATCATTTTCACGCGTCACTACAGCCTGCGCGGTCTTGACACCCGGCGTGGCAATGACGACTTCCTCAATGACGCGGGGATAGATGAATATCTCGCGCACCTTCACCGCCGCGCCAACCCGGCCTTGCAGCGTCGAGAGTCGGCGAACGCTTCCATCCGCGTTGTTTTCCAGTGCGAATGCGCTGTCGCCTGTGCCGAACCTGATCATGGACCAAGTCGCATCGCGCGCGGTCACGACAACCTCGCCCGGCTCTTGATGCGCCACCTGCTCACCGCTGACCGGGTCGCAGATCTGCACCACCCTGTCGGGATGAACCACATAGCCTTCGCCGCCATCCTCATAGGCCACCATGCCCAGATCGGCCGTGGCATAGGCGGCCCAGGTCGATACGCCGTAATCGGCTTCGATTCGGCGACGCTTGGCCATCCAGTCGCCCATCTCGCCACCTAGAAATGCCGTCTTCACCTTCCACGCTTCACGGCCATAGTTTTCGATCACCTTCTCCGCCAGCGTCAGGAAGAACGCGGTTGACGCACAGATCGCAGTCACGCCGGTTTCAACGATGACCTGCGCCTGAAGCTCAGTATTTCCGACGCCTCCGGGAATCACTGTCGCTCCGGCTGCCTGGGCCGCTTCGTCAAAAAGGAGACCGGCCGGTACTAGGTGATACATCCAAGTGTTCAGAATGATATCCCCAGCCCCGACACCCGCCGACTTGAACAACATATCCAGACCATGCCCCCCCGCACCAGGCAGAGCGGGTTCGAAAATCGGTCCGGGGGAGACGTAGATGCGCCCGACATCCTTCAGATCGGCGGCGAGAAACCCGCCAAATGGCGGATCATCGCGCTGAATCCTCAAAAGCTCTTCCTTTTTCATCACCGGCAGGCGCGACAGATCCGCCAGTGATGCCACGGCTGCCGGATCAAATCCGGCAGCCGCAAATCGCGACTTCAGTCCTGGAGCTTTCTCGGCCGCCGCAGAATAGGCTTTCGCTATATCCAGGTAGATGTTTTCAGCCATGACCATGCCTCCTTGACCATTCTTTTATTAAAGCGGGCAGTCCTTACGGAAGTTCGGCGCACGCTTTTCGCGGTGCGACAACACCCCTTCCTTAACGTCTTCGCTCATGAAGCCGAGCATTTCAAGTGCAGTCGAGGCATCGAAAATCGGTCCGGCCTGACGCAACCAGTTATTTAGAGAATATTTGGTCCAGCGGATAGCGCTCTGCGAACCGTTAGCTAGCTCAACCGCAGTGTCCAGCGCGATTTTCTGCAATTCGTCATCCTCGACGCACATCGACACCAGACCGATACGCTCGGCCTCTTCACCGGAAACCGGCTTGCAGGTCATCAGGTAATACTTCGCCTTGGCCATCGAGATTAGCAGCGGCCAGATGATTGCCGCTACGTCACCGGCCGCAACGCCCAGGCGCGGGTGGCCATCGACGATCTTTGCCTTTTTACCGGCGATGGAGATGTCCGCCAGGATGCCAACGACGAGACCCGCACCCGCGGCCGGGCCGTTGATGGCGGAAATAATGGGCTTATTGCAGTTGATAATATTGTAGACAAGACCCCTAGCCTCTTTCCACGTCTTCATGATCTCATGGGAATTCCCGATCATGTTTTCGATCAGGCTGAAGTCGCCGCCCGCTGAAAACGCTTTGCCCGCGCCGGTCACGATCACCGCATTAATGTCGGGGTCGCGGTCGATATCGATCCACATATCCGTCATCTGGGTGTGGGTTTCCGCATCGACGGAATTAAAAGACTCGGGCCGGTCAAAGGTGATGCGCAGGACGCGATCCGCCGGATAATCAAATGTGAGCTTGTTGTATTTTGCATAACGGTCCGACATAGTTCTGCTCCTTCGTTGGATGTTAGTTTGGGTTCAACCTGGCAAACCAAGGACGGCCTTGGAAAGAATATTGCGTTGGATCTCGTTCGACCCGCCGTAGATCGTTGTCGGTCGGGCCTTGTAGAAGCTCGCCAGAACGTCCACGCTGACGTTGCCGATCTGAAGCGAACTTATTGTGCCGCCATCGGGGCCGGCAGCCTCGATCATCAGTTCGGTAATGCGCTGAAAGCACTCAGTCACCCAGATCTTCAGCATCGAGACATCCGCACCCAGCGTTTCGCCACGCTTAAGCTGATCCGCGAAACGGGCATAAAGCGCGGCGTGGTCTTCAACGTCGAGCGCGGCTTGGGCAAAGCGGTCACAGAACACTGGATCGTCAAAGGCGCCGCGGCACCGAGCAAAGCTTTCAAGCTGCCCCAGGGCGTTCTGGGCAAGGCTTGGCGAACCTATGAAGATACGCTCGAAACTCAAAAGCGCCTTGGCCATCGTCCAGCCCTTGTTTAGCTCGCCAACGAGGTTCTCGCACGGAGTGCGGGCATTGTCGAAAAAGACCTCGCAAAACTCGTACTCCCCCGCAAGCGTCCGGATCGGACGCACATCGACGCCAGGCTGATCCATCGGGGCCAGGAGAAAGCTGATTCCCTGCTGCTTCTTTGGTGCGCCCGGATCGGTCCGCACCAGCATGAACATATGGGTGGCGTCATGCGCCATCGTGGTCCAGGTCTTCTGTCCGTTGATGACGAAGTCGTCGCCATCGATGCCTGCGCGCGTACGCAGACTGGCCAGATCGGACCCGGCTCCGGGCTCGGAATAGCCCTGACACCAGATGTCCTCGCAGCTGAGGATGCGCGGCAGCCAATAGTCTTTTTGTTGCTGGGTGCCGAACTTGATAATCAGCGGGCCGACCATCTGCACACCCATGTCGCGCCCGCGGTTCACCCCCCAACGCTGCTGCTCTTCGTAAAAGATCAGTAGCTTGGCGGCATTCAGCCCCATGCCGCCATACTCAGCAGGCCAGGCAGGAGCCACCCAACCCTTGGCGTGCAGCTTGCGGTGCCAATGCTCGATCTCCACGAATTTCGGACGGTGCGGCAGATGACGCAGCTCTTCGGGGTATTCCGTTTCAAAGAAATGACGCACTTCCTTGCGGAATTCTGTATCACTCATTGCGTTCCAGTCCGCCATCATGCAGCCCCCTCTTGTTCACGTGCCTTGAACCACATCCGCCTGTGATAGGTGTCGTCGCCCAACCAGGCCGACAGTACCAGCGCCCGGTTCAGATAAAGCCCGATATCGAACTCGTCGGTATAGCCAACTGCCCCGTGCAGCTGAACCGCATCCCGCGTGATCTTCTTTGCGGCCGTGACAGCCCGTGCCTTGGCGCGGCTGGCGAGACGCTTGCGGACCCCCGGATCTGTTTCGTACTGCATCCGGGCCAGAACTTCGCGCACACCCGCCTGTGCAACCTCACGCATGATATTCAGGTCCACGGCGCGATGCTGAAGGATCTGAAAGGAACCGATGGGCTTGTCGAACTGCTCACGGGTCTTGATGTAGTCCAGAGTGATTTCAAAAGCGCGATCACTCAGGCCGACGAGCTCGGCCGCGGCAAGCGCCGTTGTATCGCTGATTGCTTCGCTGAGCGCCTCTGTTACGGCGTTGCCCCGGGCAAGTTCCTCGGCCGGAGTCGCCGAAAACGAAAGCTCACCCATCGCACTACCGTCAGCCTGCAGGCGATTTTCGACGGAACATCCGTTTGTGGTGGCCTCGACCAGGACCAGGACAGGACCATCGTCCCCCCGGGCCACAACAAGGAAACCATGTGATCCGGCCGCGCCGACGACCCAGGCCTTGCTGCCGGTCAGCTTTCCATCTGCGTAGCGGCATGCCGCATCGCCAGGCGCCCCACCCGAGCCACGTTCCTGCCAGGCCACCGGCAGGACAGTGTCACCGCTGATCAGTTGCGCCACCTTCGGATGATCCGGGCAAAGCCGACGCAGAAGGCCAAGGCTCAGCCCGATCGTCATTACCACCGGTTCGGGGGCAATCACGCGGCCGACCTCCTCCGCGATAACACCCCCGGCGGCCAGCCCAATGCCTAGCCCGCCATTCACTTCGGGCACCGCCACACCGAGAACCCCGACCTCGGCCAGTTCGTGGACCATCTCCGGATCCCAGGTGCCACCGGCATCACGCAGTTTTCTGGCCCTCCCGCTTCCGCCAGCCCGTTCAAACAGGGTGCGGGCGCTCTCACGCAGCAATCGAAGGTCGTCCTGGTCGCTGGAAATCATATCAGTCTGTGTCATTTTGTTTTCGCTGGATCATCACGGAGGTGTCAGTTGAAAAAACGATCTCGCCCTTGGGGTTCTTGGCACTGAGCGTATAGTGCAAAACACCTCGGTCGGGCTTGCTTTTGGACGGTGTGACCGAGTTGACCTTCATGTCGATATCGAGGGGTTCATTCGGGCGGACAGGCCGCAGCCAGCGCAGATTGTCGAAACCGATCCCGCCGATATTAGCGACATTAACCATCATTTCCGTCATGACAGGCTTGAACACCTCAAGCATCGTCTGAAAGCCCGAGGCGATCAGGCTGCCATGTAGGGTGGTCGCATAGTCCTCGTCGGTGTGCAGCCGTTGCGGATCCCACTCTTCGGCGAACGCCTTTATAGCAACCTCGCTCATCGGGACGCTGCGAAAGCGAAAGACCTGCCCCGGGTTGAAATCATCAAGGTATTTCAAGAGCCCCCCTCCTCTGAAAAACCGGAATCGTACCCCTTCGAACCCTTGGAGATTCGAACGCGGTTGAACTCTTCCAGTTTCGGGTAGGTTTCCTTGAAGGCCGTCAGGAATTCTCCCATCGGCGCATCGAAATACAGCCCCCGGTCTTTCACATATTCCATGTGCCGGTGGTTCTCTTCATCGAACTCATGGAACAAGGCATCGTGATAGCCGTCGAAGACCAGCGGCTTGACCCCGAATCGTTCACATAGCTCCATATTGAACGCAGGCGTGACCTTGTAAGGCTCACCTTCCAGCCACAATTGAACGTAGCCGTGATAGATGAAGAGGTCGGTCCCCATCAGTTCCTGCAATTTTGGTGTATTCAGGTGGTTGCGCACATCCGCAAACCCCAGAGCGGCGGGGATACCAACGGCACGCAGGCAGGCCGCAAGTAGGATTGCCTTGGGAACGCAAAACGCCGCTTCTGCCCTGGCAACTCGGCTGGCGCGATAGGAGTCTTCATTCAGGGCGAAACAATAAGGATCATAACGGATATTATCGCGAACCGCCTCGAACAGGCGGATTGCCTTGTCGCGTCTGGATGCATCCGGCGGAAGATCACGCAACGCAGAGGACACGAAGTCCTGCACTTCACCGCTATCGCTTTCTATAAAATGCGATGGCATGACATAGCGCTCCGTCTCTGTCGGCAGGTTGTCTTTAGACTTTGCCATTTCCCTTCTCCACTTTCTAACAAATGTTAGAATAATAATTTATAGCCTTCCCGTCAACGAGATTTATTCTGTCTCCTGCACGCCCAAGTCATAATGGGCAGTACCTATCCAACAGCCTTATCCTGAATCACTGACCCTGCACCTCAATACACCCACCGGGGCATGATCTAAGCCAATTGTCGCCGTCGATGTCGAGTTCCGAAGCGAAGGTGGCTCGCGACCAGCCCAGCATCGCGGAAAGCATCTGACCGGTGGCGTTCATGTCGTTGTCGATCGCGCGTTTGACGGGCACAAGCACCTTGACTTATGGTTTCCAAAAGGAAAAGTCTGAATAACCGCCGATTTTCTCCAGCGTCCCCGCTGGAGCCAGCATAGATCGGAAAATTCAGGCGCAACCCTCTATTTGTTTATGTGTTTTTTGCCGTTTCCCGCCATTTTGGCGGAAAACAAGCGCAATGGCCCTGCGTCAGCAGGAATCTTCCACCGATCAGCAAGTTACTGCAGGCGGTTTGAATTCTTGTCCAGGCCACGATAGCGGACCTTGTTCTAGCCGAACACCTGCTCGATGCACCGGAACGGATGCTCCGCTTTTGAGCGGATACTGGTTTTGATTTTGTCGGCTTTAACCTTCTCAGCATCCAGCGTTTTCCGTGTACCAAGGCGCTTGGCGATGAACCAGGAGAGATTCTTGCGATGCTTGTGATCGGATCGCCTTTGGATGTCAAGGTAGCCAGCATCACCAAAGACTCGTTGCTCTTCGCTGTGCATTAGAATGCCAGAGGGACGATGTCATGAACGTTGGCAGCGGTGGTATCGATGCTGAGGATAAGACCCAGCGTGTCGTCGAAGCCGATGTGTATTTTCATCCCGAAGCGCCATTGGTTGCCCTTACGAGTCTGGCGCATTTCCGGATCTCGTTCGCCCTTTCGTTCTTGGAACTGGGCGCGGAATTGATCGTAGCATCAACAATGTAGCCTTCGCGCAACATGAGGCCGTTTTTCTCAAGGTGCTTGTTCACCCCTTGGAACAGGACCTTGCCAAGACCGTGTTGCTCAAGAAAATGACGGAACTTGAGGATCGTGGTTTCGTCCGGTAAGCGCTCTAGCCTCAGACCGGCGAACTGGCGCATGAATTCGATCTCGTAGAAGGCATCTTCCATGGCCGGGTCACTGAGGTTATAGAACAACTGCGTGCAGTCAACGCGCAGCATGGCAGGAAACGGATAAGGAGGTCGCCCGGTCTGGCCCTTGGGGTAATAACGAGCCACCTTAAGTTTTTCAAGTTCTTCGATTTGGATTCGACCGCTTTAGCGGTCTTTGAATTCGGGTTTTCGTTTTTCCGAAAACGCTTTCATCGCCTCGGGAAAGTCGTGCGCGCACAGCAGAACGCTTTGGGTATCGCGCTCGATGTCCAGCGCCTCCAGATAACGACACTCTGCTGAGGCGCGCATCACGCGCTTGGCTGTCTGTACGCCGAACATCGGATGGGGGGCAATCTCGCAAGCGATCTCAAACGCGCGCTCCTCGACCTGTTTTGCCGGAACGCACTCTTCCACGACACGCAGATCCTTAGCGGTGCGCCCGTCAATCTCACGACCTGTGAGAACAAGCATCCGCGCCACACCTGCGCCGGCGCGCTGCTGGAGCAACCAGCTCGACCCTGTGTCCGGACACCCACCGACACGGGCAAAGACCTCGCACAGCCGGGCATCTTCGGCGGCCACGACGATGTCCGCCGACAAGGCCAGGCTCAGACCGGCACCATAGGCGACACCGCAAACAGCCGAAATCAGCGGCTTGCGGAAGAGATAGGCGGCGCGACCCCCGTCGTGAACCTTGTCGACCATTTCGGATGTTGCCCTGGCCCCCTTGGCGATCTCGGCCTGGAAGCCGACAAGATCCCCCCCGCTGCTGAAGTGCTCGCCACCGGTCATGACCACAGCACGGATCGCATCGTCCCGTTCGGCGTCGCGCAGATACGCCACCAATTCCTCGACGAATGCGATGCTGTAAGGGTTGCGTTTCTTTGGCTGAATAAAGCGCAGGATGCCAACCGGGCCATCCCTGTCCAGGCGAATAAGGTCGGTCATTTCAATCTCCTTCAGGTTCCGGTCCAGACCGGTGCGCGCTTTTCGGCAAAAGCCTTTGGGCCTTCGATCGCGTCATTACTGGCATAAACGACCTCATGCAGGCGCTTGCCCTCTTCCAGACCGCCTGCGCAGCCCAGATCCATGGTGGCGCGAACGCTCCCTTTGGCCGCGACGACAGAGAGCGGTGCCGCCTCAGCAACGCGTTTCGCAAGATCGAACGCTCGTGCGCGCACTGCGTCCGGCGTATCCTCTAGATAATTGGTGAATCCATACTTATGCAGCCGCTCGATGGGCATCAGGGCGCCGGTCAGAACGATTTCCATGAGGATAGGTTGTGGCAGCATCGACAGCGCCGGAGCCGCCCAAGGCGACCCACGCCCGATCTTGACCTCGGTAATGCCGACCTTGGTGCCCTTGAGGCCAACGCGAAGATCGCAGTTCAGGGTCAGCATCATGCCACCTGCCATCAAGGATCCGGTCATGGCGGCAACGATGGGCTTCTTGCAGGCGCGCATCGTTTCATGAAACGGGTCACGCATTTTCGTCAGAATATCGACACCCTCATCCCGCGAAATCTGCATGGCTTCCTTCAAATCCAGCCCGGCGCTGAAGACCCCGCAATCGGCAGAGGTCAATATTGCGACGCGGACACTGTCGTCGGCTTCAATTTTCTCCCAGGCATCGGTCAGCCCATTCGTTGCGGCCACCGACAGCGCGTTTTTACGCTCGGGTCGGTTGATACAGACCGTTGCAATACCGCTTTCAATCGTCACGTCGATAGGGTTCATTAGCCACGCCTCTTCCGCTCGGAAATTTTTCGGCATTTATGCCGTCCATGATCCCCGCGGCTGGAGCGCCGCGGGGGAGTTGGACACTTATTCGACTATTTGACGGAGAACGTCGCCGAGTTTTCCTTGACCACATCCCACACCACATCGGTATACCCGGCGCTCCAGTCGGTCAGCGGAACCCAGGTTTCACCATCCCACTGTTCAATGCGCGTCTTACTGCTGCCGCCATGATCCTGGGGTGTCACCGTTACCGGAGCCATCAGGCCATTGGCATCGAAGTTTTCGATCGACTCATAGCCCGCCTTCATGGCCTCCGGCGTCAGCGGCCATCCGTTCTCCTTGATCGCCAGCCGCGCCGCCTCATGCGCCGTTGCCTGGATCGCAAGGCCCATGTTGTAATAAACGTCGCGAACATTAGCTTCGGGGCCACTTCCCTTGCCCTCGGCATAGTAGGTCTCCAGCATCGTCTGGATGATTGGGAAATCCTGCCCGCCGGCAACATTGCTCGCGCGCATGATGCCCTTGGCCTCTTCCTCGCCGATATTGCGGATATCGACCTCGTTCATCCAGTGAACAGACAGGTAGCGGTCAATCGGGAAGCGATTGCGGCGCATTTCCCTAGACGCAACCACAT
>NZ_NIHD01000020.1 GCF_002806975.1 Marinobacter aromaticivorans | reverse complement strand
TGGTCTGTAATGATCAAAGGAATAACGGGTCGACCCATTGCAGTAGCTCCGTCGATGCTTTCTGCAATTATAACCTTAAGCTACAAATTATTCGACGAACTTTTGTTAGGGCACACTAGTGAGGGATCGAACACCGTTTCACAGGCCGCGTACATCGCGTTCACATCGCACAGGGCGAATATCTGTTTCATTTCAGAGTGCATGCACGACGGTTGTTACGACACCGAAAATTTCGAGTTCATCTTCATCGCGAAGCGTGATGTCCGGGTAATCGTCGCTCTCCGCTCGGAGGACAGGTTTGCTGGGGACGCTCAAATCTAGTCGTTTGCACACAAACTCCCCGTCGACCGAGGCAATGACGATCTTCCGGTGGCCGGGAGGGAGGCTGCGATCAACGACCAGCACATCCCCGTCATGAATGCCGGCTTTTTCCATCGATGAGCCAGAAGCACGGACAAAAAAGGTGGCGGCCGGTGTGCGAATGCAGAGGTCATCCAAGGACAGCGTTTTTTCAATGTAGTCCTGGGCTGGCGATGGAAAACCCGCTTTAACGGTATCGGCGTAGAGTGCAATTGAACGTTGGAACTGTTCGGCGGGACGGAAAATTTCTGTGATCAACATCTTGGCGTTCCGATTTGATGTACTGTATGGATGAGGCTATGTTGGCTAACGCTGTTGGTACGCTCCAATAATACTGTATATACTACTGTATAAGCAGTCCTTCGGTGGAGCGCAACATGAAAAAAGCTGACCTTAATGCCCTCGAAAAGGCCTTGACCCACCTCCCGGTTGATCTCAAACAACACCTTGCTAATCAGCTTCTTGGGCAAATCAATGCTCAGGCTCACACCTTGCTGGAAACGGCCAGATCTCACCTATGTCCGCATTGCGGTCATGAGCACGTCGTCAAGTGGGGACATTCTGGTGGTTTGCAGAGATATCGTTGCCAGAGCCTGACCTGTCACAAGACCTTTAATGCCGTTACAGGTACATCACTGACCAGGTTGCATCACCGCAACAAGTGGTTTGATTATCTGAGATGCATGCGAGACAGCCTGACTCTGCGGGTATCGGCATTTCGAGTAGGCATTGATTTAAAGACAGCTTTTCGATGGCGTCACCGTTTTCTGACTGCCAGTGCAAACGCCAACGCAAATGCCCTTTCCGGCATTGTCGAAGTGGATGAAACCTTCTTTACCGCGTCTTGCAAAGGCAAGCGCAACATCACGCATCGCAGTTCCAGGAAGCGGGGCGGGGAAAGTAAAAATAAGCATAAAGCGAATAAAATTCCGGTACTTATTGCACGGGATCGCAACGGTAACATCAGTGATTTGGTAGATCCTGCATTAAACAAACCGACGGTGCATGCTTTTCTGACGCCGATTATCAATCGTGACTCGATTCTATGTTCAGATGGCCACAGTTGGTACAAAACCTTCTCCAAGAACCAAGGTATTGCTCACCACCGACTGATCACACTCGATAATCAACGAGTGATCGGCAAGGAATACCACATACAGAACGTAAACGGTTATATGAGTCGATTGAAGGGCTGGATAGCGCGGTTTCATGGGGTTGGGACAGCATATCTGCCGAGCTATCTGGCATGGCGGCGGCTATTTGAGCGTGCTCAACCTACCGAAGAGGCTTGGCTGCGAATTGCGATAGGTGCAAACCAACAGCCAATGCCAACATAGCCATGGATGAACAGTATATTTATTCAGAGTGCCAGAGGCGACCCCTGTATTTAGATTATGCATTGTTATACCAGATCCGCATCGGGCATCGCCCTATTCCAGCCCGCGACTCCGGAGAATGACGCAACCTGGTAGAGGGTTTTTCCATCCCGAGCAACGCGCGGCGAAGCCGTGCCCAGGTTATGTAAGGTTATGTAAGGTTATGGTAGGAAAAGGAAGGAAAAGATAGGCGGACCAAAGATGCGATTAACGAGATGTTGGCGGCGGACTCCCTAATTTGATAAAAACGAGAAGCTGATCTGGTATAAAAAACCATCTATAGAGCTGTTCTCGTTTTGCAGTTTAATGAAGCGTATTTGTGAAAGGATTTTCACATTCAATGTCTCGTAACTATTGTTGAGAGGTCCCAAAAACTTCCCTCCCAACCGCTTATGGCTCCATTATCTCCACACACGGGGCAGCGCCACACAATGGCATCGTCTTCCGGATCAATGTAGCTCTGTATCTCACCGACACACGGTTTTCTCATTGGCTTCCTGCGGCATAGAACTTTAGGAAAAATTCCCTCTTCGTCAATGTCGCCACTGGTCTCTTTGACAATGGCGACAAAAAACTCAGCAAGACGTCGACCAGGACCTGATTCGATCCCGATGGACCCATCCTGCTGCAAATAATGCCGAAGGTTAACAATCCAAGTATCAGCCATGCGTTTACAACACCGGTCCAATCAAAGGTAGTAGTGATCGTTCTCTCCAGCGCAAGCTGCCGTCGGTCATCCGGTCAGGCCTGCGGCTTTCAAATTCAGAGTCGCCAACGTACAGTTCAATTGTATTAAAGTCGTCGTCGGTCTTCATCTACGCAAAAGGTTCTCTACCATCGGTTTCAGGGCGCCTGTCACCTCCATGCGATCCGACGGTTTCTACTATAGACTTGCCGACGATTAACTCAGCCTGGAAGCGCCGTCAGGCGTTGATTAACCCGAGGTGTTGCACTCGGAGCAGGAGACCGCTCACAGTTTATCGACTGCAGAGTACATGCCGGAGAAACGAAAGACTTGGAAACCCGATAATGTCCAACAATCAATCCAACGTTCATTGCATCGATAGGCCGCGTTGTTCACGGTGTGGCGCGTTTCGCAGGCTTGACCAGTTAAATGGCTATGACCCGCTCGCTCCTATGGGTCAGAAATATCGGAATGCCTATTGTATCCGGTTAGCAGACTGCGACAGCACCGTTTCCAAAGCTCATTTAAAAGCGCTGACGGAACATATGGAGTAGGTTTTCAGAATTCAGTAATAGTTTATTTGTTTCTTTTGTTTCTTTGCTATTCTTTGGGCAGTGAGATAACCCATGAAGGATGAGCCATGCGACCTCCCGAGACATCCAACGAAGCCATCATCGAGGCCGGTAAAAAATTACAAGAAGCAGGTCGCCGCATCACTGGCTTTGGGCTCCGAAAAATGACCGGGAGTGGATCACCAGACCGTCTTCTTCGGGTGTGGGAGGAGTATTGCGAAGCTGAACCCAACCAAGGGCGGCCAAGCTCCAGAGTTCAGGCGCTCCCCAAAGATATTGAACAGTCCCTGAAAGACTTGTCTTCACCGTTGATGGACTACGTGCGCCAGTTAGCGCTTGATTTGTACGACAAGACTGAAAGGCATGTCCAACAGCAAACAGCTTCGGATATGGAGGCCAGCCAAAAGGCCCAGGAAAAAGCTAGAGCCGAGTTGCTTGATGCCCAGTCTATGCTGCAAGAGCTCGAAGAAGACCTTGGCTATGTTCGTGCCGAACGTATTAAGTTATCTTCCGAGCTAAAAACCACACGTAAGGATATGGATATTCTCCGGCGTCAGGTTTCGGAACTCGAGCGGTCGTTGGCTGTCGCTCAGGAAAAGTGCCATCATGAGCAGGCCTTGAAGGACGCTGCACTTCAGGCACTGAAAGAAGAAAAAAATGAGAACGAGGCTCTTACCAAGGAGCTAGGTGTGCTGAGAACTCAATTGGATGGGCTCGCAGGACAGCACGCCAAACAGATTGACCAGTTAATAGAGAGAATAAATGGGGGTGCGACAAAGCGCTAATTCGATTTCCCGTGGCGATGTTTAGAAGTTCCTCTAATTCGAGGAAAGCTGCTTGACCCATGTATCAAAATCCTCTGGCACGTAGAGCTCGGATCTGACTCGAGAGATGGCTGTGTAGACGCTCGAAACCAATGCTTCTTTTTTAACCATGTTGGTCTGACTGAAAAAGTCATCGGAGATAACGACCTTGTCGAACTCCATATTCTTGGTGTGTTCCGGCATCCCCAGCCACAAAACATTGGATGTGTTGCGGATCTGGCGCGAGAGTGACTCGGTTAGATTTGGAAGCCGATATCCACGGGTGAGCAGGTCGACAACCCGGGTTATGTCAGCGAACTCTGATTCGCGCTTTATAAGTTCGTCGAAAGTTCCGTACCGGAACAAGCTCGGGAAGCTCGGGCGAGTACCGTGGTTAAACAGTTCAATCACATCACCCATAAACCACTGCAAGGCTTTCTCTGAGCCAGGCATCAATCTAAAAGCCGCTTTATCATGCGCACATCGCTGGAATTGCTCGAACAAAGCCCAGTAAGAGCGAAAAATGATGGCGCAATTACCGCTTGGTGTTGGAAGGCTCTGATAAGACAGAACCTGGGTGTTTTCCGGCCGGATTCCGACAAATTCCATTTCCGGAGTAATCGGGTGTGCCGCAAGAACCTGATTGAACAAATCCGTTGTGCTCTCCCCCGCCCTAACTGAAACCCCCAGCTCCCGGCCTCGTGATCGTCTTGGTCGCTCCGTTCCGCCGGCGCCGAAGAGGTGCTGATAGCGATCTCCAAAGGTAAAGGTCGCCTGCGGCGGAGGTGTCCTCTCTAAGATGTTGATGATAGGCACAGGCAAATCGTGGGCCTCATCAACCAGAGCGATTCGGATCGTCGGTGGAAGCACCTTCCCTTGAACATCCGCAAGCTTGATTAGGTGGTAGATTCGCGTTGGAAGTTCGGACTCCTGGTTGGGCGGATCGACGATGAAGGCCCACATCCTCCGTGCAATTTCTACCAGAATTGCTTTCTCGGGAGCGGACCAGTGAAACCTCATCGTAGAGGGGAGATGCTCATCTGAAATCTCATTACTCGCACTGTGGCAGAATGAAGTTACGGTTTTCCAGGCTATTTTTGCTATCTCCGGTGCCCGCGCTCGCTGAAGCGGCCGAATTTCCAGTATCTGGGCCATCTGCTCATAGGTACGATTAAACCTCTGCCCCATCCGGTAGCGCGAACCACGCGAAGGTCTGGGTGCGTCCTCCCCGGGATACACAAGTTCCTTGATCAATTCTCCCAACGTCAGCCCGCGGGCGGCCTGGGTACGATCCATAAGTACCGCAAGTTGCTGCCGAGTGTGTGCCAGGGCAACAACGGAGAGTCCTTTTGCGCTGAGAGATGCCGCTAAGGTGGTTATCAGATACGTTTTGCCTACACCGGCAAAACCTTGAACAGCCATAGGTTCTTCGGGCTCAGCCTCAATTGCCCGAATCAGACGGTCATGCTCTACGGAAAGTGAAACAGATCGCTGCTGACCTAAAATGCCCCTCTTGATAAAAACCTGATTGAATTCACTCGAACAGCCAAAGCGCCAGCCGTTTGGCTTTTCCAGGTAACTTTTATTGGCCACATCCGAGACAGACATGAGAAAAAAACCATCGCTGTTGCCTGGCGCCAGGTCCATGAAACCCTCAGTGCGCTCTTGAAGGAGGTCCTGGATTTCTGACTTCGTTTCCTCAGACTCAGCAATCAGCCGTAAGCAGTCCGCCAGAAGCCTTTCACTTGCAGGGCCATTAAAGGGCTTTGAGGTGTTGGCCAACTTGAAGAGAGTGAACAATCCAGCGAGCTCAGGGTTGGTCAAACCGGCAATTTTCGTCCTGTCTTTATCGAGCGCGATCAAGGTCTCACGGCTAATGGGAATCGCAAGTTTCGTCATGTTGTCCGGTTCTTAGTTAAAGGCTTTTTCACTGGGTTCTGTAAGCAGTTGGAACAAAGATACTGACACGAGCTGCGCATGGCCAATCAAAGACTTCGCAATATAGAAATATATGGTATAATAATGCATAAAATTAGTATTGATTACGCGTTGACGCTGTCCGTGCCGTACTCAGAAATCGAGGGCTCACAAAATGCAGAACTCTGTTGCCGAGACTGTCTCAGTCCCGGGAGAGTTGATCGATCAACTCTCCCGGGCATACCAGGCTCTGGTGGATAACTGCGAGCAACTGAAAACGCTTTCAGACGATGATCACAGGGCAGATTTCGAAGTTTACGTGCCACCGTTCAGTAGCACTGAAAATGAGCGATACTCTGCACAAGCCCGCAAGCAGGCGATTGTGGATGCCGTTGGCCTGACCATTGACGACACTCAGAGCCGGCAGTGCGACGCAGGCATTGTATGCGCCTCTGGCGAAACAGTGTCGGTTGTCGAACAGCTCAATGAGACCAAAGCACATTTCAAGGAAACAATCCTGAAGATCCGCAGTCTCGCCTCGGGTAAGGTGGCCGGTTCGCGCGAAACGGTACTTAAGAAAGCGCTTAAAAGTGCGGGCATTCAGACATTGGACTTGCGTGAGTGCTACCGGCAAATTCGGGTGATGCCGCCAGCGCTTGAATCAATCTCGTGGACCTGGGCCACCAGTCACGCGCGTATTCAGAAGCTAACCTTCGATGAGGCAGTCGCTATGGCGGAAGGCCTGAGAGATCGCGATGAAGATTTGGCGGAAACCGCTTTGGATATCCTGAGGCGTAAATGTGCCCCGGACGAAATCCTGGTGCGCCGGATTACCCTGCCAAATCAGTTGAGGGCGAATTACTCATACCTCGAAAAAGGGGAGATTCAGCGGAAAAGCTGTCCAATCTCGGGGGCCGTCATTGCTCAACAAAAAATGCTCCCTCGGATGGCGTGGCGGGAGAATCCTGTTTCCCGTAAAGAGGTGCCCATTCGACTCCAGCGGGAATCAAAAATAGAGCCAGAACCTGTTATCCAGTCGCTGAGCATCCATAGGTACGTTCGTGGACATGCGTAATCATCCGGCTAATCAGACGAAAGTACGGTGTTTCGGCTCAAAAGCTGGGCTTACGGCCGAAGCGACCGTCTTGCTAAAAGATGGCGAGGAGCCCCTTGCGGCTTTGAATCTTGAGGTCGCCCCTCGTGACGGCGAACGCATCAACTGGAAGAGCAAGATCGTTCTTCAGCTCGGAGAGGATGATCTGCCACTCCTATGCTGCGTGTGCCTGGGTTATTTGCCCAAAGCGGAATTCAAGCGACCAACAAAGGGCATTGTCGTAGAACGCCAACCCAATCGGTTATTCATTTCTGCGACTCAGGGCTCAGGGAACTGTTATGCCCTGCCCTTGCCAATAGCTCAGACATTCCGCTTTGGAGCCTTGGCACTGGCGCAGCTCAAGAAGCAGTCTGGGATGGACGATGATAACTTGCTTCTTGCTTCGTTGAGAGGAGCTGCAGCACTATATCAGTGTTGAATACGAACATGAGTGGCGGTCCCAAAGCTGACACTCTGGGCAATTCCATCCCTGATAATCCCCAATGCCGAGCCATTCTCGCTGCATGTTTGACTATAATCTTAGCCGACTTTGATGAAAAAACGGTCCTTAAAAATTCCTTTCGGCTCCCTCGATGGCAGACTCGTCGCTCCAGAAAATGTGGCTCGTGGACGAGACTGTAATTGCCTGTGTCCAAATTGCGATTGGCCCCTTATTGCCAATCAGGGGGGTCAAACCCGGCCCTATTTTTCTCATGATCGCGGTCCCGAGTGTGTCGGCGGTTTCGAAACAGCCGTTCACAAGATGGCCAAGCAAATCATCTTGGATCACTTAACCGTAGTGCTTCCCGCTCACTCCGTGGAGATAACGGTTCCCGTTACTTCTGAGGACGATGTTCTAACTGGCAGCGTTCTTTACCCCGAGCGTCTCGTTCAGCTGGTGTCGGCCGTGTCAGAAAAGCAGGCAGAAGAACCTGGTCGTTGGATACCGGACGTTACCGCAACCCTTAAGAACAATGCCAAGCTCTACATTGAGATCAAGGTTACTCATGGTGTGGAGCAACCCAAAGCCGAGGCCTTGGATAACCTCATGGAGATAGACCTGGGCGACTGGGAGATTGATGCCTTGGCGGATACCGAAGTGCTAGAGCGCGCGGTGCTGAGAATGGCTGCTCGTTGCTGGTACCGCTGTTCACTGTATTCCAATTTAAAAAAAGTTCGACAGAAACAAGCGGAACTGGAGGCCAAGGTATCTGAGGTGCTCGATCGCAGGCGCCGACGTGAAGATAAAGAGCGTGATGCTGCTCGCGAACATCAAAGGCAGCGTGAAGCCGCAAGAGCCAACTATCAGCAAGATCTGAAAAAACTCATCGAGCTCAACACGGTCGCTGGTCAGGAAGCGAGAGAAAAGCTCCTCGCTGCGAATTCGAGCAAGCTTTTACTCGACATTCCACAGCGCTTTCCCAGGGAGTTTGCCAATGGTAGCTGGCCCAAATATCTATCGGTACGAGTCGCTGGAGACTGGTTGTTCAACATAGACCGGCGGGTGTGGCAAACCTACATTTACGAGCGGGCAATCGCTGACGTTCCGAAGGGGCATCAGGTTTCAGTCAAGCCACTCACTGACAGTATCGTTCGTCGGTTTGGCGTTGTCGACTGGGCTAAGCGGCTGAGCGATCTCAAGCTTGAAACCCTGTTTGCAACGAGCAATCGCAAGACCCCGGTTACTGAAAAAAATGTGTGGTTCCTTACCAGCGAGGAGAATGCCCTGATACGAACCCCGTCAAGCGTCGTTCGAAGCTATCTTGATGCCCTCGTTGCATTTGGTCTATTGAAACGGGCCAGCCCACATACTTACCAGGTAGAAATCTAGAATGGGTGCGCAAAATCTGGGCTGGAAAGTGGTCTGTCGCCCGTCCCCCATTAGCGACATCGCCGCAGAAAGTCTTTGATCCACTCAGTTTCAGTTGGTTGGGGTTCTAGCCGGTATTTCTTCGTAATCCTGGAAAACCGCGCCACGTAGGCACATCGCCCGGAGGGTGGCAACCATTCCATCGGGCCTCTTGCACCTTTACTGCTATTGAGACTCGACCGGGAGAAGATTTACAGGGTCATTGGCAAACCATTCCCGATTTGCATCACTCCAGTAATTGGCGCCACGATCCCAGGCCCATTTCAATGGGACAACATGATCGATTTCCACTTCAGACGAATTCTGAATGACGTTTCCCGAGAAAGGGCTTATCCACCTGCCGGTTACGACTCGGCAGCGTCGATCTGTTGCAAATCTGACCGGTGTTGATGACATCTGAATAAGCACTTCTGCCCTACTGTCCTGGCAATCACCATCTGCATCATCCCATCCGTGGCCAAAGGCTGACCTGGAGTAGCTATCTGAAACAGACGACTTGATAACTCTCCGATCACTTACAGAAGGACGAGCCATCCCCTTCGGCAGGCGACCGCCCGAGGCAAGGCATTCTTTAACAGAATCAAATGGCTGAAAGGTTTTGGTTCGGTCATACCAGCTGCTTTGTGGTGGATGGCAGATACCGCTGTTCGACATTTTAACGACTGAAGCGAAAGCTGGGTTGGCGGCGGCCAGAAGGGCAAGAAATACGATCTTCAATACTGCATTGATCAAGATTGTTGATTCCTTAGAAATGCGGAATGGCTCAATTTGAGGTGCTGGGCCGCTCAAGCACGTCCAGATTCATCATCAGTGGAGTCGCCCTCAGGCTCTTTTTCCATAAGTTCGGCAACGAGTTGTTCGGCTACAGGATCGCTCTCCCCACCATTCTCCCGAATCACCATATACCAGCCAAGAATCAACCCGACGACATTATCATCGGGGCCTTCTTCGAGGTGATCTAAAGGAAGCCCCTCACTGCGCTCACAGATTTGCTTGATTACGTCCCAGTCGAATTCAATTTTGCCTGTCTCAAGGCGTTTCAGCCCGAGATCTGCGAAAGCTAGATGATCCGGAATGATCACGCGCGCCTTACGTTGCTCCATTAAAGAGCTCCTAGTTTATTCGGATGCTCAAACCTTAATCGTCCGAAGCTTATCGATCAAATTCATGTATCGCGTCCCAGAGACGAACTCCAAGCCATCGAGCCAGGCGTTCACAATCTCCGATAAGCGCCCTCCTGCCGGCGGAGGTCAAAGGCCGACGTTGCGTGAATACTTCACGCCTTGATTTGTCGCTCAAAACAGCGTTCAGTTGGTAAACAACGCCGGCTGATTTTGGATCGCCGTCCGAGTAAAAGAATGAGATCAACTGGAGAGAATGAATGTCGGCCAGCTCGACTGCCCCCGTGTGCCGGGATTCGCTTGAGCTTTTCCAGAAGGTCCCAGATTTGCGGTCAAACACGGGCCGACCCGCCGAGCGATAGAAAACG
This sequence comes from Marinobacter aromaticivorans, assembly GCF_002806975.1. Lineage (GTDB taxonomy): Bacteria > Pseudomonadota > Gammaproteobacteria > Pseudomonadales > Oleiphilaceae > Marinobacter > Marinobacter aromaticivorans. The sequence continues at coordinate 29,851 of NZ_NIHD01000020.1, read as the reverse complement.
TACCCAATTGTGAGGTAACCGGGAATCAGGATGAACGGTGCAATAAACGCCAACCTGTGCCAAGTGTCGACGACCAGAGTCATCGGCAGGGTAATCAGAACAGGCATCACAGCCATCAGGATCTTCAGCGAGGATGGCAATGCAAATGTCAGAGCGAGTGGCCCGAGGGAAACGAGCCTCCGGCGTAGAAGCACGCTTTGCGTGTCCATCGGAGACCATGAGACCTTGCTGGCAAAGTGGTCCGCATACTGACTTGTATCAACGGGCCCAGGATTAAAGCGATGTTTCATTCGAGCCCGAAACTCAGCCCACCCCAGAAATTTCAGCACAGCTTTCTTCATGGCTTTGATTGCGACCAACGATGTCGATTACCGAGTGATCTTGCGTTAACCAGGGCGTTCAGGATCAGTAGCAAGACTAGATAAAGCAACATCCATGGAGCCGACAACAGAAGCATCAGTGGCCACAGGTTGCTAGCCAGAAGGATTGTGATGATTGTGTACGCGGTGATGAGGGCGCCAATGACCGCTGAAACGACCGCAGCGGACTTCAAATGGCCGCGAAAGACTCTCAAGCTGAAAAGCTGGAGAATGGCGTAGGCGGCAAAAGTCAGGAACAGCAGTTCAATCTTCAACGGCACTCCTAATCTTTCTGCCGACGTCTATCCAGTCTAGGAGAGACTCATGAGTTTCATCCAGCTGAGTTGGGTGGATGCTCACCGATCCGTACCCACCATCAGGAGTGATTGCGTAGGCCGCCACTCTAAATGCCTCGATTCCTGACGATAGAACGGCAATCACATCCGAATTAGATTCCGCAACAATGGCACAGTGACCCGTGTACCCAGCGGGCAGGTAACTGGTTGCCACGTCGCCGCCAATTTGATCTGCGACCTGTGCGATCACGATTCCACTAATTTGGGTCTTCAAAGTCAGGGTCTGCCTTCAAGTGGGCCAGTCAAATCACCAGCTATTTCTGTTTGAAAATAACTGCTGGAATTCTACTGTTAGGGACATTGCCCGGCGGAAAACAAAAGGTCATGCCTACCGGACCGTTTGAACCTTATTAATCGGTCCGGAGCCGATAAGATGGTGAAAATTTATTCCGGACCCTTTGTTATGCCCAAACTCTCGCAAGTAGCTCTCTTCGCGGCTTTTGGCGTTCTCTCGCTGAGCCACGCCTACCAGTTTTCAGAGATTAAAGCGCTCAAACAAGGTCAATCTCAGGTCACGCAGACGCTTACAAGCAATGAAGTCGTGTCCATCGTGGATCAGAGGTTGGATCTAGCCGAACAAAGGCAGGTAAAGAAAGCCTTTCAAACTCTCATCGGAGAATATGAATTGGCCTCCCCGCAAACACCTGAAGACCGGCTCGTGTACGGCAACTTGAACGCACGCCTCACCATGCAGGAATTTAGCGATATTGAGTGCCCGTTTTGCCGCAAAATGCATGGTGGATTGAAATCGGTCGTTGATAACTCCCGCGGCGTCGTCAACTGGGAATTCAAGCATTTCCCTTTAAGCGGTCATAACCCGGCGGCCGCCATGCAAGCCAAAGCCGTCGAGTGTGTACGAGAGTCCTATGGCAACCAGGTTGCCTGGGCTGCCCTTGACCAATTTTTTGAGAAGACTCGAAGCAATGGTCAGGGGGTGGGTGATCTGCCGACGTTTGCCAGATCGATGGGCTTGAGTGGCAAAGCGATGGAGCTCTGCCTGGACTCTGATGCCCACGAAGACCGAATCTCAGCGGATTATCGTGAGGGATCGAAGCTGGGTATTACCGGAACACCCGCTCTGAGAGTTCTTGATCACAAAACCGGTCGTGATTACCTCATCAAAGGCTATAAAACGCCAGAGCAGCTGGCCCAAGCCCTTCAGCAGATTCTTGGGTACTGATGTGGCAATCTGCTTTATTGTCGAGCGAGAGAAGCCCTGTGAGCCGGACATTCTCACCTCTGTCGTTCACCTTACTCTGACCGTCCTGGACGCAGGCCGGAATCTTGTTTTTGAAATGCCGGTGCCTAAATCCGGCTGGTCACAACGGATGCTGGAATCTGTTACAGCACATCTCACTTTGCCTGAGCTGGATGCTTTTCTCGGAGATACATGGGTGGGTTCGACAGAGATTTGAGAGTAATCGAGGGTTGGCAGACAAACGTGAAAAATAGTCTAAAAAATCCCCTAACCAACTGAAATATTTGTAGTTTAGCCCGTTTCTATTTCGGCTCATATTTTGGGTTCACCTGATCACCGGGCGTCCCTTGAGGGGTAAGCTCAGCAAGTTTCAAATCAAACAACTGCTGCCCTACCGGACGTCTAAAGTCCAATGTGTAATCTCCAAAACGATTGATATGACGGGTTCGGTACGGCGATAGCGTTTTCAGGACATCTACGGTGATGGCGATCCCTTCCGCTGCCATATCGCGCAATACCCGGCTGAGAGCCTCGACGTTGTGCAAGATCAGCATATTCGCCACCAGGTGGTTGTACTTCACCACCTTTTGCTGCTCATGCCGGAGGTTGGCCGCAATGATGCCCTCGCGACCAAAAAAACTCCATTTTGCAAACCCGTTAAACTGCTCTCAAAATGCTCGACTGCGGATCGGTAGCTCCGTCGGGTATTGTCGCGGGTAGCAGCCCGAACGTACCGATCAACCGTCATTGGGCGCACCAGCGTCGTCCGATTTCGGCGATGCTCTTGTCGCTTCCCTTATCCAACGTTCGGCTGCTTCGCACACGTGTTGATCGAGTGGTTCGGCTTGTTTGTGCATTTTTGATCTCCTGGTGCGGCCTTGGTCCAGGGCGGCAAATCGAGTCATATCGTACCGAGCATCGGTCAGTATAGCCGTCGAAATGAGCATCACAATGGATAACGCTGGATTATCACATGTCTGTAAAGCCGTGCTTTCCAACGACCGTTCTGGTGTATATAGTACGTAATTACATAATACGTAAAACAGTACAAAATAAACATGAGGACACCATCATGGCCCGAGGCGGCATCACCCAACCCCTGGTTGAGGACGCTCGTAAACGTCTTCTGGCTCGCAATGTTCACCCCTCCATCGACGCCATACGAGCCGAGCTGGGCAACACCGGCTCAAAGACCACCATCAGCAACCACCTGAAAGCGATCGAGGCGCGTGAAAGCACCCGTCTGGACGACGAAGCGCTTCTGAGCAGCCACGTTACCGACTTGGTAGGCCAACTGGCTCGGCAATTACGTCAGGACGCGCAGGAAACCATTGAGCAGGCCGAACAGCGCCAACAGGCCGAGGTGGCCGGCCTGCAGGAAGCCTTGACGGCACAGACCGCTGAGACCAGGCAACACCAGGCGCAAAATACCGTGTTGGCTCAGGCGCGGGATGATTTACAGGCGGAGGCCCTTGGGCTGCGTGAGGCGCTCTCGAAACTCGAAGGCGATAACCGCGCACAGGCCCAGCGCATTGAAAGTGTGACTGAGCAGGTTCAGGACAAGCAACGCCAGGTGAATTCACTCGAAGAAAAACACAACCATGCCCGGCAGGCGCTGGAGCATTATCGCGGTTCCGTGAAAGAGCAGCGCGAGCAGGATCAGCGGCGGCATGAGCAGCAGGTCCAGCAAGTCCAGGAAGAGCAACGCCACCTGCAACAAGCCCTGGCCGTGAAACGCGACGAGCAGACCCAGGCCACTCGGGAGATCAGCCGACTGTTCACGGAGGTGACTGAAGTTCGAAAGCAGTCGGATCGGTTGACCCAGCAATTGGGCGAGCGGGAGCGCGAAAATCGTCGTCTGGCCGACAAAACAGTGCGGCTAGAGCAGCAAGTCGTGGCGTTACGCCAACGAAAGGCTGCCTTTGAAAAGCAGCAGCGCGTGAACGACCAGTTGAAAGCGAAGGTGCAGCAGCTTGAAACCGAGCTGAGCGTGAAGAATGAGCTGTTGGATCGCTTGAGCGCTGGCAACAATTCCGACGAGGTGAACAGAGTTTCTTGAAATTCCTCCAGACTATGTTTTAAAGCCTACTGCAAGGCTATTGTCGCTCAAGGCTCAGGTGTTTTTCATTGGGTGAGCCCGAGTGGTTTGGATGACGGGTTTAGGGCGACGTGTTGTCCGGTCGTTCGTCGTCCATCATGCCTAGCTGTAAAAATAAAAGTCGTTTTTTTTCCTCTGTTTCACGGCATACATGGCCATGTCTGCCCGCTCTACCAGCGTTTCCGCCCCCGCCCCGTCTTCAGGGTACATTGCAATCCCGATGCTGGTTCCGATAGAGACATGAAGGTCGGTGCCCTCAAACGGAAAAGGGGTTTCGAGCGAGCTCAGAAGTTTGCGTGCGACCGTTGCGGCGTCCTTTTTTTCGTCAAGCGAGGGCAACAGGACGGTAAATTCATCGCCACCATAGCGGGCAAGGGTATCGCCCTCTCGCAGAGAATGTGTCAGACCGGCGGCGAGTTTTTGCAACAGCTCATCGCCAACCCCATGCCCGTAGGTATCGTTTACCGCTTTGAAGTCGTTCAGGTCGATAAAAAGCACGGCAAGCTTCTGCCCATTTCGGCTCGCCTGACTGACAGCCAAGGTAAGTCGGTCCATAAACAGGCTCCTATTCGGCAGCCCGGTCAGTGTATCGTGAGAAGCATGAAACTCCATCAATGCCAGTTTCCGTTTGTGCTCCGTGATGTCCCGCACAATGCCCAAAAAAGGAGGTCTCGCTGGAGGGGGCTTTGCATAAGTTAGCGTGGTGTTCGCCTCACGCGGAGAGACAACTTTAATGTCACAATCCAGGTAACCGATCCCTCCATGGTAGGTTTTAAGCTTGATCTCTTGGGTTACTGGCTCTCCCACCTCGTTCTTACCAAATAGCAGTGGAAGCTTAGCGATGTCACCCTCATGAACGAGCTGAGAAAACGGTTGGCCAATCAGCTCCTCTGTCGGTAATCCCAAGAGACTCTCGGAGTGATGATTCAGATAGTTGATGCACTTGTGCTCATCCAGTGAAAAAACCAGATCCGGAAGATGATCAAGTGTGTGCTTAAAAAACTCGCCCGTCAGGGGGTTAGACCTACCCGTAGCCGCCTGAGAACGGGCCTGCCGTCGTTCTAAAACCGTGCCGCCGACAGCCCGAATTAATTCATCTACATCGTAGGGCTTTCTTAGATAATCACAGGCACCCAGCTTGAATGCTTGCCTGACGATGCGATAGTCGGAATGCGCGCTGATAATGATGACCGGAGCGTCAACGCCGGTTTCTTTCAACCAGGCCATGATCTCTAAACCGCTCTTTCCAGGCATGCGGATATCCAACAAAACCAGATCGTAGGCATTCTCTCGTAATCGCTGGCAGACGGCGTCGCCATCCTCGGCACCGTCAACCTCGAACCCCTTGTCACGCAATATCGAGCATAAACTGTTAAGCAACCGCGGCTCATCGTCACCAATGAGCAGCCGCCCCAAACATTCTGAAGTTTCGCCGGTGACGTGGTGGGGCGTTATATCAACGTCATCACTGACGGAGTTTTCGCTGTAGTTTTGCAAGATGGACACCAGTACATCGGAGCAAGGGATTTGCTCCGTTGATCAACCCGATATTAATAAAGTGTACATTTTGACCTCACTAAAAAGCCTGAAGTCATCATCTCCCGCTTTTGGCCACAGAGATGAAATGCAAGCGTTCATAAATTGGCTGTTAAGAAAGCCCCGATACAGCAACCACGCCCCTGATCTACAGCGGAAAGTCAGTTCGAAGAGACGCACTAAGCGCTTTGGTTCGTTCGCTCGGTAAACCAATGGCTTATTGATCGTCTGCTACAGATGGTTACTTCCGCCGTTGAAATCCCTTCATTTTTGAAAACGCGCTTTACAGCCGCGTGCACGGGCCCATGTCACCATAGGACATTGTTGGACGTGTATGGCTACCTCCTCCGTGGAAACTCTGTTTAACGTACTTGCGTGCTTCCGATAGCGCTTTCACATGCTAGCCGCAGCCATGTTGTGGTCATAGCCCGTCTCATTATGTACCAGTGCCCAGGCGCAGGCCGGACAAACGTGCCAGTGGTGGCGCCATCAAGATCGGGACTCGCCGGCATGGGTGTGCCAGCGGTCAGATCAGCCGCCCTATCAGGGCGGATCAGTTATCGCCGCTGTCCGGCAGGTAGGCGCCGTCCTCGTCATGAACTTCCTGGCCGGTCACCGGCGGGTTGAACGCGCAGATCAGGCGCATGTCCTCGGTGCCACCGTACAGGGTGTGCTTGTCGTGGTTGTCTAGGGCGTAGAGGGTACCGTCGGTAATCTCGTGGACTTCACCCGTGGCGAGGTCCTTGATGCGCCCGTTACCGGCAACGCAGTAAACGGCTTCCAGGTGGTGCTTGTACCAGAAAGTGTGCTCGGAGCCTGCCTTGATGATGGTTTCGTGGAAGGAAAATCCCATTCCGTCCTTCTTGAGCAGCAGACGGCGGCTGGTCCACTGCTTGTCGCTGACTTCACGCTCGGTACCAATGATGTCCTGAACTTTAACGATTTTCATGGGCGTATCTCATGGTTGGTTGGTCAGAATCGGGTGAAACAACTTTATAGTATAAACATTAGGCATCTATATAGTTCAAGCGGCCCTTTCCTCCCGCCACTGGTCATACCCCTCTAGCGCTTCCCGGCTGTCATTGCCCGGTGTGGCCGCTCCGAACGCCGCGAGAGGCTTAGCGTACGCTGTTTTCCGTTTCGTGAGGTAACCCCTAGACACGTGCGTCACCGACTCTGCTGGATCGCGTTCTGCGACGATGGCGGGTGACGCATGGCCTCACTTGCCTGCAGCACTGGAGGCGTGGACCTCCGGCGCATCATCAGCGCCGGAACAAGGGCGGCCAGGAAGATCGCGCCGACGATAAAGAAGCTGTCCCGGTACCCCAGCATGTTGCCCTGGCTGTAGATCACGCGGCCAAGATAGTTCATCGCCCCGGCCTGGCGTATCGCCTCCGGCACGCCAGCCTGTGCAAGCAAGCCGGTTACTTCGCGCAGCATATCGGCCGCCGCGCTGTTGCCTGCATGCTGCGCCGCCGTGAAGCTGTCAACGTAGAGCTGAGACCGCCGTTCCAGAGCGATGGAAAGAAGGTTGACGCCAAACGCCCCGCCGAGTTGGCGCACGAAGTTGATTGCGCCGGAGCCCTGACCGAGTAGCGTCATGGGTAGCGCCTTGAGGGCGCCGGCGTTCAGGCTCGGCATAATGAAACCAAGGCCGATACGCCCCAGCATGATCCACCAGGCGAACAGCCAGAACGAGGTATTGGTATCCACGCCGGTCATCAGAAACGATGACAACGCGAAAACCGCGAGCCCGACCATGACCGTGGCATAGGCCGGCGTCTTGTCGGTCAGCCGCCCCGCAATGGGGAAGACCAGGGCCAGAATCAGACCCGCCGGCATCAGCAGCAGGCCCGAGCGCGTCGGCGTGTAGCCCTGGATCGTCTGCACGAACAGCGGAATCAAGAAGGTCGAACCGTAGATTCCCGCCCCGAAAATGAAGGCCACCACGGACGCGCCGGCATAGACCCGGTTCGTGAAGAGCTCGAGATTGAGCATGGGCGCGGGGGTACGAAGTTCCCAGACAATGAATCCGACGCCCGCGACAGAGGCGATCACGAGATCGCGCAGGATGGGATCGGACATCCACCCGTAGCGTTGCCCGTTCGACAATCCGTTCAGCAAGGTGACCAGGAACACGGTCATCAGTCCGAAGCCGATCCAGTCAAACCGGCGCGGCGGACCGGAGGCTGCGCGCCCCGGCATGAAGATCGTGGCCAGGAACAGGCCGATGAGGCAGAACGGTACGGCCATGAAGAACACATACCGCCAACTGAAGCTGTCGACCATGATACCGCCTAACGTCGGCCCGAGCGCCGGGGCCAGCACCACACCAATGCCGTAAATTCCCATCGCCGACCCGCGTTTCTCCGGCGGGAAGACCAGGAAGATCGTCTGCATGGCGAGCGGCTGGAGGATGCCGGCCGCGCCGCCTTGCAGGACGCGGGCCAGGATCAGCACGCCCTCGGCGGGGGCGAGCCCGCCCATGGCAGAGGCGGCGATAAAGACTGTTAGCGCCAGCACAAAGGTCGCGCGCTGGCCGAGGGTCTCGACCATCCAGGCATTCAGCAGCATGGTCCCGGTCATCGCGGCGAGGAAGCCGGTGGAGAGAAGTTGCGCCTTGTCCTGGCCCATGCCGAAAGCGCCCATGATATCCGGCAGGGCTACATTGACGATGGTGGCGGTCAGGATAGTGGCGATCGTGCCCATCATGACCGTCGCTGTGACCAGCCAGCGATAGGACGGGCCGAAGCGGGCGAATAGCCCCTCGATACTGTCCGGCCGGGGCGCGCTAGTCATCGGCTCTCGCCTCCAGCTCCACCATCATACCCGGCTTGAGTTCGCCGCCGTCCTGCTGCACCGCGATGCGCACTGGCAGGCGCTGGGTGATCTTTGTGAAATTGCCGCTCGGGTTGGGGTTGGGCAGCAGGGCGAACTCGCTGGTGGCGGACTGCCCGACGCGCGTGACCCTGCCCTCAAAGCGCCGCCCCGGCAGGGCATCGACAGTGATCGTCACGGTCTTTCCCGGTCGGAAGAAGCGGATGTCGGTCTCTTTGACGTTCGCCTCGACGCGCACCCGCTGCGGGTCATGCACCATCAGCAAGCGCTGGCCGGGGGTGACGTATTCGCCCTTGTCCACGAAGACCCGGTCCACAACGCCGTCGAATGGCATGACGAGGGTGCGGTCTTCGAGGTCGAGCGCCGCCCGGGCCTTTTGTGCACGCAGCCGCTGTTCCTCCGGGCCGAGTTCGGCGAGCTGGGTGCGGAGCACCGTGAGTTCCCCGCGCGCGGCTTCAGCCTCGGCAAGGGCGGCGCGGGCATTTTCCAAGTCCGCCTGGACGCTCAACGCCTGTTGTTTTGCCGTCTCCAGCGCCGCCCGCGTCTGGTCCAGGCGCGCACGGTTGATGGCGCCGCTCGGCGCCAGCTTCTCCGCCCGGTCATTGTCCTGTCTGGCAAGATCGCGTTGCGCCGTCGCTCCTGCCAACGCGGCCTCCGCCGCCCTCACCGCTGCCTGTTTGGCGGTAATACGACTTTGCGTCTGACGGTCGGTGAGAGCGATGCGCGCTTCGATTTCCTCGCGGCGGCGGGCAATCCCGGCGAGTTGCGCGGCAAGCTCCTCGACGCGGAGGCGGCTTTCCCGGTCGTCGATCCGGATCAAAACCCTGCCTCTCTGCGCGGCATCCCCCTCGGTCACTTCGAGCGCCGTCACCCAACCGGGAACCCGGCTGCTCATGGCAACAATGTCGGCGGCGACACGGGCGTCCGTCACAAAGACATGGGTGAACTGCTGATACAACCACCAGCCGACTCCTCCGAGAACGATCAGCGTCGCCAGAATCGCGCCATACCGTCGCCATGGCCGGGTGCGGGCAGGAGGTGAAACCGCCTCTGACCCAGCCTCCGTCTCCTTGTCGGGGACTGTGCGCAGATCGGTTTCCGGATCGTCGCCCTGGCGTTCGAGACGGGTCACATACTGGTCCACGGCCTACCCCTCATCGGTCTTCGTCCGCAAGCCGCATCGCCCTTGGCTTGGCGTGCCGCCCAGCTTGCCGGCGATCTGCTCCAAGACCTTCAGGCAAGTCGTTACCTCGGCTTGGGATAGGTCGGAGAAGATTTGCGCGCGCACCGCCGCTGCGGTTGCTTCGATGCGTTCCAGAACAGGGGCGGCCTCCGCGCGCAGGTGAACCGATTTGGTGCGGCGGTCGCTAGCTTCTGTCCGGCGTTCGATCAGCCCCTCGGCTTCCAGCCGGTCCAGCGTGCGTACCAGGGTCGGCCCCCGCACCCCGACCGCCTCGGCCAATTCACGCTGGGTTGCCGCCTGGGGCAGGCGAGAGAGATGTAACAGGGTCAACCAGCGGGACTCGGTGAGGCCAAAGGTGGCCAGCCGCCGGTCGATTTCGGCGCGCCACAGCCGGGCGACCAGCCCGAGGCGAAGGCCGAATTGTTCTTTATCGTCGAGGGGCTTCGTCATCTCATTGCCTGCATCATTAGGTAGCTGTACTATAATCAATAGATAGCTATGTATCAAATGGCGAGGGATGTAGCCCCCGAAGGCTGCACTGTTTAGAGCAGAGGACCGGGAAAGGCGTTCCATCCCGATCACAGAAAGGAGCACCACGATGTACCGGACGATCCTCCTGGCCTATGACGGCAGCCGGCAAGGCCGTGAGGCGCTGGATCAGGGGGCCGAGCTGGCTTCGCTTTGCCAGGCTCGTGTCTATCTCCTCGCCGTCGTCGCCCATGAACTGGGTGTCGCGCTCGCTGAAGCGGCGGCCCCCTCAGACCTGCCGGAGCGAGAATATCAGGAAGTGCGCCGCGTGCTGACGGAGGGCGCGGAAGCGCTGCGGCGGGCGGGACTTTCCGTCGACACGCGCCTCGCCGCGGGCAACCCCGCCGAGGAGATCGGCCGAATGGCGCACGAGGTCGGCGCGGATCTGGTCGTGGTCGGTCACCGTGAACAGAGCGCGCTGGCCCGGTGGTGGCACGGCTCCGTCGGCGCTTCGCTGCTCGCCCACGCGCCATGCAGCCTGCTGGTGGCCGTTGCGGACCGGTAGTTGTCAAGGAATATGTCGCAGGGTCTTCATCAAGGTCTTCGCCGGCTAGGCCGAGGAGAAAGCCCTTGATTCAGGTGTTAATCGGTTGGCGGCCACTGCTGCGCAGCATGTAACACGCGCAGTATTCGTACCGTCAAGGCATCCTCCTGGTACACGAGGATATAGTTCGACCAGGCGACGAGTTCCCGGGTCCCTTCAACCCGACCAGGGCGGCCTATTGTGGGGAACTCCGGCAGCTTTTCAGCTTTCATCTCGATATCATCTTTTACGCGCTGTGCTGCATCGGGATTGTCATCAGAGATGTAATCGACAATCCCTAGCAGATCGGTACGAGCCAGTTCCAGCCACTCCAGTTCAGGCACGGCGACGCTTTCTGTCGATCAACGCTTGTGCCTCATCCATTACCTGTTGATGAGGAACGGTAGGTCGGGCATCAGCCAGGGCCTCTTTCACTTTATCGCGGAACCAGGCGTCATGGGCTTCCGGATCAGCCGTTAACCCAACGGGCAATCCGCCCTCTTTGGTTACGCGGGTTAGAAGGATGCGGACGGCATCTGATACCGTCAAGCCGAAGCTGGCAAGCTTTTCCGCTGCATCAGCCTTCAGCTCGTCGTCCACACGAACGTGCAGCATTGAAGTGTGAGCCATGATGAATTCTCCGATTGTCATACGTAACTCTATTGTGTATCTCAAATGCGATACAGTCAAGCTGCTGTGGACATTAGCAAAATCACTGCGTTTGGTCAGATGCCAGTATTTTATAGCCTGTTGACCGGCCATCTCCGTAGCCCCCACTCCCAGGCTGTGCAGGGCACGGACTTTATCCTTGTCCACCGTGGGTTTACGGCCAAACTTGACCCCCTTGGCCTTGGCCTCCAGGCGGTCCTCGTTGGTGCGTTCCAGTATGCGCTGACGCTCGGCCTGGGCCACGGCCGACAGGATGGTGACTACCATCTTGCCCATGATCCCCTCGGTGCTGATCCCATCGTCGAGGAACCGGATAGCCACACCCATGTTGTCGAACTCTTTGATGAGCTGGCCCGCAGTTGCGTCAATACAAGATCGAACAGCACTGGGATGACATGATGCACATTGCCGGTTCGCTCAAACTGGGGACCGTGCAGGCCTCCGTGGGATGCGCTGGAAGCGTAACTGGAAGCGTTTTACCCCAAAGGCGGTGGGCCGGGGGCGGCCCACCCATGGGCCTGGGACGAATGTTGCGGCTGTATGTTAGTGGCCCCAACAGTGCTTTGGCTTCTCGGACCAACGCATCGAGGATGCGATTTACGACAATCAGGCGATCCGGCGTTTCGTTGGCATTGACCTCGGCCGGGAGTCAGCACCGGATGCGACCACCTTGCTCAAGTGTCGCCGACTGCTGGAGCGCGAAGGGCTCACCGGCAAGCTGTTTGAGGCGATCAACGCTCATCTGGCTGGGCAGGGGCTGATGCTACGCGAGGGCACCGTGGTGGACGCGACGCTGCTTGCCGCATCGCCGTCCACGAAAAACCGGGCCAGAAAACGCGATCCGGAAATGCACCAGGCTCGCAGCCTGCTTCACGGCGAAGAAACAGACGTTATGTACCTGTGCTGGGTTGTGTCAGCCAGCGGTTAAGCTAACATCCGGCACAAGCTGATTTTTCTTCTGCTGGCATTGAGCCTGCTGGGGTCCGGATTTGCAGCATTGCCAACACCTGGATCAGCCTGACCGCTGCCAATTGAGAAGACGCGATGAAAAGATATCCTTACGGTTTTTCAGCAGCCTGGGCGCTTACGCTGATGTTCGCGATGGCCAGCCCCACGGTGGCAGCTCAGGCTGCACCGGATGAACAGAAAGAAACCGCTAACTGTGCGTTGATCCGGGACGGCATCCAGCGCCTTGCGTGCTATGACGCCCAGAATGATCCCATTGCCGCCAGAAAAACGGCGGACGAAGACACGTTACAGCAGGCGGATGAGGAAGCCGCTATTCCGGTGGCTGATGATGCCCGGCGGGAGCAGATCGTCAGCGATGCCCTTGAGGACGACTCAGGCACCGGTCTGGTGGCAGCCCTGGTGGATAATTACCTGACCGCGGAGAAGGCAATTTTTTCATTCAGCGGCAGTTTTGTGACCCACCGCCCAAACTACATTCTGCCGATCACCTATGTCGACGACCCTAACCCAAGGCCCATCAGCCCGAGACTGGGCCCCGCCGGCTATGACTTCGCTCTGGAAGAGGAAGAGGCGAAATACCAGATCAGTTTCAAGATTCCACTGCTGACTGGCATTTTTGATGATCGAACCACCTTCTGGTTTGGCTATACCCAGCAGTCCTACTGGCAGGTGTACAACACCAAAGACTCCGCTCCCTTCCGTGAAACCAACTACGAGCCCGAGATTTTCTTCCGGCACCGGCTGGACTGGGATCTTGGGCCTGGCACTCTGAGTGCGGTGTCTCTGAGCTTCAATCACCAGTCTAACGGTCAATCAGAACCCCGGTCGCGCAGCTGGAACCGGATCATGGGCACCGCGGCTTACAGCTATGACCGCTGGCTGTTTATGGTTAAGCCCTGGTTCCGGCTGCCGGAGAATAGTAGCGATGACGACAACTCAGATATCGAGAAGTATCTCGGACATGGTAGTTACCACGCGGTTTACAAGCTGACAGAGGACCGCACGTTTTCGCTGAAGCTTTTGAACAATATGCGTTCTACCAATCGGACGTCGTTGGAGTTCGGGTACAGTTTCCCGATGGGGGATACACTGAAGGGCTTTTTCCAGTACTACAACGGGTATGGGGAGAGTCTGATTGATTATAACGAGCGTATCGAGCGGTTTGGCGTGGGGATTATGCTGAATAACTGGTTCTAGCCGAAGTGTGCCCGGCGCAACTCCACGCTGCCATGCATCAGGTCCGTCAGGCCATGGTGCTGAGTGTTCGCCGGAAGCGGGTCAGGGCCAAGCCAAAAAGGGTACTCCCGATAACGGCGATGGCCAGAAATTGCGGCCACACGGTGGCGAGGCCCGCGCCACGATACAGAATGGCCTGGGCCAGCATTACAAAGTGGGTGTTGGGCGCGGCGAGCATGATGTACTGGACGGCCTCCGGCATGCTCTCGCGCGGCGTCGAGCCCCCGGAGAGCATCTGCAGCGGCAGCAGCACCAGCATCAGCAGCAAGGCGAACTGCGGCATGGAGCGGGCGACGGTGCCCAGGAAGATGCCCATCGAGGTGGTCGCGAACAGATGCAGCGCGGTCCCGACCAGGAACAACGCGAGCGAGCCTTCGATCGGCACGGACAGCCAACCCTGCACCACCGCAGTCAGTGCGAAGGCGGTGGCGGCAAGGACGACCAGCGCCATCGCCCATACCTTGCTGCTCATGATCTCGAAAGGCGTGACCGGCATGACCAGCAGATGCTCGACGGTGCCGTGCTCGCGCTCGCGGATCAGCGCCGCGCCGGTGAGGACGATGGAGAGCATGGTCACGTTATTGATGACCTGCATGATGGCGCCGAACCACGACTTGTTGAGCTGGGGATTGAAGCGCATCCGCAGCGCCAGATCGACCGGCAACTCCGGAACCTCGCGATAACGCTGCGCGAAGGCGCGCACCTCGTCGGTGACGATGGTCTGGATATAGCCGCTGCCGGTAAATGCCTGGCTCATGCGCGTGGCATCGACGTTGAGCTGGACCGTGGGCCGCCGCCCTGCCAGCAGGTCACGCTGGAAGTTCGGCGGGATGTCGAGGGCGAAGGTGTCGAGGCCGGCATCCATGCGGGCGTCCATCTCGGCCTGGTCGATCACCTCGGGGAGAACAAAGTACGGCGGGTAAAAGGCGCTGACGATGCGCCAGGACAGCGGTGAGCGATCCTCGTTCACCACCGCGATCGGCGCCTTGTTGAGGGTCTCCGGCATGGCCGTGGCCGCCGTGTAGACAGACACGGTGAAGGCGTAGACAATCAGCACCAGCATGATCGGGTCGCGGACAAGGCTGCGCAACTCTTTGACACCGAGATGGCAAATATTGGCAAGGCGCATGGACTATCGCTCCTGCTTCTTGAGCAGCGCGGCGGACAGCCCGATCAGGACCGGTACGGCCAGCGCCAGCGGGAGAAAGGCGCCATGCAGGTCAGAGAAGTTGAGGGCCTTCGAGAAGGTGCCGCGCGCGATCGTCAGGAAATGCGTGGTCGGATAGACCTCGCCGATCAGCCGGCCCATCCCTTCCAGGGACGAGACCGGGTCGATCATGCCGGAGAAGTTCGCCGCCGGCAGGATGGTGAGCACCGCCGTACCGAAGATCGCCGCAATCTGGCTGCGCATGAAGGTGGAGATCAGCAGCCCCACGGCCGTGGCGGCACCAACATAGAGCAGCGCACCCGCCGCCAGCGTCAGGAAGCTGCCCTTCAGCGGCACGCCGAAGACGGTCACCGCGAGCAGCGTGAGCAGCAGGAAGCTCAGGAAGGACAGGACCACGTAAGGGAACTGCTTGCCGAGCAGGAACTCGAGCCGCGTGGTGGGCGTGACGTAGAAGTTGGTGATCGAGCCGAGCTCCTTCTCGCGCACCACGCTGAGCGCCGCGAGCATGGCCGGGATCAGCATGAGCAGCAGCGGGATCACCGCCGGTACCATTGCCACCAGGCTCTTGACGTCCGGGTTATAGCGGAACCGGGTCTCGATATTGACGAGCCCCGCCAAAGCCTCGCCGTAGCCGGCCTCGCGCGCCTTGGTCGCCAGCCAGTGGGCATGAATCCCCTGCACATAGCCGCGGACGGTCTCGCCCCGTGTCGGCATGGCGCCGTCGATCCAGGCGCCGATCTCGACCCGCCGGCCTCGGGCAATGTCGCGCGCGAAGCCCGGCGGGATCTCGATCGCCAGACTGATGTCGCCTTCGCGCATTCGCCGGTCAAGATCGGCATAATCGGTGATCGGCGGCCGCTCGACGAAGTACCGGGAGCCGCTGAGGTTGAGCGTATAGTCGCGGCTGACGGTGGTCTGGTCGCGATCCAGCACCGCAAAGGTGAGATCCTCAACATCGAGGCTGATCCCATAGCCCATCACGAACATCAGGATGACGCTGCCGAGCAGCGCCAGCGTCAGCCGGATGGGATCGCGGCGCAGTTCCAACCCTTCGCGCCGGGCGTGGCTGATCATGCGCCGGGGATCGAACATGCGCCGCCAGCCTTGGGGTTCGCCATGGCCTGCCGACGCGTTAACCGTATCGAGCGACGCTGTTTGCCCCGCGTCGGCTTCGTCTTCCCCCGACGCCTCCTCCAGATGCGCCACGAATGCCTCTTCCAGGGTCTCCGCGCCCCGCTGCTGCACGATATTCGCCGGCGTGTCGGTGACCAGCACCCGACCCGCATGCATCAGCGAGATGCGGTCGCAGCGCTCAGCCTCGTTCATGAAGTGCGTGGAAATGAAGATGGTCACCCCGTCACGGCGCGACAGCTCGACCAGCCTGCGCCAGAAGGCGTCGCGCGCGACCGGGTCGACACCTGAGGTGGGCTCGTCGAGGATCAGCATCTCGGGCTTGTGGATCATGGCGACCGCCAGCGACAGGCGCTGCCGGTGGCCGAGGGGCAGCCGGCCCGGCAGGCTGTCGATCACAGCCGCCAGATCGAAACGTTCAACCATGTCGTCCACGCGCCCTGAAACCTCGGCAACGGGCACGTGAAACAGCCGGGCATGCAGCTGCAGGTTCTGCCGCACCGTCAGCTCGGTGTAGAGCGAGAAAAACTGGGACATGTAGCCGACCCGGCGCCGGGTCGCGAGGTCGTGCGGGTCCACCTCGTGTCCGAACAGCCAGGCGCGGCCTTCGCTCGGCGGCAGGAGGCCGGTCAGCATCTTCATGGTCGTGGTCTTGCCGCAGCCGTTGGAGCCGAGAAAACCGAAGATCTCACCCCGTGGGACACGCAGGTTCACATGATCGACCGCGGTGAACTCGCCGAAGCGCATGGTCAGGTCCCGGGCCTCGATGGCGGCATCGCCATCGTCTTCCGGCCGCGGCGGAATCTCGACCGCCCGATAATCCCGGCGCTTGTCCTCCGGCAGCAGCCGGATGAAGGCTGCCTCCAGCGACTCCGCCTCCGTGCTGTGCAGCAGGCCTTCGGGCGTGTCGCTGGCCAGCACCCGCCCATCGTCCATCGCCGCCAGCCAGTCGAAACGTGCCGCCTCCTCCATATAGGCCGTGGCCACCAGCACGCTCATGCCGGGCCGGGAACGACGGATGCCGGCGATCAACTCCCAGAACTGGCGTCGTGAGAGGGGGTCGACACCGGTGGTCGGCTCGTCGAGGATGAGCAGGTCCGGGTCGTGGATCAGCGCGCAGCAGAGGCCGAGCTTCTGCTTCATCCCCCCGGACAGCTTGCCCGCCGCCCGATCGAGAAACGGCTTGAGCCCGGTGGCCCCGGTCAGCGCATCAATGCGGCGCGCCCGTTCGCCGCCGTCATGCCCAAACAGGCGCCCGAAGAAGTCGAGGTTCTCGGACACTGTGAGTGTCGGATAGAGGTTCCGCCCGAGGCCCTGCGGCATGTAGGCGATGCGCGGGCCGACTCCGCGGCGATGGCGCGCATCAGCCGTGTCGCCGCCGAGCACCGCGACCTGTCCCGTCTGGACCGCGCGGGCGCCGGCGACCAGCGCCAGCAGGCTCGACTTGCCGACCCCGTCCGGGCCGATCAGCCCGGCCATGCAGCCCGCCGGGATATCGATGGTAACCTCGTCGAGCGCACGCACCTTGCCGTAGCGCAGGGACACATCCCGCAGGCGGGCAACCGGCGCGGTAGCGCCCCCGCCATCCTCGATCTGTGCATGCACATCACGGCTCACTGCGGCAGTCTCGTCTGCAGTTCAGGCGGCCAATCCACCCGCGGGTCGAGCTGCACATAGGCCATGCCCGGCAGGCCGGTCTTGACCTGGAGGAGGTGCTCCCTGAGCAGGTCCGGGGCGATCCGCGCCTTGATGCGGAACATCAGCTTCTGGCGCTCTTCTTGCGTCTCCACCGTCTTGGGTGTGAACTGCGCGACGTCCGCCACGAAGGAGATTTCGGTCGGGATCACGTATTGCGGGGCGGCGTCGAGCACGAGCCGCGCCTCGGCCCCGAGCGCGATCCGCCCGGCCTGTTCCGTCGGCAGGAAGAAGGTCATGTACACATCGGTGAGATCGACCATGTTCAGTACCACGCCGCCCGGGGAGAGAACCTCGCCGGGCTGAGCGACGCGGTACTGGACACGCCCGTCACGCGGCGATTTCAGCACGCTGTCGTCGATATCCGCCTGAATGCGCTGGAGGGTGGCCTGCGCCGCTTCCACCGAGGCCTCCGAAGCAATGACATCCGACCTGGCCCGCCCTATGGCGGCTTGCGCGGCCGCCGCCTGCGCCTCCGCGGCGCCGACCGCAGCCTTCGCCGCCGCAGCTGCGGCACGGTCGTCGTCGAGCTGCGCCTCGGAGACGGCGTTTTTTGAGGCGAGCTCCCGGGTGCGGGCAAGCCGTTTTTGCGCGGCGTCGAGCTCGGCCTTCCTCTGGGCGATGAGCGCCTCGGCGGCCTGCTTCTCGGCCTCGCGCTGGGTCACCAGGCTCTGCGCGGTCTCGATGCCGATGAGCGCCCGTTGCAACTGCGCCTCGGCCTCCCGGAGCTGCGCCTCCAGGACGGCCGTGTCCATTTTCGCCAAGACCTGGCCGGCGCGGACGAAGTCGCCCTCGTTGACCAGGATCTCCCGGATCCGGCCTGCGGTCCTGGCCGCGATATCGATCTCGACCGCCTCGATCCGGCCGTTTCCGGCGGCGAATCCGTCGGGCAAGTCCTGCGGTTGAAAATGCCACCAAGCCCAAACACCCAGCCCAATGACAATCGCAGCGGCGACGCCTCGAATACCTGCTTTCATGAATTTTTTCACGTCTTGGATTGCTCCACGCCAGTTGGCTCACTCATTCTTGACCATTGTATTCAGGCTGAGCGAGATCTTTGTAGACCCACATCTGAAGCTGTAGCCTACGCACGAATCATAGCAATTAGGCTGATCCACATCATTTTTGTCGACAAATCCCCGGGCGAGATGTCCAGGATGATCCCCTGCGGGATATACCGTGGTCGCCGGAAAGCCGATGTGCTTACCTTCCGCCTCAATGATGACGCAGGCCGCCCCGAGAATGTGCCCGACCGGTCGCAGGTGGAAGCGAATATCACCGAGCTGGACCACTTGGTGAAAGTCTACCGATTGAAATAGCTCCCTACGGGCTTCTGCATCATCCTGATCATACAGGGGCTCCGGAGTCTCATGCCTGCTCAGCTTATGGCGGCCGAGGTAATGCGCGTCCTCTTCCTGGAGATGACCGCTATCGGCCAGCAATATGCCGCATAGCTCTTGGGTGGCATGATAGGTACAAACCGCCCCTCGGAAACCCTGCTTGTAGGGGTGTGAAGTCCGACAGGCTGCTGGATTTGCTCTAACTACGGCTCTGGCCGACGTGAGTTGGCAAAGCGCCATGACCGGCGCTGACTGGGATGGCAGTGCTGCTTCAGGCCGCAACAAGCCTCTTCACGTTAAGTTCTTTGCGATGTTGTTCGGCATGCCAGAGTTCATATTGGGACTGCTGATTCAGCCAGCTTTCTGCCGAAGTATCGAAAGCAATAGAGAGACGGATTGCCATTTCGGGACTTATACCGGCCTTGCCATTCAACACGGCACTCAGTGTTTTGCGACTAACGCCCAATGCCTCTGATGCTGCGGTGACAGAGAGGCCAAGAGGCTTAAGACAAAGCTCTCGCAATACTTCACCCGGGTGCGGAGGGTTGTGCATTAACATTGGCGGTACCTCAGTGATAATCCTCGTAGTTCACAATCTCGGCATCTCCGTCTTCGAACCGGAAGGTCACTCGCCAGTGACCACTGACTGTCACTGACCAGATTCTGGTTCTATTGCCAGAGAGTTCGTGCAAACGAAGACCGGGCAAGTCCATATCTTTGGCATTCGCCGCTGCATTCAATCTACCGAGAATGAGCCGAAGCCTCTTTTCATGAGCGGCCTGAATCCCTGTAGTACTGCCCGACTTGAAGAATTTTGCCAAACCTTTGTGTTTGAAGCTTCGAATCATTCCCTGAATGTACCCTGTAACGTATCAGGTGTCAAAGCACATCACTATCTGTCGGTCCCGGCCTGACTTACAGAAGCAAACCGTGGACCGAAGACCAGTTCAACGTCTCGGCGGCAGAGAGCGTCCGCTCAGGTCTGGCCCGCTATTCGGTTAATGCCGGCTATTTGCGGGCCCGCCTAGGCGGCGCACTCACCTACCGGATGAGCCCTTCATGGTCGCTGACCGGCTTTGCAGCGGTGATCTACCTCACCGGCGCTGCCAAAGACAGCCCGATTGTGGAGGACATTGGCAGCGCCACTCAGGCCTTCGATGGTGCACTGATCAACTACCGGCTCTGACCACGATAACTGAACCAGCCAGGGTCTCTGGAGCTGGGCCACTGGATCCTGGCTGCCTGAGCCAATTGCCTGCAACGATCAAGCCCTCCGGTCATCGCGCACCCGAAGGGCTCCGTCGATAGCCCGCCAGCGCGCTCGTTTATGGTCAACGCGACACCAGCACAGGGATTGACGCTTGACAGAGTACTGTTCGAGTAGCGCTACCCAGCACCAGTCGGGTGAGCCGCGTATGGCCATAGGCGCCCATCACCAGCATGTCGGCATTGAACGCCCGCGCCTGTTCGAGTAACACTGGGCCGACCTTACCACCGTCGACTTGTTCCAGTGTTACCTGTACGCCATAACGCGCGAGGTGGCGACACAGGTCCGCGCCGAAATCCTCTCTACACTCCAGCTCGCCATCCGGTTCATCGCAGACACAAACCACCTTCACTGCTTCGGCCTGGGCCAGAAAGGGTAACGCATCGCCGACCGCTCGTGTTGCCTCCCGGCTAGCGTTCCAGCCGACAACGACACGTCGTCCAATCCGTCCGGCCGCCCATTCGTCCGGAATGAGTATAGTCGGGCGTCCCGAGCCGAAGATAACATGCTCGGCCATCCTGACCGTCATGGAAGGTTCGGGGGAGCTTTCGAAGGGAGGGACCAACGCCAGCCCTGCATAGCGCGCGTGTAGCATTAATTCCTCCGCTAACTCGCTCTCGGACAAGCGCCACTCTGCGCTAATGCCCCTTGCGCGAACCATTGTCTCAAAGCGCTCCCTGACCTGAGCCTCTGCGTCCCGAACACGCACGCGATGCTGTTCGAGCAAGGCGCGCATGGCAGGGCCTGCCACAGAGTGCGCATGAGGCATCGCTCTCAGTGGCGTTGCCACAAACACCGCTATCAGACAGGCATTCCAGCACGCGGCGATGTCAGCGGCGATCGCCAGTCGTCGGTCATAGGGTCGGGCCTCCTCAAGAAAGACAACGATATCCTTAGGTAGCATGCTTCACCTCCTGGTCGCGTTTTCCATAACCTGCTCAAAAACACGCAGGGCGACTTCCAGGTCGGTATTTTCAATGCCTTTCAGCATCTCCTCTCGCAACACATTCGCCCGCTCATTCAGATCGCACATAAAGCGCTCACCGGCATGGGTAAGATACAGCAGCCTGGCGCGCCGATCACGCTCACTACGCCGGCGTTCAATCAGACCCTGCTCCTCAAGGCTGTCAAGCAGGCGGACCAATGTCGGATTCTCGATGGTCATCAAGTGGGCTAACTGCCGCTGGGTCAATCCTCCACCACCACGCTGCAGGCAGATCATGGTGAACCAGCGAGCCTGGGTAACCCCCAGGTCTTTCAGGCGCTCATCCAGCAACTTGCGCCAGCGTCTTGCTACCCGGGCATTGATGAAAGGAAACTGATCTCGAGGGGTTTGTGGGTCCATATCACCGTCCTGCTATTGACAATTCAGTAACAGTAAATCGTAAGCTAATCATATAGACAAGCGTCAGTTACACATTAGCGAGGTTTGCGCCAGATCAATAGGCAACATCACGCGGATTCCGAGGCCAGCTAAGGAACTTCTCCTTCCAGTGAGACAGGTAACTCCTCACTTTTTCAGAGACAGGAGGCCTTCAGCGTATTGTCGCCCTGGTAGACACCCTCGCTGCGTGACCGGCAACCGGCTTAAAAAAGCTGGCGCCGAGCGCTCCACAACGCCGTAGCATCTTCACTCGCAACCAGCCCGGTCTTCGGCACTGCGTCTTCCAGGCAATCCGCATCCGCTAAGGTCAGTCCCCAGTCGAGTAGAGTCTGCAGGGCCGACAACAAGGCCAAGTTCCGCTTATCGGTCAGAATGGCATGAACTCGAGGTTGGGTGACCAAAAACCGGTAGTTCAATAGGTTGGGAGTGTTCTGGGCTATTTTTCACGTTTGTCTGTCAACCCTCCTGAAGATCTCGACCACTACCTCAATACCCAGGAAATTCTTCGATACACTCGGTTCACTATTACCGACAAGGAAGAGCTCAAACGGGTGATATTGGCCGATGGTGCCAAAGACTGGTCGATCGTGGATCGTGAGCTCGAGGAAGGTATGTGTGGTATTTCAGTGCCGATCCGGAATCGCCATTACAAAGCCATTGCGGCGATCAACCTGACCATGCCTCCGAGCAAGGCCGCGGAGCCCGGCGTGCTGGATTATCTGCTGGAGGAATTACAGACGGCCGCGGGCCGTATCAATACAGAACTGAAGGCCAGAGAGCCCATAATGAAAGGTTGAAGCCAGGCCTGAATAAGCCATTCATTAACGGCATGGCTTTTATATAAAATATGCTTTTCTCCACTGACCTTTATCTTGTTACCGTGTCAGTCTAAACAATGTACTTGATAACTTCGGGAAATCCATGACTACGCCAACAATGACACTGGTCGACGCCATTACGACACGCCGCTCAGTTCGAGGTTTTCTTCCCGACCCGGTAAGTGATGAGGTTCTCCAGCAGATCTTCGAGCTGGCCCGAACAGCGCCGTCGAACTGCAACACGCAGCCCTGGACCTGCTACGTTGCTTCCGGTGATCTGAAAAACCGCTTGCGTGAGCAGTTCCTGCAGCGACAGGAAGATAAGGTTCCCGGCACTCCTGATTTCGGTTACGTATCTCAGTTTGAAGGCGAATACCGCAAGCGTCAGGTGGAATGCGCCGTTGCCCTGTATAACGAAATGGGTATTGCCCGGGACGACAAGGCCGGACGCCTTCGGGCAGTGCGTCGTAACTTCGAGTTCTTCGACGCACCCCACATCCTGTTCCTCGGCATGGACCGCAATTTCGGCTCCACCATCGCCCTGGATGTCGGCATCTATGCCCAGACCCTGATGCTGGCGATGAATGCCTACGGCGTGAGCACATGCGCCATGGGCAGCATGCGCGCCTACCCGGACCTGGTCCGGGAAGCTTTCCGGCTTGATGAACAGACCGGGATCCTGCTGGGCATCAGCTTTGGTTATGAAGATCCCGATGTGCCAGCCAACCGCACCCGCACCACCCGGGAACCGTTGTCTGACACGGTGATTTTCAAGAACCATTAGGGGCCAATAGTGGCCCGCACCTTATCGACATTGTGTCTGCTGACGGCCTGTTTCTGTGCCCTTGCCCGGGAATTCAGCGACTGGTTCCTGTTCAGCCCCCTGGCCGGTGGCGTCCTCATACTGTTCACCATCCTGCAATGGCCGGGCATCAACCTGACTTATCGCATTTTCGCCATTCTGGCGCCGAGCCTGGGGCTTTCACTCTGGCTCAACGGGGCTGTCTCCACGGAAATTCTGGGGGACGCGATTGATCGGGGGGCTTTTTTTACCCTGTTCCTGACCTCTTTGGCGGTCCTCCGTGAATCCGCCAGATCGTCCCGACTGGTGCGCCGCTGCGGAACGGTGCTGGTAAATCAACCGCCGGGGCGTCGTTATTTCTTGATGTCCTTCGGCTCTCACCTGTTCGGCGTGATGTTGAATATCGGTGCACTGAATGTACTGGGCACCATGATACGCCGAGCAATTCGCCCCGGGCCTGACCCGGAAGCCCAGCGCATTGGCGGCATCCGACGCAAGCGAATGTTAACGGCCACGATACGTGGATTCTGCGGGGTGCCGCTCTGGGCACCTACCTCCGTCACGATGCTGCTGGTATTGTCCGGCATTCCTGACCTGACCTGGGAACAATACGCGCCGCTCGGCCTGCTCTGGACGCTGCTATTCATTCTCTGGGGCGCTGTACTGGACCGACTTGCCTACAAACGCCCCAAGGTACAATCGGTCAACGGCGGCAACCTGGCCCATCTGCTTCCGCTGGTGGCCCTGGTCGCGCTGATTCCCAGCCTCACCTACGTGGTTGCCCAAGTCACCGGTCTGGCACTGTTTTCAGCATTGCTGATGTGCGCGCCAATCATAGGCCTGACCTGGATCTGGGTGCAGTACAAAGGCAGGCCGACCCGGGTAAAAGGAGGTTTGCTACTCAGGCGCATGAGAAGGTCTTTCCCCGAAACCTTCACCAACCAGCGCAACGAGGTGGTGTTGTTCGTCTCATCGGGCTTTATCGGGGTAATTCTGATCCCCCTTATCGACCCGGTTGCCGCCAGCGAATTTCTGGCCCGGGCCAGTATCAGCAATGCCACCCTGATGGTCGGCATCTCCCTGGTGATGCTGGTTTTTGCCTTCGTCGGTGTGAACGCGATTATTACCGTGACGCTGATACTGGGGGCTTTGCAGCAACTGCCCGACCTGAACATCCTGCCGCAGGTTCAGGCCTCGGTAATTGCCATCACCTGGGCGGTTTTCGCAGGCGCTTCGCCGTTCACTGCGTCTCTGCGCTTTATCTCCGGTTTTGCCGGCATCTCACCCCTACGCTTCGGAATCGAGTGGAACGGGTGGTTCAGTGCCAGTGTGCTTGGAATTATGTATGTAACCCTCTACCTGGTGCTTTAACGCCCGGCTTTATCCATCCTTTGTTACAGGAGCAACTGCCATGAGTCTTCCAGATAAAATCGGATCGCAGCTAACCCTTCCGGTACTGTGCTCACCAATGTTCATCATCTCCAATCCGAAAATGGTGATCGAACAATGTAAGGCGGGAGTCATCGGATCCTTCCCGGCGCTTAATGCCCGTCCCGCGGAAAAGCTGGATGAATGGCTGACGGAAATTGAAGAGGCGCTTGCAGCCTACAAGGCCGACAATCCCGACGCCAAAGTTGCACCCTATGCGGTCAATCAGATTGCCCACGCGACCAACGATCGTCTGGAACACGACATGCAGGTATGTGTGGAGCACAAGGTGCCCATTATCATTACCAGCCTGCAGGCCAACCCGATGATCGTGGAGGCCGCCCATAGCTATGGGGGCCTGGTATTTCACGATGTGACGAATATCCGCCATGCCAAAAAGGCCCTCAGCATGGGTGTTGATGGCCTGATTCTGGTGACCGCGGGCGCGGGCGGCCATGCCGGCACCCTTAGCCCCTTTGCACTGTTGGCGGAAATACGCAGTTTCTTTGATGGCCCGATTATCCTCGGCGGTGCCATTACCAAAGGCCACCACGTCCTAGCCGCCACGGTAATGGGCGCCGACATGGCTTATATGGGTACCCGCTTTATCGCCACCGAAGAAGCCAATGCCGAACAGGCTTATAAAGACATGATCCTGATGTCGTCAGCATCCGATATCATTTACACCAATTTATTTACCGGCGTTCATGGCAACTACCTTCGCGGCAGCATCGAAAAGGTTGGACTGGACCCAGAAGATCTGCCGGTTTCCGACAAGAGCAAGATGAAGTTTGGCTCTGCCGGTGGCAGCAAACCCAAGGCGTGGAAAGATATCTGGGGTGCAGGTCAGGGCGTGGGTGGTATCACGGAATTGGTACCGGTAGCGAAAGCCGTGACCCAGTTACGGGATGAGTATGAAACCGCCAGGCAGCAAATCTCGAAATACTGAGGAGAAACAAAGTAAGCGGACAGGTTTTTCCGAAACCATATGGAGCCATGGATGGCCCCGGCACCCAAGGCCCCCAGGCCCGGGTGCGATAGTGATTGGCGTAATGATGATCAAGTAATGATCAAGTAATGATCAAGAACGGTTGAACTTACCGGGCCGGCGCTCGGTTACCGCTGCCATACCTTCTTTGTGATCGGCAGTTTTCGCCAGCCAGGCCTGCTCGGCGAATTCGTGATCCAGCCGTTGTTTC
This sequence comes from Marinobacter aromaticivorans, assembly GCF_002806975.1. Taxonomy (GTDB): domain Bacteria; phylum Pseudomonadota; class Gammaproteobacteria; order Pseudomonadales; family Oleiphilaceae; genus Marinobacter; species Marinobacter aromaticivorans. The sequence goes on along the minus strand of NZ_NIHD01000020.1, from coordinate 4,126 downwards.
AGCTCATCTACCAACCCTTGCCGCAGAGTGGCCCTGGTAGATTCGACCGCAAACGGCGCGCATTGGGCAATCTCCGTTGCCAGGGCGATGGCTTCGTCCCGCACCTGCTCTGCAGGCACCAGTTTGTCTGCCAGGCCATACTCATAGGCTTCTTCGCCCTTGATCCGGCGGCCGGTTAACAGCATCAGATTGGCTCGCTGCTGGCCAATCAATCTCGGCAATACCAGGCTGATACCAAAACCGGGGTGGATGCCAAGCTGTACAAAATTGGCCGCAAACCGGGCCTCTGGACAAACCACCCGGAAATCCGGCACCAGTGACAGCCCCAGACCACCGCCTATGGCAGCACCATGAATGGCGCCAACAATCGGTTTTTTGCACGCGTATAGCCGGGCCGCTGCTTTATAGAGAGTGATCGCGTTATTGGCGGCGTCCGGCTTGAACAGATCACTACCATTGGAGGAAAAGTCCGCGCCGGCACAAAACGCCTTGCCCTGGGCCGCCAGTACGATTGCACGGCACTGCTCGTCCTGTTCGAGCGCTTCGAAGGTCTCAGCTATATGCTCGATCAGCGTCACGTCGAAAAAATTAAGTGGCGGCCGTTGGATTTCCACCACAGCCACATGCTCGTGCCATTGCACTCCTACATCATCAAACGATTTCATCTGTTGTCCTTGTTTGCTAGCGGGAAATAATCTCCCAGACCCGACCGCCGTTCTGGCCAGCCGCGCTTTGTTTTAACTCATCGGCGACTGCCAGCCCGATGCGCTCTGACCAGTAGAATTCCGAGCCATACTCCTCACGCCAGCTCCAGATTCGTCGGCTGTACTGCTGCAGCGGGTATTCATAACTGAAACCCATGGCCCCGTGGCACTGGTGCGCCAAACGCGAGACCGTGCCCGCCGCTGCCGAAGCAACCACCTTGGCGGTTGCAACGGACAGGAATGTGTCCTCACTACCACTAAAAGGCTGTGGGTGCTGCGACAACTCCCGTACCGCCTGCTCCACTGACGCATTCGCCAGCGCACTTTCCCCTGCAATATCCGCAATCTTGTGCTGTATGGCCTGGAACTTCCCCAGGGCCCGACCAAACTGATGACGTTCCTTCACATAGGCGACCGTCAATTCGTTCATTTTTTCCATCGCCCCGGCAATCTGGCAGGCCCGCACCAGGGCGCAGAACTGCATCAGTCCGTGTTCGTTCATGCCTTCCACCGCTGACGATAATTCCAGCGGGACCGCCTCGCTCAGTTGAACTTGCGCTCTTGATTCCCCGGCCAGGCTTTCGCGGTAATCAATCTCTACCTTATCGGCAGCGAATGTAGCAATTCTGACGACCCCCTGATCTGATACGGGCACTACCAGGTGCGCAACCCCCGCGTGCAGCGTAAACGACGGTTGCCGCAACAAGCTGTCGGCGAGCAGGTAATGAAGCTCATCGCCAAAGCTCTGCTTGAGCTGGATCGGCCAGAACTCCCGCAAGCGCTCGATGATATCCTGCTCAAACCGGGTACCCAGGTCCTTTACCAGCGAGGCTTCCACCTCCGGGTAATGCCCCTGCTCAAGCAACGCCGCAACACCGAGGGACATCGCCCGTAAGGCCCGGATTCGGGCCACCATGCCGCCCATCATTGCTGCCTGATGTCCGTTCATGGTGGCGGCGGCGTGCTGGAATGCTTTCTCCAGAACCACAAAGGTACTGAGCAAACGCTCCGGACCGGATCGCTCGAGGGCCAGTTCACTGGTTATCTGCTTCCAACCCGCTCCGACCTCACCGAGAACCGAGTCCTCCGGCACGAAGACATGTTCAAAGTGGCTTTCGTTAAAATGCTCGACTCCGCTCATATCGCGGATACCACGCACGCTGACCCCCGGCGAATCCAGCGGCACCAGGAACTGGGTCAGCCCCTCATGTCGCTTCTTGTCGTCCCGTTCGCTGGTGCGGGCCAACACGGTCATGTACTGGCAGATCTGGGCGCCGGAGGACCATAGTTTGGTGCCGGTGATTTCCCAGCCACCTTCTACCCTGTGGGCCCTGGTGCGTACGGAGGCCAGATCCGAACCGGATTCCGGCTCGCTCAGCCCCAGCGCCACAAAGCATTCACCGGCGGCAATGCGGGGTAACAGCGTGCGCTTCATTTGTTCCGTCCCGGTGGCCAGAATCAACGGCCCGCTCTGACGATCGGCAATCCAGTGGGCGTGCACCGGCGCCCCGGCCACCAGCAACTCTTCGGTGATCGCGTAGCGGTGTAACGCACTCAGTTCACGGCCACCGTATTGCTTTGGCCAGGTAACGCCGAGCCAGCCTCTCTGGCCCAGTTTGCGGCTGAACTCCGGATCAATGCCCGAGCACCAGCAATCGGTAACAGGCTGAAAGCCGCCGTTGCGAATTTCTTCCTGCAGGAACGCCCGGACCTCTTTGCGCAAGCGATCAACGCTGTCATCAATCACCGGCGCCGGGAAGTTAAAACGAATGCTTTCCGACATCATTTAATCTCCCCGGCAATCATCTTTTTGAGTTCTGTTTTCAGGATTTTATTGACCGTGGATACCGGCAACGGCTGCTCCATAAACGTGACCGCGGTCGGGCATTTATAATGGGCAATCCGCGCCCGGCAATAATCGATTATGTCCTGTCCGGATACGCACGCATCTTCAGAAACCCTGATTACAGCATGCACTGACTCACCCCATTTCTCATGGGGCACACCAATTACAGCGCATTCTTTTACATCCGGGTGGCGTGACAATATGTTCTCGATTTCTATCGGATAGACATTCTCACCGCCACTGACAATCATGTCTTTCATGCGGCCCACCAGAAACAGATAACCGTCGTCATCCAGAAATCCACTGTCGCCGGTGTAATACCAGCCATCTTCCAAAACCGCCCGGGTTAATTCCGGAGCACGCCAATACCCTTTCATGATATTGGCGCCGCGAACAGCGATCTCCCCCACTTCACCGCTCCCCAGACGCCTCCTGTCTGGCCCGACCACCCTGACATTGACGTGGGGCGCGGCGCGACCGACGGAGACCAGCCGTGCCCGCCGCTCTGGCGCCAGGGAGTGGTCGTCACTGTTCAGCACGGATACCACCGGGGACGCTTCCGTCATGCCATAGGACTGGCCGAAGCCGGTGCCTGGCAACACTCTCAAGGCCCGCTCCATCAAGGCCACGGGCATCGGAGCACCGCCATAAGTGATAAGGCGGAGACTGGACAGGTCGAATTCCGGAAACCGGGGATGATCCAGGAGCATCTGCAGCATGGTGGGTACTATCTGCGTCGTGTTAATACGGTATTCATGCACCAGCTCCATCACAGAAACCACATCAAATCGCGACAGGATCACGGTGTGAATGCCCATCAGCGTGGCGGTATACACCCGGGAGCCGGCGGCCGTGTGAAACATCGGACCCGCCAACAGGTGGGTCTCCCCCTCCTGTAACTGGTACAGGGAAATCCCACCCATCGCATTTGCAAACTGGTTAATGTGGGAGAGCATTACGCCTTTGGAGCGACCGGTGGTCCCCCCGGTGTAAAACAGAATCAGGGTATCGTCATTACCGCCGGGAGTTGCTGTGGGCACAGCCGCCTGCAGCAGCAGATCATCGTAGGACACCATGCCATCTGGCACGTCTCCCGAGCCAGCGTATATCAGCGTTTCCATCCCCGGACAAGCCCGCTGAATCGCGAGGGCCTGCTCGACATGATGTTCGTCCACCACCAGAATTTTCGGCTCAGAGTCTTCAATACACTCCACCATCTCCCTCAGGGATAGGCGGAAGTTCACTGGCACAACGATGGCTGCCAGCCAGGGCACCGAGAAAAACAGCTCAAACCCCCAGTGGGTGTTATACCCCAGGTACGCCACACGGTCTTCACGCCCAATACCCTGTCGCTCCAGAGCTCCCGCCATCGCCTTGCAGCGCGCAAACGTTTCCCGCCAGCAGTATGTGGCGTGATAATAAAGTCGGTGACCTGCCCCCGGTATTTAATCCAACTACTCCCTAGTGTGCCTTAACAAAAGTTCGTCTTATTATTCAGCTTATCGGAAAGACGAGCGATTGATGCAATGATTTGATCCGCTGTTTTGCGCCAGATAAAAGGTTTGGGATCGTCGTT
>NZ_NIHD01000002.1 GCF_002806975.1 Marinobacter aromaticivorans | reverse complement strand
TAACGCTGTTGTTTAGCGGCGGCTACGGAGCGCAGCGTAGTAGGCGTCCGGTGTAGGGCCGTCGGCCCGGAACGTACTACAACTACTGGTTAGAAGCCGGTTCACCCGATGGTTTCCGTCTCGCCCCTCAGCCCGCATGCGAACGCCAAAGAAGCCCCGCACCTGCTCACGATCCGGCACCGATACAAACCAACAAACTACCCGTCCCGATCAAATTTTGCGGCGAACAGCCCCGCAACCTGGGCACGCTGCCGATAACCCGAAAGATGCCGATACTGGCTTCCATCTTGGACGACAGAGTTGCTGGCCTTGGCCATAACCAAAAACCTATAGCTACCGCAGCATTTGCCGCTAAGGCCCATGCACCCAACCATCGAAAAACTACCAGGGCCTTGGCTTTTAACGCTAAAATAAGCGGCGACCCGACAGGGGCGTCCGGTGGAGGCCAAAGGCCGTAACGCACTTGATTGACTGGTTATATATTGATATCGCAATCTAGTCTTTAAAATCATGAATTTTATAGTCAGAATACATAAACCCAAAACTCGAACTATTACCAATTAGCGTCACTTTATCTCCCACCCGCAGGTTATACCAATCGCTTTTTTCTAAGCCACATATACTATTATCAAAAGAAGACTTAAATTCTTTGGCATAAAATATGCCCTCGCAAAAGACATAACCCCGGACATGGAACCTGCTTCTTTTCCTTTCTACTGTAACCTCAACCATGGCTGGCTCTGAGTAAAATAAATGTCCGAAAACTGGAAAACCTTTATACACCGCCATCGTAGCAGTCATAGGAATGCCGATTGTAAATGCAAATACCCCAAACCAAACACTGTTTTTCGAAATGAAGTGTTTACGAGCTGAAGACCCGTCAGTAAAAAGCCGAACTAAAGCCCAAACTGTTATTGGAATTGAAATAATCAACCCCACCCAAAGAAGTAGATTCGAAATCTCTCCTGAAACAACCATTTTGACTGGATAGGTCGCAATAAAAATGACCAATAAAGAACCTATTATGGCATGTAGTAATTTATCAGAAAGAGTCATCCCTCGACAGATTCCATAAGTTTTGCTCACAAGACAGAGAATATATAACGCTTTTGTTCAGCGGCGACCTTTTTGCAGCGAAGCGGAGAAAAGGGCGTCCGGTGGAGGGCCTTCAGGCCCGGAACGAACTGGAACAATTTGTTAGAAATTTGAGCTAATTATTGCAACCAGACCGCTAATAGCACCAACCAAACCGGTGAGTGCAGCAACCCAGGTAAGCCAACTGGAACGCCGCTCATGCAACTCCCTTCTAATGGATCTTCGAACCTCGTCGATGCCTTTTCTGGTCAGTAACCTTCGCGAGGTAACTCGGGATTCTTCCCAGTAATTTTCATCATCCATTGGCGGGAGGGGCAGAAGTAGCCGCTCTGCTTTCTCTCGGAGATATCTGGTCCACAACTCGTGAATCTCATCTTCATACAAGACATCTTCTGGCCCATAATCGGCGTAGATTTCTTGTAAATCATCGCCAGTTACACCGCGTTGCCTGGCCTCTTTCAGCCGCTTCTGTAACTGCTGACCATTTTCAGCCCTGGCTTTCTGTAGTGACCGAACTTTGGCAGCAAGAATGATTCTGTTCATACGCGATTTCTAACGCTGAGGTAACCGGCGCCGGAGCGATAGCGGAGGGAACCAAAAGCGGTACGCTTTTGGCGTCCGGTTGACCGCCTGGTTAATGGCCGTTCACCACCGTGGTTGAGCCTGACACCCAGGCCGCATGCCCTCTCCCGGACAACTTGCACCAACTCGACGGATGACGAAAGGAACCAGAACGCAAAGGCTACCGGCCCGATAACCGTTTAAGACGGACGGCCCCACGACTGGGGCACGCCATGAATACCAACACTGCTGGCCATTGTGGCAACCAAACCAGACAGCAAGTTTTCCGGCCTTGGCGATCACCAGAATGAGTGGGCTTTACAACCAAGCCCAGTGCCAAGGCCTTTGCACCGCACCTGCTAAAAACTCACGAATGCCGGGCCAATAACGCCAAAAATAAGCGGCGGCCCGACAGGGGCGTCCGGTGGAGGCCGCCAGGCCGGAACGAACTTGATTGACTTGTTAAAAGCTATCGCAGGCCACCCAAAGCCATGAGGGCAACAAACGATACCAGCCTGCCAACGATGACCATCAAAATAATATCTGGCCAGATGCTGGCTTTGCTGAACTTTTTGAGAAGCACAAAAAGCACAACGATTGATAAGATCCAGCCTGCGGTCGGAACCAAAGCAACGGCGGCAGCTCCACCCGCTGCAATTACGGTTTCACTCAAAGCCAAATCTACAGATGTGATTTTGGCGGCAAGCCACAAAACCACACCGCCAATTAAGGCATCCAGAACGACAACTACCAACTCATCCATGAGGTTTATCCTTACCTTTTAACGCTGAGCACAGCGGCACCCTTGGAGTGGCGACGGAGGAGCCACGGAAAGGGTGTCCGGCGGCCGCAGGCCGCGTACTGATGCGACTTGTTAAGGGCCTGTTTACCCTTGGTTTTTGAACTGGCACCCAATACCGAATGCCTACTCCCGATACTGTGTATCAACTTAACCCATGGCGCCAGGAACCAGAACACCGAATGAGAGGCTGAACTCAGAATCCTGCGCCGGATTGCCCCGTGACCTGTACGCCAGACTGGCCGGCGAAACCGTTGCCAGACTGAGGGATGTTTTCTGTCTGCGGGCAACCGCTGAAGCCGATGCCAGCACCCAGCCAATGGACACCGAAGCCAAGGCCTTTAACGCCAGCGCACAACGGCGCCCTTGCAATGGAGGCGCAGCCGCAATGAAAAGGGCGTCCGGCGGCCGCAGGCCGCGAATTGATGCGCCTTGTTATGTTTTACTTGAAATGGCCGTAAACGCCCCAGCCACGACCAGTTATGCCCAGATTCACCAGCAAGTCAGCCTCTTGCTTGCCCACAAAGTCTGGATTTTCTGACTCCCAGATTTTGCGTTTAATGTACTTGGCCCAGACTTTTTCAAACTGACTTTCCGGATTTTTGTTTCCATTACAAACCTCGACGAAGCGCTCTTGGGCTGGTGTTTCAGGACTAATTGCCCCGCGCATGAGAGCTGCAAGCCACGAGCCGTATGTGACCAACAGCTCGATCTCGTCCTCGGAAAAGAGTGTATCGGGCACGTTGGGCTGAAACTCCATTTTCCGATATTTCATGTGCTCTGCTGAAGCCACTGATCACTCCAGGAAACATAACGCCGCTCAGCACGCGCGGCTGCGGAATGGAGGCGAAGCCGCAATGTAGTAGGCGTCGCCGTGACTGGCTTGGTTATATCAGATATACAAGTTGTCATCCCGACGAAACTCTAACAACCCCTGCCCGACATAGATTTTTGGACAAGATGGGCATTTGTAAAGCTGCTTGGGGTCGTTGACAACAAGTATGTGATACCCCAAACAAACGAGCACTCCAAATACACTCACGACGTTTTGAAAAACGGCAGAAAGCGCAACGCTGAGAATGAGCAGCAAGAGAGAGCGTTGGCTCCGGCTGTCTCCGGTCCATGTAAAAGCCCCAAAGGGATAGCCCACGTACGGGGCAGCATTGAGCTTCACAGTGCCTGCCTTTTCTAGTTTTGCGTTACAACTCTTACACCGGAGCATGATTTTCCATTCGGATATAACAGCTAATTATACGAAAACGTTCGTATATCACCCGTTCGTAAAACCTCATCCAAACGCGCTCAAAAGAACAAGACTTCCCGAATAAAAATAGCCTATTGAGCACAAATCACCACGGCTACCGCAGGAGTTATGCGCCCTTTTCGAGCCGCTCCTGCTCTTACCATGGGCGTATAACTCCGCCCTTCCTGTTTTGTCTTTTAAACCCTATCAAATAGTTAGCTTCGTTTCTCATGTGATTTCTGGAAATTTGCGAAGGCGTTCGTATAACTCCGAAAATCATCAGCTACTTGACTCAGGTTAAAATCGTTATACTGTATATAAAAACAGTATTCAAGGATGAGTGCATATGGATATCCCCACTCCGCTACCGGCGAAGCCAACCCGTTTTCTGGACAGGGTTCGGGCTTTTATACGGCTAAGAGGCATGGCGTATAAAACAGAGAAAACCTACCTGTTCTGGATCAAACGCTTTATCCGCTTCCACGATCTCCAGCATCCTGAAGTTATGGGTTCTAAAGAGGTCGAAGCATTTTTGTCTCATCTGGTTTTGAGGGCAAATGCAAGCGCTTCTACCCAGAGGGTCGCTCTGAACGCATTGGTATTTCTGTATAGAGAGTTCCTGGGCCAACCTCTGGATGATCTGAACTTCGAGCATTCCAGAAAGCCCGTAAAGCTCCCAACGGTCTTCAGTGCGGAAGAAGCCCGCTCTGTTATTGGCAACCTGAGCGGAGACTACAAGCTTGTTGCCATGCTCCTGTACGGCTCCGGTTTACGTATTAACGAGGCCCTGCGCCTCAGGGTTAAAGATGTTGATTTTGATATGCAGCAGTTGATTGTTCGCAGCGGCAAAGGCGCTAAAGATCGAATCACGCTGCTTCCGGATCGCCTCGTGGAGCCGTTGAAACAACAGATCGATTCCGCTCTGCACCAGCATCAGGCGGATATTTCGAAAGGATTTGGCTCTGTGTATCTTCCGGCAGGCCTCGCACGTAAATATCCGAATGCCAGTCAGGAGCCGGGCTGGCAGTATATCTTTCCTGCACAGACGCTTTCTAGGGACCCTCGTTCAGGCATTCACAGGCGACATCATCTACTGGACCGAACGGTTCAAAAGCACTTTCGTCGCGCTATCCAGGCGGCAGGAATCCGCAAACTCGCGGGCAGTCATACCTTTCGCCACAGTTTTGCCACGCGGTTGCTGGAGGCCGGCTATGATCTTCGCACCATTCAGAAACTCCTTGGCCACTCGGACCTGCGCACCACGGAAATCTACACTCATGTTGTTCGCAAAGGTGGTTTTGGTGTTCGCAGTCCGGTGGACGGGGGCTTCTAGCTTTCCCAGTTGCTGGCAGGAATTTGCTGTATATGGAGGTGACTGACGAGCCGAATGGTCGGGCGAATCAGGAACTGAAAACTGCCTACGATGAACAGCCAGACAGCCGCCTTCTCGTACTCCGGGAACAGAAACAGGATGCTGCCCACCAGAAACCAGATGGCGATAAGGAAATCATTGATAATGCTGATTACTTCGTAGCGGCGACGAATGATCAGCTCTTTGTGCCCAAACTTCAGGGTGAGTGGGCTGTCGGTAGCGTCTTCAACCATGTGGCTCAGGATCTCCGATAGACAAGGGTGCAAGCTCGCCATACGATCCGACGGCTCCGGTCGGCCAGATTGCCGATGTGGTGGCGCCGGAGGCGGGCGAGCCGATTGTTCCGGCGGGTATTCCGACCGGCAACGCAGCCTTACCACTCTAACTGAGCACCAGTCTGGTACTCAATCACCCGCGTTTCAAAGAAATTCTTCTCCTTACGCATGGTCGCCTGCTCATCCAGCCAGGGCGATACGTTTTTCGCCCCCGGGAACGGCTCTTCCAGCCCTACGGTGCGGGCTCTTCGGTTAGCCACAAAGCGGAATTGTTCGGTGTGGTATTCCGCAGAGTAGCCCAGTATCGGATCGCGCAGGATGTAGTTGGCGTAATCGCGCTCAGCGGCTTCGGATTCTTCCCACATCTCGCGCACGGCTTTGGGGTCGAAACTGATGTTTTCTTCTTCCAGTATCTGGTTCACCACTTTCAGGCCGAAGGCGAAGTGCATGGCTTCGTCGCGCAGTATGTACTGGAACTGCTCGCCGGTGCCCCGCATCAGGCCCCGGCGTTGCAGGGCGAAGATGGGGCTGAAGCCGTTGTAGAACCAGCAGCCTTCAAACACCGCCGCAAAAAACAGGTACGACATGATGAATTCCTGCAGGTCGTCTTTGTTGCGCAGGTTGATGTCTGGGCGCATGGCGGCGTCCAGGCGGCGGTTGGCCATCTGGATTTTGGCGTTGATTTGCGGCACTACGCGGTAGCGGTTGTAGATTTCACCCTGGTCCAGGTTGAGTGTTTCTATGCAGTGCTGGTAGGCCCAGGTGTGCATGGCTTCTTCGTACACCTGACGCGCCTGGTAAATTTGCAGCTCTGGCGCGGTCATTTTTTCCATTACGGCCAGGCCGATGTTGCGCATGGCCAGTATGTCGGAGGTGGTGAGGTATGCCACCACGTTTTCGAACACGTGCTTTTCTGCCGGGCTCAGGCGGTGGTGGTAGTCGTGAACGTCTTGCGCCATGTTCACGTCGAGCGGCGTCCAGTGGTTTTTGTTGGCGTTCATGAAGAACTCCCAGGCCCAGGGGTACTTGAAGGGGGCCAACTGGTTGATGTCGGTTTCGCCGTTGATGACGCGCTTGTCGTCGGCGTTAACGGGTACCGGGCCTTTGGCTGGCTTGGTTTGGGTGTTGGTTTCGTCGTCCCAGTTCAGCATGGGTGGTGTCCTCTTAGTGGTAAGTCTGCAATTTTGGTGTGGAACCGCTCTGGTCATCCCTCCCGAAAACCACTCGTGAACCCATCCATGGGGAGCTTGGCTGTAGCCATCCTTGGCTACAGACATTTTCGGGAGGGATGACCAGAGCGGTTCTTCGAGTTGAGGGGCAGCCGCTCCCCCTCTCCCTGACCCTCTCCCGCGGGGGGAGAGGGAATGTTTTGCGTCAGATCTATCCCCGTTCAGCGGGCTACTGACACGCCTCGCAATCCGGTTCATCAATGCTGCACACCTGTGGTTGGGGCGCAGCCATGGGGGCATCCTGCTGGTTCACGCCCGTCGCGCCCAGCGAGCGCAGGTAGTAGGTGGTTTTCAGGCCACGCTCCCACGCTAGTTGGTACAGCTCATCCAGTTTTTTACCACTGGGTTCGGCCATGTAGAGATTCAGGCTCTGGGCCTGGTCCAGCCATTTCTGGCGGCGGGCGGCGGCTTCCACCAGCCAGCGGGCGTCTATTTCAAACGCGGTGGCGTAGCGGGCTTTGAGTTCGGTGGGTATGCGGTCAATTTGCTGCACGCTGCCGTCGTAGTATTTCAGGTCGTTCACCATCACGTTGTCCCACAGGCCCTGGGCCTTGAGGTCACGCACAAGGGATGGGTTGACCACGGTGAATTCGCCGGAGAGGTTCGATTTCACAAACAGGTTTTGGTACGCCGGTTCGATGGATTGGGACACGCCTACGATGTTGGAGATGGTGGCGGTGGGCGCAATGGCCATCACGTTGCTGTTGCGCATGCCGTGTTGGGCGATCAGCTCCCGCACGGGTGTCCAGTCCAGACGGCTTTCAGTGTTCACGCTCAGGTCGCCTTCAAGGCGGGCGTTTTTCAGCAGTTCGATGGAGTCGATGGGCAGTATGCCCTGGCTCCACAGTGAGCCTTCATAGCTTTCATAAGCGCCCCGTTCTGCCGCCAGCTGGGCGGATGCGCGAATGGCGAAGTAACTCAACTGCTCCATGGCCACATCGGCAAACTCCACCGCCTGCGGGCTGGTGTAAGGCAGGCCCAGTGCATAGAGAGCGTCCTGGAATCCCATCAGGCCCAGGCCCACCGGGCGGTGTTTCAGGTTGGAGTTGCGGGCCTGGGGTACGGCGTAGAAGTTGATGTCGATAACATTATCGAGCATGCGCACGGCGGTGTTTACGGTGCGCTCAAGGCGCTGCACATCCAGCTCGCCATTGCTGATGTGGGCAGCCAGGTTCACCGAGCCCAGGTTGCACACGGCGATCTCATCGGCGCTGGTGTTCAGGGTGATTTCGGTACACAGGTTGGAGCTGTGCACCACGCCTTTGTGCTGCTGGGGCGAGCGCAGGTTGCAGGGGTCTTTGAAGGTGATCCAGGGGTGCCCGGTTTCAAACAGCACGGTGAGCATTTTGCGCCACAGTTGTTTGGCCGGGATGGTTTTGAACAGCTTGATTTTGCCCTGTGCGGCGAGGGCTTCGTAGTGCTCGTAACGTTCGCGGAAGGCGTTGCCGTACAGGTCGTGCAAATCGGGTACGTCGCTAGGGCTGAACAGGGTCCAGTCACGATCCTGGCGCATGCGCTCGATCAGCAAGTCCGGCACCCAGTTGGCGGTGTTCATGTCGTGAGTGCGGCGGCGTTCGTCGCCGGTATTTTTACGCAGTTCCAGAAACTCCTCGATGTCCAGGTGCCAGCTTTCCAGATAAGCGCATACCGCACCTTTGCGCTTGCCGCCCTGGTTTACAGCAACGGCGGTGTCGTTCACTACTTTCAGAAACGGAACCACGCCCTGGCTCTTGCCGTTGGTGCCTTTTATGCGAGAGCCCAGGGCGCGTACCGGTGTCCAGTCGTTGCCCAGGCCGCCAGCCCATTTGGAGAGCATGGCGTTATCGCGGATGGAGCCATAAATAGTCTCCAGGTCGTCGCCCACGGTGGTGAGATAGCAGGACGACAGCTGGGAGTGGCGGGTGCCACTGTTGAACAGCGTGGGTGTGGAGGCCATATAGTCGAAGGATGACAGCAGGTTGTAGAACTCTATGGCGCGGGCGTTGGGGTCGTCTTCACGCAAAGCCAGGCCCATGGCCACGCGCATGAAGAACACCTGAGGCAGTTCCAGGCGGTCGTCTTTCCAGTGCAGGAAGTAACGGTCGTACAGGGTTTGCAGGCCGAGGAAGCCAAATTGCAGATCGCGCTCCGGTTTCAGTGCCGCACCGAGGCGCTCCAGATCAAACGCGGCCATGGCGTCATCCAGCAGTTCGTAGCGGATACCGGCATGGATAAAGGTACTCAGGGCTTGTGGGTACACTTCAGCAAGGGTGAGGCTGGTGTCCAGCTTCAATGCGGTGACGCTCTCCAGGCGCAGTTGCTCCAGCAGCAGTCGGGCGGTAACGGCGCTGTAGTCCGGCTCCCGTTCGATGCGGCCACGGGCGGTCATAATGAGGGCGCTCAGAACTTCCGCTTCGTCGATGCCGTTGTACAGGTTGCGGATGGCGTCTTCCACGAGGGAATCGCCGTCGATAGCTTCCAGGCCGAAGGCCGCCTTGTCTACCTGCTGCTTCATCAGGCCCAGATCCAGCGGCGCGGTGCGGCCATTGGCTTGCTTTACAGTGAGGGTTGGATGGGCTTCAACCGGCTCATGCAGGGCGCGCTCGCGGGCGTGTTGTTCCCGGTAAAGTACGTAGGCACGGGCGACTTTCTGCTCTTCCGCGCGCATCAGGGCCAGTTCTACCTGGTCCTGTATGTCTTCGATATGTACCCGGCCACCGGCTTTCAGGCGACGGCTGATGGCCTGCACCACCTGCTCGGTTACCCGGTGAACAGCATCGTTGATACGGGCAGAGCCAGCGGCCTGGTCGCCTTCAACGGCGAGAAAGGCTTTGGTTACGGCCACGCTGATTTTGGAAGGGGTAAAGCTGACCAGGTTGCCATTACGCTTGATAACCTGAAGGGCGTCGGTGCTGGATGGCGATGAGGGCCGGGGTTCGGCCAGAGCTGTCGCAGACATGCTGTGTTCTCCTGAATACGCGTGTGTTCCACAACCTTCGCGTACGCAGGACAAACCCGCACGCCAGCCACCCGTTCATGGCTGTGCCGTGCCTTGTTCGTTGCTGCTCACCTTACAGGGCCAAGTGCCGGCGCCTGAGTCGCGAAGGTGCAGTGTGTATTCCCCGGCTTGTCTTCGGACTCAGGGGCATGAACCTGTTGGTTCTGCCTTGCGTGGCGACTTCCCGGCTTGCGCCAGTGTCTTTATGCCACGCTCGTTCCCCAATACCGCTGCGCGTCAGTTCCGGAGTCTCACCGGATTCCCGAATACCATATTTGGTATTCAACCAAGGATTTGGGCACTATATAAGGGAAATCGATCAGAAACAAGGCATGTTTTTTCAATCCACCGGTCCACCATAAAACTGCTGCAATGGGAGACGATTTCATGCGAACCATCACCGGCCCTGTTATCTGGCTGTTCCTCGCAATAACCCCACTGGTGGCTCCACACCTGCTTGCGCAGGGGGCATCACTGCCTGCATTCTCGAAAATGGCGTCACTGTCGGATGGCTGGGAGCCCCTGGAGTTTCCCAAGATTAAACGGCACTCCCGTTACGAGCTGGTTCACGAGGATGGCTCTCAGGTAGTAAAAGCACACACCTCCGGCGGCGCTTCCGGCCTGATCACCCGTATGAATATTGAACCGGAAGGCTCGCTGTTGCTGCGTTGGCGCTGGAAGGTATCCAACGTGTATGAAAACGGCGATGCCCGGGAAAAGTCCGGCGATGACTACCCTGCCCGAATCTACGTCGCCTTCGAATTCGAGCCGGAGAAAGCCGGTTTTTTCGAGAGGGCAAAACGCAAAACGGTAGAGGTGCTGTTTGGAGAGGAGTTGCCAGGCAATGCGCTGAACTACATCTGGGCAAATACTCTTCCGGAGGGCACGTTCATTGCTAACCCCTATACCGAAAAAACCATGATGATTGCCGTCAACTCAGGCAGTGAACGCGCCGGGGAGTGGGTGAGCATCGAACGGGATATTGTGGCGGACTACCGCAAGGCTTTCGGGGAAAATCCACCGCCGATTCGGGGTATCGCCGTGATGTCGGATTCCGACAACACCGGGGAGCAGGCAAACGCCTGGTATGGCGATATTGTACTGGCCCCCACTAACACGGATTAGAACCCCCTACGGGTGATATTCTTCCGGGAATCCGGGTATTACGAAACCCGCGCTGAATTCTTGCACAGGCGCAACCTCACCCCGGTTAACAAGGCGCAGGTAGGCATCGTCCAGCTCCTCCCTGAGCAACGCGGCACTGGGACTTGCCATTGAATACAACCAGGCAGCATAGCGTGACCGCACTTCCGAACTGCGAATTCCGCTGTCGGCGGGTTCTGTAAGAATTTCCTCCACTGGCTGCCGGTAATCCAGAACGTAATCGCCACGTTTGAGCTTGAGCATTTCGATCGCGGCGCGGTTGTTGGGTGCTTCCGTAACTTGTATATGACCAGACCCCTTAAGCCACGAAAGCAGCCCACCGTAGGTGTAGCCACTGATCACAATAACGGTTTTCCCCTCCAGCTGTTGAAAATGGGTCAGGGGCTCTGAAGTCTCGAGATACCAGGCTCTTAGCTGCGCCGGATAGACATTCGCCCAGCTTTCAAGCACCTCCCCCTCCAGGCTGGGTATCCCTGAAAGCCCTGGCCACAGATCCAGTGTTCCGTTTTTCAGATACAGATAAACACGGCTAACAGGCAGGTAAATAAACTCAGCCTCGTAACCCGCTTCCTGAACAACTTTACGAGTGAGCTCAATATAATGGCCAGCCGGCTCGCCCCTCTCATTCTGGTATTCGAAGGGAGGAAATTCGATATAACCGATACGCAGTGCCGGTTGACCCTCACCGGCCAACACCGGCACCGGGAGAAGCGTATTGGCCAATAACGCGAGCGCCATCGCGAGCCAGGCTGAGATCCGCCGGCGCGTTATTGGGGCGAAATATGGATTCCAGGATTTGCACATAGTACCGATACGTTGGTGATGCTGACACGTTAAGTGTAAGCGGAGTTTTGTTCTGAAGGGAATCGGAACCCTCCAGGCCTTGCGCCCTGAACAAAAAGGGCAAAGCCATCAGATATGAAACATCACCGAATACAGCCCTACACCACCCATCACAACGGTGTAAGGAAACGCCATAACCACCATTCTGCCATAGGAAAGCCGAACCAGCGGCGCTATGGCTGAGGTCAGCAGAAACAGGAAGGCGGCCTGCCCGTTAGGCGTTGCTATGCTTGGAAGATTGGTACCCGTGTTAATGGCAACGGCAAGACTTTGAAAATGTTCATAACTGATACTGCCCGCATCCAGTGCCTGCTTGATTTCACTGATATACACCGTTGCGACAAATACGTTGTCGCTGATCATGGAAAGCAGGCCGTTGGCAATAAAGAACATGCCCGGCTGCTGCCCCTCCGGAAGTGACAGTACGTAATCAATCACTGGCTTGAACAGATGCTGCTCGTGGATAACCGCCACCACCGCAAAAAACACAACCAGCAGAGATGTAAACGGCAGGGATTCCTGGAAGGCCTTGCCAATCTGGTGCTCACTGGTCACACCAGTGAACGAGGTAATGAGAATAATCACCAGCAACCCGATCAAGCCCACTTCCGCCAGATGCAGGGCCAGGCCCACTACCAGAATCACCGCCGCGAACGCCTGTACCCAGAGCGCAGCCTGGTCTGCTTTCGTGCGCTTGGTGCGCTCATTCTCAGCGAACTCTTCCAGCACTCGTCGAACCGGCTTGGGCAGCCGACCGCCATAGCCAAACCATCGCATCTTCTCCAGTACCCAACAGGTGGTCAGGCCCGCCACCAGCACCGGCATGCTAACCGGTGCCATATGCAGGAAAAAGCCGATGAAATCCCAGCCCACAACCTTGGCGATCAGCAGGTTCTGGGGTTCGCCCACCATAGTGGCAACGCCGCCAAGCGCTGTACCTATGGCTCCGTGCATCAGCAGGCTGCGCAAAAAGGCCCGGAAGTTCTCCAGATCGTCGCGGTGCAGTTCAATCACCTCATCATCGCTGTCGGCGTTATGATCACTGCTTTGATAACCTTTGCCGGAGGCAACTTTGTGATACACAGAGAAGAAACCAACGGCGACGCTGATAATAACGGCGGTTACGGTAAGTGCATCGAGAAACGCAGAAAGCAGTGCTGCTGCACTGCAGAACAGCATGGATAACGCAGATTTGGAGCGCACGCCCACCAGGATCTGGGTAAAGGCGACCAGTAGCAAATCCTGCATGAAATAAATGCCCGCCACCATGAACATCAGCAGCAGAATAACCGGGAAATTGGTCAACACTTCCAGATACACCGCATCCGTTGTGGTCAGCCCTATCAGCAGCGCTTCGATTGCCAGCAAACCACCGGGCAATAACGGATAGCACTTCAGCGCCATGGCAAGTGTAAAGATAAACTCGGCAATGAGTAACCAGCCTGCCGTAACCGGTCCCAGCAGGAACATGACAATGGGATTAAGGATCAGGAACAGTACGATGATCTGTTTGTACCAGACGGGCGCCTTGCCCAGAAAATTGCTGGTAAAGGCTGAAAATATGGTTGTGGGCATTGCGGAGTTCTTCTGGGTTAGCGGGCGAAAAAGTATGTGGCGTCAGGCCGGTATCTTCCCTGATATTTCTACGCAGGTTAATCCCCTAAAGATACAGGATCGCCCCCTTCTTTAGTACCGCCGGAACAGCAAACCGCAGCCCCGCCTCTACCGGGATTTCTCGTAAAAAAGTGCCCGGAAGCCCCGGTATTGTTTGAGTGCAGCCTCACTGCTTCTGGCAACCAGCTTAACCCGTTCTCTCGGTAAACACTGAGCCAGTCGGGACGCCGCCAGCGGCGACAGGGAACCAAGCCTTGGGTAACCGCCAATGGTCTGGCGATCATTCAGCAATACAATCGGCTGGCCGTCCGGTGGCACCTGAACACCACCGAGATTTATACCCTCGGAAACCAGGGTGCTGATCTGACACTGGAGCCTGGGGCCGGTAAGGCGCACGCCCATGCGGTCAGCACGATCATCAACCTGCCACCAGGTATTGAAGGCGTCGAACAGGCTGCGGCCCGTGAAGTGTGCAATCTGCGCACCCGGCAGGAGGTCCAGAACCGCCGGCTGGCGAAAATCGGGTATGGCATCCCGGGGCGCCTGTAATGGCCCATCGCCAGGTTCTCCCCGGGTACTGTACACAGACAACTGATCACCCGTTTCCAGTTTGGTGCCCATTCCACAGAACCCACCGAGTGCTTCCCGGGTTACGCTGGCGACACTGCCCAGAACCGGCTCTGCCACAAACCCGCCACAAACCGCCAGGTAGGCCCGGAGCCCGCTCACCGGAGCTGCAAAGGCCAGGATCTCGCCTTCTTTCCAGGTAATCCGCTGCCACAATGGAACCGGCCTTTGCTCAATGGTTGCGCCCATATCGGCGCCCGTGATGGCGATTTCGAGGTCTCTGCCCGCAACCAGCTGCAAGCCGCCGAAGGTGATCTCCAGGTTGGCCGTACCCCAGGGATTACCGGTAAGGTGATTTGCCCAGGCCCAGGAATACAGATCGGCGGGACCGCCCTGGGTCACCCCCAGGTGGCGAACGCCAAATCTTCCGCTGTCCTGCAGCAGGGCAAGCGGCCCCGCACGCAAGACTCTGATGCAGGGTTCCGGGTTGCTCTTCTGATTCACGACGACGGCTCCATAGGCGTGGTATCCCCGCCTTCACGCTCGAATTGCTCACGGCTAACGGGCACAAAGCGCACCTGGTCGCCCACCCTCATAAGGCTGAAGCCCTTCCGTTCACGGTCGAACAGCCGGGCACTGGTGCGCCCCAGCAGGTTCCACCCCCCCGGTGTTGCTGCAGGGTATGCCGCGGTCTGGCGACCCGCCAGGGCCACACTACCCGGCGGCACACGCCGGCGGGGCGTCTCGAGCCGGGCGCATTCCAGGCGCGGATCGGTCAACCCCATAAACGCAAAACCGGGAGCAAACCCCAGCGCAAAAACCCGATACACCTGCTGGCTGTGAGCGTCGATCACGTCGCTGACCGTCATACCTGCCTGCTCAGCCACCCTTGATAATTCCGGCCCTACACGGGGGTCATACCAGGTATGGAGTTCATGCACCTGGCCTTCATGGGAACTGTCGTCCGGTTCCAGATCAGCGAGTATCCGTAAAAGCATGGTCCTGGCCTCGGATGGCGATACCCTCAATGGATCAAAAACAACCAGCAGCGTGGTATAGGAGGGCACCAGATCAACCAGCGCACCACCGAACACCTGCTCACACCGGCGCGACAACGCCGACAGCCAGGGCAGATTGTGTTCGTCAATATCCTCGAACAGCCTTACAATCCAGCTATCCAGGCCAGCGGATTCGAGCGTTGAACGGTGCAAAGCGGGTGTTCGGCTCATGGCTTCTCCCCTGACAGTGGCGTTAGTGTGTCGGCTCTTCGATACTGCCATTGGCTGACCAGAAACAGGGCCGCGCTGACCGCCAGAGAGGCAAGCAACGACATGGTGAAGGTCACCATCGGTGGCAGTTTATCTGCCACCAGAGCAACCACCACCGCGAAAGCCACCAGGCTCAGCATGCCTTTCTGGGCGATGGTCACCGTTGCCCGTGCAACGTGTGAGCCATAACGTTCATGCAGCGTCCAGCCAATTGTAAACAGGCCCACCGGAAAGCCTACCAACACGCCAGACAGCAACGGCCCTGAGCGGGCCGCCACCGTTGTCGCTACGCTCACCAGCACACCGGCGAGCAGGCCCCGCAAAAGCAGATCAAACCAGCCTGATCGGGCAATAACAACCGGCTGGCCAAGCCCGAGCGCCCGCCGGATGCCTTCCGCAACCAGCAATACCAGGCAGTAAAGCAGCACCGCGCCCCAGATACCGCCGGGTGTGGCCGTAAAAACCAGTGTAGACGGTATCCAGCACAGAGTGGCAAGGCCGAGGCTGGCCAATGCACTCATGCGACCTGCGGTCATCACAAAACATATGCTGAATACCAGCGTTGCAACCAGCGCATGCAGGGTGGAAAGCGCCGCTGACTGAATAAACTCCACCGGGCGCTCCTGCAACATAAAAAAGTAACCGGGGCCCAGTATGATCGGTGTTCCTGCAATAATTCCACCCAGCCTGGGGCCAAGTTTGCTCACAGCAACGGACACTCCAATCACTACAGAGGCTGTGGCAACCAGTTTGACAGCAATGACTGCAAACATTATTGCTGCAGAGCCTTTTCCATTGCTTCCGCCATGCCGAGCAGTGCTCTGTCAGTGCCATTGCGACCGATCAGCATAAGCCCTCCCGGCAGATCGCCGGAACGGTGGTTGGGCAGCGAAATCGCACACAGATCCAACAGATTCGCCACGGTGGGATTGCGCAGAATCAGCAAGTTAAGGCGCGCATATTCCGCATCATTCTCAAGATCCTTGAGCCGGGGCGGTTCAACCGGCACGGTTGGGGCAAGAAGCCCGTCATAGGAGGCGAGCCATTCGTCTGCCTGCCGCTTTCGTTCGGCCCGGCGCCGCAACAGCTCAATATAGTCTGCTGCACTGATCGCAGCGCCTCTCTCCATGCGCGTGCGAACCCGGGGATCGTACTCATCGCTGTGCTGCTGTAGCCACTCACGGTGGATGTGATAGCTTTCTGCGGCGGTGAGGCCGCCACCTTCCATGAGTCCGGGCAGCTCGTCCAGCACAGGTACCGGTGCTTCCACAATCACGGCGCCGCTATCACGCAGTTTGCGCAAGCTGCGGGCAAACGCCTCAGCAACACCCGCTGACACATCGTCCAGCATGTAGTTGGCCGGTACCACAAAGCGACGATCGCGCAGGTCCACCGGACTGGCCTTTTGCCAGCTCTCACCAGCCATAACGGCATCCAGGCGCGCACAACACTCAACGCTACGGGCAATAGGGCCAATCGAATCCAGGCTGTCCGATAGCGGGAACGAACCGTCGCGGGGTATGCGTTTCTGGGACGGCTTGAATCCCACAAGGCCGCAGAATGCGGCGGGAATGCGCACCGAGCCTCCGGTGTCGCTTCCGATTGCCGCAACCGCCATACCGTGGGCCACGGCCGAAGCAGCACCTGAGGACGAACCCCCGGATATACGCCCGGGCGCCAGGGGGTTTGCCGGTGTGCCATAGTGCGGATTCAGCCCAAGCCCGGAGTAGGCAAACTCTGTCATGTTGGTGTGCCCGGTAATAACAGCCCCGGCCCGGCGCAGCCGGGATACGATCAGCGCGTCGCTGCGCGCCGGCTCTTTCCACCATTTGGACCCCGAATGGGTTACTTCGCCCGCCACATCAAAAAGAACTTTCAATGCAATCGGCAGACCCGCAAGCTCGCCTAGTGGAACATTTCCCTTACGGAGCGTATCGATAGCCGCTGCTTCGGCTTCTGCCGTACGGTCGAACCGTGCCGTATACACCTGATTGGCGGGGTCATCGTACCGGTCCATATTATCCTGGCAGATTTCGAGCAAACCGCTCGCACGCCACCTGTTTTGATGTATCCCCTCAAGCAGCGACGATAATGTCTCTGATGCCAGGTCGACATGGGCCACGCCAGACTTCTGATTCATTTCACCACCGATAACGTCTTAATATTATAAAAATGCTCGAGTTTGCGGCCGGTTACCGGATCCTCAAGCACCATTCGGAAAGCCTTGGAGGGGCGTACACCACCGGCGACCGGCAAAGTGCCACACAGCATGACCTGGCCCGGTGCGAGCTTCGGCTCTTTCAGGCCAAATCGCTTCAACAGGTCCGCCGGATGCAAAAGCCCGGTTACACCACCAGACTGGTAAAGCACCTCTTTACCGTCAAACGTGGCGTAGGAAGATATTTTCAGCTCATCCCAGTGGTCAATAACACTTTCCAGTGTCCAGACCTGCCGGCCCACCGGCTTGGCACATACCTGCTTGGAATGCGCCACGGACCAGGCCTCAGTTTCCCGGTCGGTATGATCCGAACCAATGCCGACAAACGTGCCCTGCTCGCTGCCAATCAGTACAACTTCCACTTCACCACTGGTTTCGCTACCCAGCACCTGCACGGTTTCTGCCGTTGTCAGCTGGTCTGCCGATACCCGGTAAAACAGCGGCGTAGTGGAAGGCGGCGTAACACCGATTGCCTTGAGCTCTTCGATATGTTCATCAATACCCGCCTGCTCACGGCCAGCCCATCCGGCAATAATCAGCTCCTGAACATCAACCTCGAGGGCATCGTTGGTATCGGCCAAATGAAATCTTGTCATGCTCAAATCCTGTTGTTGCTATCTATGGGTTAATAATCAGTTCAGTACCTCGGGCAAATACAAAGCCAGGGAGGGGAAAAGGACGAGCAGCAGGACCATCAACATCATGAATCCGACATAGGGCATGGCTCCGATCATCACATCGTTGAACGACCCGCCCTTGCGAACGCTCTGCACCACGTACAGGTTCAACCCTACCGGCGGTGTAATCAGCGCCATTTCGATCAAAAGAATCAGCAGGATGCCAAACCAGATCGGATCAAATCCCAGGGCGATAATAATAGGCGCAACGATGGGTATGGTGATCACCATCAGGGACAGAGTCTCGATGAAAAATCCCAGAACAATGTACAAGCCAATAATAAGCAGGAGGGTCAGGTACGGCCCGAAACCTGCCGACTCCAGAAACGTGCTCAGCTCACGGGTAATGCCGGTGGAGGCCAGAACGAAATTCAGAAAATAGGAAGCGATGATAATCAGTACAATCATGCCGGTTGTGCGCATGGTGCCCTCAAGCGCTTCCAAAACAACGCTCTTGCTCAGTTTGCCCATGAACAACGCAATAAGAAGTGCACCGATGACGCCCAGAGAGGCTGCCTCGGTCGGCGTTGCCCAGCCGGCATAAATGGAACCGACCACAATGCCAAACAACGTCAGTACAGGAATCAGGCTTGTCAGCCCTGAAAAGCGCTCATGCCAGGTATGGTGCGTGCTCGGTCCGCCAAGCGAGGGCCGCCAGAGGCAGATCAGGGCTGTGCCCAGAACGAACAGGAACGCCAGTAACAAGCCCGGTACCAGGCCGGCTGCAAACAGCTTCGGGATTGAGGTTTCGGTAAGGAACCCGTAAACGATCAGATTGATTGACGGCGGGATCATGATGCCAAGCGTGCCACCCGCCGCAATCGAGCCGGTAAACAGCTTCGGATCATAGTTCATGGCCTTGCCCTGAGGAATGGCCACAGTGCCAATCGTAGCCGCCGTCGCAACACTGGAGCCCGAGGTTGCGGAAAAAAGTGTGGCCGTTGCAACGTTGGCATGGAGCAGCCCGCCGGGCAGCCAGGAAAGCCAGCTTTCAAGGGCCCGATAGGTACTCTTGGCAACGCCGGTGCGGACCAGGATCTCGCCCAGCAGAATGAAAAGTGGAATCGCGATCAGGAGAAAACTGTCCGATGCCGACCAGAGTACGTCTCCCATCGCGTTAACCAGCGGAAAGGGAGAAAAAAACTCATCAAGAAACAGCCCCAGCACAATCAGTGTGGCGGCGACCGGCACGCTCAATACGAGCAGCACCAGCAAAACAGCAAGCGAAATAAGAATCATCAGGCAGCTTCCTTGTTTTCTTCACCAATCTGCTCGTCAAGCGTTGGGCTGCCGGCAACTTTTTGCACGTCTTCGATGTTGCCGCTCAGCAAACCAAACAGCACACGAAGAGACAGCAGGACAACAGCAATGCTGAACCACACAAGCCCGATCAGCCAAAGTAGCTGCGGCATCCAGACAGGCGTACCAAGAGGCGTGTTTGCCCGGGCCCCGCCGGTATATGAGAGCAGGGTAACCTCAAAAGCTGCCCCCACAACAAGTACACAGAAGAGCGCAAGAGCCAGCATGGCAACCAGATCAAGCACGCCGCGCACACTGATCGGCAGCGTCAGGTACAGGGCATCAATGCGTATGTGCGCTTTGCGCATGAGGGTATAGGCAAATGCCCAGCTTGAGCTGATCGCCATGATGTAGCCGGTAAGCTCGGTAGCGTGAACACCCGATCGACCAAAAAACTGGCGCGAAAGCACCTCAGTGGTAACCAGGCCCACCGTAAGCAGAATGAGTAATCCGCCAGCCCGTGCCATCCACAAGGATCCGGTATCTACCCCGGCAAGCAGCCAATCCAGCCAGCTATTGATCTGTTGTAACATAGGATTCTCCAAAGCGAGCGGGGCTGCTTCAGGCAGCCTCCGCTCTTTCAACTGGCCAGGGTATTATTTGGCCGCTTCAAGACCCGTTACCTTGCCGATGGTCTCATTCCAGCGATCGACCCACTTCTGGTCCACACGGTCAGCCCAGTTGGGCAGCAGTGTTGCCTGCAAGTGGCGGGACACTTCGTTGAAGTCCTCTTCAGTGGCCTCAACCAGAACCATGTCTCCGGGCTCGCCACGAACGCACTCACCCTTGCCGGTCAGGCAGGCGATACCCTCACGGGTTTCCTCTACGGCGGACTCCCACACGGGGTCTTCGTAGTTGGTCTGAATCTCGTTCTGCAGCCACTTCTGGGTTTCGGCAGACAGGGACGCCCACTTTTTACCGTTCATCGCCGTAAGCACGTAGTCCCAACCGCCAACAGGCAGCGGATACAGGTGCGTGGACACTTCATGCCAGCCAGAACTGTAGCCAGAGAGGGATCCGGTGACCGCGCAGTCAATAACGCCGCGCTGCAGCGCTCCGGGTACTTCACTGAAATTTAGTGTGATGCCCTCAGCACCGAGAGCTTGCACGAACTCAGCCGTGGTGCGCCCGCTGGCGCGAATCTTTTTGCCTTTCAGGTCCGCCAGCCCTTTGATTTCCGTGTTGCAGAACACCACCTGTGAGGGGTAAGGCGCTATGGCGAGCAGTTTCGCGTTGTTGAAGCGCGCAGCAAACGCATCGGCGAGCACGGGCCGGTAGGCATCGGCTATCTTGCGAGCGGTTTCTACGTCCGGTGCCATCATCGGCATATCCAGGCCTTCAAGCTCAGGGGCGTCCGCCACCGCATAATCGGCCACGGTGGAGGTTACCTCAATCACGTTGCGCGCCATCAAACGGTACACCTCCCCGCCCCCGAGACCCATCTGGTCAAAGGTGGTCACCTCTGTTGAGATCTGTCCGTCAGAGGCTTCGGGAATATGCTCCTGCCAGAACGGCCTCTCGAAGTTCTTGTACAGGGACAGGCTGCTCCAGGCGCCAACATAAGAGATGCTGGTGTTGTCGAGATCCTGGGCTGACGCCTGCGCGGTGACGGCCAGCATTGCGGCAGTCACTAACGGTGCGAGATATTTTCTTGTCGTCATTGCCATCTTCCTCTTTTCATTATTTTGGTGGGTTTATCTTGTATAGCAGTGTCAAAGTAAAGCCACCTGACTTTCAGGGATATCCGTGACCAGCATATGGCCCGGTGTGTGTGTAATCGCAAACCCGATCCCCGAATCCATGAGCACCTGCTGCGGTGTAACACCACAGGCCCAGAAAACCGGTATTTCATCCGGTGCTACCGAGACAGCATCTCCGTAATCAGGCGAGCCAAGATTCTTTATTCCGATCAGTGACGGGTCGCCAAGGTGCACCGGGGCGCCATGAGTCTGGGGAAATCGGGTGGTAATCTGAACCGCACGGATAGCGGCAGCAGCACGGAAGGGGCGCATGGATACAACCATATTCCCGCTGAAGCCTCCGGCCCGGCGCAGCGGTATCGAAGTCTTGTACATGGGCACGTTGCGCCCTTCCTCAATGTGGCGCACCGGCACACCGTTCTGCAGCAGGGCATGCTCAAAGCTGAATGAACAGCCCAGGGCGAAGGTCACCAGATCATCGCGCCACACAGCCGACACATCGGTCAGTGTGCTGTCGAATTCACCGTCGCGATATATGCGGTAGGAAGGCACATCCCGGGCAATGTCCAGATCCTCGCCCAGCAGATCACAGTGCCTGGCACCCGGTTCACTGACTGCCAGTACCGGGCAGGGCTTGGGGTTAGCCTGGCAGAAGCGCAGAAAACCATTGGCCTGCTCTTCCGGCATTATCACCAGATTGACCTGAACAAAGCCGTTTGCCATTCCCGCTGTCGAGCCAACCAGGGCGCCGCTGCGCGCTGCCAACCTGACATCCCGGGGTGTCACAAAAGTCTGAGAGTGATCCATCGAAGCCATGATTCTGCCTTGTTTTGGTTTTCTTAAAATTAGCGCAGAAACACTGATTAGTACAAATCGAAAATTAGAATCAACTTTGATAGAAAATACTGATCTATGGACAATTATTCGACTTTAGAAGGGCTTGGACGTCACAATTTTGAGAGACAGGTCCGCAACGGCTCGCACAACATTTGCACCCGGGGCGGCACAGTAGGCCATATTGAAAACCAGATCGGGAATGCTGGCCTCAACCTTGAATTCCCGGAGCTGACCGGTTTCGAGCTCTCTTGTGATGATCTCTTTCGGCAAGGCGCTCACCCCGATGCCATCCAGCGCCATGCGGATAATCGTCGATAGCGAGGAACTGGAATGAATCTGGGTGGAGTTGCTCATTTTATTGATCAGTGCGCGGATATTGACGTGAGGCTCGCTCAGTCGTGGGTAGGTAATGATCGGGATTTTGGCAAGCTCGGACAGGCTAACGGGCTCGGGGGGTAATGTCAGTTTCGGGCTCACAACCCAGATCAGGGAGTAGCTGTAAAAGGGCGCATTGAAAAAACCTTCCTGTTTCACCTCGCCGATAAGGAATGCGATATCAATCTCACGTTTGAGCAGTTTTTCTGACAGATTGACGGAGATATCAATATCAAGTTCCAGATTTATCGCCGGGTAGGTTTCGCTGATGCTTTCTATCAGCTCAGGGAGCCAGGTGTAAGCAACGGTTTCCGCGACACCCAGGCGGATCGTGCCTTGAATGGCATCCGGGCTGGCCACTGTTTCGAGCAAATCGGCGTGAAGCTGGAGGATTTTTTCGGCATAGGCCAGCACCTGCCGGCCTTTGGTCGTCAGTACCGCATTACGGCCGGAGCGATCGAAAAGCTCTATACCCAGCTCGTCTTCCAGGCCGGAAATCCGGGCAGAAATCGTCGGTTGCGAGGCGTACAGCTTTTTCGCCGCCGCTCGAAAACTGCCCAGTTTGGCTATCCAGAAGAAGGTTTCTAACGACTTGATATTCATGGTGAAACAGCGCCGGGTTACCGGCGCTACTCTACCGTCACACTTTTTGCCAGGTTTCTGGGCTGATCCACATCCGTGCCCTTGAGTACGGCAACGTGGTAGGACAACAGCTGTAACGGAACGGTATAAACAATCGGCGCGGTAATTTCATGCACTTCCGGTAGCTGCACCACGTGGATGTTTTCTTCCGGCTTTACGTTGGCAGCGCGGTCTGCAAATACAAACAACTCTCCACCCCGGGCGCGAACCTCTTCGAGGTTCGATTTCAGCTTCTCCGCCATACTGTTATTGGGCGCAACCGTGATCACGGGCATTTCGCTATCCACCAGTGCCAGCGGGCCGTGTTTCAGTTCACCGGCGGGGTAGGCCTCAGCATGGATATAGGAGATCTCTTTCAGTTTCAGCGCACCTTCCATTGCCACCGGGAATTGAGAGCCGCGCCCCAGAAACAGGGCATGGTTTTTTTCCACA
Source organism: Marinobacter aromaticivorans (assembly GCF_002806975.1). Classification (GTDB taxonomy): domain Bacteria; phylum Pseudomonadota; class Gammaproteobacteria; order Pseudomonadales; family Oleiphilaceae; genus Marinobacter; species Marinobacter aromaticivorans. The sequence goes on along the minus strand of NZ_NIHD01000002.1, from coordinate 495,405 downwards.
AAGCGCTCGGACATCTCTGCGATTTCGCCTTCCAGCGCCAGCACATCGCTGACCTGACCCGGCACCAGGTGCAGTGCTTTAACGATATCCGCTTCCCGCTCTGCACTCAGGCCGTTTTTGCGCGCCAGTGCCAGGGAGAAGATCAGTAACGCTGTGAGCTGGGTGGTAAAGGCTTTGGTGGAAGCAACACCGATTTCCGGGCCCGCCTGGGTCATGATCACCAGGTCGGATTCCCGCACCAATGAACTTCCCGGAACGTTACAGATGGCCAGCGCAGCGCGGAACCCGGCTTTTTTGGCCTGGCGCAGCGCAGCAAGTGTGTCTGCCGTTTCACCGGACTGGGAAATACACAGAAACAGCGTATCCTTCTGGATAACGTGCTTGCGGTAACGGAATTCCGAGGCCACCTCCACCGAGCAGGGCACCCCGGCCAGGTCCTCGATCCAGTAACGGGCAACCATGCCGGCGTGGTAACTGGTACCACAGGCAATAATCTGCACGTGGCGAACATCTTGCAGAAGCTCTCCCGCTTCGATTCCAAGCGCCTGTTCCAGCACCCGCGAATCCGTTACACGGCCTTCCATGGTGGCCTTGATAACGCGGGGCTGCTCGTGAATCTCTTTGAGCATGTAGTGGCGGTATTCGCCCTTCTCTGCAGCATCTGCGCTGTGTTCAAACCGGCTGACCGCACGGTCAACCAGCGCACCCTCGCGGTCATGAATCTCGATACTGTCGCGGCGGATATCGGCCAGATCACCCTCTTCCAGAAACATGAAGCGGTCAGTCACGGGCAGCAGCGCAAGCTGGTCCGAGGCAATGAAGTTCTCACCGATGCCCACACCAATCACCAGCGGGCTGCCTTCGCGGCACACCACCATATGCTCTGGCTCATCGGCATGTACTACGGCCAGGGCATAAGCCCCGCGCAAACGGGTGACGGCCGTCTTTACGGCGTCGTAAAGTTTGCCCAGCTCGCGGTAGTTCTTTTCAATGAGGTGCACAACCACTTCGGTATCGGTCTGCGAGGTAAACTCAAAGCCGTCGGCCTTCAGCTCTTCACGCAGCTCCTGATAGTTCTCGATGATGCCGTTATGAACAATAGCCAGGCGATCACCGGACATATGGGGGTGGGCGTTAAGCTGTGACGGCTCACCATGGGTCGCCCAGCGGGTGTGGGCAATACCCAGATGCCCCGAAAGCGGGCTGGCTTCAATGGCGGCAGCAAGGGATTCCACCTTGCCAACTTCCCGGGCGCGCTGAACAGCGCTCTTTCCATCCAGAACGGCCATACCGGCGGAATCGTACCCACGGTACTCGAGGCGGCGCAGACCCTCAAGAAGAATGCCCTGGACGTCCCGTTCCGAAACTGCACCTACAATGCCACACATGCTCTATACCCTGTTCGTTAAATTATCAATGTGAATGCTGCGAAAAACGCGTCATTTCTTTTCCGGTTTCTGCCAGCCGGCAATATTCCTCTGCCGGCCCCGGGCCACAGCCAGCTCCTGTTCAGGTACATCCCTGGTGATGGTGGAGCCGGCACCGATGGTCGCGCCGGCAGCAACCGTCACCGGTGCCACCAGGGAGCTGTTGGAGCCGACGAACACACCGTCACCGAGAACAGTCTGATACTTGTTTACACCATCATAATTGCAGGTGATGGTGCCTGCACCCACGTTTACATCGGTTCCCAGCGTAGCATCACCCACGTAGCTGAGGTGGTTAATTTTGCTGCCCTCACCGACAACGGATTTTTTGGTTTCAACAAAATTGCCCACTTTAGTATTGGCCGCCAGTTGAGTGCCCGGGCGCAAACGCGCAAAAGGCCCGACCTGGGCACCGGGGCCCACACTGCTTTGCTCGATCACACTGTAGGCATGAATCTCGGTACCATCAGCTATGGTGCTGTCGCTAATAACACAACCAGGGCCAATAGACACATGGCTACCCAGCGTGACCTTGCCGCTGAACACCACATTCACATCGATCAGTACGTCGTTGCCGACAGTCAGTTCGCCGCGTACATCTACCCGTGCCGGGTCGGCCAGAGTGGCACCTTCGGTCATCAGACGATCCGCTTCCCGGGCCTGGTACCAACGCTCCAGTTCGGCCAACTGCAGGCGATTATTCACGCCCTGCACTTCAAACGGGTTGCCCGGCTGGGCTACATTGACCCTCATGCCAGCCTGCACGGCCATGGCAATGATGTCGGTCAGGTAGTATTCGCCCTGGGCGTTGCTGCTGGAAAGTTGCGGCAGCCAGGCTTTCAGATGGCGCGCGCTGACCGCGAGAATACCCGTGTTCACCTCGTTAATCGCCAACTGTTCGGTGCTGGCGTCTTTCTGCTCAACGATGGCTGTTACCCGCCCTGCCTGGTCGCGCAGAATACGACCGTAACCCTGAGGGTTGTCCAGGGTCACGGTTAACAATCCCAGTGTGCGGTCATCCAGATCCTGCAACAGTCCCTGAAGGGTCTGGGCAGTGGTCAGTGGCACATCGCCGTAAAGCACCAATACCCTGGCATCATCGGGGAGTTCCGGGAGTGTCTGGGCGACGGCATGGCCGGTACCCAGCTGTTGCTCCTGCAAGACCCAGCTGACGCGATAATGCCCGGATGCAGCCTTTACCTGATCCGCACCATGACCAATAACACCATGAACCTTCTCGGCCCCAAGGGTCTGGGCGGTGTCGATCACGTGATGGAGCATAGGCCGGCCGGCCACCTTGTGCAGTACCTTTGGCAGCGATGATTTCATCCTTGAGCCCTGGCCTGCAGCCAGGATAACAACGTGCAACGGTGACATGGGGAAACGACTCCCTTACCTGGTCGGGGTTGTATAGATAACTTTCTCTATCGATGATCAATCACATAATAAAAAAGCCGCATCCTTGGGGTGGAAACCAGCGTTGTGGTCGCCTTTTCAGGCGGAACAACACCCGCTACCCACACCGGAATGCGGCTTCTTGGGGGCAAGCCCTGGCAATCAGCCCTAACGGACGTTCTTGCGCAGTTTTTGCAGTGTACGCAGCTGAGCGGCTGCTTCGGCCAGCTCTGCGGCGGCACGATAATACTCGAACTCGCCCGTTTTATTCGCCAGCGCAGCTTCGGCATCTTTCTGGGCCTGCACTGCTGCTGCCTCATCAACGTCTTTGGCGCGCACCGCTGTATCGGCCATCAGGGTCACAAGGTTTGGCTGCACTTCCAGGTAACCCCCGGAAACGTAGAGGATTTCCTCTTCGCCACCCTGTTTGATGATCCGCACTGCCCCCGGCTTGAGCGCGGACAGCAACGGAGCATGGCCAAACTGAATGCCCAGCTCACCCTCGGTTCCGGTAGCAATCAGCATCTCTACCAGCCCGGAGTAAATCTTCTTTTCAGCGCTTACGACGTCACAATGTACAGTCATAGCCATATCTCTAAGCCTCTTGGATCAGAAAGTGAAAGAGGATTACTTACCGTCTTTCGCCTTCATGGCCTTCGCCTTTTCGATGGCCTCGTCCATAGAGCCGACCATGTAGAAAGCCTGTTCCGGCATATCATCATAGTCGCCATTGAGGATGCCTTCAAAGCTGCTGATGGTGTCTTTCAGGGACACATACTTACCTGGAGACCCGGTAAACACCTCGGCAACGTGGAACGGCTGGGACAGGAATCGTTCAATCTTACGGGCGCGGGAAACGATCAGCTTGTCTTCTTCAGACAGCTCGTCCATACCCAGAATCGCGATAATGTCTTTCAGTTCCTTATAACGCTGCAGCACGTTCTGCACACCACGGGCAACCGTGTAATGCTGCTCACCGATCACCAGCGGATCCAGCTGGCGGGAGGTGGAGTCCAGCGGATCGATCGCCGGGTAAATACCCTTGGAAGCGATGTCACGGCTCAGTACCACAGTGGCATCAAGGTGCGAGAAGGTGGTTGCCGGGGACGGGTCAGTCAAGTCATCCGCCGGTACGTATACCGCCTGGATAGACGTGATAGAACCATCTTTGGTGGAGGTAATACGCTCCTGCAGCTCACCCATCTCCTGGGCCAGTGTGGGCTGGTAACCTACCGCAGAAGGCATACGGCCCAACAGTGCCGATACCTCGGTACCCGCCAGGGTGTAACGGTAGATGTTGTCGATGAACAGGAGTACGTCACGACCTTCGTCACGGAACTTCTCGGCCATGGTGAGGCCGGTCAGCGCTACGCGCAGACGGTTTCCGGGAGGCTCGTTCATCTGGCCGTAGACCATGGCTACTTTATCAAGAACGTTGGAGTCCTTCATTTCGTAGTAGAAGTCGTTACCTTCACGAGTCCGCTCACCAACACCGGCGAACACGGAGAGACCAGAGTGCTCTTTCGCGATGTTGTTGATCAGCTCCATCATGTTAACGGTTTTACCGACACCGGCACCGCCAAACAGGCCGACCTTACCACCCTTGGCAAACGGACAGATCAGATCGATAACCTTGATGCCGGTTTCCAGCAGGTCGGCAGACGCTGCCTGGTCTGCATAGCCTGGTGCCTTGCGGTGGATACCCCAACGCTCTTCTTCACCGATGGGGCCTTGCTCGTCGATGGGTCGGCCCAGAACGTCCATGATGCGGCCCAGAGTCTGGGTGCCCACAGGCACGGAAATCGGCTTGTGTGTATTCTCTGCTTTCAGGCCTCGCTTGAGACCCTCGGTGCTGCCCATGGCGATAGTGCGAACAACGCCGTCGCCCAGCTGCTGCTGGACTTCCAGGGTTGTTTCACCACCTTCAAGCAGCAGTGCGTCGTAAACGCTTGGCACGGCGTCACGTGGAAACTCCACGTCGATAACCGCGCCAATGATCTGAACGATGTGTCCGCTACTCATGCTCGGTTCCTCGTTATCTTGATAGTCAATAAAACCAGTAGGGTTGTGGCGGATCAGACCGATGCCGCGCCGCTCACAATTTCCGAAATCTCTTGCGTAATGGCTGCCTGACGCGCTTTGTTATATACCAACTGCAGCTCGTCAATAATGTCACCTGCGTTATCGGTAGCACTCTTCATGGCAATCATCCGTGCCGCCTGTTCGCAGGCAAGATTCTCTACCACACCCTGATAAACCTGGGACTCAATAAAACGTGGCAGCAGCCCGTCCAGAATCGGGCGCGAATCCGGCTCATAAATGTAATCCCAATGGCGACCAATATCTTCATCCTTGCCTTCCGGCAGAGGCAGAAGCTGCTCCGATTTCGGCTTTTGCGTCATGGTGTTTACAAATTCGTTGTTCACCAGGTACAGACGATCGATCTTGCCGTCCTGGAAGGCATCAAGCATGACCTTGACGTTACCAACCAGGGTTTCCGCACTCGGGTTATCGCCCAGATGCGTCAGTGCAGCAATAACGTTTCCGCCGTAGTTGCGGAAAAACGATGCGCCTTTCTGCCCGATCGCACAGAGATCGGTTGGAACACCTTTTTCTTTCCAGTCACGCATTTCCCGCACAAGCAGCTTGAACACGTTCGCGTTCAAACCACCGCACAGACCGCGATCAGAGGAGACAACGATGTAGCCAACACGCTTCACCTCACGCTCAATCATGAACGGATGACGGTAATCCTTGTTGGACTTGGCAATATGTCCGATTACCTGGCGCATCTTTTCCGCGTAGGGGCGTGTTGCCTGCATACGCTCCTGAGCCTTACGCATCTTACTGGCCGCCACCATTTCCATGGCGCTGGTGATTTTCTGCGTGCTCTTGATGCTGCCGATCTGATTACGTATTTCTTTTCCGATGGCCATAGTCACTGCCTTTTCAAGTTAGACACTCATTGGGACCAACAGGCCCGCAGCAGCGGGCCGGCGGTATTACCAGGTTTGAGTGGTCTTGAATTTCTCCAGGGCAGCTTTCAGGCCAGCGGCAACCTCATCATTATAGTTGCCTTCAGGACCGATCTTCTCAAGCAGTTCTTTCTGCTCCGCCCGCATCCACTCCAGCAACTGGGCTTCAAACTTGACCACTTTGTCGACCTCTACGTCGTCAAGGAAGCCTTCGTTGGCGGCAAACAGAACGGTACCCATTTCAGCCACAGACATGGGGCTGTACTGGTTCTGCTTCATCAGTTCGGTCACACGCTGACCGTGTTCAAGCTGCTTGCGGGTGGCTTCGTCCAGATCAGAAGCAAACTGGGCAAAGGCCGCCAGCTCACGATACTGAGCCAGTGCCAGACGGATGTTACCGCCCAGTTTCTTCATGATCTTGGTCTGGGCCGAACCACCTACCCGCGATACCGAGATACCTGCGTTCATCGCCGGGCGAATACCGGAATTGAACAGGTTGGTCTCGAGGAAGATCTGACCATCGGTGATGGAGATTACGTTGGTCGGTACGAAAGCCGAGACGTCACCCGCCTGGGTTTCAATGATCGGCAGGGCGGTCAGGGAACCGGTCTTGCCTTTCACTTCACCGTTGGTGAACTGTTCAACGTAATCCACGTTAACGCGGGAAGCGCGCTCAAGCAGACGGGAGTGCAGATAGAATACATCCCCCGGATAGGCTTCCCGGCCTGGCGGACGACGCAGCAGCAGGGAAATCTGACGGTAGGCAACGGCCTGCTTGGACAGGTCATCGTATACGATCAGGGCGTCTTCGCCGCGGTCGCGGAAGTATTCACCCATGGAGGTACCGGCATAGGGCGCCAGGAACTGCATGGACGCAGGGTCAGCGGCACCCGCTGCAACCACTGTGGTGTGCGCCATGGCACCATGCTCTTCCAGTTTACGCACCACCGCCGCAATGGACGACTGCTTCTGGCCAACGGCAACGTAGATACACTTGATGCCGGTGTTCTTCTGGTTGATGATCGCGTCGATCGCAACGGCTGTTTTACCGATCTGACGGTCACCGATGATCAGCTCACGCTGGCCACGACCAATCGGAACCATGGTGTCGATTGCTTTCATACCGGTCTGAACCGGCTCATCAACGGACTGACGGGCGATAACGCCAGGAGCCACCTTCTCGACTGGTGCGGTCAGCTTGGCACCCAGATCGCCTTTACCGTCAATGGGGTTACCCAGGCCATCTACTACACGACCCAGAAGCTCCGGCCCTACCGGAACTTCCAGAATACGACCGGTACAGCGCACCTTCTGGCCTTCTGCCAGATCTTCGTAGTCGCCCAGCACCACGGCGCCAACGGAGTCGCGTTCCAGGTTCAGTGCCATGCCGAATACGCCGTTAGCGAATTCGATCATTTCGCCGTACATTACATCGGCCAGGCCGTGAATCAGCACGATACCGTCTGCTACAGACAGGATGGTGCCTTCGTTTTTTGCTTCAGAGGAGATATCGAGCTTCTCGATTCTCTTCTTGATGATGTCACTGATCTCGGATGGATTCAGTTGCTGCATGCCTTTGTCCTCAAACCTTTTGCTGAAATCAGGTGCCCAGTGCTTTGGCCATTTTTGCCAGCTTGCCACGGACTGAAGCGTCAATAACCAGATCGCCGGTATTTACCACCACGCCACCAATCAGCGAGCGATCAACAGCGGTTTCCAGGGCGACTTTACGCTCCAGTTTCCTGGACAATGCCTCTGCCAGCTTCTGTTGCTGGTCAGCCGTCATTTCAAACGCGGTACTTACCTTCATGTTAACCGTGCGCTCAAGTTCTGCGCGATAAAAGGCAAACAGGGTCGAAATTTCCGGAAGCAACGCCAGGCGCTTGCTTTCTGCAAGAATCAACAGGAAGTTTCTGAGTGCTTCAGGTAGCTGTTCATCAGTCGTATCGAAAAACAGCTCTGCCTTGCGCTCCTCAGGCAGGCCAGGGTTGGCCAGAATGTTCTTCACGGTATCGTCAGCCGCCAACAAACCAATAAAAGCAAGTGCCTGACCCCAGGAGTCAATCGCATCTTGCTCTTTCGCGGCATCAAAAACGGCTTTCGCATAGGGCCGGGCTAACGTAGTCAGTTGTGCCATGGGACCCTCGCTTAGAGTTGTGCGGCCAGCTTGTCCAGCATCTCGCTGTGAGCTTTGGCATCGACAGAGGTTTCCAGGATCTTCTCGGCACCGGCAATGGCAAGCGTTGCCACTTCTGCCCTGAGTGCTTCGCGAGCCTGAACACGCTCCTGTTGAATTTCCGCCCTGGCCTGCTCAATGAGCTTTTCACCTTCTTTGCGGGCATCATCTTTTGATGCTTCCACAATCTGGGCGGCGCGCTTGTTAGCCTGGTCAATAAGAACAGCAGCTTCTTCCTTGGCTTGCTGCAATTGTTTGGCGGCCTTTTCCTGAGCAAGCTCAAGATCCAGTGAAGCCCGGTCTGCAGCAGAAAGACCATCAGCAATTTTCTTCTGGCGCGCTTCCATGGCTGCCGTAATAGGCGGCCATACATACTTCACGCAGAACCAGACGAAAATAGCGAAGGCAATCGATTGCCCTATTAACGTAAGGTTTATATTCACGGCAATGTACCTCTTGCTATTCGTTGCGTGCTGGAAACCAAAAAACCGGGCGTCTGGCTCAGGTATTCAGCGCAGCGCCCGCATCTTCCAGGCTGTGCTTAGCCGGCAACAACGAAGATCAGGTACATAGCAATACCAACACCGATCATGGGAACCGCGTCAAGCAGACCGGCCATGATGAAGGCCTTGGTTTGCAACTGGCTGGCCATTTCCGGCTGACGCGCAGTGGACTCAAGCAGCTTGCCGCCCAACAGGCCAAAGCCGATACCGGCGCCCAGGGCACCCAGACCGATAATAAGCGCAGCTGCTACAAATACCATTTCCATTGAAGACTCCTCGGTTTTTCAGATAGTTAAGGGTTGTGTATTTAACGTTAAATCAGTGATCTTCGTGCGCCGAACTGAGGTAAACCACAGTCAGCACGGTAAAGATAAACGCCTGGAGCGTAATAACCAGAAGGTGGAAAACGGCCCAGGGAAAGTTCAGGGTCCACTGGATCCACAGAGGCAATAGCGCAATCAGGACAAAGATAACCTCACCCGCGTACATGTTACCGAACAAACGCAGGGCCAAACTGATGGGTTTGATAATCAGTGCCAGGATTTCCAGCAACAGGTTAAAGGGCACCAGCGACCAATGGTTGAACGGAGTAAACGCTAGCTCCTTGGTGAAACCACCCACGCCCTTCACCTTGAAGCTGTAGAACAGGATCAGCAGGAACACACCAATGGAAATACCGAAGGTACCGTTGGGGTCGGTGGTGGGTACAATCCTGAAGTATTCCAGGCCCATGGCATGGGCAATGTACGGAACATAGTCCACCGGGATCAGTTTCAGCGCGTTCATCAGGAAGATCCAGACGAAAATAGTCAGCGCCAGGGGGGCAATCAGGGGGTTTTTGCCGTGGAAGGTATCACGCACCAGCCCCTGAATGAACTCAAGGGTGATTTCCACCAGGTTCTGCAAGCCTCCCGGCGTACCTTCAGTCATCCGGGTAGCCACGAAACGGAACAGGCCAAGAAAAAACAGGCCCACTGCAATGGACCAACCCATGGTATCCACATGGATCGCCATGAATCCCATATCGACCGCTTCCTGGCCGGAGGTTGCAAACGTCCATGAGGCTTCTTGCATCACGCTGCCATCGGCCCGCTCATAACCTGCCGGAAGCTTTCCGTAAGTGAGGTTGGTGAGGTGATGTTGTATATACTCTACTGGGGTTTCAGCTGCCATACTGCTCTCGTCCAGTCATCGCTGTGGTTGCGGCCGGATGAGCCAACGCGACGCGGTGCCCACCAAAACCATCACAGCAAAAGTGAATAACAGAGCCGGTACATATACCGGCTCCATTAAAGTGAAAACGGCCGCGAAAAAAACTGCGGTAAGGGCGATTTTGGTAGATTCCGCCCGAAACAGATCTCCTACCACCAGGTGTGCGCTACGGGCACCCTGATACCGATAAACCCGATGGGCAAACCAGGCATTTGGCACTATAAAAATAAGACCGCCTACAAACGCGGAATAACCGGCCAAGGGACTGTGCAATACCCACAACAAGCTGATAATGACTGAACTTGTAAACTCAATGGCCAGCCAACGGCCCAAAGGAACGCGGGTGATCCGTGATTGCCTGGAGTTCATATCACTGCCACCATTCCAATCGCGCGAAATTATATGTTTTAAGCACTTTATGTTCAACCAGACTCTTAAGAAAATCTGGCCAAAATTCCATCAGGCCAGGAGCTAACATCAATACGTGTCACACAAGTTGTGGCCCATGCCGTTCGCGGTCACGACATCTGGTGTTTACAGGCTTTTCCGGGACTCGGGTGATTTTATTTACTTTTAACGAATATGGCCCAGAATACCGTCCAACTCGTCCAGTGAACCGTATTCAATCACCAGTTTTCCCTTGCCACGCTGGCCATGGGCAATGGATACCTTTGCCCCCAGACGTTCGGCAAGATCCTCCTGCAGGGCCCGGATATTCGGGTCAACCGCTCCCGGTTTGGCCGGCTTGCCGGGCGCCGGGTCCTGCTGCATCCGGCGCACCAATGCTTCCGTCTGCCTTACCGAAAGTGACTTGGCAACAACCTGTTTTGCGGCCTGCATTTGTTGCTCCGGCGACAGTGTCAGCATGGCGCGGCCGTGGCCCATTTCCAGATCGCCATGTTCCAGCATCAGGCGCACATCTTCAGTCAGGCCGATCAGGCGCAACAGGTTGGTAATGGTGGTGCGGGATTTTCCCACAGCCTCAGCCACCTGGGCCTGGGTCAGGCCAAACTCGTCCTGCAGGCGCTGGAGGGCGAAGGCTTCTTCAATAGGATTGAGATTTTCACGCTGGATGTTTTCGATCAGCGCCATGGCGATGGCGGCTTCATCGGGGACATCCCGGATAATGGCCGGTATGCTGTCCAGCCCCGCCATCTGGGTGGCCCGCCAACGGCGCTCGCCGGCCACCAGTTCATAGCGGCCTTCGGCAATGGGGCGCACCACAACCGGCTGCATAACCCCTTGCTGACGAATGGAATCTGCCAATTCCTGCAAAGCGGCCGGGTCCATGTCACGGCGGGGCTGATAGCGGCCACGCTGAATCAGATCGATGGGAACCTGTCGCAACTCGCCGTCGTGATCTTTCAGTTCCTGATCCAGGTTAACCCTGGAACCGGCCAGCAAGGCACCCAGCCCGCGTTCGCCCAATCCTCTTTTCTTCGCCGCCATGGTATCAGTCATTCTTCCGGTTAATAATCGTTGTGCATCTTTAAAGAGAGACGCGGCGGTATGTTACACCGCAACCTGAGCCGATGTCTTTTTTGCCCCGTGGCGGCGCACCATCTCGCCAGCCAGTGCCAGGTAGGCAATGGCCCCTTTGGACGCCTTGTCGTACTTCAGGGCCGGCATGCCGTAACTGGGTGCCTCCGCCAGGCGCACGTTGCGCGGTATGACGGCACGGTAGACCTTATCACCAAAATATTCACTCAGCTGGCCGGACACATCCAGTGTAAGGCTGTTGCGAGGATCGTACATGGTTCTGAGAATGCCTTCGATCTCAAGATCCGGGTTAACCGTTTCCTTGATCTGCTCCACCGTATTCATCAGTGCCGCCAGGCCCTCCAGAGCGTAATACTCACACTGCATGGGTATAAGCACCGAGTCTGCGGCAGAAAGCGCATTAACGGTGAGCAGGCTGAGTGAAGGCGGGCAGTCGATCAGGATGTAATCGTAGTTGTCACGAACGCTGTTCAGGGCGAGCCGCAGCCGGTGCTCGCGGCCAATTTCGTTCATCAGTTCCACTTCGGCGGCGGTCAGGTCGCCGTTCGAGGGCATGATATCAAAACCCGATGCCTCTGCCGGAATGATAACCTCGGCGGCGGAGGCGCGCCTGGTAAGCAGATCGTACCCCGACAGCTCCAGCGCATTCTTGTCCACGCCACTGCCCATGGTGGCGTTGCCCTGGGGATCCATATCCACCAGAAGCACACGGCGCCGGGTAGCGGCCAGTGAGGCAGCAAGGTTGACGCAGGTGGTGGTTTTGCCCACACCGCCTTTCTGATTGGTCACTGCAATCACGCGCGCCATGTCTCGCCTCCTTAATACTGAATACAGCTGCCCATTACCGTTGCGGGTTGCCAGGTTTGCCCTCTGTCCGGGTCACAATCAGCAGGTGCCTCGCACCACCGGCCCCCGGAACATTCAGGGCGTGGCTGGATGATACCTGCCAATCCGCAGGAAGGGCAGCCACCTCATCATCCGGATACTGGCCTTTCATGGCAAGAAAGCTGCCATTATTCGCCAACAGCCCGCCACACCAGTTCACCAGGTTATCCAGGGCCGTAAACGCCCGGCTACTGATCTGGTGAAAGGGCTGCTCCGGCTTGCAGTCCTCTGCGCGGCCATGGATTACGCTCACATTTTGCAGGCCAAGTTCCAGTACACACTGGTTCAGAAAACGGGTTTTCTTGCCATTGCTGTCGAGCAGTGTAAAGCGCTTTTCCGGAAGCACGATCGCCAAAGGTATTCCCGGCAAACCACCACCGGCGCCCACATCCAGCAGATGATCGGTGGTAATCCAGGGCAGAATACTGAGGCTGTCGAGCAACTGGCGGGACACCATCTCTGCCTCGTTGCGCACGGCCGTCAGGTTATAGGCCCTGTTCCATTTGTTGAGCAGGGCCAGGAACGCCAGCAACCTTTTCTGCTGATGCTCATCCACGGAAAGCTTCATTTCGGCCAGCCCCTGTTGAAGCTGGCGTTGCCAGAGTGCTTGTGCCATGCGTGATCAGGCGCTTTGTTTGCGTAGAAGATCACGCTTTTTCAGGTGTACCAGGATCTGCGAGATGGCAGCCGGCGTAACGCCCTGGATCCGGGACGCCTGGGCCACCGTCTCCGGGCGCACCTGTTTCAGCTTCTGTTTGATCTCGTTGGACAGGCCGCCAATCACCTCGTAATCCAGATCAATCGGCAAGGCGGTGCTCTCATTCCGGCGCAAACGCTCGATTTCTTCGGTCTGGCGCGAAATATAGCCTTCGTATTTGATCTCGATTTCCACCTGCTCCGCCACAACCGGCTCCCCTGCCTGCTCGCCACCGATTTCAGCAATATGGCTGTAGCTGATTTCCGGGCGGCGCAGCAACTCCGCCAGGGTGTTGTCCCGGGTCATGGGCTGCTTCAGGAAGGCGTTGGCACGCTCGGCCGCTTCCGTGGACGGGTGAATGCGTGTGGTTTCAAGCCGTTTGCGTTCGGTTGCTATGGCTTCGCACTTGTCACTGAATTTCTGCCAGCGCTCATCATCCACCAGGCCCAGCTTGCGACCGGTTTCAGTCAGGCGCAGATCGGCGTTGTCTTCCCGCAGAATCAGGCGGTATTCGGCGCGGCTGGTGAACATGCGGTAGGGCTCACTGGTGCCCATGGTGATCAGATCGTCCACCAGCACTCCGAGATAGGCCTCATCCCGACGCGGATACCATTCGCTTTTTTCCTGTGCGCGCAAGGAAGCGTTAATGCCCGCCAGCAAGCCCTGGGCACCGGCCTCTTCATAGCCGGTGGTACCGTTGATCTGGCCGGCAAAATACAGGCCCTGGATGAATTTGGTTTCCAGGGTATGGCGCAAATCCTGCGGGTTCAGGTAGTCGTATTCGATGGCGTAACCTGGCCGGGTAATATGGGCGTTTTCAAACCCCGGAATCGAGCGCACTGCGGCCAGCTGGATATCAAACGGCAGACTGGTGGAAATACCGTTGGGATACAGCTCGTTGGTGGTCAGGCCCTCCGGCTCCACAAAAATCTGATGGGAATCCTTGTCGGCAAAACGATTGACCTTGTCTTCTATGGACGGGCAGTAGCGTGGACCAGCGCCCTCAATGTTGCCGGCAAACATGGGCGAGCGGTCAAAGCCACTGCGGATAATGTCGTGGGTCTGTTCCGTGGTTCGAGTCACGTAACAGCAGATTTGTTGCGGATGCTGGTCCTGGCTGCCAATAAAGGACATCACCGGGGCCGGGTTGTCGCCCCACTGCTCCTGCATGACAGAGAAATCCACGCTACGGGCATCAATGCGCGGCGGCGTGCCGGTTTTCAGCCGGCCCACATTAAAAGGCAGCTCCCTTAATCGTTGTGCCAGCGCATTGGCTGGCGCATCACCGGCGCGACCACCGGCATGCTGCTGCATGCCAATGTGGATAACGCCGCCGAGGAAGGTACCGGTGGTCAGTACCACGGTTTTGGCGTTGAACCGGATACCGGTCTGCGACACCACGCCGGTCACCTGATCGTTTTCCACAATCAGGTCGTCCGCTGCCTGCTGGAACAGGGTGAGATTGGGCTGGTTTTCCAGCATATGGCGAATCGCCGCCTTGTACAGAACCCGGTCGGCCTGAGCGCGGGTGGCGCGTACCGCCGGGCCTTTGCGGCTGTTGAGAACCCGGAACTGGATACCCGCCCTGTCGGTTGCGTGCGCCATGGCGCCACCCAGGGCGTCGATTTCCTTTACCAGATGGCTTTTGCCAATGCCTCCGATGGCCGGATTGCAGGACATCTGGCCCAGGGTTTCGATGTTGTGGGTCAGCAGCAGGGTCTGGGAACCCATGCGCGCCGCCGCGAGTGCAGCTTCAGTGCCGGCATGGCCGCCACCAATGACAATGACATCAAAACGGGTTGGAAAATCCACAGCTCACCTCGGAAATCGGGGGATAAAAACAGGGCCCGGAGTATAACGTTTCACTCGGAAAATTGCAGTCAGAATGTGCAAATTTTAACCAGCGCTGGGGAAACGCCGGCTTCCGTACCATTTACTCTGTTTCGGAAAACCGAAATCATCGGGTTTTCAGGGGCTTGGGCAGCCCTTCTCAGAAAAGTTTTCAATAAAGTTATCCACAAAAATGTGCCTGATCAGGAGCCTTGCATCAACCATTAACATCTTGTTTTAATTGTTATTTTAAAAAGGTATCCAGAGCTTGTCCGCAGCTTATCCAATTAATTATCCACAGGCACTGGCCTGGACTCGCCACCTCAGACGCCGCACTGCTATGAGCACCAGCCCATTGACCAGGGACAGGAGTAGGAAGAGCCCGGGAATACCCACTTCCAGAACCCCCAGCACCAGAATGCCCGTGAGCGCGCTCACGACCATGAACAGCGCGTTGATCACATTCAGTGCCGCGATGATGCGTGCCCGTTTGTGTTGTGGGGTTTCATGCTGGATAAACGCATAAAGGGGCACGATGAACAGACCGCCGCATACTCCGATGCCCACCAGATCCATCAGCACCCGTATGTAAACCGGCTCTGTCACCAGCGTCCACCAGGTGGATGGTTCCGGGTTTGCCGGTACCGCAAAGAACAGATCCACTCCCAGCAGGGTCAGGCCAAGCGCCCCCCAGGGCACGGGTGCCAGGGTGATGCGGTGCCGGGTAAGGCGTTCACACAGCACGGAGCCGATGGAGATACCCACGATAAACATGGACAGCAGCAGGGTGACCACGGTCTCGTCACCCTGAAGATGGCTGTGGGCGAAGTTGGGGAACTGGGTGAGGTAGGCCGCGCCAAGGAACCAGAACCAGGATATGGCGAGAACGGCCCAAAGCACCGGTTTGCGCTCAGCCGCCACGCCCATCAGACGCCAGGTCTCCAGAACCGGTCGGAAACGTACCGCCAACGCGACTTCGGCTGTACCAACCTCGGGTACCTGGCGCGCCGCCACATACCCCAGAACCGCCATCACCAGCACACTCACGGCCGTGAGTTTTGCAGCCGCCTCAAGCCCCATGAGCAAACCAGCCGCAATAGTGCCAAGCAGAATGGCCACAAAGGTACCCATGCTCACCAGGCCGTTGCCGCCGACCAGCTCATCGTCGCCCAGTACCTGGGGCAGAATGGCGTACTTTACCGGGCCGAAAAAAGTGGACTGGGTCCCCATCAGGAACAACAGCACCAATAGCCCTTCATACCAGCCAAACCAGAGCGCCGGCGCCGCAATAGCCATAATACCGATTTCAGCCAGCTTTACCTTGCGGATAATGGCGGCTTTCTCATAGCGGTCGGCCATCTGCCCGGCAATGCCGGAAAACAGGAAAAACGGCAGGATAAACAGGAAGGCAGCCAGGTTGACCACCGTATTCACCGACAGCCCCAGCAAACCGGTGGTCTGGTAGGCAATCAACAGCAGCAAGGCATTTTTATAGAGGTTGTCGTTAAACGCTCCGGAAAACTGGGTGAGGTAAAACGGCAGAAAACGCCGCTGCCCCAGCAAACGGAACTGACTGTGTATGGCCATGAAAACATCCGCGGTTATTGGTTACGCCAGGCCGTGCATCAATCTACCGAACCAGTTTGGGGCAACGATGCCTGGCGTTCCAGCTCATGTTCAATCGCATTGGCCGATTTGGCAAAGCCCGCCAGCAGATTATAGAGCACAGGGATGATAAACAACGTAAGTGTGGTGGCAAAAATCAGCCCGCCCAGAATCACCATGCCGATGGCCGCCCTGCTCTCGGCACCGGCTCCGGTGGCAATTACCAGGGGCACGGCACCGAAGACCGTGGATACAGTGGTCATCAGTACGGGCCGGAAGCGCAGGGACGCACCAGCCAGTATCGCGTCTTTTACTGCGTAACCTTCATCCCGCAGCTGGTTGGCGAACTCCACAATCAATATGCCGTTTTTCGACATGAGCCCCAGCAGCATGATGATCCCGATCTGGCTGTAGATGTTAAGGCTGATGCCACTCCACCAGAGCGCCAGCAGGGCGCCGGTTACCGCCAGCGGTACCGGGAGCATGATGATCATCGGGTGAATCCAGCTTTCAAACTGGGCCGCCAGCACCAGGAATACAATTATAAAGGCCAGCCCGAAGGTGAAATAAATAGCCGCCGAAGAATCCTGGAACTCCCGGCTCAGGCCCTGATAGCTGAGACGTGCCTCTGGCGGAAGGGTATCAACCGCAAGCGTGTTCAGGTAGGCAAGCGCGGAACCAAGATCGTAACCATCCGCCAGTGATCCGCTGATTACCACCGCCGGCAGGCGATCAATGCGGCGAAGGTCCGGGTTTGCACCTTTTTCTGAAATCGACACCAGCGCTTGTAAAGGAATCAGCTTGCCACCTTCCCTCGGGCGCAGAAATATCTGGCCAAGATCTGACGGTGTGGCGCGGCTGGCCGCATCCGCCTGCATGATCACATCGTACTCCCGGCCACGTTCCAGGTAGGTGGTTACCTGCCGTGAAGCCAGCATGGTTTGCAGGGTGAGGCCGACATCCTGAATGGTTATATCCAGATCGGCAGCCCGCTCACGATCAATGGCAATGCTCAGCTCTGGCCGGGTCAGCTCAAAATCGGTTTCCAGGTTCAGCAGATTGGGGTTGTTTTTTGCGCGCTCTACCAGTTCATCACTCCAGGCCTGAACAGATTCATAATCCGGCCCGGCGACCACGAATTCCACGGGCTGGCTGAACCCCCTCTGGCCAAGCCCTGGCGGGTTGATTGCCGCCAAACGAATACCGGAGATATCGTTAAAGATCTTGCGAATCTCACTGGTCACCTGCTGCTGTTTGACATCCCGTTCTTCCCAGGGGGCCAGCCCCATGATGATGAACGCACTGTCTTCCCGCCCGCGGAAACCAACAATCGACAGCATCCGGCTGGCAATGCCATTCTCCAGATAGGGCAACAGTTTCTCTTCAGCCTGTTTCGTATAGTGGTCGGTGTACTCTACGGTAGCCCCACGGGGCACACTGGCGGGCATGATAATAACGCCCCTGTCTTCTGTAGGCGCAAGCTCCTGGGGCAGTTCCGGGTAAATCACCGCAGCAACAACCAGCCCCACCAGACCAAGCCCCAACACCAGGCCAGCCTGATTCAGCGAGAACCGCAGCAGGCGCTCATACCCGTTCGTAAGGCCATTCAGAACCTTTTCACTGGCCCCCCAGAACCTGCGCCCTTCCGAGCTTTCAGGGCTATGCTTCAGCCATTTGGAGCACAGCATCGGCGCCAGGGTAAGCGCCACAAAACTCGACACCACAACCGCTGCCGCCAGCGTAAAACCGAACTCCGCAAACAGGCGGCCAACATTGCCACCCATGAACGAGATGGGCACAAATACCGCAACCAGCGTAAGGGTGGTGGCAATGACCGCAAAGGCAACTTGCCTGGCACCACGATAGGCCGCAAGCAAGGGCGGTTCTCCCTTGTCAATCCGGCGCTGGATGTTTTCCAGCATCACAATGGCATCGTCCACCACCAGACCTATGGCAAGAATAACCGCCAGCAAAGTCAGCACGTTAATGGAGAACCCCAGGAATCCGAGGCCAATAAACGCACCGATAACCGCTACTGGAATGGTAACGGCAGGAATCAGGGTGGCGCGCCAGGATCTGAGGAACAGAAAAATAACCAGTATGACCAAGGACACGGCGATCGCCAGAGTGATCATCACCTCACGAATGGACGCACGGATAAAAATGGATTCGTCGTAGCTTTCGGCAATCGAGACTTCCGGTGGCAGGGTTTCCCGGATTTTCTCCAGTTCCGCCCGCACAGCATCCGAAACGGCTACGGTATTGGCTTTGGACTGGCGGATAACGCCCAGGCCAATGGCTGTCTGACCGTTTGCGCGCAACTGGCCGACATCGGATTCCACGCCCATCTGCACATCCGCTACTTCGCCCAGGCGTAACAACTGATTGCCATCCCGACGAATCACCAGCTCGCGGAATTCATCTACGGTTGCCAGGCGACCCTCTGCACGTACGGTAAAGTTGCGGGTTGAGGAATCCACGGAACCGGCTGGCAGCTCCACGTTATTGGCGCGTAATGCGCGCTCCACTTCAGCAACGGTGATATCCCGCGCCGCCAGGCGTTCGCGATCAAGCCAAACCCGGATAGCGTAACGACGTTCACCACCAATGCGCACGTCGGCAACGCCATCCACGACCGCTAACCGATCAGCCAGAACCCGGTCCGCATAGTCGCTCAGCTGGGCAGAATCCCAGATATCACTGCGCAGAGTTACCCACATCATCGGGCGGGCATCAGAATCAGCCTTGCGCACCACGGGCGGGTCGGCTTCGTCCGGCAGCTCGTTGTTTACGCGGGATATGGCATCACGCACATCGTTTGCGGCAATATCCACATCCCGGGATGTGGAAAACTCGATAGTGGTGTATGACCCACCCTGCCGGGTAGAAGACTGGATAGAGCGAATGCCCTCTATTCCACTGATGGCGCCTTCAACGATCTGGGTGATCTGGGTATCAACCACCTCGGCGGCAGCACCGGTGTAGTTGGTTGAAACGGAAACCACGGGCGGGTCTATATCCGGGTACTCCCGCACCGGGAGGCCAAACAGGGCCGCCAGACCAAATACCACAATCAACAGGCTCAGAACCGTGGCAAAAACCGGGCGTTTGATGGAAATATCCGACAGGATCACAGCTACGACTCCAGCGCACTGGTGAAGCGATTGTCGGGGATCGCATTTTCATCATCGATTACCCGAATTCGTTCACCGCTGCTGAGCCGGTCCTGGCCGGTCACCACCACCGGGTCTTCGGCGGTCAATCCATCCATAATTTCAACCTGCCCCGGCATGCGCGAACCCAAAACTACGGATACCCGTCTGGCGATGCCGTCGTCGGCTACAAATACGTATTTTTCATTACCGCGAACCATTACCGCCTGCTCCGGTACCACCAGGCCCGGGCGCTCGCGCAGCGTCAGGCTGACAGACATGAACTGCCCCGGGCGTAACCGACCATCAGCGTTATCAATCAAGGCCCGAACCGGCAAAGACCGGCTTAGTTCATCAATGCGGGTACCCAACTCAACCAACTCGCCGCTGAAATACTGATCCGGGTACGCGGGCGTACCAGCATCCACCTTCTGCCCGGGCTTGAGCTGGCCCAGAAAGCGTTCCGGAATGGAGAAATTCAGCTCCATACGGGATGTGGCATCCAGAGTGGTAATGGTTGTGCCAGCGATCACATAGGCACCAATGCTGATGTCGCTCAGCCCGGCAACGCCGGAAAAGGGGGCTTCAATAAGATGATTTTCTAGCCGGACCCTCGCAGCATCGCGCTGGGCCTCTGCAACTTCAACGGCGGTGCGCAATTCATCAACCAGAGACTGGGAAATGCTGTTGTTATCGCGCAGGCTTCGGGCGCGTTCGTACTGGCGCCTGGCATCGGCCAATTGCGCCTCGATAACACCCAGATCCGCCCTGGCCTGGCGATCATCCAAACGCAACAGCACGTCGCCCTGTTTTACCTGGCGACCGGACTTCAGGTTGATTTCCACCACCCGGCCACTGGCTTCTGTGGTCAACTCAACCGCATTGAGAGCCTTCAGGCTACCAACTGCTTTAACCTGATCACGCACGGTTTCTGTTACCGGCAGGCGGGTACTTACAGCGCTGGGCGCCCGCTCATTGGCACTATCTACCTGCGACAGATCATTCAGGTTGCGATAAATTACAGCACCGCTCACGGCTACCGCCACAAGCACCGCACCAACCAACCACTGTTTCCACATAGACAATCCCAGCAAACGGACCGGCTCCCGCCGGGTTTATTTTTTCTGAATCACGAGAACAATTTCACCCACATCAATCCCCCATTTACTCATGGTGGTCTGGTTAATCAAAGTGTCGGGTGTTATCAGATACATCCAGTCATTCATTCGTACATCCAGTGTTCCATCGCCGTAGGCAATCCGGAGCACATAGTTCATGTGGAGGGTGTTGCCGCTCCAGCGCATGGTTCCCGGCTCTGCCACATCGCCCGCCCCGGCATGATAGCTGTCGCCGTTATCCGAGGGTGTCAGCGTCCAGACCCGGGTTTGCACTTCGCCGTCATCAAAGCGGAATACTTCATCCAGGGTGCCCACGCCTGCAGCATCCCAGGAGGCCGTGATATCCGCATCGAATGTGCGGATCACCTCCCCGGACATGTCCTTGACCACCCCGCGAGCACTAAGTTCACCGCTGAAAAATGTTTGGGGAGTCAGCCTGGGGCTGCGCTCTGCATAATCGGTCAGGGCGGGCCCGGAACAACCAGTTAGCAGGCTCATGACCGATACAAACAGGAGTATAGAGCGCCAGCCACGGTTGTGAATCACAGAATGCAGGTTTTGCATATTTTTTACACTTGTCATAAGGCTCTCCACGGGGTTCTCAGCGTCACAGGTGCCATCACAATGTATGGTGCGATGGGTGCTATCTGAATACGCCCGGGGGATCTTCTCCGATCAGCAAAGCGCCCCGGCCAAGCCCGCCTACTGTCTTTACTGACACCGCCACAGGTGCTTTTCGTCAATGGAATCCGAAGCGCAATACCGTAAAACAGCAGGCAACTTGAAGCGGGCAATGGCCCCGAAAAGATATTCAGACCAGTTCAGAGGATTGATTATGCCGGCATACAAGGCGCCCTTGCGGGACATGAAGTTTCTGCTCAACGAGGTATTTGACTACCCGAAACACTACGCTTCACTGGCCAGCGGTGAGAATGCAACGCCGGATATCGTAGACGCCATCCTCACCGAATGCGCCCGTTTTTGCGAGGAACAACTGAGCCCGCTGTACCAGCTCGGCGATGAGGAAGGCTGTACACTGAAAGACGGCGAAGTCACCACTCCGAAAGGCTATAAAGAAGCCTATAACCAGTATGTGATGGGCGGCTGGCAGGGTCTCTCTGCGCCGGAGGAATTTGGCGGTCAGGGCCTGCCTGCGTCCATGGGCCTTATGAAGCAGGAAATGATGGGCACCGCGAACTGGTCGTTCTCCATGTACCCGGGCCTGTCCATGGGCGCCATGAACACCATTTTTCTGCACGGCTCCGACGACCAGAAAGACACCTACCTGCTACCGCTGACCGAAGGCCGCTGGGCCGGCACCATGTGCCTGACCGAGCCCCAGTGCGGCACCGATCTGGGCCAGGTAAAAACCAAAGCCGAACCACAGACGGATGGCAGCTATAAAATTACCGGCACCAAGATCTTTATCTCGTCCGGTGACCATGACCTTACCGAGAACATTGTTCACATCGTTCTGGCCCGCCTGCCGGATGCTCCCAAAGGCACCCGGGGCATCAGTCTGTTTATCGTGCCGAAGTTTATGCCCGGCGCGGACGGCAGCGTGGGTGAACGCAACGCCGTGGTCTGTGGCAGCCTGGAAAAGAAAATGGGCATCAAGGCTTCCGCTACCTGTGTTCTGAACTTTGATGGTGCAACCGGCTATCTGATTGGCCCGGAAAACGAGGGTCTGGAGTGCATGTTCACCTTTATGAACACGGCCCGTATCGGCACCGCGATACAGGGCGTCGGCCCCGCGGAGCTGTCGTATCAGTGGGCGCTGGATTACGCCAGAGAACGCCGCTCCATGCGCGCACTCTCCGGTAAAAAAGAGCCGGATCAGGTGGCCGACAGCCTGATTCACCACGCCGATGTACGCCGCATGCTGCTGACCCAGAAAGCCATTGCCGAAGGCGGCCGTGCCATGCTCTATGACGCTGCCCGCCTGGCCGACCATATGGTTGAGGGCCATGCCGCCGGCGATACAAAAAAAGCCGAAAAATACGATGACAAACTGGGCTTCCTGACCCCGATTCTCAAAGGCTTTCTGACGGAACTGGGGAATGAAGCCGCCAGCCTGGGTATGCAGGTATTCGGCGGCCACGGTTACATTCGTGAACACGGTATGGAGCAGATCGCCCGGGATACCCGGATTGCCACTTTGTATGAAGGCACCACCGGTATTCAGGCGCTGGACCTGCTCGGCCGCAAGGTACTGCTGACCACCAAAGGCGGCGCTGTGCGTGATTTCACCGCGCGGATTGCCAACTTTGCCCGTAAGCACCTGACCGACAGCCGTTTACGTCCGTTTGCCCTGGACCTGCTCAAGCTGACCGCCCAGTGGAACCTGCTCACCGTGCGAATCATGCTTGCAGCCCGCAAAGACCGTGATGTAGTGAGCTCGGCCTCTTACGATTTCCTGATGTACAGCGGTTACGTGACCATGGCGTATATGTGGGCGCGACAGGCAGCAACCGCGGTAAATTGCCTGGATAACGGGGGTGATGACTCTGAGGCTTTCTACACCACCAAGCTGGCCACGGCGGAATTTTATTTCGAGCGCCTGCTGCCCCGGGCTCAAACCCATGCCACAAGTATGCTGAGCCCAAGCCGTAACCTGATGCAGATCGACCCGGAAAACATGGCGTTTACCGGTTAATCCGCCCTTGAACGCCCTGCCAGTTTGATACCCGAGCCGGCAGGGCTTGAAATATTTCCTTCCAACCGCATCTAACCGCCTACTCACTCTTTTTACTGCTGACCCTGAGGGGAAAACCGTTTTCTGGCCTGCCACCTGCTTGAGGGCAGGCCTTTGTTGTGATGTTGCTAAAAGAAGGAGGTCCGAATATGGAAACTCGTGCTGACGACTTTTACCCCACCCGCCTTGAGCGCCCCGCCGCGCCAATAGATCGCCTCGATCCCGTTATCCACAGCCAGGGCAAAGACCGCACAAGCGGGCCCCTGAGTGAAGCCGAGCTGGCCATGTACGAACGTGACGGGTTTCTGGTGTTCAATAACTTTCTGGATAAGGAAACGGTTAAAAGGTTCCGGGAAGATCTGGAAGCCTATGAGGACGACGACAGCGTCCTTCGTTCAGAGGGCACCATTACTGAAACCGGCAAGCAGGAAATACGGTCTGTCTTTGGTATACACGAACTCTCGCCACGCTTTGACAAACTGACCCGCAACCCTGCTATCCTCGACATGGTGCACCAGCTGCTGGGCAGCGATGCCTATATCCACCAGTCGCGCATCAACTTCAAACCGGGATTTCACGGTAAGGGATTTGACTGGCATTCGGATTTTGAAACCTGGCATGCGGAAGACGGTATGCCCAGAATGCGGGCCGTCAGTTTCTCCATTGCCCTGACAGATAACACACCGTTTAACGGCCCTTTGATGCTGATTCCAGGCTCCCACAAAACCTTTATTCCCTGCGTGGGGCGCACTCCGGAAGACAATTACCAGTCCTCCCTGAAAAAGCAGGAACTGGGCGTGCCCAGTAACAGGGACCTGAAAAGGATGGCCGACAACTATGGTATCAAGGCACCCACGGGGCCGGCCGGATCGCTGATTGTCTTCGAGTGCAACACCTTGCACGCATCCAATGCAAACATGTCACCCTGGCCCAGAAGTAACCTGTTCTTCGTTTATAACAGTGTGGAAAACCAGCTGACCCAGCCCTTCTGTGGCAACAAAGCACGGCCGGATTTTCTGGGTAATCGCACCAATACCCGCGCACTGCAACCGCTTCAGGCGCCTGATCTGAGCGAAGTCGGCTGAGCTCCGGGATAATCCGGTGTCCCGGGTAGGCTCCTGCTACCCGGGGTTCCTTTGCCCGCGGCTTACAGACCGTACTTGGTGCCGATGGCCTCGAAGGTTCCGTTGTCCTTCACCTCTTGCAGTGCCCGGTTGAGATCTTCGATAACCTCGTCGGGCGTATCCGGGTTCATTGCCAGATACAGATCAACGTCATTGAACGAAAACACCGGAACGAGGCCTTCGACATCCTGCTGCGACGCAAGGTAGGGCCCTGCGAGTCGTTCTGCAATCCACAGGTCGATCTGGCCCAGCGCCAGACGCTTCGGGTTGAGATCGTCACTGTCGATTACCGACATCTGGTAACCACGTTTCAGGAGGTATTCACTCCTGACGTCGTTGCGATAGCCCCCTATGGTTTTACCTTTCGCATCCTCAAGCCGGTCCATCTTGAACGTGCTTCCGGGCGGCGCAAAAATTGTCCACAGGTTCTGGGCCAAAGGCCCCACCCATTTGAACAAGGGTGCCCGCTCTTCGGTATAGGTGGTGCAGAATATTCCATGATTGACTTTGGACAGGGCGCGGTTGTAGCCGTAGTTCCAGTTGCGCAATTTTATGCGATAGTCATATCCGGACTGGTCCAGAACCGCTTTTGCTCTTTCGGTGCAGATACCATCAATTTTGTCCGCGCTGTGTTCAAACGCACGGCCATTGGTACTCATGTTGTAGGGCGGGAAATTTTCCGTATAGATATACAACCTGTCTGCCGCAAGAATCCGGGATGATCCGAATAAGGCCAGCAACATCAGAACTGACAACGACATTGAACGCATGGAAAGATCTCCTTACAAGGACAGTCCGGGTCAAAGAGCTTCCTGAAATTAAAAAACTGTTAAACCGAAGTGTAGCTCAAGGCCAATGTGGTATACCGTTTAATGGTGTGTCGATATGTAAAAGGCGCTGTCAGTTCAGTGTTCCGTGCAGCTGACGCCCGGGCGCCGCAGGACCGTTCCCCGGTCACCCACGGCATAAACCGCTCCGCTGCGGGTGGCACAAACCGCACGCAAGCCCGCATCACTGCCACTGGGTTCGGTTAGCCATTGGTCACCCTCAAGGCGCAGTACACAGCCCCGGGTACCCACCGCGAAGGCGCCTGCGGCATCAGAACCGGAGATGGACAGCAGATCTTCACGCAGGCGGGTGGCCATCATCTGCCAGCGCTGGCCATTGAAATGGGCCAGTGTGCCAGACAGTCCAACGGCGTAGATATTGCTGAGGCTGTCGCCCCAGATATCGTAGAGAAAGTTCTCGGTGCCCACATTGAACTCGCGCCAGTCCTTGCCGTTGTATCTCAGAACCAGGCCGAAATCGCCGGCAGCAAGCATGTGCTCGTCATCAAGAGCCCATAAACCGTAAAGCGCCGACTGGGTGCCGCTGATCATACGCTTCCAGCTCAGGCCGTCAAAATGCAGAATCAGGCCCTCGTCGCCCACGGCGTAGACGGATTCGGGGCTACTGCCCCACATGGCAAGAATGGTCAGGTCCAGGTTCAGATCGTAATGCAGGGCCCATTGCTCGCCATCAAACCGGAAAATACGCCCCAGCTGGCCGGCAGCAAACAACCCGGCGCCGGTATCCCAGACACAGTGAACCGCAAGCTCACTGGGCGCCGGCAGTAACTCCCACTCATTCCCCTGCAGGCGCAGCACAGTACCCGCTTCACCGCATGCGTAACAGGTACCACCGGCAGCCTCGGTAAAGCCCCAGATCTGAGCCCCGGTCGGTACAGCCATGGTTTCCCAGGGGCTGGCGTCCGCTTCAACCGGTGGCGGGGCCAGAGCTTGCGTAAAATCCTCAGATGCGGTCATTATGGTGCCAAAGTCGCCCACCACCAGGGCCTCACCCGTGGACAGTACGATAATGTTCATCAGGTCGTGGCGGCAGTTGCTTTCCAGTTTGTCGAGCCGGAAATCCCTGTAGTAATACAGGTGGCCCTGGTCACCTACAATTAACACCCCGCCCTTGTAGGCTTTGAGTGCTCTCAGCCTTGGCATGGGCTCGTCAAAGCTAAGGGGCTGGAAACGCCCGTTCTGGTAAAGCACCAATTCGCCGCGAAACCCGCCCTTATCCACAAAATAACGGCCACCGCCCAGCAGCAGGGTGTCGTCATCCAGCAACAGCAAGGCATGGAAACCTGAGCCCAGAGGGCAGTCCAGTTTGCTCCACTGGCCATGGCTATCACGATGCAGTACCGTGCCCTCACCGCCGGCTACGTACACTGTGTTATCCGGTCCGCAGGTGACTGCACGCAGATTCACCTGTGTGGGGCTTTGTTCGCGCTGCCAGCGGCAGCCGTCATAATGCAGGATCATGCCGTCATCGCCCACTGCCCAGGCCTGGCCCTGGTCATTGCCATCAATTGCAAACAGGGGTGTGTTTTCCTCACAGGCGGCAAACCGCCCGCCTTCGGTATCGATTACGCCTCCCCGCAGCAACTGCCATTGCACGCCGTCAAAATGCAGTATGCAGCCCATCCAGCCCACGGCGAACAGGTTGTCTGTGGTTGGTCCCCAGATGCCGTGAAGAGGCAGCCGGGTGGGAACGTTCATTTTCTGCCATTGCCGGCCGTCGGCGCCATTTTGGCCCACGAAGCGCATCACCATGCCCTCGTCGCCAACCACAAACAACTCGCCATCTCCGGTCCAGCCCGACCAGAGCACGTCGCCGTCACCCGCACCTACTTCCGGTACCCGGCGCCAGGGTGCGCGACCGGGTGCAGTAGCATTATCGGTTCCTAACAACCGGCTGAAAAAACGACGGCGACCAGGTGCGCGAGTGTCAGTCATGGCAGTGCTCTCGAATAGGGAAAAGAGACCCTGCAAGCAGGGCTCGTACAACAGGGTTCACATGGGTGATGCGTTACATCAATGTGGTTTGCCGCCGGTTCCCAGCAGGGATTCCAGCTGTTGACGCAAAGCCTCCCGCTGCTCAGGTGGCACGGATTCCAGCGCCTGCTCCATCTCGGAGCTTTCCAGGCCTGCCTGTGTCAACTCCTGCAACGACTGCGTGGCCACTTCCGCAAAGCTGGCCCGGCCATAAGCCTCACAGGCCGCAACAGCAGAGGCAAACGCTTGCGCCTCGGGGCCCTCCGGGGCCGAAAGGATCACGGGTACTCCTGTGTCTGAACCGCTGGACAGCGCCAGCGAAAGAGGAATTTGCGCCACGGACTCCACCTCTGCTGCTGCCAGGGCCTCAGCCAGATGAGCGCGCGGGAACACATGGAACTGCTCACTGCAGTTGGGGCAGGTTACACCCGCCATATTTTCAACCACACCAATAAGCGGCAGACCACGCTCCTGGCAAAAACGAACGGCTTTCAGGCTGTCCATCAGTGCCACTTCCTGAGGCGTCGTAGCCAGCAAGGCTGCCACGTCATGGCCTTCAAGCATGTCAGCCAGGGTAATCAGCTCATTGCCGGTACCCGGCGGCATGTCTATCACCAGAAAATCCAGCGGCCCCCAGTCGAAAGACCCGATCAGGTGATGCATGAAATCGTGTTTGTAGGCATCCCGCCACACGATGGGCGTATCATCGCGCTCCATCATAAAGGCCAGGGAACCGACTTTTACCGGATGCTCCAGGCCAAAAAACTCGAAGTCCTTTGGCGGCAGGCCGTTCTTGCCGAGGCGGACCCGCTGGCCCACAAAACCGAAAAACCGGCTCTGATTCGGCCCGTGAATGTCGGCATCCGCAACGCCTACTTTGTAACCCCGGCCTGCGAGGCCGGCTGCCACGTTGGCCGATACAGTGCTTTTACCCACTCCGCCCTTGTTGGCCATAACCAGAATGATCTGGCCAATGTCGGCCAGCCGCTTCTCAATCAGCTTTTTTTCGTGCTGACCCTTGTCCAGCTGACAGGTATCTTCCCGGGGGCAGAACTGGCAGGCATGGCCCAGGCCGCAGTCCTCTGGCACAAGTGCCAGAGGGTCCCTGGGAGGAAATTGGGAAACCGGCATCAAAGGGCTCCTTACTGTCCGTTGTCACTATCCGGACTCGCGTCCAGAAGGATCCAGGTGTGTGTCACGCGTTTATTACCATCGCGCTCGTTCTCACTACCCTGCCATACGGCAAAGCCCATGGGAACGGTGTCACGATCGAAGTTCACATCGTACTTGCCATCAGACTTGAACGGTCGGGACATCACAACCTGCCATTCCCTGTCTGCAGGGACTGGATCAGTGAAGTAGGCGCTGGCACCGGAGACATTCTGGACTGGCAGGGTGGTCGTGCTGCCATAACCACCTGCGGCCAGGCTGTCCACCTGCTCTTTGTCGGCACGCCAGTACCACATATTTACCGGGTTTTCATGGCCGGACCCCATCATGTAGGACGTGTCTGTATCGTTCAGGGCAAACTGAACGGCAACGCCATCACGGTACTCGTCCACAGTGGTGTCGCGATTTTCGGTGGGATCTTTCCAGCGCAGGCGTATGTACAAGCGGTCCGCAGAGCGGGCCAGCTGAAAATACATGTGCTTGGTGCGAGTGGAGCCTTCTTCGAAGCGCAGGGCGACAGACTGATGTACAGGCGGTGCCGGCAGCAGTGCCGTACGGTATTCCGGCAAGCGGTCCCAGATGAGATCGTCCGGGTCGTCCTGGGTGCGCAGATAGATATTGCCGGGAATGCGCGACACTTTAACGGTATCCCAGGGTTCCACCTCGGTAACGTTAGGGTTTCTGTCGCTGTGATCCGCCACCACACTGGCACTGGCCAGCAGGCAAGCCGCTGCGGTTAAAGAGCCAGCCAACCGGCGGGTACGGTTTACCAGAAGGCCATTTTTAAAAACGTGCGATGTCATGGCATGGTTCCTCATGCTAATCGATTGAGTTCAGTCCCACATGGGCTGGCTGGCGGTATCGGCTTCGGCTTTTTTCTCACCCCCTTTCGGGGTGGGCCCTACCTGGGCCTCCAGAGCCATTTGCTGGGTGTGGGTCCAGTCCGGGAGCCTATTCACCAGATGCGCCAGATTTGGATCCAGGCCGTGGTGACTTTCTCTGGCGTAGCCCGCCCTGACAGCCTGCAACAACGGCCTCAGGTAGCGCGCCAGGAAATCCCTTTGGGCACGGCGGTACGGTGACGCATCACGGCTGTTCTCCAGAGCCTGCAGCTCCAGATGGCACAGCAGTGCACAGAACTCCAGCATCGCCAGCAGGTGATCCGGCTGGTCTTTGTGGCCTTCATCATCCACGGCAGCCGTCAGGCCAAAATGGGTATAAAACGCTTGCACGTTCAGCATGTAACTGCCCGGCGTTTGGCCACCCAACAACTGTTGATAGGCACTCGCTACCAGAGGCACCCGTGGTTTACCCCGTTTGCCGTGAATAAACGTCGCCATATAGCCGACTTCCAGATCGCCCAGGCTGGTACTGGTCTGCAGTGTTGGCCAGGGTTCAGCACCCAAGGTCTGCAAGGCGTCGTCAAGCGCTGCTTTCAGGCGACCATCGGCCAGGGCTTCCCAGGTTTCCTGTAACGGGTAGCCCAGCATAGCCGCCGCAAGCCGGTAAATCGCGCCACGAGCCTCGGCCCTTTCGTGCTCAAACTGACGGACAGCGGGCGCTGTTAATTGCGTCATTTCGTGCCTCCCCGGCATCAGCTCAACTTGAACATTTCCGAGTGTTTGTAACCGATCAGAATGTCCATCAGTTCACTGCCCTTGCCATCGGCTTTTGCCTGACGTGCCTCGGCCAGGGTGTCCAGTACCTCACCCGTACGGGGCCCGAACAGGCTCTCCAGATAGGATAGCGGAATACGGGATTCATCCAGTTGCTCACCGTTTTCACCAAACTTGGAGGGTGACAGCGGTGGTACGTAGAACACGTTAGGCTGGGTGCCCCATTCGGCGTGCAGTGGCAGTGCCACCTTGTACTTTTCGACAAGCTTGTGGATCGGGCCGTCTTCGTCATCGCGATAACCGATCCAGCGAATACGTCCGACACACTGCTGCGCGCAGGCTGTGGGCAGGCCTTTTTCAATCCGCGGGTAGCAGAAAATACACTTCTCGGATTTGGAAATCTCCTCGTTGAAGTAGATTTTCTTGTACGGGCAAGCATTTACGCAGTAACGATAGCCCCGGCAGCGCTCCTGATCCACCAGCACAATGCCGTCTTCCTGGCGCTTGTAAATGGCGTTACGGGTACAGGCCGCCAGGCACGCCGGGTTGGCGCAGTGGTTGCACAGGCGCGGCAGGTAAAAGTAGTAGCTGTTGGGGTAATCACCCAAACCCTGGTCTTCGTCCCAGTTGGCGCCCCAGGTAGGCTTCACATTGGGGCGCAGCCAGGGGTCGGTACCGGTCATCAGCGCTTCTTCGTAGTTGTACTCCCAGGGAATGCCATAGTCTTCCTGGCTGGGCTGGCGCCCGAGGCGCAGCGCGCCGTCGGCATCAAAACCACCGCCCATGTTCTCGTAGTCCCGCGGGTAACCTTTACCGGGCTGGGATTCCACGTTGTTCCAGTACATGAACTCGCGGCCGTTCCGGTTGGTCCACATCAGTTTGCAGGCTGCGGTACAGGTGTGGCAGCCGATACACTTGTTCAGATCCAGGACCATGCTGAGTTGACGCTTAACAGTCATGATAATTTCCTCTTAAACGGCTCGTGGGTCGGTGATGTCTTCAGCCTTGGCCAGTTCTATGTCGTAACTGGTCTCATGGATATGCTGGTTGGCATTCCATTTGGCGTAAATGAAGTTCAGATGGCCCCAGCCACCCGCCAGCTCCAGCGGTTGCAGGAACACAGCGTGGGAAACGTTCATGTTTCTGCGATGGATGTACTGATGTGGCTCCCAGCCGTGCTCCATCATGATCGAGTCCACCGGAATGCTGGGATAGAACTTGGCCTGGGCAAAAAAGTCACCGTTGCCGTTGAACAGCCGCACCGTATCACCGTCCTTGATACCTTTTTTCTCAGCCAGCTGCGGGTTGATGTAGATGTTCGGTTCACCACGCTGCAATCGCAGCAGGTACTTGTTACTGCGCCAGTTGGAGTGAATAGCCCAGCGCGAGTGCGGCGAGTAGAATTTCAACGGGTAGTTGGAAGCCTCCGGCCCTGCGTACAAACGCGCTGTGGGTACGGTGGACTTCAGTTTCACAAACCACGGGTGGTCACAATAGAAGGTAATGCGACCGGTCAGGGTTTCATAAGGCTTCTTGCCATCGGTTTGCGCGGTGAACGGATCATAGCCTCTGTCCGCTTCAAGCGGCTGGTTCAGGCCGGCGTGTTCGTTCATCACAATGAAGCCTTTTTCCGCGGCCTCTTCGATGGTCACACCACCAAATTCAGGCGAATCCTCGATGATGTGCTTGAGCACATCGTAATCCGTATTGAGCGTACCCTGGCGGGTAAAGTCATCGTGAATGGTGTGCAGATCACGGGTAACGTCACCGTCCTGGATTGGGCCCACACCGCGGGCAATCGCACGTTCCTGAATCTTCCTGGTGAGCAGCGCCATGATTTCCCAGTCCGGCTTGGACTCACCCACGGGCTCTACCGAGCGGGTAAATACGTTGGCAAACCGGTGGTAACCCTGGGTACGGATATCCCATGCCTCATAGTGACTGGCCGCAGGCAGCACATAGTCGGCCCATTCAGCGGTGGAGTCCATGCGCACGTTGATGTTCACGTACAGCTCTTCAGCCTGGCGCAGGTGCTCTTCGCGATACTTCTTCGACATCTTGTTGCGACGGAAGGTGTTGTCCGCGATGGAAATCATGCCCTTGATTTCGCCGTAGTAAGGCATCCAGCCCTTTTCCATGGACTCGTTCATCATCTCTTCCATGTCATCGAGATCGAAACCAACACGTTTCTTCAGTTTTTTGTTGTCGTAGTGCTTGCGAGCGCCTTCCATCATGCCGCCGCGCAGGAATTCACCCAGTCCACCTGCTTCCAGGCGAGCGGATTTTTTACCTTCAAACCCGGCCAGCTCCCACCAGCGGGGATGGTTCCACACCACCCAGGAGGTATCCAGACCACCGGTGCGGCCGCCGTGGCCGGTCAGTGCCAGCGTCAGCGCGTAGCCCCAGCAGGTGTATAGGCAGTTGGAATAGCTGGAGGTGACATAACCCAGCATGATGATGGCTTTTTTCGACTTTGCCAGCAGGCGGGCTTCCTGGCGCACAATGTCCGGGTGAATGCCGGTCTGCTCCCGGGTTTTCTCCGGGGTGAATTTTGCCGCCTCTTTTTTCACGTACTCAAAGGACGTGGTCACGGAAATGCCGTTTACCTTGAAGGTGCCTTCCAGAGCGGGATCGACGTCGCCCAGTTCCAGGGTCTTGGTGTCATCGCCCATGGAACCCCTGGCTTTCACTGCCTGATTGGTGTTCAGATCCCAGTGATAGAACACTTCGTCGGAGCCGCCTTCCACCAGGTCTTTTTCACGCAGCAACTGGCCGTTGTCGGTGCGCACCAGCATGGGCAGGTCGGTCTGCTCTTTCATGAACGCCGGCTTGAACAGTTTTTCTTCAATAATCACGTTCACAAACGACATGGCCAGGAACGGATCAGAACCCTGTTCGATGGGTACCCACAGATCGGTGTGAATGGCACTGGGGTTGTAATCCGGCGAGGTGCTGACAATGCGGGCGCCGTTGTATTTGGCTTCCCAGATGTAGTGGGCATCCGGAATACGGGTAGCGTTAGGGTTGATCATGCCCAGCATGATGTAATCAGCATCAAACCAGGCGTCTGAGGAGAAGCTTTCCAGCGGGTTGCCGTAAGCCAGATGGGCGCCGGTCAACAGGTCACCTACTACGGTAAAGCCATCAAGCTGGATACCGCCAACCAGGGCGGCGAAACGGGCAGGGCCGGACTGGCGAACCATGGTCTGGTTGCCTGA
Source organism: Marinobacter aromaticivorans (assembly GCF_002806975.1). Lineage (GTDB taxonomy): Bacteria > Pseudomonadota > Gammaproteobacteria > Pseudomonadales > Oleiphilaceae > Marinobacter > Marinobacter aromaticivorans. The sequence continues at coordinate 462,285 of NZ_NIHD01000002.1, read as the reverse complement.
ACCCTGGTGAGTTTTGAGCTTGCCGGGGCCGTGTTTGACAAAAATATCAATGATCTTGTCGGCGACTTCTTCGGTGGCCTGATCCCAGGAGATACGCTGCCACTTGCCTTCGCCGCGTTCACCGGCACGCTTGAGCGGGTAACGCAGGCGATCCGCTTCGTACATGGCGGTGGAGTGGATCGCGCCTTTCTGGCAACCGCGGGGGTTGGCATCGGGTATGTTCGTGTGTATCTGCGGGTACTTGGCAATCTGTTCTTCACGGATGACGATGCCGTCTTTGACGTACACATCCCAGGCGCAGTTACCCATACAGTTGATACAGTGAGCGGCGTGCCCTATGTGGTCCCAGGACCACTCATCGCGGTAAAGGTCCTCCCAGTCACGGTAGGGGTATTCAGTGGCAAGGGTATCGTCAATCGGCTCTAGCCGGTTTAATGCCCAGACATTACCACTCAGCATCACACCGGTGCCCGTGGCCCCCAGCCCCTTGAGGAAATCGCGGCGCTTCAGCTTCCACATTCCCATGACTCTCTCCTCATCAACAATTGCCGTTTACCGCCAGTTCAGGCGAGCGGCGGCTTAAACATGTGACCGGGTCGCCACACATTCGTTTAATGAAGTTGTCCGATGGGAGGCATTATCATTCAGGAATCAATACCATAAACCAATTATTACGCGTTCTTCATCGGTCAACGCCCGTCAAATTAGCATAGATCAAAATTTTACCGATTACGTGAAATACTTATTTCTAGGGTTTACGGGAACATAATTGACGCACATCAACTATTATAAAAGGGAGTGTTTTCGTCACTTGCGTGTTGCTGGCCGTTATCGCTTAATTCCGCGCTGCACGAAATCAGATTGAACCCCACAATGGAGATAACGATGAGAGTGACATATATGAAATATGTGGCAATGGCCATTGTTATGGGCGCAACCGCTTTACCGGCAGCCGCTGCCGATGCCAAAGCGGGTGCTGAAAAGATTACGGTTTGTGCAGCCTGTCACGGCATGGATGGCCAATCCAGCGCACCTATCTATCCCAACCTTGCCGGCCAGTCCGCAACGTATCTCGAGCTGGCGCTGAAAGCGTATCGTGCGGGAGAACGAAGTGGCGGTATGTCGGCGGTTATGACGCCGCAAGCGACAAACCTTACCGATGAAGATATTGCGGATATGGCTGCTTATTACAGCCAGCAATAAACGGTTTATTTAGGGCTTTAATATTATTTAGGGATGCACAACAGAAGCCCGGGTTATAAAAATTAATTATAACCCGGAATAATTTTTACATATGAACCGTTTTTTTGTGCGCTGACTCAGTTGAAAGCGGTTCCGGATTTTTTACCCATAGCTTTCAGGATCTTCGCCAGCGGGCAGAACCCGGTAAAGGCTGCCTGCAACATGTTTGCACCCACGAATGCGGTAAACCAGAGCCAGTAAACCGAATGCAATTGCGACAAAATAACGCTGAGTAGAATAAATGCTCCCGCAATAGCGAACACAAGACGTTCAATAGACATAATTATCCCCTTTAAATTAATACTGCCAAAACACTAACCCGCAAACGCTGAAATCAGCTCCAGACCAGGCTGGTATACCTACCTGCATCGGCTTCTGACGCAAAGGTTATAACCTTATACCTGATCGTGCTACTATCCCATATTGTCCCTGTGGCGGCCAGAGCAGCTATGCGGATTGAGGCCAGCGCCCTGTTCCCGATCATCAGGCTATTTTCAGCACCGGTTTGATAGTCATACCGCTTGCTGAGTCTTCAAACGCCTGATTAATCTGCTCAAATTTATAAAATTTAACCAGTTTATCAAACGGAAACTCTCCGGCTTTGTAGTACGCAATCAACTTTGGAATAAACACCCGGGGGATGGAATCGCCTTCAATCACGCCGATCATGCTTTTTCCTTCCGCCATCAGATCGTTATGAATATCAAGGTTCATCTCAGGGGTAATACCAACAATCGCGACGGTACCCAAAGGCCTCAAAGCATTCAGTGACTGCTTGACCACTGGAGGTACCCCCGTGGTTTCAACGGCATAATGGCTGCCACCGCCGGTGATTTTTTTAATTTCCGCCATGACATCCACGTCTTTGCCGTTAAGAGTGTGGGTCGCGCCAAGCTCTTTGGCCAGAGCCAGGCGACTGTCATGGACATCAACGGCGATGATGTACTGACAACCAGCAATTCTGGCCGCCATTACCGCACTAAGCCCCACAGCCCCTGCGCCATAGATCACGATACTGGAACCAAATTCCGGCTTGAGACGATTGAGAACCGTGCCTGCCCCGGTCTGGATACCACAGCCCAGCGGCCCCAACAGCGCGAGATCAACATCCGGATCTACCTTCACCGCATTGCTGGACTTGGCAATAGCGTATGTCGCAAATGACGATTGGCCAAAAAACGTTGCCAGCGATTGTTCGCCCTGAGCAAGCCGACGACTGCCATCGTCCATGGCACCGCCGAAGTTGAGATCGTTGAAGGTATCGCAAACGGTCGGATGGCCGGTCAGACAGTTTCCGCAATTTCCACAGTGCGCAAACGAGAGCACAACATGATCACCGGGTTTGAGATCAGACACGCCCGACCCAACGGCGTCTACAACGCCGGACCCCTCATGACCGAGAACAATCGGAAATGGCGCTATGCCCAGATCACGCGCGACAACATCCGTATGGCAGACTCCAGCCGCAACAATCCGAACCCGTATCTCGTCAAACTCAGGGTCTTCAAGTTGCACAGATTCCAGTTTGAATGGCTCTCCCTGGCTATGGGTTACCGCTGCTTTAATATCCATCAATATGACCTCTTAAATTTCATTAGCCGGAGAATTTCTGTCGAAACCCGGTCCGTTTCACCTACCCAACGGGATCAGAACGGATACTGTCTCGGAACCCTCTGCACACTCACCCACTGCACGGTGGAAAACTCTTCTATGGCCCAGTCGCCGTTGAAACGGCCCAGCCCCGAGCTTTTCTCTCCGCCAAACGGCATGTGTGCTTCATCATTCACCGGCATATCGTTAACGTGCGCCATGCCGGCCCTGATTTTGCTGGCAAATCTCAGCCCCCTGTCGAGATCACCGGAGAACACGGCACTGGAGAGACCAAACTCCGTACCATTGGCCAGTTCCAGGGCGTGCTGTTCATCCCGGGCTTTCTGGATACCTACAAGCGGGCCGAAAATTTCACCGCTGCTGAGCTCCATATCGGGCGTCACCTCACCAAAAACATGCGGTGGCACCATCTGCCCGTGAATGTCGCCCTCCAGGAGTACTTTTGCCCCCTGCTCTTTGGCTCTGGCAATTTTCTGCTGCAAACCTTCAAGCTGGGCTGTATTGATGATGGGACCAATGGCCGTTTCCATGGCAGAAGGGTCGCCGACGTTCAGCGTGCGGACGTGGGCGACAAAATCTTCCACAAACCGGTCGTATACCGTCGAATCGACGATAATCCGGTTGATCGCCATGCAGATCTGCCCCTGATGCAGAAACTTGCCAAATACCGCAGCTTTCACAGCCTGCCCGACATCCGCATCATCAAGCACCACAAACGGGCTGTTGCCACCCAGTTCCAGGGCGACCTTTTTGAGGTAACGACCGCCGGTGGCGATACTGCCGATGTTTTTGCCAACCGGCGTTGAACCCGTAAACGAGATCATGGAGGGTACGGGATGCGCTACGAAGTCATCGCCAATGGCCAATCCCGGGCCAATCACCACACTCAGCACACCCGCTGGCAGGCCCGCCTCCTCAAAGATGCGGCCCAGCAGCAAACCTCCGGTGACAGGTGTATCACTCGCCGGTTTGATGACCACCGCATTGCCCAGGGCAATTGCCGGTGCTACGGAACGCTGGGAGAGATGCAACGGGAAATTCCACGGGCTGATCACACCCACCACCCCTACAGGTTTGCGATAGGCAAGGTTTTCTTTCCCCGGAATATCGCTGCTCATGGTAGCGCCCTGGGCGCGGGCGGGCATGCTTGCCGCTTCCAGAGTGATAGCACGGGCGCTGCCCCATTCAATGTTAGCTTTCAAGCGCGTACTGCCGGATTCGCGAATCAGCCAGTCAATGATCTCTTCCTTGCGTTCATCAAAGATCGACACTACGCGCAGCAGCAGGGCCGAACGCTCCGCCGGGGGCGTGTCTGCCCAGCTTAACTGGGCCTCAGCAGCTTTTCGGTAAGTTGCATCGAGATCAGAGGAGGTAGCTGAGCGGATTGAGAGCAAAGTCTCGCCAGAATAGGGATTTATAACAGGGCGGGATTCCTCCCCGCTGCCGTCTCGCCACTCTCCTGCCAACAATTGCAGTTGAAGATTCTGATAGCACTCAGACATAAGCTCCACCTCGCTGTGTATTCCGGACATTTGATACCAGTGTATCTGTTTATCGGAAGCATGCGACTGAGCTAGTGGTATCTACTGTGGGGCGGCGGCTCATTTCCCGATACAGAAGGAACCAAAAATCTTCCCTAAAAGCTCATCCGGTGTCATCTGGCCGGTGATTTCCCCCAGGGCATCCTGGGCAGCTCGCAGATCCTCGGCGAGGAGTTCACCGGCGCCGTAACCTTCCAGCTGCGCCTGGCCTTGCAGCAGGGAATCCCGGGCACGCTCCAGGGCATCCAGATGCCTGCGGCGGGCCAGAAAGCCGCCTTCCGTGGTGCTGGCAAAGCCCATGCATTCCTTGAGGTGTTCCCGCAGTACGTCCAGCCCATCAGCGGATTTTGCGGCAAGGCGGATCACCGGGGCCTCTTCCATGGATGACTCTTGCAAGCCAGCGGTTTCACTCGTCAGATCTACCTTGTTGCGGATTACCGTAACCGGTGCCGAGGCCGGTAGCCGGTCGATAAAATCCGGCCAGATTTCGTGGGGGGTGGTTTTATCCGTGGTAGTGGCATCCACCATAAGCAGAATGCGGTCGGCCTGGCGGATTTCGTCCCAGGCCCTGGCAATGCCGATCTGTTCCACTTCGTCCGGGCTGTCGCGCAGGCCCGCGGTATCGATGATATGCAGGGGCATACCATCAATGTGAATGTGTTCGCGCAGCACATCCCGGGTAGTGCCTTCAATGGCCGTTACTATGGCCGCTTCGCGACCAGCCAGTGCATTTAACAGGCTGGATTTTCCGGCGTTGGGGCGGCCGGCAATCACCACTTTCATGCCATCGCGCAGAATTGTGCCCTGCTGGGCTTCGGCCAGTATGCCCTGGAGTTGCTCCAGCAGTGCCTGTAAATCCGCGGCGACTTTGCCGTCGGCCAGAAAGTCGATTTCCTCTTCCGGAAAATCGATGGCGGCCTCCACGTAGATCCGCAGTTGCGTAACCGCCTCAACAAGGGCTTCAATTCGCCGGGAAAATACACCCTGCATGGATCGCACGGCACAGCGGGCGGCCTGCTCCGAACTGCTCTCAATCAGGTCGGCAATGGCTTCGGCCTGGGCAAGATCCAGTTTGTCGTTGAGAAACGCCCGTTCCGAGAACTCACCCGGTCGGGCCAACCGGGCACCCAGCCGGCAGACCTCCCGCAACAGCAAATCCAGAATGATGGTGCCGCCGTGCCCTTGCAATTCAAAAACGTCTTCGCCGGTAAACGAATGGGGATTCGGGAAGTACAGGCCAATACCTTCATCGATCAGTGTTTTGTTCTGATCCAGAAAGGCTCCGTAGTGGGCGTATCTGGGCTTGGGCGTATACCCCAGCATGGCCGTGGCAATGTTCTTTGCCAATGGGCCAGATACCCGAACAATGCCCACGCCTGCCTGGCCAGGCGCCGTGGCTATGGCAGCAATGGTGTCAGGGGTATGGGTCGTTGCGGGGCTCTGGTTCATCAATCATGCCTCTTACACAGCAGTTTTGTGTGTTCCTGAAATGGTAAAGGCCCCTTTACGGAGCCTTTACTGAACAATCAAACGGCCACAAGGTCAGTGCTTTTTGGTGGCCATTTCTGCTTCGATTTTGCGGGTAATGTACCACTGTTGACTGATCGACAGAATGTTGTTCACCAACCAGTAGAGTACCAGACCCGCCGGGAACCAGAGGAAGAAGATGGTGAAGACCACCGGCATCAGCTTCATGATCTTCGCCTGCATCGGATCCGGCGGCGTCGGGTTCAGGCTCATCTGCAACATCATGCTGGCGCCCATCAGGATCGGCAGTATGAAGTAAGGATCCATGACGGAAAGATCCTGGATCCACAGAATGAAGGGTGCGTGGCGCAATTGCACACTCTCAAACAGTACCCAGTACAGAGAGATGAATACCGGCATCTGAACCAGAATGGGCAAACATCCGCCCAGAGGATTGATCTTCTCTTTCTTGTACAACGCCATCATTTCCTGGGACATGCGCTGGCGGTCATCGCCGTACAGCTCTTTCAGGCGGGTCAGTTGCGGCGCCACGGCCCGCATGCGCCCCATGGACCGGTAACTGGTGGCTGAAAGCTTGAAAAACACGGCTTTCACCAACACAGTCAGCAGGATAATGGCCACGCCCCAGTTACCGACAAGGCCGTGGAACCACTCAAGAATGATAAACAGCGGCAGTGAGATGAAGAACAGCCAGCCGAAGTCCACCGTACGGTCAAGGTTTGGCGCTACGGCTTCCAGCCGGTCAATGATTTTCGGGCCAACGTAGGCGCGGGCGCCAATTTCAGCCGTCTCTCCGGGTGCAACGGTTGTTGCCGGATATACAAAACCCATGACATGCAACGGGCCGCGGCGGGTAGTCTGGAATTGTGCCGGCTGATCACGCTCGGGTACCCAGGCTGCAAGAAAGTAGTGCTGCAGAAACGCCATCCAGCCGTTGGTTACGGTCGTGTTGATACGATTGTCTTCAAGATCACCGAAATCGTATTTCTCATAGGGATCTTCCGGGGAGCTGATTACCAGGCCAAGAAACGCCTTGATGCCCATGCTGTTCTGGGCCGTGGGGTCAGGTGACTGATCGCGTACGATTTTACCGGTAAAGTTGGCCTGCCAATTCTCGTTTGAACGGTTTTCAACCAGATAACGCACGCTGATTTCATAGCTGTCCCGCGCAAACTCGTAACGTTTGGTGATTTTCACACCGTTTTCCATGGTGTGAACCAGATCAACGGTCAGCTCATTCTCACCCTCCGCCAGTTGGTAGCTGGCAGCATCCGTTTCGTACACGGGCGGCTGACCGTTTTTCGCGCTGTCTGGTCCGTTTTGGCCAATCAATCCGCTTTCAAGCACATAAAACCGGTTTTCTGTGTTGTTCAGCAGCTTGAGCGGTTCGTCACCGTTGAGGGATTTGTCGTAGGCGAGCAGTGAGCTTCTGACCAGATTCCCGCTTACCCGGTCAATAACCAGGTCGAGTACATCGGTTCGAACACTGATGTACTGATCGTTTACGGTAACGTCAGAACTGACAGGACCGGATACTGACTGACCGCTTTCCGGTGTAGTGAACTCCTCATCTGAAGGTGTTCCGGCAGCCGTTCCCCGGGATGTCTCGCCAGGAAGTACCATGGCATCGGAACCACCAGATCCGTTATTTGCCTGAAGGCCGCCTCCGGATTCAGCCACCTGCGCCGCGGGTGCTGGCTGGTGATAATCTTCATTCCAGGCAAGCACCATCAGATAACTGACAATAGCCAGGCCGGCGAACAATACGATGCGTTGAATATCCATAGAGTTACAGTTTGGTCTGAGGTGTTGTTGGGGAGGTATCAGCCTGAGAGCAACAGGACGTTGTCTGTTCGGGTTGAGTTTGTACTGTGCCTGGTACGGGATCGTAACCGCCTTCCGCCCATGGGTGACATCTCAGCAGCCGTTTTACTGAAAGATAGGTGCCTTTCAGTGATCCGTGATGGGATATGGCTTCTACAGCGTATTGTGAGCAGGTTGGATAATGCCGGCAATGACTGGCCATCAGCGGACTGATCGCGTATTGGTAGAAGCGGATAGGAAGAAGAAGCAACCTGCGCATTAACCTGTTCCCCTACCGGCCGAAGATGATTCCGCTGGTTGAGATGACGGTAGCTGATGATACTTTTTCGCTAGCCGTTGCCAGAGCCCGTTCAGAGACGTGCGGATGGTGCGGTTATCGAGATCTGCCAGCCCTTGTCGACCCAGAACGATGATGTCCATCCCGGGAAGGTCGGGTTGATGGCGGAAACTTTCCCGCACCTGACGTTTGATCCGGTTTCGCTGCACGGACAGTTTCAGGTTTTTTTTCGCAAATACAAGACCGACCCTGGCATGCCCGAGATTATTTGGCGTAGCCAGGATCAGAAAATTCTTGTGCGGAACCTTTAGCTGTACGTCATTGAAGACTTTGCCGTAATCAGCAGGGCGCAGTAAGCGATGCGATTTAGGAAAACTCAAAGCCTTCATAAGGCGAACGATAGATTACGCAGACAGACGTGCACGGCCTTTGGCACGACGACGGGAAATAACCTTGCGACCATTGGCAGTTGCCATACGGGCACGGAAACCGTGTACGCGCTTACGCTTCAGTACGCTTGGTTGAAACGTTCTTTTCATGGTGACGATCTCACAATTCGTGTATTGGACATTCGGCAGTTGGCTGAAAAATTAATAGCCAAAACAGGAGCGGCATTCTATGCAAATTCCGCCGCAGGTTCAACGTTTATCGCTATGGGCTTGTGCCGACACCGGACAGGGTTTCGGGAAGCTTCTCTGGAAAACGCAAATGGGCCCGGTGACAAGTGGAGTAACAGTAGTAACTGGTCTTTTTAGAATTCTTTTAAAGATTCTATTATTACTGTTATTACGCAGGCCGTTTTCTGTGGAAAAGCCAGATTACCTACAATAATTCAAATAGTTGAAGCATTGACAAGGCGTTGGGCAAGTAACCCTGAGCCTTGTGGATTAACCTCTTACCGATTGTGGACAACTTCGGGTTTTAGGAATTCATGCAGTTATCCACTGGAAGACACCGGGGTTGCACACAGACCTGAGGGCTGGTTGTGCACACAGGCGTGTGGGTAACTTAAATGTAAAATCTTTCTGTACACAAGCCTGTAGATAAGTCAGCAATGCATTGATTTTAAATAATATAAATTTCCACAGGCTGTTTATGACGAGGTGTTTGCGCTTTCACTGAAGGGGCCGGCGGGTTAGAATCCGGGGTCAACTTTCGGAATCGGGCGGTCCTTGCCCGGTTTGAGAAAATCTTGTGTTATCGGGAGCAGGCTGTCGTGCCGAACAGTATGTGGCATCAATGTCTTGAAGTACTCCGGGATGAGTTTCCCGCACAACAGTTCAATACCTGGCTCAGGCCCCTGCAGTCCGACCATCGCGAAGGGCAGTTGATGCTGTTTGCTCCCAACCGGTTCGTGATGGATTGGGTTAACGAGAAATATCTGCGGCGTATCGAAGAGGTTCTCAAGGATCTGAACGGTGGGCAGGCACCCAGAGTCGGTATGAAAGTAGGCTCTGCACCACGGGAGACCGAGCCGGTTATACGCTCGGAATTGGCGCAGCAGGAGCCTGGCCTGAGGGTTCAGGACGAAGCAGGCAGCCGGGTCACAGAAGAAGAAAAGGGTGTGGCGGCCACAGTGAGTAATCGCCGGCCTGCTCAAAGCAGTAGCAGTGGTTCGGCCTCTACACGCCGCCCAGTGCAGGTGGAAGGCGATATCAAACACCAGAGCTTTCTCAATGAAGGCTTTACCTTCGATACTTTTGTTGAGGGCAAATCGAACCAGCTGGCACGGGCGGCTTCCATGCAGGTTGCAGAGAACCCCGGTGGCGCTTACAACCCGCTGTTCCTCTATGGCGGCGTGGGCCTGGGTAAAACCCACCTGATGCATGCCATAGGTAACGAGATCGTAAGGCGTAATCCTAATGCCAAGGTGGCGTACCTGCGTTCAGAGCGCTTTGTGGCGGACATGGTAAAGGCGTTGCAGCTAAACGCGATCAATGAGTTCAAGCGGTATTACCGGTCGGTTGACGCCTTGCTGATCGATGATATCCAGTTTTTCGCCCGCAAGGAGCGTTCCCAGGAAGAGTTTTTCCACACCTTCAATGCGTTGCTGGAAGGCGGGCAGCAGGTAATTGTAACCTGTGACCGTTTTCCGAAAGAAATTGTGGATATGGAAGAGCGCTTGAAATCCCGTTTTGGCTGGGGCCTTACGGTGATGGTAGAGCCACCGGAACTGGAAACCCGGGTAGCAATCCTGATGAAAAAAGCCGATCAGGCGAATGTGAAACTTAGCAGTGAAGCGGCTTTTTTTATTGCCCAGAAAATACGGTCGAACGTGAGAGAACTAGAGGGCGCGCTGCGTTTGGTGATAGCGAATGCTCACTTCACCGGGTCTGAAATCACGCCGCCGTTTATCCGGGAAAGCCTCAAGGATTTGCTGGCACTGCACGAAAAGCAGGTGAGCATTGATAACATTCAGCGCACCGTGGCGGAGTACTACAAGATCAAGGTGGCGGACCTGCTTTCGAAGCGCCGTACCCGTGTGGTGACCCGGCCCCGGCAAGTAGCCATGGCGCTTTCCAAAGAGCTGACTAATCACAGCCTGCCGGAAATCGGTGACGCCTTTGGTGGCCGCGACCACACAACGGTGCTGCATGCGTGCAAGAAGATCGTGGAGCTTCAGGAAACCGACCCGGGCATCCGCGAGGATTATCAGAATTTTATGAGATTACTGACTACCTGAGGCGTCGAGTCTGTAGCACAAAAAGGCGGTACCGGGTAGGAATATGGAAACGCAAACAACATTCAACCTTCCAACAACAGAAAGCTGAGTGACATGAAACTGACGATCAGCCGTGAATCCCTGCTCACACCCTTGCAAAACATTGCCGGTGTTGTCGAGAAGAAGCAGACCATGCCGGTACTGTCCAACGTGCTGCTGGTAGCCGAAGACAATGTATTGATGCTGACCGGTACCAATATGGAAGTGGAGCTGGTGGGGCGGGTAACACCGGTCCACGTTGACCAGCCAGGCCAGATTACCGTGCCCGCCCGCAAGCTTTCAGATATATGCCGTGCCCTGGGAGATGAAGCACCCATTGATCTGGTGCTGGAGGGCGACCGCCTGCACGTGCGTTCCGGTGCCAGCCACTTCACGCTCTCAACCTTGCCGGCGGAGCACTTTCCCAATGTGGAGGATGAGCCGGAAAGCTTCAGGCTTGAATTGCCGCAAAAAGAACTGAGGCGCATGTTTGACGCGACGGCGTTTGCCATGGCGCAACAGGATGTTCGTTATTATCTCAATGGCTTGCTGCTGGAAGTGGATAAGGATCATGTGCGTACCGTAGCCACCGATGGCCACAGGCTTGCCATGGCCCATCTCGAACAGGATACGGGTTGCCAGGAAGCACGCCAGGTGATTGTTCCCCGAAAAGGCGTTCTGGAACTTTCCCGGTTACTGGATGAAGTGGAAACACCGGTGCGGCTGGTGATTGGAGACAACCATCTGCGCGCTACCGTGGGGTCTTACACATTTACCTCGAAACTGATCGAAGGCAAGTTCCCGGATTACAACCGGGTTATTCCTCGCGGTGGTGACAAGGTAGTCCTGGCTGATCGCGCCACTCTGAAAAACACCCTGCAGCGTGCAGCCATTCTTTCCCACGAGAACATTCGTGGTGTTCGTCTTAATCTGGCAACAAACGAACTGCAGGTGTTCGCCAACAACCCGGACCAGGAACAGGCCGAAGACGCGCTGCCGGTGGACTATCAGGGCGAATCCCTGCAGATTGGTTTCAATGTAGGCTATCTGGTGGACGTGATGAACGCTCTGGATGAGGACCAGGTAAAAATTACACTTTCCAACCCCAACAGCAGTGCACTGATCGAATCGCAGAATGATAATCGTTGCCTCTACGTTGTTATGCCGATGAGGCTATAGGAGAACACTAAGATGGGCACCATAACGAACGGAATCAAGGGCGCTTTCAGAATTGGGCAAACGCTGTCTGTACTGGGTCGCACCGGTGTCAAATGGGTTGCGGGGGATCGTCCCCCTGCCCCACGTCTGCTTCGCCAGACCTTTGAATCACTGGGCGCCACCTACATCAAGCTGGGGCAGTTCATAGCCAGCTCCCCGACCTTCTTTCCGAAAGAATATGTGGAGGAATTCCAGTACTGTCTGGACCGAACGCCCAGCCTGCCGTTCAGTGTTATCAAGGGCATCATCGGTGAAGAGCTGGATCGGCCTATCGATCAGGTGTTTTCCGAGATAGATCCGGTGGCCCTGGCCTCCGCTTCCATTGCACAGGTACACGCCGCCCGCCTGGTGACCGGAGAAGAGGTGGTCATCAAGGTACAGAAACCGGGCGTGGAAAATATTCTGCTGACGGATCTTAACTTCCTCTATCTATCGGCCCGTATTCTTGAAACTCTTGCCCCGAAACTGTCCTGGACGTCCTTATCAGGCATTGTGGAGGAAATCCAGCGCACCATGATGGAGGAATGTGACTTCATCAAGGAGGCAAACAACCTGAAGGTTTTCCGGAAGTTCCTGCACGATACCCACAACGAGGATGCCACGGCGCCCAAAGTCTTCGAACATTGCAGCACACGCCGGATACTCACCATGGAACGATTCCACGGTGTGCCTCTTACCGATCTGGAAAGCATCCGGGGTTATGCAAAGGATCCGGAGCGCACGTTGATCACGGCCATGAACACCTGGTTCGCCAGCCTTACCCAGTGTGAATTTTTCCATGCGGACGTACATGCAGGCAATCTTATGGTCCTGGAAGATGGGCGCGTAGGCTTCATTGATTTCGGGATTGTCGGGCGCATTCGCCCGGACACCTGGCAGGCGGTCAGCGATTTCATCTCGGCGGTGATGGTCGGCAACTTTGATGGCATGGCGGAGGCAATGATTCGTATCGGAATAACCCGCCACACTGTTAAAGCCAGCGACCTGGCTGCGGACCTGCGCCGGCTCTATCAGCAAATGGACAAAATGGTACCGGATGACGTTCCCTATCACGCCGATCAGGCCGAGGACGATGTGAACAATATCCTTATGGACATGGTGAAGGTGGGCGAAAGCCACGGGCTGCATTTCCCGAGAGAGTTTGCATTGCTGCTCAAACAGTTCCTGTATTTTGACCGCTATGTTCACATTCTTGCACCGGAAATGGATGTGTTCATGGATGAGCGGCTGAACATGCTGCATTGAAGGAGTATTCGTTCGCCTTCACTTACGCGGTTTTGTACACTAAGGCAGCATTTCACGAAATCGGTGGAGTGCTGTTTTTTTTATGGTTCCCCAGAATCCTCCGCTGTCGCGACGAGCTGTCCCCTTTATGGCGCTGATAAAACTTCAGACCGAGCACTTTCGCAATCTTTCTTCTGCTGAACCTGTTACCTTTTCTTCTTCGTTTAATCTGATTTATGGCGCCAACGGCAGTGGCAAGACCAGTATCCTGGAGGCTATAGGGTATTTGGGGCTCGGGCGGTCTTTCCGGGTGAATCGGCATCAAGCCGTCGTCCGGCACGGGCAACAACGATTTACCGTGTTTGGGGGACTGGATCACGGATTTGGTAACCCCGGACCAGAATCGGAAAGCTACCCCCTTGCCCACCGGCTTGGCATCTCCCGGGACGTTGCTCAGAAGGAAACAAGGCTTCGGGTAGACGGAGAAAGCGTGCGCAGTCTTTCGTCACTTGCGATGCATCTGCCGGTGTCGGTTATTGATCCGGGCGTGTTCGACGTGGTTTCAGGGGGGCCAGGTAAACGTCGACAGTTTCTGGATTGGGCAGTGTTCCACGTGGAACCTTCTTTCGCAGCAAACTGGCAGCAATGCCAGAGAGTCACATCACAGCGGAATCAAATGCTCAGAAATGGTAGAATAGAGGACTCTTTGCTGCGCGTCTGGGATACCCAGTACGTAGCGCTAAGTGAACGAATAACCGAGGCCCGCAAAGCTGCTTTCGAGCATTTTCGAAGGGTGTTTAATGTTCTGGTTCAGGAACTTGATGTGAACTGGACCCAGGGACTGAAGCTTGAGTTTTACCCGGGGTGGGATATTGCCCAGTCACTCGCGGATGTGCTGGTCCGTCACAGGGAACAGGAAATCCGGATGGGGCACACGCTTTACGGTCCGAACCGTGCTGATATCAGGATCAGGTTCCAGGGGCGACCGGTAGCGGAAACCTTTTCTCGCGGTCAGCAAAAGACCCTCGTTATTCTGATGAAGATCGCCCAGAGCATAGTTCTGAATGATTCTGGAAAGCAGGTCAGTTTTCTGATCGATGATATAAACGCGGAGTTGGATGAGAGCCACAGAACCATGTTGGCTCAAAAGTTACAGGATTTACGCTGCCAGGTATTCATTACCTCCATTGAACGTCCAGATCCGACGTCACTGTGGCAGGGTAACCCGACCCCGGATTACCGAATGTTCCACGTGGAACATGGCAAATTGAAGGAAGAATAAAACCGGCTTATCAAACCCGAAGATGCGGTTTTGACGAAGGTGCCGGCCCTTACGCTTCAGGAGTTTCCTAATGAGTGAATCGAGTTACAATTCAGCCAGTATCAAAGTCCTGAAAGGGCTGGATGCGGTGCGAAAACGGCCAGGGATGTACATTGGCGATACCGACGATGGTACCGGCCTGCATCACATGGTATTTGAACTGGTGGATAACTCCATCGATGAAGCTTTGGCAGGTTACTGCTCGGAAATCGGTATCATCATCCACCCGGACGAATCCGTTACGGTTCATGATAACGGCCGTGGCATCCCGGTGGATATCCACGAAGGGGAAGGCGTCTCTGCTGCCGAGGTTATCATGACAGTGCTTCACGCGGGCGGTAAGTTCGATGATAACTCCTACAAGGTCTCCGGTGGCCTTCACGGGGTTGGCGTATCCGTAGTAAACGCCCTGTCCTCTACCCTGACCCTGACCATACGTCGTGACGGCAAGGTGTATGAGCAGACCTACACACACGGTGTGCCAAATGCACCCTTGAAGGCAGTAGGCGAAACAGAGGCCTCGGGTACACGGGTCCACTTTATTCCCTCCCCGGAAACCTTCACCCAGATAGAGTTTCACTACGATATTCTTGCAAAACGCATCAGGGAGCTGGCGTTCCTGAACAGCGGAGTTCGCATCCGCTTGACAGATGAGCGCAGCGGTAAAGAAGAGGTGTTTGAATACGAAGGTGGCCTGCGGGCGTTTGTTGAGCACCTTAACGCCAACAAGACACCCATTAACCGGGTTTTCCACTTCACTCGTGAACGTGACGACGGGATTGTGGTGGAAGTTTCCATGCAATGGAACGATGCCTTTCAGGAAAACATTTACTGTTTCACAAATAACATACCCCAGCGGGACGGTGGTACGCACCTGGCGGGTTTCCGCTCGGCGCTGACCCGATCACTGAACAACTATATTGAACAGGAAGGACTTGGTAAGAAAGCCAAGGTCAGCACCTCCGGTGACGACGCCCGGGAAGGCCTGACGGCCATTATCAGTGTGAAAGTTCCAGACCCCAAGTTCTCCTCACAAACCAAGGACAAACTTGTGTCCTCGGAAGTAAAGACGGCGGTTGAGCAGGAGCTTTACCAGAGCTTTAGCGAGTATCTGCAGGAGCAGCCCAACGAAGCGAAGCTGATAGTTAACAAGATGATCGAAGCGGCAAGGGCTCGTGAAGCGGCTCGCAAGGCCCGCGATATGACCCGGCGCAAGGGCGCACTGGATATTGCTGGCCTGCCAGGAAAGCTGGCTGACTGCCAGGAGAAAGACCCTGCTCTTTCTGAACTCTACATAGTGGAGGGTGACTCGGCCGGTGGTAGCGCCAAGCAGGGCCGCGATCGCAAAACCCAGGCGATTCTGCCCCTCAAGGGTAAGATTCTGAACGTAGAGAAGGCTCGTTTCGACAAGATGCTGTCATCGGCTGAAGTCGGCACACTTATAACTGCCCTGGGTTGCGGCATTGGCCGGGAAGAATTCGACCCGGACAAGCTCCGTTATCACTCCATTATTATCATGACGGACGCCGACGTAGACGGTTCGCACATCCGGACTCTGTTGCTAACCTTCCTGTTCCGGCAAATGCGCGAGATCATTGAACGTGGTCACGTATTTATCGCAATGCCACCACTTTACAAGGTAAAGCGCGGTAAACAGGAGCAGTACCTGAAGGATGAAAAGGCGAAAGAAGCCTACCTGACGCAGACTTCCCTGGAAGGCGCGCAACTGTATGTGAACCCGGAGGCGCCGCCCATCAAGGATTCCGCCCTGGAAACCATGGTGCATGATTACCAACGGGTTATGGCCATGATCGAGCGACTGTCCCGTGCCTATCCGGACCGGGTTCTCGAGCAGATGATCCACAACGACACCCTGAAGATTGAAGATCTGAAGAGTGAGGAAAAGGTTGCGGCCTGGTCCCGTCGGCTCGGTGAAGGGCTGGATATCGATACCCGTACCGGCACCAAATACACTTTCTCTGTGACCAAGGACACGGAGCGTGGGTTGTTTTTACCCAAAGTCACTATACACGTACATGGTATACCCCATGAACACGTATTCGGCCACGACTTCTTCGAATCACCGTCGTACGGGGCTATTGCCCGCCTGGGTGAAACCCTGAACGGGCTTATTGAAGAAGGCGCCTACGTTCAGCGCGGTGAGCGCAAGCAGGCGGTACTGTCGTTCGAAGGTGCCCTGGACTGGCTGATGAAGGAGGCCCAGCGGGGCCTGACTATTCAGCGTTACAAAGGGTTGGGTGAGATGAATCCGGATCAGTTGTGGGAAACCACCATGGACCCGGAAAGTCGCCGTATGATGAAGGTGAAGATCGAAGATGCTATTGCAGCCGACCAGATTTTCACAACCCTGATGGGTGATGATGTCGAACCACGTAGGGACTTTATCCAGACCCACGCCCTTGAGGTCCATAACCTCGACATCTGACAGAAACGAATAAAAAAGCGGCCAGAGTATTGCTACCCTGGCCGCTTTTTTATGCAATTATTATTTAACTAATTGAAATATAAGGTTATTCCCCAGAGCTTGAGTTTGATGAGCGGGCTTTCTCCTTCTCCACCAGATGGGGCGCCATCACCTCTTCCAGGGTATAACCGGTCAACCGGCGTATGGTTCGCCACAGGTAATAGAAAATGAGCATCATCATTACCATGGAAGGTATGGCTATCATTGGATAGCTCACCAGTGTCATTCTGCCAAGCTCTTCATTGAAGGCCTGGGTACCGGAGGGACTGACCACAATCCAGCGAGCCAGAACGTAGTTCATGATGGATGAAAACAGGAAGGTGCCGGCGAAAAAGTAGCTGGCTTTCAGCAGACGCCCCTCGAACTCGGCCACACGATTTCGTTCCTCCAGGGTCTCCTGGATTTTATTCACATCAAGCACGTTGGGGTTATAGAGCAGTGTGCGCACCAGCGGGTATTTGGTGCGGGTAGATGCCAGTACCGCCAGGCCAATAATGGCGGGAATGGCGGCTTCTTTGACGGCCAGCCACCCGGCATCCAGTTCCAGTAGACCAATACCCCCGGTGAGGCCAACACTGACCAGGCCAAGTACCGCGATAAAGTTTTTCTTGTGGTAGCGGATCAATTCAAACAGCCCCCAACCCAGGGGGAATGCCAGGCCGAGAATCAGCGCGTTAACGCTGCCAAGGTGTTGGTCGCCGCTGAATTTCATCAGAATGACGGAGGGAATAATGATGCTGACCAGTAAATCAACCCATGGCCGGGGTTTGTGGTCAGGCACAGATGTGGTGTTCGTTGAGGTCATGGTTCTGCCTGGTTGGTGAAACAACTTACGGCAGTATACGACGAACACCACAAAAAAGCCGAACCCGGAGGTTCGGCTTTACAGGCTACAGGAACCCGGATATCAGGCGCCAGCTTCCTTCAGACTCTCTTCTACAATTGCCAGGCCCTCTTCAAGGATTTCGTCCTCAATAGTTACCGGCATCAGGAAGCGCAGACTGTTGGCGTACAAGCCACAGCTAAGAAGGATCAGACCTTTTTCTTTGGCCTTCCTGGTAACCGCTGCTGCCAGTTCTGGCATGGGTTTGCGACTCTCCTTACTTTCGACAAACTCGAACGCGGCCATTGAACCGAGACAGCGAACGTTGTCCACATGAGTGAACTGCTCCTGCCACTGGGTAAAGCAATGTTTCAGCTTCTCACCGAGGCGCTGACTCTGGCCCAGAACGTCCTCCTCTTTGAACACATCGAACACCGCCAGTGCCGCAGCGCAAGCGGCGGGGTTACCGGTATAGGTACCACCCAATGAGTTCGGGCCTGAAGCGTCCATGTGCTTGTCGGTTCCGACAATTGCCGAGATCGGCATGCCGTCGGCCATGCTCTTGGCCATGGTGATGATGTCAGGCTCAACGCCGCTGTGCTCAATGGCAAACATCTTGCCCGTACGACCGAAGCCGCTTTGGACTTCATCGGCAATCAACAGGATGCCATTTTCATCACATATCTCGCGGAGCTTTTTCAGAAAACTCGTGGATGCTGCATAGAAACCGCCCTCACCCAGTACCGGCTCAAGAACAATGGCAGCCGTATCCTTCGCAGGTGAATCTGCTTTCATGGTCATCATCAGGCCACGAAGGGCTTCATCTTCGCTTACCCCGTGATAAGGCACGGGGTAAGGCGCACGGTAGACAGTTCCTGGCATGGGGCCGAAATCTGTCTGGTAGGGTGCCGCCTTGCCATTCATCGCCATGGTCATGAAGGTACGACCGTGGAAGGCGCCGTCAAAGCAGATTACATTGGTCCGGCCAGTGGCAGCACGGGCAATCTTGATGGCGTTTTCCAGCGCTTCTGCGCCAGAGTTGGCCAGCATCACTTTGGCGTGGCCTTTAACCGGCGTTACTTCGCTCAGCTTCTGCGCCAGGCGTACGTAGCCCTCATAGGGCATAACCGTTTGGCAGGTGTGCATGAGTTTATCGAGTTGGGCTTTTATCGCCGCAACCACTTTCGGATGCCGGTGACCAATGTTCAGAACACCAATACCACCGGCAAAATCGATCATGCGTTTGCCGTCAGCGTCCCACAGTTCTGCATTGGTTGCGTGGTCGGCAAACTGCTCATTAGGGCTCGCCACACCCGCCGCAACATAGCGTTCTTTGAGTGCCTGCAATTCTTTATTGCTCACTTTGCCATTCTCCCTGTGTCTCTGATTTATCAGTATCACTGAACAGTGTAGGGAGTACCAGGGCCTGACACAAATTGCCGGTGTTGGAAATCACGCAGGTTGCTCCCGAAATTGCAGCGCGGCCAGACGCCGGTACAGCTCGTTTTCCTGAATCAGCTCCTGATGACTGCCAACTGCCAGAAGCCGGCCCTGATCCAGAACAGCAATGCGATCTGCATCGCGAACAGTGGCGAGCCGGTGGGCAATCACCAGGGTCGTCCTGCCCGAGGTAAGCGCCGGCATTGCATGCTGGATGAGGTTCTCACTTTCTGCATCCAGGGCGCTGGTGGCTTCATCCAGCAACAGGATCGGCGCATCGGCCAGCAGGGCCCGGGCAATCGCAAGCCTTTGCTTCTGGCCTCCAGAAAGCCCCAGGCCAGCATCACCCAGAAGTGTAAGATACCCGTGTGGAAGTTGTTCGATGAATTCGTGGGCGTGAGCGATGCGGGCGGCTTTTTCCACATCGGCCTGACTGGCGTCAGGGCGGGCATAGCGAATGTTGTCTGCCACTGTGCCGTGGAACAATGCCGGGTTCTGGGGCACCAGTGCAAAGCAGCTGCGCAGTGTGTCCAGGGGCAAAGACGCAGTATCCGTGCCGTCAATATGGATGGAGCCGCTGTCGGGTTGATAGAAATGCAGCAACAGGTCAAACAAGGTGGATTTACCTGCGCCGGATGGCCCAACGAGAGCCAGGGTTTCACCGGCACGAACATGCAGGCTGATATCCACCAGTGCCGGGTGTTCACTGCGGCCAGGATAGCTGAAACTGAGATTTTCGATGGCAATCTCACCCGCTACCGGGCCCGGAAAACCGGCGCCCTGATCTGCCGGGCGTGTAAACGCCGGTTTTGTCTGCAGCAACTCAAACAGCCGGGCGGCAGAACCGGCCGCCCGCTGCAGTTCCCCGATTACCTCACTGATGGCCCCTGCGGCCACGCCCACCAGCAAACTGTAGAATACAAACGCCGCCAGCTCGCCGGGGGTAATATGGCCATGGATAACATCAAGCCCGCCAATCCAGATCACAACGCCTACCGCGCCCATTACCAGAGAAATCGCCAGGGTGGTCAGCCAGGCGCGCTGTTTTATGCGGGCACGGGCAATGTCAAAGGCCCGCTCGGAAACGTCCGCAAAAAAGCGCCGGTCGTGGCATTGATGGTTGAAGGCCTGTACAGTTTTGATCTGGGTAAGGTTTTCACCCACGTAACTGCCCACATCCGCTACCCTGTCCTGGCTCAGCCGCGACAACTGGCGTACCTGGCGACCAAAAAACAGGATGGGTGCAATCACCAGAGGAAAGCCCAGCAGGATGATGCCGGCCAGTTTGGCATTGGTGATGAACAACAGTAGCAAGCCGCCCACCAGCATCAGCGCGTTGCGCAACGCAATGGACACGGTTGAGCCGATCACCGATTGCAGCACGGTGGTATCGGCGGTGAAACGGGACTGGATTTCCAGAGCGCGGTTCTGCTCGAAAAAACCCGGGTGCAGGTCGATCAGATGATTGAATACCTGTTTGCGAATATCGGCCACAACCCGTTCGCCAATCCAGGACACCAGGTAGAAGCGCGCGAAAGAACCAAACGCCAGCCCCAGCACCAGAATGAAAAACAGGCCGATTGCGCGGGCAAGATTGGCCGGAGACTGTGTTGCAAGGCCGTGGTCCACAAGAACGCGCAGGCCCTGGCCCAACCCCAGGGTAATCCCGGCAGTAATAATCAAGGCCACCAGAGCGCCTGCTACGGCCTTTCGATAAGGGCGTATAAATCCGATAACCAGTTTCAGAGCCTGGCGGTGACGCGTGTTAATGGAATGCCTCCTTAAATAAGTGCCGAGCTGGCTAAACTGTGTAACCTGATCATACGCTTGTTTTCTTTACTAAAGGAAAGCGACAAACGCCAGTTCATGAAAACGACGCTGCAACAACTGCTGCAATAACAAAGGAAACGCCGTGCGCGCCTACGCTGATAGTGAGTACTCTGCCAGCCACAAACCGGACTGGAAAATCATATCGGGGCTCTGGCCCTATCTTGCGGAGTTCCGTGGCCGTGTGATCTTGTCCGTGGTTTTTCTGATACTGGCCAAACTGGCCACAGTCGCAACACCCGTGGCGTTGAAATACATTGTGGACTACCTGGATCAGGGCCGGCAAAGCGGTGAGCTGCTGCTCTGGATTCCGGTGATGCTGGTGGTTGCCTACGGTGCTCTGCGCTTTGGCAGCACCCTGTTCAGCGAGCTGCGGGACGCAGTGTTTGCGCGGGTGGCCGAGCGTGCCATGCGGCGGGTGTCGTTGCGGGTATTCCGCCACCTCCATAACCGGGAACTGGCGTTTCATCTTGATCGCAAAACCGGAGGCCTGGCCCGGGATATTGAGCGGGGCACCACGGGCATCAGCTTTCTGCTGCGCTTTACCCTGTTCAACATTGTGCCCACCCTGCTGGAAATACTGATGGTGGCGGGCATCTTACTGGTGGCGTTCAATGCCAGTTACGTGTTTGCCATCCTGATTGCTGTGGTGGTGTATGTTGTTTTTTCCATTGTGGTCACCGAATGGCGAACAAAGTTTGTGCGCGAGGCCAATGCCCGGGACAACCAGTCCAATTCCCGCGCCATGGACAGTCTGCTGAACTACGAAACGGTGAAATACTTCAATAACGAAACCTTTGAAGCCAATGTGTACGACCGGGATCTCAAAGACTGGGAACAGGCACGCCTGAAGAACCGTTTGTCTCTGGCTGCCCTGAACTCCGGCCAGGCGCTGATCATCGGCCTCGCCATGATCACCATTATGGCTCTGGCGGTTCGCGAGGTGGCCAGTGGCGAGATTACCCTGGGTGACTTCACCATGATCAACGCCTACCTGCTGCAACTGTTCATTCCGTTGAATGCCCTGGGTTTTGTATACCGGGAAATCCGCCAGGCTCTGGTGAACGTGGAGCGCTTGTTCGGTTTGCTGGGGGAAAAACCGGCGATTGACGATGCACCTGACGCGCGGGTATTGGCCGTGGATAAGGGGGAGGTTGGCTTCCACAACGTCCATTTTGCCTACCGCAAGGACCGTCCCATTCTGCAAAACGTCAGTTTTTCCATACCCGCCGGCCACACCGTGGCCGTGGTGGGGGCCAGTGGTGCCGGTAAATCCACCCTCGCCCGCCTGCTGTTCCGGTTTTTTGACGTGGACAAAGGCTGTATCACCATTGATGGCCAGGACATTCGGGACGTTACACAGGACAGCCTGCGCGCCGCCATTGGCGTGGTGCCGCAAGACACGGTGCTGTTCAACGACACCCTGTACCGCAATCTGGCCTACGGACGCCCGGAGGCCACCGAAGCCGAGGTTCATCACGCTGCGAAACAGGCGCATCTGGATGATTTCATTCGCAGCCTGCCGGAAGGTTACGAGACGAAAGTGGGCGAGCGTGGGCTGAAGCTTTCCGGCGGTGAGAAGCAGCGGGTTGCCATTGCCCGGGTGCTGCTGAAAAACCCGCCGTTGCTGATCCTTGATGAAGCTACCTCGTCGCTGGACTCTATTTCGGAACAGGCGATACTGGAAGCCCTGAACGAAGTCAGCCGCCAGCGCACCACCTTGGTGATTGCCCACCGCTTATCCACAGTGCGTGATGCCGATACCATTCTTGTGATGGATCAGGGCAGGATTGTGGAAAGCGGCAGCCACAGTGAGTTGCTGGCGCAGAACGGTTATTACGCCAGATTGTGGCTGCAGCAACAGCATAGTGAGGATGATAGTCCCGAGTGAGGCTGACTTTCCCTGGGATCAGGTTTGGTGCAAGCGAGCCTCCGAAGCCAACCCCGAAGCACGAACCACCCGCTGCCCAACACTTTCCGAGAACACGCTGGCGTCGCCGGTTATCAGGCTGAACCAGTTCTTTGCACGAGTGATGCCGGTATACACAAGCTCCCGCGTGAGCACCGGGCTGAGGCGGTCTGGCAGCACCAGGCAGGTGTGATTGAACTCCGAGCCCTGGGATTTATGCACCGTCATGGCGTACACGGTTTCCAGTTGTTGCAGTCGGCTGGGGGATATCCAGCGGATGTCGCCACTGCCATCGCTGCTGGGAAAGGCCACGCGCAATAGGGGGTTCGGTTGTATGCCGTTGGCGTGTGCGTCAGCACCCGGAGACAGATTGAAGGTAATGCCCACATCGCCGTTCATCAGGCCCAGATTGTAATCGTTGCCGGTAATCAGCACCGGGCGCCCGGCGTACCAGCCTTCGGCCCGGGGAATGAGCTTTTGCTTGAGCAGGTGGTGAGCGATGAGTTCGTTCAGGCCTTCTACACCCCAGGGGCCGCGGCGCAGGGCGCAGAGCACCTGAAAATCACTGAAGGCCTCCAGTACGGATCTTGCCAGTTCGTTCCACTGCTCTGTGGTGCTGTTAGCGTCCAGGTTGTGGCTCTGCATCAGCGATAGGTAGTGGCGGTAGCCGACCGGTGGTGGGAGAGGCTTGCCTTTGTTATCCCTTCGCCCTTCTCCATTATTCCGGAATGCGTCCGGGCTGCCACTGACCGCATGGTGGCAGATCAACGCCTGGGTGTCTTCCAGCGAGGGTTTGCTGGTACGGCCATTCAGCCACACCACATCCTCAAACCCGGCGCTGCGGGCCTGCTGAAGCATGCTGTCACTCAGGGTGTTGGTGTTGACCGCTTCGGCCAGTTGGCGAATGCCACTGCCTTCGGCAAAGCGGTAGCTTTTGCGCAACATGGCCACCGCCTGGTCCAGCGGCTGGCCTTCGGGG
The DNA here is from genome assembly GCF_002806975.1 of Marinobacter aromaticivorans. Taxonomy (GTDB): domain Bacteria; phylum Pseudomonadota; class Gammaproteobacteria; order Pseudomonadales; family Oleiphilaceae; genus Marinobacter; species Marinobacter aromaticivorans. The sequence goes on along the minus strand of NZ_NIHD01000002.1, from coordinate 438,375 downwards.
TTTTGCAGGTTTTCCGGGATGTCGGTGCCGGTAATAGCTTTCAGCCACTGCACAGTCTCTGGCAGGTAATGCCCTTCTGGCGCGCGCTGGCAGAGTTCACCCAGCACGGCACCGGCATCTACAGAGGCCAACTGGTCTTTGTCGCCCAGCAGAATCAGTTGGGCGTTGGCGGGCAGGGCGTCAAACACCGACGCCATCAGGTCCAGATCCACCATGGACGCTTCGTCGATCACCAGAATATCCACCAGCAGCGGGTTGTCGCGATTATGGCGGAATTTGCGGGTATCCGGGCGGCTGCCCAGAAGCCTGTGCAGGGTGGTGACTTTGGTGGGAATGTCCGCCAGAGACACCTGTCCCGGTAACTGCGCCAGTGGCAGGCGGCTGACGGCACCGCCGATGGATTCGTTCAGCCGGGCTGCGGCTTTGCCTGTGGGGGCTGCCAGGCGAATACGGTATTTGCGTCCATCGCGCTCTGCGGATTCACCCGCGACGGACTGCAGGGCGGCCAGCAGATTCACCACAGTGGTGGTTTTGCCGGTGCCCGGGCCACCGGTAATCACGGCGAAACGGCTGCGGGCGGCCAGGGCACAGGCGAGCTTTTGATAGTCCACCGGAGAGCCTGCAGTAGCCTGTGGTTTGAACAGTACGTTCAGAGACTTGCTGAGTGTTGAGGCCGCGATTGAAGACGGGTCAGCCAGGGTGGACGGCTGTGCCAGACGCTGCAGAATACCGGCGGCAATTTGTTGTTCGTAACGCCAGAACCGGCGCAGGTAAAGCCGGGTGCCAACCAATACCAGTGGCGTAGTGTGTGAGCCATCACTTACCGCCAAAGTCCATTCCAGAGCGTCCTGGCATTGCTGTGTGGAAACCTGAGCCAGGAGTTCTCCCGGGCTATTGAGGCTGTCTTTGGTGATGTCCTGCTCCGCCGGTGAGCCCGGCAGAATACCTCTGGTTTGTGTGGAGAGAGCACCGATGGGCTCCTCCGGCGGCAGTGATAAGGTGTTGTCCGCGTCCGCCAACAGGGTTGCCAGATCCACGCACACATGGCCCCTACCCACCTGATGGGATGTCAGTGCAGCGAGTAGCAAAACCAGAGGTTGCGGCGCTTCGCCCTGCTCTTCTGAAAGATCCTGAATCAGCCGCGCAAAGCGTACATCCAACGGGCGAATCCAGCCGGCTTGTTGCCAGCTATCCAGCAGCGTCAGAACACTTTCGGTCTGATCCAAAGCAAGGCTGATGTCCGGGCCGGACGATGTTGAAGGTGTCTTGTCCATATCAACGGCACTATCCATATCGACGGCATTATCAATATCAGCAGCCTTGCCTGCCTCACCAGGGGTTTTCAGATCAAAGGCAAACTGGTTGTCGGTATTAGGTTTTTTGCTCATGCCGCCACCTCCCCGGGGACTGCCTTGCCGTCGAACATGGCATCCAGTTGTTCAATCAACTCTCTGGGTGGCTTGTCGGTAAACGCACCTGCCCCCGGCGCGTTCACGCCGCGCAAAAACAGATACACCGCGCCGCCTATGCGTTGATCGTAGTCGTAATCCGGCAGGCGGGCTTTCAGCAAACGGTGCAGGGCCAGCAGGTAGAGAACGTATTGCAGGTCGTAGCGCTTCTCCAGAATCGCCTCGCCCATGGCCTGATCTGTGTAGGCGCTGTCGTTGTCGCCAAGGTAGTTGGATTTGTAGTCCAGCACGTAATACTGCCCCTTGTGTTCAAACACCAGATCGATAAAGCCTTTCAGCATGCCGTTGAAGCGCCTGTCATCCACCTGCGGTCGGTCGGCGCCGTTGAGGGTGTGCTGGGTAACCAGTTTGTCCATGGCTTGAGTGCTTACATTGCGGCTTTCAAACCAGAACTCCAGTTCCGGGCGCAGGGTGCCAAGGCTCGACAGACTGACGCTTTCACCACCGTTGCGGCTTAACGGTAGTGGCTGGCGGATGAGCGCAAGTATCCAGTGTTCAAGCGTATCGACCCAGTCACTCCAGCCCCGTGTGCTGCAACGGCGGCTGAGCTGCTCACGCAGTTGTTCCGGGTTATCAACAATGTGTTGCAGGCCCTGTTGTGCGCACCACTCCAGCAGATCGTGCAGAAAGGTGCCCGGGCCTGCGCCTTTCGGGAAGTTGTGCAGGCTGAGGCTGAGGGGAATGCCTGCGTCTTCGTCCTCCGGGTTGTGGGCACCCTCTTCCAGCAGGTTCTGGGTTTCGGCGTCTTCCACTTCCCCGGTGAAGGCTATGCCGGTTCCGGAAAGCCCGGTGTATTCCAGAGAGGAGTAACTGGCAATCCACCAGTCTTCCCGGGCTTCGCGGGTTGAAATCAGCGCCGGGCCCAGGGCTGCCAGTGCTTTTTCAGTGTAACGCGCGTCCGTCGCTTCTGGCAGCGGCTGGGCACATAGCTCGGTGTAGCCATCAACCAGAGGCTTCAGCGCGCCACTGAGCGGGTGTTGCGCCGCAGGCTCGCCACCCAGCAGATACCCCAGGCCACTGAGGTGCCAGTTATCAATCTCCGCAACGCCGACCCAGGTGGCAAAACGGGCGCGGGTCAGGGCCACGTAGAGTTTGCGGATATCCTCGCCCAGCCGCTCCTGATCTGCCCGGGCAACGTCTTCCGGTGTTGGATCAAACACGGTGATCAGCTTTGCGTTGTCATCGTGATAGCGCACGAACGACTGTTTTTCGTTTTGAGCGCGGAAGGCTGTGCCAAAGGGCAGGAACACCAGGGGGTATTCCAGACCTTTGGATTTGTGCACGGTAATCACTTTTACCAGGCCGGCATCGCTTTCCAGGCGCAGGGTGCGGTGTTCGTCTTCTTCGTCCGCCGCCCGCAGAATCTGGGTGTAGTGGTGCACCAATGCGTGTTCGCCGTCCAGTTGCAGACTGTCCTGTTGCAGGAGTTCGGCAATGTGCAGAATGTCGGTCAGCCGGCGTTCGCCCTCCGGGCGCTGCAGCAGGCGCCCGGGTACATCGAAGTCCATCAGGAAGCTGCGCAGCATGGGCAGTACACCCTGACTTTGCCACTGCTTCTGATAAGCCATAAAGCGGTCAATCTCCCGCTCCAGCGCCATCTCGTCGGTCAACAGCTGGTCAAGGTAGCGCCAGGGCAAGCCGAGAGTGGGCGTGGCCAGCGCCGCCCGGGCGTAGGCCAGTTGCCGTGGCTCAGCAAAGGCTTTGAGCCAGCACAGCACTTCCTTTGCCTCTTGCGAGGTGAGTACTGAATCCCGGTCAGACAGGTACACGCTCTTGATGCGCCTCTGGCCCAGAGCATCTCGCACTGCAGCGGCTTCGTTGCGGTTATTCACCAGAATGGCGATGTCTTTGGGTTCAACCGGCTCCAGGTCGCCTTTGTTCTCTTCCAGAGCAAAACCGGCCTGCCCCTGCTGGCCAAGTGTCAGCAGTCGGGCGATTTCGCTGGCGCAGGTTTCGGCCACCTCTGTTGTGGCGGTGCCTTTGGCCAGTCCCTTGCGATTGCCATTTTTGTCTTCCTGATCGCTTTCCAGTGACCATAGGGTGAGGCTGGGCTGTATCTCGCCGTTGACCGACCACAGGCGTTTGGTGCCATTTGCCTCTACCCCCTGAAATGGCAGGGGGGAGGTATCGCCCTTGCCGAACAGGAAGGCACCTTCCGGGCTGTTCAGATCGCCATGTTCAAATACCCGGTTGACTGCTTTCACCATGGGTTTGGACGAACGGAAGTTGCGGCCCAGTGTCCAGGTGCGGTCGCGGGCGCCGGTGCGGGCGGCCAGATAGGTGTAGATGTCGGCGCCGCGGAAGCCGTAAATGGCCTGCTTCGGATCGCCGATCATCAGCAGGCAGGTATCCGGGTGATTCTCTGCAACCCGGTAAATGCGGTTGAAGATGCGGTATTGCACCGGATCTGTGTCCTGGAATTCGTCGATCAGCGCCACCGGGAACTGGCGACGAATGGTGGCTGCCAGTTGATCGCCACGGGGGCCATGCAGGGCATCGTCCAGCCGTGTGAGCAGATCGTCAAAGCCCATTTCGGAGCGTTTTTGTTTTTCCGATTCCAGTCGTTGATTGATCCAACCAAGTGCATGCTGAAGAATGTTGGACTTAGCTGTTGGCAGTTGCCTTAAATCCGCTTCAAGTTGAACAATTTCAGACATCGCCGGGTGATTTGGAAATGGATCAGCACCCTTCCATATATCGCCCAGTCCCTCTTCGGTTAGATAGAAATAACCTTTGGGTCTTTTGTTGCCGCTTTCCAGAAACCCCTTCGGCAGGTTCTCGTCGCTTTTAGCCCAGTTTTCGAGATGTGAGACAGCGTTTTTTATAGTATTGGCTTGAGTCCCGCCAATAAGCTTGTCGCTCGCTTTTTTGTAGTTTTGTGTTGCATCTATCCACTCTCTAAGCTCGATGCACCATTCCATCCAGGGCTCTTTCAATCGCTGAAGATAATCTGATTTCTCTTTTTCCGCCTGATCAACAAGCGCCTCTACCGACTCCACTGGTAAGGCATTGCTCTCGACCTTCCCAATTAGTGATTTCAGAGCTTTACCGAGGGCAGTTGGGCTCGGCCACCATGATATTAGCTCTTCGCTTTTTTCAGGGCTAAGCGGATAGATAAAGGTACGCCAGTAGTCCCGCGCCACTTCATCGAGCAGTTCGCTCTGATCGGTTTCCAGTGACAGGCGGAACAGGCTGCCGCTGTCGAACGCATGCTCGGTGAGCATCCGGTTACACCAGGCGTGAATGGTGGACACCGCGGCTTCGTCCATCCACTCGGCGGCCAGCAGCAGCTTTTTGCGGCAGTCCGGCCAGGTTGCCGGGTCGGGGTAGCTGTCTTCCCGGAGCTGATGGATCAGAGCGGTTTCCGGTGTGGGCTGAATGCTCTCCCCGTTGCTGGAAAACACTTCGGCCGCTTGCGTGAGCCGGGTACGAATGCGATCCCGGAGTTCCTTGGTGGCGGCGTCGGTGAAGGTGACCACCAGCAGGTTGGGCGGCAGCATGCCGGCAGCCAGCGGGCTGTCTTCGGGTTGTTCGTGGCCAAGCACAAAACGCACGTACAAAATGGCGATGGTGAAGGTTTTTCCGGTACCCGCACTGGCCTCAATCAGGCTGCTGCCGTGCAGGGGCAGCGCCAGCGGATCAAGGTTCGGGTTTTTTGTCTCGGTGATGGCTGTCATAGCTTGCCCTCAATCTGACCGGCGGCGGATTTACCCTGTTCAGCTTCCCAAAGAGGCACATAAAGCGCGTGCAGCAAGGCTTCAAATTCGCCGCTTTCCATCAGGGCTTCGGGACTTTCAAAGGCGCCACGCAGATAGCCTGTGTCCCGCTCCAGGGCCGTGGTGTAGGCCTGCTGGGCATCGCTGATGGCGCGGTCGTGATCACCGAGGAACTTTTTGCTCTGGTAGAAGCTGTAAATCCAGGCAAAGCCGGCTTCACAATGCAGTGGCAAGGCGCGGGTGCTGGCTTCTATCCAATGCGCAAGTATGGCATCGAGATGCCTGGCGGCGGATTCCTTGGGCAGAGGTGCAAAGCGGACTTTCCGGCCTTCCTCCTTGCCCAGAATCAGCGTTTCAAACGGTTGTGCAGTCAGTTGCCCGGCCAGATGAATCACCCAGTCCCGCATCAGGTTGGCGTAGCGGAGCTTCTTGCTGTTACCGCTGGCGGTGAGCAGGCTGGAACCGGCAATCACAAGGCGGCAGGTTTTGCCTTCGTGGTTGCGGCGCAGGTTGTTAATTAAATCCAGCACTTCTACCGATCCAGTGTTATTGGACAGACGATATTCAAACGGCAAGGGTTCACTGATCGCTTCGGGCCACTCGGCCAAGGCGCTTTGATAGCGTTGGAACAGATCTGGTAAGCGGCCAGAGAGGTCGCTGCGTAGTCTGTGTTCAGTTACACCCATGCCCAGATCGCCACGTCGCGCCATGCGATCCAGCGTGCTTTCCAGGCGTTCATGCAGGTCTTCTTCATCTTTGGCTTTCAGCAGGCCCTGCTCAATCAGTTCGGTATCCAGACGCCAGCGGTCGAGCCCGTTCAGATCAAAGTTTTCGTTATCTGTGTCGTCGTCTTCCACATCCTCGAAGCGCACCTGCAGGCGACGCTGGTAAAAGGTATCCACAGGCTTTTTCAGGAAAGCGGCCAGATCGTTGAGGGTGATCGGTTCCTCTGGCTGCTGATACGGCAGGGCGGTTTGCTGCTCACGATTTTCTTCAGCCTCGTTGCCATGGGCACCGCGCCATTCGTGTTCGTAGGTGAACAGGCTGCGGCCGGCCAGCACCTCGGCGAGGGGCTTTGGCTGATTGCCCTCGCCTTCGCCCAGACCGTTAGCTTTGGGGAAATAATCCCGGCTGAAGGGTTGAAGCGGGTGGCATGTGGTCAGTGCTTTGGTTACGGTAACGTCCGGCTGGCCGGGCACCTGCCACAGGCTGTTCAGGTGATCCTGCAGTTGGCCTACAAGCACAGACGGTGGGCGTTCCGAATCGTCCTTGATACTGCGTCCTACCCAACTGATATAAAGCTGTTCGCGGGCGGAGAGCATGGCTTCGAGAAACAGGTAACGGTCGTCTTCCCGGCGGGAACGGTCCCCCGGGCGGTAATCCTGGGCCATCAGATCAAAATCCACCGGTGGCCGTGAGCGGGGGTAGTCGCCGTCGTTCATGCCCAGCAGGCACACCTTGCGGAAAGGAATCGCCCGCATGGGCATCAAGGTGGCAAAGTTTACCTTGCCGGCCAGGAAGCGCTGGTTCAGGCCGCCCTCGTCCAGGCCCTGCAGCAATACGTCCTTCACTATATTCAGCGGTAAGGATTGCTGATTCAGCCCGGCGGCCAGGGTGTCTTCCAGCCACTGTTCCAGTTGCCGACGAAAGCGGTTCAGCAGCAATAAATCATGCCCTTCTACCTTGTGGAAAAACTGTTCCAGCATGGCCGAGAAGAGTTCTTCCCACTCTTGGGGTGTGCGGCTTGCTTGCAGCTCTTGCCACAGGGTTTCCAGGCGGTACACAAACTCGCCAAGGCGCCCGGCCAGACTGGCTTGCAGCCCGCCGATTTCACCGTAGGGCTGAACACCGGCCCAGGGCTCATCGTCGCCCATGCCGTATCCCAGCAGCATGGAGCGCAGGCCAGCCTGCCAGGTGTTGCGCTCAAGACCGGCAGGCAGTTCAAGGCTTTCCCGGTGGGCGCCGTGCAGACCCCAGCGAATGTTGGCGCCTTCTACCCAGCGCCGGGCCAATGGAATTTCTTCTTCGGCAATGTCAAAGCGATCGCGAATTCCCGGCACTTCCAGCAAGCTGATGATCTCACTCACCCCGAAACGGCTGCGGGGCAATGACATGAGCGTTTCCAGGGCAATCAGCACCGGCTCGTGGTGGCGTTGGCCCTGATCGGAAATAGTGAACGGAATGTGGCGCTTGAGGCCTGATGTGTAGCGACCAAACACCGCCTGAATATGAGGTGCGTAGACGTTGATGTCCGGCACCATCACCATCACATCCCGAGGTCGCAGCGTGGCATCTGCGTTGAAGGCAGCCAGAAGCTGATCGTGCAGAATCTCCACTTCCCGCTGCGGGCTGTGGGCATCGTGGAAGGCGATGGAGTGGTCGTGGGCCAGATTGAGTTGGCGTTGTTCGTCCCGGATTTCCTGAAGGGGCGTCAGGTTGTAGATGTCGTTCTGGAGCTGATGCAGCAAACATGGCGCCTGATCCGATCCATGCTCGGAGAAGATATCGATCTTCTGATCCGGCGTCTGGAAGCTGGCACGATACTCATCGGGATTGTCGAACTCATCCAGCAAGCGAATATAATCCCGGCCTTGTTTACCCCAGGCGGCCAGCAGCGGATTGGCGTGCTGGTGGAGCTGGCCGGGATCTTCAATCATCGACAGGGTCTGGTGAACCTTGCCCCGCTTGCGCTCTGCTTTCAGCAGTTCGCGGTCGCTGACAATATCCGCCCAGTAAAACTGCGACGGGTTGTGTACGCACAGCACCACCTGGCTGAAACGACTGAGAACATACAGAGCTTCCAGCGCCTGACGCGGCAGCGAGGATACCCCGAATACTACGATGCGTTTGGGCAAGCGGCTTGGGTGAGCGGGCGCAGAGATACGCTGACCCTCGGCCATAAACCGCGTGTGAATCTGCGAACGGCTGGTGTGGGCTTCCGCACCTGTGTCGTCTACCAGTTTGCGCCAGAGCATCGGCTGCCAAAGCGTTTCCTTATCAACCGGCTTTTCTTCGCTGCGGGCGGTGATCACCACATCCCGGCCCTGCTCCCAGGCGGCCAGCCAATCGGCGCGGAACACCTGATACTGGTCGAACAGATCTGCTACTTTCTCCGCCAGCTGGAAGGCCCGCAAATCCGGGTCGCTGCCTTCCAGAAAGCGCGCCAGCGGGTTGAACACCTCGTCGGTATGGACCAGCTCCGGTAGCAGTCGATAAAGCCGCCACACCAGCCGGCGTTTATCAAAAGGTGACTGTTCCGGCACTTCACCATCCGGCAGCACGGCCCGGTAGGCTTGCCAGATAAATCGCGCCGGGAACAGAAAATCCATACCGGCGGCAATGCCCAATCCGCCCTCACTGCCATCTTCCGAACGCTTCTCTGCCAGCGCCAGCTTTAACCACTGGGCAATACCATTACTCTGCACCAGAAAGGTCTCGCTCTGCAGCGGTGGCAGCGGGTTCTGCTGGCAGATAAACACCACCGCCCGGCGCAGGTCTTCCAGATGGTTGGCGTGAACGGCATGAAAGCCTGGGGTGATGGCAGAATGTTCGGGCATGCTTTTCCCTGTTTGGTATTTCAGACTATTCCAATGCTACAGGTTACCGTATGTGCTTGGAGAAACGGACTGCTCAGGCACGTGAGAGGGTGTGAAATTCGATTTTGGAAAAACTGTCGCTGGCATTATCCCGTATAAAGGATATTTTTGACTTTATACCCCACAAGGGATGAAGGTTGAATCGTCTACGAAAGGAAATAGTCATGAGAATCACAACGCCTGAAGCTCTGGCTGCTGCTATTAAATATGCCAGGCAGCGCCAAAACATTAGTCAGCAGGCTGCGGGCGTCAGAGTTGGGGTGAAGCAAGCCACAGTTTCCGGCTTCGAGAACCATCCGGACAAGACCCGCATTGAGACTCTGTTCAAACTCCTTTCCGCTCTTGACCTTGAGTTGCGTGTGGTGGAGCGTAACGCACCGGATCATTTATGCGGCTGGAACGAAGAATGGTGATAGGGCATGTCTGAACTGATAATGGCTCCGGGCCATGAACGCCCCACCGCCGCAGACCTTGAAAACCCCCTGTACTACCTGCAAAACATGGAAACGGTCGTGGCCTGGGTGGCGAATTATCACTCGGATCTGCTGCTGGAGCTGGAGCGAGGCTGTTTGCGTGATTTTTTTGAGTTGTCTCGCGCTGCCCGTGCCTTGCTGACCCGCATGGTGATGCGCACGGGTGATCTGTTTCGCACCGACAAGCTGAGTTACCCGGAGCTGGGCTGCCCGGAGGCGGAGGCATTGGATGAGCTGGTTGCCGATGGCTGGCTGGATGCGAATCCCCTGCTAACTCTGGATGACATTTTCCGTCTGTTTACTCTGGCTGAATTGCGCGCGGCTTTTGCGCCGGTTTTGGAGCAGGCTGGTCTTGCCAAAAATCGGCCTAAGGCCCGGATGAAGGAAATCCTGCAGGAATTCTATACTGATGCCCGCACACTGTCGGGCTGGTTTGGTGAGGTGGCGTCGCCGGTGGTTCGGGTGAGCCATATGGCTTTGTTCGATCGCATTCGCCTGATGTTCTTCGGCAACCTACGCCAGAGCTGGTCAGATTTTGTTTTGGTTGAGCTGGGCCATCACCGCTATGAGCAGGTGGAGTTTACCCCCGAAGCACGGGCGTTCTCTCAGCGCAGCGAGGTGGATACCTACCTGGCCATGCACCACTGCCGCGAGAGCCTGGATGCCGGAGTACATGCCGCTGAGGTTTGGGCTGATATTCCCGCAGCCACAAACAACCCCTGGCTTACCAGCCGCCGTGATCGCCTGCTGCTCGAGTTGGGGCGGCAGGCGGAGCGCCAGGGTGATCGGGAGCTGGCGTTGCATGCGCTGGCGGCCAGTGGCCATCGCGAGGCGAGATTAAAACAGCTGCGTCTGTTGGAGCGGATGAAACGCTTTGAGCAAGCCTGGGCCATAGCAACACAGTGGGAAAAGGAAGAGTTGAGCGATGCCGAAGCTCAGGGTTTGGCTCGCATTGTGAAGCGGCTGGCGAAAAAGGTGGGCGAGCCGGTTCCGTCCGCTTCGATGAATCCTGAAATCTGCGAGTTCACACTGACCCTGCCACAAACCGGTGGCTCGGTTGAGATGGTGGTTCGGGATCATCTTTCCACGCCAGAAGCGCCTGCGTTTTATGTGGAAAATACCCTGATCAACAGCCTGTTCGGCTTGCTGTGCTGGCACACCATATTCAAAGCCATTCCCGGTGCATTTTTTCACCCCTTCCACACCGGGCCGGCGGATCTGGTGCGGGAGGATTTTGTCAACCGCCGGCAAGCTGCTTTTGATCAGTGCTTTGCCGCCCTGAAGGATGGCGGCTACCGTCAGATAATTCTGGAAACCTACGCCGCCAAACAGGGCATTACCAACCCCTTTGTGGCCTGGCCGGCATTGAGTGAAGAGTTGCTGAACCTGGCGCTGGACCGTATTCCGGCCGCAGACCTGAAAATCATGTTCGAGAGACTCCTGCTGAATATTCGCGAACATCGCAGCGGTTTCCCGGATCTTGTACGGTTTTCCAAGGAGATCGACGAAGATGCGCCCCGTTATGAAATGATCGAGGTAAAAGGCCCAGGCGACCGACTACAGGATCATCAAATCCGCTGGCTGCACTTTTTTGCCCGCCAGGGCATTGCTGCCAGCGTCTGCTACCTGCGCTGGCAAGACAGCGAGGCAACAACATGAGGGTGGCGGTACGAACCCTGTGCGAATTTGCCGCCCGCGAAGGCGATCTGGATTTTCGCTACACCCCGGCCCCCAGTGCCGAAGAGGGCATTCTTGGCCACCAGGCTATTCAGAGCAAGCGTGGGTACGGTTACAAAAGCGAGTATTCACTTACCGGTGAATGCCTGGGGTTGGAGCTGTATGGCCGGGTCGATGTGTATAACCCGCACTCCGGTTTGCTGGAAGAAATCAAAACCCACCGAGGTGACCTGTCCCGAATCCGGCCCCATCAACGGGCGTTGCACCGGGCCCAGTTAAGAGCCTACGGTGCCCTGCTCTGCAAGCAGGAAAGCCGCAAAACCCTGAAGCTCTCGCTGGTGTATTTCAATATCGGCAACAACCGGGAAACACCGGTTACCGAAACGGCCACTGCCAAGGAGCTCTGGCAAGAACTGGAAGTGTTATGCGACCGCTACCGGTTATGGGCTGAGCAGGAAGCCCTCCACCGGGAGCAGCGCGATCATCGCCTTTCGGGTCTGCACTTTCCGTTCAAGCAGTTTCGCCCTCGCCAGCGCCAACTCGCCGAAACCGTCTACAAAAACGCGGTAAAAGGCGGCACCTTGCTGCTGGAAGCACCGACCGGTTTGGGCAAAACCCTGGGTACGCTTTTTCCTGCGCTTATGGCTATGCCCGCAGCGGACCATGACCGGCTTTACTACCTGACCTGTCGCAACACCGCCCGGCAGCTTGCGGTGGATGCCATGGAGCGTTTGCGGGCGGCACAGGAAGCGCCGCAGATCTGGCCCTTGCGTACGCTGGAACTGGTGGCCAAGTCCGATGCCTGTGAGCACCCGGACAAAGCCTGCCATGGCGACTCCTGCCCACTGGCCAAGGGTTTCTTTGATCGCTTGCCGGATGCCCGCGCCGAAGCCGCTCAGGCGGGCACAACGTTAACGCAGGAGGCGCTGGCCAGGATCGCCGCCGGTCACAATATCTGTCCTTACTTTCTGGCACAGGAAATGGCGCGCTGGTGTGATGTCATCATTGGCGATGTGAACCGGATGTTCGATCAATCTGCCCTGCTCCACGGCCTCACCCGGCAGAACAACTGGAAAGCCGCCGTTCTGGTGGACGAAGCCCACAATCTGGTGGATCGGGGCCGGGGTATGTATTCGGTACAACTGGATCAGCAGCGGCTGCTGAAGGTACGTAAAACCGCCCCCAAAGCCCTGAAACCGTATCTGGATCGCACCGCCCGCGCCTGGCAGGGCGTTATCCGGGATCACTCAGAGAACGGCAGCACCCCGGTGTTTCTTGATGACCTGCCTGCCGCGCTCACGGGCAGCCTGCAAGGGCTGGTTTCCGGGCTTACGGATTATCTGGCAGACAACCCGCCGGACCTGGCATTGCAGGAGGTTCTGTTTGAATCCGTTGCCTTCATGAAGCTGGCAGGCTCGTTTGGCGATCATTCCCTGTGTGAGTTCCGCCGCGAAGGCCGCGGCCGTGCCAGCCTGACTATCCAGAATCTGGTGCCGGCGGATTTCCTGCGCGACCGCTTTCAGGCAGCTGCTTCGGTATTGCTGTTTTCCGCTACCCTCAGCCCCGGCGTGTATTACCGGGACTTGCTGGGGTTGCCGGAAAGCAGCTGTTTTACCTCCCTGCCCAGTCCCTTCAGCGCTGACCAGCTACAGGTGCATTTCACGCCCGGGATCAGCACTCGCCAAGCCCACCGGCAGGCATCCGCCGAGCCCATTGCTGCACTGATTGCCAGGCAGTACCGGGAGCGTCCCGGGCACTATCTGGCGTTCTTCAGCAGTTTCAGATACCTCCATGACGTGAGCGAGGTATTACGCAAACATGCTCCGGACGTGCGCCAGCGTTCACAGCATCCGGGGATGAGCCCGCAGCAGCGCAAGGAGTTTCTGGCAGGGTTCCGGGAAGAATCCGGCAGCGTGGCTTTTGCCGTTCTCGGGGGTGTGTTCAGCGAAGGCATCGATTTGCCGGGTGATCAGTTGATCGGAGCCTTCGTGGCGACGCTCGGCTTGCCGCCCTTCGATGCCTGGCACGAGATTCTGAAACAGCGCCTGCACCGGCGCTTCGGCGCCGGTTACGATTACACCTACCTGATTCCGGGCTTGCAGAAAGTAGCCCAGGCTGCGGGACGGGTGATTCGCACACCGGATGACCGGGGGGTGATCTGGCTGATTGATGATCGCTTTTTGCAGCCGACGGTTCGGGGGTTATTGCCGGGATGGTGGTTCGGTACCGAAGCCGCCGGATAGGGCGGCCCGGTATCCGGGGGACTGAAGGTGGGCAGAAGTGGTGGCTGAATCAGCCGAAATGGTAAAACGCCAGTTTGTTGCCATCCATATCTTTTACGTAAGCACCGTAGAACTTGTCCGGGATACGCTGTCCCGGTTCGCCGTCGCAGCGCGCCCCCAGGTCGATGGCTTTCTGGTAATAGGTATCAACCGCCTCTTTCGAGCCGGGCCAGAATGCCAGCATATTGCCGTTACCCGGATGGTTTGGGGCACCGTCAAATGGCGTGCAAACTGCCAGCATCGGCCCCTTCATGCTTTCACCAATGAACGCAATGCGCCCCATATCCAGCAGAAGCTTTGCGCCCATGCCACCCAGGAGCTCCGTGTAGAAGGTCTTGGCTTTTTCCATATCACTGACACCGATGGTGACGTATCCGATCATGCTTTATTCTCCGGTCTTGCGCTTGAACCTGCGCGGTTGAGGTTAGTCATTAAACCTGCTTTGCCACTGAAAGTCTTTTGCCCAGTTCAGCGCTTCTCTCAGTGGCAGGGGTTTGCTGTAAAAGAATCCCTGGCCAAGATCACAGCCAAGTTCTATCAATTTCTGCTCAACGCTGGCATTTTCTATGCCTTCCGCTACCAGCCGTCGCTTGAAACTTTTCGACAGGCTGACGATAGCACTGACAATCATGCTGTCGTCAGCATCCTCCAGCATATCCATTACGAACGACCGATCAATTTTGATCTCCTGGGCCGGTAGCCTGCGGAAATAATCCAGAGACGAATAGCCGGTTCCGAAATCATCCAGGGCCACGTCGACCCCGAGTTCGCGGCAGGCCTTGAGGTTCTGCAGAACGGTTTCCGAATCATCCATGGCCGTGGTTTCAAGGATTTCCAGAATAAGGTGAGCACGTAATTCTTCCGGGCACTCCTCCAGGGCACTGGATAAATCGTCCCGGAACTGCGGGCTCAGAAAATGGCACGGGCTCAGATTAATGCTCAGAGTATAGGGCAGATCCTGCCGGGCGAACTCCACCAGCCGTCTGACGGCCTCCCGTATAACAAAATTCCCCAGGGTTCGGGCATACTCGGTGTACTCGATGTGGGCCAGAAAATGCCCGGGGCCAAGCACGCCATCCTTCGGGTGGTTCCAGCGAATCAGCGCCTCAAACCCGTTTACCGACCGGGTTCGGAAACAGATCTTGGGCTGATAGTACAGTTCCATTTGCCGGTTACTCAGTGCGCTGTCAATTTGCTCCAGCACCCTGAGACGTTCTTTGCGGGAAGAATGGGATTGAAGATCGAATAGCTTGAAGCAGTTACTGCCGGTTTCCTTGGCCGCGTACATGGCCTGGTCCGCATGCCGGAGCAGCAGGTCGGAATCGGCATCATCCTCCGGATAAACCGTAACGCCCATACTGCCGGAAACCTGGAGCACATAGTGCCGGAAGTTAATGGGCTGACGAATGGCTTCCAGCAGGCGGGCATACACCCGTTCATCGTCCACATCGCGGAGGATTGCCACAAATTCGTCGCCGCCCAGGCGGGCTACGATATCGTGGCTACGCACGGTGGCCTGAAGTTTGGTGGCCACAGATCGCAGAACCGCATCCCCTACCGCATGGCCGTGCTCATCGTTGATGGCTTTGAAACCGTCCAGATCGATAAAACAAACAGACACCACGCCGTCTCTTTTGTTGGCTTCGTATAGCTCCTGCTCGAACAGTTCGGTCAGCCGCTGGCGGTTGGGCAGGCCGGTCAGTGCGTCGTAATTGGCAGCCAGTTCAATATTCTTTTCGTGGGTTCTCTTTTCTTCGTAGAGCCGCTTGCGTTCAATCAGGTTGCCGAGCGCCTGCGATAGGGGAGCCAGTTCATCGGCGAGCTTCTGATTATAGCCTTCAGCCCGGTTGGCAAGGCCAATCAGCCCCAGCTGCACACCCCCGGAGTATACCGGGATGCCGATGTATGTATTGATGGGCGGATGCCCGGGCGGCAGGCCTCCGCGCCTGGAATCCACATCCAGGTTGTTGGAGATAACGGTTTCGCCGGTCACCAGGGGTAGCCCGAGAACATTGTCCAGGCGGTCGAACTCCATGCCCCGGCGCTCCACATCCTGGTACAGGGCCTGGGTTTCCGGGCTCCAGGCGATGTTGGTGATGGCGCCAACTTTCAGGAAGGGCGCGCCGTTGTCCTTATGCAGGATTTCACCAATTAGCCCGAACTTGCTGTCGGTAAGAGCCAGAAGATCGCTCAGTAACTGCTCAAACGCAGAGCGCTCGTTGTCGCTGGTCAGGAAAATGCTCTGGGCATGATGAATGGCCCGGTTAAGATGGGAAACCGGCACATACTCGCTTTTATCGGAGTCACTGTAGGAACGTTCCAGCTCCTCCTCCACCATGGTGGCCAGGGTGCGTAGTACATCCAGGTCTTTCTCGCTGAATTGTCGAGGGTTATCGTCAATGATGCACAGGGTGCCCACTCTGAATCCACTGGGCTCGCGCACGGGCATGCCGGCGTAGAAGCGGATGTACGGTGCATCCCGAACAAAAGGGTTGTTGCGAAAGCGCGGATCCACTGCTGCATCTTCCACAACAAAAATCTGATCCTGACGTATGGCATGATCGCAGAATGCGACAGAGCGTGGGGTTTCGGAGATATCAAGCCCTTGCCGGGATTTAAACCACTGACGGTCGTGGTCCAGCAGGGTGAAAAGGGCCGTTTTTACCTGGTAATGCTGTCTGGCGATCCGCGTCAGACGCTCGAAACGCTCTTCCGGAGGGGTGTCGAGAAGCCCCAGCCGGGTCAGTGCTGCGAGTCGTCTTTTTTCAGTCTCCGTATCAGTCATTTGCCGCCCTTGATAAAACCAGTGAACGGAATTCTAGCAGATCGCACAAAAGTTGGCCCCGCCGGGTTTTAACCTGGGTGAAGGTGACTTTGTCACTGAACAATGAGGGCCCTGGAACTATTCTGGGTGTATACCAACGATAAACCGATAAGGAGCACCGCATAATGATCAGATCACTCAAGGCACTTATTGCAGCAGCCGTGGTTGCTGTTGCGCCCATCAGCGCTCAGGCAGGAGATCAGAAAATGGTTGAGGAAGTACTGGTGATTCTTTCAAGCGATTCCTTGCAAACTCAGGGTATGGCCATGGTTCTTTCCACCACCATGGCCCAGCAGGGTGCCAAGGTAAACGTACTGCTGTGCGACAAAGCCGGCGACCTGGCACTGAAAAACTACGAGGCACCGGCGCTGAAACCGAAGGACGTAACTCCTGGCCAGATGCTGCGCGGGCTGATGAAGCAGGGCGGGGTGGCTAATGTGTGCGCGCTTTACCTGCCTAACAGTGACTACAGCAAGAGCGATCTGATTGAGGGTGTAGGTGTTGCTACACCACCGGAGATGGCTGGCCAGATGCTGAACCCGGCGATGCGTACTTTTACCTTCTGAGTCGCTTCCACGGTTCGTGAGGATGAAAAAAAGCCGGCCCTGTTCAAGGAGCCGGCTTTTTCATACCTGCCTGAACTGTTTGATTCACCACGCCATCAGGGTTTGCTGGCGGGCTCATCCAGATCCTCATAGCCGGTCACCATGGGTTTGATATGGCTGGTCAGTGTGTGGCCCATTGTCGTCATGTACACATGGGCAATAATGAAAACCAGCATGGCAAAAGCCGCAGCCGTGTGGACCAGTGCTACGGTTTCGAGGCTGAGTGCCCCTGCCAGCGTGGCGGGCCAGTCGTTGTAGAACAGGTACAGCAGGCCGCTTACCCAGATGATGGGTGAGATTGCAAGCTTGAAAAACAGGTAGGCCAGCCGCTGCAACGGGTTGTGTTTGGCCCTGGTGGTTTTGCGATAAGGGTGTTCGGCACCGGTAAAGGTGCCAATCAGGTAGTAATGCATCACTGCGAACAGGCCGTCGCGGGTGGGCACGTACTGGCGCCACTCGCCGGTTGTGATATGCCAGAAAATGGCAAACAGCCAGAGCACGATCAGTGACCAGGCGGCAATGGTGTGCAGCCGCGTGGCGTCACCAAAGCCCAGCAGCGAGTAACTGCCGTGGATTTCAAAGCCGGTAATCAGCAGGCTGAAAATCAGCAAGGCCTGAAACCAGTGCCAGAAGCGTTCAAAGCGTTTGAAAATCAGTACCCGGCTCATGATTGCTTCCTCTTTCTGAATACCACCCGCGCAAGGCCGTGGATCACTACGCCGGCCAGGGTCAGTGCCACCATTAACCAGCCAATGCGATTCAGCCATGGATTGGCGTTGTGTCCGGGCATGTAGATGCCACCGATTCCGGCCAGGCGACTTTCTCCGGCATGGCAGGAGCCGCAGCGCAGGGCCTGGTCCGCTGGCGGTACCATATGGGTAATCGGCCAGTACATCCTGGTTTCCACAAAGTCGAAGTTGCCACTGAACGGCATGCCCGACATTTCGCTGGCATATTCCAGGGCCTTGGGCCAATCGTAGTTGCTCCAGAGTGAGGAATCATCGGCCCCGAAGACGTGAGTCGCCAACAGCGTTTTGTATTCGGTATCGAAAGGCTGCTTACCGCGCATTACCTTGAATGGCCAGATGCGTGAGCCCGGGTCGTTTGGCGCGCCATCAAGCCGGTTGATCTCCAGTGGTGGATTATCAATGTCGAACTTTTCGTCAACCATCGTGTATTCAACGGTGCCATCGAACCAGGCGTAGTAAGGCACCACATTTTCACCGTGGCGGAAGTCGCCTTTTTCGCTCAGATAACTCACATGGCCCGCCTCGTCGTAGGTGGCGATGGGTTCGCTGTTCTCGTCGAGTTTGCCGGCCGTGGACCAGTCCCACCACATCTTGGTTGGCACACCACCCCGGGCGAAAGCGGGTACATGGCAGGTCTGGCAGGCCAGCTTGTCCACGTGATGGTTCAGCTTTTCTTTCTCATGGGGCTCAGCGCCATGGCAGGATTCGCAACTCGCGCGGCTGAGGTCGGTGTGGCCGGGGATATCAATGCCGAGGGTATCTTTGGCGTTTACCTGATAACGGCTGCCGGAAACACTGTGACCCCAGGTTGAGTGGCAGTCGGAACAGCTGAAATTGGCTCCCTCGGGGGACATGTGTACGTCCAGAGCGCGTTCCGGCGAAACCAGGGAAGAGTCGAGATCGCCATGTTTTACACCGTCGCCCCCACCGCCGTAGAAGTGGCAGCTACCGCAGTTGGCGCGGCCGGTGGCACCCACGTTCTGGGCGATGTCGGGAAGATCGGGCGGTTGCACAATCTTGCCGCTGCCCTTGGGCCATTCCCGGGGTACGTAGGTCGGGTCGCCGGCCAGGGTCGGGAACTTCCAGTAATCGCCGGTGGTATCGTGGCACACCAGGCAATCCACGGCGGAATCGGCTTCCGGTGGCGGCTCCCTCATGTCCTTCCAGCCATAACCCACGTGACAGGAAGTGCACCGGGGCTCATTGGTGACGGCCATACCGCAAAAGCTGTTGATTACCTGGTTTTTACCAAGGGTTTGCCCGGTTTCCTCGTGCTTATAGAGCCAGGTCCAGTGGGTGGTTGCCTTGATTTGATCGGCCGCCTCGGTGTGGCATCGCAGGCAGGCGTCAGTCACCTGGCTGGCGGTTTCAAAAGGGCCTTGGAGGGATTTGAACTTGCTGTGATCGGCAGTGGCGGGGCTGCGCTCAATCGCCGCCATGCCTGGGGTACCTGCAAACATCAGCAAGGCCGCCAGAAATCTCGCCGCAAGGTATCTGCCCCGGTGGACCGTGCTCAGGGTGGCCATGACACCCTCCATGTTATTGTCAGATTAAGGAACCACCCGCCCTGCCAGTGTAGCTGTTATCAGGGCTGGTAGATTTTTTCCGGATTGAGCTTCATGGACCAGGGCAGACCATCGTTCTGCCAGCCATTTACAATCCTCATACCGGCTTTTTTGCCTTCCTTTGCACCACTGCCCTGAAAGCCGTGGTCGATATACTTCACGTTGGTGAACCCTCGTTCCAGCAAATAGTCGGCGCTGGGCTTGCCACGGCTGGAACCGGACCGGCACATGGTGACAATCAGGGCATCCTTGCTCAGCCCCTTATCCTTGAGGGCCTCCTCCACCTCCGCGGCAAAGTCCGGGTTGGTTTTCATGGCAAACCGGCCCTTGTCCGCGAGAAAAGTGCTGCGGTCGGCCAGCTTGAACGGTATGTTTTTGTCCACGGCGTCGGTAAAGCCGATAAACATGATTTCGATCGGGTCGCGTACATCTACAAACAGCATCTGGTCGCCCTGCTTCTGAACCAGATCGTAGGTTTCCTGTGGGGTCAGGGACATGGCTTCTTCCGCTGACGCGTGAAAGCTCAGCCCGAGGGTAACGAGAAGTGCAGCCAGTATAAGCCTCATCGCATTTTCTCCTGAAATCGTCATACAGTGGGGTGCTACTTCCACCATACTCCTGAGGGCCTGAAAGTCACAATGCCGGGCATAAGCTTATATTCGTTGGCTTGACCGGGGTCAAATAGTTGCCGGGGAACTGCTACACTTAGCCCTCCTATCAGAAGGAGTGCGTGCATTGTTGAACCGGCCCACGCGGCATTACCCGGCTGTTTTATCCTTCCTGGCCCTGCTGCTCAGCATAAGCGGATGCGCTCTGCCCCCACTGGGCGACCGCACGGAAAGCCTCTCGGTACCCAGCAAAAAAACCGCCGATACCCGGCTGGGGCGTGCGATAGCCCCTCTGGCCCTCGCTCACCCGGGGGAAAGCGGGATTGTGTTGCTAAAAAACGCACACGATGCGTTCGCAGCCCGGGCACTATTGGCTGAAGCTGCGGAGGTTACTCTAGATGTGCAGTACTACATCTGGCAATACGACATCACCGGCACCATGCTGCTGGATGTGCTCTACCGCGCAGCCGAGCGCGGTGTACGGGTGCGCCTGTTGTTGGACGATAATGGCATTTCGGGCCTGGATGGTGCCCTGGCCGCGCTGGATACCCACCCGAATATAGAAGTACGCCTGTTCAATCCCTTTGTTGTGCGCAGCCCCAAGTGGATTGGCTACGTAACCAGCTTTTCGCGTCTGAATCACCGCATGCACAACAAATCGTTCACGGCCGATAACCAGGCCACCATCATTGGCGGACGCAACATTGCGGATGAATATTTCGGAGCCGGTCAGGGCGCGCTGTTCGCAGACCTCGATGTACTGGCCATAGGCCCGGTGGTGAGCGAGCTTTCGGATGATTTTGACCGGTATTGGTCCAGTGCCTCAGCCTACCCCGCAGCGGTCATCCTGCCGCAAGCCGGCGAGCAGGACCTGGCACAGGTTGTGGAAACGGCGAGGGCATGCAACGATCGCTCAGAGGCCAGCCGCTATGTGTGTGCGGTGGCCGATTCAGAGTTCCTGAAAAACCTGCTGGAAGGTAACCTCGGGTTTACCTGGGCACCGGTCTCCATGGTCAGCGATGACCCCCGCAAGGTGCTGGGGAAAAAACCGAAGAACGGCTTGATGAGCCGCCAGCTGGCAGAAGCCATGGGTAGCCCCGAGCACTCGATAATACTGGTGTCGCCCTACTTCATACCCACCAAGGCCGGGGTGGAGCTGTTCCGCAATCTGGAGCGCCAGGGTGTTCACGTGCGAGTGCTCACCAACTCCCTGGAAGCCAACGATGTGGCCATGGTGCACGCCGGCTACGCGAAATATCGCAAGCCGCTGCTGGAAGCGGGTGTGCAGCTGTTTGAGCTGCGCAAGTTACCCGGAGAGGAACCTGTGGAACGCCAGCTACAGGGCAACCTGATAGGCAGTTCATCCTCCAGCCTCCATGCCAAGACCTTTGCCGTAGATGGCAAAAGACTGTTCGTGGGTTCGTTCAATTTTGACCCCCGTTCAGTCCATATCAACACCGAACTGGGCTTCGTGATCGAGAGCCCGGAACTCGCCCAGGCGGTGGAGGACCACTTTGAAGAAAAGGCCCGGGTAACCGCCTATGAAGTGGTGCTGGACGAGGCAGGCCATTTGCAGTGGATTGAGCGCAATGGCGAGGAAGAAATCCGGCACAGCCACGATCCTGGAACCGGGCCAGTTAAGCGTATGCTGGTTTCCCTGTTCTCGTTTTTGCCTATTGAGCATTTGCTGTAGAAGAAGCTTTGTCGTTGTGCCTGTTGGGTTGTTGTCATCGCGTACGTTCTTGATGCGCATCAGTCCGACATAGTAAAGATGTCACTACACTGGTAGTAACCTAATTTTCTGTATTAACTCACGGCTGCACCAGGGAAGATCAATGTCCGCTTCAAACTCCAAAGTTCCCCAGAAACTTCTGATTAGTCTTGCCCTTATCGCCGCGATTGTTATTGTCGCCTGGCAGTTTGTGCCGGACCATGACAGGCTCCCGGAGCATATAGCCTCTGGTAATGGCCGCATTGAAGCTACTCAGGTAGACATCGCCACCCGTATCCCCGGGCGCTTGCAGAGGTTTTTTGTAGCCGAAGGTGATCTGATTGACCCCGGAAGCCCGGTGGCTGAGATGGACATCGACGAACTGCAGGCAACATTGGCGGCGGCCGAAGCCAACCTGAACCAGGCGAAAGAAGCCCTGAACCTGGCCCAGGCAATGGTGGCTCAGCGTGAAAGTGAGCGCCGGCTGGCTCGAGCAGAATTGGGCCGGATGGAATCCCTGGTGGACAAAGGCCATGTGTCTCAGGAGCAGCTTGACCGTGCCCGCACCACCGCAGAAACTGCTGAAGCAGCTTTGCAGGCATCAAGAGTTCAGGTGGCCTCTGCCCGCGCTGGTATTGAAGCCGCAAAAGCCAACATTCGCAAGATTCAAACCACCATTGATGACAGCCACCTGAACAGCCCGGTAGGCGGTCGTGTGCTCTACCGTCTGGCCGAACCGGGTGAAGTGCTGGCGGCCGGAGGCAAGGTCGCAACGGTCATCGATGTCACTGACGTGTACCTCACCATTTTCCTGCCCACTGCGCAGGCGGGCAAGGTGCGGGTTGGCTCCGAAGCCCGGATTATTCTGGATGCTTTGCCCGATTACGTGGTGCCTGCGGAGGTGAGTTTTGTGGCGGCCGAGGCCCAGTTCACACCCAAGGCGGTAGAAACCCGCAGCGAACGCGAGAAGCTGATGTTCCGGGTGCGCATCCGCATCAATCCGGAGTTGCTGAACGCCTACCGCGACCGGGTAAAAACCGGTGTGCCGGGAGAGGCCTATGTGCGCCTAGATGAAAGCCAGCCCTGGCCGGAGCATCTGCAAGTGAACCTGCCCAATGGTGGATAAGCCTAACGCCGATGCTGTGGGTACAAAACCGGTTGCACGGCTGGAGTCAATAAGCCACTGCTACGGCAGCCGTACCGCCCTGGAAAACGTCAGCCTCGACCTGCCCGCGGGTTGTATGGTGGGCCTGATCGGGCCGGACGGTGTGGGTAAGTCCACCTTGCTGGGCCTGGTGGCTGGTGCTCGCCAGTTGCAGCAGGGAAAGCTGCAGGTGTTGGGCGGTAACATGGCCGACTCGCGCTTTCGCAGCGAAGCGGCGCCACGTATTGCCTACATGCCCCAGGGGCTGGGCGGTAACCTTTATCACACGCTGACAATCGACGAGAACATCGAGTTTTTTGCCGATTTGTTCGGGCTGACAGGTAAGGAACGTGCCCGGCAGATTGATCGTTTACTCGATGCCACCGGCTTGCTGGATTTTCGAGGCCGTCCCGCCGGCAAGCTGTCGGGTGGCATGAAGCAGAAACTGGGGCTTTGCTGTGCACTGATCCACAACCCCGAACTGTTGATTCTGGACGAGCCCACCACCGGCGTGGACCCCCTCGCGCGAGCGCGCTTTTGGGATCTGATTGATTCTATCCGGCAGCAGCAGCCATCCATGAGCGTACTTGTTGCCACTGCGTATATGGAAGAAGCCGAGCGCTACGATTGGCTGGTTGCCATGAATAACGGCACCATTCTGGCCACCGGCTCGCCGCAGGAACTGAAACAGGTGACCGGCACAAAAACCCTGGACGATGCTTTTACAGTCCTGTCACCGCACGAGAGCCAGCAAGATGAGAGTGTTGGGGTAACCATCACGGGAGACCGCCAAACTTCCGCACTAGCTGTAACGACAACAGGCGAGAATGACATTCCTGCCATAGAAGCCCATAACCTGACACTTCGCTTTGGCGATTTCACGGCCGTGAACGATGTCAGTTTCACCATCCCCAAAGGAGAAATTTTTGGTTTTCTGGGCTCCAACGGCTGTGGCAAAACCACCACGATGAAAATGCTCACTGGCCTGCTGACGCCTACTGAGGGCGAGGTGTCGTTGTTTGGTTCACCCCTGGATGCACGGGATCTGGATACACGGCGCCGGGTGGGCTACATGACCCAGTCGTTCTCACTGTACAGCGAACTAACCGTACACCAGAACCTGTTGCTCCATGCCAAGCTGTTTCACCTGCCACCAGAGCGCATCCAGCCAAGAATTAATGAGCTGGTAGAGGAATTCGGTTTGTCCGACGTAATGGACCAACTGGCCGGTGACTTGCCATTGGGGGTTCGCCAGCGATTGTCGTTGGCAGTGGCGGTGGTGCATTCACCGGAGTTGCTGATTCTTGATGAGCCTACCTCGGGCGTAGACCCAGGCGCCCGAAACCGGTTCTGGGATTTGTTATTACGACTGTCCCGGGAAGATGGCGTAACAATCTTTATTTCCACCCACTTCATGAACGAAGGTGAGCGCTGTGATCGCATCTCGTTGATGCACGCCGGGGAAGTGCTGGCCTGCGATACCCCTGCTGCACTGATTCAGCAGGCCGGCGAAGACAGTCTGGAAGGCGCCTTCATGCAAACGCTTGAAGCCGTCGACAAAGAACCTGAAAGCCAGGGCGATGGCAAGGTATTCGATACAGACACCAGCACCCTGCTTCACCATAGCCTGTTCAGTCCGCAACGGCTGCTGGCGTATGCCCGCCGCGAAACCCGCGAGTTACTGCGGGACCCTATCCGTATGTCGTTCGCTTTTATCGGTTCGGCGTTGCTGATGATGATTCTGGGCTATGGTATTACGCTGGATGTGGAGGATTTGCCGTTTGCGGTACTGGATCAGGATCAGACCGCTCAAAGTCGCGATTACGTAACCTCTGTTTCCGGTTCTCGTTATTTCATAGAGCAACCCGCTATCAGCAACATGACCGAGCTGGAGCACCGGATGCGGTCCGGCGAACTCAGTCTGGCGCTGGTTATCCCGCCTGGTTTTGGCAAAGATCTCAAACGTGGCCGGCCAACAGATCTCGCGGTGTGGGTCGATGGCGCCATGCCTTTCCGAGGCGAGACCATTCGGGGTTATATACAGGGCTTGCATCTCAGCTATCTCAAGGATCTGGCCAGGCGCACCTACGGTACTGTGCCAACCCTGAGCCTGGTAACCGTTGAATCCCGGTATCGCTATAACCAGGGCTTCCGCAGTCTGGATGCTATGGTGCCAGCGGTTATCCCCATCTTGTTAATGTTTATTCCGGCGGTCTTGATGGCGCTGGGAATTGTGCGGGAAAAAGAGTTGGGCTCCATAACCAACCTGTATGTAACGCCAGTGAACCGGCTGGAGTTCCTCCTGGGCAAACAACTGCCGTATATCGGGTTCAGCATGGTGAGTTATGCCAGCCTGGTTCTGCTGGCCATTTTCCTGTTTGATGTGCCGGTCAAGGGTGGCGTCTTGACCCTTACTCTGGGCGCGTTGATCTTTGTAACCGTCACGACCGCGCTGGGCCAGGTTATTTCGGCATTCGCCTCGACCCAGACGGCGGCGCTGGCGGCCACAGCGATTGTTACCATGTTGCCGACCATACAGTTTTCGGGGGTTACCGAACCGGTGTCATCACTCGAAGGTGTCGGCGCATTGATTGGCCAGTTCTGGCCAGCCACCTGGTTCCTGCAGATCAGCCGTGGGGTTTTCACCAAAGGTCTGTCCCTGGGTGACATGCAAGGGGCGTTTCTGGTGCTGGTGGCGTTTGTTCCGGTGCTGACTCTGATGTCGGTGTTGCTACTTCGAAAACAGGGGCGTTGAGAATGGACTCGGTCGTCAACATCTGGAATCTCGGAATGAAGGAGTTGCGCAGTATCTGGCGTGACAAGGTGCTGCTGGTGTTTGTGTTGCTCGCCTTCACCCTGGTGATTTACACCGCCGGGTCTGCCGGCTCCATGGAGTTGAACAATACCCCCGTGGCAGTGGTAGATGAAGATCAGAGTGCATTGTCGGGGCATGTTATTGATTCACTGCAGGCACCCTGGTTTCTCGAGCCAGACCTTATTCAACTGAACCAGATTGACTCGGTTCTGGATACGGGCAGCCACACCTTCGGCCTGGTGATTCCCCAAGGCTTCGAGCGCGATATGCGTACCGGGCAGCCGACAAGCCTGCAGCTGAATATTGATGCTACGCGCATGACCCAGGCCTTCATTGGCGCTGGTTACATTGAAAGAATGATAACCACGGAAGTGGCTGAGTTCTTGCGCAGTGACAGCTCCATCGGAACCCTCCCCATTAACATGGTGGTCCGTGCGAGCTTTAATCCGAACCTTGAAGGAACCTGGTTCGGCGGTGTGATGGAGTTGATCACCATGATCACCATGATCAGCATTATTCTGTCTGGCGCGGCGCTGATTCGTGAACGTGAACACGGCACTGTGGAGCATCTGATGGTGATGCCGATCAGGCCATTCGAAATCATGGCTTCCAAGGTTTGGGCAAACGGTCTGATTGTGATGGTGGCTGCGATATTTTCAGTAACCGTGGTTATCCAGCAAGTGCTTGCCGTCCCGGTACGGGGGTCATTGCCGCTGTTTTTCTTTGGCGCCTTGATCCATCTTTTCTCCACCACCGCTATTGGCATTCTGATTGGCACTGTGGCCCGCACCATGCCCCAGTTCGGCCTGTTGCTGATTCTCACTATAGTGCCCTTGCAGTTGCTCTCCGGCGGTATCACACCGCGTGAAAGCATGCCGGATCTGGTGCAGAACATTATGCTGGCGGCACCTACCACCCACTTTGTAAGCATGGCCCAGGCTATTCTCTACCGCGGTGCAGGTATAGATGTGGTCTGGCCGGAAATGTTGGCGCTGGCGGGCATAGGCGTGGTGTTTTTCAGTGCGGCACTGGCGTTGTTCAGGCGGCACCTGTCGATTTAGAGGCAGTGAGCACGGTTGAGTGTCGTGGCCGTGGCGGAAGCTGCAGGAAGCGGGAAAATGGTCGGCGTGGCAGGATTCGAACCTGCGACCCCTTCGTCCCGAACGAAGTGCGCTACCAAGCTGCGCCACACGCCGATCAACCGCCGGTATTATACGGATTCAACTTTTTTTTACCAGCCCGGGCGGGATAAAAAGGCATCCGCAAATGCACTGAGATTGTCGTATGTCGCCACGCCCGGGCCGGGTATCGGGCGGGTTTTCAGGCCGAGCCCGGTGTCTTTACCATTACCGGTGCGCACCAGCACCGGCTGACATCAGCCGGCGCTGGCGGCTTCAAGATCCGTGCGGCTGCCCCCCAGGATCGTGCCGCTCAGGTTGCTAAGCTGAAAGTGGTCGTGGGTCTGTTCCAGCAACCGCTTCAGCTTGTTGTGCAAGGGGTCCGGCTCGGATCAGCCAGCGGCAGGCAGCAGTGAGATATCTGCGACTCGCAAAAACAGGTTGTGCAGGCGGTTAAGCAGAGCAAGTCGGTTGTCCCGCACGGCTTTGTCGTCTGCCATCACCATTACGTTGTTGAAGAAGCTGTCCACCGGTTCTTGCAGGCTTGCCAGTGACTGCAGCGCAGGGGTGTAGTTGCCCTGCTCGAACAACGGCAGTACTTTTTCTGCCTGCTGCTCAACCTGTGCTGCGAGCGCTTTTTCAGCCTCATCCTGCAACAGGCTGCTGTCGATGCTTTCTCCCACAGAGTCGCCGCCCTGCTTGGACAGGATGTTGGAAACTCGCTTGTTGGCGCCGGCCAGTGCCAGAGCTTCCGGCAGCTGGCGGAAGGCTTCCACGGCCTTTACCCGGCGGTCAAAGTCCAGCGGACGGGTCGGGCGGCGGGCGTGCACTGCAAGGTACACTTCGGCACCAATACCCTGCTCGTCGTAGTGGGCACGGAAGCGTTCCAGCATGTAATCAACAACATTGGAGGCGGTATTTTCCACGGTCAGCCCGGTGAAGTTTTCTTCCGCCCACTGGCAGCAGGTTTGCAGATCCAGCGGCAGTTCCCGTTCGACGATGATGCGCAGCACGCCCAGGGAGGCGCGGCGCAGGGCAAAGGGATCCCGGGTACCGGAAGGTGGCTGGCCGATGCCGAACAGCCCTACCAGGGAATCCAGCCGGTCCGCGATGGCGAGTGCGCAGCTGGTCATGGTTGTGGGCAGGCTGTCTTTGGCGAAACGGGGCATGTATTGCTCGTTCATGGCCTTGGCGACATCGGCCGGCTCGCCGTCGTGGGCGGCGTAGTACTGGCCCATGATGCCCTGCAGATCACTGAATTCCAGCACCATTTCGGTGACCAGATCGGTTTTCGCCAGCATGGCGGCGCGCTCTGCGAGAGCCGGATCACTGCCAATCGCAGTGGCGATCTTGCCGGCCAGCGCCGCTACCCGCACCGCCTTGTCGTACATGCTGCCAAGTTTTTCCTGGAAAACAATGGGCTTGAGGCGTTCGATTCGGTCTTCCAGCCGGATTCTGCGGTCGTTTTCATAGAAGAAAGCCGCATCTGCAAGGCGGGGACGGATCACTTTTTCGTTACCCGAGATAACCAGGGAGGGATCCTTGCTCTCAATGTTGGCGACCGTAATGAACAAGGGCAGCATGTCGCCGTTTTCATCGACTACGTGGAAGTATTTCTGATGTTCCTCCATAGAGGAAATCAGCGCCTCTGCAGGGACTTCCAGGAACCGTCTGTCGAAGCGGCCCATCAGCGGTACCGGCCATTCGTTGAGGCCGGCAACCTCGTCCAGCAGATCGTCGTTGATAACGGCCTTACCACCGGCTTCTGCTTCAGCAAGAGCGCTGACACCGGAGCGAATCTGTTCGCGGCGCTTGGCGAAGTCGGCAATGACATAGCCTTCCTGCTCAAGTACAACTTCGTAATCAGCCGGCGTTGGAATAATCAGTGCCTTCGGGCAGTGGAAGCGGTGGCCCCGGGTTTTGTTGCCCGGCGTCAGGCCCATAACGGGGGTATCAATAACCTTGTTGCCAAACAGCATAACCAGCCAGTGCACAGGCCGGACAAATTCGGTGCGGTGGGCTCCCCAGCGCATACGCTTGGAAATTGGCAGGGATGCCAGTGACTGCTCAACCAGTCCCGACATGAGATCGACGGTCGGTTTGCCCTGTTCCACGGTGCGATAGACCAGCCAGGCACCTTTGTCGGTTTCCAGTGTGTCGAGCTGGTCCGGGGTTACACCCAGGGAGGTGGCGAACCCCGTGAGGGCTCGCGTCGGGTTGCCCGAGTCATCAAAGGCTGCTTTCACAGCGGGGCCGCGTTTTTCAACGGGTTTGTCCGGCTGCGCATCGGCGAGATCACGTATACGCAGCGCAAGGCGCCGCGGCGTGGCGAAAGACTCGACTTTACCGAACGTGATACCGGCGTCTTCCAGACCCTTGATGATACCCTGAGTGAACGCATCAGACAGTGGCTTGAGTGCTTTCGAGGGCAGTTCTTCGACGCCCAGTTCGACCAGAAAATCCTGCTTTGCCATGATTATACGTTTCCCTCTGCCTGCTTCGCCTTTTTGCCTTTCTTGCCATTGGCTTTGTTATCCGCAGCTTCGGCAGCTGCCAGGACTTCCTGCCGAATGCCCTCCTGCGCCAGCGGGAAGCCAAGCTTGCGGCGGCTGTCAAAATACGCCTGGGCCACGGATCTTGCCAGAGTGCGCACACGCAGGATAAAGCGTTGGCGCTCGGTAACAGAAATGGCGTGGCGGGCATCCAGCAGATTAAAGGTATGGGACGCTTTCAGGACCTGCTCGTAGGCGGGCAGCGCCAGGCCGGCCTCGATCAACCGGGTACTCTCACGTTCGTACACATCGAAGCTGTGAAACAGGAACTCGGTGTCTGCGTACTCGAAGTTGTAGGTGGACATTTCCACTTCCTGCTGATGGAACACATCACCGTAGGTGACTGTGCCATCCGGGCCTTCTGTCCAGACCAGGTCGTACACACTGTCGACGCCCTGCAGGTACATGGCGATACGCTCCAGACCGTATGTGAGCTCGCCGGTGACCGGATAGCATTCCAGGCCTCCCACCTGCTGGAAGTAGGTGAACTGGGTCACTTCCATGCCGTTCAGCCAGATTTCCCAGCCCAGACCCCAGGCGCCCAGAGTGGGCGATTCCCAGTTGTCTTCCACAAAGCGGACATCGTGTACCAGCGGATCAAGGCCCAACGCCCGCAGCGAATCCAGGTACAGCTCCTGGATGTTGTCCGGTGAGGGCTTGAGCACTACCTGGAACTGATAATAGTGCTGCAGGCGGTTGGGGTTTTCACCATAGCGACCGTCTGTCGGACGGCGGCTGGGTTGCACGTATGCGGCGTTCCAGGTTTCCGGCCCTATCGCGCGCAGGAAGGTGGCCGGGTGAAACGTACCGGCACCCACTTCCATATCCAGTGGCTGAAGTACCACGCAGCCGTGCTGCGCCCAGAAATTCTGCAGCGCCAGAATCAGGCCCTGAAAGGTCTTGATGTCCGGAGCGTTGCTGTTCGTTGCCTTGTCTGTCGCCTTCTCTTTCACAACGTTTGCCTGCTGATTCGGTCTGTGTGTAGCCGCTCTTCATTTCGCCCGGAAGAGGGTCATGCCAAAAATGGCGCATTATACGCGCGCCAAAGCGGTATTTCTAAGGAGTCTTTATGCTGTTGATTTTGCACTAGAAGAATGTAAGCCCTACGGAGAAGAGTTTTTCAACCTCCCGCACCCGGGACTTGTCCACCAGGAACAGAATTACATGGTCATCCGGCTGCACCCGCAGATGGTCGTGGGCGATCAGTACCTCGTTGTGGCGAACGATCGCACCTATGGTCGCCCCCTGGGGCAGATTGATTTCATCCAGCCGCCTGCCCACCACTTTGGAGGATTTGTGGTCTCCGTGGGCGATGGCTTCGATGGCCTCGGCAGCGCCTCTGCGCAGTGAGTGAACGTTTACAACGTCGCCCCGGCGCACGTGGGTGAGCAGGCTGCCGATGGTGGTCTGCTGGGGTGAAATCGCAACATCAATCTCGCCACCCTGGATCAGATCCACGTAATCCGGGTTGTTGATCAGGGTGAATACCTTGCGCGCTCCCAGCCGCTTGGCCAGCAATGAAGCCATGATGTTGGCTTCGTCGTCGTTGGTTACGGCGCAGAACACGTCGGTGTTCTCGATGTTCTCTTCCAGCAGTATGTCTTTGTCTGCAGCATTGCCTTCCAGCACCACGGTTTTGCGCAGATTTTCCGAGAGCAGAACACAGCGTTCATGGTTACGTTCCAGCAGCTTTACCTGATACCGGTTTTCCAGGGTATAGGCCAGGCGCTGACCGATATTGCCGCCGCCGCAGATAAAAATGCGTTTGTAGTTTTTTACCAGCGGTTGCAGTTCACTCATGACCGAGCGGATGTGATCGGCGCCGGCAATGAAAAATACCTCATCGCCATCTTCAAGTACCGTATCCCCCCGGGGCATGATGGCGCGATCTTTGCGAAAAATTGCAGCAACCCGGGTCTCGATTTTCGGCATGTGCGTGCGCAGGTACGACAGCTCGCGGCCTACCAGCGGCCCACCTTCGGTAGCCCGAATGGCCACCAGCCGAACCAGGCCTTTGGAGAACTCCAGTACCTGCAGAGCGCCGGGGTACTCAATCAAACGGGTGATGTGCCGGGTAACCAGATGCTCCGGGCTGATCATCACATCAACCGGGAAGCCACCGTTTTTTTCGAAAAGCTTGTTGTTGGATAGATAGGCGCTGGCTCGTATGCGGCTGATTTTGGTGGGTGTGCTGTACAGGATGCTGGCTATCTGGCACGCCACCATATTGGTTTCGTCGCTGTTGGTAACCGCAATCAGCATGTCGGCATTGTCGGCATCGGCCTGATCCAGCACCGTGGGATAGGAAGCCTTGCCCTGTACCGTGCGGATATCAAGGCGGTCCTGCAGTTCGCGAAGGCGCACCGGGTCTGTGTCGACAACCGTTATATCATTGGCTTCGCTGGCGAGGTTTTCAGCCAGCGTGCCGCCTACCTGGCCGGCACCGAGGATCAGGATCTTCATGACTCAGGTTTCTCCAGTACGGCGTAGAAAAAGCCGTCATGGCTGGATGGATCGGGGAGAAGCTGTCGCCCTGCACCCATATCGTGCCCCCACTGAACGTCTGGCTCAACAAGAACGGCACCGTTCTGCTGTTTGAGGAACCTCTGGATTATACGGTGATTTTCCTGGGGGAACACGGAACAGGTTGCATAAACCAGGCGTCCGCCCGGTTTCAGCACAGACCACATGGACTCCAGAAGCCCGGTCTGTATGGCAGCAAGAGGTGCAATATCGGTTTCCCGGCGCAGCAGTTTGATATCCGGGTGGCGGCGGATAACGCCACTGGCGCTGCAGGGCACATCAAGCAGTATGCGGTCAAAGAGGTTTCCGTCCCACCACTGCCCGGTGTCTGCTGCATCTGCCTGCAGCAGGCTGGCGTGTAAACCCAGCCGGTCCAGATTTTCCTGAACCCGGGGCAGGCGGGAGGAGGATTCGTCGATGGCAATGACCTCCGCGAGTTCCGCCTGGCTTTCCAGGATGGCGCAGGTTTTCCCGCCGGGGGCAGCGCAGGCGTCCAGAACCCTTTGCCCGGGCGCAAGGTCCAGCAGCGTGGTGCAAAGCTGCGCGGCTTCGTCCTGTACGCTGACGGCGCCGTCGGCAAACCAGGGTAACTGGTCTACCTGCACCGGTCGGCTGAGCTGGATGCCGTGCGGCGCAAAGCGAGTGGCAGATGCTGCAACACCGGCTTCGAGCAGCAGCGCAAGATACTCGTTGCGGCTGAAGCGCAAGGCGTTCACTCGCAATGTCATGGGGGCCTGGGTGTTGTTCGCATGCAGAATCTGCTGCCAGTTGTCGGGCCAGTTATGGCGGAGCTTTGCCACCATCCAGCCAGGGTGGCTGAATCGGCTGGCATCGTTTTTCGGTTCCGGTGCACCTTCGCGTTCGGCAGAGCGCAACACACCGTTGACCAGGCCCGTGAGATGGGGTTTGTCCAGCGCGCGGCAGGCCTCTACAGATTCGTTCAGTATGGCGTAAGGGGCCTGCTGGCTGAAGCGCAGCTGAAAGAGAGCCACCAGCATAAGGTGGTGCACAATGCGGTCCGGTTTTTTCAGCGGTTTTTTCAGCCGGCTGCTCAGTTCATCGTCGAGGCGGTGAAACCAGCGGCAGGTGCCGTAGCAAAGTGCCTGAAGCGCCGGGCGCTCGCCGGGCGCCAGGGTTTGCAGGGCCGGTGGCAGACACTGGGACAGTGATACGCCGTTTTCCACCGACAGCAGCACATCGGCGGCAACAGCGCGTAAGGGGCGGTGGACGTCACCCATCTCAGTGCAGCTCCTGCCCGGGTAACAGCAGCTGCTTGCCACCATTAATCAGGTCATTCACGCTCTGGGCGCGGGAACCCGGCAACTGCAGCCTGGTAACACGCAGGACACCTCTGCCACAGGCAATATCAATACCTTCCCTCTCGCGCCGGATTACCGTACCAGCCGGTTTCCGGCTTTGTTCGTCGATGGCCGTGGCCTCGTGAATTCGCAGGCGTTGCTGTTCAAGATCTGTGTAGGTACCGGGCCAGGGGTTGAAGGCGCGAACCAGGCGTTCTATGTCCGAAGCGCTCCGGGACCAGTCGATATGACCTTCTTCCTTCGACAGTTTGTGAGCATAGCAAGCCTGTTCGTCATCCTGCGCTTCGCCCTGAAGCTCGCCCTTTTCCAGCAGATCCAGAGCTTCAACAATGGCCTTGCCGCCCAACTCCGCAAGGCGGTCGTGAAGACTGCCGCCGGTATCATCCGCTGCGATTGGGGTTACGGATTTCAGCAGCATGTCGCCCGTATCCAGGCCTTTGTCCATCTGCATGATGGTAATGCCGGTTTCTGTATCACCGGCGGCAATGGCGCGCTGGATAGGCGCGGCGCCACGCCAGCGGGGCAAGAGCGATGCGTGAATGTTGAGACAGCCGTGGGCAGGAATTTGCAACACGGCTTCCGGCAGAATCAGTCCGTAGGCCGCAACAATCATCACATCAGGCCGCAGTGCGGCCAGTTCCTGCTGCGCTTCCGGGGTTTTCAGGCTTGCCGGCTGGAATACCGGGATCCCGCTATCCTCAGCTACCTGTTTGACCGGGCTGGGCTGAAGCTTGCGCCCGCGGCCTGCCGGCCGGTCCGGCTGGGAGTAAACGCCCACTATGGTGTGATGGGTGCCCAGTAATGCCTTGAGAGCGGTAGCTGCGAAATCCGGGGTGCCGGCAAAAACAAGTCGCACAGTGTTGGGTCTCTGTTTCGTTGAATACGAGTTGAATACGAAAAGACCGGGCCTTGGCCCGGTCCGATATTATCTGAAACTACAAATCGTGATGCGCCCTTCAGGCAAGGTCATGCGCTTTGTTTGTGCAGCTTTTCCAGCTTCTTGCGAATGCGGGTGCGCTTGAGGTTGCTCAGATAGTCTACGAACAGCTTGCCATTCAGGTGGTCCATCTCATGCTGGATGCAAACCGCCAGCAGACCGCGGGCTTCCATTTCAAAAGGCTTTCCGTCACGGTCCAGAGCGCGGACCATACAGTGTTCCACACGCTCTACGTCTTCATAAAAGCCGGGAACCGAAAGGCAGCCTTCCTGCATGGCTTCAAGTTCGCCATCCAGTACTTCAACCTCCGGGTTGATAAACACCATTGGCTCACTTTTGTCTTCAGACAGATCCATAACGATGATCTGCTTGTGCACATTGACCTGGGTCGCCGCCAAGCCAATGCCGGGCGCATCGTACATGGTCTCGAACATGTCGTCGATCAGAGTGCGGTCGGCGTCCGTCAGTTCATCTACCCGTTTGGCAATGGTGCGCAAACGGGGGTCCGGGTATTCGAGAATGTCTAGTATCATAGTGTTCGTGCTTTTGGTCCGGGTGGCGAATGGTTACCGCCTGACTTTTAACGTTCTCTTTTGTAACTGTGTGAAGGTGGTCTCTGAAATGCGACAGCGTAGAGCGCAAATTGTTCCCTTCACACTACTAATGCGTTACTGAACGCAGTGTTGTGCCTGTCGGGTACATTATCCAACAATTCGTCGATTGAGTACAAACTGATCAGGCGATAGTTAAAAACTTTCACAGATGGCATAGAATTTACTGGAAGAACAAAAGATAACATCACAATTTGCGAGACTTCTTCTATAGTAAGTTGCATAACAACGTAATAAGCTGCAGAAAACCGGCTGCATCCATATCAGAATGCATAGAATCAAGGCACGCGATCAAGGACTTGGACAATGAGGAAACTGCTGTACGCTCTGGCAGCAACTATGCTGCTGTTAACCTCCTGGGCTCATGCTGCACCAGAACTGCGGAATGATCACCCTGAGCGTTACACTGTTGTAAAGGGTGATACCCTCTGGGATATTTCGGGGCGTTTTCTGAAAAACCCGTGGTACTGGCCGGAAATCTGGCATGTCAATCCTCAGGTTGCCAACCCGCACCTGATTTATCCGGGCGACCGGCTTGCCCTGGTTTATATCGACGGCAAACCCCGGGTTACCAAGGTGACGTCCGGCAACGGCGTTGTGAAACTGTCGCCAAAGGTACGCTCCGAGCCGATTGATACCCCCATCCCTGCCATACCTCTGGATGCAATCAGCAGCTTTCTCACCGACACCCGCATTGTCACCCCCGAATTGATCAGCGCCGCACCCTATGTGCTCGAAGGCGCGGATGGCCGCATTGTTATCGGTGCCGGTGACCGGCTGTATGCCCGTGGTGAAAAGCCGGCGGACAAGGTCGGTGTGTTCCGTCGCAGCACGGAATTTGTGGACCCGGATACCGGAGAGTTTCTCGGCCTGGAGGCGCGCAGCATTGGCCGTGGTGATGTGGTTGCAGAAAACGGTGATGTTCTGACCGTAAACCTGACTCGCTCCAGCGAGGAAGTGCGCATCGGCGATCGCCTGCTGGTTAATGAAGACCGCCGCCTGACGACAACTTTTGTGCCCAGTTCTCCCGATGATCAGATTGAAGGCAAAATGATCGCTGTGGATGGCGGTGTTACCCAGATTGGCCAGTACAACGTTGTGGCGATCAACCGGGGCACCCGTGAGGGTCTGGAAGCCGGCAATGTGATGGCCATTCTTAAAAGCGGTAACCTGGTACGTGACCCGGTGACCAAAGAAACCATCGAATTGCCCTCTGAGCGGGCGGGTTTGCTGATGGTGTTCCAGGTTTATGAAAAAATGAGTTACGGTCTGATTCTGCAGGCCACCCGCCCGCTGTCTGTGGGTGACAAGGTGACCAACCCCTGATCCGATAACCGGTTAAATAAACACCGGGCCAGGACGGCCCGGTTTTGCTGTCTTCAAGGATGACGCTGTGTTTTCTTCCCCTTCTGCGCAATGGCTGTTTCTCACCTGCTTGCCTAAATTTGCACGCACCCGGCGGCGTGCCATGCTCGCGACAATACCTGATCTTACAGACCTGCTTGCCAGTAACCCTGCAACGCTCAAGGCGTGCGGTCTGCACGTTGAAACCGTTGCGGCACTTATTGCCTGGCAGCAACAGGATGAGACCCACGCCTCGGTGAGCCAGGTCAGGCAGATTCTCGGGGCCTGCGAACGCCACGGCATTGATATGGTGAGCTGGCAACATCCTGATTATCCGGAGGCGCTCAGGCACATCCATGATGCGCCCCTGGTGCTGTATACGAGGGGTGATCGCAGGCTGCTGAGCCGCGAACAGATTGGTATTATCGGCAGCCGCAATGCCACGGTTGCAGGGCTCGACCATGCGCGGCGCTTTGCTGCCGAACTGAGTGAACGGGGGTTGCTGGTTACCAGTGGCCTGGCCCTGGGTGTAGACGGTGCAGCACACGCGGGAGCGCTGGATGCCGGGCATGCCACTGTCGCGGTTATAGGCTGCGGGCTTGACCGGATTTACCCCAACCAGCACCGTCGCCTTGGCGAGCGGGTTATCGAAAACGGGGTAATGGTTTCTGAATACCCGCCGGGAACGCCAGCGCGGGCGGCCCACTTTCCGCAGCGTAATCGCATTATCAGCGGCCTTGGCCGGGGCATACTGGTGGTTGAAGCCGGCCTGAAAAGCGGCTCTCTGATCACGGCGCGCCTGGCACTGGAACAGGGGCGTGAGGTGTTCGCCATTCCGGGCTCCATCCACAGCCCGGTGGCTCGTGGCTGTCACTATCTGATAAAGCAGGGCGCCCGTCTGGTTGATCAGGTAGACGATATTCTGGAAGAGCTGGGCGCGGCCTGGTCCTTGCCTGTGTCAACCGGAGGCCCCTCGGCAGCCAGCCGGGTGGATGCTCTGGACAGCCGGGAAATCGCGGTGTTTGAGGCATTAGGGTATGATCCCCAGTCAACCGACGCACTGTGTCTGGCAACCGGTCTTCCGGCTGACCAGCTCGTCCAGTCTCTTCTGCTTCTCGAGCTGGAGGGGCTGGTGAGCTCCGCGCCCGGAGGTTTCCAGAAAATTGCCTGAGCCGGTGTGATCATCCATTGTGTTCATGACCCGACAACATCAATATGGCTGCGCGCAAACCATTGAACGACATGCAGTTACAGCTTGCCTGCAATGCTATCCTGCAGGGCGGGGTTATTGCCTATCCCACTGAGGCAGTCTGGGGCCTGGGGTGTGATCCCTGGAACCTCCAGGCGGTCACTCGTATTCTTGAACTCAAAAACCGGCCTGTGGAAAAAGGTATGATCCTGGTAGCGGCATCGGTGGAGCAGATTCGTTTCCTTCTGGACCCTCTGCCCGAGGCGCTTCAGGTGGAGGCCCGGAAACACTGGCCCGGCCCGGTTACCTGCCTGCTGCCGGATGTAAATGAACAGATTCCGGCATGGGTACGTGGTAGCCATAATACGATTGCAGTGAGGGTCAGCGAACATCCGGTGGTGAAAGCCCTGTGTGAAACTGCGGGTATGCCTCTGGTATCCACGTCCTGCAATCCGGCGGGGGAAGAGCCCGCACGCGATGTATCAGAGGTTCAACGCTATTTTGGTGACAAGCTTGACTGCATTGTTCCTGGCGACCTAGGTGGTAACCCGAAACCCAGCCGTATTATTGATATCGTCAGCGGGAAACAGCTTCGTTAGGAGAATTCATGCCAGAGCAACCGGACAGCAAAGCGGTTAAACAGTATTTGCTTGGCCTGCAGGACGCCATATGCGAGCGTCTGGAGGCGCTGGAAGGCGGAACAAAGTTTGTTCGTGACGCCTGGGATCGCCCCGAAGGTGGTGGTGGTGTCAGCCGGGTAATCAGCGAGGGCCGTGTCTTCGAGAAGGGCGGCGTCAACTTCTCCCATGTGATGGGCGCTACCATGCCGCCGTCAGCCACCGCGCATCGCCCCCACCTGGCCGGCGCACCCTGGCAGGCTATGGGTGTTTCCCTGGTGATTCACCCGAACAATCCTTATGTGCCCACCTCTCACGCCAATGTGCGATTCTTCATAGCGACCCCGGAGAATGGAGAGCCTGTTTACTGGTTTGGCGGTGGTTACGATCTGACGCCCTATTACGGCTTTGAGGAGGACTGCGTGCATTGGCACAGGACCGCCAAAGCAGCCTGCGCGCCGTTTGGCAACAACATTTACAAACGCTACAAAGACTGGTGTGACGATTATTTTTACCTGAAGCACCGGGATGAACCCCGGGGCGTTGGCGGGCTGTTTTTTGATGATCACAACACCGCTGATTTCGAACAGGATTTCGGGCTGATGAAATCCGTGGGTAACAGCTATATTGAGGCGTATGAGCCCATTGTCCGGCGCCGCATGGATCACCCCTACGGTGAGCGCGAGCGGGATTTCCAGCTCTATCGGCGCGGGCGTTACGTTGAATTTAACCTGGTGTACGACCGCGGCACCCTGTTTGGCCTGCAATCAGGCGGGCGCACAGAATCCATCCTGATGTCACTGCCGCCACTGGTGCGCTGGGATTACAGCCGGGTACCGGAAGCGGGCAGTGAAGAAGCGCGCCTGACCGACTATTTTCTCACCGGGCGCGACTGGTTGGCCGGCGACACCGAATAAGGGAGGCAAGCAATGAGTAACGAGCTATATGCGGTAGTGGGCCACCCGGTCAGCCACAGTAAATCCCCGCGCATCCACAGCCTGTTTGCCAGCCAGACTGGCGAACCCGTGGAGTACATTGCAATTCAGGCGCCTCTTGACGGCTTTGCGGAAACGGTTCGCCATTTCTTTGAAGGCGGCGGCAAGGGTCTGAACGTAACCGTGCCTTTCAAGGAACAGGCCTGGGCGCTGGCACAAAGCCGAACAGCCAGAGCCGAAAAAGCCGGGGCCGCCAACACCCTGTATCAGAACAGCCAAGGCCAGCTGGTGGCCGATAACACCGATGGCCAGGGCCTGGTGCAGGACCTGATAACGAATCACAGCGTTCAGCTCAAAGGCGCACGCATACTGGTTCTGGGTGCCGGGGGGGCGGTACGTGGTGTTCTGGGCCCCTTGCTTGCGCAGCAGCCCGCGAGCCTGACGATCGCCAACCGTACGGTGGCCAAAGCCGAGGCGCTGGCAACACTGTTTGCCGATGAGGCGGGCGCAACCACTTTGGGTGCCTGCGGGTTTGAAGCGCCGGACCAGCCGTTTGATGTGATTATCAACGGCACCAGTGCCAGCCTGCAGGGCGACTTGCCGCCCCTTTGCGCAAATGTGATCGCGGCTGGCACAGTGGTGTATGACATGATGTATTCTTTACAGACAACCACCTTCAATCAGTGGGCTCTGGATAACGGAGCGACCCGGGTCTTCGATGGCGTGGGTATGCTGGTTGAGCAGGCTGCAGAATCCTTCCGGGTGTGGCGTGGCGTGCGTCCGGAAACGGTGCCGGTTATAGAAACGTTACGTAGCGACTGAGAGCGCCGGCGCCGGGCCAGGCGCACAAACAACAACCCGTAAGGGCTATTTACAAGGGCTATGCATGGATATTCTCACCCTCGTAGGGCTTGTCGCCGGTATTCTGATTGTTATGCTGGCCATGCTGGCAAATGCCTCGCTTCTCACTTTTCTTAATCTCCCCGGGCTGGCGATTGTTGTAGGTGGCACCTTTGCGGTAACGCTCGTAAAGTTCCGGATGTCGTCGGTTATGAGCGCCTTCCGCCTGGCCATGAGTGCGGCCTTTACCGATAAAGTTGACCGGCCTACGGAGCTGATTCGTGAGGCCGGTGCCCTGGCTCTGGTGGTGCGCAAAGAGGGTGTTCTTGGCCTGGAAAATCATCAGACCGGAAATGAATTCCTGCAAAAAGCCATCAACCTGTGCGTGGATGGCCATCCGCCTGAACTGGTTGAAGAGGCCCTGGCCCAGGAGTCCCAGCAGATGGCGGAGCGTTACGAAGTGGCGGAACGGGTGTTTCGGGGTATTGGCGAGTCTGCGCCGGCCATCGGTATGCTGGGTACTCTGGTGGGCCTGGTGCAGATGCTCAATACGCTGGATGACCCGTCCTCCATCGGCCCGGCTATGGCCATTGCGTTGCTGACAACGCTCTACGGCGCGTTTATCGCCCAGCTGATTGCGCTGCCGCTGGCGGACAAACTGCAGCTCAAGGCTGAAGATGAAAGCCGTAACCAGGTTCTGATCATCACGTCTATCCGCAACATCATGCGCGGTGAAAATCCGAGGGTTATGACCGAGCTGCTTTCTTCTTTTGTGACGCCGGAACACCGCACCGGGCTTGCGCCGGAGCGGGAGGTCTGACGTTTTGCAACAGATCCGTAAGAACCGCAGGCCCCGGCTGAAAAACCAGACACCCGCGTGGATCGTTACCTTTGCCGATCTTGCCACCCTGTTACTCACCTTTTTTATTCTGCTGCTGTCTTTTGCGGAAATGGATATCGAAAAATACCGGGCCATGGCCAACTCCATGTCTGTGGCGTTTGGCTCTGCCAACGTGCTGTCCGCGAATGTCGGCGGCTCACCCATTACCCTGGTGGAATCAGACACAGTCTCCCTGCCCGAGCCCAATGACTCCCAGGCCCGAGAGCCGGAATTTATTGACGAGCGGGCACCCGAGACCGCAACAACGGCCGTTTCCGAAGGCGTCATAGACCTGGCAAGCCGGATGATCCGTGAACTGGAAAACGAAGTGGCGTCCGGAGCCCTGAGCGTCAATTATGACCAGAACAAAGTGGTTATCCGGTTTTCAGAGGAAGCCACCTTTCGTTCTGGCGAGGCATCCATCAAACCCGAGATGATCCCTATTATTGAAAGAGTTGTAGGCGTGCTGGCGAACTGTACGGGCGATGTGCTGGTGTCCGGTTACACCGATGACCGGCCTATTTCCAGCAGCCGATACCGCTCCAACTGGGACCTGTCTGCGGCCCGCGCAGTATCGGTGGTGCACCAACTGGTCATGAGCCGGCAGGTGCCTGCCGAGCGTGTGGTTGCCGCCGGTCGCGCAGAAACCAACCCGCTTGCACCAAACGATTCGGCGGAAAACCGCGCCCTGAATCGTCGGGTGGAAATTGCCATCCGCGATCCCGAATGTAACAAATCCATCTCCACCGGCGACCTGCCGGTGGAAATACTGCCCTGAGCAAGAAACCGACAATTGAGGAGAGTGTGGTTATGAGCGGCCCTGATAAACCCAAGGTTATTGGCGAAGAGTGGAGTGATGAGCGCGTCAAGAGCTTTCTGGTCGCAGAGCCCCGGGGCGAGGGGTCGGATTACACGGCGCTGCTGAAAGCCTATCGGGCCATGCGAGCGGAGGATTTCGAACGCTTTGTGGGCTTCTTTGTGGAAGCCGGCGGCAACCTGAATGACACAGGGGAAGATGGTGAAACCATTCTGGATCTGGTTTCACAGCACCGCAAAGGTAAGGATTACGCCATTGCGCTGGAAAAGGTAGGTGCGAAAAAAACTACGGTGGCCGGGAGCTGACTCCCGACCACCGCTTGGGTCCCGGAAAGGCGAAGCAGGTTACTCGATGTCAACCTCAATGGCCTTCGGCTCCTTCGGCTCGGCCTTCTGAAGCGTGAGCGTGAGAAGACCGTCCTTGAAGTTGGCTTTCACGCTGTTCTCGTCGATATTGTCGGGCAGTGTGAAGCGCCGTACAAAGCTGCCATAGAAACGCTCAATGCGATGCAGCTTTTTATCGCTGGATTCTTCCTCGTGCTTGCGCTCGCCCTCAATGGACAACACGCCCTCATGCACACTTACCTTCACATCCTT
Source organism: Marinobacter aromaticivorans (assembly GCF_002806975.1). GTDB lineage: Bacteria > Pseudomonadota > Gammaproteobacteria > Pseudomonadales > Oleiphilaceae > Marinobacter > Marinobacter aromaticivorans. Next base: position 396,863 of record NZ_NIHD01000002.1, on the reverse strand, counting down.
CTTTTCCATTCCGGGCAATTCTGCCTCAATGGTGAAGGCCTGATCGGTTTCCTTGATATCGACCGCGGGCGCCCAATCACTGCGGCTGAATAAATCTTTGCCTTCTCCGCCACTGCGTGTCAGCCCAAAAACCCGGTTATAGCGATTCATCAAGTCTTCAAACTCGTTGATCGGATTCCAGCGAGTAAGATTGCTCATAATAGAACACCTCCATTATAAAAAAACGAACCTGAACTCATTCAGCCTCGTTCCCGGAACTGCTCCGAATGCCGGCGTCAGCCGACCGGGTATCCGTGAACATCTGCTACAACTCTATATGGGAACGGTTGATCATTTTTCAAGCCCAGTCGGATATGATCTGGGATTAACCGGCATCATGGCTCCAGCTCAGCCAGATATTCATCCTTCAGCTTCACGTAATTGGCCGCTGTGTATGCAAAAAACGAGCGCTCATTATCGCTCAGTGCCCGCGCCTTCCTGCACGGCGAGCCAACATAAAGGTGCCCGGACTCCAGTGTTTTCCCCGGCGGCACCAGACAGCCCGCCGCAACGATCACCTCATCTTCCACCACGGCGCCATCCATAATAATGCAGCCCATACCCACCAGCACGCGGCTGCCAATGGTGCAGCCGTGCAACAAAGCCTTGTGCCCCACGGTGACATCGTCGCCCAAAGTGAGCGGGAAGCCACCCGGGTTATAATCACTGGCATGGGTAATGTGCAGTACTGAGCCGTCCTGAATGCTGCAGCGGTCGCCGATACGGATCCTGTGCATGTCGCCCCGCACCACGGTCATTGGCCAGATGGAGCAATCGTCACCGGTTTTAACGTCACCAATCACCACTGCACTGGCATCTACCAGAGTGCGTTTTCCTAAATCTGGCGTGATACCCTTGTGAGAACGTACATTCGTCATTACATATACCTTAGTCGCGTTTGCTCGGAAGTTGGGGGTGTCTGTGTGGAGGCTTTGCCAAAACTGTGCGGAGCCAGGGATGGCGGAGCCCAAGCGTCACATGGATGTGCCGCAAGGAGCGTGTTTTGGCAAAGCCTCCACACAGACGCCTTTCTCCGATGATAGATATAAATGAAGCTACCTCACATTTGAACAGCTGAGAAGGGGATCCATGAATAACCCGTTACTGACTGATGATTTGCTGCCAAAGTTCGATCACGTGCGAACCGAGCATATGGAGACGGCCATTGACCAGATTCTCAGCGAAAACCGCATGAAAATCGCCAGCCTGGCCCAGAACGAAGACCCCACCTGGGACACCCTGGCCCAACCCATGCAGTCACTGGAAAACAAACTGAGTAACGCCTGGTCCGTTATTTCGCACCTCAATGGTGTAATGAATAACGACGATCTGCGCAAAGTCTACAAAAACTGCTTGGAAAAGCTCACTGAATACAGTACCGAGCTTAGCCAGAACACAGCCCTTTGCGAAGCCTACAAAAAGCTCGCCGCTCGCGATGATTTCAAGGATCTGAGCGAAGCCCAGCGCAAAGCGGTGGAAAACACCCTGCGCGACTTCCACCTTGGTGGTGTCGACCTGCCTGAAGACCAGAAAAAACAGTATGCGGCGCTGTCCCGCGAACTGGCGGAACTCTCCAACCGCTTCAGTGACAACGTTCTGGATGCCACCCAGCACTGGTTCAAACACATCACCGACGTGGAAGAGCTGGCCGGTATTCCGGATTCCGCTCTTGAAGGCGCAAAACAAGCCGCTCGCCAGAAAGAGCTGGATGGCTACGTGATTACCCTGGATTTCCCCAGCTTTTTCCCGGTAATGACCTACTGTGACAACCGTGAGTTGCGCCGTGAGGTATACGAAGCCTTTGTTACCCGTGCCTCGGACATGGGCCCGGACGCAGGTACCTGGGACAACACCCAGGTAATGGCCGAAATCCTCAAACGCCGGCACGCCATGGCGAAACTGCTGGGCTTTAACAACTACGCCGAGCGCTCGCTGGCTACCAAAATGGCCCGGGATAGCGATGAGGTTCTGGGGTTCCTCAACGAACTGGCGGCGAAAGCCAGGCCGGTTGCCGAGCAGGAGTTTGCTGAGCTCAAGGCTTTCGCCAAAGACGAACACGGCCTGGAGGATCTGAAAGCCTGGGATGTGGGCTACTACAGTGAAAAACTGCGGCAGCAGCGCTACGACATCTCCCCCGAAACCCTGCGCCCCTGGTTCCCGGTGGATAAGGTGGTACCTGGCTTGTTCAGGGTTGCCGAGAAGCTGTTCGATATACAGATTGAAGCCAGGCCGGAAGTGGAAACCTGGCACGAAGATGCCACGGCCTACTGCATAAGCCGCAACGGCGAGCCAATTGCCTGGTTCTACCTTGATCTGTTCGCCCGCCAGGGCAAACGCGGGGGTGCCTGGATGGCCGACTGCCGGGTGCGCTGGCGCAACCTGCGCGGCCAGCTTCAGCTGCCGGTTGCTTTCCTTACCTGCAACTTCACGCCGCCGGTGAATGGCAAGCCGTCGCTCCTCACCCACGACGAGGTCACTACCCTGTTTCACGAATTTGGCCATGGCCTGCACCACATGTTGACTCAGGTGGACGTTATGGATGTGTCTGGCATCAATGGCGTGGCCTGGGACGCGGTAGAGTTACCCAGCCAGTTTCTGGAAAACTGGTGCTGGAACCCCGATTCCCTGGCACTGATTGCCAGCCACCACGAAACCGGGGAACCCCTGCCGGAAGACTTGCTGCAAAAACTGCTGGCGGCGAAAAACTTCCAGTCCGGCATGGCCATGGTGCGGCAGCTGGAGTTTTCACTGTTCGACTTCCGCCTGCATGCAGAATTCACCGAAGAGGCCCCCACCAACCCGCTGGCGATGCATCGCCAGGTGCGCGAACCTATCGCCGTTGTCGAAGTGCCGGAGTTCAACCGCTTCCCGAACTCGTTTTCGCACATCTTCGCCGGTGGCTACGCGGCTGGCTATTACAGCTACAAGTGGGCAGAGGTGCTGGCGGCAGATGCCTTCTCGCTGTTCGAGGAAAACGGCATTTTCGATCCGGAAACCGGGCGGGCTTTCCTTCACAACATTCTGGAAAAAGGCGGATCACAGGAGCCGATGGAGCTGTTCAAGGCATTCCGTGGCCGCGAACCGCAGGTGGATGCGTTGCTAAAGCAGACCGGCATCACGGACGAAGCGGCCTGATCCCACGATCTCCGGTGGTGGTGATGGCCACCGGAGGCTTTAACCTGGAGTTATGTAATGGCTACCCCGAAACGTTTTATTGCCGGAGCGGTTTGTCCCCGCTGCGCGGAGATGGACAAGATCATGATGTTCACCGACGATGCCGGTGAGCAGATTCGTGAGTGTGTGGCGTGCGGCTTTACCGATGCCATGTCGGATACCGAGCAGCCAGCTAACCCTGAGCTTGAGACTCGGGTTAATCGACGTGACAACCAGGATGATCATACGGTTAAGCAGGTTGTTTTCTTCAAGGCTGGGAGTGAGGACTAAGGATTAGAGACTAAAGACTAAAGACTGTAGCCTGCTGGCTTGGCGGGGTTCGAGGCCGTGGCGGTATATTTTTCTTCTGGGAAAAACAACTCGCTGCGCTCAGACATCTTTTTGCCGGCAGAAAAGACCCACCGTGACCTCGTAGCCCCCAAACTGGCAGGCTACAAAAGAAGGCCACCTCCATGGTTTCTGAAATCAGAGAACCATAGCCGCCAACCACCCAAACCCAAGCAACGGCAGGTTGTAGTGCAGGAACGTGGGCACTACCGAGTCCCAGATGTGGTTGTGCTGGCCGTCTACGTTCAGGCCGGCAGTGGGGCCCAAAGTGGAGTCTGAAGCCGGGGAACCGGCGTCGCCCAGGGCGCCGGCGGTGCCCACCAGGGCAACGATCGCCAGGGAGCTGAAGCCCATTTCCAGGGCCAGGGGTACGTACAGGGCAGCGATAATGGGGATGGTGGAGAAAGATGAGCCTATGCCCATGGTGATCATCAGGCCAACAACCAGCATCAGAAGAGCCGCCATGGGCTTGTTGTTGCCGATGAGATCCACGGAGCTTTGTACCAGAGTCGCGATTTCCCCGGTTTCACGCATCACTTCCGCAAAACCCGAGGCGGCGATCATGATGAAACCGATCATGGCGAGCATTTTCATGCCCTCGGTAAACAGGTCGTCGGCTTCTTTCCACTTCACCACCCCCGACAGGTTGAACAGCAGAAAGCCAGCCAATGCCCCGAGGATCATGGAGCCCAGCCAGAGCTGAACCACAAAGGCGACAACAATAGCGACCAGCGCCATGATCAGGGTGCCCGCGCTGTAGGAGACATTTACGCGTTCGGTGCGGGTGATAACGTCCAGATCGTATTCACGGTCACCCCGGTAAGTGAAGAAGATGGCTATCAGCAGGCCACAAAGCATGCCCAGAGCAGGCAGGGCCATGGCCTGCATAACGCTCAGGCCTTCGGTTTCACCGCCGTTGGCGCTGATTTTGGCCATCAGGATTTCGTTCAGGTAAATGCCGCCAAAACCCACCGGAAGGAACATGTAAGGGGTTATCAGCCCGAAAGTGAGCGCAGAGGCCACCAGGCGGCGATCCATTTTCAGCTTGGCCATCACATACAGCATGGGCGGAACCACCAGCGGAATGAACGCAATATGGATAGGCAGGATGTTCTGGGACGAAAGGGCAATCAGCACCAGCACACCAATGATCATGTAGCGCACACTTTTTGCCGCGGTGTTGTTATCCTGCTGGCCGACCATGGCGAGGGTTTTGTCGGCGAGGGCGTGGGCCAGGCCGGATTTGCCGATGGCAACGGCGAAGGCACCCAGGGTTGCATACGAGAGGGCTACGGTAGCGCCACCGCCAAGGCCGTTATTAAAGGCTTCAATGGTCGCATCAAGGGACAGCCCGGCAATCAGGCCACCGGAGACGGCGCCTACGATCAGGGCAACAACAACGTGGATGCGGGCCAGGCTCAATACGAGCATGATCAGCACCGCGGCAACAACGGCATTCATGGGGGACTCCGAGTATGGCGTAGTGGTTGGTTTTCCAGCCTTGCAGTGAAGGCGGGGATCATGAAAACGCGGTAATGTGCAGTAAATGGCCGGCTGAGTCAAAGGGCTTGTCTAATGCTCAACTCCCGTCAATGCGAGCAAAGCGCGGGACCTGCTCCCCGGCAACCTCAACAGTTTCGCGGAACATGCCAAGCGGGCGCACCCACAGGCTGTAATCCCCGTACAGGCAACGGTAAACCACCAGTTTTTCCCCGGTTTCGCTGTGCCGTGCAATATCAATAACTTCGTAATCCTGGCCCTTGTAGTGTCGGTAGCGGCCCGGGCGGATATCGGTTTTGCGTTCGGTCATAATGAGTCTCTGAGGATCTTTGGTTGCTCCCGGAATAGTCCTGGACAGGTCAGGCCAGGCCGGAGCCCAGCGAAAAGCGGATATGATTGCGGATCAGAAGGTTTTCCCAGTAGTGTCGCATCCAGTTCCAGGCCTCATTGTTTACCTGTTCGACGAAGGGGTCGAGGTTGAGCTCATAATAGTCCGGTGTGCCGGCAATTTGCAGTACGGTTACGGTGATGGAGTCGTCCAGTTCGTTTGCGAAGGGTTCACCAATCAGCTCGTGAACCAGCAGGTTGGCTCGGGTTGCCTCCATATCCACAAGCCCGCCGGTTCGGATGGAATGGTTGTTCTCATGCATTTCTTCCATAAGGCGGTGGCAAAGGTAGGCCCGTATCAGAAGCCCGTCGAGGCCATCGTAGCGCACCAGTAACGCCGAGGGCTCGGTGAAGTAACCGATGGCGGCTTTTACAAACGGGTCAAACAGTTGGGCTTTACCGGCTTCCCGCGCACAGGCATCCACACACTCTATGAGCCGCGGTGCCATCTCAATGTACTCGATAGCGAACTGGAACAGGCAGGGCGCAGGCTGATAGCCCTCAATGGTGACAGCCGAAGGCAGCGCTGCCGCCTTTTTATGCAGCTGCCTCAGAAAGGTGCCCGAGCGGGCTTCCTTGCGTCGCGCGTGATCAATGATTTCCAGTACTGCCTGTGGAGTCATTTAAGGACATGCCGGTGTCTGAACAATTTGAGGTCGCAAGGCGCCTCCTGTAACGGGCAATGAATATCAGGGCGGCCAGGCTGCAGCTAGTTATCATCGCTTTCCACCAAGGAGGTGCCCGTCTTTTCTGACAAGTGTAGACGAGATTTTACAAGCTGCGATTTACAAACTGTCAGATATTGTTAACGATTGCCCGGGCTACCGGGCCTGGAACCAACGATCGTTACGAGTGTGTGACCAGCATAGCAAGCCCATGCTCGCTGCCCGGGCAAGCATCAGACAGATCAGGGAAAACCAGAGCCCGTGGTTACCCCAGCCCGTGGTCAGCCACCACACCGGAGCGAATACCCCCAGTGCCGAAAACAGCATGGTATTCTGCATATCCCGGGTGCGTGTCGCGCCAATGAATACGCCATCAAACAGAAATCCCCACACCGAGGCAAAAGGCAGCAGCCAGAGCCAGGGCAGATATTGCCAGGCAGTGGTACGTACTTCTTCAATACCTGTCAGCAACGCGATCAGTCCGCGGCCTCCGGCAACAAACAGAATTGTCAGCAACAGCGAACCCCACAGAGACCAGCGCAGCGCGCATCGGAACACTGCAAGGAAACGCCGCCTGCTGTTTTTGCCCACAGCCTCGCCAATCAGGGCTTCAGCGGCGTTGGCAAAGCCGTCCAGAGCATTGGAAATCAGCAGCAGGAAGGTGATCAGTACTGCGTTGGCCGCCAGTATGGTGTCGCCCTGACGAGCGCCCTGAGCGGTGAAAAATGCCAGTACCAGCAACAGCGCAATGGTACGCACCATGATGTAGCGGTTTACCTGCAATATGGCCAGATAGTCCGCAAGGGTACCGAATAACTCCCGGGTCAGCCTCTGCCCATCGGGCATGCGCTGCAACACGATTGCAAAGCCGATAATGGCGGCTCCGTACTCGGCGATTACCGTGGCAACAGCCACACCCCGGCTGTTCCAGCCCAGCACGGTTACGAAAAGCACATCCAGCAGGATATTCAGGCCGTTGGCCACAATCAGCATGATCATGGGCCCGCGCGGGAACTGGGTGCCAATCAGCCAGCCCACCAGAGTGTACTGGCACAGCACCGCCGGAGCGCTCCAGATTCTTATGGCAGCGTACTCTGCGGCCAGTTCCGTAACGCCAGGGCTGGGATTCATCAGTGCCAGCCCGATCCGGATCAGTGGCTGGTGGCACAGGATGAGCAGTAAACCGATAGCCACCGCCAGCATCACCGAGCGCAGCAGCAGGGCAACCTGGCCGAGACTGTCGCGCCTGCCCCAGGCCTGGGCAGCCAGCCCTGTTGTGCCCATGCGCATGAAGCCGAAGGTCCAGTACAGAATGCTGAACAGGTTGGCGCCAACCGCAACCGCGCCCAGATATTCCGGGCTTTCCAGGTGCCCCAATACCGCAGTGTCTACCAGCCCCAGTAACGGTACGGTGAGGTTGGTGAGCATCAGTGGCCATGCCAGAGCCCACAGGCGTCGGTCCGTGACTGAAAGTCTGAGCGTCATATTCATTCTGTTTATTAAAAACTCCTGGTTAGTCGTTTTAGGTTTAACCAGTTTTTTAGTCTTTTTTTGATCTGTGTCTATACTCGTCATTGATGTATCTGTAAGCAGGCTTTCACTCTGGCATTTTCCGGTGAATGCGAGCACCGGTTAAGCCCAGAGGGATTATGCAAAATCCGACAAGAATAACACTCTGTGGAGACACAGCATGCGCGTGCACGCTAAGCGGGTAGGTGCCCTTTCAGGCGGTTTGTTGTTCCCCGCTCTGTCCATGGCGGACTGGACGGTAAACATGACCCCGGGGGTGACCGGTACCAGTAACGATATATTCAACCTTCACATGACCATTTTCTGGATCTGCGTCGCGATTGGTGTCGTGGTTTTCGGAATCATGTTCTGGTCAATCTTTGCCCACCGCAAGTCACAGGGCGCCAAACCAGCCAACTTTCATGAGAATACACTGGTTGAAGTGCTCTGGACGCTGATTCCCCTCGTCATTCTCGTCATCATGGCGATTCCCGCCACGGCGACCCTGATTGATATGTACGACACCACCGAGTCAGACATAGATATCAAGGTAACCGGTTACCAGTGGAAGTGGCAGTACGAGTATATCAATGAGGATTTCGGCTATTTCTCCAACCTCACAACACCTGCAGACCAGATCGGCAACCGCCAGACCAAGGGCGAAAACTATCTGCTGGAAGTGGACAACCCAATGGTGATTCCGGTCGGCAAGAAGATTCGCTTCCTGCTGACGGCAAACGACGTTATTCACTCCTGGTGGGTGCCGGATTTCGGCTTCAAGAAAGACGCCATCCCAGGCTTCATCAACGAAGCCTGGACCCGCGTAGACAAGCCAGGCACCTACCGTGGCCAGTGTACCGAGCTGTGTGGAAAGAACCACGGGTTTATGCCGGTTGTGGTAAAGGCGGTGCCGGAAGAGGAATACAACACCTGGGTTGCCGAAAAGAAAGCCGCAGCCGAGAAAGAGCGTGAGCTGACCCAGAAAGACTGGAGCATGGAAGAGCTGATGGAGCGTGGCGAAAAAGCCTACGCTACCAACTGTGCAGCCTGCCACCAGGCCGATGGCAGCGGCGCTCCACCGGCATTCCCGGCCCTTAAAGGCAGCGCCATTGCTACCGGAGACATAGCCGCCCACATTGATATTGTGGTGAACGGTAAGTCCGGAACGGCAATGCAGGCCTTTGGTGGCCAGCTGAACGAGGCAGATCTCGCGGCCATCATTACCTATGAGCGGAATGCCTGGGGTAACAAGGTGGGTGACATGGTCACGCCAAAAGAAATCTTCGATTACAAGAACCAACAGTAATCAACGCCAGATAACAGATATCACCAGCCACAAAAATTGGCGGTAACGGGGGTTTTCATGAGTGCGGTTGCAGATACCCACGCACAGGATCATCATCACGGCCCGGCCAGCGGCATCAGTCGCTGGTTGCTGACCACCAACCACAAGGATATCGGGACCATGTACCTGATATTCAGCTTCACCATGTTCCTTTTGGGAGGGACCATGGCGATGGTTATCCGGGCTGAGCTGTTCCAGCCCGGGCTGCAGATTGTGCAGCCGGAATTTTTCAACCAGATGACCACCATGCATGGCCTGATCATGGTCTTCGGTGCGGTTATGCCCGCGTTTGTGGGGCTGGCAAACTGGATGATACCGTTGATGATCGGCGCGCCGGACATGGCACTGCCAAGAATGAACAACTGGAGCTTCTGGCTGCTGCCCTGTGCCTTCCTGATTCTGGTCTCCACATTGTTCATGCAGGGGGGCGCGCCCAACTTCGGCTGGACCTTCTACGCGCCACTGTCCACCACCTACGGGCCGCCGAGCACCACCTTCTTTATTTTCGCCATCCACATTATGGGTGTGTCGTCGATCATGGGTGCCATCAACGTCATAGCCACGGTGCTGAACATGCGGGCGCCGGGTATGACTTTGATGAAAATGCCCATGTTTGTCTGGACCTGGCTGATCACTGCATTCCTGTTAATTGCCGTTATGCCGGTGCTCGCGGGCGTGGTCACCATGATGCTGATGGACATCAACTTCGGCACCAGCTTCTTTAACGCGGCTGGTGGTGGCGACCCGGTGCTGTTCCAGCATGTGTTCTGGTTTTTCGGGCATCCTGAGGTTTATATAATGATCCTCCCTGCATTTGGAGCGATCTCCCAGATTATCCCGACATTTTCACGTAAACGGCTGTTTGGTTATTCCTCCATGGTGTATGCGACGGGCGCCATTGCTTTGCTGTCGTTCCTGGTGTGGGCGCACCATATGTTTACGGTAGGTGTGCCGGTGGCAGGCCAGCTGTTTTTCATGTACGCCACCATGCTGATTGCCATACCGACCGGGGTTAAGGTGTTCAACTGGGTCGCCACCATGTTCCGGGGCTCGCTCACCTTTGAGACACCCATGTTGTTCGCTATTGCCTTTGTGATTCTGTTCACCATCGGCGGTTTTTCGGGCCTGATGCTGGCGATTGCACCGGCAGACTTCCAGTACCATGACACCTATTTTGTGGTTGCCCACTTCCACTACGTACTGGTGCCCGGTGCCATATTCGGGATCTTCGCCTCGGCTTATTTCTGGCTGCCCAAGTGGACCGGCCACATGTACGATGAAACCCTGGCCAAAACCCATTTCTGGCTGTCGTTTATTGGCATGAATCTGGCCTTCTTCCCCATGCACTTCCTGGGACTTGCAGGCATGCCGCGCCGGATTCCGGATTACGCACTGCAATTTGCCGATTTCAACATGGTGTCCAGTATCGGGGCCTTCATGTTCGGCACTACCCAGTTGCTGTTCCTTCTGATTGTTGTGAAGTGTGCAAGAGGCGGCGAAAAAGCGCCGGCCAAGCCCTGGGAAGGTGCGGAAGGGCTGGAGTGGGAGATCCCGTCGCCGGCGCCTTACCACACGTTCACGACGCCACCCGAAGTGAAATAGGAGGCCGTAAAAATGGCTGATCAACAGGCACGTGAATCCGCCCCCCGTCGCAGCAACGCGAAGGTTATAGGTTGGTGCCTGTCGGGTGTGGTGGGCATGTTTGCCTTCGGGTTTGCACTGGTGCCCCTGTACGACGTGTTCTGCGACATCACCGGCATCAATGGCAAAACCGGTGGCCGTTATGAGTCCACAGAGCGTTCGGTGGCAGATATGAACCGAACCATCAAGGTGCAGTTCCTGGCCCAGAACGGGCCGGGCATGCCCTGGATATTCCGCCCCGTGTCCCGGAGCGTCGAGGTACACCCGGGTGAGGCCACCACAGTGAATTTCTACGCTGAAAATCCCACCAGCCGGGATATGGTGGGGCAAGCGGTTCCGAGCCTGTCACCATCGGAGGGCACTTTGTATTTCCATAAAACCGAGTGCTTCTGTTTTAACCAACAGCCATTGGCAGCGGGGGAGAATACGGAAATGCCCCTGGTGTTTATTGTGGATCAGGAGATACCCAGCCACATCACCAAACTGACCCTGTCCTACACGCTTTACGATCAGGGCGAGCCCCAGGCAGCGGCAGCCAGCACAACAACAAACGATAACGGATAAGCCATCGGAGATTGCTATGGCGGACTATCAGACCTATTACGTTCCAGAACAGAGCAAGTGGCCTATAGTTGCCACGGTGGGCCTTGGCGTCACCCTCTATGGGGCCGCATCAATCATGGTCAGCAGCAACCAGGGAGAGAGTACCGGCAGTGCCTGGATGATATTCTGGGCCGGCATTCTGGTGATGATTTACATGCTGTTCGGCTGGTTTGGCAGCGTTATCCGGGAAAGTCGCTCCGGCCTGTACAGCCCGCAGATGGACCGCTCCTTCCGCTGGGGTATGAGCTGGTTTATTTTCTCGGAAGTCATGTTCTTTGCAGCGTTTTTTGGTGCCCTGTTCTACGCCCGGGTGTTTGCCGTTCCCTGGCTCGGGGGTGAGGGCGATCGTGGCAGCTCCAACATGCTCTGGGAAGGTTTTCAGGCCACCTGGCCCTTGATTAACAACCCGGATCCGGAAGCCTTCCCGCCGCCCGAATCGGTGATCGGAGCCTGGGGCCTGCCTCTGGTGAATACCATCCTGCTGGTTACCTCATCGTTTACCGTCACCGTGGCTCATCACGCCCTGAAAGCCGATAATCGGAAAAAGCTGAAAATCTGGCTGGCGGCTACCATCGTGCTGGCGCTGGCGTTCCTGTTTCTGCAGGCAGAAGAGTATATCCACGCCTATACGGAGCTGAACCTGACGCTTCAGTCCGGCATTTACGGTACTACCTTCTTCATGCTCACGGGCTTTCACGGCTTCCACGTGATGCTGGGTACTTTGATGCTGATTATCATGCTGATACGCATACAAAAAGGGCATTTCACGGCGGACAACCATTTTGGTTTCGAGGCCACCTCCTGGTATTGGCATTTTGTGGATGTGGTCTGGCTGGGCCTGTTTGTGTTCGTGTATGTTATTTGACGCAGCAATCAAAAAACCTCAGGGAGTCGGATGTAGCGTAAGGCTCCCTTGCCAGAGGGACAGGAGGATAACCGCCAGCAGAAGCACGCTCAACAACACCCGCACTGTGAGGGAGTTCACCACCCGTTTGGTTCTGCCGCCGTCTTTGATGAGAAAAAACAGGCCGCTGAACAGACTGGCTACAACGGTAAGCATGAGAAAAATGATCAGTGCTTTGAGCATAGAGACATCTCTGGGTTTTGTTCCGGTTGCTGCCAGGTTCACTATAGCAGACCATGACTGAGGCACAGAAAAGCCCGCGCAAATGGAAGGCAGATTGGCGACTACTGATTTTTGCGGGTGCATTTTTGCCATTGCTGGTGGGCCTGGGTATCTGGCAGTTGAACCGGGCGGCAGAGAAACAGGTTCTGCTTGAGCAATGGCAACAGGAGGCACGGGATCTGGCCTGGCCGGAACAGGTGGCCAGCGGGCTTGAAAGCGGCAGGCCGGTAACGGTAACGGGGCTGTTTGGCGACCGGAGCTGGCTGTTGGATAACCGGACCCGCGACGGCGTTGCCGGTTACGAAGTACTGACTGTATTCTATCCGCTTGAGGGCCCGCCGGTTCTGGTAAACCGGGGCTGGGTGGCAGCCCCGAGAACCCGGGATCAGTTACCGGATGTATCTCCTCCCGATGGTGTATTCAGCCTGGCCGGGCGGCTAAGCCCTTTTCCGGAGCCGCCGGTGCTGTCGGAAGATTCCGTGCCGGCAGAAGGCTGGCCCCGGCGGGTACAGACGTTGCCCGCAGAAATTGCCAGGAAGGAAATTGCACAATTGCCTGGTGCGATTATCCGGCTTCAGGGCAGCGGGCAGCCAGGCGCCTACCGTGCTGACTGGGAGCCGGACCTTATGGGGCCGCAGACGCATTACGGTTATGCGACACAATGGTTTGCGCTTGCCGTGGTGCTGACTATATTGAGTGTAATAGCGAGTTACCGAAAGACAGGAGCCAATAATGACAATGACAATGGCTAACCGGATACCTCAACAGGACGATGCAGACCACCCCACGCCGGAACAGGTTCGCAGAGGCCGGCGTACGGCCTTTTTGCTGTTCGCTCTGGGCTTCGGGCCAATGATTCTTGCCACCATAATGTTCTATACAGGCTGGCTGAACCCTGCAGGGCACACGAATCAGGGCACGCTGATCCAGCCACCGGTACCCGTGGCTGCCCTTAAGCTTGAAACCCTCTCGGGTGAGCCTCTGGCCAGTCGTTTTACTGCTGGCAAGACAGACCCGCAATGGTTGCTGCTGGTTGCAGCCGGCGAGTGTGACAGCCGCTGTGAAGAGCTGCTCTACCTGGCCCGGCAGGCCAACATAGCGCTGGGGAAAAATGCCAACCGTGTGTCCAGAGCCGCCGTGCTGGGCGGCATTTCCGGCGACCTTGCGGCACGCTGGCCTACGGAATACCGTTTGATGGAGCGCCTGGTTCCCGCGCCTGGTGCAACTCCGGCATGGCCTGCGGGAGTCAATCCGGAACAGGAGCCGCGCATCATGCTGATTGATCCGTTTGGCAACGTTATGATGCACTACGGCCCGGAGAATTCCGGCAAGGACATGCTTGAGGATCTGAAACACCTGCTCAAACTGTCCCAGGTGGGCTGAGTCCAGCCCGGAGGAATTACCTTGAATTATGCGTCCACCGAGAAGCAGCCAAACGTCAGAGCCATGGTTAACTGGGCGACATTTGCTGTGCTGCTCGCCGCTGTGGTGATCATGCTGGGTGCCTGGACACGGTTAGTGGACGCAGGCCTCGGCTGCCCGGACTGGCCGGGATGTTACGGCTTCATCACCGTGCCCCAGAGTGAGACGCACATTGCCATCGCCAATGCCCGGTTCCCGGATACGCCGGTAGACGTTGCCAAAGGCTGGCCTGAAATGATTCATCGCTACGCCGCCGGAACGCTGGGGCTGGTGGTGTTTGGCCTGGCAGCCAGTGCCGTGAGACAGCGCCGGAGCGGTGTACCCGTGAAGTTGCCCCTGTTTATTGCCGGCTTTATTCTGCTGCAGGGGGCTTTCGGCATGTGGACAGTCACCCTGAAACTCTGGCCCCAGGTGGTTGCCCTGCATCTGCTCGGAGGTTTTACAACGCTCAGCCTGCTGACTGTGCTGATGCTCCGGCTCCGGAAGTTTGCAGGCGAGCGCAACAACCCGGCAACCCGATTGCCGAAGGCATCAGCAAAACCGGGCGGGTCGCTTGCCGTCACGAACCTCAGCCCCTGGCTGTACGCTGGTCTGTTGCTCATTGTCATGCAGATCGCGCTGGGCGCCTGGACTGCGGCCAATTACGCCGCCGTAGCCTGTACAGACCTGCCGACCTGTCAGGGTCAGTGGTGGCCCGAGGGCATGGATTTCCGGCATGGTTTTGATATCACACAACACGTTGGCCCGAATTATCTGGGTGGGCAACTCACGGCGGATGGGCGGGTAGCCATACACGTTACCCACCGGGTGGGCGCTTTGGTTGTGCTGGCCTATTTTTGCGTTTTGCTGCCACTACTCCGGCGCCGTAGCCCGGCGCTGCGCGGGCCAGTCCGGCTGGTTGCTGCGGCGCTGGCAGCGCAGATCACCCTGGGGCTTGCCAACATTCTGTTCCATATTCCGCTGCCGGTTGCAGTCGCCCACAACGCCATGGGCGCCGGGCTGCTGCTGTCGGTGATTTACCTGATCTGGCAGCACCACCTGCTGCCGCAGGCAAAGAGTGTAAAAGCAACACACACAACAACAGTACATCAGGAGGTTACGGCATGAGAGAGCGAGTGGATGTACTGCCGGCCCAGCGAGTTTCCCGCCATTCCGCACGCGCAATATCCTGGCGCGACTACCTGGAGTTGACCAAGCCCAGGGTCGTCGCCCTGATGATTCTGACATCCGTTATTGGCATGCTACTGGCCACCACCGGGCTTCCCGGCCCGGGTGTGCTGATCTGGGGCAATCTGGGCATCGCCTTCCTTGCAGGAGCCGCCGCCGTCGTCAATCATGTGGTGGATCAGAAGATCGACACTGTGATGGCCCGCACCCGCAAGCGCCCGGTGGCTACCGGCAAGATTACACCGGCAGAAGCGATTACTTTTGCCACACTGCTGGCCAGCGTTGGCATGGTGGTGCTCATGTGGCAGGTGAACCACCTCACTGCCTGGTTAACGCTGGCTTCCCTGGTGGGCTATGCTGGTGTTTACACGCTGTTCCTGAAGCGGGCAACGCCCCAGAATATCACCATCGGCGGCCTCGCCGGTGCCATGCCGCCCCTGTTGGGCTGGACAGCCGTAACCGGCCAGGTAGAAGGCCATGCGCTGTTACTGGTACTGATCATCTTCGCCTGGACCCCGCCGCACTTCTGGGCGCTGGCCATTCATCGCAAAGAAGAATACGCTAAAGCCGGCATCCCCATGCTGCCCGTGACCCACGGCAACAAATACACCGAACTGCACATTGTGCTGTACACCCTCATATTGCTGGCGGTCAGCCTGCTACCTTTTGTCACAGGCATGTCCGGCTGGATATACCTGGCTGGTGCTCTGGCTTTGGGCCTGCGCTTTCTCCAGTACGCAATACGCTTGCTGAAAGGCGACGACCGCCGAGTGGCACTCAACACCTTCAAATACTCCATCACTTACCTGATGGCGCTGTTTGTGGTACTCCTTGTGGATCATTACGTGTTTTTCTGACTCGGTGCAGACGCGCCAGCAGGAGGGGGTGCCTTTTCTTCCGGGAAAAACAACTCGCTGCGCTCAGACATCTTTTTCCCTGCAAAAAAGGCACCCCCTCCTGCTGGCGCTGCGATACCGCAGAGTTTTCTGATAGGAGCAATGATGAATCGTTCAGTTCGGGTGACGTTGTTCGTACTTCTGCTGCTGGTCGTGCTGGTGTTTGGACTGGTGGTAGGCCGACAGGTATTTCTGGTGGGCAGCGGGGAGCCAATGCCGGCTCCGGATCTGGCTGAAATGAATACCTATGTTTATGACCAGCCACGGCCACTGGCAGAATTCACGCTTACCAACGAAAACGGCGAAACAGTCACCCGGGAAAGCCTGCGGGGCCGATGGACGTTTGCGTTTGTCGGCTACACCAACTGCCCGGATATCTGCCCGGCGGCCATGGCTAATCTGCGGCGTACGGACAAGTTGTTATCGAAAGAACTGCCACAACCGGATTACCTGCTGATCACCGCCGACCCCGAACATGACACCCCTGGTAAGCTCAAGGACTATACCGCCTTCTTCGGCGAAAACTTCCACGGCCTGACCGGCGACCTGGAAACCCTGCGGGAGTTGGCCAAGAGCCTCAGTGCCGTGTTCGTTCATCGGGAAGTGGACGGTGAGTTACTGGTGGACCACAGCGGCCATTTTGCCCTTGTAAACCCCGACGGCCAGTTGGCTGCACTGATACAGCCGCCGCACAATCCAGAGCAACTGGCAGAGGCCTTCGAGCGCATTTACCAGTGGGCAAAAGCCAATCGTGAGAATGCCCGTACTGAAGCTTAATTTTCTGATCCCGCTTACCGGCGTACTGGCTGCTGTAATCGTGCCCGGCGCCACAGGCCTGCTGCTCTGCGCCGCCGTGGTGGCGCTTTGCGGTTTCACTCAAGTGATTGATCCCTGGCACATTGATTGCGAACCAAGGCCAAAGCAAAAAACGTGCTCCCAATAGACCATATCCTCCCAGAGTTGAAACAAGCTCTGGAGCAAGCCAGCACGGTCCTGCTGCAGGCACCCCCGGGCGCCGGCAAGACCACAAGGGTGCCCCTGGCGCTGCTGGATGCCCCCTGGCTGCAGGGCAAAAAAATCCTGATGCTTGAACCAAGGCGGCTGGCGGCCCGCTCGGCGGCCAGGTTTATGGCCTCGCAACTGGGTGAAAAGCCCGGGCAAACCGTGGGTTACCGCACGCGACTGGATACCAGAATTTCTGCTACCACACGCATAGAAGTAGTCACCGAAGGCATTCTCACCCGGCTGATCCAGAGTGATCCCATGCTGGAAGACTACGCCGCCGTCCTCTTTGATGAATTTCATGAAAGGTCCCTTCAGGCCGATCTCGGGCTGGCCCTGGTGCGGGAAACACAGGAGGCACTGCGGGAAGATCTGCGGGTACTGGTGATGTCTGCCACGCTGGATACCGCACCCATTGCCCGGCTGCTCGGAGATGTGCCCGTTCTGAATAGCGAAGGGCGAGCCTTTCCCGTGGAGGTATGCTATCGCCCGGCGCCAGTCAGACAACGCAATCCACGGCTGGTGGATCAGGTGGTGGCTGTGGTTACCGAAGCCCTGGAACAGCAGCCGGGTTCAGTGCTGGTGTTTCTCCCGGGAGCCCGAGAGATTCAGCGGGTGGCTCAGGCCCTGGCCGGGCATGTGGCCCCGAATGTTGTCATTGCCCCCCTGTTTGGCAACCTCAAAGCCGCAGCACAGGATCAGGCCATTGCACCGGCCACAGCGGGCACCCGCAAAGTGGTACTGGCCACCGCCATTGCTGAAACCAGCCTCACTATTGAGGGTGTGCGCGTAGTGGTGGATAGCGGCCAGCAGCGCCGTGCCGTGTTTGACCCCAACAGCGGCATGACACGGCTGGTTACCGGCCGGGTATCCAAGGCCTCCGCAGAGCAACGCAAAGGCCGCGCAGGCCGGGTGGAACCGGGCGTGTGTTACCGGTTGTGGAGCGAGTCGGAGCACTATGGGCTGGCGGAGTTTACGCCTCCGGAGATTCGCGAAGCCGATCTGGCGCCACTGGTGCTTGAACTGGCCCAGTGGGGTGCCCGAACGCCGGATAACCTGGTATGGATCGACCCGCCGCCCCCGGCTCACTGGCAACAGGCCGTGGAGCTGCTGCAGTGGCTGGATATGCTGGACGATGATGGCGCCATTACCGAACACGGAAAATCGGTCCGGGCACTGGGCATTCACCCGCGGCTGGCGCACATGGTCATTGTGGGGCGATCGCTTGGCTTGGGCCGGCTGGCGGCTGAACTGGCGGCATTGCTGGAAGACCGGGATTTGCTGGGGCCCGGTGCCGGTGCTGATATGCATGAGCGGGTTCGCGTACTCTATGGTGAGCGTGGCGCCCAACGCGCGGATCCGCAACGGCTTCAGGCATTACGGAAACAGGCAAAGCGCTTGTCAGCATCCGACGCTCATGGAAAAAGCGAACAGGAAACTACGCCAACGGCCTCAGAAGTCGGGCGTTTGTTGGCACTCGCTTACCCCGATCGAGTTGGTAAGAGACGCCCCGGCACCATACCGCGCTACCAGCTCAGTAATGGCAAAGGCGCCCTGTTGCGGGACGACGACGGTCTGGCACGGCACGAATGGCTGGTGGCAGCCGACCTGGACGGCAAGGCAAGAGAAGCAAGGATCTATCTGGCAGCGCCGGTGGATCTGCCGACTCTGGAAACCGATCTGGCGGCCCATATAAGCGAGCAGGACGAGGCGGAATGGGATGATAAACGCGGGACGGTCGTGGCTCGAAAAACCCGCCGTTTGGGGGCGTTGCTCCTTGCCGGGAAACCGCTGGCAAAACCCTCACCGGAGCTGATTCAGCAGGGTATTCTGGCTGCGATCAGGCGTAAAGGGCTGGACAGCCTGCCATGGACCCCCGCTACCCGGCAGTGGCAGGCAAGGGTCGCGTTGCTGGCCAGACACTATCCCGGCCAGTGGCCGGATGTCAGTGAGCAAGCCTTGGCGGCGTCTCTGGAAGATTGGCTGGCGCCCTTTCTGGGCGGCATAGAGCGCTGGTCTGATCTTGCCAGGCTGAACCTGCAGAATGCCCTGAACAGCCTGCTGGATTATCCGCAACAGAAGCAGTTAGCGGAACTTGCCCCTGTTGCTCTGACCATTCCCACCGGCAGCTCCGTAACCCTGGATTACACAGCCGAGAACGGCCCGGTGCTGGCGGCCAAGTTACAGGCGTTATTTGGATGGACCAACACGCCGGTGGTGGCTGGCGGCCGGTTACCGGTGCTGATCCATCTGCTTTCGCCAGCCCGAAGGCCGCTGGCGGTCACGGCAGATCTGGCAAGTTTCTGGTCTAACGTATACCCGCAAGTGCGTAAAGATAACCGTGGCCGTTACCCCAAACACCCCTGGCCTGAGGATCCGTTTACCGCAGAGGCCCGGCAGGGAACGAAAAAACGCCCGCTTCGCTGACCCGGCCCGAAAGCAGATGTGTGGGAATGGTTTCAAAGTAGACGTTGCGGACGGTGATGTGTTGCCCTGCGGGTGCCCCAAGCTCACTCCGGGGCATTTCTTCAAGTACAACGGTTTGGCTGGTGGCTGAACTGTCCTTGAATGTGTCCGCCAGCACCCAGCAGGGCTTTGCCTGAGCCCGGGCCGCCAGAGCCATCAGATAGGTACCGCTTTTATTGACGAAGGCCCCGTCGCTGAGCCACGTGTCGCAGCCACACACCACCATGTCTGCCTGGGCCATGAACAGCCCCAGCTGGGCATCCGTAATCAGGGTAACCCCGATACCCAGATCATCCAGTTGGCGGGCCAGTGCAAAGCCCTCGTTTCCCGGGCTGCTTTGGGTACAGATTACCGAAAATGACTGACGTTGTTCGCTGAGCCGCCGGAACAGGGAAAATACCTGGGAACTGTTGCTGTGTGTCATGAGAACAGCACCCGGCGAAACCAGTTCTGTGGCATGTTTTGCGGTCTGTGTCTGGGCGCTCTGTAGTTGCTGAAGCACCTGGCGAATCACCGGGCGGGCATGGGCGCTTACAGGTGTTGTGTCGGTGCTGGCCTCAAGCCCCTGCCGGCAACGGGAAATGGCGTTGCCCAAGGGCACCATGCTGGGCCGTGCAGCGTGCAGACCCGTCAGGACATCATTGAGCTCGCCCGCTCCAACCTCTTTTGCATCGAGCCACTGGCACAGCGACGCCAAAGTCTGGACGGCAAGCTGTGCTGCGCCTGATTGGTGATCATCTCGCACCTGCTGAAGGATTTTCTGTGCCTGTGGGTCCATAAACCACCTCTGAACAGGCCGTACCGGAACAGCCTGAACAGAGGTTAGCAGAGATTGCGAGACGTGTGTTTGTGCAGTCGTTACCGAACTATTTTGCGGCTGTCGCTGAGGTACTGCTTGCCGGCAGAGCGCACGGTGTCCGGATCAGCGTGCTCGGATGCCTTATGGACTTTCTCGAGGGTGTCCTCAAGTTCGTCAATTTCATCGTCCAGCTTCTTCAGGGCGTTTTCCAGCGTGTAGGTGAGCTGGTGCACTTCGTTCATGGCTTCCAGGCCCAGTTCACCGGCCAGCATATCCTCCAGTCTGTTGTTGTACTCCGAGAAATTGGCAACGGCTTGCTCCAGCGTGTTTGCCGGCTTGCCTTTGAAATGATCGCCTTCGCTGGCGAAAGCAGGCACAGCGAACAGCAGGGAGGCAGCAACAGCGGTAAGGTTGCGAACGATTGTCATGGTAAGGCTCCGTGGAAGTTAATGCATAATGTAATGCGAATTATTATCAGTTATGTTGTCGGAAACCATGATCTCCGTCAATTTGGTCCACAAAAAACACTTGCGCTAAGGCTAAAACTGCTTAAAAATTGCCCAGTTTTAAGCTGCGCGACCCCGCCCATGAATCTTGTATCGTTCAACGTTTTCCGCACCCTTGGCTTCCCGGACACGACCGTACTGAAGCCGGAGCATTATCTGCAGCATAAGGAATTACTGCGCCAGGCAGACTGGGTGCTGTTCCCGGAATACTGGCAGCTCAATGCGCTGGTGCATGGTTTGAAATGCCGGGTTTTCCCCAGTGTTGCCAGTTACCGCATTGGCCACGACAAGGTGGAAATGACCCGGGCGTTTGAGGCGGTTGCACCGGAACATATCCCCTGGACCATCATCGAAGCCAATGGCATCGAGGAGCGCGAGCACATCTGGAGTGTGATGGCGCTGCCGTTTGTGGCGAAACTGCCTAAAGCGAGCATGGGTGAAGGTGTGTGGCTGATTGAAAACCGGGACGACTGGCACAAATACTGCGACCGCACTGAGGTTCTCTACGTTCAGGAATACCTGCCGCTGGATCGCGACGCGCGCATAGTGGTGGTGGGCGACAAGGTTGTCACCGCCTACTGGCGCACACAGGCAGATCAGGGTTTTTATAACAATGTGTCCAGAGGCGGCAAGATTGATAACAGCCCGGTGCCGGCGGTGATGACGGATCTTGCCCTGCGGCTTGCCCGGGAGTTGGAAGTGGATCACGCCGGTTTCGATATTGCCCTGGTGGAAGGTTATCCGTTTGTGCTGGAATTCAATCGCCTGTTCGGCAATCAGGGACTTGGCCAGGGCAGTGACCTGAAGGATGCCATCCTGGAATACCTGCAACAGCAAAGCGAGCCCCGGGATCCCGGTGGCTCACACACCCCCGAGCCTTCCCGCCCGGTGGCGGTCTGAGCCCGGCGCTCAATCACTAAAGATTCTTGTAACGGTTGATATCAAAGACACCTGCTTGCAGGGGCTGGTGCTCCCGCTGCCAGGCGGTAATGTCGTGGAGAATCTCCCAGAACTGCCGAACACATCAAAGTTCACAACAAGTTCATAGTAGGTACGTTCAAACAGCGGGTAAGGATCATTTAGCCAGCCGGTGACCGCCAGCGGCCTGTCCGCCATTGGAAAGGGAGGCCATTGTTCAAATTATGGGTAGATCTGCTGATATATGCAGGGCAGGAAAAGCCTGATTATCGCGATTCCTGTCGGGGGTTGGTTTGCCCTCGACGCCCGTTATTTGACATGGCTTTATTACCCCGGAGAAAAACACCGTCTATGACCGAGTCAGCCAACGCTAACATCGCCGATTACTACACCGATGAGACCTTCAGCCGGATCAAGGCTTTCGCCGATACTAAGGAAACGCCGTTTGTGGTGATTGATACCGCCACGATTGATCGGCAGTACGACGAGCTGGTGGAAGGTTTCCCCTACGCCAGTGTCTATTACGCGGTAAAGGCCAACCCGGCTCCGCAGATTCTGGCCATGCTGCGGGACAAAGGGGCGAACTTTGATATTGCGTCGGTGTATGAGCTGGAAAAGGTGATGGCGCTTGGGGTGACCGGCGACCGGATCAGCTACGGCAACACCATAAAAAAGGCGCGGGATATCCGCACCTTTTATGAGAAGGGTGTTCGCATGTTCGCCACGGACTCCGAGGCGGATTTGCGTGTTATTGCCAAGGCGGCTCCGGGTGCAAAAATATATGTGCGTATTCTGACCGATGGCACGCAAACGGCTGACTGGCCGCTTTCCCGCAAGTTTGGCTGCGAGAGCGACATGGCCATGGATCTATTGATTCTGGCCCGTGACCTTGGTCTGGTGCCCTACGGCGTGTCCTTCCACGTCGGTTCCCAACAGCGCGAAATCGGCGCCTGGGACTCGGCCCTGAACAAGGTGAAGGTCATTTTCGAGCGCCTGAAAGAAGAAGACGGCATCGAACTGAAAATGATCAACATGGGCGGTGGTTTTCCGGCGAATTACATCAACCGTACTAACGAGCTGGGTGTCTACGCTTCAGAAATCACCCGTTTCCTGAAGGAAGACTTTGGCGACGATCTGCCGGAAATTATTATCGAACCGGGCCGTTCGTTGATTTCCAACGCCGGTGTTCTGGTGAGTGAGGTAGTTCTGATCGCCCGTAAATCCCGTACTGCTTTACACCGTTGGGTGTTTACGGATGTGGGCAAGTTCAATGGCTTGATTGAAACGCTGGATGAAGCGATCAAATTCCCCATCTGGACAGAAAAGAAGGGCGAAGGCGAAGACTGTGTGATTGCCGGGCCAACATGCGACAGTGCCGACATCATGTACGAGCACCACAAATACCCGTTGCCACTGAATCTGGCTATCGGTGACCGTATGTACTGGCTGTCCACTGGTGCCTACACAACAACCTACAGCGCAGTGGAATTTAACGGATTCCCTCCGCTAAAGGATTACTACATCTAAAGTCTGAGGGCCTGCTTCGTTGGGGTGGGCCGCGAAGCGGGGTGTCTTTTCTTCTGGGAAAAACAACTCGCTTCGCTCAGACATCTTTTTCCCGGCAGAAAAAACACCCCGCTCCCCGGCCTTCGGCCATTGGTGGGGGCGCTTTATTGCCGTTGCAGGTTTAGTTTGATTGCTAATGGAGAAACCAGGATTCCGTAGGCAATCATTACGGCAATGGCGTGTTTTATGTCGCCGGTCCAGTCTGAGAGTAAACCGCCCAGCATGGGCACTGTGAAGGCCATGGTGTAGCCCACCAGAAAGTTGCCAGCGGATAGTCTGCCGGTTTCGCTGGCAGGTACCAGCAGTGGTGGTAACGCCACCATCATGATTAGCAGTATGCCAGCGGTGAAGCTCATGAACGTGGCGCTGGCGATTGCCCACCATCCTGTAAACACCAGCAACCCGATTGTTCCCAGCAGGCTGAGTATCAGCATGATGATCAGTGGCGCTTTTTTGCCTACCCAGTAACGGGCCATTTTCAGCATCAGCAGCGAGGCCACCACCTGGGCGAAGTTGTACCAGAACAGGGCTTCGGTGAGGTTGTCGAATTCACCTCTTTGCTCCAGCAGCGCCGCCAGGTAGGCGTTTACGCCGAAAAACAGGGAGCCGGATACGCCAAGTAGTAATCCCAATTTAAGCGTGAGCGGGTTTTTCCAGTCGGGTAGCCAGGCGACTTTGCGAGTAGGCCTCGCCAGGTCCCGTTTGGGCAGGAACAGGGCTGCGGCGACCAAAAGTGCGGGTAGTGACCAGGCCAGCATGGTTGCGCGCCAGCTGTTATCCAGTAGCGGCATGATCACTGGCAGGGTGATACCGGCGCCTATGAATTCGCCCATCAGCATGCCGTTCATGTAGATGGCCGAGCCGAAGGCCAGATGCTTGGACTCCAGCCAGCGCGGCAGCAGTGCCGGTAACGCAGGCTGCATCATGGCGATGCCGAGGCCCATAACCGCGCTGGTGAGCATCAGGGTGACGGTCTCGGGTGCCAGGCCGCGCCCTGCGGAGCCGATGACCATGATGAGCATGGCCAGTGCCAGGGTATTGCGCGGGCCTATGCGGGAGATGGACAGGGAGCCGGGCATGGCGCCTATGGCCAGCATCAGGATCGGCAGGGTGGTCAGGGCGCCGGTGAGGGCCTGGGAGAGTGCCAGTTCGTCGCCGATAAACGGCGCCAGCGGCGGCGCAACCAGTATCGGGATGCGCAGGTAGACCCCCGCCAGCCAGAGCAACACCGCCACCGGCAGCAGGCTTGCTGTCGATGACGGTGTGGTTGTTGCTGCGGATGGCACGGAGTGTTCAGTTGCCGGCAATAACGGTCAGTCTTCGCTGGTATCCGGCAGGTAGGCGCCGTCTTCGTCGTGTACTTCCAGCCCGGTAACGGGTGGATTGAACGCGCAGATCAGGCGCATATCTTCGGTACCGCCGCGCAGGATGTGCTTGTCGTGCTTGTCGAGCGCATACAGAGTGCCGTCGGTGATTTCGTGGGTTTCACCCGTTGCAATGTCGGTTATAGAGCCATTGCCTGCAACGCAGTAAACGGCTTCCAGATGATGCTTGTACCAGAAGGTGTGCTCGGAGCCGGCGGGAATGATGGTTTCGTGAAAAGAGAACCCCATGCCGTCTTTTTTTAGCAGCAGGCGGCGACTGGTCCACTGCTGGGCACTGACTTCACGCTCGGTACCGATGATGTCCTGAACTCGTACAATTTTCATGAGCATTCCTCATTTTTGTGATGGAATAGCCATACAGTATAAACACTCATCTCAGGTCCGGTTCAACCGCCAGTCGTCGTAAACTGCCATGCACTGCTCTATGGCAGCATGGAATTTATACTGCTGACTGTCGTCCAGAGGCTGCTGTTTGCGGCATTTGTCGAGAGTTTTCTGGATAACCTGGCGGCTTTTCTTGTCGAGGCCTTCCAGCCAGTGATGATCGGCAGGCTCCAGGTCCAGCAGGTCCCTGCCGGCGTGGTTGCGGTGGCTGATGTGCCACCAGTGGTCCACGGCCCGGCCCAGCACCACGTACCCGAACTGGCTGTCTTGCACAGGGCCGAAAGTGGCGGTCTTCAGGCCGTCCTGAAGCAAGCCGATTTTCAGCATGGGCAGGGCAAACTTGCCGCCGTAAAAATAACTGCCGGCGGCACCAATCAGCCCACCCACCAGCGCGCCGGTACCCAGGGATGACCCCAGCGTCAGGGCGTCCAGCCCTGCACCACCAACGGCACCGGCCCCGAAACCGGCGGTGGCCAGATAACGCCGGCTAACGGCCCAGTGTTTGCGGCTGTCTTCCGAGAACAGGTCATGATCGCTGTGCCATTCCAGCTCGGCTTCCTGTCGCCGGATCTGTTTATGCTGGTACAGATGCTCGATTTCCACCCGTAAGGTCTGTTCCCGCTGGCGCTGGTGCTGGTACCAGCGTTGCCGGAGCTGATCTGCAAGGGTGCTGTCGCTGGTGCCTGCGGCCTGGTCCAGGGTCAGGGTGCGCTTTTCCTGAAACGACATCATGTCTTGCAATGCCGTGGCAATGATTCCCGCTGCCTGGTGGCGGCGTTGCTCACGCTGGGCCGACAAATAATGGGTTGCCTCGTCCAGCGGCTTCTCCCAGTCCGGTTCCAGCTGGCCAAAGGCACGCAAAAGGCTGAGATGTTGCTCAAAAGGGGCGCGAACCGCATCGAACTTGCGCACAACCTGAAAGAACTGGCCCAGCGCGGCCTGCCAGGTGGCACTGTAATCGTCAGGCCCGATACTGTTGATCAGCGCCAGGCTGGGTTGTCCTGTCCAGCGCAGAATGGTCATTTCCGCCTCGTGCTCGCTGCTGTAGGGAACGGAGCCGTCCACCACATAGATGATTCCGGCACCTTCAATCAGCGGTGCCAGCAGTTCACACTCGTCAGTAAAGCGACCGTCGCCCTGGTGTTGCAGCACGAAGGCGCGAACCGTTTCGGCATGGTCGGATGCCGACACACTGTGGGCTTCGAGCCATTCCAGCACCCGGCGCGGGCGCTGGAAGCCCGGGGTGTCTACCAGTGTGTAGAGGATTTTGCCATCCACGCTCAGTGGGTAGGCCTGGCGCTTGCGTGTGGTGCCCGGCTCAAGTGCAATGGCAATGGCATCGTTCTGGGACAGGGTTGCCACCACGCTGGATTTGCCCTTGTTCGGGTGGCCGACAACGGCAAAGGTGGGTGCGGTGCTCATGCCATAACTCCCCCGTCGATATCGGGCAGGGCTCTATGAGCCGGCAGCAGGCTGACGCTCACAAATTCCGGCCCGATACGTTTGGCAAATCTCAGCCACTGCTGAACCTGATGCGCATCGGGCTCGTGGTCGAGGCGGATTGCCAGCGGCACCAGGGCAATTTGCGCGCCTTTCGGCCAGAGTTCTTTTGCGTTGGCAAGAAAGTCCTCCAGTTCCCCGGTGGGTGGTTCCCAGCTGCGGGTAACCAGAAGAACGGAGCGCCAAGGCTGCTGCTCCAGCTCTGCGGCTACCTGCTCCAGTGTCTGCCGGTCCCGGGCCAGAGACATCCTGCCGCCGGCGCTGGCAATCAGTGTCTTGCCAGCGCTGAGGGTATCCGGCAGTTCAGGCTCGCCGGCACCGGCCCAGCACAGCAGGATGCGGGATTCCGGCAGTGGCTGCAGCTGGAGTTGTGTTTCCGTTTCTGGCAGGTCGGAGGCGTCGCTGTGTTCGTTGCCGGTATCCAGGGCTGGTGTTTCCATCCGGTACATCAAGGCACGCATGCCCGGGTGGCTGGCCAGCAGTTGCCGGGCTTTGTGCCGGATCAGTATGCCCGCCAGCAAGGCAAGAACCACCCTGGGCAGCAGCGCCCAGGTGCTCCAGAGCATGGCGATGAAAGGCCACCACTGGCCCCAGCGTGCCGGGTTCATGCTGCCCTCGCCTGCGCCGGCACGGAAAAACCGGGTGGCTTCTACAAGCGCCAGATCTGGTGCGGCAGCCGGCCAGAGCCAGGCCCAGGGCGTTGCGACTGCGGCAATCAGGCTGTGATAGCGGCTGGCATCGGTTTCCAGGGTGGTGCTCCAGCCAAAGGCAAGATCCTGCAGCACCACCATAACCAGGAGGGTTGCCAGGCCGGTGAGCGCAAAACACAGTCCGCCAAGGTGTGCGGCCCGTGCCATGAGCACCGGTTGCAGTTTTAACGCGACGCCAGATTCCGGATTGTTGCGAAGGCGCCGGAGCAGCGCCCGCCATGGTTGCCAACCCGCCAGGGACTGAACCGTGGTCAGCAACGCCAGTAACAACTGGAAGGCCACGAACGCCAGAATAACCGTGATATTGATGCGCTGGCCGCCATCATAGAACAGCAACCCAAGCATGGTGAGTAAACCGAACACGGAGCCTGCCACCATAAAGCCGCTGTTGATTCGGCGCCAGAAACGCAGGGTGTCCGCCGAGGCAGGTGTGCCTGCGCCCGGGCCGCTCAGATGATTTATATGGGCCAGCCAGCGTTTCGCTGTGGGTTCAACGCCTTGCTGTTCACAGGTCAGTGCAAACTTGCGATCCCGCCGGTGCAGAAATGCCGGCGCCTGGCCTTTGTCTCTCTGGGCGCAGGCATCGAAATCCAGCAGCAGGCGGAGTGGATGATCGGTCATGAACGGTTCCGGTGGTGAATTCGGTGTGTGGCTCTTTGGTGTTAGGATATCGGCATTACCCTGTCCGATACCAGACAACGAGCCTTCATGCCCCACCATCTGATGAATCTGCGCCACGTTCCCGACGACGAAGCCGAGGAAATCCGCGCGCTGTTTGAGGCTCATGAAGTGCGTTATTACGAGACGCCTCCGAGCCGATGGGGTATCAGCATGGGGGGCTTCTGGGTGCACGATGCCGACGAAGCTGCCAGAGCCAGGAGCTTGCTTGCGGAGTATCAGCGCCAGCGGCTGCAAAGCCAGCGAGAAGCCTACGAGGGCCGGCGTTTGCGTGGTGAAGCCGGGGGCGTCTGGCAGATGTTCCGGCACAAGCCTGTCCGCACGCTGGCAGCCTGCCTGGCGATTCTGGTCATAGTTGGCCTGAGCCTGCTGCCGTTTATCCGCATTTGATCGTTATATCTTCCAGCATGACAGATTCAGCCGGTGCATTGTGATGGCTTGCGCTGGATGCCTGTTACTTTTGTAGATTGTCCGCCAATCACGACGGTGTCTGGATTTCAGGACAAACAGTCCGGTCAACGCCTGCAGCAGGGTGTTTCGGCACAAATCCGGATGGTAGCAAGCTTAACGCTGTCCGAAAATCAGGACAGGTTGCTTGCCAGGCAAAAGAAAATACTAAAATAAGCAATAAAAACAAACAGATAAAATTATGGCACAGGATGCGCATAGCGGTTGTTTCGGGTCGTGGTCCCGGCCCGTTCTCAACAACAACAAACAAGGAACGACCATGAAACGTATCATGATCTGTGCGCTGATCGGCGCCACAGGCTTTGGCCTCAGTGCCTGCAACGACAGCAATGACGATAATCCGACCGCCGAAAATCAGATTCCCGGATTTATCCAGGGCGACATCCGGCACACCCGGTACGATGGCATTACCGATGACCTGTTGACGGCAGGTCTGGGCGCGTCCGGCTTGGGCAGTGCCATCGCACCCGCGTTCTCCGATGAGCGTAACCCCTCGCCCCGCGAGCTGCGCCGGCTTGCCATCTACAACAATTACCGCGCGCTGGTGGATACGTCACCGGGTGGCGGTTACGGCGAGTTCTTTGGCCCCGGCGTGGGCAAGAATACCGAAGGGATGATTCCCGGGCATGAGTACATTGCCTATATGACCGTACCGGGCAGCAGCGTTCCCGTTACGGTGATGGCCCAGGTTCCGGACAGTTTTGATCCGCAAAGCCCCTGCATGGTCACCGCGCCTTCTTCCGGTTCCCGGGGTATATACGGTGCGATAGGAACCGCCGGCGAGTGGGGTCTGAAAAAAGGCTGCGCCGTGGTCTATACCGACAAGGGTAGTGGCACGGGTTCGCACAATCTGGACACCAATACGGCCCAGCGCATTGATGGCACGCTCACGGCTGCTGATGAGCCCGTGCAGTTCCGTGCGGAGCTGAGCGATGCTGAGCGCGACGAATTCAATGCCCTCTGGCCCAACCGTTTCGCCTGGAAACACGCCCACTCTAAAGTCAACCCGGAAGCGGACTGGGGGCGCCATGTTCTGCAATCCATAGAGTTCGGGTTCTGGGCCCTCAACGAGCAATTTGCTAACGACAACAACGTTGACCCGATAACGCCTGAGAATACACTGGTTATTGCCTCCAGTGTTTCCAATGGGGGTGGCGCGTCGGTGCGCGCGGCGGAGCAGGATACCAAGGGCCTTATTGATGGCGTGGCGGTGTCCGAGCCCAATGTAAACCCGGTTGTGGATACGCGACTCGCCATAAAGCAGGGTTCGAAGGCGCCAGTAACCCGGCACAGTCGCAGCCTGCTGGAATACACCACGGCTCTGGCGGTATACCAGGGGTGTGCCAATAATGCGCCGTCGATTCGTGATCAGGCGCCTCTGAATAATCTGAATCCCCAAAATGTACGCGACAATATCTGCAACTCGCTGGCCAATAAAGGCCTGGTGGCCGGTGCGGATAACGATGAAAGAGCAGAAGACGCGTTACGAATCCTGAATGAGGAATTCGGTATCCAGCCCGAGCAGAACCTGCTTGCGCCGGTGCATTTTGCCTCCAAGGTTGCCCAGAGTATTTCCATGACCTACGCCAACGCCTATGGCCGCGCGGGTGTCGAAGACCGTGTGTGCGGGCTCAGCTTTGCCGCCACCGACACAGCTGGCGCCGTAACACCGTTTGCACCGGAGAAGGAAGCCGCTGCCTTTGCCACCAGTAACGGTATTCCGCCCACTGCCGGTGTTGATATTGTTTATGACGCGGCTGACGGCCAGCCAACGGCATTGCCAGCCAGTGCGTCTCCAAGCAGCAATCAGGCGGATTATGGTCTGGATGCGTTGCTATGCCTGCATAGCCTGGCGATGGACCGTAACGTGGTTGACGACGCACCTCTGCCCGGAACCGAAGCTGCTCTGGCTAAAGCGATTTCACAGGGTATCAGCGAAATTCGGGCAACCGGCGACCTTCAGGGCAAGCCAGCAGTGTTTGTAACCGGTCGGGCGGACGCCATTCTGCCCATCAACCACACGTCCCGCCCTTACTATGGGCTCAACCAGCGGGTTGAAGGTGCAAACAGTGAGCTCCGCTACTACGAAGTGCTTAATGCCCACCACCTGGACGTTCTGAATGGTTTTCCGGGTATTGGTGACCGCTACGTGCCCTTGCACCATTACTATTTCCAGGCACTGGATCTGGTGTGGGAGCGGTTGACCAACAACACACCACTGCCGCCAAGCCAGGTCGTTCGACCAACGCCACGGCCAGACATAAGCACGCCTCTTGCCTTGGCCAATCTGCCGGTGATAGCACCAGAACCGGCGGAAGGAGACAAGATTCTTCTGGTTGGCGACGAGCTGCGCATCCCCGAATGACCGCTTTTAAGCGCTGCAGTGGCGCGCCCGTTTGCTCACTCCGTAGAGGGGGCCATATACTTCCGACAGAACACCCGGCTTGCCGGGTGTCAGGGCTTTCACTATGAATGATATTGAACCCGGCGGTAAGCGCTACATGACACAGTTGTTTGGTGACCAAAATAAAAGCGGGCTGACCCGGGAGTTGATTGAAGCCCTTTTCCCCATGTTCGAGGAAGCCAGTGCGGGCGCGATTGCCGTTGACAGAGAGTCCCGCATTACCTGGATAAACAGCAGTTACTCTCAGCTTCTCGGCCTCAAAGACCAGGCCAGCGCTATTGGCCGCCCGGTGCGACAGGTGATACCTGAAACCCGCATGCCCGAGGTGGTGGAAACCGGCAAACCCATACTGCTGGATATCATGGAGCATCAGCAACAGCAACTGGTGGTTACCCGACTTCCGTACTACGACGAGGCCGGTGATATTGAGGGCGCCGTGGCGTTTGTGCTCTATGACGATCTGCAACCGCTGACACCGCTGGTCAGTAAATACCGGCGCCTGCATCAGGATCTGGCCGCAGCCCGCAAAGCGCTGGCGAAAACAGCCCGTAGCACCCGGTACAGTCTTGGGGATTTTGTGGGTGCTAGCCCGGGTGCGCTGGAAGTAAAACGCCGGGCGCGGCTGGCCGCCGGGCGGGAGATGGCAGTGCTCTTGCTGGGCGAAACCGGCACCGGTAAAGAGGTGCTGGCACAGGCCATTCACTCTGTATCCAGCCGCGCCGAAAAACCGTTTGTGGGTGTGAACGTGGCTGCCATTCCCGACAACTTGTTGGAGGCGGAGTTTTTTGGCGTTGCCCCGGGCGCCTATACCGGCGCCGACCGAAAGCTGCGGGAAGGAAAGTTTCAGCTGGCGAACGGCGGCACGCTGTTTCTCGATGAAGTGGGCGACATGCCCCTGCCGTTGCAGGCCAAGCTGCTACGGGCCCTGCAGGAAGGAGAAGTGGAACCTCTTGGTTCAAACAAGGTTGTTGCGGTAGATGTCCGGGTTATTGCAGCCACCAGCCGTAATCTTGAAACCATGATTGCCGACGGGAGCTTCCGGTCGGATCTGTATTACCGGCTCAATGTGCTGGAAATCCCCATACCCCCCCTGCGGGAACGCCTGGCCGATATCGGATTGCTGTGTGAAACCCTGCTCTGGGAAATCAGCGAGGGGCTGGATATGCGGGCAGAGATTACCGATGCCGGCGTTGCAGCTCTGGCCAGTTACGACTGGCCGGGGAATATCCGCGAATTACGCAATGTCCTGGAGCGTGCCCTTACCATGAGTGAGGAAGGCGGTGTGTTGGATGCCGATGCCATATTCAAGGTGCTGCCCCGCGCCGGGGGGCGCCCGGCCTCCCAGGCGGCCTCGCGCCCCATCCGCCCGCTGGCAGAAACACTGGCTGCCGCAGAAGCCCAGGCGCTGGAAGACGCACTGGTCGCAAGCCGGGGCAACCGCACCAAGGCTGCCCGGCTACTGGGTATTTCCCGCTCGGTATTCTATGAGAAGCTGGCAAAAATGTCCTGATTTCAGGACAGGTGTCCTGGTATCTGTACAAGTACCTACGACCATAGCCTTAAATTGTCTGATAACCCGGACATTCCGGCATTCGATAATTTACATATATTTACTAACTAAATGATATATAAGGAGAAATTTTTTCTGGCACAATCTCTGCAGTTTCTTGCATGCAGGACGTCAGAACAACGCAGAAAACAAGGCTGGCGCCGAATGTAGGACCCCTGATTTACCCATGCCATTTTTGTTTCTGCGTTGTCTGGCGGAATTTCAGTTCAGGCCTGCCGGGCCATAGAGCTCCGGGCCAACCACAACAACAAGAAGGATCATCTTCATGTCTATCAAGCAAAAGCTATCGGGTTTGACTCTGGGTATTACTGCCGCAGCGTTCATGACAGGCGCTATGGTAAGCAGCAATGCCCTGGCGGCAGAAAAAGTCCGCTGGCAGGTGCCTTTGGCATTTCCGTCACATCTAATAGGCCTCACAACACCGGTCAAACATCTGACAGAGAATCTCAAAACGATTTCCGGTGGCGATATCCAGCTGCGTTACTACGAGCCCAATGAACTTGTTCCGCCGTTTGAAATCATGGATGCCGTAGGCAGTGGCAAGTATCCGGCGGGTTATACCTGGGTAGGCTACGATCAGGGCACCATACCCGCCCTGCCGTTGTACTCCGGCGCCCCGTTCAACATGGAGCCACCGGCGTATCTGGCCTGGTATTACGAAGGTGATGGGCGTGCGTTGCTGGAAGAGATCTACGACAAGCGTAACATCCATCCCATGCTGTGCAGCATTATCGGCCCGGAAGGTGCTGGCTGGTTCGCCAACCCCATCAAAGGTGTTGAAGATTTTGATGGCCTGAAGATCCGCTTTGCCGGCATTGGCGGCAAGGTACTGGAAAAACTCGGTGCCTCGGTAACCATGGTGCCGGGTGGCGAGATTTATCAGGCGCTGGAGCGCAAGACCATCGATGCGACCGAGTTCTCTCAGCCCGCCATCGACAAGATGCTGGGCCTGGATCAGATCATCAAGAATTACATCATGCCCGGCTGGCACCAGACTCTGACAACCTCACACCTGCTGGTTAACAAGGATGTGTGGGAAGGACTTGAGCCACAGAGCCGTGCGCTCATCGAGATGGGCTGCGAATCGGCCACGCTCAAGGGTTTTGCGCAGAGCGAGTGGGCCCAGCCGACGGCACTTCGTGACTACGAAAAAGAAGGCGTAAACGCACAGACGCTGCCCGAGCCTGTACTGCGGGAACTGCAGAAAGTCACCAACGAGGTGCTGGACGAGATCGCTGCCAAGGACGAGATGTTCAATCGCGTACTGACCAGCCAGCGAGAGTTCATGGAACACCACTCCATCTGGCACTCCAATGGCTATCTGCCACGGGATTTCTACAAGTACGACTGATCAACGGATGATGTTCACGGCGGGTAACGGTTGGTCGTTACCCGCATCCTGCCTTGCATCCGGAAAATCCGAGGTTTTTTGTGACTGATACCAATGTCTCCGGGGATAACCAGGCCCCGGCACCTGGCGCTGATTCGTTACCGACCAATGCGCTGTCCTGGCACCTTGACCGATTGGTTGTTGCCGTTGGTCGCCTTGCCTCCTGGCTATGGATAGTCGTGTTGATTGTTATTCTGATCAACGTGTTCTCCCGCTATGCCCTGTCTCAAGGCTCTATTGCCCTTGAAGAGCTGTCCTGGCACCTGTTCGGAACAGCGACCATGCTGACGCTGGGGTACGCGGTTGTGCGGGATGACCACGTGCGGGTGGACGTACTGAAAGAAAAGTTCTCTCCTAAAGCCGAAGCCATTATCGAGCTTCTGGGAATTGTGCTGCTGGCACTGCCCATAATCGCACTGATGATCAGCGCTCTGGTGCCCTATGCCTGGACGGCGTGGATCTACATGGAGCATTCCCAGGCGCCCAGCGGGCTTCCGTACCGGTTTATTTTCAAAAGCATGCTGCCCCTTGGTCTCGTGTTCGTGATGATTGCCCTGGTGTCCCGAGCCACACGCTGCACCACCTTCCTGTTCCGTTTTCCCAGGGCTATTGAGCCTCCCAGTGATGATCGACGCTCCGTCGGCCATCCTCATCCCTGAACCGAGAGGCTAATATCATGGGTATAGAAGCGATTCTTGTTATCGCCATGTTCGCCAGCTTCATGGTGCTGTTGCTGCTGGGCTTCCCGGTTGCCTGGTCCCTGGCGGGTATAGGTCTTGTATTCGGTATCGTCGGCCACGTTATGGTCGAGTACCTGGATTTCCCCTTGTGGTTTACCTGGCAGGGTACTATCGGCGTTCTGGACGCCAGGATTTATGGCATCGTCGCCAATGAACTGATGGTGGCGCTGCCCATGTTTATATTCATGGGCATCATGCTGGATCGATCGGGCATCGCGGAAAAGCTGATGCACAGTCTGGTCAGAGTGCTTGGCGGGTTACGCGGTGGTTATGCGATTACCGTGGTGCTGGTCGGCGTGCTGCTTGCAGCCTCTACCGGGATTGTCGGAGCTTCGGTGGTTTTACTGGGTATGCTGTCCCTCGGGCCCATGATGCAGGCCAACTACAACAAATCACTGGCGGTGGGAACGGCATGTTCCGTCGGAACTCTCGGTATCCTGGTTCCACCGAGCATCATGCTGGTATTGATGGCAGATCGCCTGGGGACGTCGGATGCATCCGTAGGCAAGCTCTTCATGGGGGCGCTGATCCCCGGAGTCATGCTCGCCATGCTCTACATCCTCTACATCATCATCGCCTCCTACATCAAAAAGGACCTGGCACCGGCACCGAAAAACCGACCGCCCCTGGGTGCCCGGGCGTGGTTTGGTGTGTTCTGGGCAATCCTGCCGCCGATGGCACTGATCATTTCTGTGCTTGGCTCCATCTTTTTCGGCATCGCCACAACCACGGAGGCCTCCGCGGTAGGTGCCGGAGGTGCCTTGCTGATGGCTTTTCTCAGCAGGCGCCTCGATATGGAAACCCTGAAGGAGTCTCTTTACCAGACCAGCCGCACCTCGGCCTTCATATTTGGCATTTTTATCGGTGCCACAGTGTTTGCTTCGGTACTGCGCGGACTGGGTGGCGACGAAGTTATTGAAGGTGCCATTACCGGCCTGCCTTTTGGCACCACCGGTGTGCTGCTGACGGTTTTGTTGATCACCTTCCTGCTCGGGTTTTTCCTGGACTGGGTGGAGATTACCCTGATCGTTTTGCCTTTGGTGGCACCGGTGCTGTTCAAAATGGGCGTGGAGCCGGTGTGGTTTGCCATCATGTTTGCCATGTGCCTGCAAACGTCATTCCTGACACCGCCGGTGGGTTTCTCACTGTTCTACATCAAAGGTGTATGCCCACCGGGCATTACCACTCGACACATCTATCTGGGCGTGCTGCCGTTTATTACCCTGCAACTGCTTGCGCTGGCGCTGGTGTTCTGGTTTGAGCCGCTTGCAACCTGGCTGCCCCACGAGGTGTACGGCGGTCCCTGATGCGACGACCTTTTGCAGAGTTCTCTAATCACAATTTCTGATAGCTGTTTAATTATAATTTCTAATAACAACGGGGAGACAAACATCATGCGTCTCGAAGACAGAGTTGCCCTGATCACCGGGGCGGGGCGTGGCATAGGCCGGGCAATCGCAGAACATTATGGCCGTGAAGGTGCCCGTGTTGCTGTTGCGGATCTCACGCTGGAAAGTGCACAGGAAACCGTAAGCGCCATTGAAAAAGCGGGTGGCACGGCCATGGCTCTGGCCATGGACGTAACCGATGAAACTGCGGTTGATGAGGGCGTTGCCGCCATTGTCAGCGCCTGGGGCGGGTTACACATCGCTGTCGCCAACGCCGGCATCCAGCACATAGATCCGGTGCACAAACTGGCTTATGCAGACTGGCGCCGGGTAATGAACGTGCACCTTGATGGCGCGTTTCTGGTTACCCGGGCCGCCCTGAAACAGATGTACGCCAGCGGTGGAGGGACTATGCTCTATATGGGCTCTGTACACTCACTGGAAGCGTCGCCCCTTAAATCCCCGTACGTAGCCGCAAAGCATGGCATGCTGGGGTTGTGTCGGGCAGTGGCCAAAGAAGGCGCAGAGCAGGGTGTGCGCAGCAATATTATCTGCCCGGGCTTTGTAAGAACCCCGCTGGTGGACAAACAGATTCCTGAGCAGGCCAAAGAGCTGGGCCTCTCCGAAGAGGAGGTTATCAGCAAGGTTATGCTGAAAAACACGGTGGACGGCAAGTTCACTACACTGGAAGATGTTTCCGAAATGGCTGTACATCTGGCGGCGTTCCCTTCTGCCGCTCTCACGGGTCAATCGATTGTTGTCAGCCATGGCTGGCACATGCAGTAAGTAACAGGAGCAAAGAATGAGCGTTACCGAGCAGTCCCCGATAGTCTGGTCTCCCTCCGAAGATCTGATGAACAATGCCCGAATGGGGCGTTTCAAGGCCTGGCTGGAAGATCAGGGCTACGGCCCCTTTGCTGACTATCATGCCCTGCATCAGTGGTCGGTTGATGATCTGGAAACCTTCTGGGCGAAAGTCTGGGATTATTGTGGCCTGGTGTCTGAGACGCCGGCCAGCAAGGTGCTGGGCAAGCGGGATATGCCCGGTACCGAGTGGTTCCCGGGGATGAAGCTCAACTTTGCCGCCAACCTGCTGCGATTGGCAGAGGGCGAACATGCCAATCGGGAAGCCATTGTTGCCTACTGCGAAACCCGCCCGGTTCTGCGTCGCACCTACGGTGAACTGAAAGCCGATGCAGGCGCGATGGAAGCATTTCTGCGCAGCAAAGGCATTGCAAAAGGTGACCGGGTGGCCGGTGTTGTCACCAATGGCTACGAAGCCCTCGTTGGCATGCTGGCAGCAACCAGCCTAGGTGCTATCTGGAGTTCTGCTTCGCCGGATTTTGGTATTGGTGCCATTCTTGACCGGTTTGGCCAGATTGAGCCTTCCGCACTGATTGTAGTGAACGGCTATGGCTACGGCGGCAAGACCTTTGCCCGCCAGAAGGATTTTGCCGAACTGATTGCCGGCCTGCCAACCCTCAAGTGTGTTGTCAGTGTTGAGCAGCTCCCGGGCGAACCGCCGGTCCCGGGTGATCTGGTTACGGCATGGGACGAGGCCATCGCATCCGGCGCGGGCCAGGCCCC
This sequence comes from Marinobacter aromaticivorans, assembly GCF_002806975.1. Lineage (GTDB taxonomy): Bacteria > Pseudomonadota > Gammaproteobacteria > Pseudomonadales > Oleiphilaceae > Marinobacter > Marinobacter aromaticivorans. The sequence goes on along the minus strand of NZ_NIHD01000002.1, from coordinate 359,601 downwards.
GTCGTATACTCCGGTCGATCCGGACCACCCTGTCTATATCCTGTACTCCTCCGGCACCACCGGCAAACCCAAGTGCATCGTGCACGGCACCGCCGGCCTGCTGGTAAACCATGCCAAAGAACTCATGCTGCACGGCGACGTGGGCCCGGAAGACCGGTTCCTCTACTTCACCACCTGTGGCTGGATGATGTGGAACTGGCAGGCTTCCGCCCTGCTGACCGGTGCAGCTGTTATCACCGTAGACGGTTCACCCGGCTACCCCAGCCTCAGCTTCCTGTGGGAGACCGTAGCCAAAGAGCGCGTTACCCACTTCGGCACCAGCGCAAGATTCATTGCAGGTTGTCGCAAAGCTGAAATGGCGCCGGCTGAAACCCTGGATCTGAGCAACCTGAGAGTCATTTTCTCAACCGGCTCGCCCCTGCTCCCGGAAGACTACGACTGGGTATACAGCCAGGGCGCACCTGAGGTGCTATTGGGCTCCATAGCCGGTGGCACCGACATCTGCGGCTGCTTTGTAGGCTCCACCCCGCTGCTGCCCGTGCGCCGGGGCGAAATCCAGTGCAGATTTCTGGGTGTCGACGCCGTCGCCTACGGCGACGATGGCAAACCTGTAGACCAGGGCCGTGGCGAACTCGTCTGCCGCCAGCCCTTGCCCTCCATGCCCGTTGCCTTCTGGGACGACCCCGACGGCGAACGCTACCGCGCGGCTTACTTCGACACCTTCCCGGGCGTCTGGGCCCACGGTGACTTCATAGAATTCACCGAACACGGCGGCGCCATCATCTACGGCCGCTCCGACGCCACCCTCAACCCCGGCGGCGTACGCATAGGCACCGCCGAAATCTACCGCCAGGTAGAAACCGAAGCAGCCATCAAAGACAGCCTGGTGGTGGGGCGCCAGATCGAAGGCGACGTGGAAGTTGTGCTGTTTGTAGTACCTGCCGAAGGCCAGGAACTCACCGACGACTTACTGAAACAACTCAAAACCCGAATCCGCAAAGGCGCCAGCCCACGCCACGTTCCCAAACACATAGTTCAGGTGCCGGACATTCCCTACACCCGCAGCGGGAAAAAAGTGGAACTGGCCGTCGCCCGCCTGATCAACGGCTCCAGCAAAGCCGACAACCGCGATGCCCTGGGCAACCCGGAAGCCCTGGACCAGATCCGCGAGCGGCTTGCTGAGGTGGGTCTGTTGCCAAAGATTTAGAGTATTTGTGAGTTATAAGCGCGGATTGATGGGCCGTTCAATTATGGAAGGCTATTAATATGCTCGTGAAGCGCCGGGGTTGATGCCTCCCAAAACTGTGCGGAGCCAGGGATGGCGGAGCCCAAGCGTCACAGGGATGTGCCGTAAGGAGCGTGTTTTGGGAGGCATCAACCCCGGCGCGCTACTCTCAAGCTAGCAGGCTCGCGCATCAAAATGTTAGAAAGTTTCGTAAAATCCCACCATTTGAACGCCCAGTTACCGAAGATCAAGGGTTTTTAGTCCGTTCTTATACTAAGATCGTAACCAGAGATTACAAAAAAATGCTATCTTAGTAGGCCTATTAAAAGTTCCAAAATCAGTCATTGCAAAAGTCAGACGTTCACAAGACGCCGGATCTCGCCATGACCGTCCTGAACTCACCCATTAGCCTGAGGACGAAAATGACATCATCCAAAGCCAAAATTACCTATACACTGACCGACGAAGCACCTGCTCTGGCAACCCGGTCCCTTCTCCCTATCCTGGAAACCTACGCCAAGCCAGCCGGCATTGAATTTGAAACCAGCGACATCTCGCTTGCGGCACGTATTCTGGCAACGTTTCCTGATTACCTTGATGAAAACCAGCGGGTTCCGGACGCCCTCGCAGAATTGGGCGAATACACCAAAGACCCCGATGCCAACATTATCAAGCTGCCGAACATCTCTGCCTCCATCCCGCAGCTTCGCGCAGCCATTGAAGAACTGAATGAGCAGGGTTACAAGGTTCCCGAGTACAAGGAAAACCCTGAAACCGACGAAGAAAAAGAGATCACAGCCCGCTATGCCAAAGTGCTTGGCAGTGCCGTGAACCCGGTATTGCGAGAAGGTAACTCCGATCGCCGCGCGCCTGCGGCTGTTAAAGCCTTCGCCCGCAAATACCCCCACACCATGGGTGAGTGGAGCCCGGCATCACGTACCCACGTGGCGCACATGCGCGGTGGCGACTTCTACTCCAACGAACAGTCCCTGACCCTCGACAAGGCTACCAACGCCCGCATCGTATTCGAGAACAAAAAAGGCAAGCAGACCGTTCTCAAGTCTGAACTGCCTCTGCTTGAAGGCGAAGTGCTCGACGGCATGTTCATGAGCAAAAAAGCACTCTGCAAATTCTTTGAAGAGGCTATCGAAGACTGCGAAAAAACCGGCGTGATGTTCTCCCTGCACGTAAAAGCCACCATGATGAAAATCTCTCACCCCATCGTGTTCGGCCACGCGGTGAAGATTTTCTACAAGGAGCTGTTTGATAAGTACGGCGATCTGTTCAAGGAAATCGGTGTCAATCCGAACAACGGCCTTTCCTCTGTCATCGAGAAAATCAAACAGTTGCCGGAATCCAAGCAGGAAGAAATTCAGGAAGCGCTGCACAAAACCTACGAGCACCGCCCCGAAATCGCCATGGTTGATTCTGTGAAAGGAATCACCAACCTGCATGTTCCCAGTGATGTAATTGTAGACGCCTCCATGCCGGCGATGATCCGTAACTCCGGCAAGATGTGGGCCCGGGATGGCAAGCTCAAGGACACCAAGGCAGTAATGCCCGAGTCCACCTACGCCACCATCTACCAGGAAGTAATCAACTTCTGCAAAACCCACGGCGCGTTTGATCCCACCACCATGGGTACCGTACCCAACGTCGGGCTAATGGCACAGAAGGCTGAAGAATACGGCTCCCACGACAAAACGTTTGAAATCCCGGAAGACGGTATTGTGCGGATAATTGCCGAAGACGGCACGGTGCTGACCGAGCACAACGTGGAGCAAGGCGACATCTGGCGCGCGTGCCAGACCAAAGACCTGCCCATCCGCGACTGGGTAAAACTCGCCGTTAATCGCGCCCGCGCTACCGGCATGCCTGCGGTGTTCTGGCTGGACGACGAGCGTGCTCACGATGCCCAGCTGATCAAGAAGGTAAATACCTACCTCAAAGATCACGACACCGAAGGCCTGCATATCCGTATCGAAGCTCCTGTGCGCGCCATTCGCTGGACCATGGAACGTTTGATTCGCGGCCTGGATACCATCTCGGTAACCGGTAACGTGTTGCGTGACTACCTCACCGACCTGTTCCCGATTCTGGAGCTGGGCACCAGCGCCAAGATGCTGTCAATCGTTCCCCTGCTCAACGGTGGTGGTCTCTACGAAACCGGTGCCGGCGGCTCTGCCCCCAAGCACGTACAGCAGCTTCTGCAGGAAAACCACCTGCGCTGGGATTCGCTGGGAGAATTCCTGGCCATTGCCGTGTCGCTGGACGAGCTGGGCGAAAAGCACGACAACCATCGTGCGCGCCTGCTGGGCCAGACTCTGGACAAGGCCACCGAGCGCCTTTTGGAGAACAATCAGTCGCCGTCCCGCGTAACCGGTGAGCTGGACAACCGTGGCAGCCATTTCCATCTGGCCCGCTACTGGGCCCAAGAGCTGGCCAGCCAGGACAGTGACAAGGAACTGAAAGAGTTCTTCACCAAACTGTCGGCACAGCTGGAAGAAAACAAGGACAAGATCCTGGAAGAAATGAGCGTTATCCAGGGCCATCCTGCAGATATTGGTGGTTACTATCATCCGCCGGCGGAGAAGGTGAAGGCGGTTATGCAACCGAGCGAAACCCTGAACCGGATCCTGGACGAGGCCCGTGCATCGGTGAAGTAATCCTGAATGGAAGCCGGGCGGCCCGTCCGGTCGCCTGAAACCGAACCCCGGATAGCCGTTGGTAGCTTTCCGGGGTTTTTTTATGGCTGGCTGTAATCGTCGTCCGGTTCTTCCAGGTAGCCTTTGCCGCTCTCGCCAGCCTTGTGGAGCTGATACATTGTGACCGGAGGTCCGATCAGCTCGAATAGCACGGTGGAGCCGATAACCAGCGGCAGGATGAAGGCTATCTCCGGCATTCGGTTGGTTGCCACCAGAGCCAGGCCCATGGCGACCCCTGCCTGGGGTAACAGGCAGGCACCGTTACGCCAGCGCACCGTATGGCTGGAGCCGGCAAGAACGCCGCCGGTGTAGCCACCAAGAATTCTGCCAGAGGTGCGGGCAAGGACATAGACTGCTCCGAGAAGGCCAAGTGTCGAGAGTAACCCCCAGTCGAGGCCAAAACCGGCCAGAAAGAAAAACATGGCAAGGAAGGGTTCCACGATCCCCTCGATGGAGCGGAACGGCCGTACATGGTGGTGTGCCCGGTTTGCCACAGTAATACCCAACGTCATGCAGGTAAGCAGGTAGGACACATCCACTGCTCCGGCGATGCCGGCAGCCAGAAAAACAAACCCTGCCGATTCGAGCAGCATCGGTTCGCCCGGTTTCAGGCGGCCCGTCATCCACGCCATGGGCAGGCCCAGAAGTCCGCCGAGTATGATGGCGCCAAACACTTCGTAAAACCCGTATCCGATGGTTTTGAACAAGTGGGCGCCATCTCCCGAGAAAAGTTCGGCAAACACCAGCAGGATGCTGAACAGAATGGCGCCCCAGGCATCGTCGATGGCAACAACCTGTGCCACGACCCGGGTCAGCGGCCCCCGGGATGCGGTTTCTCTCATTACATCGAGGGTGGCAGCAGGGTCGGTTGCCGTTGAGATGGCCGCAAGCACCAGTGAAGCAGGCAAATTCTGCGTTACGAACCAGGTAGCGAGGAATATCAGCAGGGCCGTCACCAGGGTCACCGCCAGGCTTACGATAATGGCTTCCCGGCCCTGCCTGAGATCCCGCAAAGACATGCGTTCGCCAAGCAGGAAACCCACCATCGCCAGGGTAAGTTCGGTAACCAGGCCAAAATTGTCACTGACCCTGGCTGGAATCAGATCAAGAACTTCGGGGCCGGCCAGTGCGCCCACCAGCAACAGGAGGGTCACTCTGGGAACATGCATCCGCTGGCCCAGCGTATGGGCACCCAGAGCCAGCAACATGATGCCGCCAATCATCAGGAGATCCTGTGCGTGGGACATTGCCTACTCCTGCTGAAGCGGCACCAACTGCCCGTCACTCAGCCTGGCCAGATCCCCGGGCGAAAGCTCAATCTCCAGCCCCCGACGGCCAGCGCTCACAAAGAGGGTATCGAAGTTTTCTGCAGATGAATCAATGAAGGTTTTCAAACGGCTCTTCTGGCCCAGAGGGCTGACGCCTCCCAACACATAGCCGGTGCGGCGCTGGACTTCCTGCGGGTCGGCCATGCTTGCTTTCTTGCCGCCAGCCGCCCGGGCAATCCGCTTCAGGCTCAGCATTGCCGTAACGGGCAGCACACCCACCGCCAGGGATTTACCGTCCACGGATACAACCAGGGTTTTGAACACCCGTGCCGGGTCAACGCCCATTTTTTCGGCCGCTTCAGTGCCGTAACTTGTGCTGGCGGGATCGTGTTCGTATTCATGGATCCTGTAGGAAATACCGGCTTTACTGGCGGCATTGATACCGGGCGTCATAGGTGGCTCCTGAAACCGTTGATTGTTATACAGGCCGAGGGTTGATAGCAACGCCTGAGCCGGGCTGCAATACACTCTGGTGCATAATGATGGTTCCGGTGTACGCTTTGACGCGGACTCTGGCGGTTTTCAGCCAATGAACCGCACAGCGAGCATCCCGAAGATAGAATAATAACAGTCACCAATACCAAGGCGTACCCGATGAACCCAATAGCCCGTCGTGCACTGCACAGTTGCAAGGTTCCCAAGGATTTATCTGCCGTTACCTACCGCGATGCTGCCGGCGAAAGGCCGGGCGCGGTTGGTGTTGATACGCGCACCGTCGACACCATCTGGAAAAGCGTCGAGGCCTTATACCGCACCGGTGTCCATCCGGGTATACAGCTATCCGTGCGCCACAGGGGTGAACAGATACTGCACCGTGCGATCGGCCACGCCAGCGGAAACGGCCCTCATGAACCCGCCGGCACACCGAAAGTCGCCATGACCACGAACACACCTGTATGTTACTTCTCTGCCTCCAAGGCAGTCACAGCCTTGTTAATGCACATGCTGGTTGAGCAGGGGCTGGTGAACCTGATGGACCCCGTGTGCTATTACTGCCCGGAGTTTGCAAAAAACGGCAAGCGCACGATCACTGTGCACCAGATTCTGTCCCACAGGGGCGGTATCCCGGCCATTCCCAGGGAAACCCCCATCGATGTGCTGTGGAACAGGGACGAGATCTGGCGTTTGCTGTGTGAATCCAGGGCCATCGAGGTAGACGGTTCCAGGGTGGCTTATCACGCCATAACCGGTGGTTACGTATTGCAACGTGTGCTGGAAAAGGTCACCGGCGACAGCATCGAAAATTATCTCGACAAGCACCTGCGCCAGCCCATGGGGATGACATGGTTCACCTACGGCATTCAGCCGGAAAACCTGCATGAACTGGCCACCAACTACGCCACCGGGCCAACCCCGCGTTTCCCGGTGTCCTGGATTGTGAATCGTGCACTGGGTGGTGATATCTCCACGGTCGAATATGTCACCAACGACCCGCGCTTTCAGGAAGCCGTCATTCCGGCGGGCAATCTGTGCGGAACGGCGGAAGAAATGGGGCGTTTTTTCCAGATGATGCTCAATGGCGGTGTCTGGAACGGCAAGCGGATCTGCAGTGAAATAACCATTCGCCGCGCCATCCAGCAGTTCGGGTCCTTGCAGATTGATCGCACCATGATGATCCCCATGCGCTTCAGTGCCGGCATGATGCTGGGCGGTAACCCGGTGGGCTTGTGGGGCCAGAAAAGCCGCTATGCGTTCGGGCACGTGGGGCTGATCAACAAGCTATGCTGGGCGGATGCAGCCCGGGATATCTCGGTAAGCCTTCTGAATACCGGGTTCCCTATTGTCGGGCACCACATTCCGGCGCTGGGCAAATTCGTTTACACCATTGCCCGGCAGTTCCCCCTGCGCCCGGAAAATGAGCGCCCTGTGGTCGTCGTCTGAGGCGACCATTCACAGGGTGCCCAGCTGGCCCTCAAGAATGCCGTGCACGGATGACAGGATGTCACGGAAGTCGGTCAGCGTCTGGGTGCGTTGGATCACTTCCTCGCGGCTTTCGTCCAGCCGCTCCAGTTTCGGCACAACCCGCCGAATGCCCTCGGTAATCACCTCATATGGGTAGTGGTGATCCTGAATGCTGAGTTTGTTTATTTCGGACACTTCCTGGCTGAAAATGCTGATGATGTCGTACAGCATGTCTTTATGCTGGATACTGGAGGCTTCCCAGTAAGCGTCGTCCAGCAACTCAAGCAGGGACAGGTATTCCCGAAGCGTATCGGCAACAGATGTCTGGCTCATAAAACGGTTCCGTTGGGGCAAATGAAACATCATGAAGAACTATAGCAGCGGATTCGCCAGGAATCTCCGGAAGTGAGGATTGCGGGTGCGGCAGTGTCTGATGATTAAATAGAAGTGAAACTCTATTCATTTTGTTGCGCTTTGTCGGACAGTCGTGCAAACTGCGCTCATATTAAGGAACAGTCGCAACTCAACGGATGAGCTACGCAATGTACAAGCCCCCAACGCCTCGCCATGAACACCCTGTAACCGCAAGACAGGTTCGGCTTGATCACCACGACAGCGTGCGCAGCCACGTGCACCAGCAGGTCATTACAGAGGTTGAGCGCCTGGAGCGGCGGATAGAAGTACTGCGCCTGGCCAACGCGCCCCACGTAGCCGTCATGATTTCAGCCTACGAACGTATGGTTGATCGCAAAAAAGGTTTTTTGCGCAACTGGGATCTGACAACTAGCCGATTTTAATGCTCTTGCCAACAACGACTTACATTCTCAGGCCAGTTTGCTTGGTCTGGTAGCTTTTGGTGGGACTTTCCAGATTCAGGCAGTACGCAGGATTGCTTATGGTCTGATCGGGGTTTGCGGGATCCATGATCTGTGGCGGCTCACCCCGTGATGTGAATAGCTCGATTAACTGGGTGGCGTAGTTCATCTCTATCTTGAGGCAATCCACGGTCGCTCCCGCAAAACTGAACTCGGGGCCCTCTTTGACACCTTGCTCGGTTCCGATGGCTGTGCCATCAATGTTGATGGAATCGGTGTTAAGCCCCTCATACTCTCTGACAAACGACATTTCTCGCTCGCCTTCAATAACTATGCTCCCCTCGCTGTGGAGTCTTGCGCCGTCATTGTAGCCGAAGGGCTGAAAGTCGCGGGGTCTGGACTCGGTTCCAAGGGTTGCGCTTGGTCTTGTTGTGCCTTCGGCAAAACTCCCTGATGCAACCCAGTTTATAATTCGAATTACTCTATTGGAGGAGCCTGGTGTATAGACCCACTTAACGATTGGGTAAATCCATTCATATTGGGATATTGGCAGGCCTTCTTCAGCCGCACCTTTATCGCTAAAGCGGATATACACACCATTGGTTTTATTATTGTATTCACCAGCCAGGCCATTATCGATGCGGGAACTGATGTACTGGCGACCGTCATTGAAGTTCCGAACGGAGTTTTCTCCGACCACACGGCGCATAAGGTCCAGAGGGTTTCGTACCGATTCCAGGGTTAACTCCGGATCTGTCGAGTATTTCAGCCCGAGAAAAGCTGATAATTGGGAGCGAATACCTGCTGCTGTTGCCTGAGCCTCAGCGTCGCTGCTATCCGCAGGCTCAACTGCTGCGAAGAGATCGTAGAACAGAGTGGTGTCTATTTCTTCAGTTAACGTGAAACTGGAAAAGGCCAGATCCACATTGGTGGCAGGATTGAACGCTGATGGCCCGGTATCTTCCATCCCGCACCCGCCAAGGCTCAGAAATGCGAATGAAATGGCAGCGAACAGGCAGGAGTGTCTCATTTCAGAAGGCCCTGAGGTGCGAAATCAGCCATAAACGGCTAAAGTGAATACCCGCGGGGCTTTGCGCCCCGGTCCGACTGCTGACAATAAATCATAAAACAGGCATCTGCCCTCGCGGAGATCACATTTTGCAGCAACGGTTTAAACCGGCTCCCGGCAAAGCGGTGCAATGGCTGCTTGTCGCGATATGCTTATTCACAGCTCTGGTGCCTGGCCTGTCGAGTGCGCAGGAGCCGTGCCGTGATGGCCAGATAGTCCTGGGAGCCAATACCGAAAGTGTTCGTGATTTTGGCGGCTGCATCTCCTACCTGGAGGATGCCGACCGGGCGTATCGGCTGCCAGATATTCTGGCCATGGAGCCCGAACGGTTCAGCTGGCAGGAAAGCGGTGTTCTGAACTTTGGATATACTGAATCCGCCTATTGGACCCGCTTTGATGTACGCACGGACGCCGGGCCGGCCAATACGGAGTGGATACTGGAACTGGCCCTGCCGCTGGTTGATGAGGTCAGGCTGTACCTGGTGCGTGATGGCGAGTTGATCGAACAGCGCAAGGCTGGCTACAAGGACAACTGGGCCGAGCGTGATCTGGCAGTGCCCAACCCCGCATTCAGGCTGAACCTGGAGCCCGGCAGCCTTACGTCGGTGTATCTGCGCATCATAAACACCAATACGTTTCGCCTGCCTGTGAGCCTGTGGGCTCCAGACAGTTATATCGAGAAAGTGTCAGTGGAAGAGCTGGTCCGGGGCGCATTGCTGGGCAGCCTGCTCGCCATACTGGCTTACAATCTGTTTGTTGCGGTCTCGGTTCGCGAACCCAGCAACATCTACTACGTGCTTTATCTGGTTTCGGCAGCGGTGTTTATCGCCACCGAACAGGTGCATGGTATCCAGCTGCTGGATAGCCGCCCGGCGTTGCTGAGCAAGGAATACCTGCATTTTCAGATCATCATGACCTGGTTCTGGGGTTTGCTGATGGCCCGCGCACTGCTTGAAACCCGTGAGCGCTCGCCAGACCTCGACCATGTTCTCAGAATGTGCATCTATTCGGTGCTTCTGACCTTTGCCTTGTCTTTGTTCGTGCCGTATCACATTGCCATGGAATGGATTGTTATCGGGTCGATCCTGCTCTGCCTGATCCTCATAGCCGTCAGTTATCTGTCCTGGCGTTATTACAATCCGGCAGCGCGTTCCTACTTTTTCGCCTGGGCCTTGGCGCTTATAGGTTTTTGCGTGTACGGGTTGACGGTTATGGGCTATCTGCCCCTCAATACCTTTACCCTGTACGCACCCCAGATCGGGCTGACTGCCCAGATTATCCTGTTTTCCTTCGCCCTGGCCGACAGGATCAAGCAGGTTCAGGGACAGGCGCTGAACTGGAGCCGGCGGGCGCTCTCCAACCTGCAGCGTTACCAGTCACTGTTTGATAATGCCATCGAAGGAGTTTTCCAGATGTCCGTCGAGCGCCGGTTTGTGACCGCCAACCCGGCCATGGCCCGCCTGATGGGGTTCAACACCAGCCAGGAATTGCTGGAGAGCAACCCGGATGTGCTCGAGGCCTGCATTGCGGATGAGCGGCTGCGGGACTTCGTGGTGCAGCAGCTCGAGGCACGGGGCACAGTAAAAGGCATAGAGGCCCGCTATCTGACCCGGGGAGGCGAAGAGCGCTGGGCGATTATTTCACTCCATACAGCCTACGATGCAGACGGCAATGCCACACACCTGGAGGGAACCTGCGTTGACTCCACGGAAAGCCACCGGCGCCAGCGCATTGAGCGGGAGCGGGAACAGGAGCGGCTGGAAAAAGAGCTGGCGCGCAATTCGGCCGAGGCCAAGAGCCAGTTCCTCGCCAACATGAGCCATGAAATCCGGACACCGCTGGCGGCCATTATCGGTTATGGCGAAACGCTTATGGATCCGGATCTTGATGATCAGGAAAAGCGCAGCAGCGCTGAAACGGTGGTTCGCAGCGGTCGTCATCTGCTGGAGCTGGTGAATGATATTCTTGATCACTCCAAAATTGATGCCAACAAGCTGGATGTGGATATTGTCCCGGTCAACCTGCCCGAGCTGCTGGATGAAATCCGCGCGTTTTTCGCCCCCCGGGCACGGGAAAAGGGGCTGGATTTCAGGATAGTCTGTGAGTATCCACTGCCGGAGATGATTCAGACAGACCCCACGCGGCTGCGGCAGATCATTATAAATTTATGTGGAAACGCGCTTAAATTTACCGAAAAAGGCTCGATCTCCCTGTCGATACGTTGTGATCGTGAGGCCGAAACCCTGATTGCCAGGGTGGTGGACACCGGCATTGGTATGAAGCCGGAACAGCTTGGCCGGCTGTTCGACCCCTTTGCCCAGGGCAGCGCCGCTATTTCCCGGCAGTATGGCGGCACCGGCCTGGGCCTGAGCATTTCCCGCCGGCTGGCGGAAATGCTGGGCGGCAGTATTCGCGCCAGCAGCACCTATGGCGAGGGCAGCGAGTTCGAGTTATCCATCCGCACCGGCTCCCTGGACCAGGTTCACTTTTTGCGGGATGCATCCGAGCTCAGCCAGCGCCGGCGGGCCATCCCGATGGTTGTGGCGCCCCGCCTCTCCGGTCGCATACTCTGCGCCGAGGACAACGATGTGAATCGCCGGCTGGTCTCGCTGCTGGTCGAACGCACGGGGGCGGAACTGGTGCACGTAAATAATGGTGCAGAAGCGCTGGAAATGGCAGTGCGTGAGCCCTTTGATCTGATACTGATGGATATCCAGATGCCGGTCATGAACGGTCGTGATGCGACGGCAGCCCTGCGTGAAGCAGGAGTAAATACACCGGTAGTTGCCTTGACCGCCAATGTCATGTCGGAAGACATTGCTGACTATCGGCTGGCAGGCTGTAATGAGCATCTGGCCAAGCCCATCGACAAGCAGCGTTTATACGAGGTTCTGGCCCGCTATCTGACGGTACAGCCGGGGCCTGCGGAAGAACCGGTCGGGCAGTACCGCGGCAAGGTTCTGGTTGCTGAGGATAACCGGGAAAACCGGCAGTTGGTGGAGCGGGTCCTGAGCCGCCTGGGTCTCGATGTTGTTACGGTTACCTCCGGTGACGAAGCCGTGCGCAAGGCCCTTTCAGATTCCGTGCAACTGGTGCTTATGGATCGGCATATGCCGGTCATGGACGGCGTTGAAGCAACCCGGCTGCTCCGGCAGGCCGGTTTCCGGCGTTCGATTATTGCGTTTACGGCAGGCGATCAGCGGGAAACAGACGCCTTGCGTGAGGCCGGTTGCGACGGGGTGCTGGACAAACCCATCGACGAGCGCCGCCTGCAATCCCTGTTGCGGCGGTTTCTGGGTTCCGGGCCAGCGGACGAAACCGGGGAAGATGAAGGAATCAGTCTGCTTGTTGATAAATTCCGGTCGGGACTGGGTAAGCGCCGGGAGAGAATGAGCCAGGCACTGGCTGACCGGGACCGGGATGTGCTGCAATCCGAAACCCATCAGATAAAGGGGACTGCGGGCGCAATGGGTTATCCTGCGATGACCCTTCAGGCGGGCGTTGTGGAAGCACTGGTAAAAGCGGAACATCCGCAATGGAGCCAGGTTCGCAAAGAATTGGCGATTCTGGATGAGATGATTGAACGTGGACTAACACAGAGTAAAACAGGACAAGGCTATGAGTGAGCGCCAGGAAAACCGTGAACAACAGTCGATGAGTATGATGTACGGCACCTACGCCGATATCCTGTTCGTGCTGTTTCCGTTTCTGGTTATTGGCATGCAGAGCCTGTGGGATGGTCGTCTATACGAAACCCTGATGCGCGCGGACCTGAGTATAGCCGCTGCTATTCTTGCCGGGCTGGCGATCGGCAAATTTGTGCTTGGGCTGGTCACCAACCGGGACCTTGGCCGTTACAAGGAGCGTATTGTATTCTTTATTGCAATGACACTGTTTGTGGTATTGGGGCCGGCGATTATCCTTATGCTGAGCATTATGGGGGGCGCGGAGGTGCCGGGGTTTGTCGCCTTTGTGCAGCCGGTTCTGCTGATTATTGCGATTTCTCTCTACTCTTCGGCCGTCAGCATCAGCAACATTCTGACCCGGAGTGATAGCGGGCAGAACAGTGCGGTAGTGGCGGAAGGCCAGTCTGCAAGCACTGCCGGCACCCCACAAACCGGCCCTGCGCCGCTGGATCTTCCCCGCCATAACGGCACCGACACATGGTAATTGCGGCCCTGCAAGCAACAGGGGTGGCCGCAGGCCCCGGCGAAAACAGGAGATATAGATGACTGAATTGACGGTACTGGTTGTGGAAGACGAGCCTGTCATGCGCGAGCGTCTGGTAACCATGCTCTACCATGCCGGAGCTACAGCCGTGACCGAGTGCGAAAATGCAGCGTCTGCCCGTAAGGCGTTTGATACCGGCAAATTCCATATTGTGTTGCTGGATCTTGGCTTACCGGATGGTGATGGCCATGAATTGATGAAGGTTTTCAAAACAGCCCGGCCTGCCCAGCATATAGTGCTGGTTACGGCCGATGACTCCATTGACAGTATCCAGCGGGCAATAAGTGCAGGAGCGAACGGCTATGTGGTTAAGCCCTATTCCCGGGAAAAGATTCAGGATGTGGTCAGTAACTACATGGTGGTGCACAATGACGAGGCCAGTCCGGCAAACGGTCTGAACCGGCGCCACTGACCGGTTCAGACGTCTTTCACATGCTGACTTCAGCCCATTCGAATAGCGGCCTCCGTTTCGCGGGTCACGCCACCTGGCGAGCGATCCAGGAATTATGGCGGGTGGCCAGAGCCCGGACATAGCGGGCTTCGGCGCTGCCCAGGTTGGCCAGCACACCGTTGAAGATCCAGCCCCGCTCGTAAAGGCCAAGCACCCTCTGTTCGTCATCCAGGTTGACCCGCTGGTTCAGTTTTTTGCAGATGGCATCCAGCAGCGGCAGTTTTTCCGGGCGACGGATGGCTCCTGGCCGGCTATTCACAGGCTGGTTGGCGGCACGGGTTGCATGTTGTTTTCTCATAGTGATCTCCTTGTTGTTTTGCGACAGCAAAAACAAAACCCCGGAGCCAGGAGCAACCGGGGTTTGTCGGAAACGCTGACCCGGTCGCTGCAAAGGCTCCCGGGAATTGACCGAAAGCCGTTAGATAGCCTTTACCAAAGCACGCACGCAGTGCCCGATACGGCAGTCTGCTGCGGCGTTCATCATAAGCTGTGGAATCATCAGGATCCTGTTCGGCTAATTAACGTGAATTTGAACTGTCAGTGTATCTGTTAGGCAGGTGTTTGCAATAGCCCGGTGGCTTCGGCAAACGCGTACAGACCGCGGCGGTGAGAAATATCATAATTTGCAGTGTCACGTGTTTTTACGTTGTGCAATCCAGGGTAGCTGTCAGCCAGCCGCCCTGTGGATCTCTCCTTTCAACGCAGCCTTTATGGCTGCGTTTTTTTCAGTAGTGGAAAGTCCGTAGCCACTAACTCGTACAGATATTTCCTGTGGTTCTGGGCGATAATTTGAACACTAAATAACCACGCATACTGAAAAATACCCAGAGGTTGAAACCCAAGAAAATGTCCGAGGAATCCGGATCTGCCCGCAATAAGTTCCGTTCTCTTTTTGTTATAGAAATTATTCTTTTAGCCGCCCTGGCTGTCTATATGCTGATGGCAAAGGGACAGGTTGTTGGTGATGACCTTGTGTTCACCGTTGCCGGTGCCGGCTTGATGGCGCTGCTTACCTACTGGACGCTGTACACTCTGAGAGGTGGTCTGGAAATGATTGTTGTCAGGACGCGCGGCCTCAGGCACTGACGTATTCCCAGGTTTTTTGCAGGATCAGCGCATCGTTTGCGGCCCGGTGAACGGGCAGGCCAAGGCTGTCAATAACCTGCTGCCGTGCAGATGGCCAGAGCTCTACCTGCCGGGGGTCCAGTAGCACAGACACAGACTCCAGTTGAAATCCGGGCTCCACACCGGCAGCCCGGAACAGCCTGTACAGCCAGAAACTGTCAAAAGTCCAGGCATCACAGAACACCTGCCCGGTCAATAGCCGGTTGAGCGCATAAGCCACCGTTGTTACCGTTTCGCCTTCCACGGCAAGCCTCGCCCGCGAAATGCCGTGAATCCGTTCGGCGCTCTCCGACCAGTCCTGCCAGAGCTCGTGGGGCGTAATCAGCCAGCTGTGCAGCGAGCAGTCGGGCATGCAGACGCCTACCTCAATGGGGTAGCTTGCAATCAGATCCAGGCTTGATGCCTCGAAATCGATAAATGCCGGGGGCAGTCTGGTGGTCATTTTCCGCCTGGTTTTCGGTTTGTTTTGGGGGCAGTTTACCCGCCCATCTGCACGGACGCGAACCCAACCCGCATTTGCGCTGTTACAATACGCTGATTCTGTTACCCGGTCTTTACAGAACCTTTGATGCCTTTTCAGGAGCCTGCATGACTGACACCGTGGTTGTAATCTATTCCGGAGGTATGGATTCTTTTACACTGCTTCACCGTGCCCGTGCGCAGGGCTTGCGGGTTCATGCGTTATCCTTCAACTATGGCCAGCGTCATGTGCGTGAGCTGGACGTTGCCCGCTCCGTTTGCGCCGCTCTGGATATCCCCCACAAGGTTATTGATATCCGCGCCATGAGTGAGGTTATGTCGGGATCAGCGCTGACCACCGGTGGCGACATACCCGAGGGCCATTACGAAGAAGAAAACATGAAGGCAACGGTGGTGCCCAACCGCAATATGATTTTGCTGGCGCTGGCAACGGGCTATGCCGTAACCGTCGGTGCCGGCGCTGTGTGGTATGGGGCTCATGGTGGCGATCACGCCATTTACCCGGATTGCCGACCGGAGTTTGTGGAAAAAATGGATGCCGTGTGCCGGGTAGCCAACTATGAACCTGTAGGTATAGAGGCACCATTCATGCACATGAACAAGGGCGAGATTCTGGCGGAGGGCCTGAAACTGGGGCTGGATTACGCGGATACCTGGACCTGCTACAACGGTCGTGAAAAGGCGTGTGGGCTTTGTGGTTCCTGCGTAGAACGGCTGGAAGCCTTTGCGGAAAACGGCCTGGCCGATCCGCTGGCCTACGAGGCGGGGCGCTGATGTACCGGGTCAAGGAAGCTTTTTATACGCTGCAGGGTGAGGGTGCGCAAGCAGGCCGCGCAGCAGTGTTCTGCCGTTTCAGTAAATGCAATCTGTGGACCGGTCGGGAGAAAGACCGTGCAGATGCGGTCTGTAATTTTTGTGATACCGACTTCGTGGGTACCGATGGCCAGAATGGCGGCGTTTTTCAAACCGCAGAAGCGCTGGCAGCCCACATTCGCAGCTTGTGGCCGGATGCACCGGGAGTGCCTTACGTGGTGTGTACCGGCGGAGAGCCATTGTTGCAGCTGGACGAAGCGTTGATTGAGGCCTTTCACCAGTCGGGCTTTGAAGTGGGGGTGGAAACCAACGGCACGCTCCCTGCGCCGGCGGGTATCGACTGGCTGTGTGTAAGCCCCAAGGCCGACGCCCCGGTGGTGATTGAAAGCTGCGATGAATTGAAGCTGGTGTATCCCCAGGCCAAGGCCATGCCGGAAAGGTTCACGCACATAAACGCCCGGCATTTTTTCCTGTCGCCCATGGCCTCCCCGTCCGCTCCGGATGGTGGTGCCGACCCTGTCAAACAGAGCAATACCCGCAAGGCAACGGAGTACTGCCTGGCTAATCCCCGTTGGCGACTGACCCTGCAGATGCACAAAATTATCGGCATCGACTGATTACGCCGGAGCCAGTGTGCGGGAACGCACACCCCCCTCGGGTGATTGCTGTTCCGTACTCCTGCTTCTGTATTGGCTCGGGCTGAGCCCCGTCCAGCGCTTGAACGCCCGGGTAAAGTTTGCAGCGTCTGCATAGCCCAGAACGTCTGCAATCTGGTTCAGGTTCATGCGTGTTCCGGTCAGCAGTTCCCGGGCCCGTTCCAGCCGAACCTGATCAACAAGATTCTGAAAGCTGGCGTTTTCTTCCTGCAGCCGCCGCTTCAGCGTGCGTTCGGAAACAAACAGGGTAGCGGCTACCCGCGCCAGTTTGGGGGGGAATGGGTAACTGGTTTCAATCACCCGTCTGACCCGGCAGTCAAAACCGGCATCTTCGGTGAGTTGCCTCAGGGCATCTTCGCACTGGGCGCGGGACGATTCCGCAAGCTGATCGTCGCTGAAGCGGGTAGGCGCTGACAGCCCGTTGGCCGGGATAACCAGCGCATCCTCCGGAGCGTCGTAATCAACGGGAGCCGGAATGTGCGGGCGGAATCGCTGGAAACTGGAAGGCTCCGGGCCTTTTCTGAGAATTCGCATTCCCTCGATTGCAGCACCGGTCAACTGTTTGCCCATGAAGGCACAGCCGAACAGCATGGCGTCCATAACGAATCTCTGCAAAGGCCCCGGGTCGTCATCACAACGAATGGTGTAGTACATCGAATCGCCGCGTTGCTGGCAACTCACGCTCAAATGCGGGGCCCGCAGGGTAAGGTAACGGGTCATCAGTTCCAGGGCATCCCGCAGCGTGCGGCTGCTCATTACAGCAATGCCCAGCGACCCGTGCAGGGGCAGCGTGAGATCGCTGGCGAGCATAATGCCGAGGCCGGGCTCGCCGCTCTCGATCATGGCACGGGTTACAAACTCGCTGGCTTGCGCCTGGCTCACCCGGACATCGGCGGATTTCAGCCGAACCGGGTCCAGGCCGACCCGCATGAGCAGGTCACGCTCGTCCAGGCCGAGAGTACGCAGGCGCTCTGCCAGTAAATGCAGGTAGATAGCGGGCATACCCAGATCCTGTGAAGATGAGGCAGAAACACGCATGGGAATCCTTGTTGTAAGCTGTTTTATTGTCGGTATGTTCAGGTGCTTTCAGTGATTATGACCTTTGCAGCACCCCGCCCCCATGACTTCAGTGACGCGTCAATGGGCAGAAAAGGCCAATTGGTGGGTATCCGGTGGAAGTTTTCTGTTGTTGGGCGGCTTACAGGCGGATGTCGGTGATCACCGGGTTGTGATCAGAGGAGCGCCAGGGTGTTGCAGGTGTGCCGGAGAACCCGTGTCTGTAGTCCTGAACCGGTGGCTCATCGGTGTTAATGAGCCAGGTGCTGGCATTGAGAATCCGGGGCTTGAGCGCAGAGGACGCAAGCGCATAATCCAGCGATCCTTTTTCGCCCTTGTATCGGTAAGTGTAATGTTCGCACTGTTGGGCCGTGCAGGGATGAAAGTGGTGCACCATGCTGGTAAAGCCTTCGCGCTGCAGAACCTGCAGCGGAGCTTCCCGGAAATAACTGTTGAGATCCCCGGTGATTAATGTGCCGGCAAGGTCGTTGGTCTCAGGCAGCCCTCCGATCCAATGCGCCAGGGCCTGGGCCGCGACTGCCCGGCGCCTGGCGTAGCAGCCCTGGCCATCATTCCTGTCGCGGTTTTCTCCGCTGGCGCCCCGGCAGGATTTTGATTTCAGGTGCGGCACCACTACGCGAAGCGCAAGGCGTTGGCCTTTTGGCCGGAATGTCTGTGCCAGCGGAGGGCGGCCCTGCCGGCTGAATACACCGGTGTCAAGGCGGGCCGGTTGTCCTTCAGCGGTAACACGATCGCTGCGGTACAGTAAACCGGTGCGTATCTCGTCATGGCCGTCGGCGCCCGGAGTTGCCACAAAAGCCCATTCGCTGCCGAGTGCGCGGGCCAGTTGCGCTATGGCACTGTGCCTGCCGTAGCCGTCGTTCTCAAGTTCCGTGATTGCCAGAATGTCTGGATCCGGCTGCTGCAGGGCGTTCACCAGCCGCCGTTGCTGTAAGCCAAAGGCCCGGCCTGTAGCAGCCCCTCGTGCTGTAGGAAACCCTCCGCCCTCACCATCACCGTTAAAAAAGTTCTCCAGGTTGAGCGTCATTATGCGGATATGAGGGTCTTCGGGCCGCTCTGGAGGGGCAGGCCGGGTATTTACAGGCTCGAAAACCGGTGGTTTTTCTGGCTGCAGGCGCCAGGCTCCGAACCGGTAATCCAGAATGCCGGTAATGTCCCGCACTGTATCACCGCTGCGAACCGTATTGCTGCGCGTCAGACCGCCCGGGGGCCAGGGAATCGGGTCCGGCTGGCGAACGCCGCGTCCGTCGTCCAGTAGTATTCGCTGATGCTGGTTACGGGCGGCTATTCCTGCGGCCCGGGGTCCGGGCTCAATGTATTCGGTAGGTACCACCTGGTCGCCTGTTGCCAATGTGAGTTCGCCGTAACGTGCCAGGTTCCAGGTGTCGATAACTGTTAAGGGCAGGGTTGTGGCAACTCGCATGTTTTCCAGGGATTCGAACATGTCGGGCCGCAGCGATGCCAGAGCCCGGGCTTGCGGCAGAGAGGCGGAACCGCAGGCTACGACGGTGCGGATGTTGGCCAGTTCGGTCAGGCCGTGAAATTCCTTGACGGTGCCGGTCACCCGCAGGCGATCACCCACTGTACCTGTCTGCTTGCGGGTATAAACAAAGAGAGCTTCAGAGGTTGCCGGGTTGTTGTCGGTTTCGCCATCCGCCTGTTGCAGGTAAAAGCCCGAGAAACCGCCGTCCGGGCGGGCGTCCAGGGTGAGAATGCCTTCAACCGTAACGGTATGGCCTGCCAGAGGTGAGGTGTCGCCCTGTCCCTGAATATCAGAGATGGCTGTTGCCGGCTTGCCACAGGCAACGGATGCCAGCGTTTGAGAGGCGGGTAGCAGCAACAGGGCAAACGTGAGGGTGCAAAAGCACCGGAGGCTCGGGTTCACATTGATGCGTGACGCTTATCTGAGGCCCGCGACAGCTTTCAGGGCGCGTTCCCGTTTGCTGCCAAAACCGAGCTGATCCGGGTTGGTCAGTTCCAGTTGCTGGATTAACGGATCGGGGTGCTGGTTATCCAGGGTTATTCCCAGCTGCGACAATACGTAGGGCGCCAGGGCGGCCCGGGTAGCAACCTCCAGGCGGCCATTGTCCATGCCATAATCCAGCTCGATGATTTTTTGCTGGGCTTCGGTCAGGCGATGGTCCGGGGAAATTGTCATGACCACCTTGCGATTCCAGTCATCGTCCTGCTGGATTGTGTGCTTGGATTTCTGTCGCAGGGCGGCGGGAGCCGAATGAAAACGGCTGAGGGCAAAGTCCCGGAACTCCCGGTTGGAATCACACCAGGCGCGCAGATGCCAGCTATTGCCAGTGCAGACCAGCGTATGGGGTTCAAGAATCCCCTCCACCGCTTCCGGGCGGCTCAGGGATGAGTAGCTTGCCCTGAGCTGGCGGCCATAGCGCGTTGCGGCCACAACGGCTCGCATGGTCTCAGGTGCAATAACGCGACTGGGGCCGAGTACAACGGTGCTGTCCGGCAGGCCGATATTCAGGGTTTCAAAGGTGTTGTCCAGACCCTGCTGCCGCGCAATGAGATCCTGGTACTCGCTCACATGTCCCCGGGTTACAACAGGCCGGTAGCGGGCCGCGGGCACATAACCCTTGAGGTGGCGATCATAAACAAGGTTGCCCGGGGCAAGTTCGCGCAGGTAGGTGTTTATATCCTTGGATGCCTGCTGCCGGCCAATACCAAAACTGTGGCAAATGTGGTTTGTCGTCAGGCGACCTTCCCACAGTGCGATGGTTTCAATGAGTCGGTAGCGAAGCAGCAAATCCCATCGGATGGGCCAGTCCGTTTTTTTCATAACCAGGCGCTCACGGGTTTAATGAATAATTGCCATTAATGTTACCTAACTATGCCACGACGGGTCTGTTACGACACATTAATGTGAAATAGTGTGAAATGGCGCCAGAATCACATCTGACTTTTTCAATTGCTGTGCAAAACTGCGGGAATTGCTTAGTGGTCAAGCCCTGGAAGGGCTGGTGTAATATCTTGCCATTAATGTCCGGATCTTGCAGCTGATCAGGTTTTCAGCCCCTGGAATCCGTATCGCGAAGCCCGGAGTGCCTGTAATGACCCGAATGGTCACTTCTTTGTCTGCTCTTCTCCTGAGCATCATCCTGCTGGTTGGCGGAAATGCCTCCCTGATGACCTTGCTGGGTATTCGCCTGAGTATCGAATCGGTTCCGCCCAACATCATCGGCTGGGTACTGGTGTGCTATTCCGTTGGTTTTGTCCTGGGCACGCTTTACGTACACCATATCATCGAACGTGTCGGGCATATCCGGGCATTTGCCGTTTTCGCCGCATTCGCGGCGGTTACATCATTGTTGTACCCAATGGCTGTCTCGATGGTGTTCTGGGCATTTTTGCGGGTGCTCTCGGGCTTCAGTATGGCCGGTGTTTTAGTGGTCATCGAGAGCTGGTTCTCCAGCCGGGCCAGCAACAGCAATCGCGGCGCCCTGTTCGCAGTCTATCAGATCGTATTTTATCTTTCCGCCGCAGGTGGCCAGCTTGTTGTTAACCTGGGCGACCCGGTAAGCTTCATGCCCTTTTCCCTGGCGGCCATTCTGCTGACTCTGGCGCTGGTGCCCCTGTCCCTGACACGCATGGAAGCACCCTTGATAGAGCAGGTTCAGCGAATCTCCATTTTTACACTCGCCCGCGAGTCTTTCACGGGTGTTTCCGGCGCCCTGATCTGTGGTGTGCTGATTGGCAGCTTTTATGCCCTGGGGCCGGTCTATGCAACCCTTGTGGGGCTGGATGTTGCAGGCACTTCAACGTTCATGGCAAGCGCCATTGTTGCAGCCATGCTGATGGCCTGGCCTTTGGGGCGTTTATGCGACCGTTTTGACCGCCGCCGGGTTATGTTCTGGGTGGCTTTTTTTGCGTCTCTTACCGCGATTGCCGTCAGCTTTACCGGCGCCGCAAACCCGCAACTGCTCATGCTTCTGGTGGGTGTGTTCACCGGCCTCTCGGCGATGGTCTATCCCATTTCTGTGGCAATAACCAACGACCGCATGGAAAGTACCCGTATTGTTGCCGCCAGTGCCACCCTGTTGCTCAGCTATGGCGTTGGCAGTGTGATCGGCCCCATCGTGATGGCCGAACTGATCGGTTTGATGGGCCCCAGGGGGCTCTTCATGGGCAGCGCCGGGTTCCTGCTGGTTCTTGCGGTCGTTACCTCTCTGCGGATAACTTACACAGACGATGTCGCGGTAGAGGACCAGGAGCACTATGTGCCTGCAATGCCAGAGACCTCCGCTGTGCTGACGGAACTGGATCCGCGGAATACCGAGTTTCACGAGTCCACCGTGGCTACGGAAATGGATGAGGAGTTCCGGAGCCAGGCCAGCTGACCCGCTTTCCGGCATGCCGCTATCGGTTTCTCGAAACAGTTTTCAATCAGTATCTGTTTTTATATCAATGGTTAGCTTACTATTGGTAGCTTTCCCGTAATGTAAGCCTTTCGGTCGGTACTGTGTGACTCGCGAAGCGCGATTCCGGCCCCGGAACGGAGTATTAACCATGAAAGACCAGTTTCCCTTTGCTGTCGCCCGGGTAACCCGTCGCTGGCGCAAACTCTTAGACGAACGCCTGAAAGACCTGGGTGTTACCCAGGCCCGCTGGACCACCATGGTGTACCTGCAGCAAGGCGGCGAAGGCCTGACCCAGCGCGAACTGGCCAGTCTTATGGCCATTGAAAACCCCACGCTCGTGCGCCTGCTGGACAGCCTGGAGCAACAGGGATTGATCGAGCGCCGGGCCTGCCCGAACGATCGTCGGGCCCGTCGCCTGCACCTTACCGAGCCTGGCCGTGAGTTCATGGAAGTGCTGACTGCCCGTGCCGATGCTTTATGCGAAGAAATGCTTGCCGGTGTGGACAGCGACGATATTGAAGTCGCACTGAGGGTGTTCCATAAAATAATGGATAATGCTGAAAAGCAGAAATAAACACTTGCGCGATAACTCTGTTGCAGGACTGACTGCCCGTTATGGCCCCGGCTGGCGCTGGCTGGCTGTTTTGACGGTAATGATGGGAACCATCGCTACGGTGTTGAGTGCCACTGTGGTGAACGTTGCGCTGCACGAAATCATGGTGGAATTCAATATCCGCCAGGGCATGGTGCACTGGCTGGCAACCGGGTTTATTGCCGCCATGACCACAACCATGCTGGCTTCTTCCTGGCTGCTTGATCATTTCGGAGTGCGCAAGACCCTGGCGTTTGCCATGGCGGTGTTTACGCTGATCTCGGTAGCTGGAGGGTTTGCCAGCTCGCCGGAACAACTGATTGCCGCCCGCATCGGCCAGGGTGCCATGGCCGGCCTGATGCAGCCCATGGGCATGTACCTGGTGTTCCGCATATTCCCCCGTGATCGACGGGGCCAGGCCATGGGTATCTACGGTATGGGGGTTGTACTGGCACCAGCGCTCGGGCCTGTGCTCGGTGGTTTTCTGGTGGATCAGCTGGACTGGCGTTTCGTAATGTTTGCGCCAGCCCCGGTCACACTGGTCGGCGTCTTTATGGCACTGCGTTTTCTGCCCACGCCTGCCTCCCAGCCGCCGCCCTATCGATTTGACTTGCCCGGGCTGGTGCTGCTTGGCGCCACCATCGGGATTGCCCTCGACGCCCTGAACCGCCTGCAGGATCTGGATGGCCAGGAAACCGGGGTTGCCATCGAAGGGCTGGTGGCACTGGCGCTTCTGGTAATGTTTGTGCTTCGCGAAAAGCGCACAAAACACCCTCTGGTTAACGTCAACCTGCTGCGCACGCCCAGCTTCCTGTACGCCAATCTGGGCGCCATGGCGCTGGGGCTGGCGCTGTTTGGATCCACCTACCTGATCCCTTTATATGTTCAAACGGCCCTGGGCTATACAGCCACCCAGGCAGGCCTGTTGATGCTGCCGGCGGGCATCGTGTTGGGCATGACCTTCCCGCTGGCCGGAAAGCTGGCCGACCGGGGTGGCGACGCCCGCAAACTGGTTATTTTCGGCATGGCGATGTTTGCCTCGTCTGCCATCCTGTTTGCGTTGTCGGATCTCACCCTGGCTTTCGGCTGGCTTGCGCTATGGACTGTGTTTGGCCGGATAGGTATCGGATTCATGTTGCCGTCGCTGTCCATAGGCGCGCTGAACCCGCTCAAACCCGAAGAACTTGGCGCCGGCTCCAGTACCATCAATTTTACCCGGCAACTGGGCGGTGCTTTCGGGGTGAATATCGTGGCACTGACCATTGAATTCGGCGAGCACAGTGGCGGCGTACCCACAATCAATGCCTTCCATACGGCCTGGTGGCTGGTTGCTGTGTTTGTTGCCATGGCCGTTATACCTGTCTGGCGCATGCGGGCGTAGCGGTTTGCCATGCCCGGCGTAATTAACTAGTATTGGCTCAACTCTTCAGGGGAGTAGCCTTCGCATCCGGTGTCCGGGGCGAACGTTAGTCAACATACTTGGGGCCCAATCCCCATGGCTACCGTGTTTCACCCGGTTTCGGTGAAATTGGCAAGACCTGAGGCAGTGCCACCTCCAAGGGCGGAAGGTGCGCTGTCTCATGTCTGATTGTCCGCCCCGGAAGATTTCATGGACGCGTTTCTCACTTCAACAGCAGCCGTTGCCATTGCCGAAATCGGCGACAAAACCCAGTTGCTCTCGCTTTTCCTCGTTGCCCGGTATTCCCGGCGTTTGGCCATTATTGCAGGCATTCTGGTCGCAACCATTCTCAACCATACGCTCTCGGCCTGGCTGGGAGCCTGGCTAGCCGAATGGATTCCCGAAACCTGGTTGCCATGGGCTCTGGCCGTGAGTTTTGTGCTGATCGCATTGTGGTTGCTGATTCCCGACCAAGATGACAGCGAAGATTCCCGATTTCTCGGTATGGGCGCCTTTATGGCTACTGTTGTCATGTTTTTTCTGGCGGAAATAGGTGATAAAACCCAGGTCGCGACCGTTGTACTGGCCGCCCGCTTTAGTGAGACAATCTGGGTTATCATTGGTACAACTGTCGGGATGCTGCTGGCCAATGTACCGGTTATCATGGCGGGGCACTGGTTGATGGAGCGGTTGCCACTGGCGAGCGCCCGTATATGTGCAAGTATGATATTTGCTGCAATGGCGGTCGTTACGCTCTCGTCGGTGTTCTGGAACTTCTGACTGGAACCCCTGGAGAGTTCTGCTGTCACTGCACGCTCAGGAGCAGTTTTTCTGGAATGGGACCTATGGGATTTGAAAAGTGTTCAGCGCTGGTACTTCTGCTGGCTGGTGCTCTGGTTTTGCAGCCTGTCCATGCCGAAGAGCAGGATAACACACGGCAGGAACCTGCCTCCGAACAGGCAGTTGATCGCAGCCCGCGGGTGCCGACCTTCGAAGTGAAGGGGGATCTGGCGGGGCGGCTGGATGTCTTCGTTACCCGCTATGAAGATACCTTTGCTGAAGTAGGTAACCAGCTTGCGCTGGGCTATCTGGAACTGGTGAAAGCCAACCCGGGTGTGGACCCCTGGCTGCCCGGCGAAGGCACCACAATTACACTGCCGCGGCAGTACGTGATGCCGGAGGCGCGCCGGGAGGGGATTGTTATTAACCTGGCCGAATACCGGCTTTACTATTTCACTGACGAGGGTGTTCAGGTTTACCCCGTTGGTGTTGGCACGGCTGAAAACCCTTCCCCGCTGGCAAATGCAGAAGTCACCATGCCTCTGGAATCGCCGGCATGGTATCCCCCTGCCAGCATTCGTGCAGAGTACGAGGCTTCCGGCGATTATCTCCCGCGCATGATTCCCCCGGGGCCTGATAACCCGCTGGGCAGCCATGCCCTGATGCTGAGCGAGAAGGGGTACCTCATTCACGGCACCAACAAGAAATTTGGTGTGGGCATGGGCGTCAGCCACGGCTGCTTTCGCATGTATAACGAGGATATCTCCCGTTTTGTCTATCAGGTGAGCAAGGGCACACCGGTTCAGATCGTGCATGATCCGGTAAAGCTGGGCATGTCCGGTGGTGAGGTCTGGCTGGAAGTGCATCGCCCCCACGAGGAATACTCCCGGCAGGACAGGGACAGGCTGTGGCAGGAAGTCACCCGGGAAGTCGAAGCCTTCCGCCAGAAACACCCGGGTGTTGAGCTCCAGCGCAGGGCGATAGAACTGGCGGTAGAGCAGGCTGACGGCATTCCGGCCATGGTTGGTGAGCAGGTTTCGCGCCTGGCCTCGGACAAAACCTCAAAAGACGAGCAGCGCCCTGCACCGGAAAAGCCCGAGCAGAAGCTGTATTTCTGATCCCGCCGGCGCCGCGGGCTTTCCCCATAAATAAAAGCGTATAAAAATCAGGAGAGACCATGAGTCGCACCACACTGATCACCGGCGCCAGTTCGGGCCTTGGTGAGGGCATGGCCCGCGAGTTTGCCGCAAGGGGTGACAATCTTGCCCTGTGCGCCCGCCGCACCGACCGGTTGCAGGCATTGCGGGAGGAACTGGCCGCCAGGCACCCGGAAATAACCATCAGCATTCGTGCCCTGGACGTAAACAACCACGATCAGGTTTTTGAGGTTTTCCGCGCTTTTCAGCAAGAGTTCGGCAGTCTTGACCGCATTATTGTTAATGCCGGAATCGGCAAGGGCCAGCCCCTGGGTACGGGCAGGTTCAACGCCAACCGCCAAACCGCAGAAACCAACTTTGTGGCGGCTCTGGCGCAGATGGAAGCGGGCATGGAGATCTTCCGCAAGCAGAACCGGGGGCACCTGGTTACCGTGTCGTCGGTAACCGCTGTTCGGGGCATGCCGGGTAATGTAAACACATACGCTGCAACCAAGGTGGGCCTTGCGGCACTTTCCGAAGGACTGCGTGTCGAACTTGCCAAGGCGAAATCGCCCATCAAGGTAACAATGCTTTACCCGGGTTATATTCGCACGGAAATAAACGAGAAAGTGAAGAACACACCGTTTATTGTGGATGCGGATACAGGCTGCAAGGCCATGGTAAAAGCCATTGAGTCGGGCAAACGTGAGAGTTTTGTGCCAAGGTGGCCCTGGACACCTATCGGTTTTGTGTTGCGGCGGTTGCCGGTATCGGTGCTTGCCAGACTGTTCTGAACTCTCTTTCGGATCCGGGGAGGCGGTATGCAGTGCGATCGACCCATAAGATCAGAACGCCTTAACCGGCTCGGAATGTGGGCCATGGTTTTTGCAGTAGGCATTTTGCTCGGCCTTGTATCCCTGGCCCATCAGGTGCTGGCGCAACAGCAAAACTCCGGAACGGCGCTGGTGCTGACGGTAGAGGGTGCGATTGGCCCGGCTACCATGGATTACCTGGTTCGCGGCATTCGCCGGGCGGAGTCTGAAGGTGCGGAACTGGTGGTGCTGGAAATGGACACCCCCGGGGGCCTTATGGATTCCATGCGGGAAATTATCAAAACCATTCTCGGCTCCGACGTGCCAGTGGTGACTTACGTTTCCCCCCAGGGTGCCCGGGCGGCCAGCGCCGGTACCTATATTCTTTATGGCAGCCATGTTGCGGCAATGGCGCCGGCAACCAATCTGGGTTCGGCAACACCGGTTCAGATGGGTGGCTTGCCAGGCAGCCCGGAGCCTGCAGAAGAGCCCGATGAAGACAGCGCTGGTGACGACTCAAAAACAGCCGACAAGGAAAACACCGGCGCAGATGACAAGCGCCGTGGCGCAACGGCCATGGAGCGTAAGGTTCTGGAAGACGCCGTAAGCTACATACGGGGGCTGGCGGAGCGCCACGGTCGCAACGCTGACTGGGCTGAGGAGGCTGTGCGCGAAGCCGTCAACCTTGGGGCCAGTGAGGCCCTTGAACGAAACGTTATCGATGTTATTGCGGCAGATCTGCCCGGCCTTATGCGCCAGCTTGATGGCCAGAGTGTGCGTATGGCGACCGGTGACAGAACCCTGCAGACCGCCGGGCTGACGATTGTGCGGATGCAACCGGACTGGCGCACGCGCCTGCTCTCGGTCATAACCAATCCCAATGTTGCCTATTTCCTGATGATTATCGGGTTCTACGGCATTATTTTCGAGCTGGCGAACCCGGGTGCCGTGGTACCGGGCGTTGTGGGCGCTATCTGCCTGATCCTGGCCATGTTTGCGTTTCAGGTGCTGTCGGTAAACTATGCGGGGCTGGCGCTGGTTCTCTTGGGGCTGGCGTTTATTGTCGGCGAGTCCTTCGTGCCCAGTTTTGGCATTCTCGGAGTGGGTGGCATGGTCGCGTTTGTGACCGGTTCGGTCATCCTGATGGATGGCAGCCACAGGGCGATTTCCCTGCCTGCCATCGGCGGCACTGCGGCGGTAGCGGCGGGCTTCATTCTGTGGACTGTCACCCGGTTTGTCGGGCTGCGGAAAAGACACCCGGTGAGCGGTACCGAGCAGATCATCCGGGAGAAAGCGGTAGCTCTGAACGATTTCCGCAAAGAGCGTGATACCTATCACGGCCATGTGCGGCTCAGTGGAGAGCGCTGGAAAGCGGTCAGCTGCTATCCTGTACGTGAGAACGATGATGTGCAGGTTACCGGCATTGAGGGCTTGACTGTCAATGTAGAGCCGGCTGACCGGGCGCATGATAACCAGCAGCGAAACGAGGAGGCTGTATGATTGGTGATCTGATTCCCTGGCTGGTACCCGCAGTGGTCCTGCTGCTGATTCTGGGCTCTGCCATCAAAATCCTGCCGGAGTACCAGCGCGGCGTGGTGTTCTTTCTGGGCCGGTTTCAGGGCGTAAAAGGGCCCGGGCTGATTATTGTCGTTCCGGGTATTCAACAGATTGTACGGGTGGATCTGCGCGTCATTACCCTGGATGTGCCGAGCCAGGATGTGATTTCCCGGGATAACGTCACCGTGCGGGTAAATGCGGTGCTCTATTTCCGGGTGGTGGACCCGGAGCGTGCGATTATCCGCGTGGAAGATTTCAATTCCGCAACCAGCCAGTTGTCCCAGACCACACTGCGATCGGTGCTGGGCAAACACGATCTTGATGAGATGTTGTCTGAGCGGGACAAACTGAACGCCGATATCCAGGAGATCATTGATTCCCAGACAGAGGAATGGGGTATCAAGGTCGCCAACGTGGAAATCAAGCATGTGGATCTCAACGAAAGCATGATTCGTGCGATTGCCCGCCAGGCTGAAGCCGAACGGGAACGGAGGGCGAAAGTGATTCATGCGGAAGGTGAACTACAGGCTTCCAAAAAGCTGGTAGAAGCTGCGGAGGTTATGTCAGCCAATTCCGGCGCCATGCAGCTGCGCTATATGCAAACCTTGTCTGACATGAGTAACACCAACTCCTCCACCATTGTTTTTCCGCTACCATTGGACCTGTTAAAGACGTTCATGGAGAAAGCACCCGCTGCCGGCCAGCCAAAGCAGCCTGAGCCCTGACGCGCGGCGGTATGAAAGCAGTTTGGCAGGTTAATCATGAGCAATAAAAAAGGCCGGGAGTCCCGGCCTTTTTCGCAATGCTGAGCCTTACTTCTGGCTGGCACGCTCGAGCATACGCTTGGCACGCTCGTTAGCCTCATCAGCAGATTTCTGAGCGGCTTGGGCAGCAGCCAGAGCACGGTCAGCGGTCTGCTGTGCTGAACGCGCGGAGCTTGCAGCACTGTTGGCTGTGTTCAGTGCCTTATCTGCAGTTTGTTCAGCAGAGCTGGCAGTTGCATTGGCTTCGTCGAGAGCACCCTGGTCGGTCGTTGCACAACCTGCAGTAATGGCAGTAGCCAGTGCGATTCCGGCGATCGTCAGTTTACGCATTGTAAATCCCCTTTTTGGTCGAGTTATTTCCTGTTGATCCGAAAGTCTTTTCAGACGACTTCCTTTTTTAGCTTCGGCCCGATAGGCGTTGACTACCGGAGTCGTAAAACAGTGTAAAACACTCTGAGAGGAAATGTTAACTAAGTATACGTAAATTTTCTTAGGTTATGACAACAACTTAATGCTGGCGTCATGGGGAAATGGTCAGGGGGTGATTCGTATGGGCGTGCCATCGTTGACCAACTGCCAGATTTCATCCATCTCCTGATTGTTAACAGCGATGCATCCGTTGGTCCAGTCCAGGCCTGTATACGCAAACGCCATGTCTTCCGCTCCATTGGGCAGACCGTGGATCATTATGCTGCCTCCGGGATCCAGGCCCCAGTTTTCGGCCATCTCGCGGTCTTTTTCGCTGGGGTAGGAAATGTGAATGGATTTGTAAAAATCACTGCCGGCATTGCGCCAGTCCAGCGTGTAGTCGCCTTCTGGCGTGCGTTCGTCGCCCTCGTAGAGTTTGTGCCCTTCCGGGTTGTCCCCGAGCGATATGCGGTAACTCCGGACCACCTCTTCACCGTTCATCAGGTAGAGCCGACGCTGCCCTTTTTTTACCAGGACCTTATTAACCACCAGGGAGTCATCAAATGAGGAAGAGTCGCCGGGCGAGGTTTGTACCACCGGCATGCGGTTATCGGCCTTGGCCAGCAGTCCGGCGCCATAGGCCGGGAGGCTTGCAACAAACAACAGAGCCAGAAGGCAACGGGTTAATAAACCGGGAATCAGCATAACCTTAACTTACCAATGATTAATCTTTGCGTATTGGTGTTATAGCATATCCAACCGGGTAATTGTTAAGGGGTTTTGTTAACTTTGACAGTTATCCGGTTAGCAAGTCAGGCATTTCGTGACTTGTCCATTTTCAGGCCAACTTTGGTGACCTGGTCCGCCTCGGTGGCCCTTGCCACCAGGGTAACCGGCCCCAGAACAACGGTGTCGCCAATGACCGGATGCCCTTTCGTGCGCCGCGCGAAGCACTCTGCCAGCGACAGCTCCGGTGGCAACTCATCAAACTCAATGCCATAAACCTGTTCCACATCCCCGAGCAGCGCATCGCCATTCAGCACAAAGTCCCCGAAGAAGGCTCTGTCTGCGAGGTATTTTGGCGTGTGGCGGCCACTGAGAGACTTACCCAGTTCTTTCAGCACGCTGGGCGTGGCAAACATCGCCACCATATCACCGCTGGATACCTCCAGATCCGCCTTGGGTTGCAGGCAGACCCGGTTCCGGAATACGCCGGCAACCGCGGTGTTTTCCGGAAAGCGCAATTGCCCCAGAACCCTCGGGCTTTCCCAGTTTTCTCCCCGCAGGGGGAAAAGCATCAGTTCGTGGTCGCCTGCGGCGGGGGCGTCCAGCGGCAAGCGTCGATAGGGTTCCCCGTTGGCCGGGATTTCAAGGCGCAGCAGGCGCGCCAGAGGGGTAAGGGTGGTGCCCTGAACCAGCAACGAAACCAGAACAATAAAAAAGGCCGCATGGAAAACCAGTTGTGCCTCAGGCAGGTTGGCGATAATGGGGAAAAGCGCCAGCACGATGGGTACGGCCCCTCTCAGCCCTACCCAGCTTATGAACCCGAGTTCGCGACGGTTAAAGCCAAAAGGCCAGATTGTCAGCAGGACGGTCAGGGGGCGGATCACGAAAATCAGCGTCAGCGCGAGTATCAGGCCGCTTCCCGCCAGCGGCAGCAAATCGGACGGGTTCACCAGCAGGCCCAGAATCAGGAACAGGCAAAGCTGTGCCAGCCAGGCCAGGCCATCGTGTACCTGAAGAATCATGGGCATCATTCGAACCTGGCGGTTGCCGATCACAACGCCACAAAGGTAAAT
Source organism: Marinobacter aromaticivorans (assembly GCF_002806975.1). Classification (GTDB taxonomy): domain Bacteria; phylum Pseudomonadota; class Gammaproteobacteria; order Pseudomonadales; family Oleiphilaceae; genus Marinobacter; species Marinobacter aromaticivorans. The sequence goes on along the minus strand of NZ_NIHD01000002.1, from coordinate 328,096 downwards.
AGCCAGAAAGCCGCTACCGCCAAGCGCGTTGATGGCAGAAAACACCGAAATACCGGCGGCGGCCACCAGCAGAGGATAAAGTGAGGGCGTAAGGCGAATCCGGTTGGCCAGCTCGGCAATCATGAAGCCGCCGACGATACCGCCAACGCCACCAATGCTGAACTGCTTGAGCAGAAGAATCAGCGAATCCTGAATGGCGTGGTCGCCATCGCTGGCAATCAGGGTGACCATCATCAGCGTCAGAAAGATCGCCATGGGGTCGTTACTGCCGGACTCGATTTCCAGCGTGGCGCTGACCCGTTCATTCAAGTGCAGCCCGCGCCCCTGCAGCAGCGAAAATACCGCTGCCGCGTCGGTGGATGAAATGATGGAACCTACAAGCAGCGCGGTCATCCAGTGCAGGTCGAACACCATCCAGGCGACTAACGCCGCCCCCAGTGCGGTCATGCCAACACCAATCGTGGCAAGCACCAGGGCAGGCTTGAGGCCCACACGGAAGGTCTCTGCCCGGGTGCGCATACCACCATCCAGCAGGATTACTCCCAGTGCCAGATTGGCGACCAGAAAAGAGAGCTGGAAATCGTCAAATTCAATGCCGCCCGGGCCGTCTTTGCCCATCATCATGCCCACCACCAGAAAAACCAGCAGTACCGGCATACCTACCCGGCTGGAAAGCGGGCTCAGAAGGATGCTGATGACAAGCATCAGGGCACCTACCAGGGTGAGCATTGGATCCATCAGAACTCCATCAGAGAGGCTTGCCGGGAACCGGCGGAAGCGCTTGTAAGCTTCCCCAAGTTTGCCCATTGCCGGCGCCTTAAACAAGCAAGTCATTAGGGTTGAAAGCGCAGTCCACTGAGCTGCGCCGTTAAAGATCACTCGCTGTCAGTGCCTCAGGTGGGGTGATTTCTTGCCGGCAGGCAATAAATTACCTGTGCAGTTTGTTATTATAAAACAGTCGCTTATATTGTGGTTTTTCGACACAAAAAAGAGCCACGCCCGGCATGAGCCAATCGGTTGCCTATTACAACGCCCATGCGCAGGCGTTTTTCGACGAAACGCTGCACGTGGATATGACCGCGCTGTACGACGCATTTTTGCCCCATCTCCCTGAAAATGCCCACATTCTTGACGCAGGCTGCGGTTCCGGCCGGGATTCCCGGGAATTTCTGGCTCGCGGTTATCGCGTTACTGCGTTCGATGCCTCTGAAAAGCTGGCCGCCTTGGCAACCAAAGCGATAAGCCACCCGGTTACCGTTCGTACGTTTGATCAGGTCCACGAATACCAGGTCTACGATGGCATCTGGGCCAGTGCCAGCCTGCTCCACCTCCCTCACCAACAGATACCCCATGCACTTGCCCGGCTTTGGCAGGCCTTGAAGCCCGGCGGCCTTCTGTACCTCAGTTTTAAACGGGGTGAAGGGCAGCGAGAACACAATGGCCGCCACTTTACCGATGCAACTGAGTCCCAACTTGAACGCTGGGCAAGCGCCTTACCGGGGGTGGAGAAGATAACCACCTGGCAAACCGCAGACCGCAGACCGGGGCGGGATGGGTATTGGGTGAATGGGGTTTTTCATAAGCAGGTCGAGACCCATGACAAACTGATTACGGGTGGCAGGTATCAGCATTTCTTGCCGCATCTTTGTGCCAGTATCAGTCGAGCCCGCGAAGTTGATATGGCGGTGGCGTTCGTAAAGTCCACCGGATTGAAACTACTGCTCCCCGACCTGCTGAGTGCCCTTGGCCGAAAACAAAGGCCTGCGCGGGTTCGGGTTCTCACCAGTGACTATATGGACATTACCGATCCGGAAGCCTTGCGCAGTTTAATGCTGCTGCAAGAGAGAGGTGCGCAGGTTCGGGTATTTGAGAGTGCTGGCTCAAGCTTTCACCTGAAAGCCTATATTTTTACCTACGTTCTGGGTGAATCGTCCCGTCAGGGAACCGCTTTTATTGGATCGAGCAATATCAGTCGCCAAGCGCTTCAGGATGGTTTGGAGTGGAACTATCGGGTTGATTACCCCAGCGATAACGGCTTTTTTGAAGCGCAGAGCCGCTTTGAAGAGTTGTTCCGTCACAAGAATACACTGTCCTTGTCGGACGGCTGGATTGACGAGTACGAAGCTCGTCGGGTTCTGCCGCCGCGCCCCATGGAAGCCGGCAGCCATGAGGTTGAAGACCCACCAGAACCAACGCCGGTACAAACTGCGGCGCTAGAGGCTCTGCGCGAAACACGATCTGAGGGGTACAGTCGAGGCTTGGTAGTCCTGGCGACGGGCTTGGGTAAAACCTGGCTGTCTGCCTTTGATGCGGCTCAAATGGGTGCGAGGCGAGTTCTGTTTGTCGCCCACCGTGAAGAAATTCTGCATCAGGCGGCTGAAACCTTTATCCGCATTCGCCCGCAAAACCGCGTGGGATTTTATATGGGCAAACAGCGGGATATGGCGGTCGATGTGCTGTGTGCCTCAATACAAACATTGGGCAAAGATGCGCATTTGGAGCGATTTACACCCCAGCATTTTGATTACATTGTGGTGGACGAGTTTCACCACGCAGCAGCACCCACCTATTACCGCTTGCTGAGCTACTTTGCCCCCACCTTCATGCTTGGTTTAACAGCCACACCAGATCGAACCGACCGCTCAGATATTCTCTCTTTGTGTGATGACAATCTTGTTTACACACACAACTTATTTGAGGGTATCCGCAGTAAGCTGTTGGCACCTTTTCACTACTATGGAATTTTCGATGACACGGTTGATTACGCCGAAATCCCCTGGCGTAACGGCAAGTTCGACCCCGATCAACTTGCTCACAAGCTTGCCACTTTAGGCCGTGCTCGTCACGCAGAGCGTGTGTGGCAGAAGCACCGCCAAAAACGCACCTTGGCGTTCTGTGTTTCGATCAACCATGCAGACTTCATGGCCAAGCAGTTTCGTAAAAGAGGGTTTGCGGCAGCTTCTGTTCATGGCCACTCTGAGTTGTCTCGAGGGGAGGCGTTAGAGCAGTTGAAGTCTGGCGAGTTGGCCATCCTGTTTTCGGTAGATCTGTTTAACGAAGGCGTTGATTTGCCCGCCATTGATACGGTGATGATGCTGCGTCCCACGGAATCAAAAATTTTATTCTTACAGCAGCTTGGCCGGGGTCTCCGTAAAGCAGAAGGCAAAGACAAGCTGGTGGTTCTGGACTTTATTGGTAACCACCAAGGGTTTTTGCATAAGCCGCAAGCGCTGATGGGCGCGGACATGAACCACCGGCAGTTGGCGCAGTATGCGCGCAAGGCCGAGTCGCAAAAGCTGGACCTACCGGATGGTTGCTTCATCAATTACGACCTGCAACTTATCGAATTTTTGAAGTCGTTGGATGGGCAGGGCACCGAAAAAGACTATCGATTGTTGCGGGATACTCTAGGTCGACGCCCCACTCTCACCGAGTTCTATCGTTTTGGTGCCAATCTCACTCAACTGCGCAAACAGTTCGGCCACTGGTTTGCGTTAGTGGCGCACATGGAGGACTTGGACGAAACGGAATCCAAGCTGGTAGAGCAGCACGCCGCGTTTCTTGCGGAACTTGAAAAAACGGCTATGACCAAGTCGTTCAAAATGGTTCTTCTTGAGGCCTTTCAAGAGCTGGACGGCTGGCGTAACCCGCCAGAATTATCAGCACTGGCCAGTCAGTCGTTGAACGTATTACAGCGTCGTCGTACTTTGCTGGGAGAGCTGCCGGTAGAGATGCGTGAAAGCCCTGAGCCAAGAGCCTGGCAGGCCTATTGGCGACGAAATCCAGTCAGGGCGTGGATTGGCGAAAACACCAAGGCAGCAGGCTCCTTCAAAATCACGGAGGGGCGCTTTGCTGCAGCCATTAGCCTGGCGAGTGACCAGATAGATAGCTTCACAGCTTTGGTTCAGGAGTTGGTGGATTATCGGTTAGCCAGTTACGAGGCTCGGGGCAACATAGAGCCGGTCGATCAGAACGTATCTGTACTCCCTGGCAGTGGTTTAGCAGGCACTGAGCTTCCATATTTCCCCACCTTGAAGATCGCCTGCGGACACTTTCGCAGCAGTTCTGCCGAGGCCGAAGAATACCGCCATATTGGTGAAGGCTATGGCCGACTCAACCCCAGCCGGCACTTTATAGCACAAGCTTCGGGCGACTCTATGAATGGCGGCAAAAACCCAATTTATAGCGGCGATTATTTGCTGCTGGAACAAATCAATCCAGACCAGGCGGGAAGCATCACCGGAAAGACTTTGGCCATTGAGCGAATGGATGAAACGGGCGACACGCAGTATTTGCTTCGCGTGGTGGAGAAAACAAGCCAAGGCCAATACGTTCTGAAAGCAAAGAATCCGAGCTATGAAGATATTCTGGTGACGGATGAACTGAACGAGCAGTTTCGAACGTTTGCGCGGCTTGAGGCGGTGATTGATCCACTGGAGTTGGCGGTAGGTCAGAGCTTTATGCGGGAGGATATTCCCCGACTATTCGGCGAGGTTTTCAACCCAGGCAAGTGGAATGTGGGACACGTGTTTTTAAAGGGCGCGGCTGCGCACGTATTGTTGGTCACCCTGAACAAACAAGGCAGGGCTGCTAACCATCGCTACGTGGATCATTGGATAGACGAGCAGCAATTCCACTGGCAGAGCCAGGATAGCACCGCCCCTGAAAGCAAACGTGGCCAGGAGTTGATACGTCATCGAGAGCTTGGCTTATCAATACATTTATTTATTCGAGAGAACAGGCTGCAAAATAAAAAAGCGGCACCATTTACTTACTACGGTCAAATGGATTACCAAAGCCATAAGGGCAGTAGACCTATGAGTGTTATTCTGAAGAGGGCATAAAGGCTGCTCGACTTCTAGAGTATAGCGTTTCCGATTAGGCGCGTTAGCCTCTTAAACTCGTTAACTGAATAAACAAGCTCTTGTGATTATACTCAATGCAACTTCAACCTGGGCTGCATCGCCCGGCTGATCTTGTCCATAAACCAGATCACTCCGGTCCGCAGAAAACCGTGCAACGCTACCTGGTGCATGCGGTAAAGGGATAGATAAAACAGCCGGGCCACCTTGCCTTCAATGTACATACTGCGGCCAGACAGGTTGCCCATGAGGTTGCCCACCGTGGTGTAACGGCTGAAGTTGATCAGCGATCCGTAATCGTTATACACGAAGGGTACGGCTTCTTTGCCTTCCAGGCGGTTGCACAGGGTTTTAAAAAGGGTGTCGGCCTGCTGATGGGCGGCTTGGGCGCGTGGGGCAACGGGCCGGTCGGAATCCGGTTGTGGGCAGGCAGCGCAGTCGCCGAAGGCAAAAATGTTGGTGTCTTTTGTGGTTTGCAGGGTCTGTTGCACCACCAGTTGATTGCCGCGGTTGGATTCCAGGCCATCCAGGTTTGCCAGAAACCCGGGCGCTTTTATGCCGGCGGCCCAGATGGTCATTTCCGAGGGCAGTTCGGTACCGTCTTTCATGATGACGGCGGCGGCGCGAATTTCGCTGACGGGCTGACCATTCAGAACCTTTATGTGCTGGCGCTCGAGTTCTTTGGAGGCGGCGGCCGAGAGCCTGCCGGGCAGTGCAGGCAGAATCCGGTCGGCGGCTTCTATAACGGTAATCGACACATCTGATGCTTTCAGGTGGTTCATGCCGTACACCGGCAATTCCCGCGAAGCCATCCGTAGTTCGGCAGCCAGCTCAACGCCTGTGGCCCCGGCACCTATAATACTGATGTTAAGTTTGTGGTCCCGGCCTAGCTGGGCTTCGTGGTTTTTGCGCAGAAAGGCGTTGAGCATGAGCTTGTGGAAGCGTCGCGCCTGCTTCAGGCTGTCCAGGAACAGGCAATGTTCCTGTGCGCCCGGTGTGCCGAAATCGTTTGCGGTGCTGCCTACAGCAATCACCAGGGTGTCGTACTTCAGGTGGCGCTCAGGAACCACTTCGTTGCCGTCGTCATCCATAAAAGGTGCTATGACCAGTTCCCTGGCCTGCCGGTTCAGGCCGTGCATGCGCCCGAGCTGGAATTCGTAGTGGTGCTTGCGGGCATGGGCACGGTAGTTCACTTCGTTGGAGTTGGCATCCAGTGAACCGGAGGCAACTTCGTGCAGCAGCGGTTTCCACACGTGGGTCAGCCCTGCGTCAACGAGGGTGATTCGTGCCTTGCCCTTTTTGCCAAGCTTTTTGCCCAGGCTGGTAACAAGCTCGAGCCCGCCGGCGCCGCCGCCAACCACCACAATATGATGAAGGTTATCCATAGAAATCAGACCATTAAGTGAAGAAAGCCAAGCGCTCTTGCAAAAAAACGCTTGGCTGTCGTCACTGGGATCTGCTTGCGAGGTAGGATACTGGTGCGGCCGGGATAATGCTAATGCGCATCCTTCAACCGGCATAAAACTCAAAGCCGGCTGACCCTGCCCATAAGACGGCCCCAGTCGATCGGTAACCGTTTCTCAAGGTTGACGAGCACCGGGTCTTTGGGGTTAAGGGGTTCAACGGGCTGTTTGCTGGCGTACACCACGGTGTTGTTGGTTTTGCTTTTGAATACCAACAGAGCAGCAAAGTGTTTCCTGAGCTGGCGGAAGTAAGGGCCGTCCGGGTCTGGCGTGCGGTGGTAGTTGAGAACCAGCCAGCCCCGGCTGCCAAGGACCCGGCTTGAACTCTCCACAAACTGCCGCTGCGCCTGTGCAGGGCTCATGCGGTCAGCGTTGTACAGGTCGGCCAGAATCATGTCCGTGCTGGCATCCGGAAGATTGCCCAGGGCATCGCGGGCATCGGCAATGGTTACGCTTAGGCGATCGCTCTCCGGCAAGCCGAAGTACTCGCGGGCTACCTCCAGAACCGACCGCCTCAGTTCAACCGCGTGTACCCGGCAGCCCGGGTACAAGTGGAGAAACGCATTGGCCATCACGCCGCCGCCCAGCCCCAGAACCGTCACGTGTCGGGGGCAGTTAAATGCTGCAGGCAGCAGCATGGCACGGTTGTATTCGTGCACCGGAAGGTGTGGATATCGTCGGTCAATCTTGCTTTGTTCAAACACCGAATTGAAGGTAAGAACCCGGTGTTTGCGGTAGTCAATCACCAGAATACTGCCAAGTTTATCTCGGCTGTGGTGAATAATTTCGCCTCTGTTGAACATGCGGAGCTCTTTTCAAGGACGGCCACTGGCAGGCAGGTTGGACATGGACAGGATACCGTTGTTACAAGGTATTATCACAGAATAGGCTGGTCTCTGGCACAATCCATGTGAGAGTTCGCTTATTAACCGCAATAAAATGACAGGAGAAAGCACCATGAAACTGAACGTTGAGGGTATTGAAGAGGGCAAGCCGGTCCCGGATATATTCGCGTTCGGCGTGTTCCACCCGGAGGATCGGATGAGCTTTGGCCCCAACCGCAACCCCGGAATGTACTGGGAAGGTGCGCCGGAGGGCACAAAGAGCTTTGTGATCATGATGTTTGATCCGGATGTGCCCAGTGTGGCGGATGACGCAAACCAGGAAGGTAAAACAATCCCGAAAGATCTTCCCCGGGTGGATTTTTTCCACTGGCTGCTGGTTGATATTCCCGCCAGTGTAAGCCGCATACCGGAAGGCGAAGACAGCGATGGGGTAACGCCCAAGGGCAAAGATGGCGGCCCTGGCCCGGCAGGTGTGCGCGGGGTGAATAACTTTACCCAGTTTCTGGCTGGCGACCCTGACATGGCTGGCACCTACTTCGGCTACGATGGCCCTTGCCCGCCCTGGAATGATGAACTGGTGCATCGCTATCACTATGAAGTGCATGCGCTGGATGTGGAGTCTCTGGGGCTTTCCGGGGAATTTGATGGCGAGGCGGTGCGCAAGGCCATGAAAGGCCACGTTCTGGCCAGTGCCCGGGTTACCGGTACTTACACACTGAATCCGGACCTGCGCTAGTTCTCGCAGGGGAAAATGCAGGCCCAGGTGGTGCTCCCTGGCGGAGAGGCCACCTGTGCTTCAGGTATTTTGATATTCTAAAATAGAATAAAAGGCAGTCTGTAAATTCTTTTTTTGCAGGTTCATAATGACGCCCGTGAATTCATCCGTTAAGGAGACAACCGCATGGGCCGTCTATTCCCAGTTCTTCTGCTTCTGGCCAGTTCACTGGCAACAGCAGGTACCGATACGCCGCCGCTGGTTGATGCGGCCTGGCTGAACTCCCACTTGGGTCAAGACAATATTGTGGTGCTGGATGTGAGATCCGGTATCGACAAGGGTGGTGACCGCAGCAGTTTTAGGAAGGCGCATATTCCTGGCTCGGTCTACAGCAGTTATACCGACGATGGCTGGCGTGAAAGCCGTGATGGTGTTCAGGGCGTATTGCCCCCGGTCAGTAGCATGGAGCGGCTGATCGGCGGCCTTGGCATTGGTAACGACGATACCGTGGTCATTGTTCCTGCAGGCACAGGTGCTACCGACTTTGGCAGTGCTGCCCGTGTTTTCTGGACATTCCGCGTTCTGGGGCACGAGGACGTCACCATTCTTAATGGAGGGTTTGCCGGCTGGCAGGCGGCAGGGTATGAGGTAGCCAGTGGCGAAGGCGCCAGTCGCCCCTTTGCGGACTTCAAGGGCTCTGTGCAGGAAGAACTGATTGCATCCCTCAGTGAGGTTCAGAATGCCCGCGAGCACCAGGGGCAACTGGTGGACGCCCGTCCGGAGGACTACTTCAGTGGAGAGACATCTTCGCCGGCGGCCACGGCGCCGGGAACCATTCCGGGCTCCTTTAACCTGCCCCACCAGCAGTTTATCAGCCAGAAGGCCGACGTGTGGTACCTCAACGAAGACAGCATCACTGCGAACATAGATAAAGCAAAGCTGAACGCACAAAGCCGCACTATTGCCTTCTGCAATACCGGGCACTGGGCCGCTACTGACTGGTTTGTGTTGAGTGAGCTTGCGGGTTTCAGCGAAGTAGCCCTTTACGACGGTTCCATGTCTGAGTGGAGCCAGGATAGCGATCGCCCGATGCAGGTTGCCAAGCGGGGCCTCGGGAAACTTCTCGATTTCTTTAACTGAGCGTTGGTTCGATGAGTGAATCTGCTGTGCTTCAGCCCGGGCTGCGAAAAACAGCCTGGGTTGTTGATCGTTTTGTGGTGCTGACTGCACTTGCGGGTGTGGCGGTGCTTGGTGGGTTGATCTGGCTTGAAACCGCCCCCTTTATGGTGGCCCTGTTTGCTACAGGCACGGTGTTGGGCATGGCCCTGTACCATGGTGCTTTCGGCTTTACCGCCGGCTGGCGCAATCTGGTGGTCAAAAAGCGCGGCGCCGGTATGCGTGCCCAGCTGATGCTGTTCGGCCTCTCCTCGCTGATTATGGTGCCCATGCTATACAGCGGTCAGCCGGGCCTGGTGGGTGCTGTTGCCCCCGTGGGCACATCTCTTGTTGTAGGCTCCTTCCTGTTTGGTATCGGGATGCAGCTCGGTGGCGGCTGTGGCTCCGGCACCCTGTTTACTGTAGGGGCGGGCAACATCCGCATGGTGGTGACCCTGGCGTTTTTCGTGGCCGGTGCAGTGCTCGGCTCTATCCACCTGCCCTGGTGGCTGGATCAGCCGGGTTTTGACCCGGTGCCGCTGGTCAACACTTTTGGGGTTAGTGGTGCAATTGTTGTGCAGCTTCTGGGGCTGGGCCTGATAGCCCGCTGGGTTAACCGGGTTGAGCGCAAGGCTCATGGCAACCTTGAGCGCGATGAGCTGCTTTGGAAAAGCCAGGGCCATGGCTTCGTGCGAACCCTGATCAGCGGTCGCTGGCCGTTTACCTGGGCGATTCTGATCCTGGCCGCGGGTAATGCCCTGACACTGGGTATCGGGGGCGCTCCCTGGAGCGTAACCTTTGCCTTCAACGTGTGGGGGGCCAAGGCGCTGGCAGCCATCGGCGTCAACATGTCGCAATTCGAGTTCTGGCAGTGGGATTATCCTGCGATGGCACTCAAGGATTCCCTGCTGACCAACATCCCCTCGGTAATGAACTTTGGTGTGCTGCTGGGTGCCATGCTGGCAGCCGGCCTTGCCAACCGCTTTAACGAAGCCAGCCGCAATCGCCCGCAGCGCCGGCCATTGCTGGCGGCTGTCGTGGGTGGCCTGTTTCTGGGCTATGGCGCCCGTCTGGGTTTTGGCTGCAATATCGGCGCCTTGTTCTCCGGCATTGCCTCGGCGAGCCTGCACGCGTGGATCTGGTTTGCCTGTGCCTTTGCCGGATCGCTGATCGGCATACGCCTGCGGCCCTGGTTCCGGCTACCTGATTGACAGAGGAGCTTGCCAATATGGATAAAGCATACAGCCGGGCCCGGATTCTGATGATGCTCGGCGCGATTCTCGCGCTGATTGTGGTGGATCACGTGAACAGCCCCACGTTCGCCTTCAATTCCGGGCAGGGAAATGTGCCAACTGCGCTGACACAAAGGGACGAGTCTGCCTGTGCCCCTTGCGGCGCACCCTGCCCCTCAACCCGCAACTGAGGCAGATTACAGATCTGCCCAGTTGATGGCTCTGAAATCAAACTTCTCTTCCAGGGTCGGCTTGATAATCCGGAAATACGGGGATGCATCGAAATCCCGTGGTGTGAACAGGGAGGTTTGCCGAATGCGGAAGTGCTCGCGGATGCAATGCCGGCAGTTGGGGTCGTCAGACGGGATTGAGTCGATGGTGGGGAGTATCGGGTAACGCAGGCGCTGGAACCCCTCTGCAATAAACGTGGAACAAATTGCCCGCGTTGGATCCCCGCTCCCGAAAGACAGCAGCTTGTGCCTGTGCCGCGCAGGAACGGGCGGTGTCTGGATAAGATAGCGCGCCAGATCAAACACGTTTTTCAGGTCGTATTGATTGCCCAGCCGGCTCAGGGCGTATTCGGTCAGCTCACGGATGTTCTCGTCATCAAGCCCGACCGGGCGACAGATGCGGGTATGGCTGTTGCGGTAGAACGACAGTGGCAGAGAGCGAATGCCAACCTCCAGGTCTGCCTCAACCAGTGTGTGGGGCTCGCCAGCGTCGGATGTGCCCAGGCCAGCATCCGGCCCCAGGTAGAGGGTGGAGTGAGACCAGGTAGACTGGGTCAGGTACTTTATTGCCACGCTGATGCGGGTATCACCCTCTACAAGCAACACATCTCCCGGCCTGACAGACCTTTCCAGGGCTTCCCAGGTTGATGTGCGCACGGATTGCTGCGCTACCTGCTTGGTAAGGTAGGCGGCAAGGCGCTTCGCCAGCCAGTTCAGGAACATTTCTCACTCCGGTTGTGTATATTGGTTTTCCCCTTTTCAGGTAAGTTTCTCAAATTCAATTCATATTCGCCGTAACATTTGCACAGTGATCGTGTCAGAGCGATAGACGTATTGATTGACATATTTCCAACAGGTTCAAACATGAATCGAAGCAAGTTCATACTGATTCTGGCCATTGTCGCCTTGGTTGCCATTTTTATTGGTCTGGACGGCCATAAGCTGCTGACCCTGGCAAATCTGCAATCCCATCAGGCGAGCCTGACCCGGTGGATTGACGCAAATCTTCTGTTGGCGGTTGCAGGCTATACCGCTATATATGTGGTGGTGACGGCGCTTTCCCTGCCCGGCGCGGTGATCATGACCCTCGCTGGTGGTGCATTTTTTGGCAATCTCTACGGGTTGTTGGCGGTATCAGTGGCGTCTACCGTGGGTGCCTCCCTCGCCTTTCTGGTGGCCAGGTTTCTGATGCGCGACGCGCTGCGCTCCCGCTATCGGGAAACCGTGGCCAAGGTAGATCGTGGAGTGGAGAGAGATGGCGCCTTCTATCTGGCAACGCTCAGGCTGGTGCCGGTGTTCCCGTTTTTCCTGATTAATCTTGCCATGGGCCTGACGTCCATGAAGCTGCGCACCTATGCCCTGGTGAGCTGGGTAGCCATGTTGCCGGGAACCTTCATCTATGTGAATGCAGGCACGCAACTGGGCCAGATACAGTCCACCTCTGATATCGTTTCTGCAGATCTGTTGCTTTCCTTTGCTCTGCTGGGCCTTTTCCCGCTGATTGCAAAGTTCGTGGTGAGCTATATTCGCCGGCGCCGTGTTTATGCGGGCTGGCAAAAACCCGAGTCCTTTGATTACAACCTGCTGGTCATTGGCGGTGGTTCTGCGGGCCTGGTGTCGGCCTATATTGCCGCTGCGGTAAAAGCCAAGGTGGCGCTGATTGAGAAGCACAGGCTGGGTGGCGACTGCCTCAACACCGGCTGCGTTCCTTCCAAGGCGCTGATTCGCAGTGCCAAAGCCGCGGATACCCTGCGCCACGCCAATCGTTACGGGCTGGAATCCGTGCCCGTGAGGGGCTCCTTCAGGAACATCATGAACCGGGTAAGAGAGGTGATTGCCAAGATAGAACCTCACGATTCTCCCGAGCGCTACCAGAAACTGGGCGTGGACTGCATCTTTGGTGAGGCCAGCTTCGTATCTCCCTGGGAACTGGAAATAAAACACAACGATGGCCGTACCGAGCGCCTGACCGCCCGCAGTATCGTTGTCGCCACCGGTGGCAAACCGGCCATGCCTCCGATACCGGGGCTGGAAGATATGAACCCGTTGACTTCAGACAACCTTTGGGACTTGCAGGAACAGCCGGAGCGGCTGCTGGTGCTGGGTGGCGGCCCTATCGGTTCGGAACTGGCCCATGCGTTTGCGCGCCTGGGCAGCCAGGTGATTCTGGTGGAGCGCGACGATCGTTTGCTGGCAAAAGAAGACCTTGATGTTTCGGAGGTGGTGAAGACGCAGTTTGAGGCAGACGGTATTGATCTGCGCCTGAACCATGCGGCCACAAAATTCTGCATGGAAGATGGCGAAAAAGTAGCCTACTGCGACCATAAGGGTGAGCAGGTGCGTATTCCATTCGATCAGGTATTGGTGGCCGTGGGCCGCGCCGCAAATACTGCAGGGTTGAATCTCAACCGGATTGGCATTGAGCCTTTGCCCAACGGCACAGTGCCAGTGGAAGACGATATGAGCCTGCGCTACCCCAACGTGTTCGCCTGCGGCGATGTGGCCGGGCCTTATCAGTTTACCCATGCGGCCTCACATCAGGCCTGGTATGCGGCGGTAAACGGCCTGTTCGGCCAGTTCCGCCGGTTCAAGGTGGATTACCGGGTGATGCCCTGGGTAACCTTTACCTCGCCGGAAGTGGCCCGTGTGGGCCTTAGTGAAGTAGAAGCAAAAGAGCAGGGTGTTGCCTACGAGCTAACTCGCTACGGCCTGGACGATCTCGACCGGGCGATTACTGACAGTGAGGACTATGGCTTTATCAAAGTGCTCACGCCGCCGGGCAAGGATAAAATCCTCGGCGCCGTGGTGGTGGGCGCCCACGCTGCTGAAATTCTGGCGGAATTCACCCTGGCCATGAAACACGGCCTGGGCCTGAACAAGATTCTGGGAACTATTCACCCGTACCCCACATGGAACGAATCCGCCAAGTACGCAGCCGGCGAGTGGAAGCGTGCCAATGCGCCTGAGACCATCCTCAAGCTGCTGGAAAAATTACACGGCTGGCGGCGCGGCAAAAGCAAGCGTCGCCTGCCCGATACATCAAACGTGACGCCCTGATGTCACAAAACCAAGGAGCATCCATGCCCCTGACTGAAACACGACCTGCCAGGCAGCGCATTCCGGCGCTGGAAGTGCTGGAGCCCAGAGCTAATGACAGCTGGACCCACACCCGCAACGGTGACCCACGGGGTTACATTGACGCGGACAAGCTCAAAGAACTGTGGATACACACCGGCACCGCCTGCAACCTGGCCTGCCCCTTCTGCCTGGAGGGCAGCCACCCCGGTGATGGCCGCATTCCGGGCATGAAGCTGGGTGATGTAAAGCCGTTTATCCACGAAGCACTGGATATGGGCGTGGAGCAGTTTTCCTTCACCGGCGGCGAACCCTTCGTGATTCGGGATTTTGTAAACATTCTGGATTATGCCAGCCGGTACCGGCCCTGTTTCGTGCTGACCAATGCCACCGAACCGCTGCTGAAGCGCCGGCACCAGGTGTTGCCGCTGCTGGACAATCCCTTCCCGATCCACTTCCGCGTAAGCCTGGATTTCCCGGACCGCGCCCGCCACGACAAGGATCGTGGCGAGGGCAGTTTTGACCAGGCCCTGAAAGGCATTCAGTGGCTGATTGATCAGGGGTTCAAGGTGTCGATTGCCCGCCAGACCGATCCTGACGAAATACCTTCAGAGGTAGAGGCGGCTTTCCGGGAAATATTCCGCGAATGGCAGATTCCGGAAAACCTGGCGTTTACGGCGTTCCCGGACCTGGGAACCCCGGGTTCGGAGGACGGCAGCCCGGAGATTACCGAGAGTTGTATGGAGAAGTATCCGACGGTGGATAGCCGGGCGCATTTCATGTGTACCTACACGCGTATGCTGGTAAAAAAGGGCGATTCGGTGCGGGTTTATGCGTGCACGCTGGTGGATGATGATCCTCAGTATGATTTGGGTGGGTCGCTGGCGGCAAGCATGAGTGAGCGCATTATGTTGCGGCACCATCGGTGTTTTTCCTGTTATCGCTATGGGGCCAGTTGTTCGGCGCCTGTTTAGGTGTTTTTGCCCGGTAGCGCGCTGATTATGGAGTTGGCGGCATGGGCGCCGCGTGACGCTGTTGTTTGGAGGCCTAAAGGTTCTTGTATTGCATGGCGCCCCGGAATCCCTGGCTGGACGCCGGCCCACCAGCCATGGGTACCCTGCCCTTCGGTTTTTTAATCTTTCTGATGCTTGCGAATGCGGTAATCCGGTCTATTATCATGGTAATAGTTGGCTTGTGCCGGGCGCTGTGCCCTGACGTGACTTGAAATATATTTTGTGGTCTATATAATTTAACGCTAACTTTTTAAAGGCGACCTACCTACGTTATGACATCAGATGGATCGAATACCACCGCCATCACCCTGCGTACACCCGTCAAGGATGATGGCTTCAGACTACACCAGCTGGTAGCCGAGTGCCCTCCTCTGGATCCCAATTCAATTTACTGCAACCTCCTGCAGTGCAGCGATTTCGCCGACACCGGCGTAGCTGCGGAGAAAGACGGCGACCTGGTCGGCTTCATCTCCGGATACATTCCCCCCAGAAAACCCGAAACCGTCTTTGTATGGCAGGTTGCCGTGCATGAGAAAGGTCGCGGGCAGGGCCTGGCCAAGCGGATGCTGAAAGCCATTGTGGCTCGGGAAGCGTGTAAAGACGTAACCCACATGGAAACCACTATTACCGCCGACAACGAGGCCTCATGGGCGTTGTTCCGCTCGTTCGCGCGGGATATGGGCGCCGAGATTGAGCACCATGAGCATTTTGAAAAAGACACGCATTTTGGCGGCCAGCACGATTCCGAGTTTTTGTTGCGCATCGGGCCGTTTACCAAGAAGCCCTGAGCCCGAATGTCTGCCGTCGATCCCTGAAGCCCCTGCCTGTCCGAACGCGACGGGCCTGGTTGCGGGCCGCTTTAAAATCTTTACCAAAGAATTCAATTGACAGGGCCAGAAGGCCAAGAGGTAACACCATGGAAATTTTCAAGTCCACTGAATCCGAAGTACGTGTATACAGCCGTGCCTTCCCGGTGATTTTTAACCGTGCCAAAAATGCATACCTGTACACCGAAGATGGCAAGCAGTACCTGGATTTTCTTGCCGGTGCCGGCTCACTGAACTACGGCCACAACAACGACATCCTGAAAAAAGCCCTGCTGGAATACATTGAAGCAGACGGCGTAAGCCAGGGCCTGGACCTGTTTACCACGGCCAAGCACGATTTTATCGAATCCTACAAAAAGTACATTCTGGACCCCCGGGGCCTGGATTATAAAATGCAGTTTACCGGCCCCACCGGCACCAACTGTGTCGAAGCCGCTCTGAAACTGGCCCGCAAGGTAAAAGGCCGCACCGGTATTATCTCGTTCACCAACGGCTTCCATGGCGTGACCATGGGTGCGGTTGCAGCAACCGGTAACAAACATCACCGAGGTGGTGTTGGCGCACCGCTGGGTAACGTGGATTTCATGTTCTACGACGGCTACCTGGGCGAGAGCGTGGATACCCTGGAAATAATGGACAAGGTGTTGTCTGACAGCTCTTCCGGCGTTGAACTGCCTGCTGCAGTTATTGTGGAAGCGGTTCAGGGTGAAGGCGGTCTGAACGCGGCCCGCGCCGAGTGGCTGAAGGGCCTGGAAGCCTTGTGCAAAAAACATGACATCCTGCTGATTCTGGACGATATCCAGGCAGGTAACGGCCGTACCGGGGAGTTCTTCAGTTTTGAGTTTGCCGGTATCAAGCCGGATATTGTGACTGTGTCCAAGTCTCTGAGCGGCTACGGCCTGCCCATGGCGCTGGTGCTGTTCAAGCCGGAGCTGGATGTTTGGGATCCGGGCGAGCACAACGGTACTTTCCGTGGTAACAACATGGCGTTTATCACGGCCCGCGCAGCGGTAGAGACTTACTGGAAGGATGATAACTTTGCCAACGAGGTGAAGGAAAAGACCCGGGTCCTGGGCGATGCCTTGCAGGCCATTTGCGATAAGTACCCGGGTGAGTTCAAAATGAAGGGGCGCGGTTTGATGCGGGGTATTGAAGCTACCCATGCTGATGTTACAGGCCCGATTACCAAGCGAGCTTTTGAGCACGGCCTGATCATTGAGACCAGTGGTCCGAATGATGAAGTCATTAAATGCCTGATGCCGCTGACAACCAGCAAAGAAGACCTGAAACTGGGTGCGGAACTGCTGGCAAAGAGTGTGGATGAAATCATGCAGGAAGGAATCAGCGAGGCGTCATAAGACGCCTGCATCAATCCGGACAATTACACTGCAGGATAAGCCAGGGTAGAAATATGACGAGTCAATTACACACCGTCGAGAAAATCGGCGGTACTTCAATGAGTAACTACGAAGCGGTGCGCGACAACATCATTGTTGCGGACCGTAGCAAGGAAGATCTCTATCAGCGAATCTTCGTGGTATCCGCATACGGCGGTGTAACCAACGAGTTGCTGGAGCACAAGAAAACCGGCGAGCCGGGCGTCTATGCCCTGTTTGCCGATGCAGAATCCGACTGGGCCTGGGGGGATGACCTTACCCAGCTGATCAAGTTTATTACGGATATTAACAGCGAGCTGTTTGAAGACCCCATGCTCAAGCAGCAGGCGGATCAGTTTATTACCGACCGTATTGAAGGCGTTCGCGGCTGCCTGATTGACCTGCAGCGCCTGTGTTCATACGGCCAGTTCCAGTTGGACGAGCACCTGCTGACCGTTCGTGAAATGCTTGCAGGTATCGGCGAGGCGCACAGCGCGTTTAATACCGCCCTGAAGCTGCAGCAGGAAGGCATCAATGCACGGTTTGTGGATCTTACCGGCTGGCGCGATACGGAACTGCTGCCGCTGGACGAAAAACTGAAGCAGGCTTTCGACGCCGTTGATCTGAGCCGAGAACTGCCAATCGTGACCGGTTACGCCCAGTGCAAGGAAGGCCTGATGCGCACCTTCGACCGCGGTTACAGTGAGATGACGTTCAGCCGCGTGGCCGTTATTACCAATGCCCGTGAAGCGATTATTCACAAGGAATACCACCTGAGCTCCGCTGACCCCAATATTGTGGGCGCCGACAAAGTCGTTCCTCTGGGCCGCACCAACTATGATGTGGCGGATCAACTGGCAAACCTGGGTATGGAAGCGATTCACCCCCGTGCGGGCAAAGGGCTGAGGCAGGCAGAGATTCCACTGCGGGTGATGAATACCTTTGAACCGGAGCATACGGGTACCCTGATTACCGGCGACTATGTGAGCGAAAAGCCGCAGGTCGAGATTATTGCCGGTGCCAAGGGTGTGTTTGCCATAGAGGTGTTTGATCAGGACATGCAGGGAGAGCCGGGCTCGGATCGCCGTATTCTCGATGTGCTGAGCCGTTTCAAGGTGCGTTTTATGGCCAAGGACACCAACGCCAATACCATTACCCACTACGTGGGCAGCACCCTCAAGCATGTAAAACGAGTTGTGAACGCCCTGAAAGACGAGTTCCCCAACGGCGAGATCAGTACCCGCAAGGTGGCCGTGGTGTCGGCAATCGGAAGTGATATCAAGGTGCCCGGCATTCTTTTGAGATCGGTCAAGGCCCTGGCGGACGCCAACATCAACGTGCTGGCTCTGCACCAGTGCATGCGCCAGGTCGATATGCAGTTTGTGGTGGATGAAGACAACTACGAGAAAGCGATCATTGCTTTGCACGGTGTGCTTATCGAGCCCCACAACCACGAGTATGCCATTGTTGCTGCCTGACTGAAGAAAGCCGGGTTGGGTTTAAACGCGTTAACTGGAATGTAGCAGCAAGAACCAGGCCCCAACGGTCAGTTGGCAGGCTACTGCAACCAGTGTCAGAAGCAGGCGCAGCCGCAGATACCAGGCCGGCCAGTACACCCTCATCCAGCGTGCATCCGTGATGTAAAGGGCAAGGTAGGCGAGTGTATAGAGCACGATCTGTGCAGGCGTGGTCAGCAAGAGGCCAATACCCGCCGCCACAAAGAAGACCTGGCTCAGCAGCATGGTCATCAGGGGTGAGAGCGGGTAACACCGGTTGTCCAGCTGCATGGCTATGGGCCAGTAAATGCCTGCCATGAAGGCCAGAATGCCGGCGCTGTAGAGATAGAAATAACCCAGAAGCGCCACACTGTACTGGGGCATGGCAAAAATAGCGGCAACGCAGGCAATAAAGGGAATTAACCCCGCTATCCCGACCAGAATGGCAAGTCTTGCGACTGAAATCACGCTTTTTGTTCCTGAACCTGCCAGGCGCTGCGGAAAAGACAGGTGACGCCTTTATTATCGGATAACAACCGCTGTTCATTGCCGACGTTCAGCCTGACCTTGTACTGCTGACCTTCGATGGAAATGATTTCAAGCAGGCCAATGACCTGCCGTGGCTGGGTGGCGGGATGTTCCAGGGTGATTCTCACAGGCAAGCTCCGGGATATCTGATACTCCTGAACTTACGAGCCCGCGGGAGTTTAAGATCATTGAGCCAGTGATCGGCATTGCCAGTGCTGAGGGCAATACACCATGTGGTCATTGACCATGCCGGTGGCCTGCATGAACGCATAGACAATGGTCGGGCCTACAAAGGTAAACCCGGCACGTTTGAGCGCTCTGGACATGGCTTCGGATTCCGGTGTAGTAACGGGCACCTCATCGAGCGTCTGCCAGCTATTCTGGATCGGGCGGTGGTCCACAAATGACCAGAGAAAAGCGGAAAACCCAGCGCCTTTTTCCTGCAGCTCCAGAAACCCCCTGGCGTTTTTGATGATGGACTGTACTTTCAGCTTGTTGCGGACAATGCCCGGGTTTGCCAGCAGTTCAGCGACTTTGGCATCGCCATACCGGGCGATTTTCTCCGGGTTGAAATGATCGTAGGCAGTCCGGTAGTTTTCCTGTTTGCGCAAGATGGTGATCCAGCTCAGGCCCGCCTGCTGGCCGTCGAGGCAGAGCTTTTCAAACAGGGCCAGATCGTTGTATTCCGGTCGGCCCCATACGGTGTCATGGTAATGCACGTACAGTGGGTCGGTGCCACACCAGGGGCAGCGCTCGGCGAGGGCGGGCGCTGCCAGGGTTCTGTTGTCTTCGGGTGCGCCTGCCATAAGGCCATCTCCCTGGGTTTCTGACTGCTGTTTTCAGCCGGTTTGTGCTGATTGGCTGCCCGGAGCTATTGATCGGGGCTTTGCGCGGATTTGCCGCTGGAACACCGGCTCCCAGTATGCGTCCAGGGATTCGGCGGTGATCAGGCCATAATCCTCGGGCGGTGGCTCCAGCAATGTGATCAAAGGCCAGGAGCCCGGGAGCTCACCTGCATTTTGCCTGTACACCAGCGTGCTCAGAAAACCTTCCGCATAAAAGCAGCAGGCTTGCCAGTGATTGTCTGGATGGTCGCCGTAGAGTTCGAAATTCCGGCGCACTTCCAGTGTCTGCAGGTTGCCCGCAATGCCTCTGCCAGTGGCTTTCAGCCAGGCCTCTTTTAACGTCCAGACTACAAGAAAACTGTGCGGGTCGTCCTCCTGGAACAGCCATTCCTGCTCAATGGGCGAAAACCAGCGTTTGACGACTTTCTGCCATTTTGGGTGTCGTCTACTGGGTTCAATGTCTATGCCCACTGCAGAGCCGTACTGCATGCTGCAGGCGGTGAGGCCATGGCTATGGCTCAGGGACAGGTGCCAGCCGGCCGGGTTACCGGAAACCGTTGGCCGCCCCTCGGCCGGCCAGCATTGTGCCGGCCCGGAACCGCTTGCCCTGCCCAGGGCCTGACGTATCAGCCAGCGGCTGGTAAGGAACTCAACGGCGCGGGTGCCACTGAAGCGGGCGAACCTCTGCTTTTCTTCAGTGGACAGCCAGGGCGGTGCCGCTTCCGGAACCTGTCCTGTCTGATGGCAGAGAAAAATAGCGGGTTTTTGCAGGTTGCTGGCGTGTTCAGGGTTGTAGTCGTTGGATGTGCCAGCCATCACCTTCCCTCACGTATTCAAAACGGTCGTGGAGGCGGCTGGGACGGCCCTGCCAGAATTCCACGCGCTCCGGCACAACACGGTAGCCGCCCCAGAAGCCGGGCAGTGGCACCTCACCCTCGCTGAACTTGCGTTTCATTTCTGCCACCTTCTGTTCCAGCAGTCCCCGGGAGGTAATGGCCTTGCTCTGCTCGGAAACCCAGGCGCCAATCTGGCTGCCCCGCGGGCGCGAGGCAAAGTACCGGAGAGATTCCGTTTTGCTGACTTTTTCCACCGGGCCCTGAATACGCACCTGCCGGTTAAGCCCGATCCATGGAAACAGCAGGGCTGCCCTCGGGTTTTCTGCAATCTCGTGAGCCTTTCGGCTTTGGTAATTGGTATAGAACACAAATCCGCGCTCATCAAAGTATTTCAGCAGCACCGTGCGCAAATCCGGCATGCTGTCGGCACCGGCGGTGGCCAGCGACATGGCGTTAGGCTCGAGAATTCCGGCTTCACGGGCATCGCCAAACCAGATTTCGAACTGCCGCACAGGGTTGTCATTCAGCGCCTCGCGGTCCAGCCCTTCACTTTCAAAATCGCGACGCATATCGCCGATGTCCATAAACGCTTGTCCTCATTCTCGGGGAATAGGTTCAGTCATACAAAATGTGTGATCGGGACCTGTGGATACCATGGCTCAGGATATAGGGTTCAGATTCGGCTGTCAGCGGCTGCTGCACAGTGGCTGACAAACAGGTACCTGGCCGACTATCCTTGTACATTAACGCCTTAACCGGATCCTGCTACCTGAAAGGAGACACTCGTGGCCCAAAGCCGTCAGCGCAGTCATCTGCTCCGAAACCTGGTCATCGGCCTGCTTGTTGTCATCCTGTTGTACAGCCTGGCCGGTTTTCTGTTGCTGCCCTGGTGGCTGAAGCAAACACTGCCGGAGCAGTTGCAACAGCAGATGGGGTGGCAGGCAGACCTTGCGGAGGTCAGCAGTAATCCGTTTGCGCTCAGCGTAGAAGTTCTCAACCTGTCAGCGCAGGATGGCGATAACGCAAAAGTTGTGGGGTTTGAGCGCCTGTATATCAACCTGAGCTTCTTCGAGCTGGTTCGTGGTGTGATCGGGTTTGAGGCCATTGAGCTCGATGAGCCGTTTATCCGGCTGGATCTGCTGGAAGACTACAGCGTGAACTTCGCCCGGGATTTTCAGGCTGCCGGCGCCAGAGAAAACAACAGGGCAGCGGAGCAACCCGGGCCGGAAAAGGATCAGCCGTTGCCCTCACTGTATTTTGAGCAGTTCATTGTGCGCGGCGGCGAACTGTTGTTCCGGGATTTCACTCAGCCCGGCATGACAGAATTCCGGGTTACGCCGCTGGATCTTAGCCTGACTGACCTGGCCACCTGGCAGCGGGATGATCGCAGCAGCGATTATCACCTTCAGGCGGCCCTGGGCGAGCAAACGCTGGAGTGGCAGGGTGATCTCAGCGTGACTCCCCTCTATTCCAGCGGCAGCCTTGCCATTACGGGCGTTGACCACAAGACTCTGGGGCATTTCCTTGCACCCTATCTGCCCTATGATTTGCGCAGCGGTAAACTGACTCTGCGCTCAGACTACGAGTTGCAGTCGGGCGAAGTCCTGTACCTCTCAACCCACGGCGGTCACCTGTCTGTGGAAAACCTGGCGGTTGCTCCGAACACACAGAGCGGGCAGCCACGCCTGACCACAGCAAACATTGTTATCGACGATATCGGGTTTGACCTCAATGCCCGGGAGGCCAGTGTCGGGCAGATTACCCTGGAGCAGCCAGATGTGGCGCTGGCACGTAACAAAGCCGGAGAAATTGACTGGGTTGCCGCTCTTGCGGCGTTCAATGCGACCAGCGAAAGCAATGATAACAACGGGAGCGGCCAACCCGGCACGCAGAACCCGGGCGCCGGTGCAGCAGAGCCTGTTTCAGATGGCCCGTCTTTTCGCTGGTCCCTTGAGGGCATAAGCGTTTACGGGGGGCGCGTGCTCTGGCAGGACCAGCAGCCTGATTCGCCCGCTGACATAGCGCTGCAGCAGCTTTCGCTTTCCATGGGTGGTATCAGTAGCGACATGGAAGACCCCCTGTCGTATCAGCTGCAGGCAGCGCTGGAAACCGGTGGCAGCCTCTCGGTGAATGGCCAGCTGACGCCGCAACCCTTTACCCTGGAAGCGGCCGTTTCCGGCTCGGACATTGTGTTGGCGGCATTTGAGCCGTATTTACAGGAATCGGCCAATCTTGCCGTTGCAGGTGGCACTCTGGGGCTGGATGGGAATCTGGACCTGGATGGCCAGCAGGAACCCTTGACAGGTACTTTCAGTGGCACGGCTGAAATTGCCGGGCTGAGCCTTCAGCTGCCGGACAGCAACGAGCCGCTGGTTTCCTGGAAAACGCTGCGGCTGGCGCCCATTGAGTACAACGTGCACCCGGCCAGGCTGGAAATCGGCACGGTTAACCTCGCACAGCCGGTGGTCAATCTGGTGCGCAACAGCAACGGCGCTCATAACGTAGAGCAGATAGTGCCTGCGCCGGCAGATGCGGATGCCTCCAGGGCACCGGAATCCAGGGCGTCGGAACAGGATGCTGAGGACCAGAGCCGGTTTATCTTCCGTATTGCACAGCTAACGATTGAAGAAGGTGTTCTCGATTATACCGATCGGGCTGTGGACCCGGCTTTTACAACCTCGCTGGACCAGCTCAATGGCACGGTTACCGGCTTGAGCAATGTGCCGCCCCAGCAAGGAAAAGTTGCCCTCACAGGGCGTGTCGGGGGCGGCGCCAGTGTAGAGTTTGATGGCACCATTGGCGCCCTGGGTTCAGAACAGACCAGTAATCTGAAACTCACCATGAAGGATCTGTCGTTGCCGGCGCTGTCTCCATATATCGGTCGCTATCTGGGTTATGGTGTGGACAGTGGAAAACTGGCACTGGATCTGGATTATGAAATTACCGGGAGCCAGCTGGAGGCCTCAAACCATATTGTTATGGACCGTCTCGGGCTTGGCCAGAGTATTGCGAGTGAACAGGCGGTTAATGCACCGGTCAAACTCGGGCTGGCGTTGCTTCGGGACAGCAAGGGCACTATAGAAGTGAACCTGCCCGTCAGCGGTAATCTGGACAACCCCGATTTCAGTGTGGGCCAGGTGGTTATGGGGGCTTTCGTGAATCTGCTTGCCAAGGCAGCCACGTCGCCTTTCAGTGTGCTTGGGTCCATCGCGGATCTTGCGGGCCTCTCCGGCGAAGAGTTGGGCCAGATGCGTTTTGAGCCGGGCTCCACCAGGCTGGCACCCGGAGAGGCAGAGAAACTGGCCACCCTGGCCAAAGCACTGCTTGATCGCCCCGACCTGCTGCTGAACATTCGCGGCAGTGTTTCGCCGAAGGCTGACGGGCTGGTGCTTTTGCGTGAGCAACTGGCTGCGAGCCAGGCGGAAAAGTTAACCGAGGAGAGCTGGCAGAAGGCCCGGGAGGCCTATCTGGCGGGAGAGCGGACCCTGGCTCCGGAAGTACTGAATAATCTTGCCAGTGCCCGGGCATCTGCGCTGCAGGAAATACTGCGAGACACCCATGGCGTGCCCGCCAGTCAGTTATTCATGCTCGACCCATCCCGCAATGCCGAGGTGTCGGAAGATGGCAAGGTAATTGTCGGTTTTACGCTGGACGCCCGTTAAAGCGCCCGAGCATCATTCAATCCCGTTCAAAAGGAACAGAAGCACGTGCCCAAGGCCAGTAGTCATTTTTTTGCTTATGTTTCCCGCCTGCGCTGGATCAAGCGCTGGGGCCTGATGCGTAATGCCATTGAAGAAAACGTAGCAACCCACTCCTGGGAAGTGGCCACTCTGGCCCATGCCCTGGCAATAATCCGCAACAGGCACTTCGGCGGGCAGGTGGATGCCGACAGGATTGCCGCAGCAGCACTTTACCATGACGCCACGGAAGTGATCACTGGTGATATGCCTACCCCTGTGAAGTACCACTCCAGGGTGATGCGCGAGGCCTTTGGCGACATTGAGCACAAGGCAGAGGCGGAGTTGCTGGCACTGCTACCGGAAGATTTACGTGAGGATTTTGCACCCTATTTGCAGGAGTCCCGGCTGCCGGCTGAGGGTCGGGAACTGATCAAGGCGGCAGATCGCCTGTCAGCCTGGCTGAAATGCCAGGCCGAGGTGCGTGCGGGTAACCGCGAGTTTGAACCGGCCGAGAGGCAGATCCGGCAGCGGCTTGCGCAGGAGGGGCTGCCGGAAGTGACTTACTTTATGGAAGTGTTCGTGCCCAGCTATGCAGAACCCCTGGACAACCTGCTGGGCTGATGCCAACAGGTTGCCCGCGCGGGCGTGAGGCTCAGGCGTTGCTTGCGCCACCTACCAGGCCGCCACGCAGGCCATCGCGCTGCAGTGACTGGCGGACCACATCTTCAGGGCTGCCGGCCAGCTCCCGGAACATGCCCATGGAGCCCAGCAGGGCAGACGATTCGTAGGGCACAAACACCCGCTCGCCGTCTTTCGCCATATTTGGCAGTACCTTGATGTAGCTTTGCCCCAGCAGGTAGCCGATCACCGTCTGCTTGTTTTCTTCCGAATCGCCCAGGGCGCCGAGTACCAGGCGAATGGATTCCTGCTCACCCTGGGCGCGCAGAATGGAGGATTGCTTGTCACCCTCGGCGTTGAGAATGGCGGATTCACGCTGGCCCTGGGCCATGGCGATGGCTGCCGTTTTCTCACCCTCGGCTTCTGTCACCGTGGCCCGGCGTTTACGCTCTGCGGCCATCTGCAGGCGCATGGCCTCTTCCACTTCCTCGGGCATACTGATGTCCTGAACTTCCACCCGCGTCAGCTTTACACCCCACTTGGAGGCGGGCTCCTCCATTTCAGCCTGAATGGCGTTGTTCACCTCGGCGCGGGATTCGAACAACTTGTCCAGTTCCATCTTGCCCACCACCGAGCGCAGGGTGGTTTTGGCCAGCACCTCAACCGCCTGGCTCATATTGGCCACTTCATAAACGGCACGGCGGGGGTCAATGATCTGGTAGTACAGGGCGCCGTTGATTTTTACGGTTACGTTATCGGTGGTCACTACCGGCTGCCCCGGGAAATCCATCACCGTCTCCCGGCGGTCGATGCGGACTTCATCGGTGGTCATCGGGTGGTATTCCTCACCCATGCGCACGTAGCGGATCATGGTGATGGGGCGGGGCCGTTCGATAAACGGAATGATGATGTTCACGCCACTTTCCAGAACCCGGTTGAAGGAACCCAGGCGCTCAATAACCATGACTTCAGACTGCCGGACAATCACCAGGCCTTTGGCGATGATGAAAATACCGATGGCGACAACAATCAGGCTGATGATCAGCCCCGGTGAAATATAGGGTTCCATGCTTACTGTTCCTTGTGTGTAACGGTTTGAACAACGGCGGTGGTGCCGTCGAATTTGCTGAAAATAACGTCGGTTCCCTCCGGCAATTCGGTGGCACCTGTGTTGTCATCTCTCAGGCGATAGAAGTCGCCGTTGATCTTGATACCTGTAGCGCCATCAAAATCCCGCTTCAGGGTACGGTAGCGCTTACCCTGCTCGACGCCAGTGCCGGTGGTTCCATAGGCTACGCCTTTCGGGGAAAAACGCGGGCGAATCCAGCGAATTGCGATGGGCACCAGCAGGCCTGAAAACACCCCCATGCCCGCCAGTTGCCATTCGAATGAAATGCCGGCATAGGCCAGAACGGCTGTCAGGGCTGCGGCGACAGCCAGCGCCAGCAGCAGAAATATGCCGTATGCCAGCTCAGCCAGCCCCAGGGCGAGGGCCAGAATCAGCCAGAAATGCGTAAGACTCCATTCCATACAGAACATCCGCAGGTTCAGGGTTGAGGAAATCCGCGAGATTGTGCTCGCGGAGGGGGAATTGTACCCAAAAGCCCGGGCTGAGTCCGAGTGGCCCGGGTGCCATGCAAGTCAGAAATTTGAAGCCATATGCTGATCAGGGGCAACTGTTAGAGTATCTTCTTTAATCGGCACAACACACAACAAGAGGCCAGTGGCCATGAAAGATCTGAAAAACAAAGTGGTAGTTGTTACCGGAGCCGGGTCCGGTATCGGGCGGGCTCTTGCCAAATCGCTGGCAATACGAGGTTGCAGGCTTGCCCTGTCTGACGTTAACGAGGAAGGGCTGGCGGAAACGGTCGCAGCCATCAAGGGTTCGGATGTCAGGGCCTACCGGCTGGATGTTGGTGACAAGGATGCGATATACGCCCATGCAGCCGAGGTGGTAAAGGATTTTGGTCAGGTTAATGTAATCATCAATAATGCCGGTGTGGCGCTTTCTGCCACGGTGAGGGAAATGTCTGATGCCGATTTCGAGTGGATCATGGACATCGATTTCTGGGGTGTCGCTCACGGCACGCGGGCCTTCCTGCCACACCTGATTGCCTCTGGTGATGGACATGTGGTGAACATCTCCAGTGTGTTTGGTCTGATTGGCGTGCCCACACAAAGTGCCTACAATGCTGCAAAATTTGCGGTTCGCGGGTTTACGGAATCCCTGCGCCAGGAAATGAAAATGGAGAAGCAGCCGGTGGCTGTGAGCTGTGTACATCCCGGTGGCATCCGCACCAACATTGCCAACTCTGCACGCATGAGCAGGCTGGAAAGCGCGGCAGACCTGCGCAAAGGGTTCGACAAAATTGCCATGACCACGCCGGAGAAAGCCGCAGAGACCATTGTGAAAGGCATCCTCAAAAACGAATCCCGCATTCTTGTGGGGCCGGATGCCTGGGGTATAGACGCCATTAACCGGTTACTGGGGTCCGCCTATCAGCCGCTGGTGGAGCGCTTTTCCCGCAACAGGCTGCTTATCTGAACGGAGCCGCATCCCGCTATGTGTGAACTGCTGGCCATGAGCGCCAACACACCCACCGACCTCTGCTTTAGCTTCACCGGCCTGACCCGCAGAGGCGGTGACACCGGCCCCCACAAGGATGGCTGGGGCGTGGCGTTTTATGAAGGTAAAGGCGTGCGCGCCTTCCACGATGTAGATGCCAGTTCGAACTCACGGCTTGCGGAAGTGGTCCAGACCCACCCTATCAAGAGCGAAGTGGCCATCTGCCACATTCGCCAGGCGAATGTGGGTGATATCTGCCTGGCCAATACCCACCCCTTCAAGCGTGAACTCTGGGGCCGCTACTGGGTGTTTGCCCATAACGGCCAGCTTTCTGACTTTCGGCCATCGCCGGGGTTTTACGAGCCGGTTGGCGATACCGACAGCGAGGCGCTGTTCTGCGACATCCTCAACCACTTGCGCAAACAGTGTGACCGGAACGACCCGGCAGAGGTGATTGCACGGCACCTGGTCGAACTCTCGCAGGCCTATGCAGGGCAAGGGGTTTTCAACCTTTTGCTGAGCAACGGTGATTGGCTGTTTACATACTGCAGCACCAAAATGGCCAGCATTACCCGCCGCGCTCCCTTTGGCCCGGCAAGGCTGAAAGATGCCGACGTTATTGTGGATTTCGAATCTGAAACCACGCCGAATGATATTGTCAGCGTTATCGTAACCGAACCGCTGACCAGCGATGAAGAGTGGGATATTTACCAGCCCGGTGAATGGCGTTTGTGGCGTAAAGGTATTGTAGAAGCGAGAGGTATGGCGGTGAGCGGACAGAACGCAGCGGCCGGACACTGAACAGGCCGGCACTGTTTCGCCGGCCTGCCTGGTTGCGCCTGGTAATTACTGCAGCGTTGACCGGTTTCCGCTCTGGTATTGCGGCGCGATGTAAGCCTGAATCTCCCCTTTAAAACGCGCAATCAGCTCGCTGTTGTCGTGGTCCCAGGGGTGATAACCCGGTTTGAAATACGCCAGCCAGACGGGGATCAGGCTGGAGAAGGTGCCGTTCCTGCCCCACAGGCGCCACAAGCCCCTGGCAGTATCGGCAACCGAGAAGGTTTTGGTGTCATTCAGCATCATGCGCCCGGTGAAATAGGAAGTCATCACCCCCAGGGCCACCGTGCTGAACATCAGGTAAAAGGTGCGCTCGGCGTAGGTGCCCCCCACCTGCCGGAACACATCGAAAGCCACCGCCTTGTGTTCGGTTTCCTCGATGGCGTGCCACGCCCACAGCGGGCGCATGGTTTCATGCATACCTTCACGTATATCGTCACGTTCCAGAAGCATATCCGCCATCATGGCTGTCATATGCTCCAGTGCGCAGGTAATGGCCAGTTGATGGCGTTTGGGCAGCTTTTTGGTGATATCCAGAACCACCTTGAGGTGTTTTTCCATATCTTCAACCGGCATGCCCTGATCCCGCACATGCTGATTCATGGCCATATGCTCCAGAGAGTGCATGGCCTCTTGCCCGATAAAGCCTCGCACTTCCCTTTTCAGCCTGGGGTCCTTGATCTGATCCCGAAAGGCCCGGACAGAATCCACAAAAAACTGCTCGCCCTGGGGAAAAAGCAACGAGAGTGCGTTCATCATGTGGCTCAGAAAAGGGCTGTTCTCCAGCCAGTACCGGGGCACCTGCTCGCCAAACTCGAATCCCATGCGCTGGGCTTTGATGTCGACGTTATCCGGCGTTTTTGATGCCTGGCTGGCGGCGGCAGCCCGGTTTTCCGCGGTTTTGGTGCTCAGCATGGGTCTACTCCTCACATTGGCTGATGTCATGGCATCAGTGTGTCGGAGTCCAGAGCCCTGATGAATGCGAAAAGGGGACGGCCCTCATTCAAAATGGGACAAAGCCACAGAAAATTGACCAACGCGACGCAGGTACCGGTGCAATCCGCCCCACTGTGATGGTTGCCGGCTTCTGCTAGAGTCGTTCTGAGGTTCTCACTCAGGCAATCAAGGGCAGTCTATGGCGATCCCTGAATCGGAAAAAGAACGGCAGATGCTGGGGCTCTTCCTGGTGCCGGGCGTCTATATGCGGGTACTGGCACAGACTGTTCGGCAGCTTGGCCACAACGATCGCCGGCTCTATGAAGGTTTGGGGTTCAGCGCTGAAGATCTGAAAGCCAACGATAGCCGCGTGTTTGTTACCGATGCCACGGTTATGGCCGAGCGCGCACTGCAGCTCGCCGGCAATGACGGGCTGAGCTTTATGGTGGCTCGCGAGCTGCGGGTAACCATTCACGGTACCCTCGGGCTTGCTGCGCTGACCAGCCCTACCTTTGCCGATGCGCTGGATTCCGTTCGTCGCTACCTGCAGTTACGAGCGCCGTTTCTGAGCATGAGCCAGTCTGAAAGCGATGACCAGGTGCTGGTGAAACTGTGCACAGAGTTCGACGCGCCAGGCCTCTACCCGTTCCTGTCAGAAACCGTCAGCGCCACTCTGGTGCTGCTCACCGAACAGCTGCTGGACCGCAGCGATGCAGCAAGACGCGGGCTTGCCCTGGAGAATGGCAAGCTACCGGGCGTCAGTGTGCGTCTGGGCGGTCCGGAACCGGCCTATTACCGCCGGTTTTCCGAACAGCTGCCGGTCCGGTTCCACTACAACCAGCCGGATGACATGCTCGTACTCCCGAAGGCGCTGCTCGATGTGCGCATGAGGCTGGCGGATGCCGAAGCCTCCCGCATGGCTCGCGACGAGTGCGAGTTCGAACTGCAAAAAGCCTTGAAGGAGCAGGGTGATCTGGCCCTCGCCGTGCGCAACATGCTGCGCCTGATGCCCGGGCCTTTGCCCACGCTGGAAGCCATGGCAGAGCGTTTCTGTGTTTCTTCCCGCACGCTGAAGCGCAGGCTGGCGGAAAGAGAAACCAGCTACCGTGAAATCGTGGAATCCGTCCTCAAAGACCGCGCGATTCAGCTATTGCGGTACACCAACCAGTCGGTAAGTGAAATCGCCTACGAGATGGGCTATGCCGACCTCTCCAACTTCAGCCGCGCGTTCAGAAAATGGACCGGTAAATCCGCTCGCGAATTCCGTGAGGGCAGCCCCGATCCAGCGCCGGAACTAGGGCCCTGACCACCCTGCAGCCCGGCACCCAAGCCAAAGACCCTGTTTCATGCGAGAGCCTTGAGGAATTAACGAATCAGCCCCATATACAAACCAACTATCAGTCACCGGAGCCGTTATGATCACCCGACCGGATACCCACAGCAAACTACTGGGCTACCTGCTCTGGATCTTCGGATTCCTGGGTTCCCACCGCTTCTACTACGGCAAACCCATTACCGGAACCATCTGGTTCTTTACCTTCGGGCTGTTTCTGATCGGCTGGATTGTCGACTTTTTCCTGATTCCCTCCATGGACGAACAAGCCGACAGCCGGTTTCGTGAGGGCGAAGTGAACTACAGCATCGGCTGGTTACTGCTCACCTTCACCGGCGTGTTTGGTTTGCACAGGATGTATATGGGCAAATGGATTACAGGAATTATCTACCTGCTGACCGGAGGCCTGTTCCTGCTGGGCGTGCTCTACGATTTCTGGACACTGAACGATCAGATTTCCGAGCGAAACCGCGAAGTAAGGTTCAACTGAGCGCGTCCTGCTCCAGTTCCAGTAACCCCTCTTCCAGGTAATCCAGCATCCGCTGCAGGCTTGGCAGCGTGCGGCGGCAGCCAATCAGACCGAATGCCACCTGATCGTTGTAGCTGGTCAGCGTCATATTCAGAGCCATACGATCCATGGCAATGGACACGGGGTAAATGCCCTCAAGCCTGGCGCCGTTCCAGTAGCAGGTCTCTTTCGGCCCTGGCACGTTGGAAATCACCACGTTGAATGTCTGCCACTTCGGAGCCAGGCCGGTCAGAAAATTAAAGGCTGCTGGCGCCAGGGTCAGTGCGGTGTAATTGACGATTTCCTCTGGCGTCATGTGGGCGTAACGGTCTTTCGCCTCCTGAATGCCCTGGTGAATCTTCCTCAGGCGCGTTCCGGCGTGGCTCTCATCGGTGTAAAGGTTGGCGAGAATAACACCCACCTGATTGCCCTCGCCCTGATTGTCATCTGCTTTGTCGCCGGCAGTGCGCGCATACTTGCGCAGTGAGACCGGTACCATTGCAATTAACGGTTTCTCCGGCAGCGCGTCCAGGTTCATGAGGTAGGTGCGCAGGGCGCTTGCACACATGGCCGTGACGACATCGTTTACAGTGGTGCCATAAGCCTGGCAAACCGCTTTTATCCGTTTCAGACAGTAGGACTGGGCCGCAAAACGGCGGGAGCCGGTAATTTTCTGGTTCAGAATGCTGCGTGGTGCGTGAAAGACGGAATTGTAAGCCGGGTCTTTGCGGGCAGTGTTGATGGTGCGCAACAATTCCCGCGCGACGACCGGCACAGTGCCCAGTTGTTTCCCGGATTCTCCCAGTAAACGGCCAATGCTTTGCCAGAGTGAAGAGCCGCTGCTATCGCCCTTGTGCCCCGGGCGCACCGACAGATCCCAGATCGGTGGCATATTACGTCTGGCAGGGTCCGTAGACAGCATTCTTTGGGTCATTCGCATGGCGGAAATGCCATCCATCAGCGAATGGTGCACTTTGATATAGACGCCAAACTGTCTCTCGCCAAGGCCTTCAATAAGATGAAACTCCCACAATGGCCGCTCACGATCCATCAGGTGGGAATGTTCCGCTGAGATAAATGCCAGCAACTCCCGGATACGACCGGGCGTTGGCAGGGCTTCAAAGCGGAAGTGATGTTCCAGATCCAGATGCTTGTCGTGCACCCAGACCGGTTGCGCCAGCCGGGTATCCAGGCGCTGGTCGAAGGGTGTTGTAACCTCAGTGTCGGTTCGCAGTTGTTCCGCAAGCCGGGCCACGTAATCACCGGGTGCGTCCTCGGGAAACGAGAAAATCTGCAGCCCTCCCACATGCATGGGTTGCTGGCGCTTCTCCAGCCACAGGAAAATCTGATCGGTTGGGCTGAGAGGCTTCACGGTGGCATCCTTTTATAATTTTCCGGCGTTACTCTTAACCAAGAGTAGCAGTATCCTGTCAGCTTGTACGCCGGAGCATCTGCATTGGCACCCGGTAGCGCAGACCCCGGCAATTACCTGTGCCATCCACAGTGCAGGTCTTGCGGTTAACTCTGGATATCTCGCCCTCAAACTCCCGCTGGCCGTGGCCAAAACGCACGGCTTCACCAACGCTCCAGGTGGTTTTCTGCGTTTCAAAATCGGGCATTTTGAAAGGCTGTTCAGGAAGATGGATGTTCAGTTGCTGTGCACGCTGCGCCAGTGTGCGCCGCAAGGCGTTCGCCTCACCACTCTCGTGCAGGCTATCAAGAATGGTGTAGAAGTGCCGGTTATGAACCGAACCGCGATACCTGTGGCCGGCACTGTGTTGCAGCAAGTGCGCGAACTCATGGCAGCAGGTGTGTGCCAACAGGTTAAGTGTATTCAGCTCACCATCAAAATAGCCCCGGCTGTGAATCTCCCGGCTGGATAGCCAGCCGCTGGCCGCATCAGAATGATGCTTGGCCTGAATCATCCGGACGCCGTAGGTAATCTGGTGCTGTTTGCACGAAGGATCAAAGCGGTGATAAGTCGCCTGGCCAGACCCCACCCGACATACCAGGGTACTGCCAGCGGTCTGTTCCTGGATCCGGCTTGCGACAGGTTGCCAGAGAACCTGCTCTGTAATGGCGCACATGAGTTCGCCGAGCTTGAAGACCTGGGATTTCGGGCTGTTCATGGCAATTAAAGGACTATACGCCTCATGACCTGGTAAACGGGGTTTTGGAGAGGATACCAGCTAATTTACAAGATTTTCGGGATGGAGTCAGACAAAACCTTGCCGTAAAAACACGTCTTGATAGTAAAAGGGCCCCCGCAGGAGCCCCATAGTGAAATTTCTTACGCCTCGATCGGTGAACGCCAGTCATCCGCACCGGAAGTCCCGGCAACTGCGTGCTCCCAGGTTACCTTGCGGTAGGACAGGGACACGGTAACCAGCTGGGTGAAGTCAGCGTTGGCGGCGTCCTGGCAGTGAGGCATGTTGCAGTTGATGTCAATGATGGTGGCATCCTCCAGGATGGTGGAGAAGAAGTGTTCCTGCTTGCCTTCAACAGAAGTGCGGTACCACTTCAGCTCAACCTTGGGCAGCATTTCGCCGGACGCCAGGGCGTTGTACATCAGCGGTGTGGATTTGTTCAGCGCAGAGGTGAACTTGAATGGCTTGTGGACACGCTGGCCAGAGGGCTGCCCGGATTGGGGATCGGTAGGAACGGTGACCACGTGGCTGAATTCCTGAACCAGCACTTCGTCTTCGTGGCCTTCAACGTAGATGTTACCTACGGAATCGGAGGTGAATGCACCGGCGGTGATGTTGCCCTGGGTTTTGCCTTCGATAGAGATATAACAGGGAGTTGGCATAGTCTGCTCCATGACGTTTGAATGAGTAAATGTCCTTGGGTGTTCCCTGGACGGTTGGGTATTAACAAAAGCTGTGCCAGGTTGAAAAACTCTATATAAAACATAAGCTAATGATTTTTTGTCGGGGTTGCCGGCGGCAGCAGGCAAACTTGTACCCTGTCTTTGGGCGAGGAATTGCTGGCCGGGCGAGAAATTGCCAGGCCAGTCGGCTGGCCTTTGCAAGACTGTAATCCTGCCCGTTGATAGCCTCTGCTAAGATTCGTGTCGCCGCTAAATGCATTCTACTGATACAACCAGATGTGAAACCGGAGGCTTTGCCACTCATATGCAACCCATGCAGAACGGACTTGTCCGGTCGTGCTGATCAGGGACTGGTTTGACAGCCTGGTGAACCGGGCAGTACTGCTTGTTGTTGGTGTCGTTATCCTGACGGCGCTTCTGGTTGCGCTTGCGGGTTCACTTCTGAGCCGGTCTGAGCTTGAGCAGCAGGCAACAAATCAGGTGGCCACCATAGCTCAGCTGGTTGCCGGCGAGCTGGATGACAAACTGTCCCAGCGCCTGAACACGCTGAGCCATGTGGCGCAGGGTTTCACGATGACCGAGGCGGCTTTCGAAGCGCGGGCAAAGATACTGCTGCGCCGCCAGGTGGCGCTGCAACATCTGTTTGACGGTGTCTATCTCTTTGACTCAAAAGGTAAAGTGATTGCAGAGCACCCCGAGGCTTTTAACTTGCTGGGGGCGGATGCCAGCAGCCGATCGTATTTCCGTGAGGTTTCAACGCAACTGACTCCGAGTATCAGCGAGCCTTATCGTTCGCACTACGAAGGAAAGCCGGCGGTAATGGTGGCGGCCCCCGTGTTCGATCATCAGCAGCGCTTTATCGGTATGCTGGGCGGAGCAATTTCCCTTGCCGGAGAACACCTGATTGAAGAGTTTTCTGACATCCTCATTGGTAAAACCGGCTACCTGACCATCGTAACCCGCAGCGGAATCATTCTTGCCAATGGTCGCAGCGGTGAAGTTATGCAGCCGGTAAAAAGCACCAACCCGGTGCTGAAAAGTGCCATGGACGGATTTGAGGGTACGGCCAATACACGCACCAGCAACGGCGAGAGTATTATTCTGTCGGTGCAGCAGATGTCCGAGGTTCCCTGGTTTGTGGCAGCTGTGTGGCCGTCAGGCGAAGCCTATGCTCCTGCCACGCGCATCAAGGATGCCTTTCTCTGGATTTTGCTGGCCGTAATCCTGCTTGTTGTTCCTCTGGTTATGTGGCGGTTTCGTCGCCTGATGGCGCCTTTGCAGGAGCTTGGGCAGCAAGTGCATGAGCGCCACCTGGGGGTACGCAATAAACCAGTGGGTGGCATTGGCGGGTCGGAGATCCGGCAGGTGGCTGATATCTTCAATATGGTGATGGATGAGCGCGACGATGTTCTGGGTTCTCTGGCAGAGCGGGAGGCGTTTTTCCGGTCTATTACCAGTGGCGCACCTATCGGCATTGTGCAGGCGGATGTGCTTGGCCGTATCGAATTTGTAAACCCGGAGTTTGAAAACATTATTGGCCTGGATCTGGCTGAACTGACCGGGGCCCACCTGTTTGACTGTGTCTCGGAAGAAGACCGGGATGCGGTTATCAGCCGCTGGCAACAGTCTCTTGAACAACAGGAAGTTTACCGTGACAGCTTCAGGCTAAAGGCCCCCCATAGCCCCAGGCCGGTTTGGTGCCAGGCAATGACGGCCTCTCTTGAAACGCCTGAAAAGGTCATGGGCACAATCACCGTGATCCGGGATATTTCGCACGAGCTGGAAGTGGAAGAAGCCCTGCGGGACGAGCAACACAGGGCGGAAAACATACTGGGGGTGATGCAGGACGGCGTAATGATGGTGGATACCGGCGGTGTTATCCGCTATGCAAATCACGCAGTGGGCCGTTTCCTGAACGCGGACGGAGAACACCTTGGTAAAAACGTGTTTGAGCTGGTCAGCATTGATCACGAAGACCAGGCGCTTACCCATGAGTGGTTTCTGGGCCGGGATGACCTCGACAGCCTTTACGTTACCTTGCGCAATCGCAGTGGTGATGTGTTTGATGTGGACCTCAGCATGATTCACATCCGACAGGGGCGGCAGAATGAGCGCCTGGTGTTTGTGCTCCGGGACGACACCGAGCGCCGGCGTGAGAAAGAGCGGCTGTCCTGGGAAGCAACCCACGACAGCCTTACGCAACTGCTGAACCGTCGTGCATTTACGGTGTCGCTGAACAAATGCCTCAGTGACGGAGTGCGCCAGGAGGCACGCTCGGTGCTGATGCTTATCGATCTTGACCACTTCAAACCGGTAAACGATGAGGGTGGCCATCTGCTCGGGGATGAGCTGCTTCGGCGCCTTGCCGATCTGTTCAAGGAGTCGGTACGCCAAACGGACACCGTCGCCCGGCTGGGTGGCGACGAGTTCGGTATTATCCTCCCTGCCTGCGGTTTGACCAGAGCAAAGACCCTGGCCGAACGCATACGCGCCGGTGTTGAAGCGCTCGAAATAGAGCAGGAGGGTCGCACATTCGGAGTCACAGCCAGCATTGGCATGACCGAGCTGCTGGCGGCAGACCGCGAACCCAAGGACGTGATCGCCCGGGCAGATGAGGCAGCCTATGTGGCGAAATTCAGGGGCCGCAACCGGGTTGTGGTGATGCCTGCACCAGAGTAATGACCAGAGTTATTTCCCGGCACAGAACCGGGCAGATCCGAGTGTGTCAGTTTTGCAAAGCGCCTCGGTGGCCAGTTGCACATCGGCTACGTAGTACAGTGATGCCAGCCCCAGCCTGTCCCGCCCCAGATTGTGAAACACCATGCCGAACGCAATATCGCCTGCGGTAAAGCGCTCGTGATTAGCTGCAAAGTATTCTGCCGGCTTGGCCAGCGTCTCGTCTTCAAGCAGTGCCTGCACCCGGCTTGCGCCACCGTGGTAGGCCTGAATCAGCAGGAGCACGAACAGTTCGTTGCGTTTGTTTTCTGGCAGGTGACCGAAGCGTTCATCAAAGGCCGGCTGCAGGTTGCGGGCATTCTGGTGCATCAGGCGCAGCGCGCAATCGATTTGCGCCAGCCTGTGCCAATAGTTTTGTGGTTTGATCTGGCAGTCTTTCAGGGCGGGAGGGGACAACTGGAGAATGCCCTTGGCATTTGCCCGGGAATGCGCCCTTGCCTGGCCGCCGCTTTCAATCAGGATTTGCCCCGCCAGATACCTGGGTAAAACCGCCGGCAGCGCAAACCGGTTTTGTTCGCTCCGGCGCTGAACAATGTACATCAGGGCTCCGTGAAGTGAGCCGGGTTGTTCCCGGGTTGCAAAAGAAAGGTCGTCCCAGGCGCCCCACACGCGGTCCTGTTCCCGGGTTCCGAGGTAGCGAGCAACCGCAAGGTCTAGGTTTACATGGGGCTGGTTGCAGGCCAGAGCAAACGGGTAGCCCTTGGTATGTGCATCACCGGCAACCCATTCCTCTGTGAGCCCTTTGGTGTGCAAAGACTGGCGGGTATCGTTGAGGCGCTTCTGGGTAGTGGCGCGATCAGCACCGTCGCTGATCCAGCCCAGAAACTGCCCGCGCATGTCGAACAGAATGTGGCGATCAGGGTTTGAGCAATAGCCGGACTCCTTCAGTACCCAGCGGCGGATAGTGAGAATATTCCTGTAAACGCCCTGGCTCGCCCAGTAAGGCGAATTCCTCACAATAGCTGTCCAGCCAGCGGTGTCAGCGCCTTCGTCCCCGGCCTGACCCTCTTCGGCCAGGGCCGGAGCCTGCGTCAGCGTAGCCAGGGTGAAAATCAGAACAAGCTGACGTAAGCTTGCGAATCTTGAGTTCATAAACAGTGTGTCCGTGGCAACCGGGCACCACAATAACAAATGGACGCCTCTATGAAGCAATCTGAGTATCTTCGTTATGATGCCACCGCATTGGCTGATCTTATACGCCGTGGCGAAGTGACCTCCCGGGAAGTATGCGAGGCTGCGGTGGAACGGGCAAGCTCTGTGAATGGTGCCCTGAACGCCATCTGCTTTCCCCAGTTTTCCGAAGCGCTGGCCCGGGAGTTTCCCGCGCAAGGGGTTTTTGCCGGTGTTCCTTTGCTGCTCAAGGACCTGGCTCAGGAGCAGGCCGGCAAGCCCTGCACTTACGGTAGCCGCGGTTTTAAGAACAACATAGCACCCCAGGATTCCGAGTTTGTACGCCGTGCCTGTGAGAGCGGTCTGGTCATCCTGGGCCGAACCGCAACACCGGAGCTCGGGCTCAAGGCGATTACCGAATCCGAGCTGTGGGGGCCATCGCGCAACCCGTGGAATACGGATCTCACACCGGGGGGCTCAAGTGGTGGTTCTGGCGCCGCCGCTGCAGCCGGCATAGTGCCCATGGCGGGTGCCAACGATGGGGGTGGCTCCATTCGCATTCCCGCCGCCTACAATGGCCTGTTCGGGCTCAAACCCTCCCGTGGCCGAATCTCGAGCGGGCCCTTTATGGGCGAGTCCTGGACCGGCGCATCCACCGACCATGTGGTCACCCGCACGGTGCGCGACAGTGCCGCCATGCTCGATGTGCTCAGCGGCCCGGCTGCCGGCGACCCGTTTATCATTCCTGCGCCCGGGTCCAGTTATGGGGAATTGATGCAGAAATCACCCGGTAGCCTGAAAATCGGCCTGTTCACATCCTCGCCCTATGACACGGAAGTGGCACCTGAGTGCATTGCTGCTGTTGAGGAGACGGCGCGGATTCTGGAAAACCTGGGGCACAGGGTTGAGTATGCCCGGCCGGAATTTGATGGTATGGCGCTGGCACGCTGCTATCTGGGCCTTTATTTCGGTGAAGTATCTGCGCTGATGGCGAAAGCCAAAGATCAGTTCGGTGCTTCCGATCGGGATTTCGAGTTGGATACCCGCCTGCTTGGCATGCTGGGCAACACCATGCCCCTGTCTGATTACGTACTGCGCCGGCAGCAATGGAATGAATTTGCCCGGGCGCTGGGGGCATTTTTTGGTGGCTATGACCTTTATCTGTGCCCCACGACTGGCCAGCTGCCGGCCCGGATCGGCGAGTTGGACACGCCAGCGCATCTGAAACTGGCGGCGAGGCTGATGTTGGCGCTTAAAGCCGGGAAAATGGTGCACCGCAGCGGACAGGTAGACCAGATGGCGATGGAAAGCCTGGCCCGCACGCCGTTCACGCAACTTGCCAACCTTACCGGAACCCCCGCTATGTCTGTGCCCATGCACTGGACGGCGGATGGCTTACCTGTAGGCGTGCAGCTGGGTGCTCCGCACGGTGGTGAAGGCGTTTTGCTGCAACTGGCTGCCCAGCTGGAAGAGGCTGCGCCCTGGTTTGGCTATTACGAAAGGCTTGAAAATGCGTTCCCCGCAGCGGGCTTGTGATCCGTTAATCAAACCCCACGTTTATCTTTCAACCCGTAACAGGCTATGCTGTGTGTCAGGAAGATTATTTTCCTGACACACCCTGATGGCATCGTGGAGGCGAGCGTATTATGAACCAACCGATGGCAATCGATGAACTGGTATCAGTAGCACAGGCAGAGGCCATGGGGGAGCTTGATGCTCCGATGATGGCGATTGTTCTGTCCAGCGAACAAAGCTATGACTTGCCCATCAACTCACTGGAAACCGATGCCGACAAGGCGCGCTGGGGATTGATTCTCCGCGCTGCCCGCGAGCATGTTGAAGCGGATGCCGTGGCGGTTCTCTACCCCGCCTGGACAACCATTCGCCAGAAAAAAAAGGAAGTTGCAGAAGGTGAGGGCACCGAAATCTCTGCTGAGGCGTCGGCAGACAGCCATGAAAACCTGGCAAGAGACAGCGCCGAGGAAGAGTCAAATGAGCCTATAGATACCCTGTTTGTACAACTCCATACCCGGGATCACGTGTACTGGCGTGGTTTTGAGCAAATCCGGGATCCAAAGCACCAGCGCATCATCGGCTTTCGTCGGATCAAGGCGCTGTCTACGGATTACCGGCGTGATGAAGAGCCTTCGATTGCATCCTGGCTCAGCACACTGTTTGATCCCCTGCCGGAGCAGGGAGAGGAAACAGATGTTGATCTTGAACTGGCAGATCTCCTGGAGGAGCCGGAAGTAAGCGCCGCGTTGTATCCGAGACAATTGCGGGCGCTGCATTAGAGAGCGTGTCAAGGCGGTCAGCGCCGGCCATGCGTGGGGGAAATCCGGATTCGGGTTTGGCATGGGAATAGTCTATAATTGCCGGCTTTAATTCTGCACCCACAAGGCGCTGATCGTGATTGTATTTGACCAGGTACAGAAGTCCTATCAGGTGGACGGCCGGGCGATCCCGGCGCTGCACCCGACGGACATGACCATTGAAAACGGCGAAGTGTTTGGCATCGTCGGGCATTCCGGTGCGGGGAAGTCTACCCTGGTGCGCCTGATCAACCTTCTGGAACCGCCTACTGGCGGTGATATTCTGATTGATGGCGAGAATATCACCCGCTACGGCGCTGCAGAACTGCGAGCGTTCCGTCGTAAAGTCGGCATGATTTTCCAGCACTTCAACCTGCTTTCCTCGAAAACTGTTTCGGATAATATTGCCTTCCCCATGAAGCTGGCGGGCATCTATTCCAAAGCAGAAATCCGCGATCGTGTGCAGGAACTGCTGGCGCGCGTCAGCCTTACCGATCACGCCACCAAATACCCATCGCAATTGTCGGGTGGTCAAAAGCAGCGAGTGGGCATTGCCCGGGCCCTGGCTTGCCGCCCCACAATTCTTCTGTGCGACGAAGCCACCAGTGCCCTGGACCCCCAAACAACCCAGTCGGTGCTGCGCCTGCTTTCCGAGATCAATAAAGAGCTTGGCCTCACCATCGTACTCATCACCCATGAAATGGATGTAGTCCGGCGGGTGTGCGACCGGGTTGCGGTAATGGACGGCGGTCGCGTAGTGGAGATGGGCCCGGTAAGTGAAGTCTTCCTGCACCCGAAACACCCCACTACCCGGGATTTCGTGTTTGAGAGTGAAAACATCGACGGCCAGGAACTGCAGGAGGATCTGCAAAAAGCCAGTGGCCGTATTCTGCGCCTCACCTTCAAGGGCGAATCCACCTATCAGCCGTTACTGGGCAGCGTAGCGCGCGCCTCGGGTGTTGATTTCAGCATTCTCTCGGGCCGTATCGATCACATCAAGGACACTCCCTACGGGCAACTTACGCTGTCTTTGGTTGGGGGTGATCTGGGAGCTGCCATGAATGCACTGGAAGCGGCAGATGTCCATGTGGAGGTGGTGCGCTGATGGAAGCCTTGCTAAGCAACGTAGACTGGCCAGAAATTGGCATAGCCAGCTGGGACACACTGGTGATGGTGGGCATGTCGCTGCTGTTCAGCGTACTGGCCGGCCTGCCCATTGGAGTGCTGCTGTTCCTCACCGGCAAGCGCCAGTTGCTGGAACAACCGGTGGCTTACGCTGTGCTGTCGTTTGTGGTGAACGTGCTGCGTTCCGTACCGTTCATCATCCTGCTGATTGTGATGATTCCGTTCACTGTAATGCTGATCGGTACCTCTCTGGGCGTGGCAGGTGCTATTCCGCCACTGGTGGCAGGCGGCGCACCCTTCTTCGCCCGGCTGGTGGAAACCTCGTTGCGGGAAGTTGATCGGGGCATCATCGAAGCCACCCAGGCCATGGGTGCCAACGTGCGCCAGATCATCTTCGGCGCCTTGCTGCCGGAAGCCTTGCCGGGCATCATCGCCGGTATTACGGTCACCGCCATTACGCTGGTGTCCTACGCGGCCATGTCCGGCGTTATCGGCGGTGGCGGCCTGGGTGATCTGGCCATTCGTTTTGGCTACCAGCGGTTCCAGACCGATGTGATGGTCATCACTGTGGCGTTATTGGTGATCTTCGTACAGGTGTTGCAGATGGTGGGTGATCGTCTGGTTTTGTATTTCAGCCGTAAGTAATCTGGATTTGAGTTAGCCGACAACTGCACCGCCCTTCCGAAAAACGCCCGTAAATACGTCCCTGTAGGGCTCGGTCGCGCCATCCCTGGCGCTCCACGTTTTCGGAAGGGCGGTGCAGTCGTCGGCCCCGAGTTCACAGTTAACATCAATTAACAGGAGAGTACTTAATGAACTTCAAAAAAGCCCTGGTAGCCCTGGCTGCCGCATCCGTTTTTTCTGCGGCGGTCTCCGCTGAGAAACTTTCCGTTGCAGCAACCCCCGTTCCACATGCTGAACTGCTGGAATTTGTGAAACCGCAACTGGCCGAACAGGGCGTGGAACTGGATGTAAAAGTGTTCACCGACTACATCCAGCCAAACGTGCAGGTCGACCAGAAGCGTATGGATGCCAACTTCTTCCAGCACCAGCCGTACCTGGATGAGTTCAATGACGGTCGTGGCACGAATCTGGTGACCGTTACCGGGGTTCACGTTGAGCCGTTTGGTGCCTACTCCAACAAAATCGACTCCCTGGACGATCTGAAAAACGGCGCAGTCATCGCCATTCCCAACGACCCTACCAACGGTGGCCGTGCACTTTTGCTGCTGCAAAAAGCCGGCGTGATCACCCTGAAAGAAGGCAGCAAGATTACTGCTACCCCACGTGATATTGCCGATAATCCCAAAGATCTCGACTTCAAGGAGCTGGAAGCCGCAACCCTGCCCCGGATTCTTGGCCAGGTGGACGTTGCCCTGATCAACACCAACTACGCGCTGGAAGCCGGCCTCAATCCGTCTGAGGATGCGCTGATCATCGAAGGTTCCGAGTCTCCCTACGTGAACATTCTTGTAGCCCGCCCGGATAACAAGGACAGCGAAGCCATGCAAAAGCTGGCAAAGGCGCTGAAGTCTGACGAGGTTCGCGATTTCATCAAGAAAAAATACGAAGGTGCTGTTGTTCCGGCGTTTTGATCAAGACGGTGGCAATTACCCAAAGAAACCACAAAAAAAGCCGGGCAGTGAAAACTGTCCGGCTTTTTGCACTCAGTAGCTGCTACATTCGGCTACCGGCACGGAGCATTAATCACCGCTCCAGTTAGCCGTGGGGTCCGGCGTCATCCGCAGGTAAGACTTCACCTTCTTGTAGCCCTTGGGGAAGCGCTGTTTGATTTCTTCCTCATCCTGAAGTGACGGCACAATCACCACATCGCCGCCGCGTTCCCAGTTGCCCGGGGTGGCGACCTTGTGATCGTCGGTCAGCTGCAGGGAATCAATGACGCGCAGAACTTCGTTGAAGTTGCGGCCGGTGCTGGCCGGGTAGGTGATGATCAGGCGAACTTTTTTGTTCGGATCAATCACGAACAGCGAGCGCACGGTAAGCGTGCTGTCGGCATTGGGGTGAATCATGTCGTACAGCTCGGAAACTTTACCGTCGTGGTCGGCAATGATCGGGAAGTTCACCGCGCAACCCTGGGTTTCGTTGATGTCCTTGATCCACTCATGGTGGGAGTCAACAGGGTCCACGCTCAGTGCGATGGCCTTGACGTTACGCTTTTCAAACTCGTCTTTGAGCTTGGCAGTCAGGCCAAGTTCGGTGGTGCACACCGGAGTGAAGTCTGCCGGGTGAGAGAAGAGCACGCCCCAGCTATCTCCCAGCCATTGATGGAATGAAATCCT
This sequence comes from Marinobacter aromaticivorans, assembly GCF_002806975.1. Taxonomy (GTDB): domain Bacteria; phylum Pseudomonadota; class Gammaproteobacteria; order Pseudomonadales; family Oleiphilaceae; genus Marinobacter; species Marinobacter aromaticivorans. Next base: position 284,707 of record NZ_NIHD01000002.1, on the reverse strand, counting down.
GCCTTCACTGGAGTCCTGTTCAAAGTCCGGTGCGGTATCCCCTAAACGTATGCTCATAGTCGCTCTCCTTGGATGTCATATTGTAGTGGCGGTGTTCAGGATCCCGGCAGGGAGGCTACCGGATCCATTTATTCAGTGTATACGACAATCATTGGTGCCGGATGACGGTATTGCAAGGGTCAGTTGATTCACCTCATCTTGCATTTCGGTATTCGCCAGCCGTCACGTTGATGTTTGTACCAGGTTTCACTGGTGGCCGAAGGTTCTTTTTTCTCAGAGACCTACGGCCTTTTCTTTTTCAAAATACTCTTTGGTCAGTTTGAACACTACCGGGCTGAGTAACAGCAGGGCGACCAGGTTTGGCAATGCCATCATGGCGTTCAGTGTGTCGGCTATGAGCCAGATCAGGCCAAGATTTACGGTTGCGCCAACGGGGATGGCAAGCACCCAGGCAATCCGGTAGGGCACTATGGCCTTTACTCCGAACAGAAACTCGACGCTACGCTCACCGTAGAACGACCAGCCAAGCAGGGTGGTGAAGGCAAAAATCGCAAGGGAAATGGCAACGATATAATCGCCGATTCCGGGCAGTGCATGGGAGAAGGCCATGGACGTGAGCGATGCGCCGGATTCACCGGATGTCCAGGTGCCAGACGTGATGATTACCAGGCCGGTAATTGAACAAATGATGATGGTGTCGAAAAAGGTACCCAGCATGGCCACCATACCCTGGTGGATCGGGTTCTTGGTTTGTGCCGCCGCGTGGGCAATAGGGGCCGAGCCCAGGCCGGCTTCGTTGGAGAAGATCCCTCGCGCAACACCAAACCGGATAGCGGCCCAGACAGCGGCCCCGGCGAAGCCGCCTTCTGCGGCTGTCGGACTGAAGGCTTGCTTGAAGATCATGGAGAAGGCGGCAGGAATTTCTGCGTAATTGACAGCCAGGACAACCAGGCCTGCGACCAGATACGAAAGCGCCATAAAGGGAACAAGGGCACTGGCCACGCGCCCGATGCGCTTGATGCCGCCGATCAATACCAGGCCAACCAGCACCATCAGAATAATACCGGAGATCCAGTGCGGCAGGCCAAATGTCGTTTCCATTACGTCTGCAACGGAGTTGGCCTGCACGGTATTGCCAATGCCAAAGCCGGCAATGGCTGCAAAGATCGCGAACAGCACCCCCATCCAGGCCCATTTTTTGCCAAGGCCGTTGCGAATGTAATACATGGGCCCGCCAACATGGGCGCCACGCTCATCCACCTCGCGGAAGCGCACCGCAAGTACGGCCTCGGAGTACTTGGTGGCCATGCCAACAAGCGCGGTCAGCCACATCCAGAACAGCGCGCCGGGCCCGCCGAGAAAAACAGCGGTTGCAACGCCGGCAATATTGCCCGTTCCGACGGTTGCAGACAGGGCGGTCATAAGCGCCTGGAACGGCGGGATTTCACCATCCGACTCGGCACCACCGGCACTGCGGCCGCTCCACAAAAGACGGAAGCCTGCGCCAATTTTAAGTATGGGCATCAGCTTCAGACCGAGGCTGAGAAACAGCCCGGCACCAAGGATCATTATCAACATGGGCGGCCCCCAGACCAGCCCGTTGATGGCGCCAAAGATATTCTCAATTGTTTCCATGGGGGATCTCCGTGTTATATGCCATGGCTTGAGGTTGTGATGTTACCCACAAGGGGTATAACTGATTGAGTTTAGTCAGATATTCGCCTGTGTAAACTATAGGACAATGAAAATTGAGGATTAGGCGCCTATTGCCTATGTTTACAGTACAGTAGAGGGGTGCGGCCCCGGTCGGTGCTGCCGGATTATTCAGAAATACGAGGAGTTAACCATGTGTGCGCTCAGAGTTTCCAATGTCATGTCCAATCATATCGAGCCGATCCGGTGCGGAACGCCACTGACCGAAGTGGTCAAGACGCTTCTGGAGAATCACATTTCCGGGTTGCCAGTGGTGGATGCGGACCGTCATCTGCTGGGCTTTGTTTCCGAGCAGGATTGCATCCACTCGTTGCTGGTGAGTAACTACCACTGTGAAGGCGATCCGATAGTGGATGATGTTATGTTCCGCGAGCCCCTGTCGATTTCCCCGGGTACTGCGATTGTCGACCTTGCCCAGAAGCTCGGCTCCGGCAAGCCCAAAGTGTATCCTGTGGTTGAACACGGAAAACTTATTGGCATAGTCACGCGTACGGCCGTTCTCGCAGAACTGGCCCGGATCGGTTGCGGGCTTGAGCTTTCCCGACACACAAGCGACGACGACTGATTAATCCGTCACTCCGGGAAGCCCCAGATTCGGCTGAAATTCATGGAGGGCATGATGTCGGGTTCCTCCAGGGCCCGGATACCGAAGCCTGGCTCGCTGGTATCGCGTTCCCCGGGGTTTTCATAGTTGTTGCCCGAGGGATCGAATACCACGCGTGCGAAAGGCCCACGGGCGCGTACCGGCCTGCCGGTGATGACCCCAACCTCGTTATTTTCCAACCGAACCAGAGTTCCTGGCGGATATTCCCCCAGAACCTGAAGCAGGGCTTTGGGTATGGCGGGCCTGAAGCTGCCGTCTGCCAGATTGGCGATCAGTTTGCGCGCGGCAGTTACGTTCATGCGCTTGCGGTACGCACGTTTTGTAATCATGGCAACGTAGCGTTCCGCCAGCGCAAGGATTTCCGCCTCCGGGCGGATGTCGGCACCACTCAGCCCATCCGGATAACCCTTGCCGTCTGCCTGCTCGTGATGCTGCGCAATGATGGTGAACATCAGCTCGTTATCAATACCGGTTGCTTTCAGGGCATGGATACTGCGTTGCGGATGTTTGCGAATAACACGTCTCTGCTCGCTGTTGAGTACTTTGTTGAGTGCATTCAGTTTGTCGGCTACAGACACCAGGGCAAGATTTGCACTGAGGGCCGCCTGTGTCAGTATCGAAATGCGCGGCTCTTCGAGGCCGAATTTCCGGGCAATGAGCTGGCATAGAATGCCGTAAAAAATAATCTGTTCGTGGATGGTGGGGCCAACGGAGTACAGGTGTACAAGCGCCAGGCTGGAATCCGGTGAGCTTGAACAGGCCTGCTCCAGAGCGTGGGCGAGGTCCTGCAGGCGTTTACGGGCGTCGGGCTGGCCTTTGGCGATTGCCGCCAGAGCTGCCTCCAGGGCGTGCAGATAATCCGGATAACGGGTGAAGGGATTGCATCGCGCCTCGCCCCCGGATGCCTCACTGTCTTCCTGTGGAACATCAATAACCCGCGGTTTGAAGCGACCGCGCTCGAACAGCTGTTCCAGCTGCGTATCCGTCTGGATCACGTAGCCCTGGCACAGCAGTCTGTTGCCGTCTGCGTCGAAAACGTCCCATGGCAAGGGGCGACCAATGGTTAATGCGCCAGGTGCTATTCGGACGAGATTACTCACAATTCCGCAGATTCCTGTAAAACGTGTCGAGTTTGAAGGCAGTTGCATTATAGTAAAGGCAATTGAATGGCCAGAGCTACCCGGCTAAGGGTCAAATTGCCCCAAAAACAGTCCCTTTTTATGACATTTTACGGTCATTTTGTAAAAAATTGCAGAATTTGGCGCGAACTGTGACGCACTGGATTATGCTTGACAAGTGAGCCCACTCTGAGGGGAAGGCGACAAGCATGCTGAAGCGCCTGAAAACCGATTTTCGACTGTCGATTATTACCATTCTGGGTACCAGTGCTTTCCTGGGTATTACCCCGTTTGCGATCATGCGCTTTGTGCAGGGCAATCTTGTCGCGGGAGCTATCGATACCGCAATTCTGGTCACCATATTCGGTGGTATGGCATATGCGTGGATAACCGGCGATACGCGGCGCAGCGGAATGGTACTTGCCTTTATTGCATGCTCCGGGGCGGTCGCAGTTGCGGCTACGGTTGGCGAAGTGGGGTTATTCTGGTTATATCCCTGCCTGGTGACAACGTTTTTCCTTGTTAAGCCAAGAATTGCAACCGTTCTTAACCTGTGCTCAATTGCCGCGATGATGGCCCAGCGTGAAGTTTTTCAGACCCAGGTTCAGATGTGGACATTTGCGGCAACGGCCCTGGTGGTCAGCGCCACCGCCTTTGCCTTTGCGCAGCGTACCGACAATCAGCGTGAGCGCCTGGAGCAGTTAGCAACGATAGATCCACTGACCGGCGTAAAAAACCGGCGCGCCATGGATGAGGAACTGATTCTGGCTGCGGCTCATGCGACGCGCACAGGCTTGCCTTATGCTCTGGTTATGCTGGACATAGATCATTTCAAGACGGTAAACGATGAATACGGTCATGGTGTGGGAGACGGTGTTCTTGTTGATCTGGTAAGCCTGGTGCAGCAACACACCCGTCAATCCGATCAGCTTTTTCGTTACGGTGGCGAGGAATTTGTTCTTCTTTTGCCCGGTGTTGATGGTGCCGGCTTGACGGCGGTGATGAACAACCTCCAGCATAGCTTGCGGACAAAACTCAAGCACCCGGGGGGCGCTGCCACCGTCTCCTTCGGAGTAGCTCTGCTGAGCGCCGGTGAGCCAGTGGAAAACTGGATTGAGCGGGCTGATACGGCACTGTACAGAGCGAAAGAAGCCGGTCGTGATCAGGTTGTGTTTGCGGAAGCCAAATCCTCAAGTAGCCCGGGTTTACTGATGGCATCCCCGGGTTAGCCTGCTGCTTGTGCATTGATTTGCGGGCGATAGTGAAACAGCCGCCATCCCAGCAGTAGACTGGCGGAGGCCAGCCCTCCGGTCAGCCCTACCCAGAACCCCGCCGCTCCCATGGCGGGCACAAGCAGATCGGTAAACGTCAGGGTATAGCCCAGAGGCAATCCCACACCCCAGAACGAGAACAGCATGATCAGCATGGGAATGCCCGTGTCTTTATAGCCTCTCAGGGCACTGATGCAGGTAACCTGAATAACATCAGCCACCTGGAAAATAGCCGCAAACATTAACAGCCGCACGGTAACCGCCTGAACTTCTGCCTCACTGGTGTAGAGTGCTGAGATTCCCCGTGAAAAAACAAACAGGAGAATGGCGAACACCAGTGCTGTGGACGCGGCAAGTACCAGCGAACTGCGGGCAATCAGACGGGCGGTGTCTGGCGCCCCTGCACCCATAAGGAAGCTGACTCTCAGCGTGAGTGCCATCCCTATGCTCAGGGGCAACATGAACAGGAGGGAGACAACGTTCAGTGCAATCTGGTGCCCCGCCACCACAACCGGGCCCAGGGGCGCAAGAAACAGTGCAATCACAGAGAACATGCTGACTTCCACAAAAATAGTGAACCCGATGGGTAGGCCAATACTCAGGATATAGCGAATCAGGGCAGCATCGGGTTTGGCCCAGTCGGCAACCAGATGGAATTGGCGGTAGAGTTTGCTCCGGTTCAGGTAGGCAAGCAGTGCAATGGCAGCGGCCCCATTGGAAAGAGAAGTTGCCCAGCCGCAGCCAATGCCGCCCATGGCAGGCAGGCCGAGTTTGCCGTAGATGAAAATATAATTGAGTGGCAGGTTAATTAATGTACTCAGCAGCGAGAACGCCATGATCACGCGGGTGTGGCCTAAACCGTCTGTCAGACCCCTCAGGGCAGCCATTAAAAGCAGAGCGGGAATTCCCCAGACAAACGCGTCCAGGTAGCCCTGGGTGATGCGTGCGGTGTTGGCTTCGAGGTTCAGCCCGTCAAGAACCGGATGCACGTTGGTGAGCAACAGGATCATGATGACAGCGCCAACGCCGGCCAGGTAGATGCCTTGCCATGTAACCGGCATTATTTTTTTCAGTGTGCGGGCGCCGTTGTAACCGGAAATAATAGGCTGCAGCGCCCCGAGCATACCCATAAAGAACAGGAACAGCGGTGCCCAGAGACTACTGCCAATACCCACGCCTGCAAGATCTTCCGCACTGGCATGGCCAGCCATAACCGTATCGATTACGCCGTTGGCCATCTGAGCTATCTGGGCAATCAGGATCGGCCCGCCGAGAATGGCCAGGGTTTTCCACTCCGTCAGTGTTCGCGAGATGAGAGGCTTGCGTGCCTCCGGCAGTGGCTGATGGGCTTCATCCATAGTGTGCTGATCCGAAATGCTGGAGCCACCGGGTCGTTTGTGGCTGATTTGCGGGCGCCATATGCTACTGGATTGTGGAAGGCGGTGTCATAGGGAGTTGCCGCGAAAAGACGCTGAAACGCACGTTAAAACCCGTTAAAGTACACATCCAATTCTTGCGGGTGGCAGTGAAAATGGGACTACTGGTTTTCGTAACGGTACTCTGGGCCTTTTCTTTCAGCCTGATTGGCGAATTTCTCGCCGGCCAGGTAGACAGTGATTTTGCGGTGCTCAGCCGGGTGTTGCTGGCAACGCTGATATTCCTGCCCTTTACCCGCTGGCGTGGCCTGCCCGGAGGGCTGCAGCTGGGTATCCTGATAACGGGCATGTTGCAGTTTGGCATTACCTACCTGTGCCTGTACCGTTCCTTCAGCTACCTGTCGGTACCGGAAGTTTTGTTATTTACCATATTCACGCCACTCTACGTTACCCTGATTGATGATGCCCTGTTCCGGCGCTTTTCCCCGGTGGCGCTTCTGGCGGCAGCAATAGCCACGTTCGGTGCCGGCATCATCCGCTACGATGGCCTGAGCGAGGATTTCGTTACCGGTTTCCTGTTACTGCAGGTGGCAAACTTCACCTTTGCAGCAGGCCAGGTGGGGTACAAACACGTTATGCAGCGTTATCCGCTTGGGATTCCGGCTTACCGCACCTTCGGCTACTTCTTTATAGGGGCCCTGATTATTGCCCTACCCTCGTTCATGATATTCGGCAATGCTGAGCGTTTGCCGACAACGGCCCTGCAATGGGGCATTCTGACATGGTTAGGTGTGGCTGCCTCCGGGCTTGGTTTGTTCCTGTGGAACCGGGGCGCCTGCCGTGTGGACGCTGGCACGCTGGCCATCATGAATAACGTGCTGGTGCCCGCCGGGCTGCTGGTAAATCTGCTGATCTGGAACCGGGACGCGGACCTGCTGAGGTTAGCCATCGGTGGCGGCGTTATAGCCTTTTCTCTCTGGGTGAACGCCCGCCTTCACCCCCGTGCCCGCCTGGTTGGTGCGGCCTGAGGCCGCGCAACCGCCTCAGGAATACAGGGTGTCGATAAATCCTGTTACTTAGTTTTACTTTTGACGAATATCAAAAGTACAGCTTAGCCGATATTGTGTGCCGCAAATTTATGTACGTCTGCCCACAATGAGTAACAGGCAATATTATGCGCAAGAACCTACCCGTCACCCAGCATGAAATCAAAATGCGCAAAGGTGGCAGGTTGATCACCACTACCGATCTCAAAGGTGTTATCACCTACTGCAACGAAGAGTTTACAGAGATCAGCGGCTTCTCCGAGGCGGAGCTGATTGGCCAGGCACACAACATTATTCGCCACCCGGATATGCCGCAGGCGGTATTTCAAGACATGTGGCGATACCTGAACGCCGGGAAACCCTGGATGGGGGTGGTCAAAAATCGTGCAAAAAACGGTGATCACTACTGGGTGAGCGCATATGTTACGCCAATCCGGGAAAACGACCGGATGGTTGGCTATGAGTCGGTTCGTGTAGAACCGGCCCGGGAAGACATAGCACGGGCCGAGACACTCTATCAGCGCATTGCTGCGGGTAAATCAGCCACTAACGTCCAGAGCCGGATCCTCTCGCTGTTGAAAACCGGATGGCCCCTGGTTCTTTCACTGATACTGAGCCTTGCTGCCCTCGGTTTTGAGAAAGGCGGGTTGGCGGCGGGGGTGATTGTTCTCGGCCATCTGTTGGGGGCCATGCTGTTACTGTCATCACTGCAGGGCCGGATCAAACGCCTAATGGAGCTTCGCCCGGGCGCCTTCTACGACCCCGTGGTAGCTCGTACATACAGTGAGGAGCCCGGGGTTTTCTCGCAATTGGCGCTGCTGTTGATCAGTGAGGACGCGCGTATTCGCACGGCTCTGGCCCGTATAGATGATCAGGCTGAACTGCTTTATGAACAGGCCCGTGCTTCCTATGACTACATAAGCAGTGGCGCGGGAGCCATTGGCCGCCAGCGTGCTGAAACGGATCAAACCGCCTCCGCCATTACCGAGATGACGGCGTCTATTCAGGAAGTGACAGAGTCCCTGCTGGGCAATGCCCGCGAGGCTGAGGCAGCCGACCGCCTGGCGGCAATAGGCAGTGAACGAAGCTCGGAAGCACTGGTGGCAATTGAAAAACTGGTTACCCGGGTCAATGGCATTGGCCAGGCAATAGGTAAACTGGGCGAATCCACCAGAAGCATTGGTGAGGCAGCAAGCCTGATTTCCGAGATTGCCGAGCAGACTAACTTGCTGGCTCTGAACGCGGCAATCGAAGCAGCCCGTGCGGGTGAGCAGGGGCGCGGGTTTGCCGTGGTCGCCGATGAAGTGCGTTCGTTGGCAAGTCGTACCCGGGAATCCACGGTGCGCATTCAGGATGTTATTGATGACTTCCGGCTGCAAGTCGAGTCCACGGTTCAGGCAACTCGGGATGGTGAGGCTGTTGCGGGTCAGGGGCTGGAAAAAGTGCGGGAGGCCGAGAACTCCCTGCGTGATATCGTGAAGTCCATCAAAACGATCTCTGACAGTTTTATCAGCATGTCGGCTGCATTCGAGGAGCAGAGCCAGGTGTCTGAAGAAATCAATAGCCAGATTATCAATATCGCAGAACTGGCAGACCACAGTGAAGAGCAGGCGTCCTTGGCCAGAGAAAGCAGTGATAGCCTGAGTGCCATGTCCCGGGGGCTAAAAGATCTGGTTGCGCGCTTTCTCGGAAAAGCCGCCTAGGTTCTGTGCCTGGTAATCGGGTGTGAACCTGTTGCCAGCACTGGCATCCCCGGGCAAGTGCTGGCAGAATCCTCCCCCTGTCGCCCCGGCGCAACCGGTGGCATCTTTTTGCGATTCCTTAGCCAAAAGCACAGGAACATGACATGACTCAGCTCAGTTCAGCCTCGGGCAGTGATTCCGGAGTTTCTCGCGGCCTCTGGTCTTCCCGTTTTGCATTTATTCTTGCCGCCACAGGTTCTGCTGTGGGCCTTGGCAATGTCTGGAAATTTCCCTATGTCACCGGTGAGAATGGCGGTGGCGCGTTCGTTCTGGTTTATCTTCTATGCATCGCCATCATTGGTGTGCCTATCATGATGGCGGAAGTGTTTATTGGCCGAAGTGGCCGCCATAACCCCATTGGCAGTATGCGCCTGGTGGCCGAGCGCAACCTCAGTTCGCCGGCGTGGCGGATTTCTGCGGTTATCGGCATGATCGCGGCCTTTGCGATTCTGTCGTTTTACTCGGTTATTGGCGGTTGGGCTGCCTCTTACATCGGCCATGCGGCCATGGGTGACTTCACCGGCGGTACTGCCGACTCCATCGGTAACCTTTTCAGTGGCCTGCTCGGCAGCCCCAAGCAACTTCTGGCCTGGCATACGCTGTTTATGGCGCTGGTTATCCTGGTGGTATCCCGTGGCCTGAAAGGCGGCCTGGAGCGAGCTGTAACCATTCTGATGCCGGCACTTTTCTTGCTGCTGCTGGTTGCAGTGGGTTACGCGACGACCACCGGCCATTTTGGGGAGGCGGTCAGCTTCCTGTTTACTCCGAATTTCAGTGCGCTCACCATTAACGGTGTGCTGATTGCACTGGGCCACGCGTTTTTCACACTGAGCCTGGGTATGGCCATCATGATGGCCTACGGTTCCTATCTGGGAAAGGATGTGGCTGTCGGGCGCACGGCTGTCAGTATTGCATTGATGGATACCATGGTTGCACTGCTTGCCGGGCTGGCCATTTTCCCTGTGGTGTTTGCCAACGGGCTTGAAGCCGGCGCCGGCCCCGGCCTGATCTTCCAGACCCTGCCGCTGGCTTTTGGCAATATGCCCATGGGTAGTTTGTTCGGGGCCCTGTTCTTCATTCTCCTGTTGTTTGCCGCCTGGACATCCGGCATCTCCCTGCTGGAGCCGGTGGTTGAGTGGGTAGAAGAAAATTCCAATATGGGCCGTTCCGGCAGTGCCATTGTTGTTGGCGTTCTGTGCTGGTTGCTGGGCATTGCCTCTATTCTGTCACTGAACGTATGGGCAGATGTTACGCCACTGGCCATGTTCGAGCGTTTTGAGGGCAAGACGATCTTTGATCTGCTTGATTTCTTTACCGCCAACATCCTGCTGCCCTTGTCCGGCTTGCTGACGGCGATCTTTGTGGGCTGGTTTGTTGCCAAAGAGTCTTTGAAGGCGGATCTGAACCTGAGCAGCGGCATGTTCACCCTGTGGCTGAATCTGCTGCGCTTCGTGACGCCGGTGGCGGTTGTAATTGTGTTTGTTTATAACCTGCTTGCGTAAGGCAGCGAAAAAGGAAAAAGCCCGGAAGGCAGCGATGCTCTCCGGGCTTTTTCGTGTAGCAGGGATCAGTCTTCGTCGTCTTCTGCGATAGCTCGCAGGGCCTGAAGGTGAGGTTTGACGGCTTCAATGTCGGCTGAGGGAGCAGAACTGGCCTGTTGCGTGAAGCCCATGGCGGCTTGCATCGACGCACGCATCTGGGCCTTCTGTTGCGCGCTCATGTGAGGGTTGTTCTCGATCTCCGCCATCGCGCTTTCCATTTCCTTCTGGATGGCAGGATTCTGGGCCTGCATTTCAATCGCCATCCAGGCGCTGTAAATGCGATCGCCGGTGCTCGCCCATTCGTCCAGGTTCTTGAAGCCGTGACCCTGAACCAGGTCTTGCAGACGATCGTACGCGTCTTCGCCTTTCAGTTCTTCAATGGACGACGAGAAGATTCTTGAAAAATCAGGTGCTTCATTGTCCTGAAGCGTTTCATTATCCTCTTCATCATCCAGATCTTCGAATTCCGGTTCCAGAGCCTGGGCTTTTTCAAGGGTCGTTATGAAAGCACGGATAGTGCTATCCGTCAGCTTCTCTGCATGGGCGTTCAGGGGCAGCAGGCTGAATAAAAGCGCGAGCACTGCCGCCAGCTGGCGGGCATAAGAGTACTGGTGTCGGGGGGTCATAGGGCTCTCCCTGGTGGCGTGTTTCCGGTTCCATCCGCCCGGAATATCCCTTAGCTTAGATCCACATGTGCGTACTGCCAAGCATTGAATATTGGCTTTTCCCAGGGCCGGGCCCGGCGCGCCAGATACGTGAAGCTTTTGCGTTAGACTGCAGGCATTATTATCAGCATGATGGGGGGGGCGTGCAGTGTTTCGTTTCTGGCTAACGGCGGTCGATGCAAGGAAGGAACAATCCAGGATGTTATAAATTCGTATCACTGAGGGAATGTTCGAGTGAACCCGCATCGATACCATGGTCACTGAGATTGCTCCCGGGAGAGTTGTTATGAACCGAAAAGTACTGGCACTGGTGCTCGTAATGCTTGCAGCGACCACCGGTTTTCTCTTTGCCACCGTTGCCACGGCTGAAAAGGCGACGGCTGGGACCAGTGAATACGCGCCATCAGAACCAGGCCTTGAGGTTGCCACCTTCGCCGGAGGCTGTTTCTGGTGTGTGGAAGCGGGTTACGAAAAGATCCCGGGCGTTGTGGAGGCTGTTTCCGGTTATGCGGGCGGAGACGAGGCCAATCCCACTTACCAGCAGGTAGCCTCAGGCAAAACCGGGCATACCGAAGCGGTTCAGGTTTATTACGATCCGGACGAAATCACCTACGAGGGCCTGTTGCAGGGCCTTTGGCGCATGATGGACCCGACGGATGCCAACGGCCAGTTTGTCGACCGCGGCAAGCAGTATCGCCCTGCGATTTTCTACCACAACGCAGAACAGAAGCGCCTGGCACAAGCCGCCAAAAACGAGCTGCAAGCTTCGGGTATCTACGAGAAGCCGGTGGTGATCGAGATCACACCGCTGGGCAAATTTTACGCCGCTGAGAAGTACCATCAGGATTACTATAAGAAGAATCCTGTGCGCTATAACTTCTACACCTTCAATTCCGGCCGTTACCAGTTCATCGAGAAGGTCTATGGCGATGATTATGAGCTGGATTTCAGCCAGTTCAAACCGGATACCGAGGCAGCGGAGAATGCCGGCAAGGGGTTTGACCCGGAGGCCTTTGTGCAGCCCGATGCAGAAACCCTGAAGCAACGCCTCACCAGCGTGCAATATGAGGTTACTCAGAATGACGGCACCGAGCGGGCGTTCAACAACCCCTATTGGGACAATAAGCGCCCTGGCATATACGTGGATGTTGTGTCGGGCGAACCTCTGTTCTCGTCCCGCGACAAGTACAAATCCGGAACCGGCTGGCCGAGCTTTACCCGGCCACTGGGCTCCGACCTTGTTGTGGAAAAAGAGGACAGAGGCTTTTTTATGACCCGTACCGAGATTCGCAGCCGATACGCGGATTCGCATCTGGGGCATGTCTTTAACGATGGCCCGGCGCCCACGGGTTTGCGGTACTGCATGAACTCAGCGGCGCTCCGATTCATCCCGCTGGAAGAAATGGAGGCCGCCGGCTACGGCGACTGGATTGCGGATGTGAAGGAGGCCCAGTAAATCACCAGAATATGGAAGGTTGTCAGAGCCACAAATCACCAATCGGGGTTTCAGGGCTGAAGTGATGGTAAATCTGGGCCTGAAGCAGTTCCGCAGTGGCAATGGCATCAATCAGCGCGTTATGGGCGCTGTAGTGCGGCAGCCCATAGCGTGTCCGGCTGTCTGCCAGGCGGATGGAGACCGGAGTTTTGCCTATCAGCCGCCCCAGGAAGGAGGGGTTCCGGTCCGGGTGCAGGTGGGCTTCAATAGCCATGGTGTCGATCACCGGGAAGCGAATGCCCTCATCAAGCCGCCACTGCAATGCCACGTTCAGGAAAGGCCGTTCAATGTTCCTGAAATGCACCACCGGAATCCGCCCGTTCAGGCTGGCAAAAACCTCTTCCAGGATGTCGGCAAGATCCGGAGCCTTGTCGATATCGCTGTGGGTAATGCCATGAAAGGTCACAGAGGTCTGGTGCAGCGGCAGCGGTGGGCGAACAACCCAGTGTTTTGCCTGGCTGAGGTGAATGGCATCCAGGGTAAAGGGCACCAGCCCGATGCTTACAATCGAGTGAGCCTCGGCATCCAGGCCGGTGGTTTCAAAGTCCAGTGCCACCAGGGGAACCTCAGATATCGGGGTTTTCGGATCAGGGCAGCCGGCTTCGTAAAAGCGTTTCAGGACCGGGGCCCTGGCATTCTTTGCAAGGACCCGGTACTGATCGGGCCAGGGCAGCTGTTTGAGGGCTTCCGGGGCGGTTGGGTTTTCAGAGTGATCAGACATTCCGGGTTGCCTGTGTGTGGTATCTGAACCTCAGGAACTTCTGGGCATTGCTGACCACCTGAAAGGCGTCCTTCAGATGACTGCGCTCGAAAGGAGAAAGGTCTTCCGGCCTTACATTGTTGTCCGGCTCTTCTCCGGCCTCCAGAGACAGCGCCTGATGGCGGATACGCACAATGGAAATGAATTCCAGCGCGTCTCTGAGGTTGCTGAGGTCGTCCTCCATAATCAGCTTGGTTTTACCGATACTTTTGAGGCGCTCAAAGGAGTTCTGCGCCCGTGAGCCACACGCCAGCGCATGAACGCGGATCAGATCAGACAGTGGTGCGGTACCGCGACGCTTCAGGTTAAAGGTTTTCTGGTGCTTGCCATCTTCTTCCAGCACAAACGTGCGGAAGAATCCTAAAGGTGGCGTGCGATTGAGCGCATTGCGTGCCATCAGGGTCAGGAACAGCTGGCTGCTGCTGGCTTTCTCAGCCACCAGGGTTTTGAGCTCTTCGGCAAACTCTGTGCAGCCGTGGATGCCATCGAGGTCGAAGAAGATGTTGCTGTTCAGAAGCGCTACGGCTTTGGGGTTCTCTATCCAGTCGGTGAAGTAGCCTCGCCATACCTTCAAGGGTTGCCGCCATTTAGGATTCGTGGCCATGATATCCCCGGTACAGTAGCTATAGCCGCACTGGGCCAGGCCGTCGGACACAAACTTTGCCAGTGCCATAAAGTATTCATCGTGTTCTTCCGGCACGAAGCTGTCATCCAGAATCATGGCGTTGTCCTGGTCGGTTACCACCAGTTGCTCGTCCCGGGCCATGGAGCCCAGTGCCATGAAGCAGTAGGGCACCGGCGGCGGCCCCAGCTTCTCTTCGCCCAGCTCCAGCAGGCGCTGGGTAAAGCTGCGGCCAATACCGGCCATGGCACTGCCTATCATGTGCGAATTGGCGTCTTCATTGACCATGCGCACAAAGCTGTCGCGCACGTCCCGGCTGATTTTTTTCAGGCCTTTTACGTCCTGCTGGTGGAAAATGTTGCTCACCAGGTACAGGCTGCTCTGGCTTTCGTAGCGCACAATGTCGGCAAGGGCGATGACGCCCCGGACTTCGTCGCCGTCTATTACCGGCAAGTGATGCACATTGTTGTGCAGCATGGTGAGCATGGCCTCGAAGACATAGCTGCTGGCGCGGATCTTGATCAGCCCGGTGGTCATGATTTCGCTCACCGGGGTTTCGGAGGGCAGGGCTTCGGTCACCGCCCGGGTACGCAGGTCCCGGTCGGTGATAATACCGGTGAGGCGGTCGCTGTCGCACTTGTCCCCGCATGCCTCGTCCATCAGCAGCAGAGCTGATACCCCCTGATCCGTCATGATGCGTGCAGCCTCCTGCAGGCGTACGGTGGTGGGTGCGGAAACGGTTTCCCGGGAAATCAGGCGGCTGACACGGGAGGTCATCAGCGCGTTGGATTTTTCCCGGCGGGAAACAGCAGAGCGCAAACGGCTGCGATCCTCTATCTCCACAAAGTCGGCAAAGTTCTCGTCGTTTTCAAACAGGAAATTGAAAGTATCAGCGGGAACGCGATACAGCAGGCTGTCTTCCAGTGCTGTAGCCGGAAACCGCACCTGCCCCCGCATCAGCAGGCCGAACTGGCCGAAAATCTCGCCTTCACTGATGCGGTTGTAGAGTTCCCCGGAGCGGCGGAAGATCTCCACGGCACCGCTGCGCACATAGTACATGTGGGTGCTGGTTTGTCCGGTTTCCAGTATCGGGGTTCCTGCACGCACATAGCTTATTTCAATACTGGCCGTGAGCTCATTGATCAGCTCCTCCGGCATGTCGTCAAACGGCGCATGCTGGACAAGATGGTTACGGATGTCGATCAGTTCGGCCTGCATGCTGTCTCCCGGATGGAATTTGATAGCGCCTGGGCAAAACTATAGCAGACGCCGGCGCCTGGGCAGCAGGGCCGGTGCCAAAAGGCTGTATCGATACCATCCAACGCCACAACAGACGCAGAATGTTGCCGGATTGTTGTCCCTGGAACGCATCGCTTAGCTGCATCAATTTGATAAGGGTCAAACGGAAATTGCGTGATCTGGCTATAGTTAGCCCACTATTTTCGTGGATTTCCGATTTCACGCAATTGATATGCAGGAGAACAAGTATGAAGCAGCAACGCAAACTTTACCTGGCCATCGCCCTGGCCAGCAGCAGTCTGGCGGCCACCTCCGTATCCGCAAAAACCGTGGAAGTACCGGATCTGGATATTGAAACCTACGGCTGGGTGAACATGGCGCTCATGTACGCTGATAACCAGCGTGATTCGGAAACCTACATTGTGGACAACAAGTATGCCTCCAGCCGTTTTGGCGCGAAGATCAGCAAGGAAGTGGAAGATCTGGGCGTACGGTTCGGTACACACCTGGAGTTTGAGTATCAGCACAATGATTCAAGTAAAGTCACGCCAGACAAGCGTTCAATAAGTGGTGAACTGGAAGAGCGCCATATCAACCTGTTTGTTGCCGGTGATTTTGGTCAGGTTTCCCTCGGCCAGGGTTCTGGCGCCGCCGACACCAATACCGAGATTGATCTCTCCGGCACCAAGGTGGCCGCGTTTTCCAACCTGGGTCTGGTGGGTGGCTCGATTCCTTTTGTCGCAAAAGATGGCTCCACCAACGATGTAAAACTGATTGATGCACTGCACAACCAGGACTTTGAAGCGCGCTACGACCGTGTTCGCTACGACAGCCCCTCGTTCGGCCCTGTTACGGTTTCCGTCAGCCAGGGGTATAAAAATAAAAAAGGCGGTTCCGGCAGTGACGATGTCACCGAGCTGGCCGCCAACTTCACTTTCCCGCTGGCGGGCAAACTTGCTGCCGGTGTTGGCTACTCCCGCAAAGATGTGGGTGGCGCCGCGGATAAAGTGGAGGTTTACGGTGGCTCGGCTTCCTGGCTGCATACCAGTGGCTTCAACCTGACCGGTGTGTATTCCAGGCAGGACGACAGCGTGAAAACCGCATCGGATTTCTACATGGTGAAAACCGGTTATAAAACCGGCAAGCATTCAGTGGCTATTCATCATGCCATGGGCGAGGACCGCACGGAGTACACACCTGCGCCGGTGAGCGACAGTGAAGTGAAGGCCTACGGTATCAGTTATGTATACGCTCCGGCGAAATGGCTGGACATGTACGCTTCCTTCAACAATTACCAGCTGAGCGCCAGGGAGCGTAGCTATGACGACATCAACATTGCGATGACAGGGGCCCGGGTCAAGTTCTGATAGCGTCAAAACGGCCGTGCGCCACAAGGCTCTGAAAGCGGCCATGGTCTGAGATGTTTACCTGAATCCTGCTGCGACATGCATAGGGCGTCGTCAGCCCGGAAAACGCATGTTCCAGCGGGATGTTCATGGTATCGGCAACGATCATCCTGATCACACCACCGTGGCAGACAATCAGTATCTTCGTGCCTGCAAGCTCCTGCTGCCAGTGGTGCCAGCTTTCTACCACACGGCGGTTGAAATCGGCGGTTGTTTCACCGCCCGGGGGTGAATTGCCCACCGGGTCGGCCCAGAACCGGCTGAGTCTTTCGCCATCGCTGGCCATCACTTCCTCCGCTGTTCGCCCTTCCCACTCGCCGAAATTGATCTCCCGCAGGCGCTCGTCTGTGTGCAGGTGGATTTGGTAACGGTCAGCCAGCTCGCGGGCAAAGTGAACACAACGCCGCATGGGGGAGCTGACAATGGCATCCCAGTGATCGGCTTCGGTAATGGCAGCGCGCATCTGCTGCCAGCCGGTTGTGCTCAGGGGATCGTCCCTGCTGCCGCGGTACATGGGGCCACCTTCGGGCTCGCCGTGGCGGATGAGATCAAATACGGTTGTGCTTTCGGCCATCATTGCCGCCCTCTGTCTTATTGCTTTTTGGTGCTGACGCCGGCGTCTTCAAAACTGGCCATGCCGTTGTGCAGTTCGCAGGCAATCCTGAGTAGTGGAACGGCTGCAGCAGCACCACTACCCTCGCCGAGGTGCATGCCAAGATCAAGCAGCGGCTCTGCGTTCAGTGCATCGAGAATGGCCTGATGGCCCGGCTCGGCAGAACGGTGGGCGAACAGCAGCCAGGGGCGGATGTCCGGTTGGTGGCTTACCGCAACCAGGGCAGCAACCGAAACAATATAGCCGTCAATCAGAACCGGTATGGTACGGGCGGCGCAGCCGGCAATAGCGCCTGCCAATGCCGCAATCTCGAAGCCACCGAAGGCTTTGAGCACGGCCATGGCATCCTGACCATCATCATCGTTATCGTGGCGCTGAATGGCACTGATGATAACTTCCGCTTTATGGCGCACGCCGGCCAGGTCCAGCCCTGTGCCCGGCCCGGTCAGCTTCATGGGGTTTTTGCCCATCAGTGAACTGGCAATGGCGGTTGCCGAGGTGGTGTTGCCTATGCCCATATCACCACCGATAAACAATTGGCTGCCCTTGTCTGCGGCCCGCTGTGCTGCTGCATCCCCGTGGTTCAGGGCGGCGCACACCTGCTCGGTGGTCATGGCGTCGGTTGCCGCAAAGTTGCGGGTGCAGGGGGCGATGCGGGCGTCTATAACCCCGGGCAGGCCCGGTGCAACATCCGATACCGTGCCAAGGTTCACAACCTCCAGATCCGCGCCCAGGGATTTCGCCAGCACGCTTATGGCAGCGCCTCCATTGGCGAAGTTGGCAATCATCTGGGCCGTAACCGCCTGCGGGTAAGCTGACACGCCTTCCTCACAAATGCCATGATCACCCACGAATACGCTGATCTGGATCTGATCAACGGCTGGTGTTTTCGTACCCTGCAGCCCGGCAAGCTGAACAGCAACGTTTTCAAGGCGGCCCAGAGAACCTGAGGGCTTGGTGAGCGCACTCTGCCGCTGCGCGGCCTGTTCAAAAAAACGTGCGTCCGGTTGCTGGGGTGCGGTGGTCCAACTGCTGGGAAAAGACATTTCACATACCTTCAGAAATCCATATGCCGTAAAGCAGATTCTCATTACGGAGAATGGAGATTGTGTTCAATACAGTATTGGGCGGGATCATACTCTGACTGGATGGAATCAGGTAGGTTTGAGGGCCTCAGCTTTTGTTTGCGAGGGCCAGGCCGGGCCAATTTGTGATTAGTCATTGACCAACCATTAACGCGTTGTTAGCCTTTCCCCGAGTTCGCAGGTGCTGTTTGGCGTAATCATCATCGCTACAACAGTGAAACGGGAAGCCGGTTAAAGTCCGGCACTGCCCCCGCAACGGTAAGTGAGTGGTCGGCGAAGAGAGATGCCACTGTGCGCAAGCATGGGAAGGCTTATGCCGATCGTTAATGTGCTCACAAGTCCGGAGACCGGCCTGTAAACACACCGAACGCTGCGGAGGGCAGTTGCGGTGGGTAAACACCGGCGCGTCCGACGGAATTTCCCCACCTTTTGCAATGCTCCAGGCTGGCAAGCAGCCGGCCCCCTCCTTGTGCAGCACTTAAACAATCAATCATGCGGGTGCGCGTGGTGTGTCAGTGAGTGTATGTCATGAAGGTTTCCCGGCTAGCTTTGGGCAGTCTTGTTTTGCCTTTTTCACTTAATCCTTTTTCAACTGCGATCTCACAGGAATCAGCGGATTCTCTGATGGATCCTATCGTTGTTACTGCAACCCTGGGCCCGAAAACGACAGGAGAGAGTCTCTCGTCGGTAACCGTTATTGACGATAAAGATCTCCGGCTCCAGCAGCCCAAAGAGTTCCGGGAGCTCCTCGAATCCCGGCCCGGCGTATCTGTATCCCGGAGCGGATCGTTTGGCAAGCAAACCAGTGTTTTTGTCCGGGGGCAGGCTTCGGACGCTTCCATACTTCTGGTTGATGGCATTCGGATTCGCTCGGCTACAGTCGGCGGCGCTGCGTGGCAGCACCTTCCGCCCCAGCTGATCAACCGCGTTGAGATCGTCCGGGGAAGCCGGAGCAGTCTTTATGGCTCGGACGCGGTTGGCGGGGTGATACAGGCTTTTACTTTGCCTCAACAGGAGGGCAGAAGCGCTTGGTTAGAAGCCGGTGGCGGGAACTTTGACAGCCAGCAATACGCCGCTGGCGCCGCATTTTCGAACCAGGCATCAAAGTTAAGTATCGGCATGAACCAATTTCGGACAGACGGTGCGCCGGTTATCAGGGGTGGGGATGACAAAAGCTATAACAATACGTCGGGTGTCGCGAGCGGCTCTCATCAATTCGATAATGGTGTCCGTACTGGCTTCACATTCCTTAACGCTCAAGGCGATAGCGAATACGAGGGCGGAGAAGAGGACTTCGTATTCCAGGTTGCGGGTGTGAGTCTGGATGTTCCGATTACCGAAAGCTGGCGCACATCACTGCAGTTTTCTGATGCCAGAGATGAGTTGGAAGATTTCAGTTCCTTTCCCGGGGTATTCAATACCCAAACCCGGAACTCCCGGATTGAAAACTGGCTGACCTCGGGCACCCATGAATTTGTATTGGGTGCGGAGTATACGGTGGATCAGGTAGACAGCTCCGTGGTTTACGACGAGCGCAGCCGTTCCAACAGTGCTTTTTTCGGGCAGGCATTGTTGAACTTTGGTGCACTGGATATCCATATGAGTGCACGGAACGATGATAATGAAGCATACGGTACCGAGCAAACCTGGGGCGCTGGCGTTGGCTATGCACTCAACAGAAACCACCGGGTACGCGCCAGTGTCGGTACGTCGTTCAAGGCACCGTCTTTTAACGATCTCTATTATCCGGGCTTCGGCAATCCTGACCTTCAGCCAGAAGAAGCAACGAGTTATGAGCTTGGGATAGAAGGTCGTTATGTGCGATGGTTCTGGGATGTCGCTGTATTCCATTCCGATGTAGAAGACCTTTCCCTTCCATCTCAGGATGCAGCCGGCAGTGTACCGGAAGCACGATTGCGAGGTGTCGAGTTCAGCAGTGGCTGGAGTCAGAATGGCTGGAGCCTGCAGGCAGCTGCCAGTGCGGGTGACTACGAAAATAAAGAAGATGGAAGGCAATTGATCCGAAGGGCCGAGAACACAATTCGCGTGGATCTCGATAAAGAGACAGGGACCTGGGTGTTTGGGACAACCGTTCGTGCCGAAAGCCATCGTTACGATGATCTGTTTATGATTGGCCGCGAGCGTATTGCCGGGTATGGCATATGGGATCTCCGGGCCCGCAAGGAGATGGCCCCCGGCTGGGCGGCTTCCCTGACCATCGGAAACGTTCTGGATAAGGAGTATGCGACGGCCAAGCGATTCGATAATACGGACTATATCAGCGCCGGTCGTACCGTATTTCTCGCTGTAAGGTATGACTTTGGGCAGTGAAAGCGGTGATAACTGGAACACCAGCCGGGAAATTAATGTGAGCAAACGAATCTATAGAACCAATATCTGGCCGCTTCTGGCTGTTGTGGTCTTTGCTTGTCTCGCATTAATCAGCAGAGAGGGTAGCGCGGAGCTCTGCGCCCCGGATGATTTGAAAGCCAATGTTTGTCTTGATCAACCGGCCCGGAAAATCGTGGCACTCTCCCCGGGCGCCACTGAGCTCCTGTACTCAGCCGGTGCCGGCGATCAGGTCGTTGCGGTGGTGGAATACAGTGATTACCCGCCTGCTGCACAGAAACTGCCGTCAGTAGGCAGTAACACCCGCATTGATATGGAAGCCCTGCTGGCCCTCGACCCGGACCTTGTGGTCACCTGGGTAACGGGCAATCCGCCGGCACAGGTCGAGTTGTTGCAAGATCTGGGATTAACCACGTTTGCCATTGAGCCCCGCACGTTTGAAGGGGTTTCCAGCGCTATTGAGCGGCTTTCAACGTTGGCTGGAACCGAGCCGCTAGGCTTTGCCGAAGCCGGGCGTTTTCGTGCCGGTATGACTGAGCTCTCAGAGCAATACCGCAACGCCGGCCCGGTGTCGGTTTTCTATCAGGTCTGGGAGCAGCCCTTGATGACCATTAACAACGATCATCTGATCGGAAAAGTCATTCAGTTGTGTGGCGGGGTGAATGTGTTTGGCGCTATGCCGAACCTGGTGCCCCGAATCAGCGCCGAGGCCGTATTGAAAGCAGACCCCGGCGCTATTCTTGCCGGAAGCGTCGATGGCGACAGCAATGACCAGCTTGAGCACTGGAAGCGCTATCCCGGGCTCGATGCAGTTGCCGGAAACAATCTGTTTTACGTGCCCTCGGCCCTTATTTCGCGCCCCACCCCCAGGTTGCTGGAAGCGGCCCGGCTGGTTTGTGAAAAGCTGGATATTGCCCGTGATCACGATTAATTCCGGTTCCGGAAACAAGCGTCAGGTCAGCGACCGATGATCCGCCCGCTGTTCAGTCTCGGTGGGCTGGCTGTTGCATCCGTGCTTCTGGCCCTGTCTCTGGGCAGTGTAAACGTTGGGGCGCCTGATCTTTGGCAGGTTATTCAGGGCCAGGGTAGTGCCCTCAACAGCACCCTGATACTGGATTTGCGGTTGCCTCGCACCCTGGCGGCCTTTGCCACAGGAGGTCTGCTGGCGGTGGCGGGTGCCCTTATGCAGGTGTTGCTGCGCAACCCCCTTGCCGACCCTTACGTGCTGGGGTTGTCCGGCGGTGCGGCTGTGGGCGCGCTGCTGGCCATGCTGGCAGGGCTGGGTACCTTGCTGGTTTCGGGCTCGGCTTTCGCCGGGGCCATGCTGGCGACCATGCTGGTGTTCGGTATCGCCCACGGCACCGGCAGCTGGACACCTTCGCGCCTGCTGCTGACGGGCGTGGTGGTAGCCGCAGGTTGGGGGGCGGTGATTACCCTGATGCTGGCCATAACCCCCTCCTACAAACTCCCCGGTATGCTGTACTGGCTGATGGGCGACGTTTCCTACGCCCGGACACCCTGGCCGGCAATGGCGGTGCTGGTGCTGGCATTGCTGTTGACCATGCCTGTAGCCCGCAACCTGAATGTGCTGGCCCGCGGGCCGCTGCAGGCAGCGGCACTGGGTGTCTCGGTGCGGCCGCTGGAATGGACGATTTACCTGTTTGCCAGTTTGCTGACCGCCACCGCAGTCACCACGGCGGGCAGTATCGGTTTTGTTGGCCTGATCGTGCCCCACATGCTGCGGCTGGTTCTGGGTAACGATCAGCGCATTATACTGCCTGCCAGCGCTTTGGCGGGCGGCACCTTGCTGGTGCTGGCGGACACCCTGGCACGCACGGTGATTGCGCCGGAGCAGTTACCGGTTGGTGTGATTACTGCCTTGTTGGGCGTGCCCATGTTTCTGTATCTGTTGCACCGGAGCCGCTGATGAGCGTTTTAGGCACCCGCGAGCTGATCATTAACATACCCGGAAGGCCTGACGGTTCTGCTCTGGATTTGAGCATTGAGCCGGGCCAGGTATGGGGTGTACTTGGGCCCAATGGCGCCGGCAAAACCACGCTGATCCACACGCTCGCCGGTTTACTGCCTGCCCGCGCCGGCCAGGTCATGCTGAATGGCACTTCGTTAAAAGAACTGAAGCGCCGTGAAATTGCCCGGCAACTGGGCCTGGTGTTCCAGGAGCGCCAGGACAGCTTTCCCGCAACGGTTATGGAAACCGCGCTGATTGGTCGTCACCCCTGGTTGTCGCCATGGGAGCACGAGCAAGGTGAGGATCAGGCCCGGGCGAATCAGGCACTGGCAGCTCTGGATGTGGCTCAGTTATCTGAGCGGCTGCTGAACACCTTGTCTGGTGGTGAGCGCCAGCGTGTCGCCATCGCCACCCTGATGACCCAGAACCCTGAAATCTGGTTGCTGGATGAGCCCACCAACCATCTGGATCTGCATCACCAGGTCAAGGTGATGAGCCTGCTTCGCGATCAGGCGTCTGCCGGCAAAGCCGTTTTCCTGTGCGTGCATGATCTGAACCTGGCCGCGCGCTGGTGCAGCCATGTTCTGCTGCTCTACACCAGCGGTGATGCCTGCTGGGGACCGGTGGAAAATATGCTGGTGCCGGATGCGCTTGAGAAGCTCTACAACCAGCGCCTGACTACCGTGGAGGTGGATGGCTCACTGTTGTTCGTGCCTACCGTCTGATGGCTGGTGGGCGGGTAACCACAGGCTGACACAGAGCCCGGCCTGCCCGTCGGGCCGCGCGTTCAGCGTAAGCTGGCCGCCGTGGAGTTCCGCAATTCGGCGCGCAATCGCCAGCCCCAGCCCGGCACCATCACCAAGCCGCTGGTCGAGACGTACAAAGCGGCTGAGGGCCCGTTCCCGGGATTCTGGTGCAATGCCCGGTCCTTGGTCACACACAGTGATGGAATAGCCGTTTGCGGAAGGCGCCAGGCGGGTTTCCACAACAGTGTTGTCGGGGCTGTATTGAATGGCGTTGGCCAGCAGCGAGCGCATCAGAGTGTTGATCAGGGCGTCGTTGCAACACACCAGGGCCCGGCCGGCATCGTCGTACAAAACCGGTTCAATATTTTTTTTCAGCGCCAGGGGCGCCACATCTGCAATGCTCTGTTCGAGTATCGCGGACAGGTCATGGTCGTGCTTGGGAAAGCCTGCCCCGGCGTCGACCCGGTTCAGCAGCAGCATTTGCTCCACCAGATGTGTCATACGGTCAACCGAACGGATCAGGCTCCGGAATTGCTGCGGGTTGTCTTCACAGGCTTTTTCAAGATTCAGGCGCAGGGCCGCCAGCGGTGTTCGCAGTTCATGAGCGGCATCGGAAGAAAAACGCCGTTCCCGTTCCAGAGCCTGATTCAGCCGCTTGAGCAGGCTGTTTACCGCCTGCACCAGGCCTGCAACTTCCTTCGGCGCCTGCCTGTCATCAAGCGGATGGATACGTTCCGGAGCCATGTTACGGATGGGGTGTTCCAGCCGGCGTAGCGGGCGAAACCCGACCTGAATGGCGGCGCTGGCGGCCAGTAGCAACAGCGGTAACGCAACGAGCAAGGGCAGTACGTTACCCAGGGCCAGTTCCTGACTCAGCTCCTTACGAATTTCCTCGCGCTGGGCGGTGCGGATCCAGAAGCCTGTGGCCGGGTCCCTGAGTGTGAACACGCGCCAGCGATACCCCTGTGATTCAGCCCACGAATAGCCCGGGGCAAGGCCTTCAGAGTCATCAGCCTGCAGGGTATCGAGCAGGGGTGTGCGGTCAGGAGTCCAGACTTCAAAGGCCAGCTTTTTCTCGTATTTGTGCCCGGCACCATCGGGCAGAATTTCGTTTTCATCGACTTCCAGGTCGATGTTGCCGGCAAAGGGCAGTGTGAGCGTTTCGCGGAGAGTTTGCGGTAACTGCTCCAGGGATTGGGTGTCAGCCAGATGGCGAACCAGTCCCTGCACAATTCGTGTACTTTGTGCCAGTTCGGCGTCGAACAGTTCTTCCAGTTCGTGATTGCTCTCAATGTAACTCCAGGCAGCGGCGCCAAGGGCAATCAGCAGTACCGTGGAGGTAACAAGCAGCGTCAGTGTGCGGGTCAGGGACATTCCGGCACTCCGCACGCGGCCTGGCTGTCCAGCAGGTAACCCACCCCGCGGATGGTTCGAATGGTCGCCTTGCCTACCCGGCGCCGCAGATGATGAATGTGTACTTCCAGGGCATTGCTCTCCGCACCCGGCTCCCAGCCATAGAGCTGTTCTTCCAGCCGCCTGCGGGTGGCAACCTGGTCTGGGTGGCGCATCATGTATTGGAGAATCTGGAATTCACTGCGAGCCAGGGTGACGGATTCGGTGCCTACGGTCAGCCTGCCGGAAGCCGTGTCCAGTGCCAGCCGGCCTACAATCAGCTCATCGCGACTCGTTGATGATGTGCGCCGGGTGACGGCCCGGATCCGGGCCTTGAGTTCGGCCATGGCAAAGGGTTTGGTCAGGTAATCGTCGGCGCCCGCATCCAGGCCCTGCAGCTTCTCCTCCAGTTCTGCCCTGGCGGTCAGAATGATAACAGGCAGTCGATTGCCCTCTTGCCGGATGTGCCGGACGATATCAAGGCCATCTACCCGGGGCAGAGTCAAATCCAGTATGGCCAGATCAAAGTGCTCATTCATCAGCGCATTGAGCGCCTGCTGGCCATCATCCACCCAGTCTACGGTATGCTGGTCTGCCCGCAGCATGTCCAGCATGGTTCTGCCCAGCAGATGATCGTCTTCTACCAGTAATATGCGCATTAAACGGGATCCATGTTGGGGAAGATCTTCAGGCTCGCATTCGTTAAATTGCAAGACTGCGGTGCCGATAAGGACGACATCCACACCCGGAAGCCAAACAGGGAAGGCGCTTGCGGGCTTGCCAAAGATGCCCGTAAGTCGCCGGCAGCGCTAATGATTTACCTTCCGGTTGAATTTACCAACTTTTACAAAGTCAGGATTGTTAACAGTCGTTAATGCTGACACTATTCCCCGCGAATTTCCTATTACTTTCAATCATAAAGAAAGCAAAGCTCCGTTTATCTCACCCACGGATTTTTCTCTCGTGATAAGGAAGTCCCATGACCTGTTTTCGCCTGCTTGCCCTCACGGCCTTGCTGTTATTGCTTGGTTGTTCCGAGACTGCCGAGTCCACCATCGATGATATGGCCGACAAAAGTAAAGAGCTTATCCAGAGTGCTCGGGATATTTCCCGGGATGCTGCGGAGCGAAT
Source organism: Marinobacter aromaticivorans (assembly GCF_002806975.1). Lineage (GTDB taxonomy): Bacteria > Pseudomonadota > Gammaproteobacteria > Pseudomonadales > Oleiphilaceae > Marinobacter > Marinobacter aromaticivorans. The sequence continues at coordinate 258,824 of NZ_NIHD01000002.1, read as the reverse complement.
GACTGAGGACATTGGCGCTGCCAGGGAAAAGGCATCCGGGAAACTCCGTGAATCCTTTGAAACACTTCGCGAGCAGTAAAACATGAGCGACACCAATTATCAGGATAAAGCTGTGTCGGGTGCTGGCTTTCGCCAGAAAGCTCTGAGCTGGGTGGCGACCTTAACACTGCCGGTTATTGCGCTTGGCAACTTTTCTGAAGCGCTCATGATTGTTGAAAACGCCATCGACCGGGCTGTATCGACCTTTACCAATATTCCGGAATACAAAGACCTGAGTTATCTCCGGTCTGGCATAGATCTTGGCTACGCCAGAGAAATATTCGGTACGCCGCAGGTTAGGCGCAAGCTGGCGGGGGAATTAAGCGCGGAATATTTTTTTGATGAAAAGTATCTCCTGACATTGCTAGTCAAATCAGGCGAAGTTTCCGGGTATATCGTGATCAGCCTTCAGGAGGGCTTCGCTCCGCCAGTGTTCGGCGAGTGGGGAGGCAATCTTGGCGAATTCACTTTTGCGGAACTTAAAGGCATGCCCGGTGAATTCGTTGCGGACTGGACAAAAAACACAGCCTCTTATCTGGAATCCGTCAACCTCGGCGGAGGGTCGTTGAATCAAAAAGCCTTTGCCGGCTGGGTCAATTATGGTGACGGCAGCAGCGTTCAGGGGCTGGCAGAGCTTTACCAGAGCGTCTTGCTGGATAGTGATTCCGAAGCCTCGCGCAAGGCCTTGCGCGAATCGACCAAACCAAACGTTTATGGCTGGGGCGATATTTCCCTTGGCGACCTGACAGCTTCCATCCTGAGCCCGGTAGATCTGGGCCATTATCTCTCGGCTTATCAGTAATAAAACGACAATCAAGGAGCATGTAATGATTCATTCAGAGCTTAAACTGGTAACCGCGGTGTTGGCAGCAGGGTTGATGGCAGGCTGCGCCAGTACTCCGCCGTCTGAACAGAAAAGTGCCAGCAGCGGCCTGCCGAACTGGGTTGTAATGCCCGCCAGTGTGGCAGGAGAAGGCGCCCTGGCAGCCACAGAATGCATTCCTGATAACGCCAACATGAGCATTCTCAAAGCCAAGTCTGTGGCTTTGGCTCGGGCGACATTGGCGCAGCAGATCCGGGTGAATGTCCAGGCAATGGACAAAACCTACCAGACATTGACCGAGAATGGTGACGAGAGCGGCTCAGGTTCCACCTTCGAGAGCATTTCGAGACAGGTAACCGAGCAGATGCTCAACGGAGCAATTCCGCAACGAATGGATTATCTCGAAGGCCCCGGTGGCAAGATGCTTTTCTGCAGCATGGTGGTGCTGGCGCCGGAACAGAACCGCAAGATTTTCGACCAGATAATCGACAAGTCCAACCGTCAATTGACCCCCAATAACGAAGCCCTGCTGTATCAGGAATATCGTGCCAAGCGTGCAGCTGAAGAGCTGGACCAGGCCCTGGAAGGATAAGTAATGAGCCGTCTTCGCAGAGCCGTGACTGTGCTGCTGATTGGTTGCCCACTTACCCTGGCCGGCCATAACGTTGCCGCGGAATCCGGTTACACGTCCGGCGACCCGGGTTTCGCCGCATTCAAACAGGAGCTGCGGCAGGGTTATACCTCCTATCGGGATCAGGTGCAGAAAGAGGCGCGGGAGTTCGCGGCGCTGCATATGCAGATATCAGCAGGTTACGAGAACCGAATTGCCAATATCTGGGCCGATCCCGAGCAGTCGTCCAAAACCCGCTGGGTGCTCTACGAAGACGGCTATATACGTAAGCGTGTGGTCGATTTCGAGAAGGGCCTGATTATCTGGTCGACGCCTGAGCGTTATGCAGATTCCGGCTTTGCTCTGGCAGACGCTGGCAAAATGCTTGCGGAAATGATGTCCCTCACGCGCCGGCAAGCGTTCGAACAGGATGAGGTGGCCAGCGAAGTTGAATCGAGGAGTCGCGGCCAGTTCAACCATCTGGAAACAGCGACACTGGACAACAAACCTGTGTTGCCCGCCTACCTGTTTGGTGATACTTCGGTGGACCAGCCACGGGTTGATAAGGCGATTGACGCCATGCTTGCCTCCGCTGAGAAGGTCCAGCTAAGCCAGCAGGGGCAATCGGTTGTGGTTTGGACTTTCCCGATGACTATTGATGAAGGCTCAGCCGATACGCCAGCGGTCACTGTGCCTCAGCCTGAGCCCACACCCAAACCCAAACCTGAGCCCGAGCCCGAGCCCAAGTCCGAGCGTGAGCGTGAGGCAGTCTCCATCCCCGTGGTGGTTTCAGGCGATGTGTGGAAGACAAAATCTATTGAAGCTGACCGGCTTGAACGCCTTCCTGCGCGTGCCCGGCCTTTTGTCTCATCCATCAATCGTGAAAACGAAAAGTTCGAGCTTTCAGCAGAGTTGTTGCTGGCCATAATGGAAACAGAGTCGGCCTTTAACCCGATGGCAAAGTCACCGATTCCTGCCTTTGGTCTTATGCAAATAGTGCCAGCCAGCGCTGGACAAGACGCCACCGAGAAGTTGTTTGGCAAACCAAGATTGCTTGCGCCTTCTTATCTTTACAACCCCGAAAACAATATTCAGGTCGGCGCAGCCTATTTCAATATTCTGTACTACCGGTATTTCCGGGATATCGATGATCCGCTTTCCCGCCTGTACTGTGCGATTGCAGCCTATAACACCGGGCCAGGCAACGTATCCAGGGCCTTAACCGGTGGTTCCATGGCACTCCGTCCGGCTACGCGTATTGCCAATACTATGTCTCCCTCAGAGGTTCATGCCCATTTGATGAGCAATTTGCCCTATGAGGAAACGGTGAACTATTTGCGCAAAGTGACCAGTCATTTGGCCAAATATGAAGAGGTACTGTCGGGTGAATGAGATGCGTGTTCAGAACCCTGTACTGCTGATTATTTCGTTTGTCAGCCTTGTTTTGGGTGGGTGCGCGAGCAAAGGCGGCCCGGGTGCTTTGCCGGAATGGGTGCTCAGCCCGCCAGTAGATACCTCGTCAACAATTTACGGAGTTGGTGAAGGGATTGCCTTACGCGGAGCCCGCGACGACGCGCTGGCAGTGATCGCAGGGAAGCTGGAAACCCACGTTACTTCCGATGTTCAAACGGAGACAGTGCTGGCGGATGGCCAGGAGACCTCAAAAACCCGAAACCGTGTTCGCACCACCACGGAATCGCTAAAACTGACAGAGTTTCGGACCGTCAACAGCGCCCAGGCAGGCAATCGATTGTTCGTGTTGCTGTCAGTTGACCGTCAGACCCTGGTTGACTCCATGCTTGAGGATGTTGACCGCTTGGGCCGGGAAATTGAAGCCCGTCTTGCTGACGTGGAAGGCAGTACCCGCCTGAAATATCTGTATCGCCTTACCCTTGCCCGGCCCCTGATTTCAGAGGCTGTCGATAAGATCCTGCTGGCGCAATCAGCCGGACAGGATAGTGGCCTGAGGCAGGCGGCTTTGTCTCGATACCAGTCATTGCTGGATGAGGGAGATCGCCTGCAGCAGTCACTGACGCTGGCCGTTACTTGGGATCCTTTCACTTCGGATGTTGGCGAAAAACTTTTAACAATGTTGCTCGAGTTGGGGTTGCGTGCGGAGGTTGCCGGCCCGGGCCAGCATTATGATGGCGCGATAGCGGTAAGAGGCGATACGTCCAGTCGGGAAATATTCGATGAGTACCACGTTCAGCTGAAAGCAAAGATAGCGCTTAATGATGACAAGGGCAGTGAGATCTCATCTGCCCGTTACCAAGCGGCTGCCAGTTCGCTGACCGACTTTGATATGGCATTGAAAACAACAAACCGATTAATTGCCGATGAAATTCATGAGCAAGGCCTTTGGCGAGCTCTGAATATGCATAAAGAGCCCTGAACACAGGGCCTGTGCTTAAAACTATCGATAATAAAGGAGTTAGTTCCATGATGAGAAATACCCTGGCGCTGGGTGCGGTTATAGCTGGTTTGTTGGCTGCGGGCTGCTCTACAACACCAAAGGTTTCGCCAGAGCATCTGACGAATGTAATGCAGTTGCCTGTTTCTGCATCAAATCCTTCACCGCGCGGTGCCGATGTCAGTAAGGTCGTTATTTTTGATGTCGACACATCGAAAGCAGTAACCGCTGACAATGCTCAGGCAGGGGAACCGATTCGTTTCGCAATTGACGGTTACCTTAACGACGCCGGTGCAGAAATGGTTGATCGTAGCCTGGCGGCAGAGCTGAAAGATGAAGTGCTCCGAGCGGAAATGGGTGGTGCAGGGGCCTATAAAGGTGCACCGGTTGCAGACTACGCGATTAAAACCACGGTGACACAGGCAAGCTTTGGTTCAAGCTTCAGCGAGGCCAGTAGCTGGGTTGATAATAAAGGCAAGCGGCACACTACCCCGCCCAAATGTAACTACTCAAGCAAAGTTGAAATCAGTATAGACGTTTACACTGTTCCGCAGTTAAATCGCGTCAAGTCGTTCCGTGGCCTGGGCAGTGACAGTGCCTCCGAAGAAACGCGTAATTCAAACTGCACCGCTAATGGTGGCAACCTGGTCCGCGCGGCAGCTATAGATTCGGTTTATGAAGTTCAGGAAGAACTGAAGGCCTTTTTCGCTCCCACTGGATACGTTCTGGACGGCTATGAAACATCTGAAGGCAAATATGTATTGAAAACATCTCTGACGTCAGATCTGGGTGCAAAGCCTGGTCGCAGCGTTCGCCTGATTAATGTAACGGAAGATGGCGATCGCTATCCTGTTGGTGAAGGGAAAATTGGCGACCCCGTTGTTCGAAGTGGTGCTTTTGTGGTTGTGGACGATGAGGTGATCTCCAGGGTCCGCATCGGCGATGAAGTGCGCATCGATCATAGTTGCTCGTTCCTTGGCTGCAATATGGATTCAACGCTCGGGCTGAACTGAGGGCGCAATCAGATATTCTTTATAGAGAGTTTTTTGAACCGCAGTCGAGAGGCTGCGGTTTCTTTTTTTTCTTCAATGCTTCAAAACCAATAATCACATCCATCAGTTCGTTGGTAATTTCCGTTTGCCGCACCGAGCGCAGCTCCCCTTCTACCGCCTCAATGCGCTCATCCACCGACTGCTCTGCCTGCTGCATCAGGGCCAGCCGGGCGGAGTTTTCGGTCACCATGGCTTCTGCGGAGGCACGAAACACACTGGCGAAGATGTGGCTGCGAATCAGGGAGGACAGCAGCGCGTCCGCCTCCATGGTGTAATCCGGAAGCGAGCGTGAATTCCATTGTTTTTCAGGCTGCAGCAGAGAAGGCGATAGCGGAAGAAGGCTCTGTATTGTCGGCTCCCGCATGCCGTGCTCCCCGCGCTGGGTAAACGCCAGGGTGACGGCCAGATGATGCAGCGGCTGGCCCCGGCTGAAACGATCGATACGGGTAACAATATCGCCGGCGAGACGGCCGATTCCCTCTGCAGAGGCCGGTGGCAGGAGAACCACTTCCGGCGCCAGGCCCTGATCATCCAGGGCATCGTTCATTTGCGCGCCGATGCAAAGCAGGCGCTGCTTGCTGAAGGTTTGGCTGCCACAGTGTTGCTGCACCACTTCGGCGAGCACTTCATTGTAGTTACCACAGAGGCCATGGTCGGAGCCGAATACGATCACCAGATGCTCCAGAGCATCGTCCTGGCGCAGCCTGATACCGCCGGTTCGGAAAGCGAAGGCCGCAAAGCCCTGGAGTATGGTCTGGTGATAGGCCTCGATTGAGCGGGCCGCGTGCTCATAGGGTGCCGCGTTAATCGCCGACAGGGTTTTCATGGTGTGAACGATGCCGCGAATACTGGTGAGGGTAGCACTGTGCCGGGTGAGCGTTTCAAGCGTCTGGGCCATGGCTGCTCTCGTCTGCACGGGTTGTCTGGTCTGTCCGGTTCCCGGCCAGCGCCTTACGCGCGGTTGTGATAATCCGTTCGCGGTCTTCCTCGCTCAACCCTTTGTTTTCGCTGATGCGCTCGTCAATGAACTGGAAATGCTTCTGCGCCTCGGCACGGATGCGGGCCATGGCATTGCTGAGCTGATCTTCAGGGAAGGCATCGAAAAGGCCTTCCATTGCAGAAATCAGAACCGCCAGTTGCTCGGCGGCGGGCATGGGGTCGCGCTCGGCCTGGCGCAGGGCGTTGCGAACAGCGGCACCACGGGTGAGCCGGGCGCGGGTGGTGTCGTCCAGCCGCGTGCCGAAGCGGGCGAAGTCTTCCAGTTCTTCGAACTGCGACAGGGTAACCCGCAGGTTGCCGGCCACTTCCCGCAGAGTGCGGCTTTGGGCTTTGCCGCCCACCCGGGAAACCGACAGGCCCAGATCAACGGCGGGGAACTGGTTCCGGCGTACCAGCCTTGGTGACAGGTAGATTTGCCCGTCGGTAATGGAAATCAGGTTGGTGGGGATATAGGCCGACAGGTTCTCCGCCTGGGTTTCCACCACCGGCAGGGCGGTAATCGAACCGCCACCGGCTTCCCGGGTAAACTGGCCGGCCCGCTCCAGCAGGCGGGCGTGCACGTAGAAAATATCCCCGGGAAAGGCTTCCCGCCCCGGCGGGCGGCGCAACAGCAGCGACAATTCCCGGTAAGAGCGGGCGTGGTGGGTAAGATCGTCAAAAATTACCAGCACATCCTGGCCCTGATCGGAAAAATACTCTGCCATGGCCATAGCGGCATAAGGCGCAATGTAGGCCAGCCCCGGAGTTTCTTCGTCACCCGCCGACATAACAATGCTGCGGGCCAGCATGTCGCCTTTTTTCAGGGCATCGATAACTCGCGAGACGGCATCACCACGCTGGCCAATGGCGCAATAGATACAGGTCACGTCTGATCGTGCCTGATTGAGCATGGTATCTATGGCGATGGAGGTTTTGCCGGTTTGCCGGTCACCGATAATCAGCTCCCGTTGGCCCAGACCCACGGGTACGGCGGCGTCGATGGCCTTGAGGCCGGTAGCCAGGGGCCGGAAAATGGCTGAGCGGCTGAGAACACCCGGTGCTTCTGCTTCAATGGGGGTTTCTGCCACCGCGGCGATTTCCCCCAGGCCGTCTCTCGGGCGGCCCATGGCATCCACCACGCGCCCGAGCAAACCCGGGCCAACGGGCACGCTCACCACCTTGCGGGTGCGGCGCACATCTTCGCCCAGGGAAATAAGCTCCGAGGGTCCGAGCAGAATCACCCCGAGCCTGCCAGGTTCCAGATCCAGCACTATGCCACGCACACCGCTCTGGAATACCAGCAATTCATCCGCCAGGGCACGGGCGAGACCGGTCACCACCGCCACACCGTCGCCCACTTCGGTTACCCTGCCGACTTCGGTTATTACCGGAGCAGGGGCGGGCGTTGCCAGCAGGGATTCCTGCCATGCCTCGAACTGCTGGGCGGAGTGAAGTTCTGAATGCTTTTCCGGAGCCCTGTGATCTGTGTCGGCCATAGCCTTTTATCTATCCTTATGTATGCACAACCGGGTTTATGTACCAGCGGGCTGAACCCGCCCGGATGCACCGGCCGCCATGCGCTCGCTTAACAGCGCATCGAATTCTTCAGTGTAGCTGTCTACAGTCCAGGCCACCTGGGCGCCGCCAACCCGCAGAACCAGCCCCGGCGCCTGTTCTGGGTCGGTTTCAAAGCGCAGGCTAATGTCAGGCAGCATATCTTTTATGTCGGCCTGCATCAGCGCCTGAGCTGCTTCGGGCAGGGGATCTCGGGTGGTTGCTATCGCTTCCCTGCTGGCCCCCGCTGCATCGGAAAGCTCGCTGGCAATCGGCCGCAAGCGCGCGCTGACGTGGCGAACGATGGCCTCTTCCAGGGATTCATCCGCGAGATCCCGCAGGGCTTTGCGCGTGAGCTCCAGCAGGGTTTCTTCGCCGGCCCGCTGCAGTTGCGCGGTGAACTTCTGGCGCTCACGCTCAAGGTGTTTGTGCCAGTCTTGCTGTTCCTGCTCCAGCCTGGCACGGGCCTCGGCCAGAATGCTGTCACGCTGGTCTTCCGATTCCCTTAACGCCTGCTTGACCACGGCATCCTGGTCAGACAACAGCTGTTTTTTCTGCTGGCGAAATTCCGCTTCGGCGGCCTGGGCTTTTTTCTCGGCCTCCCCGGCTTCGGCCATGCGGCGGGTTATTTCCGCCTCACGGGCATCAATGCCGTCAAGGATGGGGCGGTAGAGAAAGCGCTTCAGCAGCCACACCAGCACCAGGAAGTTGGCGACCTGCGCAATAACGGTAACCCAGTCAATGGACATGATCGGCTCTAGCCTCCTGCGGCAACCTGCATGGCATCCCAGAACGGGTTGGCGAAAATCAGAATCATCGCCACCACGAAGCAGTAAATAGCGGTGGATTCAATCATCGCCAGGCTCACAAACAGGGTTCGTGACAGGGTTGGCGCTGCATCCGGTTGCTGTGCGATCGCGGCAATCGCCGCTGCGGCGGCCCGGCCTTCGCCCAGTGCCGGGCCGATGGCCCCGATGGCGATGGTCAGGCCGGCGGTAAATATGGAAATGGCCGCAATAATGGCAAGATCGGTCATGATTTATCCTCTTTCTTGAGCGCTGGATGGTCTGGCTCTGCGGTGGCAGATGAAATATAGACGGTGGCAAGAATGGCGAATATGTAGGCCTGGATCATGCCGGTTAACAAGCCGAGCATGTCCATGATCACCGGGAAGAAAAACGGCGCGACCGTCAGCAGGATGGCCGCAATGACGGCGCCACTCATCACGTTGCCGTAAAGGCGGATGGCCAGTGAAATGCCCCGGGAGAACTCACCGATAATGTTGAAAGGCAACATGATGATCGAGGGTTCGATAAAGGTTTTGAGGTAGTGCCCGACGCCGCCGCTGGCTATGCCGAAAACCGGCACCGCAACCAGCACAGACAAGGCCAGTGCCGCCGTGGTGGATAGCGACGATGTGGGCGGCGAAAACCCGGGTATCACCAGCATCAGGTTCGACAAGGCGATGAACAGGAACAGGGTACCGGCAAAGTACATGACGTGGCGCGCCGAGTTGCGGGTGACTTCTTCAATCTGGCCCTGAATCAATTTCACGATCACTTCCAGTGTTGTGCGCCAGCGGTTGGGTGGTACATCTGGGCGCAGATTGCGGGTGATCAGCATGGAAATTCCCACCAGCAGCGCCATTACAATCCAGGTGTTGACGATGGTGGCGTTAACCTTCCAGCCTGCCAGTGTGAAAACAACAATGTCATCGGGGGTAAGCTGCATTACGCGCCCTCCTGTGTGGCCGTTGTGTGTGCCTTGCCAACCCTGGCCCAGAGCACGGCTACAATGCGCGCCATGAAAAACGCCAGTGTGTAGCCGGCTATGGCCCAGTTGCTGCCGGCGTAAGCGGTTACCAGAACGCCAAGGCCAAGCAGCACTGCAATCCGGCAGAACGAACTTGCCATCAGCCAGAGCCCGGGCCGGTCAGAGCCCAGGGCGCGGCGCATACCCCACGCCAGCCCTATGAAGAACAGTGCACTGAGGGGTAAACCAACAGAAAACCCCAGCAGTACCGCTTGCCAGTCTACCGTTATCACCGTTTGTCTCCCTTGTGATCCGGCCCTTCTTTTTCGATCCAGCCCCAGGCAATAATGCCGCCAACAACCACGCCACCCAGGATCAGTGCAATGGGCCATGAAAAGTTCTGGGGTGCCACTTTGTTCAGCCATAATCCCAGGAAGGCGCCACCCACTGTGGGCACCGCGATCGACCAGCCGATGATCCCGAACGCACCCAGCCCGCGCAGAGGGCTTATCCCTGGCTCTTCGCGTGCGCGCTTCATGCGTTCGGCACTGCGCCGTATGTCTTCTGCCGAGCGATCGTCTTTGCTGCTCATACCGTGGGTTTCCGAAGGTCGCCAAAGCGCCGCACTATGCCCGCTTCCAGCCGGGACAGGGCTGAACGCGCCACCCGTTCTTCTTCGTCCACTTCGATAAACGTGGCCTGTATGGTTTCGTGCAGGGATTCAAGATCCTTGCCCTGAACGCCGCGGCGTATGGCAATGTCTACCCGGTGGCCTTTTTTCATCAGCACGCCCTCATCAATGCCAAAAAACATCTCGGTGCCATCGGTTGAGGTGAGAATCAATACCGAGGGCACCACGGCAGTAACGAAATCCGTATGGTTTGGCAGCATGCCGAAAGCCCCGTTTTGTGCGGTGGCAAACAGCCGCTGCACACGGCCTTCGAACAGCGTTCGGGTGGGCAGTCGCAGCGTTACCTGCATGGATTCGGCAAGGCTCATGATTTGGTCTCCAGATCCTTCAGGGAGCCGATCATGTAGTAGTCGGTTTCGTTATCATGAAATTCGGTCTGGTTCAGGATGGTTTCGCAGCCGTTCAGGGTGTCTTTGATGGATACGCGCCTGCCGCTGTCGCCGGTCAGGGCGCCAACGGTGAAAAACGGTTGTGTAAGAAAGCGTTCAAGCCGCCGCGCCCGCGCTACCGTGGCCCGGTCTGCGGCTGAGAGTTCTTCCATACCCAGCATGGCAATGATGTCGCGCAGGTCTTCGTACTCGGCCAGGGTGCGCCTTACTGCCCGGGCAATGTCGTAATGGCGCTGGCCAACAATGGCGGGCGTCAGCATAACGGAGGCGGAGCCAAGGGGGTCCACAGCCGGGTAGAGTCCTTCACTGGCGCGTTTGCGTGACAGCACCACCGAGGCAGAAAGGTGCGAGAAAATGTGCGCCGCTGCCGGATCGGTAAAATCATCCGCCGGCACGTAAACCGCCTGAATGGAGGTGATGGCGCCGTTACGGGTAGAGGTGATGCGCTCCTGCAGCGTGGCCAGTTCAGTGGCCAGCGTGGGCTGGTAACCCACCCGGGAGGGCATGCGACCCATCAGCCCGGAGACTTCGGAGCCGGCTTGCACAAAGCGGAAAATATTGTCGATAAGCAGCAGCACATCCTGCTTCTGGTCGTCGCGGAAATACTCCGCCATGGTGAGCGCCGATTTGCCTACCAGAAACCGTACCCCCGGGGCTTCGTTCATTTGCCCGAACAGCATCACGGTTTTATCCCGAACCCCGGCGTCGCCCATCTCGCGGTAGAGTTCCTCCGCCTCTCGCGAGCGTTCGCCGATGCCGCAAAACAGGCTCACGCCCTGGTAGTGCTGAACCGTGTTGTTGATCAGTTCGGTAATCAGCACGGTTTTACCTACGCCGGCACCGCCGAACAGGCCGGTTTTGCCACCGCGCTCAATGGGGGACAGCAGATCAATGGCCTTGATGCCGGTTTCCAGAATGTCGCTGTGTATTACGCGGTCTTCCAGGGCCGGAGGTGGCTGGTGAATGGAGCGGCGCACGGTGGCGGCAGGGGCAGGCTTGTCATCAATCGGCTCGCCAAACACATTGAGCATGCGCCCCAGCACGGTATCGCCTACCGGAACCTGAATGGGCGCACCTGTGGCCGTTACCGGCATTCCCAGCCCCAGCCCGCGCACGGGCGCCAGCGCCATACAGCGTACAGCGCCGTTCTCCAGGAGTGAGGTTACCTCCATCGCCAGGCTGCCGGCGTAAACCAGATCCTGAATGCGGGGCGAGGCTGCCGGAAACTTCACGTCGACAACGCCACCGCGAATCCCGACAATCTGCCCAACATCATCAATCTGATCCAACATGTTTCACGAGCCCGAGCGATTAAGCGTTATGGATGGCATCTTTGGAGACCAGTGTACCTGCTCGTCCATCGAGAATGTCGAGGGCATCCTCCAGGCGGCCGATTCCGCTGATACCACCAGTGTCGGCGAAATCGCACGCCGCCGCCACCTTTGGCCCCATGGAGCCCGCCGGTACGTCCAGCGTTCTGGCCTGCGCAGGAGTCACGTTGCGGACTGGCTCGGCTTCAGGAGTGCCAAAGTCACGATACACTGCATCCACATCGGTCAGAAGCAACAGTGCGTCGGCATTGAGCTCCCTTGCAAGTAAGGCACTGGCGGCGTCCTTGTCGATCACTGCTTCGACGCCGGTCATGCTGCCGTCATTACGGCGCAGCACCGGGATGCCACCGCCCCCGGTACAGATAACAACCACGCCCTGGTCCAGCAGCAGCTTCAGTACCCGCATATCCGGTATTTCCCTGGGCGCAGGTGAGGGGACTACTCTGCGCCACTTGTCGCCATCGGCGGCAATGTGCCAGCCGGCTGCCGCAGCCCGGGATTCTGCTTCTGCCTTATCATAGACCGGGCCAATAAACTTGGTGGGGTTTTTGAAGGCAGGATCGTCCCGGTCAACCACCACCTGGGTGAGCAGGGTTGCCACAGGGCGATCATGACCCAGGGCGTTTTCCATCTCCTGCTCAATCATGTAACCGATCATACCGCCGGTTTCCGCCCCCAGCACATCCAGCGGATACGCTTCCTCAGGTTTGTAGGCCGCACCCTGCAATGCCAGTAACCCCACCTGAGGTCCGTTACCGTGGGTAATCACCAGATCATGCCCGGCACGTACCAGTTTCGCCAGTGATTGTGCGGCAATTTTCACATTGGTGCGTTGGGTTTCTGCGGTTAATGGCTCGCCGCGCTTCAACAGGGCGTTACCGCCCAGAGCTGCAACAATCAGCATCCTGTGCATCCTTTTTCAGCTGTCGGGCCCAGCATCAGGCTCCGAGTGTGGCTACCAGCACCGCCTTGATGGTGTGCATGCGATTTTCCGCCTGATCAAACACAATGGATGCGGGGCTCTCGAAAACCTCGTCCGTCACCTCCATGGCGCTGATGCCAAATTCGGCTTCTATTTCCTTGCCCACCGTGGTTTCGGTGTTGTGAAACGCGGGCAGGCAATGCATAAAACGGGCTCGCGGGTTGCCGGTTTTTTCCATCAGGGCGGTGTTCACCTGGTAGGGCATCAGCAGCTTGATCCGCTCCCCCCACTTTTCTTTCGGCTCACCCATGGATACCCATACGTCAGTGTATACAAAATCGACGCCTGCCACGGCGGCGTCGATGTCTTCAGTAATGGTGATCCGGGCGCCGGTTTCCTGAGCGATGGCCCGGGCTTCGTCTTGTATAGACGGCTTTGGCCAACAGGCTTCTGGCGCGCACAGGCGCACATCCATGCCCATTTTGGCACCGCCAATCAGCAGGCTGTCGCCCATGTTATTGGCTGTGTCGCCGATAAATACATACGCCACCTCATGCAGGGGTTTTTCAACGTGTTCCTGCATGGTTAGAAAATCCGCAAGAATCTGGGTTGGGTGGAACTCGTCGGTCAGGCCGTTAAACACCGGCACCCCTGCATACTCTGCCAGCTCTTCAACTATCTTCTGGCCGAAGCCCCGGTACTCGATACCGTCATAAACGCGGCCCAGCACCCGGGCGGTATCTTTTACCGATTCCTTGTGACCGATATGGGTGCCTGAAGGACCGAGATAGGTCACCCTGGCACCCTGATCGTAAGCGGCCACCTCGAACCCCACCCGGGTTCGCGTGGAGTTCTTTTCGAAGATCAGCGCAAGTTCCTTGCCGGTCAGTTGGGGCACTTCAGTGCCGGCGTATTTGGCCGCCTTCAGGTCTTTGGCCAGCTTCAGCAGAAAGCTGATCTCTTGCGGGGAAAAGTCCCGCAAGGTGAGGAAATGACGATTTTTCAGATTAAAAGCCATGGTCTTTATCCTCTCCGGTCAGACGGGGTCACGCATTGTGGGGCAGCTCATGCAACGCCCGCCGCCACGGCCACGGCCCAGTTCGGCGCCGGGAATGGCCAGCACTTCAATGCCTGCTGCTTCCAGTGCGGCGTTGGTGTCGTCGTTGCGGTCGTAACCGATGACCACCCCGGGGCTCAAAGCCAGCACGTTGTTGCCATCGTTCCACTGCTCCCGTTCCCGCTCGGCCGGGTTATCACCGCCGGTCGGTACAACCTCGAGGGATTTGTAGCCAAGAACGTCAGCCACCACATTAAAAAAGGGCCGGGGGTCCTGGCGGAAAGACAGGTGCTTTTTGCCTTCACCGGGGCGCAAGTCGTAGCAAATCAGCTCGTCGGCCATTTCTTTAAAGGCGGTAACCACGTTGCCGCCGCAGAAAGTAAAGATGGTGTCCAGATGCATGGCTGCACGGGTTTTGGGGATCTGGCAGGCGATGACCCGTTCCGCAGTGCCTTTTTCGAATAGGGCGTTAGCCAACTGCCCGACGGCCTGGGGTGATGAGCGCTCGCCCATGCCCACAAGCACAGTGCCGTTGCCTACGGGCATGACATCGCCGCCTTCAAGCGTGGCAAGGCCGTGGTTCTGGGTGGGGTCACCCCAGAGCACATCCACCTTGCCAGCGAATTTCGGGTGGTATTTGTAGACGCCGGCCATCAGCAGGGTTTCCGGCTGGCGTGCCGCCCAGTACATGGGGTTCAGGGTAACGCCTTCGTAGATCCAGGAGCTGTTGTCCCGGGTGAACAGATAGTTTGGTAGTGGCGGCAGCACAAATCCATAGTGGCCAAGGTGGTTGCCGAAAAGTCCGGTTGGGTCAAATGGCAGATCACCCACTTCAAGGCCGCCAATCAGGTATTCCGAGAGCTTGCTGCCCGGCAGTTCGTCCATCCAGGCACGAAGGTCGGAAATCATGCCGACACCAATGTCGTTCCAGGTAATCCGGTGATCAAGAATCCACTTGCGGGCTTGCGGAATGTCCAGGGTTTCAGCCAATAGCTCGTTGACATCCAGCACCTCGACACCCCGGTCCCGCATCACGTTCACAAACACATCGTGATCTTTCTGGGCCTGTTTGACCCAGAATACGTCGTCAAATAACAGGGCGTCACAGTTGGACGGGGTCAGCCTGCGGTGAGCAAGGCCAGGGCGGCATACAACCACTTGCCGCAGTTTTCCGGTTTCGGAATGTACTCCAAGCTTGTGTTCAGACATGGTTCAATCCTCCGTTAAATAAGTGCAGCTGCGCTGATAACCACGGAAATGAAGATGGTGAGGATCAGCAGCAAAGGCCAGATGAACGCGATCCAGCGGTCGTATGAAACCCGGCCAATCGCCAGGCCACCGACCACTACGGCAAAGGTCGGGTTGATCAGGTTCACCAGGCCGTTGGCAGACTGGTAGGCGGTAACCACAAGGTCGCGCCCTACGTTGGCGAAATCGGCAAGGGGGGCGAGAATCGGCATGGACAGAACCGCCAGCCCGGATGACGATGGCACAAAGAAGCTCATGCCTACCTCAATCCAGAACATCAGGTTGATAAACGCCAGTTCGGGCAGGCCACCGAGGGATGTTTCGGCACTGTGCAGAATGGTGTCTGCAATCATGCCCTGATCCATGATCACCACAATGCCCCGGGCCAGCCCAACGACCAGAGCAACGCCGAGGAGATCCCTGGCGCCATCTACAAAGCTGCCGGTGAGCTTTTTCTCGCCAAGGCGGGCAATGATACCGATCACAATAGCCGCACCAAAAAACAGCGCGCCCATGCGAGCCATCCACCAGCCCTGTGACGAAACGCCCCAGATCATGACCGCAAAGGTGACAGCGAAGATCAGAAGGGCAACAATCTGCGTTCTGTTGAGAGTAGAAGCCTCGACTTCATCGGCATGTTTACCCAGGAAGAGCCTGCGGTGCGCATCCCACTGTTTGGAGACAACGGAGCGGGAGGGGTCCGCTTTTACACGAACGGCGTAACGCATAACGTAGGCAGAGCAGATTAATAGGCCGCCAATGAGCAGGATAAAGCGCACCACAATACCGTCCGTAAACGGGATTTGAGCCGCGTTGGCAGCAATAACCGTGGCAAACGGATTGATGGTGGAGCCCAGAACACCAATGCCGGCTCCGATCAGGATAATGGCTACCCCGGTAATGACATCGTATCCCGCGGCCATCATAACGGGGATCAGAATGGCATAGAAAGCCAGGGTCTCCTCGGCCATGCCATAGGTTGTGCCGCCAATGGCAAACAGGGACATCAGTATCGGGATCATCCAGATTTCATGGCCCTTGAGGTGCCGCATGGCGCTGCGTATCCCGGTATCAATGGCCCCCGTAGCGTTCATTACGCCGAGAAAGCCACCCAGGAAAAGCACGAACAGGGCAACATCAATGGCGTTGGCCACATAACTGTCCGGATCATAAAATCCGGCCGTGGGCGCCAGCATAATCTCCATGAAACCCTGAGGGTTGGGGTCAACCGTCTGGTAGGTGCCAGGCACGGCCACCTCACGCCCGACTTCCTCGTTCATGGCGCGGTCGTACTGGCCGGCTGGTATAATCCAGGTCAGGGCTGCAACCAGGATAATCAGCAGAAACAGAATGGTATAGGCGGTGGGGAACCGCGTTGCCAGATCCTGTTCCGGATCATTGTGTGAGTTCTCTGGCGTATTGCCAGAAGAGGTTTCCGGGGATGGGGTTTTATCATTCACAGCGCATCTCCTTTTATCCGCACAGGCAGTGTATGCAGACCTAATTAAGGGACTCGGCTCCGGCTGAGAACAATTTGTTCGTGACCAGCCAGGAGTGAGCACGATTTCCGGATCGTTAACCCCCAAGGTAGTAGAGATGTGAGAAGAATGTTTGAGTCAGGTCACTATTAATACGAAAGCGATATAAAACTTCGGCTATCCCTTACTAAGTCAGCGATGAGAAGCTATGAGTTTTTCAAAGATTCACGAACGTGCCATTGCCCGTAAAGGCGGCGTTGAAGGGCTGAACGCCCTCTTGCCCACATTGCCTCCTTCCGATGCGCTGGCGGCGTTAACGGACGACCGCTACCTTTCGGAAATCACCCGCTGCGTGTTCAAGGCGGGCTTTGTGTGGCGGGTTATTGACAATAAATGGCCGGGTTTCGAAGCTGCGTTCCACGGGTTTGTGCCCGCCTACTGGCAGCAGGTATCGCCGGAGGTTCTGGAGGCACTGGCCCAGGATGAGCGCATTGTTCGTAACATGCAGAAAATCCGCACGGTACCTGACAACGCCCGTATGATTATGGATGCGGCGCGGGAATACGGCAGCTTTGGCGCTTTCCTGAAACAGTGGCCGTACGAGGATCAGGCGGGCCTGTTGCTTTGGCTCAAGCGCAACGGGTCACGGCTGGGTGGTACCAGCGCGCAGTACTTCCTGCGCCGTGTGGGCTGGGACGGGTTTATTCTGTCGGGCGACGTGGTAGCGGTTTTGCGCCATGCAGAACTGCTGGATGCAGCCCCAGGCAGCAAAAGGGGCCTGCAGCAGGCGCAAGACGCGTTCAACACCTGGCATAAGGAAACGGGTATGCCCTACAGTCATCTTTCGCGGATTGTCTCTTGCGCGGCGGACAGTTGAACCTGAACGCTGCATGTCATAGACGTAATGGTCATTTTTTGCCCAGCTGATTTATAGTCGGGTGAACGAGCAGGAGGGCTGTGTCATGAACGCACTACATAACAGGTTTCTCGGAGTTGTACTTGCGCTGACGTCGATTCTGGCGATCACAGGCACAAGCCAGGCAATGGCTGCAAGCGCGGAAGATCTCGAACGCAATGCCAGGCAAGCGCTGGACACTCTCTACAAATCCCATCCCGTTGCAGAAACGTTGTCCCGCGATGCCAAGGCCATACTGGTGTTCCCCAATATTGTTAAAGCCGGACTGGTATTTGGCGGCAGCTACGGCGAAGGCGTTTTGCTGAAAGACTCGGAAGTGACGGACTACTACAATTCTGTCACTGGCTCCTGGGGGTTGCAGGCAGGGGCTCAGTCCTATGCCTACGCAGTCTTTCTGATGACGGATGAGGCGGTGTCCTACCTGGAAAAATCGAAAGGCTGGGAAATTGGTGTCGGCCCGACGGTGGTGCTGGTTGACGAAGGCGTGGCGAAAAACCTGTCAACCTCCTCGCTTAAAAACGATGCCTATGCGTTTATCTTCAGCCAGCAGGGTCTGATGGCCGGGTTGAGTATTGAAGGCACCAAAATATCCCGCATCAACCGCTGAACTATCGCAACCTGCTGCCGGGCACTTACATTCCCAGCAGCAGGGCCAGCTCACAAAACACCACACTGGCACCCAAGGTGTCACCGGTGTAGCCATTCAGGTTTTTTCTCAGATACCAGCCCCAAATCAGTACTACCGCCACAGTTGCCATTACGGCAACCGGCAACAATCCCGGCAGCCAGGGGCTGAAAACCAGGGCTGTTGCGGCACTAAACGCAATGCTGACAAGCAGGCGCTTGCGCGAGAAGCCGTCTGCCACCGGCTTGCTTTTGCTTTTGTCCGGATCGGTCACATAGGGCAGCCAGGCCATTAGCAGAAGCGGTGCCAGGCGGCTGAGGGCAGGGGCAAGCAGCAGCGCCAGCCAGATACTCCGGGCATCCACCAACAGCGCTGCTTTCAGGCCGAGAGCCAGCACCAGTGCCACAGTGCCGTAGGTACCGATGCGGCTGTCCTTCATGATTTCCAGACGCTTCTCAACGGTATAGCCACCACCCAGTGCATCCACGCTGTCGGCAAGACCGTCTTCATGAAAAGCGCCGGTAATGAACAGGTGAAAACACATAACCAGCAGGACACAGACCAGCGGGCTCCAGGCCAGGCTGAGAAGGGCGAACAGCCCGGCATACAGGGCACCCAGCAGCAGGCCTACGAGTGGAAAGTACATGCTGCACTGGTTCATCAACTTCTGGGAGTAGTCGATGCGCACCAGCATGGGGATGCGGGTGAGAAAGCCAACGGCCAGCCAGAAAGCCTGCCATTCACGGGTGATTCTGTTGCCGGAATGCATGGTGTCCGGGTTCATGGTGGAGCTCCTTTGAGGTTACTGACAACTCTACCCTGTAGTTGCGTAATTCACTTAATGAAATAAGCATATTCTAATTAAGACTATAGTCCGGCTTAATCAGTTACCTACAGAGGTTCATCCAAATGCCGCTCTGATGCGAATGAACACAGAAGGCCGGGAAATAGCTGCACATGGCCCGGTGGGCTACACTTTTGTTGAGCACACATGATACATGCCCGGAAGGGGAACAGTTCATGACAAAAAAGTCCGGTCTGGGGCCAAGTTTTACCGGCTCTGATTACTTTTTCAGAAAGCTGGCTTCGGGCATTTCCGGTGTTCTCTACATCTATTGGTTGAGCGCCGACAGAGAGACCCACAGGTTTCTGTTTGTCAGCGAGCAGGTGCATGGCATTCTGGGGTTAGATCCCGATACTTTGCACAAAAACGCCGATGCGCTGTTTGCAACGGTACACCCGGAGGACAGCAACGGTGTTGGCTCCAGTATTGAAGAATCCGTTCAATCGCTGAAATCCTGGCAATATCAGGCAAGACTGCGAGTGAGCGCCGGTCATTATGAGTGGTTTGAAGTCAACGCTACGCCCGAGCGTCAGGCCGATGGAAGCACCATCTGGTATGGCCAGTTTCACAGTATCCAGCACTACAAAGAACTT
The DNA here is from genome assembly GCF_002806975.1 of Marinobacter aromaticivorans. Lineage (GTDB taxonomy): Bacteria > Pseudomonadota > Gammaproteobacteria > Pseudomonadales > Oleiphilaceae > Marinobacter > Marinobacter aromaticivorans. The sequence goes on along the minus strand of NZ_NIHD01000002.1, from coordinate 239,512 downwards.
GAAAACACGCTCAGAGAGCGTGAGGCTGAGTCGGCTTTCCAGGCAGATTTCCAGAAACTGATCGCCAGGCTTTCTACCGGGTTTATCAACCTGGGTTTTGGCACCATGGACCAGAGTATTAACGAGTTGCTGAGGGCGATTGGCAGCTTTTTCGGGGTCGATCGCGCCTACCTGTATGAGTTTTCAGCGGACGGTCGTGTTATGGATAACACCCACGAATGGTGCGCAGACGGTGTGCCATCTCTTATCGAAAGTCAGCGCGACATACCAACGGACGATTTCGAGTGGTGGCAAGGCAAGATCGATGAGATGGTGATCGGCAACCGGGTCATTTTTATTGAAGAAATCGAACAGATACCTGCGGGCCCGGAGCGTAGCATGCTGGAGCAGCAGGGTGTCTGTTCCATGTGCTGTGTGCCGGTGCGTGTCAGAGGCAAGGTTACCGGTTTCTTTGGAGTGGACTCGAACCGCAAACGCACCTGGCGTGAGGATCAGGCAGATCTTCTGATTATCGTATCCGGCCTGCTCTCCGGAGCTTTTGAGCGTAACCGGCTGGAGACGGAGCTTCTTAACCAGTCCATCCGCGATCCTTTGACCACTCTGCACAACCGCCGCTATCTGATGCCACGGCTCGATGAGATGCTGGGCCGCGCCAGCCGTTACGGCGAAAATTTTACGCTGGCGATGTTCGATCTGGATCGGTTCAAGCGCATTAACGACTCCATAGGACACCTTGGAGGGGATGTCTGCCTGCGCAAGTTTGCCGACATTCTTCTGGAGCAAACCCGAGAGACCGATGTGGTGGCGCGATTCGGCGGTGAGGAGTTTGTGGTTGCATTCAGTGGTGTCAGCCAGGCGGATGTAAAATGTACGGTCGGGCGTATTATCCGCGCAGTACGCGACCAGGGTTTTATTTTTGAAGGCACTACTTTGCCACTGACGGTCAGTGCGGGCATTGCCGCGATCGCGGAACTGGGTGATGTTCCGTCCTCACCGGACCTGCTTATCCGGTTGGCGGATGACCGGCTGTACCAGGCAAAACAGGAAGGGCGTGACTGTCTTGTGGATGCATCAGGGGTATCGCGCATATAAATAAAGAGAATTTCACCTAATATTCCGTTTTGGTATATCCTTAGAATTAATTTTTAAGGCTCCACTCTGACGGAGGTGACGATCATGCTCAACCCCATCGTTCAGCATTTTTTTGACGAGCCCACCAATACGTTCAGTTATGTGGTCCGTGATCCACAGAGCAAGGCCTGCGCCATTCTCGATTCGGTGCTTGATTTTGACTACGCCGCAGGCAGGACCGATGTGCGCTCGGCTGATGAGATCATCGAATACGTCCGGTCACACAATCTGGACGTTGAGTGGATTCTGGAAACCCATGTGCATGCGGATCACTTGTCCGCAGCGCCTTATCTCCATGAAAAACTCGGAGGCAAAACCGGGATTGGAGCACACATCCGGGATGTCCAGGAGATTTTTGGTAAAGCGTTTAATGCGGGTACTGAATTTGCCCGTGATGGCAGCCAGTTTGACCGCCTTTTCCAGGATGGCGATGCCTTTGCCATAGGTGGCCTGGAATGCCGTGTAATGCACACGCCGGGCCACACTCCCGCCTGTTTGACCTATGTGATCGGTGATGCGGCCTTTGTGGGCGACACCCTGTTTATGCCGGATTACGGAACCGCACGCTGTGATTTCCCGGGTGGCGATGCCCGTGAGCTCTACCGGTCGATCCGCAAGGTGCTGTCGCTGCCTGCGCAAACCCGTATTTTCCTGTGCCACGACTACAAGGCGCCGGGCCGGGATAAGTATGTGCACCAGACAACCGTGGCGGAGCAGCGTGAGGCCAATATCCATGTGCACGATGGCGTTAGCGAAGAAGAGTTTGTAAAGATGCGCACCGAGCGCGACGCAACCCTGGACATGCCCCGGCTGATTCTGCCATCTGTACAGGTAAACATGCGGGCAGGGGAGATGCCGCCGGCTGAGGACAATGGCCAGGTTTATCTGAAAATTCCGGTCAACCTGTTCTGAGTGCCGGATGAACCTCAAGCGTTATTTGCCTGTTCTCCAGTGGGCGCCACAGTACAGCCGTAGCCAGGCCACCAGCGATCTGGTGGCTGCGGTTATAGTAACCGTGATGCTCATTCCGCAATCCCTGGCCTACGCGCTGCTGGCGGGCCTGCCTGCGCACGTGGGGCTGTACGCCAGTATTCTGCCCCTGGTGATTTACGCCATTTTTGGCACCAGCAGAACGCTTTCGGTTGGCCCGGTGGCGGTGGCGTCGCTGATGACCGCTGCCGCACTGGCGCCGCTGGCGGAGGCTGGAAGTTCCGAATACATCGCCGGAGCCGTGCTGCTGGCAATTATGTCGGGGCTTATGCTCACCCTGATGGGTATTCTGCGGCTGGGGTTTCTCGCCAACTTTCTCAGCCACCCGGTGATTTCCGGCTTTATTACTGCTTCCGGAATTGTGATTGCCGCCAGCCAGCTCAAGCATATTTTTGGCGTGCAGGCTTCCGGGCATAACCTTCTGACCATCGGCCAGTCCCTGCTGCAGTCGATTGGTGACACCAACCTGCCGACCCTGGCAATTGGCACAGGTGCACTTCTGTTCCTGGTGTTTTCCCGGAAGTATTTGAAATCCCTCATGATGCGCTGGGGCCTGGGCGCCCGTTCTGCGGATATCATCACTAAAACGGCGCCAATACTTGCTGTGCTGGTGACTACCCTGATTGCCTGGCAGCTGCGGCTCGACACCCAAGGTGTGCGCCTGGTGGGGGTGGTGCCCCGGGGGCTTCCTGAACTGACTATGCCCGCACTCGATTGGGAGCTTTGGCAGCAACTGGCGGTGAGCGCCTTGCTGATCAGCATTGTGGGTTTTGTCGAGTCCGTTTCCGTGGGCCAGACTCTGGCAGCCAAACGGCGCCAGCGCATAGATCCGGACCAGGAACTGATCGGCCTGGGAACCGCCAACCTTGGCGCCGGTTTTTCCGGTGGCATGCCGGTAACCGGAGGTTTCTCGCGCTCGGTGGTCAACTTTGATGCCGGTGCGGAAACCCCGGCAGCAGGCGCCTATACCGCGGTCGGAATTGCCCTGGCAACCCTGTTCCTGACTCCGGCCATTGCCTATCTCCCGCAGGCAACACTTGCAGCGACCATTATTGTTGCGGTGGCAACACTGATTGATTTGCCGGCACTGGGTCGCACCTGGCGTTATTCACGGACAGATTTCGGTGCCATGCTGGCCACCATCATTCTGACTCTCGGGCACAGCGTGGAGGCGGGCATTATTGCCGGTGTCGCCCTCTCCATCGGGCTCTTCCTGTACCGCACCAGCCGGCCCCACAGCGCCGTTGTGGGCCGGGTTCCGGGAACCGAACACTTTCGTAACGTGCTGCGGCACGACGTTGAAGTGTGCCCGAGGGTCACGTTTTTGCGTGTTGACGAAAGCCTGTATTTTGCCAATGCACGCTTTCTGGAGGAGACAGTGATGGACCTGGCTATCAGTGAGCCGGAACTGAAAGACCTGGTGCTGGTATGCCCGGCGGTCAACCTGGTGGACGCCTCCGCGCTGGAAAGCCTGGAAGCCATCAACGAGCGCCTGCGGGATGCCGGTGTGCGCTTGCACCTCTCTGAAGTCAAAGGGCCCGTTATGGATCGCCTGAAGAGTACTGAGCTGCTGTCACATCTAGGTGGCCGGGTGTTTCTCAGCACTTATGAGGCCTGGCAGGCGCTCACTGGCATTGGTGGTAGCCGGCCCGTACTGAAAAAAACCGCTTGAGGCAAGCCTCCGCCCCGATCATGCTGCGTATACTGAAGGGCATTGGTTAAGGGGCCGCTAACACCGTTATCATGGGGCGGTTCCGGGTTTCAGCGAGTAGTTTTCACTATGGGTATGACCGATAATCTGCTATCCACCGGGCAGTGGCTGGTAACGCTGGCTTTGTTTCTGCTCATTCTTTTGCAGGCAGCGCGCTCCGTGCGTTGGCGTGCCTTGCGTGCAGACAACGCGTTGCAGCATTCGTTTTTCGGCGCGGCTGTGGTGCTGGGGTTCATCTGGCAGTTGCGTGCGGGCATCTATCCCGGCCTCGCCATTCATATCTTCGGCATTACTGCAGCAACATTGATGCTGGGCTGGGGCCTGGCTGTATTCGCCGGGCTTCTGGCTCTGATTCTGACGGTCATCACCGGCCGTGAGCCGGTCACCATGTTTGCTGCTAACGGGCTGGTGACCGTTATGATTCCAGCCCTTGTGACTCAGGCCATTATGCTCTGGGAAAGGCGCCGGAATTTCAGCAATTTCTTTGCCTATATCTTCTTCTGCGGCTTTTTCGGGGCCGGTATTTCAGTGGCTGTTGCCGGCCTGGTTATGTGCCTGATGCTCTGGTTCAGCGGGGTGTACGAGTTTTCAGAGCTGGTCCACGATTACCTGAGGTACCTTCCATTGTTCATGTTACCGGAGGGCTTTGTGAACGGCGCTTTCATCACCGGCATGATGGTGTTCCACCCGGACAGGCTGACAACACTGGATCAGCGCCGTTATCGTTGATTCCGCCCGGCGCGGACGCCTCTTGGCTTTTGACCCCGTCTGGTGGATGCAGGGCGTTCACGGCTTTGTTTTCTGGCCGTATGTCTGCGCCACTCCTGCAACCAGCCTTCTATTTTATGTGCCTGCATGGGGCGGGCCACTCCGTAACCCTGAATGTACTCACAGCCCAGATCGCGCAGGGCGCTGGCGTGCGCCATGGTTTCAACGCCTTCGGCGAGAATCGGGTGGGCAAACCTCTGGCCGAGAAAAATGACACTCTCCACAATGGCCCGGTCACTGACATTGTTCAGCATGTTAATCACGAAACTTTTGTCAATCTTCACCAGATCCACAGGCAGGGTGCGCAGGTAAGTCAGTGAGGAAAAACCCGTGCCGAAATCGTCCAGGGCGATATGAAGCCCCAGTTTCCGGCATCGTGCAAGCACGTTTCTGGCCCGGCAGGTATCCTCCAGAGCTGTTGATTCGAGCACTTCAAGGGTAATCCTGTCGGGCTTTACCCTTGGATGGCTGTGCAGGTAGCTTTCAAGGTAACGCGTGAAGCTCCTGTCCATCAGGTGCCGGGCGCTGATATTGATGCTGACAGACAGATTTTCCCCGGCTTCGTGCCAGAGGTTCATCTGGTAAATCGCTTCTTTGAGTACCCACTGGCCCAGAGGTACTTCCAGGTGGCTGTTTTCCAGTGTTGGCAGGAAGGAATCGGGGTAAAGCAGGCCTTTTTCTGGATGATTCCAGCGAATAAGCGCTTCGAAACCGGTTACCTGACGGTCCGCTATTCGCACCTGGGGCTGGAAATGAAGCTCAAATTCCTCGTTTTCCAGTGCGCGGGTGATTTCGGTCAGTTGCTCGCGCCTCTGGCGCCGATGAGCATCCAGCTCCGGATCAAAAAAGTGTAGCAGGTTGCGGCCTTTTTCCTTGGCTGCGTACATGGCCTGGTCTGCGTGGCGGATCAGGCTTTCGGCCTCGGCGTTATCATCGGGATAACGGGTAATACCCAGGCAGGCTGTCAGATTAACCGGATCGGCACCGGTGCCCGGATCAACAGGCTTGTTGATGATGGACAAAATCCGTTCGTAGGCGCTTTCATGACTGTCACTCTGCAGAATCAGGCCAAACTCGTCACCGCCTATCCGTGCCACAGTATCGCCACTGCGCAGGCCTTGTGCCAGGCGCCCGGCCAGAACCCGCAGCATTCTGTTGCCCGCATCATGCCCATAACGCTCATTGATGGATCTGAAACCATCGAGATCCAGATAACCCACCGACAGGCTTGTCTGGTTCCGGTTGGCGTGCGCCAGTGCCGAGCGTAAACGTTCTTCTAGCAGTTGGCGATTCGGTAGGCCTGTGAGTAGGTCGAAGTGGGCCGCACGGTCCAGTTCTTTTGCATGGTTCTTCAGTTCTGTTATGTCAGTGAAAGTGGCAACGTGGTAGTAATCCCCCGGCTCGTCCAGATGCACCCGGGTAATGGATTGCATCTCAATGTACTCTTCTCCGTTTTTTCGACGATTCCAGATTTCACCACGCCAGAAATTGGACTCTTGAATGCTTTGCCACATAGCGCGGTAGTACGCTGGCGAATGGCGCCCGGAACTGAGGATGGAGGGGTTGAGCCCGAGTACGTCACTGCGGTTGTAACCGGTGATGCGGGAGAAAGCCGGATTTACATCCAGTATACGGTTGTTCCGATCCGTTATGAGGATAGCTTCATGGCTGCGGTCAAATACGCTGGCGGCTATGCGTAAATTCCGTTCGCTTTCCCTGTTGTCCGAGATATTTGTCATGATAATGATAAATCCCGGCTCGACGCTCTGTTCCGTTCCAAACGGCACGCAATCAAGATGAACCCAGAAGGGTTCTCCGCCACGGGTGTAAATCAGTACTTTTTCGTCAAACGGTTGAGCCTGATAGAGCCTGCGGGTGATGCGCCTCAGGGTCTCGGCATCGGTACCCGGGCCGCTCAGCAGGTCTCTCGGGCGCTTACCGGACATATCCTGCAGTAAATAGCCGGTCTGCTGCTCGAAACCGGTGTTGGCCCACTGGACCGAACCGCAGGCATCAAGGATCAGAATCATACTGCGAGTGGCTCTGGCGACCAGTGACAGCCGCTCCAGGCCGATCGAAGGAATCTTTCCGTGTTCCGGATGAGGGGTGTCTGACATAGTGGATTCTGTACTCCGGTTACGAAAAGTTCGTTTTCCTCATTCACCGAATTTATCAGCTGCGCCAGCGGGAATGTTTTTGCAGCTTGCGTTGCAGAGTTCGGCGGTGCATGTTCAGGGCTCTGGCGGTCGCCGATACATTGCCCTCATGTTCGTTGAGTATCCGCTGGATGTGTTCCCATTCCATCTCTTCCACAGACGGCGGCTCTGGGCGCAGTTCGGGGGTTGAAGCCAGGGCTTCAAAGCCGCGCATGAGTTGGCTGATGCTAACCGGTTTGCACAGATAATTCACCGCGCCCCGCCGCATGGCTTCCACCGCTGTGGCAATACTGCCATAGCCCGTGAGTACCAGGATTTCCAGGCCGGGCTGGCGGGCAAGCAGTTCGGGTAGCAGCTGCAGGCCGCTTTCGCCGGCCAGGTTCAGGTCCAGCACACATTTCTGAAACTCTCCGCCGTCCAGGGTAGCCAGGGCTTCAGCGTGGGAATGGACGCCCGATGCCTCGATACCATGGCGCGCCAAGGAGCGCTTGAGTACCTCCAGGAAGGCGGTGTCGTCATCAATAAGCAGCCAGCTTTCGGGATTCATTGATGGCCTCCGGTGTGCGCCTGTGGCGATTCTGCCACGGGTAAATCGATGATCATGGTTGTACCCTGTTGGTCTACGCGCGCCTTCAGCGTGCCGCCCAGGCGCTGGATAGTTGCATTGGAGAGAAAAAGGCCGACACCCATGCCATTTTCCGAACCGACAATGTTCTCGCCGGGCGTGTTCTGAAAGGCATCTTCCAGCCCGTCACCATGATCTTCCACAACCAGCTCAATCCGGTTGTGTTCGGCGTGTCGCATGCTGATGGCTACCCAGGAGGGGCTGGCGGTCAGCGCATTGGCAAGTAGGTTCAGAATGGCCTGATCCAGGGTGGCATCCACGGCAACCCGACAGTCCGGAACGATTACCGGCCACTCAATGGGCGCCGCCGGCCACAAAAGCGTTGCGGACTCTCTCAGTCTTGCCATCCAGCTCCGGGCGTCCAGTGTTTCCAGTTGTGCTGTTTTTGCCTGCACCGCCGCGCTGGAGAGTTGTTGCAGGTGGTCTCCACAGACCGCAAGCTGGTTTTCCAGCAGTTCAAGGTCCCCCGCGAGATCCGGGTCGGGAAAAGCCGCCCGGATTTCATCAACCAGCAGGGTCATGGTATTCAGCGGCGTGCCCAGCCTGTGGGCCACAGCGGCTGCCGAAAGCCCCAGGGCGATGATCTGTTCATCGCGCAGGCGTGTCTCCCGGATGGTCGCCAGTTGCTCCTGCTGCTGGCGCAACCGCCTGGCCAGCGCGCCCACCACCAGAAGCAGGATGGCTGCCGTCATGGCAAAGGTGACCCACATGCCGGCCAGGTGCAATTGCGCCAGGTTGGCATTGTGATGTTCATTGGTGATGGGCGTATGCCATACGACCAGGGCTGTGTAGACAGCGATGCCGGAGACGGTCAGGGCAATACTCTGGCTCAGTGGCACCAGAATGATGGCCACGGCAATTGGCAGTAATAACAGGGACACCAGGGGGTTGGTGTAACCTCCCGTCAAAAACAGCCAGCCACCTATTAAAGCGAGGTCAAGAGCGAGGCCGGCGCTGACACTGGTAGGAGAGCGTGGCGGCCTTCGGGTAAACCAGAGCCAGCCCAGCGTCGCGAGAACAGCATAGAGCAAACACAGCGCCACGGCTTCAGCACGGTGGGCAAGCGTTACCACGGTCTCCGCCACCGCCAGCGCGGTAAGCTGGAGGGCAGCGATGGCCAGGCGCATACCCAGCAGATAGCGGGCCGCCTGTTGAAATCCGGTTTGAGACTGAGTGAGCCATTCCATGGCCCGGATTCTAGCAGGGCTGAGCCTGTAGCGGTGCAGCAGCCAGCCGCTTTTGACGGCTTTTGGTGAAATAGTTGTCGGATATCAATCCGGATAGTAGCAAGCCAGATCCTGGCTGATTACATCGCCGGTCAGTTGCAGCGGTTTTGCGCGCAGGTCAAAGGTCTGTATTGCCTGCTCAGGAGAGGCCTGAGTCGTGTTTGTGTTTATGCCGGGGAGCCGTTGCGGTTGATAGGTGCAGTTCCTGCCATTGGGGAAAAGCGCCACGTAGGCGATGCCGGTTTCTACCAGGTCCTGAAAAAAATGTGAGCCGTAGGAAAGATCCGGCACCATATCACCCTCCATCTCTGCCACTTCAACCAGTGCGGCAACGCCGGCGATATGGGCAAAACGCACGGGTACACCCAGTTCCGGGCTGGAGGTTCCCCAGCGCCCGGGGCCAATCAGCATGGTTTTTCCGCTATCCATACGCACCTGCTCGCCTACAAGGCGGGCAACGTCATAGCGCTGGCTCATTGTCAGTTTGCTGTATACGGCGGCATTTACCCGGATAACACGCCGGATCGAGAGATTGATATTGCCGCCCATGAAGTGCCCGCGGGTGCGGAACAGAAGTTTGTGGTGAGGTATGTCTGCAGGTATTGGTGCTGCCGCAGTTTCGCCAATGGTCGCCAGTGGCCGGCATTGCACCAGGTTAAAAGCCGGCCCACCCGCGTTATTCAGATGCAGTGTGAATTCCACATCCACCGGGTGTTGATAGCCTGCCTCGAGGGTTTTGAGCAGGCTGGATAAACGGGCAACGAAGCGGCCATTGCGCACCAGGGGCAGGAACGTCAGGCGCCACACGGGTGCAGGCAGGCCCAGTTCCTCTGCGCTCCGGCTGGCGGACTGGTCCACTTCGCCAAGGTGATTCAGAGGCAGGTCCGAAACCTCTTGCGCGAGCTGGCTCAGCGGGCGGGTGGTCAGTTTGCCTTCCCACAGGTCCAGAACATCCAGAAGATGCTGGGAGAACCTGTAGCTTTCATCCTGGTTGCGGAATGGCTGGCGGCGCGGGTAATCCAGCGCCATAACACAGGCGTGATCGTCTTCAATCCGGTCAACGGCACGGGTGCCCAGCCCCATAACCAGCCGAGCCATACCGGCAGCCGGGTCCATGTCGGTATCCCAGGCAAAGGTATTGCGGGAAACGCCAACACCGGCGGCATCCGGCAGGTAATAGCGGCCATGGAAGCGGCCGTTGACCCGTTGGATCAGCAGGGCCATGGGTTCTTCCCGCTGGTCCAGACCACGCTGTTTGCGGTAAACCAGGGCATCGTCACTCATGGTGGATGCGTAAACCCGGCGGATAGCGTCCTCCAGTGCGGCAAGCCGGTGCTCGGGTGCGCCCTGGTTCACCAGAAAAACACTGTCGTACTTGCCGGCAAATGCATTGCCAAAGCCATCTTCCTGAAGACTGCTTGAGCGCACCAGAATCGGGTATTGCCCGTAGTGGTCCAGCAGCCGCTCCAGTTCTACACGGATTTCCGGAGGGAACCTGCCCGCCAGCAGGCCCCGGCGCAGCTCCGCGGCTTCGCTGAAGTAGCCGTCCGCGGAGCGTTGCCGCATGGTTGCCGGCCACAGGCCATTGTGGACGAGAAACGCATAGTAGGCGTCTGAACCAAGATAACTGGAATCGTGGGGCTCCAGGCCCTCCTGCCAGATGTCGGGCTGATTGGTGAGCAGTATGCTGCGCGCAATCAGCATGCCGGCGGCTTTTCCGCCAATGTAACCGCTGCCGATCATCCGCGCCCGTATGGCAAGCAGATCCTCCAGGCCAAGATAGCGCCTGGCCAGGTCCAGCATGCGTGAGTCCCGGCTGATCAGAACATTCAGCACGCGATTCTGCACATCCGCTATCTGCTGCGGATCCTCACTTTCTAGGGCACTGGCAACCTGCATGAACAGCCGGTCCCAGTAGTCCAGTAGCGGTTGCCGGTGCAGTTGGGCCAGTTCCAGGCCGGCCTGCAGCCGGGTGGCATCGCTGCTGTCGTCCACCGGCAGAAACCGGCCATTGCGTTCCCGGTGAGGCAGGAACATGGTCGGGGACTGCCGGCACCAGGCCTTGATGGGCTGGATCTGAACGTCATCCCCCAGGCGGTGAACATCCACCATAACCTGGGTTGTCTGGCGGATACGGTCCAATGTGGTGCGGGAATGTCGGTCCGGATAGAGGGCAAACCAGGCAACCGTATCCAGTTCAAAGAGGAATGGGCAGACCACCCGGAAAAAATTTCCGACCATGACATCGGTGGCCCAGGCATTGAGCAGGTCACTCAGGCAGTCGCATACATAGAACGCGCCGCGGCCATATTCTTCAATCAGGCGCCAAACCCTGCCGGTAAACGCTTCGAAACCTCCCAGGGCATCGATGTTTTCGGTGTGGATATTGCTTTTGCCCGATATCAGCGGCGGGTGCTGACCAAAGCGGAGGTAAATTATGCGACGCCCGGCAGACGCCGCAGATTCAACAAACGGGGTAACAAACCGGCGGTAGTCGTCGAGGTCGCTGACGCGCCAGACGACGTTATCGCCGATTCTGAGACCATCAAGAACATCGTCAAGCCCCGGGAGGCCGGTGGAAACCCGGTTGTGATCCTGTGAGTTTCCACCGTTCCCGGTCATGAGCTGCTGCTCCGTGATCAGATAACGCCCATGGCCTCCATGGCGCGCGCTACTTTGATAAAGCCCGTGATGTTGGCGCCGAGCACATAGTTGCCTTCGGCGCCAAATTCTGCCGATGTCTCGAAACAGCTCTTGTGGATATCGATCATGATGTCCTCAAGGCGTTTCTGAGTATAGTCGAAGGACCAGGAATCACGGCTGGCATTCTGCTGCATTTCCAGTGCCGAGGTTGCCACGCCGCCGGCATTGGCTGCTTTGCCCGGGCCGTACATCAGCTTGGCTTCCTGGAAAATTGCGATACCTTCCGGAGTGGTTGGCATATTCGCACCCTCGGCGACCGCAATACAGCCGTTCTCCACCAGGGTTTTGGCGTCATTGGCATTGAGTTCGTTCTGGGTAGCGCATGGCAGCGCGATGTCGCAAGGTATGGACCAGATGCTTCCGCCTTCCACGTATTTCGCGTCTTTGTGGAACTCGGTGTAAGCGCTGATGCGACGACGCTCTACTTCTTTGATCTGCTTGAGCGCCGCCAGATCAATGCCTTTTTCGTCTACGATGATGCCGCTGGAGTCGGAGCAGGCAATAACCGTAGCGCCCAGTTCATGAGCTTTGGCAATGGCATAGATGGCTACGTTGCCGGATCCGGAGACAACCACCTTTTTGCCGTCCATGGAGTCGCCGCGGGCCTTGAGCATCTCCTGGGTAAAGAAAACGGTGCCGTAGCCGGTTGCTTCAGTGCGCGCACGGCTGCCGCCCCAGTCCAGGCCCTTGCCGGTCAGCACCGAGGATTCGTAGCGGTTGGTGATGCGCTTGTACTGGCCGAACAGGTAGCCGATTTCCCGTTTGCCCACGCCAATGTCACCGGCTGGCACGTCAGTGTACTCACCGATGTGGCGATACAGTTCGGTCATCAGGCTCTGGCAGAAGCGCATGATCTCGTCATCCGAGCGGCCCTTGGGATCAAAGTCGCTGCCGCCTTTACCGCCACCGATGGGCAGGCCGGTCAGGGCGTTCTTGAAAATCTGCTCGAAGCCCAGGAATTTGATGATGCCAAGGTATACAGACGGGTGAAAACGCATGCCGCCTTTGTAGGGTCCCAGAGCACTGTTGAATTCCACGCGGAAGGCACGGTTGATATGGATTTCGCCGTTATCGTCCTGCCAGGGCACCCGGAAAATAATCTGGCGCTCAGGCTCGCAGATGCGCTGGATGATTTTCTTCTCGGCAAACTCCGGGTACTTCACCAGCACGGGCCCCAGTGTTTCTAGAACTTCGTGAACAGCCTGGTGAAATTCGTTTTCACCCGGATTGCGGTGCAGAACGTCTTCGTAAATCAGTTCAAGTTTTTCATCAAGTCGGGCGGCCATAGAGTATTCCTCGTTTCGGTTCTTGCTTATTGCAGGAAAATGGAAAGGATGGTTGAAAAATGGGGCGGTGATTTGAGCATATTGCAGTCAATTTGGCAAGACATCCCCACAGCAGCCCCATGAACAGCTACCCCTATGGAGATGCGGCATTGTGTCTCACGCGCGCCGGCTCCGGTCTGTTTATCATTCGCGGACACTTTTGTTCTACAGATGGATAAACGGATCGCCGGCGGGGAAACAGTTGTATGAAAGAGGGAGTATGTACGAGCTGCGCAAAGATGGTTTTGATTGGCCTTGCGGGGCTGCCGACGCTGGTGTCCGCCCAGACCAGCGGGGACGATCTGGTCATCCGGGTAACTGAAGGGCGAGCCGGCGACAACGCCACTGCGGTGCTGGCCAGCGAGCCGGTAAACCGGCTGGCTTCGGATCCTTCGGTCTCTCTTTCCCGGATGGGCGGTCGCGGTCTGGAACCTGTGGTGCGGGGGCAAAGCCAGGAGCGGGTGGATGTGCTGCTGGATGGTATCCGGGTAGAAGGTGCCTGTCCCAATCGCATGGATCCACCCACCAGTCGCCTGAGCAGTGCGCTGGTGCCAGTTCTGGAAATTCGAACCACTAACCGCACCCTGCGCTGGGGCCCTGTTGCAGGTGGCCAGGTGATTGCCACCACCGCTGATCCACAGTTCGACGGGAACGCCACAACCGGCCAGGTGACGGTGGGTGGATCAGATAACGGCAACGGCAAACTGGTGAATGCGGCAGCGGCGGTGGGCAGTGAAGAGGCCTGGTTAAGGTTGTCTGGCGGCTATGACGAAGCCGACGATTATGAGGACGGCGATGGCAATAAGGTGCGCAGCGCCTATGAAAATGCCGAAGGCCGCGCCGACGCTGCCTGGACGGCAGAGAGCGGTTTTTATATCAAGAGTATGGTCAGCCGCCAGGAAGAAAGTGACGTAAAATACGCCGGCTCCGGCATGGATGCGCCGCAAACCGACACGGATATTTATCGCATGGAGATTGGCTCCCCGGTGGCCATGGGCGAGTGGAGCTTGCTGGCCTGGCAGGCGGATGTGGATCACATCATGGACAACTTCAGCCTGCGCCCGGCCGGCATGATGAAAATGCAAACGGACTCCATTACCGAAACCCGTGGCCTGCGTTTTATTCTTGACCAGAGCCCCAGTGGCTCAACCGACTGGGCCATAGGCGCAGACGTGGAGACCAACGACTGGGATGCCACCCTGTCCAATGTGACCAACCCCATGCCAATGACCGTGTCATTCATGTGGCCGGGCGTGGAGCGTGAGCGTGCCGGAATTTTTGCAGAGGGTTTCCGCCGTCTTGCCCGTGACCTGAAAGTTGGAGCTGGCCTGCGTTACGACCGCGTGGAAATGGATGCCACCAAAGCAGACACCGTTGCGAGCATGGGCATGACTCCGGCCATGCTTTACCAGAGCGCCTACGGCACAACCGATGTGAAATCGGAAGACAATAACGTCAGCGGGTTTGTTACCGGCGAATGGCGCTTGCCGCAGAACCAGGCGCTTACCCTTACCGGCAGCCGCAGTGTGCGCAGCCCGGGTGTTACCGAGCGCTATCTGGCACGCAATACCATGAATGACAGCTGGATTGGCAACCCCGGCCTGGATACGGAAAAGCACCATAAACTGGAGCTGGCACTGAGTGGTAGTAAGGATCAATGGAGTTGGAAGCCGGCTGTCTGGGTGGATCAAGTGGACGACTTTGTGTTGCGCTATAAAGAAACGCCGGCTGATACCCGCTACCAGAACATTGATGCTCGCCTGCTGGGTGCCGAAATGACGGTTGGCTGGACCAACGGTACCTGGAGCAGCAGTAGTGCTCTGGCCTCTGTTCGCGGTGAAAACCGCGATGATAACAAGCCTCTGCCGCAGATTCCGCCGGTGCAGTTTGTGCAGACACTGGCATGGCAGAGCATGGGCCACAGCATAGAGGCCCAGTGGCACCTGGCTCGGCGCCAGGATCGCATCGATCCGGAATCCGGGCTGGATGCGGGAACCTCGCCCGGATATGGCGTGTTTAACCTGTCCGGCAGCCACCCGCTGATGGCGCACCTCAGTTTCAACTGGGCTGTGGATAATCTGTTTGACAACACCTGGGCGCCTCACGTGAGCCGTGCCAATACGGACCCGTTCAACCCTGATGCGGTGCGTGTGAACGAGCCGGGGCGTACACTGCGCGCGGCCTTGACGGCCAGGTGGTAAACCCTGCAATGGCGGTTGCCCGCTACTCATAGCCAGCGGGTAACACTCTGCCCCGTGCGGGACTAACTCCCCCCGCACGGGGTTTTTTTTCAGAGGCTTTTTCATGCTGGCAATGGCGCTATGGGCTATGCTCTGACAGAGTAAACATCAGGAGGACGGATCATGAGGCTTAATGGAAAGCGAATTCTGATAACCGGCGGTGCCAGTGGTCTTGGCCTGGCGTCGGCGGAGCGTTGTCTGCAAGAGGGCGCTAGTGTGGTCATCGCGGATCTGGCCGCAAGCCACGGAGCCCAGGAGGCAAAGCGCCTGGACGGCGAATACAGTGGCCGCTGCCTGTTTCTGCCGGTGGATGTAACCTCCAGTGCAGAAGTGGATGACCTGGTGGCAAATACGGTGAGCGAGCTTGGAGGTCTCGACGGTGTCTTCAATAATGCAGGCATTGGCGGGCTGAGTGCCGCCGTTGACTACCCGGACGATGACTATATGCGGGTTATTGATATCAACCTGAACGGTGTTTTCCGCGTGGCCCGGGCTTCGTTACGGCAAATGTACAGGCAAGGCAGCGGCTCTGTTGTTAACTGCGCATCCATTCTGGGCGTTTTTGGCCAGAGTAATGCCGCTGCGTATTCGGCGGCTAAAGGTGGCGTGGTAAACCTGACCCGGACTCTGGCCCTGGAATCTGCCGAAAAAACTGTGCGTGTCAACGCCATAGGGCCGGGCTATATTGATACGCCACTGCTGCAGGATCTGGACGATGAGCTGAGGCAGGGCCTGATCGACCTGCATCCGCTGAAGCGCCTGGGCCGGCCTGAAGAGATTGCCAATGCTTTCGTGTTCCTGGTGAGTGATGAGGCCAGTTTTATAACGGGCACAACTCTGATGGTTGATGGAGGCTTTACTGCGGGCAAGTCCTGACAGCGAAATTTATCTGTGCCTGCGGGAAGTTCGGACTGTATTCAATCGAGTTTTTTGATAACCTGTGGTTATTTGCTAATAACATAAAATCCGAGGTGGCTGGTGGTGAGTCGTTTTGCTTTGCTGGGCGCAATGCTCCTGAGCCTGGCTTGTTCCGGGCTTGCTCTGGGTCAACAAACATCAGGCAGGCTGGAGACAGTGCCGGTTGAGCGCAGTGAACTGCAGGAAACGCTTGTGCTTGATGGCGTTATCGAGGCCGTCCAGCAAAGTACGGTGTCGGCACAAACCAGCGGCACGGTGCAGAAGTTGCCGTTTGATGTGGATGACTCTGTGGTTGCCGGCGATCTGATTGTGCAACTGGAGAGCAGTGAGCAGCGTGCCCGGGTCAATCAGGCCCAGGGCAGCCGGGACGAAGCGCAAGCGGCTCTTGCGAACGCACAGCAGCAATTTGACCGTATTGAAGCCGTGCATGAACGCGGCCTTGTTTCGAGGCAGGAATTCGATCAGGCCCGAAACAACCTGGCGGCGGCCAGGGCACGGCTGGAGCGTGCGGATGCGGCACTGGCAGAGGCGCGTGAGCAGCTGAGCTATACCCGCATAACTGCGCCCTATGGCGGGATACTCACCGAACGGCATGTGGAAATAGGGGAGTCTGTCAGCCCCGGCCAGCCCCTGCTCAGCGGCCTGTCGCTGGAACAGTTACGGGTGGTTGTGGATTTGCCCCAGCAATACGCAGATCTTGCCCGACGCGACCGCCAGGCAAAGGTCACGCTCGCCGATGGCCGCGTGCTTGAAACCGGCGCCATGACGTTCTACCCCTACGCCAATCCGGCCACCCACACCTTTCGCTTGCGTATGCGCCTCAGTGAGCCCAATGGCTCACTGTTCCCGGGCATGCTGGTCAAGGTGGGTATTCCGGTTGCCAGCCGGAGTGCGCTGTGGATACCCGAAAGCAGTCTTGTTCGCCGCAGTGAACTGAGAGCCGTTTTCGTACTGGATGATCAGGGTACTCCCCGGTTGCGGCAGGTGCGCACCGGCATGGAGCAGGACGGTCGCCTGGAAATCCTGGCGGGCCTGAGCGAGGGCGAGCAGGTGGTGGTTAACCCTGTTGAACTGGTCGGTACCGATCGCCTGAATCTGGCGGCTGCCGGTGTATCCGGCCCGGGCTCAAGTGAGCAGTCAAACGGGGAGGCAGGGAATTGAGCCGAGAATTGCCGCCGGTAGGCCCTTCCGGAGCGATCGCCCGGGTTTTCCAGGATAACCATCTGACGCCGTTGCTTGCGGTGTTGTCTATCATACTGGGTGTGCTCGCCGTTGTTGTGACCCCGAAAGAGGAAGAGCCACAGATAGATGTCACCATGGCGGACATCATGGTGGCTTTTCCGGGGGCCAGCACCCGGGAAGTGGAGAGTGCCATTGCGACCCCGGCCGGTCAGGTGATGAGTGAAATTGCCGGCGTTGAGCACGTGTACTCGGTCTCCCGCCAGGGCCAGGCGGTGATTACGGTTCAGTTTGAAGTGGGTATTCCACGGCAGGAAGCGCTGGTCCGGCTGTATAACCAGGTGTATTCCAACCAGGACTGGTTGCCGCCGGATCTGGGTGCCACGCAACCGGTGATCAAGCCAAAAGGTATTGATGATGTACCGGTAATGACGCTGACCCTGTTCGACCCCAACAATGGCCACACCGGCGAAGAGCTGACCCGGCTGGCTCACATGCTGGAAGTGGCGCTCAAGCGTGTGCCCGGAACCCGCGATGTTTACACCGTGGGCGGTGTGCCCGACCGTGTCGATATTCATTTTGACCCGGCGCTGCTGGCCGGCTATGACCTTACCCTGAACGATATTCGCGATGCCCTGAAGGCGGCCAACGCCAGCAGTCAGGAAGCCCGTATTACCCGTGACAATCTCTCGATCCCGGTTCAGGCAGGTACCTTGCTGGAAAGCGCAGAGGATGTGCGTGGACTGGTTGTTGGCATGCACAATGGCGCGGCGGTATTTCTGGACGATGTAGCCAGCGTCAGCCGTGGTGGCACGGTTGTGGACCAAAGCGTGATGACCGGCTTCGGGCCGGCAGTGGAAGGAGATAATGCAGGCAGACCCGGCGATGTATACCCGGCAGTAACACTGGCAATTGCCAAAAAGCCCGGGCAGAACGCTGTGGATATCACCACCGCCATTACGCAACGACTGGAGGAGATCCGCAATCGCGCGCTGCCCGAAGGTGTGGAAATCATCGTTACCCGCGATTACGGGGAAACCGCCTCGGCCAAGGCCCGCAAACTTATTACCGACCTGATATCCGCTACCCTGTGCGTGGTGCTGCTGGTATTGATGGCCATGGGCTGGCGCCAGGCATTGATTGTGGGTGTGGCTGTGTTGATCACCCTGCTGCTGACTCTGGTGTTCTCCTGGGCCTGGGGCTTCACCCTGAACCGTGTTTCCCTGTTCGCGCTGATTTTCTCAATCGGTATTCTGGTAGACGATGGCATTGTAATAACCGAGAACATTAACCGCCGCATCCGCAATTCCAGGCACCCGGTGCGGGATATTATTCCGGTAGCGGTGGACGAGGTGGGTACACCCACGATCATGGCCAGCCTCACCATTATGGCGGCTTTGTTGCCCATGGCCTTTGTAACCGGCCTGATGGGACCTTACATGAGCCCCATCCCCATAAACGCATCCGCTGGTATGGTGCTGTCCCAGATTGTGGCCTTTGTGGTAGCGCCCTGGCTTGCCTTCCGCTTGCTGAAGCACCAGAAAGGTGTAGCCGCGAACGAGGCGGAAGAGTCAGGCAGCTCCGCCGATGGTGTCAGCCCCCTTTCCCTTAAAATATTTCGTGGCGTACTCACACCGTTCCTGGGTGACCACCACTGGCGCCGCCGTTTACTGGCGTTGGGAGTAATCCTGCTGACCCTGGCCGCCTCTTCACTGCCGGTGTTTCAGGCGGTTATCCTGAAAATGCTGCCTTTTGATAATAAATCCGAGCTGCAGGTTGTTGTTGATATGCCCGAGCGCACGCCGGTGGAGCAGACCCAGCGGGTGCTGATGGAGATGGGGCACTACCTGGAGACGGTGGATGAAGTGACCAGCTGGCAGAGCTATGCCGGCACCGCAGCGCCCATTAACTTCAACGGGCTGGTGCGCCAGTACTATTTGCGCAGCGACCCTTACCAGGGGGATATTCAGGTCAATCTCAGCCATGAAGATGTCCGGTCCCGCCAGTCCCATGATATTGCCCAGGCGTTGCGGGAGCCACTGACCGCCATTGGCAAGCGCTACGATGCCAGTGTAAAAATTGTTGAAGTGCCACCGGGACCACCGGTGATGTCCCCGGTGGTTGCGGAGATCTATGGCGTGGACGCGGAACAGCGAGCAGAGCTGGCCCGCTCTGTGGCGGCCGGTATGGCCGAGGTTGAGGGGCTGGTGGACATTGACACCACGCTGGAAGCGCCCACCAGGCAATGGGAAATCGAAGTGGACCGCGACCGGGCTGCCCGTCTCGGTGTATCCCAGGCCCAGGTTGTCGAGGCCTTGCAGATGGCGCTGGGAGGCATGAACGTCAGCTTTTTGCACGATGATTATGCAAAATACCCCGTGCCCATCCGGGTCACGCTGAACGAGGGCGACAAGGCACAGCCATCGGTGCTCATGTCGCTGCAGGTGCGCAGCCGTGCCGGACATCTGGTGCCCTTGGCCAGTGTCGCCGAGGTGCGCGAGGCGGACTGGATGGGAGCCATTTATCACAAGAATCTGCTGCCGGTGACCTATGTGACGGCGGATATGGCGGGCGAAGTGGATTCACCCCTGTACGGTATGTTTGCGATGGTTTCCCGCCTGAAGCAGCAGGAGGGTGCCCCGGAGCAGTTCTTTATTGATCAGCCACCATTGCCGGAAAAGGGCACGCTCAAGTGGGACGGTGAGTGGCAGATTACCTACGAGACCTTCCGTGATATGGGTGCGGCCTACAGTGTAGGGGTGTTCATGATTTTCGTGTTGCTGGTGGCGCAGTTCCGTTCGTATATCCTGCCGCTGGTGATCATGGCGCCCATTCCGCTGACCCTGATTGGTATCATGCCGGGGCATGCCCTGCTGGGGCGGGAATTTACCGCCACCAGCATGATTGGCATGATCGCTCTGGCGGGGATTATCGTAAGAAACTCCATACTGCTGGTGGTATTTATCCGGCAACTGCTCGAAGAAGGCATGGAGCTGGATAAAGCGGTGGTGCTGGCCGGTGCGGTGCGCATCAAGCCAATCGCCCTGACAGCCATATCGGCCATGGTGGGAGCCTACTTTATTCTTAATGACCCGATCTTTAACGGGTTGGCCATTTCGCTGGTGTTTGGCCTTGCGCTCTCCACCTTGCTGACCGTGGTGGTGGTGCCACTGTTGTATTACACGCTGGCAAAGTGTAAGTGGGTTTAGCTGCCCCGTGCGCCAGCCCAGTAACGCTGCATCTTCATGAACAGGAAAGAAGCGCTCCAGCTTATAAGAACGAGGCCTGTGAGCCCTTCGACGCCGGTCAGGAAGCGTAGTTCACCAAGAGGCGCGATATCACCGTAGCCGACGGTGGTGAAAGTGCTGAATGAAAAGTAAACGCAATCCAGCAGGCTGCCGTTGAAGTTGCCGGTCAGCGAACCCCACGCATCAGCGTGGTGCATAAAAAAATAGGCCGCTGCAAATATCCAGACCTCAGCCGTGTGAGCCAGCAGAACACCAAAGACGGCTGTCACCAGGCGGGTGTGATGGGCCGAGTGCATTTTTGCAAGCAAGCGGCTCAGCTGCACAAGCACCCCATGGTGGAGCAGGACAACCAGCACCACAACCAGCGAGGTGATGGCGGTTGCGCTGAGCAGATTGACATGATCTTCCGCGAACAAGCGTACAGATCTCCCGGGCAAACAGTGGCTGTAACGGGTTTTCGAGTTGCGTTTCCCGTGCACTCATATTTTTAGCACCCGCCGTGCGACGCGGCTTTATTTACCTTAGCTGGCCAACGCGCTATGTCCAAACGTTTTATACCTTTAGTTATTCTGGCAGCAGGTGTTCTGGGTTTCCTGTTTCTGAAAATGACCCGCCCGGAACCGGCGCAGGTAAGTGCTACCGAACGGAGCTGGCGGGTGCAGGTCCAGACCATTGAGCCGGCAGCGCATGCACCGGTTCTGCCGCTGTACGGGGAGGTGGTGGCGCCGGAACAGATATCGGTGGTGGCGACTCTGGCGGGAAGAATCAGTGAGCGTCCTGTGGCTGAAGGTCAGCGGGTGAGCCAGGGGGATCTTCTGGTGGCTCTGGACCCCCTGGATGTCGAGCCGGTACTGGCTCAGGCCAAAGCCCAGGTGGCCGATCTGGACGCCCAGATTCGTGCTGAACAGGTGCGCTATGGCAATGATCTGGCCGCCCTGAAAAGTGAACAGGCCATTCTGGCCAACGCCCGCCGGCAGCTGGAACGTACCCGTTCGCTGGTAGAACGTAACCTGGCCTCCCGTGAAAACCTGGAAAGCGTAACCGATGCGGCGGCCAGAGCCGAACTTACTGTCAGTGTCCGCCAACGTGCCATCGACGAACACCCGGCCCGGCTGCAAAGCCTGGAGGCCCGGCTTGCCCAGGCCAAAGCCAGCCTGGCCACAACACAACGTGATGCTGAACGATCCCGGGTTGTTGCCCCCTTTGACGGTGTTGTAACCGATGTTCAGGTTGCTGTGGGCGACCAGGTATCGCGAAACCGGAATCTGCTCTCTATCTATTCCATCAAGGGGCTGGAACTCAGGGCGAGAGTGCCCGACATGTATCGTGCCGAGCTGCTCGGCGCCCTGGCAGAGGGTGCAGAACTCCATGCCTACAACGATCAGCGGGATATCCGTTTCCGGCTTGAACGCTTTGCCGGCATCAGCGATCCATCCGGAACGGAGGCAATTCTTGCGGTAACCGGAGATCCGGCGGGCCTGCGCCCGGGAGCCTTGCTGCCGGTCAGTCTGGAGCGACCGGCGCGTCGCGACACCATAGCCATCCCGTTCAGCGCCCTGTACGGCGCCGACAGCGTATACCTGATGACAGATGACAGCCGCATGAAGCGGGTAACTGTAGAGCGGGTGGGTGAGGTACTCTCGGCGAACGGCGAACGGCGCCTGCTGGTGGCAGGTGAGACGCTTCAGCCAGGCGCACGCCTGATCGTGACCCACCTGCCCAATGCCCTGACGGGTCTGAAAGTCGATGTTGCCGGTGAGCTTGAAGATGCAGGTGCAGATAACCGGGGCCCTGCACAATGAAGCGCAGAAAAGGCGTAATCGGCTTTTTTGTGCATCACAGGGTTGCCGGCAACCTGGTGATGCTGATGATGCTGCTTGCCGGTGCCCTGGCGCTTACCCGCATGAACATCCAGTTTTTTCCCACCTTTGCGCTGGATGTGGTCAGCGTGCGGGTGGTGTGGAGCGGTGCCTCTGCCGAGGATGTGGAGCAGGGCATAACCAATCCGCTGGAGCAGCGTTTGCGCAGTGTGGATGGTCTGAAAAAAATGACCTCCACCTCGGCCCAGAGCGTGGCGTCCATTACGCTGGAATTCCATGAAGGCACCAATCCGATCACCGCACTGGATGATGTGCGCCAGCAGGTAGATGAGTTCAACAACCTGCCGGCAGATGCCGAAGAACCGCGGGTTTCAAGAGTTGAACGCTATGAGCCGGTCGCACGGTTGCTGGTATACGGCGATGTTGATCGCAGCGAGCTGCGGGCATTGGCCTATCGCTATGAAGACGAGCTTCTGCAGCGGGGCATAGACCGGGTGTCGTTCAGGGGGCTGCCAGAGCAGCAGATCAGTATTGATATTCCGGTCGAAAGGCTGGAAACACTGGGGTTATCACTCGGGCAGATTGCCGACCGGGTGGCTGCGGTGTCGCAGGATTTGCCCGCCGGTATCATGGCCCAGCAGGATGCGGCCCGGGAACTGAGGTCTGTGGAGCAACGGCGCAGCCCGCAGGCGTTTGAATCCGTACCTGTACTCAGCTCTGAGCGGGTGCAGCTGCGCCTTGGGGACATCGCGACCGTTCGCAGGGAAGACCGGGACACCCAGGTATCCCTCACCCGCAACGGCTTTCCCGCCATAGAACTGCAACTCCAGCGCGCAGAAAGCGGCAATTCACTGGCGGCGGCAAAGGTTCTGGAGCAGTGGCTGGAGGAGACACGGGCCACGCTGCCGCCATCCCTGGAGCTGGAGGTTTACGATGAAACCTGGCAACTGCTGAACGACCGTATTTCGCTGTTGACCAGCAACGGCCTAAGCGGCCTGATACTGGTTGTGTGCCTGCTGTATCTTTTTCTTCCGGGGCGCGTGGCATTCTGGGTGGCGGTTGGCATCCCCACAGCATTTCTGGCAGCTCTGGGCGTGTTCTGGCTGATTGGTGGCTCCATCAACATGATGTCCCTGTTTGCGCTGATCATGGCGCTGGGGGTTATTGTTGATGACGCCATTGTGGTGGGGGAAGATGCAGACGCCCATGCCCGAATGGGAGAAGCGTCCATCTACGCCTCGGAAGGTGCCGCCAAACGTATGGTCTGGCCGGTGCTGGCCTCATCCCTGACTACCGTCGCAGCCTTCATGCCGCTCCTGGTTGTCGGCGGCGTCATCGGTAATATCCTTGGCGACATACCCGTTGTCATGATTTGCGTACTCATCG
This sequence comes from Marinobacter aromaticivorans, assembly GCF_002806975.1. GTDB lineage: Bacteria > Pseudomonadota > Gammaproteobacteria > Pseudomonadales > Oleiphilaceae > Marinobacter > Marinobacter aromaticivorans. The sequence continues at coordinate 216,086 of NZ_NIHD01000002.1, read as the reverse complement.
CCTCCCTGCTGGAGTGCTTTATTGTGCTTCCGGCGCATTTGCGGCACGCTTTCAAACCCGGGTATGCGAATAAAGACGCGGAACAATCTCGGGTGCCGAGCCGCAATCCTGTCACACGCTTTCGTAGCGGCTTTGAACGCAGGTTTGATCGCTTCCGTGAAGGCCCCTTCCGCCGCTTCTCCCAGCGCAGTCTTGAGCACCGGGGTATTACCATGGCAAGCGTTCTGGCCCTGGCCATAGTGACTGTCGGGCTGCTTGTCGGGGGCCGCCTTGGCTTCAATTTTTTCCCCACGCCTGAACCCTCTGTGCTATACGCCAATGCCAGTTTCGTTGCAGGTACGGACAGCAGGACCGTTGACCGCTTTATGGGGGAAATGCAGAAGGCCCTGAACGAGACCGAAGCGGCACTGGGCGGCAATCTGATACTGCACGCAGTTACCACGGAAGGCGCCACCCTGGGGGCCGGGGGCAGTGCCCGGGCGGGTGATGAGCTGGGTTCAATGATGATCGAGCTGGTGCCCTCGGACCAGCGCAGCGTGCGTAACCCGGAATTCATAAACGAATGGCGCAGCCGTCTGCTCCTGCCCGCGGGGCTCGATAATCTGGCTATTTCAGAGCGCCAGGCCGGGCCACCGGGCCGGGATGTGAACGTGCGGCTGACCGGAGATGACGCGAAAAACCTGAAGCATGCAGCAGAAGAGCTGGCACAGGCGTTATCCACCCTGCCCGGTGTTCTGGATGTGGAAGATGACATGCCCTGGGGCCGGGAGCAGCTGATCTATCAAACCAGTGCTTACGGGGAAGCACTGGGCCTCACCACAAACGATCTCGGCCGGCAATTGCGGGCTGCGTTTGATGGCCGGGTTGCGCAAATTTATCAGGATGGCCGGGATGAAATGGAAGTGCGGGTTCAGTTGCCCCGGGATCAGCGCGAACGGCTATCGACACTGTCCCGCGTGACGGTGCGGATTCCCGATGGGCGCTTCGTGCCGCTGGGGCAGGTCATGAACCTGGATCATCGCCAGGGGTTCGAGGCGTTACGCCATGCGGATGGCGATCTGTCGGTAGAAGTTACGTCCGCGCTCAATACCCGTGTCAGCACTACGGACCAGATTCTGGAGAGCCTGCAGGCCGATGCGCTGCCAGACATCGCAAGCCGCTATAATGTCCGCTACAGTTTTGAGGGCCGTTCCGCCGACCAGCGTGAAACCATCGCGGACATGAAAACCGGCCTGGTGGTCGGCCTGGCATTGATGTACGTAATACTGGTGTGGGTATTTGCGTCCTGGAGTCTGCCGCTGATTGTCATGGCAATTATCCCCTTTGCACTGGTGGGCGCTTTGCTTGGCCACTGGCTGATGGGGCTGCAACTCACAGTTTTGTCACTGTTCGGGTTGTTTGGTCTGGCGGGCATTGTGGTGAACAACGCCATCATTCTGGTGTCTTTCTACAATAACCAGAGAGCAAAGGGGCTGAGTATCAACGAGGCTCTGAACGAGGCGGCCGTTCAGCGGGTGCGGGCGGTGCTGCTGACCTCGCTGACCACCATTGGCGGCTTGTTGCCTCTGTTGTTTGAAACCTCTCTGCAGGCGCAGTTCCTGATCCCCATGGCCACTTCCATAGCCTTTGGACTGGGGCTATCCACGGTGCTAGTGTTGCTGGTTATTCCAGCGCTTCTGTCCTGGCTTGAGCAGTTCCGGGAATGGCTGGCCCGACGCCCTGGCGGGGAAGTAGAACCACTGGGAGCGCCGGATTGATCGGCTGCTGACGTGAGGGAATGGGGGTATGTCCGAACCTTTGCTGGTTGTGCGGGGTCTGAGCAAGCAGTTTGTCAGTGCTAACGAAACAGTACCGGTTATCGAAAAACTGTCGTTCACGCTCGGGCAGGGCCGGTCGCTGGCATTGACCGGACGTTCCGGCTCTGGCAAAAGCACGCTGCTGAACCTGCTGTGTGGCCTGGAAGTGGCGGATGCCGGCAGCATTGCGCTGCGCGACCAGGTTTTCGAAGCTGGCGCCGCTGCCGCAAAACACAGAGCCGCGGCCTGGGCCAGGCTGCGCAAACAGCACATAGGTGTGGTATTTCAGGAAGCCAACCTGATGCCCGCCCTGACGTTACTGGAAAATGTACAGTTCCGTGCTTACCTTGCCGGTCGTGACCCGGCACACAGTGAAGACTGGCTGACCCGCCTGAACATCGGCGAGTTGGCCCGGCGCTACCCGGATCAGGTATCCGGCGGCCAGCGCCAGCGTGCAGCTCTGGCTATGGTGTTTGCCATGGAGCCGGCCCTGATTCTGGCGGACGAGCCGACCGGGAGCCTTGATCGCCATACCTCCGATGAGGTCACCGGGCTAATGTTCGAGCTTCAGGCCCGCCATGGCTGCAGCCTGATCCTTGCTACCCACGATGCCGAGCTGGCTGCAGGCTGTCAGCAGCACCTGGATCTCGGCCACCTGAGTGGCGTATGACCGGTTTCCTGTCTTTTTTCCGCTTCTTTTTTCTGCCCCGGGCCCTGCTCAGCCACTATCGCCGCCATCCACTGCAACTTGTGGCTCTGGGTGTGATGATTGTTCTTGCCACCATGCTGTGGACAGGGGTCAATCAGCTTACCAGCCAGGCCCGTGCAAGTCTGGCGCAGAGCGAGCAGGCGGTGGCAGAACGCCGGCAGGTGCTGCGGGACGATGGTGGTGCGCTTGCGGTTGACGATTTCGTAACCTTGCGCCTTGCCGGTGTATGCGTCATGCCCTGGCTGGAAGTGACACCTTCGCCGGGGCACCACCTGGCCGGGCAACGCCTGGTCGGCATTGATCCGCTGGCGGCTCACTGTTTTGGCAACAGCGTTGACGGAGCCGGAGCGCTGGATCAGCCCCTTGATGGCAAGCCCTTCGTTGATATTCACACTGCAGCGGGTATAAGTGCCCGTGAAAGCCGGCTGCATCTGCTGGTGCCTGCATCCACAAATCCATCGGTTTTACCGCCCGGTTACAGCCTTGCGGGTTTTTCTGCGAGCCCCGACACCGGCGAACTTGGTGACAGCTTTCTGCTCAACCTGGAGGCACTGGGTGTTCTGGTGTTATTAATTGCAGCTCTGCTACTGCGCAGCGTTTATCTGCTTGGGCTGGCGCAACGCCGTGAGAGCTTTGCGCTGCTGCACCGCTTTGGTGTGCCGCCCGGAAGAGTCCAGCGTTGGCTGGCCCTTGAAATTCTTGCCCTGGCGCTGCTGGGTGTTGTGCCCGGGGTCTGGCTGGGCCGATGGCTGGCGACCGGCTTGGGCGGCGGATTCGGGCAGGCGCTGGAGGGGCTTTTCGATATTCCCCTCTACGCCGGTCAGGGTCAGGGCTGGTTAACGCCGGTGCTGGTCATGCTGGCGGTGGTCATGGTTTCCTGCCTGGGCGATCTGCTTTTTCTCAGGTTCCGTCAGCGCCTTGCTTTGCCCCTTGCGGTTCAGGCGGTAGTGGCAGCGGCGCTGCTTGTAACCGGGCTGGCCATGGCCTGGCTCGCGCCATCACTGCTCTGGGTGTTTATTGCTGTTGCCCTGGTATTTGCCGGTGCCGGTTGGCTGACGCCGCTTGCTGTTGCCCGGCTCTCACACTGGCGCGCCCGCCTGGCAAAAAAACCGCTCGTGCTTTGGCGCTACCGGGAACTCGCGGTGCTGGTTCGCAGGCTTACCCTGCCATTGGTTGCGCTGCAGTTTGCGCTGGCTATGGTGCTTGCCGTTCAGGCTCTGGTCACAACCTTTGAAAGCACGTTTGATCGCTGGCTGGCGCAGCGGCTTGAGGCCGCCTATTACATTGAGGTGCCGGCGGGTGCGGACGGGCGCAAAGCTGCAGACTGGCTCACCAGTGCACAGGAGCGCAGCCCGGATTTGCAGTGGCACAGGGTGATTCGCGGCAGTGCCCTGCTTGCCGACGCCAGTGGCGAAGGCGGGCGGCAAGTGGATGTGTTTGCGCTGGCACCGATAAGTTCTCTGATCCGTGAGTGGTCGTTGCTAGAAGCCGCAGAGCGGCACTGGGAAACCCTGGCAGCCGGCGATGGCGTGATGATCAACGAACAGCTGGCGCGCCGGCACAATCTTGGTGCTGGTGATCGCTTGCAGCTCAGTATCGGCGGTGAACCTCTGGATTCGGTAATAGTGGGCGTCTATCCGGATTATGGACGCCCGGTGGGAGAGGTCCTGTTGAATGCAGGGTTGTTGCCGGCCAGTTTCAATACTCGCTTCGAGAGTGTGTCTGTAACGCCGGGCCGGCCGGGGATTGACCGGATTACCGAAGCACTCCGGCAAATCTGGGATGTGGGCGCGCTAACCACAAGGGATAACGCCACTATCCGCGAGCTGGCCACCGGTGTATTCGACCAGACTTTTGCGCTGACCCGCGCCATGACGCTTCTTACCCTGGTTCTGGCGGCCTCAGCACTTTTGATGATGGGCTGGGTGCTTTTCTCTACCCGTACCTGGTACTTCCGGTTACTGGTGGCCTGGGGCATGTCGCAACGGGAAGTGGCAGCCCAGCTGTTGCGCCTGGCATTACTGCTGACCGGCGGCATAGCGGCGCTGGCGTTACCTCTGGGGCTCTGGCTGACCTGGGCGCTGGTGCACCGGATCAACCCGCTGGCTTTTGGCTGGTCGTTGCCGATGGCGGTTTACCCGGGATTCTGGCTGGAACTGGCAGTACTCAGCCTGGCGATTGGCCTCAGCATAGCGCTGTTGATGCGCCGGCAACTCAGCAGGCCTGCCGCGCTGCCTGCATCAGCCAGTGCGCTGTCTGGAGGTGAGCGATGATCCGTTACCCGGCTTTTGTTCTGATGTTGTTCCTGTCGGCGGGTTGTTCCGGAGAGACCGGCGATACGGGCTTCGCCGGGCTGGCCGGGCTTGGGAACAGCCGTGTTGACGCCACAGGTGCTGATACGCATTACCTGCAGCCCGGCCCGGGCGACCGGCTGAGCTTTCCAGAGGATTTCGGGCCACACCCCCAGCACCGTGTTGAGTGGTGGTACCTTACGGCAAATCTCCAAACGGCAGCGGGTGAACCCCTGGGGCTGCAATGGACGCAGTTCCGGCAGGCACTTGAGCCCAGGAAAGCAACCGAGCCGGCGCCAGTGGCGACTGAATGGCCTCTGCAAGCAGCCTGGATGGCCCACGGCGCGGTGAGCTGGAAGGGCCGGCATTATTTTGCGGAAAAACTCGCCCGGGGAGATGTGGGCCATGCGGGGGCAACGGCTGCTCCTTTTCAGGTGTGGCTGGATAACTGGCGCTTGCGTGCCAATGCTGATAACAGTCGCTGGCAGTTGCAGGCCAGTGGCGAGGGTTGGAGCTACGATCTGAGTCTGAGTATTGAGGGCGCTCCCGTAGCCCATGGCGATAACGGCTTCAGCGCCAAATCCGCCAGCGGCGAAGGCTCCATGTACTTCAGCCTGGTGGATATTGCCATCACGGGTGAGGTGACTCTGGGCGATGACGTGCTGGAGGTAAAAGGCAAGGGCTGGTTTGACCGGGAATGGAGCAGCCAGCTGCTGAAAACCGGGCAGAAGGGCTGGGACTGGTTTGCCTTGCATCTGGACACCGGCGACAAGCTGATGGCATTTCGCCTGAGGGACGACAGCGGCAGTTTCCGGTCCGGTACCTGGATACCCGAAGGTGGCCATCCCGTACCGTTGAACTCCGGAGAGCTGAGCCTGCAGGAACTGGAGCGGCGCAAGGGGGTACCTGTGCGCTGGCATCTCAAAGTTCCGGCGTATCAGGTCAGTCTGGAACTCGGTGCACCAGCCGGCAATTACCTTAACCGTGGCCTTTACCCCTACTGGGAAAGCCCGGTGAGCGTATCCGGAAGCCATGACGGCGTAGGCTATATGGAACTGACCGGTTACTCTGAGTGAGAGCCAGGCCAGGCCGGGCCTGATCCTGAACTGGCGCCCGGGCTGGCGGGCCGGATATCGATGATGGCTTCGCGCTCGCCGGCATCCCGTTCAATCAGCTCCCGGAGGCGCAAATGCTGCTCTTCCAGCGGGTCAGACATGTCAATAATGATCTCAACGCGGCGATTTTTTGCGCGGTTTTCCGGGGAGGTGTTTTCTACCCTGGGCTCCGTATCGGCCAGGCCTTTGACTGCCAGCCGGGTGGGTTCAACACCGCCTGTGGCCAGCAGCACGTTGGCAACCGCCGCAGAACGGGCTGCAGACAGATCCCAGTTGCTGTAGAAGCGGGAGGTGCGGATAGGTATATCGTCGGTGTGCCCCTCTACCGTCAGTTCGCCCGGTATTTCGGCCAGTACTTTTGCCATGTCGAGCAGCAGGCCCTCAAACTCCCAGGTCAGCTCTGCCGAGCCGGAAGGGAAAGAGCCTTTTTCCTCGACCCGTATGACAATGCGGTGCTGGTCCTGATCTTGTTCTACGGTAATGCGGCCGTCTTCAATCGCGTCTTCAAGAACCTCTCTTATGCTGGCAGTGCTGGCGTCCAGTGCCTGTTCCTTCGCCGCATCCAGGGCCTGCTCTGTCGGGCTTTTCAGGGTTTGCAGCTCTGGCTGCTGATCGGTTGTGGTCTGTTTAACCTCGTTAACCAGTGTGGGCTCGGGAGGTGCGGGTGAGAACTTGTCGAAGATCGGGCTGGAGCCCTGGGGGATTTCCAGTGCAGGTACATCGCGCTGAACGCCGAATGCCTTGGATAGCTCACCGGCAATCTGCTTGAATTTCATGGCGTCGATTTCAGAAAACGACAGCAGAAGCACAAAAAAGCACATCAGCAGGGACATCAAATCGGCAAAGGTGACAACCCAGGCCGGGATGCCCGGTTTTTCCTCTTCTGGCAGCTCATCCATGGCGCTTATCCGCTGGCGGCCTCCGCCTCGGGGGTTTTGTCACGCTGGTTTCGCGGCAGGTAGCTGGAGAGCATCTGCTCAATAATACGCGGGTTTGTGCCCTGCTGAATGGCCACCAGCGCATCGGTGTACAGCATTTGCAGGCGGGCTTCTTCTGTCATCCGCAGGGACAGCTTGTCGGCAATAGGCGTGGCGATCATGGTGGCAATCATGGCACCGTAAAGCGTGGTCAGCAGTGCAACCGCCATGGCCGGGCCGATGGATTTCGGGTCCTCCATGTTGGAGAGCATCTGGACCAGGCCAATCAGGGTGCCAATCATACCCATGGCCGGTGCCACATCCGCCATGGCGGTGAACACCTTGGCACCGGAGCGATTGTGGTCCAGCGTCATCAGGCGTTCCTTGTCCAGCAGCTGCTTGATGGTTTCGCCGGTCTGGCCGTCTACCAGCATCTGTATGCCGTTGCCGAGAAAGGGAGAGCCAACTTCCCGGCCCTCCAGCCCCAGAACCCCTTCCTTGCGCGCCACGTTGGCGACATCCACCAGTTCTTCAATGCTGGCCTGGGTTTCCGGGAGTTTGAATTTGAAGGCCCGGGCCGCCGCTTTAAAGGCGCCGAGAAACTGTGGAATACTGAACTTGGCCAGAACCACCAGCAGGGTTCCGCCCACAACGATCAACAGCGACGCGGGGTTGATGAATACATCAGGCGCTGCACCAAGAATAACGGCTGTTACGATGAGGAAGATGGCGCCGACAAGGCCTATCAGGGTGGCAAAATCCACGAGCGCTCCGGAGGAATTTAACGGATTTGAATTGGGGGGGTGTGAGGTTACCTGTAGTTCATTATTCAATCAATCGGCTTGTGCACTGTGGCCGGATTCTTCCTTGCATTCTTTCCAGGCTGCGTATTTGTGCAGATCGGATTCGACGAGTTTCAGGCACAGTGCAACCACGCCGGCATCGTCGAGAAAACCAAAGCCAATAATCAGGTCGGGAATGAAATCCAGCGGATTCATTACGTAGACCAGCGTGCCGGCGACCGCGGCAATGCTCTTCCAGGGGATATCCCTGTAGCTGCCGTTCCAGTAATCCCGGATCATGGAGAACATCAGCTTGATATCGGCGCTGAAGCGTTTGAGTTTTCCGCTGTTTTTTACTTTTTCCTCAATGGCACGTTGTTTCTCCAACAGGGTTTCAAGATCGTCCCGGTTTATCTTTTCTGCCTGGGCATTCAACTGTTTGCGTGCGTTCTTCTGGCTGAACAGAGCCATGAACCTGTATCCTCTGTTGATTAATGATCATCCAATAGCTGCAGCTGGCGACCCCGATCGCCGGACTACTCCGTCAGTATACGGAACCGGAAGTCTGCCATGAAGCTTGCCAGGAGACACAGGGCCGCTGCCCCGTTTCGATGTTAAAGTATGGTCATCAGGCCTGTGGCGGCCATGCCCCAACCGGATTAAAGGAGAGTCAAGATGATTAAATCCCGTGCTGCAGTGGCTTTTGAAGCCAACAAGCCACTGGAAATTGTTGAGGTGGATGTGGCTCCACCACAGAAAGGTGAAGTGCTGGTCCGTATTGTTGCAACGGGGGTGTGCCATACAGACGCCTTCACCCTCTCCGGTGCCGATCCGGAAGGCCTGTTCCCGACCATTCTGGGCCATGAGGGCGGGGGCATTGTAGAAGCGCTGGGTGAGGGCGTAACAGGGCTTGAGGTGGGCGATCATGTGATTCCGCTGTATACCGCGGAGTGCGGCAAGTGCAAGTTCTGCACCTCGGGCAAAACCAACCTGTGCAGTTCTGTTCGCGCAACCCAGGGTAAAGGCGTGATGCCGGACGGCACCTCCCGGTTCTCATACAACGGCAAGCCTTTGTATCACTACATGGGCTGTTCCACCTTCTCGGAGTATACCGTACTGCCGGAAGTGTCTTTGGCAAAAATTCCCAAGGAAGCACCTCTGGACAAAGTGTGCCTGCTGGGTTGCGGCGTAACCACTGGCATTGGCGCCGTGTTGAATACGGCCCGGGTTGAAGAGGGTGCAACAGTCGCGATCTTTGGCCTGGGTGGCATTGGCCTGGCTGCGATTATCGGCGCCAAAATGGCAAAGGCCGGCCGTATCATCGCAGTGGATATCAACCCCGGGAAATTCGAAATTGCGCAACAGCTTGGTGCCACCGATGTGGTCAACCCCAAAGATCACGACAAGCCGATCCAGGAAGTGATTATCGAGATGACCGATGGCGGCGTGGACTACTCGTTCGAATGTGTTGGTAACGTACAGCTCATGCGTTCAGCCCTGGAGTGCTGTCACAAGGGCTGGGGTGAATCCATCATCATTGGTGTGGCCGGTGCCGGCGAAGAAATCAGCACACGACCTTTCCAGCTGGTGACCGGCCGGGTCTGGAAAGGCTCGGCGTTCGGTGGCGTAAAAGGCCGCACGGAATTGCCGGGCTATGTGGAGAAAGCCGAAAAAGGGGAAATCCCGCTGGATGTTTTCATTACCCATGAAATGCCGCTGGAAGACATCAACAAGGCGTTTGATCTGTTGCATGAGGGCAAGAGCATTCGCACTGTGATTCACTTTTAATCCGGCTGGATATTTTTCAGAGGCCCCGCTCAGTTTTTTGCAGGATGCCCGATTTTTTGAGCCGGTAAGCCAGGGCAGGCCGGGTTAATCCGAGTATGCGTGCGGCCTCTGAGACATTCTGTTTGGACATCTCCATCGCCCGTTGCATGAGAGTTTCTTCGACTTTGTCCAGGCTGACATTGTTGCTGATGATGCTTTCTGCCCAGTGAGCAGCGCCACCGAGAGAATCTCCCGCGATCACCTGGCCGGTATCACCAATGATTTCCGGAGACGGGGGCGAGCCCTGATGGAATTCGCTGTCCGGAACCACCGCAAAAAGCGCATCCTGGCTTATGGTTTCGTTGTTGTCCGTAAGTATCACGCCGCGCTCAATCACATTCTCCAACTCCCGGATATTCCCAGGCCAGCGATAACGAAGGCACATTTCCAGGGCCTTGTCCGAGAGGCCGAGTGTATGCTTGTTATACTCTGCCTCGAACTTCCGGAGAAAATGCTCGGCCAGGAGCGGTAAATCTTCAAGACGCTCGCGCAGAGGCGGGATATGCACCGGGAATACGTTGAGGCGGTAGTAGAGGTCGGCTCGGAACTTTCCTGCTTCGACGGCGTCTGCGAGACTCTCGTTGGTTGCTGCGATGATTCGGACATTGACGGAACGGGTGCGGTTATCGCCAACGCGCTCGAGCTCGCCTTCCTGGAGCACGCGCAGCAAAGAGGCTTGCGCCCGGGGTGTCAGTTCGACCACTTCATCGAGGAAGATGGTGCCGTCGTTTGCTCGCTCAAAGCGTCCCGGGCGGGATTGATTGGCCCCGGTAAATGCCCCTTTCTCCACGCCAAAGAGCTCAGACTCAATAAGATCGGGCGGAATGGCCGCGCAGTTGACAGCAACGAAGGGGCCTTCAGCTCTCTCACTGCGCAGGTGCACACTGCGGGCAATCACTTCCTTACCAACTCCGGTTTCCCCAAGTAGCAACACCGATACCTTGCCCAATGCCGCTTTATCAATCATTTTGCACACTTTGTTGTAGGAAGCGGACTGACCAATGCCGTAGTACTGGCCCTGTTGTTTTTTGAGGCTGCTGCGCAGTGAACTGACCTGGGATTGCAGGTCGTAAAGCTCCTCCATGATCGGGTCCGCCTTGAAATAACGGGCAAACTCTTCTGCATCTTCCCACTGTTCCGCGGGCTTCCCCACAATAATGCACTTGTCATCTCCGCAGCCCCGACAGTTGGTTTCGCGGAAGATAACCTCACGCCCCATGAAGGAAGATGTATATGCACATGCATAGCCGAGCAGGGACCAGCAGGCGGGGGCTTCCATCTGGCCAAGTTCCGTTTGGCAAATTTCCACCTCAAAGGAGTCAACCCATTCTATTTCTGCGTAAAACTCACCAGCCTCTTTGTCAATGTCCACCTGAATCGGAATGACGTTTACCATGCCTTTCAAGGCATGAAGCTGAGGGCCTGCCAGGAAAATATCGATCTCATCGCAATGTGGGCGAAGTTTGCGTGCCAACTCGGCATCCTTCAGGCCAGACTGGTACCCTAGGCGCAGGAAAAATCCTTTTGCTCTTTCAACGCCCATGCTGTTGACCATTTCGCGACGAAACGCCCCCATCGCACTCACCGCCATCAACAGCATGCGCTGTTCACCGAGCCAGATCTTCCCTTCTGAACTGAGGAATCGAATCTGATCGGTAAGATCCTGAAAATCCCGATGTTTTAGTTGTGGCTTATAGCTAATAGCCATGCCCGAATCCCCTATTGTTTTTGTACGGGGTGAGCGCGGACGCTCAGAAAGTGTTGTCTTTATATAACCCCTGATTCATGCCAAAAATCAACCAAATGATAAAAAACACCCGAAAAGTCGTAGCCAGCTCCAGGTGTTTCAGCAATTGCTCACATCAATTTTTGCGTTTCATCAAATGATCAAATTTTCCTGATTAATCTCAAGACTAAAAGCCGGCCCAGGAGTTCTTGATCAGCCTTGTTTGTTCAAAAAAACGAATAAACGCAATGTCTTGAAGATAATTGTGGCGGTGCTCAGAAAATTGTGGCACAGCCGTTGCTCCTGTCTTTCCAGCCAATAACAACCACAACGGGGTCAACCATGGAACAGCGAATAAAGACCTTTAACGAATACACCCGCTATATCCGCGTTCGCAGCGCACCGGAGGACAAGTTCGTGGAGTTCGATTTTGCGATCGGCTATCCCGAACTCTTTGTCGAGCTGGTGCTGCCCCGGGACGCCTTCAAGGTCTTCTGTGAGCACAACAATGTAGTGCACATGGATTCCGACATGATCCGCCAGATTGACGAAGACATGATCAAGTGGCGTTTCGGAGAAAAAGGCCACCGCTAGAAGCTGATAATCACCAGCGCCAACATCCACCTCACAAAAACAACGATGGTAGGGCAGATATGACTATTGAGATAAAAACCACTTCGGTGGAACCCATTCGCAACACCTATTCGGCGATTGCACGTCGATTTGGCGACAAGCCGGCAACCCGCTATCAGGAAGCCAGCTTTGATATCGAAGCTAAAACCAACTTTCACTATCGACCGCTGTGGGACCCGAAGCGCACCCTGAACGACCCCAGCCGCACCGCCATTCGCATGGAAGACTGGTACGCAGTGACCGATCCACGCCAGTTTTTTTACGGCGCCTATGTCGGCAACCGGGCGAAAATGCAGGAGGCTGCAGAGAGCAATTTCGCGTTCTGTGACAAGCGTAACCTGCTGACCCGCCTGCCCGAGGAAACCCAGCATCAGATCCTGCGCCTGTTAGTGCCTCTGCGCCATGTTGAGCTGGGAGCCAACATGAACAACAGCAAGATTGCCGGTGATGCGATTGCGACCACCGTTGCCCAGATGCACATGTTCGCCGCTACCGACCGCCTGGGAATCGGCCAGTACCTCTCCCGTATTGCTTTGTTGCTGGACGGCAGCACGGGCAAGGCGCTTGATGAATCCAAAACCTTCTGGATGGATGACGAGCTCTGGCAACCCATGCGCAAGCTGGTTGAAGACATGCTGGTGATTGATGACTGGTTCGAGCTCTCGCTTGTACAGAACCTTCTTCTGGACGGTCTCATGTATCCGCTGGTTTACGAAAGAATGGATGCCTGGCTGGGCGAACAGGGGGCCGAGGATGTGTCTCTGCTCACCGAGTTCCAGCGTGACTGGTTCAAGGAATCCCAGCGTTGGACCAACGCCATGATCAAGACCGTTGCAGGTGAAAGCGACGGCAACCGTGAACAGCTCCAGAGCTGGGTCACGCAGTGGGAACCACGAGCCTATGAAGCTCTGAAGCCCATTGCCCAGGCTACTACTGGCCTGGACGCCCTGGATGAAACCCGTGCTGAGCTTTCCGCCCGGCTGAAAAAAGCAGGCCTTGAGAGCACAGGAGTCCAGGCATGAGCCAGAAAGTATTCATTGCATTTCAGGATAACGACAACGCCCGCTACCTGGTGGACGCGGTTATGCAGGACAACCCCGAGGCCGAAGTTCAGTATCAACCGGCCATGATCAGGATTGAGGCCGAAAAGCGCCTCGTTATCAACCGGGAAACCATGGAAGAAACACTCGGGCGCGAATGGGATGTCCAGGAAATGCTGATTGATGTGATCAGTATTGGCGGCAATGTCGACGAAGACGATGACCACTTCATTCTTCAGTGGAACTGATTGGGAGATCCAACATGGCTATCAAGAACAAGAAGCTGAATCTTAAAGACAAATACCAGTACCTCACACGTGATATGGCCTGGGAGCCCACGTACCAGAAAAAAGAAGATATTTACCCGGATGAGCGCTTTGAAGGCATCAAGATTACCGACTGGTCCCAGTGGGAAGACCCGTTCCGCCTGACTATGGATGCCTACTGGAAATACCAGGCCGAGAAAGAAAAGAAGCTTTATGCGATCTTTGATGCCTTTGCCCAGAACAACGGCCACCAGAACATTTCCGACGCCCGTTACGTTAACTCGCTGAAGTTGTTCCTTTCCGGCGTGTCACCGCTTGAATATGCGGCATTTCAGGGGTATGCGCGGGTTGGACGTCAGTTCAGCGGAGCCGGTGCACGGGTAGCCTGCCAGATGCAGGCCATTGACGAGTTGCGCCACTCTCAGACCCAGCAACACGCGATGAGTCATTACAACAAGCACTTCAATGGCTTGCACGACGCGGCGCACCAGCATGACAGGATCTGGTTCCTCTCGGTTCCCAAATCGTTCTTTGACGACGCGCGTTCTGCGGGTCCGTTCGAGTTCCTGACAGCCATCTCGTTCTCGTTTGAATACGTGCTGACTAACTTGTTGTTTGTGCCCTTTATGTCTGGCGCCGCCTATAACGGCGATATGGCAACCGTCACTTTCGGGTTCTCTGCGCAGTCGGATGAAGCCCGCCACATGACGCTTGGCCTTGAAGTCATCAAGTTCATCCTTGAGCAGCACGAGGACAACGTGCCCATCATTCAGCGCTGGATCGACAAGTGGTTCTGGCGCGGTTTCCGCCTGCTGAGTCTGGTAGGGATGATGATGGACTACATGCTGCCGAACAAGGTGATGTCCTGGGCTGAGGCGTGGGAAGTTTACTACGAGCAGAACGGCGGAGCCCTGTTCAAGGATCTCGAGCGCTATGGTATTCGCCCGCCCAAGTATCAGGATGTTGCCAACGCTGCCAAAAATCACGTCAGCCACCAGGCCTGGAGCACATTCTACCAGTACAGCCAGGCAACCAACTTCCATACCTGGATGCCGGAAGAAGAAGAGATGGCCTGGCTGTCCGAAAAGTATCCGGAGACTTTCGACAAGTACTATCGCGCCCGCTTCGAGCACTGGGATAAAGAGCATAAAGAGGGGCGTCGTTTCTATAACAACACGCTTCCCCAGCTCTGCCAGGTGTGCCAGATACCGGTCATCTTTACGGAAAAAGACGACCCGACCGTGTTCAGTCATCGCCAGATCAAGCACGAAGGTGAGCGTTACCACTTCTGCTCCGACGGTTGCTGCGACATCTTCAAGAACGAGCCCGAGAAGTACATCCAGGCGTGGCTGCCCGTGCACCAGATTTACCAGGGCAACTGCGGTGGTGCGGATGTCGCAACAGTGGTTGAGAAGTACTACCACATCAATCCTGGCGTCGACAACATGGAATACCACGGCTCGCCCGATCACCAGCGCTGGCTGGATATCAAAGGCCTGAAGCCCTTGAAATCAAACAGCGAGAAAAAGTCCGCTGCCTGATCTGATTTGCCCGCCTTGTGCGCTGCCAGCCGGGGCGGGCCTTCAAAACAAAAAAGGAGTGCACCATGAGTGTTAACGCGATTTCCGAGTATCACGCTGAACCCAAAGACCGCGTCGAGAATTTCAACGGCATGCAGCTGCTTTATGTCTACTGGCCCAAGCATCTGATGTTCTGCGCACCCTTCGCCTTACTGGTTGCGCCGGATATGACCTTCGGTGCTTTTGTGGACGAGCTGCTCAAGCCTGCGGTTGCGGGGCATCCGGATTCTGAAAAAGCGGATTTCCTGAATGCCCAGTGGCTTCTTAACGATGAAGCCTTTACCCCGGACCCGGCAGCCACACTGATCGATAACGGCATTGACCATAAGAGCATGCTGACCGTAACCACGCCGGGCCTGGAAGGTATCCAGGGTTCTGCATCCTGAGGGCTGAGTGATGAGCTATACCGTTACCATCGAGCCGATTGGCGAACAGATAGAAGTGGAAGATGGACAGACCATCCTGCAGGCCGCGCTTCGTAATGGCGTGTGGTTGCCGTTTGCCTGTGGCCACGGAACCTGTGCGACTTGCAAGGTGCAGGTGCTCGAAGGCGATGTGGATATAGGCGAGGCATCTCCGTTTGCACTGATGGACAGCGAGCGTGATGAAGGCAAGGTGCTGGCCTGCTGCGCCACCCTCGAAAGTGACGTCACCATCGAGGCGGACATAGATGTAGACGAGGACTTCGAGGGCTATCCGGTTGAGGATTATCAGGCAACCGTCACCCAAATTGTCGATCTGTCTCCAACCATCAAGGGTATACACCTCAAACTCGACCGTGGAATGACGTTTCAGGCAGGCCAGTACATCAATATTGAGTTGCCTGGAGTTGAAGGCCCCAGGGCCTTCTCGCTGGCTAACCCCCCGAGCCGTGCAGACGAAGTGGAGCTGCATGTGCGCCTGGTGGAAGGGGGCGCAGCAACAACCTACATTCACCAGCAGTTGAAAGAAGGCGACACACTGAATCTGTCAGGACCTTACGGGCAGTTTTTTGTGCGCAGTTCGCAACCGGGTGATCTCATCTTTATTGCGGGCGGCTCCGGGCTTTCGAGCCCCCAGTGCATGATTCTGGACCTGCTTGAGCAGGGAGATGACCGCCAGATCGTGCTCTTTCAGGGCGCTCGCAATGTGGAAGAACTCTACAACCGCGAGCTGTTCGAAGGCCTGGCCCGTGACCATGACAACTTCATCTATGTACCGGCGCTAAGCCAGGCAGAAGAAGATGCAGGCTGGCAGGGCTTCAAGGGGTACGTTCACGATGCCGCCAAAGCGCATTTCGATGGCCGTTTTTCCGGGCGGAAAGCCTATCTCTGTGGCCCCCCTCCAATGATTGATGCAGCCATTACCGCTCTCATGCAGGGGCGCCTGTTTGAACGGGATATTTTCATGGAGAAATTCCTGACAGCGGCTGACGGAGCGGAAGATGCGCAGCGCTCCGCATTGTTCAAAAAGATCTGAGGGGACCGAGCCATGGGCGAGTCCTTTCAGATCACCGAGCAGTGCAGCGGCCAGTCGTTTCGCTGCAAGGCCGGTCAGAGCGTTCTCAAGGCCATGGAGCAACAGGGGCTGAAGTGTGTACCGGTAGGATGCAGGGGCGGCGGTTGTGGCTTCTGCAAGGTCACCGTGCTTAATGGCGATTACGAATGTGGAAAGATGAGCCGGGTACACGTGCCCCCGGAAGCCCTTGAGCAGGGTGAGGTGCTGGCCTGTCGCATCTACCCGTTGACCAATCTGGTTATTGAATGTCGACCGCAAACCGCGGTCACGCTTGCGAGCGAACAAACTACAACGAGCACACAACAACAAGAGCAATGAGGTAACTATCATGAAAAAGGGTGTAATGCGTCCCGGCCACGTCCAGATCCGAGTTCTCGATATGGATGAAGCCGTCAAACACTATAAAGACCTTCTGGGTCTGATCGAGATGGACCGTGATGACCAGGGCCGTGTGTACCTGAAAGGCTGGACGGAAGTGGACAAGTTCTCGGTTGTGCTGCGGGAAGCGGATGAGCCTGGCATGGACTTCATGGGCTTCAAATGTCTGAGCGAGGAAGTGGTTGACCAGTTGCGCGGCGAGCTCGTCGAGTTTGGTTGCGAGGTTGAGGATATTCCCGAGGGTGAGCTCAAGGATTGCGGCCGTCGTGTGCGGTTTGTGGCACCTACCGGGCACGCGTTCGAGATCTTTGCTACCAAAAAGCAGACCGGCAAATGGGGTGTTGGCAACCATAACCCGGAGGCATGGCCGATGGGCCTTGAAGGCATGAAAGCAACGCGCTTTGACCATTGCCTGCTCTACGGACCGAACCTGGATGAAACTCTGGACCTGTTCCGTGAGGTGCTCGGTTTTGATTTGGCCGAGCAGGTAATTGCGCCGGACGGCAAGCGGGTTGCGCAATTCCTGACTGCCAGCATGAAAGCTCATGACGTGGCCTTTATTCATCATGAAGAGCCGGCCAAATTCCATCATGCCTCCTTCTTCCTGGAGACCTGGCAGGATGTACTCAAGGCGGCGGACCTGCTGTCCATGACCGACACCTCCATCGATATCGGCCCGACCCGCCACGGTCTCACCCATGGTCAGACCATCTACTTCTTTGATCCGTCCGGCAACCGGAACGAAGTGTTCGCCGGTGGCGATTACCACTACCCGGATCACGAGCCGGTGACCTGGGATGCCGAGGAGCTGGGCAAGGCCATTTTTTACCACGACCGTGCGCTGAACGAGCGGTTCCTGTCGGTATTGACCTGATTAACCAGGTATACGAAGCGGCACTTTTATAAGGAGGGCCGGTGACACTGTCACCGGTCCCTGAAAAGGGCTGGGCCTGGGTGCCGAATTTCGCTGAATAAGGAGAGGTTATGCCAATTGCACAGCTTTATATCATTGAAGGCCGCAGTGATGAGCAGAAAGAAACCCTGATCCGGGAAGTCACCGAGGCCATGGCCCGTTCCCTGGATGCCCCCGTGGAGCGCATACGGGTGATGATCACCGAGATGCCCAAACAGCACTTTGGTATTGCGGGGCAGTCCGCCAAAAAACTCGGGCGCTAGTTCGAAAAGAAAACACCAATAATGACAAAAAAGGAAACATTGATGAAATACAAAAAAGCTCTGACTCTGGCGGGCCTGATCGCTGCCGCTCCACTTTCCTCTCCTGCGCTGGCCGCCAACGGACATTATGTGCCGGGCGTGGAAGGCATAGGAGGGCCCGCTGTGCCACCGCCTGGCGTTTATTACCGTGGTTATCTGGTGCACTACGACATCGACAACCTGAGAGATGGCCAGGGCAACAAAGCCCCCGGAAAGAATACCGGTGAAGTGACAGCGCTGGCGAACCGGTTTATCTGGATTACCGATAAAACCTTTTTGGGTGCCAACTACGGCATGGAAGCCATTGTCCCGTTGCAGGACACCTCTCTGAACTTCAGAGGGCTGGGTGTTAAGGATAGTGATAGTGGCCTTGGTGACATCTTCATCGGGCCCGTTGTGCTGGGCTGGCACGGGCAGCAATGGGATGCGGTGTTTGCGGCGGGTCACTGGTTTGATACGGCAAGCTATGAGCCAACGGAGCCCGCGTCCATTGGCAAGGGCTATGGCACCACCATGCTGACTCTGGGAGGGTCCTGGCATTTTGATGCGGACAAACGCTGGTCGTTTTCAGCACTGTCCCGTTACGAGATCAAGACCGAGCAGGATGACACGGACATTACCCCGGGCGATAGCTGGTTGGTTGAATGGGCGCTGAGTCACCGCCTGGACAGCGGGCTTAATGTTGGTTTGGTGGGTTACGAAGCCTGGCAACTGGAGCGCAGCAAAGGAACGGCTGCCGATAAAGCCGAGAAGCATGCACTGGGCGCTGAAGTGGGTTATTTCTGGCCGCACCTCGGGCTGGGCCTGAACGGTGCTTACTATCAAGAATACAACAATGAAGCCGGTCCTGAAGGAGATTTGTTGCGTCTGCACCTTACCAAGGTGTTTTAAGCCCAAAGGATCAAGCTCTCGGGGCATAGACGAGAGCTTGATTCTGCGTTGGCAGAATGCAGGGATTAGAGTGGAACTCAGAGCAGGGCGCTAGCCAGCCGTTCATAACTGCCCAGGCGATGCTGGTAGTCATGAGTGACTGTTACCACACTGACTTCATTCGACTGATATTGATCCGCAATACGGGTGATTTTTTCAGCGCACTCTTCCGCCGCACCCAACACCATGGAATTCAGCACCGCATCGAAGAAGTCCTGCTCGGACGGGCTTAACCGCGCTTTCAAACTCAGAGCTTCATCGGGGCTTTTCACCACTTCACGGATGCCCTGGCGGAAAGCTTTGACTTTCCAGTATGCCGAGGGAGCTGCCAGGTACTCTGCCTCTTCGCGGCTGTCAGCACACAGGGCGGCGACCGCGATGTTGGCTTCCGGCTGGCCGGTATGACCGGCATCACGCCACGCCTGCTGGTACTCGGAAATGACACAGGGTGGAGCGGGGTCCGGGCTGATAAACAACGCCAGCGTCATTTTCATGCCGAGCTGCCCGGCCAGGCCGCTGCTGCCGCTGCCAGAGGCGAGCATCCAGGTTTGCGGGGCGGCTGGCTGGCCCGGCATTACCCGCAGAGCCTTGTAAGGGTGGTCGTCTGGCAGGGTGTTGTGCAGTAACCCTTGCAACAGCCAGGCTTGTTCAGCGTAGTTTCCTGAACCTGGCCGGATTGGATAGGCCAGGGCGTGCGAGGCCAGTTCATCGCCACCCGGCGCTCGGCCAATCCCGAGGTCTATACGCCCCGGGTAGAGGGTTTCGAGCATACTGAACTGCTCAGCGACTTTGTACGGGCTGTAATGGCTCAGCATCACTCCGCCGCTGCCAACACGGATACGTTTGGTCACACTGGCGATATGGCTGACCAGAATCTCCGGGCAAGGGCCGGCGAAATTGACACTGTTATGATGTTCGGCCAACCAGTAACGATGGTAGCCCAGCAGGTCACAATTGCGGGCCAGATCAATGGTAATGGCCACCGGCGATTTATCATCGGGCAGACTCTGCACCGGAGATTGATCGACGACATTGAGTTTTAAAGCCATGGGAGATCCTGAAAGTAGGGTTTGGGGTATCAGCGTTCGCCGCGCTCATGCCTGGGAAACAGCCAGAAGGCAAACCAGCGGGTAAACCGGGGCATCAGCACGTAGCTCATGGCCACCATGACCACGGCAGTCACAATAAAGGTGCGCGCTAACAAGGGCAGCTGGGCGAGCAGGTCGCCGAACAGGAAAAAAACAAGCGTGACAGCCGGATAAAGTGCCAGCCAACTGACAAGCGTCATCTTGTACTTGGGGGGCGGTTTGACGGGATTGTGTCCGGGCATGGTAAACCAGGTAATGATGCCTGACATGGTTTCGACTTCGCTGGGCGCAACCAGGAGCGGTTCAATCTGCTCCAGTATCTCGGCACGTTCTTCGGAGCTTTGCCAGGAGGCCAGGGAGGCCTCATCCGCAAATTTGAAAATTATGCGGTATTCAGGGTCATTGGGACTGCTCGGGCGGAATAAGTTGGCGCCGAGGTGGCCCGGGTAGCGAGATGCCCGTTGAGTCATTTCGCTGCTCAGTTCCTCAAACCTGTCTTCCTGGCCCTTGATCACCCGGCGGGATATCACGACGGTGACGGCGTTTTCTTCGCTGAGTGTAGAGTCTGATTCTGGCATCTTGAAGGCCCTGACGGTTAAGTCATTTAAAGTGGAGTAGGTTTGAAGCAAGCCGTCGCAGATCAGAAGGCCTATAGTCTATGGGTAACAAATATAGTTTGGCGGTGATTTTTATCTACCTGATCCACGGGAATGTGTAATCTCATTTATGAGAATAACAATATGAATTACCAGGATTTGTTCTACTTCATCAAGGTGGTTGAAAAGGGGAGTCTGGTTTCGGCGGCCCGTTATCTGGATATCCCCACCTCAACCCTTTCGCGTCGTTTGCAGGCCTTTGAGCAACAGCTTGGCTACAAGTTAGTGCATAGAAGCTCGAAAAAATTTGGCCTGACGGAATCGGGGCAGCGCTTTTATGGCAGCCTTTCTCCACTGATGACTGAACTTGAGATGCGCTCGGAGGATGTCAATAGCGAGCTTTCGTCTCTTTCGGGAGATATCAAGATCACCGCCCCGATTGCTTTAGGGCATCACAAAGTGAAGGCGTGGGTGTTTGAGTTTATGGAGCTTAACCCGCGGGTGAGCGTGGAGATGTTCCTCAGCAACCAGAATGTGGATTTGGTAAAGAACAGCATTGATATTGCTTTCCGCCTGGGGTCAGTGACCCTCAATGACTGGATATCGCGACCGCTAATGGACACCGAGATGCTGCTAGTGGCTGCCCCGGAGATGCTGGATCATTACCCACAGCCAAAGCAGCCCAGTGAGCTGAATGCCTTGCCGCTGATCGTACTCAAACGCTCGGCTTTCTGGCGGTTTCAGCGCAGTGATGGTTACGCTGAAACCTTCACCCCCCATGCTCACCTCCGGACGGATGAAATCAGCTTTGCTATTGATGCGGTCAAGCGGGGCCTTGGCGCCTGCTGTGTACCGCGCTACGTGGTGGAGCGCGAATTAGGCAGTGGCGAACTGGTGCAACTGCTGCCTGAATGGTCAATGGAAAAGCGCACCATGCATATGATGTACCCCCATAGAGACAGCCTGCCGCTTAAAACGCGAGCATTCATTGATTTTGTTATGGGTAAGGTAAGCGAAGGAGATGCGGGGACCTGACCGGGTTAATTAGCTTTTCGGTTATTCCCGATTATGGGAACTCCAGCCGCCATTCTTGGTGGTTTTATCCCGTTTTTGCAAAGTTATACTGACTTCAAGACGCTGGCATGTGATCTGACCGTTTTTGGAAACATCCGTGCCACTCAACAACCAAAACACTGCGACAGTGTGCAGGTTCAGTTAATAAATAAGGTGAGCCATGAAAGAGTTCAAACATTTTATCAATGGCGAGTACGTTTCTTCGGCCAGCGGCAAGTTATTTGAAAACCGCTGCCCGGTCGACAACAGCCTGATTGGAAAAGTCCATGAGGCGGGTGAAGCAGAAGTTGATACCGCTGTCCGCGCTGCCAAGGCTGCCTTGAAAGGCCCCTGGGGAAAAATGACGCAGAAGCAGCGATCAACGATGTTGCACAGGATCGCAGACCGTATCAGCGAACGTTTTGATGAATTCCTGGACGCAGAGTGCCTTGACACCGGCAAGCCGCGCTCCATGGCCAGCCATATTGATATTCCCCGTGGCGCCGCGAACTTCAAGGAGTTTGCGGACTCCATGAGCCATCCGACTGAAGGTTTCCGGATGGATACTCCGGATGGTGCCGGCGCCTTGAACGTAGGCCACCGCACGCCCAAGGGTGTTATTGCCGTGATTTCCCCATGGAACCTCCCGCTACTGCTGATGACCTTCAAGGTTGGCCCGGCGCTGGCCTGCGGTAACACGGTGGTTGTCAAACCGTCTGAGGAAACGCCCGCTACGGCCACCCTGCTGGGTGAAGTCATGAACGAGTGTGGCGTACCACCAGGCGTATTTAACGTGGTTCACGGTTTTGGTCCTGACTCTGCAGGAGCTTTCCTGACCACTCATCCACTGGTTGATGCAATCACCTTTACCGGTGAAACCCGCACGGGCGAAGTCATTATGAAAGCCGCGTCGGTAGGGTTGCGCAATGTCTCCATGGAATGTGGAGGCAAGAATCCGGGCATTGTGTTTGCCGACTGTGATCTTGAGAAAGCCGTGGAAGGCACCATGCGCTCGGCGTTTGTTAACTGCGGCCAGGTTTGCCTGGGAACAGAGCGGGTTTATGTGGAACGCTCGATTTTTGACCAGTTCCTCGCCCGCATGAAGGAAGAAGTGGCCAAATTAAAACTGGGCCGACCGGAAGATCCCGAGGCCAACTTCGGGCCTCTGGTTAGCCTCGAACATCGCGACAAGGTGAAGAGTTACTACGATCTGGCTCTCGAAGAGGGGGCGACTGTCGAGATTGGTGGCGGTATCCCTGATATGGGTGCTGAACTGAACGAGGGAGCCTGGATTGAGCCGACCATCTGGACAGGCCTGGCTGATGATGCCCGTGTTGTTCGCGAAGAGATCTTTGGCCCTTGCTGCCATATCCGTCCGTTTGATTCTGAAGACGAAGTGATCGCCCTGGCCAACGACACCAATTACGGCCTGGCATGCGCAATCTGGACTGAAAACTCTGCCCGCGCTATTCGCGTGGCCGAGCAGATGGAAGTTGGCCTGGCGTGGGTGAACTCCTGGTTCTTGCGTGATCTTCGTACCTCATTCGGGGGCGCCAAGCATTCCGGGCTCGGGCGCGAGGGCGGAGTGCATGGCCTGGAGTTCTACTCTGAAACCAAAAACATCTGCATCAAACTCTGAGGAATGGACATGGATAAACAACAGATTCAGGACTGCGGTGATGAGCTTTACCAGGCCATGCTCGACCGCACCCCGGTGCGCCCGCTGACCGAGCGTTTCAGCGATATTACTATTGATGACGCCTACCATATCTCCCTGCGCATGCTGGAGCGCCGTATCGAAGCGGGTGAGCGCGTTATTGGCAAGAAGATCGGCCTTACCTCCAAGGCTGTGCAGAACATGCTGAAGGTTGACCAGCCTGATTTTGGTTATCTGACTAATGCCATGGCGTTTAACCAGGGTGAAGAAATGCCGATCTCCGAGCACTTGATGCAGCCCAAGGCCGAGGGCGAAATTGCCTTCATCCTGAAAAAAGACGTGCTGGGCCCGGGCATCACCAATGCGGACATACTGGCGGCCACCGATTGCGTTATCCCCTGCTTTGAAGTGGTTGATTCCCGCATTGAAAACTGGGAAATCAAGATTCAGGACACGGTCGCAGACAACGCTTCCTGCGGCCTTTTCATACTGGGCGACCGTGCAATAAACCCGCGCAAAGTGGATCTGGCAACCTGTGGCATGGTGGTGGAGAAGAACGGTGCCATCATCAGCACCGGTGCTGGCGCGGCTGCCTTGGGCAGCCCGGTCAATTGCGTCACCTGGCTCGCCAATACGTTGGGGCAGTTCGGTATTCCGCTAAAGGCAGGTGAAGTTATTCTGTCTGGTTCGCTGGTACCGCTGGAGCCGGTTCAGGCTGGCGATTTCATGAGCGTCAGCATCGGTGGCATCGGCAGTGCGTCTGTCCGTTTCATTTGATCGCTTCCTTTGACTACAGGATGTGGTCACAGGAAACCATTACAGGAATTCCAGATATGAACAAAAAACTTAAAGCGGTCATTATTGGCCCCGGCAACATTGGTACCGACCTGCTGATGAAAATGCAGCGTTCGGAGTGGATTGAACCGGTATGGATGGTGGGTATTGACCCTGAATCCGAAGGCCTCAAACGTGCTGCCGAAATGGGTATCAAGACCTGCGCCACCGGCGTGGACGGTGTCCTGCCGCACGTAATCGAGGATGATATCCGGATTGCGTTTGATGCGACCTCTGCCTATGTGCATGCCGAGAACAGCCGCAAACTGAATGAACTGGGGGTGATCATGGTTGATCTCACCCCGGCTGCCATCGGCCCGTTTTGTGTGCCGCCGGTCAATCTGACCGACCACGCAAGGAACCTGGAGATGAACGTCAACATGGTTACCTGCGGTGGCCAGGCCACTATCCCGATGGTTGCTGCTGTAAGCCGCGTTCAGCCGGTGGCCTATGGGGAAATCATCGCCACCGTATCCTCGCGCTCCGTTGGCCCGGGTACGCGCCAGAACATCGACGAGTTTACCCGCACCACGGCGGGTGGCGTGGAACAGGTTGGCGGCGCCAAAGAGGGCAAGGCGATCATCATTATTAACCCGGCCGAGCCGCCCCTGATGATGCGTGACACCGTCCATTGCCTCACCGAAAGCGAGCCGGATCAGGCTGCCATCACTGAGTCCGTGCATGCCATGGTGAAGGAGGTACAGAAGTACGTGCCCGGTTACACCCTGGTCAACGGCCCGATCTTCGATGGCAATAAGGTCACTTGCTATATGCAGGTGGAAGGGTTGGGTGATTTCTTGCCCAAGTACGCCGGTAATCTGGACATTATGACGGCCGCCGCTCTGCGTACTGCCGAGATGTTTGCTGAAGAAGCGGCTGACGGCACCATCACATTGCCGGCACGCGGCTAAGCGGGGGAGAGAACAATGAATTTACAAGGTAAAAAAGTCACGTTGCACGATATGAGCCTGCGCGATGGCATGCACGCCAAACAACACCAGATCAGTCTGGAAGAGGCGGTTAACATCGCGACAGCGCTGGATGAAGCAGGCATGCCGATGATCGAAGTCACCCATGGTGACGGCTTGGGCGGTCGCTCTCTGAACTACGGATTCCCGGCCCACAGCGACAAGGAATACCTCAGCGCTGTTGTGCCGAAGATGAAAAATGCCAAGATTTCTGCCTTGCTTCTGCCGGGGATCGGTACCGTTGATCACCTGAAGATGGCGCGGGATTGCGGCGTCTCCAGCATTCGCGTGGCCACTCACTGCACCGAAGCTGACGTGTCGGAACAGCACATTGGCATGGCTGCCAAAATGAAGATGGACACGGTTGGCTTCCTGATGATGGCGCATATGGTCGGCCCGGAGAAGATACTTGAGCAGGCCAAATTGATGGTCGGCTACGGTGCCAATTGCATCTATGCCACCGATTCTGCAGGTTACATGCTGCCCGACGATGTCACCGCACGTATCGGATTGCTGCGTGCCGAGCTACCCTCCGACATCGAAATCGGGTTCCACGGCCACCACAATCTGGGTATGGGCATCGCCAACTCGCTGGCTGCGATTGAAGCGGGCGCATCTCGTATCGACGGTTCCGTTGCCGGTTTAGGTGCGGGTGCTGGTAATACACCACTGGAAGTATTCTGTGCCGTACTGGATCGCATGGGTGTGGAAACCGGAGTTGATCTTTACAAGATCATGGATGTCGCTGAAGACCTGGTGGTACCGATGATGGATCAGCCGATTCGTGTGGATCGCAACGCCCTGACCCTGGGTTACGCGGGAGTTTACTCCTCATTCCTGCTTTTCGCAGAGCGGGCGGAGAAAAAGTATGGCATTTCGGCCCGTGACATTCTGGTGGAGCTGGGCCGTCGCGGCACGGTTGGCGGCCAGGAAGACATGATTGAAGACCTGGCACTGACCATGGCCAAAGAAAAGGGATTGATCTGATGACTGACGTATACGAGAACAAACTGACACAGGCTCAGATTGAAGAGTTGGCGATCCACTGTGAGAAAGCCGAGCTGGAAGCCTATGAGATCACCAAGATCACCAACGATTACCCCCAGATGACCTATAAGGATGCCTTCGACATCCAGTGGGAAATCCGTCGTCGCAAGGAAGAGCGTGGCCATAAAATCGTTGGCATGAAAATGGGGCTGACCTCCTGGGCCAAAATGGCGCAGATGGGTGTTGAGCAGCCCTGCTATGGTTTTCTGGCGGACTACTTCAGCGTGCCCGAGGGCGGTGAAATCAAACATGACGAGCTGATTCACCCGAAAATCGAGGCGGAACTGGCCTTTGTGCTCAAGGAAGAACTGAAAGGGCCAGGTGTGCATATTGGTGATGTGTTGCGTGCCACCGATTTCGTCATGCCCGCGGTTGAGGTGATCGATTCCCGTTACAAAGATTTCAAATTCGATCTTAAGAGTGTGATTGCAGACAACTCTTCCTCCAGCCGTTTTGTAACGGGCGGTCGCATGGCAGACATTGCTGATGTGGACCTGAAGAACATCGGCGTGGTGATGGAAATCAACGGCGAAGTGGTTCAGACCGGAGCGGGTGCTGCTGTGCTGGGCCACCCGGCAGCGTCAGTAGCCATGCTGGCTAATATGATGGCGGATCGTGGTGAAACCTTGCCTGCTGGTAGCTTCATCATGATCGGTGCCATCACGGCGGCTGTTCAGGTCGATAAGGGTGATGCTTTCACCGTGCGCTATCAGGGTCTGGGTACCTTGAGCGGTAAATTTGTTTAAGGCGTTTTGATTCGCCAGCCTGCCAGGCCCCTCCCCAACCCGATGTCAGCTATCCCTGACATCGGGTTGCTTGCGGTCTCTTGTTGGATTTCGGAGGTTAATCAAGGTGTCCCGATTTGAATCGTTTCCAGACCGCCCTCATGAGCACGCTCAACTACTGGTGTTGACCGACAGAGAAGGCAGAATCACCTATGCGAGCACGGCATTTTGTGCGCTTTGCGGCTTCTCTGAAGATGAGCTGAAAGCAGACTCGTTCAGCAAGCTGAGACACCCGAGAATGCCCAAGGGGCCGCTCAGGGATCTGTGGGATACCCTTGGCCGGGGCGAGTCCTGGATGGGCATGCTCTGTAATCGCAAGGCAGATGGCACGGATTGGTGGCTTGATGCGTTTGTCAGCCCCATTACGGACACCGATGGTACGGTGCTGGAGTATCAGGCCATTTATCGGGTACCTGATGTCGACATCATTCAACGTACCGAACAGGTTTACCGCGCTCGCAGCAAGGGCAAGCAGCCCTTGGCGTTGAGAGTTCCCAGACTTGGACCCGCCACCGAGCAATGGCTTATCGCTACCCTTTGCCTTGCCCCTTCTCTAGTTGTGGGGATGGTTGGCCAAGCGGGCCTGTCTGCTCTCTTTTTTGCCTTGGGTAGTGCCGTTTCTTTTGGCTTTCTTTACGGCCTCAACCGGCCCCTGACCCGGCTGTTCAATCGTTGTCGCAAAGTCGTCAGTCATCCGATCAAGCAGTTGGTCTATACCGGCAACGCCGGCCTGGTTGGCGAGATCGAACTTACCATGCGGCTGATGCAAGTGCGGCTGGAGGTCATGGCGGCCAGGATTCGCGATAGCGGCGGGCAGATTGAGGGTAATGTCCTGCAGGCCAACCGCCTGTTGCAGGTGAGCACAGACGCCTCCGAAAAGCAGCTGTTGGCGCTGTCCACCGTGGCCACGTCTATCGAGGAATTCAGTGCAAGCATCCGGGAGGTTTCGGAGAACACCGAGCAGGCCGCCAGTCTCAGTGCACGAAACCGGGAATCCGGAGAAGAAAGTGCCCGTTCTGCAGCCGCCGCCCGGAACAGCATCCACGCACTGGCGCTGGAACTGGAAGAGTCCGGCCAGATCGTGGAAGAGTTGGATAAGAATAGCCAGTCCATAGGCCGGATACTGGATGTAATAGTCGCCATTGCGGAACAGACTAACCTGCTGGCGCTGAACGCTGCCATTGAGGCCGCACGTGCCGGAGACAGCGGTCGTGGCTTTGCCGTGGTGGCAGATGAGGTCCGCTCACTCGCGCAAAGGACGCAGGAATCCACTAACGAGATCCAACAGATGATCAGCGCGCTGCAGGAAGGATCCCGGCGGGTGGTCGAGTCCATCGATAAGAGCAAGCGTCAGTCCGCAATCAGTGTCGAACAGGTGTCTGCCAGCACTGAAGAGCTTCAGAATATCGTGGCGGGCATTTCTGAAAGCGATGGTCTGAACCAACAGATTGCCGCAGCCAGTGAGCAGCAAAACCAGACCGTATCGCAGCTGAATCACGACATCCACGATATACATCAGATAGCCGTCAGTACCAGTGAACAGCTTCTGGATACCGCCAAGGCGGGGCAGGCCGTCGGCTATCATGTTGGTCGACAGCAATTGCTGATCAAGCACCTCATGCCTGCTGAAACCGAGTCTGAATGCCGCCGATTATAAGGAGTACAACAACGCAGAGGCGAAAAGTTGCTTTGAGTATTTTTGTGCCATTCGCAGCCGGCTATTTTGCGTCCTACCTGTATCGTGCCATCAATGCCGTCATCGCCGATGAACTGGTGGCCGATCTGGGCCTGTCCGCAAATCAGCTCGGCCTGCTGACCAGTGCCTACTTCCTCGCATTCGCTGTGGTTCAGTTGCCGGTTGGCATGTTGCTGGACCGCTTCGGACCCCGTCGGGTCGAGGCCTTGCTGTTGCTGATCGCGGCTCTGGGCGCGGTTATCTTCTCCCTGGCAGACAACCTTGCGGCCTTGACGTTGGGCCGGTTACTGATCGGTGTGGGAGTAGCCTGCTGTCTGATGGCGTCCTTCAAGGCATTTGCGCTCTGGTTCCGGCCGGACCAGTTGCCAATGCTGAACGGCAGCCTCATGGCTTTCGGGGCGTTGGGGGCGCTCGCGGCTACGGCACCGGTAGCGTGGTTGCTGGAGCTAACCGGCTGGAGACAGCTGTTTATGGGCTTGGCGGTAATGACCCTGATAATGTCCGGGCTAATCCTGGTGATGGTACCTGAGCACAGGGCGCCGCCAAAGGATATCCGTTTTGACGCCCTGTTTGGTGGTCTGAAACAGGTGTTGTGCGACCGTTTTTTCTGGCGCATTGCTCCGGTTGCCGCGGTGTTCAGCGGCTCCTCTATGGCTATTGCCACACTCTGGGCTGCCCCTTGGCTGCGTGACATCATGCAACAGGATTCGGGGCAGGTCGCGACAGCGTTGATGTTCATGGCGATGGGTATGGGAGCCGGTTTTTTAAGCCTGGGTTTCATTCTGGCGTGGCTGCTCAGGCACGGAGTTCGGCCGGTACCCGTTATTGCTGTGCTCATGACATTGTTTATGAGTATGGTTGCAGCCATGGCAACAGGCTGGCACATACCGGTGCTCCCTCTGTTCATGGCTACAATGGGGTTTTTGGCCTCTGCATCTGCTACGATATTTTCTTTGTTATCAGGTCACTTCGACAGTAGCCTGGCCGGTCGGGCCAGCACCGCGCTCAACTTGCTGGTTTTCCTGGCAGCGTTTGTTTTTCAGTGGGGCATTGGAATCGTTATCGGTTTTTGGGGCGGGGTGGACGCTGGCGCATATCCGGCAGAGGGATACCAGATTGCATTTGGCACCTTGGTTGTCCTGCAAGCTATCATGATTGCCACGCTGGTGTTTAAAGACCGCAAGCTGGCAACTTAAAGGATAGTAACGAGGACTCTTCTCATGCTCAGCATACTCATGATCGGCGCAGGCGGTATTGGCGGTTATTACGGCGCAAGGCTGGCTGAGGCCGGGCACCGGGCTGTGCTCACGGCTCGCGGTGCGCACCTTGCTGCCCTGCAGAAAAACGGCCTCGTGGTTCATTATGAAGAACGGGTGATAGAGTGCCGGGTACCGGCGGTTGATCATGCCGCACTGATAAAGAACTACCAACCCGCCGATTTTGATGTGATTGCAGTTGCCCTTAAATCCACCGCGACAAAAGCCGTGCTGGGAGAGCTTGGCCAATGGCTGGCGCGAAGTGAGGTGCCGGTTCTGTCGTTGCAGAATGGTGTGGACAACGAGCCTCTGATCGCCCGAATGCTGGGCGACACCCGCGTTCTCGGTGGCCTGGCTGTGCGTATCGGCGGCCATATTGTTGAACCCGGTGTTATTGCGGCGGAAGGTGTGGCACAGATTGTCATGGGCGAATGGCCTTGCGCTCCGGCGGAACAGGATGCCCGCCGCCCGCTGCTGGAGATCCTGCAAAGTGCCTTTGAGCAGGCAGGCATTCCCACAACGATTTCAGACGATATTCGCTATGAGCTCTGGCGCAAGCTGGTGATCAATAATGGCGTTAATCCGCTTTCGGCACTCACCGGGCTGGATACACAAAGCCTGACCCGGCATCCGGCGTTCAGCAAGATTGTCTACGGCATGATGGCGGAGACCGCCGCTGCAGCCAAGGCCGATGGCGTGGAGCTTGGCAAACCGGATGTGGACGAGATGTTCGGGCTGATCAGCAGCTTTAATGCCATCAAAACCTCCATGCTGGTGGATAAGGAAAAGGGGCGCCCCCTGGAACTGGACAGCATCGCGGGGGCTGTGCTTCGCCGTTCGGAAGCACTCGGTACTGATGCACCTTACACAGCTACCGTAAGCGCGCTTCTGGAACACGGCCTAGGTTAGCGATCCGTCAGCTTGATCTCGATGCGCCGGTTTTTCTGCAGGGCTTCTGGTGTGGTGCCCTCGGCAACCGGGAAAAACTCGCCAAAGCCGGCTGCGACCATACGGTTCTCTGGCACGCCCTGGTTTGCCAGGTAGCGCACCACTGCCACGGCACGGGCGGTTGATAACTCCCAGTTTGAGGGGAATTGTGGCGTATTGATGGGAATCAGGTCGGTGTGGCCATCAATGCGCAGGATCCAGTCAAGATCCCCGGGGATGGTTTTAACCACATCCAGAAGAACTCCCGCCAGTTTGTCGAGCTCGCGCTTGCCCTCGGCCCCGAGGCTGGCCGAGCCGGACGCGAACAGCAGCTCCGAGGGCAGCAGGAAGCGGTCACCGACAACGCGGATGTTTTCATTGGCGGCCAGAATGTTCCGCAACCGTGAGAAAAATTCCGACTGGTACTGTTCCAGCTCGTTGACGCGCTCCGCCAGTAGCGTATTCAGGCGTTTGCTGACGTTCTCCAGCTCGCCTTCTTTTTCCGCAGTCAGTTCTTTTTGCAGCTTCAAAGCAGAGGCTATCTGTCGTAACTGGCTCTGCAGCGATGCAATCTGATTGGATAAGCGCATGATCATGTTTTGCTGGCTGGCGGACAGCTCATCCTTTTCATCCAGCTCCCGGTTCATATTGGCCAGCCTTTCAGCCCTGGCTTCGGCATCGGCGGTTTGTTGCATTAACTGGTTGCGTGAGGCGTCCAGCCGTTCCTGAAGGTCCTCGTTGCGGCTCAGGCTGTCGCTGAGGTTGCTTTGAACCGTGAGCACCTGTTGCTCCAGTGCTTCGGTTTTGCTCTGTTCCAGCCCCAGCAGTTGCGAGATTTCGTTCAGCCGCTGGTTCAGGCGGGCCAGCTCTGTGTTGCGGTCAGACAGCGTCTGGGACAGATAAAGCTGGCTCACCACGTACACCAGCAACATGAATATCACCAGCATCAGCAGGGCAGACAGTGCATCCACGTACCCTGGCCAGACATTGGTGTTGTTGCGGCTGCGGCGTCTGGATCCGATCATGGCTGGTTTTCATCAGCGTTGAACGGGTCTACCAGGTTGGTTACACCGGTAAGCCACTCCTCCAGCCCGTCGTAGAACCGGTTCTGGGCATGGCCCGCCTGGATATCGAGAAAACCCAGAATCAGGGAGCCACCAAGACCGAGAAGAGAAGAGCTGAAGGCGGTGCCCATGCCTTGCAGTGGCGTCAGCAGCCCCGCCTGGAGATCGGCAAACACCTTGCCGAAATCGCCCTGGCCCATATCCAGATTGGTAATCACCTCGCCCACCGCATTGATGGTGCCCAGCAGGCCCCAGAAGGTACCCAGCAGCCCCAGAAATACCAGCAAGCTGATGAAATAACGGGTGATTTCTCGCTGTTCATCCATGCGGGAGTGAATGCCATCCAGAACCGTACGCAGTGACAGGGTGGAAAGCTTGAAACGGTCGCGCTTGGATTCTTCACCAAGCTGTCGCGCCAGGGGTTTGAGCAAGCGTGGCTCCTGCAGTACCGAGAGGCCGGAGTGGCCAGTGCGGAACTGGGATATCCAGCGCAATTCGGGGAACAGCACGAACACCTGCCGATAGGTAAGCCCGATGCCAATAAGCAATACGCCAACAATCAGCAGATTGAAAACCCAGTTGGCCATAAACGCGGATATCAGAGGCTTGTGGATCAGCACGCCAACGATCGCGACAACCGCGAGAAAAAAGGTCATCCAGAAAAGGGTGTGTTTAGGATTACTCATGGAAAAGCCAGCCTTTTGAGATGTTCTTCAGAACGTTAGCACAGACTGGCGGATCATGGAGCCCGATTTGCGGCAGATTCGCTAAGTGAGGTTCCCCGGCCAGGCAAATGGCCGGGGGGATGTTCAGGGTTTCAGCCTTCCTGCAAGGCCTGAACCACGGCTTTGGCGGCGCCCTCGGATGACGCCGGGTTCTGGCCGGTGATCAGCTTGCCATCCACAACAATGTGCGGCGCCCAGTCGTCACCTTTGGAATAGGTTGCCGTGTTTTCCTTCAGCATGTCTTCGAGCAGAAAAGGCACAGTGGAGGCAAGGCCAACCGCTTCCTCTTCGCTGTTGCTGAAGCCGGTTACTTCGCGGCCGCCCACCAGGTTCTGGCCCGGTTTGATCTCCACGTTCTTGAACACCGCCGGCGCGTGGCATACGGCCCCGATCACCTTGTCCTGTTCGTAGGCGGTTTTGATCAGTGCAATGGATTTGTCGTCGTCAACCAGATCCCACAGAGGCCCATGCCCGCCGGGGTAAAAAATGGCGTCAAATTCGTTCATGTCCACATCGGCCAGCTTTTTCGTGCTGGCGAGGGATTCCCGGGCATGGGCATCCGCCTGAAAGCGGCGAGTGGTGTCGGTGAGGGCTTCATCGGCCTCACTGTTCGGGTCCACAGGCGGCTTGCCGCCCTTGGGTGATGCCAGGGTTATGTCTGCGCCGGCGTCGCGGAATACATAATAAGGCGCCGTGAATTCCTCCAGCCAGAAGCCGGTCTTGTGCCCGGTATCGCCCATCTGATCGTGAGACGTAAGAACCATGAGAATTTTCATAGTGCCTGTCCTTTTCGTTGGGAAGTGATTGTCATCTGCTTTTACCTGACCTGTTACCTTTCTTGCGGCGTAAATGTATTAATTCAACCGTCGTGCCCGGCGTCTTTTTTACGTAGTCTGGCCGCATGTAGATTCGCGGGCGTCTATACTCTGCGCAGATCGTTGCAGATAAATGCGCGCAATAGCATATGGAGATGCCTGTGGAGATACCGGTAGGGAGGCAATAGATCATGCGAGTAGTCATTGCGGTTTTGCTGCCGGCCCTGATGATCTTCTGCACTCATGGAGCAGCGGCACCACCCTGTAAGATCCTGACGGCGAGTGGTAATCCTGAATACCCGCCACTGCTTTGGGAGGATGATCGCGTTCCGGGGCATCTGACCGGCGCAGCCATCGCATTTCTCGCGGAGATTCTTGAGCCCCTCGGAGTAAAACTGGACGTACAGAGTCCCGGTTCATGGGCCCGGGTTCAGCGCCTTGCAAGAGTGGGAGAGCTGGACATGATCGCCGGAGCGTTCATTACCTCGGAACGTATCCAGTACATGGATTACCTGCTGCCACCTTATATGCACCTGCCTACGTCCGTTTGGGTGCCCGCAGGCGAGACGTTCACCTATCGTCACTGGCCGGACCTGGAGAACAAGCGCGGAAGCACGCTGATCGGCAACAGCTTTGGTCAGGGCTTTGACCGCTACGCCGAACAAAACCTGGAAATAATCAAGGTCAGAACCATTGAGCAATCCTTTGAAATGGCGCTTGCCGGGCGTGTTGATTACGTTCTCTATGAGCGCCTGCAGGGGCAGGTAAAGCTGCAGCGGCTAGGGATGGCCAGGAAGTTCGTGCCGCTGGATGTGCCCGTCAGCAACGAAGGGCTTTTCTTTACCTTTTCCAAGAACTCGCCATGCAATACCTTTGAGTTTCGTGAGCTTATCGCAGACCGGCTGTATACTCTGGTTCAGTCGGGCCGGCTGGATGAAATCATCAAGGAATATGCGGCCCGCTACATGTATCTTCGGCCTTAGTGCCTCAGAGATAAACCACTGAACCGGCAAGAGAGTTTTATCAGTATGGCAATCTGGACCCGCACCCCGGATCTTGAGCAGCTGGCGAAAGCCAGTGCAAACACAGCAGTCAGCTACATGGGTATTGAGTACACCGAAATTGGTGACGATTACGTGACAGGGCGTATTCCGGTTGATGAACGCACGGTTCAGCCCTTCGGAATTCTCCATGGTGGTTCATCGGTATTGCTGGCCGAAACACTGGGTAGCATGGCGGCAAACTGCTGCCTGAAAGACCCGGGTACCGTTGCCGTCGGCCTGGAGATCAACGCTAACCACATACGTCCCGTTACCAAAGGCTGGGTTTATGGAACGGCCAGGCCGGTACACATTGGCAACGCGACTCAGGTGTGGGAAATTCGCATGGAAAACGAAGAGGGTAAAACCACCTGTATTTCCCGCCTGACCATGGCGGTTACCCGGCGCCCCTGAACAGGCTCAGAACTGCGGGAAAAGGTGTACCCTGTCCCGGCCTTCGGTCTTGGACAGGTACATGGCTTCATCGGCCCTTGATAAAAGCGTTTCAAGGCGTTCGTCTTCCGGCACCAGCATGGCCACCCCGAAGCTGGCGGTGGGCCTGAGCACGTCCTGCCTGAACCGAACCCGCAGCTCCTGAAGCAGGAAGCGCAGCCGTTCTGCCAGTTCCATGGCCTGTTCCTGGGAGGTGTCTGGCAGCAGTACGGCAAATTCCTCGCCGCCGATACGTGCTGCGATATCAGATTCACGAATCCTGGACAAAAGCAGGTTGCCCACTTCCCGCAGAACTGCATCGCCAGCCTCGTGGCCGTAACTGTCATTAATCTGCTTGAAGTGATCCAGGTCGAACATGATGGCAGCCAGGCTCGTCTGGTTCCTGTGTGCCTGTTTCAGATACTTGCGGCCAAATTGAAAAAAGGCCCGGCGATTATTCAGCCGTGTGAGCCCGTCCTGCCGGGAGTCGGCTTCTGCTTTCTTGTGGGCCTCTTTCAGGGCAAGTTCCATGTTCTTGCGATCGGTAATGTCGGTAGCGATTTCCAGGCGAACCAGGCGCCCGTCCGTCCATTCAATGGCCTGATCACGGCACTGATACCAGCGTTTATTGACTTTGTTCTGGAATTCCCAGACATGAATGCCCGTAGCCTCGCCACGGTTGTCAACGAGCAAGTGGTTGGTGCAGAAACTGCAAGGGCCGTCGGCGTTTTGCAGGACCTCCCAGCATGTCTGGCCATGCTCGAAGCTGCCCAGGTTCTTGTAGCCATAGGCATTCATATACAACAGCTCGTGGGTGTCGAAATCGGCGACATACACCAGGGCGTCAAGGTTGTCGAGAATCGTCTGGAGCCCTGCATTGGTAACGGACCCTGAGGAAGCCGAAGGGTCCGCAGGGTCGGAATCAACCATCCGGGCAGGAATCGTGCGCGAGGCCTTACAGGTAGTCATTGGCGTCAGTTTCCGGGTATTCGGCGCAGTATAGCAGCGATTAGCCGAAAGGTGGCAGCTTCGGTTCCGCTACCGGTTTGCCGGCTTCCTGCCAGGCATCAAAGCCGCCTTCAATCGACTGCACATGCAGGTAACCCATGTCCTGCAGTACCTTTGCACAGAGCGCGGATCGCCCCGAATTTTTGCAGTAAAGCACGATGTTCATATTCCGGTCAGCCAGTGTCGGGTCGTTGCTGAATTTGAACTCCAGAAGCCCCCGGGAGACATTCGTGGCTTGGGGGATGTGGCTGTGCCGGTACTCGTCGGCATCGCGAACATCCAGTAACAGATCCGCCGCCTGAATGGCGCTGTCGGCTTCCTCCAGGGGAATCTCCTGAATATGCTGTTTCGCTTCTGCAACAAAATCCTGGGCTGTTTTCATAACGGATTCTCCGCACTGTGTGAATGTGTGTTCAGGTTAAGACATATTGCCAAGGCGCGTCACCTGTCAGTTGTGTTAAATTCATCGCCAAGGTGTAATAAGGAAGCTATTTAATGGCCCCGCAGGAAACCAGTAAAGGCGTTTTATACGGCTTGTCTGCATACATAATGTGGGGCTGTTTCCCGCTGTACTTCGCGTTGTTTGAAGGCGTGCCGGCGTGGGAAGTGGTGGTTCACCGGGTGCTCTGGTCGTGTGTGTTTCTGGCCTTTATCATCACCTTCCTGAAACGCTGGCAACCGGTAAGGGTTGCTTTGGCGCAGCCATCGAAGCTCGGGTACGTACTCGGTTGTGCGGTACTGATTGCAGTGAACTGGGGAGTTTATATCTACGCAGTGGAATCGCGCCAGGTTTTACAGGCCAGTCTGGGCTACTTTCTTACGCCTCTGGTTAACGTAGGGTTGGGCATGCTGGTGCTCAAGGAAAGCATTTCCCGGTTACAGATTGTGGCTGTGGCGCTGGCGGCCACCGCGATTCTTTACCAACTCTTCTTGCTGGGTATTGTGCCCTGGATAACGCTGTTGCTCGCTTTCAGTTTTGGAACCTATGGTCTGCTCCGCAAGCAGGTGGCCCTTGACGGATTATCAGGGTTGTTTGTGGAAACGCTGCTCCTGTTCCCGGTGGCCATTGTTGTGCTCTTGGCACTGGGTTATGCAGGGGTTTCACATTTCGGGGAGAGCACTGCAATCACAATGCTGTTGCTTTCCAGTGGCGCTGTAACGGCTGTTCCCCTGCTGGCCTTTGCGGGTGCGGCACGAAGGTTGCGCCTTTCCACCGTCGGCTTTCTGATGTACATCAACCCGACGATCCAGTTTCTGATCGCGCTGGCGGTGTTCGGCGAACCTTTAAGCCCGGAAAAGCTGACGAGCTTTATCATGATCTGGGTCGCTCTGGCGATCTATTCATGGTCGGCCTGGTCGGGGCGTGCCACGCCTGCTGCACCATAAAAATCATTCCATCGTTTCCAGGAATTGTTCAAGTTCTGTGGCCAGCCATCTCACAACTGCACCTCCTTGGGCCTGTTCCGATTCCAGTGCGCTGAACACTTTCCACCAGCGTGCGCTGCGGTGGTGCACAATTTTAAGCTTGTCTTGCTTCAGAGCCTCTGAAATCAGGGGCAGGGGAAGGTCTGCCCAGCCCGCGCCATCAATCACCGCATCCCGGATCAGTTCGTATTGGGTAAAGGCCAGGTAGTTAGCGGTTTCCGGTGACTCGGCTACCAGTCTGTCGTTTTGCATAAAGGCAAGGGTGACTTCAGTAAAGCTGACAAGGTCATCCTGGGTAACCCGTTTGAGCTTGCTTAGCGGGTGCTCCGGCGCGGCCACCGTGAGCATGCGTACATCGGCAAGTTCCCGAAACCATTGATAACCCTCACTCAGCAGTTCAGGCATAAGGCCGTAGGCCACGTCCACAGACTGGTTTTTGACCAGCGCTGGCAATTCCCTGGGCGTGGCCAGGTAAATGGAAAGGCTGGTCTGGGGAAAACGGATTTTTAGCCGGCGCAGGAGGTCACGCCAAACCGGTTCCGGAACCGAATCGTCCCGGGCAATCCGCAGGATCGACTCGGCACCGCTGAGGTGATGCTGGCAGCGCGCGAATATCTGCCCGGCCACCTGATCGAATCGGCGGCAATCTGTCACTATGGCCTGGCCGATGGTGGTCAGTTGTAACTGGTTGCCACTGCGCTCGAACAGCGCAACGCCAAGCTCGTCTTCCAGCGCTGCCAGGGCAGTGCTCACAGTGGTGCGGCTCCGGTTAAGCTCCCGGGCTGCTGCGGCTATGGTGCCATTACGAACCACGGCCAGAAATACCCTTACCTGTGATGTTTTCAATGAATCCTCCCGAGGTGACGGATTTTCCGTCGGTCACCGACTCACGCTGTCAGTTATACCGCGATAATATGCCGGTAATTCATGGGAGATCAAAATGTTCAAGTCTATAGCGCGGGAAAATACGGCGCTGAGTTTGTCGGCAATAGCGGCGGGTCTGTTTGCCCTGGCCGGCATTACCTGGGGTTTATGGATTGATTCACTGGTTATCCTGTTTGATGGCGCCTATTCGCTGGTCAGCCTGCTGCTGTCACTGCTGTCGTTATACGCTGCGCGGATTGTGCGCCGCCCGGCCAGCAAAGAATACCCGTTTGGCCGGGGAGCTGTTGAACCTCTGGTGATTGCTGTTAAAGGGCTGGTGATTGCGCTGGTGTGTGTCTTGTCTCTGGCTTCTGCCATTGCGGCTCTGCTTGAAGGTGGACGTGCCGTGAGTGCCGACAAGGCACTGGTGTTTGCTGCTGTGAGCGTTCTGGGTTGTGCTGCAGTGTGGGTATACCTGAAGTGGGCAGAGCGCCTTGAATCCTCCGGTCTGCTGGAAGCAGAGCAGCGTCAGTGGTTTATGGATTCAGTTCTCAGCGCTGCGGTAGTTCTTGGATTTGCCATAGCCTGGTGGCTGGAGAAGAATGGCCTGACTGCCTGGGCTGTGTATGCCGACCCGGTAATGATGGTGGTTATTTCAGCCTATTTTATTCTGGTGCCCGTGAAAATGACGGTTGGTGCCGTGCGGGAACTGATGCTGGCCGCGCCTCCGGCAGAGTTTGCAGAAGAGGTTCACGATGCCCTGAGCTCCGTAGGGCTCGCCCCCGAGCAGGTAAAAATGGCCAAGGTTGGCCCCAACCTGATGATGGAAATCAGCCTCCCGGCCAACTGGTCCGGACAGTCAGACCGCTTGAAGTGGAGCCTCCTCAGGCATCTTTCGGGACTTCCTGTGCGCCCGGCGATTTTCATCCGCAGCCTGATCAGCTAACTTGGGCGGTATGAAACAACCGATAACTGCATACCACAAAGATGAAGAAGACCACTGGGTTGCCCGGCTGGCTTGTGGCCACAACCAGCATGTGCGCCACACGCCTCCCTGGGTCAACCGGCCCTGGGTAATCACGGAAGAGGGCAGGCGCGCCATGCTGGGTTTTGAGCTGGATTGCCGCAAGTGTGACGAGGGAGCGCCCCGCGATTTTGTCCCGGACAAGCGATAATCTTATTCAAGATATTCCGTGCCTTGCCGTTAATATCAGGAGACAACGCTTTTCCGAGGACCTGCCGTAATGAATTTCCTGAACAACCTGCGCATACGAACCCGTCTGCTTCTTGCCGTGCTTATCCCCGTTCTGGTTACTGCGGTAACCCTGGCCTGGATTTCAGTAAACCAGATACAGGCTAACGGAGAGGCAGAGTTAAAGCGCCTTGAATCAAGCCTTCTGGAGGCACGGAAGGACGGCCTGAAGAATCTGATTGATGCCGCGAAAGCGGTCGTTCTCGAAGCAAAGAACAACCCCGAACTGTCTGAAGAGGAAGCCAAAGCACAGGCAGCATCTCGCTTGCGGAGCATCCGGTTCGAGGAAACCAATTACATATTTGCCTATGACCGGGCAGCGCGTGCCGTGGCGTATGCACCGGATATTTCCAGAGAAGGCAAGGAGAGCGGGTCGGTGGCCAGAAAACTTGTAGGCAACCTGTTCCGTGCAGCAGAGTCGAACGGCTACCTTGCATATGACTGGCCTAACCCGTCGTCGGGTAAAGAGGAACCCAAGGTTTCATACTCTACGATCATTCCGGGGTGGGACTGGATGATCGGCGCTGGTGTTTATATTACTGATATCGACCGGCAGGTCGCCGCTGTACGTGTTGAAATCGAGGAAAAAATAGTCGCAATCCTTGGCTTTATTGTGCTGGTAACGATCGGTGTTGTGGTGGTTTCCTTGGTGATTGGTGTTTTCGTGGGCCGCACGGTAACCCGCCCGATCAAGAGTGTCAGCGATATGATGCAGGAGATCGCCGACGGCGACGGTGACCTGCGCCAGCGTTTGCCGGAAGAGGGCAGCGATGAGCTGTCAGAACTGGGTCGCCGTTTCAATGCCTTTGTTGTCAAGATACAGACCACCATCCGGGAAGTGGGCGCTACCACGGACCAGGTGGCGTCTGCGGCCGAGGAGCTCAGCCGGGTTGCCAACGAAACCCGTGCCTCGGTTCAGGAGCAGGGCTCGGAAACCGACCAGATTGCCTCTGCAATCAATGAAATGGCGGCCACCATCCAGCAGATTTCCGGCAATGCCAACGAAGTTGAGAGCGCTGCATCCGATGCTGACCGCATGGCCCGCGACGGCGGTGAAACTATCGCCAATGCCCAGGGTGCAGTGAATAAACTGTCTGAAGAAATCCAGCAAAGCGCTGAAAGCATCAATGCCCTTGCGGAAAAATCAGATGATATTCAGCAGGTTCTGGATGTGATTCATGCAGTTACCGAGCAGACCAACCTGCTGGCACTGAATGCTGCGATAGAAGCGGCCCGGGCCGGCGACCACGGCCGGGGGTTCTCTGTAGTTGCGGATGAGGTGCGGCAACTGGCAAGGCGCAGTGCCGAGTCGGCGGACCAGATACGGGAAATGATTGATGGCTTTGTAAGTGAGTCGCGTTCCGCCGTCGAGCGTATGAACCGCTCCCGGGATCGTTCAGCCGAGACTGTAGAGCGTATTAACCATGCAACCGGCGCACTGACGACCATCAAGAAATCAGTGGGCCAGATTCACGATCAGGTGGCCCAGATTGCCACCGCTGCAGAACAGCAAAGCCAGGTGGCGGAAGAAATAAACCAGAACGTGATTCGCATTGTTGATGCGGCGCAACGCAGCGATACCGGTGTTACCCAGACCAATGAAGCCAGCCAGGAGCTTGCCCGGCTGGGCGAGACCCTTCGGGATCTGGTGAGCCAGTTCAAGGTCTGACACCCAGCGAGGCAGGCTTTACAAAAAGGAATTGTGCGGTGCCGGGAGTTTTTTGCAGGGCTCTCTTGGCGCGGAGTGTAAACACGGGCTAGTATTGCACTCGTTCGAGCGACAAAAACGCGACATAAAAAAACGATAAATGGTGCTAACGATGATGACTCGTCTGTTCAGAATGGCGGCGATCACGCTGTTGTTCTCTGTCAGTTCGCTTGGTGTGGCGGCAGAAAACTACACCCTCAGGCTTGCACAGACCTGGGGTCCCAATTCGCCAATTCTTGGTGAAACCACCGAAAACATGGCCAAAATGGCCGAGGAAATGTCTGGCGGCCGCCTCAAGATCCGTATTGACAGCTCCAACAAGCACAAGGCCCCCTTTGGTATTTTCGATCTGGTGCGCAATGGTCAGTACGACATGGGCCACACCGCCTCTTATTACTACAAGGGCACGATCCCCAATGCCATGTACTTCACCACCATACCCTTTGGCCTGATTGCTCCTGAAATGTATGCCTGGTTCTACCACGATGAAGGCATGGAGCTGATGCAGAAGGTGTATGAGCCCTTCGGCCTGCTGTCCTTCCCCGGTGGCAATACCGGTAACCAGATGGGTGGCTGGTTCAACAAGGAAATCAATTCTGTAGCGGACCTCAAAGGCCTGAAAATGCGGACTCCCGGTTTTGCCGGTGAAGTTATGTCCGAGCTGGGTGTTGCGGTAACCAACCTGCCCCCGGGAGAACTGTACACAGCGCTTGAGCGTGGTACAGTCGACGCCGTTGAATGGGTAGGGCCGGCCCTCGACTTCCCGATGGGGTTCCACCAGATTGCGAAATATTATTACTCAGGCTGGCAGGAGCCGGGTGCCGAAGTGCAGTTCCTGATCAATGAGAAAGCCTGGAACAAGCTGCCGGCGGATCTGCAGGCCATCCTGCGCGTAGCCATGCGCACAGCGGCTTATGATATGTACATCCAGACCACTCACGAAAGCGGCGTGGCATGGAGTCGCATGAAAGAAGACTATCCCCAGGTGACACACAAGACGTTCCCACCGGAAGTCATTGATGCGATGCGCGAGGCAACCCGGAAGTTGCTGGCGGAGGCAGCTGAGAAGGATGAGCTGGCGAAAGAAATCATCAACTCCCAGCACGACTATCTGAAGCAGGTTCGTCAGTGGACGAACATTTCAGACAAAGCGTACCTGAACAGTATTGCTACCGACTGACCTCCCGCCACCTGCACCCTGGCTGTTGCGATAGCCAGGGTGCGCTCTTTGCCGAACAATCCCCGAAATCGTGGTGCTAAAATCCCGCACTACCCTTTTTATGCAGCGTGCTTTCTGAAAAAATACGCGGCTATTTCGTTTTTCAGGCAGGGCTGATGACTAAGACACTCTTATCGCTGAGCGGCATCAGTAAGCAGTTTGACGGCAAAACCGTGCTGGATGAGCTCAGCCTGAAGATAGATGATGGCGAGTTCATTACGCTTCTGGGCCCCTCCGGCTGCGGAAAAACCACCCTTTTGCGCATGATGGCGGGTTTTGAGCTTCCGGACCGGGGCACCGTTACCCTGTCTGGTATGGATATTACCCAAACCCCACCGGAGAGCCGCCCGCTTAATACCGTTTTCCAGAACTACGCCCTGTTTCCCCACATGTCGGTTTTCGACAACGTGGCCTATGGCCTGAAGATGGAAAAACGGCCGAAAGCCGAGATACGTGAGCGGGTTGAAGAAGCCCTGGCCATGGTTCAGCTTGAAGACTTTGCCAGGCGCAAGCCGCACCAGCTTTCCGGCGGGCAGCAGCAGCGGGTGGCGATTGCCAGAGCCGTGGTGAAGCGGCCAAAGATGCTGTTGCTGGATGAGCCTTTGTCTGCACTCGACTACAAGCTGCGCCGCACCATGCAGGTGGAACTCAAGCGCCTGCAACGGGAATTGGGCATTACCTTTGTGTTCGTGACCCACGATCAGGAAGAAGCTTTGTCCATGTCTGACCGCATTGTGGTGCTCAAGGATGGTTATATTCAGCAGCTCGGCACCCCCCGGGAAGTCTATGAACGCCCGGCAAATGTGTTTACCGCGCGTTTTGTGGGGCAGACCAATTTCTTCCCCGGTCGTGTTACCGCAATTGCAGGCGA
Organism: Marinobacter aromaticivorans; assembly: GCF_002806975.1. Taxonomy (GTDB): domain Bacteria; phylum Pseudomonadota; class Gammaproteobacteria; order Pseudomonadales; family Oleiphilaceae; genus Marinobacter; species Marinobacter aromaticivorans. The sequence goes on along the minus strand of NZ_NIHD01000002.1, from coordinate 173,054 downwards.
GCGGATCAGTGTGGATGTGTTTGGCCTGAACCGGGAGCTGAGCATGCCGTCGTTCCGCGTTACCATGAATCAGCCACTGCATGTGCTGCTGCGCCCGGAAGATATCCGCGTACTTGCGCCCGATGATACCGAAGGGGTCGCAGGCAAGATCGTAGAGCGCAACTACAAGGGCAGCACACTGGACTCGGTGATCGAACTGGAAGACGGCAGCCAGGTGATGGCCAGCGAATTCTTTGATGAAGACGACCCCACCTTCGATTACAGCATTGGTGAACGGGTGCGTGTGAGCTGGGTGGATGGCTGGGAATGGTTGCTGGCGGAAGAAGGCGATGAGCCACTCACCGACGAAGAGGAGCTGGCCGCTGATGATGCAGAGCATTAAGCAGCAGCCGTTCCGGGCGGCTGTTCTGGTGCTAGTGTGGGGCTGGCTACTGTTCCTCGTACTTGCGCCCAACATGCTGGTGGTGGGCGCAAGTGTCATGACCCGGGACCCTGCCACTTTTATCTCTCTGCCACTGAACCTGGACGCCTACCGGCAACTGTTCAATCCCCTGTACCTGGATGTGTTTCTCGCTTCCCTTTACATGGCGGCCATGACCACATTGATTTGCCTGTTGATTGGCTATCCCTTTGCCTGGGCTTTGTCGCGGGTGGAAAAACGCCGGCAGATGTTGCTGATCTTCCTGTTGATTGTGCCCTTCTGGACCAACTCACTGGTGCGCACCTACGCGCTGAAGCTGATTCTGGCCACCAACGGCCTGTTGAACAGCGCGCTCTCGTCTCTGGGCCTGATTGACCAGCCAGTGCAACTTCTGTACACCGAAGGTGCGGTGATTGTTGGCCTGGTATATTTGCTCTTGCCCTTTATGATTTTACCCCTGTACTCGGTATTTGAAGATTTGCGCCAGGATGTTCTGCTGGCTTCCCACGATTTGGGTGCAGGCCGGTTTGCTACCTTCAAAAACGTTGTCGTACCTCTGACGCTGCCCGGCGTGTTGGCGGGGGTGATGCTGGTGCTGTTACCGGCCATGGGTTTGTTTTTCGTGCCGGATATTCTGGGTGGGTCCCGCAACTTGCTGGTAGGTAACGTTATCAAGAACCAGTTTCTGGATGCCCGCAACTGGCCCTTTGGCGCGGCCGCCAGCATAGTGCTGACCCTGTGCATGGCATTGCTGATGTTCGCCCACCGCCTGAGTAAACGCCGCCTGGGTGAGGAGGGCGTGTAATGCCTTGGCTCTCCCGCAGTTATCTTGCATTGGTATACCTGCTTCTGTACGTGCCGATTGTGGTTCTGGTGGTGTTTTCTTTCAACGATTCCCGCACAGGCTACAACTGGGGCGGTTTCAGCCTGCGCTGGTACGAATCGTTGTTCAATAACCACGCCATGGTCCAGGCCATGTGGAATTCTCTGTGGCTTGCTCTTACGGCTGCTACTGTGTCTACATGCATTGGCGCGCTCACCGCACTGGCGCTGCACCGCTATCGTTTCCGGGGAAAAAAAGCACTCAATGGCATGCTCTTTGTAGTGATGATGTCGCCAGAGATCGTGCTGGCGATTTCACTGCTTGGGCTGTTCTTGCTGCTGGGCCTGAAGCTGGGGTATGTATCCCTGCTGCTGGCCCACGTAACCTTCTGCCTGCCGTTTGTGGTGATCACTGTGATGGCCCGGCTCACCGGTTTTGATGAGCGCTTGCCGGAGGCGGCGCGGGATCTTGGCGCCAGCGATTTCACCATGACCCGTACCGTGTTGATCCCGGTGATCATGCCGGCGTTAATGGCGGGTTGGTTGCTCGGCTTCACCCTCTCCATGGACGATGTGGTGGTGAGCACCTTCGTGAGCGGGCCCAGTTACGAAATTCTGCCACTGCGCATCTATTCCATGGTGCGCGTGGGGCTCAAACCTGAAGTAAACGCACTTGGCACTCTGTTGCTGGTATTCTCGCTGGCAATGCTGATGTTATCGCAATGGATTCTTTCAAGGAGCAAACAATGAAGAAACTCGCACTGGCGGGCCTGTTGGCCCTGGGTCTGACTGGCTGCAGTTCTGACGATTCACAGGTACTGAACCTGTACAACTGGTCAGAGTACATGCCACAGGAAGTACTGACGCGCTTTGAGGATGAAACCGGCATCAAAGTGGTGTACACCACCTATGACAGCAATGAAGCCATGTATGCCCGGCTAAAACTGCTGAACGAGAGTGCTGCATACGACCTCGCCGTGCCCTCAACCTACTACGTCAGCAAAATGCGCAATGAAGGGCTGCTGATGCCCATCGACCAAAGCAAGATCAGTGGTTTTGATCAGCTTGATCCGGAACTCACCGGCCTGGATATCGACCCGAACAACCAGTACAGCGTGCCTTATCTCTGGGGCACAACGGGCATTGGTGTCGATACTGCGGATGTTGAAGGCGAGCCGGTGACCGCCTGGGCAGATCTGTGGGATGAGCGCTTCAAGGGCCGGGTGAACCTGACCAATGACATGCGCGAGGTTTTCCACATGGGCCTGCGGGTGCTGGGTTATTCCGGTAACAGCACCGACCCGAAGCAGATCGAAGAAGCCTATGAAAAGCTGACGGAACTGATGCCATCCGTGCGCACCTTCAACTCAGATGCGCCCCGCATGCCTTTCCTGGAAGGCGAGGCCGATGTGGGCATGATCTGGAACGGTGAAGCCGTTATGGGCAAGGACAGCATGGAAGCGCTGGAGTATGTGTATCCGGAAGAAGGCGTTATCGCCTGGCTGGACAGCTTCGTGATTCCGAAGAATGCCAAAAACCCGGAAGCGGCTCACAAGTTCATCAGCTTTGTGCTACAGCCGGAAATCGCGGCACTGATCAGCGAGGATATCGGCTACGCCACGCCGGTGCTGCCGGCAAGAGAGTTGCTTGGTGATGAAGTTGCCGGCGATCGGGCCAGCTACCCCACGGCGGAAGACATGGTTAATGCCGAATTTCAGACGGACATCGGGGATGAGGCGTTGCAGATCTATGCCAGATACTGGGAAAAGCTGAAATCCGGCCTGTAAAAACGGTTGCTCCGGCTTGAAGACTGGCCCTGGCATGAGATCGTGCTGCCGCAAGGGCAAGGGTATGAAAACAAGACGCTGTGATGAAGGCGCATTTTTGTGGCAGCGATGTGGTGTGTCGCTACGGTGGTGAGAAGTTTGTGATGATCCAGTTTCAGACCACCAGCACCGGGCACTTGGCGTGGGAGGCTACCCGGTGAGAAACACTGCCCAGGAGCATTCCGTCTTTGCCGCTGTGCGTACCCCGGGCGCCCACTACGATCAGGTCCGCTTCCTTGTCCTGTGCAAAACTTATAATGACCTTTGAAGGCCGGCCGGCTTTAACAAAACCACGCACCTTAGTCGCACCATGTTCCTTGGCCATTTCCTTGGCGTGATTGACCACTTCTTTGGCATATTCCGAAAGCACCTTGTCCGGAATATCAATGTCGGCTGGCCGGCCTATGGAAAGTGATGCCTCGAACAGGCTGTGATGTTTGTAAACACAGAGAATGAAGATTTCAGCTTCAGGGATAAGCTTCTGCAGCTCGATGGCCTTTTCCAGAGCCTTGAGTGAGGTTTTGGAGCTGTCCACCGCCACCAGTATCCGTTTGAACATGATTATCTCCTTAAAAAAACAGATCCGGTTGCCTGTCAGTCTGCGAAGGTAACATCACGCAGGAACAGGGCAATGTCCGGGAAGGCAATGATCAGGCCCGCCGCAGTAACAAGCATGAGAATAAACGGGGGCGTGCCCCGGATAACGTCCAGGTAGGGCCGTTTGAAGATCGCAATCGCCGTAAAGATGTCACAGCCAAAGGGCGGTGTTGCCGAACCTATGGCTACCTGCAGGGTAATGAGCACCCCCACCAGCACCGGATCCAGCCCCGTCGCTTCAACGGCGGGCGCGAATATGGGCGTGAGCACCAGGATGACAACAATCGGGTCCACAAACATGCAGGCAATAAAAAACGCAATGCAGATGGCCAGAAGCACGCCTACCGGGCCGGCCTGGTTAACACCAACAGACTCAAGAATTGCCTGGGGGATCTGTGCAAAGGAAATGATCCAGGAGAACCCATTACCAACTGCCACCAGAATGAATACCACTGCCGTGATCAGGCCGGTGGATTTGGCAATCTTGTAGATCTCGCCAATTTTCAGAGAGCGAAATACGATGAACTCCAGCAAGAACGCGTATAGCACACAAACCGCCGCTGCTTCAGTCGGGCTGAAGATGCCACCGTATATTCCGCCCACAATGATAACCGGAAAAAACAGGGGCCAGATGGCATCACGGACAGAGACGGCGCGCTGCCTCCAGGATGCCTTGGGTTCAGTGGGTACATCGTTTTTGTAGGCATAGAACAGGCAGTAAAGCGAGAACATGAACAGGATAAGTATGCCTGGCCCAATACCTGCAATAAACAGCTCTGCAATGGAGGTCTGGGAAATAACCCCGTATATGATCATGCCGATGCTGGGGGGAATCAGGAAAGCAATGTCACTGGAGTTGATGATCAACGCCAGGGTAAACGAATCGGAATAGCCGGCCTTGAGCATTTTCGGGCGTAACGGAGAACCGACAGCGACAACGGTTGCCTGGGTAGAGCCTGAAACTGCGCCAAAAAGAGTGCAGGACGTGGCAGTACTGATCGCCAGCCCGCCCTTTACATGCCCGATGAACGCCATGACCATATTGATCAGACGGTCTGCAGACTGGCCGCGGGTCATGATGTCTGCGGCAAGAATGAACATGGGTACTGCAATGAGCGAGGCGGGTCGTATGCCACCCATCATTTGCTGGATGAACGTACCCATCTGACCAAAGCCATCGAACATCATGACAAAGCCAACGACGGCGGCGGTGGTCAGCGGAATCATCATCGGGAAGCCCAGGAGTAGCAGCCCGATCATGATGATCATAAGAATTGTCGCCATAGCTGTGCCCTTTTTTATTGTGCCCGGGTGGCCGGGTCAGACTTCCGATTCTGAATCAGCGTAACCGTCAATCACACCGGTGGAGAGATAAACGTCCTCACTGGTGAGATTCTTGATGGCTGTGAGAAAATATTGGATGCCGGTAACGGCAAAGCCCACGGGTGCCCAGATGTAAATCCACCAGATCTCAAAGCCCAGCGCGGGAAGAATGCGGCCGCGGCTGTACAGGGTCTCGATGTAGCCGTACGAGTGATAGCACAGGAAGAACATCACGGCGGAAGTGAACAGGGCAATAATAATCATCAGCACTTTTCTGCCTTTGGGAGGCAGCGCATCGTAAACAGCGGACATCCGGATGTGACGACCGTAGCGTGCCGCGTAGCCGATACCCGCAAAGGTGACCAGAATAATCAGGATGCGGTTGATCTCGCCGGAGAAAAAAAGGCCTTCCCCGAATACGAAACGTGCAACAACGTTAACGCAGGTATTGATGGCCATCAGAATCACGCCAGCAGCCAGAATAACGGCCTCAGCTTTGGCGATCCATCCATCCACGGTTCCCAGAAACCCGGGCAGGCCGGACTCGAAAGTGCCGGTGTCGTCATCTATCTCCGGGGAGTTCTCGGACATGGGGTCTGCTCCAGATCATGTCGCTCCCTGCCGGTTTTTCATGTCGGGCGGGGCGGGTTATTGGTTCAAAAACCTATCTGCCGGCGGGCGCCGGCAGATAGAACGACATAAAATCAGTCGTTTTGTACTTTTTTCAGGTCTTTCTTGAACTGGTTTAACAGCTCTTTACCACTTTCACCTGTCATTTCAATAAACTTCTTCTCCACCTGAGGAGCTCTTGCCTTGAAGGCCTTGATCTGCTCTTCATTCAGGCGGGTAACGGTCACCTCATCGCTGGCTTTCTGAATTTTCGCAAGTGCTTCGTCGGCAAGGCCATCAATGTGCTCAATGATCTCTTCGAACGCGTAATCTGCAGCGTTCTGGATCAGTTCCTTGTCTTCGTCAGACAGGCTGTCGTAGAAATCCTTGTTGGCCATGGAGGCCGTGGTGAACCAGCCGTGGCCCGTGAATATCAGGTTGGGTGATACTTCATACAACCCGCCGGACTCGATCCAGAAAATCGGATTTTCCTGGCCATTGATCATGTTGGTCTGCAGTGCACCGTACACTTCACCCCAGGGCAGTGGCGTTGGTGTTGCTCCGAAGGCGGAGTAGGTTTCCGACAGCAACGGGTTGGTCATAACCCTGATTTTTTTATTCTGAAGCCCTTCCGGTGTTGTGACGGGTTCATCCAGAGTGATAACAAACTCGCCTTCCGGGTACATCTGAAGCAGCTCAAGACCTTTTTCAGCATAGAGCTTGGGGAAATCCTCATTGATGGCCTCACTCTCACGGAAAAACTCGATCACCGTCTCCATGTCGGTAGGCATCAGGTAAGGAATGAAGAATATCTGTGCTTCCGGGATCAGGGCGCCGGTAAAGCCCGGAGACTGGTTAACAAAGTTCAGAATCCCCGCCTGGGTCTGTTCCATGATGTCATCAGACTCACCGAGTTCGCCGAAGCGATAAACCTGGAGTGTGTGGTCCGAGTTGTCCTCGATGTATTCCTTGAATTTGTATGCGTATACATCCTGTACGTCGCCTTCGTACTCTTCGTGGGCATAGCGCCAGTTGGCTGCGCTCACGGAGTTAGCGGCTGTCATTGCCGCGAATGCGAACGCTGAAATTCCGGCCAGTTTCTTGAATTTACTCATGCTGCTCATCGGTTTTTCTCCGTTCGTTTTTTTTCAGATATTTATTGTTACATTATAAGAGACTGGCAAAACTCGGCGACTTTCGCAAGAAATTGGCTTCATTGGTTTGTTTATGAACAGTGCCTGTTCAGCGGGTGCCAGCCCTTGAAAGGAACGCCCTGAATTCTATTTTAACCCGGTCAAGGCTGTTCGCCAGCCGGGTCTTTGCTGCTGCGATGGTCAACGGCATGAGCCTCAGTCTCGCCGGGTTTCTTCGAGTATATCCAGTGCATGACGGCGTTTTGCCGGGTCGTGAATGTCCACGGTAAACATAAGCTCATCAACCTCCACGGTGGCCAGCAGTTCCCGGATCTGTTGCTTTATGGAGGCGGCATCGCCCAGTAGCTGAAGCCCCAGAAAATCCTTTACAGCGGCTTGTTCACCCGCAGTCCAAAGCCCGTCCATGCTATCTACCGGAGGTTTCATCCACAGCGGCTGGCCCCGGAAAAGCGCGAGAATGCGCTGGTAGCTGGTGGTTGCCAGATGCTTTGCTTCGTCTACAGAGTCTGCCGGCACGGCAGGCACCGCCAGCATGGCATAAGGCTGCTGCAACTGCTCAGAAGGCTGGAAGTTGTCCCGGTATACCTTGAGGGCTTCACGATACAGGCGTGGCGCAAAGTGGCCGGCAAAGGCATAGGGCAGGCCGCGCATGGCTGCGAGTTGCGCGCTGTAGAGGCTGGAGCCGAGCAGCCAGAGCGGTACCCTGGTGCCGGCACCGGGAATGGCTTTAACCGCCTGCCCGGGCTGCAGGGGCCCCAACAGGGACTGCAACCGGGCAACGTCTTCCGGGAACTGTTCCGCGCCCAGGCCGTCCCGGCGCAGGGCGCGGGCCGTAATGGGGTCGGTGCCCGGAGCCCGGCCCAGGCCAAGGTCTATGCGGCCCGGGTAGAGGCTTTCCAGCGTGCCGAACTGTTCGGCGATTACCAGTGGTGGGTGGTTTGGCAGCATCACGCCCCCGGAGCCCACCCGAATGCTTTGGGTCTTGCCGGCAATGTGGCCAATCAGCACTGAAGTCGCAGAGCTGCTGATGCCCTCCATGTTATGGTGCTCCGCCAGCCAGAATCGCTTGAAGCCCAGCTTTTCAGCATGTTGGGCATAGGCCACGCTGTTTTTCAGGGTGGTGCCCACGGAGTCACCTTCGCGAACCGACGCGAGCTCTAATAGTGAGTAGTCAGGATGTTTGCTCATAGTGTTAGGATAACATCTGAGGCCAGCATTGCCTCTGGCGATTTATGAATACCGGGGTACCACAACGTGATTCATTGTGAGGGAAATCATTGTGCAGCAGAGCGCCTATTATGAAGACGACACCACGCTGGCCCAGTACCTGGAATTTCATTATGGTGAGCAGTGGCATGGTGAAGCCAATTTTCCCCGTGGGCTTGCCCGGGTAGCGATTGATGCAATGGACGGTCGCCGGCCCGGGCGCGCCCTGGATATCGGTTGTGCCTGCGGTCGCACCAGCTTCGAGCTGGCACGGGTTTTTAACCATGTGGATGGCATCGATTTCTCCCGCAAGTTTGTGGAGCAGTGCCAGGTGATGGCCCGTGACAGGGTGGTGCGTTATGCCCGCCCTGAGGAAGGCGCTCTGGTTACCTTGCAGGAGCGCTCCCTGGCGTCCCTGGATCTGGAGGAAACCGCAGAGCGGGTAGCTTTTCATCAGGGGGATGCCTGTGATCTGGGGCCCGAGTTTACCGGGTACGATCTGGTTCTGGCGGGCAATCTTATAGACCGGCTATACGACCCGGCGCTCTTCCTCACACGCATACATGAGCGGTTAAACGAAGACGGGTTGCTGCTGATTGCATCCCCTTATACCTGGCTGGAAGACTACACGCCGAAGGACAAGTGGGTGGGGGGCTTCCAGAAGGACGGAGAGGACTACACCACCCTTGATGGCCTGCACGACATGCTGGAACCGAACTTTACCCTGTTGCTGGAGCCTCGCAGCCTGCCCTTTGTAATCCGGGAAACGCGCAACAAATTCCAGCACAGTTTTTCGGAGCTGACGGTCTGGGAGAAGAGCAGAGTCTGAAGCATACCGACGGCAGCTGGCCAGACAGCCTAGCTGCCCGTAAATGCGGCAGGCCGTTTGCCAACAAAGGCGGCCGCGCCCTCCCTGAAATCGTCGGTTTCTGCGGCTTTCAGAAAAGCCTGACGCTCTGCTTCCAGCTGCGCCGCCAGAGGCCTTCCGCCGGCATCGTCCACAAGGCGGCGGAAGGCACCAAAGGCTCTGGTAGGGCCGCTGGCAATCCTGTTTGCTGTGGTTGCCAATACAGTATCGAAAGAGTCCCCGGAGGCGACCTCGGCGACCAACCCCCAGTCTTTTGCCTCCTTTGCTGTCAGTTGCCGGCCCAGCAGCATCATTTCCGAAGCGCGCGCTGCGCCGATTTTGCCGGGCAGAAACCGGGTGCCCCCGCAGTCTGGTACAGCGCCAATGCCATTGTAGGCAATAAGGAACTTTGCATTTTCTTCCGCCACGATAATATCTGCCATCAGCGCCAGGCTGAGCCCGGCGCCAGCTGCCGCGCCCTTAATACCGGCAACCAGCGGAGCGTCCATCCCTCTTAGCAGGAGAATGGCCTGATTCAGGGGAACGAGCAGGCCGTTAATCACATCTCTGGTCTGCTCCGGCGTGCCCGCCATGCTCGCCACATCACCGCCGGCCATGAACGCCCGCCCGGCCCCTGTCATCACAATACAACGCAGCCCCGGCTGCTCGGCCAGGGCTTGAACCCCGGCAAGAAAGGCGCTGGCCATGGGAACATTGATGGCATTAAGAACCTCGGGGCGGTTGAACGTCAGGGTTGCAACGCCGGTTTGTCTGTCAAATACGGAGATTACCGGGGTGGTGGTCATTGATGTGGTATCCGTTGGCATGAGAGCTTATGTGGTTGCATAACAGACTATCTTGGTTTTTGCGGCTGGAATAGGCTACTTTAAATCTTGTCCAGCAAATTCGCCTGGCGCATATGAAAAGAACAACAACCACAATCTGCGGATGTGCGGGGAAGAATGTCCAGTATCCTCGAGATCAATAATCTTTCGCTCTCTTTTGGCGGTGTCAAGGCGCTGCAGGACGTCAGCTTCCGTGTGCCCGAAAATACCGTAACTACCGTGATCGGCCCGAACGGTGCAGGCAAAACCTCACTGTTCAACTGCATCTCCGGGTTTTACAAGCCACAGCAGGGCACCATTCATTATCAGGGTAAAGCTCTGGCAGGCACAAAACCGCCCGTCCGGGCTGCCATGGGCCTTGCCCGCACTTTCCAGAATATTGCCCTGTTCCGGGGGATGACCGTGCTCGATAACATCAAGCTTGGCGCCCACGTGCACATGCAAAGTGGCCTGCTGGGCGCGCTGGCGTATTTCGGTGCTGCGCGCCGGGAAGAAATGGCCGTGCGTGAGCATGTAGAACGGCACATTATCGATTTTCTGGAGATCGACCACATACGGCGCCAACCGGTAGCCAGTTTGTCTTATGGCCTGCAGAAACGGGTGGAGCTGGCCCGCGCTCTGGCCATGCGGCCAAAAGTGTTGATGCTGGATGAGCCGGTGGCCGGAATGAACCGGGAAGAAAAGGAAGACATGGCCCGCTTCATTCTTGATATCCGGGAGGAATGGGGCGTTACGGTGCTGATGGTGGAGCATGACATGGGCATGGTCATGGATATTTCTGACCATATTGCCGTACTCAATTTTGGCCAGGTTATTACCGAAGGCCCGCCTGCGGAGGTGCAGAACAACCCGGAAGTCATCGAAGCCTATCTGGGTACCAGTGATATGGACAGCCTGCGCAGGAAACTGAACCAGGAACGCGAGGTAGCTTGAGTGGACTGGTTATTCTTCGGTGAGATCAGCCTGGCGGGATTGGCCATGGGCGGGCTTTATGCCCTGATTGCCCTGGGTTTCGTCATTATTTACAAGGCCACTCGGGTCATCAACTTTGCCATTGGCGAAATCATGATGTTCGCGGCTTATCTGTTTCTGGCCTTTGCCGGTGGTATGGAAATGTCGCCCTGGGTGGCGCTGCCGCTGGCAGTGCTGGGGGGGAGCCTGCTGGGTGGAGTGATCGAGAAGGTGATGATCCGCCCTATGCTGGGAGAGTCTTCCATTTCAGTAGTAATGGTTACTATCGGCATCGCCAGTATTCTGGTGGGGCTGGTAGAACTGGTATGGGGGGCGGATCCCCAGCTTCTGCCGGGCTTTCTGCCACGCAAGCCGGTGTTTATTGGCGAGATGTACCTGGCGCCCAAAATTGCCTATGGCTTTCTTATTGGCGCCGCACTTCTGGTTGTTTACCTGCTGTATTTCCGGTTTTCCCGCGGTGGCGTGGCGCTGCGGGCAACAGCTTCGGATCAGGCGGCGGCTTATTCCATGGGCATCAACGTGCGCAGGGTATTCAACCTGGCCTGGGTGTTTGGTTCGCTCGCCGCGTCGCTTGCGGGTGTGCTGGTGGCGGCTACCGGCGGGCTTAGCCCTCAGTTTGGCGCCATAGGCCTGAGCGTGCTGGTGGTGGTGATTGTGGGAGGGCTGGACAGCATCCTGGGTGCACTGATTGCGGGGGTCTTCATTGGCTGGCTCGAGACCGTTGCCGGCGCTTACCTGGGTGGTGAATACCGTATGCCGGCGACGTTTGCCGTGCTGGCCGCGATTCTGGTGCTCCGGCCCTACGGCCTGTTTGGCACCCACGAAATAGAGCGCGTGTAAGATGCGCATTGGTGACGCCAAACAGAGCTATGAAGCGGATGAGGCCATCTGGACCAGCTCAACGCAGAAAGTCTGGTTCTCGCTTTTTCTGGTTGGACTTCTGGTTTTTCCTTTCATGGCCGACGCCTACCTGTTGTATCTGGGCTGCATGGTGGGTATTGCGGTTATCAGCACCACGGGGCTTAACATTCTGACCGGGTTTACCGGCCTGATTTCTCTCGGGCAAGCGGGCTTTATGGGCGTGGGTGGTTATACCGTGGCCTGGCTGTCCATGAACACGGCCCTGCCTTTCCCGATAACGCTTTTGCTGGCCGGGTTGCTTGCGGCTGCGGTTGGCATTCTGGTGGGGCTTCCGTCCCTTCGGGTTAAAGGGCTTTATCTGGCGATTGCTACCCTGGCCGCAAGCGTGTTCCTGCATTTCATATTTGCCGAGTGGGAATCTGTTACTGGCGGTATGGGCGGGCTGAGCCTGGATCCGGCGCATTTGTTCGGGCTGACCTTCCAGAGCGATTTTGCCATGTACTTCATCATTGTGCCGCTGGCGGTATTGATGGTGTTTGGCGCTACAAACATATTCCGCACCCGAACGGGCCGGGCGTTTATTGCAATCCGGGATCGTGACATATCGGCGGAAATACTCGGTATCAACCTGCTGCGTTACAAGCTGATGTCTTTCGCTCTGAGTTCGTTTTACGCCGGCGTCGCGGGCGGACTGTTTGCCTACTTTTATCGGGTAGTCACGCCGGAGAGCTTCCCTCTCTCCATGTCCATTTTCTATCTGGCAGCCGTTATTGTTGGCGGTATGGGCAATCTTCTGGGCGGCATCCTGGGTGCCGCCTTCATGACCTTGATTCCTGAAGCTCTCAAACTGCTCACCGCAGCTTTAACCCCGTTTTATCCGAATGCACCGATATTCATGTCGCCGATGCTCGAAATCATCTTTGGTGCCCTGATCGTCGGTTTCCTTATTTTTGAACCGCATGGGCTGGCGGAGATCTGGCACCGCATACGGCGCTTTTTCAGTTTATGGCCCTTCAAGAACTAGTGGATTTAACAACAAGAAGCCGCAAGGAGAAGAAACATGTTCAAAAGCATTCTCAATAAGGGCCGCAGGCTCGCAGGTATCGGCAGTGTTGCCGCTGCTTTGTTGATAGCGGCGCCCGCAATGGCACAGGACAAAGAGCCCATTGTATTTGGTGGTTCTATACCTCTGTCTGGCGTGTTCGCCTTTGCCGGCGTGCACCTCCATGCCGGCCTGACTGACTATACAACCTGGATCAATAGCGAGGGCGGGATCAACGGCCATCCGGTGAAGTATGTAATGGAAGACACCGGCTATGAAGTCGACAGGTCCGTGGCTGCCTTCAAGAAAATCACCGGCAGTAACAAGGTCCCGGTTTACTACGGTGACAGCACCGGGTTCATGAAAACCATAGCCTCGGAGCTGAACAGCAGAGGCACCACGCTGATGAGTGGCGCTTCTTTTGCGACGGCGCTTACCGACAACGAAAAGTACCCGTACCAGTTCATTCCCGGCCCGAACTACAGCCAGATGTTCGGCATTATTCTTGAGTACATTGCAACTCAGGGCAAAGACGGCGATATGCCCACCGTTGCCTTTGTGTACAGCGATACCGAGTTTGGCAAAGACCCCATTGAAAACGGCAGGGCCAAAGCTGCCGAAATGGGTATTGAAGTTGTTGAAGAAATTGTTACCAAGCCTGGCAGTGTGGATGTCTCTGCAGAGGTACTGAAAATGCGCCGGGCGAGGCCGGATTTTGTGGTGTTTCACGGCTATGTTCTGTCGCCCATCAATGAGTTCATGGTGCAGATGCGGCAGATGGGGCTGGATACACAGTTTATGGGCACTTTCTGGTCTTCCGACAAACTCATCATCAACAAGATGGGTGAGGATGCCGACGGCTATATGGGTGTAATGCCTTATAACTACTACGACAGTGCCGAAGGTGGCCCTATGCTTGACGCCCTGCGTGCGCAGGCAGAAAAGAGCGATCCGGATGCGGGCTACCGCCCAACCGGTTACATGCAGGGCTGGTTTAATGCCATGGTGTGGACCGAGGTGATCAAGCGCACCCTGGATGCGGGTAAGGAACTGACTGCGGATAACATGGCGGATTCGCTCGCATCCATCGAGGACTGGGACACCGGCGGCATTATTGGCATACCGGTTACAGTGCGCGACATGTCCTTCCCGGTTGGCCGTATCTGGCGTGTAAATGCCAAAGAAGGCCGCTACGAGCCTGTATCCGACTGGATTCACCTCGACTGAGACGCTGTATGAAAGCCTTGCTGGAAATCGATAATATCGAAGTGGTTTACAACAAGGCGGTGCAGGTTCTCAGGGGGCTGTCACTGCGTGTTCCCAGCGGCGCCATTGTGGCGCTGCTGGGTTCCAACGGCGCAGGCAAATCCACCACACTGAAAAGTGTGTCCGGGCTGCTGACCTTGGAGGACGGTGAGGTGACAGCGGGTGAAATCCGCTTCAAGGGCCTCCCGTTAAAAGGCGTAGCCCCGGAAAAGCTGGTTCGCCAGGGGCTCTTCCATGTGATGGAAGGGCGCCGGGTGTTTGAAGACCTGACCGTCGAAGAAAATCTCATTGCGGCAACCTATGCGCTGAGCGGGCGCAAAACTTCGCTGAACGACGCCTATGAACTGGTTTACAACTATTTCCCCCGGCTCAGGGAACGCCGCAAACAGCTGGCCGGCTATCTCTCGGGCGGTGAGCAACAGATGCTGGCTCTTGGTCGTGCACTGATAGCGCAGCCGGAACTGATCATGCTGGATGAGCCATCCCTGGGCCTGGCACCGCAGCTGGTGGAGGAAATATTCACCATCATTGTCCGTATAAACCGGGAACAGGGTACAGCCATATTGCTGGTGGAGCAGAATGCGGCTGTGTCTCTGGCGATTGCCTCGTACGGTTACATCATGGAGAACGGGAAAATTGTGATTGACGGCCCTGCCGAGAAGCTTTCATCCAATGAGGATGTGCAGGAGTTTTATCTGGGTGTTGGCGGAAAAGAGGGCGAAGCCCGCAGTTACCGGGATATCAAACACTACAAGCGCCGCAAGCGGTGGCTGTCATGAGTGCGCCCGAGATCCGCAATCTTACCCTTCCGCAAATGCTGCGGGCCCATGCAAAAGAACGTCCGGATGCGCTGGCACTTCGCCAGAAGGATTTTGGTATCTGGCAGGCGTATACCTGGCAGGATTATTATCGGCGTGCCCGGCACTTCGGGCTTGGTCTGCGTGCACTTGGGCTGCCTGAGGGTGGCCATGTTGCCATAATTTCGGAAAACCGGGTGGAGTGGGTGGTTGCCCAGATGGGCATCGGCCTGGTGAAGGGCATCTGTGTCGGGGTTTATCCCACCAGCCCCTGGAATGAAGTGGCCTACGTGCTTGAGCACAGCGATGCGGAAATGGTGGTGTGTGAAGATCAGGAGCAGACCGATAAGGTACTGGAAGCCAGGCCCCGGTTACCACAACTCAAACACAACATCGTGATAGACCCGAAAGGGTTACGCTCCTATTCGGAGCGACCGTCTTCATTCGAGGATATCGAAACCAAAGGGCGGGAATTCGAGAAAACCCATCCTGAGATCATCGACCAGTTGCTCGACAGTCAGCAAATGGATGATATTGCCCTGATGATCTATACCTCCGGCTCCACCGGGCGGCCCAAGGGAGCCATGATCAGTTGGGGCAATCTGCAGGCCGCTGCGCCGGGGCTGATTGAATTGCTGGGAGTCGACCAGCACAGCCGCAGTTTGTCTTACCTGCCCCTGTGCCATGTGGCAGAACAGGCGTTGACCAACATTGCGCCGGTGTACGTGGGCAGTGCGGTGAGCTTTGGCGAAAGCCTGCGCACGGTCCAGGAAGATCTGCGGGAAATTGCGCCGACGTTTTTCCTGGGGGTCCCCAGAATCTGGGAAAAGCTCCATTCTGCCATTTACATCAAGATGCAAGAAACGGGGCGTTTTCGACAATGGCTTTTCAATAAAGCCATAAGCGCCTGCGAGCCCATGGCAACCAAACCAAAAGCACAGTGGCGTGCTGGAGAGCACATCACTTATAACCTGTACTACTGGCTTGTATTCCGGGCGCTGCAGAACTTTATCGGGCTGCGCCGCTGCACCATCGCACTGACCGGCGCGGCACCCATTTCAACGGGTATTCTGCAGTTCTTTCGCACGGTGGGCGTGCCCCTGGTTGAGGTGTTCGGCCAGACCGAGAGCACCGGCGTGGCAACAGCACAACGGCCGGACAACGTATGCCTGGGCACAGTGGGTACAGCAGTCGCCGGGCTGGAGGTAACCCTTGGCGAGCAGAATGAAATCATTATGCGCGGTGGCACCGTTTTCAAAGGCTATTACAAAAATGACGAGGCAACCCGGGCTACTCTGCGAGACGGCTGGTTACATACCGGCGATGTTGGCGAGTGGAAAGAAGGGCAGTTACGAATTGTGGACCGGCTCAAGGACATCATGATTACCGCAGGGGGCAAAAACCTCTCGCCCACGGAAATTGAGAACACCATCAAGGCAAGCCCTTACATCAAGGAATGTATTGTCATTGGTGAGGCCCGGAAATACGTTTCCGCGTTGATCCAGATTGATTTCGACACCGCAGCGAAATGGGCCGAGCAGGAACGCATTGCCTACACTACGTTCCGCAGCCTGACCGAGCACGAGAAGGTGCAGGAACTGATTCAGGCGGAAGTGGATAAAGGCAATGAACAGTTGCCGCAAGTGGCGCAGATTAAACGTTTTCATTTGCTGAGCAAGGAACTGGACCACGATGATGACGAGGTGACCGCCACCATGAAAGTGCGCAGGAGCAAAATCTACGAGAAGTATGGGGATGTGATAGAGGGGTTATATAGCTGACTCGTGTTTTGGCAGGGCTTAAAAGCAGGGTGATACGATAATTATCAAATCGGATAGCTAGCGAACGATCTAGATCAAGCCGACTTGACGGAAGCCATGGCATACCGGGCCTGGTTTGCTTGATAATGTCGCCCCCCAACTTTTGAGCCAGTTATCATGACTGAAAATCACAGTTCCGAAAAACTACCCATCCGGCGGTGTTGCAGGCGTGCCCCTGACCAATACCGCGTTGTCCGGAAAGTGGCACTGACCCTTTCTTTTATCGTTTCAATGACATTCAGCGCCTTTGCCAGCGCAGCGGAATCCGGAGTCCGGAGCCTTACCCATCACCCGGTGGGTTACATTGCTCTTGCGATTTTTGTTATCGCTTATGTGTTTGTGACGCTTGAAGAAAAACTGCACATGCGCAAGTCCAAGCCGGTACTGCTGGCTGCAGGCCTTATCTGGTTCCTGGTTGCCGCTGCGGCGGCCATGAGCGGCGATACCGAAAGCGCCAATGCGGCCCTGAAACACAACCTGCTGGAATACTCCGAGCTCCTGTTGTTTCTGCTGGTGGCAATGACCTATATAAACGCCATGGAGGAGCGCCAGCTTTTCGATGCACTCCGTTCCTGGCTGGTAAGCAAGGGCTTCAGTTATCTGAGCCTGTTCTGGATCACCGGGGTGCTGGCATTCTTCATTTCGCCCATTGCCGATAACCTGACCACCGCTTTGCTGATGTGCGCGGTGTTGATGAAGGTGGGTGAAAACAGCCCACGCTTTATTGGCCTTGGCTGTATCAATATTGTAGTCGCCGCAAACGCCGGCGGTGCTTTTTCGCCGTTTGGCGACATTACCACCCTGATGGTCTGGCAGAAGGGCGTGGTGGAATTTACCGAGTTTTTCCGGCTGTTTATCCCGTCTGCCGTTAACTACCTGGTTCCCGCCATCATCATGAGTTTTGCCATTCCGAACGAGCCCCCGAAAAAAGCGACGGAGCCGGTGATCATGAAGCGTGGTGCCCGACGGACTGTTGCACTGTTCCTGCTTACCATCACCACGGCGGTTCTGGGGCACAACTTCCTGCACTTGCCAGCTGTGGTTGGCATGATGATGGGCCTGGCTTACCTGCAGTTCCTGGGTTATTACCTGCGCCTCAGTTTCAAGCGTGGTGTAGCCCGTGAACGGGTGTGGGCGGAAAATCATCAGAATACCCGCCTGCTCAAGCGGCTCGACACAGCGGTACCGTTCGATGTGTTCAACCCGATGGCCCGGGCGGAGTGGGATACGCTGCTGTTTTTCTACGGTATTGTGCTGTGCGTGGGCGGCCTTGGTTATATTGGCTACCTGGCGGAAGTGTCGCAGATTTTATATGAAGGCTGGAATGCCACAGGTGCCAATATCACTATCGGCCTTATGTCGGCAATTGTTGACAACATACCGGTTATGTTCGCAGTGCTGTCCATGGGGCCTGATATGTCCCACGGCCAGTGGCTGCTGGTTACACTCACTGCGGGTGTGGGCGGCTCCATGCTGTCAATCGGCTCGGCAGCGGGGGTTGCACTCATGGGCCAGGCGCGGGGCTATTACACCCTGATGTCACATCTGCGCTGGACACCGGTTATTGCCCTTGGGTACGCCGCGTCTATTGCAACTCACATGTGGCTGAACGCCAACCTGTTCTGATCATCCCGTGCGGAGCCCGTTCAGGGCTCCGGTGTTCAGTCGGATATGCCCGGCGCGAGTCAGCGCATGGTTTTCAGGGCCGTTGCCCACTTCTCCATTTCGGTCAGCATCGCGGTGGCGGAAGGATCAATCAGTTCGTTGGAATGGAATACCTTGTCGTCGTCCAGATGATTCCAGGCCATGGGCACCATAACGCCTTCAACCATCGGCATCATCTTGAGAGTTGTCACCAACTGGCGAGCCAGTGTTGCGGCCCGGATACCGCCGGCTGCACCACCGTAGCTGACAAACCCGCACGGCTTGTAATTCCATTCGGTGTAAACGTAGTTAAGAGCGTTCACAAAGGCCGGAGGTGGGCAGTAGTTGTATTCTGGCATTACGAACACATAGGCATCGGCAGAATTAACGCTCTCTGACCAGCTTTTGGTGTGTGCGTGCTCGTAAATTCCGGAGCGCGGATGGCTGGCCTCGTTGTATACCGGCAGGTCAAAGTCAGCCAGGTCTACCAATTCACATTCAAAGCCGGAGTTGTTTGATGCAAACTCGTGAAACCAGTTTGCGACGGATGGGCCGATGCGACCGGGGCGTGTGCTGCAGATTACAACATTCAGTTTAAGCGCCATATACAGTGTCCTTGATGGTTCTGGGAGCCAGCTAGAAGCTGGCGATTATGAGGTGGCATCAAATCTAGATGCTCTGGCGCGGCAGATCAAACGAAGCATTTTGAGGGAGATGAACAGAGAATCCGATCAAGTGTGCATGCGGGTTCATGATGTTTGCCGCACATGCTCTTCCAGCTTAGCTGCTGGCATGGGTTTGCCGATAGCCCAGGTCGCCCGTATCGATATCGGAAGGGAAGAGATTGATGTTTTTCTTGAAATCGTCGGGCAGCCCCGTTTTGGAGTGCAGGTCATCAAGAGTCTTCTGCATGATCAGCATTCAGCATGGTCAAGGCTTCCTTGCGGGATTTCGACCACTACTATAGTTGAACCCGATTAGGGGCGAAAATCGTGGCACACAATGCCCGGGTTCCAGGGACGCAATGCCCCGGATACAACCGGGTTCTCTCCTGAAGAAAACTGTGCAGAAGTTGCAAAAGGGCGTATTTCACGAATCCATCGGTGCCGTTTTCGCTGCCCGGGAAGGCTTGTGGCGCAGGGCTTTTAAAGAATTGCACAGAAGTTCTGCGTTTCTGATTATCGTTGATTCTCGCTTTGTTTGATGTCCGTCAATAATGTTTATTGTGGCGCGTTCGTCTTTGTCGCAAGACAGCGAGAGCGCGTCTGCTCAAAACCAACAATAAACAAGCAGGGATCATCATGCGTCATAGAACGAAGCTCTCAAAACTATTCACGGTTTCAGCCCTGGCCAGCGGTTTGTTACTGGCAGGCTGTGGCGACGACGGTGAGGATGGCAAGGACGGCAAAGATGGCGTTGCCGGAAATGCCGGGCCGGCTGTTGTGGCATCAACCACGTCCGGATTTACCATTACTGACGATGCCATCTTCGTGGCGCCGAATGCAGTCGATGGTGATGACATTACCGAAGCGCTATCCCTCGCCCTGTTTGATCTGCCGGAGGATGCATTGGTGGTGCTGCCGAGAGGGCGGTTCACAGTGACGGAAGGCATTATTGTCAACAGTGCACGGGGGCTTACGGTTACCGGCTACGGTATCAATGAAACCATCCTTGATTTCAGCACATCCAATGGAGACGATGCGTTTCGTTTTCAGGGCGGTAATGGCATTACCGTGCGCGACCTTGGCGTGTATGAGGCGCCCAAGAACGGCATCAAGACGACGAACGTCAACGGTATTCACATAACCCATACCGCTACCGTGTGGGAAGGCCCGCTGGAATCAGACAACGGTGCCTATGGCCTTTATCCGCTCAAGAGCCAGAATGTGTTGATGGAGAATAACTACGCATATGGTTCTGCTGACGCGGGGATATACGTTGGCCAGTCAGAAAACATTGTGGTGCGCAATAATACTGCCAAGAATAACGTTGCCGGTATTGAGATTGAAAACTCCAGCATGGCCGATGTTTACAACAACATAGCCGTCGGAAACTCCGGAGGCATTTTGTCGTTTGATTTGCCAGGGCTGGAGAAAGCCTATGGCAGCAATGTGCGAATCTTCAATAACCAAATTTATGCCAATAACGCAGACAACGTAGGGGCGGGAGTTGTAGGTGCCGTACCACCAGGCACCGGTGTGATTATTCTTGCCGCCAGCGATGTGGAAATTTACAACAACCAGATCACAGACAACGACACCACAGCCGTTGCTATCACAAGCTACTTTCTGATTGATGAAGATGTGGCAGGTTATCTGGTCAGCTATGGTGCAACCATGGCGGATGGCTGGAGTCCAACGGTGAAAAATGTCTACCTGCACAACAACACCATCGCCCGGAATGGCAGTGCGCCGCGGGGTGCCCTGCTGGCACCGATTGTCGCTGGCTATACCTCCAGCATGAACAGTTCAGGAATGTCACAGACTTTCCCGGCCATTCTTTATGATGGCATTGGCGAACTCCTGTCAAATCTCGGCGCCCGGGGAATTGGCGGGTTCAACGCGCTTGTCGGGCCAGAAGCTGCGGCCGATGGGGTAAATTACGACCCGTACAGCCCGGGCGACTTGATTTGTGCGAACAGTAATATCAATGGCAATCCGGCGCCAGAATACGACGAGGTCAACACCGGTCTGGTGTATCCGGTTGACCCGGCGACTGCGACGTTCGACGGCAATGGCAATCCCGAAGCACAACTGCTGATCGATCAGATGGTCAACAACACCTACCTCAATTGCACCCAGCCGCGCCTGGCGCCAGCGGTGGTGAACTTCCGGAACACTATTTACGGCTGTACCGGGGACGATCTGGCGGACGCGGCTTGCGCGCTGTAACCCGTCTCTCTGAACTGTTGATTGTATTGGGATAAACAATAGCGGTATGACCCGCCGGGGCAGGGCTGCTCCGGCGGTCATACCGCTGCACGAGAGCACTACTCATGAGAAACAACAACAAAACGGCAGTAGCAATTCTGGCAACCTCTCTTTTTCTGGCAGCGTGTGGTGGGGGAGACGGTGATGGTGACGGCACCGGTGGTACGCTCCCGCCAGTGGGCAGTGCCCTGAATGCCGGAGCAGGTTCGCCTACAGGTGCACAGGGCAGCTGCAGCGCGACAACCTCGGGGGTCAATTGGGATGCGTTGATGACAGAGGTATGCCCCAAACTCTCGGATTACAATCTGTTTGCCAACGCCACTGATCCGACGGCTGCGCCAACCCGCGGCGGCGTTCCCTATGATCTGTCTACCGCCTTGTTCTCCGACTACACCAGCAAGTACCGTTTCATATTCGTGCCTGAAGGTAAAACAGTCAGCTATAACCCTTCGGAAGTCCTGGATTTCCCGGTTGGGACTGTCATTACCAAGACGTTTGCGTTACCGGCCAATACCGCCATGCGTGGTGGCGAAGAGCTGGTTATTGAAACCCGGCTGTTGATCCACCGCACGGATGGATGGTTTGCGCTTCCCTATTACTGGTCATCCGATTCCGACGCAACACTGGCCATTGCCGGCAAGCGCCTGGCGAATCTCACAACCATTAATAACCAGGGCCAACAGATTACCTTTGACTATTCGGTGCCTAAAGCAGCGGATTGCAACTCGTGTCACTCGATCGTGCCCGATCTGGCGGGCCCGGACGATGACCGGGAGCAGATCTTCCTGCCCATCGGCCCGAAGGCGCGTTATCTGAATACAGACTATGCCTATGCGGACGGTACGGTATACAACCAGTTGCAATACTGGGCTGAGGGCGATTTGCTGACAGGGCTGCCGTCTGACTTTCAGAGTGTTGAACAGGCTCCGGTGTTTGACGATCAGGTGTCAATCCCTTCGCTCAGCGCCGACGAATTGAATGATGCCGCGCGAGCCTACCTGGATATCAATTGCGCTCATTGTCATCGTGCAGGGCTGACCTTACCAGTTGATTACGCGGGCCCTGCCGGCAGCAGCGGTGTGCAGCTGGAATACGGTCGGGATTATGCAACGGATCCTGGCGCGTTTGGCGTCTGCAAGACACCCGTGGCTGGCGGCAAAGATGGCTATCCGTTCGACGTGATCCCAGGCAACCCGGACGACTCCTACCTGCTGTTCCGTATGACGACAGTAGACAATCGCCACAAGATGCCGGAGCTTGCCCGGAACACTGAGCATCAGGAGGGAACGGCACTTATCCGTAGCTGGATTGATAACTTGCCGGCAGCGGGTTGTTCAACAGCGCCCTAGCCGGCTTTGCCGTCGTCAGCGGTTGTTTTGAACCGGTCTGAGTATCGGTGTGCCGGGTTGCCCTGGCGGAATTCGGTGGGGGTGGATTGTTTGATTTCCCGGAAGGCACGGTTGAAAGAACTGAGGGACCGGTACCCCACATCCAGGGCAATGTTGAGCACCGGAGTGCCTGGCTCACGAACCAGACGCTCCGAGGCTTCGGCAATGCGGAGTTGATTGATGTAGTCGTTGAAGTTGCGATAGCCAAGGTGTTTGTTGATAAGTGCCCGTGTTCGGTATTCCGGCAGATCGAGTTTTCCAGCCAGCATTTTGAGAGTCAGGTGTTCTGTTCGATAATAGCCGGTTTTCATCAAGTTGGTGAGGCGCTCTACGTGTTCCTGCTGCGAGGCCACCTGCGGATCGGATTCGGCAACTTGCACAGGTTGTTCGATCTCCACCGGTAGTGAGGGTCCGCTGCGGAATGACAGCTCGCTAAATCTGCCCTGCAACAGGAAGGTTGTTATGGCAACGCCGGCAATTGACACAACCAGGGCACGGTTAATGGCAAAAGCTACCCCGAGGTTGAATGCCAGCGCGACAATAAGCACTGCGGTGCCCGCGATAAACAGGACCAGTGCACGGAGTTTTCGGCGCGGTTCCACAAGATCCGCCGGCCAGTCTGCGAGGATAACCCAAAAGCCGTTCGTAATAATAAGGAGCTCGAACACCTCGCCCAGTTCCCAGCCAACAAAGAGCAGGAGTCCTTCTGCGCTCTGGTGACTGGAAAAAATCCTTGCTGTCCAGGGCGCTACTACACTGTAGAGCGCCATGGCACTCCAGGGTGAAAACAGGTTCAGGCGCTGGCGGAAGGTAGTCTGGCAAAGTAGCCAGAACAGCGCCGGAAGCATCACCTCCAGATTTAGGGTGAGCCACTGCCAGTGAGCCGGAGCGAGGGGATGGAGTAAAAAACCTGAGCAGGCAATGAGAAATACTGCGAACACCCGGGCAGCGGACGAGTGGGGCAGTTCGCGGGTTGTTGCAATCAGGAGAATCACCAGGCACGCCAGGCCAAAACCGGTGAGGATCAACATGGTTTGAATACTCGACGCTATTTTTTGTTATTCGCGCTAATTGGTTGCAAACATGTCACCATGATGTGCTGGTGTCAATCCGTCAGGCGGGCGATGGCTGTTGGCTGTATGCCTGACCGAGTGACAGGCGAGACGCGTTTGCGATAACGCTCAGTGAACTTGCTGCCATCGCCAGCGCTGCTACAACGGGAGAGATGCTGCCGGATGCTGCCAGCGACAGCCCGGCCAGGTTGTAGATAACGGCAAAGAACAGGTTTTGCTTCATTATACTGTGAGCCCGCCGGGCGTGCTGAACCGCCAGGGGAATGGCACCGACGCCTCCCTTTGCCAGCACTACGTTGGCAGCGGCCGTTGCTGTGCTGGTGGCGTCGGACACAGCCAGGCCGACATTGGCGGTGGCCAGGGCAGGGCCGTCGTTGATGCCGTCGCCTGCAAACCCTGTACGATGGGCGCCCAGGCGCTCAACAAAGTCGGCTTTACCTTGTGGTGTGCACTCCCAGTGAGCATCCTTTTCCTCCAGCCCGAGTTTGCGTGCCACGTCAAGCACGGGCTCACGCCCATCCCCGCTGGCGATACTACAATGGATGCCCATATGCCGCAGTTTTTTCAAGGCATCGGCAGCATCGTCACGCAGTTCGTCTGCCAGAAACATTGTGGCTAGCCAGCGCCCGTTTACGGCAACTTCCACCCGGCTGCCGGCAGGCTCCTGCGGCCGGGCTTCCGGAGCGGTCAAAAGGTGTATTCCCATGTCCCGAAGGAAGCCTTGGCTGCCCACAAGTACCTCACCAAGCTGCGTATCCATCATTCGAACCCCGCGATCGTAGCGCTTGGTTGTCTGTTCGTTTACCGGCGAAAGTGAATCCGCAGTGGTTTCCGCATTGGACGGGGATTCGCGTGCCGCTTCGCGCAGCGCGTCTGCCAGGGGGTGGGTGATACCTTCTTCGGCTTGCGCAACCAGGTTCAGCAGTGATGAGCGCGAGGCAATCTGCGGGTGTGATTCGTGGAATTGCACGCGGGTAACGCGAGGTCGGCCATGTGTCAGCGTGCCGGTTTTATCCAGCACCATCGTATCTATACCGGCCATGGCCTCCATTGCTGCCGGGTCCCGGAACAGTATGCCGTTGTCTGCCGACCGGGATGCGGCAGCAACGTAGGCTATGGGTACGGCAATGCTTACTGCACAGGGGCAGGCAATAATAAGGACCGTTACGGCGCGCAGTATGGCATCCGGTGTGGCAACGCCCATGAACCAGCTGATCAGCAGGCTGGTGGCCGAAAGCGCCAGTGCGACAGGGACAATAAACCGGGCCAGGGTATCGGCCATACGCTGGGTATTCCCCCGGCGGCCTGCGGCTTCTGCCATGCGGACGCCAATACGGTCGATATGACGCTGGCCCACGGCAGCCGTGACGGTCACGTTCAGGGGGCTGGTAAGGTTAGTGCTGCCCGCTTCCAGAGCATCGCCGGGGGCAACCTTGCGCGGTCTGGACTCGCCGGTAAGTGCGGAGCAGTCGACAGCGCTGTGGCCACTGACCACCTCTCCGTCCAGTGATGCCCTCTGGCCGGCGCTTATGCGAATCTGGTCTCCCACGCGAATGCTGCGAGCCGGTACCTGCCGGTAGCGACCGCCTGGCTCCAGGCGTTCCGCGGATTCGGGCAGCATATCCTGCAAGGCTCCGATTGCGCGGGCGGCGTGGCGTAAGGTAATGGTCTCAATCAAGCGGCCGGTTGTAAGAAGCAGGATCAGCATTACGGACGTGTCGAAGTACACTTCGGTGTCGCCCTCCGCCAGTTGCCACATGGACAGGGCAATTGCGGCCAGTGTGCCAAGGGAAACCAGCGTATCCATGCCGGGCACGCCGGTGCGCAAGGTCCTCCAGCCGGCCAGAATGACGGGCAGGCCCGCCACAATATATACCGGCACGGCTGCAATACCGGCTGCTATTGCCAGCCAGGTACCGGTGGGTGGTGTGGTCAGTTCCGGCCCTCCGATGTACAGCAACAGTGAGCACAGCATTGTCCACATGCCAAACAGCACTCCGACAGCAAGCCGGATACCGAGGCGGGTTACCTGTCTGTCAATGCGGGCCAGGGTCTGTTCGGTGCTGGCTGCGGGCAGAAGCCGATAACCCAGCCGCTCAACCCTGCCGCGGGCCTGTTCAAGGTCCACCACTTGCGGATCCCATTTCAGCAGGACCGAGGAGGTGGCAAAGCTGACCTGGGCCGAGAGAATGCCGGGGATACGTTGCAGTACCTGGGCAGTGGCTGCGGCACAACTGGGGCACCACATACCCTCTACCGACAGGAGGGCGCGGCCAAACGGCTGCAGATGCGCCAGTGAGTCACCGGCCGGCGCCGCATGCTGCGGGCCGGCAAACGGTGTGGCGTTCACGGCGATAAAAAGCGCATATCAGCGCACTTCCTGGCCGAAGTTCTGCTCCATGAACCTGGCCCAGGATGCTTCGGTCAGTGGCTCACCCAGCTTGATGCCACGGATGGTCTGGCCATGGTAATCCTTGTGTTGATGGAATTTGTCGGTGGTTTCATCAACACTTTCCGTATCCGACAGGCGGGGGTCAGCAGGTCGCGGAAAGCTCATTACATAAGCGGCCACATCCCAGGCTTCCTGGTCGCTCAGGCTGAATCGCTTGCCCAGCGGCATGTTGGCCTGGATAAATCCGGCCGCGGTATTTACGCGGTGCATCCCCGCACCCCAGTTGAAGCTGTGCGGACCCCAAAGCGGTGGAAAAATATACCGGCCGTTGAGGTCCTTGCGACCCTGCCCGTCTGTTGCATGACACACGGCGCAGTTATCTGCATAAACCTGCTCGCCCCTTTGCCAGTCATAGCCCAGCTCGGTTTCCGGTGGCGTCGGATACCCCTGGCCCGGAGGGCTGCTGTTCAGTGCCAGGCCGTCTGCCATCCAGTAAAAATAGCTTTCGAGGTCCTTGTAAACCTGATGACCGGCGGGCGGCGCTGAGCCGTATTCAGAGTCCTGGGCATTCATGGAATATGTGAAGCAGCCATTTACCCGGTCTTCCATGGTGTTGATCTGCTTGTTCTTGCCCCGGTAAGCCGGGTAGCTGACGGCTGCAGCCCACATGGGAGCCGCGTGTTCCAGGCGCCCGGAATCCAGATGGCAGTTGGCGCAGGCAAGGCCGTTACCGACAAACTCGCCGGCGTTGGTGCCTGTATTGAGAAAGATTTCCCGACCGCGGCGTACTGAATCGCCAAATTCGTCGTCGGGAATGTCGGCTTCGGCGGGCGGTACATAATAGCCACCCCGGCCTGTTGGCTGTTCAGGTGCTTTGGCGGTTACCGATTCGTCCCACTGTTTGCGTTCCTCCGCCAGCTTTTGCCGGGCCTTGCGGGCAGCCTCGGATTCCAGTTGGCTTGCGGAGGGCTCACTGTACGAGTCGGTAAGCATGGCAAGCACATCGTAACGGTAAAGAAGGGTGCCAATAACAAACAACACCACTGCTCCCAGTACGCCGTAGATCATTCGGGTAGCGGCCGATTTTTGCTGGTTTTCGTTATGAGTGTTCATGTGTCTGCTGTCTCCTCAAGCGCCGCTGCAGCTTTCAGTTTCCGGCTTGCGCACGATTGTCGTTCCCATGCTGGGGCGGCGGCAATGTCGCAAGATAATCCGCGACAGCGCGGATGTCCGCATCCGACAGTGCCATTGCAACGCCATGCATCAGCTTTACCGGGGAGTTGCTGCGACGACCGCTTTTCCAGTTACTCAACTGAACGGCAGTGTAGCTGGGGTGCTGTGCAGCGATTGCCGGAAAGGCCTGGCTGACGCCCCAGCCTGACGAACCGTGACATGAAAAACAGGCGGGCACTTCAACCCGCCAATCACCCTGTTGCGCCAGCTGGCGACCACGCCTGATATCGCCGCCCAGATCCGGGCTTGCGCTGCTGGGGCTCTCCAGTGCTCCGTAATATTGCCCCAGTGCCAGCATTTGTTCTTCGTTCAGTTCCTGTACCACGTACTCCATATTTGCATTTTTGCGAGCGCCGTTTTCGTAGTCGTGCAACTGCTTGGTGATATAGCCGGGAGCAAGTCCGGCAATCCGCGGCGCAGTACTGTTTCCTGCACCATCTTCTCCGTGACAGGAAGCACAGGACCAGGTTGCACCCTTGCCGTTGACCGCAATCTGCCTTGCGTCTTCCAGGGCTTCGTTTGATACGGTTCTGGTGCCCAGATATTCAGCAGCCAGCGGGTCGCTGGTTTTTGATGAGTTTTCAGCAGAAGCCGCAGAAGCGTTCAGGCCCATCTGCAGTGCGACGGATAACGCAATGATCAGCGGGGCGCGATAAACCCGTGATTGCTTTTTCATCAGTTGCCCTCCGCAGTTCTGGCGGGATTAAAGTGGCTCCTCAGCTCCGCACCACCCTGCCAGGGAATCGTGCGGTCACTGAAGCGTTCGCGCTGCACCTGCACGAGTTCGGCATTAATTGGCCCGGCGCTGTTACCCCAGCTTGAACGTATGTGGTTCACGATAGCCGCTATTTCACCGTTACTCAGAGTGCTGCCAAATGTGGGCATACGGCCGTTGAAGGTTTTACCCTGAACGGAAATCGGCCCGCTGATACCGAACAGCACTATGCTGGCGACCTGTTCCCCATCACCCAGTACCCAGGATGAGCCTGCCAGCGGGGGTATGGCTCCGCTTACGCCGGCCCCGTTATTCTGGTGGCAGGAGGAGCAGTAGTTATCGAACAGCTGAGCGCCGTCGGTCGCGGCTTTCGCGTTGCCCGAGCCCTGGCTTTTTTCTGCGCCGGCCTGCTGTGCCTGTTGCTGCGCCTGCTGCTGGTTTTCACCGGCCGCCATGTAGCTGTGCAGGAAGGTAAATATGCCCCATGCAGCAAGTGCCAGAGCTATGGCAATAACTGGCCAGGGAATGGGGTTGTTCAGCTCAAACGGCTCAAAGTTATCTTTTGACTGCTGCTGTTTGCTCATAGCGAGGCCTCCCTGTCAGCGCCGGAGCCTTCGAATTGCGCGGCAGATTCATCGCGGCGATACCCGTGGTCCCGAAGGTGCAGTTGTTCAGGCGGATAGGTCCGGTCAAGACTGAGCAGGTAAGCGACAAGATCCAGTGCCGCCTGTTTGGCTACAACCACCTTGTTTTCAGGCGCCCATTTTTGCGGCAGTTTTACAACCACATCACCTTCCTCGGCCTGGTCTTTCTCTTCGAACAGGTAGGGGAAATTCGGCATGAGACTGCTGGGCACAATGGCCCGCGGCTGGTAAAGGTGCGTCAGTTGCCAGGCGCGGGAAGGCAGGCGGGCGCCTACGTTGAGCAGGTCTGGTCCGGTCCGCATGGTGCCCAGCAGGTGCGGGCTATCGTAAATATAATCGGCCGGAGTGGACGCTCTGCCCCAGCCACGCTGGGTATCCGGAGCCTGGGAGGAATCGCGGGGCTGCTGGGTGTGACAGTAGACGCAACCCAGATTAACGTAGTGTTCGCGACCACGTGCCTCCTGTTCCGTGTAGGGTTCAAGCCCCGCCGGCGCTTCAACGCTACGAATCTGCATGGCGGGCACCGCCACCAGCAAGAGTGTGGCAAAGGCCAGGACAGTCAGAGCGATAATGAGCAGGGGAACAATGCGATTCATTTACCGGGCTCCTAAGTCGGTGGCAGGAATGGCGTTGCCGGCATTTGCCGTGGCAGGCTGTTTGCCGGCAAACAGGGCGTATACGTTAACGGCAAAGAGCAGATGGCCAAGCGTCATCAGTGTGCCGCCAACGGAACGCGCCTGCAGATAGGGGATGGTGAGCTCCATGCTTTCCAGCCAGTCTCTGGAGGCATCCATCATTGCCAGACCCTGCAGCCAGCCACCGAGGGTAAGGGCAATGAAGTAGATGGCAAAGCCGATGAACACCAGCCAGAAATGCACACTGATCAGCTTCGGAAAGGGCCAGGGCCGGTTGAGAATGCGCGGCATCATGTAATAAACAGCGCCGAACAGCACCAGTGCGACGAAGGCGTAGGCGCCCAGGTGGGCATGGCCAACGGTGTAGTGGGTGAAATGGGTAACCGTGTTTACCGCACGCACCGCTTCCATTGAGCCCTGGAGCGAGGCGAAGGTGTACATCAGGGCGCCGGTGGCAATAAAGCGCAGCGGCAGGCTTTCACGCATTGCCCAGAAGTTCCCCAGCCAGAGTACATGCTGGTTGATGGCAACAGCGAGAACGGGAACAACCATCATCACGGATTGCACAACCGAGAGGGTGACCAGCCAGGTGGGAACCGGCCCGCCAATCAGGTGGTGGATGCCCACCTGGCTGTAGAACAGTGCCAGCGCCCAGAAGCCCAACAGTGAGAGACGGTAGGAAAATATCGGCTTGCCGATGATTTTGGGTATGAAGTAATAGGCAGCGCCCAGGCCCAGTGGCGTCAGCCATAGCCCCAGCACGTTATGGGCAAACCACCAGTTAACGGTCGCTGCCTGGACGCCGGAATGGGTGCTTGGCAGGTTGGCAAGGAAGAACAGGGAAGGAAACCACACCAGGCCGGCCATGTAGTACCAGGCTGATACATAAATATGTTCCACCTGCCGATGCGCGGCAGTAACTACCAGTGGTATAGCCAGGCAGGCGCCTGCAACAGCCAGCAGAATATCCAGCTGCCAGGGAATTTCCAGCCACTCCATGCCATCAGTCCAGCCGCTGCCGATGGCAATAACGCCGCCGGCTACCCCGAGGTTCCACAGCACTACGCCCAGGGTGGCCATGCCTGCTTTGCGCAGTGGGGTCTTGAACAATGTGGGGACCAGCCAAATGGCGGTAGTAATACCCCCAAGGGAAAGCCAGCCATAAATAACGAGGTTCAGATGCATTGTGCGCATGCGCCCGAAGGTAAGCGGTGCGGCCTGGTTCAGCCAGTCGGGCAAGTGCATTTTGTATGACGCGATGACGCCAAATACGGACCCCAGCAACAACCAGAACACAGCTGTACTGAATCCCAGCACCAAAAGCCGCCGCACTGCGGGGCTCAGGGGTAATGTAGTTGCTTCACGAAGCCGGCCCGAGGGGTGAGACGGATCATCGAAGGTGCCGGGTTTACCATTATCGAAAATGGACATGGCATCTTTCTGGGTAACCTGGAACTGCTTGCGCGAAATGGCCCAGATAAGTGCAGCAAGAGCGATCAGAGAGACTGCAAAACTGAAGGCTAACAAGGTACCGATGGTCAGGTTCATAGTGATTCAGGTTCCTTTTTTATAGCTTTCTTTTTTTGGCATCTACCCTCAAAGCTAGTCGGGCAGGGGGAGATTGCCAAGTGCCAGCCTGCCAGAACCGGATTAAATGAATATTAAATGTTCGTAGTCCAACCCTGTCGAAATGCAGAGGAAGTAAGCAAGCTATGTGTTTTTGATACAGGGAGTATCTGGAGGATTCAGCCTTTGTGCGGGGCTTTAGCTACTGTGTGACACAGGCCCCGCCAAGGGTGGATGTGTGAAAGGTTTACTTTGTCAGTTCGATATTTTCAGAACGACGGCATGGCCCTCTTCGTTGCTCAGTCCCAGCTTGACCACACTTCCGGGCTTGGTGCCCAGCAGGGCAAGGCCAAACGGTGAGCCGATGCAGACATCGCCTTTGTCGGCTTCGGAGCAGGAACTGGAATCCGTTAACCGGAATGTCAGCACCGAGGAGTCCAGGCAGTTGATCAGCGTTACCGAACTGCCGATCATCGCCGTATTTTCTGGTGGCGCAACGGAGTTGCGGTAGATCCTTCCCAGTTTCGCATTAAGCGTTTGGATATCACGTGAACCCAGGTTAAAACCTACATTCATCATCATGTCTTTTCTCTGAATGCCGCCTCTTCACTTGGATTGCCGGCACCATAGCAGCTTTGGAAATAAAGGCAAGGCGCGGAAGAAGAGGCTTTGAAAGCCCGGAAGGGGGGCTTGGGCGGCTCTTCTCTCAGCGCCCGCCTTGAGATAAGACTAAGCGTTCATTAGCAATGGCGTGAGTAACATGCCTTCGCCAATCAGTACCAAGAACAATACCAGCGCCAGCAGGAACGGTTTGAAACCGAGACTGCGCAGTTTGTCGATTCTGGTTTCATAGCCGAGAGCGGCCATGGCCATGGTAAGGGCAATCTGGCCGGCAAGCACCAGGTTGTCGTGAATCATCGCGGGCAGAGTAATTACGCTGTTAACAATCACCATGCCGACAAACCCGAAGGCAAACCAGGGAATTATCAGGCGTCTGTTACCAGCCCCTGCCGCTTGCTCCACTTTGTTTCGCTTTAACCACCACTGTCCCACAATCAGAAGAAATGGCACCAGCAACATCACTCGCACAAGTTTGACGATAACGGCATTGGCCAAAGCGTGGGCACCGACCGCATCACCTGCTGCCACAACCTGGGCTACTTCATGTACGGTTGCACCGATATACACGCCGTACAAACTCTCATCCCAGCCCAGAACAGAATAAAGCGCCGGATAAACAAACATCGCCAGACTGCCAAACAGCACCACCGTAGCAACTGCCATGGACGTGGCAGCAGGCTTTGAACGTATGGTGGTTTCTGTGGCCAATATAGCGGCGGCACCGCAGATGGCACTACCGGCACTGGTCAGCAGGGCTGTTTCGGCATCCAACTTGAAAAACCGGGTACCCAACTGATAGCCCAGCACCAGGATGGTGCTCATAACCATGATGTCCAGGGCTACTACGCCCGGCCCCAGAGCCAGAACCTGATTGAGGGTAATGGAAAATCCAAACAGAACGATGCCACCCCTCAGGAACCAGCGGGTGGAAAACTTCAGGCCGGATTCCAAGCTTTTTGTATTGCCTGCCCCGGGAAGGTTACCTGCAAGCATGCCCAGCAACAGCGCAAAAACCAGTGGGCTGATCCCTGTATGTTGAATAACCGGGATGTCCGCCAGCATGAAACCACAAGCGGCAATTAGCGCGCACACGCCTAACCCTTTCCACATAACGTTAATCTCCGGAACAACGGATATATGGATATATTGTCCCGGAATATTTAATCTGTAAAACAGATATATAAGTTAAAGTAATCCTGATAAATCGATAATTAGTTGACGCGGTTCCGAAGGTTTGAAGTAGTAAGCCTGTGAACTAGACTTTATCGGGTCGGACAAATAGCGAGGGTTGGCTGGTGGTCAGTGTGTGTTACAGGAGGGAGTGTCGAATAATGGCCGTGTGCGTATGGGCATGACCCACAATCTGAAGAATCTGTCGCCGGCCTATTTCGGCATGGTGATGGCCACGGGCATCATTTCCCTGACCGCGCATTTTCTCGGTTTTGAGCTGATTGCGTACAGTCTGTTCTACCTGAACCTTGGCTTCTATGGGCTTTTATGGGCAGGCACGCTGGCCCGCCTCTGGATGTGCCGGCAGGAATTTCTGCTGGATATTGTGGACCATATGCGCGCCCCCGGTTTTTTTACGCTGCCTGCCGGCTCAAGCATTCTGGGCAGCCAGTTTATTACCCTGACCGATTACACCATGGCGGGCCGTGTGCTGTGGATGTTGGCGATTCTGCTCTGGCTGGCACTGACCTACACCATATTCACCGCGTTCACGGTCAAAGAGGAAAAACCGCCTCTGGACAAGGGGATTACCGGTGGGTGGCTGTTGGCGGTGGTGGCAACCCAGTCGATCGCTGTGCTCAGTGCGTTGATTGCCGTAGATATGCCACAACCCTACAAGCTGGGTATTAACTTTCTGGCACTGTCCATGTGGCTTTGGGGCGGCATGCTGTATATCTGGATGATGTCCCTGATTTTCTACCGTTATACCTTCTTCAGGTTCTCCCCGGGCGATCTTGCGCCTCCGTACTGGATCAACATGGGTGCCATGGCAATTTCGACACTGGCCGGTTCCCTGCTGATTGTGAATGTGAAAGATGCGCCGTTCCTGGATTCGCTGCTGCCCTTTCTGAAGGGCTTCTCTGTGTTCTATTGGGCCACGGGAACCTGGTGGATACCGATGTTGTTTATCCTTGGTATTTGGCGGCATGTGTACAAGAAGTTCCCGCTGGAATATGACCCCTTGTACTGGGGTGCGGTGTTCCCCCTGGGCATGTATGCCGCCAGCACCCATGAGATGGCGGCTGCCCTTGGTTTTCACTTTCTCGATTTCATTCCGGTCAGCTTTTTCTACCTTGCTTTGACTGCCTGGGCCATTACATTCCTTGGCCTGGTGCGATCGTTCAGGCCGGAGAAACTGAAGGGTTAGGGTTTTACGATGGTGCCTGCGTACCACCAGATACCTGGCTTTGCATGCGCAAGCTGTTAAGCAGAACACAGAGGCTGCTGAGTGACATGGCAATGGCGGCAATAACCGGTTGCACCCAGCCCATAATGGCGAGGGGAATCACCAGGGCGTTGTAGCTGACCGCCCAGAACAGATTCTGGTACATGAGCTTGCGTGCCCGTTGCGCAAGCTGCAGGGTCGCAGGCACCCTGGCGATGCTTTCTGTGAGGTAGACAGCCGCTGCGGCACCGGTGGCGGATGCGGCGTTGCCCACGGCGATACCCAGCCTGGCGCCGGCCAGGGCCAGGCCGTCGTTGAGGCCGTCCCCCACGAACACGGCATTTGTCTGTTTTTCCAGGTTCTCGATAAAGCTTTGCTTCTGCTCGGGGGAGTATCCGGAAAGCACATGTTCAGGTGCAATGCCAAGGCGCGTGGCCAGCTCCAGGCAGGCGGTGCGCGTGTCACCGCTGAGCAGATAGATGGTGTAGCCCTGGCGCACCAGCTGGCGGATCGTCGGCGCAGACTCCGGCCTGAGGGTTTCCTGAAAACCGATTTTGCCCGCATAATGCCCATTGCAGGCTAGGTGGACACTCATTCCGGTATCTTCGGTGGGTGGCACCGCAACACCCTGCTCCCGAAGCCAGCGTGCCTGCCCTGCCAAGGCGGTATCCTTGCCGTTAAGCCAGCGCGTACCTGCGCCTGCAACGCTTTCCCGAATACCCTCGGAAGCCGGTACAGATGAGCGCACCGGTTCCGCCATAAGGCCTCTTGCAACCGGATGGGATGATTCCCGGAGAATGTCCTGGGCCAGCTTCAGCAGCGTGCTTTTGCTCCAGTTTCCGGCCGGTGTGATGCTGTTCACGGCAGGCTCGCCCGTGGTCAATGTGCCTGTTTTGTCGAACACAATCGCGCCAACTCCGGCCGCAGCCTCCAGCGCCGCAGGATCCCGCAACACAATGCCGTGATTGACCATGTTGGCGTGGCCCATGGTAATTACCAGTGGAATGGCAAGGCTCAGGGCGCAGGGGCAACTGATGATCATAACCGCCAGCCCGCGGGCCGCTGCCTCCGGTGCAGGTGCACCTTGAGCAAGGGCCAATCCCACAGCCAGGCTGGCTGCGATCACAATCACCGGAAGCAGTACGCGGGCGATGCGATCGGTGAGCCGTTGCAGAGTGGTTTTGCGGCTGAGCAGAGCACTGATGGAGCGTGATAATCGGTCAATGCGCCGCTGGCCAACGCCTGCTGTAACTTCCAGTTCAAGCCCCCCTTCAACCAGCTGACAGCCGGCCAGCAACTCCGCTCCCGGCCCGAGAGCCTGGGGCATGTGTTCCCCTGTCAGCATGGACAGGTCTGCCTGGCCATGGCCGCAGATAACTTCCCCATCCAGAGCGAGTTGTTCGCCGGCCCGGAGGAGTATGTGCTGGCCGGCCTCAACATCCTTTAAAGGCCGGGTTTCCAGTTGGCCGTCTGGGGTTTTCAGCGTGACCTGTTCGGGAACGTCCTGAAGATAACGACGAATGATTTCCGAAGCGCGGCGGCGCACACTGGTATCCAGCAATCGTGCGACCAGTTGGAAGGTAATCAGCATAACGGCGGCATCGAAGTACACATGATGACTGCCGGCGGCAAGTTGCCAGGCGGAGATGATGCAGGCAGCGAAGACCGCCAGAAAAATGAGGCTGTCGAGGCCCGGTGCGCCGGCAAGGAGCGTGCGCCAGCCCACCCGGTAGAAGTGAGAGCCGGAGTAGAGCACAACCGGCGCCGCAAACAGGCCGCTGGCCAGGGCCAGTGGCCAGAGGACTTCCGGTTCTGCCGCGCCCAATGGTGCCAGGTAAATCAGCAGGGCGGGCATCATGCTCCACATGCCAAAGACCACCGCAACCGCCAGCCGCCTTTGCAGATGCTTGCGCACCGTCTCTGCCTGGAGCTTGCTGCGATCCGGGTCCACCGATGCGTGCAAGCGATACCCCAGGCGGGCAACGGCTTGCTGAAGGCTGGCCAGCCTGGGCTTTTCCGTGTCCCAGCGAATCATGGCCACATCGGCCGCGAAATTGACGGCAGCGTCACGCACCCCCGGCTGTTTCTTTAGCAGGGCTTCAACGGCGATGGCACAACTGCCACAACGCATCCCCTCGATCATCAGGATGTCCTGATTCTGCTCTTGTTGCGCTGTGCTCCCGGTGTTGGCGGCCATCTCAGGGTTCCCCGAAAACCTCCTTCAACTCACCGGCAGACCAGTCCCCGCGATCGCCGAAGCGCTCTTTGTGCTCGGCCACTGTCGCTGGGTCGATCTCGCTTGCACTGTTGCCCCACTCACTGCGGGCATAACTCAGCACAGCCGCCAGTTCGGCATCGGAAAGTTTACCGCCAAACCTGGGCATAACACCCTGGAAGGTGTTGCCTGCAACCTCGATTTCTCCCTGCAGGCCATCGTGGACAATTGCCACCGGAATGGCCGCGTCCGCCTGCAGCCACTCACTTCCGGCCAGAGGAGGAAAGGCGCCTGGTACGCCCTGTCCATTTGCCTGGTGGCAGGCACTGCACTGGGCGCTGTAAATCGCAGCACCATCCGGTGTGGCGCCTGCGGAGCCGCTGCCTGCACCCGAACTCTGTGAGCCGGATGTGCCTGAGCCCTCTGACGCATCGGGGCTTTCACTGTTTGCGGGCCCGGATTCCCCGGGAGCCATCGCAACGGCTGTGCGGCTGTCGCCGCCCAGCAGGGGCTTGCCGATCTGCCAGGCGTAATAACCAACGCCCCAGACAATCAGTATGGCAATCCAGGCCAGTACAATCTTTGGTATTGCGCGGGTGCCTTCTTCCGGTTCGGGCGCTTCACGGTACTGAGCGCGATGATCATGCTGGTTCATGGCGCGCGTTGCTCCTTGGACTCGTCGGATTTTGGCGATGCTTTCGCCGGCACTTTGGGCAAAGTCGGCGCCGGGTAGGTGTGGTCAAGGGCGAGCAGGTACTCCGCCAGTGCCAGCGCATCATCGGTGGCCACAATCTTTCCGGATTCCGGGCCGTAGGGTGGCGGTACGTTCACCACTTTGTCACCCTCTACCGGTTCGTCCACATGGCGGAACAGGAAGGGATACGACGGCATGATGCTGCCTTTGATTACCGCCCTCGGGTTGTACAGATGCATCAGTTGCCAGTCGATGCTGGGCTGGCGGGCGCCAATGTTGAACAGATCCGGGCCGGTACGCATGGTGCCCAGCAAGTGAGGCTGATCGTAGGCGTAGTCGCCTGGCACGGAGGGGCGGCCCCAGCCCCGTTCTTTGTCTCCCGGGGCAAAGCCCGGATCCCGGGGCTGCTGGCTGTGGCAATAAACGCAGCCGTTGGCAATGTACAACTGGCGGCCACGCTGTTGCTGTTCCGTGTAAGGCTTGAGATCCGGCGGAACCTGTTCTGCGGACATTTGCAGGTAGGGCATTGCCACCAGAGTCAGCGTGGCCAGCAACAGGATAAGCGCTGCGCCTACCATGATTGCGAGAGCACGTTTCATTGAGCGTTCTCCTTGACGACTGGGCGGAAGAGGGTCGGCTGCTCAGTGGCAGTGCCGCGGCGCATTAGCATGGCGATGAAATGGAACGCGAACACCAGATGCCCCAGGGTCATCAGGGCGCCACCGACAGTGCGCGCCTGAAGCGCGGGCAGTGTCATGCGGACAATGTCCATGAAGGGCATCTCGGCATCGAGCAAGGCCAGCCCCTGCTTCCAGCCGCCAACGGTCAGCGACACCACGTAGATCAGGATGCCAATGCTTACCAGCCAGAAATGCAGGCTGATCAGCCGGCGCCAGGGCCATTCCCAGTTGGTGAGGCGGGGCATAATGAAATAAACCGCGCCGAACAGGATGAAGCTCAGGAAGGCATACATACCAAGGTGGGCATGGCCCACAGTGTAGTGGGTGAAATGGGTGATCACGTTGATGCTGCGCAGGGCTTCCATGGAACCCTGGAGTGAAGACACTGTGTACATGAGAGCGCCGATCCATACAAAACGCAGGGTAGGCGAGTCTTTGAGGCGCCCGAAGTTGCCTATCATGGTGCCGTGATGGTTGATGGCAACGGTAATCACCGGAATCGACATCATCACACTGTGAACAATCGAAAGAGTAACCAGCCAGGTGGGTATCGGGCCGCCAATCAGATGGTGAATCCCCACCTGGCTGTAAAACAGCGCCAGCGACCAGAAGCCAATCAGCGACAGCTGGTAGGAAATGATCGGCTTACCAAGAATTTTCGGGATCATGTAATAGGCAATGCCAATACCGATGGGGGTTACCCATAGCCCAAGCACGTTATGGGCAAACCACCAGTTAACCGTTGCACCTGAGGCGCCGGGAAAGGTATAGGGCAGGTTGGCAATGAGAAACAGGATGGGGAACCACACCAGCGCCGCCATCAGGTACCAGCTGGTTACGTAAAGGTGCTCCACCTGCCGGTTGGCAGCGGTCAGCAACAAGGGGATGGCGCACATGGCACCACCCACCACAAACAGGACGTCTACCTGCCAGGGAAATTCCAGCCATTCCTCGCCATCAGACAGGCCCAGCGTGATGGCGCTGAGGCCAAGAACCAGGCCGATATTCCAGATAAAGCCGCCGAGAACCGCATATTTGCCGCCGGCCAGCGAGGTTTTGAACAGTCTTGGAATCAGGAACAGCGCCACGCCTATGCCGGCCATGGACGCCCAGCCGTAGGTAACAGCGTTCAGGTGCACCGGGCGTACCCGGCCAAAGGTGAGAAATTCGCTGGCTGCCAGAAACTCCGGGAGATGCATCTTGATGGAAGAAGTCAGGCCGAAAAGCGAACCCAGAAGCAGCCAGAAGACCGATGAGCTCAGCCAGGTCAGCACCGCCGTTCTGGAAGACTGGTCG
Source organism: Marinobacter aromaticivorans (assembly GCF_002806975.1). Lineage (GTDB taxonomy): Bacteria > Pseudomonadota > Gammaproteobacteria > Pseudomonadales > Oleiphilaceae > Marinobacter > Marinobacter aromaticivorans. The sequence continues at coordinate 134,525 of NZ_NIHD01000002.1, read as the reverse complement.
GCTGTCCAGCGCGCCTTTATGGCTGCCGCCTGCTCGCTGGTATCCCCGGTAAAAGGCTGGTCGGCGGGCCGGGCAGGGTCCTCGCTGTGGCCCTCTTCACCCGGCGAGAAAATGGTACGCGCTGCTGCCTGGCCATGGCTGAACTGATTGTTGGCGATAGACCAGATCAGTAGCAGCAAACCAACGGTAGAGAGCACGAAGGTAATGATCAGGAGAATGGCGATGGTGGGCGTCATAGTCTGTCCTGTTGATTCATCACAAATACATCTTAAATAAATCCAGTAGTCCAATTCAATTGAATGCTGGCTTTAAAAGCAGTATTTGTATTCGTTTGGAAGGTAACGAAGAGTCACAATACAGTAACGCGACAGACGCGATTGAACGATGGTTGCACTTGTTCTAAATCAAGTTGAGGTAGGTGTCAGGCACGCGAAGCGGAAGAGTCACACAGACTCTTCCGCCACAAATTTGCCGTTATCGGCTGGATTTTCCTCAATAAGTCCGCCAAAACGACGATAAAAACCCTGGCTCGGGCCGGGCAGGGGGCCTGAGGCGTTCTCCAGCAGGTTTGCCAGGTGTTCATCCGAGCGTCTGTATATGGCGCGGTACAGATTGCGGCACAGCTGCTTGGCACTACGCCCTTCCCAGTCACCTGGCAGGAGTTCGTCCGGCAACAGTGGATCCCGCAGCAATATCTTCCGGTATTCGTGAATCAGCAGGATGCGGGCGGTAATGCAGTCTTCCGGGCTCAGATTGTCGTTGATGCTGAGCTCCCGCCATAAGGGGCGAAACTTTTCCAGGAAACGCTTGTAACGAAAACCCAGCTCGTCCAGGTTCCAGCTTTCCCTGACCTGCCTGCGCAGGGCTCGCGGGCTGCGTTGTTCCATTGGCTGGGTCTGCATCACGATGGTATCGTCCAGCGCACCCCATTCCTGAAGCAGGGGGATCAGCTCGTGGCGGGTAAATCGCGGGTGTTCCATAACCCCGGCGGCCATGCTGCCAAAACTCAGCCATTTCAGCTCTTCACGCACCCTGGCCCGGGTCTCCGGTTCCAGCTGGTTGAGAAAAACCAGGCACCAGCTGCCGTTCCATTCATCCGTGCCAAGGGTGTATACATGCTCGAATGCCTGCTGGAATCGCCTGAGGCCGGCGCCGGTCACGCTGTAATAGCTGCACCGGCCCACTTTCTCGGTTTGCAGCCAGCCTTCCTGCACCAGCCGGTAAACCGAGGTACGCACCAGCCGTTCACTGACCCCCATGGGTGTCAGCAGCTTCATCAGGCTGCCGAGCCAAACGTTACCGCCACGGGGGTGAATGATGTCACCGTAGGTTGTAATAATCAGGGATCCTGCGCGTAAAGGGCGCTTTTTCTGGAAATCCCGGTTCAGGCTCTCAAGTTGTTGTTTTGCTGACATGGTTTTCGATCTTTGCTAATACATTGGTATAGGTTGCCGGAAAACATCTGCCCCTGAAGCACTCCTCGGTTGACACTGAAGTAGTGATACAATATTTTCCATTGATATCCGTCAACAGTATCGTATTATTGGGGTGGCGGATAGTCAGTAATGGCGATGATAGACCAAGGTCTGTCACGCTGCGCTGAAACCAGAATGCTGTAAAGGGACACGTGATACGAAAAAAATCAACCTTTGCAGGAAATGTCGTTCCATTTTCGGAAATTCCGGGGCATATAAAACCATAACGCCCTGACACCTTTGGGAGAACAACAACAATGTTCAGAAAAATCACGCGCCGTGCAAGCAAGTTTGCAGCTGTCGCTGCTGCAGGTCTGTTGGCAATGAGCGTTCAGGCAGCAGATCCGATACGTATTGGCTCCTTCCTTTCGGTTACCGGTCCCGCTTCTTTTCTGGGCGATCCGGAGCTAAAAACCCTTCAAATGTACGTTGAGAAAATCAACGAAGAGGGCGGTGTACTTGGTCGCCAACTCGAGCTTGTCCATTATGACGATGCAGGCAACGCTTCCAAGGCCCGTAACTTTGCAAGCCGGCTGATCCGTTCAGACCGTGTCGATATTATTGTAGGCGGAAGTACCACAGGTGCCACCATGGCGGCTGTACCCATGATAGAACAGGCCGGGGTTCCCTTTATATCACTGGCAGGTGCGGTGGTGATCACCACTCCCGTGAAAAAGTGGGTGTTCAAAACGCCGCAATCTGACCGCATGGCGGCAGAGCGTATTCTTACAGACATGAAATCCCGCGGTCTGACCAAGGTTGGCCTGATTTCCGGCACAGGAGGCTTCGGTAGCTCCGGGCGCGAGCAAACCCTGGCGGTTGCCAAGGAAATGGGTGGAATCGAGATCGTAGCCGATGAAACCTACGGTGGTTCCGATACCGACATGACAGCCCAGCTGACCAACATCCGGAACACCGATGGTGTGCAGACCATTCTGAACTTCGGTTTTGGCCAGGGTCCTGCCATTGTTACCCGTAACTACGCACAGCTGGGTATAGAACTTCCGTTCTACCAGTCCCACGGTGTTGCCTCTGACGGCTTCCTTGAGCTTGCAGGCAGCAATGCCGAGGGCCTGAGACTGCCGGCATCACCATTGCTGGTGCCAGAGTCACTGCCAGAGTCCGATCCGCAAAAGCCGGTGGTTGAGGCATACAAAAGCGAGTATGAAGCCCGCTGGAATTCAAAGGTCTCCACCTTCGGTGCTTATGCCTACGACGGCCTGAACCTTGCCGTCAAGGCCATTGAAAAAGCCGGAAGCACAGACAAGGAAGCCGTGCGCGATGCGCTTGAGAATATTCAGGGGCACGTAGGTGTGACCGGCACCTTCAACATGTCGCCCACTGATCACAATGGTCTTGAAGCGGATTCTTTCCGTATTCTGGAAGTTCAGGATGGTGGCTGGAAGCTGATCAACTAAGCAATTCCCATCCGTACCACAGGCGGACAGCAACCCTGGCGGGTTGCTGTCCGCCGCTGCGCGAGCGGACCCGATTATGTTCTCTGAATTCCTGCAATACCTGTTTACCGGTATCACTATTGGTGCCACTTACGCCCTGATAGCCCTGGGGTTTACCCTGATTTATAACGCCAGCCATGTGATCAACTTCGCCCAGGGCGAGTTTTTGATGATTGGCGGAATGGCCACTGTGTCTTTGACAGCCATGGGCGTACCCATGCTGCTCGCGATCGTACTTGCCGTTGTGCTGGCTGGCGTGTTGGGCATTGCCCTGCAGCGCCTGGCAATTGCACCTGCCAAAAACGCAGATGTGGTTACGCTGATCATTATCACCATCGGTGCGTCCATTTTTATTCGTGGTCTGGCCCAGTTGGTGTGGGGCAAGGAATACCACGTTATGCCCAATTTCAGCAGTGACGAGCCGATAGAGATTTTCGGAGCGGTGCTGAATACCCAGAGCCTGTGGGTGCTGGGTGTTGGTGCGGTTCTTGTGGCGGTGCTGGTGTATTTCTTCACCCGCACGCTCACCGGAAAAGCGATTCTTGCGACTTCCATGAACAAGGATGCCGCGCGTCTGGTGGGCATTCGTACCCAGGTCGTTCTGATGCTGGCTTTCATGGTGTCCGCGCTGCTGGGCTCCATCGCCGGCATTGTTGTTGCGCCGATCACTTTTACCTCCTATGACATCGGCATCATCCTGGGGCTCAAAGGCTTCGTTGCCGCCGCAATCGGAGGCCTGGGCAGTGGCCTGGGCGCCGTAGTTGGTGGTCTGGCCCTGGGTGTGGTTGAGGCCATGGCAGCGGGTTACCTGTCATCCGACTACAAAGACGCTGTGGCGTTTTCAATGATTCTGCTTGTGCTGTTCTTCATGCCCCGGGGCCTGTTTGGCGCCAAAGTCGTGGAGCGGGTGTGATGATGGCTCGATTCTCGGACTTCCGTCTCAAGGGGCTGGTGTTTCTCGCCATCGTGGTGTTTGCCCTGCCAATGTTCATCTCCAACCCGTTTCACTATGGCCTGGCGACACAGACTGCACTGGTTGCCGCCGCGGTGGTGGGCCTCAATCTGCTGGTGGGCTTTGCAGGCCAGATCAGCCTTGGTCATGCCGGTTTTTTTGGCCTCGGTGCCTATTTCAGCGCCATCATGACGAGCAATTACGGCTGGTCTGCCATTCCTGCTCTGGTGCTTGGTGCTGTGTTTGTAGCCATTATCGCCTGGATTGTCGGACGTCCGATTTTGCGCCTGAAAGGCCATTACCTGTCCATGGCCACCCTTGCGGTTGGTTTTATCATTGCCATCATTCTGAACAATGAGCGGGAAATAACCGGCGGGCCAGATGGCATGCCGGTACCCTCCTTTGATGTGTTCGGCTGGGAGCTCAGCGTCTTTGGCCAGTATTCCCTGTTTGGCATGGATATCAGCGGCGATCTGGCCTGGTATCTGTTTGCCGGTGTGGTGTTGCTGGTCGCAGTCTGGCTGGCCCAGAACCTGATCGATTCGCCCATTGGCCGCGCTTTGCGTTCCGTTCACGGCTCGGAAGTGGCAGCCAGTGTGGTGGGTGTAAACACCGCCAAATATAAAAGCCTGGTATTTGTGATCTCTGCGGTATATGCCAGCGTGATGGGCGCGCTTTACGGGCATTTCCAGGGCTTTATCACGCCTTCTGTCGCCAGTTTCGATTTCTCCATTCTGCTGATTACCATGGTGGTTCTGGGCGGCATGGGCTCGACGATCGGAGTGATCATTGGCGCGGTGGTACTGGAATTGTTGCCGCAGCTGCTGGCGGATTTTCAGGAGATGGAAATGGTGTTGTTTGGTCTGATCCTGATGCTGACCATGATTTTCATGCCCAAGGGCCTGCTGCCAACCGCAGCCAACCTGCTGGCAAAACGACGTGCAAAGTCTGCCGGAGGTGACGCATGACGGCTCTGGTAGAAGTCAGGAATCTGTCCAAGGCGTTTGGTGGTGTACACGCGGTTGAAGATGTGAGTTTCTCGGTGGATGCCGGCCAGGTGTATTCAGTTATTGGCCCCAACGGCGCCGGAAAGACCACGCTGTTTAATCTGATCACCGGGTTGTATACGCCCACCAGTGGTGAAGTGAAACTGAACGGTGAGAGCATCGCAAAGCTGCAACCCAACCAGCTGGCGGAGCGCGGCATGTGCCGCACCTTCCAGCAGATGCAGATCTGCATGAACATGACGGCCATTGAAAATGTGATGCTGGGCCGGCATCTGACCCTGAAAAGCAACCTGCTGACCACGCTGTTTCGTTTGCCCGCACTCACTCGGGGCGAAAAGGCCGCAAGGGAAAAGGCCGCCGAGCTGATGGAGTTTGTGGGTTGTGGCGAATACCTCGATACCGAAGCGTCGGCCATGTCTTATGGTGCCTTGAAGCGCCTTGAAATTGCACGAGCGCTGGCCGCCGAACCGAAGGTGGTTCTGCTGGATGAGCCGGCGGCCGGCCTGAACGCGGTAGAAACTGCGGCACTGGAAGAACTGATCCGCAAGATTGCCGGGCAGGGCATTACGGTGATGCTGGTGGAGCACGACATGAAGCTGGTGATGGGAATTTCTGACCGTTTGCTGGTGCTTAACTACGGGCGCGTACTGGCAGAGGGCACGCCGGAACAGATTCGTACGAATCCGGACGTAATTGCGGCCTACCTGGGCGGTTAAACGGAGCGAGGGATAATCACAATGACACAAACACCGACCAACGTTGCGCCGGAAGACAGCTACAGCCAGCAGGCGATCAGTACCATTGTTCAGGAACACCAGTCGCTTTGGCGCATACTGGATCTGCTGGATCAGCTCCAGCACGATATGAACATCAACGAGCAGAAGCCTGACGAAACCCTGTATAGCAACATCTTCGATTACATCCAGCACTTTGCGCGGCGTGTGCACAGCTCGCCGGAGGAGATCGTGCTGTACCGCCTGCTGGGTGAAAAATCACCGGATACCAAACCGTTGCTGGACAAACTGGCGCACGGCTATGTAATCGGCGACGAGAAGATCAACGAGCTACGGCATTTGCTCATGCTGTGCATGGAGCGCTGGCCGGATGGCCGGGAAGACTTCAGCCATGCACTGGCGCGGTTCACCGAGGCCCTGCGCAAGCACATCAAGAAAGAAGAGGGCGTGGTCATTCCTCGGGCCCGTAAATTCCTGAGTGAGGATGAGTGGCGCCAGATTACTGAATCCCGTGACCAGGCAAACGACCCGTTGTTTGGTGAGCGGGTAAGGGATGAATTCCGAGAGTTGCGCCACCGTATTATCAGTTACACGCCCGAGCGCCTCGGCGGCCTTGGGTTGCGCCATGCACCACGCAGAACCGCACAACATGCCACCGAGGAAATGCTGACGATCAAGGGCCTGAAAACCTCCTATGGCCAGATCGAAGCGCTTCACGGTATTGATATTCGCATCAACAGCGGAGAAATCGTCTCACTTGTAGGTGCCAACGGCGCAGGCAAGTCAACCTTGCTGATGACGATCTCCGGGCTACAGCCTGCGGACAGCGGCACCATCACCTTCGAAGGAAAAGATCTGCTGAAAGTCGGTGCCGATCAGCGCGTGGCCAACGGCATAGTTCAGGTGCCGGAAGGCCGGCAGGTGTTCAAGGATCTCAGCGTTGAAGACAACCTGTTGCTGGGAGCCTACACCCGTGGCCGTAGCCAGGAAGTGGAAGACGACCTGGATCGCATGTATGAGAAGTTCCCCATACTGCGTCAAAAACGCCGCAATCTGGCGGGCGAGCTCTCCGGCGGTCAGCAGCAGATGCTGGCCATGGGGCGTGCGTTGATGGCCAAACCCAGACTGTTGCTGCTGGACGAGCCAAGTATGGGGCTGGCACCGCTGATCATTGAAGAAATTTTCAATATCATCAAGGAACTCAAAAACGAAGGCATGACCATCTTTCTGGTGGAGCAGAATGCATCCCAGGCGCTGGCCCTGGCAGATCGCGGTTACGTGCTGGAGACCGGGCGCGTGGTGGTTGAGGGCACCGGCCGTGATTTGTTAAGCAACGAGAAAGTGCGAGAGGCCTACCTGGGTATGTAACGGATCCTGTAAGCATGCCCGCCGGATTGAACAGCGGGCGCACAACCTTGCACAAAAAAACCGCCAGAGCCCGAAGCTGCTGGCGGTTTTTTTTAGGCCGGAAGAACTATTCCGGCTTCTTTGCTACCAGTGTCAGAATGTCGTAGCTGGCAACCAGCTCGTAGTTCTGGTTGGTAACCTGAACATCCCAGACAACCACGCCCTGCGGATGGCCATCCGGTGAGCTGCGGCCCTGGTCAATCTTGCGCTTGCAGGTCAGGCGGGCGCGAATGGTATCGCCCGGCGCGACCGGCTCAATGAAGCGCAGGGTGTCCAGCCCATAGTTCGCCAGCACCGGGCCTTCGGCCGGATGTACGAACATACCGGCTGCTGCAGACAGCACGAAGTAGCCGTGGGCAATACGCTTGCCGAACTGGCTGTTCCGGGCGGCGATTTCATCAAAGTGCATGTAGAAATGGTCGCCGGACAGGCAGCCGAAGTTCACCAGATCTGCTTCAGTGACCGTACGACGGTGAGTCAGCAGTGACTGGTTAACCTGCAGGTCTTCGAAGTGGAATCGGAACGGGTGGATATCGCTCTCGATAACCTTCGCGCCGCGGACATATTCCCGGGTCACAGCGGCCAGCATGGTGGGCGACCCCTGAATGGCGGTGCGCTGCAGATAGTGAAGTACGGCCCGGATACCGCCCAGCTCTTCACCACCACCGGCGCGCCCGGGGCCGCCGTGCTTCAGCATGGGTAACGGCGAACCGTGGCCGGTGGATTCTTTCGCAGCTTCTGCGTCCAGCAGGTGCAGGCGGCCATGATAGGCAGCCAGCCTGGGTGCCAGGGAAGCGATGGTTTCCGGGTCGCGGGTAGTGATGGTGGTCACCAGTGAGCCGCGGCCTTTGGCTACCAGCTCTACCGCTTCGTCCAGCGTGTTGTAGGGAATCACTGTGGCAACCGGGCCAAAGGCCTCGATGTCGTGCGCGCCACAGCCGTTTTCAGGATTCCGGCACAGCAGCAGGTGCGGTTCAATGAACGCGCCCTTTTCTGTGCCCTGGCCGACAGGCTTGAAGCTTCCATCACCACCGATAACCAGCTCGCTGGTTTTCAGCAGTTCCTCTATGTTGGCCCTGACGTCGGCCAGTTGGTCCATTGAGGCAAGGGCGCCCATGCGTACCCCTTCAACCGAGGGGTCGCCGACAGTGATTTCCGACAGCTGCTCCCTGAGCTTGTCACAGATTGCGTCGACCTGTTCATGAGGCACCAGGATCCGGCGAATTGCCGTACACTTCTGGCCTGCCTTGGCAACCATTTCGTGACGGATTTCCCGCACAAACACATCAAACTCTTCGTGCTCCGGCTTTACATCGGGGGCCAGAACGGCGCAGTTCAGGGAGTCGGCTTCCGCGTTGAACGGGATGGAGCGGTTGATGATGTTGGGGTGGTTGCGCAGTTTGCGAGCCGTGGCCGCAGAACCGGTGAAGGTCACCACATCCTGCTCTTCCAGATGGTCGAACAGGTCGCCGGTGCTGCCGATAATCAACTGCAGGCTGCCCTCCGGCAGAGCGCCGGATTCCTGCATAAGGCGCACGGCCATTTCGGTCACATAACAGGTGGAGGTTGCCGGCTTCACAATGCAAGGCATACCCGCCAGGAAGGTGGGCGCAAATTTTTCCAGCATGCCCCATACGGGGAAGTTGAAGGCATTGATATGGACCGCTACGCCACCACGGGGCACCAGGATATGGGTGCCGGCAAAGTGATTGCTCTTGCCGAGCGGCGTTACCGGGCCTTCATGCACTACGTTACCCGAGGGCAGTTCGCGGCGGCCCATACTGGAGTAATAAAACAGGGTGCCGAATCCGCCGTCTATATCAATGCCGTTATCCGATTTGCTGGATCCCGTATGCATCGACAGGGCATAAAGTTTTTTTCTGTGCTCTTGCAGGTAAATCGCCATGGCTTTGAGGGCCAAAGCGCGCTCCTGAAAGTCCATGGCCAGCAGGTTTTTTCCGCCGACCTTGCGACCGTATTCGACGGCCTTTTTGAAATCCAGTGGTTCGTCATGAGTATAGGCGACACTGTCACCGTTGATGGCACTGTGCAGGACTTTGGCCTTCTGCTCACCAATCCATTCGCCGGCAATAAAACTTTTGGTAACGGGCATTAAAAAACTCCAGAATTACTATTCGTCGTAGTCGAGAGTGACCTTGTCACTGACGGGGTAGCACTGGCACGACAACACGTAGCCGGCTTCCACTTCGTAGTCTTCCAGGGCAAAGTTCTGGTCCATTTCCACTTCGCCTTCCACCACCTTGGCACGACAGGTGGAGCACACACCGGCTTTGCAGGAGAAGGGCAGGTCTGCGCCTTCCTCGTTACCGGCATCAAGAATGCTCTTGGTGTCCCGCACCAGGTCAAAGGTCAGCGAGCGACCGTCAGCCTTCACGGTAACCACACTGACGGCTTTCGGATCGACTTTGGTTTCTGCTCGGTCTTTGCGCGACCGGGGTACACCACCAGCAGGTGTGAACAGCTCATAATGAACTTTGGACTTGTCCAGACCGTGGCGTACCAGTGAATCCCGAACGGTTTCTGTCAGCAGTTGCGGTCCGCACAGGAAAGCGCCAGTCAGATTCTTGGCGTCAATCCAGTGGTCGAACAACTGGTCGCATTTTTCCGCGTCGATACGGCCGTTGTAGAGGTCGATGTCCTGTTCTTCACGGGTAAAGATGTACACCAGGTTAAAACGTGTCATGTACTCGTTTTTAAGATCCTGGAGCTGGTCCCGGAACATGGTGCTGGCCGTACCCTTGTTACCGTAGAACAGGGTAAAATGGCTTTTGGGTTCGGTTTCCAGCGTGGTTTTTATGATGGACAGGATCGGGGTAATGCCACTGCCAGCAGCCACTGCCAGGTAGTTGCCCTCACGCTCGGGGTCCAGATCAATACCGAAAGTCCCCTGCGGCGGCATGACTTCAAGGGTCGAGCCTGGCTTGAGCTGTTCGTTGGCAAAATTGGAGAACAGGCCGTTGTCCACACGTTTGACGGCGATGCGCAGTTCGTGGTCATTGACGCTGGAGCAGATGGAGTAAGTGCGGCGCACTTCCTCGCCATCCAGTTTGGTGCGCACCACGATGTGCTGACCTTGCCTGTATTTGAACTTGTCTGCCACATCGTCTGGCACATCAAAGCTCAGGCATACGGCGTTTCTTGTTTCCGGCCTGACCTCTTTGAGGGCCAGTGAGTAGAATTTATTCATGATCGTATCGGCTCTATATGCATTTGAAATAGTCGAAGGGTTCGCGGCAATCAAGGCAGCGATAAAGCGCCTTGCAGGCGGTAGAACCAAATTCGCTGAGGCGCTCGGTGTGTTCACTGCCACAATGCGGGCAGGCAATCACTTCATCGACGCCCAGAAGGCTCATTTTGCTGGCGCTGCCCTGGGGCGGTGCGATGCCGAATGCCCGGAGTTTTTCCCGGCCTTCTTCGGTGATCCAGTCGGTTGTCCAGGCAGGGGTCAACACCTGATTGATTTTTATGTGGCGGATACCAGCGGCACGCAGGGCCTCGGCAATCAGCTCTTCAATCAGCTCGGTTGCAGGACAACCGGAATAGGTGGGCGTGACATCCACTGTGAGGTGTTCGCCGTCCCAGTCCACCCGCCGGATTATGCCAAGCTCAACAACGCTTACCGCGGGCACCTCCGGGTCCTTGACGTTCTCCAGCAGCGCCCAGATTGCCTCTTCTGTCAGCAGTTCCGGGTTGGCGTTGGCCGGAACCCGGTCACTGGCAATCAGCAGGTCTACAGATGATGGTTCACGTTCATTCACCGGAGGTACTCCTCTTGTCAATCAGACCGGTTTACCAGGTGGTCGCATCCGGGTAGGCGCGCGGCAGGAACTGCATCACGGCCAGGATGTGCCCCAGGTGCTCGGTGTGTTCACCGCGCTTACCGCCCATGTACATCCAGGCATCTTCAGCGCCCGGTGTTACCGTGGCCTGAGCCGACACTTCACGCACCATGCCGAGCCAGTCCTGCCTGAGCTGCTCGGGATCCGGGCCGATACCCGCCTTGAACATGGCGTTGTCAACGTCATCCGGGGTGATCAGCTCGCCGGTGAAACGCCACAGAATGTCGAAAGCATTCTGCATGCGGCGATGGCTTTCTTCGGTACCATCGCCCATGCGCTTGACCCACTCGGAGGAGCGGCGCAGATGATAAGTCGCTTCCTTGACCGCCTTGGCAGCGATGCTGGCAATGCGCTCGTCGCTGGCATTAACCAGGCTCTTAAGGGTGAAGTAGTGCCATACATCGAAAAAGAACTGGCGGGCTATGGTGACCGCGTAATCCTCATTCGGCTGCTCTACCAGCAACAGGTTGCGGTAGTCGTGGGCATCCCGGAGAAAGCACAGGTTGTCGGCGTTGCGACCGTCATCGATCAGCTCGGCGGCATACTCGTACCAGTTGCGGGCCTGGCCCACCAGATCGAGCGCAACGTTCATTGATGCCAGCTCTTCTTCCACGGCCGGGGCCTTGCCCGTCAATTCGCTCAGGCGCTGGCCCAGAATCATGGCGGAATCTGCCAGGCGCAGCACGTATTCCTGTAAAGCTTGTTGCTGTGTCATGGACTGCTCCTTACATTTGCCCGACTTCGTCAGGCAGCTTGTAGAACGAAGCGTGCCGGTAAATCTTGTCTTCGGAAGGGTCGAAAAGGATCTCTTTTTCATCCGAAGCAGAAGCTGTGATGGCTTCAGACGGAACGACCCAGATGCTTACCCCTTCGTTACGGCGGGTGTAAAGATCACGGGCGTTTTCCATGGCCATTTCATTGTCGGCAGCATGAACACTGCCGACATGCTTGTGGTTAAGGCCATGCTTGCTGCGTACGAATACTTCGTAAAGGCGCCATTCAGACATAGTTGTTTCTCCTGTTTATGCGGCTGCGCGCTGTTTTTGTTTTGCGGCGTAGGCGACGGCTGCTTCGCGCACCCAGGCACCCTCTTCAATTGCTTTACGGCGGGTGGCAATACGCTCACGATTACACGGGCCATCGCCCTTGAGTACGTCGTAGAACTCTTTCCAGTTGATCTCGCCGAAATCGTAATGGCCCCGCTCCTCGTTCCATTTCAGGTCCGGGTCAGGAACGGTGCAGCCCAGGTATTCAAGCTGCGGAATGGTCTGGTCAATAAACATCTGGCGCAGTTCATCGTTGCTCTTGCGCTTGATCTTCCAGGCCATGGACTGCTGGGAGTTGGGGGAGTCATCGTCGTGCGGGCCGAACATCATCAGCGCCGGCCACCACAGTCGGTTGATGGCGTCCTGCACCATATCTTTCTGTTCCTGGGTACCTTCACGCATCATGTCCAGCAGAATCTGGTAACCCTGGCGCTGGTGGAAGCTCTCTTCCTTGCAAATGCGCACCATGGCGCGGGAATAGGGGCCGTAGGAGGTACGCTGCAACACCACCTGGTTCACAATGGCGGCGCCGTCAACCAGCCAGCCTACTGCGCCCATGTCGGCCCAGTTCAGCGTGGGGTAGTTGAAGATGCTTGAGTACTTGGCCTTGCCATCGTGCAGCTTCTGGATTTCTTCATCGCGATCAGCACCCAGGGTTTCCATGGCGCTGTACAGATACAGGCCGTGGCCTGCTTCGTCCTGAATCTTTGCCATCAGCTGCAGCTTGCGCTTCAGGGTCGGTGCCCGGGTAACCCAGTTGCCTTCCGGCAGCATGCCGACGATTTCCGAGTGGGCGTGCTGGGAGATCTGGCGGATCAGGGTCTTGCGATAGCCCTCAGGCATCCAGTTCTTCGGTTCAATCTTGGTTTCGGCATCAATTTTCGCCTGGAAGTCCCTTTCTTCGGGAGACATTTCTTCCAGGGTCTTGAGGCGCTTGGTGCCGGTCTCAACCATTTGTGCGTACATAATTCTCTCTCCGAATATCACTTGTAAGAGCTGCCGGTGGTGGCCAGCAGTGCTCGCGACGGATCGCAAACGATAATTTCATACTATATGATACTGAATAAATATCAAGGCAGATCATTCTGTATCATGTTTGCTGCAATTATTCCCTGCGACGGTCAAATACCCGCTTGGCCTTGCCTTCGGAGCGGCTCAGAGTTCCAGCATCCTGAACCTTCACGCTGGTGCTGATACCGATGTAGGATTTGATGTGGTGGCTCAGTTCCTTGGTCGCATGTTCTTTGGCGTCTGCGCCCTCGGCTCCGGCTTTCAGTTCCACACGGATTTCCACGTAATCCAGGTTGCCTTTCTTGTACACCTCGATTTCGTAGTGAGGAGCCAGGGTGCGGCACTTGAGCACCTGCTCTTCGATCTGGCTGGGGAACACGTTCACGCCGCGAATGATCAGCATGTCATCACTGCGTCCGGTGATTTTGTCTATACGGCGCATGGGACGGGCAGTGCCAGGCAGCAGGCGGGTAAGATCCCGGGTACGGTAGCGTAGTACCGGCATGGCGACTTTGGTCAGGGAAGTGAATACCAGTTCGCCGTACTCGCCATCTGGCAGTACTTCACCGGTGTCCGGGTTAATGATTTCCGGGTAAAAATGGTCTTCCCAGATGGTGGGGCCATCTTTGGTTTCCAGGCACTCCATACCAACCCCGGGGCCCATGACTTCAGAAAGACCATAGATATCCAGGGCCTGGATGCCGAGACGCTCTTCCAGCTCTGTGCGCATCTCATTGGTCCAGGGTTCGGCCCCGAAGATACCCAGTCGCAGCGGAAGTTGTTTCGGATCAATGCCCTGACGGTCCAGCTCATCAGCGATGTTAAGCATGTAGGAGGGCGTGACCATGATGATGTCTGGCTCAAAGTCCTGGATCAGCTGAACCTGTTTTTCGGTTTGCCCGCCAGACATGGGTATTACGGTGCAGCCCAGGCGCTCGGCACCGTAATGGGCACCCAGCCCGCCGGTGAACAGACCGTAGCCGTAAGCAACATGAATCTTGTCGCCGGCACTGCCGCCTCCGGCCCGGATGGAGCGGGCCACTATATCGGCCCAGGTCTCGATATCGCTCTGGGTATAACCCACAACGGTTGGTTTGCCCGTTGTTCCACTGGACGCGTGTACCCGGACAACTTTCTTCATGGGCACCGCAAACATGCCAAAGGGGTAATTGTTGCGCAGGCTTTCCTTGGTGGTGAAAGGCACCTTGGCAATATCTTCCAGGCTGTTGATGTCCATCGGCTTCAGGCCAATTTCATCAAAGGTATTCCGGTAATGGGGCACGTTGGTGTAAGCGTGCCAGACACTCCAGCGCATGCGCTGGAGTTGCTCGTGGCGCAGTTCATCCACGCTGGCAGTTTCCATCCGGTCCAGTTTTCCGAGCTTGTGCATGGGTAGATTCATAATTGCTTCCCGTCTTGTTCTTGTCGCCCGGCTCTGTCGCCAGGCCGGTCTCAATGTGTTTTGCAAGCCCGGACGTATCCGGGCCGGTTCAATTACTCAGCGCTGTCGACACGTTCAATAATAAGCGCGATGCCCTGGCCTACGCCGATGCACATGGTACACAGGGCGTAACGTGCGCTCTGGCCCTGTTGATGGCGGCGTTCCAGTTCATTCAGCGCGGTGGTCACAAGGCGTGCTCCGCTCATGCCCAGCGGGTGGCCCAAGGCAATAGCGCCCCCGTTGGGGTTCACATGTTCGGCGTCGTCGGGCAGGCCCAGGTCGCGAAGTACGGCCAGTGCCTGTGCGGCGAAGGCTTCGTTGAGCTCGATTACGTCCATATCGGCCAGTTCAAGGCCGGCAGTCTTGAGCACCTTGCGGGTGGCGGGTGCCGGGCCCATGCCCATGATGCGCGGCTCAACACCGGCTGTGGCCATGGCAACAACCCGGGCGCGGGGCTTGAGATTGTGCTGTTTCAGGGCGTCACCGCTGGCCAGCAACAGAGCGCAGGCACCGTCGTTTACGCCGGACGCGTTGCCGGCGGTCACGCTGCCGTTCTCACGGAACGGCGTGCCCAGGCTGGCGAGCTTGTCCAGGCTGGTTTCCCGGGGGTGTTCGTCGGTATCAATAATGAGCGGGTCCTGCTTGCGGCGGGGCACGCTCACCGGCACGATTTCATTATCAAAACGGCCTGCCTTTCTGGCTGCCGCGGTGCGCTGCTGGCTGCGCAGGGCAAAGGCATCCTGGTCTTCCCGGGATATGTTGTAGTCGGCTGCCACGTTTTCAGCGGTTTCGGGCATGGAATCTATGCCGTACTGCTTTTTGAGTACCGGGTTAACAAAGCGCCAGCCGATGGTGGTGTCGAATATCTCGGCTTTGCGGCTGAAGGCCGAATCGGCCTTGCCCATCACAAACGGCGCCCGCGACATGGATTCGACACCGCCTGCCAGCATAAGGCCGGCTTCGCCGGTGCGCAGCGCCCGGGCAGCGCTGCCAATGGCGTCCATACCTGAACCGCACAGGCGGTTGATGGTGCTGCCGGGTACATCAACGGGCAGGCCAGCCAGCAGCAGGGACATGCGGGCCACGTCGCGGTTGTCTTCACCAGCCTGGTTGGCGCAGCCATAAAGAACATCGTCGATGGCCGACCAGTCCAGCTCACTGTGGCGTTCTTTCAGTGCCTTCATGGGAATGGCGCCCAGATCGTCGGCGCGCACGGTTGCCAGAGAACCGCCGTAGCGACCAATCGGCGTTCGTACCGCGTCTACTATATAGGCGTCTTGCAGGCGTTTTTCGTTACTCATTGATCGTTCTCCGATTGGATGACTTCGCCACGCACCTGGTAGGACTTGCCGCGAAACAGGGCTACCACATGGCCGTTCTGGTTGGTGACAGTAATGTCGTAGACGCCGGTGCGATTGCCGCGGGACTGTTCAACGGCGGTGGCCGTCAACACGTCGCCTTCCCGGGCACCAATCATGTAATCAATGGTGCAGCCGGAGGCTACCGTGGCCTTGTTATATGTGTTGCAGGCAAAGGCAAACGCGGAATCGGCCAGGGTAAAAAGATAACCGCCGTGGCAAGCGCCGTGCCCCTGAATCATGATGTTGGTGACCGGCATGGTCAGCGTGGCTTTGCCGGGTGAAACCTGGGTGATTTTCATGCCCAGGTTCTGGCTGGCCATATCCCGTGAGTACATGGATTCAGCACAATCCTGCGCCAGCTTTTGCGCATCGGGTGAATGATGTTCGTCGCTCATGAATAGAATCCCTTTTCGGAAAACCGGTTTTTTCGCAGCAGCAGAGCCGGCCGGTAGCGGTCTTCGCCATAGCTCTGCTGGATGTTTGTCAGCACCTTGTGCACAAGGCCGGGCCCCAGGTTATCGCTCCAGCGCAGCGGGCCTTCCGGATAATTGAGGCCGGCTTTCATGGCAAGATCTATGTCGCTGACAGACGCCACACCGTGCAGGGCCGCATCAGCGGCTTCGTTAGTCAGGGTTGCAACGGTGCGCATGATCACCAGGCCCGGGCGGTCGGCAACCTGGCTCACAGCAATGCCAGCCTTTTGCAGCAGAGCACAGGCGTCATTGACGGCCTGTGGTGACGCCTGGTCGGCCGTGGCGATTGCCAGGCGGCTGGCCCTGCTGTAATCGAAGGCCAGGTCCAGCAGTATCAGGTTGTTGCAGGCTTCGGCTGCAGCGCGCTCGGTCGCCATGCGGCCATCGGTCAGTGCCAGTACCGCCTTGCCGAACCGCAGGCGGCCGGGGCCATCCCGTTCGATGATTCTGAGGCCGTTTTCACTCAGGCGTGTGACCAGGGCGGCCAGTGGTCCCGGGGTACCCTCTACAATAAGAGTGTCTGCATCGCTGCTGGCAGGAGCTACTGTTGCGGGCTCCGGCTTTTGCGCACCCTCCGCGTAGTTATAGAAACCCTGACCGCTCTTGCGACCCAGGCGGCCGGCTTCCACCAGATCTTTCTGCACCAGAGAGGGCAGAAAGCGCGTGTCCTGATAGTAGGCATTGAAAACCGAAGAGGTCACAGCGTAGTTCACGTCATGGCCGATCAGGTCGGTCAGCTCGAAAGGCCCCATGCGAAAGTTTCCGGCTTCCCGCACGATGGCATCCAGCGTAGCGCTGCTCGCTGCCTGTTCCTGCAGCAGGCGCAGGCTTTCAGCGTAGAAGGGCCGTGCAACCCGGTTCACAATGAACCCCGGCGTTGAGGTGGCGGTTACCGGCTTTTTGCCCCACTGCGCCGCGGTGGCATAGACACGTTGTGCCACTTCGTCGCTGGTGGCCAAGCCCTTGATCACCTCAACCAGTGCCATTAGCGGTGCCGGATTGAAGAAGTGCATGCCCACCAGGCGCTCAGGGTGCTTCATTCTGGCGCCCAGGGCCGTTACGGATATGGACGATGTGTTGGTTGCCAGGATAGTGCTCGCGTTACACACTTCTTCAAGGTTGGCAAGCAGGCTGCGCTTGATATCGAGATCCTCAACGATGGCCTCAATCACCAGGCCCGCCCCGGCAAGCTCGCTGAGTTCATTAACAGGCATGATGCGGTCCAGGAGTGCGTCAAGTGCAGACTGTTCCAGCTTGCCCTTGTCGACCCGGCGTTGCAGCTGCTTTGCGATACTTTGGCGGCCCGCCTCGGCAGCACCTTCACGCTGATCAAGCAGGAATACCTGATGACCTGCCTGGGCGGCTACCTGCGCAATGCCGGAACCCATGGCGCCGGCGCCAATAACGGCTACGGGGATATCAGGAACAAGTGGCTGCACTTTTATTTCCCCTTGAATTCAGGCGTGCGCTTTTCCATGAAGGCTGCAACACCCTCACGATAATCATCGGTGCGACCGGCCTCGCGCTGCAGGTCACGCTCAACAATGACCTGTTCTTCAAAACTGTTGGTGGTGCTTTCATGCAAGGCGCGCTTGATCATCGCCAGGCCTTTGGTGGGCTGGGTCGCGAAATGACGGGCCAGCTTCATGGCTTCATCCTGCAGGGCTTCGTCATCGACGCACTGCCAGATCATGCCCCATTGCTCGGCCTTTTCCGCACTCAGTTTGTCGCCTAATAAGGCCAGGCCTTTTGCACGGGCCATTCCCACCGCCCGCGGCAGGGTCCAGGTGCCGCCAGAGTCGGGAATGAGGCCAATCTTGCAAAAAGCCTGAACAAAGTTCGCCGAACGTGCTGCCAGTGTGATGTCGCAGGCCAGGGCAATATTTGCGCCTGCGCCGGCAGCAACACCGTTTACGGCACAGATAACCGGCATGGGCAGATCGCGAATGGCCTGCAGCATCGGGTTGTAGTAGGTCTCAATGGAGTAGCCCAGATCCGGCGCTTCGACACCCGGCTTTACGTTGCGGTCCGACAAGTCCTGGCCGGCGCAGAAACCACGGCCATTGCCGGTGAGCAACATGACCCGGACGGTGTCATCGTTGCGGATGGTTTCCAGTGCGGCCCGCATCTGCTCATGCATTTCAACGTTAAAACTGTTGAGGCTCTTGGGGCGATTCAGGGTGACTTTGGCAATTCCCTGGTCGATATCGAGAAGCACGCTCTGCTCGGTCATGGAAGAATCCTTGTGATAGCAGTGGAACCCGTTTAGTCGCGTCGGGCGGGTTTTTAGTCAGACAGACAATTGCCGTGATCCGGCTCTTTCGGGAGCAGTATCTGTGGCATAGAGATTCCGGCAATCTGTTGTTTTCGTGGTTTTTCGGTAAAGCCTGATTGTTATCAAGGCAGCTTCCGCAGGGCGGTGTTCCGCCTGGTTCATTTGTGGAAAGAGTATAGGTTTGAATTGATACCGGTCAAGAATCTGAAATCAAAATTTTGTATCACGTTATCAGTCGTTTCGATAAAGCAGTTATAGATTTATGATTTTTATCATTATTTTCGATGTTAGCCTTTAGTCTTATTGTTGCGTAACAAAGCCCGGTAACGGGCCTGTTTATCCTCCGGGCCGTGTAGTATCTGTTCTGACACAGAAAAATTAGCCTAAAATGCAAAAACGTAAACATGTTTGAGGAGTGCTTTATGCCCAGTTACCGGATTGATGGTGTAACCCCCGTGGTGCATCCAACGGCTTACGTGCACCCTACTGCGGTGCTTATTGGCGATGTGCATGTGGGCCCGGACTGCTACGTGGGGCCATGCGCGTCACTGCGTGGTGATTTTGGCCGCATTGTGATGGAGCAGGGCGCCAACCTGCAGGACACCTGTGTGGTGCATGCGTTTCCCGGACGGGACGCGGTTATCCGGCGCAACGGGCACATAGGGCACGGCGCCGTGCTGCACGGTTGTGTAATAGAAGAAGATGCCATGGTGGGAATGAATGCCGTGGTTATGGATGAAGCGGTTATCGCGACAAAATCCATCGTGGGGGCTGCTGCATTTGTGAAAAGCGGCTTCACCTGTGAGCCGGCATCTCTGATCGTAGGCTCACCGGCCAAGGTGCTGCGCCAGCTCAGCGACAAAGAGGTCAGCTGGAAACAACGTGGCACCCGGGAGTACCAGGCTTTGACACGGCGGTGCCTGGAGAACATGCGGGAGTGCTCACCCCTGGCGGAAGTGGATGCCGACAGGCCAAAACTGCAGATTGGCGAGCATGATCTGAAAGATGAATAATGCCCTCCCGGACGCACGCGATGGCCTCACCCGCACAGAGCGGCTTGTTCTGTATCTGATACATGACATCCAGAAAGAGCGGAACGGGCGTAATGTTCCCACCGTTATGCTGTATGGCAGGGTGCTGGAATATGTTGATATGAGTGAGGCCGAGTTGCATGTTTATCTCGACCGGTTGGGTGTCAGAGGGGATGGCACGGAATAAACTGTTACCGCTCGGTGCTCACACAAATCATGGATTATTTGATCCTGTTTGTTTTCGATACTGATCAGGCGTAATAGTTACCAGCGCTTGCAGGCGGGACACTGGCACTTTGCTTGGTGACTTTGTCACTGTGCTTCGTGCATGTCTGTCATAGCCTTAGTGTCAATGCTGGGAGGCCCTGGAGGCAGATCAAGCCAGGGCCGCTCTGCAATGCGGTTGGAATCCGCATTTCGCTGACAGGTTATTGAGGCAGACATGAAGCAACTGCATTTCCAGGAAAAGTACCCCATCACCGTTTTTGATATCAGCAAGTCCGAAACCCCGTATGAATCTGCCGAGCAGATTGCGGACTACTTCAAACGCTGCATCGAAGAAACCCCGAAAGTTTCCTATATCACCACCTTTGATCACCTGGCCCATAGCCGGGAGATTGGAGGAGACGTCTCTCCCGACATCCAGGCAGCAATTAACGTGGTGTTCTGTTTTGGGCGCGCGCTTCCGAACCCGCATGTGTTGTCGGTAAGGCCCCGTTCGATCGGGATTGCCGATATGGGGGATCATTTCGTGGTGAGTTTTATGGATGCCCCACAGGCGCCGGCCAACGAAGCCATGCGCGCCTGGGCACTGGCGCTTCGTAACAGTTAACCCGTGCGGGGAGGAAGACTTATGTGGCCATTGCTGTTCTGGATGCAGAAGCATCTGGTTTGGAGCATCCCGTTAGCCATGATTGCCGGCTTCCTGGCGGGGCAGATTGCAGACCCGGATCCATTGCGCTGGGCGATACTCCCGCTTACCTTCCTGATGGTTTACCCCATGATGGTCACCATGAACCTGCGCCAGCTGCTGCAGCCAGGCGGTGGCAAGCTGATGTGGGTAACCCAGTTGCTCAACTTTATTCTGATACCGGCAATCGGGTACGGCGCGGGCCTGCTCTTTTTCCCCGATGAGCCGTTTGCCAGGCTGGCGCTTTTATTAACATCGCTGCTTCCCACATCCGGCATGACCATCTCCTGGACAGGCTTTGCAAAAGGCAACGTGCCAGCAGCGGTGCGGATGACCGTGGTGGGCCTGATTGCGGGATCCCTGCTCGCCCCGCTTTATCTCAAAGGGCTGCTGGGAGCAGTGATTGAAATTCCGGTTTCCCAGGTGTTCATGCAGATCGCGCTGATTGTTTTTCTGCCGCTGGTGCTGGGCTACTTCACTCAGAGGGCGCTCATATCAAAGCACGGCCAGGAAGTTTTTCAGAAGAACATCAAGCCGAAATTTCCGCCGTTCTCCACACTTGGCGTTCTCGGTGTAGTGTTTGTCTCCATGGCATTGAAGTCGCAGGATATTCTGAATGATCCGGAGTCGCTGCTTGCGTACCTTGTACCCCTGGTGCTTATTTACGCACTGAACTTTGTTATCAGCACGCTCGTTGGCAAGGCGCTGTTCCCCCGGGGTGATGCGATTGCCCTGGTGTACGGCACGGTCATGCGGAATCTGTCCATAGCGCTGGCTATCGCCATGGGGGTTTTTGGTACCGAGGGCGCGGATGCTGCGTTGTTGATTGCGATGGCCTACATTGTTCAGGTGCAGGCGGCAGCCTGGTATGTGAAGTTTACTGACCGCCTTTTCGGGGCACCTGGGTAAAAATCTCAGAAAAACAGGCCCGGTAACCAGGTGGCTATTTCCGGGAACACCATGATAAAGCGGGGTGAAACGGTTAAGGCTTACATCGTGCTCAAGCCGGAAACCGAAGAAAATACCAGCGTTGAGAACATTACACGGTGGTGCAAAGAACAGATGGCGGCTTATAAAGTCCCGGCGATTGTAGAATTTGTAAACGCCTTGCCCACGTCGCCAACCGGTAAGTTGATGTGGCGAACGCTGCAAGAGCAAGAGTGGAAAAACCATGAGCGATAACCCGAGCATTCTGATTGTTGGCGCCGGAGCGATTGGTAGTTTTTACGGCGCCATTCTCAAGCAAGCCGGTTGCTCCGTGAGCGTTGTTCTGCGTTCAGATTATGACGCCGTCAAAGCCCATGGTATTCGTATCAAAAGCCCGCTCGGCGACCTGTCGTTCGAGCCGGACCGCGTCTACCGCGATGGCGATGTGCCTGAGGCTGTACCCGATTTTCTGATCCTCTGCGTGAAAGTGCTTCCCGGTGTCAACAGGGTGGCGATGGTGGCTCCCTGGATGGGCGAGAAAACCCGTCTGGTATTGATTGAAAACGGTCTGGATATAGAGAAGGAACTGGCGGATGCCTACCCCCACAATCCGCTCATAAGCTGCCTGGCATTTATTGCCGTGAGCCGGAAGGACTCCGGTGTGGTTGAACACAAGGCCTATGGCAGGCTGGTGATGGGGCTTTATCCGCAAGGTATTGATGACCATTGCCGGCAGCTTGCCCGACTGTTCAAAAATGGCGGTATCAATATCGATCTCACTGAGCATGTGGTGGGTGAGCGCTGGCGCAAGTGCCTCTGGAACACTCCGTTCAACCCCCTGTCGGTTATTGCCAACGGCGCGGATACACAAACCATTCTGGAAACTGAAGGCGGTGAGGAACTGGTACGGGCCATGATCCGTGAGGTGATGGAGGTGGCAGCGGCGGACGGTTACCCCATGGACGAGTCGCTGATTGACAAGAACATTGAAGGCACCCGCCGAATGCCCGCCTACAAGAACAGCATGGCGCTGGATTACCTGAACGGTCGCCCCATTGAGCGGGAAGCGGTGCTGGGCAACGTGGTGGCCATAGCAAGGCGTCATGGCATTCCGGTGCCGCACCTGAATACCATGCTGGTTACGCTGAAAATGCGGGCAGCACTTGAAGGGCGGGATTAGCAGTTCCCGCCCCGGGTTTCCCGTTCAGGAGGTCAGCTCGCCTGCAGCAGGGAAGCATAGCGCTCCAGGTGGAAGTCGTCGTCGCCCAGCTGGTGGTTAATCATGATCAGGCGCTTGGCATAATGGGCAAAGTTATACTCCCAGGTCATGCCTATGCCGCCATGGGATTGTATGCCCTGCTCGGAAATAAACTGCCCGCTGCGGCCAATCACGTTTTTGGCAGCGGCCAGTATCCGGCGGCGTTCGTCATTCTGTTCCTCATCGGCCACACTGGCCGCCAGAATGGCCATGGAGCGGGCCTGTTCCAGTTCTGACATCATATCAACCATGCGATGTTGCAATACCTGGAATTTGCCGATGGGCACCCCGAACTGCCTGCGCTGCTTGAGGTAGTCCAGGGTCAGCTCGCTGGCCACCTCCATAACGCCGACCGCCTCAGCGCACAGGGCAGCGATGCCCCGGCCGGACTGGTACTCGATAACCCCGCCGGCACTGCCTTCCTCTCCCAGCAGGGCATCGTCACTCACCTTGACGCGGTTGAGCGTCAGGTCGCAGCCTTTGAAACCGTCGATCGTCGGGTAAGTGCGGCGTTCGATGCCCGCCGTGTCTGCCTGGAGGGCAAACAGGCTGATGCCGCTGGCATCGCGACTATCACCGGAGGTGCGGGCAGACACCAGAATAACGTCGGCACAGTGCCCGCCGATGACCACGGCTTTACGGCCATTGAGCACATAGCCGCCGTCGGCTTTTTCAGCGCGGGTTTCCACATCGTTCAGATTGTAGAAACTCTGGGGTTCCTGAAGCGCCACCGCAGCTTGCAGTTCACCGCTGGCAATACCGCCTAGCCATGCTGCTTTCTGGCTGTCGTTGCCCGCCTGGCTGATGAGTCCGCCGCCGAGAATAACCGATTGCAGGTAAGGCTCCAGGCACAGCCCCCGGCCCAGTTCGGTCATCACAGATTGCACTTCCACACCACCACCGCCGAAGCCACCCAGCTCTTCCGGGAAGGGCACAGCCGTCAGCCCCAGCTCGCCGAGCTGTTTCCAGAAGTCCACGCTGAATCCTGCGTCGCTTTCGCTGTACTCCAGACGTTTTTCAAAACTGTATTCACCGCGCACCAGACGGGCCACGGTGTCCTGCAGCATTTGTTGCTCTTCGTTGAGTCGGAAATCCATGGTCGTCTCCTTAAAGCCCGAGAATCATTTTTGAAACAATGTTTTTCTGGATCTCGTTGGACCCGCCAAAGATCGAGAGCTTGCGGTTGTTGAAGTACTGGGCTGACAAGGGCGCCGCATTTTCGTCGGACAGGAACTCGCCTTCGTACTCAAAGTTCAGCTCCTCCTCCACAAACGGAATGGCATAGGGCCCTATGGCCCGGCGCGCCAGATCATTAATGGCCTGACGGATTTCGGTGCCTTTCACCTTCAGCATGGAACTTTCGGCACCGGGCATGCCGCCGCCTTCAACGGAAGCAACAATGCGTAAATTGCTGATAGCCGCAGCGGTGAGGTCAATTTCAACTTCTGCAATGCGCTGGCTGAATACGGTGTCTTCAATCAGCGGGCGACCATTCTTGATACGGCGGGAGGCCAGCTCTTTCAGGTGAGCCAGCGCGGCTTTGGACAGGCCGATACCGGCCAGCCCGGTGCGCTCGTAGGTGAGCAGGTACTTGGCGTAAGTCCAGCCTTTGTCTTCCTCGCCCACCAGGTTTTCCACCGGCACCTTTACATCCTCAAAGAAGACTTCATTCACCTCATGCTCGCCATCCAGAGTGATGATCGGGCGCACGCTGATACCCGGCGTATTCATGTCGATAAGCAGGAAGGAGATGCCTTCCTGGGCTTTTACCTCGGTGTTGGTGCG
Organism: Marinobacter aromaticivorans; assembly: GCF_002806975.1. Classification (GTDB taxonomy): domain Bacteria; phylum Pseudomonadota; class Gammaproteobacteria; order Pseudomonadales; family Oleiphilaceae; genus Marinobacter; species Marinobacter aromaticivorans. The sequence goes on along the minus strand of NZ_NIHD01000002.1, from coordinate 110,115 downwards.
TACCAGGCAAAAGATCATGTTGGCGTACTGGCCAAGAGTGGTCCAGGTCTTCTGGCCATTCACTACGTAGTGGTCGCCCTGGCGCACGGCACGGGTTTTCAGCGACGCCAGATCGGAACCGGCCCCAGGTTCCGAATAACCCTGGCACCACCAGTCCTCGCCGCTGAGAATGCGCGGCAGATAGGTTTGCTTCTGCTCTTCATTGCCAAACCGGATGATCACCGGCGCCACCATGTTCACGCCGAAGGGAATGGAACGGGGGACGCCGTATCGGCCGGACTCCTCATCCCAGATGTGTTTCTGAACCGGCGACCACTCGGCACCGCCATACTCTTTCGGCCAGTGGGTGGCGTACCAGCCCTGTTCGCTGAGGATCTTCTGCCAGCGTTGGTAATCTTCTCTGGAAAGGCGGCGGAACCCCTTAACTTTGGCGGCGATGTCTGCCGGCAGTTTCTTGTCCAGGAATGCCCGCACTTCGTCACGAAAAGCGAGCTCCTCGGCGGTGTAGTTCATATTCATTGCGTGGCCTCGTCGTGTTGCGCTGTCTGGTTTCAGCTGAACGCTGCAATGCCCGTCTGGCCGCGGCCAAGAATCAGGGCATGTACATCGTGGGTGCCTTCGTAGGTGTTGACAGCTTCCAGATTCATTACGTGGCGGATCACATGGTATTCGTCGGCAATGCCGTTGCCGCCGTGCATATCGCGGGCAACCCGGGCAATGTCCAGAGCCTTGCCGCAGTTGTTGCGCTTGAGCAGGGAAATGGCATCGGGGGTGGCGTCACCGGCATCCATCATCCGGCCCAGGCGCAGTGCGCCCTGCAGGCCCAGGGTGATCTCGGTTTGCATGTCTACCAGCTTTTTCTGAATCAGCTGGTTAGCTGCCAGCGGGCGGCCAAACTGGGTGCGCTCCAGGGTGTAGCTGCGGGCGGCGTGCCAGCAGAATTCCGCGGCACCCAGCGAACCCCAGCTGATGCCATAGCGGGCTTTGTTCAGGCAACTGAAGGGGCCTTTCAGGCCGTCCACGTCCAGTTTGTTTTCTTCCGGTACAAACACCTCATCCATGAAAATGGATCCGGTGTCGGACGCGCGCAGCGAGAATTTGCCGGGGATTTTGGGCGTTTCCAGGCCTTTGGCGCCCTCACGCTCGATAACAAAGCCATTTACCTTGCCATCCAGCTTGGCCCAGACCACGAAAATATCTGCAATAGGGGAGTTGGTGATCCAGGTTTTGGAACCGCTCAGCAGGTAGCCGCCGTCTGCTTTCTTGGCGCGGGTTTCCATGCTGCCGGGGTCAGATCCGTGATTGGGCTCGGTCAGGCCGAAGCAGCCAACCAGCTCTCCGGAGGCCAGCTTGGGCAGAATGCGCTTTTTCAGCGCCTCCTGGCCAAAGGCATGAATCGGGTGAATCACCAGAGAGGATTGAACGCTCAGTGCCGAGCGATAGGCAGAATCCACGCGTTCGACTTCGCGGGCGATCAGCCCGTAACACACGTGGTTAAGACCCGGGCCTCCGTATTCTTCCGGCAGGGTGGCCCCCAGCATGCCCAGTTCCCCCATGTCGGTGAAAATGCTGCGGTCGAATTTTTCGTGGCGGTTGGCCTCAATGATGCCGGGCATCAAACGCTGGTCGCAGAAACTGCGGATGCTGTCCCTTACCTGTCGTTCGGTTTCATCCAGTTGCTTGTCCAGCTGCAGCAGGTCGTCCCAGGGTGCGGAAGCCATGTTGTTTCTCCTCAGTGAATTTGCTGGTTGGCGTGTTCAATGACAGCGGCCATGCCCCCTGCAACCGGGGTGCGGCCGGGGAATGAAAGTCATTAGTTTGACCTTGTAGTAGTAAACGCTACAATGTTTCGCTATGCGAAACTTAGTTTTGCATTTTGTCCAAAAAGATTAATCTGAGTATGTGGTAAATGCAAGAAAGGGCATTTGCCCAAGGCAGCAGCTTTGGTAGCGTTGGTAAGGGGTGTTGCAGTATGTCTGAAGCGGAAAACATGTTATCGGAGCTGATGGCTGCCTCCGGGGCCGGTGGTCGTGTTGAGCCGGAAAAGGATCGAAAATTTGTGGAGGCGTTGTCCCGTGGGCTCAATGTGTTGCGAGCCTTCACTCAAGGGTCAACGATACTTGGTAACCAGGAGATTGCCCGGCTAACCGGCCTGCCCAAGCCGACGGTATCACGCATGACCTATACTCTGACCCGGTTGGAGTACCTGAGCTACAACAAGCAGCTTGAGAAGTATCAGCTGAGCTCCGGTGTGCTGGCACTGGGTTATGCTTATGTTTCCAATCTGAAAGTTCGCCAACTCGCAAAACCCTACATGGATGAGTTTGCCCGCCAGACCAATATGTCTGTGGGCCTGACTTGTCGCGATCGCCTCTACATGATTTATGTGGAAAACTGTTTGCCGCCGAAAGCTTCGCTGCTGCGAATGGATATCGGCCATAAGCTGCCCATGGCAACAACATCTGCAGGCCGTGCTTACTACTGCTCAATTGCAGAAAGAGGGCGCAAAACCATAGAAGACTCAATGGCGGAAAAATACGGCCCGAAATCCTGGCCAGAAAAAAAGGAAGGGTTGGATCGCGCAATGGAAGAATACAAAAAGCATGGCTTTTGCCTGTCGCTAGGCGAATGGGATCGCAATATCAACTCTGCAGGTGTCCCCGTTCATTTACAGGATGGCACTACGATGGCCCTGACCTGTGCGGCGCCTTCTTATTTGGTTCCTGCCGAAAAGCTTCGTAATTCCATCGCTTGCCAACTGGCGGTGCTGGCAAGCGATATTGAGTCTCTCGGCGTTTAAACTTTGAGCGAATGGATAATCAGTTGAGCCTGTTTCCAGCAGGCTAAAACAAACCTCCTATATTTTAAGGAAAAGATTATGTCTGAAGTCGTTAATTACACCCGTGAAGGCAATATTGGCGTTATTACCGTGAATTACCCGCCGGTCAACGCCCTGAGCCAAGCGGTACGTTCAGGCCTGGTTGCCGCGCTTGAGCATGGGCAGAAGGATGCAGAGGCCAAAGTTCTGCTACTGGTATGTGAAGGCCGCACTTTCATTGCCGGTGCCGATATCCGCGAATTTGGCAAGCCCATGCAGGAGCCGGGGTTGCCGGCGGTGGTTGAACAGTTTGAAAACAGCGACAAACCCGTAGTTGCTGCCATCCACGGCACCGCCCTGGGTGGCGGGCTCGAAACGGCTCTGGGTTGTCACTACCGGATTGCGCTGAGCAGTGCCAAGGTGGGCCTGCCGGAAGTAAAACTCGGCCTGCTGCCCGGTGCCGGCGGAACCCAGCGCTTGCCTCGCCTGGCCGGTGCACAGAAAGCACTGGAGATGATCACCACCGGCGAGTTTGTTGCCGCCAAAGACGCGCTGGCTTTCGGCATTGTGGATGCTGTTGATGAAAGTAATGACGTTAAAGCGGCCGGTATAGCCTATGCACAGAAGCTTGCAGATGAAGGCAAGCCGGTACGTCGGGTTCGTGACCTGACCGACAGGATTGAAGCAGATAAGGGCAGCGATGTGTTCGACCAGTTCCGCTCGGCCCTGCAGAAAAAGGCCCGTGGCCAGTTGTCTCCCTTCAAGTGTGTGGATGCCGTTGAAGCGGCGTTCAATCTCCCGTTCGCTGAAGGCATGAAGCGTGAGCGCGAACTGTTCATGGAATGCATGGATTCCCCCCAGCGCGCCGGGCTGGTTCATGCCTTTTTCGCGGAGCGCCAGGTTTCCAAGGTGAAGGGCTTGCCCAAGGACACGCCGGTACGCGACGTAAGCAGCGTTGGTGTGATTGGTGCCGGAACCATGGGTGGCGGCATCGCCATGAACTTCGCCAATGTTGGTATCCCCGTCACCATTGTGGAAATGAAACAGGAAGCTCTGGATAAAGGGCTCGGCATTATCCGCAAGAATTATGAAAACTCCGCGAAAAAAGGCCGCATCACCCAGAAACAGGTGGAAGACCGGATGGCGCTGATTACCGGCAGCCTGAACTATGACGAGTTCAAAAACGTGGATCTGGTTATTGAGGCTGTGTTCGAAAACATGGCGGTGAAGAAAGAGATCTTCGCCAAGCTGGATTCGGTGTGCAAGCCCGGAGCCATTCTGGCCACCAACACGTCGACTCTGGATATTGACGAGATTGCCTCTGCAACCAACCGCCCGGAAGACGTGGTGGGCATGCACTTTTTCAGTCCCGCCAACGTGATGAAGTTGCTGGAAAACGTTCGCGGCAGCAAGACTTCAGACGAAGTAAAAGCAACGGTCATGGCCGTTGCCAAGAAGATCAAAAAGGTTGGCGTGATGGTGGGCAACTGCCATGGGTTTGTGGGTAACCGGATGCTGCACAAGCGCGGTGCCGAGGCCATGGCTCTGGTTAATGAAGGTGCCACACCCCAGCAGGTGGATAAGGTATTGACGGACCTGGGCTACCCCATGGGCCAGTTTGCCATGGCAGATCTGGCGGGTATTGATGTGGGTTATCGCATTCGTGAAGAAATGCGTAACGCCGGTGAGGACGTAGCACCCAGCTGGATGGACAAGCTTGCCGAACAGAATCGCCTGGGCCAGAAAACCATGGCGGGTGTCTACAAATACGAAGAAGGCAGCCGCAAGCCGATTCCGGATCCGGAGGTGGAACGGCTTATCGGGGATTTCCGCAAGGAGCAGGGTATTACCCCCCGGGAAATCACCGATCAGGAGATTCTTGAGCGCTGCATGTATGTGATGGTTAATGAGGCGGCGAAGATCCTGGAGGAGGGCATTGCCGACCGGGCACTGGATATTGATGTGGTCTGGATTTACGGCTATGGATTCCCGGCTTACCTTGGTGGGCCTATGTTCTGGGCGGACCAGATCGGGCTGGATGTGATTCTGGCAGCGGTGGAGAAGTACCATCGTGAGGTTGGTGCTGATTATTGGGAGCCTGCACCCTTGCTCAAGCAGCTGGTTGCTGACGGGAAGAAGTTTGGGGACCTGTAAACGCTTCCGGTTATGGGCTGCCCCTGGTTGATCCAGTATCGGGGGCTGGCCCGGCACAGGGGGCTTTTCTTCTGGAAAAAACAACTCGCTTCGCTCAGACATCTTTTTTCCGGCAGAAAAACCCCCTGCGCCGGGCCGATTGAACACCATACTTTTATCCCTGCCTTATCTCGTCTGTGGGGCAAGCGCTGAATTCATGTTGAGGTAACTTTTATGTCAGACGCCGTTATTGTTTCTACCGCTCGCACCGGTCTTGGGAAATCCTACCGGGGCGCTTTGAACAACACCCACAGTATGGATCTTGCCGGGCATGTGATTGAGCACGCGGTGGCCCGTGCGGGGATTGATCCGGCAATTGTTGAGGATGTGATTCTCGGGGCGACGTTCCATGAAGGGGCTCAGGGCAAGAACATGGCTCGCTTGGCGGCGATTCGCGCGGGCCTGCCGGTAACAACCGCCGGGTTGTCGATTAACCGGTTTTGCAGTTCCGGATTGTAGTCCATTGCCATTGCCGCCCAGCGGGTGGTTTCCGAGAAGGTGCCGGCCATGGTGGCGGGCGGAGTGGAGTCTATTTCTCTGGTACAGAACGACAAGCTCAACAGCTTTCACGCGACCAATGACTGGCTGATGAAGAACAAGCCTGAGCTCTACCTTTCGATGATTGAAACGGCGGACATTGTGGCTCAGCGTTATAACGTAAGCCGTGAGTCCCAGGATGAATATGCTCTGATCTCGCAACAGCGTACGGCGGCTCCATTTCCATCGGCCACCCTTACGGCGTTACCGGCTCCCGTCTTGCTGGCCACGCCCTGATTGAAGGCAAGCGCCGCGGTGCCAAATATGTTGTCGTCACCATGTGCATAGGCGGTGGCCAGGGCGCAGCCGGACTGTTTGAAGTTGTATAACCTGGGATCAGCCCCCAAAGTTCCAGCCCCTCCAGATTACTAACAGGAAGCACCCAAAATGGACAGAAAAGCCAAAGCCGTAATCTGCCGCGAATGGGGCCAGCCCGTTCAGGTAGAGACCATCACTGTTGAAAGCCCCAAGCGCGGTGAAATTACCCTCAAAATTGCCGCCTGCGGTGTCTGCCATAGCGACTTCTCTGCCACCACTGGCAAAATCCAGTACCCGCCACCTCTTGTGCTCGGCCACGAAGCCGCTGGTGTGGTTGTTGAAGTCGGTGAGGGTGTAACCGAATTCCAGGAAGGCGACCACGTAGTCAGCTCGTTTATTTCCATGTGCGGCAAATGCCGCCAGTGCGTGCGTGGCCGCCCGGTACTCTGCGAGAACGCCCGCAAGGCCATGTTCACATTGCCTGATGGCACAGTGAGAACCAGAGACGCCAACGGCGAGCCCCTGAACGTATTCGGAGCCTGCGGTGTAATGGCGGAATACGCCACCATGCACGTGGATAACTGCATAAAAATAGATAAATCCGTGCCCATGCAGAATGCAGCGCTTGTGGGTTGTGCGGTGATGACCGGCGTTGGTGCGGTGTTTAACACCGCGCAACTGGAGCCGGGCTCCCGCGCCGCTGTCTTTGGCATTGGTGGTGTTGGCCTTAACGCCATTCAGGGTTGTGCTACCGCCGGGGCAGAGATGATCGTGGCTGTAGACAGCAACCCCAAAAAGCTCGAGATGGCGAGAGAGTTTGGCGCCACCCACACCGTTAACCTCAGCGACGTAGAGGATGCCGCCAGGGCCGTTAAAAAACTGACCGGTGGTGTTGACTACGCCTTTGAGTGTGTCGGCGCAGGTGCCGTGGTAGAGCAGGCCTATAAATGTCTCGGTCGTGGCGGCACTGCTGTGGTGGTAGGCGTTGCCGACCCGAAAGACAAGACCTCGGTCACCACGCTGACCCTACCGGCAGACGAACGCACTCTGAAAGGAAGCTGGCTGGGTTCGGCCCGCCCCCAACACGACTTCCCCCGGATTATCGGATTGTACAAAGCCGGCAAGCTGAAGCTGGACGAACTGGTTACACGCACCTACCCCATTGAAGAAGCTGCGCAGGCATTTGACGACATGATAGCGGGCAAGAATGCCCGTGGCGTAATTGTGATGGAGCCCTGATATGAAAACCCGAATTACCGAGATGTTTGGCATTCGCCACCCGATCATTCAAGGCGGATGAACTGCAGACCCGCCTTATCGTGCGTGATCGCCTGGCGGGCTTCCTCGGGGGGTAGTGCCTGTGCAAGCGATTTCCCGGGATTAACGGGAAATCGTCTTGCTTACAGACGCGGACCAGTCGCTCTCAAGGCCGTTGATGTCTACAGTTTTGATTGCGAAATACCAGGTCCCCTCGGTAAGCCCGGCAACTTCATATTCCATTGCCTGGCCATCTTCCACGATCACTTCATTGGGTCTATCGTCAACATTCTGTTCGGTGCCATATCGAACGATGTAATGTCCAATCTCACCCATCGCCAGTGACTCGCCGTTCACGCGGGTTGCAGGTGCGTTCCAGCTCATTTTGGCGCTGCCAATCACAGGCTCCGGCTGTGGTTCCGGTTCAGGCTCAGGTGTTGACTGCGGAGTAGGAACTGAATCGGGTTTCGGTGTCGGCTCGGGCGTTGGTTCCTGTGTCGGCTCAGGTGTAGGCTGTCGATCGGGTGCAGGCTGTGGCCCCGGCTCAGGAACGGGGTCTGGCAGAATTGGCGGAACATAGCCGGTCGAGCCCAGTGTCTCTTCAAGGCCAGCCATTGCGTCGGTTACAACCTCGTCCCGCACCCCTGCTTCTATCAGGTACTCCAGCAAGTCATCGGCCTGGACCATGGCTGCGAGCGCCAATAGCTCAACGCTGACATTGAGGTCGTCGCCGATGCTCAGCGGCAACTGCCCGTTCTGCCTGGAGCTTGCCAGTGCGTTTTCCAGAACATCACCGAGTGTACGCCAATGCTGGCCGTCCACCAGGCTCAGAAATGCAATGTTCAGCATGGCCGTCTTCAGGGTAGAAACCTCAACGCTGCTCAGATCTGCTGCGCTGAGGTCAACCGGTTTTCTGGACAGTGCCCCGGCGGCAAGTCCGAAACGCTTCTCCTGATTTGCGAGCAGGTCCATAAACTGTTGCAGCCCACCATCCGGGGCTTCGAGGAACGTCTCAGCGGCAAGAGTCACCAGAGGTGTAAGAGTTACACTCGAGGTGGTATCGGATGGGTTTACGATAGACTTCAAAACCAGATTGCCGCCCGGCCAGAACCACTCACCGAAGCCCACATCGTTGCCGTCAGGAGTTTTGCAGGTTGGCTGGGCGTCACAGCGCATGCGAGTCCGGGTGTCTGACTCCAGTACCACTTGAAGTGGCTGCGACGAGTAGCGCTCCGGTACTGCAATTCGGAAACCACCGTTCTTGTCAGTTCTGGCAGTAGTACCTATCTGTTCCCAGCCTTTTTGGGGAGTTTCCGATTTGTGGTGCCAGATGGATGCCAGGCCTCCATCAATGGCTCCCTTTACGGCATAGCCTTCTACCCACAGCTTAATTTCCGGTGTTTCGCTGTCACCGGGGGTTGTCGCTGAGGTATCAGGCCCTGTTGTTGATGAATCGCCACCACATGCAGTAAGCAGCGAACCAAGCACTACGGCAAGGACGCTTAGTCGCATACTTGAGGGGAAGAACATGATGCATCTCCAGAGAAAACGGATGATGCAATGCTAGCCATGGAGGCTGTTAAATGGTGTAAAATATGGCGTGGTTTTGTTGCTTAATGCGTCAATTTATCGGCACACAACATTCGGTGTTGCTTCCCTGACTGATCGTTTCTCAAGGGGGGCTTACTTGATCCCGGCCGGGCGCGGCCGGGACAGCTTACCTCAGGTTGCAGCGATCGCCGTCGCTGTACCTGATTGCGGGGCAGGGTCGCCGGAAGACGCCGCTTTCTCAATGATCTGGCGCACTCTGTCGTGGGTTTTGCCCAAGGCATTGGCCAGCTCTTCACAAAGAAACTCCATGCCAAGGTTCAAATGTTTGCGGTCTGTCGCGCTTAGTCTGCCCTGTTCTTGCATAACGCTCAGGCCCTTCACGACTTCCGCGTAACCAAACGGATCACCTTTGTCGATCGCTGCCTGGTTAGCCGTTGCACGAACTTTCCATTGCTCACTCAACTTGCCCTGCCAGCTTTTTAAGTGATTAATGATCTTCTTTGCCTCTTTGGCGCTCATGGGAACGCGGATAGTGCTCGGTATATCGTTGGCGCGCACCAGCCATGTGAGGTCGTCCCGTTCGAAATGGAGTTTGACAAACTTGGCTTCGTTCTCGCCAAAGAAGCTCTTTTTGCGAATGTATTTGACTATGCCGATGCCATAGCCCGGATGATAAATGCGGTCACCTTTATTGATAGTGATGATGCTCTCCTTGTTTCAGGTAATGTCCATATTTATAAATAATTAGCGAAAACAATATGTTACATTATTTCAGCTTTTATATCAAGGCGGGGTTGGAAAGGGCAGAGCCGGAGCAAAATTAAAAAAAGGCCCTATGCTTGCGCATAAGGCCAAAAGAAAAGGAACTGGAGGAGGCGCCAGGCTTTTGATCAGTGGCTCGGGGACGGCTTGGAGGGCGCAGTCTCAAACAAAGAGCGAAATGCAGCGCCAAGCTTTGAAATCAGTGAGCTAATGCCTTCCGCGATGTACTGGTTACGCTCTTTTTTGGCAAGTTCCACAATTTCGTTAATTTCGGCAATGCTGGGTGTGGATGAAAATTCTTTAGCCATGGGTGAAATCTCCTTGGTTGCACCTTTAATTACTATGTGGTTTATGTTAGCGGGATCGTCATTGGTGGAAAAGCGATCCTTTCTAAGCAAAATGATGAAAAAATCTCATTATTAGTGGTAACCCTTATGCGCCGTTTACCCCCTTTGAACGCATTGAGAGTGTTTGAGGCATCTGCCAGGAAAGGCAGTTTTGCGGCGGCTGGCGATGAGTTGGCCGTAACAGCATCTGCTGTGAGCCACCAGATCAAGACGCTTGAAGAATATTTGGGAGTAAAACTGTTTAGCCGGAGCAAACGAAAGGTTGAGCTGACCCCCTCCGGAGAGCAGTACCTGGTGTCGATCAGGCACGCGCTGGATGAAATCGAAATGGCGACTCACAGGCTGGCAGACAATCCGCAATCGAATGTGGTTCGAATCAGCGTGGCGCCCAACTTTCTGACTCGGTGGCTGATGCCTCGTATGTCTCGTTTCAGGGAGTTATACCCGGACATCGAACTGCAAATAAACGCCTCGGTAGGTCTGCTCGATTTCAATCAATCGAACACGGATATGGCGGTTTACTATGGAAATGGTGAATGGGATGACATTGAGGTTTATTTCCTGCAAAAGGTAAGGCTTGTGCCTGTATGCAGCCCGAAGCTGTTGGAGGGAAAACACCCTTTGCGGGTTCCGAATGACCTGCGCCATCACACTTTGATTTACGTAGGCTCACGAAAGTGGGAATGGGAGAACTGGTTGCAACTCGCCGGCGCGGAGTTCATTACGCCCAAAGACAGCCTTCAGTTGTCCAGCAGCCAGCTGACAACGGCGGCAGCGCAGGAAAACCTGGGGGTTGCTCTCGCGGACCCAACCCTGACTTCCCGTGAAATCAGTTCCGGTAATCTGGTCGTGCCGTTCGATATTCCGCTTGATACCCACAAAGCCTTCTATCTGGTTTACCAGAAGCACCGTCCATTAACCGTGGGAATGAAGGCGTTCAAGGAATGGTTGATCAGCGAAATGCAGGATACCGACGCATACGGGGTGAAAAACGCGTCCGTCTAAGCATCGGGTTCAGCCTGGTTTTGAAGATTGTCCTTCTCAAAGTCGTCCCTGTCGTCATATTCAAGATTTCAGAGGTTGTAGAACAGGTTGAAGAGAGCGCGCTCAACGATCTGTATCAAAGTGCGATGGCTGAGACAAAGCGGTTTGCATTCTTGGGTACACCATGGACACAGCCAAATAAAAAGGCCCTACGCTCTCACGTAAGGCCCTGAAAATATGGCGCGCCCGACAGGATTCGAACCTGTGACCACCGCCTTCGGAGGGCGGTACTCTATCCAGCTGAGCTACGGGCGCATTCGAATGCGACGGCTATGCGTCAATTTCGAGTGCGCAATCTTACGTGTGAGAGCGTGCAGTGTCCAGCCCCGCATTTGTTGTCGGAGCGGCCTTTTTTATGGAAAAAGGGGCTCAGGGGTAATGCTGGCCAATGTGTCTTCGTTACTGAACGACACTTCGCCATCCTGAATCGTTACCTGGTAGTTCATATTGCGCTCTGCCAGTCCGGCGAGGCGCTCGGTTGATTCTGCCGGCAGGTTGATAATGGTGAGGTTATCGAAACGGGTCAGTTTAGTCTGATTCTTCTCCAGCCACAGGGGCACGGCACGGCCTCCGTAGGCGTACAGAATAACCTGGCGGGCGCGGTTGCAGGCTTTGCGCAGGCGGCTTTCATCGGGCAGGCCGAGTTCAATCCACAGTTCGATTTCGTCACTCAGGCTTTTTTGCCAGAGTTCGGGCTCGTCATCTGTGCTCAGGCCCTTGGTGAATTCCAGGTTTTCATTTGCATTCAGGGCAAATGCCAGCAGGCGAATCATCATGCGCTCGTCATTTTCTGACGGGTGTTGCGCGATGGTGAGGTGGTGATCTGCATAGTAATGCCTGTCCATGTCAGCAATATTGAGTGTTGCTTTGAAAACGGTTGCCTTGAGCGCCATGGCTGTCCTGCATTGGTATCGGGATGTTGGTTTGCGTTAGTGTAATGCAATTCCTTCAGTGATGAGCATGACGGCATGCCGATGTTGCGCGGTTTTCTGGTTCTGGTTCTGTTTTTTCTGTTTGGCGAAGCTTTGCGCCTGGTGTTTCTGATACCCGTCAGCGGCGGTGTGCTGGGCATGATTCTGATGACATTTACGCTGATGCTGAGGGGCAGAGTGAGCAACGCCCTGGCGTCGGCCAGCCAGGGGCTGATCTCTGTGCTGGTGCTGCTGATCATGCCGGGGGTGGTGGGAGTGTTTTTCATGGCTTCGCAGTTCTCCGGGCAATGGCTGGCGGTGGCGGCAGCGCTGCTTGTGGGTACCTTTCTCAGTGTTCTCAGCACCCTTCTTTTAATGCAAGGCCTGGTTCGCCTGAGTGCACGGGGCCGCGCGAATGATTGAGCTTGTCGAACGTTTTCTCGCGGTACCCGATGCCCTGTCTGCCAGCCCGATATTTGCGATCGGGCTTACTTTGAGTGCATTTTTTGCGGGCAACTGGCTGTTTGCACGCATAGGCAAGCCCCTGTGGATGCCACCGGTTGTGCTCTCGGCTGTTTTGTTATCGGCGGTGATTGCGCTTTTTTCGGTGGATTATGCCCGCTACCAGGAAGGTGCTCTCTGGATCACGGTATTGCTGGGGCCTGCGACCGTAGCCTTGGGGATTCCCCTGTATCAGCAGATCCATCATATTCGCGCCATGTGGGTTCCAATTGTGGTCACCTTGCCTTTGGCGGCCACTCTGGCGGCCGTTTATGCGGTGGTAATCGCCTGGGCAATGGGCGCTACGCCGGAGGTGCTGGCATCCCTGGCGCCAAAGTCTGTGACTGCACCCATTGCAATAGGCATAACCGAACAGTTGGGCGGGTCTGTGCCCCTGATGATGGGTGGCCTGTTAATAACCGGTGTGGTGGCAACCCTGTTTGTTGATGTGCTGGCAAAGTGGCTGCCGGTTGAGGACGAGCGCATTCTCGGTTTTGCACTGGGTTTGAACGGGCACGCGATTGGTACAGCCAGAGCATTTGAAATCAGCCACACAGCGGGGGCTTTTGCCTCTCTGGGTATGGGGCTGACCGGCGTTTTTACCGCGCTTATCCTGCCGGTGGTCTTTCATCTATAAGGAGCCTTTGTAAACCATCATTCAGTTCACGAATAGCCGCAAGTTGTAATTTCGATTGCCGTATGTAGTTTCACGGACTAATTTCTAGGGCAGACGTCTGGTGCGCCGGAGCTTCGATATGCTCTGAAAAGTGCTGTAAAAGTACTGTAAAAGCGCCGTAAAAATCCCCTAAAACAACGACGGAAAACGCAATGAAAAATCTACTTGCCGCTTTAGTTGGCACCGTGGCACTGGCCATGGCGCCTGTTGCAATGTCTGCTGAGGCAACAAAAGAGCTTAAAATGGCGTATGACGCCGATCCGGTCACCCTCGATATTCATGAACAGCTATCCGGTGGCATTCTGCAGTTGTCCCACATGTCTTTTGATCCCCTGGTACGTTGGACAAAAGACCTCGGATTCGAGCCCCGTCTGGCGGAAAGCTGGGAGCGTGTAGACGACAAAACCATGCGCTTCAAACTCCGCGAGGGGGTGAAGTTCCATTCCGGTAACGAGCTCACCACCAAGGATGTGAAGTTCACCTTCGAGCGCCTGAAACGAAGCCAGGACTTCAAGGCCATCTTCAAGCCCTTCAGCGGCATTAATGTCATTGATGATTACACCTTTGAGCTGGTAACCAGTGAGCCCTTCCCGCTGCTGCTCAATACCGCGACCTATATCTTCCCGCTGGACAGTGAGTTTTATTCCGGTGAAACCGCCGACGGTAAGAAAAAGGACGCGATTCTGAAGCACGGCAACTCGTTTGCTTCTGACAACCTTTCGGGCACTGGCCCTTACCTGGTCAAGTCGCGTCAGCAGGGCGTACGCATGGAGTTTGAACGTTTTGCAGATTACTGGGATGAAGAATCCCCGGGTAATGTGAAGAAAATCGTGCTGACGCCAATCAAGGAAAACAATACCCGTGTTTCAGCGCTGCTCTCTGGCGGTGTGGATTTTATTGCGCCGGTGCCGCCAACGGATCTGGACCGCATCAAGCGCGACAAGGATTCGCAACTGGTAACCATGAGCGGTACCCGTATCATCCTGTTTCACATGAACCAGGACCGTGTTGAGGCCTTCAAGAACCCGAAGGTTCGTCAGGCCATAGCCTACGCCATCAACCAGGAAGGTATTGCCGCCAAGATCATGAAAGGCTTTGCCACACCGGCAGCTCAGTTGTCGCCGGCGGGTTACCAGGGCCACAACGAATCCCTGAAACCCCGTTATGATGTGAAAAAAGCTCAGGAACTGATGAAAGAAGCGGGTTACGAGGATGGCTTTACCATCACCATGATGGCGCCGAACAATCGCTATGTGAACGATGACAAGATCGCCCAGGCTGCCGCCGCCATGCTGGCCCGCATCAACATCAAGGTGGATCTGAAAACACTGCCCAAGGCCCAGTACTGGCCTGAGTACGACAACCGTGCTGCCGACATGATGCTGATTGGCTGGCACGCAGATACCGAGGATTCAGCCAACTTCTATGAGTTCCTGACCTTCTGCCCGGAAGCCGACAGTGGCGCTGGCCAGTACAACGCCGGTAACTACTGCAACCCGGAAATTGACGCGCTGGTTGAAAAAGCCAGTGTTGAAACCGATATGGACAAGCGTGCCGACATTCTGCAGGACGTAGAGAAGCGCCTGTATGACGATGCCGCTTTCGTGCCGCTGCACTGGCAGGATCTGGCCTGGGCCAGCAAGAAGAACGTGAAGATTGAACCCATTCTGAACGTTATGAACTTCCCTTACCTGGGTGATCTGGTCGTAGAGTAACGAGGGGGTTGCCCCTTTCTCCAACCTCTCTCCCGCAAAGGGAGAGAGGCTTTATATGACTCACTGGTGGTACATCCTTCATGTTAGCGTTTTTGGTTCAGCGCATATCCCAGGCTGCTCTGGTCATGTTCGTGATCAGTGTGATCGCCTTTGCCATTCAGGATGGTCTTGGTGATCCGCTCCAGGAAATGGTGGGCATGTCCGTCTCCCAGGAAGAGAGGGAAGCCCTGCGGGAAGAACTGGGGCTGAATGACCCCATGGTGGTTCAGTACCTGCGTTTTGCCGGTAAGGCCATTCAGGGCGATCTGGGCAAATCCTACTTTTATGGCAAGCCAACTTTGACCGTGATTGCTGAACACCTGCCAGCTACCCTGGAGCTGGTGATCGGTGCCAGCCTGATTATCATGTTTCTGTCGGTCCCCATCGGTGTCTATGCCGCCATCCGGCCACAGGAGTGGTTGGCCAAGTTTTTCATGGGTGTGAGCACGGTGGGGATCTCCATTCCGGTATTCCTCACGGCCATTGTTCTTATCCAGATATATTCCATAGGTGTCACCGTTGAGTGGTTCCCGGAGGATACCGGCTGGGGGCAATGGCTGAACGGAGCCTTGAGTACCGAAGGCGGTATGCCGTCATACGGTCGTGGGGAAGACCTTACATATCTTTTCGGTACATGGAATTCGGGGTTTTTCACAGAGCGCGGGTTGATGCATCTGGTGCTGCCCTGTATCTCTCTGGCATCCATCATGCTGCCACTGTTTATCCGCCTTATCCGTGCCGAGATGATGGAGGTGTTGCAGAGTGATTACATCCGTTACGCCCGGGCCAAAGGCCTGAGTGCGGCCCGCATTAACTTCCTGCACGCACTGAAGAACACCATGTTGCCGGTGATTACCGTTGGCGGGGTGCAGATTGGCATTATGGTGGCGTATACGATTCTTACGGAAACCGTGTTCCAGTGGCCCGGTGTGGGGTTAATGTTTCTGGAAGCCATCACCCGCAGCGATATTCCCCTGATCGTCGCGTACCTGATGGTTGTGGGTCTGATTTTTGTGGTGACCAACACCCTGGTAGACCTGATTTACGGGCTGGTAAACCCCACGGTTAAACTGACAGGTAAGAAAGCATGACAACAGCGACACTTTCACGCTGGGATCGCTTTCGCGAATCCTTCCTCTGGTACAGTTTCAAACGCGACAAGGTTGCAATTGCAAGCTTTGTTGTGCTGGTTCTGATGGTGCTGGCGGCAATTTTTGCGCCTTTACTGGCCCCGACGAACCCGTACGATCTGGCACAAATCAATATCATGAATTCGGAGCTGCCCCCGGTGGGCATGCAGGGCGCGGATCCGGCCTTTCCGCTGGGCACAGATGCCCAGGGCCGGGATATGCTCTCCACCATTCTTTACGGCACCCGCGTGTCCCTGCTGATCGGCTTCGGCGCCGTGGTGCTGCAGGCTGCCCTCGGCATTCTGTTCGGGCTGCTTGCGGGTTACCTGGGTGGCAGGGTGGATTCCATTCTGATGCGCATTGCCGATGTTCAGCTCTCCTTCTCCACCCTGATGGTGGCCATCATTGTAGGTGCCGTCTTCAAGGCCAGTTTTGGCAATCTGATGTTTGGTGAGATCGCCATTTACATGCTGATTTTCATTATTGGCGTTGCAGAATGGCCGCAGATTGCCCGTACCGTGCGGGCCTCGGTGCTGGCGGAGAAAAAGAAGGAATATGTGGATGCAGCCAAGGTAATGGGCTTTCGCACCAATCGCATCATGTTCCGCCACATTCTGCCCAACACGTTGTCGCCGATTTTTGTTATCGCCACTGTGCAGATTGCCAACGCAATCATTTCGGAAGCGGCCCTGTCGTTCCTGGGGCTTGGCATGCCGGAAACCCAGCCGTCGCTGGGTTCTCTGATCAAGTCCGGTTTTGACTACATTCAGAGCGGTTCCTGGTGGATAACCCTGATTCCCGGCCTGGTGCTGGTCGTGCTCGTGCTGGTCATCAACCTGTTGGGTGACTGGTTGCGGGATGTCATGAACCCACGGCTGTACAAGGGCTAAACATGAAAAACGACACGCCACTACTGGAAGTAAAGAATCTGGATGTACGGTTTGCCGTGCGCGGCGGCGATCTTACAGCCCTGCGCGGTATCAGCTTCAGCCTAGACAAGGGTGAACGATTGGGTCTGGTAGGGGAGTCTGGCGCCGGCAAATCCGTGGCGGCTTTCTCCATTCTTAACCTGATTGCGCGCCCGGGCTATATCGCCGGCGGGCAGATTCTGTTTGAAGGTCGCGATCTGGCTGCCATGGGCGAGCGCGAACTGCGCAGGATCCGGGGTAACCGCATTGCCATGATCTTCCAGGACCCGATGATGACACTGAACCCGGTGCTGAGTATTGGCACCCAGATGGTAGAAGCCCTCAAGGCGCACCGGCGGATCAGCACCAAAGCGGCGCGGGAAATAGCCCTGAGCAAGCTGCGCAAGGTACAGATCCCCTCGCCGGAAAAACGGCTTGACCAGTACCCGCACGAGTTGTCGGGCGGTATGCGCCAGCGGGTGATTATTGCTATTGCCCTGTTGCTGGACCCGGAAATTATTGTCGCCGACGAGCCCACAACGGCGCTGGATGTGACGATTCAGGCGGAAATCATGGCGCTGTTGCTGGATCTGTGTGAGCAGGAGCATGTCGCGTTGATGCTGATTACCCACGATCTTGGTGTGGTTTCCCAGGTCACCCAGCGCATGCTGGTGATGTATTCCGGCCGCATTATCGAGCAGGGGCCTACCCGGGAGATCATCAATGACGCACAGCATCCCTATACCCAGGGGTTGATCAACGCATTGCCACAGATGGGCGAGCCCGGGGCAAGGTTGTTCCAGATTCCCGGTTCCATGCCGTCCCTTAAAAACGTACCCACCGGCTGTCCTTTCCACCCGCGCTGCAAATTTGCCACCGATCAGTGCCGGCAAACCATGCCGGAGTATGTGCGCTCCGGCAACGTGGATGTGGCGTGTTACGAGGTCAGCAACCTGATTGAACAGGAGAAGCGCATGCAGGAGGCCGGGTCATGACCTCCCCACTGGTAGACATTCGCGGTCTGGAGAAACGGTTTGATCTGTCCGGCAGCCTGCTGGAACAGATCACCTTTAAAAATGGTCGCTTCCAGCGTCGCCAGGAGGCGGTTCACGCCATCAACGGTGTGGACCTTCAGGTGTACAAAGGCGAAGCGCTGTGCGTTGTGGGCGAATCCGGCTGTGGCAAGTCAACGGTTGCCCGTACCGTGATGGGTTTGTTGTCACCCAGCGCAGGAGAAGTGCATTACGATGGCCAGCGCATAGACGATCTGAAAGGCCAGCAGGTGCTGCCCTACCGCCGAAAAATGCAGATGATCTTCCAGAACCCTTACGCGTCCCTGAACCCGCGCATGACAATTCAACAAACTCTGGAGGAGCCGATTCATTTCCATCGCCCCGAGCTGTCCCGCAACGAGGTACGCAGCAAGGTTCGGGAAGTCATGGAATCCGTGGGCATAGATGCGGACTGGGGCAGCCGCTTTGGTCACGAATTTTCCGGCGGCCAGCGCCAGCGCATTGCCATCGCCCGTGCCCTGGCGGTCGATCCCGAGTTTATTGTGGCAGATGAACCCATCTCGGCACTGGACGTCTCCATTCAGGCGCAGGTGCTGAACCTGCTGATGGATGCGCAGGAAACCCGCAACCTGACGTACCTGTTCATTACCCACGATCTGGCGGTGGTTGAGCATTTCGGGACCCGGGTGGCGGTAATGTATCTCGGGCGGGTGTGCGAACTGGCGCAGACCGCAACGCTGTTTTCCGAGCCGCGCCATCCCTATACCCAGGCCTTGCTCTCCGCCATCCCCAGGCTGGAGGATGATCGCCCCAACTACATTCGCCTGCAGGGCGAGGTACCAACGCCGGTGAATCTGCCCTCCGGTTGCGTATTCCATGGCCGATGCCCCTATGCCAATGAGCGTTGCCGCCAGGAAATTCCCCGGCTGATTGCCACCGATGGCGGTAACCAGGTGGCCTGCCATGCGGTGGAAGAGGGGCGGTTGTAAGAAGGCGGCTGCAATAGGCTATGATGCGCTCAGAGAGAAGCCGCTGAAACAATCTGTGGTGTGAGGCATAAGCACCACTGCTGCAATCCGGTCAGGGGCTTCTCGGTCGATCTACGCCTGAATTTATTGCCTGTTGGCTGAGGAGCACATGGAAATACGCTGGCTGGAAGATTTTATGGCGCTGGCCCGCACGCGGCATTTTTCCCGTGCTGCTGAACTGCAGCATGTAAGTCAGCCCACGTTCAGCCGCCGCATCAAACTGCTTGAAGAGGCCATGGGCGCCACGCTGATTAACCGGCAGACCCTGCCTTTGTCCCTGACACCTGCCGGTGAACGGTTTTTTGACCTGTGCCAGCGGGTGACCCGGGATGTCCGGGACGTAAAAAGCCAGATTGCCGATATGGAAGCGGAAGAGTCAGCACGTATCAGTGTGGGCTCAACCCAGGGGTTGTTTTCCCACTTCTACCAGGGCTGGGCCAGCGAGGCAGGTATTGCTGACCGCCTGCAGCTGAATCTGAAGGCCACCAGTTGGGTGGGTGAACAGTTTCTGGATGCTCTTGATAGAGGCGAGTGCGATCTGGTGCTGTGTTACTGGCACCAGGATTTACCCTGGGGTGAGCGGCTGACCCGCGGCGAGTACGAATTTATAACACTCGCCCGGGAGAGGCTGGTGCCGGTGAGTGTGGCGGCAGAAAACGGCGAGCCCCGGTTTCCGCTGCCCGGGGCCAAAGACCAGTCTGTGCCGCTGATTGCCTATCATTCACGGGGGTTCTTGCAGTCGGCTGTTGAAGCGCATCTGGCCCGCTGCAAAGAATCCGTAAATCTTTTGCCACTGAACGAAAACACCCAGTCGGCGAGCATCAAGGCACTGGTGAAGCAGGGCTTTGGCATGGGCTGGTTGCCCAGCCGTATGACTGAAAAAAGCGAACACTTCGGCCGTCTCACGCGGGCTGGCGACGAGCGCTGGGATGTTCCTCTGGACATTCGCCTGATCCGCTTGCGGGAACCGCGTTCGGACGATCTTCTGACACTCTGGAAAACACTGGAAACACAACATGCCTGATACCGACCTTTTGACTCTTCAAGTTGATCACATGGGCATTCTGCAGCGCCGCTATGAGCAGGTTCTGGAAGAGCAGGGTTACGACAGCCTGCTGATCAGTTCCGGCGCCGCGCCCCTGCGATATGGCGATGACCAGGCCTGGCACTTCCAGGGTTACGGGCCGTTTCTGCACTGGACGGGGTTGACGGGTTTCGAGCACGCCTGGCTGCTGATCCGCAAAGGACATAAGCCCGTTTTATCGTTGCATCAGCCTGTGGATTTCTGGCATGCGAGCCTTGAACTGGCACAGGAGCCCTGGCTGGCAGAGCTTGAGGTTCGTTTCAGCGAAAGCCAGTCAACGCCTGAGGTGCCCGGTGCGGGGCGGCTGGCGGTTATTGGTGATCCACGGTTATTGGCAGGGGTGCCCGGTGAGCATAATCCCGGCGCGCTTTGCGCTGCACTGGATGAGACGCGAGTGCACAAAACGGCCTATGAAATAGCCTGCCTGGCTCAGGCCAACAAGGTGGCAGTAGCAGGTCACCGCGCGGCTCGCGATGCATTCCTGGCCGGTGCCAGTGAGTTTGAAGTCAGTCTCGCCTATCAGCGTGCAACACAACAGCGTGAGGCCGACGCGCCTTATCACAGCATTATCGGCGTAAACGAGCACGCCGGCACCTTGCACTACCAGTACTACGATACGGCAGCACCGGCCAAATCGCGCAGTTTGCTGATTGATGCCGGCGTGCGTTACCGGGGCTATTGCTCCGATGTTACCCGCACCACAGCGGGCGTTGGGGAAGGGCGCTTTGCTGCGCTGGTGCAGGGGCTGGAGCAATGGCAGTTCCGCCTCTGCGACATGGTAGCTCCGGGCGTTGATTACCTGGATATCCATCGCAAAACCCATCTGGGCATTGCAGCGTTGCTGGGCTCGGCGGGGCTTGTTAACGGCCTGAGCGACGAGGACATGGTAACGGAGGGCGTAACCCGGGCCTTCTTCCCCCACGGCATCGGGCACTTCCTTGGTGTGCAGGTTCATGATGTTGCAGGCAAACCGGTGCCCGCGCCTGCCGATGCACCTTTCCTGCGCCTGATGCGAACGCTGGAGCCTGGCATGGTGGTGACCATCGAACCCGGGCTGTACTTCATTCCGTCGCTGCTGGAGCCGGTGTTGTCCGGCCCTCTTGAGCGACACATAAACCGTTCACGGATTGACGAGTTGCAGGGATGCGGCGGCATACGCATAGAAGACAACGTGGTGGTAACAGATTCGGGGCATCGAAACCTGACCCGGGAGGCCGAGGTCTGACACATCCCGTTGCACAAAATTAACACAATACGCTTGCAATTATGGACGCTAATGACAATAATTATCAGTAACGTTAATTGTCGTCGGTGAGATTGCATTATGTATGTATGCCTTTGCCACGGAGTCACAGACAGGGACATCCGCGAAGCCTCGGAAAACGGAGTCTCTTCCATGCGCCAGCTCGGTAAAGAACTGGGTGTAGGAACCCAGTGCGGGCGCTGTGCCTCCATGGCGCGCAGCATTCTGCGCGAAAGCCGCTCGCCGGATTACCTGGCCCTTGCGAACCTGCTGGCCACCCCGGCCTGAGGCATTCCGCGTTTATTTCCTTTCCGCAATTTTGTAATGCGCCCTAACGCGCTATCCTTGAAGGGTGACGAGAGAAACATTTCGAAAGCTTTGACAGCTTACTGAACCCGAACCCATCAGCCGGTCAGGCTTTCCTCATAGAGGATCGAGCAGCCGGCTGGGATCAAGGAGTGCTGCAATGAAAGGCGACAAAAAAGTCATCCAGTATCTGAACAAGGTCCTTGCCAACGAACTGACGGCCATCAACCAGTATTTCCTGCATTCACGCATGTACAAGGATTGGGGTATTACCAAACTTGCGGCCAAGGAATACGAAGAATCCATCGACGAGATGAAACACGCCGATCAATTGATCGAACGCATCCTGTTTCTGGAAGGCCTGCCCAACCTGCAAGACCTGAACAAACTGATGATCGGCGAAAACGTTGAGGAAATGATTGCCTGCGACCTCAAAATCGAACACCTCGCCCATGTCGACCTGAAAGAAGCGATCGCTTACTGCGAAGAAGTTCAGGATTACACCAGCCGCCAGCTTTTCCGCAGTATCCTGGATAGCGAAGAAGAGCATATCGACTGGCTCGAAACCCAGCTGGATATGATTAACCAGATGGGCATCCAGAACTACATACAACTGCAATCTTCCGCTGCGGAGTGACCCCGACAATGGATCTGTCTTGCTTTAAAGCGTACGACCTGCGTGGCAAGGTGCCGGAGCAGTTAAACCCGGCCCTTGCCGAGCGCATCGGGCGCGCCTATGTGGAAATCACCGGCGCTAAAAAAGTCGTTGTCGGATACGACATCCGTCTCACCAGCCCGGAAATTACCGAAGCCCTGAGCTCCGGTCTTATGGCCGCAGGTGCCGATGTTTTTGATATCGGCCTGTGCGGCACGGAGTATGTCTACTTCGCCACCAGCCATTATAAAATGGACGGTGGCATCATGGTGACTGCCAGCCATAACCCAAGAGACCACAACGGCATGAAAATGGTCGGCCCGGAATCCCGCCCGATCAGTTCTGATAATGGCCTGAACGACATCCGTGACAGGGTGCGGGAACCGTTTGCAGACGCACCTGTACAGGGCAGGTACGAGCCTTTGGAAGTGACGGGTGCCTACATAGACCACCTGTTGGGATACGTAGATGCAGCCGCGCTGAGCCCCATGAAAATAGTGGTCAACGCCGGCAACGGCGGCGCGGGCCTGGTGATTGATGAGCTCGA
Source organism: Marinobacter aromaticivorans (assembly GCF_002806975.1). Classification (GTDB taxonomy): domain Bacteria; phylum Pseudomonadota; class Gammaproteobacteria; order Pseudomonadales; family Oleiphilaceae; genus Marinobacter; species Marinobacter aromaticivorans. The sequence continues at coordinate 87,592 of NZ_NIHD01000002.1, read as the reverse complement.
AAAGCACCTGCCTTTTGAATTTATCAAAGTACACCACCAGCCGGATGGCAACTTCCCCAACGGCGTGCCCAACCCTATCCTGGAAGAAAACCGCGCTGCTACAGCCGACGCCGTTATTGAACACGGTGCCGCCATGGGCATCGCGTGGGATGGAGACTACGACCGCTGCTTCTTCTTTGACGAAAACGGGCGCTTTATCGAAGGCTACTACATCGTCGGCCTGCTGGCTGACCAGTTCCTGCGCAAGACCGGCCCCGGCAAAGTCATTCACGACCCGAGGCTTATCTGGAACACCCAGGAACTGGTCAAAGCCGCCGGTGGCGAAGCCATCGAAAGCAAAACCGGCCACGCCTTCATCAAACAGCGCATGCGCGACGAAAACGCTGTATACGGCGGTGAAATGAGCGCCCACCACTACTTCCGGGACTTCGCCTACTGCGACAGCGGCATGATCCCCTGGTTACTGATCGCCGAACGCCTGTGCCAGACCGGAAAACCCTTCTCATCCCTGATCGACGCCCGCATCGAAGCCTACCCGGCCAGCGGCGAAATCAACCGCACTATCCACAACCCGCCAAAGGTGATCGCGGCGATTGAAGAAAAATACGGCGCCGCGGCAAAAAGCGTCACCTACGTGGACGGCCTCAGCGTGGAGTTCGACAACTGGCGCTTCAACCTGCGCATGTCCAACACTGAACCCGTCGTTCGCCTGAACGTGGAGTCCCGTGCTGACATACCCTTGATGAAAGCGAAAACCGAAGAATTGCTCGCGGAAATGGAGCGGTTGAACAACCTGAAGGTATAACCTGAACCCTTTTGTCAGGCTATCTCGCAGTTGGGGCTGGTGTGGCGGTACGAGTTGCGAAAACTGTGCGGAGCCATGGATGGCGGAGCCCAAGCGTCACATGGATGTGCTGCAAGGAGCGTGTTTTCGCAACTCGTACCGCCACGCCGGCTTGCACCGAAGCCGACATAACTCAGAGCCAGTCGTTCAGCATAATCCCGAGCCCGAACCGCTCAATCCGCCGATTGTAATCAATCAGACTCTCCCCATACCCGTTGTAATACTGGAAAAACCCCTTGATCGTATCCCCGATCGGAAAGCTGTAACCAAACTCCAGCGAAGTATGATTATCCGAACGCAAATTGTTCATAAGCTTCAGCGAAAACGTCCGGTCCTCGGCACGCTTGTAGACCACATTGAGACTGCCATGCCCCAGATACCGCTCAATGTCCGCGTTATCATCCTCACTGGTCTCCGGAATCCGATACCAGGGCTCCACCACAAACAACCAGCGACCGTGCGTAAAGCCGGCACTGGCCATAACCCGGTTCCAGCTGCGCGAGCGTGGCTCTGACTGGCCATTGGACTGGTGATTAACGCCAAACTTCAAAGCCGTCAGAGACACAGCGCCCAGATTCCAGTCGGCCCGATGCCGGAGAAAAATCTCCGGTTCATAGTTTGTCTCCCGAAAGGGTGCCGATTCGTCCTGATTGTATACCTGCCAGAAAGAACGCTGCGTGTAACCAAACCAGAGAGTTGTGCGGTCATCCAGCATGCCGGTCAACAAAGGCACCTTGAAACTGATCTGGTACTTCGCCTCCTCTTTCTCCAGATCGTAATCATAACCGGTGGTGCCCAGCCTCGGGCTTGTGGGGGCGGTGTTCGGGTCGTCAGTCCAGGTTATCGGCATGAGATAAGTCGGGCGATAACCGATGAAGCTACCCGAAAACGAAAACAGTGCTTTCTCCGCCTTTAGCGAGCGGTCCACCATTTTCATCATCACGTTTTCATCAGCGCTGCCGTCTCCGGCACGCTCTGCCGCCTGTTGCCCGCTCTCCGGATCCGGTGCCAGCCCGTCAGCCATTTTGCCGGCTTCCTGCAACTGCTGGTCTGACGCCTTGTCCCTGGCTTTCGCGGGATTATTGAACGAATCGTAGCAGGCAAGGCGGGCCACTCCCTCCCGCACAAGAGCGCAGTCTTCAATGGCTTCAGCCATGCGTCGCCCTGTATCTGGCACAGATTCCTGTGCTACCGTCAAAGCAGGCCACATGAGTGCAATCAGGCACGCCCTGGGCAGCCGTGCCCTAAAAATTTTCTGCATGTTCTGTATTCCTTCAGGCTGCATGGAGGCTAATCCATGTGCTGACCATGCCGTACAGCCAAACCCCGCCAAGGGTGAGGGCCAGCAGTGAAAAAACAAGTTTATGCCGAAGCCGGTTGGACGCACTTGCTGCGATAACCCAGCGCAGGTACATAAGGCCAATAAAACTGGCGAAAACCCCGAGGCTGGCAACAGCAGGTATCAGCAGCCACGCCGGGTTGATACTATGGCCGGTGTCTGTTCGGCTTGAAAACCATCCCATGGACGCCAGCAACACTGCCAGCGAGCTGAACTCGATAATCAGAAGAGTTTTGCGCAGTGGATGAGGAGAGGGTTTTGCCGGGCTATTCATGAAACGGATCCTGGGAGTTCTGGGATAAGCTGCAACATGGTAACCGGATGGCGCTAAAGAGTCTCCACGCTTACGAAATTGCAATAAACATGGTGGAAATCAATTTATGATTTTGCTATCCGGTTTTTTTGCCGGGGTTCAGTCGCTATAATGCGGCCACCAACGATTATAACGCCTACCTAAATGCGAGGTGCATTGTGAAGATGAAGAGAGTCCTGGCTGTCGTACTGCTCGGTCTCGGCATTACTGCCGGTTCCGTTATGGCAAGTGTTGAAGACGAAATCCGTGCGCGTATCCAGCCGGTCGGCGAAGTATGCCTGCAGGGTGAACAGTGCGGCGAAGCTGCTGCTGCCACCGAAACAGCCAGCTCCTCCGGGGCCCGTTCGGGTAGCGAAGTTTATGATGCCGTGTGCATGGCCTGCCACACCACAGGCGCTGCCGGTGCACCGGTAATCGGTGATGCGGGCGCCTGGGCACCTCGTATTGATCAGGGCATGGAAACCCTGATGAACCATGCACTCAATGGCTTCAACGCCATGCCTGCGAAAGGTGGCTGTGCCAGCTGCCCAGACGAAGAAATCGAAGCTGCGGTAGAGCATATTGTGGCAGAGAGCAAATAAAGCCAAAGCTCTTGCTGTCAAAAACCCCGCGCCTGCGGGGTTTTTGCTTTCTTCAGAGCCCTAAATCACCCAGCAGAGCACTTAGTGTCGCCTTGCCTTTCTTCTGGTTGGCCTCAACGTCAAGGTCGCCTGTGCCCTCCCAGCGTATGTCGCCTTCCGGAAGTTCATCCAGAAAGCGGCTGGGAATGGTCTCGATTTTCTCGCCATACTGCCGGCGCTGGGCTGCGTAGGTCAGTGTCAGCGTCTCTTTTGCCCGGGTAATTCCCACGTACATCAGGCGCCGCTCCTCCTCAATGTTACCCTCCTCAATGCTGGAGCGGTGCGGCAGGATTTCTTCCTCCAGGCCAAGAATGAACACGTGAGGGAACTCCAGCCCCTTGGAGGCATGAAGGGTCAGCAGTTGGACCTTGTCGCTGTCGTCCTCTTCTTCGCGCTGCTCCATCATGTCCCGCAGAATCAGTTTGCTGATGGCGTCTTCAATGCTCAGCTCATCAGCAGTGCCCTTGCCGTCGTCGAGCATTCGCTGAATCGAATCCACCAGATACCAGATGTTTTCCATGCGCCGCTCCGCCTGCCTGGGCGTACCCGAGTGTTGAAGTAACCACTCTTCATACTCGATGTCCGTGAACAGTTGTTTAATCACGGGCACCGGGTTTTCACTGTGCAGGCGCTCACAGGTAAGGTCCACCCAGTGAGCAAAGCGCCTGAGCCGATCCAGGCCCTTTTCGGCGACGTGGGTTTCCGCCCCCATGTCACCCAGCGCTTTGAACAGGCTCACATTACGGGCGCGGGCGTAGTGGCTGAGTTGTTCAAGAGTGCGCGGGCCGATTTCTCGCCGCGGCACATTCACAACACGCAGGAACGCGGCATCGTCATCCGGGTTAATCAGCAGACGCAGGTAGGACATGGCGTCCTTGATCTCGTTTTTTGAGAAAAACGACTGGCCGCCGGAGATGCGGTAGGGAATCTGGAATGCCTGCAGCTTCATCTCCAGCAGGCGAGCCTGGTGATTACCCCGGTAAAGCACGGCAAAATCCCGGAAATCCAGCCCCTGTTTCAGTTTCTGATCGAGAATCTCCGTGGCCACCCGCTCGGTTTCTGCGTCTTCATTACGGCACCGCACAATGCGGATCTCATCGCCTATGGTGTGGTCGCTCCACAGGGCTTTTTCAAACACGTGAGGGTTGTTGGCGATCACCGTATTGGCGCTGCGCAGAATGCGCGATGTGGAGCGGTAATTCTGTTCCAGCTTCACAATCTTCAGGCTCGGGAAGTCTTCCTTGAGCTGGGCCAGATTTTCCGGTCGCGCCCCCCGCCAGGCGTATATCGACTGGTCGTCGTCGCCAACAACGGTAAAGGCGGCACGTTCGGCAACCAGCATTCGTACGAGCTCGTACTGGGAAATATTGGTATCCTGATACTCGTCCACCAGCATGTAGCGGATTTTCCTGCGCCATTTTGCCAGCACCTCCGGATTGTTGCGGAACAGTTGCACCGGCAGCAGAATCAGGTCGTCAAAGTCCACCGCGTTGTAGGCCTTCAGGTACTCGCTGTAATGTTTGTATACCAAGGCAATCCGTTGTTCACGTTCATCCCGGGCTTTGCTGTATGCTTCAGCCGGCCCGCGCATGGCATTCTTCCACGACGAGATGGTCATTTGCACATCGTTGAGTTCATCGCCGGCATCGGCGCTGGCTTCCCGAAGCATCAGGTCCCGTAACAGGGCTTTCGCATCCTCTGCGTCAAAAATGGAAAAACCGGGGTGGTAGCCCAGATGGGGGTGTTCTTCCCGGATTATGTTCAGCCCGAGGTTGTGAAAGGTGGAAACGATAAGCCCGCGGGTGAGCTTGCGGTCGACAATGCGGCCCACCCGCTCTTTCATTTCGCGGGCGGCTTTGTTGGTAAAGGTGACGGCGGCAATATGGCGGCCGGGAATGCCAACCTGTTCAATCAGATAGGCTATTTTCCGGGTGATAACGCTGGTTTTACCGCTGCCCGCACCGGCGAGCACCAGCAGAGGGCCATCGGTGTAGCGGACTGCTTCATTTTGTCGCGGGTTGAGCTTGTTCACAAATACAGGGCCAGAATGGATGGATACGGGTTTTTCCGGTAAGACAGTAGTCTACACCAGCCGGACTTTCTGTACCTTGTCCATCTATCAGCTATCCTTTAACCAGAATGGATTTGTTGTTCACGTACCCATGGATTCAACTTAATGACTTTGCCCCTGGAAACTGCCGCACACGACCAGCTTCGTCTTCTGGTTCTGACGCCGGATTACGCCGATTTTCTCTGGCTCAATGCGCTGCTGGCAGTTGACCCGGAGATCAGTCCGGATGCCACATGGTGCCCGGACCTGGTGGATTGCGACGACCTTGTACGGAACGCGACTTTCGATATTATTATCTGGGATTGCGTGTTCCACGGCGGTTCAGAATCCGCGTTCCTGCAGTATCTGGCGGTTGCCGGCGATGGCCGTCCGGTACTGGCACTCAGTGCTGAAGCGCCTGATGAACGCGCACCGGAGTTGCTTTCCAGTGGTGCGGCAGATTATCTGAGCCGGCAGGAGCTTGATCACTGGCAGTTTTGTCGGGCAGTGAAGGGTCTCTGGTACCGTGAGCAGTTGGCCAACTCTGCACACCGCCAGCTGGGCCGTGGCGTGGCAAGTGGCTTTATCAACCGGGATCTGTTTTTCGACAGGCTGCAACAGGCATTGCTTAGGGCACAACGAGGCGGCCACCGCCTGGCCCTGCTGCACCTGAACATCGATGACTTTCGCAGCATCAATGAGTCCTTTGGTTACCAGAAAAGTGACCAGCTGATGATCAAGGTGGCCTCCCGGGTGCGGCAAGGCCTGCGCCGGGTGGATTCTCTGATGCGAATCGGCGGAGACGAGCTGGCGATTATCGTTGAGAAAATCGAAGACTCTCTGGATATCACCCAGGTCATTCGCAAGGTTGTCAACGCACTGGACGAGCCGGTTATCATGGATGGCCAGAGCGTGGTTGTCAGTGCCAGCCTTGGCGTGGCCACGTATCCGGAGGCCGGAGACTGCCCGGAAAATCTGATGCGTCGTGCCAACCGGGCAATGTTTGAGGCCAAGCGGGACCCGGGCACCAGTTATCGTTTCTACGATCGGCAACTGCACATTTCTGCCGGTTACCAGCTCAGGCTGGAGGGAGACCTGCGAAACGCGCTCAGGGGTCGGGAGCTTGAGCTGTATTACCAGCCAAGGATTGATCTTGCCAGTAATGAAGTGCGTGGTGTGGAATGCCTGTTACGCTGGAATCACCCGAAGCGTGGCCTGGTGGGGCCGGACGAGTTCATACCGGTAGCCGAGCGCAGCGGCCTGATTGTGCCCATCGGCTACTGGGTAATAGAGCAAGCCTGCAAACGCCTTAAGGAAGCGGCCGAGCTCGGGTTCCCCGGGCTGGTATTTGCGGTCAACCTGTCGTTCCGGCAGTTCCACGACCGTAAAATGACCGAAACCATCTTTCGCATTATCTTCAACGCCAATGTGGACACCAGCCTGCTGGAGCTGGAGCTGACCGAAAGCGCCATGATGCACGACCCGGAATACGCCCAGCGCTGTCTGCGGGAACTGAATCAACTGGGTATCAGTTTTGCACTGGATGATTTTGGCACCGGTTTTTCCTCCCTCAGCAATCTTCAGCACCTGCCGATCTCGCTGGTTAAAATCGACAAATCGTTTGTGCAGGATCTGGGGCAATCCGCAGATGCGGAGCATATTATCCGGGCGATTATCAGCCTCGCCCACAGCCTCCAGATCAGCGTGGTGGCCGAGGGTGTAGAAACCGAGGGCCAGCTGGAATTTCTGCGCCAGCAGCACTGTGATGAAATCCAGGGCTACTATTATGCCCGCCCCATGCCCTGGGCCGATCTTGTGCAATTCCTGAACGAGCGTGACCAGTCCGCTTGCCTGCAACTTTAAGCCACTGTACCTTTGCTGCTTTATCAGAAACGCATCACAGAGGTTGCATGAACAGTATCTCCAGGCGCATCGCCGACGAACTCGGCGTACGCGAGCAACAGGTTAATGCCACCATCGCCCTGCTGGACGAAGGTTCCACCGTTCCATTTATTGCCCGGTACCGGAAAGAGGTGACCGGCTCCCTGGACGACAGCCAGCTGCGCACCCTTGAGGAGCGCCTGCGTTATCTCCGGGAGCTGGAGGATCGCCGCAGTACCATCCTCAAAAGCATTGAGGAGCAGGGCAAGCTGACGGACGAACTGCGAGCCAGTATTGCCGACGCCGAAACCAAGAACCGCCTGGAAGATCTTTACCTCCCCTACAAGCCCAAGCGCCGCACCAAAGCCCAGATTGCCCGGGAAGCGGGCCTGGAGCCATTGGCTGACGCCTTGTATGGCGACCCGACCCTGGAGCCGGAGGCTACGGCACAAACCTACGTAAACGCGGATGCCGGTGTTGCTGACACCAAAGCTGCGCTTGAGGGTGCCCGTTATATCCTGATGGAACGCTTCGCGGAAGATGCAGAACTTCTGGGTGAGCTGCGCGACTTCATCTGGCAGCAAGGGCAGTTGAAGGTCAGCGTGATTGAGGGCAAGGAGAACGAAGGCGCCAAGTTCCGGGATTACTTTGAGCACACAGAGCCCCTGAAGAAAGTGCCTTCCCATCGGGCCCTGGCCATTCTTCGCGGTCGCAATGAAGGCATTCTTGCCTACACACTGGTTGTGGGGGATGCGGATGATGACCGTCGCCAGCCTCACCCCGCAGAACAGCGCATTGCCGCACGCTTTCATATCCGTGACAAGGGTCGTGCCGCGGACAAGTGGCTGTCAGAAGTGGTGCGCTGGACCTGGCGGGTAAAGCTTTCCACCCAGATTGAAACCGATCTGATGGCGCAGGTGCGTGAAGCTGCCGAAGCCGAAGCCATAAACGTGTTTGCGGCCAACCTCAAGGATCTGCTGTTGCTGGCACCCGCCGGGCCGCGCCCGACTCTCGGGCTGGACCCCGGTTTGCGTACGGGTGTAAAAGTCGCGGTTATTGACGGAACCGGGCAGGTGGTCGGGCATGGGGCTATTTACCCCCACGCGCCCAAAAACCAGTGGGACCGCTCTATTGAACAGCTTGCGGCCTGGTGCCGTGAACACCGGATTGAATTGATTGCCATAGGTAATGGAACAGCATCCCGTGAGACCGAAAAGCTGGTAGGAGATCTCTGCAAACGTTATCCGGAGCTCAAGCTGGCCCGGATTGTTGTGAACGAGTCCGGCGCATCCATCTATTCCGCGTCCGAATTTGCCTCCAAAGAGTTACCGGATCTGGACGTGACCATTCGCGGTGCTGTGTCTATTGCCCGCCGGTTACAGGATCCACTGGCCGAGCTGGTGAAGATTGAGCCAAAATCCATTGGTGTTGGTCAGTACCAGCACGACGTATCCCAGGTTCAGCTCTCCCGCAGCCTGGATGCGGTGGTGGAAGATTGTGTTAACGGTGTCGGTGTAGACCTGAATACGGCGTCAGCGCCTCTTTTATCAAGAGTGTCTGGCCTGAACCAGAGCATTGCCCAGAACATCGTCGAATTCCGCAACCAGAACGGCATGTTCCGTAATCGCAAACAGCTGTTGAAAGTGTCCCGGCTGGGCGAGCGCACCTTTGAACAGGCGGCGGGCTTCCTGCGCATTGCCGGTGGTGAAAATGCCCTGGACCGGTCATCTGTGCATCCGGAAGCGTACGGCGTGGTGGAAGCCATTGCTGCCAGGAACAATCGCAAGGTTGACGATATTATCGGTGATGCGACGTTCCTGCGTGGTCTGAATCCCCAGGATTACGTAACAGAACAGTTCGGTGTGCCAACCATCAGGGATATCCTCTCGGAGCTGGAGAAGCCTGGTCGTGATCCGCGCCCCGAGTTCCGGTTTGCGAGTTTTGAGGAAGGTGTGGAAACCCTCAGTGACCTGGAGCCTGGTATGACTCTGGAGGGCTCTGTGACCAATGTCACCAATTTCGGGGCGTTTGTGGACATCGGCGTGCACCAGGACGGGCTGGTGCATATTTCCGCGCTGTCCCATACCTTTGTGAAAGACCCGCGCGAGGTGGTAAAAGCCGGGGATATTGTAAAGGTAAAAGTGATGGAGGTGGATATCCCCCGCAAACGAATTGCACTGTCGATGCGGCTGGATGATCAGCCTGGCGGGAAAAGCGATTCCAGGCGCCCGGGCTCGGGGCGTGCGGCGGGAGGCTCGAATGCCGGCAGCCGCAGCAGTGGGCAGGGGGCGGACAAACCCTCATCCCGGCGCCAGAGCAAGGGCGCGGATCAGGGCGCCATGGCAGGAGCGCTGGCACAGGCGTTCGCATCGGCCCGTAAGGACAAGCGTTAAGCGCTTTCAACTATTTCCAACAACCGGCGCAGGCCCACAAGGCGCAGCCGGTTGCAGCAGGAGTCAATCATGGCCGAATCCCGGCATTCTGTTTTTCGTCAGTTCGCCGCCAGCGACTGGGGCGGGTTTCTCAAAGGAGTCGAGAAAGAAGGTTTGCGCGTTGACCGTAACGGCTTTATTGCACAAACGCCGCATCCGGAGGCCCTGGGCTCCGCACTTACGCATCCGTCAATCACAACGGACTATTCCGAGGCTTTGCTCGAGCTGATAACCCCAGTGTGCAGCAGCACAGCGGAGATGCTTGAGTCTCTGCGCAACATCCATCGCTTCGTGCAGCAGAACCTGGGCGACGAGGTTTTCTGGCCGGCGAGCATGCCTTGTGAGCTGGATGGCGACGCCAGTATCCCCATCGCCCAATACGGCACCTCCAACACCGGGCGGCTAAAGCATGTGTACCGCCAGGGGCTGGCGGTGCGATATGGCCGCATGATGCAAAGCATAGCCGGCACTCACTACAACCTGTCGCTACCGGACAGTTTCTGGGAAATCTGGAAAAGCGCGCTCGGCGACCAGCAGAGCATGAAGGATTTCAAGTCGGACCAGTATTTCTGGCTGATTCGCAACTTCCGTCGCAGAAGCTGGTTGCTGATGCTGCTGTTCGGCGCCTCGCCGGCCCTGGATGCGAGTTTTGTTGAGGGTGTGCGTCACGAACTTACCCGTTTTGATGCGCGTAGCTGGTTTGGTGAGCATGCCACCTCGTTGCGCATGGGTGATCTGGGTTATCACAACAATGCCCAGTCCTCGTTGAATATCTGTTTCAACAAACTCAGTACCTACACCCAGACGCTGGACCGCGCCATTCATACCAACTGGCCCGCGTATGAGGCTATTGGCACGAAGCGTAATGGCGAGTTTATCCAGATCAACACCAACGTGCTGCAGATAGAAAACGAGTATTACAGCGCAATCCGTCCCAAACGCACCACCCAGATCGGCGAGAAGCCGATTCACGCGCTGGAATCCCGTGGTGTGGAATACATCGAGGTGCGCTGCCTGGATCTGGATCCTTTCTCCCCGGTCGGTGTCAGCGAAGCCCAGGTGGACTTCCTTGATCTCTTCCTGCTGGATTGTTTGCTGTCAGAGTCGCCACGAATCGACGATGCGGAGTGCAGTATGCTGGATGACAACTACAAGGATGTTGTCGCCAGGGGGCGCAATCGCGAGCTTGAACTTTGCCAGGGCGGCAAGCGTACGCCCGTTGCAGACGCCGCCAGGGCAATACTGGACCGCCTTGAGCCGCTGGCAGAAGTGTTGGATGGTTTTAATGGGGGTGAGGTTTACCGTAACGCCCTGTCCGTGCAGCAAAGCGTGCTTTCCGGAGACAGCCAGGTGCCCTCGGCGCGGGTGATCCAGGCCATGCAGGCTTCCGGGCAGGGGCATCGGGACTGGGGCATGGAGATGGCGCTGCAGCACCAGAATGTGCTCCGCTATGAGGGTCTGGCCCCGGAGGTGCAGGCAGCCTTTGCCGCGGCGAGCAGGGAATCTCTGGCAGAACAGGAACGGATTGAGGCCTCGGACACCCTGGCATTCAGTGATTTTCTCGAACGATACCTGCGTTCCTGAAGAGCGCAGGTCTGTCCGCTTGCTGCACCGGCTTGTTCAGTTAACAATCGTTGCGGGCCTGCTTCACAGAAGGTGAACAAAAATTTGTTACTTTCTGATGCCGGTGTTAACTTCTGTTACATCGGGAAAGGAGAGGTGACATGGCCAGGGATATGAAACTCGGCTGGGACGTTGAAACGCTGAACAAAGCCTATCGCCAGGGTTATATGGCGGCTTCCATGGGTATGGATAAAACCCGTTGCCCCTATCGTGGTGAGGTGGTCGTGGCAGCCTGGGAAGCGGGCTGGGATGATGCAGAGGAAGCTGTCCGGGAAGAAGCCGCCGCGCGGAATGACCGGGGTGATGACCTGTTTTCCCGGATTGCCTGAAGTCTCCGGTCTCTGAGCCGCTTTTCGTTACTTTTGTACCACGAACTCCGTAAACAGCACGCCGGTAATGGCTTCGCCGGTGTGCTGTTCTTCCAGCACCCCGTTTATTCTTGATTTCGCTTCCTCCCGAAGCGCCTGCTGGCCATCCATAGTGGTCAGCTTGTCTGTATCTGTCTGCTCACCAAACAGCATTACAAGTTCGTGGCGCAGCCTTGGCATGTGGGCATCCACGGCGGCTCGTGTGGACTTCTGCGAGGCACGAAGGCTGACTGAAGCTTTCAGATAGGTAAGTTTGCCACCAGGGCCGCCCACATGGGTCACGAATGCCGGATCCATGGCGATGTAGTCCGTGAACCCGGATTTCTCTGTTACTTCCTCATCGGGAGCTTCTTCCGCCCAGCCGGCAGGGGCCAGTGCAAACAGCAGTATAAGACCGAACAAAGCAAATTTTGGCTGATGTGTCATATGCTTGCAGTTAGTGATGGTTTAGGGTTTAGTGACGAAATCAGCAGCGTGCCTGCCGAATAAAACGAGAATAGCAGGCCCGGCAACGCATTTGGGGAAAACCGAGGTAACTTTGTGAAAGCAAGAGTAATTTTTGCCTGCATATTTGTGGTCTGCGCGGCTTTGCTGGGTGTGGCTTTTTATATGGAGCATGTAATGGGGCTTGAACCCTGCCCTTTGTGCTGGCTTCAGCGCTTTGGCTTTATGGGCGTAGGCCTTATCAGTCTTCTGGCGGCTTTGCATGGCCCGGGAGACCTGGGGTTACGGCTTTACGGTTTGCTGCTGATGGTCACGGCGGGGGCCGGGCTGGGCATGGCGGGTCGCCAGCTCTGGCTACAGAGCCTGCCGGCTGACCAGGTGCCTGCCTGCGGCCCCTCGGTGGATTATATGCTCGAGGTGTTGCCTTTATCCGAAGTGCTGGCGACTGCGCTCAAAGGCACCGGGGACTGTGCGGCGGTGGTCTGGCGCTTTCTTGGTTTGAGTATCCCGGGCTGGAGTGCTGTCTTTTTCGCTGTCCTGGTTGTTCTTGGGCTCACCATGCTTTTCCACCGGGGCAGGCCGAAAAGCTGGATAGCGGGCTGAAACGGTTGCGACAGGCAGTCGGCTTGGGGTAACTTGATCTGGAATTAATAAGTATCAGCATCGGGGCTCAATAGCCGGATTATCAAGTGGAGAACAGGCGTCATGTTGGAAAATTGCCGAAATGCCAGGGAGCGTTGGGGTGGCGTGAGCGAACTCATTGATCGCTGGCTCAGGGATCGTCAGGAGTTGCTGGTTCATTACTGCGATTTATCCGGAGAAAGCGACTTCTCCCAGACCGAAGCCCTGAAGCAGAAATTCGTGCGGCTGTGTGAAGCACTGGTGGACTACGTTTCTACCGGGCATTTTGAAATATACGAGCAGTTGGTACGGGAAGCCCGGGAATTCAACGATGGCGGGCTGGAGTTGGCGGCGAAGCTGTATCCCCGGATTGAGCAAACCACAGAAGTCGCCCTGAATTTCAATGATCAGCTGGATGGAAGCGAGTTGTCCGAAGATGATGTGAAAGCACTTTTTGAACAGCTCTCCCGCTTGGGTGAAACTCTGGAAAGCCGCTTCGAGATGGAAGATTTCCTGATTGAGCATTTGCACAATGTGCATGCAGACAAGGTGGCATCAGCCTGATCTGAGGCTGGCATAAAACAAAAAAAGCCTCATCCAGCGTTACCGCTGATGAGGCTTTTTCGATTTCAGGCGGGCTGAAATGGATTGACGGCCTTACTCGGAATCAGAGTTTTCTTCACTTTCATTTTTGCCCGGGTTGATGGCCAGCAGCTCCACATCAAAAACCAGCGTCTCGTTCGGGCCGATCGCGCGGTTACCGCCGGGGCCATAGGCCAGGTCTGAAGGAATGAACAGTTTGTAGCGGGCACCTTCACTCATCAGCTGCAGGCCTTCGGTCCAGCCGGGGATCACCTGGTTCAGGGCAAAGGTTACCGGCTCGCCGCGCTCGCGGGAGCTGTCGAATACCTCACCGGAAAGAAGTTCGCCGGTGTAGTGCACCTGCACCGTGTCGGTCGCGTCAGGCTGCTCACCATTGCCTTTTTCCAGGATTTCGTACTGGAGCCCGGATTCGGTTGTTTCAACACCGTCGCGCTCGGCGTTCTCGGCAAGGAAGGCTTCGCCGGCGTCCAGGTTTTTCTGTGCCAGCTCTTCCATCTGTTTGCCTTGCTCCTCCTGGAGTGTCTTCTGGTAATCCATCAGGGCCTGCTGGATTTCTTCCCGGCTCATGCGACGGTTTGCCTCGTCGCCGGCATGGCCGTGCTGAATACCTTGCAGAAACTGATCCATTTGCAGGTCTGGCAGGTCGTTGCCCATGCGCTCACCCAGCACCAGCCCCATGCCGTAGCTGACCTTCTGGTTGGTAGAGTCCAGTTCCGGATCCGCAGGGGTTTCAGGGGGGGTCGAGCAGCCGGCAACCAAACCGGTGATCGCCAGTGCAAGCAGCGTTTTTTTCATTACATCATCCTTTTGAGTCAGTAGGGAATGGGCCCCAGCCCACGTAATGTGTTTGTCAGGGGCAAAAGGTAACGGGTTCAGGGCGCAGATTCCACTGAACATCTGTTAAGACGGCAAAGATCGGCCTGCTGTAGCAAACACCTGGTCAACTCCCGTTACGCCCGGCGCTTGGGCCGAGGGAAAAGGGCGCCCTGTAGGGCGACTGCCAGTCGGTTTCCGGGTTGCTGAGCCTGGCAGGTGACTGGTTTTTATCCGGCCTTTCAATGGCAAGAGTGTTCCAGGGGCCGTGTTCCGGCGGCTGGTCCGCATAATGCCAGTTGCCGTCAGTGTCTTGCCATTTGAAAACAATCTCCGGCCCTTCGGTGGGAATCGGGGAGGGAACCAGGCCCTCAAACGCGGGTATTTCCGGCTCGGTTTCTTCGGCAACCGGTTCAGAGACCGGGGCCGGAACATTCAGGCCAAAAAACATCAGCAACAACAGCAGACCGAGAGCAGGAAACGAGAGCCGGACAAGCCATTTGATCATCATGCCGGTTGGTCTCCCGGATCAAGGGCGGAAAAAATGTCGCCCAGGGTGTTCAGGAGCGGCGTGGTGTCCTTGCCCGAATGAACGGCTGGTGCTGCAGCTGCAAGGTTGGACAGTATCAAAGTGTCTCCTGCATCCATGTTGCTGTGCTCCGGGTTGCGCGACATCAGATTTCTCCAAGCCAGAGCCAGCTCTATGCGCTCTGCTTCCAGCTCCAGGCTGGCCAGGGTGGAGCGCAGGGCTTTGTATGCTGCCTGCGCCTTTGGTATCGCCAGGCGAATCGTGCGGAGACTGCCGGTTACACGATCGCGCCACTCTGTTACCGTAGCGTCTTCAAACCCGGAATAGATCCTGCCGTTCAGCGCAAGCCAGCCGGCGCACAGGATTCGTGTTACGCTCCAGCCCTCGTTCTGGAGGGCCAGACAGGTTTCCTGCGCCAGCGAGTCCTGCCAGAATATCAGCGCGAACCGCCAGAGCGGGTTGTCGGGCTCCAGATTTTCCGGCAACACCATGGATTCCAACGCCAAAGCAGGAATGGTTTCCGGGTTGGATGGCATAAATGCTGAACCGTTCCTGACAATTTCACCATGATTATATAACAGCATGTTAACGATAACCGATCTCAGTTTACAACGGGGTGGCGTCTGGTTACTAGATTCCGTCACTCTTACTGTGCAAACGGGCCAGCGCGTGGCAATCGTGGGCGCCAATGGTGCCGGCAAATCCAGCCTGTTCCAGCTATTGCTGGGTCAGCTGGCGCCGGAGCAGGGCAGTGTGTCACTCCCTGGTGGTTGCCGCATTGCCCACATGGCCCAGGAAGTCGAGGCAACAGGGCGAAGCGCCCGTGATTTTGTTCTTGATGGCGATCCTGATCTGCGGCGGCTTGAGCAGGAACTGCAGAAAGCCGAGAGCCGGGGTGATGATAACGCGGTGGCACACATACACGGCGAACTGGATGTACACGAAGCCTGGTCCGCGCCGCGGCGAGCCGAATCCCTGCTCCGCGGGCTGGGTTTTCAGGACAGCGACGCAGACCGGCCTGTATCGGCGTTTTCCGGTGGCTGGCGCATCCGGCTGAACCTTGCGCAGGCATTGATGCGACCTTCAGACCTGCTGCTTCTGGATGAGCCCACCAACCACCTGGATCTTGATGCCTGCCTGTGGCTGGAAAACTGGTTGCGCCGCTACGGGGGTACTCTGCTGTTTATATCCCATGACCGGGACTTTATGGATCGGGTGGCCACCCATGTGGTGCACTTTGATAACCGTAAACTGGAGCTTTACACGGGCAACTACTCCGCCTTTGAAGGCCAGCGCAGCGAACGGCTGGCACAGCAGCAGGCAGGCTTCGAGCGTCAGCAGGCAAGAATCGCGGAAATCCAGCGTTTTATAGATCGTTTCAAGGCAAAGGCCACGAAAGCCCGTCAGGCCCAGAGCCGGGTGAAAGCGCTGGAACGGATGGAAAAGATTGCCCCTGCCCATATTGATTCACCGTTCAGCTTCGAATTTCCCATGGCCGACAAAGTGTCCAGCCCGTTGCTGTCCATCCGCCATGGCCGGGCCGGGCATGGTGACACGGTTATTCTCGACAACATCAATCTGACACTTTTGCCGGGCAGCCGTGTAGGCCTGCTGGGGCCAAACGGTGCGGGCAAATCCACCCTTATGGATGCGCTGCTTGGGCCTGGTGAGCACGGTGAAGCAAGCACGCTTATTGCAGGTGAGCGAACCTGTGGCGAGAACCTGGCAATCGGTTACTTTGCCCAGCACCAGCTGGAATCCCTGGATCTCGATGCCAGCCCTTTCCTGCACCTGCAGCGTTTGGCCCCCCGGGCTTCGGAGCAGAGCATTCGCAATTTCCTGGGCGGTTTCGATTTTCATGGCGACGAGGCTTTAAGCGCCATCCGCTCGTTTTCGGGAGGCGAAAAGGCCCGGGTAGCCCTGGCTGTCATTGCCTGGCAAAAGCCCAATCTTCTGTTGCTGGACGAACCGACCAACCATCTAGATCTGGAAATGCGCCAGGCTTTGACCATGGCACTACAGAACTTCGAGGGTGCTATTGTGGTGGTCTCCCACGACAGGCACCTGCTGAGGAATACTGTGGATGAGTTCTGGCTGGTCAATGATGGTGGCGTTACCGAATACCAGGGCGACCTTGAGGATTACGAGCGCTGGCTGGCAGATCGTCGAAAAGACGATACCGAGGCACCAAGGCGCCAGCCGACCGGCGCCAGAAACGGCGTTAACACAGCAGCGCTGGAATCAGAGGCTGCGGTGGGGGAGAGTGCTGAAGACAGGAAGGCACGCAAACGGGCGGAAGCTGCTCTGAGGCAGAAGCTGAGTCCGTACCGCAAGAAACAGGCGACCCTGGAAAAACAGATGGAGTCCTTGCATGAAACTCTGAGCGGCCTGGAAGCCGAGCTTGCCGACCCCGGCTTGTACAACGATGAATCGAAAAACCGGTTAAAAGAACTGCTGGGCAGGCAGTCTGAGGCAAAAGCCAGGCTGGAGGATGCAGAAGCGGAATGGCTGGATGTCAGTGAAACAGTAGAGGCCATGGAAGCAGAGCTGGCGGACTAGTGTCTTTAGTCTTTGGCTGGCACGTTAGCCCCCGGCCAGCTCGAGCACAATGTTCTGCCTCGCAAGGTAGTCCTGCTCGTTGATCAGATCGGCAAGAGTCAACGGGCGCTCATCAAACCAGCCTTCGGGAAACGTCAGCAAAAGACCATTTTCTCTTGGCTCCAGGGTAAATGCCGGTGGTGGCTCAAGGTTCCTGGAATGCTGGATCAGTACCGCAAGGCGCACCAGAACGCAGAGGCGCCGCACGCGCTCCACATCACCGGAGTGAATGCCGTCAAAGATAGAAGGCGTGAATTTGCGCCTGTGGCCCCGCACCAGGGCGGCCAGTTCCTGTTGCGCCTGCTGCGTAAAGCCCGCCATATCGGAGTACCGGAGCAAGTAGGCGCCGTGCTTATGATACTGGCTGTGGGATATGGTGAGACCGATTTCGTGCAGCCGGCAGGCCCAGCGTAAAACTTCCTCATCGGCAACCGTGTCCAGGTCCCAGGGGCCGGCAATCTGTTCCCAGGCGGCAATCGCAGTAGCCTCCACCGCTGCGCCCTGGCTTTGATCCACGTGATAGCGTTCTTGCAAAGCCGATATGCTGCGTTCCCGCACATCCTCATGCTGAATCCGCCCGACAATACCGTACAAAAGACCTTCCCTGAGTGCGCCTTCGGTAAAGGTCATATCCTGGATGTTCAGAGACTGGAACGCCCCCATCAGAATGGCGAAACCGGCAGGGAAGATGGTCTGCCGATCCGGGCGCAAACCCAGTTCCGCCAGTTTTTCCACGCTCCCCATGGCGATAAGGCGTCGGCGCAGTTCATCCATGGCACTCCAGGTGATCGTGCCATCGGTAATCTTGAGGGTTGCCAGCAGATTACTGACGGCCTTGATAGAGCCTGACGCCCCCACAGCGCTGTGCCAGCCCACGGAGCGGAAGCGCCGCTGGAGGCTCAGAAGCTCCTGTTCGGCATGAATAATCGCCTTGTCCATCTGTTTGCGGGTAATGCGGCCATCGGCAAAATACCGGTTACGGAAAGACACGCAGCCCATGTGCAGGCTTTCCAGCTCCTGTGGCTCAAACCGCTCGCCGATAATCAGCTCCGTGCTGCCACCACCAATATCAATCACCAGGCGCCGCCCGGCATCATCAGAAAGCGTGTGGGAAACCCCCAGATAGATCAGACGCGCTTCCTCCCGCCCGGCAATGACCTCCACGGGATAGCCAAGCACCTCCTCCGCCCGCGCGATAAACTCATTGGCATTACGAGCCACCCTGAGCGCATTGGTGCCTACGATCTGTACGCCTTCAGGCGGTGTACCGTTAAGGCGCTGGGCAAATCGCCGCAGGCAGTCAAGGCCGCGCTGCTGGGCCTCTTCGGTAAGGTAGTTCTCTGCATCAAGGCCGTCGCCCAGCTGAACCTTCTCGCCCATCTTTTCCATGGTGCGGATTTCACCCTGCACCAGCCGGGCCACAACCATATGAAAGCTGTTTGAGCCCATATCGATGGCTGCAAGCATATCCGGTGCAGCGGCAGTATTGTCGGCAGAAGAGGTGGCCGTCACGTTGATCAGAATCCTGTGCTGAGAGCGTGCGCGTACTATAAGCGATAACCCCGGGGTATGTCAGTCAATGCCCGACTTTGACAATAACAGATAGGTGGCCGAATTGACCGGGGTCAGAAGATTGCGGTTTCAAGCTGGTGTATCTACTGCTTCACATACGCGGGACCAATCGCGTAAAGTAGGCGCTAGCGTGATGGGGGTGAACGGCTGCCTCCCAGACAAGAGCGGCCTTCAGCAACAGTCAACTGCACATGCAGGCACCGGTGTAACTGCCGCAGGCCTGCTGTCGTGCATGAACCAGGAAAATGAAATGAGTGGAAATATCGTAAATGTAACGGACGCATCCTTCGAACAGGATGTACTTCAGTCGGACGTTCCGGTACTGGTGGATTACTGGGCGGAGTGGTGCGGCCCCTGCAAAATGATTGCGCCCGTACTGGAAGAAATCGCTGACGAATACGAAGGCAAACTGAAAGTCTGCAAACTCAACATTGACGAAAACGAGCAGACCCCGCCCAAGTTCAACATCCGTGGCATCCCGACGCTGATGCTGTTCAAAAACGGCAACGTCGACGCCACCAAGGTGGGCGCCCTGTCCAAATCCCAGCTTGCGGCATTCCTGGACAGCAACCTCTGACTGCATCCTGATTGCCTGAAAACCGCCCCGGGGCCATGCTCCTGGGCGGTTTTTTTGTCTAAGCAAACTTTCGTCTGCGCAACCAGGCCGCCCGAACTGTCTCTGACGCCACTCCGGCCAGAAGCCCGAAAAACGGGTCAGCCCACACGGTTACCACGGCTGTTATGGCGATAACAGGCCAACAGGAGGGTTTCGCCGTCCACAGGCGCCTGGACAAGGCAAGTTCGGCTGCCGCCACGAACAACAGCGCCCCGAGGCCTGCCATCGGAATTGCCGCAATCATTGCAAGCCCGCCTGGCACGAAAGCAATCAGGAGCAAACCTGTTCCCAGCAGAATCGGCGCCATACCGGTACGGGCGCCAAAGCGGTGATGTGCCGCGACGCCACCTGCGCCATGGCACATGGGCAAAGCGCCGAGGGGAACCAGAAAAAGATTGGCCAGGCCGGTGGACACCGATAACCGGGCGGGCGTAACGCGTTGGGATTGCTCGCCGAAGTAATCCCCTACCACCAGTGCCGTCAGAACGATGGCGTTGGTAAGTGTCAGAGCCAGCTGGGGTAAGACCAGCGTTGAGAGCCCTTGCTGCCAATCTTCAAAACCTGGTAATTCAGGCAATAAAACTGCAAGCGAGTCGGCAGCGGGAAGCACGAGCCCCTGAGCCCCCAGAAAACTACCCAGTGCAACAGAGCCGATAAGGCCGATCAACGCTGCCGGCCAATGCGGAAACAGCTTCAGGGTAATACCCAGTAACGCCAGAGTGACAATACCCAGGGGCAGGGCCGTGGCCATCAGGCCGATGCTCATCTGTGCCAGCATCAGCCCCAGACCCAGCTGAAGGCCACTTAACACGGAGCGAGGTATCAGACGGGCTGCCCCGTTAATCCATCCGGTCAGGCCCAGAAGCAACAATATGCCCCCGATCAGAACACCACTGGCGACCAGGCTCTGGGAGCTCACCTGGGTGGTCAGCAACAATGCCGCAACCGCTTTCATGGGCTGCACCGGTACCGGCAGGCGGTAATACAGCCCCGTTGCAATGTAGAATATGGCAAACCCCAGCAGCACCGGTAGCGGTGCCAGGCCCGCCAGCCCGACAGCCCCGAGACCCAGCGGAATCAGGGTGCCAAGATCACCCAGGGCGCCGCTGGCATCCCTCATCAGTTTTTTTTGCACGGAAGGCATGATTTATCCGCCTGTTTGTTGTTATTGGTGCTGTTCAAGCATTATAGACGACTTTCCCCAGCTCACTGATGTCGTAACCACTGAGCGCTTCGGCGCGCTGTATAAAGCGCTCGCTACGGGCAAATGCCAGCAAACGTTGCATCGCCGATTCAAAATAATGACGCCGGCGCATCGCAAGATCAAAGTGCTCCTGTTGCAGGGGAATAAAAGCCAACCCCTGGCGCCGCGCGGCAGCTTCGATCCCTACACCGATGTCCGCCTCGCCCTGGCGGATGGCCAAAGCCAGATCGTCCTCACTGAGTGATGGGTGAGGTGCCCATGTAAGTTGTTGGGCATCAATGCGATGGCGAGCCAGCAAGCTTTGCAGTAAATGGCTGACGCCCGCGTCCGGCTGGCGATGGGCAACACGTATGCCGGGGCGTGCGATATCCTCAAGCCGTTCAATCCCATGTGGATTACCGGCCGCCAACAGGAGCCCCTGCTGGCGCTTTGCCCAGCGAATCAGCACCAGGTCGCGCATCCCGCTCAGGCCCAGCGTATCTGGGTCGTTGTAGCTCTGGCTTTCAGCATGCCAGATATGCATGCCTGCGAGCATGGCCCGGCCGTCCACCAGCCTTTGTACGCCATCCCCACTTCCCTGACACAACAAAGCCAGCTCAGCGCCGCTTTCCTTTAACGCCCATTCCAGCAACGGATCCTGGCTGCCTGCCAGAACCGGGGGAATGGGCGAGCTCACCGCATCGTCACCTTCCAGATGATTCATCAGCCACAAATCAATACGCTGGCGTGGAAACAAGAGCTTCCCTGTTACCCGCACACAGGGAATAACGCCCTGACTGACCAGGTCGTAGACCTTGCGTTCTTTCAGGCGCAGGTACTGGGCAGCTTCAGCCGTGGTGAGGTAGGCGGGAAGGGGCATCAATCTCTCCTGCAGGGCGAATAAAGCACAAGACTGTTCTGAGCTGCATATTTTTCAACAGATTGTGCAAAGCGTAGCCATAAACGCGAGGATGCTCAATATCAAGGAGACGCAGCTGTGGAAAATAATGCGTTTTACGTGGCGTTGACGCTACTGTTAAATCTCGACGCTTCGCTGTTTCAGATCGTGGCACTCTCACTCCAGGTTTCGCTTCTCGCGGTACTGATTGCGGCGTTGCTGGGTTTCCCTTTGGGTGCGGCGGTGGCGATATGGCGCTTCCCCGGGCGCGGCGGAATGACTGTCGTGCTCAACGCCCTGATGGGCCTGCCTCCGGTGGTGGCGGGGCTTGTGGTGTATTTGCTGCTTTCGCGCGCGGGCCCGCTGGGAGAGTGGGGGCTGTTGTTTACACCCGGCGCCATGATACTTGCGCAGGTGGTGCTGGTATTGCCGATTCTGGCCGCACTGTCGCGGCAGAAGGTAGAGGAGCTTCTGGGTGAATACCGGGAACAGTTTGTTTCACTGGGCATGTCAAGCTCACGCATGATGCCCACCCTGTTGTGGGATGCGCGCTTTGCGCTGTTAACCGTTCTGCTTGCCGGCTTTGGCCGCGCCAGTGCCGAGGTGGGTGCTGTGATGATGGTAGGCGGCAACATTGATGGGGTTACGCGGGTAATGACCACATCCATCGTACTGGAAACCGGCAAGGGGAACCTGCCTCTTGCACTGGGTCTGGGCATTGTACTGCTCACACTGGTGATGCTGATTAACGCCGGTGCGTACCTGGTGGGTGAATTGACCAGGAGGCGGGTAGGGTGACTTCCTTCCACGTTCCACAGCTCGCGTCGTTCATCCTGTCTCCGCCACCGGAGCTGTGCTTTGCTGATGTCACCTTCAGCCACGAGGACAAGGTGCTGCTGGGGCCGTGCTCGTTCACCCTGCAGGGCCCCGGTCCCACGCTTGTGATGGGGCCTAACGGCGCCGGTAAGAGTCTTCTGTTGCGGCTGTCCCACGGCCTGCTGTTCCCGACACAGGGGCGCATAACCTGGTCAGGTGAGGTTTGCCCCCGCCAGGCAATGGTATTTCAGCACCCCGTGCTCTTGCGCCGCTCGGCCGTTGCCAACCTTATTCACGCCCTGGCGGTCAATAACGTGCCGCGCAGAGCGCGCGTAAAGCTGGCTCACGATGCGCTGGAGCGTTTCGGTCTCACCGCCTGCTGTAATACACCTGCGCGGGTACTTTCTGGCGGTGAGCAACAGCGCCTGGCTCTGGCCCGGGCCTGGGTGCTCTCGCCGCAGGTGCTGTTTCTGGATGAGCCCACCTCCGCGCTGGACCCGGCGGCGATTAAAGCTGTGGAGGCGGCGGTGCAAGAGTTTCATCAGCGGGGAACCCGCATTGTGATGACCACTCACGATCTGCATCAGGCAAAGCGGCTGGCAGGGGATATACTTTTCCTGTCGGGCGGTAAGGTGCGTGAACACACTCCAGCTGAAATTTTCTTTGACAGGCCCGTCTCGCGGGAGGCGCAGGCGTATATCGCAGGAGAACTGGTCGAATAATTCGGCTTTTCTATAAAAAAGGAGAAAACAAGATGAAAAAGGCGCTAAATCTGTTACTCGCGGGTGTGGTCAGCATGGGCATGGCATTCGCCGCGTGTGCCGAGGACTACATTACCCTGGCATCCACCACATCGACCGAGAATTCGGGGTTATTCGCATCCATTTTGCCGAAGTTCAAAGACACCACAGGTATCCAGGTTCGAGTGGTGGCCGTGGGCACGGGCCAGGCATTTGAAATCGCCCGCCGCGGTGACGCTGACAGCCTTCTGGTACACGACACTGCCGGCGAAAAGCGTTTTGTCGAGAACGGCTTCGCCACCGAGCGGGCCGATGTCATGTACAACGACTTCGTGTTGATTGGCCCCGCTGATGACCCTGCCAACATCCGTGAAGCGCAGAGCGCCGCTGAAGCCTTCGCGGCGATCGCCGATGCCGAGGCGCCGTTCGCGTCACGTGGCGATGACAGCGGCACCAACCGCGCTGAGCTGCGACTCTGGAAGAACGCGGGCGTTGATGACCCCGATGGCGACTGGTACCGCGAACTCGGCAGCGGCATGGGGCCAACGCTCAACACTGCCGCAGCCATGGATGCCTACGTCATGTCGGACCGCGCCACCTGGGTGGCCTTTGGAAACCGTCAGAACCTGACTCTGCTTTTCGAAGGTGACGAAGTGTTATTCAACCAGTATGGCAGCTTGCTGATGTCTGAAGAGAAGCATCCGCACCTCAAGCATGATCTGGCCCGGAAGTGGCACAACTGGCTGCTCTCCGAAGATGGCCAGCAGGCGATTGCGGACTTCAAGGTGAACGGACAGCAGCTGTTTTTCCCGAATGCCAAATAGGCTAATCTCTGGCATTATCGGTATACATTCCATTCGGCGCCGTCCCTGAGACGGCTATAACAAAAATGACGATTGATCTCATACTTCCAGATCCCAAAGACCCGCGTCTGTCCCGTGTGGTGGAGGGTGTTGATGAAAACGGCCAGGGCAAATCAACCAGCGTGATCGAAGAACGCCCTCTGACCATCTACCTGAACAGCCAGGAAATTGTCACGGCCATGACCATCGGCGATCACCCGGAGTATCTGGCGCTCGGCTTTTTGCTGAACCAGGGCATGCTGAAAGAGAGCGATCGGATTACCGGGATCGATTTTGATGAAGAGCTTGAGGTCGCCGTGGTGCGCACGGCGGGCGTTACCGATGTGGAGGACAAGCTGGAAAAGAAAACCCGCACGTCGGGCTGCGCCGTGGGCACGGTCTTTGGCGACATGATGGCGGGGCTCGAAGGGTTGTCGCTGCCGGACACCCCGGTGCACACCAGTACTTTTTACGATCTCTCCTACCAGATCAACCACACACCCAGCCTGTATATGGAAACCGGCGCCATTCACGGCACGGCCCTGTGCCAGGGCCGACAGATCCTGGCCTATATGGAAGATGTGGGGCGTCACAACGCGGTGGACAAAATCGCAGGCTGGATGCATCTTAATGGCATTCCCGCGGCCGACAAGGTTCTCTATACCACCGGGCGCCTGACCTCCGAAATGGTCATCAAAACCTCGCTAATGGGTATTCCGACCCTGATCAGCCGGTCAGGCTTTACCGCCTGGGGTGTCGATATTGCCCGTCAGGTGGGGTTGACACTGATCGGGCGGATGCGAGGTAAAAAATTCACCTGCCTGAGCGGCCAGCATCGTCTGGTGTTTGATCAGGACTTGTCGCAGGTACCGGATGAAGACAAGAAAATGCGGCGAAAGGGGGCGGAACATGGCTGAATGCGCCGTTATTCTGGCCGGTGGCCAGGCAAACCGGATGGGCGGAGGCGACAAGGGGCGGTTAGTGCTGGGCGATCAGTCGCTGATCCAGAGAGTGATTGAGCGGATCACGCCACAGGTAGACGCGCTGGTTTTGAATGCTAACGGGGATATGAGTCGTTTTGATGATCTGAGGCTGCCCGTGGTCGCCGACTCGATCGGTGACTTTCCGGGCCCGCTGGCGGGTGTTCTGGCGGGAATGGACTGGGCCGCCGAACAGGGTTACGAATGGCTGATCAGTGTCGCCGCCGACACCCCGTTTTTTCCCCTGGACCTGGCGGAGCGCCTGGCCAGGCATGATACCCCGGTAGTCCTGGCGGCCACGCCGGACCCCGTCCGTGGTCGGTTACCTCAACCCACCTTTGGCCGATGGCAGGTGGCGTTGCGGGATGATCTTCGGGCCGCCCTGAACGATGGTGTACGCAAAATCCGGCAGTGGACGCAAGCCCAGGGCGAAACACTGGTGGTGTTCGACGAAGGCGATTTTTTCAACATCAATACGCCAGAGGATCTGGCCTGGGCGGAGCGGCATCTCAAGTGAACGTTATAGGCATTGTAGGCTGGAAGAATTCGGGAAAAACGACTCTGGCCTGTGCAGTGATTCGCGAGTTATCCAGCAGAGGGTTTACGGTCAATTCAATCAAGCATGCCCATCACATGGTCGATGTGGATCAGCCCGGCACCGACAGCTACAAACACCGTGATGCCGGCGCCCGTGAGGTCATACTGGCGGGCGGTCAGCGTTTCGCAATTATGCATGAGCTCAGGGGCGACAAAGAGCCGACGCTGGATGCACTGCTGGACCGGCTGGGCCCCTGTGACTGGGTTGTGGTGGAGGGATTCAAGACACACTCGCACCCCAAAATCGAGGTACACCGCCGGGAAAGCCCGGGTACGCCCCTTTTTAAAGAAGACGCCAGCATTGTGGCTGTCGCCGCGGATTACGCTGCCGATTTTCAGGGCCCCGTCCTTGACGTAAACGATGTGCCCGCCATTGCAGACTTTATTCTGAACCGTGAAAAATCATCGACGACAGCACCGGGAGCGAAAGAACTATGAGTATGCTTCGCAACGACTGTTTTGCACTCCCCCCCGGAGTTAACTGGACACCGGTCGAAGAGGCGCTGGAGCGGCTGCGCTCGCGCTTGCACCCAGTCGTTGATGTGCAGCGCTCCGTTCCTCTGGCCCAGGTCAATGGCCGCATTCTGGCGAGTGACGTCCATGCGCCGCGAGCCCATCCCCCAAGTGATAATTCCGCGGTCGATGGCTATGCTTTTGCCGGGCCTCTGACGGTCGTGCCCAGCATCCTGCCTCTGGTGGATGGCCGCAGCGCCGCCGGGGAACCGTATATGGGGCGGGTGCCGGAGGGCCATGCCATACGGATTCTGACCGGCGCGGTCATTCCGGCCGGCACGGATACGGTCGTCCTGGAGGAAGACTGCGAAGTCAAGGATGGCCAGTTGCACCTGAACGGCACCTTGAAAGCCGGCGCCAATGCCCGTAAAGCCGGTGAAGACATCAAGGTGCAGGACAGGATTCTTACTGCAGGAACCTGTCTGAGCCCGACCCAGATTTCAGTGCTCGCCAGTGTGGGGGTCGAGTCAGTCGATGTGTATAAGCGGCTGCGGGTCGGGGTTCTTTCTACCGGTGATGAGGTAAAGCCGGTTGGTGCTCCGGTTACCGATTGGCAGATCTACGACGCCAATCGCCCAATGCTGGGTGCTCTGGTCACACAGCTTGGCTATGAGTTGGTTGACCTTGGCCATGTGCTTGACCGCCCGGAAGAGGTGAAAGCCGCGCTGCTGCGAGGAGCGGAAGAGTGCGATCTTATCCTGACCAGCGGTGGCGTGTCTGCCGGTGACGAAGACCGTGTTTCTGAAACGTTGAAAGAGCACGGGGAGATCAGTAACTGGCGTATTGCTATCAAGCCGGGGCGGCCTCTCGCTCTGGCCATGTTCCATGGAACGCCGGTAGTGGGCTTGCCGGGCAACCCGGTGGCCGCCTGGGTTTGTGCCCTGCGGTTTGGCGCACCGGCAATGGCGTTATTGGCCGGGGGTGAGTGGTTCGAGCCCCAGGGTTATCTTGTGCCGGCAAACTTTTCGAAGAACAAAAAACCGGGGCGCAGCGAGATGCTGCGGGCCCGGATCCGGGAAGGGCAGGTTGAGGTATTCGGTTCCGAAGGCTCCGGGCGGGTGACCGGCCTGGCCTGGTCCGATGGTCTGGTGGAGCTGGATGAGGCCGCCATGCAAATCGAGCCGGGAACCCCTGTAAGGTTTATTCCCTACGGCAGTTTCGGGTTGTAATCAATCTACGCTGCCATGGACCGCAAATGCCTCGAGTGAGGCATCCTGCGGCGCCTGGGAGCGGTAGGTTTCCTCAACGCCCAGCTCGGTCAGCGTGCGGCTGACCATCAGCAGTGTGTTGTCCTCGAAGTCCTCACACATGCTGCGCATCTGGTCGATCTCCTCACAGGCAACCGGGTAAGCAGCTTCGAAATCCGGCGCGCCATAGTGGTCGACAAACGTTTGTGCGAGGGTTCTACGTAACTGCTCCAGTTCCGCGTGGGTGATATTGCATACGCCAACGAAACTGGCACGACCGCCAGACTCAATGCTATACCAGCCATTACTGAACGCCTGGCGGGCTTTCCCTTTCAGGTCCGCTTCGGTCCAGTTGGAAAACTCGAAGCCGCCGGAGATCGCCCATTCGCCGCTGGGCGCAGGCTTTTCGAATACATTTTCGTCCGATATATCCAGTTGCAAGGTTCTGGCCAGCTTCATACGTGCTCCGCGAATTCAATCAGGCTCACTGTTTCGGTCATGACATCCTGACGCAACAGCATCCGGCCTTTTTCATCCAGGCCAACAAAGATGCCCGGCCGGGGGCGCTCGACCATCTTGCCCAGCGTGTCGCAGCGTGGCCGCCAGTCGTTGTGCACCCGCTCAAAGCCACTGTCCATAAAATAGGTCAGCCACAGGAGCGTGTGCTTGGACCAGCTCTCCAGCAAGGCCATGGGCGTAATATCAACGCAGCCTTCCTCGTACAGACAGGTCTCATTCGGATTCTCTCCAGGCTCGTTGACGTCCTGGCAGAAAGGCACGCTGATGCCGATGACCAGCCAGTTTGGGTGCGCCTTGGGGTCCGAAACATCCGCTGCGAACCGAACGCTGCCGCACAGAGCACCATTGACCTTGATTCGATCCGGCCATTGAAAGTGCACCGGCACTTCGGGTGGAGCCAGGGCGCCCAGACTCTCGGCAAGGCCTATCTGGGCAACGTATACCGCCTGAACGGCCTCTTCCAGAGGCGTTTCCGGCGCCAGCACCAGAGCTGCGCGCAAGGCGTCGTCCGCCTCGGAGTAGAACACCGTGCCTGAATCAACACCCGCGATGGCCCGGCTGACCGCCTTGTCAAAAGGGTCGGTATGCCTCGGCACCACTTCTCCGGTCAGTAATGGTGGAAACAGGGGTGACTCGATCATTGGACAGCCCGGGCGTATACGTCGGAGGCAACGATTTCATCGGCGATACGCTGGAAAGCCTGCGCCTGAGGGCTGTCAGGCTTGGATACCACAATCGGGACGCCACCGTCCGAACCGATTCGGATATCGAGATCCAGCGGAATCTCCCCGAGGAAAGGCGCACCCAGTTTTTCGGCTTCCGCCCGCGCACCACCATGTCCGAACGGATGGTGCTCTTTACCGCAACCATCGCAGATGAAGGAGGCCATGTTTTCGATCAAACCAAACAGTGGCACGTCCATACGCTTGAACATATCAATACCCTTACGGGCGTCCATCAACGCTATGTCCTGGGGTGTTGAGACCACAACCGCACCGGCAACGAAAAATTTCTGGCTCAGGGTCATCTGAACATCGCCGGTACCCGGCGGCAGATCCACCAGCAGCACATCGAGCCGCCCCCACTCCACTTGGTTCATCATCTGTTGCAGCGCACCCATCAACATGGGCCCGCGCCAGACAATGGCTTCATCTTCCGGCGCCATAAGCCCCAGGGACATCAACGTAACCCCATGGTTTCTCAGCGGCAGAATGGTACTTCCATCCGGGCTGGAAGGGCGGCCGGACACACCCAGCATGCGGGGCTGGCTGGGGCCGTAAACGTCGGCGTCCAGCAAACCAACCTTGAGACCTTTCGAGGCCAGCGCAACGGCCAGATTGGACGACACTGTGGATTTGCCAACGCCACCCTTGCCTGAAGCAATGGCGATGATGCGATCAACGCCTCTGGGATTTTTGTCCTGAGGCCGGGGGGCGTCCGTTCCAATCAGATTCGGTTTTTTACCAACTTCGGTGTACTCGACCATGGTGTGTCCCGTTGTTTTCAGCTGTCCAGATAGTCATCACTGGTGCGGACCCGAGGCCTGTCGCCGCCCGCCATAGGCGCGCTTTCCCCGTGGAACTGGGCCTTGACCCGGCAGTCGTCACACATCTTGATGAGCTGAACATTGTCAGAATTCTTGTACATCCAGTGCTGGTTTTCCAGCTTCTCGATGATTCGGTTAATGGTGCTGGCAACACCAAACGGAGTGCCACATGTAATGCACTCGAAAGGCTCCTCGCCATGCAGAACCCGGGGGCTTAGCGCAGCTTTGGACACATCCAGCTGAGGTTTCAGGGTGATGGCCGTTTCGGGGCAGGTGCTGTCACAGATGCCGCACTGAACGCAGGCATTTTCCGTAAACTGAACCTCCGGCCGGCCTCCGTGATCGCCAAGGGCGCCGGTCGGGCACAGTGATACGCAGGCCAGGCAAAGCGTGCATTTATCGGAATCAATCTCTATCGCACCATAAGGGGCGCCGGCAGGGAGCGGAATCGGCTCGTCGATTGTGTCGGACATGGCGGCAACGGTTACCCGTGTGATGTCACGGCGACCACCGACCAGCAGCACCGGTTCGCTCACGCGCCCGGTATTGTCGCCCGGATTACAGAGCTCAATGGCGGAAATAACCCGCACCCGGCTCGGCGAGTTGTGGGTGCCCTGAAGCAGGGCCTGGGCCAGTTCAACTTCCGCAGCCACCATGCGTTCATCCAGCTTGTTGTCTGCCAGAATCAGAACCTCGGCATAGCCGGCGCCGAATGCCGCCATTATTTCAGCATGGCCAACCCGGTCAATGTGCTCCAGCCCAATCGGAAGCAGATCGTCCGCCAATCCGTCATCGTATCGCGCCAGGTAGGCTATGGCTTCGGCACCCGCACCCAGGGTGTGGAACACCAGGCGCGGAGATTCGCTGGTATGTTCCCGATAGACCCTGGCCATCACCTCCGCCACTTTGGTGATTGCTTCGAACGAGGTTTCGTTCATAGTGATCGCGGATGTGGGGCATACGGCCGTACAAGCTCCGCAGCCGGCGCAAATATCCGAATCGATCTGGATATGATCCCCGGCAGAAAAAATGGCCTCGGTGCAGCAGACATCCAGGCAGCGTGTACAACCGGGCTTGCTGGCACGGGAGTGGGCACACAGGGATTCTTCCAGCCTGAAATAGACGGTTTTCTCGAATTCACCCACCCGTTCCCGGGCCGTCAAAGCAATACGCTCCAGTTCGCCGGTCTTCTTCGGGTCAGCCCAGAAATAGCCGTTGCGTTTCTCGTGGCTCGGAAATGCCGGGGCGCCTCCTCGCAGGTCGATAAACACATCGCATTCGCTGCGGGCGGTGGGCTTTGCTGCGCCATAACCCAGCTCACCCCGTCCGGCCGGATTCAGGGTTTGCAGGTTGGCAAATTCCAGCTTGAAGTTGCCAAGCGCGCCGTAGGCACTCGTCAGCTGCCCCTTGGCAACATCGTAAGCAGCAGAGGGCAGTTGAATCGGGCCGGCATCATTAACAATACAGGTGACGCCCAACTCATCCTGAACCAGTTCGGCCATTCTGATGGCCTGCTCGGTGGGGCCGACAATACAGCAGACGCCGCTGGATTGAATGGTTTTCGTCGGTGCCATGGGGGCCGGCAACTGGGCAGCAGCAATCAGCGCGGCCTGCTTGGCATGCTGGCGCTCCGGCCTGGCATCGGGAGCGCTCCAGCCAGCCCTGTCCCGAATATCAATAGTATGGAAAGGCGCAGCGTGCCTGTTCTCGGCGTATAGGTCCTCGGACAAGCGTTCGAACAAAGCCGACTGCTGGCTGCACGCAATAAGCACTTCATTGTCTGCGCCCAGATGTTCAGCGGCGACGCTCAGTTCCGTGCCGCACAGTTGATCCACTGCGATCACCTGTGCAGCTGCGGCGGCTTTCTGCAGCGCCTTCGGGTCGAAAGACTGTGTTTTGTCACAACTACACAAAAGTAGGGTCTTGTATGCCGTCATCAGGAGTTCGACTCTTTCGTTGTTTTTGTACGTGCATGCAGCAGGTTCATCAATCGAGCATGCCACAGCCATTTACTTTTGGACAGTTGGATAATCGTTGGAGCCCTGCTATTTTGAGGCTATAAGATAACAATGAGAATTGCCATGAGTAGCCGGACAGATCATTGGAGACGCGAATTACAGGTAGGCGCCGTTGTTCGCCGGTCACCTGGAGTGACTCGTTGGGTACGGGATATCTGGAAACCGGTGGCTGTGATACCGGGGGCGCCGGAAGCCTTCTGGAAAGAAATGGTTCGCGAGGGAGAGGTGATCGACTATCACGCGGGCACGGTCACGATGGAGTTGTTCCGCGCGGATGTCGAGGGCTACCTGGTATCCCTGAATATGGCGGCGCCTTCGGTCTGGGTCATCATGGACAGAGATGTCACGAGCCAGTCACCATCCGGGTGGGTGGTCAGCACCGTTACCGCCAGCGCCCATGAGGCACTGGATGCGCTCGATAGCGGTGAAAGTCTTGTTGAGGCGGTTCCCATTCCAGAATCCCTTGCGGCCTGGATCAAGGAGTTTATCGACATGCACTATATAGAAGAGCCGTTCAAGAAACGCCGTCGAGACGAGATCCGTGTTGATGGCACCGAAGACGCGAAAGGCGATCCGCGCATCCGCCAGGACAGTGATGTCTACCGCGCTCCCGCCAACATCAAAAAACCGAGGCTTCAGTGATGGCCGAGTCACGTCTACAGCGTTGGGCGCGTCAAAAGGCAGAAGCTGCCAGGAAACAGGAGTCCCCGACTCCTCCGGCTGTTGAATCCGAGTCATCGCCAGAAGCGCAGGAACTCGCGGTCAATGAGACCTTGCCGGAGCATGAAGTGCTTGAGAAGTACGGGTTGCCCGATCCGGATACCATTGAGCTGGGCACCGACATCACCGGGTTCATGCGAAAAGAGATTCCCGACCTCCTGCGACGCAAGGCTCTCCGGGCGCTATGGAAATCCAACCCTGTGCTTGCGGTGCTGGATGGCCTTAATGACTACGATGAGGATTTCACGGACGCCGGCACCACGGTAAAAGGCGCAAAGACTCTTTACAAGGTCGGGCAGGGTTTCCTTGACAGAGCCAAAAAGGCCGAAGGGCAGATTGAGGGCCAGACCGAAGAACCTGGCAACATTGTGGAGCATGTCAGGCCTCCGGAGGTCGCCGAACCCCCCCGATCAGGCGCTTCCCTTGCAGCGGGTGATGCATCGGATCAATCGGAGCTTTCTGTAACACGACAGGTAACACGCCATGTGGAAAGCGAACTGAATCAATCGGATGAGGACCAAACACCCCGCTTCCGACCCCGGATGCGTTTTGACGATTAGCCGAATGCGTTTTGGCTATTATCGGCGGATAGCAAAGTTTCTCCACTATTTCTGTGTGTGTACTAGAATGGTAGGCAAGACTGTAAATAATAATTAAAGGAATACGATTTGAATACCACTGCGGAAATTCAGTGCCCGCGTTCGGTCACCGAAGAAGATCGCGCCCGGGCCCAGATCTATCAGCTTCTGGGCGTCCTGCTTTCCGGCCCGCCGTCGAGCGAACTGTTGAAAGGCCTGGCATCTTTGCAGGGTGACGACACCCCTCTGGGCGCGGCCTCCAAAAACCTGGCAGTGCTAGCGGAACGCACCAATCCCCATGAGGCCGAGCGCGAGTACAACAACTTGTTTGTTGGCCTCGGTCGTGGCGAGCTGCTGCCGTACACCAGCTATTACCTCACCGGTTTTTTGAACGAGAAGCCACTTGCGGAGCTGCGCAACGATCTTATGGCCAGGGGCATAAAGGCCCGCAGCGATGTCAAAGAACCGGAGGACCACATCGGCACCCTGTGTGAAATCATGGCTGGCATCATTACCGGGGAATTTCCCTGTAGCAATGACCTGTCGTCGCAAAAAGCCTTTTTTGATGCGCATCTGGCAAAGTGGGCGGCATTGTTTTTTACCGATTTGGAAGAAGCGCAAAGCGCCATCTTCTATGGCCCGGTGGGCTCGCTGGGGCGGGCTTTCATGGCTGTAGAGGCAGATGCCTTTGCAATTCAGTAACCGGGATCTGAATGATTCCTTAACCCATGGGGAGGTGTCCTATGGACAACCCGAAGCGTGAAAACAGCCGTCGCCGTTTCTTGCAAATGGCAGTAGCGGCAGCTCCGGCTGCTGTTGCAATGGCGGTTGCACCGAACGCCGCAGCCGAGGTCGTCACACAAAACGTACCGAAAAGCCGCGGCCTGCGTGACACTGAACACACACGTAAGTATTTCGAGTCGGCTCGCTTTTGAGGGAAGCGTGAATCATTCAAGGTTGCGTGATGCTCTTGGGTGACCACACCTCCGGAAAAAACGAGAATAATAACGAGAGAGGTAAGAGACATGTTAAGGAAGAAGACCAACGGGGTAGCGAAAGGCCCCCGTGCAGGCTCTTTGCTTTCATCTCTCGCTGCGAAAACCATGGATCGCCGTCAATTTTTGACGGCTTCCGGTGTTGCAGTGGGTGGCATGGCGGCTTTATCGCTGACATCGGGGCGGGTCGAAGCTGCGGTCCCGTCAACTGGTGGCGGCGAAGTCGTCCGCAAAAAATCGGTATGTACGCATTGCTCGGTAGGCTGTACCGTCGAAGCCGAAGTTCAGAATGGCGTATGGATTGGCCAGGAGCCGGGCTGGGACAGCCCTTTCAATTTGGGTGCTCACTGCGCCAAGGGTGCTTCAGTGCGCGAGCATGCCCACGGCGAACGTCGTCTCAAGTCGCCCATGAAAATGGTCAACGGCCAGTGGCAGAAGATTCCCTGGGATCAGGCCATCAACGAAATTGGCGACAAGATGCTCCAGATCCGCGAGGAAAGCGGACCTGATTCAGTCTATTGGCTGGGCAGTGCCAAGTTCAACAATGAGCAGGCTTATCTTTTCCGCAAGTTCGCGGCGTACTGGGGTACCAATAACGTCGATCACCAGGCCCGGATCTGCCACTCGACAACAGTCGCCGGCGTAGCCAACACCTGGGGCTACGGTGCGATGACCAACTCCTACAACGACATCCACAAGTCCAGGGCGATCTTCCTGATCGGAGGCAACCCCGCCGAAGCGCACCCGGTGTCGCTCCTGCATATTCTGAAAGCCAAAGAAGAAAACAACGCACCACTGATCGTCTGTGATCCGCGTTTCACGCGCACCGCAGCCCACGCCGATGAGTTCGTTCGTTTCCGCCCGGGCACAGACGTTGCGCTGGTGTGGGGCCTTCTCTGGCACATCTTCGAGAACAAATGGGAAGACAGGGAATTTATCCGCACCCGTGTGTGGGGTATGGATGAAATCCGTAAAGAAGTAAAACGCTGGAATCCGGAAGAGGTCGAGCGCGTAACCGGTACGCCGGGCGCTCAGCTTGAGCGTGTTGCCCGCACCCTGGCGAATAACCGCCCTGGTACGGTGATCTGGTGTATGGGTGGTACCCAGCACAGCAACGGCAACAACAACACGCGCGCCTACTGCATTCTGCAACTGGCACTGGGCAACATGGGCGTTTCTGGCGGCGGCACCAACATTTTCCGTGGTCACGATAACGTTCAGGGCGCCACCGATGTTGGTGTACTGGCCGACACCCTGCCTGGCTATTACGGCCTGAGCGCTGGTGCCTGGGCCCACTGGATGCGAGTCTGGGAGGAAGATCCGGAATGGATGAAGGGCCGGTTTGCCGTGTGGGACAAAAACGGCAAATCCAGAGCCATGATGAACGAGAAGGGCATCCCGGTGTCGCGCTGGATCGACGGTGTTCTGGAAGCCAAGGAAAACCTCGAGCAGCCGGACAACACCCGGGCCATGGTGCTCTGGGGCCACGCGCCAAACTCCCAGACCCGTATGCTTGAAATGAAGGAGGCTATGGAAAAACTGGATCTGTTGGTTGTAGTGGATCCGTTCCCGACCGTTTCAGCCGTGCTGCACGATCGCAAAGACGGCGCCTACCTGCTGCCAACGACCACCCAGTTCGAGACCCGTGGCTCGGTAACCGCATCCAACCGGTCGCTCCAGTGGCGTGAAAAGGTGGTTGAACCACTGTTTGATTCGAAGGTTGATCACGAAATCATGAAACTGTTTGCGGACAAGTTCGGGTTCACCGATCGCATGTTCCGTAACATTGCCATTGAAGGTGACGAGCCGGTAATCGAGGACATCACCCGTGAATTCAACCGTGGCATGTGGACCATCGGCTACACGGGGCAATCGCCTGAGCGTCTCAAGAAGCACATGAAGTATCAGCATCACTTCGACAGGACCACCCTTCGTGCAAATGGCGGGCCCTGCGATGGGGACATCTATGGTTTGCCCTGGCCTTGTTGGGGCACGGCAGAAATGAACCACCCGGGCACACCGAATCTTTACGATATGTCCCTGCCGGTGTCCAAGGGCGGTCTCACTTTCCGTGCCCGGTTTGGTGTCGAGCGCAACGGTGAAAACCTGCTGGCAGAAGGCGTTTACTCGAAAAACTCGGATATCAAGGACGGCTATCCCGAGTTCACCATGCAGATGTTGATGGATCTGGGCTGGGACGGTGACCTGACCGCCGAGGAACGCGCCAGCATTGAAGCCGTGGCCGGTCCCGAGACCAACTGGAAGACGGATCTTTCAGGGGGTATCCAGCGTGTCGCAATCAAGCACGAATGCGCACCTTTCGGAAATGCCAAAGCCCGTACCGTGGTCTGGAACTTCCCTGATCCGGTGCCGGTTCACCGCGAGCCGCTCTACACCAACCGCCGTGACCTGGTGGCTGATTATCCGACCTATGAAGACAAGACGTTTTGGCGCGTTCCGACCTTGTACGAGTCCATTCAGAAGAAGGATTTCAGCAAGGACTTCCCCATTATTCTGACCTCCGGTCGTCTGGTGGAGTACGAGGGTGGCGGCGACGAGACGCGCTCTAATCCCTGGCTGGCCGAATTGCAGCAGGACATGTTCATTGAGGTGAATCCGCGTGATGCGAATAACCTGAACATTCGGGACGGCAAGGACGTCTGGGTAACCGGACCGGAAGGCGGTCGTATCAAGGTCAAGGCAATGGTGACCGAACGTGTCGGCGAAGGCGTAGCTTTCATGCCGTTTCACTTCGGCGGACACCTGGAGGGTAAATCCCTGAGGGATAAGTATCCCAAAGGCTCTGATCCTTACGTTCTGGGTGAATCTACAAACGTTGTTCAAACATACGGGTATGACTCGGTCACGCAGATGCAAGAGACCAAAGCCACCCTGTGTTCGATCATGCCGGCATAACAAGAGGTGTAGACCATGGCACTTGAAGGACAAGCACGCGCAAAATTCCTTTGCGATGC
Organism: Marinobacter aromaticivorans; assembly: GCF_002806975.1. Lineage (GTDB taxonomy): Bacteria > Pseudomonadota > Gammaproteobacteria > Pseudomonadales > Oleiphilaceae > Marinobacter > Marinobacter aromaticivorans. The sequence continues at coordinate 51,219 of NZ_NIHD01000002.1, read as the reverse complement.
CGAACGCTGCATCGAATGCAATGCTTGCGTGACGGCCTGTAAGAATGAGAACGAAGTCCCCTGGGGTATTAACCGTCGCCGTGTGGTGACCATCGAAGATGGTAAACCGGGCGAGCGGTCGATCTCGGTAGCCTGCATGCACTGCTCAGACGCGCCTTGTATGGCCGTCTGCCCGGTCGACTGCTTCTACCAGACCAAAGACGGAATCGTTCTGCACTCCAAGGACCTGTGTATCGGTTGTGGGTACTGCTTCTACGCTTGCCCGTTCGGTGCGCCGCAATTCCCGCAAGCGGGCAATTTTGGCAGCCGGGGCAAGATGGACAAATGCACCTTCTGTGCAGGTGGCCCTGAAGAAGATAACTCGGCAGCCGAGTTCGCCAAGTACGGAAGCAACCGTATTGCCGAGGGTAAACTTCCCCTCTGCGCGGAAATGTGCTCGACCAAAGCCTTGCTGGCTGGTGACGGCAACGAGGTGGCGGACATCTATCGCCAGCGTGTGGTGAGCCGTGGTTTCGGTTCCGGCGCCTGGGGGTGGGGCACAGCTTATGAGAAGAAGGGTGCTTAAAAAGGGTGCATAAACTGACCTGAGTGTTCAGGGCCCCTCGGGGCCCTGTACCGCCTTGAGGCAACGAACTTCTTCTTGTGGATTCCGCTGGAGTGCTCTGATGAATAAAAAATTATTGGGCGCCGCCTTTCTGGTACTGGTGACGCTCTCGCTCAATCATGCCTGGGCACAAGAGAGCCCGGGGGTTGACCGCTCGGCTACCGGGGGCGCTCAAACCCTGGAAGACATTATGGCTCGTCAGCAGAAGCTGAAGGTTGACGACGCGTTCCGGTCTGAAAATCTGGGTGATCCGGCCAATGCGGCGCCGATCACCGATCACCTGGGTACGCGCGGCGGAGTCTCTCTCTCCGACACCTACCGCTCCATTCGCTATAACGAGTTTGATGCCAACACCCAGGCTCGCGGGCCTGCGGCCGACGTTCTGATCCAGGATGGAGGCATGAGCTGGTATAAGCTGCGCGAGGGGCCGATCATCACCTATGGCGGTGGTGCGCTTTTGGGTTTCATCGCCCTGCTGGTGGTGTTTTACCTTATTCGCGGCAAAATCATGATCGATGGCGGCCCTTCAGGCACCACGATTCAGCGATTCAAAGCCATCGAACGATTTGGCCACTGGCTGTTGGCCGGCTCGTTTATTGCGCTGGGTATAACCGGACTTATTACCCTGATGGGGCGAAGTTTCCTGATCCCCGTGATGGGGCCCGATGCCTTTGCAACTCTGGCAGCCGGCTCCAAGTGGGTTCACAACAACATTTCCTGGTCTTTTATGCTCGGCCTGGTGATGACGTTTTTTATGTGGGTAGCACACAACATTCCTGACAAACTGGATTGGCAGTGGCTCAAGGCAGGGGGCGGTATTTTTACCAATTCCCATCCTTCCGCAAAGAAATTCAATGCCGGCCAGAAGATCGTTTTCTGGACCGTTATGGTGTTGGGTTTCTCGGTCTCTCTGTCCGGTTTGTCGCTGCTGTTCCCGTTTCAAATGCCCATGTTTGCCGAGACATTCAGCGTCATAAACAGTGTTTTTGGAACCGAACTGGCTACGGCTCTGACACCCCATGAAGAGATGCAGTATGCCAACATCTGGCACTCGATTGTGGCGTTTGTCATGATGCTTGCCATTATTGCCCACATTTATATTGGTACCGTTGGTATGGAAGGCGCGTTTGATGCCATGGGTAGCGGCCAGGTTGATGTGGAATGGGCGCGCCAGCACCACGATCTGTGGGTTGCCGAGGTGGAGGCCAGGCAAGGCAAAGGAGACGTTTCGTGAAAGTTATGATTTCTGCATTTGTCGCTGCCCTGCTGATTGCCACCGCCGCCCCGGTGATTCTGGGTCAGTTCGGATGGTCATCAGCCGAACAAGGCAGCAGCGCAACGAGCGTGCGCCTTGACTGAGCACTCAGAAGCACATCAAATCGATGCGATCGGTTTGGTGTGCCCCCTCCCGGTTTTGCGGTTTAAAAAGCGCATTCAGGGTCTGCCCGGCGGGGCACAGGTTGAATTCCTGGCGGATGATCCCACGGCCCGTAAGGATTTGCAGGCGCTGTGTGAAATAGCCGGGCACAGGATTGAATGGGTCCGGGAAGAAGGCGAGGGCGTTATGCGCTACGGTATCCGCCTGGCCTAAACGTGGCGTTTGGGGCTACTTGCCCCAGGCCTCGCCCCGGGCAACATCTGAAGCCTTCTGCTCTACCCAATGCTCCCCGGCCTCAGAGAGCTCTTTCTTCCAGAAGGGCGCGGACGTCTTCAAAGCGTCCATAATAAATTCGCAAGCTGCAAATGCATCTCCACGATGGGCGCTGCACACACCCACGAATACGATTTGCTCCTGCAATTGTAATCGGCCAATCCGATGAATCACCCGCGCTTTACGCACATCCCAGCGCTGCGACGCCTCCTCGATCAACCCGGCAATCACCTGCTCTGTCATGCCCGGATAATGCTCGAGAAACAGGCCCGACACATCCTGCTTATCGCCGCTATCGCGAACCAGGCCTGTGAATGTGGCAATAGCGCCGGTACCGGCACCGCTGTCCCGCAGAGCGGCATACTCGGCAGCGCAATCAAAATCTTCAGTCTGAATGCTGATCATCCTAGCCTCCTGTTACCGGGGGGAAAAATGCCACTTCATCCCCTGCCTTCACTGGTGCCCCGGGCTTTGCCATAGCCTGATTGATCGCAATCATCACCGGCTGGTTGCCTTGCAGTTGTGCCCAGGGGCCGCCGCGGCTGGCCAGCGCTGCAAGCAGGTCGCCAGCGGTCTGATCCTTGTCTGCCGGCAGTGTGAGTTCTTCCGTGCCCAGCTCTTCCCGGAGGCGGGCAAAAAAACGAACAGTCAGGGTCTGGTCAGTCATGTCAGCTCAACAGTTCAGTGAATGGGTAATAAGTCAGCAGATCTCCCTCTGCAATCATCGCGTTTTCCGGAACCACAGCAAGTCCGTCGGACCAGCAGGCAGAACTCAATACGCCAGAGCTCTGGTTTGTATAAGCGGTCACCTGAATTTTGCCGTCAACCGATTCCGTGCGTGCACGCAGGAATTCCCTGCGTGTCGAAGGTGACGTAACATTAAGAGCGGCAGGCACTTGCTGGCCCACAGGATGAATACGCAGTCGCCCCTGGCGAGTACGGATGTAAGGCATCACCACAACCATAAAGGTCACCAATACGGAAGCCGGATTGCCTGGCAGGCCGAATACCGGTGTACCCTTGATTGCGCCAAAAGCCAGCGGTTTGCCGGGTTTGATTGCCATGCGCCACAGCGACAGCTGGCCGGACTCTTCCAGCACGGCTCGTACGTGGTCTTCTTCACCCACAGAAACACCGCCGCTGGTGATAACAAGATCTGCCACCTCAGCTGCGCGTTCAAAGGTTTCCCGGGTGGCAGATCGCGTATCCTTCAGAGTCTCACACAGCACTGCCTCGCAGCCTGCCTCTGCCAGCAGACCCAGCAGGGTGAACCGGTTGGAGTTGTAGATCTGGCCTGGCCCCAGCGGAACGCCAGGCTCCACCAGCTCGTCACCCGTTGACAGAATGGCCACCCTCAGTTTTTTCACCACAGCAACTTCGGATACACCAATAGACGCCAGAAGGCCCATTTCCTGGGGCCGTATTTTTGTGCCCTTTGGCAGGGCCAGGCTGCCTTCAGCAAGATCCTGGCCGCGCCTGCGTATGTTCTGGCCAGCCTTTACTTCGCCGTTGATGAGGATGCCGTTATCTGTAACCTCCACGCGCTCCTGCATGATAACCGTGTCAGCACCGGCCGGAATCTCGGAACCGGTGAAGATGCGCACAGCTGTGCCCGATTGCAGCGGGCTCGGCGCAGAGCCAGCCGGGATTCGGTCAGATATCGAAAGCGCTTGGCCTTGCACATAATCTTCAGCCCGCAGGGCGTAGCCATCTACCGCACTGTTATCCGCCGGCGGTACATCCGCCGGCACCTGATAATCCCGTGCCAGTATCCGGCCCAGGCTTTCTGTAAGGGGTAAAGGCTCGGTTTCTGTAATCACCGGCGCTTTGCTCAAAAGGTGAGCGATAGCCTCATCAACCGGCGTCAGATTGGCTGCCATGGTTTACTCTCCCTATTCAGAATTAGCGTGTGGCGCGTTTGCCAATAACCTGCTGAAGGCGCTCCATAGCCCGCTCCGGCTTGCGGCCGACCAGGCCTGAAAAGTTGCAGGGGCCGTGACGACTGTCTAGCTGGCTGCTCAGAATACCATTCCAGCCGGTGCGGCAGGCCCCGGTGGAACCCGGCAGGCAGAAAATAGCCGTATGATTGGCAAGGCCGCCAAAAGCTCTGGACTGAATCGTGGAGGAGCCGATTTCAGATGCCGAAAGACGCCGGAATTCCTCGCCAAATCCTTCGATACGTTTATCCAGCAGCGGGGCAACCGCTTCCGGGGTACTGTCGCGCTCGTAAAAGCCGGTGCCGCCGGTAATGAGCACCACATGAACGTCCGGATCCGCGATCCAGTACGACATGGCCGCCCGCACCAGATAAATGTCATCTGGCAGTATGCGCCTTGAAATCAGTTTGTGCCCGGCTTCAACAACACTGTCTTCAAGAAACTGACCGGAAGAATCTTCATCAAACCCGCGGGTATCGGAGACCGTAAGAATCGCGACGTTGAGGGGTTTGAGTTTGCTGGTGAGTTCACTGCTCATGGGAATCCGCTCCGAAAATCACAGGAAAAATTTTGGCTACCAGTATCCCTTTCAGTGGCAGGGAATGGAAGGGAGTAACCCATCAGGGGGAGCCTGAACACCCGTGTGAACGCTGTTGAGTTCAAAATTTGACGTTAATTTGGTCTCCGGGCTTGACATAGGCCGGCAAGGTAGCAGATTATCAGTCCTGCCCTGCAAACGGGTGTGCCCACTCTACTGGCTTCAGTTATTTATTCCGGATTTTATCCGCACCGGTTGCTCCATCTGGCCAGCATCTGTTTTGACAACGATTTGAAAAAAGGTTCAGGGACTACCCTGTCACTCCAATATCCGTTTACTTCCATTCCTGAAAATCTAATAACTTATGAATCTTACTGAACTCAAGCAGAATTCCATGCCCGAATTGCTCGAAATCGCGCAAGAGATGGGCCTCGATAACCTTGCACGCTCGCGCAAACAGGATGTCATCTTCACCATTCTGAAGAAGCATGCAAAAAGTGGCGAAGACATCTACGGCGATGGTGTATTGGAGATTCTGCAGGATGGTTTCGGCTTCCTCCGCTCTGCCGACGCTTCCTACCTGGCCGGCCCGGACGATATTTACGTCTCCCCCAGCCAGATCCGCCGCTTCAACCTGCGCACCGGCGATACCGTTGCCGGCAAAATCCGCCCACCCAAAGACGGGGAGCGCTATTTTGCCTTGCTGAAAGTTTCCGAGATCAACTTCGACAAGCCGGACAACGCCCGTAACAAAATCCTGTTTGAAAACCTGACACCACTGTTCCCGGATGAGCGCCTGCAGCTGGAAGCCGGCAATGGCAGTACCGAAGACCTGTCTTCCCGGGTGCTGGACCTGGTTGCACCTATCGGCAAGGGCCAGCGCGGCCTGATTGTATCGCCACCCAAGGCTGGTAAAACCCTGTTGATGCAGAGCATTGCCCAGTCGATCACCCGCAACAACCCTGAATGCTACGTAATGGTGTTGCTGATCGACGAGCGCCCGGAAGAAGTCACGGAAATGCAGCGCACCGTGCGCGGCGAAGTGATTGCCTCCACCTTTGATGAGCCACCTGCGCGCCACGTGCAGGTTGCGGAAATGGTCATCGAAAAAGCCAAGCGCCTGGTTGAGCACAAAAAAGATGTGGTTATACTGCTGGATTCCATCACCCGCCTGGCCCGGGCCTATAACACGGTGATTCCGTCATCCGGCAAGGTACTGACCGGTGGTGTGGACGCCCACGCACTGGAAAAACCCAAGCGTTTCTTCGGCGCGGCCCGTAATGTGGAAGAGGGCGGCAGCCTGACAATCCTTGCAACGGCCCTGGTGAACACGGGTTCCAAAATGGATGAAGTGATCTACGAGGAGTTCAAGGGCACAGGTAACATGGAAATTCACCTGGACCGCAAGATTGCCGAGAAGCGTGTTTATCCGGCCATCAACATCCGCAGCTCCGGCACACGCCGTGAAGATCTGCTGATGAGCGAGGCGGATATCCAGCGTATATGGATTCTGCGCAAGCTGCTGCACTCCATGGACGACGACACCGCCGCCATCGAGTTCCTGCTGGACAAGCTCAAAGACACCAAGACCAACGACGAGTTCTTCCAGTCGATGAAGCGCCGGTAATTGCCGGCGCTCTGGTTTTGCGCCTCGGGGGTTGTGGGGCTGGCAGTACCGGGGACACCCTCCCCGGACACGCCGTGAATACGTCCATGTAGGCTTGGTCTTGCCATCCCTGGCAAGACACAGTCCGGGGAGGGTGCCCCCGGTACTGCCGATCAAATTTGGTGCGCGCACTTATACTGATTTCAGTTTAGCTTTGTTGGTTTTGGCTTTGAGTTAACTGGTGATCAGATGAACAGGGTGGGGGACGCCTTGCCCAGACCGTGCATTGCCAGGGATGGCAATGCCGAGCCCCCAGGGATGGGTTTACGGCGTGTCTGGGCAAGGCGTCCCCCATCCTGTTCTTGCACTCAATTCAGAACCAATCTATTCGAACCCACGTACATTGCCGGAACTGACCGGAGCCAACGATGAAATACAACGATCTGCGGGACTTCATTGACCAGTTGGAAAAGCTGGGCGAGCTGAAACGCATCTCAGTGGAAGTAGACCCCCATCTGGAAATGACCGAAATCTGCGACCGCACACTGCGGGCAGGCGGCCCTGCGTTGTTGTTTGAAAACCCCAAAGGCTACGACATGCCCGTGCTTGCCAACCTCTTTGGCACAACCCGAAGAGTTGCGCTGGGCATGGGGCATGAGGACGTAACCGCACTCCGGGACATTGGCAAGCTGCTGGCGTTTCTCAAGGAACCGGATCCTCCCAAGGGTTTCAGGGACGCCATCGAAAAACTGCCGCTGTTCCGGCAAGTGATGCGCATGAGCCCGAAAGTGCTCCGGTCGGCGCCGTGCCAGGAAGTGACCATCGAAAAAGACCAGGTCGATCTGTACCAGATACCCGTGCAGCACTGCTGGCCAGGGGATGCCGGGCCTTTGGTGACCTGGCCGCTGGTGATTACCCGCGGGCCCCATAAAGAAAGGCAGAATCTCGGGATATACCGGCAGCAGGTGATTGGCCGGAACCGGCTGATCATGCGCTGGTTAAGCCATCGCGGTGGGGCGCTGGATTTTCAGGAGTTCCAGAAACAGAACCCCGGTAAACCCTACCCGGTAGCCGTGGCTCTGGGCGCGGACCCGGCTACGATTCTGGGTGCCGTAACCCCCGTGCCTGATTCGCTTTCCGAGTACGCCTTTGCCGGCTTGCTGCGGGGCAGCCGTACCGAACTGGTGCAGTGTGCCCTCAGTGATCTGCAGGTGCCGGCCAGCGCCGAGATTGTTCTGGAGGGTTTTATTTACCCCGACGACAAAGCGCCGGAAGGCCCCTTTGGCGATCACACCGGTTACTACAACGAAGTGGACGAGTTCCCTGTGTTCACCGTTGAGCGCATTACCCACCGTAAAAATCCGATTTATCACAGCACCTATACCGGCAGGCCGCCGGATGAACCGGCCATACTGGGTGTTGCGCTGAACGAAGTGTTCATTCCCATTCTGCAGAAACAGTTCCCGGAAATTGTGGATTTCTACCTGCCTCCCGAAGGCTGTTCCTATCGCCTTGCAGTGGTGACCATGAAAAAGCAGTATCCCGGCCATGCCAAACGGGTAATGATGGGCGTATGGTCGTTTCTACGACAGTTCATGTATACCAAGTTTGTCATCGTGACCGACGACGACGTGAACGCCCGCAACTGGGAGGATGTAATCTGGGCCATTACCACCCGGATGGATCCCGCCCGTGACACCATGCTGGTGGAGAACACCCCCATAGACTATCTGGACTTTGCCTCACCGGTTTCCGGTCTGGGCTCCAAGATGGGGATGGACGCCACCAATAAATGGCCCGGCGAAACAGATCGGGAGTGGGGCGAGCCCATCGCCATGACCGATGCAGTAAAGCAGCGAGTGGACGAGCTCTGGGACAGCCTGGGCATTGAAACCCTGCCCGCCCGCCCCGAGTGATATGGACATCAAGCAGTGGCGTGTGCGCCTGAAACCATCAGGAATCTGCTACACCGCAGCAGCGGACTCGGATTTGCTGAGTGCTGCTGCCCGTGCCGGGGTTGCGGTTCCGTCCGCGTGCAGAAATGGCGTGTGCGAACTTTGTGAAGCCCGGCTTCTCAGGGGTTCCGCTTTGAACACCCGAAACCAACAAACGATACCGGTCGGTGCGCGGTTGATGATGTGCAGGACTGCAGCGCTCGATCATCTTGAACTGGAGAATGGCGCCGTTATGGCAGCAGGAAACAACCAGCCCCGAAAGTTTCAGGCGAACGTCGTGGACGTGCGCCGGATCAGCCACGATGTGTATCGGGTGGAGCTCCAGTTGCCACGGCGGCGGGAGCTGTCCTTTCACGCTGGCCAGTATCTGTCGGTGAATCTGCCGGATGCTGAGCCCTGTTATTTTTCCATCGCCAGCAGCCCGTCCGAGCAGAACATTGAACTGCACATTCAGGCATCGCCACAGTGGGTATCTGCGCAAAAGGTGATCAGTGCCTTAACCTCCGGGGAGGCCGTCAATCTTGAGCTGCCCCATGGTAAAGCCTGCCTTGCCAGCGCCCCGGAAAAGCCCTTGTTGCTGGTGGCGGCCGGCACCGGTTTCGCACAGATGAAAAGCCTGGTGGATTATTTGCGCGGAACAGACTACTCGCAGCCGGTAAAGCTGTTCTGGGGAGTGCGCCGCCATGAAGATATGTACCTGAGGTCCCTGGCCCGGCAATGGCAGCAGGACTGGCCGGAGTTTACATTTCAGCCGGTCATTGGCGACGATGAAGACAACGACTGGAGCGGGCACCACGACCAGCTGGTGCGCGCAGTGCTGGCCTCAGGCATGGACTGGAGCAACGTGGAAGTGCACGCCAGCGGCTCGCCAGCCATGGTTTATACGCTGATGGATGCCCTGATGGACGCCGGGCTGCCCCAGGACGCATTTTTTTCCGATGTGCTGGAGTATGCGCCCCGGAGCTGATGGCGCTGCCGCCGGTTCGGTTCGGGCCGTGACGGTTTTCGGCGTGTCAGGCCTTGGGCATGGGAAGCTCGGGCAATCCGTTATCCTTGGCAAGCCCCTGCATCATGAGCTTGATGCTCATTTCTTCTTCGCCCATGTGGGCGTTCAGGCGGCTCAGCTCTGCCAGCGCTTCCCGGCTGCGCTGTAACCTCAGGCTGGTTTCGAAATATTCCCGGGCTTTGCCCCACAGTTCATTGCGCAGGCTCAGGCGCCCCAGCGCCAGTAGCAGCTCAGCGTTATTAGGCCGGTCTTTCAGCCACTGTTCCGCTGTAAGCAGTTGTTCGTCCGGCTTGCGCCCTTCTACCCGGCCATAGAGATTGGCCAGACTATCGCTCCAGTGGTTTTGCAGAACCTTGCGAAGCAGGGTTTCTGTCTGGGCTTCGTCACCCAGATCAGCCAGCAGGCGCGCATAGTCCCCGATGGTTTTCTCATCCCGGCGCAGGAATCCCGGCAGCTCGTCCCATAGGCGGGTAAGCGGTTCCAGTGAGGCGTCAGGGTCTTCTTTTTGCCGGCGCCGGCAATCTTCCGCTGCCCGTTCAAGAAGGTTATGCCATACCAGGCGCTCCAGTTCCCCCAGGTCGGATTCCGGCAGAACACTGCGCTTGCGCAGCTCTGGCAGCAGCTTTGAAAGCTCGCGCCAGTCCTCAAGTCGAAGGTAGGTATTTTTCAGCAGTTTGAGAACAAAAGGATGGTGCGGAGATTCCTTGCGCAGGCGCACCAGCGTTGCCAGTGCCTGTTCCAGGCGGCCACCGGCAAGCTGCAACTGGGCCTGGGTTATACCCACCGCCATATCCGAGCCAGGTGTGCTTTCAAAAGCCTTGCGCAGTAATTCATCCACAGCCTCATGGTCGCCACACTCAAAAGCGGCCTGTGCTGCTGCCAGATAGTTGATCAGTGGGGTATCGGCGTGGCTGGCGGCCGATGTCAGCATTTTGCGGGCCCTGGGCCAGTTACCTTCCGCCAGTGCCAGCAGGCCTTTGGTTGTACGCCGCCGTGCCCGGCGCTCCTTGCCTCTGGAAATCCAGCCCGCCATCAGCCCGGTGCTCTGCCGCATGCGGCGTAACAGGCCGATGGCCAGTACGATCAGCGCAACCACAGCAACCAGCAGTGCCAGACCAACCCAGAAGTTGGTTTCGACCAGATAGTTGCCAAGACTGATGCGAATGTAGCCCAGGTCGTACTGTAGCCCAAGGGAAAGTGCAGTGCCGATGAGCAGGGCGAACAGAATGATCAGAAGCAGGCGAATCATGAATCATCGCCTCCCCGGGTTGCGGTTTCTCCGTTACCGTTGTTGAGCCTGCCCGCGAGACGCTGCTTGAGCAGGTCCAGTGACTTGCTGATATCCGGCAGATCCGGCGCAACGTTACGGGTGGCCAGCTCGGCAAGGGTCGTAGCAAGTGCGCTTACCCGGGGATTGCTGTTGTCGTACCAGTCGTTCACTGTGGCCTGTGCTTTGGCAAGGGCCCGCTCATACAGTGGCTGGTTGCCCCTGAGTACGGCCATTTCGGCCTCTTCGAGCATCAACTGCAGATTGAGCCGGGCGTAGGCGCTTTGATCCGGTGACAACAGGGGTTTGACGGATTCATCCAGGCGCCGAACCACAACCACCTGCATCAGTGTGGATTTGAACTTTTCCCAGGCCCGGGCCAGCATGCCTGGCTCGCCGCCTTCTTCCTGGCCCGGGTCGCCGCGTGCATCGCTGATAAATCCGGGTGCCTGCTCACTGATAAGGGCCTGGTCCGTGAGCTGGTGAACACTGTCAATGGCAGCTTCCAGGGTCAGATAGAGGCCCGTCCTGTCAACACCGGCAATGCCCTTGAGGGCGAGGATTTCCCGGGCAAGTTGCTGACGTACCGGATATACACCGATATCGTCGGATTCTGCCAGTACCTCGTCAGCGGCCTGTAGGGCAGACATGGCGCCGCCAATATCCTTCTCGATCAACAGCCGCTGGTTGGCAATGCGCAGCAGGTATTCAGCCTCTGCCAGTAACCAGTCCGTGCGGGTCCGGTTCCCGGCTTCCAGCAGTTCCCGGGCATTATGATCAATCTGCCGCTGCTGAGTGGCAATCAACTCACGCTGGGAGGAGATCTTGTCTTCCAGAGACTGCAGTCGCTGATTCTGCTCGCTACCCCTGTCGCCGTACAGGCTTTCCAGTTGAGCGGTATCCTGCTGCAGGTTTTTCAGGGTCTGCATCGTGGCCTGATGGCCGTTCCATTGCTGCCAGTTCCAGAGTGCCAGTGCGGCAACGCTGATCAGGGCGAGTATGGCGATAGTCCAGGCCGGCCAGACTTTCTGGCGGGCGGGCTGTTCCTTGGCGATCGGGGCGGGCAGTTGTTTTGTTGTTTCAGTCACGGGCGTCCTTACTTGGCTTTTCCGGAGCCACCGTCCCGGCCTGTCAGGTGTTCTGCGACGGCGGCCACGATGTCATTATCGGCAAGGCTTCCTGGTATACACGGAGCATTGAAACCCGCGGCTACAGCCTGGTCAGCTATACGCCGGGCGGGAACAATAACGAGTTTATCGTATAGATTATGGCTGCAATTGGCACATAGTGCGATCAGATTGTTCAGGGTTTCCCCCGACAGTGCAATGACTGCATCGGCTGAGAAATCATGCAATGCTGTGCTGATCTGTTTTTTGCTGTAGTCCGGGCAAAATCTTCGATACAGAGGCATGATTGTAACCCGGGCGCCACGGGCTTCCAGCGTTTGCCGGGTAAGTTCCCGCCCCTCTTCGCCGCGGGCAACCAGCACCCGCTCGCCATCGAAATGCGCCAGTGAGGGTAGCTTCAGCAGGGCTTCACTGGTCCAGCCTTCATCGGGTATGTGGGGCTTGAGCCCGTATTCAGCCAGGACCCTGGCGGTGCCGGCCCCCACGCCGTACCAGTTGATGCCAACGGGAAGTTGCGGCCACCAGGTGTCGAGTTCTTCCAGCAACAACCTGGCGGCATAGGGGCTGACCGCAATAACGTGAGAAAACTCGTCAAGGCTGAGCAGGGTTGCGCGCCGCTCCGGAGTCTCTGCCAGTGGCTCTCTCTGAACCAGCGGAAAAACACGGGTCTGAGCGCCGGCAGCCTGAAACTGCCGGGCCAGGCGGGAAGCTTCCGGTTCAGGCCGGCAGATGAGAACACGCCGACCGGCCAGGCTGGAAGAATCAGTGCGGAGTGTGGCCATAAATTTCAGCCAGAATCTTGTCTGCCCCAAGTGCCAGAAGGTCCTCTGCCAGTTCACGGCCAAGACGTTCGCCTTCGGCTCGCGGAGCCCGGCCTTCAACCCGGAGGATCTGTGTTCCATCCACCGCGCCTACCAGCCCGCGTAACCATAGCGTGTCTTTGTCTTCCAGCAGGGCGTAAGCGGCAATGGGCACCTGGCAGCCACCTTCCAGGCGGCGATTGAGCGCGCGTTCGGCTTTCACCCGGTCAGCTGTGTCCGGATGGTTCAATGGCTCCAGCATCGCCCGCAATTCGTGGTCATTGAGGCGGCACTCGATTCCCAGAGCGCCCTGGCCAACAGCCGGCAGAGAAACAGTGTCAGGCATGGAGTAGCGAATACGGTCATGGAAGCCCAGGCGCTTCAGGCCCGAGCTGGCCAGAACAATGGCTTTGTATTCGCCGGCGTCAAGCTTGGCCAGGCGGGTATTCACGTTGCCGCGCAGAACCCGGATTTCCAGGTCCGGGCGGTAGGCGCGCAGCTGGGATTCCCGGCGCAGGCTGGCCGTGCCTACCACGGCACCGTGGGGCAGGGCGTCAACGTTTTCGTAGTCATTGCTCACAAAGGCGTCGGTTGGATCATCCCGTTCACAGATCGCCACCAGCCCAAGGCCCTCAGGAAAAGCCATGGGGACATCCTTCATGGAGTGCACGGCAAGGTCCGCGCGGCCGTCGAGCATGGCTTCTTCCAGCTCTTTTACGAACAGGCCCTTACCGCCAATCTTGGCCAGGGGAACATCGAGAATCTTGTCTCCCTGGGTTTTGATCTTGACCAGCTCCACAACCACGTTGTCGTGGAGGCGTTCCAGTTCGGCCTTGATAAATTCTGCCTGCCATAACGCCAGGGCGCTGCTGCGGGTTGCAACACGAAGAGTTCGTTTGGACATGATACTCACTGTCGGTTGTGAAAGTGTTTGCCAAGGTTACCCTCTGGCGCCGAAAAAGTCCCGTGGATGCCGGTGGCCTCGCAGCGCGCGCAGTTCCGGTTCTGCTTTCAGGCTGCATTCAGCCCCCGGGCTGTTGCCCCTGCAGCCAATGGCGCACGTTGCTGGTGTGCCGGCGGCTGGCCTGAAGCTCGCCCAGATCATCCCTGAGCACAACCAGATTGTGGCCCTCCGGGGTGCGCTTCAAAGCCTGGATAAAGCGCACACCGACCAGTGTATTGCGGTGAATCCGGAGTAGCTGGCGCGGATAGGCATTTTCCAGCTCTTTCAAGGTGTAGTCGGAAACGGTTTCGCCACGGGTGTGGTGGATGGTCACGTATTTCTGATCCGCCTGACAATAGCGGATGCCGGCTATATCAATCAGCTCGGTACCCCGGTGGGTGCGCACAGGCAGCTGTTCGTCGTCGCCGGGATTCATGTTTGCGGGGTTGCCAGCGGGGCTGCCGGGGAATTCCCCGGTGGCGAACGCCTGGCTGGATAGTGCCTGTAATTGGACCCGGTTTACCCGCCCGGCCCGGGCCAGTGCCTCGGCCAGGGCGTCTTTGCGCACAGGCTTGAGCAGGTAGGCAATGGCCTGCACATCGAAAGCCCGGATCGCATAGCTGTCATAGGCGGTGCAGAAAATGATGGCCGGAGGATTGTTGATCTGGCTCAGGCGTGCGGCAACCTCCATGCCGTCCAGGCCCGGCATGCGAATGTCCAGCAGAAGAATGTCCGGGTGCAGCTCTGCAACCCGGGCAAGAGCCGTATCGCCATCACCAGCTTCACCGCATACCCGGTATTCTGGCAGGCTCTCTGCCAGCCGCTTCAATCGTTCGCGAGCCAGGGGCTCATCATCCGCAATCAGGATTTTCTGTTTTGTCATGGTCAATGAGTGATTCTGGGTAGTCTCATGGTCACAGTGTAAACATTTCCCTGGTGGCTGTGTTTGAGAACGGCCGCCTCGCCGAATAATGCCTGCAGCCGGGCCTGTATATTACTCAGTGCCATGCGGTTGCCCTTGTGCAGGTTCTCAGTGCCTTCAGGCTTTGGATTCTGCACCAGCAGATACACAAAGTTGCCGCGCACCTCGGCCTCGATACGCACAGTGCCGCCTTGCTGACGGGGCTGTATACCATGATAAACCGCGTTCTCTACCAGCGGTTGCAGTGTCAGCGGCGGAATGGCCTGGCCCTCGAGCCCTTCGGCGATGTGCCACTCCAGCTGCAGGCGCGGGCCGAGACGCAGGGACTCAATGGCAAGATAGCGCTTGCACAGATCCAGCTCCCTGGCCAGGGGAATAAGCTGGTCACCGGTGCGCAGGCTGGCACGGAAAAGCTCGGAAAGATCCAGAACGGCTTCCTCGGCCTGCTCCGGGTCAGTGGCTATCAGGCTGGCAATGGTGTTCATGCTGTTAAACAGGAAGTGCGGCTGTATACGCGCCTGCAGTGCTGCCAGATGCGCCAGCATCTCCGCTTCCCGCTGCTGCTGCCACTGGTGCTGCAGATAGAAATAGCGCAACACCATAAGCACAATCAGCAGGGCCAGCAGTAATTTTTTGGCAATGGCCTGCCAGTCCAGAATGCCCGGCTGCGGATGCAGAACGCTGTCGGCAAACAGGCTGAAAGCCAGCACGTCCAGCAGTACGATGGCTGATATGGCCAGTGTGGCCCTGGGTGTGGACATTCTGGCCAGGCGCGCCCGCAACAGGCAGATCAGGGCGGCGCTGGTGAGTGTGGTCCATTGTACGAACAGCGACAGCAGCGCAAAATAATTCCAGTCAATCCAGCCGTCGCTGGCCTGAACAATGGCCAGCACCAGTACCAGCAGTTCGCTGGTAATCAGCAGCATGAATACAGACCGCACCCGGCACAGGTCCGGTACGAAAAAATCCGGCAGCACGGCTGCCTTGTCTCTGCCCAGAGGAGTCTCTTTTCTACGGGTCAGAATGCTATACTCCCGCCACGTTCAATGTACCCAGTTCCCGCCAGATAATGCCGGGCTGCCAGCAGGAAAGATAGACCATGACGGATCAGAAAAAACCTGACCAGGCCACAACCTCCGAAAAACCCTGGGGCGGACGCTTCAGCGAACCCACTGATGCCTTCGTGGAGCGTTTTACCGCATCCGTCGGGTTTGATCAGCGGCTGTACCATCACGATATCACCGGCTCCATTGCACATGCGACCATGCTCGCAGAAGTTGGTGTGCTGACAACCGAAGAATGCGACCGCATTATTGCCGGCCTTAACGGCGTCAAAGAAGACATTGAGGCAGGGCGCTTTGAATGGTCCGTAAGCCTCGAAGATGTTCACATGAACATCGAAGCCCGGTTAACGGATCGTATAGGTATTACAGGCAAAAAGCTGCATACAGGCCGCAGCCGGAACGATCAGGTGGCGACCGATATTCGCCTGTACCTGCGTGATGAAATTGACGTGATTGCCGAGGAGCTCCGGCGCCTGCAAGCCGGCCTGCTGGATCTGGCCGAGCGCGAAGCCGATACCATCATGCCCGGCTTCACCCATCTGCAGACCGCGCAGCCGGTGACTTTCGGTCATCACCTGCTGGCCTGGTATGAAATGCTGGTACGGGATGCCGAGCGCCTGCAGGATTGCCGCAAGCGGGTGAACGTGATGCCACTGGGTGCAGCGGCGCTGGCCGGCACCACTTACCCGATTGACCGCTCCATAACGGCTCGCCTGCTGGGCTTTGACCGGCCCTCTGAAAACTCGCTGGATTCTGTCAGTGATCGCGATTTTGCCATTGAGTTCTGCAGCTTTGCAGCCCTGCTGATGACGCATCTCTCGCGCTTCAGTGAAGAGCTGGTGCTGTGGACCTCAGCGCAGTTTGATTTTATTGATCTGCCGGACCGCTTCTGCACCGGCTCCTCCATCATGCCGCAGAAAAAGAACCCCGATGTGCCGGAGCTGGTTCGCGGCAAATCCGGGCGGGTGACCGGCCATCTGATGTCCTTGCTCATGCTGATGAAAAGCCAGCCGCTGGCGTATAACAAGGATAATCAGGAAGACAAGGAACCCCTGTTCGATACCGTGGATACTGTTAAAGGGTGCCTGAAAGCCTACGCCGATATGGTTCCGGCAATCCGTGCCAAGGCCGGCAACATGCGTGTGGCGGCCAAGCGCGGTTTCTCTACGGCGACGGATCTGGCGGATTATCTGGTCAAAAAAGGCATGCCCTTCCGCGATGCCCACGAAGTGGTCGGCAAGGCGGTAGCTTTTGGTGTTGCCGAAGAGCGGGATCTGTCGGACATGACGCTGGAAGAGCTGAAGCGCTTCTCTGACACCATCGATGAAGATGTATTTGATGTGCTTACGCTGGAAGGCTCGGTTCAGGCCCGTGATCACCTCGGCGGCACCGCACCTGCTCAGGTGCGTGCGGCCGTAGCGCGGGCGCGCAAATTGCTGGGCTGAGACCCCGCTCCGGTGAGGGGCTCAGCCGCCGAGACGCCCGGTGGCCAGGTCGACCGCCACCGGCGTGAGTTCCGCCAGGGGTCTGGGGGGTGACAGCCTGTGCCCCTGACCATAGTGAATGCCAAGGGTTCTGACCTTGCGCAGAATGTCGTCATTCTCGATAAACGTGGCGACCGTGGTTTTTCCCGCGTCCTGCGCAATGCGGTGCAGTGCTTCTGCCATGATCTGCTGGACCGGATCCTCCCCCAGCCGGAGCATGAGGCTGCGATCCAGCTTGATCATGTCCACCGGCAGCCTTGCAGCCAGGTTGTAGCTCTCTACGGACGCCCCCGCGCCTTCCAGGGCGATGCGACAACCAATCCGGTGCAGGGCATCGCACAGTACCGCAACCTCGTCCGGGTGCTGACTGGCATGGGCTTCGCGTATTTCGAGGCAGAAGCACTGCGCAGGGTAGTCTGAAACCCGGAGCACAGACTCCATGAAATCCGCGAAGGTATCGTCCAGAACGCTGGCCAGGGACAGGTTGAAGCCACAGTACTTGAGCCTTGGTTCCAGCAGTCGGTGATCATCCAGCCAGGCGAGAGTCTGCATGATCACCTGTCGGTCGAGCCGCTTGGCAAGGTCAAATCTCTCCGCCGCCGGCAGAAACTGATCCGGCTGCAACGGCTGTTCCTGCCTGTCGTGCCCGGGAACCCGGCACAGGATTTCTACGTGGTCGCCCCAGGTGATGCTGGCTAACGGCTTCAGCCGCTGGAATTCGAGGATCAGGGCCTGCTGGTCCAGGGCCTTGCGAATCTGGTCAACGTACTGGTTGCTGTCGTTGTTGTCAGCTTTCGGGCGGTAAGCATGAGCGGTATGTACCCGATTGCGCCCGGAAGTCTTCGCATCGTGGCAGAGGTCTGCAGCCTGGCCCAGCAGTTGCTCCGGGTCTGCGGGCGTGTCTTTTCCCATGATCAGCAGGCCGCCACTGGCCGTGGTCTGCAGCTGATGCCCATTCCATTCGAACACAAAGTTGCGAATGAGATTCAGGGTGTCGTCGGCAATTTTCCTGGCAGCCGGCTCGGTGCTGTTTTCAATGAGCAGGGCGAAGGTATCCCCGGAATGCCGCGACAGGGTGTCCTGAGGCCGGCTGCGAACATCGAGGCAGCTGGCCAGTTCTCTCAGGTAACGGTCGCACGCGCCGTTACCGGCAAGATGATTGAAGTGCCCGAATGCATCGAGGTTCAGGTACAGCAGGCTGCAATGGTCTGGGCTGCTGTTTCTGTTTTCCACACTCGCGCGCAGGCGGGTTGTGAATTCCCGTCGGTTGGTCAGGCCGGTTACCGGGTCGTGCCGGTACCTGTATTCACTGTCACCGTCAGTGCTGGCGCGACTGCTGGTATCACTGGCTACAACGACGGCCCCTGTGGTGTTATTCCGGTTGTCGGTCAGGCGCCGGTAATGGAACTCGTAGACTGGCCACTCACCACTTTGCTGGGTAATGGGCATGTCCAGAACAAAACTGTCCTGCTCGAAGGCACGCTGCCACAGCTGCTCAGTCAGGTGGCGTTCGTTCGGGTATTTGTCCAGTAACTGGCTGAGGTTGTCCCCGACACGCGGTGTCCTGCCGAAAATGCTGGCAAACAGGTTGGCATAGGGCGCATTAACATGCAGCAGGTTGAGATGCGTGTCGACGGCTGCTATCAGCCCGGGGCTCGCAGCAGTCGTGGCGCTCAGAATCCGTTCCACCCGTGCGCGGGAAACATCACGCTGCATTTCTCCGGTTCGGTCGACCAGGGTGCCACCGAGCTTGCGCACTCTGCCGCCGGCTTTGAGTGCGCGGCCATTCAGGGTTGCACGAACCGGTTTTTGCCGGGCTGTCAGAAGGTCCAGGTCGATTGTGAAGGAGGCGCCGGTTCGCGCGCATTTGCGGAACAACGCCCGAATGCGCCCCTGGTTGCTCTGACAGTAAAACAGTGCCTGTTCCGGTGTTATGTTGGTGCCGGGCTGCAGTTCCAGCAGCCGGTACAGTCCTTCCGTCCAGGTAATCCGGTTGCTGGCGATATCCAGCTCCCAAATACCAAAGCCTGCAGCGCTCTCCCCGAAGCGCAGCAAGCGGGGGTCCATGGCAGTGATCTCCTGCTGGGTAATGCTGGCCCTGGCAGCTTCGTCTGAATCGCGCATGCTGATGCGCAGCGAAAGGCTTGCGGTGTAGAAAAAACCTTCCTTGTGGCGGAAGGTCACCAGCACGTTCTGGCCGCTCTCAATACGGTGCCGGTTCACCGGTGCGAAAGGGTCGTCCTCTCTTGACGCCAGAACCCTCTGCACCATTACACCTTCCAGCTCGCTGGCATCGTATCCCAGCACAGCCTCGGCATTGTGGTCGGCAAACAGCACCTTGCCCTCGTCGTCAATACGCAGCAGGGTCTGGCGACCGTTGCTGGCGGGTGCATCAGCACGATAACGCTGTATGACAAACTCTTTCACTGGCTGGACCTCGGGTTTACGGAAATCTATTCTGCTTTTATTTTTCTGATGGTTTTGCCACGATGGACTTATCATACTGATAATCAACCCGGAAAGAACCTCTCCCCCGGAGCTGCCTTGACTGCTCACGCCCTGCCGATTGCCCTGGATTTTGATGAGGGCATTGACCGCAAAACCCTGCGCCGCCTGCGGGACAGGTTTCTCATGGTTAATCGCCAGCGCTGGCAGCGAGCGCTCTCCTCACTTACCTACCGGCAGCAGGTTGTGCTGGAAATCCTGCCACTGGTGTTCCACACCAATCACCCGGCCTTGCCCGGCTACCTGGATGCTGATTGTCCTTATGGCCTCAGCCATTATCAGCCAGGCCCGGGTGCGGTGAACGCGGCGCGGCGCCTGGCTCGTACCTTCAGCCTGCGGGACGAAGGCAAGCGCCGGGCCGATCTGGAAGCGCTGTTTCTGATGGGCAGCCCCGGTACCCTGGGGCATTCCGTCGCCAGCGATCTGGATGTCTGGCTGTGCCACCGGGAGGATCTTGAGGAACCGGGCATCCGGTGCCTTGAGCGCAAGGCAGAGAAACTGTCGGCCTGGGCCCGCTCGTTTGGTATTGAGTTGCACGTGTTTGTGTTTTCCGCCGCCGACTGGCGTAAAGGGCGGCAGCGCGCCGAAGTAAGCGGCGAAAACTGCGGCAGCGCCCAGCACTATTTGCTGCTGGATGAGTTCTACCGCACAGGAATCCATCTGGGAGGCTGTTATCCACTGTGGTGGCTCATTCCATCGGAACAGGAAGAGTGCTATCGCGAATGTGTAAACCGGTTGGTGGATTACCGTTTTATCCGCAGTGATGAATACATCGATTTTGGTGCTGTGCCGGCCATACCCGCCAGTGAGTTTCTCGGGGCCGGCGTTTGGCAGCTTTACAAAGGCATCGGTGCGCCATGGAAGTCGCTCCTGAAGCTTTTGCTTATCGAATGTTATGCCCAGACGCAGGGTCAGCCGGTACTGTCCCGGGTGTTCAAACAGGCCGTATACAGTGGCGTTACCGATGCCGATATCCTGGATCCCTATGTCATGCTGTACCAGCGCCTTGAGCATTGGCTGAGTGCGGCAGAGTCCGGTTCAAGGCTGGATCTGGTCAGGCGCAGCCTGTACATCAAGGCGGGGCTGCCGCTGTCTCGTACCGGAACGGTCGAGGGCCAGGGTGCAGAACCCTGGCGGGCAAAGCTGCTGCGAAATCTGGTTGCCGGATGGGGCTGGCAGAAGAAACAGATTGAGGTTCTGGACAATCGCCAGCGCTGGCGTGCGGAGGAGGTCTCTTCCGTGCGGCGCACAGTCGTGTCGGAACTGACCCACAGTTACCGTTTGCTCTCGAAGATGGCCCGCGAACACGGCAGGCAGGCAGCCATTAGTGCCAATGATATCAATCTGCTCGGGCGTAAGCTTTATGCGGCCTTTCAACGCAAGGCGGGCAAGATCGAGCAGATCAATCCGGGGCTGGCACCTTCGCTGGCGGAGGAAAACCTGTCATTCCATCACCAGTCAGAACAGGGCGAAACGGGCAATGGCTGGTTGCTGTACCGCGACCTGGAAGATCCCTCGGATGCGTCCTGGCAGCCGGTTATCCGACGCTCCGGAAATCTCACTGAACTGGTGCTCTGGTGTTATTGCAACGGTCTTCTCACCCGCTCGACCCGTCTTAACCTGCGCTCGGGGCAGGGCATTGCTTCCGTCAACGAGTTGCGCGAAATGCTGGATGCCCTTGCGGCTTTTGTGCCCTTTCCGGTAGAGCCGGCAGGCCGGGAAGCCCTGGCCCGTGGCGTTCGCCCCCTGCGTAACCTTCTTCTGATTAACGTGGGTGTGGACCCCCAGGCCCATCTGACCGAGCGCGGCCTGCACAAACTCAGCGCACGGCATGACTCCCTGGGTTTCAGCGGCGGGCGCGAGAATCTGGTGGTGACTATTGACCAGATCACGCTGAACAGCTGGCATGAGGTCAGCCTTCAGCACTACGCCTCCGGAGACACCCTGATCCAGTGCCTGAAGAATGTGCTTGCTTCGGTTGCTCTCGACCCCCGTGTTATTCCCGGCATTACGGTACACAGTCACAACCGGGGCCACGGCAGTGCGATTGCCCGCCGGGTACAGGAGCTGTTTGCAGATGTATTGCGCCAGTTTTTTGCCGGAGGCGCCGGGCCTCACCCCCTGCGCTACGTTATCGAAATGGATCGCCGGTATTTCCTGCTGGAGTTCATTGGCAAAGAGCCGGGATTCATTGTGCTGGAGAGCCGGGCTGCCCTGATGGAGTGTCTGGCGCAACCCAGGGACTGCTACCTGCCCGTTGTTTTCGACCGTCATGCGTTGCTGGAAGACCCGGGGTTGCGTGCCGCCTGCCAGGCCAGTGAGTCGGACAGCATTCAGGTTTTCTATGCACACAGGGGCGAGCGGGCACGCATCTGGGTGATTGATGAGCGAGGCTCGGTCTTCGGTTGGGAGCAGCCGGTCACCAGCCGCCGCCATGTTCTGACACCTTTGCTGCGTTTTCTGGAAAATCTGGTGGAGCGGCGCAGCCTGCGCAACAGTGACGTGCCTTTGGCCATGGCCGGTGTGAAGTGCTATGAACTGGTTGCCAGCAACGGGTTCTGGCGTCCGGAATACCGGCCGCAAGCGGATGCCGGTTTATCTTTGCCAGGGCTCGAGGTGCAGGCCATTGGCGTTCAGGAAGGCGAGAGCCGGGTACGTTTTGACCTTTACTGTGGTGAGCAGGAGTTCACAGTGATGCAATACGGGGACCAGTTGATCCCGGCGGTTGCCCATTACATTCATTCCCTGCGCCAGAGCCGCGATCGCTACCCGGTTTACCTCACCGACGTACATCTGCCCCACGATCTGGATCCGAGGGTGTATCAGCAGGATATACAGACCACCCAGTACCTTTATTATCGCTCCGTACTGGAGGATGCCCTTAACCGCGAACTGGAGGCGTTTCCATAGCCTGCGGGCCTCGCCGGGCAGGGCGCGGGTCAGGTATACTTCAGTCAATATCAACTCAGGGTGGCAAGTATGCGCACAATAACATTGCCGGTCGCGATTCTGGTTGCGGTGGCTGCACTTGCTGGCTGCGGCCAGAAAGGCCCCTTGTACCGGGACACTCCGGAAGCAGTATCCGGATCTGCCGGGGAATCGGACAGCCTTCGGGTACAAAACGAGCATCCCGACGAGCGTAACCCGCGCACAGACACAGAGTAGTCCCGCGCTTACTCGCACCGCTAAACGAATCAGGAAACAAATGGACCATTTCAACTACCGAGACGGCGAGCTGTACGCCGAAGATGTGCCTGTCGCCAGTATTGCCGAACGCTTTGGTACGCCTGCTTATGTGTATTCCCGGGCCACCCTTGAGCGCCATTACAAGGCTTACACCGGGGCCTTGAGCGAGCGCAGACTTCTGGTGTGCTACGCCGTCAAAGCCAACAGTAACCTTGCCGTGCTGAATGTGCTTGCGCGTCTTGGTGCCGGTTTTGACATTGTTTCTGCCGGAGAACTGGAACGGGTCCTGCGTGCCGGTGGGGATGCGGGCAAAGTGGTGTTCTCGGGTGTTGGCAAACAGGAGTGGGAAATGCGCCGGGCTCTTGAAGCCGGTGTTCGTTGCTTCAACGTGGAATCTGATACCGAGCTGGATCGCCTCAATGCCGTGGCCGGTGAACTGGGCGTCAAAGCCCCGGTTTCCCTGCGGGTAAACCCGGACGTTGATGCCGGTACCCACCCCTACATCTCCACGGGGCTGAAAGAAAACAAGTTCGGTATCGATATCCTGGAGGCTCCCGCGATTTATGCTCGGGCTGCCACCTTGCCGAATCTGGATATCCAGGGTGTGGATTGCCATATTGGTTCGCAACTCACTTCGGTTGCTCCGTTTCTGGACGCTCTCGATCGGGTACTTGAGCTGATCGACACGCTTGCAGGACAGGGTATTCACATCCGGCATCTGGATATGGGCGGGGGCCTGGGCGTCACCTATAACGATGAAACCCCGCCGCAGCCAGCCGAATATGTCAGGGCCCTGGATGAGCGTATCGGCGACCGCAAGCTGGAGCTGATTCTCGAGCCGGGCCGTTCCATTGCGGCCAATGCCGGGCTACTGCTTACCCGTGTTGAACTGCTGAAATGCACGGAGCACCGCAACTTTGCCATCATTGATGCCGGTATGAACGATCTTATTCGCCCCGCGCTCTACAGTGCCTGGCAGGCCATTGTGCCGGTGCAGCCGCATCAGGATGCGGAAGAAAAGGTGTGGGACCTGGTGGGGCCGGTGTGTGAAACCGGTGATTTTCTTGGCAAGGACCGGGCACTCCGGCTCAAGGCCGGGGATCTGCTGGCCGTGCGCTCGGCGGGAGCCTATGGCTTTGTCATGAGCTCCAACTACAACACGCGCAACCGCCCGCCAGAGTTGATGGTTGATGGCGATCAGGTACATGTTGTGCGGCGTCGGGAAACCATAGAGGATCAGCTCGCCCCCGAAAGCTGCTTGCCGGAATGAATGGCGCAGAGACGATGAGCCCACAACGTCGTAATCAGGGCCCCCTGCTCCGGTTCACCAAAATGCATGGGCTGGGCAATGACTTTATGGTAGTTGATGCCATCAGCCAGCCCTTCCGTCTGCGCCCGGAAATGATCCGGGAACTGGCGGACCGGAATTTTGGTGTCGGGTTTGACCAGTTGCTGGTTGTGGAGCCCCCCGGGCTGCCCGACGTGGACTTTCGTTACCGGATATTCAATGCCGATGGTTCCGAAGTTGAGCAATGTGGCAATGGTGCCCGCTGCTTTGCGAAGTTTGTCCGTGATCAGCGCCTTACCAACAAAAAGGTTATTCGCGTCCAGACCGCCCGTGGGGTGATTGAACTGCGGGTGATCCGGGATGGCGTGGTCATGGTGAATATGGGCGTGCCTGAGCTGAATCCGCCTGCCATACCCTTTGCTGCTGAACGCAGGAAGACGGTTTACTCGGTGGAAGTGGGTTCGCAAACCATAGAGCTTA
The DNA here is from genome assembly GCF_002806975.1 of Marinobacter aromaticivorans. Taxonomy (GTDB): domain Bacteria; phylum Pseudomonadota; class Gammaproteobacteria; order Pseudomonadales; family Oleiphilaceae; genus Marinobacter; species Marinobacter aromaticivorans. Next base: position 26,856 of record NZ_NIHD01000002.1, on the reverse strand, counting down.
GTGCCGTCTCCATGGGTAATCCTCATGCGGTTATCCTGGTGGACAATGTGGATACCGCACCGGTTTCAGAGCTGGGGCCTCGCCTTGAAAACCACCCGCGATTTCCGTCACGTGCCAACATCGGCTTTTTACAGATACTGAGCAGGAGTCGTGTGCGCCTGAGAGTGTACGAACGTGGTTCGGGCGAAACCCTGGCCTGTGGCAGCGGTGCCTGCGCTGCGGTGGTTGCCGGATGCCTGCGGGGCCTGCTGGATAACCGCGTAGAGGTGGAACTGCGCGGGGGGCGGCTGACCATTGAATGGCAGGGGGAAGGGTCGCCTGTTATGATGGAAGGGCCCGCCACAAGCGTGTTTGAAGGGCAGTTGAGACTGCCTGGTGATGCAGCCGGCAGCCGGCGCAGGAAGCCCGGTCGCCCACACAACAAACAACGACACTGACAGCCAGGAGCGCACGATGACAGACCAAACGGCCCGCCAGAAGGCCGGAGAGCTCACCCGGGAACAAGTGGCAGACTACCTGCGAAACAATCCTGATTTTTTTGTCGATCAGAATGAGCTTTTGCGCAGCCTGACACTGCCCCATGACAGTGGCCGCGCGATCTCGCTGGTAGAGCGCCAGGTGCACCTGTTCCGCGAACAACGGGATACCCTGCGCCACGAACTGATGGAGCTGGTTTCCATCGCCCGCCATAATGACCGCCTGTTTGAAAAGAGCAAGCGCCTGCTCATGCAGGTGATTGAAGCCCGGAACCTCATGGACATGGCGTCCACCATTGATGACAGTATTCGTGGCGATTTCGGTCTTGATGCTGCATCGGTGATCCTGTTTACCGACGCCGAAGTGCCGGGCAGCTCCCAGGGAGCGCTGCATGTTGTGCGCCCGGCAGAAGCCAGGGAACGCCTGGGCAGTCTTCTGGAAGGCAGCAAAGCGGTTTGTGGTCAGTTTCGCGAGAGCGAAAGGGAGTTCCTGTTCCCCGACCGGGATGAGCCTATTGCCTCGGTTGCCCTGGTGCCGCTGCGCCACGAGGAACTGGTTGGAGTGTTCGCCGTTGGCAGTTGCCAGCCTGGCTACTTTGATCAGGGTATGGGGTCGCTGTTCCTCAGCTACATAAGCGACACGCTCAGCAGGCTGCTGCCGCCGATGCTCCGTCGCCACACCACGGCAGTGCCGGTGGCTGACCTTGCGACGGAGTCCCGCTAGGGTGATGTCGGCACCGGTGCCAGCCCGGCAATCCTGCGAGCTTGGCGGGCCGCTGGCGGATTTTATTCAGCACCTGGCATCGGAAAAACGCCTCTCACCCCTGACCTGCACCAACTACCAGCGAGATCTGCAGCGCCTGGCAGCCTGGCTCATGGAGCAGGACAGCCCCGGGTGGGGCAGGGTCTCCGGCCACGATCTGCGCCGCTACGTGGCACACCTCAGTCGCCAGGGGCTGAGTGGTCGCAGCATTGCACGCCACTTGTCTGCAATCCGGCGTTTTTACCAGTATTTGCTGCGGGAGCGGTTGGCCTCGGATAACCCGGCACTGGATATTCGCGCCCCCAAAAGCCGTCGGCGCCTTCCGGGCGTGGCCGATGTGGATCAGCTTAATTATCTTCTTGACGCCGCGCCGGATGATCCGCTGGAAATACGCGACCGCTGCATGTTCGAGCTGATGTATTCCTCAGGCCTGCGCCTGGCGGAACTGGCCAGCCTGGATATTGACGCCGTTGATCGCCAGGCTGGCGAGGCCCGGGTTGTGGGTAAAGGCGGCAAGGCACGATTGCTTCCGGTTGGGCGCAAGGCGTTACAGGCCATCGCCCAGTGGTTGCCTGTCCGGTCGCAGTTGGCACCTGAGTCTGAGCGGGCGTTGTTTGTTAGCCGCCGGGGCGACCGCTTGAGCCACCGCAGCATCCAGGCTCGCCTGAGTCGCTGGGGGATCGTGAAAGGGGCGGATCAGAAGCTCCACCCGCATATGCTTCGGCATTCCTTTGCCAGCCATCTGCTTGAATCCAGTGGTGATTTGCGCGCAGTCCAGGAATTGCTGGGCCATGCGGACATAGCCACCACACAGGTCTATACTCACCTTGATTTTCAGCATCTGGCCCGGGTATACGACCAGAGTCACCCCAGGGCACGCCGGCGCAATACAGCCACTCATGACAATCAGGAAGGAAACAGTTGATGTCATCAGATCAATCCTGGAAAGACAAGTATTTCCGGGAACTTGAGTCTGCAGAGCAGCGGGAAGAGCGTTGGAAAGCTGAGCGTAACACTCTGGAGCGCATGCTGGTGCGAACCAGCCTGGCGTCCGCAGGACTGGCACCTGAACTGGACCGGCTGCTTGAACGGGTGCGGTCAGATCTGCGCAAGAACAGGGTTGATGTAGACAGTTGGCGTAAGCTGCAGGAGCAGATCGACCGGCAAGTCGCATTGTTGGACGACATGCCGGCCCGGAGTACAGAAAAACGCCCCGGGCCCCCGGCGGCGAGCGCCTGTGAACAGACATCTGATTCTGAAACTGCGGATAACGTTGATTTTACAATTCGCCAGCGGGCAGTGGAAAGCGAAGGCCAGCGCCTTCGGATTGCCCGGCGTGTCGGGCATCTGCTGGGGCAGTTACTGGGGCAGGTTTCGCTGGAACCGGATGCTGAGACGGCGGCCAGGAATCTTCAAAGAGCGCTCCTGACCAGTGATAACTGGGATGAGCTGCGTGAAGGGCTTGACCAGGTAGCAGATCTCGTTATCGCTGCGGTAACCCGAAGCCAGAGGGAATTCGAAGCTTTTCTGAAGCGTCTTGATGAACGCCTTGAGATGCTGCAAGAGCATGTTTCCCTGCAGTCCTCTGCACAGTCTGGCCGCCAGGCTGCGGCCGAAAAGCTTGATCGCAATATTCAGGAAGAGATCCAGCAGGTTGGCCGGCATATTGAAGCCAGCACTGATCTCCAGGAGCTGAAGCAGTCAGTCACCAGTCATCTGGAGTCTATTGGCCAAATGGTTGGTCGTTTCCGGGTTGAAGAAACCGAGCGGGAAAAACTACTGTCCGGGCAACTGATGGCCATGCAGGAAAAGGTCGCGGTCATGGAGGCGCATTCTGAACAGATGCAGGGACAGGTGCGCAAGGAGCGTGAGCGAGCCATGACAGACCTGCTTACACAGTTGCCCAACCGGGAAGCCTGGCAGGAGCGTTTATCCTTTGAATTCAATCGCTGGAAGCGTTACCAGTACCCCCTGACCATTGGCGTTCTGGATATCGACCTTTTCAAGCGGGTGAACGATTCGTACGGGCACAAGGCTGGCGACAGGGTACTCCAGCTTGTGGCCAGGGAAATCAAAAACCGGTTGCGCAACACAGACTTTGTGGCCCGCTTCGGTGGCGAGGAGTTTGTGTTGCTGTTCCCGGAGACTGCGCCAGAAGATGCACAGGCTGTGATGGACAAACTCCGGGTTCACATCAGTGCTTTGCCATTTCATTTCGGGGGCGAACCTGTAACCATTACCTTCTCGGCGGGCCTGGCTGCTTTTGCCCCGGGCGATACAGAAGAGTCCGCTTTTGAACGATCAGACCGCGCGCTTTATGTGGCCAAGGATGCAGGCCGGAACTGTGTCCGGGTTACTCATTCTGCAAGCCAGTGCAACCCCTGAGGATATCCGGTGAAGGTCATCCTTTTGCTTCTGTCATGCTGGCTGTTGCCGGCTTTTCTATCTCCGGTGCTGGCAGATCCGCCCCAGGCATCACCGGCACCGGTGCTGGGCATCAAGGATTTGCAGTGGGTCAGTGAGCAGCAAATCCTCCGGATCGGTGTGCGTGCCGACCAGGTGCCTCTGGTTTTTGATACCGGTAACGGGGAGCTTGCCGGCACCTACATTGACTACCTGGCCAGGTTGTCCGAAAAACTCGATCTTCTGATCGAACCGGTTGTTGTCAATGCGGGCGCGGATTCCGGGCCAGTGTCTGAACGCCTGGAAATCGACGCGCTGCTGACAACCAGGGTTCCGGGCACACCTGTGCCGGATGGCAAGCGCTTCACCCGCCCGTTGATGACACTCACCTACGGCCTGTTTATCAGCGCAGGCGACGCCGCTATCCGTTCGCTGGCTGACCTCGAGAATGGCCGCATAGCGGTTGTAGAAAGCGATCCCGATCAATACGCCATGCTTGAGTCTGTTGAAAGCTTCACGCCTGTGCCAGTACAGGGCCTGGGAGAGGCGGTCAGCCACGTGCTATCGGGCCAGGCCGATGCGTTTCTCGGGCCGGTTCCTGTGGTCTCGGACTATCTGCAGTCAGCCATGATCAACGGCATTGGGCTGTCAACGTTACTTGACCGGAAATCTGTGGATGTTGTCTTCCAGGTGGACGAACAGGATGCAACTCTGTTGCGGGTTCTTGATCAGACGGTAGATGCTATCAGCCACAACGAGCACCGGGTTATCCGGCAATCCTGGTTGCAGGCAGATCTCTCTGCGTTGGAGCAGAACGGCGTTGAACTCTCGGCGTCGGATGTTGACTGGCTCAAGCGTCATCCTTCGCTCAAGGTTGCCTATCGCTCTGACTGGCCGCCGTTTGAGTATGCCCAGGACGGCCGGGCTACCGGTCTGGTACCGGATCTGGTTGCGCGGCTGGAAAAGCAGCTGGGTGCACGCTTTGAGCGAAAGATTGTTGAAAATCGTGTACTTGCGGAACAGGCGCTCATCTCCGGGGAGGTGGACATCCTGCCCGGTTTGTCGCGTACACCGCGAACCGAGGAGTCGTTTCTGTTTACCCGGGCCTACATAAACGTACCCATTGCCCTGGCTATCCGGGATGACGGCCGGTTTATCGGGGATTTGCGGGAGCTGCGGAGCGAGCGCGTTGGTGTGGTCAACCGCCATGCTGCGCACGACTATCTGCTTATTAACCATCCGAACCTGGATCTCTACCCCATGGCAACGGTAGAGGAGGGGCTGCTGGCGCTGTCCAATGGCGATCTTGACGTAATGGTGACCCATATTCCGGCGGTGAGTTATACCGTTGCCCGGCTGGGTCTTTCCAACCTGAGGATCACCAGTATCACACCCTATCAATACGATCTCCGGCTTGCGGTTCGCAAAGACAGCCCTGAGCTGCACCGCATATTGAACAAGGCGCTTGGGAGCCTGGAGCCGGCAGAAACCGAAGCCATTTACAACCGCTGGATCCACCTGGATATCGAGCAGGAAGCGGATTACACGGTGGTTCGACGGGTTGTGCTGATCGCCATTGTGGTTGTACTCATCTTCCTGTACTGGAACCGGAAACTGTCGCGGGAGGTGGATGAGCGCATCCGTTCAGAAAATGCGCTGCGCCGGAGTGAAGATGAACTGCGTGCGGCGAAACTGGAAGCGGAACGCCTGGCCCGTGAAGCAGAGGCGGCCAACCGTGCCAAGAGTGAGTTTCTGGCCAACATGTCCCATGAGATCCGGACACCCATGAACGCCGTGATCGGATACAGCGATCTGCTCAGCAACAGTGTTACCGACCCCCAGCAGCGCAATTACCTGGATGCCATCCGGGCCGGCAGTCGCAGCCTGCTCATGCTGATCAACGACATACTTGATCTGTCCCGTATCGAAGCAGGAAAAATGCGGCTGGATTATTCGCCTGTGTCCGTGCGCCGGCTACTGGATGACGTGCGCCACATTTTTGATCTGCGGGCGCGGGAGCAGGGCATTACGCTCGAAGTGAGTGTTGGCTCGGATATGCCGGTGGCCATGGTGCTGGACGAGACCCGTTTTCGGCAGGTGCTGTTCAACCTTGTAGGCAACGCCATAAAATTCACCCATGAAGGTGGGGTTACGGTGCGGGCAGAGGTTGAACCGGTCAGGGACGAAACCGGGAAGGGCTCCGAGCATCCGGTGTATAAGCTCACGGTCAGGGTTCAGGATTCCGGTATTGGAATACAGCCTGACCAGCTTGAGCACATCTTTGACGCCTTCGAACAGCAGGAAGGCCAGAATGCCCGTCGCTATGGTGGAACCGGCCTTGGGCTTGCCATCAGCCGCAAGCTGGCGCGGATGATGGGGGGGGATCTGGAGGTGGAGAGTGAACCCGGCAAAGGATCTGTGTTCACGCTCACTTTGCCGCGGGTTGAAGTCACCGGTGAGCAGGCGGAAGACGAAGGTGAGACCAAAGAGTCTGAGCGGCTGCTGGCACAGACACTGAGCATACAGGAGCGGGGCTGGCTCAGGGAGCAGTTGACGGCAGACTTTGGTGATGAATGGCGGGCCGTTCGTGAAAGCGGTGATCCGGAAGAAATGAAAGACTTTGCCCAGCGGGTATTGGAGTGGGGTCAGCGTTATCGTTCCCGGTCGGTGACCCGCTATGGCGAAAAACTGCTGACGGACGTGGACGCATTCAATCTGGATGCGGTTAACGCTTCACTGGAAGCATTTCCGAGGCTTTTGGGGCGCGGGGTCTGAACCGGGCGGGGGCCTTTACAGGCAGTCGAACTGTGTGCGGCGATCAAAGGCCACAGAAACCATGTCGTAGCCGGAGTCGGAAAGCGTCCGGATCAGTTCGCGGTCTTTGAGTAAGGCCATACAGACCTTGTGCACGCTGGCCTGGAGTTGCTCCGATGCGGGGTGACTGGCTGCAAGACGGAAATCGACAATGAGGTACTTGCGGTCAATGGCTGAAGAAGCCGGGATATCTTCCCGCTCAACGCTTTCATAGCCGATGTAGGTTGCGTGATCCCGGGGAAACACCTGGCTCATTACAACATCCAGATTCTCCGCCTGGGCGACTGGTGTTCCCAGCAGTGTTGCCAGGGCTGCAGCGTGAATCAGATTCTGGATGTTCATGGTTTCGGCTTCCTGTGCGGTTTCCGGATCAGAGTGTAACAGAATGTAATGGTTGGTTACGGTTGATTATTGCAAAGACTGTCGTTTATTGCGCGGGGTCTGGCGTGTTTTTTTCAATTGTTTGCAGTTTGCAGGTATTGCCCGGGGAGTTACGGGCTTGAGGGCCTCCCCCGTGGCCGATGTATCAACTATCATGAAATGAAAAACCGAAGGCAGGAGGGTTGCCCCATGTTCCAACTCGTATTCAAGGGTGAGTGTACCCCCGGCACCGATACGGCAACGGCCCGGCGCAATGCCCGGGCGTTGTTCAAGGCCAGCGTTGAGCAGATAGAGCGCATGTTCAGTGGCAGCCCGGTTGTTATCCGCAACAAGCTGGATGAGGAACAGGCGGAAAAGTATCGTGCCGTGCTGAACAAACATGGCATGGTGGCCTACGTTCAGCCAATGCCTGGTAGCCAGGAAAAACCGGCGCCAGCTCCCGCTACGCCTGAAGCCGCGAGGCCGGCGCCCCGCCCGGCCAGCCCGCAACCCGGCAAGCGTGCGCCGGAGGTTGAACCGGGTGATCGTTTGCCGGTAGCAGGCGACAAGGTGGACGATATCCTCGCAGGTTCAGCACTCGGGCTCGACCCGGTTGGTGTCACTCTGGTGCAGCCGAAAGAGGCCGAGCCTCCCATGTTTCAGCACCTGGAGGACTGGACCCTTGCCCCGGTCGGCAGTGATATAGGCACAGAGAGGGATTTGCCGCCACCGGTGGTGCCGGATGTCTCACACCTGTCGCTGGTTGACGACAAGCAGGACAATAAGTGAAAACAGGGTTAACGGGGCCCGCCGGATTTTAATGCGATCGCCAGCGTTGTCCCTTAATTTTCTCGTTTTCGCTCTGTTCATATCGCTTCCGGCGCTAGCCAGTGATGCTGCGACCGAACGGCCCCTGGTTGGCCTTGTGCTCAGTGGCGGCGGGGCAAAAGGCATGGCCCACGTGGGTGTACTTCGGGTACTGGAAGAAATGAGGATCCCGGTGGACGTGGTGGTTGGTACCAGCGCCGGTTCCGCAGTGGGCGCGCTCTATGCTTCCGGCATGTCGGTGGCCGAAATTGAACAGCGCTTTATCGATATGGACTGGTTGTCCAGCTTCCGGGATGACCCGGGCCGTGTATACAAGCCCGTCCGCCGTAAGGAGACAGAATGGCGATTTCCCGTTACGCCGGGCCTTGGCGTCAGCCTTGAAGGCCTGCATCTTGGTGCGGGTATTATTGCCGGCCAGAATCTCGGGTTTATCCTCAACGAACTGACTCACAGTGTGGCTCTGGTTGAAGATTTTGACCGTCTGCCCATTCCCTTCCGCGCCGTTGCCACAGACCTGGAAACCGGTGATCAGGTGGTGATTGGTCACGGCAACCTTGCCACGGCCGTGCGCGCCAGTATGAGTATCCCGGGCGTTTACGCTCCGACAAGGCTTGATGGCCGCTTGCTGGTTGATGGTGGTATTGCGAATAATCTGCCGGTCAGTGTCGCCCGGGAGATGGGCGCCGACATCATTATTGCGGTGGATATCACGGACACGCTGATGGGGCCTGATGATCTGCGGGAAGCGTTTTCCGTTTTCGGCCAGCTGACTACCATCATGACCCGTCGCAATACCGACCAGCAGCTGGACCTGCTGGGTAACCAGGATGTGCTTATCCGGCCGGACCTGGAAGGCCATGGCGCCGCAGACTTCTACAATGCACCCGTGCTGTTTGAACTCGGGGCCAGCGCAGCCCGGAAACATGCAGTAGAACTGAACCAGCTTGCCGTGCCCAATGAAGCCTGGCAGGCCTACAGGTCACGCCTGGCCTCCGCCAGCCAAAGTGCGGGTGTGATCACAGCAATTGAAATTGAGCAGGATCGCCGTCTGGACAGGGATTTCCTGCGTGAGCGGATACGGCAAAAAATCGGTGAGCCGTTGAATGTTGAAATGCTGGAAGCCGACCTGAAGCGGATATACGGACTGGGCTATTACGAAATCGTATCTTACTCACAGTCGTCATCACCGGATGGAATACGCCTCATAATCAAGGTGCAGGAAAAAAGCTGGGGCCCCAATTATCTGTCGTTTGGCCTGAATTATGAGGATAATTTTGACGGCGATACCCGCTTCAATCTTGCGTCGTCTCTGCGTGTGACCGAGTTGAACAGGCTTGGAGGCGAATGGCAGACAGGCATGCAGCTGGGTACAGAGCCGAGCATTCGAACCCAATGGTACCAACCCCTGGATTATGGCTATGAGCGATTTCTGGTAGCCGGGGCCGAGTATTCCCGGGATGCGGTCAGTGTATATGACGCCAGCGGCCAGCGCATTGCCGAGCTGGATGTAACCTTCCGGCAGGCAGATCTGGGCCTGGGTATGGAGCTTGGCGGCAATGCCGAGGTTCGATTAACCTACGCCCGCGGTTACGCTACGGTCGACAAACAGGTAGGGGCGCCGGTGGCGCCAGAAGGGGCTGTCCACCAGGGTAACGTCAGCCTGCAACTGGTGCACGATTCCCTGGACGATGCCTTTTTTCCGCGAGAGGGCGCTTTTGCGGGAATCCGGGGCCGGGTGGAGCGTGAAGGTCTCGGTTCCGAACGGCATTTCGACTCAGTAACCGGTATGGCCCTGGGAACAGATACCTGGAAAGGTTTCAATCTCACCGGCCTGCTTTATGCACATACGGTGACCCGGGGAAACCCGGGCATTGAAAATGCTGTACGGCTCGGAGGTTTCCGGCGTCTGTCGGCCTATGCACCGGGCCAGATTACGGGCGACAGTGCCGCGATGGTATCGGTATACGCCAGCCAGGCCTTTGGCGGACCCATTACGCCCTGGTTTGCGGGGTTGGGTCTGGAAACCGGAAATGCCTGGCCCTCCCTCAGCGACGCCGGATGGAACAGCGCGCTCAAATCCTGGAGTATTTTTGCCGGCGTGGATACATTCCTGGGGCCGGTACAGATAGCCACCGCCTACAACAACCAGGATAACTGGGCCGCCTACCTGAATATTGGGTTCTCGTTCACCCAGCTGTTTTATTAGGGCTTCCTGTAGCTATCGCCTCACACACCTGCTGGCACTGCTGCAGGGCGTAGCGGTGAAGAATGGTCGCCAGCCTCTCGTCATCCCTGTCCCGTATTGCACTGATGGATTCGCGCATGTGAACGAGGTTATCTTCCAGTACGCGGTTGCCGCCACGCTTGAAGGCAACAAAGGCGCAGCGCCTGGCCGAAGGCCACAGATCATCAATGGCTGCGACAATAAAATAATTATCTGCGTAGGCAAGGGAAGCCTTGGTGTATTCCACGCCAAGATCCAGGAACGCCATCAGGTTGTTGTTGTGGAAATGATCTTCCATCTGCTGATAAAGCTGTTCCAGCCGTTGCAGATCTGCCGGCTGCCACTGCAGCGCGAGTTTGCGGCCCGTGTGTGTCAGGTACAGTTGCAGTATTTCGTACAGGCTGCGCACAAAATAATCGTCGAGGGCCGTGACAAAGGCGCCTTTACGGGGAACATTGGTGACCAGGTGACGCTTTTCAAGGAGTAAAAGGCCCTCCCGCATGGAGCCGTGACTGACCTCCATCTGCTTGGCCATGGCGGCTTCGTAAATGCGCTCCCCGGACTCAAGCTGGCCGAATACAATCATGTTCTCGAGATGGCGGGCGACCTGCTCGGTCAGTGTCGCTTTGGGTTTGAAGGCCTTCATGGATGGTTTTGTCGGGCTCGCAGGGTTAGTTAAATGAGAGAGGAATAGTCGCATATTCACCGGCTGCAGAGCCAGCGCCGCGGGCTGTCTACAATAAGGGTGCCAGCAGGCGCACTGCCCGGCAGGTCAGCCGGAACACAATGGAGCGACCCTGGTAGTCCTGCTCCGTCATTCTGCGGCAATGGGCGAGGTCTTCCCGGAGCATGGCGTCCACTTCGGAAACAAAACGTTCTGACGTGTTGATCGCGGTAATCTCGAAGTTCAGGCGCATGGAGCGGTTATCCAGATTCGCAGTACCCACTGCGGCGTAATGATTGTCTACCAGGACAACCTTCTGGTGCATAAACCCGGGCTGGTAACGATAAATGCCGATCCCCGCATGGCTGGCTTGAATGAGGTAGGAGTACGCCGCAAGCCGCACAAGCCGGCTGTCGGATTTTTCCGGGATGATGATTCGCACATCCACCCCGCGGAGCGAAGCCAACTGCAGCGCATTCACAATCTGCACGTCCGGAACAAAATACGGCGAAGCAATCCAGAGCCGGGTTCGCGCGTTATTGATACAGTTCAGGAAAAACAGCGTGCAGGTTTCCCAGGTGTCGGCGGGGCCGGTGGGGAGCACCAGAACCCGCTCATCACCCGGTAGCCGGTGTTCCGGGGACCAGTCCAGAACGGGGAATTCGTTGCTGGCCCAGTTCCAGTTTTCCAGCCAGGCCAGTTGCAGCCCGGTCACGGCCGGACCCTCTATCCGGCAATGGGTATCCCGCCAGGGCTCCTGGTCCATTGCGGTGCCCAGGTACTCATCGCCCAGGTTGATGCCTCCAACGAATCCGATTTTGCCATCGCAGACCAGCAGTTTCCGGTGGTTGCGGAAATTTATCTGGAACCGGAGGCGGCGGATGTCGCCATCCCCAAAAGAGGCAACCCGGGCGCCGGCTTTTTCCAGCTCCCTGAGGTAAATGCGGGACAGCCCGAAACTGCCGATATCATCGTACAGAAACCATACCTGCACGCCTTCGGACAGCTTGTGCTCAAGAATGCTTTTGATGCGTTGGCCAATTTTGTCTGAACGTACAATGTAGAATTCAAGAAGGATATAGGACGTTGCCTGCTCCATGGCCTTGATCAGGGCTTCAAAGGTTGCCTCCCCGTCGCGCAGCAATGTACACCGGTTGCCTTCAGTGAAGGGTTGACGCCCGAGCTTGCAAAGAACCTGGAGCTGATTATCCAGCTGTTGCTGATCCGGCAAGGAGAGGGATGTGGACTTGCGCTCAAAACGGTTAAGCAGGGCGGTGAGAGTCTTGTCTCCCATGCGCCGGGCTTTGACATAACCCCCGAAGCGGGAACGGCCGAACACAAGGAACAGGGGTACAGCAAGGTAGGGCAGGCCGAGCAGGCTGATAATCCAGGCGATGGCCCCTTGCGTCGTGCGGTAAGTCAGCAATATGCGGTAAATGCAGGCAGCCGAGCCCAGGTACAGCAGGCCGAGGGCGATGGCCAGTAGTGAGGTGTCAGGCATTATTTATCCGTTTCCCGGGTTAGGTGCTGTGCACGGTATTGGGCCGGAGCCATGCCGGTCCAGCGCTTGAAAGCCCGGCTGAAGGCACTCAGTTCAGAGAAGCCCAGCAGAAAGGCTATTTCCCCCAGGGCATAGTGATCCGAAGCCACATAACGCAAGGCTTTATCCTTGCGTACCTGTTCCACAAGTTCATGGAAACCCAGGCCTTCTTTTTTCAGTCTCCGGTACAGCGTCTGGCGGCTCATGTGGCACTGCTTTGCCAGAGTATCGGCGTCTATCCTGTCGGTCGACATCTGACGCGATATCAACCTGCGGATTTTGCGGCTGAACGATCGCCGCGTCTGCAGGCGTGCCAACAGCCCGTTGACCTGCCGCAGGACTGCTGAATAGACATAGGGGTTACGGTTTGGAATCGGGTGGTCAAGGTGGCGGCTGTTGAACGCGAGCCGTGTTGTCGAGGCACCAAAGGTCACGGGGCCACCCACCAGTTTTTCGTACTGATCGGCGTATTGCGGGCGTGGATGCGCAATTTCCGCCCACTCGGCCTGTAATCCGGGGTGAATAAAGTGCCGGGTTCTGCTCAACGCAGCCGCGAGAGTTCGATCCATGTCCTGGCGACAGTAGTGTTCCGGCGAGTCTGCCTGCCAGCACAGAATAGCCAGATCGCCGGTTTGCTCGAAGCTCAGAATGACCGATTCGTTGATCAGCCTGTGCAGACGCACATACTGGATGACCGCCTCGCCCAGGGTATCGCAGTTAAAGAACACATGCCCCACCAGCCCCATGCGTTCCGGATCAATAACCTGCCCCGCCTTGAGACCCACTGCCGGGTCGCCGGTGACCCGTTCGGCGTAATCCCACAGCCGGTAATGTGCTTTGGCAGGCACGCGCCGGTCCGGGTCTTCAAGTGCTGCCATATCCAGGCCCGTAAGCTGCTGAACCCGCTGGTTGTCCAGAACACCACGACGGTGCAGGTAATGCACCAGCGCCAGCGTGCTGGAAGCCGCAACAAGGGGTGTCATTTCGGTACTTGCAGGTTCAGAAGTCACATTAGCCGGCTCATTAACGGGTTGTCATGGATGCTGGTACAAAATGTCAAACGATTGGGACAGTCTGTCAACGGCCCTCTCCTCTATTAACGATAGCATTTACCCATCAGGTTGAAGAAATGGAAAGGCCAAACAGGAGGTGTTTATGGAACATGAGATTTTTGTACCCCGTACCGAGCAAGAGCGCAAAAATGTCGCGGCACTTGCAGAGTATCTGAGCGATATGTATTACTGCTGAATTGAAAAGTTCACGTTTATGACTTTCAAGCCGGGCTTTGCCCGGTTTTTTTGTTTCAGGAAGTACGCTATCCGAATCCCCCTCTTGTTCAGCAGGCTGGCAGTGTTAATGTAACGGCATTTGAACATTGTCATGCCTGACGGAGACACCTTGCCTATGACTGCCATACTGAACCACAGAATTACCGGAGACGGGGAGCCCCTGATTCTGCTACACGGCCTTTTCGGCGCATCGGAAAATCTGGGTGCGGTTGCCCGGCAACTCCAGGCCGACTACCAGGTTCATGCCCTGGATCAGCGCAATCATGGCAGCTCCTTTCATAGCGATATCATGGATTATCCCACCATGGCCGGGGATGTACTGGCCTACATGGACGAACAGGGTATCGGAAAGGCCAGCCTTCTGGGACACTCAATGGGAGGCAAGGTTGCAATGCAGCTTGCCTTGCAGGCACCGGAGCGGGTTGAGAAGCTGATTGTTGCCGACATAGCGCCGGTTACCTACAAAGCACGGCATGATGCAGTGCTTGAAGGCCTGAAGCAGATTGATCTTGCCAGCGTGCGCTCGCGCCGGGATGCCGACAGGCAACTGGCGGAGTTTGTCGAGATACCCTGGGTCCGACAGTTTCTGTTGATGAACCTTGAACGGATTCCACAACAGGAACAGACCAGAGGGGGGCCAGTGTACCGTTGGCGTCTGAATCTGGAAGCCATTGATGCCTGTTACGCCAACCTTGCAGCCGCACCCGAAGGTGATGCCCCCTATCATGGCCCGGTTCTGTTCCTGAAGGGCGCTGATTCGGCTTACATTCAGGACAAGCACCAGGATGAGATACGCCGGCTGTTTCCTGAAAGCCAGCTACAGGTTATTGAAGGCACCGGCCATTGGTTGCATGCTGAAAAAACCGACGTAGTCGTGGGGTTGTGCAAGCAGTTTTTGAGTGCCCAGACGGGCGACCAGGCTGCTAAAAAACAATAAACAGGCAGGGATGAAGGGATAAGGGTTGAAGGTATGAAGTGGCTGATGGCGGTGTTGTTTGTTGTATTGCTTTTGCTGGCAGGCTTTCAGCTGATGCCGTCTCCTGTTGATGCCAAAGCCTGGCAACCGCCGGCGCCGGAAGCCATGAGCGGCTTACTGGCCCCCAACGAGCGCCTGCGCCAGGCAGAACTGCTGGCAAAAGGAAAGGTTTACGGGCCCGAAGATACTGCGATCAACTCCGAGGGTGTCATTTTTACAGGCACCCAGGACGGCTACATTGTGCGCGTATACCCTGACGGCCAGGTTGATAACTGGCTGTCCACCGGCGGACGCCCGTTGGGGATGGTGTTTGACAGGCAGGGAAACCTGATTGTAGCCGATGCCTGGAAAGGCCTGATCTCCATTACACTGGGCGGCGATATCACCGTGCTCAGCCGTGAGGCAGAAGGCACTCCGTTCCGGTTTACTGACGATGTTGATATTGCAGAAGACGGCCGGATTTATTTCACCGATGCCAGCTCCCGTTTCCAGCAGCCGGATTACCAGCTCGATCTTCTGGAAATGCGCCCCCATGGCCGGCTTATGCGTTACTCCCCCGAAACCGGCAAAACCGAGGTGTTGCTGGGTGATCTGCATTTTGCCAACGGCGTTGCGGTGGCTCCGGGCGGCGCGTATGTGCTGGTCAATGAAACCTGGAAATACCGCATTCACCGCTACTGGCTGCAGGGCCCGAAAGCCGGTCAGGCGGAGATTTTTGCGGACAACCTGCCAGGCTTTCCCGATAACCTGGCGGTGGATGAGCAAGGACGGTTCTGGGTCGCTTTCCCCACACTTCGAAACGCCTCCATTGATGCCTTGCATCCCAGGCCCTGGCTCAAGGAACTGGTCGCCAAACTACCCGAAAGCCTGCAGCCGGCCCCCCAGGAGTACGGTCTGGTTGCGGCCTTTGATGGCGATGGTAAGGTGATCACCAGCCTGCACGACACTGAAGGTAAGCATCTTCAGGAAATCACATCGGTGAATCCCCACGGTGGTTACCTGTATTTTGGTTCGCTTCACAACGACCGTATAGGACGCATGTCGCTGCAGTCCGCTCTGGACTCTGGAGGGCCGTAATGACAGAACAGAAGCCAATCCAATGGGATCTTCCTGATCCCTTCACCCTTGAAATCCTGGTGGTTGAAGAGGATACCGATGAGCTCGGGCACGCCAACAATGTGGTTTACGTGCGCTGGCTGGAAGACATCAGCTGGGCCCACGTCAAGAGCCTGGGGATGACCTGGGAGCTGCATGAAGCTACCGGCAAAGCCATGGCGATTACCCGCACGGAAATTGACTATCTTGCCGCTGCCAATCCCGGTGACCGGCTGGTTATGGGCACCTGGCTGACCGGCTTTGATGGTCGCTTCCGTTCCGCCCGACAGTTCCAGCTGGTGCGGCCGGCGGATGGCAAGACCCTGGTGCGGGCTGTATCGACCCATGCCTGTGTGGACCTGAAAACCCAGCGGCCTTCGCGGGCGCCGAAGGAGTTTGCGGATATCATGCAAGCAGCGTGTGTCGCGGGGGGGAAAGGCCTTTAGACTGCCGGAGTCACTATTGCCGGCAACTTCTGGTAACCTGAAACAGGAAATCTGACATCCCGTCCCGACCAGCCACTATCAGTAACCAATATCGATAGCCATTTTCAAAAGCCACTATCATCGCCTTTTCCGGAGATACCCATGGATACCCCCATTGATCAGCAGCCTGAAACGTCCATGAAAACGGTGGTCTACCACCAGTTTGGAGAGTCTGATGTTCTGCAGGTTGTCAGCTCGGATATTCCGTCACCACAGGATGGTGAGGTACTGATTCGTGTTCACGGCGCCGGGCTTAACCCTATTGACTGGAAAACCCGCAAGGGGTTCGGGTTTGTGGCACAGCAGATTGAAAGCTCGTTGCCCTGGACACCCGGGTACGATGTGGCCGGCGAGGTGGTTGCCATCGGGAGCGGTGTAACCACTCTGGCACCCGGAGACCGGGTTATGGGGATGGTTGGCTTCCCGCTGGGTGGCGGGGCCTACTCTGAGTATGCCCTGGCGCGGGCAGACGAACTGGCCATGGTGCCCGAGGAACTTGACCTGGTCACCGCCGGGGCCCTGCCACTGGCTGCGCTCACGGCCTGGCAGGCGCTGTTTGAAGTGGCCGAGCTTGAGCCTGGCCAGAAGATTCTGGTGCACGCGGGTGCTGGCGGTGTAGGGCATTTGGCTGTGCAGTTCGCGCTGGCCCGGGGCGCCCATGTGATTGCAACCGCCTCTTCCGGTAACCGTGATTTTCTAGCGGAGCTCGGAGTGCACGAAGTCATCGATTACCACTCCACCGATTTCGCTGATGAATGCTTCGGGCTGGATGTTGTGCTGGATCTGGTTGGCGGTGATACGGGTAAACGATCCCTGCGCACATTGGGTGATAACGGCACGCTGGTAACCATTCCCACAGTTACCGCTGATGAGGTTGTCAGTGCTGCGGAAGCCCAGGGGTTGAGAGCCCACGGCATGACTGTGCGCCCGGATGTTTTTCACCTGGATGAAATTGCCGAACTGATTGAGGACGGCGACGTGAAGGTTCACATTGAACAGGCTTTTGCGCTGGATCAGGTGGCACAAGCCCACCAGCTTCTTGAAGGTGGGCATGTGCGGGGCAAGCTGGTTCTGGACTGCAGCCAGCTGACAGACTAGTTTTTCGGAGACGAGCTTTCTGCCGGGGGCTTGCCTCCGGGGACAGAAGGCTCTTTTTCCATGGTTGAAGGCTTTTCATCCTTCGGTGACGGCTCTTCATCCTTCGCTGACGGCTCCCCACCCATAGCTGAAGGCTCTGCACCCTCCCCGTCGCTTTCCCTGGGCTTCCGTTCTTTGGGTTTCCGGGGGGGGACAAGGCTGATCAGTATCCAGTCATCATCGGGCTGCAGGTCGTCCATGCTGCGTACCGGGCTAATGCGGTCCTTGCTGTCGAATACAAACAGCACAATGGCCTTGCCCTTGTATTTCGCCAGAAAATCGTTGTAGCCATACTCTTCGCTGAGTTGGGTGGTTTTGATCGAGTAACCCTGGCTGGCCAGGCTGGCCAGTTTGGCATAGCTTACGCCGTCGAACAGACCGCGGGTCATCTGGATTTTCTCAGCTGTCTGGTGCCGTGCCTTCTGGTCCTGGTCGCCTTCCGAAAGGCTGAAAACGCTGTGGTCACCGAACCAGTCCAGAAAATGGTAAGTGGCCAGCGAGTTCATGTGCTTGTAGGGGGAGATAACCAGCAGGTTACCGATCCCTGTGAGGTCCAGATGGGTTGAGGCATGCTCGGAAATCGGGTTGCCGAAGTAAACCTTCAGGTTGTCCATTCTTGCCTGGCGCACGTTCTCCCAGTTGGTGTCGGCCAGGGCAACCGGTACCTCATGCTTCTTGAGCGCCTGTGCGATCATGCGGGCCACCGGGTTGGCACCGAGAATCAGGAAACCGTATTCGGCAGGTTCAGTGACTTTCAGCAACCGGGCTATGGGCCGCGCGGTCAGGCTTTGCAGGGTAACGGTGGCAATAATCAATACAAACACCATAGGCACCAGGGCGGCGGCGCTTTCGTAACCGAGATTCTGTAGCTGGAAAGCGAACAGCGCTGACACAGCTGCGGCTACGATGCCCCTGGGGGCAATCCAGCTCAGAAACAGTTTTTCCCGCCAGTTCAGATCGGTTCCTATGGCCGATAAGAACACGCTCAGCGGCCTGGCAACCAGCATCAGCAACGCCAGAACAATCGCCAGACCCCATCCCAGATCGGTAATTGCCGCGAACTCCACCCGCGCCGCGAGGATGATAAACAGCGCAGAAATCAGCAGAACACTCAGGGATTCCTTGAACTCAAGAATGCTGTCGACAGAGACCTGTTTCATGTTGGCCATCCAGATGCCCATAACCGTTACCGTGAGCAGACCGGACTCGTGGGCCATTTCATTGGAGAATGCATAAACGCCCAACATGAAGGTAAGAGTGGCGGCGTTGTGGAGGTATTGCGGCATCAGATGTTTGCGCAGCACCAGGCCGTTCAGGTAGCCGGCAAGAGCCCCGATGACAAACCCGATCAGCAGTGTTTTGCCGAATATATACAGGGAGTGGCCAAACACATTGCCCTGGCCCCAGGAAACAATGCCCTCGAACACCAGCACTGCCAGCAGGGCGCCCACGGGGTCGATGATGATGCCTTCCCAGCGCAGAATGTTGGCAAGTTTGGCGCTGGGGCGCACCGAGCGCAGTAGCGGTGCAATAACCGTTGGGCCGGTGACAATGGAAATGGCGCCAAAGAGCAGGGCGACGGCCCAGGAAATGTCCAGAACCCAGCGGGCGGCCAGGGTGCCGATAATTCCGGTGACAATGGAGCCAACGGGGATGAGATTGCGGGCCATTTTGCCGTGCCCGCGGATTTCGTTGAAGCGCAGGGTCAGGCTGCCTTCAAACAGGATAATGGCAACGGCAAGGGAAACCATGGGAAACAGCAGGTCGCCGAACACCTCATCCGGTTTGAGAAAACCCAGCACCGGGCCTACCAGAATGCCGCCTGCGAGCAGGAAAAGAATGGCGGGCACGCGCACGCGCCAGGCCAGCCACTGAAAAGTCAGTGAGAGAACGCCAATGCTGGCAAGAATCAGGACTGTGCTGGCTGGCATAGAGGTCTGGAATCCGTGTGGTTATTGGTTAGTGCGTTTTGCAATGCGATTTAAAAGCCGGGAGGCTGCGAACAGACCAAAACTGGCGGTCACCGGGCAGGCGGCGCCGAAGCCTGAGGCACAATCCAGCCGCGAAGGGCCAGAGGTTGCCGGCTTTTGCAGGCAAACTTCGCCATCTGCGGCAGGATACGTGAGCTGTTCCGTTGAGTATACGGCCTCAATGCCGAAGCGTCGCCTGGAATTTCTGGAGAAGCCGTATTCCCGGCGCAGAAGATTGCGAACCTTGGCCAGCAAGGGGTCCTGGGTTGTTTTGCTGAGGTCGGCCACCAGAATTTTCGTGGGGTCCATCTGGCCTCCCGCGCCCCCGGCACAGACGACGGGGATCTTCCCGCGCTGGCAATGGGCAATCAGCGCAGCTTTTGGTTTTACGCTGTCTATGGCATCCACCACTGCCGTTATATCCGGTGTGATCAGCTCGCTAACATTTTTCAGCGTGAGAAAGCCAAAGTGCACACGGATTTCGGCATGGGGGTTAATGGCTTTCAACCGCTCGGCCATGGCGTCGGTCTTGGTGCGTCCGTACTGGCCTTCCAGAGCATGAATCTGGCGGTTGGTGTTGGACACGCAGATATCATCCATGTCGATCAGGGTGATGGTACCAATGCCGCTGCGTGCCAGAGCCTCCGCCGCCCATGAACCAACGCCGCCCAGGCCGACAACCGCAATGTGGGCATCGCGGAAGGCGTGCAGGGCCTTCCGGCCGTATAGCCGTTCAATACCGCCAAAGCGGAAGGTGTAGTCTGAAGCGGGAGGAGCTGCGTTCATTAATGGCTCATGCTGGTAGTGTGATGGCAAAGTGCGGGAAATCGCAAATTGTAACGCAGGGGTGATAAAGGAGCTATGGGGAAACGGGAAAGCGAACTCTGCACAGAGTTCGCTTTTGTACAACCGTGTCCCTGGTATCCAGGAGATTACAGGCTATTAAAGACAAGTTGCTCCAGTGGCCAGTCCTGGGTGAAGCCGGAGCCGCCCAGCACCTGCTGGCCCCAGTTGGCGTTGTTGTAGCCTTCGTCGGTGAGGAAGGCTTTGACCACAGGCGTGAGCAGTTGTACCAGATCATCCGCCGATGCACGTGTGGATTTGTCAGGGTGGGCAACGGAAAGATTCAACTGGTGGCCGGTAAACAGCGCCAGCGCCCGCATACCTTCGTTAAGCACTTTCTGACGCATCAGCATGCAGCGCACTGATGGCACCGTGGGTGAGCCCCGGATACATGCCCAGCGAGAGGTTGGTGGAGCATACCATTTCATCCACTACAAATTTCAGGGTATGGGGCAGGCCTTGTCCGCCAAATTCCAGGGGCGCATCCAGGGCCGTCCAACCCCCTTCCACAAACTTTCTGTAGGCTTCCTTGAACCCCTCCGGGGTTTTTACATCGTGGGTTTCCGGGTCGTAATGGCAACCTTCACGGTCACCGTTCTGGTTGGTTGGCTGAATAACTTCAGCCGACAGTTTGCCGGCCTCGTCAATAACTGCGGAAATCAGGTCCGGCGTGGCATCCGTGTACTTCTCGAACTCGTGAAGCCGGTTGACACCCAGTACGTCAAACAGCAGAAAGCGAAGATCACTTGCTGGAGCCTGTTATTGCATGAACACTCTCAAAGCCGCCACCGTCCGAAAGAATATCAGCGGATAAACGGGTTGAGCAGCCGGGTAAAGGTGCCGGTCAGCTTAACCGGGGCGCTTAGCACAGAAAGTGTAATGCAATCCTCACATCCAACGGCGACTGGCTTGTGCTCGTCTTCTTCGGTAAGAACAACGAAATCCCACTGGTTGAATACGCCTTTCTGATCGGCAAAGGCCCCTTGCAACACAATAGTGGTTTCGGTGCCACGATGGGTGTGGGCTGGCGCTTTGCCTCCTGCTACCAGCTTCTGCAATACAACCTGCTCCTTCTGGCCAGGAAATTTCTCCGTGATATCCAGTACGCTGACATCGCCCAGTTGCCGCTTCCAGGGCAGTTTATTGATGTCCTCCCCCAACAGCTTCTGAAGAATACTGACTTTAGGTGCAGCTTTCTCTGCAGGTTGTTGAACTGAGGGCAAATCGTCGATTCGGGCGAGAATATCGTCAAAAACAGTCTCGGAAACACTGACCTTCGGTTGTTGTTCCATCATCACGGCGCCCAGGCTGTCGAGCGTATCTACCCGGCTGCGGCAATGGGAGCACTTGTCGAGGTGCAGCCTGATGCACAGCGCATGCGGCTCACTCAGGTTGCCCGCGCTGTACTCCATTAAACTCAGGCCGTCGGGATGGTGCCGTGTCATACGTTCTGGTCCTGCAAAATCACTTTCAGCTTGCTCAGTGCCAGGCGCACCCGGCTTTTTACGGTACCAAGAGGAATGTTCAGTTCATCCGCTACCATCTGGTGGGATTTTTGCTCCATATACACCTTTGCGATTACCGTAATCTGGTCTTCCGGCAAATGACTCAGGGACTCACGCACCCGGCGCTCAGACATCAGGCGGTGCAGGGAGGTTACCGGCTCATCTTCATTCTCGCCGGGAATTTGCCAGAGATCTTCTGTTTCGACCGGCATTTCTGCACTGGTGCGCCGCAGCTTGCGTAACATGTCAATCCGCTGGTTACGGGCAATGGTGAAAATCCAGGTAGAGGCTGCTGCCTTTTGCCAGTCATACAGGCTGGCGCGGCGCCAGATAGACACGAACACTTCCTGCACCAGTTCTTCCGCGTGGCTGGCCATGCCGTTTGCCATGGCGTAGTACTTCAGTTGCGGGGCGAAGTGCTCAAACAGAGAATGATAGGCTTGGCGGTCCTGGCTTTTCCCCACCTTCACCAACAATTGACTCCAGGGGTCTTTCCGGCCCTCGGCACGTGTTGGCTGCTGATCCAGTGTGGTCACCGGACGCTCCTTGACAGTCGCATGATTTATGTTCGTTACCTTGCTCATTCTATGCACTCGTCCCGGGTTTGTCAGTCTTGTTATCTACGGGCAATGTCTCAGTGCGGATCTGTCTTGTGCCAAAGAAACTATCAGTCTTCGAGGTAGGTGTAACCCTCAAGGCCGGCGCTCAGCTCTTCCAGTAGCCTGGCCTGGGTCTCTTCCGGCAAATCGCTTGCGGCAAATTTGTCGCGGTAGGTTTGCAATAGTTTTTCGGGTTCAAAGTTCACATACCTGAGCACATGGGCAACCGTATCGCCGATAATGGGTTCGCTGGTATCGAAGCCTCCGGAATCGTTCAGGCGAACATCCACCGAGTGCGTGTCACCGAACAGGTTGTGCATATCCCCCAGTATTTCCTGATAGGCACCGGTCATGAAAAAACCCATCAGCAGCGCCTCGCCGGGTTTGTCCTCCGGCAGGGGCAGCGTGGTTTCTGTGCCCTGGCCGTCCACATAGCGGTCAATGCGACCATCCGAATCGCAGGTGATATCCTGAATCACCGCGCGCCGGGTGAGCGGGCGGTTCAGGCCGCTCACCGGCATGACCGGAAATATCTGGTCTATGCCCCACACATCGGGCAGGGACTGAAATAACGAGAAGTTGACGAACAGCTTCGCAGCAAGCTTTTCGTTCAGTTCGTCAATGATTTCGCGATGGGCCCGGCTGTTTTTGTCCAACTGGCCCTGCAGCAGCCGGCAGCAGCGGATATAGAGGGTTTCTGAATCTGCACGTTCCTGCAGGGACAGCGTGCCGTGTGCAAACTGGCCGTGAACATCCGCCATGGCGTGCAATACATCGTGATAGATTTCCGCCAGTGAGCGTGGGGAGGCCGGGTCCTGCAGGCTTTCCAGATCGCGCCAGAGATCCTGCAGGGGGGAAGGTGCATCCGGCCCGGGGTTTCTGGCCTGGCGGTCCTCCGGCTCCTCACGGTCAATGACATTGGTCACCAGCACCGAATGGTGTGCGGTCAGCGCCCGGCCCGATTCGCTGATCAGGTCCGGATGGGGAAGGTCATGGCGATCACATTCTGCCTGCAGCACGTGCACCACGTTGTAGGCGTATTCATGCATACTGTAGTTCATCGAGCAGGCGCTGCGGGAACGCGTGCCCTCGTAGTCGACACCCAGGCCGCCGCCGATGTCCACGGTGTTCACCGGCGCGCCCATGTGCCTCAGCTCACTGTAGAAGCGTGCGCACTCCCGCAACCCGGTCTGGATATCGCGGATATTGGCAATCTGGGACCCCAGATGAAAGTGCAACAGCTGAAGGGTGTCCAAAGCGCCGGCCTGGCGCAGGGTAGTCACCACATCCAGAACCTGGCTGGCGGACAAACCGAACTTGGATTTCTCTCCGCCCGTGTTCTGCCAGTTGCCTTTGCCAATGGTGGCGAGGCGAACACGGACGCCGATAAGCGGGGAGACCTCCAGTTTTTTGGCTTCCTCCAGAATCAGTGGCAACTCCGATTGTTTCTCTACCACGATAAACACGCGGTGGCCCAGCTTCTGGCCGATCAGCGCCAGCCGGATGTACTCCCTGTCCTTGTAGCCGTTGCATACGATAACCGAACCGGAGTGTCTGGCCAGCGCAAGCACTGCCATCAGTTCCGGCTTGCTGCCTGCCTCCAGACCGATTTGCCCGTTGCTGGCCGCCGGCTCTGCGGCAATCAGTTCTTCAACCACCCGGCGCTGCTGGTTTACCTTGATGGGGTAGACCGCTGTGTACTGCCCTTTATAGTTTTGCTCCATGGCCACGTTGTTGAACGCGTTGCACAGCTTGTTCACCCGGTCGTGAAGGATGTCGGTAAAGCGGATCAGCACCGGCAGCTGGAGCCCTGAGTCCAGCAACGAGCGAGTGAGTTCCGGCAGGTTGATCTCCGCCTCGCTTTTGCCACGATTGGGCCGGATCACAACCTCTCCTTCCGGGTTAACACCGATATAGCCCTCGCTCCATTGGGCTATGTTGTAAACCTTGTGAGCCGGGGAGGCGCTGGTGTTGCTCATGGCTGCTGTCCTTCTGGAAAAAAACCGGGGCCGGGCAGGCCGGCGCAATGGCTGGTATTGTAGGGATTAGCCCTTGCAGCTGAAAGTACCCGTTGCTGTTGGTCATATCGTGACACGGCCAACCGGTAATAATCGGCAACAAACACTATGGCTGGCCGGCGCGCGCCCCTACAATACACGTTTTGACCATTGCACCAGGGTTTTGCAGGAGAGCACCATGACAACGCTGAATAACGATTGGTTCACCGAAGTATTCCAGGATCAGGGAACCGCCTTCTCTTTGCAGGTAAAACAGAAGCTGCACGAAGAGCAGACACCGTTTCAGAAGCTGGAAATCTACGAAACCGAAACTTTTGGCAACCTGATGGTGCTGGATGGCTGCGTTATGCTGACCACCCGGGACAATTTTCTCTACCACGAGATGATGACCCACCCGGCGCTCTTCACCCATAAAAATCCGAAAAAAGTGGTGATTGTGGGTGGTGGAGATTGCGGGACCCTGAAAGAAGTGCTGAAACACCCCGTTGTGGAAGAAGCCTGGCAGGTTGAAATCGACGAGCGTGTAACCCGCTTGTCTGAAGAATACTTCCCGGAATTGTGCGAATCCAACGACGATCCACGGGCCAATTTTTTCTTCGGCGATGGCGTACAGTGGATGCGGGAAGTAGATCCCGGCAGCATTGACGTTCTCATTATCGACAGCACCGACCCGGTGGGCCCTGCCGAAGGCCTGTTTGCTCTGGATTTCTACCGGGATGCCATGCTGGCACTGGGTGAGGGTGGCATTATTGTGCAGCAAAGTGAATCACCACTGCTGCACACCAACACCATCATAAAAGACATGCACGACGACATGCGTAAAGCCGGCTTCGACCATGTGCAAACGCTGCCGTTCCCTCAGCCTGTTTACCCCACCGGCTGGTGGAGCTGCACCATGGCCAGCAAAGACAATCCAGTGAGATATTTCCGCGAGGATGACGCAAACAACCGGCCTTTTGTAACCCGCTATTACAACAGCGGCATCCACCACGGCGCGCTGGCCATGCCCCAGTTCATGATTGATGCCCTGGAAGACGAAACGCGACCCATAGAGGGTTAATTCAAGCGTTACTCCACCACCCAGATCCGCTCGAGAGTTAGCTGGTCCGCGTCAAAATGGTACACGCTGATTCCACCGCTAGACTGATGCCCCATCGCCAGAATACCCGCTTCGGGAGAGGTGGCGATGGCGGTGTTGCGGTCGTAGTTGCTGCCGTAGGTAACCAACCTGGGTGATTCACCAAGGTCAAAGTACTTCACGGGCCAGGGACTGCCGGTTTTGAATAGGGCCGCCATATGACTGTTGTTGCCAAAGCGGAGGTAGTATTCGCTGTTGTGGATGAAGGCAACGGCGATGGTGAAAATATTTGTGCCTTTGGGAAGATCTATAAGCTCACTGTTATCATAATATTCAGAAGTTGGAAGATCGTCCGAGAGGCCTTCGATGAATAGGCCCGAGTACCCTGCGTTACGCATTCGTTTTTCGGGGTTAGATGTGTTCCAAGCAAAGCTTTTGCCGTTTTCGTCCGCGCTGACCACCCATTGCCCATCTGGGCTAATGACGGCGTGGGTTTTGGATGAATTACCGTCCAGTTTGGCGGCTGGTTGTCGGGTCTCGAGATTCCATAAAGCAACACCATACATGTGTTGGAAGTCTTCCCCCTGGTCAAGGACTTCTTGTATCGACCGGTAATAGGGCGGTTCAAATCCTTTAGGCTCTCCGCTCCCTGCAGAGACTATCCAGCGCTCAGAATCGTCCATCGAGAGGTTGAAGAGCTTGTGATAGCCAAGAAAAGCCCTGCCATCGGTTGCTTTTATAACCTCTGTAGATCCGTCCTCTGTCCTTTGAAATATGCCCCAACCAATGTCGGAATAATAATAGGTGCTGAGATCCGGTGTTATAAGGTGACCATAGGTCGGCTTGTCTAGTTCAAAAACCGTCTGGGTCACCCCGTTTGTCGATTGAGCGGTGACGACATTATCGAGATCCTGCCAGAGAAAAATATCCCGATTTTTAACGAAATAGGCACTATAGATGTTAGCGTCGCGGCTAATGATTTTCCGGCTATGTGCTTTCAAATCCCACAGAATCAACTTCTGATCCCTGTGGGCGGTGATGGCAAACGCCCCGTTTGA
Organism: Marinobacter aromaticivorans; assembly: GCF_002806975.1. Taxonomy (GTDB): domain Bacteria; phylum Pseudomonadota; class Gammaproteobacteria; order Pseudomonadales; family Oleiphilaceae; genus Marinobacter; species Marinobacter aromaticivorans. Next base: position 731 of record NZ_NIHD01000002.1, on the reverse strand, counting down.
GGAAACAGAAGCACTCATGACCGGCCCGGGTGAGTTATAAAATGCCCACAAGCTGAATCCTGCAGCTAAAGCAACACCAAACAGAAAAAGTGCCCGTAGATTGAATTTGCTCATCAGTAACGTCCAAACATTGAATTTACTAGTAACTGGCTCTGCATGATTTCTCGCTGGTAGATTTCTTCGAACAATTCTTGGGTGGGAATCCGCATCCCGGAATGACTAAAAAGCCATGTTGATTGGTCAACCTGTTCAACCTTATCTTTTTCGATAAGACTGTTGATAAATTGATCAAAGTCGCGTGATTCACTGTCCACTACGTCCTCAAACCCCGCATACCCCAGCGCCGGTCTGGGCGACTGCCCCGGAAACCAACCATTCACCGCAAGTCTCTTCAAACGTAAAACATAATCCTTCGCCACCTGCAGGCTTACGCTGGCACGGTGATTCAACGGCGACAACAGAGTGTACTCTGGCGGCCGCTCGCCGTTACGCAGGCAATCGATACAGGGCTGCCTCAGGGCATTTGCTTCAGCAAGAATGTCTTTTTCGAGCCTGTCCCAGTTGGCTTTGACGGTTTGCTTGAGCGCCTCGGGTACATACGCCGAACGCTGGGGGTGGGCTGTTTTCCAGGCTTCGAAGGTAAGAGGCAGGTAGTCCTTGTAGAGCTTTTCAATGGGTGGTCTGAAACCATTTTTGAGAAAGTTGGGAAAACTCCACCACTTTTTACCATA
>NZ_NIHD01000019.1 GCF_002806975.1 Marinobacter aromaticivorans | reverse complement strand
CGGCGATAACTTTGCCAGCACTGCGACTTTACGTTCATCGGAATAACGAGGCACTATCAACACCTGAACCGCCCAACTGGTTAAAAATTAAGTAGTGCCAACTATCCTGCCAGAGGGGGCGAGGTGGCACCTGTCACTCTGCAGTCCCAGCCTTCCAACAATGTTTTCATGCCTTCACAAATTGCGTGATCATTATCGATCACCCAGACTATTGCCCCGCCCAGGCCATGACTTTCAGCAGAATTGTGTTTTTTTACTGCTGCCGATCGCCGCGGCGGCAATTTACCCAAGGGCACCCGTACACCAAATACCGAACCCTTGCCTTCAACCGACGACACCGTGATCTCATGGCCCAGCATGCGTGCGATCTTGTCTACGATAGCAAGACCAAGGCCCAGGCTCTTGTCTGGACGCGATCCTTCAGGACGAATACGTTTAAATTCCTGGAATATTTCGCTTAACTTATCCTGCGGAATACCCGGCCCGGTGTCCCACACCTGCAATACAACATGCTCAGCCTGTCGCCGACATCCCAGCAAAATGCGGCCACTGCCGGTGTAGCGGATGGCGTTGGTCAGAAAATTCCGCAGAATACGGGCCAACAGCTGTGAATCAGATTCCACAATCGCCGAGGATGGCACAAAGTCCAGGGTAAGATCCTCTGCGACAGCCATTTGCTGACACTCACGAGCGATGTTGTTGAGCAGGTCGCGCAGATCAAATGCTGTGATATCCGGTTTAATCACACCGGCATCGAGTTTCGAAATATCCACCAGTGTGCCCAGCAAACTCTCCACATCATCCAGAGACGTGCTCACAGAGCGTACTAATCCCTCGGCTTTGGGGCCAAACGATTGCTCCAGCAAGGCACTGGTGAACAGCCGGGCGGCGTTCAGAGGCTGCAACAAATCGTGACTGACGGCAGCCAGAAATTTGGTTTTCGACAGGTTTGCGCGCTCTGCGTCCAGTTTTGCTTCCTGCAAGCGTGCTTCTGCCGATGCGCGCTCGCGGATTTCCTGACGCAACTGGCTGTTAGCCTCGGTCAATGCCGAAGTGCGCTCCTTGATGCGACATTCAAGATCATCATAGGCCTGCTCAAGCGCCAGGGCGGTTTTGCGATGTTCAGTAATATCCTGAATCAACACAAAAAAGCCGATCACATCGTCTTGCTCATCAAAGTTGGGCACATAGGAACGAAGCATGTAGCGTACTTGCCCCTGCTCACCGGTTTCTTCAAATTCAAAGTTCACATTGTAACCGGCCAACACCTCCAGCATCTGCGGCAACAACCGCCGATAAAGATCTTCCGAATGCACATGGTCAAGGCGCTTGCCTAAAGGTGATTCACCGTTGCGACCGTACCAGGCTTCATAAACCTGATTACAGAACTGGATGGTCAAATCAGCACCGACATAGGCAATCAGCGCCGGCACATGGTCGGTGACCACACGAATCCAGCGCTCGCTTTCTTCAAGCGCTTTGATTCGGCGTGCCATTTCGCTGTTTTTAATATCAGTGATATCCGAATACAGCACTACCAGCCCGCCCTCACGTGTGGGTCGTTCTGTCATCTGTACCCAGCGATTGTTTGAAAGCAGGAGTATCACACCATCGGAATCGGGCTCACGATGTTCTTCCACAATTAATCCGGACGCCAGCGCCAACTGCCAAACAACTTTGATACTGGTACCTGGAGGGGGCATATCAATGCCGGTATGACGCCAGTAGCTGCGAAAGCGGCTGTTGCTTTGGACCAGTTGATGGCGGTGATCAAAGAGCACGAACCCATCGGCAATACTCTCAATGGCATCGCTAAGGCGCTGGCGAGTCGTTTCTGCCTCTTCACGGGCTCTGTTAAGCGCTTTGTTGCTACTGCGAAGTTCATCCATCGCCTGGCTCAATGCTTCTGTGCGCTCGCGCACCTGCTCAGCCAGTACCACCGAGTGTTCAAAAGCAGCATAAGGATCCGGCTTGTGGGCCGTTCCGGACTCCACCCGCTCAATGAGCGCATCACAAATTTTACGCAGGCGCTCGTTGTCAGCCTCAAGCGTTGCAATACGCTGCAGCAAAGAGGTGTCTGGGTGCTGTTCGTTAAAGTGAACCGGCATCAGGCTGGCCAATAACCACCCCCGTAAATGTCTGGTTAATGTGTATACCGTTAAACTGCTCCCCATAGGTGTTAAAACCAACCACCCTGTGCTTACTCAGAAACTCCGACAGTGCCTCTGCCTCACCGGTCAGTTCAGCCTCCAGACGGCGCAGAAAACAATCGCAGCCAATGGTAACCAACGGCGGCCCGACAATATCTTCGGAGATTTCAAGTTGCTCTCGCACACTGTCCAGCAATGATTCGGGTGTCATGGTCGTCATTACAATGCCGGTCTCTACGGCACAATAAAAAGTCAGGCTTTTATCTGGATTGACGCACTGTATCGACCGCACGAAATAATGACCACCGACTTTCACACCCAATGGTCTAAGGGCAAAAACCGTGCGATCCAATTCATTTGTAGCAACGCCCACGGCTCGAGCGTAGGATTCAGCGGCGGGCTCTGCGTTTAACTCATAAACCGTTCGACTGTCGGAGCAAGCATTTGTCACAACCAGTTTTTCATGGCCCGCGGTCATGTGGTGGCAGGAAAACACACGGAATTCCAGTGGTGTATTCACCAGAAGAACCGTGGCCGCACCAGCATAGAAACGCCCCCCATAAAAGACATGAGTATTTGCCAGGCGCTCATCGTCACCCGCTGACCCACCGAACTGTGGAATACTGCCAAGTGCGGCATTCAAGGTTGCAAGTACCAGCTCTTCACGGCTGGAAAGCCCGTCCAGCAGAGTAATTGCAAAGGTGTTCCCTTTGATAGGAGCAAGCCGTGCATTGCGGCAGTTCGTCAACAGGCCGTCAATGAGGCTTTGCGCATCCTGCAGTGAGAACCGGTCCATCTCACGAATAAGGGCACAGTCAATCGAGAAAAATCGGCTATCAAAACCAATAGCCGCAATACTCCCACGATCGTAGCCGCGAGTAGTGATTTCGCCTGCAGAGGTACAACCTGAGAGGCGTACATCCGGAAATGCCTGCTCAAGAGCCCGCCCCAATCCGGCAAGGTCATACTCTGCGGAACAGAAGAACAGTACATATCCGAGATGCTGATGGTTAAGCTGGCTGGCAAGGTCATCGGCAGCCAGAACCGGCTCGTGAACACTGGTGCTGGCAATACGGACAGCGGAAACAGCAGTTACTGACGGCATGGGGAGATTAGTTCCGCAAAAAGATAACGACCCCACAATTTTAAGGAATCCGACAGTTTCGCCAATGGGACTTCAGTGCTTTTTACTGGCGCGCTGAAACGATCGTAAGCCATTGATAGCAATACTCCATTATCAGATTCCATCAGCAGCTTGAGTACACTTACCAAAAAACCAGCACTTTAGTTCTAGACGAGGCAGCGGGTGATAGAGCACCGGCTCAACCACCCGCAGTCAACCAGGCCTAGAACGTGACAATGGCTCCAAGTGCGATGGTATTGCTATCGGCACTGGTCGCATTGGTGGTACGGTTTTGGCTCTCAAACATGTTGTATTCGGCAACCAGTTTGAAATTACTATTCACATCATGAAAAAAACCGAGGGTCGTATTTTCGGTTTCAAGATCCAGGATTTCAGCGTCAGTTTCGCCATAAGACAACACTATGCGGTTGGGTCCAAAAGTGTAGGCCCCCTGAACAAGAAAACCATCAGCGTCATCTTCCGTGAGTGCACTGTTGGTAATCAGCACCGGATTATCACCTTTTGAGGTAAAACCGGATGCTGCCAGGGTCAGGCCCGCCAACGATGCTTTAACACCATAGCCAACGCCGCTGCTGTCAATCGTAGTGCCACCATTTTCGGCTGACTGATAACGGCCGTTGACCCAACCGGTCAACGCTAATCCGTTCACATCAGTGCTGTAGGTTACCTCCGACTCGAACCGCGGAGCAGAATTCTCATCATTTGCCCCGGTAACGGTATCCGCCGGATCAAGAACACCGACAGCAATATTGAAGCCGGACATTTCCGGCGCACGATAGGTTATCTGGGCTGACGGAGTCGGGTACGGGTAGCCCGTACGGATGTTGCCAAAGGACACTCCACCGGGCGTCCCCGGAGACCCAAAACCCATCAGGATTTCATCGAGGAATATATTGGAGCGTGCGTAAAGACCAAAGTCCTTACCGATTAACACTTGGCCAAAGCTACCGTCTACGGTGGCGTAAAACTGGCGCACATCAATAGAGGTATCCGTAGGCGAATCCAGACTGTCATTGATTGACGTCCAGAATGACGAACGGCCACCCAGCGTCAGATCGCCCATTTCCTTGCTGAAATTAAATCCTATGGTGTTGGGCAAAAAACCCATCTTGATGCGGGAGTCGCGGGTGTCACTCACATCATCATCGCGGTTCACATAAAATGCGTTGAAATAGCCGTCAACGGAAAACGTTGTGCCGTCCTGGTTATACAATTCGACCGCCGCATTTACCCCGGCACTGGTACCCATTGCAGCGAACATTGCGGTGAACAGTGCTGACCTTCTGATTTTTTTGTTGTTCATAACTCCCCCAGTATTTTGGATATTCAGAATCAGGCGACCCTTACCAGATGTCTCAAGCGACAGCTGTTGCCTGAACTTTATGATCGGCGAACAAAGAAACCTGAGATATCGGTCGAGGGGATCGGTTTTATGATTATTTGGGAGGGAGCAGGAACAGCACTTTTGTACTACGACATCAAGGAACCCGATCCTGGGTTACAAACCGGAAGCGTGTCAGGCAGCGCAAATCATTCAACAAAATCAGCGCTTTCACGCATTACATTGGCAAAAGCAACCATAAAGTAGCAGACGCCTGACTCTGAGGTCGTATTGAGCCAAAACACAAACCCAATAGCATGGTTGTCATTACCCGAAAAAAACCGGGAGTAACTCATGGTCGGGCGCATCGTGCTGCTTTTTCTGTATTTTTTTGTTTGCAGTCCCGCAGCTCAAGCTGAACTTTCTGAACAAAAAAAATCACTGATTCAGGAATTGTTTCCATCGGCGACGGTTATCAGTGAGAAACTAGAGGGGTTCCCTGTTTACCCTGTGTATCAGCTCCAGGAATTACTGGGCTATGCCTATGAATCCGTTGATCTGAGCCCACTTCAGGGATTTGCCGGCAAGCCGATCAGTATGCTGGTCGGCATGGACACCCGTGGCCGTTTTACCGGCGTGAAAGTACTTAACCACCACGAACCGGTGTTTTTGCACGGCATAGGCGAAAAGCCGCTGCTCGACTTTGTTGACCAGTACGAAGGACGGTCACTGCGAGAACAGATCATAATTAACACCTCCAATACCGGGAGCGCAGGACGGACAGCGGACGGAAACACCGTGTATTTTGACGGCGTCAGCAAAGCCACCGTCTCCGTTCTGATCATTAACGACACGATTCTTTCATCTGCCCTGGAGGTGGCACGCAACAATATTGCAGGCTTCGCGCAGGCGCCACCAACAAGAGCAAAACCTGACTTCTTTGAGCCTCTCACATGGCAACAGCTACTCAACCGCGGCTACATTGGCCAGTGGCAGCTAAGCCGCGAAGCTGCCGAATCTGAGCTTGGCCGGTCACTGGCAGATTACCCCCAGGATTTTGATGATCCCGACAATGGCCTGTTCACCGAGCTTTTCTTTGGCTACGTCAATGCGCCAATGGTGGGTCGCAATCTGTTAGGTGATGACGGCTACCAAATGCTGATGGAGAGCCTCGGTAGCGACACACAGGTAATGCTTGTGATGTCAAAAGGAATGTTTCCCCACGTACCAGAGAGCTTTATACCCGGCAGCATCTCGCAACGTCTGAGCCTGAGTCAGGGAGGGTTGGCTTTGGAAATGCGGGATTTGAACCTGTCAGGCCAGGGGCTGGAATTGCAGGCAACGGGTATGCCGGACCTGACCGCCCACAACTTTTTCCGCATTGGCGGAAGTGCCGGTTACAACCCCGGTGCAGATGCCACGCTAAAATTTCACATTGAACTGTCACGTAACCACTTGGTGCAGGACCTCGCCATTATGGACGTGCCTGCTCAGTTCAACCCGGACTTGTTTGAAAAGGTGGAGCCGACAACGTCAATTCAGGATCAGCGCGAACCTGTATGGATTGGTTTGTGGAAACAGCGGTGGTGGCAGATTGCGCTTGTAGTAACTGCATTGGCTATATTGAGCGTTTTTTTTGCCTACCAGAGAACGTTGAGCAGACATCCGAAGCTGGTCCACCGGTTTCGCTGGGGTTTTCTGTTTTTCACACTGTTCTTTATCGGATTCTACGCCCAGGGCCAGTTATCCGTGGTTAACATATACACGCTATTACTGGCGATCTGGGATGGTTTCTCACTCAATGTGTTCCTGCTCGATCCTATTATTTTCATTTTATGGTTATACACATTTATCAGCCTGTTTATTTGGGGGCGCGGATTGTTTTGTGGATGGCTTTGTCCGTTTGGTGCACTTCAGGAGATGACTGCCTGGCTAGGCAAAAAGCTTGGCCTGCGCCAGATTAAGGTACCGGAGCGCTGGCATCGCCGCCTTATCCTGATCAAATATCCGATTCTTATCGGCTTGCTGGGTACCGCCTTTTATTCATTGGCGCTGGCGGAAAAACTGGTGGAGGTAGAACCGTTTAAAACCAGCATTACCCTTTATTTTGTGCGTTATTGGCCTTTCGTGATTTATGCCCTCGGTTTGCTGGCTATTGGCTTGTTTATTCATAAGTTCTATTGCCGCTACCTGTGTCCGCTGGGTGCCGGATTGGCTATTCTGGGCCGGTTACGCCTGTTCAGCTGGCTGGATCGCGTGGAGCTATGCGGCAACCCCTGCCAGCATTGCAAAAATGCCTGCGGTATTAACGCCATCCGTAAAGACGGGCGGATTGATTATGATGAATGCATCCAATGTCTGGAGTGCGTGGTCATACTCAACGACGAGCAACAGTGCGTAGACAAGCGCTTGCAGAATAAAAAACGCTCGCGCCCGGCCAATATCCTGGCCACGGATGCAAGCCTTTCCTGACAGGAGAAAACGCCATGACGAACTACAAATCTGTATTTCTCCTTTTGAGCGGGCTGACAACGCTCTCATTCACACTGACAACTCATGGGCAGTCTGCCGCCGACATAGTGGTGACCGCACCAGTGATGGAGCGTGCTCTGTATGAAACGCCGGCTGCCATGTCGGTCGTTCAGCAGGAGGCTATTCAGAATGGCCAGCAGCGATTAAAACTGGATGAGACTCTGAGCCAGGTCCCCGGCATTTTTCTGCAAAACCAGGAAAACTATGCCCAGGGTGAGCGCGTAGCCATACGGGGATTTGGAGCGCGGGCGCCTTTCGGCGTGCGCGGCATTACGGTTATCGTTGATGGCATCCCTTACACATTGCCGGATGGTCAGGCCCAGTTGGACGCTATCGACCTGGACAGCGCTGAGCGCATCGAAGTAATCCGGGGACCAGCCTCGGTTCTATACGGCAATGCCGCGGGCGGCGTTATCAGCGTGACCACCTCAGACGGGCGCCGAAAACCCGATGAAACATCGGTTCGCATCACCGGCGGAAGCGATAACTTTGGCAAACTCTCAGTAAAAAACAACCAGCAAAACGGACCCTGGTCACACAGTGTAAGCGCTTCTGCGCTCAACTACGAAGGCTATCGCGACAATGCCAAGGTCGAAAAATACCTGCTCAATACCAAACTGCGCCGGGAGCTGGGGAACGACCGTTCCCTGACGACCATCGTAAACCTGCTGCAGAATCCTCGTTCCGAAGATCCGGGTGCGCTTACCGCTGAGCAGGTGGAAGCAGACCGATCGCAAGCCGGGCGGTTTACTGAAGATTACGACACAGGGCAAACCGTCGATCAACAGGTGCTTGGACTCCAATACCAGGATCTCTCCGCAGGGCCGGGGGAGTTACGGGCCAAAACATTTTACCTTCGCAGGAACTTTGAACAGCAGTTGCCCTACCCTGGTGACAGCCGCATTGATTACGATCGGGACTATTTCGGAGCAAGGGTCGATTACCGGCAATCGCTTGAGCTCTCAGGGGTTCCCTTTCGCTATGTCACTGGGCTGGAAGCCCGTGAGCAACGGGATGACCGTATCCGCCGTGAAATGAGCTTCGGCGGCGATTTACAGGGGCTGACCGCAGACGAATTGCAAACGGCAACGGCTTTGAGCGCCTTTGCACAAGGCGACCTGAGCCTTACTGATCAATGGCTCCTGTCGGTTGGTGGTCGTTTCGACCGGATCCGTCTCAGGGTTGATGATGATTTTTCAACGGATGGTGACCAAAACGGGAGCCGAACGTTCAGGGAATGGAGCGGATCTGCAGGCTTAAGCTATCGCTATCTGCCCAACCACCAGGCATACGCCAACATCAGTACGGCCTTCGAGACGCCGACCTTCTCGGAATTTGCCAATCCGTCCGGAGTGGGCGGTCTCAACCCGGAGACCGAGCCGCAGAAATCTCTCAATCACGAACTGGGGCTGCGAGGAGAACTGAACACCGGTATCAGTTATGATCTCACACTGTTCTGGGTTGATGTGCGCGATGAACTGATCCCCTACGAGTTGCCGGGGCCCGATGACCGGACCTTCTATCGCAATGCCGGAGACACAACGCGCAAAGGCATAGAGGCGGCGGCTGGCTGGCTCTTTTCACCGAGCTGGCGCGCCGAAACCGCACTCACCCTGGCCAGTTACGAGTTTGATACATACCGCTCGGGAAGCGACCGTTACGATGGCAACCGGTTACCTGGCCTGCCAGAACAGGTTTGGTCCAACCGCCTGACATGGCAAGGCTTGGGCGGCATTTTTGCCGCGCTGGAGGTTCGCTATATCGGAGATATTGTTGCCGACGATGCCAACGAAGTAAAAGTCGACGGTTACTGGCTGGTAAACCTGCGGGGCGGAAACACACTGTATGCCGGCAGAAACATTCTTTTGAAAGGTTTTGCGGGCATTCGTAATCTGGGCGACAAGGATCACTTCGCGAATATTCGCATTAACGCCAGCAATAACCGGTACTTTGAACCGGCCTCCGGGCGTACCTGGTACGCTGGGCTTGAGTTTGTTTTCTGAATGCTGGCTGTTAAAAACGGTTGCTCGAAAAGCTCCCGCAAAAACAATAAAAGCCGGCTATTGCCGGCTTTTATAAAATGGTAGCGGGGGCTGGATTCGAACCAACGACCTTCGGGTTATGAGCCCGACGAGCTACCAGACTGCTCCACCCCGCATCAAACTGGTTGTTTTCTCGGGTGTCCCCGATCAACGTGTGCGTATACTAAGGACTGGGGTCTTGACTGTCAACAACTATTTTCAAATAAATCCGTTGGATAGGGTAGGCTCTTGTCCTCGTTTTCTGCCGGCTGTTCAAAGAAGCCCACCGCCTCTATTGCTTTCTGTACCGGTCGGAAGGATTTTCGGTGCTCTGGTGTTACACCCAATCTGCGCAGTGCTTCCATGTGCACAGGTGTGGGGTATCCCTTGTGCCGTGCAAGGCCATAACCCGGGTACTTCAGCTCCAGGGCTTCCATTTCCCGGTCCCGGGTTACTTTCGCAAGTATGGATGCGGCACTGATTGCCTCTACCCGGTTGTCCCCCTTTACTACCGGCTCGGAGGGCCAATGCCATTTCGGGCACTTGTTGCCGTCCACCAGCACGTATTCGGGAGCAACAGCAAGGCCGGCGACGGCTCGCTCCATGGCAATCATAGTGGCCTGATAGATGTTGATCTGATCAATCTCATGCGCCTCACAGCGGCCTATGCACCACGCCGTTGAGTGCTCGATGATCTCATCGTAGAGCGCATTGCGCTTTTTTTCCGTGAGCTTTTTTGAGTCAGCAAGCCCTGCAATGGGCCGGTCTGGATTGAGAATGACGGCTGCAGTTACCACTGCACCGATAAGCGGCCCACGCCCTACTTCATCTACACCGGCCAGTAGCCGGCCCTGATAGTCGCATTTAAACGGGGGCAATACGGGTGCGCGGGCCATTCAGTGGGTTCGCTCCTGAAGAAGTTCAGAGATTGCCTGGGCGGCTTTCTCGTCAGCATCCTGTTTCAATGTAAGGTGAAGCTCGGTAAATGCCTGCACCAGCCGGTCGCGCTCTTGCTCGTTTTCCATTCGTTCCAGCACGGCGGCACCGAGTGATTCCGGCGTCGCATCGTCTTGCAGGAGTTCAGGCACCAGAGGTTGCCTGGCCAGCAGGTTCGGCAGTGAAACGTGAGGCACTTTCACTAGTCGTGAAAGAAGAGCATAGCTGACTTTGCTCAGCCGATACCCCACCACCATGGGTTTTTTCAGCAGCATGGCCTCGAGGGTGGCCGTTCCGGAAGCCAGCAATACAACATCTGAGGCGGCCATTACCTCGCGGGAGCGACCTCTTACAATAGTGACCTGCAGCTTTACCTCGAGAGCTTCAATAAGATCGCGCACCTGCTGCTCCCGTTCACGGTTCACACAGGGAATAACCAGCTGCACATCCGGTCGCTTGTTCTGTATCCAGCGCGCCGCTTCCAGAAACAGGGTGCCAAGCCGTTCGACTTCGCCGGCCCGGCTGCCCGGCAATATCGCCAGTAAAGGCGCACTGTCATCGAGCCCAAGTTCCTGACGGGCCCTACCCGTTTGAGGAACAACGGGAATGCGATCAGCGAGAGGATGCCCCACAAAGGCTACGGGCACCTGATGCTCCTCATAAAACCGGACTTCAAACGGCAAGAGGGTCAGCATCAGATCCACGGATTTGGCAATTTTGAAGATCCGCTTCTGGCGCCAGGCCCAAACCGACGGGCTGACGTAGTGAACAGAGGGAATACCCGCCTCACGGCAGCGTCTCTCAATGGCAAGGGTAAAATCCGGGGAATCAATACCGATCACCACGTCCGGCGGCGTGGCAAAGAAATAACGCAGAAGGCGCGCCCGGATGCTGAAAAGCTCACGTATTCGGCCAAGAACCTCCACCAATCCCATCACCGAGAGCCGTTCCATGGGAACCAGCGAGTGGAAACCCTCGGCAATCATTTCATCGCCGCCGATTCCGACGAACCTCGCTCCGGGATATCGGCTACGCAGTGAACGGATGAGCCCGGCACCGAGAATATCACCCGATGCCTCACCGGCAATGATGCCAAAGGTTACTTTCCGGTCGCTGACAATCGAAACCAGGGCGTGATCTATCAAATGCGGCTCCTGCCAGCTCAGCGGATAATGCCGCGATGCGCTCCGCGCAGGGACTCGATAAGCACACGTACTTCCGGCGTATCGGCGTAAGCATCTTCCAGGGCTTCAACGGCCTGCTCTGTGGTCAGGCCCTGGCGATAGATGATCTTGTAGGCGCGGCGCAGGGTCATCAATACTTCTCTGTCGAAACCACGGCGCTTGAGGCCCTCAACATTCATTCCGTGGGGCTCCGCCGACTGACCAGAGGCCATTACGTAAGCCGGAATATCCTTGAGCACAATACTGCCGCCCGCGGCCATACTGTGAGGCCCGATGTGGCAGAACTGGTGCACCATGGTGCCACCGCCCAGAATGGCGTAGTCGCCGACGGTTACATGGCCGGCAAGCGTGGCACAGTTGGCAAGGATAGTATTGTCGCCAATTACGCAGTCGTGAGCCACATGCACGTAGGCCATAAGCAGGTTGTTGCTGCCAATCCGGGTTTCACCTTTATCCTGCACAGTGCCCCGGTGAACCGTACAATTCTCGCGAATAACATTGTTATCACCGATCACCAGTGTGGTTGGCTCTCCGGCGTATTTTTTGTCCTGGCACTCTTCACCGACGCTGCAGAACTGGAAAATCCGGTTATTCCGACCGATGACTGTTGGCCCTTTCACAACTACATGGGAAAGGATTTCTGTGCCTTCACCAATCTCAACGTTCGGACCTATGTAGCTCCAGGGGCCAACCGTTACGTTTGCCGCAAGCCTGGCTGACGGGTCTACAATCGCCTGGGGATGAACACCCGACCAGTCGTTCGTTGCCATTAAACTTCTCTCTCAGCGGTCAGTATCTCTGCCACACACACAACCTCATCATCGACCAGGGCGCGACAATCAAATTTCCAGATGCCACGTTTACCTGAAATAAGCTCCGATTCCATACACAGACGATCCCCGGGCAATACCGGGCGCTTGAAACGCGCCCTGCTGGAACCGGCCAGGTATTGTACCAGCCCATCTGACGGTTTCCGGCCAACGGTCACGAAACCGAGGATACCGGAAAGCTGCGCCATGGCCTCGATAATCAGAACGCCCGGCATGATCGGGTTATCCGGAAAATGGCCAGCAAAAAACGGCTCGTTAAACGAAATATTTTTATAGCCTTTAATCGACTTGGACTTCTCGATCTCGGTAACCCGGTCCACCAGCAAAAACGGATAGCGGTGCGGCAGATATTCCAGAATTTCATCGATGTACATCATTTTATCGGCCTCAGCCATCTGTTTTCTTTTCCAGTTCTTTTATCCGTCGTGCCAGAGCATCCAGTTGGCGAAAACGCACGGCATTCTTACGCCATTGCCGATTCGTATCGGCACTTGTGCCGGAAGAGTAGACTCCCGGCTCCCGGATATCGCCGGTTACCAGAGTCATACCGGTCAGATGCACCTGGCTTGCGATTTCCAGATGGCCGGCCACTCCGGAGGCTCCGCCGAACACGCAGTGGCTGCCAATCTTTGTACTGCCCGCTATTCCGACCAGTGCGGCCATGGCGCTGTGATCACCAATATGGACGTTGTGGGCAATCTGAATCAGGTTATCGAGTTTCACGCCATTACCAATGACCGTGTCATCCAGCGCGCCACGATCAATCGTTGTATTGGCCCCCACTTCAACATCGTCACCCAGAATAACCCGGCCAAGCTGCGCAATCCTGTGCCACTGGCCCTTGTCATTAGCGAAACCGAAGCCGTCTGAGCCTATTACCGCACCACTGAGTATATGGCAGCGTTGCCCCACGACTACATCGTGAGCCAGAGTCACTCTGGGGCGGATGATGGAACCCGGGCCAATACTGGTGCGCGCACCAATCACACTGCCCGGCCCTACCACAACCTGCTCGCCAATAACCACATCCGCTTCAATCACCACGTTCGGCCCGACACTGGCACTGGTAGCAATGGTTGCGCTGGGATCAACGACTGCGGAAGGGTGAATACCCGGCGGTGCCACCGGGGCCGGGTCAAACCAGTGGCTGACGCGAGCATAGCCCAGGTAGGGATTATCAAGTAACAGGACATTGGTCGGACGCTGCACGGCGGCCTCAGGAGATAGAATGACCGCTGCGGCGCGAGTATCCGCCAGGTACTTTGCATAGGCGGGATTTGCCAGAAAGCTGAGCTGATCGGGGCCAGCCGCCTGCAAGGTAGCAAGGCCGGAAACCCGGGCGTCCGGATTTCCGCGCAGCTCCGCTCCCAACGCTTGTGCGATTTCCCCAAGCCGGTAAGACTTTTCTGTCATCACGCGCTCCACAACACGCCCGTGGCCCTGTGGCCTGCCGGCAGGGGTTAACGGTTCAACTTATCCAGAAGCTGGGAGGTCAGGTTCATTTCCGGCTTCACATAAACAACAGCTTCGCTCGGCAGAATCAGATCCAGATCGTTTTCCTCCAGAAGCTCCTTCACCGCTGCGTCCACTTCCGGGCGCGCCTCTTCCAGAAACGCCTGCTTGCGCTGGTTAACCGTGGAATCGAGACGTTGCTTGAGGAAGTTGAACTCCTTGACCTTTTCCTGGAACTCGGCCGCAAGCTTGTTCCGCTCACTCTCATTCATCATTGCTCCGTCTTTCTCCAGGCGCTCTTTGAGCTTACGTGCCGCCTCCTGGGTCTCGCGAACCTTCTGTTCATCGCCCGCAAAGTCTTTTTGCATGGTTTCGCTGAATGCTTTGGCGTCATTCGATGAAAACAGTGCCTGGCGCAAATCTACAACGCCAATGCGGGTTTCTGCTGCTGCCGGCAAAGCAATCATCATGGCTGCAGCAAACATCAGTAGCGTTCTGAACATAATGGATCTCCTGAGTTTCATCCGTTCTTGTTTATGATAATGCTGAATCAGAATGTCTGGCCAAGCGAGAACTGGAATACCTGAGTATCATCACCAGGCTTGTCGTTCAACGGCTTGGCAAGGCTGAATGCCAGCGGGCCCACTGCCGTTATCCATTGGAACCCGACACCGGCTGACAGGCGCAGTTCACTCGGGTCCGGGTGAAATCCCCTGTCCGGGTCAAACACCTGGCCTGCGTCCACAAAGAATGCGGTCCGCATGGAACGGCTGTCACCGGCAAAAGGCGTCGGGAAAATCAGCTCCAGGGAACCTTCGGTGAGGAGGTTACCACCGAAGGGATCGGGATCCGAAAAGTCATTCGGCGCATTGGTGGCACGCCGGCCCAGCGAATTGGCCTGGTAGCCGCGAACCGAGCCGTATCCGCCCGCATAAAAATGCTCGTAAAACGGCATTAAGCTCCGGTCTCCGTAGCCGTCGCCATACCCTACTTCCGTTCTTGTGCGCAAAACCCAGCGGTTATTATCTGTGATCGGGAAGTAGAAATCCGTTCTATGGGTGGCCTTGTAAAAGGTCAGGTCGCTGCCTGGCACAGCCACGTCGAGCGACAGCGAATGGCTGTAGCCATCCGTTGGCAAAACACCCCGGTTCAGAGTGCTGCGGCGCCAGCTTCCAAACAGGAAGTAGTTGTTGAATGAGTCACCTTCCTCGTCGATAAAATCGGTGACTTCCTGGGAGGTAAACACACCTCCCTTGATCTTCGAGAGTGTGTAACCAACGCCGAAATTCAGCCGCGTTATATTATCGGTTGGATAGCCAAAGGTAAGGCGGCCACCGTACTCGTCCAGGAGGTAGGAGGTAATGTCCTCTTCCTCAAAATCCGTCTCACGCGCAAACACACTGTAGCCACGGCTTACGCCATCCACGGTGTAGTAAGGATCCATATAGGAAATATTGGCGCTTTTGACCGAGTCACTGACGTTTACGCCAAACGAAACACGCTTGCCTGTGCCGAAAAAGTTATTTTCAGACACATTGGCCCCAAGGATAACGCCTGAGTCCTGTGAGAAGCCTACAGACGCCGAGAGGCTGCCGGTTGGCTGTTCTTTTACGGAGTAATTCACGTCTACCAGATCGTCGGTTCCGGGCACTGGCACGGTATCCACATTAACCGTCTCGAAAAAGCCAAGCCGCTCAAGACGGGTTTTGGAAAACTCGATGCGATCCGAAGAGGCAATGCCACCTTCCATCTGTGTCATTTCCTGCCGCAGAACATCGTCCCGGGTGGATACGTTGCCATCGAAATTAATGCGTCGAACATAGGCCCGCTTGCCCGGTTCCACAAAAAACGTTACCGCCGCCGTATTACCTTCGCCGGGCTCCGGTACCGCATTCACATTGGCAAAGGCATAACCTTCTTTACCGAGACGGAAAGCCAGTGTTTCTGAAATGGCCGTCATGCGGGCCCGGGAGAACACATCGCCCTCACTTACCGGGATCAGCTCCCTGAGCTCTTCCTCATCAATGATGAGATCACCCCGCAACCGGATTTCCGAGATGGTGTACTGCGGCCCTTCGTTCAGCGCTATGGCGATGAATACCTGCCGTTTATCCGGCGAGATGGAAACCTGGCTGGACTCCACATTGAAATCCAGATAGCCACGGTCCAGATAAAAGGAGCGCAGTGTTTCAAGGTCACCACTCAGGCGCTCTCTCCCGTACTTGTCCGAGTTGGTGAGAGAGTTCCACCAGCTGCTGGTTTGCAACTCGAACAGATCCCGTAACTCTTCATCACTGAAATCTTTGTTCCCTACCAGATTGATGTGCTGGATAGCGGCAACCGTGCCTTCGTTTATATCCAGGCGAATGGCAACCCGGTTGCGCGGCAGCTCCTCTGCAGTCGCTTTTACCCTGGCGTTGTAGCGCCCCTGGGCGATGTAAGAGCGCAAAATTTCCAACTCAAGCCGTTCCAGCGTTGCCCGGCGAAACACCTGGCCTTCCTGAAGCCCTGCACCCGCCAGAGCGTCCATCAGCATGTCGGTTTCGATGTTCTTGTTACCTTCAATTTCGATGGAGGTAATCGAAGGGCGCTCACGCACGGTAATGATGAGGATGCCTTCGTCGCGACTGGCTTCTATATCGGTGAACAATCCGGTCCGGAACAGGGATTTGATTGCCTCTGCCAGCCCGGCTTCGTCCGTCTGCTCGCCGATACTGACGGGAAAGGCGGAAAACACAGTACCGGCAGAAACACGCTGCAGGCCTTCCACTTCAATATCTGCAACCGTAAATTCATCTGCAAATGCTGGCTTCATGCCGGCTGCGGCAACAGCGAGGCCAACGGCTAAACCTAGAAGAGAACGTCTCATTCAATTATTTCGCCTGGTTAATGCGCGTAAGGAGCTCGCAATTCTCACAACCGCATCAGGTCGTTGTAAAGAGCAAACACCATTAATGTGAGGATCATTGCCATACCAATTCGTAATCCAAGTGCCTGAGCCTCTTCTGAGAGCGGTTTTTTACGGATAGCCTCGATGGTGTAATACACAATATGACCGCCATCCAGAACCGGCACCGGTAACAGATTGAGAATACCCAGACTGACACTGAGATAGGCCAGGAAACGGATAAAATCTTCAAACCCTGAACTGACACTGGCCTCAGCCACTCGGGCAATGGTAATCGGGCCACTCAGATTACTGGGTGAAAGCAGGCCTGTAACCATCTTTTTGATGGCTACAAGGGTGAGACGGGTGTCTGCCCAGGTTTCTTCCAGGGCAACGGGGATCGCCGCAAATGGGCCATAACGAACGTCCCGCATAACATGGTCTGGCCATGAGACCGCCTTAACGCCCGCACCGACAAATCCGATCACTTCACCATCTTCCAGTGTTTTTTCCGCCGGCGTTACCTGTACAGTCTGCTCGGAACCCGCACGCTCAATGGTAAGCGCCAGCGTCTGCTCAGGTGCATTGCGAATAAATTCAACCAGTTCAAACCAGTCTTTTACCGGTTTCTGGTTCACGGCAACAACTCGGTCACCTTCCTGAAGGCCGGATGTCTCGGCACGACCGCCGCTTGCAATCTGGCCAAGCACGGCGGGCACCTCAGGCCGCCAGGGTATAATGCCGAATTCGGTCAGGGGATCCGGCGTTTCATCACTGAGGTGCCAGCCACCGAGTTCGCCACTCAGGGTTCCCCGGGCTCCGCTGCTGGAAACGTCAAGCGTAATCGTGCCCTGTTCACCTGCGCGCTCCAGGATCCGCATATTCACATCACGCCAGGAACTCACACGGTGCCCGTCCACTGCCTGGATTTCCATGCCCTCACGCAAGCCCAGGTTGCTGGCAACACTCTCCTCCGCGACATCACCCACAATCGGAGCAACATGGGTAACACCCACCACACTGAGCAACCAGTAGGCCAGAACAGCAAAAAGGAAGTTGGCCAGAGGGCCCGCGGCTGCAATGGCAATGCGTTGCGAGGGCGGTTTCGAGGTGAACGCCTGGTCTCTGAGCTCTTCGGGAACCGGGCCCTCCCGCTCATCCAGCATTTTGACATAGCCGCCCAGCGGGATGGCTGCTATCGCAAACTCGGTACCATGGCGGTCATACCACGAGAACAGCGGTTTGCCAAAACCCACTGAAAATCGCAGTACTTTGACACCGCATCGACGCGCGACCCAGAAATGGCCGTACTCATGAAGGGTAACGAGGATCCCCAGAGTCAGCGCAAGCGCAAGTATGGTTTGAATAATCTGCATAGCATTCCTGATTTGAGCACCAGCCTGGCGATACTCTGTAAACTATATCAGACAGTTAGCAGTCTGATCTGTTCCCATGCCTTTTGTCTTGCCTCTGTGTTCTTGGCGAAGATGACATCAAAGCTGTCTGCCGGCACCACGGGTGTTACCGAGAGCGTTCGTTCAATAACAACCGGAATATCCGTAAACGCCAGAGCCCCCCTCAGGAATTCGCTTACCGCCACCTCATTGGCGGCATTGAGTACCGCTGGCGCTGTACCGCCTTCTGCAAAGGCCTCGGCCGCCAACCTCAGGCAGGGAAAGCGCTGTAAATCCGGGCGCTCGAAATGAAACCGCCCTACTGCGAACAGATCCAGAGGCGCGACTCCGGCATCAATGCGCTCCGGCCAGGCCAAACCATTGGCGATGGGAGTACGCATATCCGGGCTGCCGAGCTGCGCCAGTACAGAACCGTCGGCATACTCTACCATGGAGTGAATGATGCTTTCCGGATGCACATGAACTTCAATGCGATCGGGTGTGGTGTTGAATAACCAGCAAGCCTCGATCAGCTCAAGCCCTTTATTCATGAGCGTTGCTGAATCGACCGAGATTTTCTGCCCCATGGACCAGTTTGGATGGGCGCAGGCCTGGGTTGGTGTAACCGAGCGCAGTTCTTCCAGGCTGTGGTTCCGGAAAGGCCCTCCGGATGCTGTCAGCAGAATACGGGTAATGCCGGCGGCCTCCGGATCACGAACTTTCTCTGCCGGCAGGCACTGGAATATGGCGTTGTGTTCAGAATCGATCGGCAACAATTCTGCACCCGAGGCAGCCACCGCGTCCATAAACAGCTTGCCAGACATAACCAGTGCTTCTTTGTTGGCCAATAGCACACGCTTGCCTGCATGCACTGCCGCCAGGGTTGGTGCAAGCCCCGCCGCACCGACAATAGCTGCCATAACCGTGCAGGCTTCCGGCGCTGAAGCCACCTCACACAACCCTGCTTCTCCGCTCAGCACGGAGATCTCGGGGAAATCCGACAACAAAACGGCGAGCCTCTCGGCCGCGGCAGCATCTGCCATGACGGCAATTCTGGGCTGAAACTCACGGCAAAGTGTTGCCAGCTCCTCCGCACGGGTGCCCGCCGTCAGTGCATAGACCGAAAAGCGCCCGGGATGGCGACGCACAACATCAAGAGTGGAGAGCCCGATGGACCCGGTGGCACCAAGCACCGTAAGAGAGCGGGACATCATGCTCAAACGTGCCCGGCTGTGAGCCAGCCCAGCAGCGTGATAATAAGCGCAAATACCGGTATGGCCGCTGTCAGGCTATCGATACGATCCATGATTCCTCCGTGCCCGGGAAGCAGGTTGCTGCTGTCTTTTATGCCCCTGAAGCGCTTGAGCATGCTTTCCAGCAGATCCCCCAGTACCGATACCAGGCCAGTTACAAGGCTTGCGCCGACCAGGATGAAGGTCTCTGCAGCAGTTGCGGCGGCGAGCCAGCTGACAACCAATGCCAGAACGCCCACGGCCACAAGGCCGCCATACACACCTGCCCAGGATTTACCCGGGCTCACCCTGGGGGCAAGTTTGGCCTTACCGAAAGCCCGGCCGGCAAAGTAGGCGCCTATGTCTGCCACCCACACCACAAAAAACACATACAGGATAGCCAGCAAGCTGTTGTCTACCGCACCGAACTGAAAACCGCTCGCACGGATATGGTTCAGCCCGACCCACGCCGGCACCAGAACCAGCACCCCCATCACGGCCCGCGCCGGCACACTGCCCCAGCGTTCGGAACCGGCCGGGTAACTGCGAACCAGCATAAAGCACACAATCCACCAGAGAAGAGCCAGCCAAAGCACCGCAACAGCATAAACATTAACGAGGCTATAGAGAATGATGGCAATGATTGCTGCATAAGCAATCCGCCCAGGTTGCTGCTTCAGGCCGGACATATTGGCCCACTCCCAGGCACCCAGCGTGATAATCACCGCCGTGAACAGGGCAAATCCCATGGGCGGCAGAAAGAAAATACCGCCAATCGCGATGGGGGCCAGTATGAGAGCGGTGATAATTCGGGTCTTTAGCACAATAGAGGTCGCTGTAATTCGTTATTGTTGTGACAACTTGGCCGCAATCTGGTCATCTGTCTGGCCAAATCGACGCTGACGCCCGGCGTAGGCCTGTAACGCTTTCCGCATCTCGTCCTCTTTGAAATCAGGCCAGAAAACAGGGGAAAAATACAACTCGGTATAAGCCAGTTGCCAGAGCATGAAGTTGCTGATCCTCTGCTCACCCGCCGTGCGAATCATGAGATCCGGTAAGGGAAGATCGCCGGTGCTCAGGCGTTGCTGAATCAGGTCATCCGTAATATCAGACGGTTCAAGCTGGCCACACTTCACCATATCCGCCACCTGCCGGGTAGCCTGCGCGATATCCCAGTGGCCACCATAGTTTGCAGCAATGACAAGCGTCATCCGGGAATTGTTGCGGGTGAGCTCTTCCGCTTTCGCCATGCGCTCTTGCAGGGTCGTATTAAACGCTGACCGGTCACCTATGATCCGCAGGCAGATGTTATTACGGTGCAGTTTCCTGACTTCCCGTTCCAAAGCGAAAAGAAACAGCTTCATCAGAGCTGATACTTCATCCTTCGGACGACGCCAGTTTTCGCTTGAGAACGCAAACAGCGTGAGCACTTCCACGCCTTCCCGGGCACAGGTTTCAACAACAGATCTGACCGCATCCACACCTGCCTTATGCCCCGCCACTCCTTTCAACCGGCGTGCTTTGGCCCATCGGTTGTTACCATCCATGATAATGGCCACATGCCGGGGCCGGCTATCAGCCGACACCGGAATCTCTGCGGATACTGGTCCCGTCATGAAATCCCCTGTGCAGCCAGCCGAATTTCGCCGCTGGCTGTGTGTTTCGCTTGCAAGTGGGCTGAAGTGATCAAACCGCCATCAGGTCTTCTTCTTTAGCCTTTAACATCTTCTCTACTTCAGCGATGTAGCGGTCGGTCAGCTTCTGAACTTCGTCTTCACCCCTGCGCTCTTCGTCTTCAGTAATATCCTTTTCTTTCTGCAGCTCCTTCATCATGCTATTGGCATCGCGGCGCGCGTTTCGTATGGAAACACGGGCGTTTTCTGCGTCCGCTTTCGCCTGCTTGACCATTTCTCTGCGGGTTTCCTCGGTCAGCATCGGCATAGGGATACGGATCAGATCGCCGCTGGTCGCCGGGTTAATGCCGAGATCCGAAGCCATGATGGCCTTCTCGATAACCGGCACCAGGTTCTTTTCCCATGGCGACACCGTCAGTGTACGGTTATCTTCCACGTTCACACTGGCAACCTGCTTCAGCGGCGTTTCCTGGCCATAATAGTTAACCATGACACTGTCCAGAATAGACGGGTGGGCGCGACCAGTCCGGATTTTGTTGAACGCCGAGCCAAGGGCCTCCAGGCTCTTTTTCATTTTCTTTTCGGCTTCAGCTTTTATATCGTTAATCACGTCATTATCCTCAATTCGTTCGTCGGGCTATCAGGCAACCCGTTATTCGATCAGTGTACCTTCTTTCTCACCGGTTACGATGCGGGTCAACGCGCCCGCACGATTCATATCAAAAACCCGCAGCGGCATACCGTGATCCCGTGCCAGGCAAATGGCGGTAAGGTCCATCACACCAAGTTTTTTATCCAGCACCTGATCATAGGTCAGGTTGTCGTATTTCTCTGCATTTGGGTCAACATGTGGATCGGCAGAATAGACCCCATCCACCTTGGTTGCTTTCAGAACCGCGTCTGCCTCAATCTCGATACCACGCAGACAAGCGGCCGAGTCCGTTGTAAAGAAAGGATTGCCGGTTCCGGCGCAGAATATAACCACATCGCCGTCTTTCAGATCGCGCACAGCGCGACGGCGGTCATAGTGCTCCACAATACCACTCATGGGGATAGCCGACATCACGCGGGTGCGAATGTTTGAGCGTTCCAGCGCATCGCGCATGGCCAGGCCGTTCATAACCGTTGCCAGCATGCCCATGTGATCACCGGTAACCCTGTCCATGCCGGCCTCGCTGAGTGCGGCGCCACGGAACAGATTGCCCCCGCCAATAACCAGGCCCACCTGAACACCGATACCGACCAGTGCGCCAATCTCAAGCGCCATCCGATCAAGAACTTTGGGATCAATGCCGAATTCATGCTCACCCATGAGGGCCTCACCACTGAGTTTGAGCAGGACGCGATTGTATCTTGGCTGGTTTTTCGGTGGTACCGACATATGGATCCCCTTTTGTCTGTTGACTGCTACCCGGCGTGAGAGGCACTGCAGGCTTGTATCTGACATATCCCTCGATCGCAAAAAAGGGGCATCTCAGATACAAGCCCGCCACGAGAGCCGGAAAGCTCCGGCCAACGTGGCAGACTCAAGTAGTGCTGCAGCTCGCCGCTACAGCACCTGAAAAGGGATCAGGCCTTGCCTGTGCCGGCTGCAGCAGCAACCTCGGCGGCAAAGTCCACTTCCTCTTTTTCAATACCTTCGCCAACCTCCAGACGAACGAACCCTACCAGCTCAGCACCGGCAGACTTGATCAGTTCGCCGACAGTCTGATCCGGGTTTTTCACGAAAGGCTGTTCAACAAGACTGTTTTCCTTGAGGAACTTCTTGATACGGCCGCCCATCATCTTTTCAACGATTTCGGCAGGTTTGCCTTCCATATCCGGCTGGGCCTTGATGACTTCTTTCTCTTTTTCAAGCTCTTCTGCAGGCATGTCTTCCGGCTTGGCAACACGCGGATTAACGGCCGCAGCGTGCATTGCGATATCGCGAGCCAGCTCGGGGTCACCTGCTGTCAAGGCAACAACCGAGGCAATCTTGTTGTTGCTGTGAACGTAGCCACCAACAACCGGGCCTTTCACTTCAACCACACGACGAACGGTGATGTTTTCACCAATTTTCTGGACCAGCGCTTCGCGTTTGGCTTCGAGCTCGCCATCCATCAGCCTGGCAACGTCAGTCTCGCCTTTTTCGAAAGCAACGTTCAGCACGTCATTAGCAAAATCCAGGAAGTTGTCATCGCGAGCAACAAAGTCTGTCTCGGAGTTTACTTCCAGAATGTAGGCGGCGGTGTTGTCATCAGAAATCCTGATCAGAGACACGCCTTCAGCAGCGGTACGGCCAGCCTTCTTGGCAGCCTTCAGGCCGGAAGACTTGCGCAGCTCTTCAATTGCAGCATCAACACTTCCGCCAGCTTCAACCAGCGCTTTTTTGCACTCCATCATGCCAAGGCCAGT
Organism: Marinobacter aromaticivorans; assembly: GCF_002806975.1. GTDB lineage: Bacteria > Pseudomonadota > Gammaproteobacteria > Pseudomonadales > Oleiphilaceae > Marinobacter > Marinobacter aromaticivorans. The sequence continues at coordinate 18,180 of NZ_NIHD01000019.1, read as the reverse complement.
GCGCTCGCGCAGCTCTTTGACCATTGCAGCGGTAATTGCAGCCATGTTCAGTCCTCTTAACTTTTCCGAATTCGGTGGGAGGCATACCCGGAAACACATCGGGTATGCCTTACATCTTAAAAGCAATGCCTGCGCATTACTCGGCAGCCGGTGCGGCTCCTGCAGACTCTTCGGCGACTTCTACGAACTCGTCAGCACCGCCCTGGGTTGCTTCCAGGCAAGTGTCTGCAACGGCTTTAACGTAGATCTGAATCGCGCGAATGGCATCGTCGTTACCCGGGATCACGTAATCAACGCCGTCCGGGTTGCTGTTGGTATCAACAACACCGATAACAGGAATACCCAGCTTGTTGGCTTCCTTGATGGCGATACGCTCGTGATCAACGTCGATAACAAACATTGCGTCGGGCAGGCCACCCATATCCTTGATGCCGCCGATGGAGCGCTCGAGCTTGTCCATCTCACGGGTGCGCTCAAGAGCTTCTTTCTTGGTCAACTTGTCGAAAGTACCGTCTTTGCTCTGGGCATCCAGATCACGGTAGCGACGAATGGACTGGCGGATGGTTTTGTAGTTGGTCAGCATACCGCCGAGCCAGCGATGATTAACATAAGGCTGGCCAGCACGCTCTGCTTCTTCCTTGATGATCTTGGCCGCTGCACGCTTGGTGCCCACGAACAGGATCTTGTTCTTGTTCTCTGTCAGTTGCTGAACGAAGTTCAGAGCTTCGTTCATGGCAGGAACAGTCTGCTCAAGGTTGATGATGTGAATCTTGTTACGGGCGCCGAAGATGTACTTCGACATTTTCGGGTTCCAGTAGCGGGTCTGGTGACCGAAGTGAGCACCTGCCTTGAGCAGGTCACGCATATTTACCTGAGCCATGATAATTACCTTGATTTAGCTTCGGGTTAGTCCTCCACGCGTCCAATTACCCCAACCAGGCTCCCTTATATGTCTATATGTCGCTATAGCTTCTGCAACTATAGCTCCATAGCAGGAGCAGGCACCCTGGGGCAACGTGCTGACACGTGTGCGAATTTGCCGGATTCGTTTCCAGCGGGCGCGTTTATACCACAAAACCCGGGCCTTACGCCATTAATTTTACGCAGCGGCTTCCTTGTACCCTGAGCGCGCGCCCCTTAAAATGCCCGTTTGACACAAATCAATGGGAAGCCCAATGCAAGTTTCGATCAAGACCCCGGAAGAAATTGAAAAGATGCGTGTAGCAGGCCGCCTGGCAGCTGAAGTTCTCGAGATGATCGGGGAGCACATCAAACCGGGCGTCTCAACTGAAGAACTGAACCGGATCTGTCACGATTACATCGTCAACGAGCAAAAAGCGACGCCTGCCCCCCTGAACTACAAAGGCTTTCCAAAGTCCGTGTGCATTTCGGTCAACCATGTTGTCTGCCACGGGATACCCTCTGAGAAGAAGATTCTGAAAGACGGCGACATTGTGAATATTGACGTTACCGTTATAAAAGACGAGTACCACGGCGACACCAGCAAAATGTGGATCGTCGGCAAACCCAAACCCGGTACCGAGCGTCTCATCAAAATCACTCAGGAATGCCTCTACAAGGGGATTGAACTGGTAAAGCCGGGCGCACGCCTGGGCGATATCGGCCATGTAATCCAGCAGCACGCTGAGAAACACCGCTATTCCGTGGTTCGGGATTATTGTGGCCACGGTATAGGCAAGGTATTCCATGAAGATCCACAGGTTATGCACTATGGCAAACCCGGCACCGGCATGGAGCTGAAAGAAGGCATGACCTTCACCATCGAGCCCATGATCAATCAGGGCAAATACCACACCAGGCTGCTGCCGGATCAATGGACGGTTGTCACCAAAGACCACAAGCTGTCAGCGCAATGGGAGCACACCATTCTGGTTACTGCAGATGGGCACGAAGTGCTGACCAGGCGTTCGGAGGAGTCGTTCTAAGTGGAGCATCATGATCTGGAGGCCAGGATCAGCCGGGACAAGTCCCCTGTTATGGCAGCCAGGCAGCTGCTCAAGGAACGCTATGATGCAGACGCTGACGCGTTTCGCCAGGGCGCGGACGTAAGAGCACTGGTGCATTCCAGAGCAGACACGGTAGATACGGTGCTGCGGCTGATCTGGGATCGTTACCCCTTTTCCGGCTCGTCCGATATCGCGTTGATTGCCGTTGGCGGATACGGTCGCGGCGAACTTCACCCCCATTCGGATATCGACCTGCTGATTCTCACACGTAACGGTATAGAGCCGGACTGGCAGGATGATCTGGGCGCCTTTGTTACGCTGCTTTGGGATCTCAAACTCGACATCGGCCACAGTGTTCGCAGCATTGAAGAGAGCAAAGCAGCAGCACGAGGCGATGTTGCCACACTGACCAACCTGCTGGAAACCCGGACTATTGCCGGACCGGATGACCTGCGCAAAGAGCTCAGCGAACAGGCCTATTCCGACAACATCATCACGGATCGTGACTATTTCATTGCCAAACGCGACGAGCAGAAACGCCGACATAAAAAATACAGCGACACCGAATATAACCTGGAGCCCAATGTAAAAAGCTCCCCCGGCGCGTTGCGGGATATACAGACCATCGGATGGATTACCAAACGTCATTTCGGCCTCCAGAGCATTGCCGACCTGACCCGCTTCAGCATCCTGACCGACGAGGAACACCAGGTTCTGATTGAGGGCGAAACCCTGCTGTGGCGCTTGCGTTACGGGCTGCAGCTGATCGCAGACCGCAATGAAAACCGGCTGCTGTTTGACTATCAACGGGCCCTCGCCCAGATGCTGGGCTATAAAGATGAAGGCAAGCGCCTGGATGTCGAGCTGATGATGCAGTCATATTATCGTACGGTGCTGGCATTGGCAGAGCTTACAGACGTCATCCTGCAGTTTTACGATGAAGCGATACTGGGCACCGGCACAGACGACAATATCCAGCCGATCAACAAGCGCTTCCAGATTCGCAACCACTATATAGAGGCGGTAAACAACCAGGTATTTGCCTACTCACCCTACGCCATCATGGAAATATTTGTGCTGATGGCCCAGCATCCGGAAATAAAAGGCATCCGGGCCACCACCATCCGGTCTTTGCGTGCACACAGGCACCTGATTGACGATGCTTTTCGTTCCGATCTGGCGGTTACGTCCCTGTTCATGGAGCTGTTAAGAACACCCCACGCGCTGGATGAAACCCTTTCCGCCATGAAAAAATACAACGTGCTGGGCCGCTATCTGCCAGAGTTCGGCCAGATTATCGGCCAGATGCAGCACGACCTTTTCCATATCTACACCGTTGATGCCCATACCATGCGCGTTATCCGCAATATGGTGAGGCTGAACAGCGATGAAGCCCGGGACGACTACCCTCTGGCCGCCAAGCTGAATCACGGCATCCCGAAACGGGAAATTCTTTATATTGCAGGCTTGTACCACGACGTCGCCAAAGGCCGGGGCGGAGACCATTCAGAACTCGGCGCCCGTGATGTGGAGTCCTTCTGCCAGCGCCATCATCTGGGTGAGCGCGACACCCAGCTGGCGTCCTGGCTGGTGGAAAACCACCTGTTGATGTCGATGACGGCACAGCGCAAAGACATTTCCGACCCGGACATCATCCAGTCCTTTGCCCGGGCCGTCCCCAGCCAGGCGCACCTGGACTACCTGTATATACTCACGGTGTGCGATATCAGCGCCACCAACCCCAAATTGTGGAATACCTGGCGGGCATCCCTGTTGCGCCAGTTGTACATCGAAGCCAAACGGGCCTTAAGGCGTGGCACGGAAATTCCGGTTGACCGGCAGGAATGGCTGCGAGCCACCCAGTCTGAAGCACGGGAAATTCTTCATGCCCAGAACATCATGGACGAACAGATAGATGCTATCTGGGATACAGTGGATGAAGATTACTTCCTGCAGGACTCTACTATTGATATAGCCTGGCAAACGGCGGCTATCATCAACCATGGCGACACGCCGGGGCCACTGGTGCTCATCCGCGACACCCACGGCGGCCCGACCGATGGCTACTCCCAGATTATTATTTACATGAAGGACCGTGCCACTCTGTTCGCTGCAACAACAGCGGTGCTGGAACAGCTGAATCTCAACATTGTTGATGCCCGCATCAGCTCGAACGAGGGTCCCTACTCCATCAGTTCCTACGTGGTGCTGGACGAAAAAGGCCAGCCTTTGGGTGTAGATCCGGCCCGAAAAGAACGGGTGCGCAAGCGGCTGATAGAAGAGCTGGACAACCCCGAAGACTACCCGGACATCATTCATCGCCGCACGCCGCGGCAACTCAGGCACTTTGCATTTCCCACCGAAGTGCTGTTCTACAACGACACCGTCAATGAACGCACCGTGATTGAACTGATCACCCCCGATCGTCCGGGCCTGCTGGCCAGAATTGGGCAGGTGTTTCTGGATCACCGTATACGTTTGAGCAACGCCAAAATCGCTACACTTGGCGAGCGGGTGGAGGACGTATTCTTTGTGACCGACGAACACGGTCAGCCTATAAGTGATCCTTCCGTATGTCATGCCCTGCAGCAGGACCTTTGCAAAATGCTGGATGACATTCAATGAATCCGAATCTCGACAGGCTGGCCCTGCCCAAGGAGGGCCATAATCCCGGCAAAAACCGGGTACGTATGGCACTGGTTGCGCCGTTGGAAGAATGCGTTGAAGCCGCACGGCGTATTGTTGAATTTGTTAAGGCAAACTGACCATGAAACTGTATGGCATCCGCAACTGTGACACCGTCAAAAAGGCCCGGAAATGGCTGGATGAACGCGGTATCGCTTATGACTTCCATGATTTCAAAAAGGAAGGGCTGGACGAGGCCCGCCTGGCCCGATGGGAACAGTCCGTAGGCTGGGAAACCCTGCTGAACCGCCGTGGCACTACCTGGCGCAAACTCAGCAACGAGGTTCGTGATACCATTAATGCCCAATCTGCCCATGACATCATGCTGGAAAACACCTCCATCATCAGGCGGCCCGTGGTCGAGTATAACGACTCGATTCATGTGGGTTTTAACGCCGCTGACTGGGAAACACGTTTCAAATAAACAGGAGTAATCGCCACATGAGCTTTGCATTCGGTATCGGTATCGGCACCCAGAACAACCAGGGCGAATGGCTGGAGGTTTTTTACCAGCAGCCGATTATGACACCCGAAACAGAGCTGATTGATGTAGTAGAAACCGCCCTTGACTACAAAGGCGGCAATCAGGCTATCCAGACAACTGCAGAACAGCTGACACACTTTGCCAACGCCCTGCGCCAGACCGGCGCCACCGAGCAGGCTTCTCTTGCAGAAAAAGCCGCCAACAGCAAACGCCCGGTTGTCGTAACCGTGCTGGAAACAGACGACACAGCATCCAGCACGCCGGAGGTTTACCTCAAGCTGCACCTGATTTCCCATCGGCAAGCAAAACCCCACGACCTCAAACTTGACGGCATCTTCGGCCTGCTGCCGAATCTGGCCTGGACCAACGAAGGCGCAATTGATCTGAATGAACTCCCTGAACGCCAACTCAAGGCTCGCATGGAAGGCCGCCTCCTGGAAGTAAAGTCGGTAGACAAGTTCCCGCAGATGACCGATTACGTGGTACCCGATGGCGTTCGCATTGCAGACACAGCGCGCGTGCGTCTCGGCGCTTACGTGGGCGAAGGCACAACGGTAATGCACGAAGGCTTCATCAACTTCAATGCCGGCACCGAGGGCACCAGCATGATTGAAGGCCGTATCTCGGCAGGCGTGATGGTCGGAAAAGGGTCTGATCTGGGTGGCGGTTGCTCCACCATGGGCACGCTTTCCGGTGGTGGCAACATGGTTATTTCCGTTGGCGAAAACTGCCTGATTGGCGCCAACGCAGGTATTGGTATCCCTCTGGGTGATCGCTGCAAGGTTGAAGCTGGCCTGTATATCACGGCCGGCACCAAGGTTGCCTTACTGGATGACAGCAACAAACTTGTCGAAATCATAAAAGCCCGCGATCTTGCCAACAAGCCGGATTTGCTGTTCCGCCGCAACAGCCAGACTGGCGCGGTTGAATGCAAAACCAACCAGTCTGCCATCGAGTTGAATGAAGAGCTCCATGCAAACAACTAACTCACCTACGCTTGAGCTCGCCATGGCCCTCATTCGTCGTGAGTCGGTCACGCCGGATGATGCTGGATGCCAGGGACTGATGATGTCCCGGCTCGCCCCTCTGGGTTTTACCGGCGAACACATGCGCTTTGGCGATACCGACAACCTCTGGGCCCGCAGGGGTTCAGAGGGGCCGGTGCTGGCGTTTGCCGGCCATACCGATGTAGTTCCACCCGGCCCGGAAAAAAACTGGGCCCACCGGCCATTTGATCCGGTGATAAAGGATGGCTACCTGCATGGCCGCGGCGCGGCCGACATGAAGGGCAGCCTTGCCGCTTTCATCACGGCATGCGAGCGCTTTGTATCGGCTCATCCGGATCACCGGGGCTCCATTGCCCTGTTGATTACCAGTGATGAGGAAGGCTCCGCCCAGAATGGCACGGTGAAGGTAATCGAAGCCCTGGAAGCCCGTTCGGAGAAATTCGACTGGTGCCTGATAGGCGAACCCTCAAGCACCCGGGAAGTCGGGGACGTGATCAAGAACGGCCGGCGCGGATCGTTACACGGATATCTTACTGTGCACGGTGTTCAGGGCCACGTAGCCTACCCTCACCTGGCGCAGAATGCCGTGCATGCGGTGGCTCCTGCCCTGCATACACTGGCCAACGAATTCTGGGATAACGGCAACGATTTCTTTCCTCCTACAACCTTTCAGATCACAAAGGTGGAATCCGGTACCGGAAGCAACATCATTCCCGGCGAGTGCCTGGTTCATTTCAACTTCCGGTACTGTACAGAGAATACAGCGGAAAGCCTTGAAGAGCGGGTAGTGGCAATCCTTGACCGTCACAACCTCGAGTACGATCTGCAGTGGCACCTCAGTGGACGCCCTTTTCTTACCGACAAGGGCGCACTGGTATCTGCAAGCCAAAGCGCCATCCGTACCGTGACCGGGCGTGAAACCGAGCTCTCCACTTCAGGGGGTACTTCCGACGGCCGTTTCATTGCGCCTACCGGCGCGCAGGTTGTGGAACTGGGCCCGATCAACGCTACCATTCACAAGGCAAACGAGTGCGTGAAAGCGGACGATCTGGATATCCTGACGCGCATCTACGAACAGATCCTGGTGGAACTTCTGGCCTGACTGGCGCCTGATCACTGGCCGCTCCCGCTATCAGTAATGCGGCGGCGGAGACTCTTCTTCCTCACGCTTGATGCTGGAATGGGAAACGTCTTTGATCTGGCTGTGCAACAAGCGTTTTGCATCCCAAAGTTCGCGAATATCCATCTCCTGTTTCGCCACCTGCTCGCTCAGGGTGTTGATAACATCATCCTGGAAGGCAAGCCGCGTTTCCAACTCGTCCAGCCTGGTTTGCAGATCTTTCTGACTCATGGGGTGCTGAAGCTCCTTTGCGTAAATGGATAAAAAACCCGTCAAATGCATTCTGTTCCCGGACATCCGGCCAGTTGCTTGGTCAGCCACCAAAATAATCTGCTATCATGCCGCTTTTGCCCGCCCAAGCTTCCGTTTTCAGGAAATCAGGCGGTTTTCACCGGCCGGATAGGAGATTTTACCCGATATCCGGTTTTTTTATCGTCAGCATTAGTAAAAATGGAGAATTTTCAGTCAATGCGTAATCCAGCCAAAGCGATCCTTGTTGCTCTCCTGATCGCAATTCCAGCACCGTTGGTACTTGCCCTGCTGCTGTCATTTACCCCTGAACCGCTTCGCCTGATTGCCGTAGGTGAATTTGTGGAAGCTCTGGGCAGCACTCGTGGTATCGCCGCATACATCATCACCCTCATTGTCTTCGGTATTGCCGGTTTTCTGGCCGTCGCCGTTGCAGCCAGGCAGCAGTCTGCATCCAGCACCTCACACAGAGGCAGTTCATCGTCACGGAATCAGGGTTCCACCCAGACGTATACCGATAATGACGTCAGTTATGATGACGACAGCCCTGAGGGCGACGAAGAAGGCACCGTAAAGTGGTTCAATGTTAAAAAAGGATTCGGTTTTATTGTGCGCGACAACGGAGACGAAGTTTTCGTTCATTTCCGGGCCATTCGCGGAAGTGGCCGACGGGTTCTTCGCCAGGGGCAGCTGGTTCGTTTCAACGTGGTTGACGCCGATAAGGGTCTGCAGGCAGATAATGTGTCTATCCTGAGCGATTGAAACCTGAGCTGATGTGAAAAAGGCAGCCCCCTCTCAATCAGGGGCTGCCTTTTTTTGTTCCTGACCACTCACTTCAAAACAGGTCAGTTCCAGACAACGAGCTGCTCACCCCGGCTATCCAGCCGCCACCATTTCTCGTTATCCACAGGCTCGCCCTCTTTCCATTCTCCCGGGCTGCAACGAATTTCAGTATCCAGCTCGCGCCACGCACTGCGTGCGCATTCCAGATCGCTGTTCCAGGGTAACTGCTCACCTTCGATAATCAGTGAGGTATACCGCTTGCCGAACGCCTGTGGATACAGAGTGATGTTCAAGTGGCTCCCTCCGAATCCGGCCGTGCCTTTCATAACTCTGGAAACATCGCTGTCATCCAGTGTCAGTTGCTCAACCTGGCTTTCCAGCCAGCGGCAAACGGCGCCTGCTTTGAGGTCACGAATGTAGATTTCCAGATCCTGCACTCGCAGATTCTCCATGCTGGTGGTCATAATGCAGCACATAGTGAACCGGGCCGGGCCCGCCTGCAACCCGGCGCTCAAGTTCTTGCCGAAGATCCTCAGCAGAGAGCCGGCGCAGTGCCCCTGCAGCTTTGCGTTCGCGCCAGTCCACTTCAGCCGCGGTGGGCAACAGATCGATTTCTTCAAGGGACTGCTCGATTTCATCCAGCGGCTCTTGCCTCGCCATGGCAACCAGGCTCTGGCGCCGGAGTGTATCTGCTTGCCCGGAGAGCGCCACAGAGCTTGCTGGCCCACGCCGGGCGAACAGATCCAGCCGGGCGGCGGCCCGCTCTACCCATTGCAGCATTCCTCCGGGCGTACAAACGCACCGGCTGCGCCGGGATGCTGCAAACTGGATAGCCGATTGCGGCAGCTGAACACTCCAGCGCCGCTCGATCCCGGCCTGATGTGCAACCAGAATGGCCTTGCGCTGTACCACACTGGAAAGCGGCATATCGGCTATCTCCAGCGTTCGCCCAAGGCGATGCTCCAGTTTGCGCTGGCTGCCCGGATCATCATGCGTATCCGGCCCCAGAAGCACAACCGGACCTTGCCAGCCCTGAAGCAGCTCGGAGGCAAGACCGGAAGATCCATCCATCAGTTCCAGCAAATCGGCTGGCGTTACGTTATCCAATACCAGAACCGGCCAGTTTTTTTCACTGGCAACAGGAATAACGGCAAGCTCGCTGGCCATCAGCTCGGTTTCGCGGCGCAGATCCATTTCAACATAGGGTTGCGCCAGCGAACCCAGCATTGAACGCAACCATACCGACTTGCCACCCCCACGCTCGCCACGAACCCAAACCAGCGCGTCACGCGTTGCAGCCAGTGTTATGGCAACCTCTTCCGCCAGTTCTATCCATTCAGGATCGGTAATAACAATGGGAGCTGCTTCGTGCTCTTCAGTCCCCACGGTCTCATTAGTCAGATCGGCGGAATCCGGCCACTGCGAAACCAGTTCAAGCACCGCAACGTAGGCTTTTTCCTGCAGTCGCTCGGCGTGTCTTGCAAGCACTGCCAGAAGTTGGGGCCAATCCAGCCAGGCTGGCTCGTCAAACGTCTCCCGGGCCGTGGCAAACCAGTACATGAGCTGTGAAGACAACAGGCCTTCACCGCCGACTTCCGTCACAATGGGCTGCTCACACTGGATGGTGCGGGTCAGCTCGTCCATATCCACACCAGAGCTGCGCAGAAACTGGCTTGCTGAGGGGCTGGCGTCCAGCAGTGCAAGCAGGAAATCTTCAGCCGTAATGACGGTACCACCACGACGATTTACATGATCGCGGGCACTAAGCAACGCAGTCTGACATTGTGGGGTCAGGCATCCCTGCCAGTCTTCCATAAAAACATCTCCCTGTTTTTTCGCATCATCCTGATGCCGTTAAAGTCATATCAATAAAGTATTCTGCAGAACCGTGGTGATTCTATGGCCGTTTTCAGACATCTTCAAATCTTACTATGTCGTCCTCACCCGGAGGAATGCAGGCAGGCTGCTCTGTGCCTAATGAGCCCGATGATCAATCACCAGTTTCCCGTATTCTCCATGCTGAGCCAGGGTTCTTTGGGAGCCAACGGCTCACCCTTTTGCAACAGTTCGATGGATATGTTGTCCGGAGTGCGGATAAATGCCATGTGACCATCCCGCGGCGGGCGATTAATGATGACACCATTTGCCTGCAGCGACTCGCACAGGGCATAGATATCATCAACTCTGTAAGCCAGATGACCGAAGTTGCGCCCGCCGGTGTACTCTTCGGGGTCCCAGTTATAGGTCAACTCAAGCATCGGAGCCCTGGCTTCCCGGGCCCGGGATTCGTCCTCTGCTGCTGCCAGAAACACCAGTGTAAAGCGCCCCTTGTCGCTGCTTTTCCGATCAATTTCGACCATACCAAGCAGGTCGCAGAAAAAATGCAGAGTCTGATCAAGGTTGCTTACGCGGATCATCGTATGTAGATATTGCATACAGCCTCCAGTGATTTTCTGTTGCCTCATTCAGGGAGAGCTTGTGGCCCCAAAGCCCTTCATGGCAGGCCCTCACCTTTAATAAATAACAGTTTACGGTATTCTGAGCGCATGGATGCAAACTTCGCCCCTCATCTGTTCAGTACCTATCGTACGCCAGCGGTACGACACCTTGCCTGGTTATGCCAGGCACCGCAGCTCCTGAGCGCACCGATTACCTTTGAACCGGCACGGCATCTGCCGTCAAGCTACCGCAATATCCTCGAAGCCTGGGATCAGGACAATAAAACCGCGCCGGCACTGTTGAGTGAGCCGCCACAACCCAGGCTCGGCTTCTATTTTGAAAGACTGTATCAGGTTTTACTGGAAGACTTGCTCGGCTGGCCCATTCTTCTGAAAAATCAGCAGATCCAGTCGCATGGGCGCACCATCGGCGAACTGGATTTCGTGGTGCATAATCGCGCAGACAACCGTATTGAACACCACGAAATTGCCATCAAATTCTATCTTGGTGTGCCTGAGCAAACCGGCATTACCCTATGGTATGGCCCTAATGCCCGCGACCGGCTGGACCTTAAAACAACCAGCCTGCTCGAACAACAAAGCCGGCGTACATGGCTGCCGGAAACAATCTCCATGCTCTCCGAGGCTGGCATTACAGCCCCGCTAACGCCACAGATCTTCATGCCAGGGTATCTCTACTACCCGGATGCCCCACAGGTACTGACTCCCGATTATGTTCCTGACACGCATCTGCGCGGGCACTGGATGTATGCGTGCGACACCAAAACATCAGACACGTCGCACTGGGTTCTGCTCAACAAACCGCACTGGATTGGCAACTGGTTTCAGGCGGAGCCACCTGATGCCGAGCGGGCTCTGGAAGCTCTGGAGCGCGTCGAAAAGCGGGGCGTTCCACAGCTTTTTGCCGTGCTGCAGGAAGATCATCAAACCGGAATTTGGGAAGAGGTAGACAGGGTGTTCGTGGTGCCGGAAACCTGGCCATAAGCTCCCTGCCCTGGCGGCCCGGGCAAAGGCCTCAGCTATCCAGCAACCCCCGGGCCCATTCCGGTAACGACTCGCAGCAGCGTTGCCATTCCCCGTTTCCCCAAACAGCGACACGAACAAAGGGTTGATCCAGGCTTGAGTTATCAACAAGATGCAGCTCATCCACCAGCCCGATACATTCACGCAGGTTCGCGAAAGTTCTCGGAATCCGGCTCTCTATCTTTTTTTCAGGCACATTGTGACCGCCAGCCTGAACACGAGTCATAACACGAGCCTTGTTGAGGTCTGCAGTTTCCAGATGAAAATAGAACATCCGGATGCGAAAGCCCGCGGCCTTGGCGGCCCCCACAAAGTCTATTTTTGAAGGATGGGAAAAAACAGTTTCAAAACAGAAGCTCTGGCCATCCTTCAGAAGGCGGAACCGTTCTTTCTCAGCAATCAGGGCCGCTTCATAACTGTGCTTTTCCGGTGAATCCGGCCAGAGACTGCGGGCAATCTTATCGGCATTGACCAGAGGGATATTGCGCCGGGCAAGAAAGCGCTCGTAAAACGTGGATTTGCCAGCACCATTACCACCAACCAGCAGCCAAAGCTCAGGCTGCATCGTCACGGTCGCTCAAGGTTTCGAACCGCCCGTTACGGAACTGTCCGATCTCGCGCGTACCATCGGGATAAACCGCTTCCAGATAACCCGGTTTATCCGCAGCAGCCTGATACACCGTGCGCCCCCGGGCAATCGAGCGGCTCAACTCGCCGCTGTCGCGGGCCTGATCCACTTCTGTCCACAAATCGTCACTGGTAACCGTTTCCGCGATCACAGGCTCCACACTAACGCGCCGGATCCCCTGAAGTATCGCAATCAGATCTTCCGCACTCACCTCTCCCGAAACCGCGCGGCCTATCTCCGCCCAGTACTCAATCTGCTTGGGAGTAGAACGCCGATGAACCTGCCCTTCGGCAGCCGCGTGACGAATCAGGTTGTCGTCCAAACGAATGGCTGTAGTCATGGGGCCTCCAGTGGTCTGACCATTAATAGATACAGGTTACCATCCGGGTTGCGTTTTGCAACAAATGTTGCAGATTGCCAGAAAGTTCGGGCTATGGTTCCCGCATTGCTGATCAGGTGATCATCGATGTTTTTCAAGATTGGGATTGCAGACTTGGCGCCTGAAGGTTTCGCCCGCCTTATCCTGAGCACTGCTCGAAAAGTATCCCCTCAACAAACATAATTCGAGGGTTGTGGCATCTGCCGTCAAATCGCCAAACACCCTTGCCTCAAATTGGCCAAGAGCCATCAGGGCGCTTCTGGCGATACGCTTCCATCGAAATCCTGCCCAGTTGCGGTGTAAGTTTGCAAACCCGGCTGCCCCACGGATACTGGCTTTGCCGCTGATATAATTCCCGCCATCCTTCTCCGTCTTTCCAGGAGTCCAGATCAAGGTCACGCCAGTACCGGGGGTTACGACCGGTTTGCTTATCATGTTCAGCAGTAACCGGATCTAGGTGACGAAAGGGTTCCAGGCGCGGTGTATCCGGCAAGGGCTGGGTCACATCCATGTAGCGCTGAAGCATATCCCACAGGGCCAAAACTTCGTGCTTTTCTGCTTCAATGGTGCTGAAGGCGGTCTTGTTGAAGGTTTTCTGGGTGTAGCGGTGTACCAACATGAGTCGATAGAAGATGCCGCCTTGCTGAACAACCCGCTCAACATAGGCATCAAACTCCACAAAAGGCGCGTCGAAAAAGCGCTTTCGGCCGAGGGCAATGCGAACCTGGCCTGTGAGGCGGTTGAATTCACTGCAACCATCTTCGAGGGTGTCGTCCAGTTTTTTATGGATGTTTTTTTCGAAAGGTTTGAGAAAAAATCCGAGTCCGGTGCTCATTAGCCAGTTGGTGGTGACTGGCGTGATCCAAATTGCGAAAGCAAACCAGGATAAAGTCAGAATAAAGCCAACAACCATCACAACTATGGCACTAAAGTCTGAAATTCCGGGTTGATCAAGTATTTTTACTGTCCCCCAACAGATCACCCCAACCCCACTGAACCATAAAAAAAGCACCCAAGTGAGAGGAATAATTAATAACAGGAATTTGAGGCCTAGCTTTCCATTCAAAAACCGAATTTTATGGTGATCCCACCACCAGTCTTTGTCTGTGAACTCCGGGTCAGTCTTTTCATGATCCTGAAGTGCCTCAACATCCTGAATGGTTCCGTGGTACGGGATGGCACCCACGTAGGTACCAACAGGCTGTAGCTCTTCGCCAATACGGGTGCGCTTTGTTGAACTTGCCGGTAATGGGTGTATAGCCGAGGCCCTGAAAGCCATGTGCGTATACGCAGGCACAGCTTGTTCGTTACTCATGCGGTTACCTCTGTGAAAAACCAATAAGGGGATTTAGGCTGAGAATGAGGATCCAATGCTGTCCGATCCTTAGGTGGTGGGCTACTGTGGCTGGCCATATTATATGGTTCGTAATCGCCATAAACGGGCGCAGGAAATACCAGCGGCCCAAGCTCGGTATCCAAAGTAACCTGAAGCCCAACTCGTACTCGCGTCTCCACCGACTGTTGATAGAGTATGCTGCGATATTCACTGTCACTGAGCTCGCGTTTCACCAGAAACCGAACAGCGGACTGATTCGGTAGGGATTGCCTAGCCACGACATTCGTCAGCGGTGTAGCTTTGAGGAGTAAAGTACTGCTAACCGGCGCAACCGATCCCGGAGCAACAACACTTGCATTAATTGATTGATAAGCAACTTCCTGAACGACCATATTTAACGGCCTAGCAGGTAGATCAGCTCTGCACTCGGTTCCATGGAAAAGATTCAACCGACTAACGAGAGGGAGTTGCAGAGTTATCACATAATCATCCGGCCGGGGGGAATAATTCCGAGGAGATAGTGCTGGGTCTGGCTCAACATCTGCATACTTTTTAGCCGTCACCTCTATCGGTGAAAGCAGGGTTAGCAACTGATTATAATAAGCACGGTCGTCTTGCTGAGTTAGCAGACTGTCTGGGTAGACGCCCCAAGGACCACGCTTTAACATCTGCTCAAATGAATCGTCTGCTACTGAATCTGCAAAGAGCCCACCTCCAACTACCATCGACATTCCCAATACCGCCCAGCCCCAGCCCGGTATAGCCAACAGAGTCGCCATGAGAGGGGATGCTAGAAACACCAATCCTCCAGTGGCGGCAATCAAATGACCAGTTGCAGCATCGAAATCCTTGTTTAACAAGCTAATTCGCATTTCCCAATAGCTTATTCCAACGCCAATGGCACCCGCGACAAAGCTTGCAAGCCCGACCGTGCGCACCAATGTGGTAGCCTGCAATGCTTTTAATCGGCTACCGACGAGTACCAAGTTCTTCATATCAAATAACGGGCGTGTTGCTACTCTATAAACGCCTGATTTATGAGCTGCATTCTCGCCAAGTACCACGCTGAATTTTAATGATGCCGCAAGCAGGTCAGCACCTGCACTTGCGAATGTCCTTGTGATCGCTAGCGCCAGACTACCCTGATCTTTTTGTTTCCATGTCTTCCATAAAGATTGCGACTCCAAAAAGATATTAAACGCTGCCAAAATCACCAGCCCCCGGGACACAGCTGGTCCATCCACAACTTTCCCAATACGTTTGGCAAAATCCACCTTCAGCAGCCCAAGCTTCTGAGCCTCAGTGTGCACATCCGGCGCAAAGAACACCATGGTTCCACCGGCTACCTTATTAACAGCTTCTTCTACAGAATCAGCGGCTCGTGTGGGGCTGCTCGATGCAATTACCTCATCAGAACTGTCCAGTAGGTCTGCATACAAATAGTCTTTTTTTCGTGTGAGCACGCCTTCTGTGTGGTCAAAATCATTTAATCCCCGGTCGAGCCCATTTCCTTTCACACCTAGAATTGAACCGCTGATAAGAGCTCCAGCCCGGTCCATCACCTTAATACTTTTCAGCTCGGGATCAGTTAAAGCAAGGTTCGATGAAACAGCCTGCATAACTCTCTGCAATTCGATCTGCTGAATCTTTCCCTCTTCCATCAGACGCTTACATACTGCCAATATCGCGGAGCTCCACTCTGACAAAGCACCGGATACTAACCCTCCAACTTTTCCCGCATTGGAAATATCCTTAATAACGCTATCACCGCTTTCTGTTTTCTCTTGCAGCTGCTTCTCCAGATAGACTAATGACTGCGTATTCAGGCGGTTTAGCAGTGCCTCATCAATCTCGACGCCCCCATCAGCAAGCGCTCGCAAGCGTTCATAAGGAGACGGCATCTCGCCCTTCTCATCAGTTGAACTCTCAGAATCAGGTTGCGGTGACCAATCAGCTAGAAAACTTCCCTTGAGTATCCATTGTTTTAATCCGGTTAAGACCTCGACATCACTGCTTGCACCTTGAGCTTTAAGCACGCCGGGGATCTGCTGCAAGACATTGAGTTTATCCGCCACCAACAAATAGGCTTCACAGATCGCATGATCACTGCATGTCCGGTAATCTTCAAAAATTGGATCAAGCTCCCCTATCTTGATCGTGGCTATCAGGTCTTCGGCGTGCTGCTCAATGATGCGAATGGCATGATTCTTTTCAGACGTGTGCAACACTTCATCTAACTTCTGCCGGTCTATGGCTTCTGCATACTTTGCCAATGATGGTTTTTTACCACCTGCTTGCGGATCAAAAACCGCCTGCCGGATCAGCATTGCAGAATGAACCATCGGGTTTTTCTGAAGAGACACGTCAATCGCATCAAGATAATGCAAAGCCAGGTGCAACTGAGCAAGCGAATGCCTCAGCTTGAAAAGCGGGTCTGGCAAGGCAATACAAGCTAACCCTTTCTGCCCTCTCAGGTCGGCCAGCCGGTCTTTGTCGGGATCACAGCTGATATCAAGCTTTATGGGTTGCTCACCTTCTTCCTGGGCTCCACGCAAACGGGCGGCAAGTTTTACACAGAGTTCGGAATCAGATGGAGTTTCGAAGGCTGGCGTAAAATCTCGTGGATTTTCCAGCATTAGCTCAACGCCGAGATCCCTTGCCCGCATCTCTGGCAGATCCTCAACCCTGGAAGCCGGAAACCCGGTCTTGAAGCTGATGCCCTCTGCGGTAGTTACAGCCCAGGCATGACCAATGCCTGTTGTGCGGGCATTCCTGGCCTTATCGTCGGCCTCCAGTTTCTGGATATAGCTCCAGTCCCATTGCACCTCACTGTAAGCCATGCGGAAGTCGTGCATAACCGCTTGCCCCTGCAAGAATACGGGCACGAGTACATCGTCGAACCATTCACCTTCCGCTGGTCGCTCAACCCGTAATTTACTATCCGGGTTATCTATTTCATCCCGGGCGGTCGTGAGATCAACATCGCTCACTTTTGAATCTGGCCCGATCTCCAGCTCACGCCACAGCCTGCCTCGGCGAAACACATATAAGTAGCCTGGCCGGAGCATCGCAACAGCCTTACCTTGATAGACTGAGGCTCCATAACCTGTAGAGACAGGAAGTGCGCTTTCGATTTCTGCAAAGGGTTTAATCCTTAACAGGGTGTTCTCCTGATGGTCTTCCCGTTCAATATTCGACCGGGCATTTTTCAGAAGCGGAATAGTAATCTGCCCCCCTTCCCGCTTGTTGATTGTGAGCACCAGGTCATGGGGATTGCTATCATCGTATTCCGCTTTGCGGCGAACTGAACGTTCCCTGGATTCATCAGTAAAAGTTACAGAACCTGTCACGCTTTGCCCCCTTCTGAAGAATCTTTGATAACGTCAACTGCTCCCCCGCAGTTATTCCCTCCAATCACTTCAACAATGAGCTTTCGGTCGCCACCAGGAAGTTCTTCTGTATGAAGTGGGTCTGCAGACGCCTTTTGACGCGTACCCACCTGCGCAAGTGCAACCGCAGGCGGCGAAACAGGCGTATCGCCATCCAGGTTCTGTGGCAACTCCGAGCTTTGGGGACTAACGCCACTCCCACTCCCCGGCGCCCCACCCGAATTAATCTTGATCGCCGGGCCACTCAGCGTTACGCCACTGGGATCCAGCTTGATAAAGCTGCCGCTGCCGGAGATGGTGATTTCGGCACCGGCATCCAGCACCACTTTGGCGCCGGCTTTGTGGTGAGCTTCGCTGCCGGCTTCACAGAGGGTGGCGCTGCCGGATTTCTGGTGCAGGGTGCCGGCAATGGTCTGGTTGCAGTCGGCTCCGATGGTTTGACGTTTTTCACCGTCGATGGTCTGGTGCCTGCTGCCTTTTACGTGAGTGAAGCGGTCGTTCCCAACGCTCAGGTGGCTGTCGTTTTTGATGACTTCGGTGCGGTTGTTTTCGGTGAGCAGATCCAGGTCTTTTTGCGCGTGGACGTAGATCTGTTCTTTGTCCGCTTCATCCTCAAAGCGCAATTCGTTGCTGCCCTCCCCCTTGTGAGTCTGGGTTTTCAGGGTGGTGCG
>NZ_NIHD01000018.1 GCF_002806975.1 Marinobacter aromaticivorans | reverse complement strand
CGCGCCCTACCCGGCAACGACGTTGCCGAAGGACTTGATGCTTTCGAGGACCGGCGCAAGCCGGCTTTTAAGTGCTGAGGAAGAACCATGGATTTCATACTGAACGACGAACAACGCTTGATTTACGAATACGGCGGCCAGTTGGCGCAAAAATTTGACAACGCTTACTGGCTACGGCACGCGCGCAAGCATGAATTCCCCAAGGACATGTTCCAACAAATTGCCGATGATGGATTTCTCGGCATCATGGTGCCCGAAGAATATGGCGGCGCCGGGCTTGGCATGACCGAAATGGCCCTGTTCATGGAAGGCACTGCCAATCACGGCATACCGCTTTTGATGATGGTGGTCGGCCCGACCATGTCGCTAGCCCATATCGCCCATCACGGAACCGAGTTTCAAAAGAAAGAGCTTCTTCCGGCTGCCTGCCGTGGCGATATCCAGTTCTGTTTTGCGATCACCGAGCCGGGCGCCGGATCCAACACGATGAAAACCACGACACTCGCAAAGCGCCGGGGCAACCGGTTCAGCCTGTCGGGGGAAAAGACCTTCATTACTGGCGCCGAGGTGTCGGACTACTGTCTGGTGGTAGCTCGGACCAAACCGCACACAGAGGTCAGCCGCAAGACCGACGGATTCACCCTGTTTGCTGTGGACATGAAGAAAAAGGGCGTTGAAAAACAGCGGGTGAAGATCTCGATCCCTCTCCCTGAAGAACAGTGGACCTTGTTTTTCGATGAGGTGGATCTGGGCCCCGAGGATGTGGTCGGCGAGGTGGACGAAGGGTTCTCGATCCTGTTCGATAGCCTCAACCCCGAGCGCATCATTCTGGCCGCACTGTGCTGCGGAATCGGCCGTTTTGCGCTGAACAAGGGTGTGGCCTACGCGTCCGAGCGCAATGTCTTCGGCCAGCCCATCGGCGCGCATCAGGGCGTTCAGCACCCGATGGCTAAGGCGCACACAGCGGTCGAGATGGCCAGCCTGATGACCCATCGGGCGGCATGGGAGTTTGATAACAAACTGTCTGCTGGTGCCTCGTCGAACATGGCGAAATACGCAGCGGCCGAAGCGGGGATCGAGGCTGTGGACGCCGCGCTCCAGGCGCATGGCGGATCGGGCTTTACCGAGGATACGGGGCTTTACGAGATGTATCCGTTGGTGCGGCTACTGCGCACCGCGCCCGTAAACCGCGAGCTGTGCCTTAGTTTCATCGGCGAAAAGGTCATGGGCTTGCCACGATCTTATTGATATTGATCGCCGACTTAGCATGGAGGACAGTATATGCTATTTGGAATGCGCTTCCGGCGGCAAGATGCGGCCGCCAAGGTGAACGACCCCTTCTGGCACGAGATTGAGGGCACGCCTCTCGACGAAGTGCACCGCATTCAGGAGGAGCGGCTGCGCGAGCAGATGGACTATCTCAAGGCGAACTCGACGTTCTACCAGGATAAATTTGCTGCAGCAGGTGTGAGGTTCGAGGAAATCCGCACGATCGAAGATCTGCAGAAACTGCCCTTTACCCATAAGACCGAGATCCGCGAAAGCCTCGCTGCGGAACCACCCTTTGGCAAGCATCGGGCCGCGCCGGTGGCGGACATCATCCAAATGCAGGCCTCATCAGGCACGACGGGTAGCCCGTCCTATGTCGCGCTCACCGAACCCGACGCCGAAATGTGGCACGAGATGACAGCGCGCTGCTTTTTCGCCAACGGCGTGCGGCCGGGCGACATGGTGCTGCACGCATTTTCGCTGGCAAAGGGATTCGTCGGCGGCATCCCGGTGATGCAGGGGCTGCAATACATGGGCGGGATCGACGTGCCAGTCGGGGCAGATGGTGGCGCGGAACGGCTGCTCAGGGCCTGTGCCGACACTCGCCCGCGCTGCGTGGTCGGCGCACCCAACTTCGTTCTACATCTGGCCGAAAAGGCACCCGAAGTGCTTGGTTGCAAGGCCAGTGAACTGGGCATTGAGCGAGTGATTGTCGGTGGCGAACCGGGTGGTGGCATTCCGGCGATCCGCGCCAAGATCGAAGAGGCCTGGGGCGCAAAATGCGCCGAGATGATGGGTGGCACCGATCTGGGCGTGACCTACTGGGCCGAATGCGACGCACGGTCGGGGATGCATATGGTCAACATGGACTATATCATCACCGAGCTGCTCGACCCCGAAAGCGGCCGGATCATTCCCTGGGAGAAAGGCGCCGAGGGCGAGATGGTCTACACCGCGATCGGCCGGCAGGCGAGCCCGCTCGTGCGGTTCCAATCGGGCGATTATATCGAGGTCATCGACACCGAGTGCTCCTGCGGGCGCACCGGTCCCAAGATCCGTTGCACGGGGCGGACTGACGACATGCTGATCGTGCGCGGGGCCAATGTCTTCCCTTCCGCGATAAACAGCGTGATCACCGAAATGGTACCCGAAACAAATGGTGTCATGCGAATCGTGGCGGATTTCGAAGGCCACACCACGCAAGGCGCGTTGAAGGTGATCGTCGAACGCGGTCCTGGTCGCGATCCGGCGGATGATAACACCCTAAAGAAGAGGATCGAGCAGCGCTTACGCGACTCCCTAGTGTTCAAGGCCGATGTTCATCTGGTGGCCCCCGACACCTTCGAGAAACCCGGCGCCGCCAAGGTTGCCTTCGTCCTCAGAGAGTACCCCGACCTGCCATGACTAGAATGAAATCCCTACTCGACACCGGATCCGACGACTTCCGGGAAAACGACACATGTTACCGGGAAAAAGTCGGCGAACTGCATGCCCTTCGGCGACAGCAACGCCTCGGCGGCCCCGAGAGGGCGCGGAAACGCCACGAGAAGAATAACAAGATTCTTCCGCGCGAGCGGGTCGAGAGGCTAATCGATCCGGGCACACCGTTCCTGGAGCTCGGCGAGCTTGCCGGGCTCAACAAATATGATAGCGTTCCGCCGGGTGCCGGCATCATCACCGGAATCGGTGTGATCGAGGGGCGCCAGTGCATGATCATCGCCAATGACGCCACGGTCAAAGGCGGCACCTATTTTGGCATGACCTGCCGCAAGCACGTTCGGG
The DNA here is from genome assembly GCF_002806975.1 of Marinobacter aromaticivorans. Classification (GTDB taxonomy): domain Bacteria; phylum Pseudomonadota; class Gammaproteobacteria; order Pseudomonadales; family Oleiphilaceae; genus Marinobacter; species Marinobacter aromaticivorans. The sequence goes on along the minus strand of NZ_NIHD01000018.1, from coordinate 50,366 downwards.
CGCAGAAAGTCGCCTGGAAGAACAGGCTGCCGGTGATAACCCTAGTCGATTCCGGGGGCGCTTTTTTGCCGGATCAGGAGAATATCTTCCCGGACGAAGGTCAGTTCGGCTCGATCTTCCACCACCAGGTCGGCATGTCCGGCGATGGCGTGCCGCAGATCGCCGTGGTCATGGGCCCCTGCACTGCAGGTGGTGCCTATATTCCCGCGCTCTGCGACGAGGTGGTAATCGTGCGCGGTCAGGGCTTCATGTATCTGGGCGGGCCGGAACTGACCTTCGCGGCGACCGGCGAAAAAGTCGATGCCGAGACGCTGGGCGGCGGCAAGATGCACTCCTCGGTTTCGGGTGTGACCGACCACCTCGCCGAGGATGACGCGCACGCGCTGGCCATCACCCGCGAAATCGTCAGACACCTGGGCGAAAAGCCTCTGCCTCGCAAGACGCCGAAGCCACCACTCCCCCCGGCCTACCCGGTGGAAGAGATCTACGGCATCGTCAGCCGTGACCCCAAGGTGCCGACTGACAACCGCGAGATCGTCGCACGTCTGCTGGACGACAGCGATTTTCACGAGTTCAAGCCGCTTTACGGCGACACCATGATGACCGGCTGGGGCCGCATCCATGGCCATGAAGTTGGCATTCTCGCCAATACCGGCGTGCTCTTCGTCGAGGCCGCGCTGAAGGCCACGCATTTCATCAATCTCTGCGTCCAGCGCGATATCCCGCTGCTGTTCCTGGCGGATGTGAACGGTTTCATGGTCGGCCGGGAGGTCGAGCAGATGGGCATCGCCAAGGCCGGCGCGAAAATGATCACCGCCATGTCCTCGGCACGAGTGCCGAAGTTCACGATCATCACCGGCGGCTCCTACGGCGCGGGGTACCTGGCCATGCTCGGCCGTCCGTTCCAACCGGACGCAATGTTCGCCTGGCCTACGGGGCGATCGGCAATCATGGGACCCGAACAGGCCGCCAGCGTGCTGGCCCAGGTCCGTGCCCAGATCAATGAACGCGACGGCAAAAGCTGGACGCCCGAGGAGGAGGAAGCCTTCAAGGCCCCCATCCGTAAGGAATACGAGAATTTCCAGGGCGCCTACAATTTCGCCTCGAACCTTTGGATCGATAGTGTGATCGAACCATGCGAAACCCGCGATGTCATGGCGCTCCTGCTGGACGTGACTTCACGCAGGCCCAGAGACAAAACCCATTTCGGCGTGTTCAGGATGTGAGGGGCCAGCCATGAAAATAAAAACACTTCTCATCGCCAATCGCGGCGAAATCGCCTGCCGGATTGCGCGCACCGCGCGGGCCTGCGGCATCACACCCATCGGGGTCCATTCCGATGCCGACAGCAACGCCTTGCATGTCCGGGAGATCGGCCAATCTATCCGCCTGGGTGCTGGTCCCGCATCCGAGAGTTACCTGAAGGTCGATGCCGTCATCGCTGCCGCCAGATCCGTCGGCGCCGATGCGATCCATCCTGGCTACGGCTTTCTGGCCGAAAACCCCAATTTTGCCCGTGCGGTCGAGGCTTCCGGGATGATCTTCATGGGGCCGACGCCCGAAACGCTGGAGCGCTTCGGCGACAAGGCCAGCGCTAAGGCGGCAGCGGTTACCGCCAGCGTTCCAGTGATCCCGGGCACGGAAGGTGCGCAGTCCGACCCTCAGAAAATTGCCGCCGCAGTACGCGAAATGGGTCTGCCGGTGCTGCTCAAGGCGGTCGGTGGCGGCGGCGGGCGCGGGCAGCGGCTTGTGACAGAGGCGGCCACGCTGGAGGAGGACATCGAAGGTGCGCTGCGCGAGGCGAAATCCACCTTCGGCTCGGAGGGCGTTCTGCTGGAACGTTTCCTGCCAGAGGCGCGCCATGTCGAAGTGCAGATCGCGGGCGACGGCAAGGGGCATGTGGTACACTTGTTCGAACGCGACTGTACGCTCCAGCGCCGGCACCAAAAGGTCATCGAAGAGGCCCCTGCCTGGGGTCTGCCGCGTGCGCTTCTGGACAAAATCGGGCAAGACGCGGTGCGACTGGGCGAGACGCTCGACTATCGCGGCCTGGGCACGGTGGAGTTCCTGGTTGCGGGGGACGAATATTACTTTCTCGAGGTTAACCCCCGGATCCAGGTGGAACACCCCGTCACCGAGGCGATCACCGGCCTGGACCTAGTCTCGCTTCACCTGCGCATTGCCGAAGGTGCGGGCCTTGGTTTCACGCAGGGGAATCTGAAGATCACCGGTCACGCGGTCGAGGCACGGCTTTACGCCGAAGACCCGGCGATGCAATTCGCCCCCTCGACGGGCACGCTGACCACACTGAGCCTGCCCGATGGGTTACGCATCGACAGCGGCGTTAAAGAAGGCGACACGGTCACGCCCTATTACGATCCCATGATCGCCAAGCTGGTCGTTCACGCGCCCGACCGCGAAACGGCATTGGCACGGCTGGCGACGGCTCTGGACCATGTTGCGGTGGAGGGCGTGCAAACCAACCGTGCCTTCCTGTCGGCGCTGGCGCGGAACCCGGAATTCGCGCAGATGCAGGTTCATACGCGCTGGATCGACGGTCGTATCGACGTGTTGACGCAGCCACGCACCCTGTCCCGTCCCGAGCTCTGGAAGGCGGCCGCCGCCATTCTCTTCGTGGCAACGCCACGCCGCGATACAGATGCCGACCCCTGGACCAATCGCAACACCTTCACTGGCTGGCGCCTCGGTCTCGGGGACGACGTGCTCGAAGCGGGACAACGCGTGTCGCTCACGGACTCTGCAGGCATATCCGAGGAATTATGCGTCGGCCCCGTCAAACCCGGAGACCGGTACACCGTCCTGTCGGAAAACTACGATGCAATGACACTGGCGGCGCGTGAAATCACGGCGGGCCGCTGGTGCCTGAGCGAGGGCGATACTGTCCTTTTGATCGACGCACGGCGGCACGCCGGGGTGATCGAGATGGATACACCCGAGGGCCGCCTGATCTTCCATCCGGCCGCTCCGCTGGATTTCGTCGGCGGCGATGCTGCGGCGGATCGCGCTGTGGCCTCTCCGCTGACCGGGGTGATCGTCGAGATCAACGTGACTGAGGGTCAGTCCGTGGCCGAAGGCGACGTGGTCGCGGTCATGGAATCCATGAAACTTGAAATCTCGATCCGCACTGCCGCAGCCGGTATCGCCAGCAATATATCCGTCTCGAAAGGGGACATGGTCGATCGCGGCCAGGTCATAGCCGAGATCCTGCAATACGAGGAGTGATGAAATGAGCGACTTTCCAAAATTCGTCGAATTTCGTGAGGAAGGCCCGCGCGAGGGTTTTCAGATCGAAAAGAAGATTTATCCTATCGAACAGCGAGTCGAACTGATCGACATGCTCAGCGAGACCGGGTTGAAACGCATTCAGGTCGGCAGCTTTGTCAGCCCGAAATACGTGCCTCAGATGGCCGACACCGGGGAGCTGTTCCAGCGTATCAACCGTAAACCCGGCGTCAAATACACCTCGCTCTGGCTGAACGACAAGGGCTTCCGAAAAGCGATGGCCGCGCATGAGGTCGATATCGACCCGCGTCTGCTGTTCTACCCTTCCGAGGCTTTTGCCCGATCAAATAACAACTGTTCATCCGCCGAAATGCGCGAGAGACAGCGCGACTGGGTCCGGCTTTACAAGGAAGAAGGCTACACGGTTGACGCCGCCTATGTGATGACGGCTTTTGGCTGTAACCTGGACGGCCCCATTCCGCAAGAACGCATCCTCGACGATTTCCGCTTTATCCTGCAACTTTGCGAGGAAGAGCAGATTCCTGTTCCCGTCCTCGTGATGGCCGACACAATGGGCTGGGGCAATCCTGAAGCGGTCAAACGCATGATCGGCGCCCTGCGCGAAATGGCCCCCGACGCGCGGATCGGCATGCACATTCATGACACGCGCGGGCTTGGCGTCGCTAATCTGTATGCCGCGCTGTCGATGGGAGTGGATATGTTCGAGGGCTCTGTCGCCGGGCTTGGCGGCTGTCCGTTCGCGGGTCACGGCCATGCCCGCGCCGCCGGCAATGTCTGCACCGAAGACGCGGTTTTTCTGTGCCACGAGCTTGGCATCGATACCGGGATTGACCTGGACAAGCTGATCGAAGCGGCGCTAAAGGCCGAAGAGATCATCGGCGCACCGCTTATGGGACGGGTCATGCATACCGGCGGTCTCGACAAATTCCGCAAGACAAAATGAGGCGCATTAATAACGCGGGGCAGCGTCTCCTGCCAGACGGGCGGGGCGGCAGGACTGGCCACCAGCGTCCTGTCGCCACCCTCGTCCTGTCTGTCGATAGGTAAGCAATGGCCGGCTTGTCGGGGTCCGGTTATTTGTCGAAACCCCATTCAGCTCGTTCGAGGATGGTTCTAGCCATTGCAATGACCGGGGCATCGACCATCTGGCCATCTACCTTGAACGCCCCGCCACCAGATCGGGCGACCTCCATGACCTTGCGGGCCCATTCAACCTGATCGGGGTCCGGCGAAAATCCGGCTTGCACCGGAGCAATCTGCTGGGGGTGGATGCACAGCATGCCGCCAAACCCCATATTACGGGCCCGGCGCGCACGGGAGAGCACTGCTTCCTCGTCATCGAAAACCGGGAAAACAGTGTCAATGGGTGCCAGCAATCCAGCTGCGCGGGAACTGACCAGCAGCTGATAACGGCACTGATCCATAACCATCTCTGCGGCGCCGGTATTAACTTCGAGGCCGAGGTCATCGCTGAGGTCCAGACCACCGTAGCTCAGTCGCTCAACCTCTGGCACCGCGGCGATTTCGTTGAGGGCAACCAGACCACGTGCTGATTCGATCAGAGGGATGATGCTCTTCCCGGCCCCAGCGACAACCCGGACATCCTCCGCTGATTCGGCCTTTGGCAACATAATGCCGACGACATTGGCGTGGCGTGCACACAGTGCCAGATCCGCCTCGAAGCCCGCAGTGCCCCGGGCATTGATACGCACGAAGATCAGTGCCCCATCGTGGCCACGAAGGAACGCATCCAGAGAGTCGCGCGCGGAGTCCTTGGCAGCCGCAGGAACCGCGTCCTCCAGGTCCACAATGACCGCACCGGCATCGCTTGCGATCGCCTTGGGGATGCGCTCCGGTCGGGAGGCCGGCACGAAGAGCATGGTTTTCAAATCTCTGCCTATCATGGTCAGGTTCCTGTTTTCAGTGTTGCGTTGGCGTCAGATCACGCCATCACGTTCAAATTGGTCGATTCGGTCGGGAGAGTAGCCAAGCTGCTGGAGAATGGCGGCCTTGTGCTCGCCGACGGCTGGCACGCCGGAGACCGCTTCCGGAAAATAGAGTCCAGGGGCCTTCAGTGCAGGTATCGACCCCACCGGAGTTGCCACATCGAGCCAACGATCTCGGGCCGTCAGCTGCGGATGGTGCCAGACATGGGCCATGTCGTTGACTACAGCATTGGCAATACCCGCCTTATCCAGACGGCAGATCACCTCCTCCAGCGTCATTCCCGCAAAGACTTCGGCGATACGTGCGGCAAGCTCCTCCCGGTTTTCCGACCGTCGGGGGTTATCGCGGTAACGCGGGTCCTGCGCCAGCTCCGGGTATTTCAGCACCTGTTCACAGAACGCCCGCCACTCGCGGTCGTTCTGCAACCCCAACATCACCGTTTTGCCATCCCCGACTGGAAACGAGCCGTAGGGGTAAATGGTGGCATGGGAAGCACCCGCTCTCGCCGGGGGTTGTGCCCCATCATAACTGTAATACAGGGGGTAGCCCATCCACTCCACCAGACTCTCCAGCATGGAAACGTCAATGTGAGCTCCTTCTTCCGTCCGCGCGCGCAGTAACAACGCCGACAGAATGGCGTTGCTGGCATACATCCCGGCAGCAATGTCCGCCACCGAGCAACCCGCTTTCACCATGCCACCGGCATCCGGCGTTCCGGTTACTGAGAGGAAGCCGCTCTCGCTCTGGATCAGCAAGTCATAGGCCTTCTTGTCCTGATAGGGGCCACCCTCACCATAACCGGAAATGTCGCAGACAATCAGCTGGGGGTATTGTTGGTGCAGCTGTTCAAATGACAGCCCCATACGAGCAGTGGCGCCGGGCGCGAGGTTTTGCACCAGGATGTCGGCTTCAGCCAGCAACCGGTGAAGAATTTCCTGAGCCGCTGCGCTTTTCAGGTTCAGTGTCAGGCTTTCCTTGGAGCGGTTCACCCACACAAAATGGGAGGACAGTCCGTTGACCCGGTCATCGTAAGCCCGGGCGAAATCACCAGTGCCAGGACGCTCAACCTTGATCACCCGCGCACCCTGCTCCGCCAACTGGCGGGTACACAAAGGCGCGGCAATAGCCTGCTCCAGCGCAATGACCGTTACCCCTTTCAACGGAAGGGGTTTATCATTTTTTTCTGTCACAGCAAGGTTCCCAGAGCTGTCAGATGTCAGAACGACCGGGGCAGCTCCAGCAGATGCTCGGCCACGTAGGACAGGATCAGGTTAGTGGAAATGGGCGCCACCTGGTACAGACGGGTTTCCCGGAACTTCCGCTCCACATCGTATTCATTGGCGAAACCAAACCCGCCATGAGTCTGCAAACACACGTTAGCAGCTTCCCAGGATGCCTCCGCCGCGAGATACTTGGCCATATTGGCGCTGGCACCGGCGTTGCGGCCACTGTCGTATTCCTCACAGGCACGCCAGCGCATCAGATCGGCCGCCTCGACATTGATGTGGGCCTTGGCGATGGGGAACTGAATGCCCTGATTCTTGCCGATTGGTCGGCCGAACACCTCCCGTTCACTGGCGTACTTGCGCGCCTTGTCAATGAACCAGCGACCGTCACCGATGCACTCGGCGGCAATCAGTGCACGTTCGGCATTGAGGCCATCCAGAATATAACGAAAGCCTTTACCTTCCTCTCCAATCAGGTTCTCGGCAGGGATTTCCAGGTTATCGAAGAACAGCTCATTGGTTTCGTGGTTCACCATGTTGGCAATCGGCTGAACCGTCAGCCCATTACCGATAGCATCATGCAGATCCACAATAAAGATCGACATGCCATCGGCCTTACGCTGAACCTCTGCCAGCGGTGTGGTGCGGGCCAGCAGGATCATCAGGTCAGAATGCTGGATGCGGGAGATCCAGACTTTCTGGCCATTCACCACGTACTTGTCGCCCTGACGCACTGCTGTAGTCTTTATTTTGGTGGTATCAGTACCGGTGGTCGGCTCTGTTACCCCCATGGACTGCAGACGCAATTCGCCCGCCGCAATTCTTGGCAGATACTCCTGCTTTTGTGCCTCGCTACCGTGACGCAGCAGCGTAAACATGTTGTACATCTGACCATGGACTGTACCGGAGTTGCCGCCAGCCAGATTGATCTCTTCCAGAATGACTGAAGCCTCAGACACACCAAGACCGGACCCTCCATATTCCTCGGGAATCATCGCGGCCAACCAGCCTGCCCGAGTCATTGCCTCAACAAACTCCTCAGGAAAGGCTTTGCGCTCATCCACGCCACGCCAATAGGCCGCATCGAACTCGGCACACAGGCCACGGACACCCTCACGAATATCCTCATACTTCTGCAGGGATGGACTATTCATCTACCTCTTCTCCTCGAATTCAAGTTCTGCTTCGTGACCCGGGCCGTCTTCGTTAGCGGCCCAGAGTAGTGCCTTGCCTTCATCGGCCAGTCGCCCTTCAACCCGGAACGATTTGTTAACGGTTAAGGGCCGCAACCCTCTATATGAGAGGCGCACTGGCCGCAGATCCGGATTAGAATCGACAAAGGCCTGTACCATTAGCGTCGCAATTAGTGGGCCATGGACAACCAGGTCCAGATAGCCCTCTTCCCTGGTGGTATAGGGGTGATCGTAATGGATCCGGTGGCCATTGAAGGTGACTGCGGAATAGCGGAACAACAACAACGGAGATGGCTTTACCGGCTGACTCCACTGGGCTTCAGCAACCGGCTTGTCCAGCGACAGCCTAGGCGCTGCCGGCGCCTTATAGACAATATCCTGCTCCTCGCTCAAGCACAGCTCACCATTCTGGCGGTACTCATGCTCCACCGTGACGAACAGCAACTTGCCGGAGCGACCATTTTTTTCATTGACCGCCTTGATGCGGGACTCGCGCTGCGCCGGCTGACCGATGATCAGTGGCTGATGGAACTGAACGCGGCCACCGGCCCACATCCGGGTATTACCCTCAGATTTCGGCAGAAAGCCGCCCGGAGCAATATGACCATCCGGCCCTGTCTCGGAAGGTGGTACCGGAATCTGGAAAAACGCCCAGTGCCATAATGGCTCAAGGATATCACCTTCCTGAGACAAAGGGCGGTCCAACATCGCCGCAATACGACCCGCATGCGAGGGATCAAGGCGATCCCGGCAGGACTCCTTCTTGCCAATCCAGTCTTCGGGAGAGCGCGACATCATGGATCCTCTATCAATCTTTATTCTGGTTTTTGAACAATAGTAAGAATGCCGGTATATAAGACTGAAGAGAATTCGTTTTTCCACAAGGGTGCGTTTGGTTTCCATGAACACCCCCATGGTTTAGACTGAGCGTCTCTTTGTTAGCCTGCTGACTATCCAAACCATGCACTTTGACATTCCTGATCTTCGCCTGTTTATTCATGTTGCCGAAGCCAATAGCCTGACCGGTGGTGCTCGTCGAGTAAGCCTTTCCACCGCGGCGGCCAGCATGCGAATCAAATCTTTGGAAGGACAGCTTGGCAGCCGACTGTTCTACCGGGACAGTCAGGGCGTTGAACTGACCCCTGCCGGCCATGATCTGCTGGTCCATGCCCGCGCCATCATGCGCCAGGTGGATTACATCAGGGATGAGTTTTCCCGGTATGCGGAAGGGAAATCAGGCCATTTACGCATCTTCGCCAACACCACGGCGGTGAGTGACTTCATGCCGGACGTGCTGGCCCGTTTTCTGGTCAACCGCCCGGGTGTGACCATTGACCTGCAGGAACGGCTGACCCACGACATCATTCGCGGGGTGGTGGACGGCTCAACCGACCTCGGCGTTGTCGCCGGCCCGGTGAACGCGAACAAAAAGCTCGAGATCATTCCATTCAGCGTTGACCGACTGGTGGTGGTCGCCCCGAAAGGCCACGAGCTGGCTACACGCCAGACCCTCTCCTTCCGGGAAACCCTGGAATACCCCCATATCGGTTTGCGAGAAGGCAGCACCCTGTTCGATTTCCTCAAGGACCAGGCCAGCGAAACCGGCTCGACCCTGCAGATGCGGATCCAGGTGTTCGGCTTCGAGTCGGCCTGCCGGATGGTCAGCCGCGGTGTCGGAATCGGCATCCTGCCCCGCTCCATCGCCCGCCGCTATACCGATTTTCTCGACATCGTAACCATCTACCTGGAAGACGACTGGGCGGAACGGGAGCGCAGCCTGATCGTCCGCGAACTGGATGCCTTGCCCAGATGTGGTAAGGAGCTGGTGGAGGAAATACGTTCGCAGATCAGCCTGACGACCCCAGACTGATCATCAGGGAAGTACACCGTCTACACCGTAGCAATCAAGTCTTCAACCGAAACCTGTCTTAGTCCCTTGCCAAATGCTCCCACACCGGTGCGCACCGGAGTAACAATAGCTGCTCGTCGTTGTTGCATGATGGCACCTCTAGAGTTCTGTTCGTCAGGTAAAGAGTCCGCGCTTCAGCCTCACTCAGTGCGCTTGGATTCAGATTATCTGCTCTGCAACTCTTGGCGAATAAGAAATACATTTCCGGCATACTTTTAATAGAAAATATGCTTTTCCCACGCAGTTCTTAAATTGTTATCGTCACTGTAATAACGACTTCAAGAGCACCCCGGAGAACTTTATGGTCATAACCAAACCCAGTGTGCCTGTGATCGATGCCATCACCTCTCGGCGCTCAGTCAGAGGTTATCTGCCCGATCCGGTACCTGCCGGGACGCTTGAACAGGTATTTGAAATAGCCCAGCAGGCACCTTCAAACTGCAACACTCAGCCGTGGAAGGTGTATGTTGCCTCCGGCGAGGTGAAAGACCGGCTGCGGGACCAGTTCCTGGAACGGCTGGACCAGGGCGTGGCAGGCCAACCGGATTTTTCCTACGTATCTACCTTCGAGGGAGAATACCGCCAACGTCAAGTGGATTGTGCGGTCGCGCTTTATAACGAGATGGGGATTGCCCGGAATGACAAACCCGGCAGACTCCGGGCCGTCCGCCGCAATTTCGAGCTGTTCGATGCCCCGCACATCGCCTTCCTGGGCATGGATCGCAACTTCGGTGCAACCATCTCGCTGGACGTGGGCATCTATGCCCAGACCCTCATGCTGACCATGCATGCCTTTGGCATCAGCAGCTGCGCCATGGGCAGCATGCGAACCTATCCGGATCTGGTGCGGGAAGCGTTCGGGCTCGACGACAGCACCGGCATTCTGCTGGGTATCAGTTTTGGTTATGAAGACCCCGACGTGGATGCCAATCGTACGCGGACCGTGCGCGAGCCGCTGGCCAACTCGGTCGTTTTCCGGGGCTGACAAGCTGCTGCATAGCCCGCCACTGCAGGACCCGGCCCCCGCCGGGCTATTTCTGGGAAAACCAACAAGCAGGCTGTTTTGGGACCGTGCTCCGGGCATCACCAATTCTTCAGGACCGGGAAAACTGCCCCGGACGCCGCTCTCTGACCGCCGCCAGGCCCTCTCTGTGGTCAGCCGTTTCAGCCAACCACGCCTGTTCGGCGAATTCGTGCTCAAGCCTGGCCTGCAACTCTTCCGCCAGACCCTGACGCAGCGTCGCCCGGGTCGACTCCACCGCCAGGGGCGCACACCGGGCAATTTCGGTGGCTAGCGCTATCGCCTCGTCACGAACCCTGTCCGACGGGACCAGCTTGTCACCAAGGCCATACTCCAGAGCTTCCTCGCCTTTGATCCGCCGACCGGTGAGCAGCATTAACTGCGCCTGCTGCTGGCCGATAAGCCGCGGAAGGGCCAGGCTGATTCCAAACCCCGGATGGATACCAAGCTGGACAAAGTTGGCGGCAAAGCGTGTTTCGGGGCAGACGATCCGGAAATCCGGTACCAGTGACAACCCCAGGCCTCCACCGATGGCTGCACCTTGAATAGCACCCACCACCGGTTTTCGACAATGGAACAATCTCGCAGCGGCCCTATACAGAGTGATCGCGCTGTTATCGCTTTCAGGCTTGAACAGGTCACCCCCGCTGGAAGAAAAATCCGCACCCGCACAGAAAGCCTTACCTCTCGCAGCCAACACAATGGCACGGCAATGATCCTTTTGGTCCAGAGTCTCAAAAGTCTCAGCGAGATGCTCAATCAGCGTTACATTAAAAAAGTTCAGCGGCGGACGGCAAATCTCCACAAGCGCTACATGCTCATGCCACTCAACAATCACATCCTCAAAGGTTTTCATGGTCTCTCCCGATCATGTTATTGGGACACAAGATCCCAGGTACCGCCATCGCCGTGGTTGCTGCCATGGGAGCTGATCCCGGAGGCAACCGCCATTCCCAGACGCCCGGACCAGTAAAATTCCGGGCCAAACTCCTCTCGCCAGCTCCAGACTCTCCGGCTGTATTGCTGCAGCGGGTATTCAAAGCTGAACCCCATGGCACCATGCGCCTGATGCGCATTCCGGGTTACCCTGCCTGCCGCCTCGGAAGCCACTATCTTGGCAGTTGCCAACGGCAGCAGCATATCGGAATCCCCGCTGAACGGAACAGGGTGAGCGGATAGTTTCCGCACAGCCTGCTCCACCGCCGCACCGGTCAGGGCACTCTCCCCGACAATATCGGCTATCTTGTGCTGAATAGCCTGAAACTTGCCCAGGGGGCGGCCAAACTGGTGACGCTCCCTGACATAGCCCACCGTCAAATCCGTAATCTTTTCCAGTGCCCCGGCAATCTGGCAGGCACGGACCAAAGCACAGAACTGCTTCAGACCATCCACCGTCATGCCATCAACAGGTGCGGACAGCTGGCTCGGAATTGCCGAATCGAAAATAATCCGGGATCTCGCCTCACCGGCGAGGCTTTCATGATGCTCCATGTCGATCGCAGAAGGGGCAAAGGTGGCGATCCTGACCACTTCCTTTTCCAGTACCGGCACTACAACCACCGTGGCTCCCGGGGCACCGGAGGCTGCCTCCACCACCCCGCTGACTTCCCCCTGTAACAAAGACGGCACCTCATGCCCATCGAAAGCCATTGCTGCCCAGCAGCCGGCGCTGACCGAAAGCCCGCTTTTTGCCAGCAACAGGTTGGCTACCAGGGTATCAGCCAGTGGCACCGGCAAGGCAAAGCTGGCGGCCTGGCGGATCAGGTTGAAGCCAAGAGCCAACGAACCACCAACACCACCGGCGGCCTCTGGTACCCAGGCCAGGGTCAGACCTGACTCAAAAATGGCCTGCCACAGCCGATCGGGTGTTTCGCAATTTTCCGCGCGATTAACAGTCTCTGCGTCGCACTGATCCGCAAACAGGCGATGGGCGGTATCAAGAATAAGCTGATCTGTCTGTTCCATATCGCCTCCGGTGATGACTCCCTTTGGGCCACGCAATCAGTTCAGTCCCACACCTCGGGCGATGATGCCCCGGAGTACCTCGTTGGTGCCCCCCCGCAGGGTAAAGGAGGGCTGGCGCAGCAGGCTATCCGACATCAGGGACTGGAACTCGTCACCATAGCCCTGTTTCATCTGTATCGGCCAAAACTCCCGAAGGCGCTCGATAATGTCCTGCTCCAGCCGGGTGCCCAGGTCCTTGACCAGTGCCGCCTCTATTTCCGGGGAATGTCCCTGGTCGAGTAGTGCCGCGACACCGAGGGACATAGCGCGCAATGCACGGATGCGGGCGAGAATGCTGCCGAAAACTGCAGCCTGGTGTCCGTTCATTCCGGCAGCGCTATGCTGCATCGCCTTTTCCAGTACAATAAAGGTGCTCAGAAAACGCTCCGGTCCCGAACGCTCCAGCGCAAGTTCGCTCGTGACCTGCTTCCAGCCTTCGCCAACCGCGCCCAGTACGGCATCGTCCGGGACGAAGGCACTTTCGAAGTGAGTCTCGTTGAAATGCTCGACCCCGCTCATGTCACGAATTCCCCGCACCGTCACCCCCGGCGAATCCAGCGGGACGAGAAACTGCGTCAGGCCTGCATGGCGCTTGTCCGGGTCGCGCTCACCGGTGCGAGCCAGTACCGTCATGTATTGACAGTGCCGGGCCCCCGATGACCACAACTTGGTGCCCGTGATTTCCCATCCACCCTCTACTCTGGCGGCACGGGTACGCACGGACGCAAGGTCGGAGCCGGATTCCGGTTCACTGAGGCCAAGCGCTATAAAACATTTTCCGGCAGCAATCTGCGGTAAAATGTTGCGTTTCATGTCTTCTGTACCTTTCGCCAGAATAAGCGGCCCGCTCTGGCGATCTGCAATCCAGTGAGCGTGCACGGGAGCGCCTGCCACTAACAGCTCTTCGGTGATCGCATAGCGATGGAGAGCGCTCAGGTCACGCCCGCCATACTGCCGGGGCCACGTAACTCCGATCCAGCCCTTCTGGCCCAGCTTCCGACTGAAGTCCGGGTCTACACCGGCACACCAGCAGTCTGTAACCGGAATAAAGCCACCACTGCGAACTTCCTCCTTCAGAAAAGCGCGCACTTCCTTACGAAGCTCATCGACACTTTCATCGATTTCAGGAGCAGGAAAACTGAACCGGACACTTTCCACAATGAGCCCCCTTTTAAATGGTTAGCCTGATTATCATTTGTTTGAACTGGCCACGATTTTCTCATCGAAAAGCCGGGCTATCTCGCCTGAAGACAGGCCGAGAGTGTCTGCCAGGATTTCCTCGGTGTGTTCACCAAGTTCTGGCGCGGGCCGTACCGAATCCCGGTCCACGGAGGTAAAGCGCAATGGATGGCCAGGCATCAGGTATTCCCCGATTCCGGGCTGCCCGACCATCTGGAACAATGGGTTATCCACGGAGCAGTCGATATCCTTCTCAACAACTTCCCGGACAGTCTGATACTTACCCCAGCAGGCACCGGCATTGTCCAGTTCCGTGGCCACCTGCTCGAACCGGCGAGCGGCAAACCAGGGGCGGAATATGTCAGTGATACCATCCCGGCCTTTGTAACGGTCGCCCTCTTTTCGGAAGTCGAGGCTCAGGCGCTGCTCCAAGGCCGCAATCTCTGGCCCGGTACCTGTCACGTCTACCAGCGCCCGCCACTGGTTCGGACTCACACCGACAACCATCACGCGCTCACCATCCTGGCACTCAAAGTCATGACCGTAGGTGCCGAAGATGTTATTGCCGATCGCTTCCCTCTCCTCGTCATTGATCATCACCTCGGCGATATAACCGAGGTTACCGAGAGTGGCCAGTGCAACATCCGCCAGCGCTATCCGCACCAGTTGCCCTTGCCCGGTCCGGCTACGATGACGCTCAGCCGCCAGCAGCCCCAGGGCGATCTGTTGCCCCGTGATCACATCCCAGGCGGGCAACGGATTGTTCAGCGGAGGAATCTTCCCACTCTTACCGTTGCCGGTCAGTGACGGGAAACCCACCTTACAGTTAACCGTATAATCAAGTGCCCCGCGACCGTGACGGTCCCCCACAAGATTCAGATAAATCAGGTCTTCCCGGTACTCCTTCAAGCGTTCGTAAGCCATCCACCCCCTGGCCGGGAAATTGGTCAGGAACAGTCCGGCCTCGTCCCCCGGCTGGGTAATCAGCCGTGTCAGCAGTTCCTGGCCTTCAGGCCGCCGGAAGTCCACAGCAATGGAGCGTTTGCCCTTGTTAAGGCTGTGCCAGTACAGGCTCTTGTTATCCGCGGTCACCGGCCAGCGCCGGTAATCGATGCCGCCACCGATGGGGTCAAAACGAATAACGTCCGCACCCAGTTGCGCCAGCGTCATCCCACCGGAAGGCGCGGCCACAAAAGCACTTCCCTCAACGACTCGAAGGCCTGAAAGAATATTCTGCATGAAGCTTGAATCCTGGCTGTAGAAAAATTGCAGTCACCGGGCCACTTTCCTGGCGACCGGACAAATCATCAGCTGACCTCAGCGTAACCGTTATTGACCACCACCAGGTCGCGCCCGGTCACCCGGCAACGGAATGCCACTTCATTACCATTACGCCAGATTTCCGTGCGAATGGTCTCACCCGGATATACAGGCGCGGAGAACCGCAAACGAATCCGCTGTAAGCGGGCCGGATCGTAATCACATTGTGTTTTCAGAATGGCGTGCGTGGCCACACCGAAAGTGCACAGCCCGTGCAGAATCGGAGCTTTGAACCCGGCGGCTCGCGCCACTGCCGGGGAGGCGTGCAGCGGGTTATAGTCGCCGGAAAGTCGGTAGATCAGTGCCGACATGGGCAAGGTCGGGAGGTCGCAGACCAGATCCGGCTCACGCTCCGGAATGGGGTCCGGCTTCGGAGACGCAACTGAAGGGCCACCAAAGCCCCCGTCGCCCCGGGCCATGGTGGTGGTGATCAGGGTACAGAGGTCTTCACCCGTTGCAGTGTCCCTGACGGTACGCTCAGACAGAATCAGCGCCCCTTTGCCCTCACCCTTGTCAATGATTTCGTTGATTTTAGTGGTAGCTTCAACCGTGCCGGATACGGGCAGCGGTTTGTGCATGATCATTTCCTGGCCGGCATGCAGAATCTTCACCCAGTCGATCCCGGTATCCGGCTCCTTCGCCCAGAAACCGGGATAGGCCAGTACGTTGGCCATGCTGGGCATCGCCTTCAGGCCATCTTCGTAGACGAATTTCAGGCAGTCTTCATCGAGGGGATCGATACCCATGCCCACACCAAGCGCGTAAAGGATGGTGTCCTTTTCGGTGTAGGTGTGTTCGAGACGCTCGAACTTGCGATTCATCAGCTTATCGTAATCGATGGCCACCGGGGCGCTCCTTTATTGTGACTGTCCGGGCGGTACAGGTGTCCGGCCCTGCAGGGCCGGATCAATTCTGCAGTGTCAGAGCGGGATCAGAACGGGTCCCAGCTGAATACGTCTGCAGAGCGGCTCAGCGGATAGAAGTCCGCTTCGAAGGCCGGCAGTACGCGGCTCAGTACCGTCTCCGGAGTCCAGCCCTCGGATGTGTGGGCAGAACGGAACGGACGCGGCTGGCTGAACAGGAAGATTTCGTTGTTACGCACGCCGAAGATCTGCCCGCTAACGTTCTTTGCCTGGTCGCTGCACAGGGACACCGCCAGGGTGGCTATTTTGTCCGGGGTCATCTTCTGGATCTTTGCAACCCGGGCTTTCTGTTCCTCACTGTCAGTAGGAATGCTGCCGATCAGCCGGCTCCAGGCGAATGGTGCGATGCAGTTGGAGGTTACTCCGAAGCGCTGCATATCCAGGGCCATGGACTTGGACAGACCAACGATACCCATCTTTGCCGCCGCGTAGTTGGCCTGGCCGAAGTTACCAATCAGGCCGGAAGTGGAGGTCATGTTGACAAAGGTGCCGCTGCCCTGCTCCCGGAAGATGGGAGCTGCAGCACGGCTGACATTGAAAGTACCTTTCAGGTGCACTGCCAGTACTGCGTCAAAATCTTCCTCGGTCATTTTGTGGAAGATCACATCACGCAGATTACCCGCGTTGTTGATGACACCATCGATGCGGCCGAAATGATCAATGGCAGACTGCACGATCTTCTGACCGCCTTCCCAGGAAGTCACGCTGTCAAAGCTGGCGACCGCATCGCCCCCAGCCGCCTTGATCTCATCGACCACTTCCTGTGCGGGGGTGGCATCAGTGCCAGAGCCGTCTGCGCTGCCACCAATGTCGTTAACCACAACCCTGGCGCCACTTTCTGCCAGCATCAGTGCGGTGGCACGGCCGATACCACGACCGGCACCGGTAACTATGATGACCTTGCCTGCCAGCAGTTTTTTATCGCTCATGACACCCTCCTACAGGTCTCTTGTTGTCCGCTCTCTGTCTGGCTTTTGGCAGTCCAGAACTGCCGTTCATTCGATTCTGGCGTGACCACCGTTCAGGCATTGGCCACCAGGTTTCTTGCAATCACTTTGAGTGCCAGGGTTTCCTCGGCACCTTCGAAAATCGACAGCACACGGGCATCGACGAAATAACGACTCACTGCAGTTTCTTCGGCATACCCCATACCGCCATGAATCTGCATGGCTTCGCGGGTTACCCACTCCGCTGCGCGACAACTGAACAGCTTGACCAGGCTCGCTTCCATCTGGCCGGCGCCCTCGTCCATCATCCGTGCAACGGCATAGCTGAACTGTCGGGATGCGGTCAGCGTGGCCATGATGCGGCCAAGCTTCACCTGGGTAAGCTGGTAGTCACCGACCGGGTTGCCAAAGACTTTGCGCTCACGGGAGTAGCTCAACGCCTTCTCGAAGGCCGCCTGCATGACACCCGTGGCCCGGGCCGCAGTCTGGATACGACCACCCGCAAAACCTGCCATGGTGAAATAGAAACCCTTGCCACGGCCGTTCTCCTCTCCAATCAGGCAATCGGCGGGCACAAAGTAGTCCTCGAAAAACACGTCATAGGAATGCATGCCACGGTAGCCCAGGGTGGCAATTGCCTTGCCCTGAATCACCCCGCCCTCGGGTTGCTGATGACGGAACTCATGACCCGTGGCAGCCGGTTTCTCGACCAGAAACAGACTCAGCCCTTTATGTCCCAGTGCAGGGTCCTTTTCGGTACGGGCCATTGCCAACAGCAGGCTGGCCTTGCCAGCGAACGTGCACCACGTCTTGCTGCCGTTAAGCACCCAGCCGCCTTCGACTGGAGTCGCTTTCAACCCCAGTGATGCCACGTCCGACCCGAAGTTCGGTTCGGTAATTGCAATGGCGCACAACTTCTCGCCGGAGGCGATCTGCGGCAGCCAGGTTTCCTGCTGGGCAACAGTGCCCCCCTGCAACAACGCCTTGGCCGCGATTTCCGGACGGGTAATCAATGAACCTGCGGCGCCCAATGACGCCTTGGAGAGTTCTTCGGTCACCACGATCATGCCCAGGCTGTCGTCTCGATCATCCGGTTGCAGGCCACCAAAGCGCTCCGGAATACTGATTCCGAAACATCCCAGCTCCGCCGCCTGCTTTAGGATTTCATCCGGGATATCCAGATCGTGGCGGTGTATCTTCTCCGCAAGCGGGTCGACAACATCGGCACCGAAGCGAGCAAACATGTCGCGAACCATTTCCTTGTCGTCACTGAGCAGGGTAGGCAGGCGACTGCTACCACGGTCGGCTACAGCCGAGCCGATGCCAGCCAGAAACTCCGCGCTGCCGTACTGGGCACGCAGGACGCTGATGGCACTGTCGTCAAACAGGGCAGACAGTTCCACAACATCCAGACCCAGATCTGTGGCACGGGCCAGCAAACGCTGGAGTGCCGAGGTGACGGCTTCTGAGCTAAAGCCAAGTGCAGCGTCCGTGGCAAGGCTATCGTCATCGCCGACTTTTCGGGCGTAAACGCAGACCTCCCTTGCCGCGGCCAGTTCAGCTGTGCAGAAGGCCAATTCGTAACAACTCAATTGATGCTTATCCAGCAAGTCGCCATCAAGCTTGCCATCGACGATACTGAAGGTTTTGAGATTCTTCAGTCCACGACGGACAAACTGATCAACTGTGTTGATACTGCTGTCTGCAAGTCCCAGGGCTACGGCTCGTTCACCGACACTCATGCGAAACCTTCCTGACTCAATGTATTAGGGCAAACTACCCGGGACAGCCAACTCTGGACTGTCCCGGCTGAACCACCTTACTCGTAGCGACCGATGATCGAGATACTGCAAATATTCTGGTGCGGGAAACCGCCCAGGTTGTGGTTCAGTGCCAACCTCGGATCCTTCAGCTGACGGTCCCCGGCGCGGCCATGGAACTGCAGATAGTTCTCGTAGATCATCCGGAGACCTGAAGCGCCAATTGGGTGGCCAAAGCACTTCAGGCCGCCATCGATCTGGCAGGGAATGCGGCCATCGGCGTCGAAATCACCATTAAGCACATCCCACACCGCTTGACCTTCGTCCGAAAGCTGCAGGTCTTCCATGGTGACCAGCTCGGTGATCGAGAAGCAGTCATGCACTTCGGTCATACTGACTTCGTCCCGGGGCTTGGTGATACCCGCCTCGTCGTAGGCCCGCTGAGCCGCGATGCGGGTGGTCTTCAGGTACGATCCATCCCACTTGCTGAAGCCGGCTTCTTCACCGTTGGAGGCCGCAAGCTGCAGCGCTTTGACAGATACCAGGTCTGCCTTTCCAAGGGCACGGGCAATTTCTGGAGTGCAGACAATCGCACAAGCTGCGCCGTCACTCACACCACAACAGTCAAACAGCCCGATCGGCTCAGCAATGTAAGGAGCATTCATGGCCTGCTCTTCGGTGATCTCGCGCTGCAGGTGGGCCTTGGGGTTCTTGGCCCCATTCGCATGACTCTTCACGGAGACATGGGCCATGGCGCGTTTCAGGTCTCCCTGGTCGACACCGTGCTTGGCACGGTAACCACTGGCGAGCTGCGCGAAAGCGCCTGGCGCAGAAAGGTTGGGCCAGTACATGTCATTCTCAACGCCCCGGGTACGCTGCGGCAGACCGCCGTACCCCACGTCCTTGAGCTTCTCCACACCCAGTGCCAGGGCAATATCACAAGCACCAGAGGCAACGGCGTAAACCGCGCCCCGGAAGGCTTCGGTACCGGTGGCACACATATTCTCAACCTTGGTCACTGGAATATTGGGCAGTCGCAGCGCGATGGACAGCGGCATGGCGCTGGCGCCTACGTTGAAGGCATCGATACCAGCACCGAACCAGGCCATCTCGATCTGGTTCTTGTCGATACCCGCATCCGCCAGACTCTCCTCAAACGCTTCGGACATCAGGTCCGCAGGACTGGCATCCCAGCGCTCACCAAACTTGCTGCAGCCCATTCCAAGGATCACTGCTTTATCTTTGATTCCACTAGCCATTGTTAGTCACCTGTAGTCACTGCGTGAGTTATTGCTGAGCCGGAGTGGCCTTCCAGAAGTACTTCCGGAAGCCACGCTGATTATCGAACTGCCGGATACGGAAGTGCACGGAAACCTCAACACCGGTATCCATGGTGCCCGACTCAACTTCCGTGAAGTCCATCATCAGGCGACCACCACCCTCAAACTCCACCAGGCCAAAGTACGCCGGCGGATTCCAGTCAAAGGTCAGGCGGTCGGCAGTCCAGGTCATCACGCGACCCTTGACGGCAGACATCGGGTGATCGTCCTGGCTATCTAGGGCACCACACTCAGGGTTAACGCAATATTTTTCCTTGGGAATCTGCACGGTGCCGCAGCTGCGGCACTTGCCACCGATGAATCCGGTGAGCAGGTCCTTGCGACGGTACATGGCCGCCAGATAACTCTGCTTGTCCAGCTCGCCACGCTTGCCGACCTCACGGTCCACGAGATTGTTGAAGTTCAGGAACTTGTTATAATTGGCATCCTCGCGGCGACGAGCCAGAGCACCAGTGAAGCCCGTTTCCGGACGCTTGCCGGCGAGCGCATCAGTTGCACGCAGCAGCACGGCGTCAGCACCCTGCCCGAAACCAGTCAACAGGATCAGGTCACCCGTTTTGGCTTTCTCCAGTGCTTCCGTGAGCAACAGGATCGGATGAGCAACGCCGGTGACGCCCAGATCCTCAATGTGGTTGTCGATCACCGCGTCGGCGGAAATGCCAATCTTTCTGGCGACGGCGCCAGGAGTACGGGCCTGATCGCAGGCCAGAACAAAGTGGGCAATGTCGGATGGCTTCACACCAGCCTTATCCAGGAGCCGTGATACCACCAGCGGAACACTCTTCATGTAACCTTCCTCGCGAATCCAACGCTCTTCCCACTCGTAGTCAATGGTGGAATCTTCACCACGGTAATGGTCTACAAAGTCAGTAACGTAAGTTTCACTACCCAAGTAGTCCGCAATCACACCCTCATTTCCCACCGAAACAGCCGCAGCTCCATCGCCCCAAAGCATTTCCGCCCGAGAGCCACACTTGCTGCGACGGTGCTCGGAGGCCACCAGCAGGGCATTTCCCGGGGTCGATCCGGACTCAAGCATGGCGATCAGAGCCGATGTGCCGGCGCGCTGGGAAGCCGCGACATCCATCGTGCGAAGATCGTCGCCCAAATTAAGTGCCTGGCTTACGACCACCGAGTTCTGACGATCCAGAAATGGCAGAGTGGTTGAAGCCAGATACAGAGTATTCACGGAACCAGCATCGAGAACGGACAAACAGTCCTGGCCAGCTTCCACAGCCATGGTGAGAGTGTCTTCATCCCAGTTGCAGACACTACGCTCGCCCTTGGCCAGGCCACGCAGGCTGGCATCAAACCAGTCGTTGGCATCAGCAATAGCAGACTTCTGCAGGCGAGTCCGGGGAATGTAGGCACCGTAAGCGGTAATACCAGACATGTGAATTCCTTCCTTATCTTGTTGTGCGACCCCGGCCGCCGAAGGCAGCCGGATTGCCAGATGAATAGTCGAATTACAGGGAGCGGGCGATGACCAGCTTCATGACTTCAGAGGCGCCACCGTAGATACGGCGAACCCGAGCATCGACGAACATGCGTGAGATCGGATACTCACACATGTAACCGTAACCACCAAACAGCTGCAGACACTTGTCGACCACCACACCTTCGTTCTCGGTAGTCCACAGCTTGGCCATGGCGCCCTCTTCCGGGGTCAGCGTGCCGTCAGAACACTTCTTGATGCACTGATCGAGGAAGGCCCAACCCACGTCCAGGTTTGTCTTGATTTCTGCGAGGGTGAACTGCGTATTCTGGAAATCGGCCAAGGCCTGGCCGAACATCTTGCGTTCTTTAACATACTCATTGGTCAGATCAAAGGCGCGCTGCGCTTCCGCCTGAGCACGACAGGCAATAGTGATCCGCTCGCGGGGCAGCTCGCGCATCATCATGGCAAACCCCTCACCTTCCTGGCCAACCAGGTTGGTAACCGGGACACGCACATCCTGGAAGAACATTTCCGAGGTGTCTGCCGCCTTCTGGCCTATCTTGTCCAGGTTACGACCACGCTCAAAACCAGGGCGGTCCGTCTCGACAATAATCATGCTAATTCCTCGAGCGCCCTTGCCAGGATCAGTAACACATGCAAGAAGCACAAAATCAGAATTCTGACCGTTAGTAATGTAGGTCTTCTGGCCATTGATAACGTACTCGTCGCCATCACGAACGGCGGAGGTGCGGATGGCCTTAAGATCACTGCCAGCACCCGGCTCGGTCATTCCAATAGAGGCAATCGTTTCACCAGTAACCATGTTCGGCAGCCACTGCCGCTTCTGATCTTCAGTACCAGCGTTCATGAGGTAGTAAGCAACGATATCGGCACTTACAGAGAACCCCACGCTGGCGCCACCGATGGCATAACCAGTCTCCTCAGAGAGCACCATGTTGTAGAGGAAATCCGCACCCGGTCCGCCATACTCCTCAGGCACACCACAACACAAAAAACCGTTCTCACCCGCTTTGCGCCAAAACGACTTTGGGACAATGCCATCTTTCTCCCACCGCTCGATATTAGGTTCGAGTTCCGTTCGAAAAAAGCGGCGGGCATTTTCACGGAACAGCTCGTGCTCACTGCTAAAGATAGAACGGTTTTGCATAGTTTTCACCCTCCTTATGATTTTTGCCAGAGGTGATCCCGAAGCTTTATCGCCTCTTTCAAGGTTCGGCAAAGCCGCACTTTGCGGAAAACCAGATGCAATCAACTGTATCAGTGAGGAAAAACCACAACAATTATATACTTTTTATATGAATCATCGTTTTTGGGCATACCAAAAGAATGTACTACCAACCAGGCAGCCTCTGATTAACTCCGGATCACCTCTGGCTTGCAGAGCGGTTTACAATCAAGGCCCGACCTTGCAGGAAGGCTGGTTGCCTTTCAAAAGTCGCAACGCAGAGTGTTGATCGCTCTGCAAGCCCCGAAGGGCGATCCCTGAGAGCTGCACCTGCTGCGTTGCCGCTCTTGCCAAGGGCTACGGCCATTGGCTGCGAACCGTGCCTTGCACCTGCAGCTCTCAGGGCTCGCAGAAGCGATTCGGAGTTAATTAGAGTCTCTTTAGGTTTCGCTTGCACAGATGGTATAGAGTAGAGCAAACCAATAATTAATTGTTATAGAAGAGGCCTCCCTCGATGCCCTTCAACCTGAACATAGATTTGCGTCAGCTAAACACCTTTCTGACGGTAGCCGACACCGGCAGCTTCAGCCGCGCATCGGAAAAGCTGTTCGTAGCGCAGCCAGCACTCAGTCGTCAGATTCGCATGCTTGAGGAAGCTCTGAACGTGGAGGTCTTTGTACGCCACGGTAGAGGAGTCGTACTCACCGCCGCGGGAGAACTGCTGTATGAAAGGGCCCGAATCCTGTTGCAAAGCCTTGAGCGAACCCAGGCAGATGTCACGGCAGTTGCCGGTGAAGTGACGGGCCAGGTAATACTCGGCTTGCTCCCAACAGTCACCCATCGTTTTTCTGGCACAATTATTGAGCAGTACCGAAAACGATTTCCTCAGGTGCACCTGGCTGTCAAATCTGCCATGAGTGGCACCTTGCAGCAGATGGTAATGCAGCACCGACTGAACCTAGCAATCAGCTACAACCACAGCAACCATAAGAATCTCCGTTACCGGCCTCTGATTGAAGAACAGCTCTATCTGATCTCGCCAACCGATACACGTATCTCAAAACGCTCGGAGATTACGCTGGATGAAGTGGTTGAATTACTACTGGTAATACCTGAAGAAAAGCATGGGCTCCGAATCTCTATGGAAAAGGAAGCTGCCGAACGCAACAAAACACTTAATCTGGCCATGGAGGTAAGTGCCTGGCCCATGCTGACCGACATGGTTCGTCGGGGTCTGGGCTATACCATTCTCTCCTCAGCTGCGGTTCATGACATGGTTCAGAGAAACGAGGTGGTCGCCATTCCTATTACGTCACCGGAAATAAAGCGAACGCTCTCTATCGTAACCCCAACGGACCTTCCCGCCTCCGTTGCCACCATGAAACTGGCAGAAATCATCATGCAGCAAGTGGCAGAACAGGTCGAAGCCGGTAAATGGAAAGGCAAGTTATTGTTTAACCCGAAAAAAATCAGCCAGGCGGCTCGCAAAGACGGCGAGATCACAGGAATAAACGAGTAACTTTCGAGCGATCTTCCAAATCGATTTCAGAAGGAAAACATGCCAAAACGGGATATTTATTTTTATTAGTGCACCAGGCATGGCGCGTAGCGCCTTGACGGGCGTTGTTCCGGTTCAGATGGTGCTGGCCGGATGACTTGGGGGTGCAGTCCTCTTTGGGGCCCGCAAGGGTGTCCATCGCGAGGTGGAATCTGAAGGAAGCTGCAGGCAAAGCACTGGCCCGACGAACAGGAACCGCATGAGGCGGTAACACCGGGCAAGGGGCCATTATTGTAAAACCCAGTATTTGAACGGAAGGTGTGGACGTAGATGCAGCTGGTATAAGTGTGAAGGTCACGCGCCTTCTCAGCCGGTACGCCAGGCCAGCATTCCCAAGCCGCAGGGCGGTGAACGGATGTTTGGCATCCCGACGGTACAGGATCGGCTGATCCAACAGGCCCTTCACCAAGTGCTGAGCCCGATGCTGGAACCGACCCTCGGATAACAGCTATGGGCTCTGGCCCGGTCGAAGTGCCCATCAGGCGGTCACGGCGACGCAGCGGCACATCGACGACGGCTACGGCTGGGTGGTCGATCTGGATCTGGCTCAGTTCGTTGACCGGGTCAATCACACGGTGTGCTGATGGACCTGCTGGCCTGTCGCATCACCGATCGCCAGGACAGATGGTATCTACCTGCAAGCCGAATGCTCGAAGGTGGGCTGGTCAGCCCGAAACGGGTAGGCACGCCGCAAGGCGGCTTATGTAAAGCTTTACATAAGCCGCCTTATGTCCAGTAAATGATTATGCAAAGTTAACTGCCACAGCGTGGGCGTGGCGTCCCTGAGGGACAAATATACTTTACATAATATTCCTCCTAGAACAGGTAGTGAGAGGTCATGTGGCCTCGCGAAACCCTTTGGGAGGAACTGTGATGAATCAACAACCCTTTTCTGAACTCACAGCGGAGCTTGAACAAGAACTAATACGGCTGCATTACACCGCCTCAACCATCCGCTTCTATCACAACATATGGAACAAGATTGGCCTGTTTCTGGAAGCCGAAGATAGCGCTTGCTTCACGGAAAAGCTGGGATTGCGTTTTCTGGAATCACGATACAACTTCCTGGAACGAGAGCAAAACGGCAGCCTGACACAAAGCGTGATCAATGTCGGGCGCGTCGTTCGTATGCTGGGCGATTTCCAGCAACACGGTTGTATTCTGCGCCGATACTACAAACACCGGGAGTTGTTGCAGACCGATGCCTTCAAGCGCACCTTATCTTTGTATACGGCCGACTGCCAACAAAGACAGTTTTCTCCGGTGACCCAAGATCACTATCGTAAGGGGGCCGAGAAATTTCTCAGCTTTCTGGAGTCCCAAAGTGTAACGGAGTGCGCCCACATTGCCGCTGGGCATTGTGCCTCCTATACGCTGACGTGGCGTGGCTATCAGGCCAAAACGATTGAGCTGCAGTGTTGTGCCCTACGTTCTTTTTTGCGCTACCTCCATGCCACGAAGCAGCATGCCCAGAACCTGGCGGACAAGGTTCCCAGCGTTTTGGTGCACAAACACGCGCGCATCCCGTCGGCGTGGACGGCAGAACAAGTCACCCAGGTGCTGAACGCAATTGATCGGGGCAATCCCTCGGGCAAACGGGACTATGCCATGATCCTGCTGGTTGCACGGTTGGGTTTGCGCACCATGGATGTCAAGCACTTGCAGATGGCCGATCTGCACTGGAGCGAACGTCGGATCGAGTTCGTGGTTTCAAAGACCGGTCAGGTGCTCAGTCTTCCTCTGTTACCCGATGTCGGCTGGGCAATTATTGACTACCTGCAGCACGGTCGTCCCCAAGTGGAATCATCCTATGTCTTTTTACGGCATCTTGCGCCACTGGAGCCCTTTGCCGACGATGATCATCTATATCAGATCCTGGAGAAGTACCGTAAGTTGGCGCACATTTCACTGCCTGTTAACAGGAAACGCGGCATGCATTCGCTACGGCATACGTTGGCCAGCCTCTTGCTGGAGCATCAAACGCCCTTGGCCGTCATCTCCGACATCCTCGGCCATGCCAATACCGATTCGACAGCCGTGTATCTTAAAATCGACGTGGAGCGGCTGCGCGAATGCGCCCTTGACCCGGACAAGGAGCTGCGCCAATGAATACTGTAAGCTATCAGGGTCCATTGGCGGAATACATGGAAGGCCTGCTCCAGCACAAGCGGGCGCTGGGCTTCCACTACGATACGCCGGCACGGACACTCCGGCATTTCGACCAATTCTGCATCACTTCACACTGGACCAGACCCAGCTTGGATGAATCCCTCGTAGAGGGATGGAATCAAAAGCGTCCGCACGAAGCGCATGCCACATGGAAAGGGCGTATTCAGGTGGTCCGGCAATTGGCGCTGTATATGGCACGGCTGGGCTTGCCGGCTTATGTGACGCCTGTCGGGCGCTTGCCCAAGGGGCCTCGCTATGTTCCCCATATTTTCAGTGCGGCGGAACTCAGGGCTTTTTTTTGCCAAGTGGACGCCTGCGCTTACTGCCCTGAGGTGCCTTACCGCCACCTGACCATGCCTCTGCTGTTTCGCCTCCTGTACGGTTGCGGCTTGCGGGTGTCCGAGATATTGCACCTGCGGATCGCTGACGTGGATCCTGACGCAGGCGTGTTGACGATCCGGGATACCAAGTTTCACAAGGATCGTCTGGTTCCTGTTACAGAGGGGCTCCAGGAGCGCCTACTGCGCTATTTTCAGCAGGTACATCGATTTTCAGGAACGAATGAATGCGTCTTCTGGCTTGCGGATCACCATCCGCTCTCCGTGGGCAATGTCTATAAAAACTTCCGTCGATTTCTCTGGCACGCCGGGATCTCTCATGGCGGCTGGGGCAAGGGTCCCCGCGTGCACGACTTTCGGCATACCTTCGCGGTTCACTGCCTGAAGGGCTGGGTGCGTGACAGCAAGGATCTGGCGGCCTATTTGCCCTTGCTTAAAACCTATTTGGGCCACTACTCCTTTCAGGATTCCGCATACTATTTACGGCTGACCGCTGATCTCTATCCGGATATCACTGTTCGGGTAGAGCAGAGCGTTGGTTATGTCGTGCCCGACATCGAGGGAGGCAGCAGTGATGAAACCGACTGATTTTGCCCAAGCACTGACCACTTACTTATCCAGCTACTTGCCTGGCCAGAAAAACGCCAGCCTTCACACAGTCCAGTCCTATCGCGATACCTTCAAGCTGCTCCTCCGTTACTGTCAATGTGTCCGAGGCTTAGCGATTGAACGACTGTCGCTCAGTGATATCGATGACCAGCTTATTATTGGCTTTCTTGAATGGCTGGAAACAAAGCGCCATAACCAGATCGCCACTCGCAACCAAAGATTGGCCTGTATCCATGCGTTCTATCGCTATTTGCAAACCGAAGACCCGGCCGGCTTATGGTTGTATCAGAAGATCCTGGCCCTGCCCATGAAAAAGACACCCCGCCCGGTGATCGCGCATCTGACGCCGGCCGCTTTGCAAGTACTCCTAGCACAGCCCGACCGGGCCACACGAAGCGGCCGACGTGACGCGACCCTGCTCGCCGTGCTGTATGATACCGGTGCACGGGTACAGGAACTGCTGGATTTACGGGTCCGTGACATTCGTCTAGCACCACCTCCACTTCTGACCTTGACGGGCAAGGGGAACAAAGCCCGCCAAGTCCCGTTAATGTCCCCAACCACCAAATTACTCGGGCGGTATCTGGACGAATGGCACTTGGAGCGGAACGGAACACAGGACTGCCCCGTGTTTTTCAATCGCCGACGACAGAAGATGACCCGCGCCGGGGTGGCGTTTATTCTGGAGAAATATGCCACTCAAGCCCGACGACACTCGACAGACATTCCCGAGCACGTCACACCACATGCGCTACGCCATTCGAAAGCCATGCACCTGCTGCAGTCTGGCGTAAACTTAATCTATATCCGCGACCTCATGGGTCACACAGATATCGCAACGACGGAAATCTATGCTCGGGCAGATACCGAGTTAAAGCGAAAGGCCCTTGAGCAGGTCTACCCATCACTTATTTCCGACGAGTTACCCGATTGGACAACAGATGACGCGCTACTTGAGTGGTTGAGCAGATTTTGACTGAGTTGACGGAATTATGCGAAGTAAATCCACTGATCGTTCCTTTCTTCTCTACGCTGTGACGGTTTACTTTGCATAATCATTTACTGGACATAAGGGGGCCCCCTGTCACCCGTGCTCTCCAACGTGCTCTTGACCGAACTGGATCGGGACACTGATATGTTTTGACCTGTCAAATGGTTGCACCTCCGGTTAAGCACGTTGGATCAGAGTAGGGCCAGACAGTTTGCGACGGTGGATCATACTGATATACGTGGATTGGTTACCGACCTGACTTCACTACGTCGCGGAGCTGGCCTTTCTCTAGTAGCAGGGATCAGCGACCGGAACCGCCTTTGGGCGGATTCCCGGCCACTGCCGGTTTAGTGTCCTCAAGGGTTCTCCACACCGGTCTGGCCCTGCTCTGACTCAACGTGCCTCTTTACCTCATCCTATGCCTGTTGATGGATTGGCGTTTACCCGACGTTCGCGGCCCGCGAACCCTCGGTATTTCTTCCCGGACGATCGCCCAGATAAAACCTGCCAATTCCCTCGCAATCGCCACACACACCAGTTTGCTGTTCTTGCCCGCCTGAATGAGATCCCGGTAGCGACCGCAAAGCCGTTTTTGGGCTTGCCAGGCGATACCCTTCGCGGCCTCTGACGCTGGGGCGGCCTTACGCTTGAGGTATTTCGTCTGGCGTGCCGGGAAGCGGTAACTCCAGGCTGACTCGACCAGCATCCGCCGGGCATGCCCATTGCCCGTGAGCGTGATGCCGCCCTGACGACGCCTCCCGCCACTGCTGTGTTCGCTCGGCACCAGCCCCAAAAATGCCATTAACTGGCGGGGCGAGTCGAAGCGGGAGATATCCCCCAACTCGGCCAGCAACACCATGGCGGCCAGTGTGTCGATCCCCCGCAGCGCGACTAGGGCTTCCACCACCGGTGCCAGGGACCACTGCGCCAACGCCCGTTCCATCTGTGTCCGCAAATCGGCCACCCGCTGTGTCGCCGCCTTCACCGCATCGACATACTCCTGCAGTACCACCTACTGCCAGTCGTGCGTAAATTTCAGCGACTCCAGCCATGTGTAGTGGGCTTCCGTCCAGCGCTTCTTGCCCGCAGGCCAGGCGTGACCGTGACGCAGCACGAAAGCGCTCAGCTGCTGGCGGGCCTTGCGTTCCTGCGACTTCATATCGCCACGAGCACGGGTCAGATCCCGCATCGCTTCCTGCTCCGGGCCGGGCACCCAGACCGGCGTCAGATCGCCGCTGCGCGCAAGGCGGGCCAGCTTCAATGCATCCCGGCGGTCCGTCTTGATCCGCTCCGCCGGTGCCTTGGGAATGCGCGATGGCGCCACCACCTCACAGGTATGCCCGGTACCGACGAGCTGGTGATACAGACCATAGCCGCACGGCCCCGCCTCATACACAAACTGTAAAACACCACCACCAAACCGCTCACTCAGACGCCGCACGAGCTTCTCAATCGTCGGGCGGTTGGCAATCTCACCTTCGGAGCAGGGTTCCTGCCGACCGGGTTCGGCCACCGCCACCGCCACCGCCACCGCAATCGTTTCCTTGTGGACATCCAGGCCCACATACGCGGCGTAACATTCCTGCCCGGGTAGTTCCAGCCTCCCTGCAACAGTATCGATTCGGGACGCTTCTGGTTTAAACTCATTCATGACCTGTCCTCCTCAAGGTGACTCTGCTGTTGGTTTCTTTCCGTCCTCAACAATAACCCACGATCGTTGAGGACGGGCAGGTCAAAACATCATGTCTCGAGCGCCGGGGATACCGGTTCTGCCGCTACGCGGACCATGGTGTGCCACGAAGGCGCGCAGCCGAGCGCAAGCTTGCTGCGTAGCCATGCTGCACACGAGATGAGGGAGGGGCCTCGGAACCACTGTACAGGCGGAGGCTCCAAACCGCCCACTACTGCTGCCTTTAAGAGAGGTGGTGGGAAGCGAGCTGGGGATAAGGCAGCCCCCCCGGGGCGACTCGACGCAACCTCTATGTCCGAAGCGAACGAGCCGGCCATCGGGTTATGACCAGCATTACCCCCTTCCTGGAAGCTCATCTGCGCCTGACGGTGAACACGGCGAAAAGCGCCGTGGATCTTCCTTGGCGACGGGCCTTCGTGGCCAAGCTGAGTCCTCTGCTCAAGCGATCTCACGAGCAATCGCTAACGACGACCATCCGGAAGCTGAACCCGGTACTCAGGAGCTGGGTGAAGTACTATCGTATGACGGCGTCGAAGCGACCGTTTGAAGCACGGAATGGCTGGCTACGGCGGCGACTCCGGTTGATCCTTTGGCTACACTGGAAACGAGCCCGCACACGGCGGCCCCGCGACCTGATGCGGTTAAACCTGACCGAGCCGAGGGCCTGGATGGGTGCCACGAATGGTCGTGGACCCTGGTGGAACAGTGGCGCACCCCACATGAACTTAGCACTGCCAAAGAAGGTGTTCAACGGCCTGTCTTTGGTAAGCTTGCTAATGTAGTTGGCCGCATAACCGGAGTCGTTGGGTAAAGCTGACATACTGCTCGCGGAGACCGGGTATTTCAGTGCCACAAATGTCGCCGCTAGCGAAAAGGCCTGCATGGATCCATTCATTGCCATCAAACGGGAAAATGCCAACAGCCGCCGTTGGAGCGATTCGCCGAACTGATGCCTATAGCCAAGGAAAGCACGTCAGTCGAGCGCATTATGATGGGGTAGGTCAATCCAGCATGTCTAGTCTGATGGCCAGCCTAGCAAGTGCATATGAAGATGAAACACCAGTTGGCCACCGTCCCTGCCGCAGTTGATCGTGGTGCGAAAATTTCCCGACACCCCTTCCCTCTCAGCGACCTTACGCGCCGCCAGAGATAGGTCCCCCATCAACCGGACATCTTCTGGCTCCAGATCGTTCATGGTCGGAATATGTTGCTTTGGAATGATCAAAACATGGGTGGGCGCTTGCGGATTACTGTCGTGAAAAGCTAAAACGCTGTCCGTTTCGAGTACGATATCAGGCTTAATCTCGCCGTCGATCATCTTACAGAAGATACAGTCGCTCATAAGTTTCTTTCCTCCTAAAAGCTGCCTATAAGTACACCACAGAGGGGGAATCGGTTGACTCCGGCTCCAGAGACAAGGATAGCATAAACGTGAAAACTACGCTCCCTATCGCACAATCGCCATCGTAAACAGGATTATAGCGAACAGAAAAACATCTGCCTGGGAATGGACTATGGCGCTAATGGTTGTGATCCTGTATTCAATGACCCATGGTCAGCCCAACGTCCAGCCAATCACGTGAGATCTTGAACGCTGCAAACGATAGAGCTTCAGCCCGTGAGCCCGCCAAATCCGGCGGACCGTGTCCGGACTTGTGTTTGTCATTGCTCTGCCATCGAACGGGTGCTCCAATGCATCACATTGACCGGACAGGATTGTGCCGTCAAACGCACAATCTCCTCGGTAGCAACTCGTACTTTGCGATCGCCACGAGGACGGTCCTGGCGCAGCGGGTAGCTGCGGTTATAGTCCTCGTTCCATTCCGCTAACTTCGCCATTACAGTGGTTGCATCAGGAAGATCGATCAGGTAAGGATGGTCCCATTTGAATCTCTCATGAAAGTCTCAGCCATGCCGTTGTCCGTCAGCCATTCCAGCGGTTGCGGAACACGCTTAGACTGGCCGAAGCAATATTCCAGACTTTTCAACAGTAAGTCCCGAACCTTCTCGACGGTGATGCAAATGGTCATCGCCACGTATCGCCTCAGTTCACGATTACAGCAGTCCAGGCTGAACGCGGCAAGAAGGGTTACGTTCTCGGCCACGCTCTGACGAAACAAGGTCAGGTGCATAAAAGCAACTACCAGTGAAACGCTGGTATAAAGTTCGCGACGTAGCACCTGCAGAGTCCGGTTACTTGGGATATCCTTGATGGTACCGCTAAAAAAGCTGGTGGTTATGTGCCTGCCATCACCGCCATGTTGTCATAGCCCAGTTTGGGCGCGACATTGCAGCCAATAATCATAAACGCCCCCTGACCTATGGCATCCAAAACAAGAAATAACTGGTGCAGATGCCGCACGAAGAGAGCAATCACGATGGTGACCGGGCCACGGTAATGGTCAGATAGATATTGCGAGGGCGCTGGGTCCAGGTGACCGGGAAGTTACCCAGAAGAAGGTGCCGGACAGTTCCGCCACCAAGGGCCTGGCTGCAATGGCCGGGGAGATTGTGCTGTGCTGATTCGGTTCGGCAGCCTGCAGGAAACAGACGGCTCCGCTGATTCTGGAAGGCATTGGCCACGTGCCATGGGTCGAGTGTCCGACGCTACTTGCCGAGTTATTGCTCAAACGTCCGGGCTGACTAAAAGGGGCCAATGCCTATATTGGCCCCTGCACAAAAGATCAGAAGAACGCCTGAAGCCCGGTCTGGGCTCGACCAAGAATCAGGGCGTGCACGTCGTGGGTGCCTTCATAGGTGTTCACCACTTCCAGATTCACCAGGTGTCGCGCCACCCCGAATTCATCACTTATGCCGTTACCCCCGAGCATATCCCTGGCCAGGCGGGCAACATCCAGAGCCTTGCCACAGGAATTGCGCTTCATGATGGAAGTGATCTCGACAGCCGCCGTGCCCTCATCCTTCATCCGACCAAGACGCAGGCAGCCTTGCAGGGCCAGGGTGATGTCGGTCTGCATATCTGCCAGCTTTTTCTGGATCAGTTGATTGGCGGCCAGAGGTCGATTGAACTGTTTTCGATCAAGCACGTATTTACGTGCGGTGTGCCAGCAGTCTTCGGCAGCGCCGAGGGCACCCCAGGAAATACCGTAACGGGCGGAGTTCAGGCAGGTGAACGGCCCCTTCAGCCCCCGCACGTCCGGGAAGGCGTTTTCTTCCGGCACAAAGACGCCGTCCATCACGATTTCACCGGTGATCGAGGCCCGCAACCCTACCTTGCCGTGAATCGCCGGGGCAGTCAGGCCCTCCCAGCCCTTCTCCAGCACAAAGCCGCGAATCGCGCCGTCGTCGTCCTTGGCCCAGACCACGAACACATCAGCGATCGGGCTGTTAGTGATCCACATCTTGCTGCCGGTCAGGCGGTAACCGCCGTCCACCTTGCGGGCGCGTGTCGCCATGTTGCCGGGATCGGAGCCATGGTCTGGTTCGGTCAACCCGAAACACCCGATCCATTCTCCGGAAGCGAGTTTGGGCAGATACTTCTGGCGGGTTTCCTCATTACCGAATTCGTAGATGGGCACCATCACCAGGGATGACTGTACACTCATCATGGACCGGTAACCGGAGTCCACCCGCTCCACCTCGCGAGCGATCAGGCCATAACACACGTAGTTCAGCCCGCTACCGCCGTATTGCTCGGGAATGGTACACCCCAGCAGGCCTGTCTCGCCCATTTCCCGGAATATCTCCGGGTCGGTCTGTTCGTTGCGGAAGGCTTCCAGCACCCGGGGCCGGAGCTTACTTTCGGCAAACTGGCGAGCACTCTCGCGCACCATACGCTCGTCTTCGGTCAGTTGCTGGTCCAGCAACAGCGGGTCTTCCCAGTTGAAACTTGCTTGGTTGGCCATGTCGGTTGTCTCCGATTGTTGATCTTGTCTTGATGGCGGGTGGTCAGGCCACCTGCTGTGAAGCCTGCCGGGGTATCTCCAGCAGGGCCGAATACTGTCCGAGGTGGAAGTCGTCATCCCCGAACTGATGAGTCAGCATCACCAGGCGCTTGGCGTGGTGGGCCAATGAATATTCCCAGGTCATACCAATACCGCCGTGCAACTGGACAGACTGCTCGGCAATCAGCTGTGACGCCCGGGCCACGGTGAACTTGGCAGCGGCAAGCCGTCGGCTGCGACTTTCCGAATCCGGGTCGTCTGCCACACAGGCTGCAAGAATGGTCATGGAGCGCGCCAGCTCGAGTTCGCCGCGCATTTCCGCCATCCGGTGCTGAAGCGCCTGGAAGCGGCCAATCGGTGAGCCGAACTGCTGGCGCGTTTTCAGGTAGTCCAGAGTCAGCCGGAAGGCCTCCTCCATACTGCCTACCGCCTCGGCGCACTGCGCGGCAACCGCACGGCCACGCTGATAGGCCAGCGCCGGCGCGGCCTTACCCGCCGGTCCGAGCAGGCTGTCCGCCTCGACGTAGACATCCGCCAGTGCAAGATCACAGGCCCTTGGGCCGTCTATGCAGGGGTAGCTGGTGCGCGAAACACCCTCAGCCGCCGGGTCCAGCAGAAACAGGCTTACACCTTCACCATCACTCATCCGGGCAGTGACCAGGATGGTGTGGGCAAGCTCGCCGCCGATCACTACCCGTTTGCGGCCGCTCAGACGCCAGCCCCGTTCACAGGGCACCGCCTGGCATTCAATCGCCTCTGGATGGTAGTGGCTACCTGCTTCCTCGTCGGCCACCGTCAACAGACGCTCGCCTGCCGCCACCGCTGGCAGAATCGACTGCCGCTGTTCGGCGGAACCCAGTTGCTCAACCAGGCCGACAGCATAGATCTGGGAATGCAGGTACGGCTCAAGACACAGGCCCCGGCCGAGCTCCTTCATCACCAGCATGTTTTCCACGCCTGTGCCGCCGAAGCCTTCGTACTCGGCAGCGATTGGCACCGAGGTAATGCCCAGCTCCGACAACTGGCGCCAGAACTCCGGGCTGTAACCCCGGGAGCTCTGGTAAAATACTTCCCGCTGCTCAAAACTGTAGGTGTTGCGGACCAGACGCTCGACCGTATCCGCCAGCATCTGTTGCTCTTCGTTCAGTTCAAAATTCATGGTCTCCTCCTACAGTTCCAGAACCAGCTTGGCGATGATGTTCTTCTGAATTTCGTTGGACCCGCCGTAGATCGACAGCTTGCGCAGATTGAAGTACTGGCTGGCCGGCGACGCGCCGTAATCCTGATACAACGGCTCGCCATGGAAGTCGGGTTCCAGCTCCGGCTCCAGGAACGGCAGCGCGTTCGGCCCGAGCGCCTTGCGCATCAGGTCTGTAATCGCCTGGCGAATCTCCGAACCCTGAATCTTCAGCAACGAGCTCTCCGCCCCTGGCACCCCACCATCGCGGGTGGCAGCCAGAATGCGAAGGGTGCTCATCTCCACCGCCATCAGGCGCATTTCCAACTCGGCGATCCGGGCGCGAAACAGGGGATCGTCAATCCGTGGTTGGCCGGCCACCGTCTCGGCCCTGGCAATCTGCTTGAGGTGTGCCAGCGCCGCTTTTGACTGGCCGATACCGGCCTGGCCAGTACGCTCGTGGGTGAGCAGATACTTGGCACAGGTCCAGCCCTTGTTCTCCTCGCCAACCAGGTTTTCCACCGGCACCCGAACGTTGTCAAAGAACACCTCGTTGACCTCGTGCTCACCATCGAGGGTGATGATCGGGCGCACAGTAATGCCTGGCGTATCCATGTCGATCAGCAGGAAGGAGATGCCCTCCTGCTTCTTGGCGGAAGGATCGGTGCGAACCAGGCAGAAGATCCGGTTGGCATGTTGGCCCAGGGTGGTCCAGGTCTTTTGACCGTTGACTAGGTAATGATCGCCATCCCGCTCGGCGCGGGTTTTCAGGCTGGCCAGGTCGGAGCCGGCGCCGGGCTCGGAATAGCCCTGGCACCACCAGTCCTCGCTGCGCAGTATCCGCGGCAGGTAAAAGTCCTTCTGGGCCTGGGTGCCGAACTTGATGATTACCGGCGCCACCATGTTGACGCCGAACGCCACCAATCTGGGCGCTCCAGCGGCGGCGCACTCCTCGTCAAAAATGTGCTTCTGCACCACAGACCAGCCGGTACCGCCATACTCTTCCGGCCAGTTCACTGCATACCAACCCTTCTGGTTGAGAATCCTCTGCCAGCGCTGATGATCCTCTTTGGCAAGCCGACGGCCCAAACGGACCTTCTCTGCAATGTCGGTCGGAAGGTTCTGTTCCAGAAACGCCCGCACCTCACTGCGGAAAGTCAGCTCTTCGGGGGTAAAATGAATATCCATAATCGCTCCTGAGCTTTTAAAGGTTACCGGTGCTTCCACTGGGGCTGACGTTTCTCGAGAAAAGCAGTCATACCCTCGTTGCGATCCTCGCTGGAAAAACTGGACCACAGCAGCCGGCGTTCGTAATCAACGCCCGCTCTCAAAGAGGTCTCGAACGCCTGGTTCACCGCGTCCTTATTGATCATGGCGGCCATCTGCGAGTAGCTGGCAATTTCTGCCGCCACCACCAAGGCCTTCTCTAGCAGATCGGCGGCTGGCACCACCCGGCTGACCAGACCACTGCGCTCGGCTTCATGCGCATCCATCATCCGACCGGTCAGGCACAGGTCCATGGTCTTGGCCTTGCCAATGGCCCGGGCCAGACGCTGGGTGCCCCCGGCCCCGGGCAGTGTGCCGATCTTCACTTCCGGCTGCCCGAATCGGGCGTTATCGGCGGCAATCAAGAGGTCACACATCATCGCCAGCTCACAGCCACCGCCGAGTGCCAGGCCGGCCACCGCAGCAATCACCGGCTTTCGGCATCGGGTAACAGTTTCCCAATTGGCGGAGATGAAGCCCTCACGGTAGGCCCGGGAAAAGTCCAGGGCATGGACTTCGGCAATATCCGCGCCGGCGGCAAAGGCTTTCTCGTTGCCGGTAATGACAACGGCGCGGATGGCCTCATCCGCTTCCAGGACTTCCAGAGCGGAAGTCAGTTCGTTCATCAGCGCGTTGTTCAACGCGTTGTAGACCTTTGGTCGATTGAGTCTGACCAGGGCCACAGCCTCGTGCTTTTCAAGCAATATGTTGCTGTACTCCATAACCATCTCCACTAACAGTATTTTTCTTATTACTTCCTTATGAAAGTCATAGAAGCTTATTTGTCCGATTTCCAGAGGCTACACCTGAATATTTTTTAAGGCAACATGTTGACATTTTATTTTGAGAGGGCGTATGTTGAAACTGACAAGGCAACGACCTGCTTCTTTTTGCGGTCAGGCCACCCAACAAAAACAAACCGGACATAACAGGTGAATCAGATGGATACAGGCATTACTCTCAATCTGGAACGCCGTGCCGCCATGCTGGAAAGCGGCGCCTGGAACGACAAGCTCATTACCGACTACCTGGATCAGGCAGTCGCCAGCACCCCGGATCGGGAAGCCATCGTCGGCTACCAGGTCACCAGCGACACCCGCACCGCCCTCACTTATCGGGAACTCAATGACAAAGTCACCCGCATGGCAGCGGGCCTGGTGGCCCTGGGCATCGGGAAAGGTGAGGTGGTGGCCTGCCAGCTACCGAACTGGTGGCAGACCACCGTCCTGCATCTGGCCTGCGTCCGAGTCGGTGCCATTCTCAACCCGCTGATGCCCATCTTCCGGGCGCGAGAACTGCGCTTCATGCTCAAGCATGGCGAGACCAAACTGCTGGTAATTCCAAAGATCTTTCGTGGCTTTGATTACGAGGCCATGATTGACGGCATTCGCGGGGAGCTGCCGGATCTCGAAACCCTGCTGGTCATCGGCGGAGAGGGCGAGCGCAGCTTTGAACAACGTTTGCTGGAGACGCCATGGGAGGAACAATTCGATACCAAAGCCCTGTTTGCCGAATACCAACCCACCGCCGATGACCCCACCCAACTCCTTTACACTTCTGGCACCACTGGCGAGCCCAAGGGGGTGATGCACACCTCCAATACACTGTTATCCAACGTACGACCCTATTCTGATCGGCTGCATCTGACTTCCGATGACAAGGTTCTGATGGCCTCTCCGGTCGCGCACCAGACCGGCTTCATGTACGGCATCATGATGCCGGTTTACCTGGGGACCACCGCTATCCTTCAGGACATCTGGGACGCCGAGTACGTCTGCAAGGTGATTGCCGCCGAGAAACCGGCCTTCACCATGGCCGCCACGCCGTTCCTGGCAGATCTGGTGAAAACCGCACCCAAGCACGAGGGCGAACTGGACTCTCTGAGGATCTTCGTCTCCGCCGGCGCGCCGATCCCCAGTGCCGTGGTTGAACAAGCTGGCAAGGTGCTGAAGGCAAAGATTGTCTCAGCCTGGGGCATGACCGAAAACGGCGCAGTCACCACGACCTGTCCGGAAGATCCCCCTGAGCGAGCCAGCCAATCCGACGGTAAGCCCCTACCCTACACGGAAGTAAAAGTAACCGACTTTCAGGACAACGAACTGCCGACCGGAGAAGAAGGTAATCTGCTCTTTCGAGGCTGCAGCCTGTTTGTCGGCTATCTCAAGCGACCGGAACTCTATGGCGTGGACGATGAGGGCTGGTTCAGCACCGGCGACCTCGCACGCATCGACAAGGACGGCTACATCCGCATCACCGGTCGCACCAAGGACGTGGTGATTCGCGGTGGCGAGAACATCCCCGTGGTTGAGGTAGAGAACCTGCTCTACAAGTTCCCCGGCATTACCGATGTGGCTTTGGTGGGTTGCCCGGACGAGCGCCTGGGTGAGCGCCTGTGCGCCTATGTCACCCTCGACGAGAACGCCACCGACCTGACCCTCGACGAGCTCAAGAGCTACCTGATCAAACAGCAACTGTCCAAGAACTACCTGCCGGAATACCTGGAAGTGATCGAGGCCATGCCTCGCACCGCCTCCGGCAAGATCCAGAAATTCAAACTGCGGGAACAGGCGAAAGAAGTGCGCCTGGAACCGGCCAAACGCGCCTGACCCGACCCATTACTCTGAGCAACAGGAGAACAACCCATGAAAGGCCTTAACGGAAAAACAGTCATTGTTACCGGTGGTGGTGGCGGCATCGGCCGCGCCGTATCCCGGCGCTTTGCCGAGGAAGGCAGCCTGGTGGCCGTCCTGGACCGTGACGAAGCCACAGCCCAGGCCACGGTGGATCTGATCACCGAGGCCGGTGGCAAGGCCAAAGCCTACGCCGCCGACATCACCGATTATGCGGCCATTTCCGAGACGGTGGCGGCCATCGAAAACGATCTGGGCGTGCCCACGGTGCTGGTGAACAACGCCGGCTTCGACCGCTTCATGCCGTTCCTGAAGACCGAGCCCAAACTCTGGGACCAGCTGATTGCAGTGAATCTCACCGGTGCGCTGAACATGCACCACGTGGTGCTGCCGAAGATGATCGCCTCCGGCGGTGGCAAGGTCATCAACGTGGCCTCCGACGCGGCCCGGGTGGGCTCCTCCGGCGAATCCGTCTACGCCGCCTGCAAGGCCGGCCTGGTGGGCTTCAGCAAGACCGTGGCGCGGGAACTGGCCACCAAGAACGTGTGCCTGAACGTGGTCTGCCCCGGCCCCACCGACACCGCGCTGCTCAAGGGCGTGGCGGAAACCGCCCCGAACCCGGAGAAGCTGCTGGAAGCCTTCCGTAACGCCGTGCCCATGAAGCGCCTGGCCCAGCCGGAAGACTACCCCGGCATCATCGCCCTGCTCGCCAGTGACGACGCCAACTTCATTACCGGCCAGGTGATCAGCGTGTCCGGTGGCCTGACCATGGCCGGCTAAGCGGCCCTTTCCACATATCAAGAGAACGAATCAGGAGCACGCATCATGAACTACGAAGACATTCTTTACGACGAAACCAACGGTGTCGCCACCATCACCATCAATCGCCCGGACCGTTACAACGCCTTCCGAGGCCAGACCTGCATGGAACTGCTGGACGCCTTCAACCGCGCCGGCTGGAACAAGGACATCGGCGTCATCGTGTTCACCGGCGCCGGTGAAAAAGCCTTCTGCACCGGCGGTGACCAGGGCGCCCACGAAGGCCAGTACGACGGCCGCGGTCTGATTGGCCTGCCGGTGGAAGAGCTGCAACGCACCATCCGCGAAGTACCCAAGCCGGTGATCGCCCGGGTCAACGGTTTCGCCATCGGCGGCGGCCAGGTGCTGCACGTGATCTGTGATCTGAGCATTGCCTCGGAAACCGCCGTCTTTGGTCAGGTCGGCCCGAAAGTCGGCTCGGTGGATCCCGGCTTCGGCACCGCCTACCTGGCGCGGGTCGTCGGTGAGAAGCGCGCCCGGGAAATCTGGTACCTGTGCCGCAAGTACAGCGCCCAGCAGGCGCTGGAATGGGGCCTGGTCAACGCCGTGGTGCCGCCGGAGCAGCTGGACGAGGAAGTGCAGAAGTGGTGCGAGGAAATCCTCGAGAAAAGCCCCACCGCCCTGACCATCGCCAAGCGTTCGTTCAATGCCGACAGCGACAACATTGCCGGCATCGGCGCCCTCGGCATGCAGGCCCTGAGCCTTTACTACGACACCGAGGAATCCAAAGAAGGCGTGAAGGCCTTCAAGGAAAAGCGTAAGCCAGAATTTCGCAAGTACTACAAGTAACGGCCAGATCGCCCGGAGATCACCATGAATTTCGCATTTAATGAAGAACAGAACGCGATACGCGACGTTGTGGCCCGCTTCAGCGCCGAGGTGTTGGCTCCGGGTTATCGCAAGCGCGACCAGGAAGGGGTTATCGAAAAGGATGTCATCCGCCAGCTCGGCGAGATGGGCCTGCTCGGCGGCGAGCTGCCCGAGGAATTCGGGGGCAGCGGCATGGACTGCGTTACCAGTGGCCTGATCATTGAGGAAATCTCCAAAGGGGATTTCAATGTCGGTTATATCCCGCTGCTGACTTCCCTGAACGGTCAGATCATTGCCAGCCACGCTGCACCGGACCTGGCGAAGGAGTGGCTGCACGGCATGACCAGCGGCCAGAAAGTGGCCTGCATCGCCCTGACCGAACCCCACGGTGGCTCCGACGCCGCCAACCTGCGCCTCAAAGCAGAGAAGAAGGGCGACGTTTACGTGCTCAACGGCGAGAAAACCTCCATCTCTATGGCCGACCAGGCCGACGTGGCGGTGGTCTTTGCCCGTACCGGCACGGTGGAACAACGCGCCTCCGGCATCAGCGCGTTCCTGGTGCCCATGAACACGCCGGGCATCACCACGACCCGTTTTGAGGACAACGGCCAGCGTGCTATCGGTCGCGGCTCGATTTTCTTCGATAACGTGGAAGTGCCC
This sequence comes from Marinobacter aromaticivorans, assembly GCF_002806975.1. Taxonomy (GTDB): domain Bacteria; phylum Pseudomonadota; class Gammaproteobacteria; order Pseudomonadales; family Oleiphilaceae; genus Marinobacter; species Marinobacter aromaticivorans. The sequence continues at coordinate 9,087 of NZ_NIHD01000018.1, read as the reverse complement.
GCCGTCAACATGATGGGCGACGAGGGTAAAGGCTTCAAACAGGTCATGCAGGGCTTTGATTATAGCCGCGCCCTGATTGGCCTGCAGTGCCTGGCCGTCGCGCAACAATCCCTGGAGGAAGCCTGGCAATGGCTGACCGAGCGAACCGCCTTCGGCCAGAACCTGTCCGCGTTCCAGGGTCTGACTCATCCGCTGGCTGAATACCAGACCTATGTTCATGCTGCGCGCATGCAGTGCTACCACGCACTATGGCTCAAGGACAACAACCAGCCCCATAACGCCGAAGCCGCCATGAATAAATGGTGGGGGCCAAAATTGGCCTTTGATGTGGTGAAACAGTGCCTGCTGGCCCACGGTCATACCGGCTGGGGTGAGGACCTGCCGTTTGCCCAAAGGTTACGGGACGTCCTTGGCCTGCAGATTGGTGACGGTACTGCGCAGATCATGAAAAATATCATTGTGCGCGAATACCTTCCCAGGTGATGCGCCCCATGTCCTCCGCGATTCGGGGTGCCGGAGATAGTCTGCCCTGGCCGGAAAACCAGGACAGCTCTAAAGGAGCACAAATGATCGTCAACGAATCCGGAGGCATACCCAACCGGCTGTTTTTTCGCCTGTTCCAGACTGGAAACATTTTGCAGCGCCAGGTTCAGAATGAGATGGGCATCAGTGCTGTGCAATGGGCGGTACTGGGTGCATTGTCTCGAGAAGGATTCGAAGACGGCACCTCATTCCATCAACTGAAAGAGTACCTTTACGTCAGTCGCCAAAGCCTCGATGGCGTCCTCAAACGAATGGAAAGGGATGGGCATGTCACTCGGATACCGGACCCCCAAGACCGCCGGGCTCGACTGGTAGTACTGACCGAATCTGGTCGGACTTTCTGGTACCGACTGCAAGATACTATTGCGGAGTTTTACCGACAGGCCATGCGAGGGATGAGTTTTGACGACGGCGTCAGCCTGCTTCACCTTCTGAAAAAACTTCAGCACGAACTTATTGACGTTTCGCTGGAATCGACCGTCCCAGAACATAATGATACTGAGAATCTCGAAGCCGAATAACGCCTCACTCAGCCCGCTTGACCAAATCATCTTGTTCTCCAAGGTCTCGACCAGTCGCGGTATGAACTTCCTGGCCGCGTCGAAATCCGTATCAGGGAGCAACACCGCAAATTCATCGCCATCGATGTGTGCCGGGAAGTCGCCGCTACGAAGGCCGGACCTGAGAGTACCCCCACGACTTTGAGCACTTTGCCCCCTCTGCGTGGCCGTAGTCATCGTTAATCGGCTTGAAATTTTCCAGATCAATACTGATTAGCGTGAAATGCTGATCGTATCGAGAAAGACGTTTGATGGAGCGTTCAAGCCCTGCCCGAAAGCTCTGGATGTTAGCAATGGACGTGAGAGGATCTGTCCGGGCGGGCAATCACTCCTGATCCAGTGCGTTCCGTAGCCCGACCACAAGGTATCGCTGCTCAGACAATTCCTGATAAATCGCCAGAGTGTAACTTCCGCAGGCCAACCTAATCTGCCGCAGGATAATAACGATGGCGGAAATCTGGCTCCGGATTCCTCTTATAATCGGGATAGGGGGGGGCCATGAGGCTACCCCCTTCCCACATCGCCCGGCAAGCGGGGCCGCACCGAACGGTTCGGGGAGTTGAGGTGTCATGAGAGACGCAGCACACTCAACCGGTTGAAATAGGCAATCGTTAGCACACTATGGATCGCAGACGGGCTATTATGCCACCAGCGGCGACTCAAGGCCGCCACCAATTCCGCAAACCCAGGGGCTTGCGCTTACGCAAAAGCTCCCGGTAGGTGGTCTCGACCGAACACGCAGGGTAACTGTGCTTTTAGAGTCGTTGATCTTCAGGCGCAGTTTTCCGTAACAATGTCGCAACAGCCACATCAAACGCTCACCGGCTTTCGGACTGCGAACGTAAACGTTGCGTCGAGTCTCCCTGGGTTACTCCCCCCCCCCCCCCGAGGCGCTCACAGAACCGTATGTGAACCTCTCAGCTGATACGGCTCCTCTTATCCAACCCTATCCATACAACAGCGGCCAGTGCGCAAACAGCCGAGGGTTCTGCCGGGCAATTACGTCCAGCCAATGGCTGGCCCGCCGGCGATGCCCCCTGATTCGCGCATTGAACATATTCGCCAGATCGCGCAATGACTTGTCACTCCGAGGGCGGAAGGTATAGCCCAGGAAGTCAAAACTCTGCACCGGGTAGTTTCCTCGCCATCCGGTATCATCACGGGGGCCGTCAGCCAGCGCTCCAGATAGAGCAAAATCCAGCGCTTCCGGGTCTGTGCCGGTGCCTGGTGCGCGGACTTGTTTGGCCGATACCCATAGGAATTCGGGTGGAAGTGTCTCTCCAACCTCGGCTCCAGGGCCTGCTTGACCGCCATCTGGGCGATACGATCCGACACTGCGGCGATACCCAGAGGCAGGGTCTTGCCATCGCTCTTCGGGATAACGACCCGCTTGGCAGGTGGCGGTAGGTAGCTGCCCGACGCCAGACGATTCCAGAGCTTGTAGAGGTTGTTGATCAGACCCTTTCAAAGTCCTCGATCGACTGACTGTCAACACCTGCCCCGCCTTTGTAGGCCTTGGCTCGCTTGTATGCTTCCCACACCTGACGCTTGGTGATGGGAAAGGGTTTGGCCTGGTTCATGAGCGTCCTCCCCCGCAGGGTTGCGCCCACGTCACAGGCGGGATAAGTCAACCCTTTCGCTCCCGTCCCATTACAGGACGTTCTTCACTACCGCTCGCCCTGCTCGGCAGCGCCACATATCCGATTCTTGTTCATCGGCTCACGGTTTACGATCTACGCTTCCTCCCCACGGTCGGTCACCCTTCCGCAGTTGCGCTTCATTTCGCTCGCTGTGGCCTGCTCACGGGAGGACTTGCACTCCCAGGAGTGCGCCCATGCCGTGCGCACCGAAAAGCCCCCCCAAGGAGGGGCACAAAACTAGGCTTTCGCCCATCACCCAACAATAAGGCTTTACAATGCTCGCTGCAGTTCAGGAATCGCTTCGAATAGATCTGCGACTAAGCCATAGTCGGCCACTTGGAAGATCGGAGCTTCCTCGTCCTTGTTGATCGCAACGATCACCTTGGAATCCGACATGCCGGCCAGGTGCTGGATGGCACCGGAGATACCAACGGCGATGTACAGCTGTGGCGCAACGATCTTGCCGGTCTGCCCGACCTGCATGTCGTTGGGTACGAAGCCGGCGTCGACCGCGGCGCGGGACGCACCAACAGCGGCACCCATCAGATCAGCTACCTGCTCCAGCATCTTGAAGTTTTCGCCGTTCTGCATACCACGGCCACCGGAAACCACGATACCGGCACTTGCCAGATCCGGACGGTCAGACTTGGCCAGCTCTTCGTTCACGAACTGGGACAGGCCTGCGTCTTTGACGATGTCCAGGGTTTCGACGGTGGCAGAACCACCTTCACCGGCAACCGGATCAAAGGCCGTCGGGCGAACCGTGATGACCTTGATACTGTCAGTGGATTTAACAGTGGCAATGGCGTTACCGGCGTAGATCGGACGAACGAAGGTGTCTTCGGACTCCACACGCATGATGTCGGATACCTGGGCAACGCCCAGCAGCGCGGCTACGCGCGGCATGAAGTCCTTGCCAATGGTACCGGCGGCGGCCAGGATGTGGCTGTAACCCTTGCCTACTTCGGCAACCAGCTCGCCCAGGTTCTCACCCAGGAAGTGGCCATACACGGCGTTGTCCGCAACCAGTACCTTGCTAACGCCTTCGGCCTTCGCCGCTGCTTCGCCTACGGCACCGCAGTTTTCGCCGGCAACCAGTACGTCGATGTCGCCACCGATGGCCTTGGCAGCAGCCAGAACGTTCAGGGTGGCCTGCTTCAGCTCGCTGTTGTCATGTTCAGCAATTACAAGGATGCTCATTCAGATCACCTTCGCTTCGTTCTTCAGTTTGTCGACCAGCTCAGCTACGTCAGCAACCTTCACACCTGCCTGGCGAGAGGCCGGAGCCTCTACCTTCAGGGTAGAAAGACGCGGAGCAAGCTCAACACCCAGGTCTGCCGGGGTCATGGAGTCCAGCGGCTTCTTCTTGGCCTTCATGATATTCGGCAGAGAAGCATAACGCGGCTCGTTCAGGCGCAGATCGGTGGTGACTACCGCTGGCAGGTTCAGGGCGACGGTCATCAGGCCGCCGTCAACCTCACGGGTCACGTTTACCTTGTCGCCTTCAACAACCATTTCGGAGGCGAACGTACCCTGCCCCATGCCGGTCAGCGCAGCCAGCATCTGGCCGGTCTGGTTGTTGTCGGAATCGATGGACTGTTTGCCGAGAATGACCAGTTTGGGCTCTTCCTTCTCGACCACAGACTTCAGCAGCTTGGCCGCTTCGAGAGACTGAACCTCTTCGTCTGTTTCGATGTGGATACCACGGTCGGCTCCCAGAGCCAGAGCGGTACGGATTTGCTCCTGGCAGGCCTTGGGGCCGATGGAAACCACCACGATTTCACTGGCAACACCCTTCTCTTTCAGGCGAACCGCTTCTTCAACAGCGATTTCACAGAAAGGGTTCATTGCCATTTTGACGTTGGCGAGATCAACACCGGTATTGTCCGGCTTGACGCGCACCTTTACGTTGTAGTCGATTACTCGTTTTACAGCGACCAGAACCTTCATCTCTCACCCTTTTATTTTCTTCAAACACTTTCAATCAGAAGCAATATCCTGACCCACACCCACACACCATTGTGCACAGGGCATATCCTCCGCTGCGCTGCAGCTGGTGAGCGGCAGTCATCAGCAGGCGGGCGCCCGACATGCCTAACGGGTGGCCGAGGGCAATGGCGCCTCCGTTCAGGTTACTCCGGGGGCGTCATCGGCGATCCCTAGCTCACGCAAAATCGCCAGGCCTTGAGCGGCAAAGGCTTCGTTTAGCTCGATCACGTCGATGTCGGCGATGGTGATATTCTGTTTCTCCATCAGTTTTTGTACTGCAGGCACAGGCCCAATAGCCATAGTGCGAGGATCCACACCAGCGGCTGCCATGCCGAGGATCTTCTCCATGGGCTCGAGTCTGTGTTTGCTTTACAGCTGCCTTACTTACGACTAGCATCGCCGCTGCGTCGTCGTTGACGCCGGAGGCGTTGCCGGCGGTCACACAACCGTTTTCTCGAAATGGTGTGGATAGCGAAGCGAGCTTCTCCAGCATGGTGCTGCGGGGATACTCGTCGGTATCAAAGACCAGCGGGTCCTGCTTTCGGCGCGGGATGGACCCCGGTACGATTTCTTGGGCGAACACACCTTGTTGTTGCTCTCGAGTAGCCTTCTGCTGGGAGCGAAAGGTGAACAGATTCTGGTCTTCTCGGGAAATGTTGAATTGTTCGGCAACGCTCTCGGCCGTTTCCGGCATAGAATCGATGCCGTACTGTTCCTTCATCTGGGGGTTTACGAAGCGCCAACCGATGTTGGTGTCTTCGATTTTTTGATCCCGAGAGAAGCCTGAGTCCGCCTTGCCTAGGACATAGGGGGCTCGATACATAGATTCCACGCCGCCTGCTAAAACCAGGTCCAACTCACGAGCGCGGACGGCGCGGAAAGCAGTGCCCACAGCGTCCATGCCGGAACCGCATAGCCAGTTGAGGGTGGTACCGGGTACGGAAATGGGCAAAACAGCAAGCAACGCGGACATGCGGGCCACGTTGCGGTTGTCTTCGCCAGTCTGGTTGACGCTGCCCATCATGACTTCGTCGATGGCTACCCAATCCAACTCCGGCGCTTCCTGAAGCACGGCCCTAAGAATATGGGCGGCTAAGTCGTCCGGGCGCACACCGGCAAGAGTGCTGCTGAAGCGGCCGATAGCCGAACGGCGCGGATGGCAAAGAAAGACATTCATTACTTTAAAACCTCATTTAAGCCTGAAATCAGCAGCGCGCGTGTTTTAGAATAAAATGAAGAATAGAAAATAGCAGGGGAGGGAATAACCCTGCAATTAGATAATTTCGATAAAATCTATGCCTTTATTGCATAGATTGGTTGGCAATCGGAAAGTGGCCACTATTTGTCGGAGTCAAACAGAACCTTGTCGAGACTGATCGAGTTTCGCTTGAAAATTCCTGTGTCCGGCGGTGCAACCAAAAAAATTGTTCATCGGCCAATGGAGAGTACCGTAAGTGCCTGTTCTTTTTATTGATCATAGGTGATTGCGAGGTCAAGCTTTTACTGAGAAATCATCTGCTAGAGCGTGCCACTCACTGGCTGACCTTACCGCGTGAGGTTACATGTGGGTAGAGTCAACTTCTCCGACGTGCACGCCGCCTTTCTCCCGCTGGCCTTGGCCCCGCCGATCCTGATCGGGCTTGCCTGGGCGCTGCTCAAGAAGCAGGAGCGTTAGCCATGCATCTTGCCAACGTTGATTATCTTGGTGTCAAGGAGTTCCGCAGCCTGTTGCGCGACCCGATCATGCTGCTGATTGTCTACACCGCGGCCACAGCCATGCCGGAGACTCTCAACAAGGCACCGATCGCAGTCGTGAACGAGGATCGTTCGCCGCTGTCCTGGCGCATCGTCAGCGCCTTATTTCATGCCTGTCAACGGACATCATCAATCAGGCTGAGATGGACACCCGCATGGATGCCGGGCTCGACACCTTTGCCCTGGATATCCCGCCGGAATTCCAGCGCGACCTGCTGATAGGGAGGCGGCCCACGATTCAGCTCAACGTCGATGAGTCAGGCGTTCGCCCGCAGCGGCTATATCCAGACCATCGTGAACGATGAGGTGCGCACCTTCGTTCAGCGCTACCGCGAGGTTCCGGAGCTGCCGGTGGACCTGGCGCTGCGGGCGCGCTTCAATCCCCAGCTCAATAAATCCTGGTTCGGTGCTGTCATGCAGGTCACGCCGTTCGAGATCATGAGCAGCAAGGTGTGCGCCATGGCCCTGGTGGTCCTTGCCGCCACCGCCTTCGCACTGACCGCGGTGGTGCAGGGTTGGCGGTCCGTACCGATCCAGGGCTCGCTTTCGCTTTTCCTGGTCGGGGCGGCGTTGCATCTTTTCGCCACCACATCCATGGGGATATTCCTGGGCACCGTCGCCCGCTCCATGCCCCAGTTCACATTGCTACTCATGCTGGTGCTACTGCCGCTGCAGATGTTTTCGGGCGGTTCGACACCGCGGGAGAGCATGCCGGATGCCGTCCAGTACATCATGCTGGCCACGCCCAACACGCATTTCGTGATGTTGGCCCAGGCGATTCTCTACCGTGGCGCGGGCCTCACAACCGTCTGGCCGCAGTTCCTGGCCATCGCTGTTATCGGGGCCACCCTTTTTGGCTTTACTCTGACCCGCTTTCGGAGGACGCTTAGCACAATGGGCTGAAGCACGTAACAAAAGCCAGCGTTGACTCGCTGGCGCCACCAGGCTCGTTTTCAAGGAGGTGGTTTCGCCTTCAAGGGGAAACAGGGCTAGTGTCACCGGACATAGGAAACTGACCCTTTACGGTCAAAATTACTGACCCACCTTTGTTTTAATAAGGGCCGACTCGACAGGAGGGCGGCCCATGCTGACAAAGGAAGCCATTATGGAAATCAAGATTTTATCCCGGCAGGGTATGAGTATTCGAGCCATTAGCCGGAAGCTGGGGGGGGGGGGGCACGGAATACCGCGCGCAAATACTTGCGGGGAGAGGCTCTGAAGCCCCCGGATCGAAAAGGTCCGGAGCGGCCATTCAAAGCGCCCTGGAGGGGTATGACCAGTGGCGGGAGAAAAGGGCCGCTTGAAATATATAGATGCCTAAGGAGACTCTCAATAAGTCTCAAAATCAGCGATAATATGGCCATCGCCAACTGCAGAGGATTCGTTGCCACCATGGATCAGATCACCTTCTCCGAAGCCGAGTACCAGAACAAAAAGCGCAAGACCCGTCGCGAGATCTTTCTGGAACGGATGGACAAGCTGATTCCCTGGAAGCAGTTGGAAAAGAAGTTAGCCCGTTATTACCCCAAGGGCCAGAACGGTCGGTCTCCGTATCCGCTGCCTGCCATGCTTCGAGTTCACTGCACGCAACTGTTCTATAACCTGAGCGATCCGGAGATGGAAGACGCTCTTTACGAGATCGAATCCATGCGTCACTTCGCTGGCCTGAAGCTGGATCGCTTGCCGGACGAGACGACCATTCTCAACTTCCGGCATTTCCTGGAGCAGCATGGTCTTGGCAAGGCGCTGTTTAAAGAGGTGAACAAACACCTGGAGAAAAACGGCCTGATGCTGCGTGAAGGTAGCATTGTAGATGCCACCATTATCTCTGCTCCCAGCTCCACCAAAAACAGCACCGGCAAGCGCGACCCGGAGATGCACCAGACCAGAAAGGGCAACGAATGGCACTTCGGTATGAAGATGCACATCGGTGTCGATGACACGCTGGGCCTGATTCACAGCATCGATACCACCGCTGCCAATGTTCACGACATCGTGCCCACCGACAAGCTGTTGCATGGTGAGGAGCAACGAGTCTTCGGCGATGCCGGTTACCTTGGCGTTCAAAAGCGGGATGAGCATAAGCACCGCGAGAACGTCTCCTGGTTCATTGCCAAAAGGCCTGGTACTCGGAAGAAGCTGGATGCCGACAAGCTAAAAGCCGAGAAAATCAAAGCCAGTGTTCGTGCCAAAGTTGAACATCCCTTCCGTTACATCAAGCAGGTCTTCGGCTACAACAAAGTCCGCTATCGGGGCCTTGCCAAGCACAACAACCGGCTTCATTTGCTGGCTGCGTTCAGCAACCTGCTGATCGGTGAAAAATACATGCTGGCGGAAGGCGAGTGCACCTGTTTTCCGTCAAAATGGCGGGGAACAGGCAAGAAACATACAAATAACGGGGAAAAAACGTCTGCAATTCCCGATTTTTGCTGTTTTGAAACAACATCGGCAAAAATCACCGGTTATTCAGACCTTCCCTAATGTGCCTTAACAAAAGTTCGTCTTATTATTCAGCTTATCGGAAAGACGAGCGATTGATGCAATGATTTGATCCGCTGTTTTGCGCCAGATAAAAGGTTTGGGATCGTCGTTGTATCTTG
>NZ_NIHD01000017.1 GCF_002806975.1 Marinobacter aromaticivorans | reverse complement strand
CTCGACTTGCATGTGTTAAGCCTGCCGCCAGCGTTCAATCTGAGCCATGATCAAACTCTTCAGTTTAAATCATACAAGATCCGAAGATCTTTAATCTTGCTCAAGACAAAACTCAATTTCGACGAGTCGCTGTCTTGGTATTTCCTGTCGAAATACTCCAGCCAGCGCCCACACGAATTACTTGGTCAATTTGTTAAAGAGCCGTTGAGCCGCTGCTCAATCAAGGTGGCGTATTCTACATCGATCCGCCGCCTTGTCAACCGCTTTTTTCGATGACCTCAGAAGAAATCTTTCTGAACCTTCGATACTCACGATTGGCACTATCTGTTCGAGCCAAGCATTTTACGCCATACCCAAACCTTGTCAACTGTTATCTGTACAAGTACTGAAACTTTCCCCAGAACTTTCAAACAGTTGACTCTCTCAAAACACTCCGCTTCCCTGGCGCGCTTCTCGAGCGAGGTGCGCATTCTACAGCTCTTTCCGGGTGTGTCAACGGTATGTTGATCTCTTTTTTATTAGCTGGTCAATTTCGCCGCGAGCTCCCGACAATACGTATCTATAGCCGCACATCTATAGCTCTGACTGCCGCTTCTGCTTTGCTTCTTGCCTCTTCGATACTGGAGCCTTTAGCCAGAGCCACCCCCATCCGGCGGCGACCGGACAGTTCCGGCTTTCCAAAAAGACGCAACTGAACGTCTTTTTCGGAGAGAGCTAACTCCAATCCGGAAAATGCAACTTCGCTGGATTCGCCCTCAGGCAGAATAACTGCAGATGCGGAAGGTCCCTGCTGACGAATCTCTGGTATCGGCAACCCCAGTATTGCCCTGGCATGTAAAGCAAACTCCGACAAGTCCTGGGAAACGAGCGTCACCAACCCTGTGTCATGAGGCCTCGGTGACACCTCCGAGAAGTATACATCATCGCCGTGAATGAACAGTTCGACCCCATATACCCCGTACCCGCCAAGATTGTCTGTAATTTTCAAAGCAACTTCCCGCGACCGCTCCAAAGCTTTCGCACTCATCTGTTGCGGTTGCCATGATTCACGATAATCGCCATCTTCCTGACGATGACCTATAGGCTCGCAAAAACTCACCCCGCCTGCATGCCTTACCGTTAGCAGTGTTATTTCGTAATCAAATGTCACGAAACCTTCAACAATAACCCGCCCCTTACCAGCCCGCCCGCCAGTTTGGGCATATTCCCATGCAGCGTTGATCTGGGCTTCATCTGAGACTGTGCTCTGACCTTTTCCGGACGAGCTCATGACCGGTTTGACGACGACTGGCAAGCCTATGGTTTTGATGGCATCAACAAACGCCTCTTTTGTTTCAACAAACCGGTAAGGCGAGGTACTCAGTCCCAACTGCTCTGCTGCCAGGCGCCGGATACCTTCACGGTTCATTGTCAGGTCAACGGCTCTTGCTGTAGGGATGATTCGGTAGCCTTCATCTTCAAGCTTCACCAACTCTGCCGTAGCAATGGCTTCTATTTCGGGAACGATCAGATCAGGCTTTTCCAGCTCGACAACTCCACGAAGTGCCTGGGCATCCAGCATATCAATTACATGACTGCGATGAGCAACCTGCATGGCAGGTGCATTGGCATAACGATCCACAGCAATAACTTCAACCCCAAACCTCTGAAGTTCGATCACAACCTCTTTGCCAAGTTCGCCCGCACCACACAACAGCACTCTATGGGCATTTGCTTTCAGGGGCGTACCCAGAGTTACCTTACTGACATTATTCAAGCTAAGCCCTCCAAAGAGACTCCGGTCTCACCCGAAATCGACATGTTAATTCAAAATGCCAGTTTGTTTTCCCGCTCGGCTACTTTTAAAAGAACCGCCCTGCGCTCCTGATTCGTCATACTTGTCCAGCGAAGTATCTCGTCGCCGGTGCGCTGGCACCCAATGCAGATATCATTAGCGTCCAGTGCACATATGCTCACACATGGCGAGCGAACTTTATCCTCTGCCGACATAGCAAACGTCGCCTCATCTTTTTGCAGGTCGCAAACCCTTCATGTAGCGGCTCGCGTTCTGAACGTAGTGCGCAGCGCTTGCTTCAAGCATCTTGCGTTGCTGCTCGGTAAGTTCCCGTTTGACTTTTCCGGGTGCTCCGATAACAAGCGACCCATCAGGGATTATCATCCCTTCGGGAATGAGGGCGTTAGCTCCAATCAGGCAGTGTTTTCCGATTTTTGCACCGTTCAAAACAACAGCATTGATTCCGATCAGTGAATAATCCCCTACCTCGCAACCGTGCAACATAGCCTTGTGACCAACCGTAACACCTTTACCCAGCGTCAGGGGCATGCCCGGATCAGTGTGCAGTACTGAACCGTCCTGAACGTTTGTCTCTGGCCCAATAGTAATAGGTTCGTTATCGCCGCGGATTACAACGTTGAACCAGATACTGCTCTTTGCATGAAGCGCGACATTACCAATTACGGTCGCGTTATCTGCGACAAACTGACTGTCTCCGTGTAACTCCGGAGCGCGACCTTCCAGCTCATAAAGCATTGAATTTTCCTTATTATGTTCGAGGCTCAAGCAAATCTATCCCGGTATCGTACACAGCATTCAAAAAATCGACCAGAACCACTGCTGACAACCCCCAGATCTCATAGCGCTCCCAACGATAGCAGGGCACGTGAAAGGTATGATTCTGAAAGTGCAGCGCATCGGTGCGTTCACGCCGGTCTTCAAGGAAGAAGGAAAGCGGCACGCGGAACACACTTTCGATTTCATCCGGGTTCGGATTCAGCGGATGTCCTTGAGGCACGACACCAACATAGGGAGACACAAGAATCCCGTATCGCGACATCACCTGGCCCAATGGTGCGATGATCTCTACCTTGTCTGGGGGCAGGCCAATCTCCTCATGGGTTTCCCGAAGCGCCGTGGCGGCCAGGGAGCGGTCCCCGGGGTCGCGTTTGCCGCCCGGATAGGCAACCTGCCCGCGGTGGGTGCTCAGATTAGCCGAACGCAACGTAAAGATCATTTCGGGGTTGCCAGGATCATCCGTAACCGGCACGAGAATGCCAGCCTCGGGATAGTCCAGATCAAGCTTTCTCGGCGCGTAGCCTGTTAAACGCTGAACAAGTAAATCGCGCAAATCGGTACTCCTGGGCAATTCCGGTGTTGAATGAGACAGTTGCACCCAAGATCATTAAACTGAATGCTCTACTGATTCAAGTATACGGGGAAAAACATGAAGTACTGCAGCACATGTGGCCATGAGGTTAGACAGCAAATTCCGGAGGGCGACAACCGCCACCGCTACGTGTGCGTAAACTGTAATACCATACACTACCAGAATCCCCGCATCGTGGCGGGAACCATAGCTGTCTGGGAGGGGCGGGTTTTACTTTGCCGCCGCGCAATCGAGCCGCGTTATGGATACTGGACTCTTCCTGCCGGGTACATGGAGAATGCCGAGACCACCGTTGAGGCCGCTGCGCGCGAAACCCGGGAGGAGGCCCTGGCGGAAGTAAATATCGAGGGCCTTTACTCTATTATCGACGTTCCACATATAAACCAGGTACACATGTTCTACCGGGCAACCCTGAAAGATGGCAAGTTTGGTGCAGGTGAAGAGTCCCTTGAAAGCCGTCTTTTTGCCCTGGAAGACATCCCCTGGAAGGACATCTCCTTCCCTACCGTACGCAAAACCCTGGAACTGTTTCTGGAGGACGTAAAAAAGGACACCTTCGGCGTGCACGTTCACGATATCCGGCGCCCCATCGCAGCCACACGAACCAAGGATGACCTATAGTAGCTCCAGCCGATAGATTTCGTAGGCTGGCTCTTCGTAGGGATGGGCACTCTTGAGAGCGGCGACCGCCTCTTCTATCAAATCATCCCTGCAAACGAGCTCGACTTTGAATTCCTCAACGGTTTCCAGCTCACCACTTTTGCCAAGAAAAGGGTCGCTCCCTGCCAGAGGGCGAAACTGCCCCTGGCCACGACATTGCCACGCACAAGAGTCGTAATCTCCGATGCGTCCGGCACCAACATCGAACAGTGCTTTTTTTGTATTTTCCAGATGCGTTTCGGGCACAAAATAGCAGATTTTGTACATTGAACTCTCCTCAAAACCGGATATTTTTTGTACAGATTAATGGCTTAGGTACTTACCCACAGATTCTGTGGATAACTCTGGGGAAAGTTTCGGGGAACCCGCCGCCAAACCCCGTATTTACTATGCTTCCGTTAAATTGGCGACAAATTCACCTGATATACTTATTTGTTGTTTTTCAATCAGTTAAAAGTCCCGCGTAAAATGTGAACCGCCATACACTACATTCCCCCGAGAACACACAAACGGCGCGGCCCAATGTGCATAAACATACTGAGTCAAGGAATATTTTTCCAATCCGGTGAGATTTTTGACTTGAAAAATTCAAAAACCCGGGATTTTCAGGCATAAAAAAACCGGCTCAGGAAAGGCGCTCGCCAGGGCGCCTTTCCTGAGCCGGTTTTTCTCTTCAGGACCGGTCAGCCAAACCAGCGCCGGGCGTTACGGAACATACGAATCCATGAGCCATCTTCCTGCCAATCCTTTGGGCGCCACGAGTGCTGAACTGCGCGGAATACACGTTCAGGGTGGGGCATCATAATCGTAATACGTCCATCCCGTGTCGTTGCTCCCGCAATACCGGCTTCCGACCCATTGGGATTGTAGGGGTAACGAACCGTTGCCTGACCTCTGTTATCCACGAAGCGCATTGCTATTCGTTCGCTCTCTGCCAGATCTTCAGCGGATGCGCTCCCAGTGAACTCCACCCTGCCCTCGCCATGAGCAACAGCAATCGGCATACGCGAACCGGCCATGCCCTCCAGGAAGGCAGATGATGACGGCATTACTTCGACCATTGTCAGACGCGCTTCAAACTGCTCGGACTGGTTACGTACAAAGCGTGGCCAGCCTTCACTGCCCGGAATCAGTTCGTGCAGGTTGGACAACATCTGGCAACCATTGCACACACCCAGAGCAAGAGTGTCCTGGCGGTTAAAGAACGCCGCAAACTGATCGCGCACACGGTCATTGAACAGAATGGATTTCGCCCAGCCTTCACCGGCACCCAGCACATCCCCGTACGAGAAACCACCACAAGCCACGAGACTGTTGAACGACTCAAGATTTATCCGCCCCGACAACAGATCACTCATGTGCACGTCAACAGACTCGAACCCGGCCCGGTCAAATGCCGCAGCCATCTCCACCTGACCGTTAACTCCCTGCTCACGCAGGACTGCAACCCTGGGGCGCGCCCCTGTAGCAATATACGGCGCCGCAACATCTTCATTCACATCATAAGTGAGTTCAGCGTGCAGCCCCGGATCCTCTGCATCAAGCAGGTTATCAAACTCTTCCTGAGCACAGTCAGTATTGTCTCTGAGAGACTGAATACGATAACTGGTTTCAGCCCAAAGGCGCTGAAGCTCTGTGCGCGAGTGGTCCGCCACTGCTTCGCCTTCGAAGATTACGCGCAGTCGATCCTGATCATTCAAGGTACCAATAACGCTGATGTGATCGCCCAGACCCGCGGCCGAGAACTGCTGCAGAACAAAGTCTGTGTCTTCCCGGCGTACCTGAACAACCGCACCCAGCTCTTCGTTGAACAGTTCCCGAACCAACTGGTTGCGCTGTTCCGCCAGACCATCCAGTTTGATATCCACCCCGGTGCGTCCCGCGAAGCACATTTCCGCCAGCGTGACGAACAACCCACCATCTGAGCGATCATGGTAAGCGAGAAGCCTGTCATCAGCGTTCAGCCCCTGGATCACGGCAAAAAACGCCTTTATGTCTTCCGGATCATCGAGATCCGGAGCCACGGCGCCCACCTCTTGATAGACCTGGGCGAGAGCCGACCCGCCCAGGCGGTTCTGCCCAGCAGCGAGATCAATAAGGATCAGATCAGTCTCGCCCGCATCGGTTATCAGCTGCGGCGTGAGGGTGCGGGACACATCGATGACCGGCGCAAAGCCACTGACGATCAATGAGAGCGGCGCAGTGACGCTCTTTTGTTCACCGCTCTCCTCTTCCCACATGGTCTTCATGGACATGGAGTCCTTGCCCACGGGTATGGTAATTCCGAGCTCCGGACACAGCTCCATCCCGACAGCACGCACCGTTTCATAAAGATTTTCATCTTCACCGGGATGGCCGGCAGCTGACATCCAGTTCGCCGACAGGCGGATATCGGAGAGCTTGCCAATACAGGCCGCTGCCAAATTGGTAATAGCCTCACCCACGGCCATCCTGCCGGATGCCGGCGCATCAATGGTGGCGACCGGCGTACGCTCGCCCATGGCCATGGCCTCACCCGCGAGCACATCAAACGAGCTAGCAGTAACCGCCACATCACTGACCGGCACCTGCCACGGGCCAACCATCTGGTCCCGGGCCACCAGGCCGGTTATCGTGCGGTCTCCGATGGTAATCAGGAAGCTCTTGGATCCTACCGAGGGCAACCTCAGCACCCTGCGGATGGCATCGTTCAGGTCAACCCGGGTAGAGTCAAATACCGGCTTGGTAAAAGACGTTCTGCTAATGCTTCGGTGCATACGTGGCGGTTTACCAAACAACACATCCATCGGCAGATCGACCGGCTTGTTGTTAAAGTAGGAATCACTCAGCTCAAGATGATGGGCTTCTGTTGCCTCACCAATCACGGCGTAGGGGCATCGCTCACGACGGCACAAGGCATCAAAGATCTCCAGATTTTCCGGAGCCACCGCTAACACGTAGCGCTCCTGGGACTCATTACACCAGATCTCCAGTGGCGACATGCCGGGCTCGTCGCTGGGGATATCCCGAAGCTCAAACTTTCCGCCACGACCACCGTCCTTCACTAGTTCCGGCATGGCGTTGGAAAGCCCACCGGCGCCGACATCGTGAATAAAGCACATGGGATTTTTATCGCCCATTTGCCAACAACGGTCGATTACTTCCTGACAACGACGTTCCATCTCCGGGTTATCACGCTGCACGGATGCAAAATCGAGATTCTCATTACTGGACCCGGAATCCATGGAAGAAGCAGCACCGCCGCCCAGACCGATCAGCATGGAAGGCCCACCCAAAACAATGAGTTTGGCACCTACCGGTATACTGCCTTTTTCCACATGCTCTTCGCGGATATTGCCAAGGCCGCCCGCAATCATGATGGGCTTGTGGTAGCCGCGCACCTCGTCACCAGCCGGGCCGGCAACTTTCTGCTCATATGTCCGGAAATAACCGGTAAGATTGGGCCGCCCGAACTCGTTGTTGAATGCAGCGGCGCCAACCGGGCCTTCAATCATGATATCCAGAGCAGAAGCAATCCGGTCCGGCTTGCCATACCGGACCTCCCATGGCTGCGGGTCTTCGGGCAAATTCAGATTGGAGACCGTAAAGCCTGTAAGCCCCGCCTTGGGCTTGGAGCCGCGCCCCGTTGCGCCTTCATCGCGGATCTCTCCACCGGAACCGGTAGCCGCACCGGCCGCGGGTGCAATGGCTGTCGGGTGGTTGTGGGTCTCCACCTTCATAAGAATGTGGATGTATTCCTGGTTATAGCCATAAATTCCGGTCACCGGATCCGGGAAAAAACGCCCGCCGCGGCTGCCGCGAATAACCGATGCGTTGTCCTTGTAGGCCGAGAGCACGCCTTCGCTGTTCATCTCGAAGGTGTTCCGGATCATGGCAAACAGGGACTTCTCCTGGCCTTCCCCATCAATGTCCCAGGAGGCGTTGAAAATCTTGTGGCGGCAGTGCTCGGAATTTGCCTGGGCAAACATCATCAACTCTACATCGGTAGGGTCCCGCTCCAGGCTGACGAAAGATTTTACCAGGTAGTCAATCTCGTCATCTGCCAGCGCAAGGCCCAGATGCCTGTTAGCATCCACCAGAGCCTTCCGGCCACCGGCAAGCACAGAAACGCGCTCCAGCGGGCGGGGCTCTTCATGGCTGAACAATAACTGGGCGCCGCCCATTTCATGGAAGACTTTCTGGGTCATACGGTCGTGCAGCAGCGCGGCAACCCTCTCGCGTTGATCCAGGCCAAGTTTTTTACGTGATTTGATATAAAACGCCGTACCACGTTCGATGCGCTGAATCTGGCGCAAACCACAGTTGCGGGCAATATCGGTTGCCTTACTGGACCAGGGGGACAGGGTTCCCGGGCGCGGCACAACAAGAAACAGAACGCCGTCCGGCTCTTCAACCGGCACGCTGGGGCCATAGGTTAAAAGCCGATCAAGTATGGCCTGCTCGGAATCAGACAGTGAGCCCTCCGTATCCACAAAGTGCATGAATTCGGCATAAACATGTTCAACTTCCGGCACTAAAGCCTGGATTCTGGCGAACAGTTTATGAGAGCGGAATGGCGAAAGCGCGGGAGCGCCGCGAAGTTCAAGCATGATATCAACCTGTATCGCGCGAAACGGGGAAGTCCGGGTGCATTCTGAGAAGGCGCATATCATACTTGAAAGCCGTGCCGGGATACAGCATCGGGAACTTTATTCACGCCAGGTACAATTGACATCATTTTGCATGGTTATTGATCAACTTTATTGACCGCCCCTCCACCAGCGTGGATCATTGGGAATGTGGATATGGAGACCACACCTTTAAAGACACCGGATGCCGCTACCGTATTTCTGATGCTTGCGTGCATCCCGATGATCCAGCGGCAATGGAGAACAGGGACTTGCCCAGACTTCTGACTGCCTGCAAGCCAACAGTGACTTATAAATCAGTCCTCGCCTGCACCCTGGCCGTGCTTATCCTCACCGGCTGCAGCCAACCCAGTACGTTGCAGGAGATTCGTAACGAGGGCGTTCTGCACGTCATTACCCGGGTAACGCCTTCCATCTATTATGAGGGGCGCGAGGGGCCAACGGGCTATGACTATGAACTGGCCAGGCTTTTCGCCGATGAGCTGGGTGTAGAACTCCGGCTGAGAATCGCAGAAGACAACACAGAAGTGCTATCCGTGCTTTCCCGGAACTTTGCACACATCGGTTTGGCGGGTCTTTCCCGGCAACCTCTGTTCGAAAACCAGTACAAGACTCTTCCGACCGGCATAGAAGCGCAATCGATCGTTGTTTACAATCGCGATGCGGAGCGCCCCGAGGCCCTCACAGATCTTGCGGGACGCCCTCTGCACCTGGTTTCCGACAGCAATCATGAATACCAGTTACAAGCACTTGCAGACTCAGAACCACGTATCTCCTGGCAAGTGCACCCGGGGCTGGATGCCGCCGGCATTCTGGCCCGGGTGGAATCCGGAGAATTCCCGTACGCGGTTGTCTCTTCCAACGAACTTGAGCTCAATCATGTTTTTTTCCCTCAAGTGAAGCAAGCGTTTGCAATTGGCGATGTAAAGGAACTGACCTGGCTGTTTCCTTCAAGCCAGGACGACTCATTAGTGAACGCCGCAAAATTATTTTTCGAAAAGGTGGCTGCAGACGGCACCATGGCCCAGCTCTCCGAACGCTTTTACGGGCACCTGGATCACCTGAACTATGTGGGCGCACGCACGTTCATGCACCATGTCGAAAACCGGCTGCCGGACTACAAGGCTTTGTTTCGGGATTATGCCGACGCATTCAATATGGATTGGCGCCTTCTTGCCGCTATTGGTTATCAGGAATCCCACTGGCGCCCCAATGCGGTCTCTCCCACGGGCGTTCGCGGTCTGATGATGCTGACACGTAACACGGCAAACCACATAGGTATCAATAACCGACTGGACGCAGAAGAGAGCATTCAGGGAGGAGCCAAGTACTTCCGCATGGTTCACGAAAAGATCCCTGAACGGATCGCGGAACCTGATCGCACCTGGTTCGCTCTGGCTTCCTACAACGTGGGGTTCGGTCATCTGGAAGATGCCCGCAGACTCACCGAGAGTGCCGGCAAGAACCCTGACCGCTGGATGGATGTAAAAGAGTTCCTGCCATTGCTGGCGCAGAAAGAGTGGTACACAAAAACCCGTTTCGGATACGCCCGGGGCCATGAACCCGTGCTCTACGTGCAGAATATCCGCCGCTATTACGATGTTCTGGCGCGGATGATGAAGCCCTCAGAAGATAAAGACATGGAACGTGTTGATGACCCGTCATTCGTCAGTCTGGAGCAGACTGACACTGATATGCCCGACGCAAAACTGCCGGAAGAGCAACCGGATATGCGGGCAGGCCTGCCACCCGAACTTGGCATGATACCGCCAACACTTTAACGCTCATATACCCGGATCAATCGCATCCCGGACTTCAAGCGCACGCTCAACCTGATTTGCTGTAAAGCCTCTGCGAGTCAGAAACCGGGCCTGGCGCATTTTTTCATCCCGGTCGCTACTCAAGTCAGACAGGCCAAAGCGCTTTTCCCTCAACAGGAGCGCCCTGTGAATCCAGTCTGCATCAACTGACTCGCTAACACATTCCGGAGTATGGTGGATCCCCCGCTGTTGCAGTTCCGCCTGAACACGCACCGGGCCATAGCCCGAAGCGATCCGCTGGCGTGAATATTCCTCGGCAAACCGGTTGTCGTCCAGCCAGCCCTTATCCTCATACTCATCCAGAACCGCCGAGATAACCGAACTGTCAAGCTTGCGCTGTCGCAGTTTCATCGCCAGCTCCTGGCGACTGTGTTCCCGGCGGGCAAGCAGCCTGAGGGCAACCGAGCGCGCTTTGTACTCCTGGTCGCCACCATTTTCCTGTTTTGACATTCAGCCCTTCCCGCATACGCTTACAAAACGCTAGACTAGCCCCGATCAATGCCGTCGGGGCTGGTCACTCAACCCTCCGACAACAGTATCCGGCGCTCTTGAACCCTGAAACAAGAGAGCCGATGGCCGGTGCCGGCTTACTTTGCCCGACACTGTAGATTGGTTTCAATCCCCAAGGATATCTTCATGGCTGCATTCCTCGAGAGACTGTTTAAATCCCGCAAAACGGCTGCACCAGGCAAGAAAGCACCACCCCAGACACAGCAAGCGACCGAGTCAGCAGAAGACAAACGGGCGGTAATGCGGCAGGAACAGCTTCAGGCGCTACAGGCCCATCCGAGCGAGGATGCTGCGGCTATTCTTGCAATTGAAGGATTAACGGCCGAAATCCGGCTCAAAGCTGCCGGTTTTCTCCAGGATGCAGAGCTTCTGCACAAGGTACAGAAGCAGGCCAAGGGCCGGGATAAAAGCGTTTATCAGGAAGTAAGGCAGAAGCTGCAACTTGCCCGGGAGGAACAGGCCCGGCAGGAAGCGATTTCAGAATCCATCATCACACTGATTGCCAATGCCCGCGACCAGGCTGCAAGTGACGATACCCAGCTCTATGAGGCTCGCCTCAACAAACTACTCAGCCAGTGGGCATCGGTAGAGTCCAGCGCTACACCGGAACAGCTGAGTGAGTTTCTGGCATCGGTACACCTCTGCCGGGAGCGGTTATCGGATTTAAAGGCAGCCCAGGCCGCAGTGAAACATGAACACGAACAGCAAATTCAGCGCGAAGAAACCCTGGAACTGATTGCCCGGACACTGGAAGACCTCAGACACCAGCCTACGGAAGCACTTGCGTCCCTGGCATCGCTGGATGCTTTGCAGAAAACCCAGGAAAACCGGTGGCTGGAAGCAACCCGTGATACCCGGGTTGAAAAGCAACAACAGAAAGCTTACGAAACGTCGATGATGGCGCTGCGCAATTACATCAACGCAATCCGCCAGATCAGCCAGAAAAAAGAGGCTCTGCTGGCGCTTTCCGGGATGTCAGTCCAGGACGCGAGCCCTGAAGATCAGGACAACGCCGTTACTTTGCTGAAGGAGATCAATTGGCCAGAGGGTTTTCCTGCCCCCGAAATACTGGAGCCTGCGCGAAAGCTTGCTGGCAAACCTAAAGCCGCAGTGGCCCCTGGGCGGGGCAACGGCGACCAGAAGCAGCAACAGGAGACATCGGACAACCTCAGAGCCACCCTGGCGCAGCTGGAAGACACCCTCGAAGCAAAACAACTGAAAGAGTCACGGCAGCTTCTGAAAACCGCCCAGCAATACCTCAAGGCTCTTGACCAGCGCCACAGCAAGAACTTTCAGGCCCGCGTCCAGCTACTGACTGGCCAGCTCAGGGAATTAACGGACTGGCAAGGGTTTGTCACAGAACCGAAACAGATAGCCCTCTGTGAACAGATGGAATATCTGGCACAGCAGCCAATGGAACCCGAGGCAAAATCGGAGCGCATCAAGGAACTGCAGAAAGAGTGGCGGGAACTGGGTGGCTCATCAGACCGCACTCTGTGGTCACGCTTTAAACAGGCGTCTGACGAAGCCTATGAGCCCTGCAAAGCCTATTTCAAGGCCAAATCCGGGCTCAAGCAGGCGAACCTGGAGAAGCGCAAGGCGATCTGTGCCGAGCTGGAGCATTTTGTTAACGCGGCAGAGTGGGACAGTATCGACTGGAAGGCCGTCGAGCGAATTCTGCAGACCGCCCGCCAGGAATGGAAGTCTGCCTGGCCGGTGGAGTTCCGCGACAACCGTCAGGTTCAAAAGCAGTTTGATGAGCTGCTTAAAAAGCTTGAGGCGCCCATCGATCAGGAGCGCCGGAAAAATGAAGCACTGAAGCTGTCGATCGTCGAGCAGGCACAGGCTCTGATCGAGCATGAACCGCTGCAGGAAGCCATGAACAAGGCAAAAGCCCTGCAATCGGAATGGAAAAGCATCGGCATTACCCGCCACAGGGAAGACCGGAAGCTCTGGCAGGCATTTCGCAAGGCCTGCGATGCCATTTTCGAACGTCGCGACCTGGAGCGTTCGGAACAACAGCATGTTACGAAAGAGGCCGATGCGGCAGCAGAAACCCTGCTTCAGCAGCTGACAGGCGTGGGCGCTGAAACGGGCCAGGAAGCGCTGGAGCAAGCAATCGCCGAACTGGACAACTTCGATGCATCACAAACCTCTGCCGGGGTGAGAGAACAGATTCAGAACCGGAAAAAGCGGTTAAGACAGCTTGTGTCGGCACAAAAACTCAAGGCCGGAATCGCTGAATGGCAAGCGCTTGTGCTTACCCGCACTGAGACGGGTGTGTCGCCTGGGCCCCTGTCGGATAAATGGGTGTCACTTGCAGAAAACATGGGCGAACTGAACGATCAGGAGATTGTTATTCGTGCCGAGATTCTTGCCGGCGTGCCTTCCCCGGAGGCCGACCAGAAAAAGCGCATGGAAATACAGGTTCAGAGACTGGCAGAAGGTATGGGATCCTCTGACACAGCAGACTCGCCTGTCAAAAACATGGAAGGTCTTATCGCAAGCTGGTGCGTTAAGCCGACTGACGAACCGGCGGACCCCTCCCTGGCAGCCCGCCTGAACAGGGCTTTGGACAACCTGCTCGAAAGCTGACCCGCGGGCACTACTCGCGCTGATGCTCCCTGACAAAATCCCTGGCAAACCTGACGGCGGCCAGGGATTTTTCTTTCATAACACTGAGTTCTTCATCTGCCAGATAGAACATCATGTCAATAGTGTGCCTGTAATACCTGGGCGGCAGCCTGTTCAGGGCGACACACATAACGTCCGTCAGATAGTCCGCGGTATCCCCCGGCTCCCTTGTCGCGTCGATCGCGTCCATCACCAGGCGTTCGTAAAAATTGTCAACAGCGTCTCTGAAAGACATGGCTCTGTGCCTCCTGAATCCCCTTGCGAGCACCTGAAAAGTTGATGCTTCTGTTTAACCATAGAAGCCGCACCCAGGCCTGTCATGGTTACTGAGCAATTTCGTCAATCCGATTGGCAGGCGGCGTCATTACCCACAGAGCTGTCAAAAGGCTATGGTGGGCTGTCTGGCATGCAAACCACAAAGCAACAATCATCAGAGGAAAAGCAATGACCACCGAGGCGTATATCTTCGACGCGGTCCGCACTCCCAGAGGGCGTGGCAAAAAGGACGGCGCTTTGTACAGCGTGAAACCCATTACACTTCTGACCACTGTGCTCAATGCGCTGCAGCAACGAAACAATCTGGATACCGCCCAGGTAGACGATATAGTGCTTGGTTGCGTCACCGCTATTGGCGATCAGGGTGCCGACATTGCCAAAACTGCGGCTCTCGCAGCAGACTGGGACGAGAAAGTAGCCGGCGTTACCCTTAACCGTTTCTGCGCTTCCGGTCTGGAAGCCGTTAACCTGGCCGCCATGAAAATTCGCTCAGGCTGGGAAGATCTTGTTGTAGCCGGCGGTGTCGAGTCTATGTCCCGCATCCCCATGGGTTCTGATGGCGGCGCCTGGGCGATGGATCCGCACACCAACCTGCATACCGGCTTCATGCCCCAGGGTATCGGCGCCGACCTTATTGCCACCCTGGAGGGCTTCAGCCGGGAAGATGTTGACGGCTTCGCCGTCAAATCCCAGCAGAAAGCCGCAAACGCCTGGAAAAACGGTTACTTCGCCAAATCCATTGTGCCTGTTACCGACCAGAATGGCGTTGTTATTCTTGACCGTGACGAACACGTGCGAGGCAACACTACTGTTGAGTCTCTTGCCGGCCTCAAACCCTCCTTCCAGATGATGGGCGAAATGGGCTTTAACAGCGTGGCTCGCGAAAAATACCACTATGTTGAAAAAATCAACCATGTGCATCACGCTGGCAACTCTTCCGGCATGGTAGACGGCGCCACCGGCATTCTGATTGGCAGCGAAGCCAAGGGCAAGGCCCTGGGCCTGAAGCCCCGTGCCCGCATTGTTGCCACTGCCGTAACCAGCACCGACCCCACCATCATGCTCACCGGCCCTGCCCCGGCAACGCTCAAAGCGCTGGATAAAGCAGGCATGACGGTGGATCAGATTGATCTGTTTGAAGTAAACGAAGCCTTTGCCTCCGTGGTAATGCGCTTCCAGAAGGAACTCTCGGTTCCTGATGAAAAAGTGAACGTGAACGGCGGTGCAATCGCCATGGGCCACCCACTCGGCGCTACCGGCGCAATGATTCTCGGCACCCTGCTGGACGAGCTGGAGCGCCGTGAATTGCGTTTTGGCCTGGCAACGCTTTGCGTTGGCGGCGGCATGGGCATTGCCACCATCATTGAACGGGTCTGAACCCCACACTTTTTCAGTAAGGAGAACCGATTATGAGTGCCATTCGATATGACTTGGGTTCGGATCAGATACTGACCCTTACCATCGACATGCCGGGCCAGTCCGCGAACACCATGAACAAGGCGTTTCGTGAAGCTCTGGACGACGCCGTGAGCAAAGTTCAGGGCGACCTGGAAAATATTCGCGGTATTATCGTCACCTCTGGCAAAAAGACTTTTTTTGCCGGTGGCGACCTGAATGAAATTTTCAAAGTCACCCGTGACAATGCCCAGTTATTTGAGGACATGGTCAACGGCATGAAAGCCCAAATGCGGGCGCTGGAAACCTGTGGCAAGCCGGTGGTCGCAGCCATTAATGGTGCGGCGCTCGGGGGCGGATTTGAAATTGCTCTGGCTTGCCACCACCGCATAGTACTGAACAACAACAGCATCCAACTGGGCCTTCCGGAAGTATCACTGGGCTTGCTCCCCGGTGGCGGCGGTACTCAGCGACTACCCCGAATGATTGGCCTGGAAGCGGCGTTTCCGCTTCTGATGGAAGGCAAAAAGCTGCGCCCGGCCGCTGCCCTGAAAGCCGGCATTATTGATGAGCTGGCAGACTCCCCGGAAGACATGATGGCCAAGGCCCGGGCATTTATTGACGCCAATCCCAAGTGCCAACAGCCCTGGGACAAGAAAGGCTACAAAATGCCCGGCGGCGCGCCCCATCATCCGGCCATGGCACAAAAGCTGGCAATTGCGCCGGCCATGCTGAAGCAGAAAACCAAAGGCTGCTAC
This sequence comes from Marinobacter aromaticivorans, assembly GCF_002806975.1. Classification (GTDB taxonomy): domain Bacteria; phylum Pseudomonadota; class Gammaproteobacteria; order Pseudomonadales; family Oleiphilaceae; genus Marinobacter; species Marinobacter aromaticivorans. The sequence goes on along the minus strand of NZ_NIHD01000017.1, from coordinate 50,990 downwards.
CCGGCTCCCGAGCGCATCATGGCGGCGGCCGTTGAAGGTGCTCAGGTCGACTTCGATAACGGCAGCCTGATTGAAACCCGCTACTTTGCCGAACTGGTGATTGGCCAGGTTGCCAAGAACATGACAGGCACCTTCTGGTTTCAGCTGAATGACATCAATGCGGGCGGCAGCCGGCCATCCGGAGTGGAAAAAGAAACTTTCAAAAAGGTAGGCGTGCTGGGTGCAGGCATGATGGGTGCAGGCATTGCCTACGCCACCGCCAACCGTGGCATGGAAGTGGTGCTGAAAGACGTTTCTCTTGAAAACGCAGAAAAGGGCAAGAGCTATTCGGAAAATCTGCTGGCGAAAAAGGTCAGCCGTGGCCACATGACCGAGGAGAAAAAAGCGGAAATCCTGGGTCGCATCAAAGCCACAGACTCTGCCGCCGACCTGGAAGGCTGCGACCTGGTCATCGAAGCAGTGTTCGAGGACAGCGATCTGAAAGCCAAGGTAACCGCAGAAGCCGAGCCAAAACTGGTGGGCAACGGCATCTTCGCCTCCAACACCTCAACCATTCCAATCACACAGCTGGCAAAAGCCTCTGCCAAGCCGGAAAACTTCATCGGTCTGCACTTTTTCTCACCCGTCGACAAAATGATGCTCGTTGAAATTATTGTGGGCGAGAAGACTTCCGACGAGACACTGGCACGAGCCTTCGACTACGTTCAGCAGATTGGCAAAACCCCGGTGGTGGTGAACGACAGCCGTGGATTCTTTACCTCTCGGGTTTTCGGCACCTTTGTGAACGAAGGCATCAGTATGCTGGGCGAAGGCATTCACCCGGCCAGCATCGAGAATGCCGGCTTAATGGCCGGCATGCCCGTTGGGCCCCTGACCATCTCCGATGAAGTCAGCCTGACGCTGATGCAACATGTTCGTGACCAAAGCAAAAAAGACACAGAAGCGGCCGGTGGAATCTGGAATGCGCACCCGGCAGAGGCCATCATCGACCAGATGGTCAAGGACCACGGACGCAAGGGCAAGGCAGCCGGAGCCGGTTTCTATGAGTATCCCGCGAAAGGCAGGAAATACCTGTGGCCAGAGCTTGAAACGCTCTATGTGGATAGCGAAAAAGCCCGCAAGGTGGAATTGCAGGAACTGAAAGACCGGATTCTGTTCATTCAGGCCATTGAAACCGTTCGCTGCCTGGAAGAAGGCGTGTTACGCACCGTGGAGGATGCCAACATTGGCAGCATTTTCGGTATCGGGTACGCGCCCTGGACTGGCGGAGCCATACAGTTTATTAACCAGTATGGAGTGAGAGCCTTTACTGAACGAGCCAGGGAGCTGGCTGCAACCTACGGTGAACGCTTTTCACCACCTGCGCTGCTGCTTGAGCACGCAGAGCAGGACAAGCCGTTTGTCTGATGCGGATGATCGTCGGGGGGCTCGCCCCTCCGACGCGCTGTTAACACCTCAAAGTTCCTGAGTTTTCATGTTTTTTTAATGTTATCCTGCCGGGTTCATGGACAGATTGTCACGAACCGATACGCTATGCCTATAGCAACAGGTGTAGCCCTTGCCTACAATAATTCTATAAGCTCACGGGTTAACCACCGCCAAAACAGCCTGTATGTCGTCGGCGGATACCCAGCATCGTCGTCAGGTATGTTTATATGACCATCCCGGAAAAAACATCTGTCCATCGTTCGCCACACAAAGCCGGCAAGACAGGTGTGTTTATAGCGCTCACCATTGCCCTGCTTCTGTCAACGCCGTTTGCAGTTCAGGCAAACGCTGTCGAGCCGGAGTCATATACACCCGTTGCTCCAACGATTGACCAGGCTCGTGCCAACATTCTTATCGCCAGACAACTTCAGTTCACCCATTTCCGCGATATGGGCATCAGCGACGAGCTTTCCGGCGATGTCTTCGACGCTTACCTGAACTACCTTGACGGGCAGCGGGTGTATCTTACCGCTCGCGATGTCCAGGCCCTCGACAAAGTGAAAAGCCGGTTAGGATCCGCTCTCAAAACCGGTCAGTTGCAGCCGGGGTTTGATATCTACAATCTGGTCCAGAAACGGATCATAGAACGCCTCCGGTTTGCCCTCAAAACCCTCGATGAAGGCATTGAAAATCTGGATTTCTCATCAAACGACAGCATTCTTCTGGACCGCTCCGAGGCAGACTGGGAACCGGACAAAGAAGCGCTCGACGCATTGTGGGTAAAGCGCATCAAAAATGCCGTCTTGGCCCAACGCCTTAACGGTACCGACGACGAGGCGATTACCGAAACGCTCAAACGTCGCTATGAAGGGCAGCTAAAGCGTGCCTACCAGGCCCGTAGCGAAGATGCCTTTCAGGCTTACATGAATGCATTTACTGGCATGTGGGACCCGCATACGGCTTATTTCTCACCGCGTACATCGGAAAACTTCAACATCAACATGAGCCTTTCGCTTGAAGGTATAGGCGCGGTCCTGCAGGGGGATAACGAGTACACCAAAGTCGTCAGACTGGTTCCGGGTGGCCCGGCATCGAAACAGGGCCAGTTGCAGCCTGCTGACAGGATTGTCTCCGTGGCCCAGGAAGGAGAGAAACCGGTAAACGTTATTGGCTGGCGCCTGGACGAAGTTGTCGATCTTATCCGCGGCCCTCGGGACTCCGTCGTCACTCTTGAAGTGGTCCCCGCCAGCGCAACCGACGAAACCATTACCAAATCCATTTCCATCCGGCGTGATGAGGTCAAACTGGAAGAGCAAAGCGCCAGCAAGAACACCATTGAGTTCGAGCGAAATGGTGAAACCTACACGGTTGGGGTTATTACCATTCCCACCTTTTATGCCGATTTTCGCGCCATGCAGGCAGGGGATCCCAACTACAAGAGCACAACCCGCGATGTGCGCAAACTGATTGCCGAACTTCAGCAGGAGGGCGTCGATGGCCTGGTGATAGACTTGCGGAACAATGGTGGCGGCGCCCTGCATGAAGCGAACGATCTGGTCGGGCTGTTTATCGATACCGGCCCCACGGTGCAGATTCGCAACTCAAACAATGAAGTTCAGGTTCTCAATGACGATGACGCATCCGTTGCCTACGACGGGCCTCTGGTGGTACTGACCAACCGCATGAGTGCATCGGCGTCCGAGATTTTTGCGGGTGCAATCCAGGATTATGGCCGGGGCCTGGTGGTTGGTTCACAAACCTTTGGCAAAGGCACTGTGCAGGCCGTGCGCCCGCTGAATCACGGTCAGCTCAAAATTACCCAGTCGAAGTTTTACCGGGTATCCGGGGGCTCCACCCAGCACAAAGGTGTAATCCCCGATATCGAGATACCCTCACGCATCGACAAAACCCGAATCGGTGAGGATGCTCTGGATCACGCCCTGCCCTGGGATCAGATTGAGGCAGTTCCACACACCCGCTATTTCGATTTCAGCGACATTATTGAGGAACTGCGCAAGCGCCACGAAGATCGTTTTGCCAAAAGCCCCGATTTCAGACTCCTGCAACAGGAGATCGACTTCCTGGAAGAGCAGCGCCAGAGGGAAACCGTAAGCCTCAATCTGGACGAGCGAACCACGCAACAGGAGCAGATCGAGCGCACCAGGCTGACCATTGCCAACGCCCGCCGGGAACTGCGTGGCGAAGAGCCTTTCGAGTCGCTGGATGAACTTGAAGACTGGCAGGATCAGCAGGCTGCGGATCTGGGTTCTACCGATGAAGAACTGGATTTCGTAATCCGCGAAGGCGGGCACATTATGGCGGATATGCTGGAGCTGGATAAGCGGATGGTCTCCATTCTTGCGCCACGACAGATTGCAGCCCAGGCTGAGGTACGGCAGTGAGCCAGAAAACGGCCAAAGCCACGTCCAGCGAGCAGGAGCACCAGACCAAAGCCCGTGCTCTCCAGGACATGCTGCTGGACGCGCTGCATGCCATGCGCTCCCAGGAAGAGGCGGATGAACTGCGCAAACCGAGCGCATCGGAAAAAGCACCTGAAGGCATTTTTGACCGTCTCGCCGCCCTTACGGGGTCGGCATTCCGCTTCGGAGCCCGGGCCACCGACACGTCACTGCGTGTTGGCCGGGTGCTGGTCAATTCACAGGATCAGCTTCGCGCCATGCTGGCTGCCGGTCAATCACTGAAAGACATACGGGAAGTTGCCGGGCTTACCTTATCCGAAATGAGCGAAGCCCTCGATCTCCGCGACAAGTCCGTTCTTGAAGCCATCGAGAACGGCACAGCAACGCTTTCCTTTGAACTGATTCTGCGCTTGACCGCCCTGATTGCACGGAACGACCCCATTCCTTTCATTATGCGCACTACCCGCAACTACAACCCGGAAGTGTGGCAGGTCCTGAACGACTGGGGCGTGGCAAGGGTACCTTTGCAGTTTGAGCGGGAGCGGGAATTCATCAATATATTCCGCCGCCATGATTCCGCAAGAAACCTTTCCGACGAGGGTTTTGCCAAGGTGCTTGAGTTCACCCGACAGAGCTTCGAGATGTCCCTGCATTTCATAGAAGACCAGGAAAGACAGGTATCAGAACTTCGCGCCAGGTTTGAAGATCAGCAGGAAAAGCCGGTGGAGAACAAAGCGGTCATCGGAAAAAAACCGTCACCCAAATAGCTTGTGCATCCCCGTAATATTCGGGTTTCGCACGGCGCCTTTTTCCGTAACGATCAGATCAATCAGGTTCGCAGGTGTTACATCAAACACCGGGTTGAACACCGACACACCCTCCGGTGCCAGTGGAATACCCCGTATCTCCCGAAGCTCGCTTCCGTCCCGCTCTTCGATGACAATATCGGCACCTGATGCCAGCGACATATCCACAGTGCTGGAAGGCGCCACAACCATAAATCCGATTTTGTGATGTCGCGCCAATACAGCAAGGCTGTAGGTGCCAATCTTGTTCGCCACATCACCGTTGGCGGTAATTCGATCGGCGCCAACAACGATCCAACGCACCTCACCCGCTGCAAGAATGGCCGCCGCCGCGCCATCGGCATTCAAGGTAACCGGAATGCCGTCCCGCACCAATTCCCAGGCGGTAAGGCGGCTACCCTGAAGCCAGGGCCGGGTCTCATCCGCGTAAACCTGCTTCAGCAACTTTTTCTCGTGCAGCCGGCGAATAACACCGAGCGCAGTGCCGTAACCACCGGTTGCAAGTGCGCCTGTATTACAGTGGGTCAGAACCGAGACAGGCGAAGCATTTCCGCCACCAGCAGAGAGCCCCATTGCGTCAAGAGCATGGTCTGCCATTGCCAGGTTCGCTGCGAGGTCTTCCTGATGGATGGCAACGGCTTCCTTCTCCAGCCGCTTCTGGGCTTCGCCCAGAGAGTTGCAGCACGCAAACACCCGCTCCATTCGCTGCAGAGCCCAGAACAGGTTTACCGCCGTTGGCCGTGACGCCGCCAGTTCACCAAAAGCCTGCCTGACCTCGGCTCGCCAGTCTCCACCTCCGGCATGCCGGGCCGCCAATGCGACACCATAAGCGGCGCTGATGCCAATGGCCGGCGCACCGCGTACCACCATATCCCTGATGCTTTGCGCAACGCCGGCTGCCCCCTCAAATGTAATCCAGTGTTCCTGAACCGGCAGCAGGCGCTGGTCCAGCAGTTCCAGGCTGCTACCGTGCCACCTGAGTGCCACCGTACCGGTGGTATGGGAAGGTGGCAAATTAGAAGGTGGCGATTTAATGGAGTCATTCATTGCCTGGTTTCCGTTTCGTAGCGCTGAAAACCGCCATTATAACGGTTATACTTCCGGGCTACATTTTATTGTCCGGCGCCCTGGTGCACTTTGTTGGTGTTCAACCGCATTCGCCGCCGGCATCGCAAGGCAGGGTTAATGACGGCAGATACCATCACCGCAGCCGATATTCGCATCAACGCCCGTTGGTTGCTTCCGGTTGAACCTTACGGAATCGTGCTTGAGCACCAGGCCATTATCATTCAGGGCGCCAGAATTGCCGCGGTGCTGCCCGTTGCAGAAGCGGACCAGGGGTTTCGCACCAAAGAGACAATAGAACTGCCCCACCACGTTGTGATGCCCGGGCTGATCAACATGCACGGCCACGCGGCCATGTCGCTGTTTCGGGGCATGGCGGATGACCTGCCTTTGATGGCCTGGCTGAACGACCACATCTGGCCGGCGGAAGGCCAGTTTATCAGCGAGCAATTTATTGCTGACGGCACCCAACTGGCCATGGCGGAAATGCTGCGAACCGGTACGACGACCTTTTCGGATATGTATTTTTTCCCCGAGATTGTCGCCCAGATGGCTCACGATACCGGTATGCGGGCGCAAATCTGCTTTCCTCTGCTGGACTTCCCCACGGTATGGGGCTCCGGGCCAGACGAGTACCTGCACAAGGGCGAAGATCTGCTCAACACCTGGAAAGGTGACAGCTACATCATGCCCGCCATTGGCCCGCATGCACCCTATACGGTCTCTGACGGCCCCCTGGCCCGGGCTGTCGCCCTCTCGGAAAAAACCGGCGCCCGCCTCCAGACCCACCTCCATGAAACCGAATTTGAAGTGTCGGATGCCATGGAAAAACAGGGCAAACGCCCGTTAGAGCGGCTGGCGAAGCTTGGGGTTCTTGGCGCCAGAACCCAGTGTGTTCACATGACTCAGGTCAGCCAGCCGGATATTGATTTACTTGCCGGTACCGGGACGCATGTTATCCACTGCCCGGAATCCAATCTCAAGCTCGCCAGCGGGCTCTGCCCTGCCCATAAGCTCATGGCAGGCGGCGTAAACCTGGCCTTGGGGACAGATGGCGCCGCCAGCAATAACGATCTGGACCTGTTTGGCGAAACCCGGACTGCCGCCATGGTTGCAAAGGTAGTCGCCAAGGACGCCTCCGTACTCTCCGCGCACCAGGCTTTACAGATGGCTACGCTAAACGGCGCCAGGGCGCTGGGGCGGGAACACGAACTGGGCTCGCTGGTGGCGGGCAAGCTTGCCGACATCATCGCCGTGGACCTCAGCGACCCCTTTATTCAGCCGGTTTATGACCCCGCTTCCCACCTTGTTTACAGTAATCATGGCCGTGCGGTAACCCATAGCTGGGTTAATGGCGTACCCCAGGTACAGGATGGCAAACTGACGCGTATCGATGTACCGGATCTTATGCTCCGTGTTGATGGCTGGGCCAGGCAAATCCGCGAGCGACAGGCTGACTAACCGAATCCCGACATATTGATCAGGCAGAAGACAAGATGACGAACCAGAATGTTGATCGTAACGAAATAGCCAAATTTGAAGCCCTTGCCAGCCGCTGGTGGGATCCCACCAGCGAGTTCAAACCACTGCACGACATTAACCCGTTGCGGCTGAATTACATTGATGAGCGCGTATCCCTTGCCGGCAAGCGGGTAGCAGACATTGGCTGCGGCGGCGGATTGCTGTCAGAAGGTATGGCCCTGCGCGGTGCACACGTAACCGGAATCGATATGGGGGAGGCGCCACTCGCTGTTGCCCGGCTGCACGGTCTGGAAAGTGGCATCAAGGTAGACTATCGGCAAATCACCGTAGAAGAACTGGCCCGGGACCCTGAACACGCGGGCCAGTACGATGTGGTTACCTGCCTGGAAATGCTTGAACATGTGCCCGACCCGGCATCTGTTATCAAAGCCTGCTCTGCCCTGCTCAAGCCCGGTGGGCATCTGTTTGTTTCCACCATTAACCGCAACCCGAAATCCTTCCTGTTTGCCATTGTAGGCGCGGAATACGTGCTGAACCTGCTCCCCAAAGGCACCCATGAATGGAAAAAGTTTATCCGGCCATCGGAAATGTCCGATCACCTGCGCCACGCCGGGCTCGACGTACGGGAACTCACCGGCATGACCTACAACCCCATTACCCGCACCTACAAGCTGGGCCGGGATGTGGACGTAAACTATCTGATGCACGCAAGGGACACCCGTGAAAACTGAACAGCCCTCCACCGTTCTGTTCGATCTGGACGGCACCCTGATCGACACGGCGCCGGATTTCATCCGCTGCCTGAATGAGCTGCGCCGGCAGCACGGGCTCCCGGCACTCCCGGCGGATCATATACGCCGATCTGTTTCCAATGGCGTCCGGGCTATGGTGCGGGTGGGCTTCGGGCTGGAGCCTGATCACCCGGATTACCCCGGCAAGCACTCAGCCTTTCTGGACCTGTACGAGGCAGGCGTTGCGGTTGAAACCACCCTCTTTGAAGGGATGAACACACTGCTGGAATCACTGGAGCGGCGGCAAATCCCCTGGGGTATTGTTACCAACAAACCGGTACGCTTTGCCGCGCCGCTGGTTCAGGCACTGGGTCTGGCAGAGCGCTGTGCGTCGCTGGTCTGCCCGGACCACGTTACCGATCGAAAGCCCCATCCGGAAGCCCTGTTTCTCGCCTGCAGACAAATCGGAGCAGATCCTGAGCAGGCAGTGTACGTGGGCGATCACCAAAGGGACATCGAGGCCGGCCGGAATGCCCGTATGAAAACCATCGCCGTGCGCTACGGCTATATTGAAGAGCCGGAAACCGTTGATCTATGGCAAGCAGATCTCATTGCCGACTCCGTCAATGACCTCGCAAAGCTGTTACAATAGTACGCTTTTGAAACCGGCCCGTTTTTTGAACATTCCCACGAACTCACCGTCTGCTATGGAGACAGGTTATGCAAGATTACCAGGCGCCCGCTGATCTTCTGAAAGACCGCATCGTTTTGGTGACAGGTGCAGGCAGCGGAATCGGTCGCACAGCCGCAAAAACCTACGCGGCCCACGGTGCCACAGTGATTCTTGTTGGGCGAACCGTGAGCAAACTGGAGTCGGTCTACGATGAAATCGAAGCCGATGGGCACCCGAAACCGGCTATTGTGCCGATGAACTTTGAAGGCGCCGCCGTGAAGGACTATGAAGAACTGGCCATGACCCTGGAGGACAACTTCGGGAAGCTGGATGGCCTGCTGCACAATGCCGGCATTCTGGGCGATCGCAGCCCGGTGGAAATGTACGATCCGGAAACCTGGAACAAGGTCATGCATGTGAATGTGACGGCACCGTTTTTGCTCAGTCGTGCAATGATTCCCCTGTTGCGCAAATCAGACGCCGCCTCCGTTATCTTCACGTCTTCCGGTGTTGGTCGCAAAGCCCGGGCTTACTGGGGTGCCTACGCGGTATCCAAGTTCGCGGTCGAGGGTCTCAGCCAGCTTCTGGCCGATGAGTTGTACGACAAGCATCATAACGTGCGGGTAAACAGCCTGAACCCGGGCGCTACCAGAACCAATATGCGGGCCCACGCCTACCCGGCAGAAAATCCGAAGCAGAATCCGGCACCGGAGGAACTGATGCCGGTCTATCTGTATCTGATGGGCCGTGACAGTGCGCACCTGAACGGTCAGCAAGTGGACGCCCAGCCAAAATAATGGAACTGCTTTTTTACACCACGTCCCAATGCCACCTGTGTGAACTGGCGGAGGCACTGCTCGTGAACACACCAATGCCAACTCCGATACCGGTGGACGTTGTGGACATCGCCCAGTCAGAAGAGCTGATACAGCGATACGGCACACGAATTCCCGTGCTCAGGCGCAACGATACCGGGCAAGAACTGGACTGGCCGTTTAACCGGGATCAGTTACTTACGTTTCTGCAATGAGGAATTACCTGACATGTTGATGGTTATCTCACCCGCTAAAACCCTCGACTACGAGAGCCCACTGGCAACCCAAACCCATACCCAGCCGGACTTTCTGGACGATGCCTGCGAACTGGTTGATCAGCTCAAGGAACTGGAGCCCCACCAGGTCAGCAACCTGATGAGCATCAGTGACAAGCTCGGCCAGTTAAACGCCGAGCGCTTCCAGAACTGGCATACGCCCTTCTCACCGGAGAACGCGCGTCAGGCGATTCTGGCATTCAAGGGCGATGTGTATACCGGGCTGGACGCAGGAAGCTTCAGCGAGCAGGATTTCGGCTTTGCCCAGAAGCATCTGCGCATACTGTCCGGCCTGTACGGCATCCTCAAACCTCTTGACCTGATGCAGCCTTACCGGCTTGAGATGGGTACGAAGTTTGAGAACAAGCGCGGCAAGGATCTGTACGCGTTCTGGGGGGATCGCCTGACACAGGAAGTCAACCATTTACTGAAGAATGATGACGAAGTGCTGGTAAACCTGGCCTCGAACGAGTATTTCAAGAGCCTGAAGAAGAAAGACCTTGAAGGCCGGCTGATTACCCCACAATTCAAGGACTGGAAGAACGGTCAGTACAAAATGATCAGTTTCTACGCCAAAAAAGCCCGCGGCCTCATGTGCCGCTATGCCATCCTGAATCGAATTACCGATGCAGACGACCTCAAGGGGTTTGACCTTGAAGGTTACTACTTCAGCGAAGACCAATCCGACAAAAATAACTGGGTTTTCCTGCGAGATGAACACTAATCCAGATTAAGTTCGGAGCAAATCATGAATGAAGCAGTATTTTCCCAGATCGCCATGGTGGTGTTTCTGACAGGCCTTATTGGCTGGATGGGTTTTATCGTCTGGGATCTGGCCAAAAAATCAGAGGCCGGAAAATTTGGCACCCTCGCTCTTTTTACGGTGCTGGGAGCGGGTGTTGTCGGTTTTATTGTCAAAACAGTGCTGGTGGAAATTATCCAAATATGAAAGACAAGGATCAAGCCTGATGTGGTTTCGCAATGCCCGCGTTTTCCGTTTCACCAAGCCGTTCGATATTTCTTCTGAAGAGTTGGAAGACAAACTCAGCGGCGATGCGTTCAAACCCTGTGGCCCTCAGGAGACCACACGCCAGGGCTGGGTTCCGCCCCTGGGTAAACACGGTGAACTGCTTGTTCACAGCGCCAATGGTTACCACCTGATTGCTTTGCGCAAGGAAGAGAAAATCCTGCCTGCTCCTGTAATCAAGGATGCGGTAGAAGAGAAAGCCGAAGCGATCGAGATCGAGCAGGGGCGCAAGGTTCGCCGCAAGGAAAAAGACGAAATCAAAGAACAGGTGATGCTGGAAATGCTACCCCAGGCATTTTCCCGCAACCGCCGCAGCTTTGCGTATCTGGCGCCGAGGGACGGCGTTCTGGTGGTGGATGCCGGCTCCGCAAAACAGGCGGAAGACCTGGCTTCAACCCTCCGCAAAAGTCTCGGCTCCCTTCCTGTTCGTCCACCCGTTGTGGAGCAGGCGCCTGCCTTCACGTTCACCGGGTGGCTGAATGAAACCATCGACCTGCCCGCCCAGGTGGTGCTTGGCAATGAGTGTGAACTGAAAGACCCGTCCGAGGATGGCGGCGTGGTTCGTTGCAAAGGGCTGGACCTTAGGGCGGACGAAATCCGTAATCATCTGGAAGCCGGAATGCAGGTCACCAAACTGGCGGTAACCTGGGACGACAACGTGTCATTCATTCTGGATGAGGAACTGGGCATTCGCCGCTTGAAGTTTGGCGAAACCCTCCAGGAGCAACTTGACGACGTGGATGTGGAGGACGCCGTCGCAAAGTTTGATGCCGCCTTCACCCTCATGACTCTTGAGCTGTCCAAACTCATTCCGGGCCTGCTGGAGGCCTTGGGCGGTGAAGACCGCTCGGCCATCGTTGAAGAATAATCAGCCCGGTACAGGAGCGCCACTGGCGCCTTTCACCGAAAGGCTTCAGTGGGCGCTTTTCTCGAGCCTCTCCTTTTGCCAGTCTTTTTCCGGCTCGTTAAGAACCAGCCGCAAATCCATCACTTCTTCCTCAACGTTGTACTTGATTTCAAAACCAAGATGCTCGGCTAGCTGTAACATCGGGCGATTGTCTGCCAGTACAGTACCAACCATTTCCACCGTGCCACGGGAACGGCAGTAATCAATCATCTTCTGCATCAACGCAACACCAAGCCCTTCACCTTTCATTTTGTCGTGAACCATCACCGCAAACTCACATTGCAGGTTGTCTGCGTCTGTCCAGGTTCTTACGGTGCCAAGGGTTTCTTCGCCTTCACCGTCCTCTTTGGGCGCATTGGCGATAAAGACCATTTCCCGGTCGTAGTCGATCTGCACCATCTGTGCGACGTCTTCCCGGGAGAAGTGTTTGCGATACTGAAAGAACCGGTAGCGGATGGATTCCGGTGACTGCAGTTCGTGGAACACCCGATGCGCCGGTTCATCCTCGGCGAGTGCCGGCCGGATGATAACCCGACGCCCGGATTTAGGCAGCACCAGCCACTCCTCAAGCTCCCTCGGGTAAGGCTGGATAATCGGCCGGCCCGGCGTTTCAGAGAGGTTGATCGCCACATTAACCGCAACCGCACCCTGATCGTTGAACAACAGAGGCGAAATTTCCAGGCCGCGAATCTCGGGGATATCAATCACAATCTGGGACAGCGTAACCAGGGTTTCCGAAACCGCGCGGATATCCTCGTCAGGCTTGAGACTGTGCTCTTTGAGCAGCCTGTACATGTAGGTGCGCCGTAAAAGCTCCCGGGCCAGAACCATATTCAACGGCGGCAGCGCAATTTGCCTGTCGGTCATGACACTCACATGGGCGCCGGAGGCGCCGCAGACCACCAAGGGCCCGAACTGGGCGTCTCTCGTTATCCCTACACTGAACTCAATACCGCCCACGTGCTGATACGAGCGTTGCATGGCAAAACCGAGAAAACCGCTGGCCGGGAAGTGCTTCTGGTATTCGTCCATCAGAAAACGGCAGGCGTCAATAATGGCCGCCTCACTGTTCAGCTTCTGCACTGTGCCCTTATACCGGCGCTGTGCCACTGTCAGAGATACAAACGGGTGGCAAACCTGTTCGTGGATAATGGTCACGTCCACCGGTCGGCGCTCTATGGCAAAGGCTTCAAGCACTTCTTCGATATCATCACAGTAAATCGTCTCAATGGTGTTGATACCGTATTCATCAATCACTTCCCTGGCTTCCTGGCTTGACAGGTGGGTACGGCCTGAGCGCAGGGCATCCATTACGACACGCCGGGTTTTTGTGTGATCCGACAAATGGTCGGTAAAGGATTCCGGTGTTTCCTTCAGCAGGCGCTGGACTCTCTGGTGCCGCACATGCCGCATGAAGGCTACCACGGCTTTCTCCGGATTGAAGAAAGAGGGCAAACCGGCACGATAGAATTCGTCGCGAGCATCCATCACCGTGGCCTGCCCGAGCCAGCAGGTGAAAATATTAAGCCGCGTACCCTTTGCCGCCTGCACAACTGCATCGGCAATCTGGAGGCTGTCCTCGGTAAGGCTGGGAGCATAGAGTACAAGCACGTTGGCGATTTCAGGGTCCTTGGCCAGTATTTTTATAGCCTTGCCATAGAGTTCCGGCGATGCATCGTAGTTAAGGTCGATAGGGTTCTTGCGCGTCCAGTAAGGAGGCAACAGCTCCGCCAGGGCATTAATACTGGTCTCGGACAGGCGGGCCAGTTCGCCGCCCAGATCCGCCAGCCGGTCTACTGCCAGTACACCGGGCCCCACGCCATTTGCCATAATAGCCAGGGATTCCCGGCGCAGCGGGCGCATGCGCGTCAGGGTTTCCAGGGCATCAAACATCTGCCCGAGCCCGTCCACCCGCAGCACACCAGCACGCTGCAGCATCGCATCGTAAATAGGATCGCTTCGCCGGATTCCATCAGGCAACTCGTGGGGAAACCACTCGGATTCCGGCACCCGCCCGGATTTCACGGCAATCACAGGCTTGGTCTTGGAGGCCACCCGCACAGCCGACATAAAGCGCCGGGCATTCGGGATGTGTTCAATATGCAGGAGAATGGCGCGGGTTTGCGTGTCCTGGGCAAGATAATCGATCAGGTCATCGTGATCGATATCCATACCATCGCCAAGGGTGAGGAAGTACGAGAAACCCACACCGCGGGCGAGTGCCCAATCAATCACTGAACTGGCAATAGTGCCGGACTGGCCCACAAACGCAACGCGCCCAGGGAGAACCCCCATATGGGCGTAGGTGGCGTTCAGGCTCCTGGCCGGCACCATCAGGCCGATGGTGTTGGGGCCCAACACTCTTATGCCCGTCTCCCTGGCCGCATCACGAACGGAATACATCAGCGGCTGGCCGGTTTTACTGTGGGTACGGGACATACCGCCCGTCATCACAATCGCTGTTCGCACCCCTGCTTCACCCAGGCGCCTTATGGTCTTGGAAACCGTATCCGGGGGCGTACAGATAATAGCCAGATCCGGTGAAAACTCCATTCTGGACACTCTTTTGACGCAGGGCACACCGTGGACGTTCTCATAATCATTCCGGTTAACCACCAGAAGCCTGCCCGGATAACCGCCGCTCATCAGATTTCGTAACACCATGCCGCCAAGGTTGTCTGCCCGTTCCGAGGCCCCTATTACAGCAATGGAGGCAGGATTGAACAGGCTTTCCAGGTACCGTGTGCTCAAACTGACTCTCCTTAATATGTTGTTTGCCCTATCTTAGGCACTGAACAACCTTTGTGAAATGCCTATCGCACTTATAAGACCAAAGAAACGCGGCGTTATCAGATTATCCCTGATAGGATTAAATAAAATACAAGTAAATCCGGGACGTTTCGAGATATATGACCACCGCATTTTTTTCCCACGATGACTGCATGAGACACGACATGGGGCCCGAGCATCCCGAGAGCCCGGGTCGTCTGGCAGCAATCATCAGCTACATTGCCGATACCGGGCTCGCTGAAAAGCTGGACTGGGTGCGCCCTGAAGAAGCCACCCGCGATCAGCTTTTAAGCGTGCACCCTGAACGCTACCTGCAACAGCTCGACATGATGCAACCGACACGCGGCCGGGTGTACACAGACCCGGATACCGCTATGATGCCTGACACCCTGCGTGCTGCAAGACTGGCCGCCGGAGCCAACATCCAGGCGGTAGACATGGTGATGAGCAGCCAGGTAACCAACGCCTTCATCTGTGCACGCCCTCCCGGGCACCACGCTGAGCGCAGCAAGTCCATGGGGTTCTGTTTTTATAACAACATTGCCCTGGCCGCCATGCGCGCGCTCAACTTTCATCATCTTGAGCGGGTAGCCATCATCGATTTTGATGTGCATCAGGGAAATGGCACCGTAGATATCGTCAGCGGAGATGAGCGCATCCTGATGTGCTCGAGCTTTCAGCACCCATTCTACCCTCACTCCCACGTACACCGGCAAGCGGACAACATTGTGAATATCCCGATCGAAGCGGGTTGTTCTGCAGCTGATTTCCGTAAGAAGGTAAAAGATGGCTGGATGCAGCGTCTGGATGCTTTCAAACCCCAGGTAATTCTCATATCTGCAGGGTTTGACGCCCATCGTCTGGACCCGATGGCGGAACTCAATCTGGAGACTGAAGATTACCGCTGGCTCACTGAAATGCTGGCCGGCATAGCCAGTGAACACAGTAACGACAGGATCATTTCAACGCTGGAAGGCGGCTACCACCTGAGGGCGCTTGCAGAAAGCGTGAATGCCCATCTGGAAGTGCTGAGCGCGATTTACTGAGAAACCGGGCGTGCAAATGATCTCAACCGGTCGAAGCCCCGCCATAGCCATTGGCTTGCTGCAGCCCCGGGCGATCACCCTCGCGCTGCAAACGAATTGTCGTGCGGCGGTTATCGGCAGGCCGGCTGGAAACCGGGAACTGGTCACCATGAGCTCTTACCGTGATCAGGTCGGGATCCACGCCCCGGCTTTTCAGATAATCCGCTACCACATTCGCTCGATCCTCAGACAACGCCCGATTGTCGATCCGGCTTCCGATACTGTCACTGTGCCCATCCACAAATACCCGCTCTACCGTGGAATCGGCCATAATGTAGGCAACAATGTTGTCCAGCAGATCCATGTCGGCCTGAGAAAGCTTCTTGCTGCCGCTGGCGAATGCCACCCTTGACCGCCCAATCTGGTCGATATTCACGGGCAGCAG
Organism: Marinobacter aromaticivorans; assembly: GCF_002806975.1. GTDB lineage: Bacteria > Pseudomonadota > Gammaproteobacteria > Pseudomonadales > Oleiphilaceae > Marinobacter > Marinobacter aromaticivorans. The sequence goes on along the minus strand of NZ_NIHD01000017.1, from coordinate 35,101 downwards.
ATTCTCAGCGCAGGAACGATAGCGCTGATACTCTCCGTTAAAATTGATGTTGGAAACCTGCACCCGCACCGGATTGCCGTCGTACCAGGAGGTACGGGTAACGGTTGGGCGCATACCCGAAAGCAGGCTTTGCGCGAGAATAATAGCCTGGCGCGTTGCAAGGGATACCTGCCTTCGGCCTTCAGAAACATCCACAGGCCCCACCTGCCTTGGTGCAACACCCGGCCGCCACGGGGGCGCCTCAACCACCAGCAAGCCGCGCCCTGGCCGCATGAGGCGGGATTCCGATTCCAGGAAAAACGACAGGTCTTCTCCCGCCCTGTGCCGGAAGACTGCCCGGCCGTAACCCGGAACCTCGTGCACCAGAGAGCATTCGAAAACAGACTCGGCAACATACCACTGACTGTTCGCAATTCCTGCCCCGTAGCTTCCAGCCAGGACAGGCCCGGGCAAAATCATTCCCAGTGCCAGTATTCCCAGCAGATTTCGCGTTTTTTTGGAAAAAGGAAGCGTCATAACAGCCATACCGTTGCTTGACGGAGGTTTCAGGATTTCCCTGTTTAACGGCACCGGCGCAACTTTCTTTAGCCGATACGGGGAAAACAATCGCCCACGCATTCTGCTATAATCTGCCAAATTTCTCAGGGCCCAAGCGCCTTACACGCCTGTTTTACCTCAGAAGGCATTGCGGAAACCAGCTCATGACCGACCAGCTAACTATTGTGCGCCCCGACGACTGGCACCTCCACGTTCGTGACGGCGATATTCTGAACGATGTAGTGCCCGCAACCGCAGCCTGTTTCGGACGGGCGATCATCATGCCCAACCTGGTTCCGCCGATAACAAATGCGGCACAGGCCGCTGCCTACCGGGACCGGATACTGGCAGCAGCCAAAGGCACGCATTTCCGACCTTTGATGACCCTTTACCTGACCGAATCCACCACCCGAGAGGACATTCTTGAAGCCCGCGCCCAGGGCGTTGTCGCCGCCAAACTCTACCCGGCGGGTGCGACAACAAACTCGGCTTCCGGTGTGAAGGATATCCGCAATATCTATCCGGTACTGGATACCATGGCAGAATGTGGCATGCTGCTGCTTGTTCACGGTGAAGTTACCGATGCCGACATCGATATTTTCGACCGGGAGAAGGTTTTTCTTGAACGGGTTCTGGCGCCTGCACTGGCGGCCTTCCCCACGCTCAAGGTGGTCCTTGAACACATAACCACCGAGGACTCCGCACAATTCGTTCGGCAACACCAGGGTGACAACCTAGCCGCCACGCTCACACCCCAGCACCTCATGTACAACCGTAATCACATGCTGGTGGGGGGCATGCGCCCTCATCTGTACTGCCTTCCGATCCTCAAACGTAACCGGCACCAGCAGGCGCTGAGAGATGCTATCGCCAGCGGTGACAGGCGATTCTTTCTGGGAACCGACTCCGCCCCCCACTCGAAAGACAAAAAAGAAGCGGCCTGCGGCTGTGCGGGTTGTTATTCCGCCTATGGTGCGATCGGACTGTATGCCGAGATTTTTGAAGAGCTGGGCATTCTCGACCGGCTTGAAGCCTTCGCCAGCCTGAACGGTGCCGACTTTTACGGCCTGCCTCGCAATACCGACACCATCACGCTGGTGAAAGAACCCTGGACGATGCCCGATGAATTGCCTTTGGCGGATGCTACCATCGTTCCTCTGAAGGCCGGCGAAACTGTTAACTGGCGCCTGGCCTGATCTTTCCAACTTCCTGACAAACGGCCAAAACCGGAGCTTTAGTGACTGACGAAAACAGACAATCGCATCCCATGTCCCGCAGATTCCGCGGTTTCCTGCCCGTGGTTGTGGATGTGGAAACCGGCGGATTCAATCCGGAACGTGATGCTTTGCTTGAAATAGCTGCGGTGATATTGACCATGGATGAAGATGGCCGCCTGCGCCGGGCTGAAACCCATGTGCAACAGATTGATCCGTTTGAAGGCGCCAATCTGGAGCAGTCCGCGCTGGATTTTACCGGAATCGACCCCTGGAATCCGGAACGCGAGGCTGTACCCGAGCGTGAAGGCCTGAGCGAAATATTCCGCCCCATCCGCAAAGCGGTCAGGGCACACGATTGCAAGCGCGCGGTACTGGTGGGCCACAACGCAACCTTCGATCACAGCTTCGTATTTGCAGCGGCACAGCGGGCGGAAATCAACCGCAACCCGTTCCATCCTTTCTCAACATTCGACACGGCAACCCTTGCCGGCCTGGCATACGGCCACACGGTGCTGGCACAAGCCTGCAAGCTGGCAGGCATACCGTTTAATAACAAGGAAGCCCACTCCGCCGCCTATGATGCGGAAAAAACGGCCGACCTGTTCTGCGGTATCGTCAATCGCTGGCAAGAATTGGGTGGCTTTCCACCACCCCCAATACCGGGAAACGACGGATAAAAACCGGCCACGCTGCCATTAAACCGCCACCACAAAAAACCCGCACCGCGGGTTTTTTTGGTTCAGGTTTCACAGAGCGCCCCTTACCAGTGAATGCCTCGCATCACCGCGGCAAAGGCCACCTGTTCCGTAGACACCTTTGGCCTTTCAATGGATTTTCCGCCGACACCCGGGGATGAATCCGGGAACATGCGGTACCCGGTATTCATGATGATTTCGCCCATCTTCGGCGCCAATGCATGCAACACCTGCGCAAAGATGCCAAGGCGCGTGGCAATGCGCTTGGGGCGATCAATAATCGCATTCGTTACCATATCCGCTGCCTCTTCCGGCGTAAGCGTCGGCACAGAATCATAGATCTTGGTGGGCGCAATCATCGGCGTTTTCACCAGCGGCATATTGATGGTGGTAAAGGTTACGTTCCGATCTGACCATTCAGATGCCGCGCACCGGCTGAAGGCATCCAGCGCGGATTTGGAGGCGACATAGGCCGAGAAGCGCGGGGCGTTGGTAAGCACACCGATGGAGGAAATGTTAACCACATGCCCGCGCCGACGCTCCAGCATAGAGGGCGCAAAGCCCATGATCAGACGAACAGAGCCAAAGTAGTTGAGCTGCATTGTGCGCTCAAAATCGTGAAAGCGATCAAACGAAAGTGACAATGAACGGCGGATAGAGCGCCCGGCGTTGTTAACCAGCACATCAACGTGGCCATGGTTATCCAGAACGGTTTGAACAAACCGGTCGCAATCTTCCATATCGGAAAAGTCACACTGGTAGGCGTGCACATTGCCACCCCTGGCTTCAAGGGATGCGCTTACCTCGTCCAGTTTTTCCTTGGTGCGGGCGCCAATCACCAGAATGGCACCGGCTTCCGCCAGCTTTTCAGCCGTCGCCAGGCCAATGCCGGACGTGGCACCGGTTACCACGCATACCTTGCCTTCGACCGTGCCCTTGAGTGTGCGATCCTTGAACAGATCAGGATCCAGGTTGCGTTCCCAGAAGTCCCAGATCACCGGGGCGTAATCCTTCAGACGGGGCACTTCTATGCCGGTTCCTTTCAGTGCCCGCTCGGTTTCACGGGCATCGAAGCGTGTTGGGTAATTAATGAAGGACAATACAGAGCGCGGGATGCCCATGTCATCCAGCACCGCACTGGTCAAACGCTTCACCGGCGGCAGATTTTTCAGGCTCTGGCGGATGAACGGCGGAACAAAACCGAACATGCGGGAATCAATACGCATGCCCATTGTCGGGGCATGGCCAGCCTCGCAGAAGATGTTAAGTATTTCACCAACCTTGTACGGATCGGTGTCTACAAGGTGGAAACAGTTGCCGTCCTCACCTTCCAGATGCGCGATATGATCCATGGCGTTAACCACGAAATCCACCGGGACAATGTTCAGGCGGCCCCCTTCAATGCCAACGGTTGGAACCCACTGAGGCAAGGTGCGGCGGATTTTCTGAATCATCTTGAAGAAGTAATAGGGGCCATCAACCTTGTCCATTTCCCCGGTTTCCGAGTGACCGATCACCATGCCCGGGCGGTAAATACGGAATGGCAACTTGCACTCTTCGCGCACGACCTTTTCGGACTCGTGCTTGGTCATCAGATACGGATGGTCCAGCCTCTCTGCTTCTTCAAACATGTCCTCGCGGAAAATGCCCTTGAACAGGCCCGCTGCAGCAATAGACGAAACGTGATGAAAGTGTTTTGCCTTCATCGCTCCGGCAGCATTCACCGCGGCTCGGGTACCTTCTATATTGGTGGCCTGCTGGGCCTCTTCATCGGCGCCCATATCGTAGACCGCCGCCAGATGGAAAAAATGATCGATATTCCCTGTCAGCGCTTTCAGGGTTTTTGCATCAATACCCAGATTTTTGCTGGTGAGGTCGCCGACAACAGCTTTTACACGGGACTCATCTACCCCCCAGCGTTCCCTCAGGGCTTCCAGCTTGCCCAGGGACTGTTCTCGCACCAGCAGGTGCACGGTACCACCGCGCGCCAACAATTTTTCCACAAGAAAACGGCCAATAAATCCGGTGCCACCGGTGAGGAAATAATTCATTGATAATCCACCCTGCTTGTTGCTCAGTTGTTGTCTATCCATGCCGGCCACACCAGACCAAAGTCTTATAGCGACCTTCAAAAACCGGCATTGTACTTAATTGCAACTTTCATGTATCGGTCTTTATTAGAGCTTTTACTCTGTAACCTGTTGTTTTGAATAGAGCAATTACTCTAACCCCTGCCCGGCGCGCGTGGATCCGCCCTCAGCACATTGAATTTGAGATTAGCACAGTAATCGGCACCTGCCCTCCCAGCCGATGTATTACCGCAAAGCAATGAAACAACCCGCCAGCAATGCGATAATCGGAACTTGTTGCCTCTTTGGGCGTCAGTCCTTTTCACAGACCAGCACTACCCGGAAGCCAGACAATGCAGAATGACAACCCGAATACCGAACGCTACATCGCCATTGCCCGAGCCTGCCTGAAAGCTATCAACGACACAGCAAAAAACTCGGGTGACCGGGAACAGAAGATCCAGGCGGTTTACCAGGCCATAGACACTGCGTTCCAGGCCGAGTTTGCCGATTACCGGCAGTCCGTTGCCATTATGGCAACCGTTCTGGAGCGTATAGCCTCTGGCCAACTGGACGGTGAAACGGCCGCAGACCTGGCTCGCAAAACTCTCGATCAACAGCCGAAGAATACCCGGGAGGCGAAGATACACTGAACCTGGTACACCATTACCGGTCCAGACCGTATCTGCAGCAGAAGGTTTCGAAGCTCACTGTAAATAACAGAGGCACTATCCAGAGGCACTATGCAAATAACTAATCACCCGAAGGTTCGAGTACAACGGCTGGCAGTGAATGTGTTTGCGCTGCTTACACTGTTATTTGTCAGCGCGCTCGCCAGCGCGGCGCAAACACCCGACAAAAGCCCGAACGATAACAACGAATACCGCTTCATCGAGCTGGATAACGGCTTGCGAGCGATCCTGGTATCCGACAGGGATGCAGACAAGGCGGCCGCTTCCATGAATGTCGCCGTTGGCAGCGGGGATGACCCGAAAGAACGTGAAGGCATTGCGCACTTCCTGGAACACATGCTGTTCCTGGGCACCGAAAAATATCCGGAGCCGGGTGAATACCAGCAGTTCATCAAAAGCCACGGTGGCAGCCATAACGCTTTTACCGCGTTTCGCAACACCAACTATTTCTTTGATGTTCAGGCAAACTACCTTGAACCGGCGCTGGATCGTTTTGCCCAGCAGTTCGCTGCCCCCCTCTTTACTGCTGAACTGGTAGACCGTGAGCGCAACGCCGTTCATTCAGAGTTCAGCGCCAAGCAAAAAGAAGATGGCCGCCGTTTCTATTCCGTAAAGAAGGCCACCAGTAATCCTGAACATGCCTTTCACCAGTTCGCTGTTGGTAACCTCACTACCCTGGAGAATACCGAAGCCAATCCCCTTCGGCCTGATCTGATCAGATTCTGGAAAGACCGTTACTCCGCCAACCTCATGACCCTGGCGGTCTATGGCCCGCAGCCGCTGGACAAACTCGAAACCATGGTTCGTGCACGTTTTAATGCCATCGGGAACCGCAGCCTGCAACCGCGAGTGCACGGCACCCCCCTGTATGAACCCGACAGCTTGCCGGCAAAAGTAACCGTAGACGCGATCAAGGATGTACGCACACTGTCGCTGGTATTCCCGATTCCCTCGCAGCAGGAAAATTATCGCACCAAGCCTGCGAGCTATGTTGCTAATCTGCTGGGCCATGAAGGGCCCGGGAGCCTTTTTAATGTGCTCAAGAACCAGGGCCTGGCCGATAGCCTGTCAGCAGGCATCGGCATGGACACAGGCGACAGCGCCACACTGGAAATCAGCATTGCACTTACACCGGAGGGCCTGAAGCAACACGAGGAAATCCTGCCGCTGGTTTTCCGATACATAGACATGATTCGTGAGCAGGGCATCAGCCAGCAGCGTTTTGAGGAAATGCAGCGCCTTGCGCGAATTGACTTCCGCTTTCGTGAACAGGGCGAACCCCTGCATGAGGCAATGCGGCTTTCCAGCCAGTTACAGGACTACCCTGCAGAAGACATCCTCAGTGCGCCCTGGCTTATGGAACGTTATGCACCGGACCAGTACCGGGCCATTCTTGCCAGGCTGACACCAGATAACCTGATGGCCTATGTGCTGGCTCCGCAACCCGGCCTCGACAACCCGAACCTTACTCAATGGTATGATACGCCCTGGCAAATCGAGCCGCTGAATACCGACACATTGCTCAATAACGCCCCCGAGGCGCTGGCCGCATCGCTCCATCTTCCCGCCCCCAACCCGTTTGTGCCGGAAGACCTGACCATGGTTCCCGGTGCCACCATGGACAAACCGGAGTTGCTGGGTAAGCCGAACGGTATGGCTATCTGGTTTGCCCGGGACACCCGCTTCAACACACCCAAAGCCAACGTATTTTTCAGCCTGCGCACCCCGGCGGCCCGCGTATCTGCGCGAAGCCATGTGCTTACCCGTTTGTTGGTGGACAGTATTAACAACAATCTGAACGCCTGGGCCTACTCGGCACGGCTGGCCGGGCTGGATTACAGCATTTACCCGCATTTGCGTGGCATTACAATTCGTGTTGGTGGCTACAGTGACAAACTGCACACCCTGATGAACCGTATCCTCATGCAGGTCTCGGCGCCAGAAGTTACCCGCCAACGCTTCGATATCGCCAGGCAAAACCTGATCGACAGCCTGCAGAACAAAGCAAAAGACCGCCCGGTGGAGCAAACATCGGAGTTTATTCAGACCGCCCTGCTTGAGGATACCTGGAGCACCGAAGAAAAGCTGCGCGCAGCCCGTGAAGTAACCCTCGACGAGCTTATGTCGTTCTCAAAAACACTGCTCTCGGAAGTTGACCCGGTTCTTCTGGCCCATGGCAACATTACCGAAGCCTACGCATTGAATCTTGCCCAGCAGATCGACGCCATTGTGCTGGCCAAAAGTAAGGTTGTGTCCGTAGAGCGCAGTCAGGTGCGTGAACTGCCGGCAGGCGATATGCTGGTTTCTCTCAACGTACAGCATCCGGATACCGGCTATACGCTTTACACACAGGGCCGGAATACCGGTTTTGAAGAACGCGCCCGATTCCAGCTGTTAGCGCAGATTATCAGCAGCCCGTTTTATGAGGAGCTCCGCACGACCCGCCAGCTTGGTTATATCGTGTATGCAACGCCATTCGAAATGCTTGAGACACCGGCGCTGGGGTTTGTGGTTCAATCCCCCGGTGCAAGCGCAGAAGACATCGACCAGGCAGTTCGCGAGTTCGCCAAAGGTTTTGAAAAGACCCTCGAAGACCTTGACGAAAAACGGCTAGAACGCGAAAAGCGGGCCGTGATCAGCCGCATTCTTGAGCGGGACCGCCAACTGGGTGACATTTCCGGGCGTTACTGGCGGGAAATTGATCGGGGCAATGATGACTTTGATTCCCGGGAGAAACTTGCGAGCGCCGTTCAAGACGTGAGCCATAAAGAGCTTTACGCCACCTTCAAAGACGCCGTACTGAACCGGGAAAGGGCTTTACGCGCAGTCACAGGCCCAGAGGGCTTGAGCGCCAATGAAGCACGGGATCTGATTCTGAAGCAGCCGCCGGTAACCGCCAAATAAGCGGCAACAGACAACTACCCGTTGCCCGCCGGGGGCAGGCGCTGAAAACGCGCCCAGTCCTCCGGTTCGTCCACGTCCCAGCGGGGCTCCAGCAATCCGACACTGAGCCCCAGGCTAACCAGTCGCTGCTGGGTTTGTGCTAGAACGCCTTGCGTTCCCCATTCAATACCATCAAGCATCTCCGGAACCACCCGACGAGCGCCAATCAACACATAGCCACCGTCATCCGAAGGCCCCAAAACCACATCGTATTCCTGCAGGCTTGCCAGTGCCTGATGCACGTATTCCGGTTCGACCGAAGGGCAATCGCTACCCACAATCAGGGAAAAAGCATGGAACTCAAGGCCGAATTCAAGCGCACCCTGCATCCGCTCACCCAGGTCCGCGCCCTTCTGTACCTTTTGCTTCAAACCCCGCTGATCGATAGCGCCCACAATCTCCTGCGCCTCATCCGGAACTGAGTCTACATGCCTGTCCCACCAGAATTGCACAGCCAGCCCGGTGCCACACAGGTTATTCAACACCGCAAGCGTGAGCTTTATGTGAGCGTCCGCTGCGCCCCGGGCGCCAAGCGCCGGAATGAGGCGTGTTTTCACCTGGCCCACTTCGGGCCACTTGGCGAATTGCATCAGCAGGGCGTCGGGAGTTTCAGTCTTTGGCATTACGAACATCCGAACGGTAAGAGTGAACAAGCCTTTCGGGAGACTCACCGCGCCAATAGCGCCAGCGCAAACGCCACATAAGGAAAATTGTGCGCCACACACCCCGTTGCTCCCAGCGCCTGCTGTCAGTAATCACAGGATCCTTGATACGGAAGGGGCGGGAAACCAGGCACAGACGACGGGAAAATTCGACATCTTCCATAAGCGGTATGTTCTCAAAGCCGCCCAACGCTTCAAAAACCTCCCTGCACACAAACAACGCCTGATCTCCCGTGCAAATCCCCGTTAACCGAGAACGCTGATTCATGAACCCGCCAATCATCCGCAACATTACGCCCTGGCCACTCAGGCGAACATCGAATCGCCCCCAAACCCGGTCGCTCTGAAAAAATTGCTCCAGGGAACTCAGGGCACCCGGCGGAAGGCGAGTATCGGCATGCAAAAATAACAGAACCCTACCCCTGGCAACCGACGCTCCGGCATTCATCTGCACAGCCCTGCCTTTTTCCGCCTGCACCACGCGATCCGCGTAAGGCCTGGCCAGCGCGGCGGTTCCATCCGTGCTGCCGGCGTCCACAACGATCACCTCATGCCCACTGGCCCGCAGCAGCTGCAGCGCTTCAAGGGTTTGAACCACACCCGCAGCCTCCATCCACACCGGCACAACAACACTTAACGAGAAAGAGTCAGACAAAACACACTCCCGGCCCAGCAGAAATCACGGCAATACCTTGAGCCACAGGCTTCAGGCCGCTATCATACCGACCTTCTCAAAGAAGTGCCTCCGTAGCTCATCTGGATAGAGCGTCCCCCTCCTAAGGGGAAGGTAGCAGGTTCGAGTCCTGCCGGGGGCACCAGCTACCCTTCCGCACTAATCCACAAAACATAACAAGCCACTGTTTTTTTTGAACACTTTTATCACGCAATCCAATCCTTATCGGTCCATAATACTCCGACCTAATCTACACGTTTTGGGGGTATGTTTGGGGAGCAAACTAAAATGCACTCCCGATATAGTAGGTTTTATACCCACAAAAAGAGATAGAACCCCGCCATGTCCAGGCCTATCACGCTGAAAGGCCAACTCAAGACAAACTCCACCTCACCGCTCGGCAATTACCAACCCCGATGAGTTGGGCAGGCTCCACGAATGCAAGAGCCCAACAAATTTGAGCTCTTGCACTTTTCTGAGTGCACTCAGTTTGAGAGCGCCTTACGTCTCCACAAATAGAACAATACCGGGATCACCAACAGCGCCAAAATAACGGCAGTAACCATGCCACCAACCATGGGCGTTGCGATACGCGCCATCACTTCAGAACCTGTTCCAGTGCCAACCATAATCGGAACCAGGCCACCGATGATCGCGGCGGCAGTCATCATCACCGGTCGCACACGCATACCAGCGCCGTGAAGTACCGCATGGCGCAGTGTTTCGCGCCTCGGCGTCAGGCCTTTCTTCTCGCAGGTTTCAAGCATTGCCCGGTAGGACTGGTTGAGATAGACCAGCATGATTACACCAATCTCCACGGCGACACCCGCCAGCGCAATGAAACCAACACCCACCGCTACCGAGAAGTTGTAGCCTAACAGATACATCAGCCAAACAGCCCCGATCATTGCGAACGGCAGTGTGCCCATGATGATGCCCACCTCTGTAAAGTTTCTGAAATTCAGGAACAGCAGGATGATGATAATGGCCAGTGTTAATGGCACTACGTAGCTCAGCTTTTCTTTCGCGCGAAGCATGTATTCATACTGGCCCGACCAGGCGATGGAATAACCTGCTGGCAGATCCAGTTCCGCTTGCACTGTCGCCATTGCCTGCTCCACGTATGTGCCCACATCGACGCCCTCTATATCCACAAAGGACCAACCGTTCAGGCGTGCATTCTCGCTTTTGATCGCCGGCGGCCCATCTTCTATCCGGATATCCGCGACATCAGCCAACGCAATTCTCTGACCCGAGGCCGTGACGATGGGGAGCTGTTCCAGTTTCTCGGGTGAGTCCCGGTAGTCTTCCGGATAGCGAAGGTTAATCGGGTAACGCTCAAGGCCCTCGATGGTTCTGGAGACATTAATCCCGCCAATCGCAGAGGCAACCACCTGCTGTACGTCCGCGATATTCAGACCATAACGGGCAGCGCGTTCACGATTGATATCCACCTTGATGTATCGGCCACCTGCTACTCGCTCTGAGTAAACCGAAGCTGTGCCGGGCACATCTGCCAGAATTTCTTCCAGGCGTTTTCCGACATTCTGGATGGTGGCGAGGTCCGGTCCCGCGATTTTGATGCCTACGGGGGTTTTAATACCCGTTGCCAGCATGTCGATGCGGGTGATGATCGGCATAACCCAGGCGTTGGTGACACCAGGAAAACGAATCAGTGTGTTGAGTTCCTGTTTGAGCTTGTCTGTGGTCATACCCTCGCGCCACTGATCTCGGGGCTTGAGCTGGATAAAAGTCTCAATCATCGTCAAAGGTGCAGGGTCTGTTGCTGTATCCGCGCGCCCCACTTTGCCAAACACGGTTTTCACTTCCGGCACCGTCGCAATCAGTTTGTCCGTTTGCTGAAGTAACTGGCGGGCTTTGCCGATTGAAATTCCCGGATATGTTGTGGGCATGTACATCAAATCCCCTTCGTCCAGTGGGGGGATGAACTCGCTACCGATTTTCGTTGCTGGCCATAGGCCTACAGCCAACACCAGCACTGCACAGAGCACGGTCGACCTGGGAAACCTGAGCACCAGTTTCAACACCGGCATATAGGCGCCGACCAGCAAACGGTTTACAGGGTTCTTATGCTCCGGTAGCACTTTCCCTCGGATAAAGTAGCCCATCAGAACCGGAACCAGCGTCACCGCAAGCGCGGCACTGGCGGCCATAGCGTAGGTTTTGGTGAACGCCAGTGGCGCAAACATTCGCCCTTCCTGTGCTTCAAGCGCAAACACCGGCACAAAACTGACGGTAATGATCAACAACGAGAAAAACAGCGCCGGGCCGACTTCCGAAGCAGACTTCGCAACAATCTCCCATCGATTCTCCGGCGTGAGCGGCGTTCGCTCCATATGCTTGTGCATGTTCTCTATCATGACTATGGCCCCATCAATCATGGCGCCGATAGCAATGGCGATACCGCCGAGGGACATGATATTGGCATTGATGCCCTGCCAGTACATGACAATAACCGCCGTGAGAATACCCACAGGCAAGCTGAGGATCGCCACCAAGGACGAGCGTACGTGAAACAAAAAGACGATACAGACCAGCCCGACCACCAGAAACTCTTCCAGCAGCTTGAACCAGAGGTTGTTGACGGCCCGTTCAATCAGGCCCGAACGATCGTAAGCCGTGACCACTTCAACGCCATCGGGCAGGCTCGATTGCAACTCGCCCAGCTTGGCTTTAACGCCATTGATGGTTTCCTGCGCATTTTCGCCGAAGCGCATCACCACTATGCCACCAACGGCCTCCCCTTCCCCGTTCAGCTCGGCAATACCGCGCCTCATCTGCGGCCCCACTTCGACACTGGCCACATCCTGGAGCAGAACCGGCGTGCCGTTCACATCTAGGCCTAGCGGAATTGCCATCAGGTCTTCGCGGGATTGAATATAACCTGAGGTACGAACCATGTATTCCGCCTCCGCCATTTCAATAACCGATGCCCCGACTTCCTGATTGCCCTGCTTGATCGCTGTCTGGATAAGAGAAAGCGGAATCCCCAGCGCACGGAGCTTCTCGGGGCTGACCTTGACCTGATATTGCTTCACCATGCCGCCGAGCGCAGCAACCTCTGAAACACCGGGCACGGTTTGCAGTTCGTACTTGAGAAACCAATCCTGAAGGCTGCGCAACTGGCTCAGGTCGTTCTGTCCTGTGCGATCAACCAGCGCATAGAGATACACCCAGCCAACACCGGTTGCGTCCGGCCCCAACTGAGGCCGTGCCGAATCAGACAGATTGGGTGCCACTTGCGAGAGGTACTCCAGAACTCTGGAGCGAGCCCAATACATATCGGTATCTTCATCGAAAATCACGTAAACGTAGGAGTCCCCGAAAAACGAATAGCCACGCACGGTTTCCGCACCGGGAACCGACAGCATGGCGGTCGTCAGGGGATAGGTCACCTGGTCTTCTACAACCTGTGGCGCTTGTCCCGGGAAGCTGGTTTTAATGATAACTTGCACATCAGACAGATCCGGAAGCGCATCGACCGGGGTTTTACTGAGTGAGTAAAGGCCCAGCCCTGTTATTAACAAACTCGCCAGCAGAACCAGAAAGCGGTTTCGAATGGACCAATAGATAATCGACTGAATCATCAGTTGGCCCCCTCATGGTTCATGTTTCCATGATCCATTTCCGCGTTATCCACCGAATCAGAGGGCATGGCCGTCATACGCAGAAAATCCGAGGTCTTGCTGGATTCGGAATCAATCAGGAATTGGGCGGATGTCACTACCTCATCACCCGGCATGACACCCTCAAGGATTTCAGCGTACTGCACACCAACACGGCCAACCTTCACAGCGACCGATTTGAACGCGCCGCCATTCAGAGCCAGCACCAGCCGATCGCTCTGGCCAGTTCGAATAACCGATTCACGAGGCACTAGAAGCTGTCTGCTGGTGCGGGCGCCCTGAATGTTCAGCTCTGCAAACATGCCCGGCAACAAAGTGCCATCGGCGTTGTCAAAACGCATTCTTACCCGGGCGGTACGGGTCTTGGGGTTAACCTCCGGATACACATAATCCACTTTTCCTGTCCATTGACGACCGGGCAAATAGTCGAGGGTCATCACCACGCGATTGTCGGATGCCACTGCGGATAACTGGCGTTCAAATACTTCACCAATGACCCACACCTCATCCAGCGCAGCAATGGACAGGACTCGATCCCCTGGCTTGATAAACATACCTTCGCGAACATTAAGGTTATCGATAACACCAGAGGTGGGCGCATACACCGTTAAGGTACGCTGCAATTCGCGGGTTTTCGTGAGCTGACGGATCAAACCTTCAGGTACGTTAAGCGCAGCCAGGCGCTCCTTGGCAGCATTGACCAAACGCTCATTGCCCCGGTTTAACGCCAGGACAAGTTCATCCTGGGCATTGACCAGCGTAGGCGAATACAGGGTGTAGAGCGGCTTGCCCTTCTCCACCGGTTCGCCCTCTGCCTTCACATAGAGTTTCTCGATCCACCCCTCAACCCGGGGATGGACATGGGCCATGTCGTCTTCACTATATTGAACGTACCCCACCGTTGTTATTTTGTTCGGTAGCCGTCCCTGAATGACCGGCTCCGTCAACACGCCCAGGTTGTTAACGACATTCGGAGAAATACGAACAGTACCAGGGGCATCTTTACCCGATCCGCTATCTGCATAGACCGGTATCAGGTCCATCCCCATGGGCGATTTACCCGGTTTGTCGCTCTTGTAATTGGGATCCATGGGCGCCACCCAATGCAAGGGCTCTTTACTGGCATTGCTGGTCACCTCAGCCACAGCAGCCTCTGGAGATCCAGGGGTAAGCCAATAGGTCGCTGCCGCCCCGGCCACGCCACCTAACAACAAAAAGCCCAATGGGCGTATAACATTTGCCATGATTGTTATTCCTGGGAGTTTTTCAGTGAGAATGAGGGGCTGCCAGACGCACCGGCAGTGAGATAGCGGAGGCTCGCCAGGTTTTTGGCTCGTTCAGCCGTCATCTGAATAAGCTCAACCTGCGCATTAAGCTCAGCGATACGCGCACGCACAGCTTCGGCAAAATCGCCGTCATCGTTGTTGTAAGCTGAGAGCGCAGCATTGGCCTGCTCCCTTGTTTGCGGAAGCAGCGACTGCTCATACAGCCTGATGCGGTCATCGAGCCGTCTAATTCGGGCGGCCGCTGCACGGGCTTCGGCTTTAATTCGCCGAACCTGCAGCATTCGGTCAGACTTCGCCGCTTCCACACGGGCGATTGCCGCGCTCACGGTGCGATCCTGGCGATTGCCCGTGAAGATAGGCAGATCAAACCCGATCCCGACTGAAAACAGATCCGCCCGGTCCTGACCGTTCGGGGCTTTTTCCCGATATCCATACTGTGCGGACACAGTCCACTCCGGCTTGTAAGCCTGGCGAGCCAGCTCAATATCAATAGCTCCGGCATCAATCAACTGGTCTGTGGCGCGAATTGAAGAGTGGCTGATCAATGCGGTATCGCTGACATCAAACGCTGTGCTCGGAAGCCTGGCTAACAGATTCGGGGGAATGCGTTCGCTTACCCGCAAACGAAAGGTGTCAGTACCTATCCACTCTCCCAGCTCTTCCTGAGCGGTTTCCATCCGGGAATGAAGTGCCGTTAAGCGGTCATCAAGACGGGTCAACTCCAGAGACGCTCGGATAATATCCTGCTGGCGTGAACCGTTCATCGTTGAGGTGTACCCAGCCTCCGCAACATCTGCCAACTGCTCAAACAGGCCTCGATTGCTTTCAATCAATCGAACACTTTCTTGAGTTTTCCAAAGCTCAAGCCACAGATCAGTTACCGACCTGATCACTAATTCCTGTCGATTCTCCCGCTGAAACGACTGTGATTCCGCGAGCTCTTTCTTCTTGTCGCGGGCTAGATACCGACTATCTCCGCGAGGAAAGCGCTGGCTGAGGGCAATAATGGCTTGTGTCATGCCTTCTTGGCGGGTATCGAAGGTATCCGTGGGAAGGTTTGCGGCACCTAGCGTAATTCGCGGGTCGGGTAACGCAGCTGCTGCAACAGATTCATCGAGAAGCGCCTTCTGCAGTTGGATGCTTTGGGCCGACCAGGGGTCGCCCCGAACCGCAATATCAATAGCCTCTTCAAGGGCAAGTCTCGGCTCCGCAGACAGGCCAAAACTCGTTAAAAGCAAGGCACCCACAACAGCTGTTCTATATATACGAGAAATATAACTCAAGGTTCATTCTCCACTGGATTAATACGCCGCGGAGAATCATAGAAGTGTTGTCTGAATTCAGGCTGAAATTTCATTGCCAATCATGTGATTTTGATCTGGGTCAAGCGTTATTAATTACTGATAAATATCAAAATAATTATTACGTTTATTTTATTATTTATTTCAGGATGAGTTCAGGAAGAGATGATTGAATGAGCACATCAACCAACCAGGAGGTACGATATGAAAAAGTCGATTTTATTCTTAGCCGTAGTTACTTTTTCCACAGCAGCTTTTGCTGGCAATATTCCAGAAAGCAGGTCCGGCAATCCAATACATGACAACATGAAATCAATGCAAAAAAATATGAACTCAATGCATAACGGCATGAATATAGAAACAACTCAGACGGACATACTTAAAAATAAGGACATGCAACGACTTCATAAAAGAATGACACTTGATGGAATGTCTGAAAGCGGTATGGAAGCTCGACTTGATATGATGGAAAAAAAAGGTATAGCCTACCATCGAGTGTTGGAAAAGAAAGAAAATAGCACTCCAAGATAAATGCTTCTACAACATTAGCTCACCAAAATTGAAGGAGGTAGTGGGGCATTTTTATGTACTGTTGACGCCTTGTTTGATAATCTAAAAAATATAAATATAAAACCAAAGTGAATTACTACAAAATTTTAATTAATCGAAGTGAGGGATTAAAAATAAAGAAGTTTATTATCGCAGCAGCAATAACATCCTTGTTCTCTACTATGGTGTATGCCAACTCTGGCTTGGCAGATCGTATTAATGAAGCGCGAAGCTATCCGAACAAAACAGCCGAAAACATAGTAGATGCGCGGACGTTGAGTAGTCAGCATAAAAAGATACATATGAGAATGAATAAATCTGAGCTGAGGGATCATCAACATTAAAGTTCATCAGTGTAAACTTTCAAAAACACTGTGCTTTAAGACCTGATGGAGGATAATTTCATAAGGCATCGTCCAGCCATGCCAAAAAGAGCGTGGCTGGCTATTTTTTCGGCGGAAATTCTGGATAGATCTCCAAAATTAGCAACAAAACGACATGCTCTTACAAACTATGAGCCTTGAATAGTTCACTTCCTTATTGTTACTTACCATGCTGCACGCTAAACACAGACCGTTGACCGATATTTAGGAGGTGTTGGAGCGCATTATTGGAGCATCATGGAGGGCGGGATCTTGATGGTACGATCCAACTTGGGCAGGTAGTTCCACATGGCGTCGCCAATGCGCAGCGAGCCGATCCCGGCCTCCTTTTTTTGCGCATGGATTCGAATCAATGCCTTCTCGGTCCGGTCTATCCAGGCCTCCAGATTCAGCTCCCGCGCCCAATGTTCGGTTTCGATGCGCATGGTAGACCGACCGTGGTTGCTGTCCGACCACAGCGTGTCTTCCATCCCTTCAATCAATGATTCGACCGAGGGGACAGCACCAAGCGCAATGGCCGGGAAAACGCCAAGAAAAGTAATAACTGGTAAGCATTTCATGCACTGTTTCCTTACGTTAACAAAGTCCCAGAACCGAGCATCTCGATTACCGTTCCTGATACCTTAAAACGATACGCTGTTTCTGATTTGGGACTAAGACAATCACCACCAAGCCTAAAATAGTGATCGCAATCCCTGTAATTTCGACTGCACTGAATGTCTCATCGAAAAATAACGCCCCGATAAGTAAGCCGAAGACCGGTGTCAGAAACGTAAATGGATTGAGTTTATTCAGCGGTGCTCGGGCCAGAAGCTCATACCAGAGCACAACTATCAATGCAGTTGCCGGAACCGCAAGCACGAAAACAACGCTGGCAAATGACCATGTCCAGTCAACCTCAAAGCCTTCACCCGCCAATAAAGAAGCAACAAGCAGAAATGTGGCCCCCAGGATGAGCTGAATTCCCATCGGCAAGTACATATCCCCCTCACCTGCCCGAAGCTTTAAAAGAACGTTACCAATTGCCGTTCCAACGGCGCCCAGAAGAACATATAGCGCCCCGACAAAACGATCCGTTCCAAAGTCAAAACCGGGTAAAGCGAGTACAACAACCCCCACAAAACCAATAAACAATCCCAAATACAAACAGGCGGTCATTACTTCCTTAAGAACAAAAATCGATAAAATGGCGGCAAAGAGAGGTTGCGCATTCGCCAATACAGTGGCGACACCTGGCCCGACATTACCCGCGCCGAGAAACATACCGCCGAGGCCCAAGCCTGTGTAACTGAAGCCAATCAACGCAAGCATTGCCAAGCGTCGAAATGAACAATCAAACCTACGCCCGAAGTTCATTCCTATCGCAATCAAAAATGCACCTGCCAAAAACGCTCTCAAAGCCGCAAACAGTAAAGGAGGCGCGTCCGGCAGCCCAACACTTATGAACGGAAAGCAGATAGCCCAAAGAATCGCGACAACCACCATTCCAACGATGGTTTGTAGCGAAAGTGACTTGCCTGCCATTGCACTACTTGTCACTTTTGTCCGATTGTCGTCCATGGTTACCGTGCCCCCTATGCATAAACTTATGGAGCAGAGGGCAGGCAAGAAGTATCAGCCAGGGCAGCGCGCCAAGCAGGTGACTTTTGTGGTCACTCCAGAGCAAAATCAGCGCGACCCCGACAAAAACTGCCAAAGTGATTTTATAACGTCGATCCATCATTTATCTCTCTTGAAGACCAGGCGACAGCTTAAGAGCACCGTTTTAGTTGGCCTCAAGTGATATCTGATGTCCTATGCCTTCCAGCGGAATTTCATCAATTATGTCGAGGGAATCCGGGTCGAGCACCCAAAGCTTGCTCTCTGCACGACTGGTAATCAATAACTGGCCATCATGGGGCGATACAGCTAAGTGATAGGGTCCCGGAGCCAGTGGTGCGCTGCGACGAGCTCCGGTGGCGAGCTCAATACGAACGATCCGGTTGCTGCCTTTGCTGGTTGCGAAAAGTATCTGGCCGTCGTTGCTCAAACCAACGCCATGGGGTTCTTCCCCGATTTCGTAGGTTGCCGCCACGACGCCGCTCGAAAGCTCAACGACACTCACCTGCCCCGATGCGACATCATTCACATAAAGCCGTTCATTCTCGGGAGCGAGCACCATATGTTCCGGGCCACCACCAACCCGCATGTTGCGTTTGACGAACCAGTGACTGGTGTCCACTTCGCTGATTGTGCCATTACCGCTATTGCTGACCAGAAGAGACTGCCCGTCCTCCGTTTCCACCACGTAATTGGGAGCAGGTCCCGTTGCCACGCTTTTAACCAGCTTTCCGGAATCCAGATCGACAATGCTGATACCGCCGCCCATGGGATGAGTGGATACGGCATAGCGACCATTCGTTGTCACAAGAACGTGGTGTACCGGCCCCGGCACCTCCAGTGTGCGAGCAATCGCATTGGTGGCAGTGTCCACCATATAGAGCAGTCCCGTATTCGGTTCTTCCGATGCCGCAGCAGCCCCACCACCATGGTGAGCGGCGTGCTCATCTTCCGTCACGCCTTCGGGACGGCTGACGGGCTCCTCGCTTTCATGAGCAGTCAGGCTGCCTGCCACCAGGTACTGCCCGTCCGGCGTTAATGCCGAACCATGGGTATTCACAGTTCCGGTCATTGAAGACGTCACCTGACGACCCACCAGATCAATAACGCCCACGGAATCAGCCATTCCCATAGGAATAAACGCCCGGGTCGTGTCTGCGGCCGCCATCAGCGAAACACTCATGGTGATGCCGGTGGTGAGCCCAGTGAGCCAGCGCCTAATTCTTTGATGTTTCATCGTGTTACCTTTTAAATAGAGGGTTTCGTTACGATATTTCCGCCCGGCTGGCAAGGTTTCCAACCGTGCGTGGTCATTACCCCCTAGTCCAACACACGAAGCTGAAACAAGCCTGAAAACAGTTAGTTAACATGTATTTCCTTAACCGGAATTAAGGCCAAAGATATGAAGGATTATCGAGCAGAAATTGCTCTCGATCATATTTTTTATGCGATCAATCTTGATTAGTGTTTCGTCTGGTTAATTCGCGGATCCATTTTTGTTATAGTAGGAACCATCGATCAGCAATAAAAGGTTCTTTTCGTGCCCAAACCTGCAGCGCCGTTTAATCTGACTGTAAACGATCAACTGGAACTCGAAAGTTGGTGCCGAGCCAGTACCCTGAGCCAGCACCTGGCACAGCGCGCCAAGATACTTTTATTGCTCAACGAAGGCGAGACACCCAAAGAGATCTCAGAGTCTCTTCAGGTTAGCTCTCAAACGGTATTCAAGTGGCGCAAACGCTACAGTGAGAGCGGTCTTGAGGGACTTTATGATGCGCCGCGACCTGGCCAGCCTCGAAAACTGGACGGTAAAATCGTCAAGAAAATTTTAGATGACACGGTCCATAAAGTTCCGAAAGAGGCCACACACTGGAGCATCAGTCTCATGGCGGAGCATGCCGGGGTAACGCGCTGGCAAGTGCATCAGATCTGGAAAGCAGCCGATTTGAAGCCGCACCGGCTCAGAACATTCAAGATCAGCAACGATCCTCACTTCGCTGAAAAAGTGTGCGATGTTGTTGGGCTTTATATGAATCCCCCGGATAATGCACTGGTTCTGTCTGTTGACGAAAAAACCCAGATTCAGGCTCTTGATCGGACTCAGCCAAAATTGCAGCTTCGCCCTGGACAAGTGGAACGTCGCACACATGATTACAAGCGTTATGGGACAACCAGCCTGTACGCTGCATTCAATACCCTGACGGGTCAGGTGATCGGTCGGGTCACCCAGCGCCACCGGGCAAAGGAGTTTTTAGACTTCTTGCGTCAGATTGACCGGGAGACTCCGAAGGGTCTGGATTTGCACTTGATTCTGGATAACAGCTCTACTCATAAGACCTCGGAGGTCAAAGCCTGGCTGGCCAAACATCCACGGTTTCATCTGCACTTCACGCCCACAAGTGCATCCTGGTTAAATGCAGTCGAAGGGTGGTTTGGCCAACTGGAGCGACGAGCACTCTATCGCGGTATTTTCACCAGCGTCGGCGATTTGAAGTCTGCGATTAAAAAGTTCATCAAGGTTCACAATGAAAAACTGGCAAAGCCGTTCCGTTGGCATAAAAGTGCAGAATCTATTATGACGTCAGTGGCTCGGGCAAAGCTGAGTTTAATTGATAATAAATGAGCGAATTAACCGAACGGCACATTAGCGGACCTCAAGGTGAGCTTCATTTCGCAGAACAACAACCGATCTTCTTGTTTAGGGTATTCGGATAACCGCGTACCCCTGCATCTGATAGCCGATGACCGAGACGAACCCATTATCTACCGGGTCGATCTCCGGAATGATCGTCGCCTCATCTACACCCATTCCTTTCAAAGCATAACGGCAAACTTCCAGCGTCACCCCGTCCTTCTTCATTTGTTTAAGAGTCGTCTGGAATTTTTTTATCTCGACCAACTCTGCCTCATTAAACGATGCGCTGTCAGTCGAGAGCAGTTTCACTACTGGCCCGTGAAAAACGATGGCGATATTAGGATCTTTCGAAAGCGACTTCACTTCAGGGGCTTCGTAGGAATTCTTTATTACCAAGAAAACGGGGTTAACGACTTTGGGATCTCCTTGGCTCACCTCGTAGACAGCGTCATAGTTTTTAACGCCCTTCAGAGCATTCTCATATCCGGCTGCACTTGCAGGTACAGACACCAGGGCCATATAGACGGTTGCAAAGAATATGTGGGGAATTCGGCGAAATATGCTTTGATAATTGACGGCCATGATAAATCTCCATGAGGGATAGGAACTTGTTTTATTAACCAACCCATAAAAATGCTCAAAAATTAAAAACACTTTCTAATGCAGGAACGATATATCATAAATTTATCGGATTGGAGCACGCTAATATTCTGATAGTCCAACACACGAAGCTGAAATAGACCTGAAAACAGCTGCCAAACATGGACTTTTCTGGCGAGGTTCAAAGCTGACTACAGTCCGAAAAATTTACTTATGCTGCGGGCTCCAAATCCAAAACGTGGCCCAGGACAACCAACGAACAAGCAATACCCACGCAGGTTGCGATTTTCACTCGGGCCCAAATGGCCCTCAGTTAATCGAGATCAATACCAATGCCGGCGGCGCGTTTTTGAACACGGTGCTGACTCGGGCTCAACATCGATGCTGTGACCCATCTCAACAGACCGCAGAAACCAAGCAGGCGCTGGATGGATTTGAAAACGCGGTGTTCGACATGTTCGAACAGGAATGGCAAAGGCAACGCACTGATTCGATAGCCGGCCGCTTGGCCATCGTAGACGATTCACCGGAAACCCAATTTATGTTTCCCGAATTCCAATTGGCCCAGCAGCTACTTCAGGCCAGAGGCATTGATACTCGATCCATCGGAGCTGAAGTATGTCGGTGATGCGTTAACAGCAAAGGGTAAGCCCATCGATATGGTGTATAACCGGCTGGTGGACTTCGCGCTAGATGCCCGGGCTAATGACGCGTTGAGACAGGCCTACCTCGACGGTGCGGTGGTAGTAACACCTAACCCTCGTGCCCATGCTCTTATGGCCGACAAACGAAACCTGATTCTGCTGTCAGACTCCCAGACCCTGCGTGACTGGGGACTGAATGAAGATGATGCGGAATATCTCGAAAGTGCAGTACCGAAAACCCGTCAGGTTTCAGCAAGCGACGCAGCAGAACTGTGGAGCGCTCGGCGAGAACTTTTCTTCAAACCGGTTGCCGCTGCGCGCGTCTATCAGGGCCAAACCACCAACTTTCGCACGCCCGGTGGTGGCTTTGCCCCCGTTTTTTCAGGTGTGAACGTTTGCCTCATACCCATTTCATCCAGCGCAGCGCATCACACTACCCTAACGAAAACGTGGCTTTGGCTTGGGGTTCATGGCGTTTTGTTATCACGGCTTTCCCGTGAAGCGGCCGCGAGTCTGCGCCACTGGCCCCAACGGGGGATGAACATTGGTACCTGCTGTTGATAGGCTCGGTATTCTTCACCAAACTGCTTTAGAACTTGCTGTTCCTCGCGGCGAGCCAGCCATGTGTAGACAAGCACGATCACGGGAAACAGGCCGATCGAGAACAGCGTTGGCCAATGCACAACACCTTCGCCAAACAGGGCAATGAACAACCCCGTGTTCTGCGGATGCCTTACATACGCATACAACCCGTCTGTCACCAGACGATTTTCCCCGCGAGCCTTATGAACCTGACGCCACCCCTGAATGAAAAGACCTATCCCGGTAAAGGCAAGTGCATAACCAAGCAGCATGGAGACCATCATGCCGGTTTCGCCGAGCCCTACCAGGGTCGACCATAAGCTGGCGCTGATATACTCGCTGTCCAGACCGAAAAAGCGCACCAACAGATAGATGGTGAGCGGAAAGCCGTACATTTCGGCATAAAGGGCAATTATAAAGGCCTGTACCACCCCCGCACCTGCCCACTCCCGCCAGTTCTTCGGAGCGAAGTAACGATAGAAGAACCAGGACACCAATACGATAACGATCAGCGTGATGCCCCAGGCTCCAGCGTGATTGAACGATTCATTCATAATTTGATCTACCTGTATTGCAGTCGAGGCTGCCCAGCCGCGACACGATGGCCTGGCTGACCGATTCAGGATCACTGCCGTTGGCCATCAGCAGGCCTGCGGTATCGAGTGTTCCTCCATGGTTGGCGTAACCGAAAGCCAGTGTGCGATCCCGCCCCAGATCGAGAGGCCGACAACCCCCCAACAGGGTTTCCGGGCGCATATGGCACACGAATACCCGCAGCTTTATGTCGCTGGGGAACAGTGTCGCTTTGGTCTGGCTGGGTGGCTGATGTTCCGCCTCTATCCCATCTCGGGGATCGCGGAAACGCCCGGGTTCCAGCAGACAGACAACCCCGCATGAAATACCCTGCTGGCTGAGATCATCGGCCACGGCCTGACAAACCTGCCGTTGATAGGCACCCACCGCGACTAACTGCACATCGACACCCTCGCTAAGCGCAACAGCTCCATCTCTTAACAATTGCTCGGCCTGATATCGCTGCCACACAGTGGCCCTGCCCCATCAGCCAACTGCGGGTGATCCCCGCCAGCGAGTTGGCAGCGGTGTAACCAATATAGGTGGGCACCATATTTAACGAACCGCCAGTATGACCCTGAGGGTTTTCCTTGAAGTCGTTCGCCGCCAACGGCTGCCCGGACAAATCCACTTTGTTGGCGTAGGTCATGTGGGCCACCAACCACATGGCTGCATTGGTCAGGGTGTCCGCTGCGTCGAAAATCGCCAATGCGTCGTCGAGCGTGTTGTAGCGCCCGGCACAGATCAGTTCCTGACATAAATCGAACACCCGCACCTGGGTCAAATCCGTGTGCTCGACAACGCCGCGACCTTGTGCCCAACTGACAAACTTGGGGTAGCGCTTGCGGTATTGTGCGGCGCGCTGCTGGACTCGGTGTGAGTCTTCAATCGAATAGAAATCCATGGTCACTCCTTGATAGCCATCAGGACATTATTGGTTTCTCACTTACCCGTGATTTTCAGACCCGCACTATGGATTGGTAACCCGCCACCTCCACATCAAAGCGAGTGTTCTGACGCAGATAACCACCGCCTTCCGCCCACGGATAAAAAGGAATAATCAGAGATCATCCATCCGGCCAATCTGGCGAGCCAGACGTTTGGATTCGTTTTGCTCCATCGCCAATAGTGACCCCATCAACTCTTTTACCTTTGGGATTTCGGCTTTCTCGGCAAGTGTTTGGTAGAGATCAGTAATCTGACCATGAAAGTCGAACACTTCCCGGCAGATACCGTTGAAATCAAGTTTTGCATAGGGCTCATCACAGGTTCTGTGGGTTTTAATAGGATGATGAGACAGATAGTCATAAACCCTTGTTTCCAAGGCGTTGGTGTCCGCCTCTCGTTCAAATTCGTTCACAATACGTTCAATTTCAGATTCCCGGGTTGCCAGATAGTCCAGAAGCGCCCGGGCCCTCTCTTCTTCGTTCCGTGTCGAACAGTGGGAAAGACACCGTGCCAGGTGTGCATGCAGATCACGTGTCCAGCCAATCAGCTCTCTAAACGTTTTAATGTCCATTCCGGCCTACCTTCCTTACTTTTGATATGTATTTGACTTCTGCGTTGTGAGTTCAAGTCGCGTTAACAGGTACCAGTAAACCCTGAGCAGCTGAAATCAACCTGAAAACCGGAGGGTATAGACGCAAAAAAGACGAAAGTCGTTGCAGTCTAGGTATGTCGAGCATGGAGACATCGCGCGATGTCTCCATGCTGAATCGGTGAGGAGTTCAACTTCTTGTATTTCTCTACGGCAATGAATCTGACGGGCACTCTTTATCAGACTTATCAGACGTTCGCCACCTTTGCAGTGTTAATGGGCTGATATCTCGACCAACCAATCAAGGCAAGTCCACCAATGATCATTGGCAGGGTTAGCAACTGCCCCATGGTCATCCAGCCAAAGGTGATGAACCCCAACTGCGAGTCAGGAAGGCGAACAAACTCGACAGAAAAACGGAAAACCCCGTAGAGCAACAAGAACAGGCCGGACGTTGTTCCATTTCGACGAGGATGGCGCGAGAACCACCACAACACAGCGAACAACACGACACCTTCCAGTGCAAATTCATACAGTGACGACGGGTGTCGTGGAGCCGGCCCCATATTCGGGAACACCATGGCCCAGGGTACATCGCTGGCTCGCCCCGGAAGCTCGTAATTGATAAAGTTGCCGATGCGCCCTGCCCCCAGGCCAATCGGCACCAGTGGTGCGATAAAGTCAGTGAGCTGAAAAAAATGTAAGTCTTGCTTGCGAGCGAAAATCAAAGCTGCGACCAATACCCCAACAAAGCCGCCATGAAAACTCATGCCACCTTCCCAGATTTTGAATAACCAAAACGGATTGTCGGCCAGCTTGTCGAAGCCGTAGAAGAGCGCATACCCCAGGCGACCGCCCAGTATGACGCCCATCACGCAGTAGAAAATCAACGTTTCAACTGCATCGGTGCTAAACCCCAATCGATGAGCCCGGCGGCGGCCCAGCCACCAGGCAGCCAGAAAGCCGACCAGGTACATCAGGCCGTACCAATGGATTTGCACCGGGCCCAATGAAATCGCTACCGGATCAATTTTTGGATAGTTGAGCATTGGATATCAGGTTCCTGTACATGAAAATGGATTTTTTCTGCGCCAGGAGCAGTACATTTTATTTACCCGGATCAAATCGGTGGAGTCAGTTGTACGGGAGGTTAAAGGCCACTTCTTTCAGCCCACGCATCATAAATCCGCTTATCCCATTTGCTCTGGAAGAACGCGATAGCGGCTTTTTGGTCGTCCTTGGAGAGCTCACCTCCAAAGGCGGGCATTTTGCCACCCAGGGGGGCACCACCTTGCGCGATTGTGCCCATTAGCATGTCGAACGGATGGTGCCAGGCGTGCCCCGTGCCGTTGAGTGGTGGCGGCGGATAGGAGCCATCCTCCAGCCTCTTTCTCCAACTAAAGGCGCCCTGGGCTTTGGAGCCGTGACAGCTTGCGCAGTTGCTGTCGAACACGGTTGCGCCACGCTCGACCTGGGCCTGGGTGTACCAGCGGCCATCTACAGTTCCGTCACTGCAGCCGCTGATCACTCCGATCGTAAGAATGCCCAAGGAAAGTTTTAACCTACCCATCATATCTTTGTACCTCTGTTTTCCGGGGCACCCCAGGCCGGGGACGATGGGCATGGGGTGCCGTTGGACATGTGGCCGAGAACTCCTCAAGCCTTGTTTATTTCAGCTTAACCACCCGCAATCGCAGCGCATTGGCAATGACGCTCACCGAAGACAGTGACATCGCCGCAGCGGCAAAAATCGGTGATAAGAGAATCCCTGCGACCGGGTAAAGCACACCGGCCGCAATCGGTATACCCGCTGCGTTATAAACGAAGGCAAAAAACAGGTTCTGCCGTATGTTGCGCATGGTCGCGATTGATAAATGACGCGCTTCGACAATGCCCATCAGATCACCGCGCAAAAGGGTTACGCCCGCGCTTTCAATAGCCACATCCGTACCGGTACCCATAGCAACGCCCACATCGGCCGTAGCCAGCGCAGGGGCATCGTTCACACCGTCTCCGGCCATCACCACAATGCGGCCCTCTTCCTTGAACCGCTGGACGATCTTCGCTTTGTCCTCTGGCAGCACTTCTGCTTCGACTTCATCGATATGGAGCATGCGGGCGACGGCTTCGGCAGAGGTCTGGTTGTCACCTGTCAACATAACCACGCGGATGCCGTCCTTCTGCAACGAGGTTATAGCCGCTTCGGTGGTTGCTTTGATGGGGTCTGCAATGGCAATCAACCCACAAACCTGATCGTCCACCGCAGTGAATATCACCGTGGCTCCATCCACACGAAGCTGATCTGCCTTTTCTTCAAAGGCAGAGGTATCGACACCCTGTGACTCCATTAGCAACCGATTACCAATCAAAACGCTTTTCCCATCAATCTTGCCGGTTACACCCTTACCATTGGGCGAGTCGAAATCCTCTGCATCCGGCAAGGCAAGTTCCATGGCTTTGGCTTTATCAAGAATCGCATGGGCCAGCGGGTGCTCACTGCCCTTCTCCAGGCCAGCGGCATATCGCATCAGATCTTCTTCACTGAAGTCGTTAGCCGGAACCAGTTTCGTCACCTTGGGCTTACCTTCGGTGAGTGTGCCGGTTTTATCGACCACCACCGTATCGACCTTCTCCATACGCTCAAGCGCTTCGGCATCACGGATCAACACGCCATTTTGTGCGCCTCGCCCTACGCCAACCATGATTGACATAGGCGTAGCCAAACCAAGAGCGCATGGGCACGCAATAATCAGCACGCTCACCGCTGCAATAAGGCCATAGGCCATTGGTGGTGTTGGCCCAACGACTGACCAGACAATAAAGGCAATAACGGCGATCACGATGACCACTGGAACAAACCAGCCGGACACTTTGTCTACCAAAGCCTGAATCGGCGCACGGCTGCGCTGTGCGTTTGCTACCATCTGCACAATCTGCGACAGCATGGTGTCGCGCCCGACCTTGTCGGCTCGCATAATGAAGCCGCCTTGCTGGTTCATGCTGCCACCAATCACCTGGTCACCAACCTGTTTGCTCACAGCCAGGGGTTCACCCGTCACCAGGGATTCGTCGACATTGGAGCGCCCCTCAAGAATCTCTCCATCCAAGGGCACTTTATCGCCCGGGCGCACTCGCAAGCGGTCACCAACCTTCACCTGATCAAGAGAAACGTCAGACTCACCTCCGTCATCGTCCAGCTTTCTTGCCGTGGCCGGGGCCAGATCCAGCAGGGCTTTTATCGCACCCGAAGTTTTCTCTCGAGCACGCAGTTCCAGCACTTGCCCAAGCAACACCAGCACCACAATAACCGCAGCCGCTTCGAAATAAACGGCGACCGAGCCGTCCACCTGGCGGAAAGCATCGGGAAAAATCTGTGGAACCAAAGTCGCCACGAGGCTATAAATCAGCGCAACGCCAGTACCCATTGCGATCAACGTGAACATGTTCAGGTTGCGGCTGAGAACTGATTTCCAGCCTCGAACAAAGAACGGCCAACCACTCCAGGCAACAACAGGCGTTGCCAGCACCAACTGAATCCAGTTAGAGGTTTGCGGCGAGATGATGTGATCAAGACCTGTGAGGTGGCCGCCCATTTCAAGCACCAACACCG
The DNA here is from genome assembly GCF_002806975.1 of Marinobacter aromaticivorans. Classification (GTDB taxonomy): domain Bacteria; phylum Pseudomonadota; class Gammaproteobacteria; order Pseudomonadales; family Oleiphilaceae; genus Marinobacter; species Marinobacter aromaticivorans. The sequence goes on along the minus strand of NZ_NIHD01000017.1, from coordinate 6,667 downwards.
GGAATGCGAGAAGCAGTCCAATCCAGAACCGACGCGTCATATCCGCAAGCTCTGCCGAAGGCCTGTCGTCAAGGCTCACTTGTTCCGGCTCCAGGCCCATGCCGCAAATTGGGCAATCGCCCGGCCCTTGCTGACGGATCTCCGGGTGCATCGGGCAGGTGTACATGGTTCCGGGGGCTACCGGCTCCGCAGGCTCCTGTTTCTCCCCGAGGTATTTATCCGGGCTTTCATCAAACTTCGTCTGGCATCGGGAAGAACAGAAATACCAGGTCTTGCCAGCATGCCGGCTGCGATGTTTTGCAGCATGGGGGTCCACAGACATTCCGCAAACCGGGTCTTTTACCGCGTGTTCATTGAGATGCTCATCGGTATCGTGGCCGTGGTGATGTGTATGCTGATACTCACTCATTACGCGTTCCTGCCTTGTCCGCCGGCCAGTCTGCAAACGCAATAAAGTACAAAAGAGCCAGATTCACCACCGGTATAAGAATCAGGATTCCCATCCAGCCCGGGTAACCGGTTCGTTGACAAATTCGCCAAGCTGGTATTACCGCTATAATGCCAATAACCAGCATCCACAACCAATGCCCGGCCCACATGGTGTTACCAAACATATTTCCATCCATCATAGGGTTACTCTCCGATTTACCTGTTGAATATCAGTGGTGGTGTTCGTGAGCCTCGTCACTTGTCACCGCCTGTTTTCTGGCAGACGACTTCAGGAATAGCTGCTCGGCAACCGCAATAACAATCATTGTTGCCACGGCCACCCCTATTACAAAGGGGTCGGTGGTCAGCTTGACCCATACAAAGCCGCCCAGAACCATTAGATCCAGGATGATCGCCACTGCGGGCACCCACCTCCTGGCCTTCACATCCTGATACAGGTAACGCAGCACGCTCCAATGAATGGCTATATCCATAACCAGATAAAAGACGATACCCAGAGCCGCAATCCTTGAGAGGTCGAAAAAGGCCGTCAGAACCAGGCCCAGCACCACGGTGTATACAAGCGTGTGTTTCTGGATACTGCCTGGCATTCCAAAGTGACTGTGGGGCACCAGCTTCATCTCAGTTAGCATGGCGAGCATGCGAGAGACTGCAAAAATACTGGCAAGGATGCCTCCTGCAGTCGCCATCATGGCAAGCACCACGGTGAACCACAGGCCATAATCACCCAGTGCCGGGCGTGCTGCTGCCGCCAGAGAGTAATCCTGGGTTTCAATAATTTCGGCGAGGGAGAGATTGCTTGAAACGGCGAACCCCACCAGTGTGTAGAGCACAACGCAGGCGGCAATGGAGATAACAATGGCGCGACCAACGTTGCGGTGCGGGTCTTTCACCTCGGAGCCGCTATTTGTAATGGTGGTAAATCCTTTGAAGGCCAAGATGCCCAGCGCCGTTGCGCCCAGGAAGTTTCCGATAGCGCCGGTCTCGCCGCTTCTGGAAAAATCAACTGCAAGACTGTCGGCCAGCCATACGCCCACAAGCCCGAACACAAGAATGCCGCCAATTTTGAGAATTCCGATAAACGAAGCGACGCCTTGAATCCAGCGATTGCCGAGCAGATTGATGAGGAATGCCGCCAAAATCAGCGACACACCCAATATAGACACCATGCGCCCGCTTTCATCGCCGCCAAATAACTGCATAGTGTACGACCCGAATGTTCGGGCCAGGAAGCTCTGGGCGATCACCATGGAAAAATACATCAGCAAGGCATTAAAAGCCGTCGCCAAACGGTCGCCGTAGGCCTTATGGAGATACATGCCAATGCCGCCTGCGGATGGGTAGGCGTTGGAAATTTTGATATAGGAGTAGGCACTGAAGGACACAACAACTGCCGCAGCCAGAAATGCGAGCGGGAAAAGCGCTCCGGTCATCTGGGCCATTTGTCCAGTAAGCGCAAATATACCGGCGCCAATCATGACGCCGGTGCCCAGCATGACAGTCCCTGATAGAGTCAGGCTACCTTCCTTGTAGCGAGTTGTTCTGTCTTGCTCCCTGCTCATTCAACCCCCGTTTATTTCTTCATCGGTGGGATTTTCGAACAGCAAAAGGGTTCATGCTTGGCGTTGGCTCGAACGTTGTCATCGGTAAACTGGTACCAGGCGAGCCTTCGACGCTGCCACCAGCCACCCTTTAAACGACCTCCGTTAGCCTCAATGAAGCTAACCAGTTCGTCGGTGGACCAATGTGTGCCATCAAACGTGACAATCAGCTTGCCTTCTGGTTTACCCTTGGCAAAATCGACGCACGGATGATGATTCAGTTCCTGAATCAAGTCTTCCCACTGAACCTCAGTAAGGCCGTCAACCGTCAGTTTGCGTCGAAGCAAAAATTGCTCCTGATTTGTTGCTTTATGGGCTTTAATCATGGTTTTGCACCTTTCAATCTGTGTGCTCAACCTCTATCAGAACACTCCAGCCTGAACTGCAACTGAAAATTGGCGTGCAAGTGACCTGGTCATAGCAGAATTTGCGGTAGATCAAGTTGCGCGGATATGGGCCAAGAGTTAAGGCTCAAAACCCATGCACAAAATCCATCAGAAAGAAAGCCTCGCTCCGACAACCGCAAACCAATCCTCTGTGTTGCCGCCATCGGCCCTGGCAAAGTCCGCTGTATCGCCGTATTGGCGTTCGTGAACAATACCAAGGTAAGGCGAGAAAGCGCGGTCAATCAGGTCGTAGCTGAGCCGTAACCCGGTTTCCGTAGATACCAGGCCCTTACCGACTCCAATTTCCCGATCCTCGCTGAATGCTACCGTTGCATCGAAGGTAGCAGTGAGGATCCAGTAATTGGTGAGCAGCAACTCATACTCCGCATCCAGATCAGCAGATGTGTCGCCGTCCTTGCTCACGTAAAGGTTCGCATCGATTTCAAACCACTGCGGCGCCAGGCCTGCCACACCGAGAACTGCATAGGTTCGATCCGGGCCTTCCGGAGTGTCGAATCGTACCCCGGCCTTTGCATCGAAGAATGTTGATATCGGGACTTGCCCCACCAACTGGTTTTCGAGTTTTTCGTAAGCTTGCTCTTCGAAGGAATACTCCCCACTGGTAAGCCAGCGAGCTTTGAAATTGTCAGTGCCATAAAAGAAATCCGCATCCCAAACACCTATTTCTTCATCACTGTCACTGTAACGGTATTCAAGTTCTTCGAACTGCGCGCCCCACACCTTCAGCGGTTGCTTACGCTGGGTGGTATCCGGCATCCGCTCTTGAGCAGACGCCAGCGCCGGTATGACACTCAAGCTAACAACCGCACTTGCAATCAACGGCATCCAAAGCTTCATACGTCACCCCCAACTTCGCTCGGCTGCTCACTGGATGCGGCCTGTGTAGATTCCGGCCCACCCTCAACAATCACTTTTCGGAACATGCCAGCCGCCATGTGGTAAGTCAGGTGGCAATGGAAGGCCCACTGCCCAGGCGCATCCACTTCGGTTTCCATGTAAACCGTGGTACCAGGCTGCACACTGACGGTGTGTTTGATCGGATTCCATTGGCCCGCGCCAACATCGAGAATCGACCACATACCGTGCAGGTGCATGGGGTGCGTCATCATGGTTTCGTTCACGAATTTGAAGCGGACTCGTTCGCCATACTTCAGGCGTATGGGATCAGCGTCTTCGTATTTAACGCCATTGATGCTCCAGGTGTAGCGTTCCATGTTGCCTGTGAGGCGCAACTCAATTTCCCGTGCAGGCTCCCGTTCTTCGTAAAGTGGCTTCTGTGCTTTGAGGTCGGCGTAGGAGAGGAATTTGCCGCCATTGGCTGCGGTCGGAACCAGCCCGCTGCCTTTGGCGTAAAAGGGATCACTTGCGCCACCCTCGGACATCATCATGGTGCTATGATCCATGCCCTTCATATTGGAATGATCCATATCAGGCATTTCAGCCATTTCGTTTGCACTGCCCATGTCACCGTGTTCCATGCCAGGCATGCCGCCCATGTCCGCCATGGTCAAACGTGCGGGCTCACGTAACCCGGGAACAGGCGCTTCCATCCCCTCTTCTGGTGCCAGTGTCGCTCGCGCATAGCCGGAGCGCCCCATGGACTCGGCAAAAATCGTGTAGGCCTGCTCGTCTTTGGGCCGAACGATCACGTCGTAGGTTTCCGCAACACCAATACGAAACTCATCCACATTGACAGGCTGCACGTTGTTGCCATCGGCCTGCACAACGGTCATCTCCAGGCCCGGAATCCGGATATCGAAATAGGTCATCGCTGACGAGTTGATAAAGCGCAGCCGAATTCGCTCGCCGGGCTCAAAGAGGCCTGTCCAGTTCTGTTTCGGGCTCTTGCCGTTTATCATGCCGGTGAACCCCTGCAGATCCTCAACATCGGCTTGCATCATGCGCATGCCGCCCCATGCCAAGCGCGCTTTCACCGTGTTCAGGAAGCCGTTTTCCGAAGCGTCGGAAAAGAACTCGCCCAGTGTTTGCTGTTTACGGTTGTAGTAATCCGGCGTTACCTTGAGGTTACGCATGACCCGATCGCTGGAATGGGGGTGCTTGTCGGTCAACTGAACCACGTATTCCCGGTCATAGCGAAACGGCTCACGCCCCTCTGGTTCGATGATAATGGAACCGAATGCCCCCTCCGGCTCCTGAAAGCCCGAGTGGCTGTGGAACCAGTAGGTACCCGATTGCGTGATGGGGAATTTATACGTGAACGTCTCACCGGGTTTGATGCCAGGAAAACTGATACCCGGAACGCCATCCTGTTCAAAGGGAAGAATCAAACCGTGCCAGTGAATAGAGGTCATCTCGTCGAGGTTATTGGTGACGTTGATCGACACCTCTTCCCCTTCTTTGAAGCGCAATACCGGGCCAGGAGATTTGCGGTTGTAACCGACACCCTGTTTTACAAATTCCCCAGTATCGATCTCGACCCGATCTACGGTCAGGTTGTACTCACCGGCAAAACCAATAGCCGGCAAAAGCAGGCCTAAAGTGCCTGCAACAAGGGTTTTCTTCATGGTCAACTGCTCCCGAACCACTTCGTTGTATTCAAAGATCCCGACGCGCTGGCTAAAGAGCGGGCGCGTTGAACTCTCTCTTGTTTGAAAGGGATCAGTTGAAATTCACTTCGCCGTACATGCCAGCCTGGTAGTGCCCTGGCACGTTGCAGGCAAATTCGATATTGCCCTTCCCGGAAAATGTCCAGATAACTTCCTGGCTATCCCCTGGCTCCAACAGCACGCTGTTCGGGTCGTCATGGTTCATGGACTGACCATTCCCCATGTCCATTTCCATCATATCGTGATTAAGTTTGCCCCCCTGAATGGCGCCGTGTTCAACCATCATCCTCATTTCTTTTTGATGGGCTTCGTGCATATCGGGGGTGCCAATGTTGAATTCGTGCACCAGCTGCCCTTTGTTCTGAACTACAAAGCGCACCGTTTCCCCGGGTTTGACCTCGATGATTTCAGGCTCGTAGTAGTTGTCATACATTTCCACGGTGATGCTGCGGCTTGCTTCCGAGGCTTTGCCTGGTTCGCCACTCTTGGCGCTGTGTCCGTGCCCACCGCCGTGGGTACCTGCGCCAAACGCTGTCAGGGAAATTGACATGGCAACTGCTGCAACTGCGAACTTTGCTGGACTCATCAAGCTTTCTCCTTTGGTACGGCATTGTGTGCCTTCAAAACCCAACGGGTTTATCTGGTAACGTGGGTATGCTGCTAAAACGCCAGGTACCATCGCGCACGAACCTGAACTCTTTCTGAAAATCTGGAACTATTTGCGGTTCAGGCTCAATTCAGTTTGATAAGCGACACTGCTTTAGCCTGTTTTGGCCGAAGTTATTTAGCCGAAGTTATGTAAAGGGAGCAATCAATGAGGTTACTGCTGGTAGAGGACGACCGGCTGCTTGCTGAAGGGCTTGCCAGCCAACTTGAGAAGGCCGGTTTCAGCGTGGATGTGACTCGTTCTGCCAACGAAGCCATTATTTTGGGCGAGCAGGAGGACTACAAAGCCGGCGTGCTGGATCTCGGGCTACCAGATGGAAATGGCCTGGACGTGCTGAGAAAGTGGCGCTCAAGTAAAGTCATTTTCCCGGTACTGATCCTGACCGCAAGGGGGGACTGGCAAGATAAGGTCAACGGACTTAAAGCTGGCGCAGACGATTATCTGGCCAAACCCTTTCAAACCGAGGAACTGATTGCACGGTTAAACGCCATCTTGCGCAGAAGCGAAGGCAGGGTCCACTCCACGGTAAAGGTCGGGCGTTTTGAACTGGACGAGAACCGACAGCGCCTGATAATCGAAGATGGCACAGAACACAGCCTGACGGGCACGGAATTCCGGCTGTTGCGATGCCTGATGGGCCGGCCTGGCCATATCTTTTCCAAGGAACAGCTAATGGAGCAGCTCTACAATCTTAACGAAAGCCCCAACGAAAACACCATCGAAGCCTATATCCGGCGCCTGAGAAAACTGGTCGGGCCGGAGACCATTGCAACAAAGCGTGGCCAGGGATACCTGTTTAATGACCCTGTTTAAAAAGCCTGTATCGGTAAAGGGCGCACTCCTGCTTCTGCTGTTGCCTGCAGGCATTGGATTGATGGCAATCGCCTGGCTTGTGCACGGGTTACTTCTGGAGAGAATGTCCAGGGAGTTTGTTGAGAGCCGCCTGAAAGCCGAAGTGGCTTTCCTGGAACATCA
>NZ_NIHD01000016.1 GCF_002806975.1 Marinobacter aromaticivorans | reverse complement strand
TCTCTTGATCAACGGCTTGAGCGCTCCCGGGAGGCCCTCGCAAATCTGTCTCACAGTGTAAAAACGCCCATCGCGGCAGTCAGGCAGGTTCTCGAAGACAGCAGCCGCCCGCTGGATAATGACCTGAGGCATGAGATGGGATCGCGACTTGGCGATATTGACAGACAGCTGGAAGCAGAAATGCGACGCAGCCAGTTTGCCGGGCCCCAGGTGGGCAAAAGCGCCTACCCCGTAAAGCAGGCCCGCGACCTTTTGTGGATGATGGGCCGACTTTACCCCGAAAAGTCCTTCGAGTTATCAACGTCACTCACTGATGAATCCCGTTGGCCAATTGAAGAGCATGACCTGAACGAAATATTGGGGAACCTGCTCGATAATGCCGGGAAATGGTCTGCGGAATGCGTTGAACTCTCCCTGGAACAAAGTAACGGTTCAGGGCAGATCATCGTTACGGATGATGGTTCCGGGGTCGCAGAGGGCGAAAGAGTACACCTGGGCCAGAGAGGGCGACGGCTGGATGAACAGACTCCCGGTCATGGACTGGGTCTCGCGATCGTGCGGGAAATCGTGGCTCGGTATGGAGGTGAAATCTCTTTTACAAACGGGTTAAAAGGCGGTTTGAAAGTACTGATCAAAATCTCTGTCTGATGCTGTTTTCGTACGACCATGGCTCGCACAAACCCCCTGCCTGATGGCAGCAATATGGTGAATCACCTTTGATTCAGGGGATGCGCCTCACCTATTTCCGCCCAGTGGGTAATGCGCTGCTTGTCCCCGTCCCAGAAGTATTTCAGGTGCGGCCCTTGCACCGGTATGGAAACAGCTTTTGGTTTAAACGCAGCGATACACTCACTGCCAGGATGTCGAACACTGTTGTACAGCAGCCCGTTTGATCCTTTTTTGCGCCAGCGGTGAGCGAACTTCTGGCTTAATGCGTAATCATCAGCATCCGGATTATGCAGATCTTTGAACTCGGGCCCCCGGATGTCGTGCATATCCAATACAACGTTACCAATGTAGGCTCTCATGGTGAGCGCTATAGAATCTTCATTGGCGGCGGCCATCTCACGCTCTTTGTGAAACACCGTCTCACGTATTGCCGCTTCAAGGCTGCTGGCAGCGTAATAGACACCGAAATGCTGATCGGCGAAGCGGCTGCCAAAACCGATATGGGTGAACGATGCCATAACGGGAGAGCTGCCCGGCCCACTGATTCTGTCGCCGGGCTGCACCAGTGTTATATCCCCTGCTTCATCCAGCAGCCGGGAGTTGGTCATACCTTCAATCTCGAACGCCAGCTCAAATTCGTCTGGTTCGTAGATGCGCTCAAAAAGATCTATGGGTGGGTAATGGCTGGGAATAATGCGGTAGGTTTCCCATTCGGGCCGATGCAGCGGAGGTGTGGCAGACATTACCACCCTCGCTTGGCATCGAAATACTGGCGAGTCATCATCAGGTTCATCATTGAACCCTGTGTCATGAACTCCATGGCGGATTTGCCGCAGAAAGGTACTTCGGATGTTTTCAGGCGAATCCGGCGGTTGGCGCGCTCATGGGTTGGGTAAAGCAGCTGCAGAGCTTTATAGATACCCAGGATATAACTGATGCGTTCCAGGGTGTCGTTAGAGAGCTTGGTCGGGTTCAGTTTGGAGTAATTATACAGCGTTGTCCTGGAGACCCCACCAAGAAGCTTGCTGCGCTCTTCGGCACTGCATCCCCACTCTTCCGTCACCCCGAAAAAACCTTTAAGGGCGACACGCCCCTTTTCAGCCTCACGATCACTATTGGCATTTTTCCGCTCAACAACCGCTGTCATGTTGTATTCTCCAGCCAGGCCAAAATCACTTTTTTACAGTATAGCAATTTGTGTTCAAAGGTGCACACTCCTTATCGCTGAAGCCCAAAACAATAGAATGATCACCTGCCACCCTCTTCCAGAATCAGTGTCACTAAATCTTTTGCGGGAAGTTCCCGCGCAAGCGGAGCCCCCTGGCCAGCCCAATGTGCTGCGAATTCATGGTTGCCTGTTTTGACGGCCGCTGCGTTTAACCGCTTGGCCGCATCGTACGCCACCGGGTAGTCTGCAGGTGGAGGGCTGCCTTTCTTCTCGCCATGCAAAATCAGCCGGTTGACCATCCCCCGCGCAGGCCTTCCGGACAGCACTTTCGTCAGTCTTGTTGTGGTCGTTCTTTCGCTTCTCAATGCTTCCCGGTAAGCACTGTTTGCTGCCGACTCAGGACATAGAACAAACGCTGTGCCCAACTGAACAGCTGTCGCGCCTGCGTCCAGAACGGATTTCATACTGTAACCATCCATAATGCTTCCGGCTCCAATAATAGGCAGAGCAGTCTGGCAAGCCAGTAAGCGTACAAGCACCAGAGTGCTCAACCGCTCATCAGGCAAATCAGGATTGAACACTCCTCTGTGGCCACCGGCCTCAATGCCCTGCGCGACAATGGCTTCAATACCTGCCGCTTCAATTGCTGCAGCCTCCGTCAGGCAGGTGGCGGTTGCCATGGTGAAAATGCCCGCCTGTTTTAATGCCGCAATACAGGGCGCCGATGGAATGCCGAAGTGAAAGCTGACAACAGCGGGTTTCAGTTCCAGCAGCATGTCCAGCATTTCGCGGTTACCAATAAACGAAGCATAGATTTCGCCAAGCGAGTCCGGCGGCTCTGCGCCCGCTTCCTCAAATAAAGGCGCCAGATGCTGAACCCAGGCGTGCTCTGCCGTGGTATCGCGGCGCGCAGGCTGGTGGCAGAACACATTTACATTGAACGGGCCGCTTGTAAGAGCCTTGGTCTGCTCAATCATTTCTCTGGCCTGTGATTCTGTGCTGGCACCAATTCCCAGTGAACCCAGGCCGCCCGAATTAGTGACCGCTGCAGCGAGTTGCGGTGTCGAGACACCGGCCATGGGCGCTTGAATGATCGGGTACCTGATACCCAGTTGTTCCACTAATTTCCTGTGCATAGCCAAGAGGAGCTCCTTACTCACTGATGATCAGAAACCTCATTGTGTCCGGCAAACCGGCCAACAACGGAACCGTGTCCGGGTGTCCATACACTTGTATTCCAGTGCGCAAGCATAATGTCGGGAAACGCGGACACCCTGATTGTTCAGGATAATAAAAAACTCAAAATAACAACCACTTAAAACCATGGTGCAGTTTTTGCCTGATGACGTTCGGGCTTCCTGCCCTCTACCACTCAAATAATAAAAGGGACAATAAATGCGTCTGCTCATTCTAGCCTTACTATTCGTAAGCCCGTTGTGTTTTAGCAAGACCGTGGTTGTTATCCAGAGCTATCATGCCGAATACAAATGGGACAGTGACTATATCAGGGCCATCCAGTCAACATTGGGGCAAAAACATGAGATCACTTTCCTTGAACTCGACACAAAACGCCTACCCAAGCCTCAGTGGTCTCACAAGGTGGAGAGCATCCGAAAATCTGTGGCGGAGCTTCAGCCAGATATTGCCATTCTCGGTGACGACAATGCGTTTTCTTTGATGGCGAAGCATCTCGTCGACAATGAGATTCCGGTGGTCTTTTTTGGTGTGAATGGCACCCGGGTACAGCACCCTGCCCTTGATCACCCGCTGGTGACCGGGATTCTGGAGCGCCCGTTTTTTGCACAAAGCATTCGTCATTTACGTAAAGTTCTTCAGAACAGGGATCGTTTCCTGATTCTGATGGATGACTCGATAACCATGCGTAATGCCGTGAATGATTATTTTGGTGATGCCCGCCAGGCTCAGCTTTACGGCTCTCATCTGGATATCGTGCTCACAAACGACAAAGACACCTGGTTAAGCGCGGTTGACAATGCACATACACAGTATGATGCCGTGATTGTAGGCACTCACCACACCATACGAGACGCTGAAAACAATTACGTAGCGCCAGGCGAGCTCATCAATCAGGCTTATTACAGATCGCAGATACCAATTTTTTCGTTCTGGGATATTTCTATTGGCAAGGAACAGGGTGTCGGCGGCTTTACGGTTTCGGCCTACCAGGAGGGCCTGACGGCCGCCCGCCTTGCATCTTTGATCCTTAACGGCGTAAATCCAGACCGTGTACCGCAAATCAAATCCCTGAGCGGGCACTACGTGTATAGCAAAAGTGGTATGCAGCACTGGAACATAGAGCTCTCGCCATTAATCGCCAGTCAGTCAAATTTTGTGGAGTAGTTGCGAGCTAGAATTCGAGGCTCAGAGCAATGGAACCATAAGCATGGCTCGTGCTCTGCTCCTCGAACTCGCGGGTACGATAAACTCGCATCACAGCCAGCCTTACACCACGCTCCGCCAAAATACCTTGTGCGCTGATGCCCACTGCCGCCAGACCCACCCACGGCCGGCGGGAAACACTGTGGCTTGACCGGAAGAGGTTGCCGTCGAGGGAAAAATCGTAGGCGACGGCCTTTGCCTCCAGGATCCCGAAAACATGGACCCCCGTCCGCGGAAGGCTGGTGACTGGCGCAGAATTACCGGGCTTGCGGTGAATGGAGGCGGCTGATGGCGGTCGGTTCTCGGCGCCGGGCCTGAGAGGGTAACTTCCAAAATCATTCGGCAGGTTCCAGCCGATTCGCCCTTCAATGCCCAGCGTGGCAGATGTTTCGATGTTACCGAATCTGAGCCCCAGCGAACGTATGGTGTCGGCGGAGAAGCCGGGAATGATTGCGCCGGATCCTTCAAATTTCCTGAACTTCCGATCCATGGCCAACTGAAAGGCCGGTTCATTATCCAGTTGATGCTGCCAGCCTTGAAACCTGTCAGAACCCCATGCATCGTGTACCAGGTTCTGACTTTCCTCTCCCAATGACCAAGGACCAATCACACCGAGTGTGACCTCACGTGTATCCAGCATCTCACGATTCGAGCCAGGTTCGTGTGTGCGCCTGTTCCATGCCAGTCCCATATAAAGCAAACCTGCGTATGGCCGGTCATCCCGGATCAAATCAGTTCGGGTGTGATCCTCCGGCGTATACATTGACTGACCAAATCTGACCACCAGGTTTTGCGTATCATCAGGGGCGTGCGCATCGGCCCAGAACCCGGGATTCATAAGCTGGATGAGCTGCGTATGCAACCGGATCGGTGTGGGAAAACAATCCGGTTGAGGCTTCCCCCGAATATCGTGAGAAATAAGAGTGAGCGCCACACCATTGGTGTAGTTTTGGTCAGTGCCGACAAACAGATCGTTTTCCAGCCTTGCTGTTCCACCACGAAAACTGAGTGATTTTTCCGCTGTACACTCTTCTGTACCGTCACCGCCGGCCCGTGCAAAGGGGGGCAACCCAAACAGAACACAGAGCGCCAGCACCAGTATGGTTTGATCCTTGCTACACCAGATAAACAGGCTAGCAGGAAGACAGCGGCGCAGGCTCATGCTCAGCCCTGTATTATTTCAGGTTTTCGTAATGATCTGTGCTTTCAGGCATGCTTTGCTCCACCCGTATCATGGGCCGGCCATGACACGCTCTGGCCGGGCTCAGGCACGATTGTGTCCCAGCCATGCCGGGTGCGTAACTGTTCGGCAAACGCAAGCGCCGAACTGGCTTCGCCATGTACCACAAACGTTTGCCGTGGTGGTCGCCGAAAATTAGCGGTCCACGCCAGTAGCGCCGGCTGATCAGCATGGGCAGAGAGCCCGCCAACAGTGTGGACTGCCGCCCGCACGTTAATCTGCTCACCGAATATCCGCACTTGTTTGGCGCCGTCCACCAAACGGCGGCCAAGTGTGCCCTGGGCCTGAAACCCGGTAATCAACACGCTGCATTCGCGGCGACCAAGATTGTGACGCAAGTGATGCTTGATACGACCGGCTGTGCACATGCCACTGGCGGAAATGATGATTGCGCCCGATTTTACTCGGTTTAAGGCCATGGACTCTTCCACGCTGGCTACGAAATTAAGATAGGGCAAGTTCTTGCCTGTAGAGTGCCAGTCTGCAAGCCCGGTCGCAGCTTCATCGAACAAATCCAGATGCTGCATGGTGATCCGGGTGGCCTGGGTGGCCATGGGGGAGTCTACAAAAATCTTTAAACCGTGCAGCCTGCCTTCCCAGGTCAACCTGTGTAAGTGGTACAAAACTTCCTGGGTCCGACCCACTGCGAATGCCGGTACGATAACGTTACCGCCTTGCTCGTTTAACGTGCGTTCAACAATCTGGATGAGTTCATCCTGTGTAGCAGCATGATCTTTATGGGCACGGTCGCCGTAAGTGGATTCGATAACCAGGATGTCTGCGCTATCAATAAGCGTAGGATCCCGCAAAATCGGGCGCCCGGGTTGTCCGAGATCCCCGCTGAACACGAATTTTGTGGTTTTACCCTCTTCAGTAACCCATATCTCAATAATTGCCGATCCCAATATATGACCTGCATCGCGAAGCTGGCAACGCACATCCGGGTGGGGCCAAAATTCAATGTCATAGGCTTGTGGCCGCACGTACCGCAAACAGTCCTCTGCATCCTGCACAGTGTACAGTGGTGACGTTTCGTCGACCTTGCTGTGTGCTCGCTTTGGATTGCGCTTGGCACGCTCAGCATCAACCTCATGGATATGCGCGCTGTCCAGCAACATCACTTGAAGCAGATCTGCAGTAGCTTCTGTGGTGTAAATCGGGCCCTGGAAGCCTGCGCGCGTTAATTTGGGCAGCAAACCGCTGTGATCAATATGGGCGTGGGTCAGCAGTACGAAATCAATTGAACCGGGATTGAAATCAAACGGTGCCCGGTTACGTAACGGTGCATCCCGGCCGCCCTGAATCATGCCGCAATCGACGAGAAAGCGAACATTTGCCGTTTCTAGCAAAAAACAGGATCCCGTGACTTCGCGGGCGGCACCGTGAAAGGTGATTTTCATTGCAGTTTCTCCTTAAGGACTCCAAAACGGGTACATTCCTGACAGAGTGGCCACACCTAAACGATAGTAATCAATTACTATCTGCCTTGGAAGCAAAACGCTGTTTTTTTGAGCACCCACCCAACCTGATCACGGATTTTCAAACAGTGATGCCGGGTGGAAAGCCCAGGCTCTGAAGGGTATTCAAGGGTGTCTTTGACAAACCGCTAATAACAGGCAATGGTTCAGAGGTATAGCATGGTTAAAAACCAAGGAGCCTTTGGAACGCATTCACGACCTCTGCTACTCGAACAAAGGTTGTGAATGCGTTGTGCTCCCCAATCGGATTCACCGTGGGATTATCGCGAATGACCTTTGCACGTATTGCCGGCACAGGCTCTTACCTGCCGGACAACATTGTTACCAATAAAGACCTTGAAAAGATGGTTGATACTACGGACAAATGGATCCGTGAACGTACGGGCATTGAGCAGCGGCACATTGCCGTTGAAGGCCAGACCACCGTGGATCTTGCAGAACAGGCTGCGCTGAAGGCTATCGAGGCCGCTGGCATCAGTGCCAGCGAGATAGATCTGATTGTTTTTGCCACCTCCACCCCGGATAAGATTTTCCCAAGCTCTGCCTGCATTCTGCAAGCCAGGCTGGGTATTCACGGTTGCCCGGCGTTCGATATCCAGGCCGTGTGCAGTGGTTTTGTCTATGCTCTTTCCGTGGCCGATAAATTCATTAAGACCGGGTCCAGTAAAAAGGCACTGGTTATCGGTGCGGAAGTCTTTTCCCGAATCATCAACTGGTCTGATCGGGGCACCTGCGTGCTGTTCGGGGACGGCGCTGGCGCCGTGATTCTGGAAGCCAATGAAGAGACAGGAGTGCTCTCCACTCATATCCACGCAGACGGTAAATATGAAGAGTTACTGCACGTGCCCTGTGGCATCGCCGACGGATTTGACCGGGTTAAAGCCGGTGAAGCTTTTGTGGAAATGAAGGGCAACGAGGTCTTCAAAGTTGCGGTTAATACACTGGGCAAGATCGTTGACGAAACCCTGCACGCCAACAGGATGAAAAAATCCGACATCGACTGGCTGGTTCCGCACCAGGCAAATCTGCGAATTATTTCAGCCACTGCCAGGAAACTGAGCATGCCTATGGATCAGGTTGTGGTTACCGTTAACAAGCACGGTAACACCTCCGCCGCCTCCATCCCTTTGGCGCTCGACGTTGCCGTTCGGGACGGGCGCATTCAGCGCAACGATGTGGTCATGCTGGAAGCCTTCGGTGGCGGCTTTACCTGGGGCTCGGCACTGCTGCGTTACTGAGCAAATTCGCCTGACACTTCCCTTGCAGCCGGGTTGCTTTGTCGCAATTGGGTGTATTTCTCCGTGGGAGTCGGCTACACTGTGTTTTTATACAGTAAAGCAGCCAATCACTGCGAGGAATAACCATGGCGGTACAAGCAGTCTATTTTTCCGATAGGGACGGCCTGGATATGGCATTAAAAAATCCTGAAACCATGCTGTTTACGTCAAAAGCGGAGGCAGACGCCAGGGATAAAATCCTGGAGCTGGCGGAAGAAATTCAGGTTTATCTTGTCGGTAAAGTAGAGGGCCTGGGCGATGAAATGGCCGAGAAGTGCGCCATGGCCATCGCCGAGGATAAAGACCTCTTCCAGAAAGCTCTGAAGAAGCCCGAGCTTCTGAACGCTGCTCAGGAGTAACCTGAGCAGCCGTGCCATTCTCCCTTGTGGAATCGTTCCTGATCACCCCCCGGCAGCATTCTGTGTAGCCACAGCCATTGATTGTTGACCAGACTTGCCACATCGGGCTGACGCTCAATAATGGCCTCTATCCGCTCCCGGGGGGCGTCGATCAATACGGTCAGCCGTAATGGTTCATGGCGCCAGAAGGTGCCGTCATGCACAGACTGAAGCGGCAAACCGATCCGCAGGTCTGTGCCGTTGCCCTCAATAACGCCAAGATTGCCGCCCACAACAGAGTGCAGAAGTTTGTTGCCGGCACCATAAACCTCAGGTGCCGTAACCGACGCGAAATACTGAAGATTGATCCAGTTCGCCACCATCATGGGGGCGCACATTAACACTTCCAGAACCTGGCCTTCCGCATCCTGCTCCGGGTCGTAATCGTGCAGAAAAACCCTTCCAGACAGGTTCTTGCCTCTCGTCCGCTCCCGCCTGGCAAATACAATCGCAGCGTTATTGGCAAGCCCCCACTCCGGCCGCACTTCTGACCAATCCAGCGTTCTTTGCTTCAGCGCTGCCAGCAGTTCTCCATCATCCAGACCGTTCAGTTTCAGAGGTGTGGCCCGCTCCTTCCGTGCCTCACGCCCCGCGGCAATACAGGAGGCTTCCAGCTCCGCCAGCAAAGGCTGATGGGATTCCGACACCTGCCCACGGTCAAAGATCATAATTTCATCTGTCACAGTGCAGTGCTCTGCGGCAATAGCAAAGGTAGTATCCGGTACATGAATGCCTTCCTCTGCAAGACCTTCGCGTACGCCGGCATCGTTAAACAGTGCAGCTGCCAGCCGCGCATTGACTCCGCCACTCTGGCCACCGCAGGCGCCACAAGCCATGCCTGCGTGGTTTGGGTTGTTGTCTGTTTGCGTGCCGTGGCCAACAAACACCAGCAAGGGAGCGAAATCACAAGTCAGGGACATACCTTTGAGAAAACCGGCCACCAGCCTTACCTTCTCAGGTATTGACAGAGGGTCACCACCCAGTTGATGAACCAGCCGGCCTTCTACCGGGCTCCCCTCGTCCGGCTGCCGGGCTTTTTTCCGATGGAGACTGTCTTTAACCAGCTTCCAGGCCCAGGCAAGACCTGTGGTCTCAACCAGAGTGAAGGTTGAAAGGCCCGAGTATTTTGCTTTGCGTACGGATTCACGGGCTATCTCTCGTTGATCCAGCGCGCGATTGAGTGTGTTGTCAGCTTCCGTGCTGCCTTTGGTATCTACCAGGCGGTAACCCGGCGCCAGCAGCCCCGGTAACCGCTGAACCTCTGAAAACGGGCCGTGACTCTGGTGTGAAACAGGCAACCCGAAAAAACCGGCAAATCCAAGAGTATTCAGCCGGGAGTTGTGGTTTTCCAGATGGCGCCTCATTAATTCAGAGCGCACATCAATACAGAAGACCGCCTGAATGTTGTATTGCGCATTGCAGCCAGTATCGCTATCAGAGCCTGCGGAGCAACTCTCTGCCGTTGCTTCGGGTTCCTCAAGCAGTATTTGCCTGAGCTTACGCTGATATCCGATTTCGTAGGCACGGTGCCAGATCCAGAGCAACTTCTCTCCGGCGTCGTTTGCAGCATCCGGACCGTTACCGCACCCAGGGCCGTGACCTTGCATACCCTGACGAATTTGGGCCCAGGCCTTTGCCCTCGCGGCGATCTGTTCCGGCGACGCGCATGCCAGGGCAACAGACTCCCATACCAGCAGGACGGATAGCAGGGATTCCCTGGCTTCTGAAGCCTCGCCTGCCAGACCTGCCCTCCAGTCCAGGCCACTTGCCCAGGATGCCCAGCCAAGTATCCGCATCAGGAGCTTATGGCCAAGCACTTCCAGTTCTTCAGTGCTCAGATCAATAGATTCTACGGCTTTTTCTACCGCCTCCCGCCGATCTTCAGGGAGCGCTTTGAGCCGCTTGCGAGCACCGGCGATACCGGTTCTGTAATCCAGTGAAAGATCCTGCCGTGCGGCCTCCAGCCAAAACCTGAAAAAACCACTATGGTCGCCAGAGCCACCCGTGCCTGACCATCTGGCCTGGCGACCGTCAAAGTACGCGCCACAAAGTCGCCCGATTTCAGCACACACGGCATCAGCGGCTTTCACGCCTTCGGAGTTTTCAGGCAACACATCCAGAATGGAGTACGGGAGCGACTCACCCGGCTGCCCGCTTTTCTTCAGCGCATCATAAAGGGGTTGCAGGGCCGGCGGCATACCGCTCTCTTCCAGACTGAGCTTCAGGTCGGCATCCGAGATTCTGCCGCCCTCCCAGGCCTCCCGGTAAAATGCTGCCGGCATCAGGAAGGAGAAACCTGCTCTTTGTTGCAACAGCCGCTCTGCGCTTTTTGCGGGACGGTCACGCAGGCCCCAGAAAGGGTTCACGGCAATCCACTGATCCAGCGGCCAGATGGGTGCAATCAGCTCGCAGGCATTGGTGATGGCACGCTTCCAATCCTTTTCTTCCATAACAGTTGCCGAGGCAGCCGCACATGAATCCATCATGATCTTTTCTCCATGGTG
Source organism: Marinobacter aromaticivorans (assembly GCF_002806975.1). Taxonomy (GTDB): domain Bacteria; phylum Pseudomonadota; class Gammaproteobacteria; order Pseudomonadales; family Oleiphilaceae; genus Marinobacter; species Marinobacter aromaticivorans. Next base: position 56,412 of record NZ_NIHD01000016.1, on the reverse strand, counting down.
AACGGATGATGGGGAATTCTCTTCAGCACGCCCGGAGCGTTCAGGGCTTCAGATGCCAGGCGGTGTGTAACCCGGTCAAACATCAGTTCCAGATAAAGCCCTTTGCTGAAGTGCCTCCAGAGATTTCTGGAAACCCTGCCCTGGCCACCGAAAAGCAGCGGCGCTGAAATCCCCGCCAGCAGCATCAGAAGCGCCATTGCGACCACATAGGCATAAACAGGTATCTCGAAGTTAACGTGCTCCGGCACCGCAGGGCCCAACAGGGCATGCAATGCCCCGTAGGCAGGAACCAGCAGCAAAGCGAGGAGCGAGAGACGTGCCCTGGACATAACACTGGCGCCCGCCGGCATGGCAACGACCGCACTTGCGACAGCAAGTATCAGCAAGATTCCAAACACCAGATTGCCTTCAACCAGCCCGGGAACCTGCAGCAGAATCGCTGCGGCAAGTGCTCCGGTTAACAACGCCCAGAAACCACCTGCCGGCGCACGCTGCTGCATGAAAATGCCAACTGCAGATGCCTTGACAGTGCGGCCAGAGGCCAGGAACGAATGTGCTTTGTAGAGCGAGTGGGCCAAAAGATGCAGAAGCGCCAGGGTATAGGCGCCCATGCCTATCTCGAAGAGCATGAAACCCATCTGCGCACAGGTAGACCACGCAAGTGCGTGCTTGACCGAATGCTGGGTCATCATGGTGAGCACTGCGATGACGGCAGTAAGCCCCCCGACTGTCAGCAGAATCAGATGCCCGGCAGTGAAACCGTCAAACACCGGGAAGAGTCTTAGCCAGAGAAACCCGCCGAGGTTTATGACACCAGCATGCAGCAGCGCGGATACCGGAGTCGGTGCTTCCATGACCCGCAAAAGCCAGCCATGAAATGGGATCTGGGCGCACTTGAGAAGGGCTGCCAGAGCCAGAACAACCGAGGCCATTGTCAGCGCCAAAGATGATGAAGGTTGTGCACTCTGAGCCTGGATCATTTCTGGCAGATAAAAGGTGCCGTGGTGAACGTAAAGCAGCACCACGCCTCCCACAACCAGAGCATCGCCTGCCCTGCTGACAATAAATTTCTGTATCGCCGCCATCCGCGCCTGCGGCCTCTCAGGATACAGGGTAAGAAGGTGATGCAGCGAAACACTAACGCCCACCCAGGCACCGGCCAGAACCAGCAGGTTGTTGGTCATAACCAGCACCAACACACATACGATTGTCAGCAGAAACCAGGGAAGGAAGCGCTCGCGACCGGGGTCGCCCCGGAGGTAGCGTTCGGAGAAACGCAAAATAACCCAGCCGATAAAGCCCACCATCAACGCCATCCAGCAGGCAATTCCGGCAGGATAGAGGCCAAACCACGAGCCAGATGTGGCAAAAGAGCCGCTTGCAGCACCGTTCTGGAGATCAACGAGCAACACGATTGCAATCAGAAGAGTGGTAATCATTGAGAGCACCAGCAGCTTTTCTGCCAGCCGCCAGCAATGGTTCTGTTTCAACGGGTTGCGGGTCCAGCCACTGAATCCGGCAAGGGCAAGTAAAGCGGCCGGTACTGCTAACCAGGCAAGCAATACCAGTGATGATAAAAACAATACGACCTCGTGCATGGGTTGTTTCTCCTGATCTCCATATTCGTCCCCAAACACTTTGCCGGCAATGGACTGATATAAAAAATGGTTTATACTGAATCAAACGTTCTTTTTAAAAGAACGATCATAGGAATTCAGTAATGAAGCTCAATTATCATCACCTGTACTACTTCTGGATGGTCGCCCGAACCGGGCACCTGACCCGCACCGCCGACACACTGCACATTTCACAGTCAGCGCTATCAGGGCAGATACGCAAACTGGAGGACAGCCTTGGGCATGATCTTTTTATCCGCGAAGGCCGTCGGCTCAAACTGTCCGAAGCTGGCCGGATGGCATTTTCCTACGCCGAAGAAATATTCCGCCAGGGCGAAGAGCTCACAGCCCTGTTTGCCTCGGGCAACCAGGCAAACAGGGAAACACTGCGTATTGGTGCTGTAGCAACCCTGTCAAGGAATTTTCAGGAAGCTTTCCTGCACCCACTACTGGGCCGGGAGAATCTTGAGCTCAGCCTGCAAAGCAGTGACATTGACGAGCTATTGAGGCGCTTATCGGCACACAGGCTGGATCTTATCCTGTCTAACCAGTCCGTACGCGGAGATGAATCCAATCCCTGGCGCTCCCGACTGATCTCGAAACAACCGGTCAGCATTATCGGGCCACCGGAATCCGGCGAACAGGTGACTTTCCCGGGCTTTCTCGAAGGGCGCAGCCTGATTGTGCCGGGCGCTGACAACAATATCCGGCAGGCGTTTGACCAGCTGTGCGAGTACCATAAAGTGCGCCCCAGAATGGTGGCGGAAGTCGATGACATGGCCATGATGCGGCTGCTCGCGCGGGATTCCGGGCACTTTGCAGTTATGCCGCCGGTGGTGGTGAGAGATGAACTCAGAAACGGCGATCTGTTTGATTACGGTGCCTTGCCCGGCGTTTACGAGGAGTTCTATGCCATCAGTATACAGCGCCGATTTGAAACCCCTGCCCTGCGTGAACTGCTGTCACAGCCGGTTGAGGATTTCATGATGCGGCCCTGAACTGGCGGTTCTGACCAGCCATTATGGCTCAAATAGCCATGATCGGGCTGCCACAAAATACGTACAATAAACAGCTCGTCATTATTTTCACCCGGTCGGATTGTCAGATATGACTCAAAAAAGTAACAACGCACAACCGTCAATCATCATAATCGGAACGGGATTTGGTGGGCTGGGCATGGCAATCCAGCTAAAGAAAGCCGGCTTCACAAACGTCATGTTGCTGGAAAAAGCAGGCCAGCTGGGTGGCACCTGGCGGGACAACACCTATCCCGGCGCGGCTTGCGATGTTCAGTCCCACTTCTATTCCTACTCTTTCGAGCCCAAACACGACTGGTCCCGCAAATTCGGGCTGCAACATGAACTTCTTGAATACATGGAGCATTGCGCCGACAAGTACGGTATCCGGGAACATATCCGGTTTAACAGCGAAGTGGCTGAGGCAGCGTTTGACGACACCCGCAACCGGTGGACGCTAACGCTGGCTAGCGGTGAAAAGCTGGAAGCTCAGGTGGTCATCACCGCAACCGGGCAACTGAACCAGCCAGCCTGGCCAGATATTAAAGGCATGGGCAGTTTTGAAGGCACGGTTTTTCATTCTGCGCGCTGGAACCATGATTACGATCTGAAAGGCAAGCGCGTTGCCGTCATAGGTACGGGCGCCAGCGCCATTCAGTTTGTTCCTGAGATTGCCGGAAAAGTGGAATCCCTGGCCTTGTTCCAGCGCTCTGCCGCCTGGGTGCTGCCCAAGCCGGACCGTGCCTTCAGGCCCTGGGAACAGACATTGTTCAAAGCCATTCCCGCATGGGACAGGCTTTACCGTTACCTGATTTACTGGAAGAACGAAAGCCGCGGCCTGGCCTTCACAAAGTTCAGCGGGCTCCTGGATATCTTTGCCCGGCAGGCAAAAAGAGAAGCACGCAAATACGTTACCGACCCGGACAAACTCAAACACATCATTCCGGATTACCAGATTGGCTGTAAGCGTATTCTGATTTCCAACGACTGGTATCCGACCATCAACAGAAGCAATCTGGACCTGGTTACAGATCCGATCGAAAAAATCGATGCGAAAGGCGTTCAGACCCGCTCCGGCAAACATTACCCTGTGGATGCCATCATTTTTGGCACCGGATTTCGTGCGTCGGAGTTTTTGTCGCCAATTCGTGTTACCGGGCGCGGGGGCATTACGCTGAATGAGGCCTGGAACAACGGCGCTGCCGCCTTCAAGGGGATCACGGTCTCCGGCTTTCCGAACCTGTTTATGCTGTACGGGCCAAATACGAACCTGGCACACAACTCGATTCTCTACATGCTTGAATCCCAGTTCCAGTATGTGCTCAGCGCCCTGGATGCACTGCAAAACCACCCGGGCACAGCCATGGATGTTCGTAAAGACCAATGGGAGCGTTACTCCAGCATGATGCAAAAAGGGCTTGAAGGCAGCGTATGGAGCTCAGGCTGCTCATCCTGGTATCTGGATGAAAATGGCAAAAACACACTGAACTGGCCCGGCTTTACCTTCTCCTATCGCCTTTCCACACGCAATGTAGACCCCACGGACTATCAATTTCTCGAGGCAGCCGGGTGATGACCCGGCTCGCAATCCATCTGCTGGCTTTAGGCTTGGTTCTCTTAGTACTACCCCTCCTTTTCAAACACGCGCCATTGCATATTTTCAAAATTCATAGGATGATTCGGTGATTGGGTAAACGGATGATAGACCGATGCTTGAGAGAATCCAGAAAGGCTCACTTGTAGAAACGGCGATAGAAAGCCTGCGACACGCCATAGAAACAGGCCACTGGCCGGTAGGAGGAAAACTACCTGTTGAATCCGACCTGTCTGACGCCCTGGGGGTAAGCCGGAACACAGTGCGCGAAGCCGTGCGTGTACTGGCTCATGTAGGCATGCTGGAAACCCGGCAGGGAGACGGAACCTACGTCAGGGCAACACGGGATGCCGGTGAAACGCTCAAACGCATCGCCCGCACACAGCTTAAAGACCAACTGGAAGTGCGCATTATGCTGGAAACGGAAGCAGCGAAGCTTGCCGCGCAACGGCGTAATGAGGAGGATCTGCGCACCATGACTGCTGCGCTCGATGCCCGAGGCAAGGCCGATACGGATCTGCAGGCACGCATTCGGCACGACGAGTCCTTTCACCATGCACTGGTAGCCGCATCCCATAACTCTGCCCTGGCGGAACTCTACGATTACTTCTCCCATGCCATAACCCAGACAATTGAACGCACCGAACACGACGCCGACCTGCCGGAACCCTCACAGGAGGATCATGAATTGCTGCTGGCGGCGGTTCGCCGCCAGGATTCGGTAAAAGCGGAAAAGCTTGCGCGGGATCTTCTCGCACCCAGCCTTGAGGCACTTGGAAAGCGAGGCTCCAAACCGTGAAATTTCGGCCAGACACCTTCACTTTGTTACTGCTTGGCGCCATTGTGCTGGCGTCATTCCTGCCAGCAACAGGCGCCGCCGGGGATTTTCTGGCCACTGCCGGCACGGTAGCTGTCGCCCTGCTCTTCTTCTTTCACGGTGCGGCTTTGTCCCGTGAGCAGATTGTGGCAGGCGCATCACACTGGCGCTTACACATTCTCATTACCACCCTGACGTTCGTGTTCTTCCCGCTCGTGGTACTCCCGATCAACGGCATGCACCGTTTTGCACCCTCCTGGATGCCAGCGGACCTCGGGCTTGGTTTTCTCTATCTTGGCGTCCTGCCTTCTGCAGTATCATCATCCATCGCCTATACCGCCATGGCCAGGGGCAATGTGCCCGCAGCGATTTGCAGCGCGGCCGCCTCCAACGTATTTGGCATGATGCTGACTCCCTTCCTGCTGTTATTGCTGGTGAGCTCAGCCGGCAGTGGGGATTTTTCGGTGGGAGAAGCACTTAAAGACATTGTTTTACAGCTTCTGCTGCCTTTCGCGGTTGGCCACGCCATGCGCCCGTACCTTGGCGGCTATCTCGCGCGGAACGAAAGCCTGATGGCGGGGTACGACAAATGCGTAATCTGGCTGATTGTGTACTCTGCTTTCTCACACTCGGTGGAAAGTGGCCTTTGGCAAAACCTCCCCGTAAAAGCCATTGTGCTTACCATACTGCTGTGCATCGGCCTGCTGGCGTTGTTTATGTTTTTCGCGAGGTTTCTGGTACGGCGGTTCGGTTTCAGCCTGGAGGATGAGGCCGCCGTTGTTTTCTGCGGCTCCAAGAAGAGCCTGGCCTCCGGTTTGCCCATGGCAAAAGTGCTGTTTTCCGGGCACCCCGGCTTTGGCATGATCGTTTTGCCGATCATGTGCTACAACCAGGTTCAGGTAATTGTCGGTGCTATTCTGGCGCAAAAGTACCGGGACCGGATCGCCGAACACAATTCAGTGCAAACCGACGCCGGATGAGCGAGTGGCGGCTTCAGCCCCCGCCTCCGCCCATTCCGCCGAAAAGCGCTGCAAGTATGACAAGCCCGATAATCCAGCCTATGACTGCAGGCCAGAAATTAACCATTTGTGGCGGCTCTGATTCCGGCGTATCACCGCCCATATCCGGCTCCGGATACACAGGCTCGTCTTGCTCGGCGACGGAATCCTGCAGGCTGTACCAGTCAAACCATTCACTCAGGAAGCGCACAACCGGGGAGGGAAAACTGCCGTTTTCGGCCATCGGCCGAAGCTGGGGTTCCAGTTGCCGGCCAATTTCCCGGCGCAATGGCATTTGATCAGCCGGCGGTTCGCAGAGTATGGCTTTCCAAATACCCACATCTCCGCTTCTGCCAGCGTCATTCAGAAGCGCTTTGACCTGAATCATCACCTCGCGGACGACCTGGCTTTCCGAAGCGTCCAACTCCCTTTCAATTGCGTTGCCGCCCATATAAGGCTTACTCCACTCTTGCAATTCATTACGTTTTTGAGAGACAAACAGCCTGTAGTCAAATACGATAGCATCAAACAACAAAACGCTACGGCTTAGCCTTCAACCAGGCACATTATAGAACGACACCCATGCCCGTTACGAATCCTGGAAAAACCACATCACGGTTCCCAGTACCCGGCTCCCGTTACGTCGCCGCTGCAGCCTTGATGGTTTCCACGTTATCAGGCCCAACCACCTCTGCAGCGCAGCCAGGCTCTGATGACCCGGAGTCCGTAGGGTTCTACGGATTCAACGACGAGATTCCTGAGGTACTGACCACAACCCGGCTGCGGCAGCCTAAAACCCGTGTCCCCGGCACCACCACAGTAATCGAAGGCGAGATGATCCGGGATCTTGGCATCATGAGCCTGGTTGAGGTGTTCCGGCTGGTTCCGGGCATGGTGGTGGCAGAAGTGGGCAGCAATACTCCCGTAACGACTTACCACGGTACTGTGCACTATGAACAGCGTCGCATGCAGGTTCTGGTAGACGGTCGCACAGCGCACAGGGCCACGCTTTCAGATATGGACTGGCAAAGCATGCCCGTACCCCTGGAAATCATAGAACGAATAGAAGTAAGCCGGGGGCCCAATTCGGCAGCTTATGGCATTAACGCCTTTCTGGGCACAATCAATATTATTACCCGAAACCCCGCAGACACCTCGGGCACCGAGATTCGCGTTGTTCGGGGCTCCAGAGACTACTTGCGCACTTTTGCATCGGTAGGTGATGTCAGTGAAAGCTACGACTGGCGCCTGGCTTATGAAAAACGGAAATTCGGCGGTTTTGACTATCAACTTGAAGAGGGTGAACGCACGCCTTTTCACAACGGCCATGACTTCAACATCTTTAATTATGACTCGCGCCTGAAGGTCAGTTCCGGCTTCAATGCCGATATCCGCATTGGCGTTGTTGATGGAATCAATGAAGAGGACATCTATAAAAATGGCGAGCTCGGCGCCACCGGGAATCCGGACATCGACGTTCGGGATTACTACCTTCAGACACAACTTAACTTCGAGACATCTGAAAGCCACTTTTTTCATGTTCAGGTCAGTTTCGAAAACTATGACCGCAGGCAACGCTGGCCAATTTCGGTCCCTGAGTCTGCAATTGATTGCCTCGCGAACAACATACTGGTATTTCACCGCCCCAACCGGTCTGTCTGTTTCCAGCCGGGTGGAACGCCCCTTCTGGCTGATATAAACGCGGATTCCGAAGATTCCAGGCTGGAGCTGGAACTCCAGGATACCTATTTTTTCAACAACGATTTGAAACTGGTATCCGGTGCAGGCTTCCGCAAAGACACCTATCGCTCTGAAACCTTTTTTAACGGGCGCGGAAATAACTACCAGTCCCGGCTATTCGGCAACCTGGAGTACACACCCATCACCTGGCTTACGCTGAATGGTGGCGGCAACTGGGAACGCACAACAACTACAGATGAGGGGTATTTTTCACCCCGGGTCGCCGCAAACTTTACTCTCGGCACCAACCATGCCATCCGGTTTGTATACTCGAAAGCTGTGCGCACGCCGGACGGATTTGAGCAAAATCCGGATTACGGGTTTACACTCAGGAACGTGGAGCCCGGAAAATACTCAGCCTATGAAGGTTATCGTGTTGAAAGTACGGCCGTCTGGCAACACCCTAACCTTGTAACGTTAGGCAGGCATCTTGAAGAAGAAAGGATAACATCCAGGGAAATCAGCTACTTCGGCCTGTTTCCTATGGAACAGGGTCAAGTTTCGCTGGAAGTACGCCTGTTCAAGGACGAGCTACGGGACATGATCAGTGGCGTTATTCAGTTCGATGACTGGTCCATTGATAATAATGTGGATCTTGATCAAAAAGGTGTTGAGGTAGAGGCCGCTCTTGAGTATCCCGGAACCACGTTCAGAGCCAGCTACGGCTATCTGGACCAGGATGGCTGGTACACCGGTGCCGAGATCTATAACGACGACGGCAGCATTAACGACCATGAAAAACAGTATAACGTTGAACTGTTAGGGCGCCTCTCGGTAAGGCATTCAGGTAGCCTGGCGCTTATCCGGGATCTGCCTTTTGGGTTGAAAGGCTCTACGGCGTACTACTGGGCGGACAAATTCCGAAATTCCCGCTTCGAACGTATTGATTTTCGCCTGGCCAAGAGGTTTTTCCAGCCACGGTATTCCGCGGAAGTGGCTTTGACCATGCAACATTATATAAATAATACGCCTGATCTGAGTTCCGATAATAATATCGAAGATCAAAACCAGTTCTTCCTGGAAGCCGGTGTACGCTTCTGATCGCCAATAACGGAATGTTTCTGTCCCAGGATGGTATGACAGTCAAATTGCTTTCAATTATGTACCTGCGGGAGTCGGCGCCGATATCAGCCGCCATGATGGCGCCCGTCTGGGCAGTTCTGGTTCTGATACTGCTGGCTGCCGGGCCCCGCTCTGCATTGGCACAGGACAACGAGCGCTCAACTGTCTATCTGGTCGGGTCCGGCAATGTTGCTCTGGATCAGCATATGCAAAGCCTTCTTGAAAAGAGGCTGGGGGCGCAACGGGATCTGCTTCTGATTTCTGATCAGCAAGCCGCACTCACCGGAGACGCGCCGATTATCACCCTTGGTTCCGGAGCCTTTTCCCGTATACGACAAACCAATCGGGGCGCCCCTGTTCTTGCTCTGTTGACCGAACAGCATTTTCTTGAGGGGTTTGCCAGCCGCTCTCCGGGGCGCATATCCGGTATCTACCACGGCGCTCCGCTTCTGAAGCAGGCACTGACAGGCAAAGCCATACTCCCGCAAGCAACCCGGATTGCATTGATTGCAACGACCAATAGCGCAAAACTCTACGACAGACTTATCGATCAGTTACCGGCATACAATCTTGAGGCCCGGCTGTTCATTGTGGATGACAACAAGCAGCTCATTCCTACCCTCATCCGTGCGTTAAGCTATGGTGACTTCCTGCTTGCGGCGCCCGATAACGATATATACAACCCCAGGACAATAAAACACATTCTGCTGACCGCTTATCGCAGAAACAGAATCGTAATAGGCCCAAGCCGGGCTTATGTTAAAGCGGGTGTACTGGCCTCCGGTTATTCGCCCTTGCCTGCCATCGCCGAGATGGCAGGAACCTATCTGGAAGTATTTTCTGAAACCGGGCACTTTCCGGAACCGGATTATGTGCCTGACTTCCGTGTGGAAGTTAACCAGCAGGTAGCCCGCTCACTGAATATTCCTCTGGCACCACCGGAGCAAATCGCCCGGACAGTGGAAGCCCGGCTGAACGATCCGGGGGGGGCGAATGATGAGTAAACACAAGCCGGCGGGTACGCCGCTTTCCCGCAAGCTTCTTGTTCTCGGAGCATTGCCTGCTGTCGTGATGTTTATAACCCTTATAGGGTTCTTTACATCCGCCCGCCTTGAAGACGCCAGGCGTGACCTTTCCTACAGCAACCAGTTGCTGGCTGATAGTCTCGCACCCTCGCTCGAGTACGCTGTTGTATCCGGTAACACCGTGGCGTTGCAGGAAATACTCTCTCAGTCCATCCGGTACAGCAAAGCCGACTGGATTCGGGTTACCGATGTAACCGGCGAACAGCTTGGCCTCGCCACTCACAGTGACAGTCCAGCCAACGAACTGCAGCAGGGTTTCCAGATATACGAAGCAGAAATCCTGCAAAAGCCCCTGAATTTTGAAACCGACCGCCAAACCCAGTGGTTCGAGCCGGAGTTCGGTCAAAGCTCAGGTGCATTACGAGTTGGCAGAGTTCAGGTTGGCGTTAACGACAGGACGCTTGTACAACGACGCAACAACATACTCTGGTCGTCGGTGGCAGTAGGGCTCACATTGTTGCTGTTTTCCATTCTGGTTATCAGGCATACCCTGAACGCGATTCTCTCTCCCGTGAATCAGGTGTCAGGGAGAATAAACCGTCTCATTGAAAGAGATTACCGTGTAGCCAGGGTGAACAGGCGGGGCAACTCCCGGGAAATTATAGACATCGAACAGCAACTCAACGAACTGGCGGAGCATCTTGAAACGCTGAAGACCTCCCGGGATCAGACACTGGCGGCTTCCGAACATGCCCGGGAGAGAGCAGAAACGGCCAGTCGAGCAAAATCCGAGTTTCTGGCAACCATGAGCCACGAGTTACGCACACCGCTGAACGGCGTACTGGGTATGATTGACCTGGTTCAGGAGGAGACTCTGACCCCACGCCAACGGGATTACCTGCAAACCGCCCGCCAGTCAACGGAAGATCTGCTCACCGTTATAAGCGATATCCTTGACTACGCACGCATGGATAGCGGATCGGCTGTGTTGGAAAACCAGGTTTTCAACCTGCACACGCTCGTAACCAATTGCGTGGCCTCCTACCGCCATGTGGCGGAAGAGCAGGGGCTGGCCCTGACTCTGAATTTCTATGGTGACTGGCCCGAACATACCCTGGTACAGGGCGATGCACCGCGCTTACGACAGATCCTTGCCTGCCTGCTCGATAACGCGATCAAATATACCAGAGAAGGATTTGTAAACGTTCAGATGGGCTGCTTTGGTGTTGAAGACGGTTATATCATCATTAACTGTTCTGTCAGTGATTCGGGTAGTGGCATACCTCACGAACGGATCACCGATATTTTCAGCTCATTCCAGCAACTGGAGATGGGTGATACCCGGAGTTTTGGCGGAGCTGGCATGGGTTTATCGCTTGTTCAGCGACTGGTTGAGCTGCTCGGGGGCCACATTCAGCTGGAAACAGACCTGGGGAAAGGGTCCTCGTTCCGCTTTGAGCTGCCTTTGGAACTCGCTCCTACCGCCACCCCGTCAAAACCCACGGAACCCCTCAGGCAGGCAGAACTGCCCCTATCTATGCGTGCGCTTGTGGTGGAAGATAACCCGGTAAACCAACGCGTTGCTGTTGCGTTACTCAACCGGCTGGGGTTTCATACAGAAGCCGTTACAAACGGCAAGGAAGCTCTTGAAAAGGTCCGCACCAGCCAACTGGGATACCATGTCATATTGATGGATTGCCAGATGCCGGTCATGGACGGTTACGAAACGACTCGCTATATCCGCGAATGGGAAACCAAAAATGGCCGGCACAGGACACCGGTCATCGCCCTGACGGCCGATGTACTGCCCGGCACCGAGCAAAGCTGTGTTGAGAGCGGTATGGATGATTATCTGTCCAAACCGGTGCGCAAGGAACACCTGCGTGAGGTTCTGAGTAAATGGGTGCCCTTTTTCGAAGTCAGGTGACCGGTTCACGCATGGTCACAAACTCTTCGGCGGAAGTCGGGTGTATTCCCAGGGTAGAATCAAACTGCGCCTTGGTTGCACCAGCCTTGATGGCCACCGCAAGCCCCTGGGTAATTTCGCCGGCATCCGGGCCCACCATGTGGGCACCGAGCACGCGATCTGTTTTGTCATCAACCACAAGCTTCATCAGGCAGCGCTCATCGCGCCCGCTGAGTGTGTATTTCATTGGCCGGAATTCAGAACGGTAGATCCTCAGGGTATACCCTGCTTCCCGCGCTTCTTCTTCCGTCAAGCCCACGGTTCCTATATTTGGCTGGCAGAACACCGCTGTCGGTATTGCACTGTAATCCATCTCGCCTTTACCGTCCCCGAACATCCGGCGGGAAAGCACCATGGCCTGGGCCAGAGCTACCGGTGTCAGTTGGGGGGTGCCAATCACATCGCCCAGAGCGGTTATGGAGGGCACTGATGTCTGGAAATAATCGTCCACCACCACATGCCCCGAATCACTCAGTTCGATTCCCAGCTCAGTAAGACCAAGGCCATCAACCAGTGCTCTTCTGCCCGTCGCAGCCATAACCAGACCTGTTTCCATCACGGAACCGTTACTGAGCTTGACCCGGTAATGGGAGTTCTCGGCTGCCACCGACTCAATGGTTACGCCGAACTCCAGTTGCACGCCTTTTTTGCGCATTTCCTGCTCGGTGAACCTGCGGATATCGTTGTCAAAACCACGGAGAAACAGATCACCCCGGTACAGTAGCGTGGTTTCAACCCCCAGGCCAGCCAGAATACCGGCGAACTCCACAGCAATATAGCCGCCACCCCACACAACCGCCTGTTTGGGCAACTGAGGCAGGTAGAACATCTCGTTGGACGTGAGGATGCATTCCTTACCCGGAATGTCCGGCACCACCGGCCAGCTGCCTGTGGCAACGGTGATGTGGGCGGTAGTGTATTCCCTGTCGCCCACCACAATCGTATTCGGATCCCTGATAGAAGCAGTGCCTTCAATAATTGTGACGCCGGCATTCTCGAGCAGGCGGCCATAAATGCCGTTAAGCCGCTCTATTTCCGTATTTTTATTGGCTACAAGTGTCGGCCAGTCGAAACTGACATCGTCCATGGGAACACTCCAGCCATAACCTGCAGCGTCCTCCAGTTCATCGCTGACATGGGCCCCGTAAACAAACAGTTTTTTCGGCACACAACCCACGTTAACGCAGGTACCGCCGAGGTAGCGGGATTCCACTACTGCTACCCGGGCGCCCCGACCAGCCGACATGCGGGCAAGCCTGACTCCGCCGGAACCGGCACCAATAACAATAAGATCAAATTCGTGGCTGTCAGACACAATGTCTCCTGATGTTCATTAAAACGTTAATTTTGGGCTGCCGTTGCCTTGGCTTCCGGGTGAATCTCGCGGAACAGTATGTGGTCTTCAAAACCACCAAGGCGTATCTTGCCAAGACTGCGAAAGCCTTCAGATTCGTAAAATGGCAGATACCGGTTATTCCCCGTGTCCAATACAAGCCCGCTTCCCCTCGGATTGTCTGCACACAACCGCTGCACGGCCTTGAGCAATAGCCGACCGTACCCTCGGTTCTGGTACTTGGGGTTCACACCCATCAATGGCAACTGATGCGCCAGGGGCTGTGGCAACATGGCACGTATTCTTTCGTGGTAACTCAGGTACCTGCGCGTAGAGGCGTACCCTGCCGTCAGCACCATGCGTATCCTCCAACTGAACTGATCCGCAAGGTTCAGGCGCAAATCCGGGTCGCCAATAAAAGCCACAGCAACCAGGGTGTCATTTACCATGACGCCAACCGCCTCCTGCTCCAGATCAAAATACAGGTCGACCAGCTCGCGCACAGTTGCGCGCACGCGCTGTTTATATCCGGGTTTGCGGTGATTGAACAGATACTGGAAGGTTGGCTCGCTGAGGTAGGCGTCATACAGAATGGATCTGGCTTCGTTCAAAGCAGTGATATCCAGCCGGACAATAACCGGCTCCGGCTTGTTATGGCTGTCGCTGTTCATGCTTTCTCTCCTGCTGCCGTCCGGAGAGACCACCCCGGAACCCTGTAATTCGAAATCAGATTGCCAGTGTTAAACGAACAGACACCCTGCCGGGTTCACCGGCGCGATCAAGCGCAGCCTGGTCAATCACAACACCATGCTTACCATTGAGCATTTCAAGCCAGGCTGCAACCTGCGAATAAGGAACGGCTTCCAGCCACACACGGATTGCATTCTCACCGCTGGGCTCGAAGCGTTGAAGTGTGAGGCCAGACTCCCTTGCCGACCGGGTTACCAGCCCCATCAGTGCGCGGCCATCGGCGGGAACCTCCCCGGTCGCGCTGGCAGGCCCGGCGCTGCTGTCGCTCAGGCGCCTTATTACCGCCTCGTTGGATTGCATCCATGCCAGAAGCTCTGACGCGTTTTCCTTACTGGCAGCGGCCTGATCGTGGAAACTCGCAACCGGATTCCATACGGCAAAATAGAGAAACCCGAGAAAGACAGCAATTGCCAGCACTGTAAGCGCCTGCTGATCCCTCCTGGGGAGCTGGTCATACTGAGCAATCAGCTTGCCCACAGCGGGCTGCTCTTTCAGTTTGCTTAACATCGCCTTACCCTCCGGATACCGTGAGGCGACCACGGGCGCCGCTGGATTCATTTACAACCGAACCGATTCTGGCTTCAAGCCCCTGGGCAGTGAGACCATTTCGCAGGGCGCTCAGGCGATCGTAACTTTGCGCACGTACATCCACCACCAACTCCCCTCGGGACTGGCTGAAATTGATGGAATTAAAAGTCACCGAGCCGGTGGTGGCCACTTTGGAATATTGCTCGCCGGTATATTTCATCAGGGTGACAAAATCGGCCTCAGGGCCGTCTGCGCCGGCCACCCGCAACTGCCCTTCTATAACGCGTCTTACATTACCCGCGTGGGTTCTGCGGTCACCCGGGAAGGCTTGCCGGTATATCGACATGGCCTGCTGTCGCATGTCATCGGCCTGCTGCTGGTAATAAAAACCCATCCCCGCCTCTAGCGCCAGCTGCACCACAAACCAGACAGCCGCTACGGCAATCAGCGGTTTCCAGGGTTTTAAAGCACTGTCCCTGCCACCTTTTACCGAGAAATCCCGTTGGCAAAGGTTGATGGGGCGGCAAAGATTGTGATGATGAGCATGCGCCAGCAACTCCAAAGGCATCAACTCAAGGGGTTCCCGGCGAACGGAAAGCCGCCCTGGCACCATGAGTTCACCAAGAAGCGCCTGCTGCTCTTCCAACTCGGTATCGGTGCCATAAATGACCACGGGAACCTCAGCCACCACGTCTTCCGAGGGTGGCGCCGCCATTGTCTGGGCAAACATGCCAAGGTTGGCAGATTGCATACTCAACCATTCGCCACGATCACTGGCCATCATGGCGAATTCGCCATCCAGGCAAATCGTCCATCCGCCCTCTGTCACCGGCAGCAATGCAGCATCCGGATAAATGGCGTCCAGGCGGGTGTGTGACCAGCCACTGAACAGCTCAAGCCATTGGGCCATACGCATACGATCAACCGCGGCCACCCGATAACCCTCCGGAGTGTGCATGCCGAGTGCCAGATGCACGCTATCAATATCCTGCGCTATCTGTTCTTCAACCGCATAGGGCAGCGCCTGATTGATAAAACGGCTCTGCTTTGCGGGAATGTCGGCCACGCAGAACAGGGCTTCGTCGCCCGGAATCAAGCCCACCAGCAGGACATCCTCAAGCCCGTTCTGGCTGAGTGTCTGCTCGATGGTGCTCTGGACATCATGGCTACCCTGGGCCTGAGCATCACCGCCTGCATCGTATAGCACCCAGTTAAAAAAGCGGGCTTCCGGGTCTTCTCCGGGCTCCGTATAGGGAGGCAGGGGTCGCACATAAAGGCGATAAGACATGGTTATCCTTCCGAAATGGTGTAGGGCTCTTTGGTAATTCGGTTCTTCTGGCCGGTATCCCTGTGAACCGTCCGGACATCGCCTTCCTGATTACGGAAAACTGTACTTACCATATTCACAACACGGTTATCGTAGGTAATCCGCGAAACAACTTCAAAAAAACGGGTTTGCAAGCCCAGCCCGACAGGTTTCATGCCTGACCCGGCAAATTCCGGCAATGCGAGAAAATCCTGCAGGTTCTCAAACCGTTCTTCCTTCCGCTTCTCCAGAATAGACTCCGCCTGGGCAGACGTCAGCTCTTCATAGAGCGACATCAATACTTCAGCAGACGCTGTATTCACGTTGATGCCCAGTCCGTTTACCGGCAATGCGGACACATGTGGCCGCAATGTTACGTATATTTCTTCGGTCATGCCTTCAATCAACCGCAGCTCCGACACACTCACGAAAGGCTGATTCGCGGCCCGGAGCCCGGGTTCCGCCATCAGATACTGGCCATCTTCCGCGCCATAGGCACTGATGGTTTGATCATCAGGGTCAATCCAGTCCACAAGGGCATCCACGGAGACTCCGGTAATACCCAAAACGACGAACAGGCGCGTAAGCCGATCCCTGGTCAGCGGATCTACCTGGCCGTTTGCCGCTACCAGGTCGTTGAGATTGATGCGCCCACCCAGATCATCTATCTGTACTTCCGCAACGCCGTTGTTGTCCACGGGCAGAACCGCCGCATTCATGGCCCAGAATTCATCCAGGCTATCCACCATCAGGCTGTCTTCCTTGTCCTCTTCAAAGTCCCGCATAAGAATCTGGCGGGCAAAGGCCTCGGCGCCCAGGGCAATACTCTGGCCCTGCTGTTGCGCCAGGTAATGCCCGGCTTTGAACACTCGTATATTTTGCTGCTGTGTCATCCCAGAGGCCAGCATGACCACCAGTGCCATCGCAAGCAGTACCATGATCAGCGCAACACCCTGTTGCTTGCGAGCGGGGCCTTGAGGTTTGTGAATACAGTAACCGCGCATCATCAGCTAGCCTCCCTGCCCCGCTGTCTGGCCATCCGGCCCGTCGTCAGCGTCTTCTTCGCTGGTTTTATCACGGGCTTCGTTTACCTGATTCACCAACCCCTGGGCGTTGGCAGGGTCAAAGTCAGGCAATACGAAGGTGCGCACCAGTTCCCCAAAACGCTCATGTTCAAGGGTGACTTCAATCGCCAGGGGAAAGTCTGTATCCGGGCGACTGCCAGGAGTTAACGCCGCCATAACATCATCAGGCGGCCATTCGGGCTGCCAGGTATATTGTTGGTTCAGGAATCTCAGGTCGAACCCGGTAACTCTCTCCAGCAGCAACAGATCACGGCTGTTGTCCTCCTGGCCCTGATCCAGGTTCGGCCAATAACGGCGGCGCAGTTCAGTGCCGGTGTACTCCCAGCCCACTCGCTGCAGGCTGCTGCGCCGGATACCCAGCGGATTGCGCCAGCCCTGCCGCGTCAGCATCAGGGCAAAGTCGTCTTCACGGGTTGTCAGCGCGGGTTTGAAATCTCCGTAGATGTCCCTTGCCGGGCGGTTCACTATCTGGGTGAGATCCCGCTCCAGCAGCAGCATTGCTCTCTGCAGCCCGTCGAAGTCTTCGGCAAGCTCATCTACG
Organism: Marinobacter aromaticivorans; assembly: GCF_002806975.1. GTDB lineage: Bacteria > Pseudomonadota > Gammaproteobacteria > Pseudomonadales > Oleiphilaceae > Marinobacter > Marinobacter aromaticivorans. The sequence continues at coordinate 39,035 of NZ_NIHD01000016.1, read as the reverse complement.
CGATCACGCGAGAGGATTACACCGTTGAGAACCTGCCACACGCCAATACCAATAACCGCCGTAATGGTGATGGCGACCAGCACCTCGAGCAGCGTAAAGCCCCGCTGGCCCACGGCCCGGATCATTTCTCACCTACAAAGGCGGAAAGCGTGTGTACCGGGTATGGCTTTGACTGCCCTTCACTGTAACGGGATACCTGCACTTCAACCCGTCGCATTTTCGGCTCTGCGGTGGCTAGCACTCTTGTTGTCACCTGCCAACGGTAAGGGCCGTAATCCTGATCCTTCGAATTTTCGGATATTCCCGGCAGGTTCTTTTCCAGCCGGATTTCGTTAATGCGATTATCAGCAAGCCAGCCGGCAAATGTTTTGTCACGAATACGTTCGTAACTTGAAATGTACTGGCTACCCACCTCTGCGGCAGCGGTGGCAATCAATCCGAACACCAGCAAGGCAATCATGACTTCAATCAGCGTGAAGCCCTTCTGGCTTTTCGTTGTGGCCTTCGGAAGACTTGCGGACCCCGGCAAACTCACCAGTCAGCCCCCTCGTCACCGGGGCGGCGCCATTCGATGGGTGAAACACCGTCGGACACCAGAACCTGGGTGTAGTCTGTCTGGCTGCCAACAGTGAATTCCAGTTCAAAAGGCGTTGTCTCCCCGCTGGAAAAAAACACCACATCGGGCCGGAGCTTGTCTTCAGCCGAGGCAAGGCGGGGCGCGTCACTTTCAATGAACTCTGTGGCCACCAGCCAGTCCGGAAACTCCCTGGCCCGGAATATGCGCTCGCCGGAAGCTTTCCAGTCACCTGTGTCACTCTGGAAAGCCACGAAACGATATCCGTTTTCTTCAAGCAGCAACCCCAGTTCCTGATTATTAAGAACCGCCTGGTCCGATGCTGTCTGCATCAACAGGTAGAGTTCTCTCACCTCGTTCTGAAGCTCGCGCTGCTGGGAGTTTCCACCCATGGTAAAGACAGCCAGTGCCGCAAGCAGCCCCACCAGAATCAGGACAACCAGTATCTCGATCAGCGTAAAGCCGCTGCTGTTGTTTCCTGAACCCGCCTGCACCACCAATCAGCCGCCGATATTCCAGATGCTGATGTCCGCGGCATCGTCGCTACCACCTTCCTGGCCGTCGGAACCATAGGAATAGAGGTCATAGGGGCCTTCAACGCCCGGGCTCACATACTGGAAGTCGTTACCCCAGGGATCTTTGGGAATGCTCTTCATATAGCCGTCGGGATTCCAGTTCTTCGGCTCCGGGCTGCCACTGGGGCGGGATTTCAGGGCTTCCAGCCCCTGCTGGGTGGACGGATAATGGCTATTGTCCAGCCGGTAAATATCCAGTGCCTTGGAAATATTGGTGAGCTGGGTTTCGGCTACGGTCACCTTGGCCTGGTCACTCCGGCCCATGATATTCGGGGCCACAACCGCTACCAGCAGGCCAAGAATCACCATCACCACCATGATCTCGATCAGGGTAAAACCCCGGCTGGATTGCGGCATGTTCAGTTTTTTCATCGTCATTGGTTCACTCGTTATCGATCTGAATGGCATTTAATAAGTGGCTTTTGTAAAACCCTGCTAACCGACCAGATTGCTCATGTTGAGTATGGGCAGCATGATGGCCATCACTATAATCAGTACGACCACGCCCATCACAAGCAGCATCATAGGCTCGAAAAGCCCGACAATGGCGGCAATTTTTGCTTGCAGGGTGTTTTCCTGCATCCTTGCGGTGCGCTCCAGCATGCTGTCGAGCTCACCACTGGCTTCCCCACTGGCAATCATGTGCAACATCATCGGAGGAAAGTAGCCAGACTGGTCCAGCGCCCGATGCAAAGAACCTCCTTCACTGACCTTGCGTGCGGCTTCCTTGAGCTGCTGGCGCAAATAGTCGTTGGAAAGCACCTCCCCGGCAATTCTCATGGCCTCCACCAGCGGCACACCACTGGTGGTCAGTATACTCAGTGTGCTTGCATAGCGCGCCGTATTCACCCCTCTTACCATTCCGGAGAACAGAGGCAGATGCAGCAGGCGCTTGTGAAAACGCAGCCGCACAGGTGGTTTGGTTAGCGCGAAGCGGAACGCCGAAATGCCGGCTACGAGCAATATCAGCAGATAGACACCGTAATTTGAGAGAAATTCCGACATTGCCAGCATAGCCACGGTTAACCCGGGCAATTCCTGGCCCTGTTTGACAAACACCTCGATAATATCCGGCACAACATAGGTCAACAGGAACACCACGATCGCAATGGCGACAAAACTCAGGATAATCGGGTAAATGGCGGCCAGCTGGATTTTCTGGCGCGCTTCCTGCCGGCTTTCAGTGTAGTCAGCCAGCCGGTTCAGCACCAGATCCAGGTGCCCCGCATGTTCTCCCGCCGCCACGGTTGAACGGTATAGCCGGGGGAAGGCTTTCGGAAACTCGCCAAGACTGTCCGCCAGCGTGTAGCCTTCCATAACCTTGGCTCGAATGGCAATCAGCATACCGCGGGTACGGGGTTTGGCAGTTTGCTGGGCGGCGGCTGATAACGCCTGCTCAATGGGAATACCGGACTGGATCAGGGTTGCCAGCTGGCGCGTAACCAGAGCAAGATCTGCGGTTTTGAGCGACCCACGACCGCTGAGCGGATTACTGCGGGCAGTTTTCTGGGCGGCGGGTTCAACAGCCAGAGGAGTCAGGCCCTTTTCCCGGAGTTGCTGCCTTACGGCGCGGGGTGCGTCGGCTTCCACCACACCCTGTCTCTGCTTGCCCCTTGCATCCAGGGCTTTGTACTCATAGGCAGGCATGGCTTACTGGCCCCGGTGCGTTACGCGGAGCACCTCTTCCACAGTGGTAACACCATCCAGTATTTTCCGGACACCGTCTGCATGAATACTGGGGCCTTTGAGCCGCGCCTGGTACTCAAGGTCCAGTTCACCTGCACGCTTGTGAATCAACGCGCTGATCTCCTCGGTTACTTCAACCACTTCATAAATACCAATACGCCCCCGGTACCCAAGCTGGTTGCAATGATCACAACCTTTTGCCCTGTAAATAGCGGGTGGATTGGCAGAATCCAGCTGCAGGAATTCGCAGTGTTCTTCAGTGGGCGTATAGGGCTCCCGACACTCCTTGCACAGCACTCGCACCAGGCGCTGGGCCACAATCCCCACCAGGCTTGATGAAATCAGGAAAGGCTCGATGCCCATATCCATAAGACGGGTAATCGCACCCACCGCAGTATTGGTGTGCAACGTGGACAATACAAGGTGACCGGTGAGACTGGCCTGCACGGCAATTTCGGCGGTTTCGAGATCGCGGATTTCACCGATCATCACCACATCGGGGTCCTGGCGCAGAATGGCACGCAGCCCTCGTGCAAAGGTCATATCAACCTTCGGGTTTACCTGAGTCTGGCCAATACCCGGCAGGTTGTACTCAATGGGGTCTTCGACTGTAAGAATGTTACGGGAACGGTCGTTTATTTCCTGCAGGGAGGCATAGAGTGTCGTCGATTTACCTGAGCCCGTGGGGCCGGTAACCAGCAATATGCCGTAGGGCCGATGAATGAGCCTACGCAGTATTTTGAGATCACCGGCGGCCATGCCCAGGGATTCAAGATGGATAGCCCCCGCCTGCTTGTCGAGCAAACGCAATACAACCCGTTCACCGCTGGATGAAGGCATTGTAGACACCCGGATATCCACCTCACGGCCAGCGACGCGAAGGGCGATCCGGCCATCCTGGGGCACGCGTTTCTCGGCAATATCCAGCTTTGCCATAACCTTGATACGCGAGACCAGCAAGGGTGCAAGTGCCCGTTTCGGCTGCACAACTTCGCGCAATACACCATCCACCCGGAACCGAACCACCAGGCGCTTCTCGTAGGTTTCTATGTGTACGTCCGAGGCGCTGGTTTTGACAGCTTCTGTCAGAATCGCGTTGATCAGCCGAATAATCGGTGCGTCGTCTTCCTGTTCCAGCAAATCCTCGGTTTCCGGAACCGAGTCGGCAAGCGAAGCCAGATCCATGTCGTCGCCGATGCCTTCAACCATCTGCATGGCTTCTGCAGAGTCGTTCTGATAGGCCACATTAAGGGCATGATCAAAGTGGTCGGGGTCAATGCTGGTAAACCGTGCCCGGCCACCGCTGATCCGGTTGGCTTCCGCCAGGGCAGAATGAGGCGCACCGGGCTTAACCAGGATAACCGGCTCACCTTCTTCCGAGCGGGTCAGAATAACGCCGTTACGCTTTGCAAAGGTAAAGGGCAGACGACCCAGCTGAGCATCCTTCGGCTGAAGTTCGGTTTCTGTGGCCAAGGTTGTCCTCGCTGTCGTGTCGGTAAATGCAGGAAGGCTACCACAGGAGCCTGGTCTGCTGAATAACTCCTTGCAGTATACTCCCAATAAAAGGCGGTATTCTGATAACCTGTGGGACTTTAGCCATTTCACCGGCAGCTTGCGAACTTGCACTCAGGACAGTCAATGCTTTCTATGAATCCAAGGGTTCCTTTGTTTCTTGCTTTGGTAGCAGGCATGGCCATGGTGGGGGCTACGGCCTGGCAGGGATATGTTTTCTGGCAAAACGAAAGCCTGCAGGCCACACAGAGCAACCGGGTTACCGCCAGGCACATTGCAGAAAAGCCCAGCGTGCCTGCACTGTCACTCGCATCACTGGAGCTTTTCGGCAGCCCGCAGGAGTCGGGCGATGAGCCGGTAGCAAACACTGAAGATCTTCCGGAAACCAACCTTCGGCTTTTCCTGCGCGGAGTTCTCGCTGCCGATGGCGACTTTCCCGGCAGCGCCTTGATTGAAGACGACAAAAGCAAAACCGAGGTATTTCTGATCGGCGATGAGTTGCCCGGCAACGCCAGGCTCAGATCGGTTCACCCAAACCGGGTGGTTCTCGACCGCGGCGGCAAGCTTGAAAACCTGTATTTTCCGGAAACGGACAATCGCTCGGGAATCTCCTTCTCTTCCGATGCTGACAATATTCAACAGGCTTCCCCGCAGCCTCAGAGCCCCGCCGTGTCTAACCGGACCGCCCCTTCCGGTCCGCCCGCAAACGAGCAAGAACGCCGCGAAGAAATACGTAAACGCCTTGAACAGCTCCGGGAACGCCTGCGCACTAACGGCTGAGAATTTATCCGACGCCGCCCGCCTGTCGGCAAATGACACCACCAGTGTCGCCATGGGATATAGGTAATCTTCAGACAAACCGATAAAGTACGGCCCATCCAATGGAAAACGGGAGTGTACTTTGATGCGACGCTGGAATGGCTGGGGCGATGAGCAGTTTAATCTGGAACTACCGGCACAGGGGCAAAGCTTTCTTGCTGAACGGGTAGGTTCCGGCAAGCCTCTGACCGATGCTTCCCTTGAATCCGTTTGCGAAAAAGTCCCGGATACCCGCCTCCCTGCGGATGCCAGTGTTGATGAACTGATCGACACCAGCCCGGAAACCCGCGTTCGCCACGCCCGCGGCCAAAGCCTGCCAGACTGGCTGGCCATGCGCAGTGGTGAATTCGGGGTCTTCCCCGACGGCGTCGCCCGCCCCCACAGCAGCATGGAGGTGCAGAAGCTTCTGCAGTACGCCCGGGCCAGCAACGTTGAACTTATCCCCTATGGTGGTGGCACCAGCGTAGCGGGTCATATCACCCCCCTTGCCAGCAACAGGCCGGTGCTCACGGTGGATATGGGCGGCATGAACCGCCTCATCGATCTGGATCGCGAAAGCCAGATAGCCACATTCGGAGCCGGTACGCCCGGCCCCCTGGTCGAGTCCCAGTTGCGCGCCCATGGCTACACGCTCGGGCATTTCCCGCAGTCGTTTGAACTCTCCACCATCGGGGGTTGGGTTGCCTCCCGCTCCAGCGGTCAGCAGTCACTGCGTTACGGTCGGATCGAACAGCTATTTGCCGGCGGGCGTGTCGAAACGCTTCAGGGCACACTGGACCTGCCAACCATACCCGCCTCCAGCGCCGGACCCGATATCCGCGAGATGATTCTGGGCTCCGAGGGCCGGGTTGGCCTGATCACGGAAGTAAAAGTGCGGGTTACCCGTTTGCCGGAACATGAGAGCTTTCATGTGGTATTTTTTCCAGACTGGGACAGCGCCCGCAATGCCTGTCGCTCGCTGGTGCAGAACCGCACCCAGCTTTCCATGCTAAGGCTGAGCAACGCCATGGAAACCGAGACCCAGTTGGCGCTGGCAGGCCACCCGCACCTTATCGGCATGCTTGAAAAAGTATTGTCCCTGCGTGGCGCCGATGACGGCAAATGCATGATGACCTTCGGGCTGACTGGCAGCAAGCACCAGTGCAGCAGTGTCAGGCAGGAAGCAAAACGTATCTGTTCGCAATACAAAGGCATTTACACAGGCACCCGGCTGGGGAAAAAGTGGGCTGAAAAACGCTTTACCATGCCCTACCTCAGGGAAGCCCTATGGCAAATGGGCTACGCCGTGGATACGCTGGAAACTGCCACCGACTGGGACAACGTAGATAATCTGCTCGGCCTGATGGAAACCAGTTTGCGGGAAGGTCTTCAGGCCCGCAAAGAGAGCCGGAATGAGCGGGCTCATGTGTTCACTCACCTCTCTCATTTTTACGGACAGGGCTGCAGCATCTACACCACCTACGTTTTCCGGGTTGCCGACAGCTATGATGAGACTCTGGCCCGCTGGCAACACCTCAAGAACACAACATCCGAACTGATTGTGCGCAACCGGGGCACCATCAGTCACCAGCATGGCGTTGGCAAGGATCACGCCCCCTTTCTGCCCGTTGAAAAAGGTGAACTGGGCATGTTGGCCATTCGCTCCCTGTGCCAGACCTTTGACCCCGATGGCATTCTCAACCCGAAAACACTGATCGAATGAGCGGAGCAAACCCGATGAAGCCTCGAGATACCTTGCTCAGCGATCTGATGAACGGCACTCAGAACTTTGATGTTGTGGTGGTTGGCGGCGGCATAACCGGTGCCGGCATCGCAAGAGAGGCCGCCGGCAGCGGTTTGAACACCTTATTGGTTGAACAGAAGGACTTCGCCTGGGGAACGTCCAGCCGCTCTTCCAAGATGGTGCATGGCGGCTTGCGGTATCTTGGCAGTGGCCAGTACGGGCTGACCCGGGATGCCGTTACCGAACGCCAGCGACTGATGAGCGAGGCGCCGGGGCTTATCGACCCGCTGCGTTTTATCATGCCCCACTTTCAACGCCAGTTCCCCGGCCCACGGCTGTTTCAGATTCTGCTGCGGGTGTACGACCGGATAGCCGGCTTTCGCTCACGCCACTTTCTGACACCGGGCCAGACCATGCAATGGGTGCCCGGGTTGAATACAGACAAGCTTACCGGCGCCAGCGGATTCGCTGATGCAGTAACGGATGACGCACGCCTTGTGCAGCGCGTTCTGGCCGAAGCCCGAAAAGACGGGGCTGTGTGCCTGAATTACGTGAAAGCTGTGAAGGTTCTCAGGGACAGCAACGGGCATGTAAGCGGGCTTGAACTGCAAGCCGAAGATGAAACCCGAACCTTCCCAGTGCATGCACCGCTGGTTATAAACGCCACCGGGGTTTGGGCAGACCGGCTGCAGCAGAAAGGCAGCGAACCGGAGCCCATGCACATCCGGCCATTGCGCGGTAGCCACCTGATTATCCCCTGGCACAAGCTCCCTGTATCCTGCTCTGTATCGCTGCTGCACCCGGATGACAAACGCCCCGTCTTTGCCTTTCCCTGGGCCGGTACAACAGTCCTGGGTACAACGGATCTTGATCACACCGGCAACCTGGACCATGAGCCGCGCATTTCCGCTGAAGAGGTTGAGTATCTCCTGAAGATATCCGGGCGCCTGTTTCCCGGTGCCGGTGTGTCCAAAGCCGACGTAATATCCACCTGGGCCGGTGTCCGCCCGGTTGTAACTGCCAGCAAACCCACTGCAGGCCCGAAAGATCCATCCAGGGAAAGCCGGGAACACGAGTTCCGGGAATACAAGGGAATGATCAGTATTGCAGGCGGTAAACTCACCACCTTCCGGCTTATAGCGCGGGAAGCCCTTGCCCGGGGGCTTGGCGGCGAGGAGCGGCTGCGCCCGGCCAGTGAGCCCGTTTTCAGGCCGTGGTCCGGGTACCAGCGACCCTCTGCCATAGGCCACCAGAACTGGCAGCGATTGCGCGGTTTTTACGGATCAGACCTGGAGGAAGTTCTGCAAGCCGGGCCCGTCAAACCGGTTGAGGTTTGCGCGGTGGCAGGTTCCGTGCCCGGCGAACTGTTGTGGGCAGAAGTTATCTGGGCTTGCAAACAGGAAGATGTAAAACATCTGGATGATCTGATGCTGCGCCGCACCCGGCTTGGTCTTGTTCTGCCCGAGGGTGGCAAAGCCCTGTTACCGGAGCTGAAGGAACAGTGCCAGAGTGCCCTGGGCTGGGATGACGAGCAATGGCGCTCGGAGGAAACAAGGTATCTTTCCCTCTGGCGTAATGCCTATTCCCTGCCACCCCAGACGGAGCCCGGGCATGCATTCTGATCCCCTGATACTGGCGATTGATAACGGTACCCAGAGTATTCGCGCCCTGCTTTTCAATGCCCAGGGCAATCTGATTGCCAAGGGCAAGCAGGAGATTCAGCCGTATTTCTCCGAACAACCGGGGTGGGCGGAACAGCACCCGGAGTATTTCTGGGAGAATCTGGGAAAGGCCTGCGCCCGGCTATGGCAATCCACCGATGCCAGGCCCGGAAGAGTGGTTGGCGTTACCGTAACAACCCAGCGTGGCACGGTGATTAATCTGGACGAACAAGGCAAACCGCTGCGCCCGGCCATTATCTGGCTGGACCAGCGCCATGCAAGAATCGATGGCCCGGTCAAAGGCCCCTGGGGCTGGCTGTTCAAGCTGGCAAAACTGGAGGACACGGTGAACCGCTTCCGGGAAAACACCCAGGCCAACTGGATTGCCCAGAACCAACCCGAAATCTGGAAAAAAACCCGGCACTTTTTGCTGTTATCCGGCTACCTGAATTACCGTCTTACCGGCCAGTTCCGGGATTCGACGGGCAGCCAGGTCGGCTACCTGCCGTTTGACTACAAAAAACACCGCTGGGCCGGCCCCCGGGATTTCAAATGGCAGGTCATGCCGGTGAAGAAATCCATGCTGCCGGAACTGGTCAGCCCCGGGTCTACCCTGGGCCATCTCACCCCGGAGGCCGCCGCTCATCTCGGGCTACCGGAAGGCTTGCCGGTCATTGCTGCGGCCTCCGACAAAGCCTGCGAAATACTCGGCTCTGGCGGCTTAACACCCGATGTAGGCTGCATGAGCTATGGCACAACCGCCACCATAAACACCACCAGCAAACGCTATGTTGAGCCGGTGCGCCTGATGCCGCCCTATCCTTCCGCATTGCCCGGGTATTACTCCACAGAAATCATGATTTACCGGGGATTCTGGATGGTGAGCTGGTTCAAAAAAGAGTTCGGCCTCAGGGAGCAAAAGATTGCCGAGGAGCGAAATATTGAGCCGGAGGCGCTGTTTGATGAACTGGTCAACGATGTTCCTGCCGGCTCCATGGGGCTGATGCTGCAGCCCTACTGGTCACCAGGGGTGCGGCAACCGGGGCCGGAGGCCAAAGGCTCGATCATTGGTTTTGGCGATGTTCACACCCGCTCCCACATCTACCGGGCGATTCTTGAAGGCTTGGCTTACGCTCTGCGGGAAGGCAAGGAAAAAATCGAAAAGCGCAGTGGCGTAAAAATACGCAAACTCCGGGTGGCCGGTGGCGGCTCCCAGAGTGATGCAGCCATGCAGTTAACTGCTGACCTGTTCGGCCTGCCCGCTGAAAGGCCCCACACCTATGAAACCTCGGGGCTGGGGGCGGCCATTGATGCGGCTGTCGGCCTTGGCCTGCACCCGGATTTTGAAACGGCAGTGGCTGCAATGACCCGGGTTGGTGATGTATTCCAGCCCAACCCGGAGGCCCGTAAGCTGTACGAACGGCTCTATCATGAGGTCTATCTACGCATGTACCCGCAGCTTCAGCCGCTGTACCAGAAAATCCGGGATATCACCGGGTACCCGGAATAGACTGAGCTCCCACCATAAATTCCTGCGTACGTCAATGATCCTTAGGCAGGGGCCTGTGACAACTGTGCCATGGATCAGGAAACCCTCACTCCGATATCTTGTTAATTCTCAATTTCAAATTACAAGAAAAGGGCTGGCTCATCGCCTTATGTCCGAATGGAGAATGCCATGCAATTCACTTCCGAGTCCGTTCCCGGGCAGCGGACGCTTCTGTTCAGCTTACTTTTAGTTCTTGGCCTCTTTGCAGGCTGCGGCGGCGGATCTGAATCGTCAGAAACTGCATCCAATTCAGCCCCAGAGGCAGACAGCAATGTGAATGTTGACGAATCCTCAGATTCTTCTGAATCTGCCGACTCCAACCAATCTCGCGAGCCCAGGGTAAACCCCTACGCAAACTCCCGCTATCAGTTTGCCAACGCCTGTTACACCGTTAGCTCAAACGATGGCTTTCTTGCTGCCCAACCAGACGGCACATACGGCATTGCCAGTTCTGAAACCGATGCAGCGCGATTTTATATGCGACCAACAGAACTGGGCTCATACCTGCTCATGTCGGGCTTCAAGAGGGTAGAAAACAGCAAAGGCGATTTTGAGCTTCTCGGGATCACCGACCCCGGCGGCGAATTTCTGGATGCGGGTGGCAGGTTTGTCGGAGAGCTGAGTTATCTGGTGGCCGGGCTCGGCGATACGACCGGCCTGATTCTTGACCCCATTCTGCCCTTGGGCGGCATACTCAGGGCGCTTGGCGAAAGCCTGGATTTTTTCGGTGATCAAGTGGGCAACGTCAATATGCTCCCCAGGCTTGCGATGGTAAACCGCCCTAACGATCTTGCTGTATGGCAACTGAACAAAACAGAAGACGGGGCTTACACACTTGCATCCCGGGTAACCGGGTTATTACTCGGAGTGGACTCAAACGAACTGACGCTGAGATCACCTTCTCTGCAAGACGAGGCCAACCACTTTCGCTTCAATCCGAGTGAGGGTTGCGATGCCTATCCCGAGGCGGGCCTTAACGCGGAGGTTTTGCACGAAGACGGCCCGGCCATTTATCTGAAAGAGGTCGATCGTTTCCGTAACGTCGAGGGCCTGGACGATGATGACATATACGGATTTGTTGACGCCCACTCCCATATCTCGGCTTACGAGTTCATTGGGGGCCGCATAAACTATGGCGATCCTTTTCACCGTTTCGGTATTACCCACGCGCTTGAGGACTGTGCAGTCAATCATGGCCCCCAAGGCACAACCGGGCTGTTGGAAATTGCCACCAGTGGCACAGTCTCCCATGAAACCCAGGGTTGGCCCAGCTTCAATGACTGGCCGCGCAACGATTCGCTGCAACATCACCAGAGCTATTATCGCTGGCTAGAGAGGGTTCATCTGTCAGGAATGAAGATCCTTGTGAATCATCTGGTTCATAACGAGGTGCTTTGCCAGATAAACCCGCAGAAACAGAACGACTGCGATCCCATGGAAGCGATTCTGTTACAGATTCAGCGCATGTACGAAATGCAGGATTATATTGATGCACAACATGGCGGGCCCGGCCAGGGCTGGTTTCGCATCGTGATGTCTCCCGGCGAAGCCCGTGATGTGATTGCACAAGGCAAACTGGCTGTTGTACTCGGCATCGAAATGTCCAAGGTTCTGGGCTGCGGTGAGTTTCTGAATGTGGCGGAATGCTCGCGCAAGGATATTACTGACCGTCTGGATCAGCTTTACCAGTTAGGCGTACGGAGTATTTTCCCGGTTCACAAATTTGATAACGCTTTTGGTGGCCACCTGCCGGATCTCAGCTCGGGCATCGGGATTGGCCCCATTCTCTATGCCGGTAACATGCTGGAAACCGGCCACCTGCCAGAGTTTGAAGAATGCCCTGAAGGAACGGAGTACTCGGGTCTTGAGCCGGATCAGAACGCAGCGCTCAAGCCTTTTGGCCTGATTGATCAGTTGCTGTTTCAACTCGACTATATCGGTGACCGCTTCCCTGAAACCCCGGAGCAACTGCAAGCCATGGACCCCCGCCGAGGCACTGACAAGTTGTGTAATAGCCGCGGCCTCTCCGATCTGGGCGACTTTCTTGTCCAGGAACTGATCCGTCGCAAAATGATGATTGAGACAGATCACATTAGTCGTAAAGCTGCCGCCCGCATCCTGGAGCTTACCGGGCCCCTTGGGTATCCGGTTATCAACAGTCACGGCGGCTGGGGCGGCACCGAGGCCCTGCGAGATCGCATTGCTGCGCAGGGAGGCGTAACGGCCTCCTTCGGAGGAACCCGCGGCGGCTGGGTTGATGAGTTGATCCGGAATGGCCAGAGACCGCGTTCAGATGCCTACAAAGTGGGCCCTTTCGGTGGCGCCGGGCTTTCCTCGGATGTAAATGGCATTGCCGCACTTGCAGGCAATCCCGGTGTACCGGAGGACGATGCAAAACTGTATCCGTTCGAATCGGTAGACGGCCGGGTTCGCTTCGACAAGCAACGCACAGGCGATCGGGAATTTGGTCTCTATGATGGCCGTGGCGTTGCCCATTACGGTCTCTATGCCGATCAGATCGCCGACATGATTCTGAACAGTGATCGTGACGCTGAAACAATAGACGAGGCCGTTAATCAGCTGTTTACGTCCGCAGAAGCCTACTTGCGGATGTGGGAGCGCATCGAAAAAGCACCCTTGTAATCCGTCATCGCCCGGGGCGGGCGTAACCACGCCTTCCCCATCCAGTCTCGCAAAACAGGAGTGAATACCATGGCTGACTATAGAGCACGACTCACAGCCGTTCTCATGTGTACCGGATTTTTGTTATCCGCTTGTGGTGGCGGGTCCGATAACAACAGCAATGACAACCTGGCTTCACCAGGCTCCACCGTTAATGATCAGGATGAAACCGTATCACCTCCGGCGCAAATGCCCGCCTCTGGCGCGATCGAAATCATGTCGAACCGTAAAGATCTGATCAGTGGCGGCAACGCACTTGTTCGCATCAGAACCAGCGAAGGCAAGCCAGGACAACTGCTGATTAATGGCTCGGAGGTTGAGAGCATCCCGTTCTCCACGTCTACGACAGAGTGGGTCGGCCTTGTCGAGGGACTTGAAATCGGTGAAAACCTGCTGGAAGTCACGTTCCCGAATAATAAACACCTGACAACGACTGTAACAAACCACCCCATCGGCGGACCCGTATTCTCGGGCCCCCAGGTATCGCCCTGGAACTGCACAAACTCAGCAGCGGTTGACGAACAATGTAATCAGGCGCCTACGTTTGAATTCAAGTACATGCCGGACTCCGTATTCAAGCAATTCGTTGCCGAATTTGATCCGGAGTCGCCCGGATTACCTGGCGCGTTTATGCCCTACGACCCGGAAAACCCGCCAGCAGATAAGGACATCGCCAGCATAACAACCGATAACGGTACAACCGTTCCATTCATCGTTCGCGTTGAGCACGGGGTTATCAACCGTGACCGCTATCAGATTATGGCACTGTTTCAGCCGGGCCAGCCCTGGGATGCCCTGGCCCCTCAACCCCAGTGGAATCGCAAGCTACTCATTCACCATGGTGGTAACGTAGGTGTCAGTTTCGGCATGGGGCACGCCCCCAACGGAGATATTGCTGGCACTGCGCCGGAAGGTACGGAACTTCTGTTGGGCGACAGTATTACCACCGGGCTGGCCAGAGGGTTTGTTACCCTGTCTACAGCGCAAGCCAACCTGGGGCATAACGCCAATCTGGTGACGGCTGCCGAATCCCTGCTTATGTCAAAAGAACACGTGATAGAACAATATGGGCCGCTGAGATATACCATTGGAACCGGCTGCTCTGGGGGTGCCATTGCCCAGCAGCATATTGCGAATGCTTATCCAGGTATCTATCAGGGCCTGATCGTACAATGCTCTTACCCTGACGTCTGGACAACTGCCGTGCAGTTTGCCGATTACAACCTCATCAATGAGTATTTCAGCTATAAGCTTCCATCGAAGCCTGAGGGCATTCTGGAGTTCGTGGAGAGCATCCTGACGGCACCTACTCTGGCTGCGCAATGGCCTGCTATCTATGGCCACCTGCCCATCAACCCTCTGGTTTCCGACGCTGCTTTCTTCCCAGCCGCTTTCCCGGATCAGGAAAGCTGCCCGGGCCTGGATGCGGACATACCGGTCTATCACCCAACTGAGCGGCCTGACGGTCTGCGCTGCGGGCTTATTGATTATATGCGCAATCAGTTTGGCGAACGCCCTCCCGAGGTCTGGTCCGCAAACGAACAGCTTCTTGGCCGGGGATTTACGGGTATTCCACTTGATAATGTTGGTGTTCAGTATGGCCTTGGTGCCCTGCAAAATGGCGCAATCACAGGGCAGCAGTTTCTGGCTCTGAACAGGGATATTGGCGGGTTTAACGTTGATATTGATTATCAGGATGGGCGCACGCAAGGTGACGTTTCGGCCATACAGAATGCGTATCGCACAGGTGCGATCAATACAGCTGAACACTTGGATACCGTTCCCATTATTGATCTGAGAGGTCCTGACCCAGGTATCGCCCACGATGCGTTCCACTCATGGCAGGTGCGCGAACGTCTGGAGCAGGCTCACGGCAATGCCAACAACCAGGTTATCTGGTTTGGGGCGCTCCCCCTGGCTGGCGATTCAATATTCACAACCGAAGCCCTACTGGTTATGGATGACTGGCTTGGCCAAATTGAGTCTGATGATTCGGACGCGCCCCTGCCCGAAAAAATCCGAGTGAACAAACCCGGCCTGGCACGAGACCGATGCCTCTCCGTCTCAGCGCTGTTTTCTGATGACGGGCCGAAAATCCCCTTAACAGGCAACCTTACTTACCCTAAACCCATTCTCCCGGGTCTGGACCTTGCCATTTTGAACCCCTTGCCAGCAGAGCTTGGGCAAATAGTCGATGTGGTAACGGGCCAAGTGTGTGGCCTGGATCTGGCGGAAGCGGGTCTGCCGGAGTTTCTGGATAATGTGTTAGCCCCGATTACGGGGCCGGTCAGGGAACTGCAGGCCAGGGTTGTGCAAACCCGGTTTGGGACCCCACGCACAGTAGCAGGCGATGACATTGCGACGCTGAATAACAAATGCGCCCTGAAGCCTGTTGATCCGGCTGACTACCCCGTAACGCTGACAGGTGGTTTTCTGAGCAGCAATGACTTTGCTGCCGAAGTACGGAAAATATTTCCCGATGGCGTTTGTGACTACAGGCAGAAGCCGGTGGGATCAACAGAAACAATTACCTGGCTACAGTACGGAGATGCAGAGCAGGTTATTTTTGGCGGCGAACCTCTGCCCCGTAACAACATACCAGTAAGTGGCTGGGCTTCGAGCTCATTTGAAACCACCCTGAGTAACTGAGCGGGAATAATGTAATGAATACCGGGGAGAACAGGGGTTCTTCTCCCCGGTACTTATCGACGGACACAAGCCCGAACCATAATTACCCTGAACCATAATTACAGAGGAGGCAGATCTACTCCTTCAGGAACCCGAATCTCAAAACCGGATTTCACACTGACCGTTTCGCCGGCCGGCACATTGCGATCCCAGGCTAAAACCCCTTTTTTGTCATCAACATTCCGTTCCACCGGCTCGCTTATCTCCAGCGGCTTGACCGTTAAAGTATCCTGCTGTGACACAGGAAGCCGGTCAAACACGCGAACCTGAACGTCCTTCGAGTGGTGATTGGTAATGTCGAAGCGGTTTTGTCGCCGCTGGACATTTTCACTCTTCCAGATGCCTTCTTCACCGCTGCGCTCAAGCTCGTTCACCACGGCAACCCGGATGCCCTGATCCACGCCGAACCCGAGGGTCAGTTCTTCGCCATCCGCCAGTTCCTGCAAATGGCTTTCACCCACACTCTGGCCATCACGGAAAAGCGTGACCCGACCGGCAGGGACGGGTGCTTCCGCCCTGAAAACCCCGGTCGCGTGCAAATACCCGGTGGTATCCATAACCGGCGCAACCCAGGTGGCAACATCAACGGGTATGAGATGCTCTGCCACTGTGAGCCTCTGGCCCGATGTGCTACTGGGAATATCAACCGATTGCTTTAGCCGATAGCTCTGGGTAAACGTACTCTGGCGTTCGACGACAGCAGCACTCCCCATAATGGATTCTTCCTGCCTGTCGGCCATGGAAACAGACGACTTGGCACGATAGGGCTGGGGTTGTTCCGGGCTGACAACCCACGAATAAACGGGCGGCATTCTCGTGCCTCGCCTGGCATTTGCAGTGGAAAGCTGCAGATCAACATTGTTCCAGTCGGCACCTGTGGTCTGCTGCACCACGGCGAGGTGCTCCAGTGCCACTTCGCCACCTGACGGGCCCTCCATCTCCGTCTGCAAACGAGCCGTGTACTCACTGTGCCAATTGGCTTCCGGTGACTGAAAGCGGAGGGTGACTTGCAGTTCACCACTCTTGGGTACCTCATAGTGCACTCGCACTTTCTTGGTTGCCCTGGCACCCTGCTTAATGCGGGATAACTCCCGGGTTAACCGGTCTCTCAAGGCAATATCGCTTTTCATTTCCTCGCGAATGGTCCGAATCTCGGCCAGCGCGCTCTGGGTTGTATTCTTCAACGCAGTGGCCATGTCATTGAGCTCCGAGGCCGATAGTTCATGGGGAGACTCTGCGGCCTTGCTCATAAGCGTAACCTGCTGATTCCAGGCGCGGATAGCATCTTCCTGCTCCTGAATCCGCAAGCTGACCACTGCCAGCTCATCCCGTAGGCGTCGGGTTTCCCCCGCCACAAATTCAGCCTGTTCCACACGACTGACCTGAACCTGCCGGATCTGCGAGTTTACGATTCCTTCGAGCCCTACCTGGAGGCTCTGATCCTGCAGGCTCACGGGTAATCCTTCTATTTCAAGGGTTCCAGTGCCGGAAGCCACTTCCTCACTGTGCGCCCAGGTGAGTTCTGCATGGGACGGATACAAGGTTACCGCTGTGATCTCCGCCTGAGACATCAACGGCGTAGCCGATAAGGCAATCGCAAGCAGGCTGTGTTTTTTCATTCCGGAAACCCCTGTCGTCAGGTTGGTTTTATTTCAATAGTACTATTCGCCAGGCTCAGGTACATCGTGTTTACTCACACCCTGCTCCCTGGCGATCTCCCTGGCACGGCCCGGGTCATCGTGGTCCGGGCTGAGGGCTTCCTGCGAATGCCCGCGTACTGGCGAAAACACCACACGGGTCAATAACGGGAAATGGTCTGACCCTATGTATGGGAGCCGGGTAATAGATGCAAGTGTAAAGTGATGGCTGTGAAACAGATGGTCAAGTGGCCATCTTAACAGTCGATATTCTGCATGGAATGTACTGTAAAAACCTCGCCCTACCCGTGGGTCCAGCAAGCCGCTGACTTTCCGGAACAGACGCGTAGTCGGCGACCAGGCTACGTCGTTAAGATCTCCCGTTACAATTACAGGCTCGTCACTGTCTGCAGCACGCCGTCCAACAATCACAAGTTCCGCATCCCGTTCCGCCGATTCATCATTTTCCGTAGGACTCGGCGGCGCAGGATGTACAAAGTGAATCCTTACCCTTTCCCCGGAACGCAGCTCGGCCAGAGCGTGCATAGACGGCACCTGTTCTTCAACAAGAAAACACACCTCGGTTTCATGCAGTGGCAACCTTGAGAACACATGCATGCCATAAAGGTTATCGAGCGGGCACTTGATACTGAAGGGCATGGTGAGCTCAAGTGCCGACAGCTGTTCTTCCCACCATTGGTCCGATTCCAGCGTTACCAGAATATCCGGCTTGTGCTCATCAACCAGCGTCAGCAATGCCCGCGCATTACGGTTAGGGGTCAGTACATTGGCGGTCAGTATTGTCAACGTCTGTTCCGGACTTGCGCCCAGCGCATCCTTGACCTCCTTGGGCCAGAACAGTGTATAAGGCAATATCCACCAGAGCTGAGCGACCAGAGAGCCGACCGTTACAAGAACCAGTATCCAGTCGGAAAACCGGTCCATATCCAGAAAGACAAGCTGGGCAGCCAGCAGAGCGGCGGCGGTAATCGCGAACTGCAAACGCGGAAAATCAAAGCTGCGAACGCTCCAGTGGGTGTTTTGCCAAAGAGGCAACAAGGTCGCCAGCGCAATGGCAAGAGTTAAAACGGATAAGGCGATTAACATCAGTGGCCTGACATATCCTGGCGGTAAGAAGAGAGATACAACCGCCCCACCGGCGATCGTGGCTAGTGTGTGCGATACAAGTTAAACGCCTGTGCACCACGATTAAAAACCATATGCCTGCGAAAGGCATAAGTCCAGCCGCCAGGCTTTAACCCGCCTGCGCTCTTGCCTTATGGTGTTGGTGCGAAGCACCAGAAGCCATGCGTTTTACTGAATACGCTGAAAGGCTTCTTTTACATGGCGTGCCAGGGCATCGTTCAACTGGTTGGAACCGCGCCGCACCAATGCCAGTTGATAGGCGCCTATTTCCGGCAGACCCTGATTTCCGATCTCCCTGAGGGGCGAGTGCACAAGACTTTTTGGAAAGGGCGCAACCGCAAGATCGGCCGCCATTGCTGCTTCCTGCCCTGAACAATGTTCGCAGGTGTAGGCAATCCGGTAGGGCGTACCGGACTGTTCAAGTGCCCGCAATGCCATCCTGCGCCAGGCACAACCCTCGTGAGCCACGGCAAGCGGCAAAGGCGTTCGGGAAAAGGCAGATGACGTCTCCCACCCGGCCCAGACCAAAGGCTCCTCATGCACCACCTCGCCACGGATGTCGTGCGTTTCTTCCGCAACAGTTACCAGCGCCATGTCCAGTTCACCCGCATCCAGTCTTGCCAGGTTCTGCTTGCTTGACCCCACAACCACGTTTATTGCAACAGCCGGGTAGGAGCGCGCGAACTCCGCAAGCACCTCGGGCAAAATTCGTGTGCCAACATCGTCCGAAGTACCAATACCAACCTTGCCCTCGAGGGTTGGAGACAGAAAATACCGAACCGCTTCCTCATTCAATCGCAACAGACGGCGACTGTAATCCAGCAGTGCCTCGCCCTCTGCTGTCAGCCGGACCTGCCGGGGTTCACGAATGAAAAGGGGTTTACCAAGGGTGTTTTCCAGCTGTTTGATTTGCATGCTCAGAGCCGAAGGCGTGCGATGCACCAGCTTTGCGGCGCCAGTGAATGTACCGCATTCTGAAATAGCAACGAAGGTTCGAAGTACGTCATTATCAAGCAGCGGAATTGTCATGGAACAGCACCTCAACATAAGCGCTTACGATGTCATGACTTAAGCATAACTGAAGGCAGAGTTAAATTCTTTTCGTTTGATTGAAGGCGATTGGTCGTCCAACCTGACAATGCCCATGGCCGCCATGGGTAGCGGATACAGCGCAAATGAATCAAGCCACATACAGCCTGAAGCAGGTGGAAACAATGTTAGGCGTCAGAAAGAACGAGCAGATCACTGAGCCAAGGCGCTTCTCCTGGATGGAATCCTATTCCCGGCGCCAGAAGTTCAAGCGGATGGCCCACTCATTACTGTCAGAAAAGGACGATGTGCTGTCAGACCTGGGATATTCCAGAACAGACTTGTTCTCCGCCATGAGCCTGCCCTTGCGCAGCGATGCTGCGCAGTATCTGGAGCAGCACCGCAGGTTTACAGGCTAATGCCCGCCCCCGGGCATCGTCATGGTGATGATAGCCTGCAAAACTTTACCTACCGGGCCCTGGCTGTCGAACAGTGTCGTTTCCACCAGACCAGCACCGGTATCATGCATGTGGCTGCGGGCATCCACCCCCAGCCACTCGCCAACCGGGGTGCGGTGCAGGTAGAGACTGACATCAGCGTTAATACAACCCAGGTCACCACTCAGATTGAGTTGACCAACGCCGTTCCCGAAATCACTGAGCGTAGCTGCCATAACTGTGGGGCTGGTTTTAACCCCTTGAACCAGTGGCATTGGCAGTTTAAGCCAGGCAACCCCCTGCCCTTTTGCCTCAACGCCATCGATAATAACGGCTTTAACGGTACTGTGCAGGCCTACCGGGCTATAGAGGTTTTGCCAACCGGCAGCCTCGGAAACGCTGGTGTGGACCGCATACGAGGGAGCCTCGAATTGGGGCGCGGGAAAACGGCCGCAATCCGGAACCCTTACCGGTCTGGTTTCCAGAAAAAGTCCTGTTGCCCTGGCAACCTCAGTATCATCTGCCATTAGCGAAGCCTCCAGAATCCCGAGCCGTTTGCCATCACGGACCACCCTTGTGGACACATGCAACGGCGCATAGGGCGCCGGCCGCAACAAATCCACGGTTAGCCTTGCAAGGTTCAGGTTTGCTCCCCCCAGAGCCTGCTCCAGGGCGTGGGCCATCAACCCAACTACCGGCCCGCCATGCAAATGCCGGGGGCTCCAGGGGCTGCAACACGAAGGGGTTGGTACATATAACTCTAAATCACGTTGAAAAAGCGCCTCACTCATGGGACATCCTTACCAAACACATTCAGCTGATCGATCAGTGACTCACTAACCTGCTCCTGGCTCAAAGCGTCGCCCTGAACCATGATATCAGCATAACGGGAATACAATGCGGAGCGTTCCTGGTAGAGCTCTACCAGTGATTGTTCAGGCCGCTTGGAAATACCTCTCAGACTGTAATCACCGATCCGCGCCACAACAGTATCGAGGGATATGTCCAGAAAAACCACGACACCTGAGTTTTTGAGGTGCTGCATGGCCGCCTCACTGTATACCGCACTGCCGCCGGTGCTGATCACGTGCTTTTCCACATTCAGCTGCAGCAGGACCTCTTCCTCAATATGCCGCAGGGCAAGGTAGCCCTTCTGGTTAACGATATCCTGGAGGGTAGAGCCTGCTTCTTGCTGTATCAGCAAATCCGTGTCGATAAAACCGAGCCCGAGCCGCTTGGCAACCAGCACACCCACGGTACTTTTCCCGCTGCCCGGCATACCGACAAATATGAGGTTTCGGGAACCTGATAGCATCTCAATTCGTCCTTGGTTTCAATTAAAGCCTGATTGTCAGGCCTGCTTTGCATCGGCCCGATGACAGGCTGCAGCGGTGAACAACACATCGGTAGAGGAATTCAGGGCCGTTTCGGCGGAATCCTGAACCACGCTGATAACAAAGCCGATTGCCACTGCCTGCATGGCTACTTCCGCCGGAATGCCAAACAGACTGGTCGCCAGAGGAATCAGAAGCAGTGAACCGCCAGCGACACCGGAAACGCCGCACGCTGCCAGTGCCGAAACCACACACAGCAACAGTGCAGTACCAAAATCCACAGGAATGCCAAGCGTATGGGCGGTAGCCAGAGTGATCACGGAAATAGTAATGGCGGCACCAGCCATGTTTACGGTAGCGCCAAGCGGGATAGAAATAGCGTAGGTGTCGGGATCCAGACTCATGCGCTCGGATAACTCGAGGTTAACGGGAATATTGGCTGCTGAGCTGCGGGTAAAAAACGCGGTAATGGCACTGCCGCGCAGGCATTCAAATACCAGGGGATAAGGATTGCGACGAATCTGCCAGAACACGATCAACGGATTGGTTACCAGCGCCACGAAAAGCATACAGCCAACAATAACGCCAAGCAGTTGGCCATAGCCAAGCAGAGCACCAATGCCCGACTCCGCCAATGTATTGGCAACCAGCCCGAAAATTCCCAGGGGTGCAAGGCGGATAACACCGCGAACGATGCCCGAGATAGCCTCAGACAGATCCTCGAGACCCTGGCGTGTGGAGTTGCTGGCATTGCGCAACATAAAGCCAAGACCAACCGCCCACACCAGTATGGCAATGAAATTTGCCTCCAGAAGCGCTCTGACAGGGTTATTTACCGCACTGAGCACCAGGTTTTTCAGGATTTCGCCGATATTTGACGGTGGATTACCGCTAACACCGCTCAGGTCCAGCGAAAGCTCCGTAGGAATCAGAAAACTGGCAATCACCGCAACCATAGCAGCCGCAAGTGTTCCCACGATATACAGAAGCAACACGCCGCGAATGTGTGTTGGCTGCCCCTGCTTATGGCCGGCAATAGCGGCTGCCACCAACACAAAAACCAGCACCGGCGCTACAGCTTTCAATGCCTTGACAAACAACTGGCCCAGCAGCGCCACCGAGCGCGCAGCCTCAGGCGATATAATGACCAGCAACACACCGGCGACAATGCCCAGGGCAATTTGCGCAACAAGCCCCAGCCGCATTAAAGGTCGAAAAACGGTGCTCAGAGCAGAAAACATGAAAACCTCGCGTTGCAGTTGTAAGGAAATGGATGATGCAGGGGGCACGTATAAGAGTCGCAGAGTTTGCGAGCCCGGATACAGAAGGCACTTGGCGGGTTATGTCGTTGTTCTTCTGCGCAATGGATGGATATCATAGCGTCAGCATTCAATAAAACCAATCTTAGACAACAAGAACATCCGAACCCGTTATGGATGAGCAAGCCCACCTGAGAACCCGCTCCTACCTGGTCGCCCGCCACCAGCACCCGGCCTGGAAACTGCTATCCGCCACCCGTGGGCCTCTGGTGCTCAGCTGTCTGCAGGCATTGCTCGAGCAGAACCGAAATGAAATCCTGCTTGAGGATGCCCAGCAAATGCTAACTGTTTTTGAAAACTACGCAAAAGAGCGTGCGGTAAAGGAGCCACAGCCCGCTCCGGCTGCCGTACCTTCCGGTTTGAACAACAACGAGGCGGAACTTTACAACTTGCTGCTGCAATCAGAACGGGGCAGACTCGAGCAGGAGTTTTTGCCCTCTCATGTTGTCCACAATGCAATTTACAAATGGATTGCAATCTGACGTGTTCCAGGCTGCAGTGTCTGGCACGCCCATTCTTTGACCAGCTGCCACATTAAATTTTCATTAACCACCCGGGAAATCGAATGAAACTTCGGTAGGGTCACTACTGGAGGGTCGTATACCTGTTTATTTTTTACTAGGCTGAAACTGGAATGTAGTCATTTTAACATCCGCAGTTTTCCATCAGACGCGGTGGTAAGCGATGTGACTGCAAACGACTATAATGCATTTTGCGCGCGTATCATTGAGGCTGTCGCCTGCCTGAGGAGCCATTATGTTCGGGTGGCCACGACTTATTTATTTTTGCTTCGCTGCGTTTACACTTCTCTTTGGCGCAGCAGTGCTGACATGGAAACAAAGCTGGCTTCCGCTATGGATGCTGCTTCTCTTTCTCGCATTGGTCGGGGCCAGAGATCTCCGGTCAAAACATAACGTCCTGCGCAATTACCCGATATTGGGCCATATCCGCTACCTGCTTGAGTTTGTGCGCCCGGAGTTACGCCAGTATTTTTTTGAATCCGGCCAAAGCGGACGACCGTTTAACCGTGAGCAGCGAGAGATAGTGAACAAACGGGCCGACGGCAAGGCAGACACAGAGCCGTTTGGAACCCAGCGTGATGTAGGAGGCGCAGGATTTGATTTTGCGCAGCATACAATTGCTCCAAAAACGGTTGATGAGCGCCACGCCAGACTTATGATTGGCGGTCCCCAATGTCGTCTGCCTTACCACTCTTCCCGATTAAACATTTCCGCAATGAGCTTCGGTGCCTTGTCCAGCAATGCTGTTCTGGCGATGAACAAAGGCGCCAAACTGGGGAACTTTGCCCAGGATACGGGCGAAGGTGCAATAAGCCCCTATCATAAGGTTCATGATGGCGATCTTATATGGGAAATCGCAAGCGGTTATTTTGGCTGCCGTACCCGAGATGGGCGATTCGATCCGGAGGATTTCAGAAAAAAAGCATCGTCAGATCAGGTCAAAATGATCGAGATAAAAATATCTCAGGGTGCCAAGCCAGGCCATGGTGGATTGTTGCCGGGCGCAAAAGTAAACAAGGAAATTGCGGAAACCCGTGAGATAGAGCAAGGCAAAGACTGCCTTTCCCCAGCACAGCATCCTGAATTTGACTCCCCTATCGGTTTACTCCGTTTTGTAGCCCGCCTCCGTGAGCTGTGTGGCGGTAAACCCGTTGGTTTTAAGCTCTGCCTGGGGAAACCTGATGAGTTCATGGGCATCTGCAAAGCCATGATAGAGAGCGGCATTCAGCCCGATTTTATTACGGTTGACGGCGCTGAAGGAGGTACAGGCGCCGCGCCTGCAGAATTTGAGGATTTTATTGGCACCTATATCAATGAGGCACTGCCCTTCGTGCACAATTGCCTGACCGGCATTGGCAAACGTGACGAAATCGTGGTGATCGCAAGCGGCAAGGTCGCTTTGGGCTTCGATATGGTAACCAAAATCGCGTTGGGCGCAGACATGTGCAATGCCGCTCGCGCTTTCATGTTTTCCGTGGGTTGTATACAGGCTCAACGGTGTCATACCAATACCTGCCCTACCGGAGTCGCCACCCAGAATCCGGCGCGCACGAAATCACTGGATGTGCCCTCCAAAGCAATACGCGTCAGAAACTTTCATCACGCCACCATCAAATCGTTCCTGGACATTACCGGTGCACTCGGGCTGTCCTCCCCTGACCAGCTTGGCCCTGAGCATATTTATCACCGCTCTGAATCCGGGCCAGCCTGCACGTATCAGGAGTTTCACCCGAAGGTAAACCCGGGCGATTTTCTGACCGGGAAGGTGCCGGCGGTCTACAGCGAAGACTGGGCGAAAGCGAGCTCAGAGCGGTTCTGAAAGCGCCGCGGTATGTATGAATCCAAATCGAGCCGTTTGGTTGTACTTTGTTTGTACGCAACTGCAACGACTTAGCAACGATACAAAGGAGACACTCACATGGGACAGACCGTAAGTGATTTCATTGTTGAGCGCCTGAAAAACTGGGGAATAGAAAGAGTTTACGGATACTCCGGCGATGGCATTAACGGAATGATGTCGGCGCTGAGACGTGCTGAACCAGACATCCGGTTGATTCAACCTCAGCATGAAGAAATCGGGGCATTCATGGCGTGCGCCCATGCCAAATTCACGGGCCAGCCCGGTGTATGCATCTCCACCTCGGGCCCAGGCGCTGTGCATATGCTGAACGGCCTCTATGATGCCAAGAAAGATCACATGCCGGTTGTGGCGATCGTCGGCCAACAAGCACGCATGAGTATCGGCTCGGACTATCAACAGGAAATTGATCTGGGGGCCCTATTCAAGGACGTTGCCGGCGATTATGTTCATATGGTGTCTGACGCCCCCCAGGCACGGCACCTCATTGATCAGGCGATGCGCATCGCCATGGCAAAGCGCACCGTTACCTGCATTATCATACCTAATGATATGCAGGACCTTCCCATGGAAATGCCTCCCGAATCTCACGGCGCGGTCTTTTCGGGTACCGGCTATCGAAAACCATCATGGTTACCTGCGCCCCAGGATCTTGATGACGCTGCCGCGATACTCGACGAGGGCAAGAAAGTTGCCATATTAGCCGGCGCTGGCTGCAAACACGCTGTGGACGAGTTACTGGCGCTGGCAGACAAACTGGGGGCCGGAGTCGCAAAAGCGCTGCTCGCCAAAATGATGGTTCCGGACGACGTCGAATTTGTAACCGGCACCATGGGGCTGCTCGGCACCCGCCCAAGCCAGGATATGATGGATGATTGTGACACCCTCCTGATGGTAGGCACACGCTTCCCCTACGCCGAGTTCCTCCCATCCGCCAGCAAGGTGCGAGCGGTTCAGATTGATATAGACGCGGTGGCGCTGGGGCTGCGCTTCCCCACCGAAGTTAACCTGCATGGTGATGCCAGTTCAACACTCGCAGCGCTAACAGATCGTGTTTCCCGTAAGTCGGATCGCGAATGGCAGAACAGTATTATCAAGAATACCCGCGACTGGTGGCAGCTCATGGGCGAACGAGCCGGTGTATCTGCAAATCCCATTAATCCTCAGCAGGTGTTCTGGTCCCTTAACCAGCGGCTGCCGGATGATGTCATGCTTGCCAGCGACGTTGGCTCTGCCACCAACTGGTATGCCCGATATCTCAAGATCCGCCGCGGTATGCTGGGTACTGTTTCTGGCGGGTTGGCTTCAATGGGCAACGGCATCCCTTACCTTTTGGCAGCAAAACTCGCATATCCCGACCGGCCCGGCATAGCCATGGTAGGTGACGGCGCCATGCAAATGCTTGGCAATCAGGCACTGATTGGCATAGCCAAACACTGGCAGGAATGGGAAGACCCCCGCTGCATTGTGCTGGTGCTCAATAACCGCGACCTCAACCAGGTCACCTGGGAACAACGGGTTATGGAAGGCGACCCCAAATATCCGACCTCGCAGAATATCGCCGATTTCGCCTATGACGACTATGCGGCAATGTTAGGGTTGCAGGGGTTGCGCATGAACAATGCGGAAGATGTAGACAGGGTATGGAATGAAGCACTGAGCGCGTCTTGCCCGGTGGTCATCAATGCCTATGTGGACCCCGAAGTCGGACCGCTTCCACCCCATATCAACCTTGAGCAGGCCAAGGGCTTTCTGTCCTCAATTCTCAAAGGTGACCCCAGCGCTGCACGGATGATCAAACAGGCAGCGAAGCAGGTCACCGCCGGGATTTAATACCTGGAACCACAGTAACAGGACACAGACATATGACTCGTCATGCTGACCATTACCTTCGCGTCGCGCGACGCGTCGAAGACTTGTCAGGGTCATCGATTTTCAGGATCAACACCAAAGCACAAGCGCTGGCATCCAAGGGCCGGGATATTCTTCGCCTTGATGCCGGTGAGCCTGATTTCAACACGCCTGCCCCCATCATCAACGCGGCCAGGAAGGCGCTGGATGAGGGGTATACACGCTATACCCCGATCGACGGCCTGCCGGAGCTGAAAAATGCCATTCGATATAAGCTCAAGCGTGATAACAATCTTTATTATGACGAAGATGAAGTCATGCATACCTGTGGGGCAAAGCAGGCCTTGTTCAATGCGTTTATGACGCTCCTTAATCCATCGGATGAAATCGTTATTCCAACACCCAACTGGGGCACTTACCCCTCGATTGCCACCATCGCCTGGGCCCGCATTATCTATGCGCCCACCTTTCAGAAAGATGGTTTCATTCTTCAGCCCGAGGTGCTTGAAGAATGCCTGTCACAGAGAACCCGTGTTGTGGTGCTCAACACGCCGACCAATCCCACCGGGCAAGTTTACTCTCGGGAAGCATTGTCGGCATTGGGCAACGTACTGCTCAAATATCCGGATGTATTCGTCCTGTCTGACGATATATACGAGCACCTGATTTTTACCGGTGAACCCTACGCCAACATTCTCAATGTATGCCCGTCGCTGAAAAACCGGACAGTGCTCATAAACGGCGTATCGAAGGCCTATGCCATGACGGGATGGCGTGTGGGTTTCGCGGCGGGCCCAGCGCCGCTGATTGCGGAAATGAAGAAGTTTCAGGGTCAAAGTACTTCCCATACCGCTGCCGTCTCCCAGAAAGCCGCAGAAGCAGCATTTAATGGCAACCTGGACGACGTGCATGCAATGGTTCAGGCATTTGCAGAAAGAGCCGCTTTGGTCTCCGAAGGGCTGGCAAAAATCGATGCCATTGATTGTCTCCCCGCCCGGGGCAGCTTTTATTGTTTGCCGAATTTTCAGCGGGTAATCGATTCGCTCGACGATGTTGGCGATGATCAACAGCTCGGCGACTGGCTCCTTGATGAGCTGGGCATCGCCATGGTTCCAGGTTCGGCATTCAACGCTCCCGGCCACATGCGATTGTCATTTGCCGCAGACAAGGAAACCCTGGCGAAGGCAGTCGAGCGCTTGCAAAAGGCATTTGGGTGATTCTCCGCCCCTCCCCGACTATGCTTCAGGTACGAGGCACACCGAACGGAGGCTTTATGAAAACGCTATTGATCAATACAGTCCTGGTGCTTTCCCTGTTCACAAGCGCACCTTTACTGGCACAGGACAAAACCTTGAGAGTCGGAATGTCCGGCCAGTATTTCCCGTTTACCTTCGTAGAGCAGGATGAGCTCAAAGGTTTCGAAGTTGATGTCATGAACGCTCTGGGTAAGGAGATGGGGCGCAAGATTCAGTATGAAACCGCCAACTTCTCCGGCCTGTTTGGCATGCTGCAATCCGGGCGCATCGACACGGTTGCCAACCAGATCACCATCACCGAAGAGCGGAAGAAGGCGTATGTTTTCAGCGATCCCTATGTGTATGACGGCGCACAGGTTGTCACCAGGGAGGGCAATACCGAAATTCGTGGTGTGGAAGACCTTAAGGGTAAAACCGTGGCTGTGAACCTGGGATCCAATTTCGAGGCACTCCTGAAAGCGCTGCCTTATGCGGATCAGATCACCATTAAAACCTATGAGAGCAACCTGGAGCGGGACACCGCCCTGGGGCGCGTGGATGCATTCGTGATGGACCGGGTCAGCGCCAGCCAGATCATCAGAGAGAAGCCTCTTCCTCTTGAACTGGCAGGCCCCACTTTCTCGCAGATCACCAACGCCTACCCGTTCCACGACACCGAAGCCGGGCGCGCCCTGCGGGACGAAGTGAACAAGGCCCTGGAGACCCTGCGTGATAATGGCACCCTGGCGTCCATTTCCGAGAAGTGGTTCGGCACGGACATCACCAAGCCCTGAGGGGCACACCGAGGCCTGATTCCCTATGGACGTGCTGAACGTCGAGTACATGCTTGGCCTGGTACCGGTTCTGCTCCGGTACCTGCCCCTCACCCTGCAACTGGCGGGCATCGGAATGCTGTTTGCTCTGATTCTTGCCTGCCTGTTTGCCGTTGTCCGGGTGCTACGCATTCCGGTGCTGAACCAGCTGACGATCGTGTTCATTTCCTTTTTCAGGGGCACGCCATTGCTGGTGCAATTGTTCCTGTTCTATTACGGGCTGCCCCAGCTGTTCAGCGCACTCACAGTGATTGATGGCATCACGGCCACCATCATGGGCCTGACCATGCATTTTTCCGCCTACATGGCCGAATCCATCCGCGCTGCCATTGTGGGGGTCGACCGCAGCCAGACAGAAGCCGCCCTGTCCATCGGCATGACCAATGGCCAGTTGATGCGCCGGATTGTCCTGCCCCAGGCTACCCGGGTGGCCTTGCCCACTCTGATGAACTACTTCATCGACATGATCAAGGCGACCTCGCTCGCCTTCACCCTGGGCGTTACAGAACTCATGGGCGCCACCCAGAAAGAAGCGGCGGGCAGTTTCCTGTACTTCGAGGCGTTCATTGTTGCCGCCATCATGTACTGGATCGTGGTCGAACTGCTTTCCAAGCTTCAGAACTACCTGGAAACCCGCCTGAACAAGGCCTATAACCGATGATCAAACTGGTGTCACTGAGCAAACATTTTGGCAAGACCGTGGTTCTCGATGGAATCGATCTGACCATTGAGAAGGGCGAAATTGTGGTGATCATAGGCCCGTCGGGAACGGGTAAATCCACGCTGCTGCGTTGTATCAATTTCCTGGAACAGCCCACTTCCGGAACCATGACCGTGGGGGATCTCACGGTGGATGTAAACCGGGCCACCCGGGCAGATATCCTTGCCATGCGGCGGCAAACCGCTTTTGTGTTCCAGAACTATGCACTGTTTGCCAATAAGACGGCACTGCAGAACATCGCTGAGCGCCTGCTGGTGGTGGATAAATGGCCTAAAGAAAAGGCTTACCAAAGGGCTCGGGAGATCCTTGAACAGATCGGCCTGCCCGACAAGGCAGATGCCTACCCCGCTTCCATGTCCGGTGGCCAGCAACAACGGGTTGGCATTGGCCGCGCCATGGCCGCGGGGGCCGAGGTTATCCTGTTTGATGAACCCACATCCTCACTGGATCCGGAATGGGTGGAGGAAGTACTGGGGCTGATGAAACAACTGGCATCAGAACACCAGACCATGATGGTCGTCACCCATGAAATGTCGTTTGCACGGGATGTGGCCGATCGGGTGATCTTTATCGACGGTGGCCGCATTGTGGAACAGGGGCCACCCAGCGAGATGTTCCAAAACCCGAAAGACCCCCGAACCAAGGATTTTCTGAAGAAAATTCTGGCCACCAACCCAACGAAATAAATCGTTAAGAAAAGTCAGGGTGCGATCCTGTTTTTCAGGGTACGGGTGACCGAAGCGGGCAGGCTCGGCAGTGAACGCAGCACCCAGGGCAGGATTTTACGTTTCAATCCGCTCAGTGACTCAGGAACCATGGCCTCAATCAAGTGTGGCCCCGGATGCGACAGGGCATATTCCAGCGCATGATTAAAGGCCTCAGCGGTATCCACCCGCACGCCATGAACACCCATACCCTGTGCCAGCTGGGCAAAGTTCAGCACCGGCCAATTCAGATCCAACTGGGATTTAGCCTTGGCGCCCGCCTCTTCCGCACCTACACGTTCCAGTTCGATGTTCAGCACTGAGTAAGAGGCGTTGTTGAAGATAATACTGGTGACATTCAACTGCTCACGCGCCATGGTCCACAGGGCCTGAATGGTGTACATGGCGGTGCCATCGCCGATCAGCGCAATCACTGGCCGTTCCGGGCAGGCAATCGCAGCACCTACAGCGTTGGGCAGTCCCTGGCCAATGGCGCCACCGGTCAGGGTAATCATGTCGTGGCGTGGCGCGGCTGCGGTCATGGCGTTCAGCATCAGCCCGGACGTGATGGCCTCATCGATAATAATGGCGTTCTCGGGCAGATAGTGGCCAACGGCCTTACAGACTTTGGGTGCCGTAAGGCGACCACGGGGTGCTGAAGGCCTCTGTAGCTGCTGGATTTCGGGTTGGGCTTTGTCGGCGCCCAGTGCATCGGCCAGCTTGGCAAGGCTGGTCCGGGCGTCCTGATCGGGGCGGGACAAGGTATAAACGGTGCAATCATCCGGCACCAGATAACTCTTTTTACCGGGGTAGGCAAAAAAGGATACGGGGGCCTTGCTATCAACCAGAATCAGATTATCGATTTCGGCCAGTTGCACACTTGCCAGTTCCGCAAGATAAGCAATACGCTCAACCGGCGGCAAACCTTGGCCACGTTCCATACGGGTCGGGAAGGTTTCAGCCAAAAGCTTCACACCAGTGGCAGCGGCAATTTTTGCCGCAGCTATCAGGGCGGGCTCCCTCAGGGCCCGGCCACCCAGCAGCAGCGCCGTCTTTTTACCGGAGCGAATGGCATCGAGCACAGACTGAATGGCGCCGTCGTCGGCAGCTGGAGACTCTGCCTGTGCCGGAACGGCGCAGGGGATACCACCTTCTCCCCACGACACATCGGCGGGCAGGATCAGAGTAGCTACCTGGCCGGGCAAACCGCGAGCGGTCGTGATGGCTTCCACGGCATCCTTGCACAATTCGGCGGTGCTTTGTGAAGTGCGGACAAAACCCGGTGACACATTACGGGCGACGGTTTCGATATCCGACTGCAACTGAGCATCATATTTCACATGCACTGTGGCATGATCGCCAACAATGTTTACCACCGGAACCTTGCCTTTGCGGGCATTGTGCAAGTTGGCCAGGCCATTGCCAAGCCCGCAGCCCAGGTGCAACAAAGTTGCGGCAGGTTTATCGGCCATTCGGGCGTAACCGTCGGCCGCACCGGTTGCCACGCCTTCAAACAGTGCCAGCACGGCGCGCATCTTCGGCTCATCATCCAGCGCCGCTACAAAGTGCATTTCGCTGGTGCCGGGATTGCTGAAACAGACTTCAATACCAGCGTCCACCAGGGTTTTCATCAGGGCTTGCGCGCCGTTCATTGGGTATCTCCTTGTTATTGGTTTATCAGCGGTTACGCCAGAGCACAAAGCTCGGCGTTCGACTGGTAACTGCTCTGCATCAAATGCAGGATAAAATGGATCGTGCTGCGGCCCGAGCGGTCAGGATACAGCCAGGCAAAAAAGTACCTTCCAGAGAGCGTTTGCCATTGCAGCCGCCCCCACCAAAACCGGCGGCTTCACCAACACAATAGAGCCCGGGAATAGGCTGATCGTCGGCGCCAAGCACACGGGACATCAGGTCGGTACGCAAACCGCCAAGGCTTTTGCGGGTAATCAATTGCATGCGAATAGCGATAAACGGCCCTGCGCCGGGCTTTTGTAAGGGGGCTGGCTTGCAGGTGCGTAGTCTGTCTGGCCCCCACTGGCGGGCATGCAGTATACGGCGGATCTGATCATCGTTTTCCAGCTTGCTGCCGGCGGCAAAGTTTGCATCGAAAGCATCTACCGTAGCCTGTAATGTGGCCGGGGCAACATCGTGGGAGCGGGTCAGCGCATTCATTTTTCCGGCCAGCTCACCGAGTGTATCCGCAACGAGAAAATCATCGCTTTCACGGGCCATCTGCTTGACCAGGTTATGGTTGCCGGTCAGGGTCTCGAACACGAAGCGGACCAACTGCTTGTCCCGTATTCGCTGGTTATGCTCAGCTCCGGAGATCGCAAATTCCTTGGCTGCAATGCGCCAGTTCAACAGATGCCAGGTCCAGGGTTGTTCCTGCTCGGCAACACGCTGGCAAAGCCAGTGCGTGTCAAAGCCGGTTACCAGCGGTTCCGGACCAATCCGCTTGCCTCTATGATCCAGCCACAGGGCGGACTTGCAAGGAATGGTCGATAAGCCATGGCCTTCAAAGTGCGGATAAGGGTGGCGAAAACCGGCGGCGTAGTTCCACATTTCTCCTGCGTTGACGATATGCCCGCCCACCTTGCTGGCTACTTCGTGGTGCAGTTTGCCATCGGCGTAAGGGTGGGCCCCATTCAGCATGGTTTTTGGCATGGATCGGTCTTTCGGCCAGTTGACGCGGGCCTGTTGATGGCTGCCGTTGATTCCGCCCGTCGCCACCACTACTCTGTTGGCGGTAAAACTAACCTGCTCACCGGTTTCGTCATTGGTGCCGCTGGCGCCGGTAACACGCCCATCACTGCACTCCAGCGAGTCAATGCTGTGGCGGTGAAGAATTTTGAGGCGATTGTCCTTACCGGCATCCCGCATGGCCGCAATCAGCGTGCGGGTAAGCTCCCGGGATGTTCCGTACACTATGTGATAGCGCGGTACACTGTTGCCTTCGCCTAACCGGCCTCGCTCAACCCAGTTCACCGCAGGCAGAAATCTGATGCCTTCAGTCTTCAGCCAGTCGTACACCTCACTACAGCAGTTCTCTACGTAGTAACGGGCCCAGGCCAGGGAGTGCTCGTCACGGGTATCCAGCTCACCAAAGCTGATCCAGTCTTTCAGGGCGCGCTCAGGGCTATCCGGAATGCCCTTTTTACGTTGCAACGGTGTACCAACCAGAGCCATCCCGCCAAATGCCCACAATGCCAGCCCACCCAGGCGCTCCGGCGTATCCCTGTCCACCAGCGTAACGGTTTTTCCAGCCCGCAGCAGTTCCATCGCGGTGACGATACCGGCAATTCCGCCCCCGATAACCAGTGTGTCTGTGGCAATGTGGTTGGCCATTAAAAAGCTCCTCCGGGCTTGTAGGACATCAGCTTAATTGGCCCTAAGGATACCCAGAATAAAACAGATCAGCTTCAATTTCTTGAGTAAATGAGAACCACGTTTGACGGCAAAGCGGTGTGGTTTCGCCGGGGGTAAATCCTGACGACACCGCTCTGGTGTCATTCAGTCGTGCCTTTAAGAAAGGAAAGGATGCAGAGAGGATATTGGAAGCGCCCTGTGGGCGCTCCCGTACAGTGTGGCTCACTCAGTCGCCTGTTCGATTTCATCACCCATTTTTTCAGCGCCTTGCTTGACGTTGTACCAAGCTGAAGAAGTTGCCTCTTTCGTATTTTCCCAGGCACTTTCACTGATGTCCTTGGTATTTTCCCAGGCCTTTTGCAAACTAAGGCGCGTTTGGTTCCACCAGTCCTCGTTGTACTCGGGTAATTGTTTGAGTTCGTCCTGAGTCATTTCCATATGGACCTCATACTCAACGTCATCAAAGCTGTTCTTTCCCGAGGCGGTTACAACAGTAAAGGTGCCGCGCTCGGCAACGATAACACTGCCACCTGTACCAAGTATTTCTCCTGTCTCAATGACCAGGGAATGTACTGACATATCATTGCCCATCAGGATGTCTTCGACTTCGCCGATCTCTTTACCAGTGCTATCAAATACGTCCGCATCGTTAAGATCGTCCATGGAATATAGCCCTTCTGCTGCAAACGCGGGAAGGCTCATAACCGCTCCGCCTGCGAGGAGAGAGACACCGACTGTGTGAATAATAAGTTTGTGCATCATCCTGCTCCTTTATCACGTTACGTTACTTTTGCTACCGCCCGAAGCTGAACTCCGCTACGAGCGGCGGTGTAGGTATATGTGATCAATAGCCGGATCCGCTGATTCGGCGCACTTCAACTGCGTCACACAGTTCAAACTAACAAAGGACATGGCTACGGCCAAATGACGCTCCGGTAATGGATATGGACGTCATTCCCCCTTGGTTCGAACCCAGCGATTTCCATCTTTATGGTATTTCTGTTTCACAGCGGCCCACGCCACCTTGTGAGCTGTCTCCTCACGATCTTCATTCCCGCGACGATCTTCGGGATCTTTGTATTCATCCCAGGCTGAGTTAAATGCTTTCCGGTAGATTTCCTGAGCGTGGCTCGGCAAGTTATCAGTAACACTATCCGGAAGCTCGGATTTTTTTGAATATGGCATAGCGTCCCCCTTTATTACGATTACAATAATGATTGATACACTAAATAAAACCCAGCACATTTAAATTAATTAATACTGCAATAACAATCGGCCTCGCTTATAGCTCCAATCCACGTTTGAATGGAATCATCGGTAATGCTCCTGGCTTCCGTTAACATTACGTTATTTTGACAACCACCATCGCGGTGCTATAAGAATATATCCTGAATAACGGCTTATGTTTCACCCGAATCAGAGGATAACGCTATTATGGCTGCACCACTGAACAGTAAAACGATTGCCTTTCTGGCAACGGATGGTGTTGAACAAATTGAGTTGACTCGCCCCTGGAAAGACTTGCAAGGAGCGGGAGCGAACTTACACCTCATCTCGTTGAAAAAGGATGACATTCAAGCGTTTCATCACCTCGATAAAGCCCATACTTTTCCCGTCGATAAAGTTGTGACGGACGTCAACGCGAATGATTACGACGCGCTGGTCTTGCCTGGTGGAGTTGCCAATCCCGACGCTCTGCGGCAGGACAGGGATGCAGTTTCTTTTGTGAAGCATTTTTTTAACAGCCACAAGCCGGTCGCAGCAATCTGCCACGCTCCCTGGCTGCTTATTGAAGCTGACGTGGTGAAAGGCAGAACCCTGACCTCATTTCCGAGCTTGCAAACCGACATTCAAAATGCCGGCGGCAAATGGGTTGATGAAGAAATGTGCGATGATAACGGGCTGATCACCAGCCGCAATCCGCAGGACCTGGACGCGTTCTGCGCCCGCATTTTGGAGGTTCTTTCTCAGGTTTGACAGGTTGCCGTGGTGGGATTGCCCACGCTCACAGACTGGTGCCTCACCAGACTTTCGCTCCCGCTCATTCACACACGGGAGCGAAGTGTTTGGCCTGATACCTGCCGAAACACTACACTGGCCATTACGACCTATTGTGAGGCATAAAAACGGATGATGTCAGAACAAGCGGGCTTGGCAGCCACCTCTACCCTTGATTTTCTTCCGAATGAAGGTGAGATGGGCCGAATAATGCGTCACCACGATTGGTCGAAGAGCATAATCGGCTGGCCCCACCAATGGCCGCAATCCCTGCGCACCATAGTGAGCCTGATATTGAATAGCACACAACCGATGGCGGTGATGTGGGGCGAACACGGTGCCTGCCTCTACAATGACGCGTTTCGTAATTCCCTCCCCCCCAAACAGCACCCCGGCTCCCTTGGGCAACCGGTAAAAGAGGTATGGAAAGAGCTGTGGCATATGATCGGTTCAAGCTTCGAGCAGGCCATCATCGGCAAAGGCAAAATTGAACCTGTAAGCCGCACACATATTGTCACATGCGTTGGCGGCCAGGAGGAAGTTAACTGGACATACAGCTTCAGCCCGGTAGACGATCAGGCCGCCCCGCACGGGATCGGGGGCGTTGTCGTGACGTGTACTGAAAACTCGGATCTTGCCTACTCCGTGAAAGCACTCCGCGCAAAATGTGACCGATTGACTCAAATGTTTAACAAAGCCTCGGCGTTTATGGCTTTAACGAGCGGGCCGAATCACAGAGTCGAGTTTTTCAACCCGAGTTATGACCAGGTTGTAGGGCACCGTCCTGTAATTGGCCGCTTTGTGGCAGAAGCCTTGCCTGAAACCGTGGAGCAGGGCTTTGTGCGCATTATGGACCGGGTCTTTGCCACCGGGAAGGCGTACACCGCAGAACGCGCCAGCTATAAGGTACAGTTAACTCCGGACGCCCCGGTCACCGAGCGTATAACCAATTTCATGTACCAACCTGTGCTGGGGCCAGATGGTAAGGTCAACGCCATTTTCGTGGAAGGAACCGATATTACCGAGGAGGTGCGCGTTCAGGAGGAGCTGGAGCGAGTCAACAGCGAACTGGCCTTTACATTACGCCGCCTGAAAGCAATTGAGCAGCGCAAAAGCTTTCGCTTGAAGCTGACGGACCGGCTTCGCTCGCTGGATGATCCTGACGAACTTGCGGTAGCAGCGGCAGAGCTACTCGGTCGCTTTCTGGGCGTCACCCGGGTATTTTATGGGGATTTCACGAACTCCGGCGATGGTGTGATCGTAAGGTCGGGCTGGACCAGAGATGGCGCAGAATCAATGATTGGCCAAACACTCCTGTTGGATGATTTTGGCCCAGAGGTGGCTTCTCACATACGAGCGGGAGAGCCTTTTGCGCTTGGCGACGTTAACACAGACGAACGGTCTGTCGCTTACGCCGATGCCTATCTGGAAAGAGACATCAAGGCTGTGCTGGCTCTTCCTATCACCAAGTCTGGCTCATGGCGAGTTTTGTTGGGGCTCCACGACTCCAAAGTTCATCATTGGTCCCAGGAAGAAATTACCCTGGCCCAGGACGTGGTGGACCGAACATGGTCTGCCATTGAGTCTGCGCGCGCCCATGCTGAACTTCGACGTGAGCGTGATTACAGCAAATACATTCTGGACAGCATGACGGAAGGTTTCGCTTCCATCTCTGCCGACTGGACCATGACCCATTACAACGCTGAAGCATCGCGCATCTCCCAAATCCCCATTTCCGATGTGGTCGGGAGGAACCACTGGGAAGTCTGGCCGGAACTTAAAGGCACTGCGGTGGAAGATCTGTATGTGCGGGTCAGACAAACCCGAAAATCAAGTACGACTGAAGTATCGCATGCCCCGCCCGATGGCGAGCAGGTCTGGCTGGAGATCAGGGCATACCCCGCACTTGATGGCGGGCTTGCAGTATTTTTCCGGGATATTACCGAGCGCAAGATGATCGACGAAGAAATTCGTCACGCCTCATTGCATGACCCTCTAACAGGTTTGCCGAACCGCGCCATGCTATTTGAGTATGCCTCTCACATGCTCCCCCATAACCAACGCGCCTCCAAGGGTGCAGCCGTATTATTTCTGGACCTGGACGACTTCAAGCCTATCAACGACACGCACGGGCATGATGTCGGCGACAAAGTACTCAAAGAGGTATCCAGGAGACTCTCACGAACCTTGCGGGCTGAAGACCTGGTAATCAGAATGGGCGGCGACGAATTTGTCGTTCTCCTGCAGGATATAGATACCTCAGCCTCTGCAGCTGATGTGGCCCGTAATATTACCAAAACCATCAGTGAACCTTACGAGATTGGGGAATTGTCGCTGTCAGTTTCAACGTCCATCGGCATCAGTATGTTTCCAGAAAATGGCGACGACATTGATACGTTAGTGAGCCATGCTGATGCAGCGATGTATGAAGCCAAACAAGAAGGCCGAAATAATTTTCAATTCTATTCCTCAGCGCTTACTGCCGACACACAACAACAAAACAGTATTGAACAAACGCTAAAACTGGCACTTAATACGAATTCGCTTCAGCTATTTTATCAGCCAATCGTCGACATCAACACTTGTAAGTTGATGAGTGTCGAAGCCCTGTTACGTATAAAAAACAGCGAGCTAGGTCCAGAGCAGTTCGTCCCGGTTGCAGAAGCTTCAGGCCTCATTAATCCCATAGGTCGTTGGGTCCTGAAGGAGGCAGCGCGCCAGTCTGCGGCCTGGACCGCCAATGGACTGCCAGCCATTCCCATCGCAGTGAATGTATCGGCCGTCGAATTTCGACATCGGGAGTTCGTTGATCGCTTTGAGCAACTGATCCATGAGCACTCATTGGAACCAGCACTACTAGAACTCGAACTTACTGAAACTGCGGTGATACACAACCGCGAACACGCAATCGCGTCACTGTCACGCCTGAGGGCTTTGGGTATCACCGTATCGCTGGATGATTTTGGTACCGGGCAATCCAGCCTCGCATCCCTTAATGGCCTGCCCCTGGACAAGATAAAGATAGACAAATCATTGATTTCAAAATTAAAAACAAACCCGGACAGTCGTGCTATAACCGACGCGATGCTTACACTGGGGCTTTCAAGGGAGCTTCAAGTAATCGCCGAAGGCACCGAAACGTCTGCGGCCCTCGATTATGTTCAGTCCAGGGGATTTACACAGGCGCAAGGCTTCTTTTTTTGCGAGCCCCTGTTAGGGGAGGCTTTTGAATCATGGTATCTGGCACGGGTTAACAGCGAAAAACGGCTAAATAATGAACAGCAGATCTGAATATGACCTGGTAGCCTGAGAAGCCAGAAGTACAAGCACGGGGGCCAGTTCAGCAGGTTGCGCAGGGCGAGCCAAAAGAGTGTTTGCTCCAAACTCAGGTGATCATAATGCGCGCAAAGGTAGTGCAACTCCAATCGCAATAAAAATACCTCCGCAGACTCGATTGAAGCGGTGTTTTTCAAGATAGTTGGCACTGTTTCTGTGTTTAAGCCGCGTCTTTTTCTACCGTACGCTTCACCGGATTCAGTGTCGTTGGCCCAACGGGCTCGCAATTTCTGACCTGGCG
>NZ_NIHD01000015.1 GCF_002806975.1 Marinobacter aromaticivorans | reverse complement strand
CGCCAGGTCAGAAATTGCGAGCCCGTTGGGCCAACGACACTGAATCCGGTGAAGCGTACGGTAGAAAAAGACGCGGCTTAAACACAGAAACAGTGCCAACTATCTTGAAAAACACCGCTCGCTGGCAGATCTGGAACGCCAGCTAGACCCGGTTGCCAGCCCGGTAGATCTCATTCTTGCAGACTACCATCTTGACAATGACGAGACCGGCGTAGACGTGGTGGCCAGCATTAACGAGCTGCGCCATAATCCGGCGCCGGTGGTGATGATCACAGCAAACTACACGAATGAGCTCAAGCGGCATATTCGCGATCTGGGCTATGTGCTGATGAACAAGCCGGTAAAACCATTGAAGCTCAGAAGCACGCTCAACCATCTGATTTCCGGAAAATCGCACATCCGGCGTTGATCCGGAGCGCACAAAAAATTCAGGCTGCCGGCATCAGCGTTTCAGGTATTGGCTAAAGTCCACATCGCTGGCAGATAAAATGGCTTGCACACGATTGTGCACGTTGAGTTTACGCAGTATGGCTGAAACATGGGCTTTAACGGTTGTCTCGGCAATGTTGAGATTGTAGGCAATCTGCTTGTTGGATTCCCCCTTTGACATACGCTCCAGCACCAGTAATTGGCGCCGGGTCAGGGAGTTCAGCAGTTCCGGTGAAATCGGATTGTCGTCGTTGTGCCTGCGCCGACCTGCGCTTTCCTTGCCCGTGCGAATGATGTCAGAAGGCAAATACACGTTGCCGTTCAGGATTTGCTGAATGGCTTCTGTCATCTGCGCCCGTGGCGATGATTTGGTAATGAAACCTACGGCTCCGTAGGTGATGGCCTGCAACACCACCTGCTTTTCTTCTTCGGCTGAAACAATAACCACTGGAATTGTTGGTGCTTCGTTGCGCAGGGTTATCAGGCCGTTCAAGCCGTGCATGCCGGGCATATTCAGATCCAGCAGAATCAAGTCAAGATCGTCGTTTTCCCTTGCGATTACAAGCGCGCTGTCCAGATCGTCGGTTTCAAGGATCTCGCTGCCTTCAAAGCCTGATGCAATCACGCTGATGATCGCTTCGCGGAATAATGGGTGATCATCGGCAATCAGGATCTTGTAGGCGAACTCCATGTCCGTTTTTACCTTCTTGTTTTCAGTATCGAGGGCCGCAGCGGATTCATCATATCGGGTTCCGAGAGAATGTGCAGCACGGGGCTCGTTGAGCATAGTAACCTCCTGACAACGGGCTTCCAGCGGCAAAAATGGGTCGCGCCGCTCTTTATTCTTGTAGTAGTCACATTACATGTCATATAGATCTTGAGTTGAATGCGACCATGGCAGCAAAAAACAGCCACCAAAGTACTATTCTTGAGCGTCGCCGGGGTTCGTATTGTGTGTTAATGAACTTACCACTACGAAAATCAGGCCTGCCTGACACTGCTGTTTTGATTTTTTTGCTTG
Organism: Marinobacter aromaticivorans; assembly: GCF_002806975.1. Classification (GTDB taxonomy): domain Bacteria; phylum Pseudomonadota; class Gammaproteobacteria; order Pseudomonadales; family Oleiphilaceae; genus Marinobacter; species Marinobacter aromaticivorans. Next base: position 67,333 of record NZ_NIHD01000015.1, on the reverse strand, counting down.
TGGTCCTGTGTCTTGGATCGCCTGCTCAGGCCCGGGCCGACGGACTGGAATCAGGATTGCCTGAACTGTCCATCAGTGTGTTGCAGTTTGGTACGGCGCACTGGGAGCTGGACCATATCGTGCATCAGCAACTGGATCGCAAGCATGGCTACCGGCTGGTTCTGAGAGCGGTTGCTAATCTTTCGGCGTCGCACCTTGCGGTTGTCAGCGGCTCAGCGAATGGTGCAGTTGCCGATCTGCTGTGGGCTCAGTCACGATATGAGGCCGGTAACCCCTATCTGTACCTGCCTTTTTCATCCCATATTGGTGACATTGTGGTACCGGAAAGCTCGGACGTGCGCGATCTGGCTGATCTTCAGGGGCTGCGTATTGGTGTTGCGGGAGGGCCAGAGAGCAAGGGTTGGGTGTTGCTTCGGAAGGTGGCCTCCCGGCAGGGGATTGATCTGGCAGGTTCGACCGAAGTTCAGTTTGCCGCACCTCCGTTGCTGAACCAGGGGCTCAAGCGGGGGCAAATGGATGCCATAGTTACCTACTGGCACTTTGCAGCGCGCTTGAAGGGGCAGGGTGGCTGGCGTTCGGCTTTTAGTATGGCTGAGTTGCTGGCTGCCATGGAGATGGACGTCAATTTGCCTGTGCTGGGGTATGTATTTCCGGAAAAATGGGCAACCAGACACGCAGATCTGATTGATCGTTTTGCCAGCTCGGTTGCTGAAGCAAAAGCAGAGCTTGCAGCTCGTGCGTCCGCCTGGGATCGATTGCGGCCACTTCTTCGGAATCCGGAGACTGGCGTATTTAACGCCCTGCGGGACGGTTTTATTGCCGGGATTCCGGAACCTCTGACGGACGACCGTATTGCAAACCTGAGGGAGCTGCTGGTGCTGACAGGTACGGACGCTGGCTTGCTGATGCCAGAGCGCTTGTTTTATCGGCAGCCACCATGACCATCCGCGGAGGCGCGTCGAAACAGGGGCGGCCACCATTATGGAGCTACTGGATTGTATTACCATCGGTGCTAGCCCTGTGGGCTTTAATGTCATGGCTTATCCGGTCACCGCTATTACCTTCGCCGTCGGATGTGCTGGGCACCCTGGTGCGGGAGGCCAGTTCGGGTGATCTATGGTTTCACCTGTCAGCAACGCTGCGCCGGGTCATAGTGGCATTTGTTCTGGCTATGTTGCTTGGCGTTCTGATCGGCCTGGCAATGGGGCGATCGATCGCCATCAATGCACTTTTTGATCCGTTACTGGTTTTGCTGCTGAACCTGCCTGCGCTGGTTACCATTATCCTGATGTACGTCTGGTTTGGTCTTGTTGAGTCGGCAGCGATCATGGCAGTGGTCATTAACAAGGTTCCCAGCGTTGCGGTGACAATTCGTGAAGGTGCCCGCAGCCTGGATTTTCGGCTGGAGGATATGGCGACGGTCTATTGCTTCAGTGGCTGGCAGCGGTTCCGGGAAGTCTGGGTGCCGCAACTGTTTCCTTATCTGATGGCTGCCACCAGAGGTGGCTTGGCCCTGATCTGGAAAATCGTGCTGGTGGTGGAATTGCTGGGGCGCTCAAGCGGAGTGGGTTTTCAATTGCAACTGGCTTTCCAGATCTTCGACGTGGCCACAATACTCGCCTATAGCCTGGCGTTCATTGCTGTTGTGCAACTGATTGAACTGGTCATCCTGCAACCTCTGGAGCGCAGATCCAATCGGTGGCGTAAGCCGGAGCAGCCCCATGCTTGAGTTACACATTGCTGGCCGCAGTTTTGCCCGGCCAGTGCTGGGCGAAATTTCCACCACAGTGGAGCCTGGCAATCGTATCTGCCTGCTTGGCCCGTCCGGCATAGGTAAAACCACTTTGCTGAATGCCATAGCCGGGCTGGACCCGGAGGTGCCCGACAGTGCCATCATGGGTCGCCGCCAGGTTCGGGTAGGGTATTTGTTCCAGGAGCATCGTCTGTTGCCCTGGCGCAGCCTGCGAGCCAATCTGGAACTTGTGGGGGTCTCGGCGCGAGAGGCGGATGAATGTCTCGCCCGGGTAGGCCTTGCCGGTTATGGCGGTTACCTGCCTGATCAGTTATCTCTGGGTATGGCCCGTCGTGCTGCTCTTGCCAGGTGCCTTGCGATAAAGCCGGAGCTGCTGCTGTTAGACGAACCTTTTGCGTCTCTTGATCCCGTTATGGCCGGCGATCTCAAACGGTTAATTGAGGGGATTCTGGATGCCAACCCTGCCATGGCGATGATCTGTGTCACCCACGACGGCGGGGATGCCGCAACCCTGGCCAATCGATTGTGGTATCTCGATGGCAAACCAGCGCGTTTGCAGTGGGATAGTTTGATTGAAGAGCCTGACCAGATCGTACGTCTGTTAGCAAGCCTGAGACATACTGGACAGGCGGGCTGATAAAAGCGGGAGTCATGTTTAGTTTGAGAGCAGGCGTTGATTCAGGCCGGTTTAGTGCCCAGGATTCTGGTTCTTTGGGGCCGGAAGCCAGCAGTGGCCAAAATCACCAGTACCACGGTCACCCCTGCAGTCACCCCCCAGGCTAAAGGATTCCACTCCAGGTACAACGAAAAACGGATAGCTTCTACCGCGTGGGTGAACGGGTTGAACTGACACACCCAGTACAGCCAGGGGCTGGCTTCGTTCATGCGCCATAATGGATACAGAGCCGAGGACATAAAAAACATCGGGAAAATGACAAAGTTCATTACTCCGGCGAAGTTTTCTAACTGCTTGATCCAGGTAGCTATCAACAGCCCAAGCGCGCCCAGCATCAAACTCGCCAAAATCAGTGCCGGCAGCACGGCAAGATATCCCCACCCTGGCGGTTCCACATCTACCAGCAAGGCGATAAACAGAAAGATATACACCTGAATAACCGACACCACTCCCATGGCCAGCAGTTTGGTCACCAGCAGGAAAGGCCGTGGCAGGGGGCTCATCAACAGCACCCGCATACTGCCCAACTCGCGGTCGTACACCATGGACAGGGCCCCCTGCATGCTATTGAACAGAATGATCATGCCGCAGAGCCCTGGTGCAATGTAGGTTTCGTAGGTGATGTATGTTTGATAGGGCGGAATAATGGAAATGCCAAGGACGGCGCGAAAACCGGCGGCAAACACCACGAGCCAGAGAAGGGGGCGGACTAAAGCGCTGGCAAACCGGGTACGTTGCTGCCAGAAACGCAGCCATTCACGGGTTTGAATGCCGACAAAACAATGCCAGTAAGCCGCTGGTTTCATTAGTCGACTCCGGTAAGCAATTCAAAGGTTTCAGCCAGGCTAGTTGTGCCTGTCTTGTTGCATAATGCCTGCCCGGAGCCGTCTGCAAGGAGCCGGCCCTGGTGTAAAACCATTACCCGGTCCTGTGCTGACACTTCCTCAATCAGGTGGGTGGCCCAGAGTACGGTGATTTTATCCACTGCGCACAGTTGGCGCACATGGTCGTTGAGAGCTTTGCGGCTTGCAATGTCCAGCCCCGCAGTGGGTTCATCCAGTAGCAGGAGTGTTGGTTGGTGCAGCAAAGCGCGGGCAATTTCCACTCGGCGTCTGTGGCCGCCATTCAATGCCCTCACCGGGTCGTTGGCCCTGCCCAGCAGGCCGAAGCGTTCCAGTTCCTGGTCTCCCCGCAGCCGCGACTGTTTACGCGAAAGCCCGTGCAGCGCGCTGTGATACATCAAATTCTGGCGAACCGTCAGATCGAGGTCCAGTGCGTTTTGCTGAAACACCACGCCAATCTTGCGCATGGCCTCGGTGGGGTGTTTTTTCAGCGACTGTCCGGCAAACAGGATATCTCCCTGTTGCAGCGCCAGCAGCCGCGTCAGCAGGCCAAAAAGGGTCGACTTGCCTGCTCCGTTTGGCCCGAGCAGGGCGTGAAAACGCCCCGCGTCCAAGGCAAAGTTAATGTCCGTGAGTACCGGTTTTTTGCCGTAGCAAAAACCGATATCCTTCACTGCCAGAGTCATGAGTTAGGATCGATCACTACCCCCCAAGGGTAGCGGCCTACCTTGATGGATTTGATGACTTTCATGTCGTCCAGATCAATAACCGATACATCGCCAGACACGCCATTAGTGGTGTAAAGCCGGGTTTCGTCTTTGTTCAAATCCAGTTGCCATACCCGGCTGCCGACTAGCAGATAATCCAGAACATCATAGGTTTGGGCGTCCACGACAGCCACATGATTGGCTGGCCCTAAAGCTACAAATGCGTATTTGCCGTCAGAGGTCAGCTCTATACCCACTGGTTGCACCCGGTCCTGATTCACTCCAGGCACTTTGAAGGACATCTGGTGAATCTGCTCGAGTTTGTCAACGTCAATGATATGCACAGTGCCGCCGATTTCGGCGGAGGCCCAGGCAATCCTGCTGTCTTTGCTGAACTCAACGTGGCGCGGGCGCTGGCCAATTACAATGTTCTTTTCGATTTCAAACGTTTCAGTATTGATCCAATGCAGCATGCTGGTGGTTTCTGACGTGTTCACCGCCCATCTTCCGTCCGGACTCACCGCCATGCCTTCGGGTTCAATGCCAACATCAATCTGGGCCAGCACATCTTTGGTGGTTACATCCACCACCGTCACAATGGCGTCATCTTCGTTGGCGATATACAGATGCTTGTTGTTAGGGTGAAGCGCGAATTGCTCGGGATCTTCTCCCGAGGGCAGGGTGTCGACAATCTTGCGGGTGGCAAGGTCCAGCACCTGAACGGTATCGTCATCGCTGGCGCAGATGTACAGCCTGGTGAAGTCTTTGGACAATAAAATACCCCGTGGTCGCGCGCCAACGGCAATAGTGTCAATAACCTGCATTGTTTCGGTATCAATAACAGACAGTGTGTTGTCCTTTTCATTGGACACATAAGCCAGACTTGCCATCGCCGGCGCCGACAGCCCGATCAGGGTGGCCAAGGCAGTTTTTCTGAGCAGCGATTTCATGAGTTAACTCCTTATCCTTATTGTTCTGAATGGCGAGCGCCCGGGCGATCAGCCGTTGATACGACACATGCTTTCCGGCTCGTCAAAGCCGAGGGTGTCCATTTCTGTACGTGAATGAATAAAGCCTTCAAACGGCGCTGTGGCCACCAAAGCCCGTGGATGTACTAACGGAATAGGCTGGCGCAACTGGCCGTTCCACTGGCGGTAGTTCAGCTTGCGACCCTTGAAGGCCGCCAACTGAAAGCGATCACTGAAAATTAACTGGCGAATGCTACTGGCATCGGCCTGGCCAAGATGAGTAACAGCGGTGCCCACCGAGCGCACTGCAGCCCAGGCGGCATAATCGGCGCTATTCATATCGCGACCAGCCAGGTCATGAAACCGGGACTGTAACTGCGCGGCGCCCCAGCTCTCCACAACCCGATGCCAGGCTACGGGTGACATGCCCTGTGTACCGACTACAGGCCTTGGCAGCCAGGTATTGAATGGCACGTACTCGCCAAAATCCCCACGCACATCGGCCACCACTACTGCATCGTAATCTTTGCCCTGGGTGAACAGCGGCAACTCTTTGGCAGCGGTGCGGCGTAAATCGGCATCGAAGGTCCAGGGTTTGTCTTTCACAATTTTGACCCCGAAGCGCTTGGCGGAACGGCGGAAGGCATTGGCCCAGGCCACATCGGCCGGGGTGGGGCCGGTGATCAGAAATACCTTGTTCCAGCGCCGGAGTTGCAACCACTGGCTAAGGGCATCGGTAAGCATGGCGTAACTGGGAATGGTATGCAGCAGGTTGGTGTGGCACTCGCGGGTGCGTAGTGCATCGTCTGAGGCACCGGCGTTGAATACCAGGGTATCGGGCCTTGCTTTGCTCATCATGGTAACAAGTGTGCTGGCGGGCACGTTGACCACGAACAGCTCAATGCCCTGCTGCTGCAGTTTCTCAAAGTCGCTAATGGCCGCCTGTTCCGAATCGGCCACCCGAGCAGTTAACTTATACTGGTGGCCCATGAACTTGCCCGTGGTGCTGTTATCAGAAATCGCCAGTTCAGCGCCGCGCAGGCCAGCATCTTCAGGTTCGGGCAGCACATTGGATAACACAGGGCCGGTGTCTGGCTTCCATTGCAGGAAGCCGATGTGCACGTTTACCGTGTCTGCTGCAGAGGCGGGTAGTGCCGCCAGAGTGGTAAGCAGCAATATGCCGGCCAGGAACATGAATCGGAACATGGTGTTCTCCGGATTTCTGTTGTGTGACCAGCTTAGTGAAGGGAAAAAGTCCCGGAAATATTCAGAAAGTAGGAAACTGTCAGTACTAAAGAACTATTCCGGTCTCAGACAGCCCGTTTAGCATGGTGATAAGGCTTTTCTATTCGCTCTCCATGTGTTCGGGCGGACAACAATAATGACGGCTTTCCGGAAAGTTTCCCTGCTGATGCTGTTGTTGTTTACCGTGATTTATGCGGTGGGTGCCGTGCTGTATGTGCAGCAGGCCCGCTACGATATTGAGCGGGAAATGGCTGCGGCATCCGGCCTTGCCCGGTTACTGGGCGCTCCTGAAAACGTGCCATCACAAGTGGTGCAAACTCTTCGCCACATGCGCCCTGCCCGGTCTTCCGTGGGGCCCACCCCGGCAGAAGTGCCAGCCTGGTTTTCAGCCACTGTAACGGGCGACCGGGAATACGGGACGGTAAACGGTTGGCGCATTTATCCTGCGGATGAAATGGAGGAGGTCTGGGAGAGTTTCGTACTGATATCGGCGTCTTACGCCGTGGGCATGGCGTTGTGTTTTCTGGCGTTGTTCTGGATGGTGAAGCACGGGCTGCGACCGCTGACCGAGCTGGCGGCCGCGATGGTGGCAGTCGCTGATGGCCGCCTGGCTTCGCGTTTGCCTGGCCAGGGGATTGCAGAACTGGACGCCCTGGCGCAACGATTTAACCAGATGGCCGAGGCGCTCGAAAAGGAGCAAACCACGGTGAGCCGCTTGCTGAATGAGTTATTGCAATTGCAGGACAGAGAGCGCGAGCATATCGCACGGGTGCTGCATGACGATCTGGGCCAGTATCTTATGGGCATTCGCGCCCAGGCGCGAAGCTGGGTTTATGATCCGGAATTGAACGAGCGCCAGAAACGGCAGGCCCGGGATCTTGCCGGCCACTGTGAAACGGTGCAGCAACACTTTCGTCACCTGCTGCAGGACCTGCATCCGTTGGCGATGGAACAGCTGGGCCTTGCGGGAGCTATCCAGCATCTGACGGAGCAGTGGCAGCATCTGAGCGGGCTTGATTGTCGCCTTACCATGGACGAGCAACTGGCCGAGTTGACTGGTGAACAACAAACGCATCTGTATCGGTTTTTACAGGAAGCCCTGAACAACGTATCGCGCCATGCCAATGCGACCTGCGCCACCCTGGCGGTGAAACAGAATGCTGGTGAGCTTTATATTGAGCTGCGTGACAATGGCGCGGGCACTGACAATTTTCCTGAAAAAGCCGGGCTTGGTTTGCGCTCCATGAATGAGCGGGCACGCTGCCTGGGTGGTCGAGCGAGTTTTCTGAGCAAGGTCGGTGAAGGCACACGAATACAACTGACGGTGCCATTGAACCTGCCGTGTGCGGCGAGAGGCCTGTTATGAAAATGATGATTGTGGACGATCACCAGGTGGTTCGTCAGGGCATTGCAAACCTGCTGAGTTCGATGATTCCCGGTATTGAAATCACTGAGGCCGAGAGCGGTCAGCAGGCGGTTAGCCAGTACGGACAGTACCGGCCTGATGTGTTGCTTCTGGACATGGGGCTGCCGGATATTTCCGGGCTTGAGGTGGGCCGGCGCGTTCGCCAGCGTTGGCACGGTGCCGCCATCCTGTTTTTTACCATGCACGATGAATTGCCCATGGTGCGCCAGGCCCTGGATGTTGGCAGCATGGGTTTCGTATCCAAGAGTTGTGCGCCGGAAGAGCTGGCCGAAGCCGTGAGGCGTGTGGCGGCGGGCCAACCCTACATTGAGCATTCCATTGCTACGCGCCTGGCGCTGAACAGTGAACGGTCTGTTGATCACCGACTGAAAGATATGACTCAGCGCGAAATGGAGGTGTTGTTGATGTATGCCCGTGGTGAGAACGTTTCGGGAATCGCGAAGCGTTTGTGCATCAGCAGCAAAACCGTGTCTAATCATTTGGCGCAACTGAAAGGTAAACTGCAGGTAGGCTCATCTGTGGAACTGATTCATCTGGCTGTCGATGCCGGCCTGGTGCGATATGGCCAGCGTGGGGCTGGCCAGGTACCTTGAGCCGGAAGGTCGTCTGCCCGCAATAATGAGCAACACCTGTCACCAATCAAACGGGCAGCCTGTGCAGCCCTCCATATAGGTGCCTTCAAAAGTGGCGTAATGAATGCGGCTGTTGGTGAGGTTTGCCTGTGCCAGATTGGCGTGCCCGAACTTTGCCTCCTGCAGGTTTGCACCGTGCAGATTGGCGCCTTCCAAGTCGGCTTTTGGCAACCAGGCAATTTCAAAATTGCTGAAAGACAGGTTGCTGCCTTGAAGTTTTGCTCCGGAAAATCTTGCGAAAGAAAAATTGGCACCGGTCATGTCTGATCCGCTGAAGTCTGTGCCCTGTGCAAACAGGTATTCGGCCTGCATGCCCTGAAGTTCCGCATTACGAGCTTTGGCGCCGCGCATGGTGGCCCGGAACGCCCGCAGCCGATAGCCACTGATGCCATCAAGGTTGGCGCCGTCCAGATTTGCGCCGCGCAGACTCGTATGATTCAGATTAGCGCCACTTAGGTTAGCGCCTTTGAAGTTTGCGCCGCGCAGGTCCATGTTCGACAAGTCAGCGCCTTGCAGATTGACGCCGGGGCATTGGGTATTCCGTTCAAGAACGCAGCCGTTGAGCACTGGTGACTGGTCTTTGCCGGCCATGTAGTCGCCGGCCATCACCGACGTTGTAAACAGGAAAAGCGAAGCGCTGATAAACAGTTTCATGATACAGACTCCACAACAATCAAGACGGAAAAAGCGCCTGGTGTGACACACCAGGCGCTGGGTCGGCTTGGCGCCTAACGGGAAGCCTGTGCCCAGGAAGGCAGCTTGAACACCCAGAAGGAACCGCCCTGGGATATCGGTTTTGTGAGTTCAGCCATGTCGCCGCCCCAGAGCGGTACGGCACCACCGTAACCTGAGGCCACGCCAATATACTGCTCACCGTCCATTTCCCAGGTGATAGGGGAGGAGACAACGCCGGAACCGGTCTGGAACTGCCAGAGTTCCTCTCCGGTTTCCGAATTAAAGGCCTTCAGGTAACCATCCCCGGTGCCGGTAAACACCAGCCCGCCTTTGGTGGTGAGTACACCAGCCCACAGCGGCATGTTTTCCTTGTGCTCCCATTCAATCTCGCCACTGACCGGATCCATCGCCCGTAAAATACCGACATGATCGTCATACATGCGTTTGATACGGAAGCCCTGTCCCAGATAAGCGGCGCCTTTTTTGTAGGTGACTTCCTCGGTCCAGTAATCTTCCTTCCAGTGGTTGGCCGGAATATAGAACAAACCGGTATCGGGGCTGTACGCCATCGGGTTCCAGTTCTTACCCCCGAGGAATGGCGGTGAAACTTCAACGGCTTCGCCGCGGGTTTCGCCTTCTTTCACGGCTGGCGGGCGCTGCCCCTCGTTTTCTATGGGGCGTCCATCTTCACCAATACCCGAAGCCCAGGTAATATTATCGACAAACGGAAAGCCTTTTTTGAACTCGCCGTTGGTGCGGTCAACGACATAGAAGAAACCGTTACGGTCGGCGTGAGCCGTAGCTTTTACCGTTTCGCCGTTTTCACTGTACTCAAACAGGACCAGTTCGTTGTTGCCTGAATAATCCCAGGCGTCGTTGGGGGTGTGCTGGTAGAACCACTTTACTTCACCGGTGGTCGGGTCCACGCCCACCTGGCCTGAAGTGTACAGGTTGTCGTAATCGGCCGGGTTGCCGCCGGGCGAGGTGCGGTGCCAGGTATTCCAGGGTGCAGGATTGCCGGCACCGATAATGATGGTATTGGTTTCTGCATCAAAGCTGGCACTTTGCCAGGGTGCGCCACCGCCGTGGCTCCAGGCTTCAACCTTTCCGGTTTCAGTGTTCGGATCGTCTGGCCAGCTGGGTGCGGCAGGGTCGCCGGTGGGTGTGCTTTTCTCTCCGTTCAGGCGGCCGTAATGCCCCTCTACAAAGGGTCGCATCCATATTTCTTCACCGGTTTCCGGATCCCGGGCATAGAGCTTGCCCACCACGCCGAACTCGTCGCCGGAAGAGCCATGAATCAGCAGAACCTTGCCGGTTTTCTGATCCTTCACTAGAGTCGGTGCGCCGGTCATGGTATAGCCAGCTTCGTGGTCGCCGAATTTCTCCCGCCAGACTACTTTGCCAGTGTCTTTGTTAAGCGCAACGATACCGGCATCCAGGGTGCCAAAAAACACCTTGTCGCCAAAGATTGCCGCACCGCGGTTGACCACGTCACAGCAGGGGCGGATACCCTCGGGCAGGCGGTGGTTATACTCCCAGAGCCGTTTTCCGGATTTCGCATCAAGCGCGAAAATGCGTGAGTAAGAGGCCGTAACGTATATCACGCCGTCATGAACCAGCGCCTGTGATTCCTGGCCGCGCTGTTTTTCGTCTCCGAATGAGAATGACCAGGCTGGAACCAGGCGCTCCACGTTGTCCCGGTTCACTGTGGTCAGGGGGCTGTATCGTTGGGCTTTGGGACCAATTCCGTAGCCAAGCACGTTGTGTACGGTTTCGGCGTCGTTTGCGATATCTTCCCAGGTGACTTCGGCCGCATGACTATGCGTAGCGACCAGCGCAGAGCCGGAACCCAGAAGCAGGGCCAGGCTGATTCCGCGGATCAATGGACGTTTTTGGCTGATGATCTTCATACTCAATTCCTCACGTTTTTGTTGTGACGTCTTCGCTGTTGCATTCGACGCCATGAGTATTGGTCTGAAGCGCGGCCTGCAGCGACGGTAAAACTCATTCGAAAATCGGGAAAAAGCCAGTAAAAACCGGGAAAAATGCCTGAAAGATCGTTTGATCGCTGATAACTGGTCAGTTTCTGTCTCCTCGTGACAGATCTCGTGCTTTGGCCTTCGCTCCGACTGCCTACTACGAAGGAACTAAGCCAAAACCTCGAAAGTGGCATTCGGATTTGCCGGTCCGCTCCATAGACTGGCTGCAGCTACCGACAATTCTCAAATTCGATACCCAGAGCACGAAAACTGGCAGAGGTAAGAACAATGGCAATCTCTTTCTCACTCAAAACACTGGCGACTGCAGCCCTGCTGGTTACTGCAGGTTTGGTGATGGCCCACGGCAACGTCACCCCGCAACCAGTGGATACCGGAAACCTTCCGGAGTTGGGCGATGAAATTTTGACGGAAAACCCGTTCCGTGAGGGCAATTCTCTTGGTGATGCAAATGCTCTGGCTGTGGAGGTTGGCGAAAGTGCCTATGCGGGCAATTGTGCCGGCTGCCACGGTATTCGGGCGATGTCCGGCGGGTTAACACCGGATCTGCGCGAATTGTCCGAGTGGGACGATGAGTACTATATCACTCGGGTTATCAACGGCACCGACCGTGGCATGCCTTCGTGGAAGAATACGCTGGATCAGAACGCAATATGGGCCATTAAAACCTACGTTGAATCTTTGCCGAAGCCAGACTGAACAGAGTGAGCGATACTGGCGTTTGAACTTCGGGACCTGTTTTCAGACTGGCTATATGCCAGTCTGCCGTCGTTAGGGGAAAAGTAATGAAAACGCTATTTCGGTGTCTGTTACTGATGTTGGTGATACAAACCAGCGTGGCAGAGGAGGTGCTCGACGGTGATGCTGTGCTGAACCGGCCCGCCGAGCGCAGCTACGATATTATCCTTGAGTCCGGCTACCTGAAGGTAGGTGTTTACAAGGACTTCCCACCTTATTCCTACCTTGTAGATGGCGAGCCCTCCGGCGTTGATGTTGAGCTTGGCAAGCGCATTGCGGCGGCTATGGGGGTGGAATTCAAAGTGCACTGGATTGTGCCGGATGAAAATCTGGGGGATGACCTGCGTAATAACGTCTGGAAAGGCCATTACCTGGCGAAACGGCGCCTTGCGGATGTGATGATGCGAGTACCTTACGACAAACAGTATGCCTACATGCAGGACTCTACCGGCGAGTACATGAATGAACAGGTGGTGCTGTTCGGACCTTATCAACAGGAAACATGGCAGATCGCTTTTGATCCGGGCCAAATGAATTCCGTTGAAACCATTGCGATGTTCCAGTACCACCCGATTGGTGTGGAAATTGACACCTTGCCGGATTTTTACCTTAGCTCGGGTATGAATGGTCGGTTACGTAATCAGGTGCGTCATTATACCAATGTGCAGGAGGCTTTCGATGCCATGCGCGAGGGCGAGGTCAGCGCGGTGATGGGCATGCGCGCAGAGATTGATCACGAGCTGGCCAAACCCGAAAACAGCCGCTTTGTAGTCGCCCATAACGGCTTTCCCGGTATTAGCAAACAAGTGTGGGATGTAGGTATGGCGATCAAACATACTCATCGCCAGCTGGGTTATGCACTTGAGGAAATCGTTGGCAAGCTGGTGCGGTCCGGGGAAGTAGACGCTCTATTTTCAGACTTGAGCCTGCGATATAGCGTACCCCAATATTACCGGGAATTTCTGAGTGACGAGGCCATTGCACGAGCCGAAGGCGAACTCTGAGTGGTGCTACCGTGTGCCTGATGCCGGCTTTTTTGTCGGGTAGTACGACCAAGTGATGAGAAAACCACTCCTGCGGTGGCATTGTCGATTGTGCAGGCAAAGCGAAGAATCTCTCCAGAGCCGGGAAAACTTCCCGGTTCGCCGAAACCGACAACAAGAGACTCGGAGAGCGCAACCATGAGATTGAACAGATTCAGGATTCGCATTGCAGTTAGCACGCTTGCGTTGGCGGTGTCATGCGGCGCCCAAGCTGTCACCGACGAAGACATCCTCAACGACGCCAACACACCCGAAGACATCGTTACCTATGGCATGGGAACTCAAGGGCAACGATTCAGCACGCTTGAGCACCTGAATGTAGATAATATCCGTTATTTGCAGCCGGCATGGGCATTTTCCTTTGGCAGCGAAAAGATGCGCGGGCAGGAATCCCAGCCGATGGTAAAGGATGGCGTGATGTACGTATCTGCCTCCTACTCCCGCGTGTATGCCATAGATGCAAGAACAGGCGAGGAGATCTGGCAGTACGATGCCCGCCTGCCGGACGGCATCATGCCCTGCTGTGATGTGGTTAACCGTGGGGTCGCCCTTTACGGGGACAAAGTATACTTCGGTACTCTGGATGCCCGGCTGGTCGCCCTGAACAAGGATACCGGCAAGCCGGAGTGGATTAAGAAAGTGGCGGACTATCAGTCAGGGTACGCCATCACCGCCGCTCCCATTATTATAAAAGGCAAGGTGATTACCGGGGTGGCCGGTGGTGAGTTCGGCGTCGTTGGCAAAGTGGAAGCCTACGATGCTGAAACCGGTGATCTGGCCTGGACTCGGCCCACGGTAGAGGGGCACATGGGTTATGTGTACAAGGATGGAAAGGCCGTTGAAAATGGCATTTCTGGCGGCAAGGCGGGCCAAACCTGGCCCGGTGACATGTGGAAGACCGGTGGTGCAGCACCCTGGCTAGGTGGCACCTACGACCCTGAAACCGATTTGCTGTATTTTGGCACAAGTAACCCATCCCCCTGGAACTCGCATCTGCGCCCGGGCGACAACCTGTTCTCGTCCTCCCGACTGGCCCTTGATCCCGACGATGGCAGCATCAAATGGTACTTCCAGACTACACCTCACGATGGCTGGGATTACGATGGTGTAAATGAGCTGATTTCATTTAACTACGAAGAAAACGGAAAAACCGTTATGGCCGCGGCTACCGCTGATCGAAACGGCTTTTTCTACGTTCTGAATCGGGAAAATGGGGACTTTATTCGCGGCTTCCCGTTTGTGGACAAAATCACCTGGGCCACGGGGCTCGATCCCGAAACCGGTCGGCCTATCTATGCCGAGGACGGGCGCCCGGGGGACCCATCTGACACTGATGGTACGAAAGGCAAAGCAGTCGTAGTGCAACCTGCGTTTCTCGGGGGCAAAAACTGGATGCCTATGGCTTACAGCCCGAAAACCGGCCTGTTTTATGTGCCCTCCAATGAGTGGTCCATGGATATCTGGAATGAACCTGTCTCCTATAAAAGAGGTGGCGCATTTTTGGGTGCCGGTTTCACAATAAGGCCTGCCAACGACGATTACATTGGTGTCTTGCGCGCGATGGATCCGAAAACCGGAGAGGAAGTGTGGCGCCATGAGAATACGGCGCCTTTGTGGGGCGGCGTAATGACTACGGCGGGCGACCTGGTTTTTACCGGCACGCCAGAGGGCTACCTGAAAGCCTTTGATGCCAGAACAGGCGAAGAACTGTACAGATTCAATACTGGCTCTGGTGTAGTCGGCACGCCGGTTACGTGGCAGATGGACGGGGAGCAGTATGTCTCTGTCTCTTCTGGCTGGGGTGGTGCGGTTCCGCTTTGGGGAGGTGAGGTAGCCAAGGTGGTCAAGCACTTTAACCAGGGTGGTATGGTCTGGACCTTTAAGCTGCCGAAAGATCGTGTTGCGAGCCAGTAAGTCCGGAAAGCAATAACTCAAGCGCCAGCTGGCCGCAGACAATAACTGGCCGGCTGACGCCCTACTACCAAGGGAGGAGTTTTTCGCCTCCATCGCAGCATTCAACGAACAGGATTTAGTGTCTATATTGAACTGGTAAGCGCAAAAGCCCACATTGGCGAGCGACAAACACAAAAAGAGGTCGAAACCATGATTTACGCACAACCAGGAAAGGATGGCTCCATCGTTTCTTTCAAGTCCCGCTATGAGAATTACATTGGTGGTGAGTGGGTTGCCCCGGTAAAAGGGGAGTACTTCGAAAATATTACGCCGGTGACCGGGGATGTAATCTGTGAGGTTCCCCGATCCACGGCGGAAGATATCGACCTGGCACTGGATGCTGCGCACAAGGCAGCACCAGCCTGGGGCCGTACTTCGGCAACTGAACGCTCCAATATTTTGCTGAAAATTGCTGATCGTATTGAAGCTAATCTGGAAAAATTGGCGGTTGCGGAAACCTGGGATAACGGCAAAGCGGTTCGCGAAACCCTGAACGCCGACATTCCACTGGCGGCCGACCACTTCCGCTATTTTGCCGGTTGTATTCGTGCCCAGGAAGGCCATATGGGTGAAATTGACCACAATACCGTGGCGTATCATTTCTATGAGCCACTGGGGGTGGTGGGGCAGATCATTCCCTGGAACTTCCCTCTGTTGATGGCCGCCTGGAAGCTGGGTCCTTGCCTGGCCGCTGGTAACTGCACCGTACTGAAGCCGGCCGAGCAGACACCAGCGAGCATTCTGGTGCTGATGGAGATTATCGGTGACCTGCTGCCACCTGGCGTGCTCAACGTGGTCAATGGTTACGGTATTGAAGCTGGCCAGGCGTTGGCGACCAGCAAACGAATCGCCAAAATCGCGTTCACAGGCTCTACACCTGTCGGTTCCCACATTCTCAAATGTGCTGCTGAGAACATCATACCTTCCACTGTGGAGTTGGGTGGCAAGTCGCCCAATATCTACTTCTCCGATGTGATGAAGGCCGAGCCGGAATTCGTTGACAAGTGTGTGGAAGGTCTGGTTCTGGCGTTCTTTAACCAGGGTGAGGTCTGCACCTGCCCATCCCGCGCCCTGGTACAGGAAGATATGTACGAGGAGTTCATGGAAAAAGTGGTCGCCCGTACCAAGGCAATCAAACGGGGCAACCCGCTGGATACCGATGTGCAGGTAGGTGCCCAGGCCAGCAAGGAACAGTTCGACAAGATTCTTTCGTACCTTGAAATTGGTAAACAGGAAGGCGCGGAAGTAATCATCGGCGGTGAACGTGAGCATCTGGAAGGGGAGTTTACTAACGGCTTCTATATCCAGCCCACGCTGTTCAAGGGCGATAACAAGATGCGCGTGTTCCAGGAAGAGATCTTTGGCCCGGTTGTGGGGGTAACCACGTTCAAAACCGAGGAAGAAGCTCTGGCCATCGCCAACGACACCGAGTTTGGCCTGGGTGCGGGTGTCTGGTCCCGTGACACTAATATTGCTTATCGCATGGGTCGCCAGATTCAGGCGGGACGAGTCTGGATGAACTGTTACCATGCCTACCCTGCCCACGCGGCATTTGGCGGCTACAAGAAGTCCGGTGTTGGTCGGGAGACACATAAGCTGGCGCTGGAGCACTATCAGCAAACCAAGTGCATGCTGACAAGTTACGATATTAATCCGCTGGGCTTTTTCTGATGACGATGCTGCCCGCCAACTCCTCCGCACAGGTTGGTTGGTAATTGCACACAGCGTGTGTGCCTTTTCCCCGGCGCTTGCCGGGGTGTTTTTGTTGAGACTCCGGCAACTGTGTCGCTCTCTTTTGGCCCTGCTCGGGCCTTTTTTTATTTCTCGGGATTTGTTTGCCTGGCCTGAAGCATTTTGGAGGTGCAACTTAAGGCTGGCCGAAAACAGTGCGAAAGTACCATGTAGATTCCCTGAGGGGGGCTTTAGGATAAGTTTGGGAGAGCGGTAAAAGCGCCGTACATCCCGTGATTAACAAATAATCATGACAAAAGAGGTGAGAACGATGTGGACAAAACCCGCCTATGAAGACCTGCGTATCGGTTTCGAAGTCACTATGTACTTCGCTAACCGCTGAAGCCTGTAGCGGCCAGCGCCCTGGCGCAGGCCGCTTTAGTTCCGGAGCTCCTGTCTATGTACATTCAGGTTCTTGGTTCGGCGGCAGGTGGAGGTTTCCCTCAGTGGAACTGCAATTGTGCCAATTGTGATGGGCTGCGAAAGGGCGCAATCAAGGCCTGTGCACGTACGCAGTCGTCCATTGCCGTCAGTGAAGATGGCGAACGCTGGATTCTCTTCAATGCTTCTCCCGATATTCGTGCCCAGTTGGCATCGTTTCCCCCTCTGCAGCCAGCACGAGCCTTGCGTGACACCGGTATTGAAGCTGTGGTGCTGATGGACAGTCAGGTAGACCATACAACCGGTCTGCTGACCCTGCGGGAAGGGTTGCCACTTGATCTATGGTGCACCGCTCAGGTACACGAAGATCTGAGTTCCGGTTTTCCGCTGTTCCCCATGCTCGCGCACTGGAACGGTGGGTTTAAGTGGCGTGAAATCCCGCTTGGTGAGGGTGCGCCAGAAACCTTTATTGTACCTTGTGCCCCGAATCTGAAACTGACAGCTATTCCTCTGTTGAGTAACGCGCCACCCTACTCGCCGCGCAGGGATCAGCCCCACCCGGGCGACAACATTGGCGTATATATTGAGGACACCGGTAGTGGTGCCTCCCTGTTTTACGCACCGGGGCTAGGTAAACCCGACTCCCACATTTTGCAGTGGATGCGCCAGGCCGAAGTGCTGATGGTAGATGGCACGGTATGGCACGATGACGAAATGATCCGCCAGGGCGTGGGTACCAAAACCGGTCAGGCCATGGGTCACCTCGCCCAGAGCGGCCCGGGGGGGATGATTGAGGTGCTGGATTCCATGCCTGCCAGGTGCAAGATACTGATACACATCAACAATACGAATCCGATTCTGAATGAGGAATCTGCCGAGCGAGCACAATTGGTGCAGCACGGAATCGATGTGGCCTGGGACGGAATGCATATTGATCTGTCGGGGAAGCTATGAACGCCATCGTCAGTACTGCCATGAATGTTACAGAGTTTGAGCGGGCGCTGCGTAGTAAGGGCCAGTATTACCATATTCATCACCCGTATCACCGATCCATGTACAGCGGGCAATGCAGCCCCGAGCAAGTCCGGGGCTGGGTGGCCAACCGGTATTATTATCAGATTATGATTCCGCGTAAAGACGCCGCCATAATGGCTAACTGCCCGGACGCAGAGGTTCGCCAGCAATGGTTGCAACGCATTCTTGATCATGACGGTCACGACGGAGATCCGGGCGGGATCGAAGCCTGGTTGTGCCTGGCGGAAGCGGTAGGACTTACTCGGGAGGAAGTGATTGACCAGCGTCATGTGCTACCGGGAGTGCGTTTTGCAGTAGATGCCTATCTCAACTTTGCGCGAAGCGTCACCTGGCAGGAGGCAGCATGTTCGTCGCTTACTGAATTGTTTGCGCCGGAAATTCACCAGTCCCGTCTGGATAGCTGGCCACAGCATTATCCGTGGATAGAGGAATCTGGTTACCACTATTTTCGCAAGCGACTCTCGGAAGCCCGCCGGGATGTAGAGCACGGGCTGGCGATTACACTTGCGCATTTCACCACAGCCCCTGAGCAGGCCAGGGCTCTTGATATCCTGCAGTTTAAGCTGGATATTCTATGGAGCCTTCTGGACGCACTTACGATGGCCTACAGTCATAAAACACCACCGTTTCACACGGTGACCGATCAGAAAATCTGGCATCGGGGGCTGTAATGGTAACGGCAAATCCGGCAACGAATGCAGTTACAACCACAAATATCCCTCGTTTTCGTCGCGGGTTCCGGTTCCAGTGGGAGCCGGCTCAAAACGGCCACGTGCTGCTGTATCCTGAGGGCATGGTGAAGCTTAACGAGAGCGCCGGTGCGATACTGGCCGAAATCGACGGCCAGCGTTGCGTGCGGGATATTGTGGCTGTGTTAGAGGCAGCGTTTCCGCAAGCCGATGCTCTGGAGAGCGACGTGATCGAGTTTCTGGAACATGCCAGGCAGCAACACTGGATCGAACTCTCATGACAGCTTTGGCATCCAGTTTGACAGAACAGAAACAAGCCAGCGTCAGCCCTCCGTTGTGGCTGCTCGCCGAACTAACCTATCGTTGCCCTCTGCAATGCCCCTACTGTTCAAATCCGCTGAATTTTGCCCAGACCACGAGTGAACTCACAACGGAGGAGTGGGCCAGTGTTTTGCGTCAGGGGCGTGAAACGGGGGCGGCCCAGCTGGGGTTTTCCGGAGGCGAGCCGTTGGTGCGTCAGGATCTGGGAGAGCTGATTGCCGAGGCTCGCCATCTGGGTTACTACAGCAACCTGATTACGTCCGGGTTAGGGCTGACCAAGGCCAAAGTTGATGACTTTGCTCAAGCCGGGCTGGATCACATTCAGGTTAGTTTTCAGTCGTCAGATCCGGACTTGAATAACGCCGTAGCAGGCTCCCGCAAGGCGTTTGCGCAAAAGTTGGCGATGGCCCGTGCGGTGAAAGATGCCGGCTACCCCATGGTGCTCAATTTTGTGATTCATCGCCATAATATTCATCAGATGAATGACATCGTGGCCTTGTGTGAGCGCCTCGGCGCAGATTACGTCGAATTAGCCACATGTCAGTATTATGGCTGGGCTTTCCGGAATCGCGAGGGTCTGATGCCGTCGCGGGCGCAGCTGGAAAAAGCCGAGTATGAAGTCAATCAGAACCGGGCCCGACTGCTGGATGAAGGCTCGGCCATGAAGCTGATTTTTGTTACACCCGATTACTACGAAGAGCGCCCAAAACCTTGTATGAATGGCTGGGGGAGTCTTTTTTTGACGGTGGCTCCGGACGGCACCGCCTTACCCTGCCACAGCGCCCGCTTGCTGCCGATCGAGTTCCCCAATGTGCGTGACAAAGACCTGAAGCACATCTGGTATGAAAGCCCCGGGTTTAATCATTATCGCGGCAATAGTTGGATGCCAGAGCCGTGTCGGTCCTGTGATGAAAAGGAAAAGGATTTTGGCGGCTGCCGTTGCCAGGCTTTTTTGCTTACTGGTAATGCCGACAACGCAGATCCCGTGTGTAGCAAGTCGCCTCATCACGATCGCATTCTGGCTGCGCGTCAAGCCGCTGAGTGCGCTACCGCAAGTATTGAGGATCTGACCTATCGCAATGACAGCAACTCTCGGATGTTCTTCCGCGGCTGAGAAGTATTCCAGCAATGGCAGACTGACTGCTACCGGGGCCTGCGCAGGTTTCGTTCAGCGCAGTGGCCTGGTGGTGGCAGAAGCAGGCGTTTTCTGGTTGCAAAGCGATCCTGAAACCGGAGCCAACCGTGTGTGGCATTTATCTGGCGATGGGACGGCGATGCCGCTGCGCACCCGGTTTTTGAATATTCGTAGCCGGGTGAATGGCTATGGCGGCGGTGCATTGGCGGCTGCTGTGGGTGGCGTGTATGTGGTCAGTGACGATCAGCGTATTCATTTTATCCCCCAGTCCGGTGGCCAAAGCAGGCCGCTGACGGCGGACACTGCGGCGTACGGAGGGCTGGTGGCGGATCCGTTGCGGCAACGCGTGCTGGCCGTGCGCGAAACCGGGCAGGGAGTAGCGGAAGGTTGCCAGCAACTGGTGGCCGTGGCGCACAATGGCAAAATGGTTGTGCTGCACCAGGGCGAAGATTTTTATGGTGCGCCTGCGGTCTCTGCGGATGGACGATACCTTGCCTGGATAAGCTGGCAACTACCCGATATGCCATGGCTGCAAACCAGGTTGTGGGTCGCGCGCGTTGCTGACGATGGTACCCTTGAACATCCTCGTGTGTACCCTTCGCCACGCCCTGCGTCTGTTCAGCAGCCCGTGTTTGCGGGGCAGAATCTGTGGGTGTTGTCCGACCATGCTGGCTGGTGGCAGCCCTGGCAGCTTTCCCCGCAAAGCCCGTCTGGCGCCTGGGTAAAACCCACTGTCCCCGAATGGGATCACGCCAATGCGCCCTGGCAGTTGGGTGAAGTGCATCACTGCCCATTACCGGATGGTGGTTGGGCTCGCGCCCCTTATCATCAGGGTTGTGGCGAGCTGTGGCTGTCTGGCTGCGGCCAGGCAGAATCAGTGCGGGTGGCAGCGACGTTCAGCGATTTTCGCAACTTATGTACCTATGGCGGTCATTTGTACGCCATTGCGCGTTCGCCTGACCGACTGGATGCAGTGCTCCGAATAGATCCCCAAAACGCCCACGTTGAAGTGGTTGCCGGCGGTGAGCCAGCGCTGCCGGGGCAGGCCCTGTCATATCCTTTGGCATTTCAGGTAACGCCTCTGGCTGACGAAAATATTGCACCCCAGGGATTTTTGTATTTACCGTCTCCACCCGGCGACAAGTTGCCGCCGGTGATCCTGGTTGCACACGGCGGACCGACCTCTGCAGCTTACCCGGTGTTCAATCCTCTGGTTCAGTTCTGGTGCCAACGCGGATTTGCGGTGGCGGAAGTGAATTACCGTGGCAGCAGCGGTTTTGGCCGCGCGTTTCGCTTGGCGTTGGCGCAAAAATGGGGCGAGATTGAAGTGCAGGACATGGCGCGAGCTGCGGATTTTCTGGCTGCGTCAGGACTGGTGGATGGTTGCAACACCTTTATTCAGGGTCGCAGTTCTGGTGGGTACACGGCATTGATGGCGTTAAGTCAGGGGCAACGCTACAGAGCCGGCGCCAGCCAGTTTGGAGTCACGGACCCGCGGCAACTGCGGCGCATGACTCATCGCTTTGAATCCGGCTATCTGGATTGGTTGCTGGGGCATCCGGATAGCCATCCACAGCGCTGGCAGGACCGCACACCACGTTTACGGGCGGCTGCAATGGCCGCCCCGGTGATTTTTTTCCAGGGCGGCCAGGACAAAGTGGTGGTTCCCGAACAAACCCGCATGATGTTCGCAGCGATGAAGCAGGCAGGGCACGAATCCGAGCTGCATTGGTTCGAAGATGAGGGTCACGGCTTCATGAAAACGGTGAACCAGGTAGCTATGCTGGAGGCACTTCACAGCTTTTACCGGAGGCATATAAGAAACGTCAATGAATGCAACTAAAACTTGAGTTAAACTGTCGGTTAATACTTACAAAAACAAAACTGACGTCGAGAGCATGTTTATGGGACACGACATATCCGCTTTAAGAAAGTTTGTCTCACCAGAGATCGTGTTCGGAGCCGGATCTAGGAAGTCTGTTGCCAACTTCGCCAGTAATCTTGGAGCCAAACATGTGTTACTTGTGTCCGACCCTGGCGTGGCGGCTGCTGGCTGGGTGGATGAAATCGTCACTTTGCTGACCGAGGCCGGCATACGCACCACCGTTTTCACTGGTGTGTCGGCGAATCCTCGTGTAGATGAGGTGATGGCCGGTGCCGAGCTTTATAAATCCTCCGAATGCGATGTAATTGTAGCCATTGGCGGTGGTAGCCCAATGGATTGCGCCAAGGGCATTGGCATTGTAGCGAGCGATGACCGCCACATTGTGGATTTTGAAGGGGTAGACACCATTCACAATCCGCCACCACCGATGATTCTGATTCCTACCACAGCAGGCACCTCAGCGGATGTATCACAATTTGCGATCATCTCGGACCCAAAGCGTCGTTTCAAGTTTTCCATTATCAGCAAAGCGATTGTGCCCGACGTGTCACTGATCGATCCGGAAGTGACCGAAACCATGAGCAGTTATCTGACGGCCTGTACCGGCGTTGATGCTCTGGTTCACGCAATAGAGGCGTATGTATCCACCGGTAGTGGCCCATTGACAGATACCCATGCGCTGCAGGCGATCGGCCTGATTAACCGCAATCTGGAGCCCTTGGTGGCCAATACCGCTGATACCTATCTGCGCGAACAGATTATGTTGGCCTCCATGCAAGCGGGTCTGGCGTTTTCCAACGCAATCCTCGGTGCCGTTCATGCAATGTCCCACAGCCTCGGTGGTTTTCTGGATTTACCACATGGTTTATGCAATGCCATGCTGCTGGAGCACGTAGTAGCTTATAATTTCGGCTCTGCAGACGAACGTTTCTGCCGGGTCGCCGAAGCAATGGGAATTGACCCCCGTGGCATGAGTAAAGCGCAGGTTCAGAAACGCCTTGTGGATCGCATCATTCAACTCAAGCGCGCGGTTGGGCTGGAAACTAAACTCTCTGAACTGGGAGTCAGCCTGTCTGATATTCCTTCGCTTTCCGGGTTCGCACTACAGGACCCTTGTATTCTGACCAACCCCCGGAAATCGTCGCTAAGAGATGTTCAGGTAGTGTATGAAGAAGCCCTTTGATCGCGCGGGTGTTTATGATGTCAGAGATCTTCTTGGCCTTGGTAGTCAGTCCGGCCGCAAGAACTATTATCCGGCGCTGCAAGAGCGAATAGAGGAACTGGAGCGAGAGAAGAACCGTTATAAGTGGCTATTCGAAAATGCGCTGCATGGCATTTTCCAGGGCGATTTGCGGGGCGGTTTTTTGGGTTGTAACCCGGCCATGGCCAGGATTTGCGGATACCCAGGTCCGAAGGAGATCCAGACTCGCGTCATTCGTTTGCGAGAACAGCTTTTTTGCAGTGCCAATGAGTTTGATACGTTGCGCCAGGAGTTACTTGATAAAGGCAGTATCAGGGCGCGCGAAACTCGCCTGTGCCGTGCTGACAATACTGCGGTTTATGTGGCCATCACCCTGTTAAGAAGACCGGACTTGGGGCCAGAAGTGGTTGAAGCTTTTGTGGCAGATATATCCGAGCGGGTTCAGGCGCAGCAAAAGCTGGTGCAGATCAACGCTGATCTTGAGCGCAGAGTCGAAGAACGTACCCGGGCCCTGCAGGATGCCAACGCCGGATTGCATTTCCAGATCGCACAGCGCGAAAAGGTTGAACGTGAGCTGGTGATTGCTGCTAAGGCGGCAGAGGATGCGAATCGTAGCAAGGATAAATACCTGGCAGCGGCCAGCCATGATCTGCTCCAGCCACTGAATGCCGCACGCCTGGTCATATCGGCGCTTCAGGACAGCGCGCTGCCGGCAGAGGAGGCGCGGATGGTGGCCCAGGTGCACCGTGCTCTGGAAGGCGCAGAGGATTTGCTGGCAGACCTGCTGGATATATCAAAACTGGACCAGCAGGCAATGGTGCCGGATATGGTAATGACTGACATAGCGGCGTTGGTCCGGAGCCTGGGTGAGGAATTTGAAGCCGTGGCGGCGAATGCCGGGGTTGAACTGCGGGTGCGTACAGTCCCGGCAATGGCGCAAACCGACCAGCGCATGCTTACTCGTATTCTGCGCAATCTGCTGAGTAATGCCTTTCGCTATACTCCCAGGGGCTGCGTTCTGCTGGCATTGCGAGCACGGAACGAAAGCTTGCGCATTGAAGTATGGGATACTGGCGTAGGTATCGAAGAAAGCAAACTCCAGGACATTTTCACAGAATTCCATCAGCTGTTACCACAGGGAACAGGCGGGCGTCAGGGTGCCGGGCTGGGCCTGGCCATTGTTGAACGTATGGTGTCGGTATTGGGCTACAAGATGGATGTTGTGTCACGCCCGGGCCGGGGGTCACGGTTCTCTATACAGCTGCCGGCCGGAAGGCTCACTGCCCGCCGAGCCGGGCTGCCCGATGCTCCGGTCAGACTTGGTTTGGCGGGTACTCAGGTACTGGTCATTGATAACGAGCCGGCGGTACTTGAGAGTATGAAGTTATTGCTGGAGTGCTGGGGCTGTTCAGTGATCGCCAGCCCTGACGAACAAATGGCAGTGGAGTATCTCAAGCAGACTGATGTTTTGCCGGCTGCGGTACTGGCAGACTATCACCTTGATAATGAAAGAACAGGTCTGCAGGCTATTGATGCGATACGCAAGTTATTGGGCAAACCACTGCCTGCCGCTCTGGTTACGGCAAACTGCAGCGATGAGCTACGCAAGCAGATGCGAGCGCAGGATTTGCCCATCCTGAACAAACCGGTAAAACCTAACCGCCTGCGGGCATTACTGACGAGTTTGCTGTCTGCAAGCTAACAGTAATGACCGCTCATTTTTCAAGTGGGATCATTGTGGCACTGGCCCCTTACCTTACCATTACTCAGGTATTGTATCCCCTGAACCGCCCATTTCAGCAGGCAAGTCTTTCATCTTAGGAAGACCGTCCCTGATCGGCAACACTGATTCCTGATAGTGCACGTGAAGAGCCGGCTCAAATCCAAGTTGCGGCAGGTTCGCGACGTAAACGTCTACCAGGCCCCACTGCGGGTGGTCGGTAAAGATATGACCACCGCACTGTTTACACCATTTGCGGTGGCTCCGTTCGGTCAGATGAAACTCGCCGATCTGATCGGCGCCCGATAGAACCTCCAATGTGTCAGAGGGCCATAGCGAAAACGCATTCACCGGCCCCGCTGACCAGCGCCGACAGGAATCGCAATGGCAAAATCCCATCGCCTCCGGTGTGCCACTGACCTTAAACTGTACCGCTCCACAAAAACACTTACCTTGATACTGATTCATTGATTCGCCCTCGTGTCATTGTTATTTGCATGCTCTTGACAGTGGGTCTAACCCACACTTCCATGATCCGGCTGAGCCGAAGCCGGATCATTAATTTTCCAGCCAATATCAGCGCCTTTAAGCACGAGCGCATTATGAACCTGTGTCAGGTCTGCGCCGGCTTGAACCCGGTTTAAGAAGTCTTGCTGCGAGAGGATACCGCCGTTGGTAATGAGCACTGAGGCATCCTTGATATGGCGCCGGAAAGTTTCGAGGCTGCGGCAGACAGTGGCCTGAAATTCAGGGTCCAGCCAGCTGCGGTAACGCTCCCTGATAGCCCCTTTGCCGAAGTCAAAACTTATCAGAATGCCATCGACACCCTGGCAGGCAAGGTAATGTGCGAGGGCAAAGGGCTCTTCGCCACCGGGAACGACCTTCAGTTTGTAAACAACAGGGCATTTTTTTCGCGTTTTTTGAACTAACGTCTGCTGGAACTCCAGCAAAGTGCGCATGTTGGTATGGTGTTGCACATGAGAGACCGGCATCTGCAGCCATTCGGGCGACAGGCAAAGATAGTCCGCGGTTTGCCATGCTTTTTCCATCAGTCGCGCAAGTTCCCGGGTCTCCAGTTCCGGCGACACTGGCGCGGCCACTGCCAACCGGATACCCAGTTGAGTATTGAGTAGCGTCTGCGGACCGGCAGAAATCGGTTTGTCAGGCCAGGTCTCTTGTGTCCAGCTTCCAAGTTCGATTGCACCAAAGCCCAGGTTGCCGGCAAGCCTGCCAAGCCGGCCGAGACGGTCAAAGCCCGCAGCGATACCCAGGCGGTTAGGAAATGACAGACCCATAAGGGTGATTGGCGTGGCAGCCTTCGCCAGATCTTTCCAGTCAGCCCTGGGTAAACGTGCCTGACTGAGGGCATGTAAAAAAGCCGCTTCCCGAGCGTTTGTAGTTTTAAGCAGGCTATCCATAACGTCGGCGGAAGTCATTCATGAAAGAGGTCAGGGCAGATACAGCATCGTCTGGCTGGGCGTTATAGAGGCTTGCACGGAGGCCGCCTGCCTGGCTATGGCCAGCCAGATTTACCAGGCCGCGGGCTGAGGCTTCGGCAAGAAAACGTTGGGTTAATTGCGTAGCCCTTATGCTGAAACAGACGTTCATAACAGATCGATGCTCGGGAATTACCGGGCAGTGGAAGAAATCGTCTTCATCAATAAGGCGATAGACCGATTGGCTTTGCGAGATATTGTGAGCCTGAACAGTCTTCAAGCCGCCTTGTTCTTCAAGCCAGACCAGCATCAGATGGGTCAGGTAGACAGCAAACATCAGAGGAGTGTTGATACGACTCTGTTGTGCAATTTGTAACTGGTAGTTAAATACCGTGGGGGTTTCTGGCCTTGCGCCTCCCAGCAAATCCTCACGGACGATGACAATGACCAGACCGGTAGGGCCCAGGTTTTTTTGTGCTCCGGCGTAAATCATGCCATAGCGCTTGATATCGATCGGACGTGACAAAAACTCGGAGGTCATGTCTGCAATCAGTGGAACACTACCGCAATCCGGGTCACTCTGGAATTGAACACCGTTAGCGGTCTCGTTCGGCGTTATGTGGCAGTAGTGAAGATGTTCCGACAATGCCCACTGGGAAACCGGGGGGATGCGGTCAAAGCCGCTGTCCCGGCTACTGGCAATCACTTGGGCAGGACCATATCTCTGCCCTTCCTCAAACGCTCTTGTCGACCAGTGGCCTGTTTCCACATAGCCGGCGGTGGCAGTCGGTGGTAGCAGGTTTAAAGGAATAAGCGAGAACTGTGCGGATGCTCCACCCTGTAGGAATAAAACATGATAGTGGTCAGGCAGTGCCAGCGCTGTTCTTATCTGCTGCTGAGTAGTCTCCATCAAAGCTTTGAATTCATCACCAGTGAAGGGTGCCTCCAATAACGAGTAACCCAGATCCTGCCAGTCGGCCAGGCCTGCCCGTGCCCGCTCCAGTACTTCCTGCGGTAAGGTTGCCGGTCCCGCCGCAAAGTTATAAGTTCGCCTGAAACTACCCATCAGAACAGTGATAACCCATGGCTGCTCGCCGCCATGAAGAAAATCAATGGTAACGAGAGAATGGTATTGGTTCGGGAGGACAGAAAGGTGACTCTGGAGCAGCGAATGCGTTCTTCCGATGATGCCGGTACAAAACCCAGAACTTTCTTTTGATGAGGCCAGAGAACAAACCAGAGATTCAGCACCATGATAATACCGATCCACGCGCCGATACCGATGACGGCATGGTGACCCTGTAGCGTTAGCGCGTCCACAAGGATGCCGCGGTTCCACAACATAAAGGCTCCGGAAATCAATACCACCAGAGACGCATACCGGAAGGTTCCATGCTCCTGCTGCATGCGACGAACCAGGTCCGACGATCGTGCATTTTCCTCATCGGCTTCAATTCGTAAGGGGATGAACCTGGGGGTCTTCACCACATTGGCATAATTATGTCCGATCCAGATCAGCGCAAACACAATGTGCAGCCAGCGCAGGGCAATATCAATTAGTGTCCAGGTCATTATGCCAGACCTCCGTGGATACCCAGCCCACATCCCGAGCAATGAGGTGTTTGTGATCCTGTTCAGTTTGAAGAGCTTTTGCCACAGCTTGCTGGATAATGTGGTGGTGAGGTGACTTGCTGCATGCCGGATCGGCATTGGCCGCATCACCGGTCAGCAACATGGCCTGGCAACGACAGCCACCAAAGTCGATTTCCTTTTCGGAACAGCTTCGGCAAGGCTCTTTCATCCAACTGTCCCCCCGGTAGATGTTGAAACTGTCAGACTCGTGCCAGATCCATCTAAGGTCATGGTCACGAACACTGGGGAAGTCCAGGCCTGGTATGGCGCGTGCCTGAGAGCACGGGAGCGCCACGCCATCGGGTGCAATGGTCAGGTGAATACTGCCCCAGCCATTCATGCATGCCTTTGGGCGATCTTCGTAATAATCAGGAATCACAAAGAAAATGGTTATCCTGTCACCGAGCCTTGCTCTGGCCTCGGCAACCTGAAGCTCTGCTTTTTCTAACGCTTCTCTGGTGGGCATCAGTTGGTTTCGGTTAACCAGAGCCCAGTTGTAGTACTGAACATTTGCCAGTTCCAGATACTCAACACCAATCTCGGTCGCCAGTTCAATAATACCCGGTACCTGATGGATATTGATGCTTGAGATGGGAACGTTGAGAACCATTGGAAAACCAAGTGACTTGATCTCCCGGGCGATGCTTATCTTTTTGTCGTAGCAGTCCACACCCGCAAGCCAATGGGCTGTTTCCCGATGATCAGACTGAAAACCAAGCTGAATGTGCCGGAGTCCGGCTGCTTTCAGGTTTTCTAGTCGTTTACGCGTTAGCCCGATTCCGGATGTAATCAGATTTGTGTAGTAACCCAGATCGTTGGCCTCTGCCACCAGTTCTTCCAGATCTTTGTGCAAGGTGGGTTCACCACCAGAAAAACCGATCTGCATAGCACCCATGCTGCGGGCTTCGTGGATTACCTTTTTCCACTCTGCGGTATTCAATTCGTTCCCGTAGGCATCCAGGTCGGTCGGGTTGCTGCAGAATGCGCATTTAAGAGGGCATTTATAAGTTAGTTCCAGAAGCAGCCAAACAGGGTTGCCCTGGCCATCAAGACTGAGGTTGGATCCAGCCTTTGTCATGACATACCTCCAGAAACTGATGAACGCGGGGCTCAATGAATTCAGATTGTTCAGAAAACAGCTCAGAAAGCTGCAGTATTATGTCGTCAACCGTGTTGGTTCCGTCGCAACGGTTAAGGATTTCACCAGCGGTCTGGTTTAGCTTTACGATACCTTCCGGGTACATGAGAACGTAGGACTGTTGAGATTCCTCCCACCGGAACATGAATACCGGGGCAATATGGAAACGTGACAGACTATTGTGATTTTTTGAATCAGTCACGGGGCGCCTCCCAGTTGAATGGCTATCACTCGGTTGCCGTTCCCGCTGCAGTATTTGCTCACGGGAACAGCGTGGGAATCAGCGAACGTAGACGTACGCTGTTACTTCAAAACCTAATCTGAGGTCTTTGAAATCCGGATCGGTCCACTTCATGTCAATCTCCTTCATTTAAAATGAATGTTTTTGGCAGAAAGACGTCCTGCGCACTTCCACTCTAGGTGCTCAGGTATTGGCGAATAAATGATACTTGTTGTCTAAAAATTTGAGGCTTTGGTAGTAGTTTTCGAGGCTGCTAACCGCTGATGGAGAGGGGGCGCTTATGGCGCCTCAATTCCTGTTCATTTCCTGCCACTTTTTAGGCGACACCCCACAGCCTCTTAAAAAGAAGTGGTTAAACGAGCTTTGTTCTTTAAAACCAAGCAACTGGCTGATCTGCAGGATGCTCAGATTGGAATACTGCAGGTAATCCTGTGCATGGTGTAAGCGAACGTCGGCCAGCAGTTGCTGATAGCTGGTTCCCTGTTGCTTCAGTTGTCGCTGCAGGCCGCGCTCGCTGTGCCCCAGAATGGCTGCAATCTGTGCGAGTTTCGGGCTGTTTATCAGATTTTTTCCGATCTGGTTTTTTACCTGCTCAACCATCTGCCCGGCGCAGGATTCGACCACCGAAGGGCGTGCTATATGCTGCAGGGGCCAGGCCAGCACGTCGGAGGCGATCATGATGCTGTTATGACTCTGGCTGAACCGGCATTGGGCTCTGAACCCCTGCTGGTACTCCGGCCCGTGGTAATCTGCGGGCCTTGGGTGCACAAAGCACACCTCCATTACCGGAATCAGTCGCCCCGACAGTTGTTCCGCCAGATGAATAATACCGGCCAGCACGCTCTCACACACCAGCCGGGCCGCCCTGTGCTGCTGGAAATGGGCGCGCCAGATAAAGCGCACATTGCCGCCTTGGGTCTCTATGCTGGAAGTGCCAAGGCGGTGTACCAGTCGTTCCAGGGTCATAACCTGTTGTAATGCGTGGCCCAGGGTCAGAGATCTGGCCCGTATGTTGGCCAGAGCCTCGCCCAGTACATCGAAATTTTCCAACCCCGCATTCTCACCAGCCTTTATGCCGAGCAGGGGATCGTGCAGCAGTTCGCTTGCGCTGAGAATCAGCCGGAAGTAATCCTCCACCGGTATTTTTGCCGGCGGGTTAATCATCCAGAGGTCGGTAACACAGGCTGCGTCAGCAAGCGCAGAGAGGCGACCGCCCTGTCGAAGGTAAGCCAACAGAACGGGCTGAATGTAGGGCCCGACCACATAGTTGGCAGGGTGGTTAACTGCAGTATGGGAAGATCGGCTGTTGTTCAAATCTGCCGCCTTTTAATAATTATTATTCGTGATCTGACAATTAAGCCAGCGTAAGGCAGGCTAAGATGCTTTGCAAACAGCTATTCAAAGATACAAATACAATTACACGTGTCTCATGAGTTCTGGTTGCCTGGAGCAGTTATGAATGTATTCGGATACTGGGGCGGTTTCTATAACGATCCCTGGTTCTGGCAATTTCCCATGGCCACGCTGGCCATCAGCATGGCGGCGTTTCTGATTGTTGCAACGCCCTGGACTATTGTCGCCTGGCTGGATCCGGTTTCGCTGAGAAAGTACAAGATTCAGCAGAAGCCATTCGAAGTGAAAAAGTTTCTGCTCCCTTCCCTTGGGCGCATTTTTATAAATAACATCATTCTTGCTGCGCTTCTGGTGCTCATCTGGCCACTTCTGAAACTTACTGCCGTACACAACAACGAGCTTCCCGACTGGTATGTGGTAGTGGCCCAGCTGGTGTTTTTCGTGCTGCTGGATGATTTCCTGTACTACTGGATGCACCGCTACATGCACGAGAACAAGTGGTTGCTCCGGAACGTGCACAGCGTACACCACCGGGTTCGCAATACCTGCGGCATCAACGGTAACTACATGCATTGGCTGGAATACGTTTTAACCGCAACCCTGACCCTGGTTGGGTCGGTTCTTGTGGGTGCGCACATCTATGTGGTTTGGCTTTGGGTGATCATCCGGCAAATTGAAGGTGCGGATGGCCACATCGGCTACGACATTCCATGGAACCCGGTGCACCTGCTTCCCGTGTACCAGGGCCCCGTTTATCACGATTTTCACCACGCCAGATTCAAAGGCAATTACGCCGGTTTTTTACCCTATCTCGATAAATACATGGGTAAAACCTACATTCCGGCGTACCTGAACTACCTGAAAGCGAAGAATAAGGGATTAACCGCCGCGGAGATAGATCTGCAAAACAGGGAGGAACTCAATCCCAGTAGGGCGGGTCGCCAAAGTAGCCGTCAATAAAATCTATAAAACTCCGAACCTTGCTGGCCAGCAGTTGCCGGTGGGCATACACCGCGTAGAGCCCCATGGGTTCGGGTTCATACTCCTGCAGGATAACCTGCAGCTTTCCTGCCTTGATAGCGGGGCCTGAAATAAACGTGGGCTGCAAGGCGATTCCGGCACCCGCAACAGCGGCTTCCATCAGTACATCCCCGTTGTTGCTGGTCATGCCATTGCTGTCGTTCTGGCCGTTGTTTTGCAGCCAGCGGTGCAGGGGTTGGCTCGAATCCAGCTCAATGTAGCTGTAGCGCAGGTAGCGGTGCCCCTGGAGGTCTTCAAGCTTTTGGGGGGTGCCATTTTGCTTCAGGTAATCCGGTGCGGCAACCACCGCCATCCGGATGGGTGCTATCCGCTTTGCGATCAGAGACGAGCTTTTAAGATGGCCTATTCGCAAGGCAACATCGAACCCCTCCTCAACCAGATCCACCTTGCGATCATTCAGTTGCAAGTCGATGCCCACACCCGGGTGGGCTTGCTGAAACTCGCTTAACAAGGGCGCCATGTGGCGGATGGCAAAGGATACAGGTGCACTGATCCTTAGCATGCCCCGGGCCTCGGTCTGCAGGTCGCCAATCTGACACTCCAGATCCTCAATGTCATGCAGCACCTGTTGTGCCCGCTGGTGATAGCTCGCGCCTGCCTCGGTGAGGTGTATCTGCCGCGTGGTGCGGTTGAGCAGGCGTACCCCCAGGTGCTCTTCAAGCCGGGAAACATACTTGCTGACCAGTTGAGGAGACATGTTCAGGCGGTCGGCGGCGCGAGTGAAGGTGCCTTCGTTCACCACCGTAACAAAGGCGCGCATGGCATCGAGGCGGTCCATAGGTTCATCCTGGCTGTTTGGCTTCCGGTTATTATCAACGAAATGTTGATAGTGACTCAATAGTTGCCCGCTTATTCTTTCAATTAGGCGATAGTAAAGTGGTTTCATCATCTGGAGCGAGGCTTCAGGGGCAACCAACAGATTATCAAGCGAGGAATTATCATGGGCTCCAAACTTTCACAAGCACTGTTCAACTCCAGTGGCGGTTACGCTGCGCTGGTATTGCGGATACCGGTGGGTCTGATTCTGGCGGCGCACGGTGCCCAGAAACTCTTCGGTTGGTTCGGTGGCTATGGTCTGGAAGGTACCGGGCAGTGGATGGCCAGCCTGGGCCTGGAGCCTGGCTACCTGATGGCACTGATAGCTGGCAGTGTGGAGTTCTTCGGGGGGCTGGCACTGGTTTTGGGCCTGCTGACGCGGCCTGCTGCAGTGGCTTCGGCCTTTGCCATGCTGATCGCTGTTTTCGCCGTACATATCGGAAACGGCCTGTTCATGGAAAACAACGGTTATGAGTTCGCCCTGACCTTGTTTGTGGTTTCTCTCGCCCTTGCCATACAAGGCGCCGGACGGTTCGCAATGGACAGAGTGCTTCTGGAGCGTTTCGGTGGCGTTGGCCGATAACATAAACCTGATATCGAGGTCGATTATGCAAGCCTTACAGTTTTCAGCAACCGGTTCACTCGATTCGTTGCAATTAAAAGACCTGCCCAGGCCTGTGCCTGGTGCCGGCGAGGTTCTGGTGGAGGTTCGGGCAACTGGCTTGAACCCAAGCGACCTGAAGAATGTTCTCGGGCGCTTTCCTTACACAACCACGCCGCGCATTCCCGGCAGGGACTTCTCAGGTGTGGTGGTGGAGGGGCCTGAAGAATTACTGGGCAAAGCGGTCTGGGGCGGTACGGGTAAAGGTTTCGGTTTCACGCGGGATGGCAGCCATGCGCAGTATGTGGTTGTACCGGCGAATGCCGTTGCACCCAAGCCGGAATCGCTGAGCTTTGCCCAGGCTGCAACCTTTGGCGTTCCATACATCACAGCGTGGGATGCCCTGGAGCGCAGCCAGGTGAGGGCGGGCACCCGGTTTCTGATTATCGGTGCCGGTGCGGTGGCCAGAGCAGCGCAAGCGCTGGCAGCAGCGAGAGGTGCCCGTGTTGTGCTGGGTGTGCGCCGCGCAGAGGTTGTGAAGGAGCTGCAAGCACAAGGCATCAGCGCGTTTCAATTGCCAGAGGCGGATCAGCTGCCAGAGCAGGCGCAAGCGCACTTTCAGCAGCAGTTGCCAGAGGTAGTTTTCGATACCACCGGCTTCTGGTTGCCTGCCGCGGTCAGCTCCCTGGCGACACTCGGTCGCATCGCCGTTATTGCAGCTCCGGTGGATGGGATGATCGATATGCCCATTCTCAACCTGTACCGCCGCGGCGGCTCGGTGATCGGCGTTAACTCGCTGCTGTACACGCTGGAAGACTGTGCCCGGATGTTTGAACAGATAAGCGACGCCTTTGAAGGGGCGCTTCCGACACCTGAGGATTTTACCGAGCTGCCGCTTTCGGAGGCCGTGGCGGGTTACCACAGGGTAAATGAGGGTGGCGCTGAGAAGATTGTTCTGATCCCTTGAGGCAAAGGTTTTACCGTCGCGATATATATGAAACAGGAGATTCTGAAATGATTGAACTTCGACCCTACAGCGAACTTGGCGGTGCCCACCATGGCTGGCTGGATACTCGCCACCACTTTTCATTTGCTGAATATTACGACCCCAACCGCATGCACTGGGGCAATCTCAGGGTGTGGAATGACGACACGATTGCACCACATTCGGGCTTTCCCCGTCATCCGCACCGGGACATGGAAATCATTACGTATGTGCGCAAGGGTGCCATCACCCATCAGGACAGTCTGGGTAACCGGGGCCGCACTGAGGCTGGTGATGTGCAGGTAATGAGTGCCGGAACAGGCATTGCTCACAGTGAAATGAATGAAGAGGATGAGACTACCCAGCTCTTCCAGATCTGGATCATGCCCGATGAAGTGGGCCTGGCACCCACCTGGGGCACCAAGCCGTTTCCAAAGGGCGATCGCAGCGGTTCATTTGTGACTCTCGCCAGCGGCATTGCCGGTGACGAAGGGGCTTTGCCAATACGCACGGATGCCCGCCTGGCAGCGGCAACTCTGGAGGCAGGCAAGAGCACCGACTACCACATTGCCCCGGGGCGCAAGGTTTATCTGGTGCCGGCAACCGGCAGGATTGACGTAAACGGGGTGGTGGCTTCTGCCGGTGATGGCGTCGCGATCAGCGACGAACGGCTGCTCAAGGTCAGTGCCCTGGACAACAGTGAAATCGTGCTGGTGGATGTGGCATAAGCAGGCCAGCTTGTTAGATGCGGGTTGTACGACTAGATTAAGGGGGAGTTTGCCCGCCTCCCTCGGTTTAAAGAAGTAGAAATGCACTTAAAACCAAACAGAAGGAAGGATACATCAATGACTAAAGTTCTGGTTCTTTACTATTCCATGTACGGCCATATTGAAACCATGGCAAACGAGGTTGCCGAAGGCGCCCGCGCAGTTGCCGGGGTTGAGGTAACCGTTAAGCGCATACCGGAAACCATGGACGCCGAAGCCTTCAAAGGTGCGGGCGGAAAGGTTGATCAGGCGGCGCCGTTGGCCACGCCAACGGAGCTGGCAGATTACGACGCCATCATCCTTGGCACGCCCACGCGTTTCGGCAACATGTCCGGGCAGGTGCGCACCTTCTTCGACCAGACCGGTGGGCTCTGGGCCAAGGGTGCTCTCGCTGGCAAGGTGGCCAGTGTGTTCACGTCAACGGGTACCGGCGGCGGCCAGGAAACGACCATCACCTCAACCTGGACCACACTTGCCCACCACGGCATGATCATCGTGCCAATTGGTTACACCACGCCTGCGCTGTTCGATGTCTCCCAGGTAGGTGGCGGCACGCCTTACGGCGCCTCGACCATTGCCGGCGGCGATGGCTCACGCCAGCCAGACGAGCGTGAGCTGGGCATCGCCCGTCATCAGGGTGAGCATGTTGCAAAAATAGCGGTCAAGCTTAAAGGCTGAAAAAACCGGTCAGGCTAACCACCCCAGGATCTGCTCGTGCACAACCTTGTTGTCGAGCAGGTCCAGGTGGTTCAGCTTTTCGAATACGCGACAGTCTTCCGCGCAGATAGACAGTTTTTTCAAATCATCAGAATGCTGACCTCTGGCACTATCCAGCCGAACCAGGAGATCGCCCAGCATAGTGCTGGGCAAATCCCACACCTGTTTGCCGATAGCAGCGGCTATGAAATAGTGTCGAGTCCCTTCGTGCAGTGGAACCGGTTTGCGATAGTCCGGGTGAAAGTCATCCTGATCAACGCCCGCCCAGTCATCGTCAAGCAAATTGCCGTGTCGCAGGTCTTTGATCCCCGCGCTGGTATGCCTTACGAGCGCGAACGGGCTGGCGTAGCGGAACTGCCTCATGACGGAGGTCAGCAAGTGCCCCGCCTTGGCCAGTGCAGCGCCGTGGTGGGGTGAGCCAAGATACACTGCATTTTTCAACCGGCTGGTCCAGGGCAGATCAAGTTCACCGGCGTACCAGCAGGCGCTGCGGATAACGAGCCCGCCCATGCTGTGGCCAATCAGGGTCAGCTCCTCTACTTCAACCGGCCAGGTTTCAATCAGCCGTTGCAGTTGCTGACTCAGCTCCCTGCCATTGCGGGAGATATGTCGGCCCGTGTTGTAATTGAGATACAACGGAGTGAAACCATGGGCACTTTGTAGCTCTGTGCCCAGATTCCCTTCATTGTGCCCTTTCCAGTATTCATGTGAGAGGCATAAGCCGTGAACCAATACCGCGATACGAGGGCTGGCGTCCGGGATCATAGTGCTGAGACTTGTTGAACCCGGCTGAAGTTTCTCACCACGACTGTTTCGCAAATGCATGCTGATTGCCAGAGGATTGCCGCTGGCTTCCAGATGGTCCCCGCACACCCCGTTCAGTGCAGCTGTGATTTTCAGGCTTTGTGGCGAAAGTTCCCACTCTTCTTGCGCTGAGAGCCCATCAAGTGACCGGTGCAACCCCTGTTTTAGCAAGGAGGTGGTCGACTGAATGATCCGGTAAGTATGGCCCTGTTTCGCCACCGGCGTTTCTCCTGTCATGTCCCGCAGCCGGTTCAGCGGGTTTACCTCCCTCGCAATCGTGCGATGCATCTTTTCGACGATGTCAGTAACGCCCCCGGTGACATCCAGGAGCAGTTGAGCCGAACCGTGTACCGATCTGATGGATACCATGTAACTGCTCCCTGACTGCTGTTCTGAAGGCTCGCGCAGTGCCGCCAGTCTGGTGGGTTTGTCTCTGGATTATTCATTGTATACTGCACGCTTCAAAAATGATCTGCCGTTACGGGGAAATCAGCTTGTCTGGCGAGACTGAAAATTACGGGTTGGAAAGCATCGTTCTGCACCATTCCTTCAAGCAGGTGAAAGGGCGCACCATTAAAATTGACTGCCGCGAACGAACGCACCTGGGTGGTGTGAACGGGGCGGGCAAGACCTCGGTTCTGGCGTTGGTGCCAGCATTTTACGGCGAAGAGCCGGAACGGATTGTTACCAAGGCATCGGGAAAACTATCCTTTCTGGACTATTATCTGCCCACCTTTCAGAGCCTGATCATATTTGAATATCGCCGCCACACCGGCCTCCACTGCGCGGTTATGTATCGCCACTCCCAGGGCAAACCCTGTTATCGCTTTGTGGCCGGCTCTGCAGAAGAAACCTTTTTTGCGCCGGAGATCAAGGAACTGCTTCAGAACGGTGCCAGTGCAGACGATGTGTTCGCAGCGCTCCGTAAGCAAGGCACTACCGTTTCGAAAATCATTGATACCATTACCAATTACCGGGCGATCATTCAGCGCAACCAAAAACTGCTGAAGCGGCTTCCTGCGGATGCCCGGGCCCTGCGCGCACTGGCTGCCGAGTTTGGTCTGGGGGATAGCGACACCCAGATGACCAATATTGAACGCCTCACCCATGTAGTGTTGAACAAGCACCGGCTCCTCAGCAGTTTCAAAACCATGATCTGCGAGACCCAGTTCGAGAACATTCACCAGCACGCCAAGCCCCGGGCCATTGACCGCAAAGACCTGATTGCCGATATCCAGAGCCTTGCTGCGTTTGCCGGTGAAGAAGAAAAAATCCGGGAATGCCTGAGAAAAGATGCCGAGCGCAGGGCAATACTGGAGCAAACCGACAAAACCGTCGCTAACCTGATAGCCAGTGTTGAAGAGGCCCGGGAAAAGGCCCGGGAGCTCAGCCAGCAGAAAGAGCGCCTTGAGACGGAAAGGGCTGACCGGCTGGCCGCGTTTGAAGAGTCAGATCGCCATCTGGCCCGTGAGATCGCGGATTATAATGCCGAGTATGGAGCCCTCGATGGGCAGATCGCGGTTCTGTATCGGCAAAACGACAAATATGAGAGCGATGGTCTGCCAGAACTGGCGCAGAGCTTTGACAACCTGGCCGATTACCGCCAGCGCCTGGCCACAGCACAAGCAGACTACGACGATCTCACTGGTAAAGCCTCGGCCATTGAGGGCGAATACGACCGTGAGAAACAGGCAATCCGGCATGAGCATGAGAAGCACCAGGCCCAGCGCCAGCAACGCCTGAGGGAAGCGACTGACGCTCTGACCGCGGCAAAA
This sequence comes from Marinobacter aromaticivorans, assembly GCF_002806975.1. Classification (GTDB taxonomy): domain Bacteria; phylum Pseudomonadota; class Gammaproteobacteria; order Pseudomonadales; family Oleiphilaceae; genus Marinobacter; species Marinobacter aromaticivorans. The sequence goes on along the minus strand of NZ_NIHD01000015.1, from coordinate 29,274 downwards.
CACGCGTTTGATCTCAAGCTGAACTCGATTGCGACAGACAAAGTGACGGCTGTCTCCGAATATAAAGAGACCCGATCGGTTGAACGGTCTGAACTCACCAGCGAACAGGCCCGGCTGGCCGCACTGCGGGAGAGTTCCGGTCAGACCGAGGCTGAGCAAGAGGAGCTTGCTTCGGCTGAGCAGGCGTCTGAGGAAGCCGCAGAGCAGGTTGCCCAGGTTCACGAAAATCGCCTGGAGGCTGGCCGCAAGCGCGAGCAGGCGGATCGCGACTGGAAAGCGGCCCAGGAACAGGTGCAGCAGATGGACGCAAAAGTCCAGGGGCTGGAGGACCGGTTTAACGAGCTGCAAAAGCAGATTGCGCCGGAAGATGGCACCTGGTTGTCGCTGCTGCGAACCGAGGACCCGGATTGGAGCCAGCATCTGGCAAAGGTGATTAATCCGGCTTTGCTGCACAGGAAGGATCTGGCTCCCGCGCGGGGTACCGGGGCGCCAGACACCTCCGTGATGGGATGGCAGCTTGCGCTGGAAAATATTGCTGTACCGGATTTTGCCGCCTCTGAAGACGCCTTGCAGGCGCGCAGCCGCAGCCTGGATGAAGAGCGGCAGGCCGCCATCAAGCAGCGCACAGCAACTGAAAGCGAAGCCCGCCGGCGCCACGAAACCTTCAAAGACCGCGCTGAGGCCGCTGACCGGCTGGAAACCGAGTTTTTACTGGTTGAGCGCACCCGCAACAATGCCGTGAACAAGCTTGCCAATGTGCGACTGCGGGTAAAGGAGGCCCAGGCTGCCCGGGCCGCAAAGATCACCCAGGATCTGCAAGCGGTGGAGGGCAAACTCAAAGCTTTTGATGAGCAAACCGGCAAAGGCATCCGGGAAGTGGAATCCGGTTTCGAGCAGCAAAAGCAAGACATGCTGGGCCATTGGGCCGAGCAGGAATCTGAACTGCAAGCTGCCATTGATCAGCAGGCTGAGCTGATTGCAACCGCCGAGTCGGATTACAAGGCGCGGCTTAAGAAAAAACGGCGGATATACGACCAGCGCCTCTCTGAAGAAGGCATTGATCCAAACGTGGTGCGTGAGGCCCGGGAAGCGCTGGCGAAACTCCGCGAAACCGTTGAAAACCTTGTGGCCTCCGAAGATCGCGTGCGCGGGTATCGTAAATGGCGTGAGCAGGAATGGAGCAAAGTTGAGACCCTGACCGAGCAGGCCAGCCAGGCAAAAGCGAAGCGTGAAGCGGCGTCCCGCAAACGCGACGACGCCGAGCGCGCGTGGAAGGAGCGGGACGGCAAGCTCAAGGCAACCATTGCGGAGCACCAGAAGGCGGTCAGACAGCTGCGGGAACAAACAGAAGCCGCGGAAACGGTGCTTAAACATTTCCCGCAGCAGACCCTTGCCGAAGGCTTCCCGGGCAATATCAGCGACCTCACACAGGAGCTCCAGGGGGCCTTCCAGAAGCTGGAACAGCTGCGCAAAACGGTTATCGGTACCTTTGATCAGGCGACAGCCATTCTGAACCGGTACGACAATACCCAGATTCAGCAAGCCTGGCAGAAACTCTCGGCCCACCGGCGCAGCCAGATGGCCGGGGAAGTGCTGGATCATGAGGAAAGCTTCAAGCTGGCGCGGGTTCCCGATCTGCGTGAGTTGCTGGATACCGACATACCCCAGTTACGGGATGCCCTCATTGATCAGTTTGTGTCGGAAGCGGGTAGTCTGGTGAAGTACTTCGACAGCCTGGAGGTTATGGCCCGCGAGGTGAAAGCCGTCTCCAGTTTGCTGAAGCGCAAGATCAACACGGATCAGCAGATCGAAAGCCTGAGCGACATTCAGGTGGTGCTTGAGCCCAGAATCTACGAAGACGAAACCTGGCAGCCGCTGAAGGAATTTGTGGAGCAGTGGCAAACCTGGGTTCACATGAATCGCCGCTCCCTGCCGAATGAAGCGATTGTAAGGCGCTTCAAACTGGTTACCGACACCCTGAGCGATGCCAAGGTGAAAGAAAGTGTTGAGTCGATGATCGACATGCGCCTTGAAATGAAGGAAAACGGCCGGCAAGTGGTAATTCGCACCGATGCGGATTTTCTGTCTGCCAGCTCCACCGGCCTGACCTACCTGGCCATCATGACTGTATTCATGGGGTTGACCCGTTACCTGTGCCCGGATTTCAACACCCGGATTACCTGGCCCATTGATGAACTGGCCACCCTCAGCCCCAACAACATCTCTCATCTGGCTGATATGCTGGAGGCAAATAATCTGACCATGATTTCGGCATGCCCCAAACTGGACAGAAGCCTGCGCAAGTTCTTTGAGAACAAGATTTCGCTCAAGCAGGGCCGGATTCATACCTATGAAACATCAGGCAGCGAGGCAAAGCATTCGGGGATGTTCACAAGCGTGAGCCGCGGAGCGCCGGCATCGCAGACCCAGGCCCGGGAGGTACCAAACCATGAGTAGCCCGTTATTTGAGCGCACCGTTACAGCCCTGCTTCAGGAACGGGTGATCTGTGAGGTCAGTGACGATGAACTCTATAACTATCTGCTGATGCCGGGTAACCAGGATGCGGTGAACCGTTTTTTGGGCCAGATCAACCGCACTTTGCGGCAAACCAGTGCCCGCGACGCCTTTGTTTGCGCCTATCTGGATATCTCCGATGCCGGCACCAAAGAGGCCGTTCGGCAGCAGTTCCGGGATGTGGCCAACAATCTGGAAGCCTTCGTGCAGTTTTTGCGGCTGGTAATGATGCTGGAAGCAAATGACCGCCCGGTTTTACCCGGTGACAAGCTGTCTGAAGGCCACATGCTGGACCGCATTGCTGCTGCACCGGCGCTGGAGTCGAGGCTCCGGTCACTGGCCGAGAAAAAAGTGTTCCAAACCAAGCGTTCGGACTCCGCAGGCCAGATTCGTGCGGTGCTTTCCAGTCTGGAGAAAATGGGGTACCTGAAGCCCATTGGCACCAGCGGCAGCCTGTATCGGGCCACCGGGCGCTGGAGCTGGCTGTACGACGCCATGACCTTTATCCAGACCCACGAAGGTATTCAGGGCGCTGAAGAAGCAGAGTCCGAACAGATGAGGCTTCACTGATGGCCCGCGCTCAGGATGCACACAGCACGCTTCGGGCCCTGGCCAAATACGGCGAGGCGATTCTGGAAGCGCACCTGCGCAACGGAAACCGTATTCCGGATTCCGATGATAATCTTGGCCTGATTGAAACACTCGAACACCACCGCCTGGTGTGGCGTATTGGTGAATCCGAGGATCTCCAGCTGAAGAAAGTGCTGGTCCAGTTTCTCGATCACATTACCGAATCGGAGAGGCGTCGGTACGCCAGTGCCCAGGTCCACATTCTCTGGCAGCAGCTGAGCGAGCTTTTCCTGGAATACAAAGAGGCCAAGAAGCGCTCCGCCCTGAGTGACATCGACCGGCTGGAAGGGGAAATCAAGGAATGCCTTGCGGATGTGATCGAGGATATCCGCAACGCAACGGAAGCCTTTGCCACCTACATCAATACCGGTTTTGCGTACATTACCGATCTGAATCTGCGTATTCGTGAGAACGAAAGGGTTATTGAGCGGGCCGGTCGCTTGATAACCCTGTTTGAAAGCTTCCGTATTCGCGAGTTGGCGGAACAGGCCGGCTCTGATGCTTTTCTCAAACGCCTGTTACTGCGTCATTTACCGGCGACCCTCGAATCTTCCCAGAAAAACCTGTCGTACGCCCTCAACCAGCTGCGCAAGATGCTGGTGCGCATGCGTGAGGATCAGCGTTTGAGTCGCATGGTGGGTGCTTTCGAGGCCCACTTTGTCAATCATCCCGGCTTCGAGCCGTCCATAGATCACCTGGACCTGAGGCAGATACCGGAATTTCTCAATACGGTGGCGCCTTTCCAGATACGCGGCTTCGGCGATATCTACGATTCCGCGGATGACCTTGAACTGATAGAGCTGGCGGCCAAAGCCCGGACAGTGCCTGCAGAACCGGAAAGCGTAGAGGCTCCGGACAATGTAGCGGGTGTGAGCTTTGACGTTGCGGGTGAAACCGAAGCTGAAGAAAACGACCCCGTGGAAGAGGCCATTGAGGAATTGATCCAGCTACTGGTAGACGGTGATCTTGGCGATCGAACCATACTGGCGTCCGAAGCCCTCGCCAGTACCGGCCTGGAGATCGACAAGGCCGATTGGCTGCAGGCGGTTGTGTCAGAGATTGAATCCCTGCCAGACGACGATCAGAAGCAGATTGAGGTGATTTACCATCAGATTCCTCACAGAATCTATGCGGACAATGTGATGGTTTCCGACCTGACCCTGAGGCATAACCATGCCAGCTGAAATCGCCGCCATTGAGCGACTTCTGCGAGGTGGCAAAACAAAAGTCCGGCTTAACCCGACCTGGGAGCAGATCTGTCGTGAAAATGGCGTCGGGCAGGTTATTGGCAGGGAGATTCACTTTACGCCGGATGACAAGCAGCGCCTGCGCGACTATGTTCTGGCCGAGCATGGCATAGATCCGCAATTCGATTCCCGCGCCGGTGGGCGCATGGCCATGGCCCGCAAGGACGCCAGCGAAAAGCTCAGCACAGCCTCGGTTTTTGGCCACTTGCTTGTGATGGCTACCGCCGGTCAGTCAACAGTGCGTGTGACTGGCAAAGGGGTTTCAACGCCGCCAGGCAGTGTACTCAGTGTGTTGCCCGACTGCCTGAACGCAGAGCACCTTCACACTCAAAAGCTCATTATCATCGAAAATGGCGGTTTGATGCCGCACTGGGCAGACCTCCAACTCACAGAATCCTGGAAAGATGCGGTAATTCTGTACCGTGGCCACCGGGAAAATGCACGCTTTGTAGCGGACATAGCCCGCGAGCAACCAGGGCACAATCTCGCCTGGTTTTTCGATTTTGATCCTGCCGGGCTGGCGATGGCGCTTGATCAGGGCCGAGGGAATGCGTTGATACCACAGGCCTGGTTCGATTTTGGCAGACACACCGCATTCAACCAGCCCAAGACCCACCGCAACCAGATGAATGCATTAAAAAGACTGAAAGTCCGCGGCGTGGGTAAGGTGCTAAAGATAGCTGAGCACATGGAAAAAGAGGAGCTGGCGCTGATGCAGGAGCACCTGGTGCTGCGACAGGTGAAAATGTCAGCCTTGTCCTTTGAATAAGGTGCTACCTCCTAATCGGGCGGGTGCCTTTGCATTGAAGCGCCACCTGCCAACGTAAACCATACCCTCCATCAACATCCGCGCGCCATCCATCAGCTAATGAAGCTGTTTGATCACCTGTTTTGGCCCAGGAGCCAGAGCCTGTGTCAGTGTTGCCATACTCGGGTCCGTTTCTGCCTGTTAACGTTGTCTGAGGATTGCGTCACATTTCTGCAGTGACCGTCATAACTCAAACAAAAAATCAGCACAGGAGTGCCAGATGAAACGCAGAGAGTTTCTCGTCAAAAGCGGTGCGGCGAGTGCCTCGCTGGTGGCCTTGTCGGCATGCAAAGGAGGTGGTTCAGGCTATAAGAGCCCTCCCGAAAGCGGTGACATCGGGCAAGCGGCAGCAGGCCAGGATGCGGTGGACAAAATACAAACTGTTCAGGCTCAAATGCCTTCCTGGGCCGGGCCATCACCCGTCAAACATGGTGTTGCCAGCGGCGATCCCTGGCCCCGACAGGTTATTTTGTGGACAGGGATCAGCGCGGAAGGACTGGATGACTGGATGATTACCGCAGGCGCTACGCCCTGTACCGCACCGATGGCGACCTTCAGGAATGCCACCGTCAACACCCGTTTATCTGTGTATGGGATGACCATGAGATTGCAAATGATACATGGCAAGATGGTGCAGAGAATCACAGCCCGGACCAGGGCGAGTTCGCTGACCGTAAACGCGCAGCCATAAAGGCCTATTACGAATGGCTTCCCATACGGCCGGTATTGCCGGACAGGCAGATTCGTATCTATCGGTTTTTCGAGTTTGGTAGCCTGGCCTCATTAATGATGCTTGATACACGTGTGGTAGGCCGTGATCAGCAAACAAACTCTCCGGTAACCGCCAGGGACCGCAACCGTTCATTGCTTGGCGATGATCAGCAGGCGTGGCTGTTTGACCAGCTTGAGCTGTCCCAAAGCCGGGGCGCCCAATGGCATCTGATTGGCCAGCAGGTGATGCTCGCACCGCTAACGCTCGGCGGCCTGCCAGACATGCCTAACCTTGATCTTGGTGGCGGTGCCCAGGTGAATTACGACCAGTGGGATGGCTACGAAACCAGCCGGCGCGCATTGCTTGGCCGGATAGAAGCCATGGGGCTGAATAATACAGTTGTACTGACTGGTGATATTCATTCGTCCTGGGCCATGGATCTCAGCCTCGACCCGGGTAACGCTTTTGTCTACGACCGCTTTACCGGCAGCGGGTCGCTGGGCGTGGAATTCGTGACCCCGGCGGTTACGTCCCCTGCTGCCCCCACCAAAGGCCTCTCGGATATCGCCAAGGCGTATCTGATTCCCGCCAACCCGCACCTCAAATGGCTAGACCTCTTCAATCGCGGCTACATGGTCCTGGATATCACGGCAGAGCACTGCCAGGCCGATTGGTTCCACCTGGAAACCGTGGCGGAGCCCAGTAACCAGGAACGCTTCGCGATCGCTTGGTTCACCGCAAGTGGTGAGAACCATATTCAGGCCCGCCATACCCCAAGCCAGCCAAAACGTAATGCGCCACCTTTGGCGCCGGTCAGCAACGAGCCAGAGGAGGCCATGGCATGAGTACAGACAGACGCACGTTCCTGCGGCAGTTACTGATTGGCGGTGCCAGTGTATCTACCCTGGCTGCCTGCGGTGGCGAGAGCACATTGAATAACGAAAACCTTCAACTTCCAAAGGTGAACCAACCGACCAATCCTGCTTCTCCGGAGACCCCGGGTACGGAGACACCCGAGCCAGAAAAACCAGTAGAGTCGTTAAGTTTTATTGCCATCGGCGATATGGGCACCGGTAATATCGGCCAATACCGCGTAGCTGAAGCCATGCGCCAGATCATTCGTGACCAGGGATGTGATTTTGTTCTGGGAGCGGGCGACAACATCTATGAAGACGGTGTCACCTCGGTGGACGATAACGGCTTTCTCGAGAGCTTCGAGTATCCCTATCAAAACCTGGATGTGCCTTTTTATATGTGCCTGGGGAATCACGATTGTGCCAGCACGATATTTGGTGGCGGGAGCGACAACCAGCGCGGCGATTATCAGGTGGATTATCACTACAGCGACCAGCGCTATTCCACCAAGTGGCACATGCCAGAGCGTTACTACCAGCAATCCTTTGGCAAGCTTGCTGAGGAACGCCCGTTTCTGGACCTGTTTGTTGTGGACTCCAATCCGCTCACCAGCTTCTATCAGGATTACGACAAGCGTTTCAGTTGGAAAGACTATGGCTACCCGCAGCAACTGTGGATGAAGCACAAGGTAGCTGAGAGCAAGGCACACTGGAAAATTGCCATGACCCACGTGCCTTACCTCTCAAATGGCAAGCATGGCAATGCTGGCGACCTGGACCAAGGGATGCGAATGCTGTTCACCAGCCCCGACGCGGACGGCTTACGCTATAAGCTTTTCCTTGAGGAGGCTTTTGGCAATAACGTCGACATGCTGGTTACAGGCCATGATCATTTGCTGCAGTGGTTAAAACCGACTGAGAGCATGGGGCCCGCTCACATTATCGTTTCTGGCGCAGCGGGGAAAACAGACAAGTTTCAGGACCCGGACCGAAATCCTGTTTACTTTCAGGCAGAGAACGAACTGGGCTTTGTCTGGGTAAACCTTACTGAGGAGCGTATGCAAGTGGAGTTCTACCTGGTGGATGAAAGCACCGGCGATTTCCGCCTTGCCTACTCCCGGGATGAGACCAAGCCGGTGTCTGCAACCGAGCCCGCACCTGCATGATGGCTGTGCAATCGGTCGTATCCATCCACGGCTTTTTGGAAGATGGCATGGAGAACGACAGGATTGCCCGCGACAAACCTCGAAAGAACTGTTTGGTTTCCTGAAGTGGGACGTCAGATGTCAGTCATCAATATAGAGCGTGCGGAGGAAGTCGCCAGGGTGGATGTTGGCGATCATCCCCAGCGGGTACGCTGCCAGCATTCGCTCCCCGGCAATCGTGCAGTCTTGATACCCTTTTGCGCTGGAATACAACCCCCCGAAAATGTACAGATTAACTTTATGTTGGTCTATTTGTGCAGTTTCTTTTCCGCCGAGCAAAAAATTGCCTGATCAATCAAGGGCGCACGCCGGAACAGGCGTTTTATTACCGTTTTCTGACGGGATATTGACGAATTTTTAACTAATAAAATGACAAGCTTCACACCGATAATTCTCCGCGTTTTGTATTATTTAGCGAATTCGACGATTTATTGGTGTTAAAGTCATATGAAGCGCGTCATTAAAGTGTCAAAGGCATGGATTGCCGCGTTTGCTTTCGTTGGTCTGCTCACAGGGTGTGGTGGATCCTCTGATTCCGAAGCCGTCAGTTCAGATTTTAGATCTGCTGCTCCAGAGACAGAAAAATCTGCTGTGTTGAGCTGGAATGCCCCTGAGAGCCGTGTAAATGGCGAATACATCAAAATGGCAGAGCTGGACAAGTATATTATCCGCTACGGTCAGAACGCCGACGAACTGGATCGCAAGATTGTTATTTCCGACGCTCAGGCGAATGCGCATATGAGCCATAAAGTGACAGGGTTGGACGACGGCGTCTGGTATTTCACAATCCAGGTGCAGGATTACAACGGTTTGTTGAGCGCTCCTTCTGATGTTGTGTACAAGGAAATCAAATCCTGAATATTGCAGAGCCCGGTCGGCTCACGGGCTCCGGCCTTCCGGGCCTCAGGTCAGGGGGTCTGCAATTGGAAGTTTCAGTGTGAAGGATGAGCCTTCCCCGGGTTTGGAGGTTACGTAGATCTCGCCCCGGTGTTTTTCGATGACAGTTTTTACGAAAGAAAGGCCAAGCCCGGTACCGTGAATGCCCGCCAGTTCGCTGCTTTTCTGGCGGCGATAACGATCGAAAAGATAGGGAAGCTCTTCAGCGTCAATCCCTACGCCATCATCGTCAATCGTGAGGCAGGCCTGGTGCCCTGCGCGAAACACCTGAAGGCTTACAGCAGACCCGGGTGGGCTGTACTGAACGGCATTGGTTAACAAGTTGATCACCGCGCGCTCGAGCAATTCTGCGTTGCCTCTCAGCCATAAATCCTCGGTTCCCTGAAGCTGCAATGATATACCTTTTTCCAGCGCCTGTTCGCTCACGCTGTCCCGGGCATTTTCAACGATGGCCAGCAGCTCGCATTCATAAAAACGTGTTTCGCTCAGCTGCTCGGCACGGGCCAGTTGCACAAACTCTTCTGCAAGATGGTAGCTTCGCCGCGCCAGCCGCCCTAACTGTTCCAGCTGGCTTTGATTAATATGGCCGGGATCGCGCTTCAACTGCTCTATAAGGGCCAGTTGTGACACCAGAGGCGAACGGACATCGTGGGAAATAAAGTCTATGGCTTCCCGGTGCTGCCGTTGTTGTTCCCTGAGTTCCGAGATATCGGAGATATTGGCAATAATTCCGTATTGTGTACTGTGCGGAAGTGCGAAGGGGGCAAAATGAATGAGAAAGTCTTTTTCCCGGACTTTCAGATCTACAGTCCGGCTCTGCAGCAAGGTGAGCGTTTCAGACACGGTCTCATGCCAGGGTGGTGTTTCGCGCGGGTCGTAACCTTCAAGAAGTCGTGTCAGGGGAAGCCCGCCCAGGCTTGGCATGGGCTCTCCAAACCACTCTTCAATGTGCCCGTTGGCAAACCGGATGATGCCGAGTTCGTCCGTTACAATGATGCCATCAGGCATACGCTCGAAGCTGCGGCGAATGAATTCCTGCATGTGGTTCAGGCGATCGGTTGCCACTTTGACCCGCTCGATTCGGGCCGAAATGTTTTCCCTGGGCTGTGGTTGGATTTCAGCCGAAGTGTCGCTGGAAAGCTTCAGGCGGCTCAGGTAGCGTTGTATGGCATCGCGGCTGAGATCGTTGGGCAGGGAAAAACCCAGGGTGTAGCACGTATTGCCTCGGTAAAACCGAATCCAGCTCTGGTTGCCAGTGTGATGCCAACGCCCCGGTTCCAGTTCTGCAGGCACATCCGAAAGGTCCAGATGCCGGAGGGAAAGTACGTCTGCGTCTTCTGTCAATAACCAGCTTTGCGGCTGAAATAATGCCTGAAAATGCTCCAGAAGCTGGGTTGGCGGGCGCTTTGAGGGCTCGGGCAGTGTAATCCTCGGGCTGCGCACCAATTCATCCAGTTGCCGGTTCAGGAACCGGTTGGTCATGGCCAGACGCAAACCGCTGGCTATGGGAAACGCCAGCGCGGCAATGATCAGCGCATGAGCTACCGGCAGCCACACCCGGAATGCCCCCAGCATCACTGTGTACAGCCCGAGAATCGCCGCACCAGCCAAGATACATGCGAACACGGTGCGTATCGGGCGCATGCGGGGTAGCAGGAAGGATAAGGCCATTAGTGTGATAACGGCCAGAGCTATGCTGGCCCATGCCGGTGCCGGCTTGATAAGCAGTTTCTGCTGATAGGCAGACAGTGTACTTGCATGAAATTCCACGCCGGACATGGGCCGGCTGAGGCGTGAAAACGGTGTTGGCAGTATGTCTCCCAGCCCCGCGGCGGTAGCTCCCACGAAGACGGTTTTGCCGCGGAACAGTTCCGGTGCTGGCGGCGCGTTCAGCACGTCACTGTAGGAATAGGTGGGCAACGTGCCCGCGCCGCCGGTAAGCGGAACAATCCGGTAGTCATCCCGCACATTTACAAAGGGCGGTAAGCCGTTGATCTCCGTCTCTCGAGGGGCAGCGCCAGAGGCTGCAAGGGCGAGGCTGGGCCATAGCTGTTGTCCCATACCATTGAACAGATAAAGGCCTCGGGCGATACCGTCATGGTCGAGCTCAACATGTACATGGCCGATACCTGAGGCCGCCCTGAGGAGTGGGGCCGCCGGTAACTGTTCACTGAGCTGCATGCGGGAACTTGCAGGGGAAAGGTGTACTGGCAGGATAACCTTACCATGGGCCTGCATGGCGCGTCCCAGCGCGGCATCGTCCCGGGAGGGCTCGGTGAACAGCACGTCGAAAACGATGGTTTCTGCGCCTGATTCGTGCAGTTTGGTGATCAGCCCGGCGTGGGTGTGTCGTGGCCAGGGCCAGCGGCCCAGCTGAGCCAGGCTGAAATCATCAATCGCAACAAGGGCAATATCGGAAGAGGCGTCAGCGGGGTGGGCGAGCAATGCTGAATCCAGTAGCCAGTAATCAATACGCTGTGGCAGGGCCGTGGTTCCGGTCAGCACAAACATCAACAGGATTGCCAGGCCGAGTGTCCAAGGTGTCGTTTTTAAAGGCAGCCAATCCCGGTTCATGAATCCTGCTGTGTGTTAATTGTTCAGTGTTACTCCAGGTACAGTTCCCTCCCTGGCCCCCAGCGGCTCTGCAACGGGCCGTCGGAAAGTGCTTTCAGGCGCACAAAATACCGCCTTCCGGGAATAAGACGCAAGGCCGCTGTAGTATCCGGTAATGTGGCTTCTTTGATAACCCTTTCAAAATCCGGCTCTTCCGAGAGCTGCATCCGGTAGTTTACAGCTGTGTCGATCTTCTCCCAAAACACCCGAACCTGGCTGTCGATGTAATTGATACTGATAATCCGAACCGGCGGCAAGGTCCCGTTTACAATCAGCTTACGGGGTTCGGTGGTGGCCACGGAGTTACCGCCGGCTTCTGTAACCACTCGCCAGTAATACTGGCCCGGACTCAGGGGGCGCGAGGGCAGGGCAGATGTGTCCGGAGCCCACTCACTGGTTGCTGTCAGGTTCCGAAACGCTTCATCTTCGGCAATCTCAACCCGTGCAACCTCGTTTTCACCGTTGAGTGCCCAGCGGAATTCCGGCATGTCGTCATTGACGCTACCGCCGTTTTCAGGCGCCAGCAGGGTTGCAGCGCGGGCCCGTAAATCCACCTCGACAGGCAGAATGGCGGGCATTCCCAGCGCGCCTTGTGGGTCAAGTGCAGCCAGATGAACCCTGTACCCGCCATTGTCGAGGCGGCTGATGTCAAAGCGGTTGCCGTCGATTTCACGGCTTTCAACCCACCGCCCGCTTTCTGTTTCAAAAATATCAAGGCGATAGCGGGTGGATGCGTTCTGTTTCCAGGTCATTTCTGCCGGAAGCTGGGTGAGCACAGAGGGGAACGGATTGATTTCCGGCGCCGGGGGCATTCTGCGTATGCTCATGTTTCTGCTACTGCTGCTGTCAACCGTGGCGCTGAAACCGGCGGGTATGCGGTGGGTCCGGTTTGGGGCACCGAAATCAACGACTCCTTCGGTCACTTGCAGGCGAGTACCCTCAGGCCCGGTTTGCAGTGAAAAGGCGGTCCCACGCACGGCGGCCACGGCCGAGGGGGTTTCTATTTCAAAGCGGGCGCCACCCTCAATTACAGGCTTCACGCGGGTATGGGCTTCTCCCCGGTTCAGGCGTAGCCGGGTATCTACCATGCCGGACTTGCCGTATTGGGTCAGCCGGTTGAAAATCAGCCTGGAATTGGGTGAGAGGCGGACTTCCGAGCCGTCTGCCAGGGTGATGGTCGCTGCTCCGGCAGCCGATAGCACCTCGTCACCTACTCGCACAAGAGCGCCTTTGGTCAGGTTTTTTTTCCCGCCATCAACGCCGGATATCAGTTGCACACTGCCGGTAACCGAGGTGACCCGAGCTGGGTCAGGTTGTCTTTTCAGCCAGGACAAGGGAATGCGAAAACGGTCGCCCTCTCCCAGAGTGGCGGGGTTTTCGATCGCGTTATACTGAAGCAGGCGGGCTACGCTCTGGTTGCTGGTCAGGAGCTCTTTGGCCACTTCGGAAAAACTCTCACCGGGCTTCAGGGTGTAAGTCCACTCGGGCGCAGTCTTGCTGGCAGGGCTTGCCAGAGCCGTCGCGGAGCCACGGGTAATGGAAAGCTCCGCACTCACAGGCGCACCCATCACCAGAAAAGCCAGCACCAGAAATGCTTTGGTGAGAAATGGCATAGAGTGTTCAGTCATCCAGTATTTGTGCTTCCCGGTTCGAATCCGGGGCTTTCGCTTTCGTTAAATCTTCGTTCGCGGCTTCGCTTTTCATGGCTTCCAGGCGGTAGCCGCGCTGGTAGATCGTCTTGATACGGAAGCCGTTCTCCGGGTTCAATCCCATCCGGCGCCTGAGGCGGCTCATGTGGGTGTCAACGGTTCGGGTGTTGATATCTTTAGCCAGCCCCCAGACACGCTCCAGCAGCACCTCACGGGTGAGCAGGCGGCCCTGGTTCTGGAACAGGAACAGGAACAGGGTCAGGTCGAAGTCTTTATCGGTCAGCGTGAGCTCTTCGCCGTGCAGGCAAATGGTTCGGTGTTGGGTGTTGACTTCAAAAGGTCCGTATTGCAGCACTTCTTTCTCGTTGTCCGGATTGGCACGGCGCGCCAGGGCGTTGATACGAGCGACCAGCTCCGCGGCCCGTGCCGGCTTTGCAAGGAAGTCATCTGCGCCGGCATCCAGTGCCTCAACAATATCGGATTCGCTGTCGCGCTGGGTGAGAAATACAATGGGAACAGGCCAGTTAATTTGCGCCCTTACACTTTTCAGCACATCGATACCGGTCATATCGGGTATCTGCCAGTCAAGAATCATCAGATCGTAACTGCGGTGCAGTGCGGCACTCAGAAAACTCTGGCCGGTGGGGAAGCTGTCGCAGTGATGCCCGCGCTCAGACAGAATGGACTGGATGTGCTGCGCCTGTTCCTGTTGGTCTTCAAGCAGAGCAATGCGCATTGCGTATCTCCCGGACTAGATGATGCCTTGTTGCGATGCTGTTCCCCTCTGACATAATCAGGGTGAGAAACAGGATCTCCCGCCATATCAGTCGATTATCGCAAATTGCTGCAAGGCATTCAGTATCGTTATGTAGACTTGCGTAAGCGAATTGCTGGCTTTCCGTTGTCGTCATTCAGTGTTTGTCGGCAGGCCGGGAAATTACTGCAGCCCCAGAACCAGCCTTTTTTGCCGTTCCGGCGAACGAGCGGGGAAAAACAGTGGGGGCAGGGCACAGGTTTTTGCCCGGTGCCATCTGCCGGGTTGGCGTCTTCAAGCGGGCGGGTTCCCCGGCAGTCAGGGTATCGGGTGCAGGCAAAGAAATGACCGAACTTGCCGTTTCGCTCTGTCATGGGTGCCCGGCATTTGGGGCAGTTCGGCAATGTGGTTTGTGGCGCTGCTGCCGGCGTTTCAGCCTTGGTGCCAATGAACAGGCGGATTTCTGTTTTCAGTGCCTCGAGAAATTGCCTGGGGTCGCCTTCACCTCTGCGTATGGCTTCCAGAGTTGCTTCCCAGACTGCCGTTCTGTCGGGCTTACTGACAGATTCCGGCAGAGCCCCGATCAGCGTTTTTCCTTTGTCGGTCGCACGAATGTGCCGGCTGTCCCGGTACAGATAGTCCCGCTTGAACAGGGTGTCGATAATGCTCGCGCGGGTCGCTTCTGTGCCCAGGCCGTCCGTTTCCCTCAGGGTTTTCCGAAGCTCCGGGTCGGTTACAAACCGGGCAATGTTGGTCATCGCCGAGAGCAGCGTCGCATCGGTGAAGTGCTGGGGTGGCTGGGTTTTTCGCTCGTTTACGGTGCTGTCTTCGCAGAATACCGGTTCACCCTTGCCCAGGCGTGGCAGTGGGGGTTTTTCAGTTTCTTTGTTGTTGTCCCGGAGTTTTAACTCCAGAGCCTTCCAGCCGGGTTCCAGCACGGCAGTTTCAGTGGCACGGAACCGGTGTTCTGCAACCTGCACGGTCAACCGGCCTTCGCGGTGTATGGCATCTGCGAGAAACTGCATCAGATAATAACGGCTGACAAGATCGTAGATTTTCTGTTCAGCATCACTGAGCCGGCCATTGGGTGCCGTTCGGCTGGTGGGAATAATGGCGTGGTGGGCATCTACTTTTTTATCGTTCCAGGCAGCTGTTTTGCGGTTGAAATCGGCCTGATTACAGGTTTCAGCCAGGTCTGGCAGAACGCGGCCGATAGCACCCGCGATTTGTTCGCGCTGGGCAAAATGGCCTTCAGGCAGGTGTCGGCAGTCGGAACGGGGGTAGGTGATCAGCTGGTGGCGTTCGTAAAGATTTTGCGCCGTGTCCAGTACGTCTTTCGCTCCCATGCGAAACAGGCGCCCCGCTTCGATTTGCAACGCCGACAGGGATAAAGGCAAGGGCGGCGCTTCCGGGCGGTCGCGAAAGCGGGATTCAATCACCGACCCGGGCCGATGGTGAATGCTGGCGGCAATCTGCCCGGCGGTTGCGCGGTCCAGCAGGCGGTTCTCGTCGTCCAGATAATCCTGAAACTGTTCGTTCGGCAGCCATCGGGCAGTGAACGCTTGCTGGTCCGCCTCTTCTTCCTGTGCCCGGAAGCGGGCTTCTATGCGAAAGTAGGGTTTGGGCTCAAAGTTCTCGATGGTGTTGTCCCGTTCCACCACCAGGCCCAGTACCGGTGTTTGCACCCGGCCCACGGAGTAAACGCCCTTTTGCCCTTGCTGCTGGTAATTCAGCGTATAAAAACGGGTGAGGTTGATGCCATAGAGCCAGTCGGCCCGTTGCCGGGCGAGGGCAGAATGCGAGAGCCTGCGGAACTCCGAGTTGTCCCGGGGTTGCTGTATGGCTTTGGTAACGGCCGCCGGGGTCAGGTCGTTGATGAGTATGCGTTTTACCGGGGCCCGGGTTCCGAAGTAGCGGATCACTTCATCAACCAGCAGTTGACCTTCCCTGTCCGGGTCTCCGGCATGAACAATGGTATTTGCCTGCCGAATCAGGGATTCCAGTGTGTTGAGTTGCTGGCGCACGCTGTCTTTGGGGGTTAGCTGCCATGTGTCCGGGAACATGGGCAGGTCGTGCTGGCGCCATGTTTTCCACGCCGGGTTGTAGCTTCCCGGTTCGGCCGGCTCCAGCAGGTGGCCAATACACCAGCTCACGGTGGCAGCTTCGTTGCCTTTGCCACAGCGAATCCAGCCCTGGCCTTTCTGGTAGGGGCCGGGCAGGGCGGCGGCAATGGCTCTGCCGAGGCTGGGTTTTTCCGCGATGTACAGGAGCATGGCTGGGTAAGGTTTTCCGGTCTTTGGCTGGCAAGGGAATGTGGCTGTTTGGTGGATGGGTGTCAAGGTTCGGGGAAGTGCATCTTCTGTAGTAGACTGTTTGCTTTGGGGTTAGTCGGGCGCGCAGCTGGCCTTTTCAAAACACGCCGTCTTCGTACACCGGGGTGTCGCCAATCAACCCAGAGCGAATGTTGCCAGAGCGAATGTTGAGAGTTAAATAATTATGAAAATGCAGAACGCAATTGAAAGCAAGCTGAATGAGGCGTTTGACGCCAGTATTCTTCAGGTGGAGAACGAAAGCCATATGCACAGTGTGCCGCCGAACTCGGAAACGCACTTCAAGGTGACCATGGTGTCGCCGGCATTTGCGGGTCAGATGAAGGTCAAGCGGCATCAGGCTATTTACAAGGTGCTCTCTGAAGAGCTGGAGATGGCAGGTGGCGTGCATGCATTGGCACTTCATCTATACTCTCCGGAGGAGTGGGAAGCGTCCGGGCAGTCGGTGCCGGCGTCGCCGAATTGCATGGGAGGTTCCAAGGCGGATGCCCGGCCAGCGGCTTCAGGTTCGAAAAATCAGAGCGGAGGGCTTTCATGAGCCAGTTCTTTCAGATTCACCCGGAAAATCCGCAAAAACGGTTGGTCAGGCAGGCGGTTGAGATTCTTCGTAATGGCGGTGTGATTGTGTATCCCACGGACTCGGGATACGCCCTTGGGTGTCATTTGGGGGAGAAGCCGGCTGCCGACAAGATCAAGCGGATTCGCAAACTGGATGACAAGCATAATTTTACGCTGGTATGTCGTGATCTTTCGGATATCGGGGTGTATGCCAAAGTGGATAACACCCAGTACCGGCTGCTCAAGACCTTCACGCCGGGGCCTTATACCTTCATTCTGGATGCGACGAGCGAGGTGCCAAGGCGTCTGCTGAACCCGAAGCGCCGCACGATCGGAGTAAGGGTTCCCGATAACGCGATCGTTCAGGCGTTGTTGGGTGAGCTAGGCGAGCCCATCATGAGCAGCACGCTGATTTTACCGGGCGAGTCCGACCCCATGACAGATCCTTATGACATCCGGGATACGCTGGAGCATGAACTGGACCTGATTATCGACGGCGGTTTCTGTGGTATGGAGCCCACCACGGTGGTGAACTTTACGGGTGAAGTGCCGGTGGTTACCCGTGTGGGCAAGGGCGATCCGGCACCGTTTGAAACCTGATGCTCAGGCCCGGGTATTCAGGTTGAAGGCATAGGTAGAGCGGTTCTCTGCAACATTAAACTGATCAGTCCGGGCGGAGCGGCGCAGGGTGTCGTAGCGATGCACGAGGTCCTGCAGGCCGTTGAACTGCTGGTTTTCGCTGATCAGTGTGTCCAGCAGTGAATTATTGACGCCGTAAGCCTGGTTGAGCTTCAGGGCATTGTCCATAAAGTGCAGTGTCGGCTCGTTTACGCTCAGGCGGCTGAAGGCATCTGCGAAACTCCTGTTCACGTTAAGATCATTTTCAATGCGGGTACGTGCTTCTTCTGCAAGGTTTCCGCCCACTTCAATCCTGCCACCCTCATTTTTGTTAACGCTTATTTTTGAGGCCGGGTTCAGGTTGTATTCGGCAAGTTTGTGCCGCAGTGTTTCCCGGATGAAGGCAAGATCCTGCCCCACCGTTTGCTTGTAATCTGCCAGCGGCAACTTCTGCGCTTTCAGTTGTTCCTTTGCGTTCAGGAAATCCCCCGTTGGCGTAAAGCGGTCATCACCCGTACTTACGGAGGGCGCAGCCTCCGCTTTTCCAGGACCCTGATTCTTTTGTTCATTCATCCCTTTTGCGGTTGGGCGGTTTTCCAGGCTTTGCTGAAAGCGGGTGCCTGCCTGTATGAGAGATGAAAGCAATGACATGGCCAGTACTCCTCCGCCGGCAGCAGACCGCGTGCCGGAAAGTGATCGTCGATAACACCCAATAAGCATATTTCAGGCCAGTCTTAAAAGTGCCTTTCTGATCTGGGTCAGGAAATATTTGACGCGTATCTATAAAGTTAACCGCCGCTTTGCCGTCATAACAGTCAGTGTCTGGAAATTCCGGTTGGGATCTGGTGTTTGTTGGTCTTTCCGCGACACTTGCACGAATGTGCTGAAACTTTTTTGTATCGATTTTCTACCGGGTTGCTATGAAAAAACACTATTCCATCCGCTTTCTGCTGCTCGCCGCGTTGGCCGCTGCTTTTTCCCTCATTCTTGTGTTCACCGTGCTCTATAGCGCGAATGCCCAGCGTGACCATATGGAAGATTTCAGTCACAAGTATGTGGATGGTTTGGCCAAATCCTATTTTGACGGCCTGAACACCATGATGGTAACCGGCACAATCGACAATCGTGATGTACTCCGGGGCAAAGTGATGGCTTCGGAGAATGTTCTGGATGTGAGGGTGATTCGCAGTGACCAGATGAACCAGATGTTTGGCAGTGGCTTGCAGGCGGAACAGGCGCGTGATTCCGACGACAAAAAAGCCCTCGCAGGGCAGAGGATTGAGCGCTACTCAAGCAACGGCGAGGGGCGCGTTTACACGCTGATTGATCCGGTGATTGCCCGGGAGGACTATCAGGGTGTGAATTGTCTGGGCTGCCACCAGGCCCGGGAAGGCGATGTGCTGGGAGCCATTCGTGTGGATTATTCTCTTGCCGAAAGCGACGACCGGCTGCATCGGCAGCTGTTTGCCAGCGGCGGTATTCAGGCGGCTATCTTTGCTGCGGTATTTTTTCTGACGGGGCTGGTTTTGAACCGTCTGGTTTTTTCCCGGTTGCGCAGGCTCCAGAGGAGTATGGACCAGATATCCGGAAACTCCGATCTCACCATCGAGCTGGACGTGTCCCGCAACGACGAAATAGGCTCTGTCTCACTGGCGTTCAACCGTATGATGGCAAAAATCCGGGAGAGCATGCACACGGTTATGGATAACGCTGCAAGAGTGGAAGAGGCGGCTCGCAGTATTGCTGCAAAAGCCGAAACCACCGGCAATGAGGTGATGGCGCAGAAAGACAATACCGACCAGGTTGCCAGTGCAACCACAGAAATGGCCGCATCGGCTGTGCAGGTGCGGGAAAACGCCAATCATACAACCTGCAAATCGGCAGAGACAGCCGAGTCTGCGAGCAGCGGCGAGCAACTGGCACGTGCGGCAGTAGAAGGTATCGAGGCGCTCAACACCGAGGTTCAGGGCGGCGCCAAACGGATCGAGGATCTGAACCAGCGCACCAGCCAGATGGCGAGCATGCTGGAAGAAATTTCCAACATTGCAGAGCAGACCAATTTGCTCGCCCTGAACGCGGCTATTGAAGCAGCCAGAGCAGGGGAGCAGGGCCGTGGCTTTTCGGTGGTTGCTGATGAAGTGCGTGCGCTGGCTTCCCGCACACAGGTTTCCACAGAAGAAATCCGCAGTACCATTAACGGCCTCAGAAGCGAGGTGGTCGATTGTGTGGCCACAATGCGCCATGCTTCGGATATGGCGGGGCATCAGGTAGAGGCCATTCTGAAAGTGGAATCCGAGTTGCAGAGCATTGCTGCGGCGGTACGGGAAATCGCATCGCTCAACGAAGAGATGGAAAGTGCGGCCAACGAGCAAAGCGATGTATCCGAGGCCATTAATCAGAACGTGATTGAAATCAGCCGTTCTGCAGAGCAGGCGTCAACAGATGCTCAGGAAACTGCCGGTATTGCGGGGGATTTGCTTGTGATGGCAGAGGCGCTCAGGGAAACCATTGAGCAGTTCCGGCTATACCGGGACAACAGCTGACGGGACGGCGTTTTTGCAGGCCGCTCCCGTAATCTGTTCCCGGCAATCAGTTCTGCCGGGTAACGTTAATGATCTTCAGATGGATATTATTGCGGCCACGGATTGGCCACTCGATGGATTCCCCCACCGAAAGCCCGAGCAGGGCTGAACCCGCCGGCGCGAGAATGGAAATCTTGCCTTCCCCGGTGCCCACTTCGTGCGGATAAACCAGAGTCAGTTCGTGCTCCTGGCCGCTGTCCTCGTTCCGGAAACGGACAGTGGAATTCATGGTTACTACGTCGTCTGGCATTTCTGCCAGCGGCACCAGCGTGGCGCGGCTAAGCTCATCATCCAGGCCGTCCGCAACATCGGAATCACCCTGTTTTTCAATCAGGGTCGTCAAGCGGTTGAAATCTTCTTCAGCAACCAGTATTGCCGGCATATCAGACATAGTAATCTCCATAAAAAAGGTAACAGATAATTTGAAAATTCAGGATTCAGGCGCCGAATCCGGCGTTTCTTCAGCGGATTCAGCGAGAAAAGAGAAAAGCGGGCAACGCACCAGCAGTGCCTGCCTGAAAGCAGATACTGGAGAACTGGAAAGAAATGGTCTCTGAGAAAAACGCTCTCACAGGCTCACCCGATGCGTTAGCTGGATAAATAAAAAAGGAAAAGCGGGAGCATGCCCGCTTTGTTCAATTTATAAGCTTTTGTCGGGTTCCACAAGTGGGCGTGCAGAAAACATGAAAAATAAAGCGCAGAGCACCGTATTTGCTAATATGTCTGCACAACGAATCACTCACAGCCTGCACCAGGTAAGGAATTGATCGCCAATGTCCAAACTGTATCCTTCTGTTGACCCCGACGGACTACTGGAATACTCCGTGGTTTTTAACGACCGCTCACTGAACCACATGTCTGTACCATTCCAGCAGGTGATGCGGGATATTTCCTCCACCATGCGGCAAGTGTATAACGCCAGTGGGGCGGTTATTGTGCCCGGTGGCGGCAGTTTCGGGATGGAAGCTGTGGCGCGCCAGTTTGCAAATGGCGAACACTGCCTTGTGATTCGCAACGGCTGGTTCAGTTACCGTTGGTCGCAAATCCTCGAAGCAGGCCGTATCACCGACAGTGTGACCGTGCTCAAGGCACAGGCCTCGGATGAATCCCATCAGGCAGCTTATGCCCCGGTTTCTGCCGAAGATGTTGCGGCACGCATCCGCGAAGAAAAGCCTGCAGTTGTGTTCGTGCCCCATGTAGAAACCGCTGCCGGTATCGTGCTGCCGGACGATTACCTGAAAACCATTGGCGAAGCCGTCAAAGACGTCAATGGCTTGTTCGTGCTGGATTGCGTTGCCTCCGGCGCTTTGTGGGTAGACACTGCAGCCTGTGGCGTGGACGTGCTGATCAGTGCGCCCCAGAAAGGCTGGAGTGCCTCACCGTGTGCCGCGCTTATCACGCTGAGCGAGCGTGCCATAGCGCGCATGGAAGAAACCACCAGCAGCAGCTTTGCAGGCGACTTGCGCAAATGGTCGCAGATTATGCAGGCCTATGAGTCTGGCAATCACGCTTACCATGCCACCATGCCTACCGATACTCTGGCGGTACTGCGTGACGCTATGCTCGAGACCCTGGAAACCGGTCCGGATCTGCTGTATCAGCGCCAGGTAGAGCTGGGCAACCGGGTGCGCGAGCTGTTTTACAGTGCCGGCTTCAAAAGCGCTGCCGCTCCGGGCTTTGAATCGCCCAGCGTGGTGGTTCTGCACACGGATGACATCAATATCCATAACACCAGTCTGTTCCGCGAACAGGGCCTGCAAACGGCAGCCGGCGTGCCCCTGATGTGCGGTGAGCCGGAGGGCTTTCGCACTTTCCGCATGGGGCTGTTTGGTCTGGAAAAGCTGAACAATGTGGACCGGACAGTGGAGAACCTGAGAGTGGCTTTGACGGCGATTTGCGGCTAGAAATCCTTGTTCCTGGAGACCGGTGGGCTTCTCAGCCCCGATGATCGGAAACAAAGGGGTTGCTTGCCCGCTCCCGACCGAAGGTAGACATGGGGCCGTGCCCGGGAATGAACGCAACCTCGTCGCCCAGAGGGAACAGCTTTTCCCGGATCGAGCGGACCAGGGTTCCGTGATCGCCCTTGGGGAAATCTGTGCGACCGATGGAGCCATGGAACAGCACATCGCCCACCAGTGCCAAAGCGGATTCCCTGTGGAAGAAAACCACGTGCCCGGGAGTATGGCCGGGGCAGTGGAGCACATCCAGAATCTGCTTGCCCACCGTTACCTGCTGCCCATCCTCCAGCCAGCGGTCCGGGGTGAAAACCTCCGGTGCCGGAAACCCGAACATCTGGGCCTGCTGGGGCAGGCCGACAATCCAGAAGTTGTCTTCCTTATGCGGCCCCTCAATAGGAACACCCAGGGTTTTGGAAAGCTCCGCCGTACCGCCGGCATGATCAATATGGGCATGGGTCAACAGAATCTTCTCGACAGTAACGCCCTCCTGATCAATCGCAGAACGAATCCGCGCCAGATCCCCGCCCGGGTCCACCACAGCAGCCTTGCGGGTTTCCTCGCACCAGATCAAAGAGCAATTTTGCTGAAAAGGCGTGACCGGGATAATTTTGTATTTTAATGACATACCGTTCCTCAGATAAACCGGGGGAATTACATGCGTTCTTTCCAACAGCCAAGTGGGCAGAGCCCGTTCATTCCGGCAGCGGAATAAACTCCTTCTCGTCACCCACCACCTTGGGGAAGACCTGGGCTTTCCAGTCAGACTTCGCCTGCCTGATGCGTTCGCGGCGGCTGGATACAAAGTTCCATTCCATATAGCGAGTACCCGGATTTTGCCCGCCGATAATTGCAATGCGGGCATCCCGTGTCGCCGTCAGTTTGATACCGGGTGCGTTCGAGAGCACAGCCATGGCGTACTCAGGTATTGACGTCCCACCAGAGGTTAACTCACCTTCCGCCACGTAAACGGCGCGTTCTTCCGCATCCGGCACCTTGATACTTTGGCCGGCGCGAAGGTGCGCCTCCACGTAGAGCGTATCCGCATACACCTTCACCGGCGAGGACACCCCGAAGGCACTGCCCATCATCACACGAATCGGCACGTCATCAACCTCAATACGGGGAAGGTCGGCACCCGGGTAGTGGTAAAACACCGGATCCATCTCTTCCGCAGCCTCGGGAAGAGCCAGCCAGAGCTGAAGACCATTGAGGCGATGTACCCTTTGCGTGACCTCCGGACGCTCCCGTTCGGAATGGGTAATGCCCTTGCCGGCGACCATGAGATTGACATCCCCGGGGCGGATAGGCTGGAGGCTGCCCAGCGAATCCCGGTGCAGTATCTCACCCTCAAACAGATAAGTGACCGTGGCCAGGTTGATATGTGGGTGTGGCAGCACATTGATGCCATCGCCGGCGGCAAACTCGGCCGGCCCCATGTGATCGAAGAAAACCCAGGGCCCGACCATGCGGCGTTGTCTGGTGGGCAGCAGGCGCCTGACCGAGAAGCCGCCAATATCCCGGTCCCGGGGCTCAATCAACAGCTCGACCGCCTTGCACCCTGCCGGCTTGATACAATCCTGTTCAAAGGCTTCATCTGGCTTCAGTGCGTGTGTACTCATGGCTTTTCTCCTGCCTGCAATTGCCGTGGCCAGTCAACCGGGGCTGCGACCAGTCTGGCGGTGAGTTCATAGAGCATGTCACAGTGGGTTCAGTCAAAGTGAACCTGTCGAAAATAGCACTTTTGTTGTGGTATTTGCAGATCTGACCGTCGAATGCCGCTCTGAGTTGAGCCAATGCGACAGGGTGGGCCGCAAGAGCCAAATGGATTTTTTGGTCTACCATATAATAAAGTCATACAACTCAATGAACTTTGGGTTGCCCCGTGCGGCCCAATGACAAAGGGGAATGCCTGTGTTTCTGCCAAATTCCGGAACATGTCGAGTAAAGCGTGAATATAGAGCCCTGGCCCAGCACAGATCGTGTCGCGGGCTTTCACAATCGTTGCTGCGGTGCCTTGCTCTTGCGTTGCTGTGTGTGACGGGCGCTGTTTCTGCCAAGGAGCCGGTGGTGGTTTCCTCAAAAATCGACACGGAAGGCGGCGTTCTCGGCCAGATGATTCTGCAGCGCCTGGAGCGTGCGGATATTGCGGTGGAAAACAGATTGCAGCTTGGCAGTACCAGCATTGTACGCAGTGCAATCAAAGCCGGGGAGATTGACCTTTATCCGGAGTACACCGGCAACGCCGCATTCTTTTACGACAAAGCAGACAGCCCGGTGTGGAAAGATGCTGAAAAGGCTTACAACATGGCAGCCGAGCTTGATCTCAAAGCTGAGGATATTGTCTGGCTCACCCCTGCGAACGCCAACAACACCTGGGCCATGAGCGTGCGTGGCGACCTGGCCGAAAAGCACAATCTTAAAACCCTGGAGGATCTGGCGGATTATATTAACGCTGGTGAAGCCTTTAAATTTGCGGCCAGTGCCGAATTTGTCGAATCGCCCAGCGCCCTGCCGGCGTTCCAGAAAGCCTACGGGTTCAAGTTGACGTCTGATCAGCTTCTTATTCTCTCTGGTGGCAACACCGCAGCCACCCTGCGGGCAGCTGCAATCAATTCCAATGACGTTAATGGGGCCATGGCTTATGGCACGGATGGCGGGCTCAATGCCCTGGGCCTGAAAGTGATGGAGGATACCAAAGGCGTGCAGCCGGTCTATCAGCCGACACCCATCATCAGAGGGAGCGTATTGAAGCAATACCCGCAAATACGCTCGCTGCTGAAGCCCGTGTTTGAATCCCTTGATCTGGAAACGCTGCAGGCGCTGAATGCGAAGGTGGCGGTTGAAGGAGCTCCTGCAGAGGCCGTGGCCCGGGACTATCTGGAAAGCCTTGGCCTGGATTGACCCGTGCCCTCATCATCAAGGCTACCAAACCGTGTAATACCCGCCTTGGCGCTGGCTGCATTTGCATGCATGTGGTTGCTGGATCTCGGTGTGGTACAGCCCAACCGCATTGTGTCTGGCACCGGTTACGGCCTTTATGCTGCAACCGGTTGGCTCGGGGCAGGGGTTGTATCGTCCCTGCTGGTGGCTGCGGTTGTGCTCGCAACAAAGCCCATACACAACCGTTTTTGGATGCTGGCATTATTGTTGACCACCGCACTGATGGCCCAGCCGTTGTTGCTTGAAGTGTTTGCGCTGCGCAAACTTCCGGAGGATTCCGAGTATGCCCGGATTGGTATAGGTGCCGGGTTCTGGTGTCTGGCCTTTTTTCTGGCCCTGATGCTGCTGGAAACACTGGGGCAGCTCAAAGCATCCCGCCGCCTGCAGTTATCAGCGGTACTACTGATTGTTGCTGGGTGGTGGTTCTGCGCCACCCGTGAAGGGCTGTCCAGCCTGTCGCTTATCCGTGAGTATGCCAACCGGGCGGATCAGTTTACCCAGGCCCTGGCCATACATTTGTCATTGTCGCTGGGTGCTGTTGCTATCAGCCTGGTGCTGGCTTTCGGCCTGGCCCTGGCCATGGTGAGGCGGGAACGGCTGCGCCGGCCTCTGCTGGGCTTGGTCAGTTTTATGCAGACCATTCCCAGCCTGGCACTTTTCGGCCTGCTGATTGCGCCTTTGGGGGCATTATCCGCAGCCTTTCCCTTCCTTCAGACACTCGGCATACGGGGCATTGGCTGGGCGCCCGCGATGCTGGCGCTGATTGCCTATAGCCTGCTGCCGATCATGCGCAATACCTATGTGGCTTTGATGGAAGTCCCCGAGCCTGTGGTCGATGCCGGGCGTGGCATGGGAATGAGCGAGCGCCAGATATTTGTGCAGGTAAAGCTGCCTCTGGCCTTACCGGTCATTATTGAAGGCGTGAGAATTACAACAATACAGGCCATCGGCCTGACCGCGGTTGCTGCGTTGATCGGTGCCGGGGGGTTTGGAACCTTTATTTTTCAGGGGCTGGGCCAGGCGGCTATGGATCTGGTGCTGCTTGGTGCTTTGCCCACAGTCTTCCTGGCATTGGCGGCCGATGCCATTTTATCTGCATTGAAATTCCAGGGGGCATCAAGGTGATTGAGCTGAAAGGCGTCACTCGACGGTTCGGCGACGTCGTGGCGGTTGATAATATCGATTTGACCATAGAAACCGGTGAAGTCTGCGTTCTTGTGGGCAGTTCCGGTTGTGGTAAATCCACCACCCTACGGATGATCAATCGTCTTCTGCCTCGCACCAGCGGCGAAATTCTAGTGGATGGTGAGGACATCAACAAAGCCGACCCCGAGGCACTGCGGCTGAATATGGGTTACGCTATACAGAGCACCGGGTTGTTCCCCCACTGGACGGTCGCCCGTAATATCGGCGTGGTGCCCGACCTGCTTAAATGGCCAAGCCGCAAACGCGATGAGCGGGTAAATGAATTGCTAACTCTGCTGGGGCTGGACCCGGCAACCGATGCCCACAAATACCCCCATCAGCTCTCCGGTGGCCAGGCCCAGCGCGTTGGCGTGGCGCGAGCGCTGGCAGGGGATCCCAATATTCTCCTGATGGATGAGCCTTTCGGCGCACTGGATGCCATCACCCGGGAAAATCTGCAGCAGGAAATGCTGCGCATCCAGAGACAACTCAATAAAACCACTGTGTTTGTGACCCACGATATTGATGAGGCCCTGAAACTGGCTACCCGTATCGCAGTGATGGATCAGGGGCGGATTATCCAGCACGATACGCCAGAGGCGATTCTTCGGCGGCCCGCATCAGCCTTTGTAGAAAATCTGATAGGCAAGGGTGATCGCGGCCTGAAACTCCTGGCTTTGCGCACGGTAGGTGATTTGATGGAACGCTACCCACAGCCCCGGCGGCCCGAGCCTTATAGCAATGGCGTTAATGAGGCGGACAGCCTGCGGGTTGCGTTATCCGTTATGGTCTGGCAAAACTCTGCGGAACTCCCGGTTTTCAGCGAGGCTGGTGAAGAGATTGGCACAGTAAAGCGCGAACAACTTCTGCAGGGTGGAGCCTGATGCGCCTGTGGCTTGCTCCGGCTGCCTGGATTGCACTGTTGTGCGCATTAGCCGCCTTGCTCCCCGTAATGACACCGCTGTTTTCCTGGGTGGAGCCCGGCACCGACAATCTGATCTACACCAGAGACAGCTTCTATTTTCTGCTGCAGAGCCATATATGGCTTGTAGCGGTGTCTGCCACGATTGGCACTCTGGTGGCTGTGTCTGCAGGCATCTTTGTTACCCGCCCCGCCGGCAGCGATTTTTTGCCGCTGGTCAGCCAGATAGCCTCCATCGGGCAGACGGTGCCGCCCGTAGCTGTTCTGGCGCTGGCGGTGCCGGCCATGGGGTTTGGTGAAAAGCCCACACTCTTCGCGCTGGTGCTTTATGGCTTGCTTCCGATTCTGCGGAATACCCTCGCAGGGCTGGGTGGTATTAACCCGGCGGTGCTTGAAGCCGCCAAAGGAATGGGAATGTCTTCCGCACACGTGCTATTTAAAGTGGAGCTTCCTCTGGCGGGGCGGGTGATACTGGCGGGCATCCGTACCTCCGTCACCATTAACATTGCCACCGCAGCGATCGGCTCAACTATCGGCGCCCGCACATTAGGCGACCCGGTGATTGCGGGGCTGGTTAATGGTAATACTGCCTACGTATTGCAAGGCGCAATACTGATCGGCCTGCTGGCGCTGGCGACCGACAGCTTGTTTGAAGCTACAGAGCGGGCCTGGGCTCGGGCATTTTCAATCTGATTTCAGGTTGGCTGGAGAGCGAACCAAAACATCTGTTCCCTGGAGGCAGTTATGACATTTCCGGAATTTTTTGATGACGCACCTGTGGTTACTGTGCGTGACCCGCTGGCGGACCTGTTGGGCGCGGCAGAAGGCGGCGTCATAGAGTATCACTATGCCGATGCGGTAAGGCTGGCGGGGCATTCCTGCCCGACTGTTGCCGGTGCCTACTTGAGTGTTCGGGCGGCACTGAACGTGCTTTACCCGGACTCATTGCCTGAGCGCGGTGGCATCCTGGTGCACATGCCCGCCCCGGAAACAGAGGGCACTATCGGGGTTGTCGCACAGGTGATAACACTTCTGACGGGCGCCTCAGCTCAGGGCGGGTTCAAGGGGATAGGGGGCCGCTTTGCACGCAATGGGCTGCTGAGCTTTGCTGACAAAAGTGGCGAGAATGACGGGGCCGTGCGTTTTGAGCGCATGGATACTGGCGCGGCAGTAGCCGTAAGGTTCGACGCCAGCCGGATACCCCCGGATGCATCCCAGCGCGACCGAATGCTGGCCGTTATGCAAAACCGAGAGACGCCTGAACAGCAGGTGGAGTTTGCTCGCCTCTGGCAGGCACGCGTTCGCAAAATGCTGCTGGAACACGCCGACGACCCGTCGCTGGTTCGTGTCTTCCGCCTGTAACTTTGTAATTTGCGAGTTAATCAGCAGCAGGCTTGCCGGCTTTTACCGGTATGTTTGTGTTTGATGAGGGGGTGGTGCCCCCCGGCAGGACTCTTATTTATATGTACCGAATTGTTTTTTTATAGTTATTAAAATTCATATGTTTTATATGTACCCCAAGATGTACCCCCATAACCGTTTCTGTAATTTGGAATGGTTCCCTTAAGTAATTGTCCTAGCATATGGCTAGCATAAGTACTGTTTTTTTTGACCAGTTTGAACGTGGCGGATAAAAAGCGTCAGATACAAGGCTAACCGGGAATCTCGACGGTTACCCTCAATCCCCTAGAAGTGCATGAGAAGGTAATGCTCCCACCGTATCGTTCAACTATCTCTCTTACGATGGCGAGTCCAAGGCCATGTCCGGGTGTCTGTTCATCCAGACGCAACCCGCGCTGACCCAGGCTGGATATTTCATTTGCTTTGACTCCGGGGCCATCATCAGTCACAACTATGCTGGCAATACTATTTCCTTGTGATAGAGAAAGTTCAACGCACGAGGTCGACCATTTCCCGGCATTATCGAGCAGGTTCCCCAATATTTCGTTCAGGTCATGCTCTTCAATTGGCCAACGGGATTCATCAGTGAGTGACGTTGATAACTCGAAGGACTTTTCCGGGTAAAGTCGGCCCATCATCCACAAAAGGTCGCGGGCCTGCTTTACGGGGTAGGCGCTTTTGCCCACCTGGGGCCCGGCAAACTGGCTGCGTCGCATTTCTGCTTCCAGCTGCCTGTCGATATCGCCAAGTCGCGATCCCATCTCATGCCTCAGGTCGTTATCCAGCGGGCGGCTGCTGTCTTCGAGAACCTGCCTGACTGCCGCGATGGGCGTTTTTACACTGTGAGACAGATTTGCGAGGGCCTCCCGGGAGCGCTCAAGCCGTTGATCAAGAGA
>NZ_NIHD01000014.1 GCF_002806975.1 Marinobacter aromaticivorans | reverse complement strand
TGGTCTGTAATGATCAAAGGAATAACGGGTCGACCCATTGCAGTAGCTCCGTCGATGCTTTCTGCAATTATAACCTTAAGCTACAAATTATTCGACGAACTTTTGTTAGGGCACACTAGGAGATAAAGGGATTAAATGGGGCCACCTTCGTTGGAGAGACAAGGGGAGGGTTGTTGTTTCCGACCATGTTCGGCTCTATACTGTTATCATATGAAATTTTGGAGGCTATCAAATGATAACTATTGAGTCCGGCGGAAAAGATAAATCCCGCAGCCAAGCCAAGAGGGTGTTTAAGCCTCAGCTTGAAAAGCGGACGCTTAGCGATGATGAGCTACGCGCCCAAAAAGAGCTGGTTGTGAAGATCATCTTTAACAGAAATTCTACTTACCGAAAGGGAAATTCGGACATCGTTCATTCCATCACGGAAGGGTTTCCTGCGGCCGCAGTATCTCGGCTCGTTGAGTACCTCAACATCCGTCAGAATGAGATGCTAAAGCTTCTGCATATTACATCGGCAACTTTCAGTCGGCGCAGGAAAGACGGTAAGCTCGAGTCTGTCGAGTCCGATCGGGTCTATCGGTATACGCGTTTGGCTGCATTAGCAACGGATATGTTTCATGGGGATGGAGAGGCAGCCCGGCACTGGCTCAAGAGTCCTGCTTACGCATTCAAAGGTGAAACGCCGCTGGAACATGCTCAAACTGAATACGGTGCTCGTGAGGTGGAGAATCTGATCGGACGGATTCGACATGGAATTCCTTCATGAGTGATTTGAAATTATTCAGGATATGCGACCCACAATACGCCGAGACGCCTGATCAGATGCTTTCTGGAGAGGGGGCTTTTCGATATGGGGGGCGTTGGAATACTCCTGGGAGTCGAGTTGTCTATTTAGCGGAATCCCTGTCGCTGGCTGCCTATGAGTTGCTCGTGCATGTTCCTGACCAGGTTATTGCTCCCTACAAACGGATCAAGGTTGAGGTGCCGGAGAAGCTAATCATGACTCTGGATGATTCTGTGCTTCCAGATGATTGGCAAGAACCCGGCCACCCTGACTTGGTAGCGATCGGTGATGACTGGATTGCCAGCGAACAGTCTCTGGGCCTGTCAGTACCCAGCGCCCTAATTCCTGGAGAACGAAACGTAATGCTGCTTCGGGATCACCCCGATTTTGACAAAGTGCGGGCGGGCGAGATTGAAGATTTTCGTTATGACACTCGGCTTACGGGACTTATGAAAAAGCGCTTATCATCGGTTGTCGATGATGAAGAAAACGACTGAACTCAGCCATCCAAGTCAGCTTTTACGTGCTCCTGATGACTGGGTCAGATTCTCAAGAAGTTGAAACTGGAAACCGGCGACTTTGAGCCATCAAGGACAATCCCTCGCGTTCGCTTAGGGTGTATCGCCCACCCGCCGAATTTCCTGGGATCCCCAGATCAGGACGCAGGGCTTGCCTGAGCGATCCCACACAGCAATCGCGGGGTCTTCTGATTCTGCGGCAAGCGCCCTCGCCTTTTGTTCAGCCTCATGCAATGATGCAAATCCGTGCTGGTCGGCCCTATCAGCCGTAAAATAACCACAGTAAAATTCTGATTCTTTCATCTGCTACCTGCCTTGGTATTGCCACCTCAGTTCACTAGGCGGCCTGCACTCCTGCTGTATTGGTCAATCAATTTCCTGTACTGATCGACCGTGTCAGAGTCTAAGCCAATCACCCCACCACGCTCTGCCAACTCTTGAGCTGCAGCCACCAGAGCGCCATCGAGCTTGTCTTCATAGCGGGTGTCTTTTAGATTTACATCAATGGCGGCCCGCAGGACCTTCAGCCCGTCTTGCAGGGTTTGCTGGGAGTTCGAAAGCCAGAAGCCGATCCGATATCGACAAGGTGCGAAACCAATTTCAGCACAGCGGCTAAATGCATCCATCGTGTCTCGGGCCAGCTGTTTGAGTCCACTGGCCTCAATAGTTGGTGCCATAGGAATGGCAACCTCTGGCCCGCGGACCAGATGATTCAGCAGATTGGTTTCCGCCACGAAGTAATCAGCAGGCCAGTATCCTTTGTCCGACGCCAATTTCATGAGATCGAAGGCGGCTTGCTCCCGGTTGGGAATATCCGCCTCGGCGAAAAGCAAGAGAAGAGCATTGTTAACCAGGACATCGACACTCATGTCTCCGCTGGTCAGCCGGTTGACCCAGTGATTCGGTCCGTAATGGACAATGAAAGGGATACCAACCTCTTCCTGAAAATGCGGTGACGTTGGCGTCGTGTGGTCCATGCCGATTGCCAGCAGCAGCGTTTGCAGGCGCTCTTCGCTGGTGTCCAGGTTGTGCCCGAAAATTTCGGAGACCCGGTCAAAGGTAACCTCTGGAAACGGCTTTCCAGAGGGGGCGTCTGTGGAGGCCCAGACCGGTGCAGC
Source organism: Marinobacter aromaticivorans (assembly GCF_002806975.1). GTDB lineage: Bacteria > Pseudomonadota > Gammaproteobacteria > Pseudomonadales > Oleiphilaceae > Marinobacter > Marinobacter aromaticivorans. The sequence continues at coordinate 74,609 of NZ_NIHD01000014.1, read as the reverse complement.
GGTCATCATGGCACCCACCAGACAGAGAGATCCGACTAACCGCTTCATTCCACGAGCTCCCGGTCCCTCACCTCATCGATCTGCCAACTGTCGATATCGGTTGAGTAGCGAAGCTCGATGGTGCGTGCAATTGTCGGAACGTAATCGACACAGGTATTGGTCACGAGGTAATGCAATTCAGATTGCCGGGACTGGGAGCCATAGGTTTTGGCGTCCTCGAACGTGAGGCTCTCGCACTTTGCATTCATTCGCTCGAGTTCGAGAACGCGATGCTGCTCAATGGCTGTACCCTGGCCGGTTGTCTGGGCCAATTGGGCGACCAATTCGCTCAGAAAGCGGCGGTATTTTCGACTGTAGAAGACATTCAAGTCTCGACCAGACAAGCCGACATCAGCCTTTTCGTAATAGATTTCAACTAATTCTCGGGCGTTTGCTTCCGTTGCCAAACGCAAAGATTTTCGGTCGTACTCAGGGGGCTCGGCAAGCGCCAATGTGCTCAGGCCAGCCCAAAGCAGCAACAGGGTCAGTGTTTTCATCGCTAATCTCCAAAGTAGCCTTTGCGGTCCATTTTGAGTTTCCGCCAGATCGGCAAAATCTTCTGCACCAGCTCATCGCGGTTTCGAATAGCTCGAATTCGAATGATCGGTTGATCCGCATCTTTTGTTTCAAGAACTAGCGTGGACAGACCGAACAACCCCATGAGCCCTGCCGGCGGACTCTTAATGTCTGACACCTCTGACATTTCGCAGAACAATTCCTGGCGGAAGATTGAGGTGATGCCCTTCGCTTCTTTGATCTTGTTGCGGGTGATAACGGTCCGCTCACACTTCACCGTGAGATAAGACATGAGAACATTCAGGACGCCAACGATGAGAAGCCCGTAGATTGAATACCGGACGACTTGATCGATCAGTGGTGTGTATTGCTCTTTCAGCCCTGCATTCCATAACACCAGGCCAACGCCGGCCGCCGCGAAAACGAGGCCCCAAAAGATAAAGCCACCAAGATTTACTATCTGCGATGGACTGCCCTCCCAAACAACTTCTTCGTTGTCGTAAGAGACGGGGGTGCTGGCGTCCAAAGGATCCGTTTTCGGATTTGCTTCAGCCTCGATTTTATTGGTCTCGCTCATGATTTCGTCCTATGCAGCTCGAGCATGTTCCAGGCAAGCCAGTGCGGTCGAAATCGAAGCAGTTGCCGGAACGTGGGGCTGGTGTTTGCTGAGTTTGTGGTGGAGGTGGTCTGATGAGCCCAGAACGAGGTGAACCACTGGTCTAAGTCCGGCGGAGGCCAAAAGCCAATTGTCTGGCTGATGGTCCACAACGATCAGAACATCTTGCGGGCGTGATTGGGCGATCACGCTTCCCAATATGGTTTCCGGGTCTCTTGCCAGGTCCAGATTGTTCAAAACCAGGACCGGGCATTCTGAGGGAATCTGAATCACGTTCTGCCGCCTGCACTCAATCAGACAAAACGTAGAAAAGTGTTCGAGCAACTGGAATAAACTACGGTCGATGGCCGCGTCGGCAGAACGGAATTCGGTAACTCGCATGACGTTCATTGTTCCCGCCCTCACCTTAAGGCCTGCTCAAACGCACCAAGCAACAGCATGAAGCTGATCGACATGCCCAGTGCGGTTATCGCTCGACTCATGCTGCGATACACCCGCTCTTTTTCCTTATAAAGCCCCGTCACAGAGAGCCCGATTTCTACGCAGGCAAAGAGAATTCCCATTTTGGCGGAGATGAAGAGCAGCAACGGAAACGTCATGCTGACGGGGTCACCCATCTGAATGATGACAAACATTGCAATCGCAGCAGCCACGACGACGAGGATCGGGTATGACCGGGGCGAGCGAAGCCAGCGAGAAAACATCTTTTACAACCCAGACGCGATTTTCGGACGTGACCACACTTTGATAGGCGGGTGATCAGCTTTCCTGTCTGCCAAAACCCCATCAAACATCGCCACCAGCCGAATCACTGAGATCCCCTCTTTTACTGCGAGAGCGATGATTCGGAAATAAGCCGCAGTGGCGGAATCGGCCGTTGCCTCAAACTGGTATTTGGTCCGATATTCCGTGTACACGTCGGCATTGAAAAATTGCCCATCACAAAGCCGGCCGCCGAAATTCGCGTGAACGATATTGGTCAAAGGGTCACCCCATTAGAAGAAAAGTGAAGCTAAGAGAACCAGCGCGGCGCCGGTGATGACCACATTGATCTGCCGATCCTGAGACAGAAGCTGGTCACGCTGTTGGCCGTCTATCTTCCCAGACTGAAAGAGCCGGTTAACGAGCCATCGGATTAACGGTGTAGTGATGAACATGAAGGCGCCCTCCTGAGCTTCTGGCCAGTTTATTGAGGGCTCTCGGCGAATTGGGGATCAAAAGGTCAGCGGAGTGTGACCTTTTAAAATTCGGGTCTCGGGTAGTCCCCGGCAGCCAGAGCCTGCTCAACAAGCGCGATCTGAAATACCAGGTGTGCCGCTGTATTGAGATTCTTCGTGTCATACAACCACGACTGGAGTGTTCCAGCTTCCTGCTGCTTGAAGACTTCAAAACTGTCAGCGTGCGCAACCGCGGGATTGATGTTGCTGTAGGGCAGGAAACTGGCAAAAGAATGCTGCCGGGCCAGTCGAAGGATCACTTTGCGTGCTCTACCCAGGATCTTGCGATCATTCCGGTACAAAACACCCACCGGTGTGCGCAGAGCCAACCAGATAGCAATATCCGCCAGCAAGAATCGCCCTGACAGTGAGTAGTGAACGAGGATGATTGAGACCGCTGCCAACCCGATTTGGTCCGCGATGCCGGCCGCCTCGAATCGAAAGATCAGTGCAACCAGAAGAAGCACTGACAGGACCCAAATGATTAGTGACGCTCCAGCCGCGATCAGGCGAGCCGGTGTGCTGGACAGACCCTGAAAAGTAACTGTCTCGAGCAGCTCTGATGTGAAACCCATGTCCGTGATGTCCCTGTTTGTCTGTTGCTTTTACTTTCTCACGGAATTTTTCACGGGCAAGGTAGCTAGCAGGAAGAAAAAAACCCGCCGAAGCGGGTTTTGAGGGTCTAATTCGATTTTCGACAGTCTTGTTGATCCGCCAGGCGACAAATCTCTTGCCACTGAAGTCGGCGCTGATAGATCACAAAGCCGGTACCGACTGTGCCTACCAGGGTAAGGACGATTCCAAACATGAGAAAAACTGACATGGTATTGCCCATCATTGTTTACCTCTTGTCATTGGAGCGGAACGCTTACTGACAGTCAAGTTCAGGCGCTGACTTCGCAGCACCAGAAGATCCTGGATCAGCTCATGCCCTGCGAGATCGCGAGCCATCTCCACTTCTAACATGAGAATGATGGCGAGCAACCACGTCACTAGAACCATGGCGATTGCGTCAAAACTGGTAAGTTCCAGTCCATCGGCAAAGGTTTGGAACAGGTGTCCGGCCATTAAAGCGGAGGCGGCGTAGGTCATCGTTTTCAGACTGCCCACCAACCTGGTGCTTCGCCGGTAGCGCATTTTCTGAATGATCAGATCCTGCGTCCGTAGTTTGTTGAGTTTCTGGTACAGCAATTTCATACGTATGTTCTCTCCAGGCAAGACCTCGCTCAGAGAAAACAAGCCAGCCCCGGAGAGGGTTGGCTTGCTCTCCGAGGTTGGCATTTTGTGGTTTAAGCAATCTGTCGTGGACGGACCCTCAAGACGTTTCCGATCTGGCCAAAACCAGAGGGGTCACGCATCAACTGGTCCGCCCAGTCCACACCTTTTGAATCCGATTCGAGCATCGGAATTGATGGCAATATCAACTGAACATCCAAGCCCAGAAGGCTGAGCTTCTCGGCCAGCGTGTTTGCAGCGACTTCACCCGCTTGGTTACGGTCTTTGTCGACGAAAATCAGAACCTTTTCTACCCATTCGGGCGGCAGAAAGGATTGCATCATGGTCGTCGACAGCGTTGGCCACACTGGGAGCTGCGTCATAAGGGTTACCGCAAGAGCTGTCTCCAGTCCTTCTGCGACACCCATAATGGTTCCTTTCACCGGATTCACGCGAATCTGGCGACCCCGGCTCTCTCTGTTGACCGCAGGGGTAAGTTTTCGCGACTTGTTCTTGCTGTCGGAAAACTCCACCTTTAGCCCACTTTTGGTAATGAACGTCCGATGAATCGAGACTGGTTCACCCGCGTTATTGCGGACCAGACCAAGAATCGCGCCGTACTGGCCCAGCGTTTTACCGTCGGCACCAACGTAGTTGAGCGACGGATGGAACCGCAGGTCATCGGCGAGCATGGCTGCTGTTCTTAGCCTTCTGCGTTCGAAATAGGCTCTCGCCGGATACGAGCGCAGGTCGTTCAGTGGCAGAGCATCCCCCCAGATCTGGTTAAGCCAAAGCCGAAGCTTTGAATCGTCCTGGATCTGAGTCTTGGGCGTCCTGATGGGTTTGGTGTCCACGATCCTTCCGCCCAAAAAGGCTTCAAGTTCGTCGTAGGTCTTGGTGAATGACCAATCGTTCACCCACATCAGCATATCGATGCCTTCAGGGATCACTCGCCAAGCCTGTTTTACACCGCCACCGGTGGTGTTGGCGTCACGAAACAGCCGGAAGCCATCGGTACCACCGTCAATGGGACAAGGCACGTTTTTGCCAAGCTTATTGACCGCAGTTTCGAGGGCTGGCGCCAGTGCAAGAAAAGCACTGAGCCAACGTCCTTCCATGCGACGTTTCAAAGCAGTTGAGTTTCGTTTTTCCATGGTTCTCCTCCAGGCAGTGAACTTTTCAAGGGACACTGCCGAGCAGTGAGTAAGAAAGGGCCGGAGCCCTTTCAGTCATCAGTGAAGCGTCAGAACGACTCTTTTGTATTGCACCCAGGTATTCCCGAACTGCTGGAAAAACAATTCGGTGGTTTTCCGGGGCTCATAGATCGTCATGAGTCGGATTGGCTTGCCGTTCCGCGTGGTCAGGCCCTGCTCAATCGAGAGTTGAGGTTGTTGAGACATGGTGCGTTTCCTTTTGAGTATTGAGGGAACACACCAGCCCCAAGGGACAGAGTGTGTCCCTCAGAGGGTTGAGGTCTTTTATTAGCCGAGCATCTTCTTGCGGTAATACCGCAACCACTCGCCCATTGTTTCCGGATCTACGCCCCACTCCCTGCAGCAAGTTGCAAAGGAAAAGGGCATTTCCCGATTTTCGGACAGGATCCACTCCCAGGCTTCGTCACACGGTTTTCGAACACCACCGTGGTGACGGATGCCAAAGGCGCTTTTCACTGACTCGATAAGAAGCCGTTCACGAATATCCGCGAAGGCTGATTCGGGGATCTCCTGTTGTGGGCCCGAAGGCTCACAGAAGTCCGGTTTCCGAGAGGTTTCCATGTGTCCTCCTTGCGAAGAACACACCAACCCAACGGGAAGATGTGTTCCCGCCTGGGCTGTTGGAAGATTGTGGAGTCAGGGATCGAGATCGAGGACGTTGCCGGCGATGCGAAACAAAGCTGATTGCAGCTCCCTCACATCGTTGATGACTGTCCAATTCCCGAAATACGACTTCACAGCGTTTGAGCCTATACCGATGGCATAGGTGTCGATCTGCTGTTTCATCAGATCTAGCAGGTAGTTGACTGCGTGACCGTTGTTCGGAGAACCGTCGGTAATCACAATCAGGACCTGACGTGGTTTATGACTGGCACTGAGTTCCCGTGCCGCGTAGAGCATTGCTTCAGCCAGAGGTGTGCCACCGCCGGAACTGACCAGGAAGCGCCCAAGATTGGGTCTCACCGGCTGTCCACGATGGATCATTGGACTGACATTCCCCCCACAACCCGGAAACTTCGATACTGCGATGTCACATTTCGGGATGGTGGAAATAGCCAGCGCCAACGACACAGTGGCCTGATTGGCAATCTCCTGTCTTTGGCTCATGGAACCACTCGTATCGAGCAGTACATGAACCGAGGTTTCCGGCCTCTTGTGTTCGTCTCGCTGGATGAACACTCGAGTGTCGCCCGCAGCCAAACGGCTTAGACGACGACCATCAACGCGGCGCCCGCGGTCATGCAACCACTGGCGCTGTCGGGTTTCAGCCTGTAAAAGTCCCAGCAATCGGCTACGAATGCTTGAAGACGTCAAAATGCCCGCCTGCAGTTCACTCGTATCACCGTTACCATTCCTCATGTCCTGGCCCACACCGGTATCAATCTCAAAAGATTTACCGGATTGGTCTTCCCGGGCCTGTGAACACAAGTCTTCTTTTAGCTGTTGACCGGGATTGGTCGGCATATCCTGCTCCGACATAACCCGTTCATAGGTGCCTCCTGCGCCGGCGTCACTGGAATCATCCGAAGACGAGTCCGATTCTGCCTGGTCACCCGCTGAGTCCTGGTCAGACATAGATTGCTCACCGGAAGCATCCGATGGGTCATCCGTCTGATCAGCGGCTTCAGGAGAGGAATCTCCCTGAGTGTCGCCGTTCTCAGATGAGGAATTTTCTGAGTTGGAGTTCGGGTCCGAAGAATCCCCCTGGCCGTCGGGTGACGGATCAGGCGGCTGTGACGAATCACTATCCGGGCCGGACTTTCGCTCCTGCTCTTCCTCTTTCTCGGCATCCTTTAACGCTTTCAAAATGGCCCGGGCCACCTTTAGAGCGTCATCACTGGTTGTCATGGACAACATGTATTTCGCCAGCAACCCGTCCAAACGAACGAAGAAACCTCTGGGAAACGTCTGCTCCAAGACCTTCAAAGACTCTGGAATCAGCGGTTGGTAGACCTGCCGATCCAGAAACTCCCCATACAACCGGTGGTAGAGGTAACGAAACAGTTGAGATGCCTCGCTTTCTGCCGTGGTCGGTACGGGTGTCCAGCCTCGCTCATGGATGTAATTCTCCATGGCTTCCAGCGTGAACTGAGTCCCGGGAAAGGCGTGCTGGATAGCACGCTCAATCCGGACGTCCTCAATCAGGTTGGTCATACTCTTTTCGATCTCAGACCGGCACTTTTTTAAGGTGTCGAAACTGGATTCGCGAATATGAGCTGCTTCGTGAGAGAGATAGCCAAACAGCACATCTTTCATCTCACTCATATTGTCTAGCATGGGCAGCACAATGGTTTTGCCATCCGTCATGGCGTCTGAGCCCGAAAGCACGACGCGCACACCAAATTGCTCACCATAAGCCGCTGCCACGATTGGCAATGCCCGCTCGAGAGCGGATTGTCTATGGTTCATAGTTCCGCTCCTAAAAGTAGGCGCCCATTGCTGATGCAGTGGTTGGACGGGTTGAGGAATGTGAAGCCTGGGACTGGGCGTTTCCGCTCTGGAGCCCGGCGATCAGTTTTGTCACCGAGAATTCTCCAGACACGATTCGCTCTAACTTTTTATCGTCAGAACACATCGTGAGGAACGTCAGTACCCTGCCGAACACGGGATGATCCTGGTCGATTCGTTCCGCCGGGATGGAGCTACGCAGCGTACGGAATTCGCCAAGAACCCTGAGAATCCGGCCGTTGCCGAAACTCAGTGTGTCCAGCTTGGTCACCAATGGGTCGAGTTGTTTGCAAAGTGTCTTTCCGCCGATGGCGCGTTTCCGCTCCAGAAGACGATCAGACATCTCACGGCAGCTCAGTCCGACTTCGTGCAGGATTTGATCGGCAATTTCCGCCTCATCCGGTTCGAAGCCTTCCAGGGGCTGCATTTTGTAGAGCTTAAATTCGAACTTGAATGCGCTCGCCACGGTTTCACGGTCAGGAACCTGATCCCGCATGATGTGAGCGTACTCTTCGTTCTCCGCGATCCAGTCTTCCTTGTTGCGGTCAAAGTCATTGAGAAATTGCTGCAACGCGGATTCAAAGCCTGCCTTCACGGTTTCGAGTTTGGCAACTACGTCATCAATTGCTTCATCGCGTACAGCGAATCCGCCCATGAAACGTGTTCCTTCAGCCAGACATGCCCTTTCTGCCGATTTGCGCTTACTGAGCAACGGATCGAGAGCTTTGGGAGGAAAGATCTTCTTTCGCCCCAAATCCAGCAGTTTCTGCGGTGGCAACTTGCCGTCTATGCCCAATCGAATATCACTGTCGCGAGAGGCTTTTTTCTCACCGCTCCAGCACCGCATTTTCAGATGGACAAGGGTGGTCCCATGGATGAATTCCATGTGTTATCTCCTTAGCAATTATGAGAAGAGGGTGTACCGCCGGAGGCCGGCGGTAAGTTGTGGTTCAGAGAACCGAGGTCGAGGAAAGACTCAGAAAAAGGCGGCCTTTGTGTTTGACTCAATTACCGTCAAATCAATCGGTGCCTCAATTGCGCCTAGTGCGATGGCGTATTTCCTGAAGTCAGCAGTGGGACAGCTCTGACGCATGTCCGAAAACTCCTTGGACGTACCGTAAAGCTCCGCGAGCTCATCGAAACTGTCCGTCAGGAGAGTGTTGTCGTCGTCCACAATTTCTATGGGTGCAAATGAGAGCGAGGCTGAGGGGCCTTGCTCGATCAGATGCCGACGAAGAGCAAACAGCAACAGAATTGCCAACGGACCTTCGGAAAGTTCCGCACCACCGCTATGACTGCCACCTAAAAGGCTTTTGAACACCGGCAGTGATGCCAATGTGGTTGCCTCATCACGGAATTGCTCCGTGAACGTGTTGAGTACAGATGCCAAGAAGCTGGCGATCTGCGTTTCGGGAACCTGAGTCGAGATCCGAAACCAAAACTGGTTTGGAATGCTGCTCTCTGGATCACCTCTTGCTACCACCATATTGGTGTTGCGATCGATAGTTAGTCCTGAACAGCGCTCATAGCCTTTGCGAATTTTCGCATCGTGGAGGCGTATCCAGTCTGACTTCTCCGTGGGTCTGAACGTCATGACCTTGCCACGTCGCCCATACCAGACATCGTGACCACCATTGGCGTTCGGTTTTGGGTCAATCGCCCAAATCTTATCGGACGTTTCATCCGCAAAGTGAAGGACTTTGATATCAAGGTTCATGCTCAAGCTCCCTTGGACCAGGAGGTACCAAAGATGTCCTGTGCGATGCGCTCGATTGCAATCCGTTGCTCCGGTTCCGCTTTAGCGAGGAAAGCTTGGTTCAGCGAATAGGACAGAGCATTTGGTGCATTTCGGAAGGCCAGTGCCAATTTTGCCCAGCGACACAATGTGCGCGTGGACATGGTGATGGTCAGCGGCGTCGCTGTTTCCTCACCCCCGATGAACAGCCTCCGAATCTGATTCGCAACGCGAACCATCTTCTTACGCAGCTCTTCGGGAAGGTCTGGTGCCTTCTTTTCAAGGATCATGAGTTCAACGTCCTCGGTTGGATAGTCCACGTGCACCATCCGGAATCGATCAAGGAAGGCAATGTCAAGCTGGTTTACACCCTGATACAGGCCGGTGCTGTCGCCAGAACCAACGCTGTTGCCGTTCACAATGAACCGAAAATTTTGATGAGCGTGAATCACTTCGCCACCATTTGTCGCAATGACCAACGGGTGTCCTTCGAGGACATCATGCAAAGCGGCAAGCTGACCGGGATCAGCTCGATCGACCTCGTTCAAAATGAACAGGTGACCATCACGCATGGCAACAGAAAGGGGTCCGTAAACGAACTCCATCGTGCCGTTAACCAATTTCCAGGTGCCTACCAAGTCGTCGAACTCCATGCGCGAGTGCGCGGTGAAGCTCTGCGTCGGCCAGTTAAGTCGTGACGCAACTTGGTAAGGCAAGGTCGTCTTCCCTGCCCCGTAGTGGCCAGAGAAGTAGAGCCCATCGTCGTCGGGATCATCCAGAAAGTTCAGGATGTCTCGCAGAGTCTCCCGGCGGAAAACGTAGGAATCGTTTCGCTTGGGAATGTAGGGATTGGTGGAATCGGTGAAACCGGCTGTGATTACTTCAGCTGGAACGTCGAGGTTAAAGGTGTTGCGAATGGGCAGTGCCTTGTCGCGAACGGTCATAGAAAGCTCCTTTTCAGTGAGAGTTCACTTATCCCAGAGCGGCATCACACACCAGAAGGTGATGATGGCCTTCTGGCAAGTGAGATTTTTTGAGAGAGGAATTACAGCCGTGGCTGACGTGCCCGTTTCAAATTCCGGTGTGGACACTTATTTTGTCGTGCAAGCACGATCAAAATGCTCAAGGGATTACCTGGTGTGGTAACCGCCTTCCATAACACCCTGGTTGGTAGGGCCCTAGAGAAGGCAGACACGAAAAATGGAACTGTTCCGAGGATAAAATCCCCGGAACAGCCATTGCTGGTTTAGAAGTAAGCCGCTTTGACTGGCGTAATCACCTCACTCATGTCGCGGTTGACCAGTTCATCCTCAGAACGAGTGAACCGGACTTCCTCGCGAGATGGCTTGCGGTAATTCTCCAGCTCGGTGCTCAAATCCAGGTCAGGAAAGTTTTCCTGAAGGTATTTGAGGTAGTCGACCGATCCCGACTTCTCGAAGCGAGTGACCTTAACGCCGCCGACATCAGCATGGCGAAAAGGCCCCATCAGGTTGATCAAGGCCTTTTGGACATCTTTCTGGTCTTTTTCAAGAGCCTTAAGCTCGTCCTTCAGAGACTTGATCTGTTCCTGTTGCATTCGCCAGGCTTCCGCATGAGCTTCCCACTTGAATTTTTCCGTTCCGCTTTCCGGGATGAACCAGTCGCGATCAGGATCCAATTCAGGGGGTTGCTCAGTCTGGACCAGTTGCCAAAAGTGCTTGGCAGCCTCGATGATTTGGTTTTCCCGTTCGGGGGTTAACCGAATCTCGAAATCCTGGTCCGCACCATCTTCCCGGTAGAAAATGAGTCGTCCGATGCTCTGGCCGGCCACAGTCAACTGAGCCTGAACCTGAGCCTCATACAGTTTGAAGGCCGTGGACTCGACTCCGTTTGCCTCAAGGTCATCCCAAACAGTTTTGGAAGGCGCCTTAAATTCGTAGGGTTGGTCCTGTGTGTCCACACCATCAAACGAGGCGCGCAGCACATCCCATTTGGCACACTCACCGCACATCGGAAGCAGAAACTCACCATAGCGGGATTCGGCCAACTGACGTGCTTTATCCTCGAGGGCGACGCCTCGTTGGATGTTCGGGTTGCCTGAAAGGTCTGGCGGGTTAATCCGTCCGATCTTTTCAGCCCAAAGTTGCCAGGGGGTTTTATAGGGGCTCAGTCCGAGGATCACCGGAATGTCTGTTGCGGTGATCCCCAGGGCTCGCCATTTCAGCCATTCTTCAGAACGTTGGTTCAGGTCAACTACAGTCATTTTCGGCATTACGAATCTCCATAAGAGGGGTAATGCCGCCCAAGGGGTGCATTACCCCATTGGGTTGAGAGAGTGAGTGTTTAGGCTGTCTGGCTCATGGCCGGAAAGTCTTTGATGTACTGTTCGCAGAGTTCTGCAAACATCCTCGCGTAGCTTTCGGATGGAAAGTCAGCGACCGGGAATTCCGGATATTGAAATTGAACACCGGGCCGGAGGTGGCCGATGACCGAATAGAAGTTCGGTCGGCCGTCGTTGCGCTGAGGTTCCGAGTGAGACAGATAAACGGCTTTGACTCGGAAGGAGTCGTAGTCGCGGATCTTCTCCAGGCTATCGAAGTAGAACATCGTCATCTTTGGTTGAGTTTGAGCGTTCATGATTATTCCTCTTGAGTAGAGATGAGAGGCATGAACACCCGTGTTGGGGTCCATGCCCCAAGTGGGTTTAGGTTTTATTGATTTACTGCTGCGGACGGGACGGGTTGGGCTTTTGCCTTATCCAATTCGTCCAGAGCGTAGGCCAGCTCAGAGGGATCTTTGATCCTCTCCACCATGACCTCTTTGCACGCTTCAAAAGCGTTTTGGGTTTTTGCCCGGTCCACCAGATTCTTCACGGTGTTGAGCAATTGGGCCGAGAGTTCATCTCTTGGCGGTGGTGCAGGAAGCGCCGAAGGCGTAACCGGCTTGTGCTGGTTTGCCAGGATCGCCAGGCCTTCTCCGTTTTCCTCGTTGAGGATCCTGAGTGCCTGTGCCATGCGAGGGTTCGAGATTGGCCACCACTTGCTGGCTCGCTTCACGATGCTTTTCAACATCATCTGTTCAGCCCAGTCGACCCAGGGTCCAAAACCTTTTTTGAAGGCTTCAGAAACGTCCCGAATCTTGTCCATGTCAGCTTTCGACATGGCTTCGACGAGAACGCCCCCGGAAGGTAGCTCTGCGATGCAGTAACCACCCCGAATGGAGCCACGATCCGTTGAGAAGGGATCACAGACGTGATCTGGCTTCTCGGCGGGGCCTTTGTAGGAAAACTGGTCTTTCTCGTACACCAGTTCAGCCTTGGCCCAACGAATCGCACCGGTTTCAACGCCAATTGCAATCAATCCCCGATAGGAAATATCGAGCATGACCTTGGCGTCTTCATTGCGGCGTAGACGACGGGGGACCAAAAACGCCAAGCCCTGGTTGGGATTGAGCGTCAGTCCGACCGCGGCGACGTTGTACATCGCAAGCCGAAGTGATGAGAGGTTCTTCTTAGCCACATCCAGCAGATAGGAGTTGTTCATCAACTGCTGGGTGGCAAAGATCTGCTCCTGCTTGAAATCCAAACTGGAGCTGTTGAACTTATCTTTTGAGGATTCAATGATCTGATGCCATTGAGCGGGTTGTACTGCCTGAGGTGCCTGATTCATAAAAAGGTCCTTGCGCGTCAAGAATTCCGGGCGATAATTCCCGGAGAGGTGAGAGAGATGCAGACCAACCATTACATCGTCGATGACGAGGGCAATTTCAGGTTCACATCGGTAGGTCTTGAGGAAGAAGGACCGCTGCTGGCCAGAGCCGGCATTGATCCCACATCTATCAAGACGTATGAGGCATATATCCAGGCAAGGAAGACCGCAGGTCCTTACTTTATGGATTACCTCAGAGAAGAAACTGACCGTATGCTGGAAGGTAAGCCGGACACTGTTGAGTGGCAGGCCATTAGATCCATCGCGTTTGGATCAGATGAAGAGCAGAAAGCTCTGATCGAAAAGATAAAGCGGAAACGGTCGTTTAAGACTGTTTAGCTTCTTTACGGGCGTTGATTTCCTCGATGATGCGACTGCGAAGCCACTTCAAAGATTTGATCTGCTCCCGATCGGTGAGAAGCACCAGCATTTCCTGAGAATTGCGGAGGTGCGCCTGAAGTTGTTCATCACTTGCCGTTTCCAGCCAGTAATAAACCTCTTTCCTTGAGAACCCCATGATGTTGTCTCCATCGAGAGGATGGGGCTCTCCCGTCTGGGGTAGAAGCCCCATTCGGGTTGAAGGTTAAAACGCCAGTCGCTAGAACGGGTAATCGTCGTCAAAGCCATAGGCTTCAACTGGCGGCTGTTCCATATGCCCGGGCTGACTCGGTGAAGCATGAGCCTGCTGTTGGGGCTGAGGCGCGAGAGCGGCTTGCTGCGAACCATTTTTGGAAAAATACTTCGGCAGCTTGCGCGGAAAATCATTAACCACGATTTCTGTGGTGTAACGATCTTCGCCGCTCTGGGTTTGCCATTTCCTGGTTCTCAACTCGCCCTCAAGGAACAAGAGATCACCAGGTTCAACGTTCATGCCGATGTGCTCAGCAGTCTTGTTGAAACTGACGCAACGGTGCCATTCAGTGTTCTCTTTCCATTCGCCAGTTTCCCTGTCCTTGAGAGACTTGGTTGTAGCGATTGAATAAGAAACCACCTGCATGCCGTTTGGGGTGGAGCGAACATCTTTTTGACCGAGACGGCCAATGAGCTGAGCTTTGTTGAGCATGACTATTTCCCTTTCAGCTTAGGTTGAGAGTATTCAATCTCAACAGGCGCACGCTTGCCGGATTGAAGGAGGTGCTGATTTCTCATGTGCTGAAGTTCCGCAGGAGAATCGATGATTGACCGAATGGTCATTTGCTCGGGTTCGGGCTTGTAGAATCGATGGAAAACCCAGCGAATCGCGAAGACCATTCCTCGAAGCAAAGCTTTCGTATACAGCGTCAAACGACGTTCACACGCTGCGAGAAAACGGTCTCCAGTTTCGAAACCGAGGTCGACCAAGAAAAGCAGAATCCTGCCACCGAACATCAGGACCAGGATTGCAGATAGACCCAAAATGAGTTCCATCAGGCACTCCTTTTCTCAGGTGAGAAGACGTACCCGAACTCGGTGTCATAAACCCAAGTCAGATCCTGTCTCAGAGAGGCATTAAAGTGCGGCAGTAGCAGCACATTGCCGGCCTCAGAAGTGGCAACAACAAAACGTCCTTTGTCCGCCTTTTCGATTGCCTGTTGGATGACTTCATCAACCTGGGTGACGAATTGAGAGAGATGCCTGTTGGCATCGTGTTCACTTCGATTCATGTGAGTGATTCCTTTGGAGTGTTAAGCCAATTGCCGTAGCAACCGCGTCCGTTTCATGGCTAGGTGAGGACGCTGATCAAGTGCCGAGTTCAGTTGAACTGCAGCAACAAGATTCGAGGAATCACAGGAAAAGCATTCAAGTCTGGATCCGGATACGGGTCCAGGCCGCAATGCTCGTGAGGGAGTTGGGAAAGACAGACGCACGAAACCAAGCAGTTGAGTATCAACCGAGGATCATGCGGTCTGTCGGGGATGTGTTCGTAGAAACGAACAGAGTTAAGGCCGTAGGCCTAGAGATTTTTCTCTTCGCGTTCGACTTCAGCAATCAATAGCTGCTCGTTCTTCGAGTCGATGTGGGCCGCTATCAAAACGCTGCTTACTACGACAGCTGCAAAGCACGTCATAAAAATAAGCATGGAAAGCTCCATAGTTAACGTCTCCTTGTGAATGTTGGTGGATTTTTATCCGCTATTCAAGTCTTTCAGACCTGTTGGGCGGGTGATCCAGTCGCATTCGGATTCGCTCTACGGATTGCTTGTAGTGAGCAATTTTGCCAGCGCATATGATATTCAGGCTCACAATAACTGTCGTGAGAACGAGATAGATTGCCAGTCGAAGGAGGTCGCCGTTAATCAGCAACTCCCAAAGAGCGACAGATGTTGGTGCCATCGAACTTGCGTTGACACTTAACATTGCTGCCCTCCATCGTGCATGAAGTTCAGAGTTTCGAATGAAAAGTTTTTCTTTTGCAGTAAACATAATTTTCTCCGGTTTAGTGTTAAGCCAAATCGCCGTGGCGATCGCATCCGTTTCGTGGCTAGATTGAGGATGCTTATCAGGTGCCGTTGTTCAGAGAACAAACAGCAACAAGATCCGGAGAAACCAAAAGGCGGTCTGCCCTGCCCTGAGAAACTCACAGGCACGGCAAAACACCCTCAGGAAAGGGGTGGGACTATCAAAGAGGTCTGTTTAATCTGCTTTTGGGTAAAGGTGCGCGGAGGTGCGCGATCTGGAGAGATGGGTCCCGACGAGGCGGCGTGCCGAATGACCCGGTGAGGCACTATTTGAAAATTACACCAGCCTTGTGCGAGGTACAAGGCAAAATATTGTCTCGTCGCTCACAATTCTTGAATTTCTGCGAAATGCAGGCTGGGGTCGCAAAGCGAACAGTGAGATGGTGCAATAACGCCACGCTTTTCGTCTATTCTGGAACCGCGAAGAGGTAGAAAAATTGTCCGGCAAAACCATATATTTACGCTTTTCCAACTTTAAAAATTGTTGCATTAAACCCCATGTGGGCGTGATTACCCAAGAGCCAATTTTTCTGGTCTTCACTCAGTTTGTCGTTCTTTGACTTAACTTCAACGAATCGAATCTCATCGTCATTGTGAACCAACAAATCAGGCCATCCGCAAAAATTTCCCCAATAATCCATAGATAAGTAATGGAGCACCTTCTTTAAGTTTTCCAGTCCGAGTACACGCATTACTTCTTTCGCTTTTGAAACGTCACTATCACGGTGCGCCCAAAGATATTGCCTAAAGTCAGAACTATGACCAAGCCAATAATCGAATAACCATTCAGGATCGTCTAATTCACTTATGTGCCAATTTACCAACTCTTTTTGTCTTTCGTAGTACGATTTACGTCCGAAGTCATCTGGAAGGACGGTAGATATTGGGCCTTCATCCGACCTACCGCTATCAAAATCGTTTCTGCTTCCAAACTGGACGAAGCGACCTTTCTCATCCCCAATATCTTGGATAACGAGAAACATGAAAACACCGAACAAAACGTGAAAGGGCACACTCTCAACATGCATCACACTGTATCCGAGACGTTTAAAATAACGAGATGCAAATTCTTCTACAGTGACGATTTCGTTGTCGTCTCGAATACCGACTTTCCTCTCTTCAGTTTTAACGTGTTCGACATTGACGAGAACAAATTCGGTGTTCGTTTGAGATATAACTTCAGACTGAGATAGCTCGTTGTATTGATATTTAGGGGAAATTTCATGAAGATCTTTTATTTCTTCAATAACTTGCTTCTCTATAAGCCTCCGTTCCTCCGGAAAACTAAACTCAGATAGGCCACGCTCGTTCGGGTCAATCTCTGGATGGGAATCGTAGAATCTCTTGGTGGTCTCAAAAAATATCTCACGCCAGTAGTACCTAGCTATCTTCGATGTTGCCCCATGCATAGGAGCTTTCGGAGCAGCTTCGGGCTTTTCTCCTCTGCATTCCGGACACGTATTGTCCTGAAATCCAAGTGTGACTGGCACCCTCTCTCTGGAACCATACCAAGAACCAAATTTAAGCTGGTGAGGCAAGAACCGCTCGCCGTGCTCCCTATCACAGGTGCACATCATCACCTCTTTACAAAACTCGCACTGGTATTTGCGAATCAAGTCATATTGATTCAGGCATTGCAGAGATGGATGCGTGCAATTCTTATTCATAACTTATTCATAGAGCCTAGGCTGAGCGGCCGGTTTAGAGGCGCATCGCGCCGGAAAAGTGGTGGACTTGAGCGATTGGTTAGCCATTAGGCACCTGCTGTTTGAGCTCCTCGAGGAAATATCGGCCAAATTCCCGGTTTAACTCTCTAACCCACGCAACCAGGCCCTCTGCGTTCAGCACCTCGGAGAACCTAGCATCAAAATATTGGCCCTGAAAGTGACATACCCCGTTCCTAAAACGGCGAAGAAGTTCTGTGTTTGGGGACGCGATTAACCGATCGATCTCGAAGTCAGAAAGTTTCAGCTCCTTCCAACCTTCAATTACAACGTATAGCGAGGTATACCACTGAGCGAGAAACAAGCCCGTATCGTCCGCAAATTCGACCCGAACGGAATTACCTGCCTTTTGGCTGCTCAGGGTTGATTCAAAATACCCCCGAAGCCTATTAGCCCAGATGTAGTAACGGTGTAGACTCAGTAACTTTTCCATAATTGGCTAACGCCCGTATTTGCTGCTGGTTTGGAGCGCAGCGGAAAGCCAGTCCGGCAACATGCGCTGGTTAGACATCACGCCGTCACCCACGCGACCATGTCGCGCACACTTTGCGGCTCAGGACTCAGCGCCTGTATTCCAACACGATCAAGTTCAGTCTGAAAGTGTGCCCACGCTCTCTCATCTTTCGACGGCAAGCCTAGATGATCTTCGATGGATCCCTTTTTCCAGAGCCAGATCCCCTGTCCAAGGAGGAGATTGTGAAGCGCGTCGATGTGCGGGGCAGCATCCACCTCCCGTGCAAGAATGGCGTAAGCCTCTGCCGCTTTCACAACCCCTTTCATCGGAAGGCCACTTTGGTCAAGGGTTATTCGATTCGCTGCCGCAAGACGTGCGAGAATTTGCTTAATGGCAGCAACATCTGCATTTCCTTGTGGAACAAATCCATGGATATGGCCACCTTTGAACGCATAGTCAAGATCAACTATTGCCTTCGATGGAAGATCCATTTCTTGAAGTATTTGCATTGATTTCTTGGTGTCGTTTACACCACTCTGCGCAATCAGAGCGATCTTATTCTGCCCAAGCGTTCTATTATTGAGGTGTTCAAATATTACTGGAAGCAGGCGAAGTTCTGTTTTTCCCTCGGTTAGCAAAACCTTATCTGAAAAAAGCATTTGGCTTGCATGCGCAAGCGTGAATAACTGTTCCATAGCATGCGCTGAATCTGGAACCACTATCTGAATAGCGTCACGTAAACGCTGACGCGCAAACGTTCCGTTAGCGGGTGATTTCCGGATAAGTAGAGCATCTTGAGCATCTTTAGCCTTCACCATTTGCGCAGAGTGCGTTGATACGATGATCTGGTATCCATTCTCAGAGAGAGTTTTCAGTGCTTCCCGAATGTGCTCAATTGCAAAAGGATGAAGATATAGCTCAGGCTCATCTATCAGAAGCAGTGTGCTCCCATCCGCCTGCCCAGCGCCACGCTTTACTTCTGCCAAGTGTCTCACTAGCGTCATTTGAATGGCTCTTTGCGCACCATGCCCATACGACGAGAAGCCACGCGCAACCCCCGCGTCTTCATAAACCTTTACGGTTCCGGCCTTGATCAGATCGTCCAAGGTAGGGGTAGGAAAATGCAGCTTTACGCCAACTCCAGGGAACAGATCGTTTATCTTCTGATTTATGGAATCATCAATTGCATTGAACTCTGCAAGCCTTGAGGTCCCGTCTGCTGAGAGCTGTTGCTCGACCTGGCCTAAGTGCTGGTTTATCTCTGCCTCATGAGCCTGCCGGACCGGCTCAATGAATTCAGCGAGTAGCTTTCCAATTGTCGTCGTGGTTTTTGACTTCGCAGAGTCTTCGGCGGCATCTTCCATTGCACCAATTCGGATGGGTTCTGGTAGTAGTGACGAAATTGCGTTATCGATGCCAGTTGGATTTGCCGCCCATTGGGAATTGGTCGGATTTAACACATGCAACTTAATATCTGCCGCCTTGCCTCCGGGGGACGGCTGAACGCGCTTTAGCGTTAGAACCTCATTATCAATGTACGGCCGAATCTTCTGTTGCTGCTCGGCGGTTAAGACGCTTAGCGCTTCCTCAGAGACGCCAACTACTCGCCCGACAACCTCCAAAGGTCGTTCCGTGTCATTGAACGATCCTTCATCCAACACCGATTTTCGTAATAACCACTGGATTGCCGAAATGATATTGGACTTGCCTGAGTTGTTGTATCCAATCAGCGGTGTAAACCGCTCCAGCTGAATCTTTGTTTCCTTGCACGACTTGTAGTTCCGAATTTCTACCATTTCGAGTAGAGCCGACATACGCCCTCCATGGTGGGGTTAACCTTGCTCGTGAAATCTAGCGCCCAGCATCAGCGGCGGCGCGCAGCGCGGTACGCTGGATGCTGTTGTTAGGCGCTATAGGGTGCTCTCTGTCGTAATTCAGGCTCGTGGCTAGGTTTGCCTCGATGGCGATCGACTTCACCGCCGCAGTGGCCGGCAGCTGTCGCTGGGCAAGACGCCCGGCGAGTTCGCGCGAGCGCGAGGGCCATAGATTAAGGTGCAGGGACATCGGTAGCTGGGGAATCGGAGTTGGGGCCCAGTTTACACGCTTGTGTACTAATTGGTCGTCTACGAACCAGCGGATCTCGTCAGGGCCCCACTCAATGGCGAAGCGGTGGGGCGACTCCGACGCGTCAAAACCGAGGCCGATAGTGGTCGGCGAACCTCGGTATCCGTAGTCGAACCTCGCGCCTTCAGCGCCAGGATTATAGAAAACGTTTACCAGGAGACAGTTGGAGCGCTTGCCTACGATCTCCACGTCGATCTCCTGCCTGGGTGAGTCGCGGTGTAAGAAGAACCCAGTTATCACGCCGGGCACCTTTGATGCCTGTAGCGTCGTTTCGAATCTACCGTATAGGAACCGGTCGCGGCTAGAAATTGACGCGGCGCTGAAGTCGCGGACACCAAGCCTCTCGCGCCTCACGCTGAGCACGGCCCCGATCCCATCCCGGCATGCAACATTGGCAGGACGGAAAAGGCCAAGGTTCCCCGGGAAGGTGTCGTCCCTCACCAGCCAGCGCTCGCTGTCAAGGCTCTCCAAGGGGTCATCGAAGACCATGCGCGCAGCTATACTTGCGGGCGAACAAGCGTGGATACCACGCCACATGGAACGAGACTCGATCACCCAGGGCGACATATCGCGCCGCTGCTCGCTCGGCAGTTTTACAGCAGACATCTCTTTGGCATCCTCGTCCAGGAGTGGCCTTTGGCCGAGATCGGCAACCTCGGGGAAGGCGGCTACCGGCGGGGCGCATCTCAGGTGCTCGCAGACGGTCTTCCACTTGTCGACAGCGTTCAGGTGCAGCACGGTGACCTCTGCGTCGCTCAGTTCGCCAGGCAGGCTGCCCCCTTTGTCCTTCGAGGCCGTGTCATTGCAGGTGGTGACGATAAACTTGGCCTCAGGATAGCACTCCCTCAGCGTCGCGGCACTCGCCATCAGAGCCCCAATGTTCACGTAAGCATCAAATACCCGGTCGCTCGATCCCGAGAGGAGTTGCACCCGCTCCTCTTCAGGAAGGTCCTGGAGGTCGGAGCAGCATCGATAACCAAGCATCGAAAGTGCCATCGCAAGCGAAGTTAAGCCCGAGCCCTCCTCGCCGAAGGCAAATACCGGCCTTTGCTGCGGCCGGTTTTGGAATACCGACGGCCCTTCGCAGTCCAAGACGCCGATTCGGGTCAGGGCCGGCAGAATCGAATATGAATTGGCCGAGCCCCAGTCGGATCGCTGACTAACTATTGACCGCCGCGTCGCCCGCACTTCGAGCGCGTCGAACCGGTGGTTTATCCAAAGGTCGACCGGTCCCTGGCAGGGCAGCATTCGAATCAGCTTTCGCGCCCCCTCGCGTGAAAGGACGTAGCCCGAGAGGTACCAGAGACCCCGTACCGGTCGGAACACACTAGCTGAAAGAAGAGTTTTCTGGGCGCCACCCTTCACCTCCTTGTAGGAGAGGTAGAGCAAATCGAAGGGGCCAGTGCTATTGCGGTCGCGCGCAAGTTCATGCCAAGTCTGGTCGGCGTATCGGCCGAACCCACAGTCGAAACAAGCGTCGTCCTCAAGCACAAGCGCGTAGGCGTCTTCACCTGTCGCGATCTGGCGCCATACGGCGACATGGGAGCGGGCGACTGCGACTTCTTGCCAACTCATCTGGATCGGGCGATCGAGGTCGAGCCGGTGCGGCAGTATACGCGGTTGGGGCTCGACGAAGAGCTGATCTCGAAGGGTGTAAATCGGATCTACTTCGTCGTCCGCCTTGGGTGAACCCGCAAAGCTCCTCGCGTCGCAGGCAGGAAAGCGCACGGTCCGCTCCGAGAGAGCGTTCCCCGAGCAGTCCAGTATCTGATCTAGCTCGCGCTTTATAGCGGCCCAGCGGTCGGGCTGGCGATCGAGGTTGATGACGTAAATCCGCTCAACTCGCCCGTCTGGGTGGGCAGGCCCGAAAGCGTGGCACCGCTGCCTCGGCAATAGCCGCCGCGCCTGAAGCTTGAGGCGGTAAAAGAACCTGTTCAATGCGAACATGGGTTTGGTCAGGTTCATGGGCAATCTTGCTTCGGAGGCTGGTATTTCCGGCAGTTCGAGAGCCGCCAGTTCCTCCTGTCGCTTCGGTAGCTGAGAGGCCACCGGCTGCTCGCGACGTTCTCCCAGTCATGTAGCACGTGGAGTGTGCTCACCGTTGTTGACACCGTCCCATCGTCCTGCTGCGCAAGATCGAAGATGGAGCGGGTAAGGTTGCCCGGGCCTGTTGTAGATTGGATCTCTGGCAGCTCACCGTCAGTCATTCGCTCGATTGCTGTGGTCGCGTTCGCAAGGGCTTGCTCGATGATGGGGTGCCCGGGGGCTGCCAGCAACGGGTTGTTGTTGAAATAGAAGATCCAAGTCGGAGCGTCTGCTCCCGGCTTGGTAAATATCTCGGGCGGGACCATTCGGTCGGTCGCGACGTCATAGCAAAGCGGCTGGATCTTCAACCGACCGTCATCGAATAGGCTCTCGACACTAGGGCCGTTGTGGGCATCGTCCGCGTCAATGTAACAGCCGCCTTCCACAAGGATGTAGCAGAGCCGGAAGTAATCAGATTGCATCGCGGGATGATAGCACTTCCGGTATACGTTCTCGTGACGCCGACCCAGATGGTTTGCAATGAACTCTATGGCTCCGTTGCTATCGAATAGGAAAACGTCGAAGCCCTTCGTCTGCAGCGGTTTCCACGACTCAATACACTCACCAACATCAACGGGAAGGCGCTCTAGGTCGTCCCAAAACATTACGATTGACCGTCGCGGTCTGCTAGAGAACGCCAGGGGCAAGGAATCGGGCTCTCCAGTGCGTTGTATCAATTGCCGCACAAAGGCGGAGCGCGCCCGGTGGTCTTCTACATCGGATTCTCTCGCCGTCATTCTCACTCTCCAGATCCCAGCACCCAACTTCGACTACTCATCCTCGTTCGCCTAACGCGGAGCCCACCGGTAGCCTTTACAGTGCGAAGCGGCGTAACGGCCACCTGAGTGACACAAATTGTTAGCCCTTTTTCCACCATCGCTTCGTCAGTAGGGAATAGCTTTTCATTGGTTCTTCAAAGCAGGGTCGAGTTACAGCATCCAGTCTTTGCTGAATACTCTGAAGTTGTGTTCTTATTTCATCGTTATCATTCATTCGGTCCCAAAATACGCCCTCATGCTCATGCATTTCGTCTAAGTGTCGTCGAAATTCATCATCAGCCATTTGAACTCTGCCTTGGCGCTGCCAATAGTGAGTAGCGAGCATTTGCGCAGAAACAAAGATGCTATTAATAGTTTTCGATGTATCGTTGAAAATCTCTTCCGTCTCTGCTCCAAACGCAGCCATAAAGCGGTATTTTAGGGTGTTGAACTTGACGAAGATTTCTTTCTTCGCGTTGTATCGCTCGTAGACGATATAGCCCCGATCTAATAACTCTGACTCTTCTTTCGTTTCATTTTCGGCTCGTTGCCTTGTCTTACCCTCATTCCCGCTAGAGAATGGGCTTCTCATGTAGGCAATCGCATCTTTAACCTCAAAAAACGAAGCTAAGACTTCTTCCGCCAGTTCAATTTTGCGTTTTCCTATGAACTCACGCTTCCAAGCTCCAACGCCGGAAATGATTGCCCAGCATGCAGCTATAATCGCTACAGCTTCTCCAATTTTTGCTATGTCTTCCATAATCATCTCGTGGGGCTAACACGATTAGGCAGCGCGCTTTATCATTGCAGAAATTTGACTGCGTCATTATCACTGACGTCGAACCATCAATCGCGCTCCACATAAATTAATAAAACAATAGCTTAGCCAAGCATGGCCATCTCTGCCACGTAATCATTCAGCGTCTGCAATTTTCTCCGCCAATCATACTGGATGAAATGGCTGTGATTAGCCGGGAGGCTCTGGAGGCAAGCCCTGACTCGAATGTTCGCTTATGTTTAAGTGCGAACTACATTCCGGGGCCGGCTGCAACCCCCCAACGTACAATGCCCAACAGCAACCCGTCTGTGCGACAGAGCGGTCATATCACAATGATGTGGCGGGTCTGGCTAACATTTTGGTATTACCGGGTTGCCAGTCATCATTATAAGGTCACAGGGCCGTGACCTTTTAAACCCCATCTCAAGCCGAAGCACTTGATAGCCTCTGGTTTTGCTTTCCAACAGGACCATGCATCCATGTTCTCCACGAAACGTGCTTATCTGATTCTCTTACTGGAAGGTCTCGCCAGCAGCGGTGTTCAAATGGTCACGATACGACAGACCGTCGCGTTCGTAGGCAGCTCGGTACTGTGCACGTCGATCATCATCAGTTGTTTCCTGGGTGCGTTGGCCCTTGGCTACTTCTTTGGCGGCAAGACCGCGCCTGAAAAGTTTTCCCGGGCACTGCTTTTCAACCTGGTTGGCGCCATCGCGTTGTTTGGTATTGGCCTCTCCTACCCCTTTGTTAGCATGTTTTTTCTGTCAATTGCCGACATCAGTTTTGGGCTGCCAATCCTGGGGAATCCCCTGGTCCATCTCTTCGCGTTCTGTTTCTTGGTCATGTCGCCATTGGTATTTTTGCTGGGGCAGACGGTCCCCCTGTTGTTGAACACTGCAGATCAGGAGACTCGCAAAAGCGAGGCTGCGGGGAGTGCGACTGCGATCAGTACCGTGGGCAACGTCGTCGGGTGTCTTCTGACTTCACTGGTGCTGATGTATTTCTTGGGCGTCGGGTATTCCATTCTGGTGAACTGCATGATCCTAAGCTTCTGTGTCTTGCTTGTGTTGCGTCCAGAAAAAACCGTCCTGAAGCCAATGCTGCTGAGCATCACGAGTCTGTCACTGGCGGTGGCGTTCGTCGCCAACGTCCGGATGCCAAACCAGCTTTTTGCCGCTACTACCCCATACAGCGATATCCGGGTCGAAGCCACAGACGGGGGTAAAAGGTTGGTGATCAACCGCAGCTCCGCTTCATTCATCGACGCCGAGACACGCCAGGGCTGGCCATACATTGAAATGATGAAATCGGCGATATTTGCAGACGACGTAGCTGGCAAAGACATCCTCGTCCTGGGCGCCGGCGGATTCACCTTGTCTGCCGAAGACACCAAAGGCGCAAACTTCACCTACTTGGACATCGATCCGATGCTGAAATCCGTGGCAGAGGGCGACTTCCTAGGCGAGCCCATCAAAGGAGACTTCGTTACCCAGGATGCAAGAGCGTTCCTGCTCACCAATGAAAAGCGATGGGATGTCATTGTGGTTGATCTCTACACCAATGCGGCCACTATTCCCATGCACACAGCCACCTTTGAATTTTTCAGCTTGGTGTCCGAGCGCCTAACCGAAAACGGGAAAGCTGTTCTGAATATTGCTGCCAATCCGCGGCTTACGGATCGCTATTCCCAGACGATGGATAATACAGTCCGGCTGGCTTTCTCACGGTGTGTCACTGACATCACCAGCTATGACGACTCCCTGCAGAACCTGGTGTATTTGTGCGGAAAGCGGTCGTCCGGCGTGGACAGAGTTGCCCGTGCTTATTTTGATGATACAACAAGGGTAACCGTCGACGGATACCTGTCGGCACTTCATGGATCGGCGAGATAAGCGATGCGCCACGATAAATCAAAGAGAAAATCCGAGTGGATTTCAGCCTCAGACGTAGGCCGGAGCGAGTTTTGCCCGAATTCAGTCGCACTGAAATACGCCGGCGCCAAACCTTCGCGAAGGGCCGTAGCCGCTCAGGATCGGGGCAATCTGAAGCACGAGCAGTTTAATCGCCAGATCAGCATAGACAAACGCTGTTACGTGGCCTCTTACCTCTACGGAATGGAGGATCAGCGCACGGAAACTCTCCGCCAGTTTCGTGACAACACACTGGATTACATGCCCGGCGGCCGGATCCTGATTGCAGTCTATTACCGGCTGTCTCCGATGGTCATCGAAATCAGCAAAAGGTCTTCCTGGATTGACCTGCTGCTGAGGCGGATCGTGGACAGGCTTGTTCTGTGGGTTGAACTGCGAGGAAAAAGCCATGTTTCATGAGCTGCTCATTTTTATTGCGGTAGTGGCTGTACTGGTCATCGTTTGGCGACGGCGCCGTAACAGCCTCGTTGACGAGCTGGGCATTGAGGGCGACTTGATATGGATCGACGACGGCCGCCACACCAAACCCTTCTTCAATGGAGCCTTCAAGGTCTTTGGGAAGCCGGATGCGCTGTATCGGACTCGCACCGGTGTTCTTTCTGTTGAGTACAAGAGCCGAAACGGTCCAGTGTTTGAGAGCGATGTCACCCAAGCCTTTTGCGCGGCCCTGGCTGCCCGGGGAGATGGGTACAGGGTGAATCAGGTACTGATCAAGACCTCCGCCATTCAGGAAGTGTTTAAGCTTCCTTCTTCCGACAAGGCGTTGTTCGATCGGATTCAGCCCGCCGTCGTCCATGCCCGACAAGCAAAGTTCGGTCATGCGGTACCGAGCCGGCCCGAGCTTAAGAAATGTCGCAGCTGTGGCTTCCGCGGGGACTGCGACGATTCGGCAGCCTGAACCCGAGAAAAAGAGGTGCAGCTCTCAAAATCGCTGAGGAAATTCGTTCAACATCAGGTTAATTGATAGCAGATACCTTTAGCCAGGGTGATCCCGCCAATAACCGTCGCGACTTTGCCCTCAACGTTAATCTTAACTCCAACTATCAATAGCGAGAAGTTGATAGCTTCAGGGAAGCAGTGGTTCTGAATTTCAAGGGAAGGACTGATGAAACGATTACTCAACTCAAGCTTGCTTGCCTGCTGTTTGATTGCGCCAATAGCCCAGGCCAGCAATTGCCAGGTTCATTTCACGATCGTAGATGGCAATGTCCAGAGGGCACTAACCATTGGATCAACACTCCCTCAGTGGCAAGCCCGCGAGCAGATGTGCGAACGGCTAAATTCATTCGGTGGTGCGATCAACGTTGCGGGCGGATTCTCCACGGGAGCGGGAACAGTCTCGTACTTCGTCCATTTAACCGTCGGCGAACGAGTGACTGGTTTCAGCATTCCCGACCATGGCATCAATTTCGTCATGTCAGGACGTTTTCCCGACGCGAAAACGGAATCCGAACTCATAGACATCGCAATCCCGGCGTTCAGAGGTACAACAAAAAAGCTGCTACAAAACTGGTACGAATCGGGAGGGTTTGAAAAGGCTGTGGAAGCGTTTTTGAATAGCCGAAACATACTCAATCGACGCTGAAACAATGGAAAATAAGAGGCCATCAACTCCGTTGAGCTACAAGCTCATGACAATACCAATCGTCGTTTTCGCCGGGCCTCAAGTTCTGACCAGCTGGTATTCAATCTCATCGCAATGGCATTGAATTCACCAACTGTCCTCACGTCCCTCAATTTGGTTTGGATATCGCACCTGTCAGATGGGTAGTCACGACCCTCATTGATCGTGGCAACGCCCAGTGCAATTTCAATCGCCCAGGCGAGCTCGGACTTGTCGGAACAGGTGCTGATCAACAGAGGTGACATCAATTGAGCTGCAGCGAACCGGTGAACGTTGTGCACTTGTTCGGTTCTTCGTCCAGGCATGCCACATAGAGCACGTCGGCACTCTTGGGAATCACGTTCAGAAACGCGGAGGTGTCGACGGGCAGATCGTTGATGCCGTTGGTGCGGCCTACGGGAATGCTCGAGCAGGAAATCACATTTTGATTGCCTGGCGCGTAATCACAATCGAACGAGGCAAACTGCCCGCAGGCGTAGTCCGAGTCCGATGGCCACATGCAGGAAATGCTGAAGAGCTCGAGGTCATCTTCTTGTTGGAAAGCACCGTCTTCACTCAGGTAGACCGACGCCGTATACGGAAAGGATTCATTGAATTCCGGGACGGACTGATCATCGTAGTACACCTCCATCTTCCAGGTGATGCTGATCGTCTCGTTCGGTGAAAAATGATCCTCAGGATCACCAGTGCCAGCAGCAATATTGAATACGGTTGGCTCTAACGGGGCCTCAGAGAATTCGAACACCAACTCTCTCTCTTCAACATCCGGTGCCTGCGCCGAGGGACCAGAGCTTGATGAAGATCCCCCTCCCTCGCAAGCAACGAGGGTCGAGCAGGCCAGAATCAGACAGAGCGATTGTTTTGTTTTCATGGTGATATCCGAGTCAAAAACCAGATCTTAGGCCTGGCTCATGCCGCGGATGAGATTTAAAAAGTCAGTGACCTATGACCGTTTAGAATGCGGGAACAAAAAAAAGCCTCCCCGCATGCGGAAAGGCCAACCCTCACTCTCTCTCACCCAGGAGCCACGCTCGCTAGTGATTTCAAGATCTCATGGAAATCTTCGCGGGCAACCCCCGGGAAAGAAGAATTTTCAGGTTTATTTCCGACCCAGAATATCTTTACCAGGTTTCCGTCGAAGCATTGGCTGTTTGCGATCCATCACGCCCAACACTGAGGATGAGTCTCCGAGACAAATGCCCACCATATACACCCCGGGCCCCAGGCGCTGATAAGGTTCAAGCAAGTGGCGGCGCCAAGACTCAATATCCAGAAGTACGGGACGGACCGAAGGTAGCTGCCGAACCACTTCACGATCAGCAATACCGATCCAATTACCTATCTCAATGCCATCAGCCGTGCAAAACCCAATCGGTTCGCAGCTCGCGAAGGCCCCGAGTTCTTTGTATACACAATTGTGGCGGCGTCTGAATTCCATGAAATATATACTGTTTGAATATACAGCATTATTGCAGATGGACTGCCTTCCAGGCTAACCAGAAAAAGATCAACATTTTGTTGCGGACGTGTTTAGAGTCAGGGATGACCCATTACCGGACAACTGAGGAGGTCAACACGATGAATGCAACAACCAAGCAAGGTGAAGTAATCGGCCGGCTCTGCGGAGTCCACATCCGAGACAAAAACGGAGAAGTTCTCTATTCCTTTACGAACATTCGCAATGGTGAAGTTTTCGGGCGAATACCTGCGGATGAGACCCCGTGCGGAAAGCGCGACCTCTGGGTAAGCGCAGGAACTCTGGAAGACGGAACCGCAACAAGCGATGAAGGAGAGGTGCTGTTCAGGCTGGTCTGATTCGCTGACCAGAAAAGGGATCGGTGGTGGGATTTCATGTCCACCGTCGACCCAAAATCGACGTTCAAAAAAGGTATTGCGTATGGCTATGGAATGACTCTATAAAATAGCTATATTATTGTTATAAATAGTGTTTTCAGGGGTTGGCCGTGGCCATTTCCGTGAGATTTTAAGAGTGAACACCAACGATATTCACTCAGAGGAATCACGAAATGGAAACTCAAATCTCTCTCAAGAATCTGACCCTGTCACCGCTCAACGTCCGGAAAGTTAAAACATCAGCGGAAGAAGATGCGCAGCTCCGCGCTCTGATAGAGTCGCAGGGTGTTCTGCAGAATCTCATTGTCATTCCGTCACCCGATGCCGAGGGACGGTATGAGGTTATTGCCGGTGGACGCCGACTCAGCGCCTTAAACCACCTTCTTGCCGAAGGAAAGATCGATGCCGAATTTCCAGTCCGGTGCGTCGTGAAGACGGAATCTGAAGCCATCGAAGCCAGTCTGGCCGAGAACTATCGCTCGGATATGCATCCCGCTGATCGCTTTGTTGCCTACAAGGCCATGCTGGATGCAGGACGATCCATCGAGGACATCGCGAAACGATTCGGTAAGCCTGTCACCGAAGTTAAGAAACTCCTGAAACTTGGGGCTGTCTCCCCGGTGATTCTGGACGCCTTCCGATCACAAGAGATGAACTTTGACATGGTCATGGCCTTTACCGTCACGGACGATCAGAAGGCTCAGGATTCCGTCTTCGCAGAGGTAAAAGAGCAGTATCACCCTTCTCCCCGGTTCGTGCGGCAAAAGCTGCTCAACACCGATGTTACGACTGAGGACACCACCTTTAAATTTGTCGGGCAAGAGGCTTACGAGGCCGCCGGTGGCACGTTGTCCGAAGACTTGTTCGCGGACAGCCAATACGTCAACGACGTCGACCTCCTGAATCGTCTGGCCGATGAAAAGCTCGAAAAGCTACAAGAGTCTTTCAAGGCAGAAGGCTGGGGCTTCGTGGAGGCTACGCTGGATGGCGGATACAGCCACCCACTTCGATTTGCACCGTGTATCGATGGTGAAATCATCACAGCACCAGACTCTGTGGTGCATGAGTTTGAAGCGAAGGAACGGGAGCTTGAGGGACTGATGGAAGCGGTCTCAGACCACGAG
Organism: Marinobacter aromaticivorans; assembly: GCF_002806975.1. Classification (GTDB taxonomy): domain Bacteria; phylum Pseudomonadota; class Gammaproteobacteria; order Pseudomonadales; family Oleiphilaceae; genus Marinobacter; species Marinobacter aromaticivorans. The sequence continues at coordinate 45,030 of NZ_NIHD01000014.1, read as the reverse complement.
GATGAAGAAGCCAATGAACGGTTCCGTCAACTGAACGAGGAATTAAGTGACCTGAAGGAAACTATCGACACCTCACGAGAATTTTCCGACGAGCAGAAGCAGTCAACAGGGGTCCTTCTTTCCGTGGACTTCCGAACAGGTGAGCTGGTGACAAAAGTTGGCATCGCTCTGCCTAAGAAGCAGTCAGAAAAAGCGCAAAACGAAGATGGCACTGTAGTCGAGGCACCCCAACCGACCGAGAGCAACGCGCTTAAAAGCGATCTTGAGGCATACCGGCTCCAGGCTCTTGAGGCTGCGGTGATGCAGAAAGCAGAAATCTGTCTGGACATGACCGTTTTCACAATGGCCAAGACAGTGCTTGCGGGTTCAACGTGGTACCGGAGACCCCTTGGAATCGATCTGGATGTGAACACCTTCTCTGCCACCAAAGACATTGAGGAAACCTCCGCTGCTGCTGAAATTCGGAAGCATCGTGATGCCTTAGAACTGAACTGGCTGGCCCAAGAAGGAGACTTGGAACAGTTCAAAACATTCCAAAAACTATCCAGAGCGAGCAAATTGAACATCCTCGCCCATTGCAGTGCTCAAACGCTCCGCTGCGCGACCAATGAAGTTGAGCAATACGTTGCTGAACAGATCAAGTTCGACCTGAGTAAGCACTGGCAACCGACGAAGGCGAATTACTTCAACAGGATCAGGAAAGGCAAGCTCATCGAAATCCTGAAAGACCTGAAAGGCGATGAGTTCGCTTTGTCTCAGGCTGACGCCAAGAAAGGCGATCTGGCGACGATTCTGGATGAACTGGATGAAACGAAAGGTTGGCTCCCCGACTCACTCACCAAAGCAGCATAGGGGCGCAATCAGAGTGAAAAAAGGGAGCCGGAATCAGGCTCCCTTTTTGTTTCGGGCTTGCCAGTGAAGCATAGTCGTGTATACCTAAGGACTACAGCGGAAAAAAGTCATGACTTGCATAACCATAAACTGGCTTTGCAACCGAATGGATCGGCGACTTTTCCACAAATTCTGTGGATAACCTTATTGATAAAGTGCGCTGTCGGTCGTCCAGCGCAGACCTTACTTGGACCTGTCACAATCGATCATTTTTTGAGCGGGATTCAGCGTCATGGACAAGACAATCGTTCACAACGGAATAGCACGAAAGTGTAGCCTTGGCGCGGGCGTCGCGCTGCTGTTTCTGGTCAGCCTATCTGCCGGTGATGGTGTTTCATTCAAAGAGACTTGGGGATGGATTTGCGGTGGCATACTGTGCGGATTTGCTGCGATTCACCCAATTTCAAAGGTCTACGAGCGGTCTGTCCAGAAGTACGGCGAATACTGGTGGTTCAAAGTTATGGTGTGGCTGGTCAGCATGGCTTTTGCCCTCGTTCTGGCTATAATCTCGATTATCTGGCGAATACTGCGCGGTGACGGGTCGGAGCCATATGACGATCACAGAGCGCCTGGCTCTGTATTCAAAGAGCCGCTGCACCCCACCGATGCTGTTTACGACCAGTCTCACGATGTTTACTACGGCAACGAGCCTCCTAGATAGCCTCTTAGCATAGATCGCCGTAACGTAGCCGCCTATAAGAAACAGGGCGGCCAGTCGGCCGCCCTATAGCTCTGGCTCTATGCTTATTTCCTGCCTCGGCTTCCGCCGCCTTGGTTACCGCCTCTGCCTGGTAAAAGACCTCTGGTGTTCCGCATAGTCCCAGCCATGCCGCCAGCAAAGGCCGAGCTTCCGGCAGCCATACCGCCGCCTACACCGCCACCACCCATGCCTCGAAGCATTGAACTTCCGGCCATGGCCATGATGGACAGCCAGATCATTGGCAGAATAAAGATGGAGCTCATGCTGACAATCCGGATCAGAAGGCTATTGGTCATCTCATCAAACCAGCCTGCGTTGGTCGCATAGATCTGTAGGATCCGGTTGTCGAACCAGTAAGCTGCCGCCCAGATGGCATTGATAAATTCCAGGCTGAACCAGGTAACCGCCAATGCGAAAAAGGAGCTGAAGCCATAGCTTCCAAAAATCATTACGAAAGGAGCCGCGATGACCACGATCATCTGGAACATAACCAACAACATGGGCCCGGCCACTTTGAACATCTGCTGTATAGCGTTGGCCTGCAGAAATTCGTTGGCTGACGTCAGAACGTTGCCCAGCTGAGTCGCGTTATCCCACATCTGGGACCAGAAGCCTTTATTCGCGTCAAAGTTATTGCTCATGTCCAGCTGAGTAGCTGCTGACAGATCACTGTGGTTATTTTCAAGAATCAGCTTCAGGATCATGTCTTCTTTGACCTGGTCCGGCTCGGTCTGTTTGCTGAAAACGCCAGCACCCCAAGTCTTCCAGTCATCAACAATGTCCCCGACTTCATCGTCAGGAATGTCGTCAAGAATCCTCTCTCGCAACCCATCGCCGCCATTGTTGAACCATCCCGCAGCATTTCTCTCGCCAAGCCAGACTTCTTCGCAATATGGATAGACACCGGTTTGATGGGCTGCGTCAGAATCTCGCCATGTAGGTTGTCGGGAGAATCCCTTGTTCTCATAGTTCGCAACGTATAGCTCTTTGTCCCGGTAATAGGCATCGGCGTAGCCCAACAGAATGCGACTGCCCATCCAATCAATATCCTCCCAGGGTTCAACGTTGGTCAAAACCATGGGATTGCCTGTCACCGGATCGACCGGCGGATTGGCCTTGTACTTGTTCACGGCCGGCTTATAGCAGGCTTCGTAGAAGTTCTGGATGTCCTTACGTAGGGTTTCATCCTGGATGGTGATATTGGATATGCGCATCAACATGAACTCGTAGTTGTTCACGCAGGTCATGGATTTGATGGAAGTGTGCGTAATGGCCGTTGAAACGGTTTCGACCAGCGTCCAGGCAACCGGTTTGTGAACCTGCCACGTCTGGAGATCACTCATAGCAGAATCAAAGCCCGTTTGGGTATTGTCTCCGGTCCCTGACGCAGTGCTGGAGGGTGTATTGGTGTTCGAGGCCGTTCCACAATCCTGAACCGTCACCTCGTAGCGAACGCCAGAAAGCGTCGTGGACATGCTTTTATAGGGAATGACGCACAACATGAGCACCAGGATCATTCCGAGCAGCGTTGTTTCCATGCTCTTGATCGTCTCACTGGCATTGCCGGCGGAATAGTTTTCCTTAAATGTACTCACGACAGCAACAATGAAAGGAATCAGAGCCACCCCGGTTCCGACGAGGACATCCCAAATGGCCTCGTACATATTCCACCCAAACATCATTGTGTAAATTTCGAGGTAGGTATTGGCGACCATTCCGGCTATCTCCCTATGCCGAACTGTTGGATAAGTACGATCTCGACAAACGCCAGCAACAGAGCAATTTTCCACCACTGCGATCGCATGAACTTAAAGTCCGCGGCATGCTTTTTTTCCAGCGCAAGCCACTTTTCGTTCGACGTTTCGCCGCGATGCGGCAAACGGGTGGCGTAGCGAGAAATCGCTGGCCACGCGGCCACTATGGCGACAAAAAACGCGACTCTGTACCAGGTCAATTCGGCTATTAAGTCGAGGGATTTCACCTCCTCTGCCGAAGTATCCGTCAAAGCCGCGACAACCATGCCGATGATCATCAGGGCAGCGACGCCGCCCATAGAAACCATCAGAAACTTCCGGGTTTTTTGCATCACTGAACTCCAAAACTGTTCAGGCCGGACGGTTTGTTGCCTGACGGTAGGTTTGTGTTTTGGTAGATCCGCTCTTCGGTGCCCAGCAAATGGCCAATTGTTCTCTCTGCTACCGCCTCGCGGGTCTCAATTTCCTGGTCGAGCTGGGCCAACTCAACGTTCAGGTGATCAATCGCGTTATCGATAATGGCGATCGCGGTGTCCATGTTGGCAACGTTCGGCTCTTTGACGCCCGAACGGAGCATTTGAGTTAGGAAGCGACCCTGCTCAACAAGACGTGTATACGCAATTTCGCTCGACAATTTGCGCAGCATCTCTTCCTGAGCGGTTGGATTGCGCTTTCGGATGGCTTTGATGACAAGATCGGTCACACGGACCCCAGGAGGCGCGGAAACCCGATTCAGGTTTTGCCAACTGAGAGCCGTAGTTCCGTCCACCAAGTCTTCGAGGTCATCGTAAAGATCCTGTTCCATGTCACGATGACGGTAGGCTAGACCTTTGCCAGGGCGGGAAGTGATTTTTTTACAGTTATCGCAGGTTCGGATTTCAGAATCGCCAACCACGGATACTGCCCAATCGGCGGCCTGAATCGGACCGTTCCAGTATTCCCAAAGCGCGTTGCCCTGCCCGTCTGCAACGGACACCGACGCCGAGTCACAGCTGTCGTTGCGATCAAACAGGACGTTGTAGCCCACCATCACAACGTCTCTTAAGGCACGGATTGGCGGCTGTCCGGCTCCACCTTTTTTGCTGTTGCAGACCCATTCTGAGCCCGCATCGCCGTGGTTAGAGCCATCCACGTTCTCTTTTGCTGCCACGGCATCACCACCAGTAGCCCCAATATTCCAGGACCAGTCCGCCACCTTGGCGTTCATCTTGAACTTTTCCCATGGGTAATCGGTGGAATCGCCCATCATCAGATTCGCCATTTCCTGACAGGACGATTCGGCGAATTCAAAGTCCATCTTGCCCTGCAGAATGCCCTGCTGAAGAAGGTCATAGAGTCCAGGATCGGCTTTTTGAATGGCCAACGCCGGCAGGGAGGCAACCGCAGCTGTCGCGCTGTTAATGACGTTGTCCATCATGTTTTTAAAACCGTCCGTGAGCCCGTTCAACTGGTTTTTCACCGTCATTTTTGGATCAAACTCACCACATGCCATGTTCAAATCCCAGCCCGCACCAAAACTCAAAATCGGGATCGAGTGAATTTTGGTTGGCGGTCCAGAAATAAGCCCTCCCCCAATCTGATAGTCCATCAGTGTGTTCAGCCGGGGCGACGTTGTTTCCATCGCATTCGCGCTAGCCGCCAACGATCCCGCAAGCACCACGCCAATCCATTGATTACGATTTTTCATTGCCTTAAATCCTTATAAATCTTTTGATGACGGTCGGTTTGGAACCACTTCAGCCAGAGTGCCAAATCAAAGAGGATCCCCGTCGTTGACAGCACTTGTATGCTCGCCAGAAATTCCAGACATAAGAATCGTCGTCGGAACGCTTACTCGTTGACGGTGTGGCGCCATAGGGAAACTTTTGGCATGAGCTTTCATCCTGCGGATACAACATCTGGAAGACACCGGTATCTTTATCGTTCTGATTCAGTGGACCGGGCGGCCAATATCCGTCTTCACTGGGCTGACCGATGGTGAAATAAAGGTGAGGCTCGTTCGGGCGGGTCACGAAGTGCATGGCGCGAAAAGCGGTAAGAACACCAGATTTAAGACCGTCCGCTTGGGTCAGAAACCCGCTTCTGGGAAATACACCGCCATAACTGTTGTGGCCAGATCCGAGTCTATCCATGCCGACCGACCACGAAATCGGGTAGAAAAATTCCGGCAGGTGCCAGCGCCAGGCGATGGAGTCCAGGTTTGAGATGAAATAGGGATAAAACGGGAAGGTACGTCCTGCACAGACCATTCCAAATAGGCCCTGGGCTAGCGTGTTATAAGCCACCAGCGCAGGATTCCCGTATGAATCCACCAATTTGAAATCGAGGTTTACATGGTCATAACGGGTAGCTTCATTGGAGCGGCCGCCTTCTACCTTGTCGACGTTGTGGTTCGTGACCCATCCAATCATGGTTGTCACCCATGAGGAATCGTTCTCAGCCATTGAGATCTGGTTTATGTCCTGGGATTCGGTCCATGGCTCCCCGGCAGCGCGGTCATAAGACTGCACCACCAGGTCCGGTACAAAGTTTTTGACCTTGATGGACGTGTCTACCCAGCAGACAAAGGCGGCACAGGTCATCCAGATGCAAGCACCACGGATTTCCCAGTCCATACAGCTCAGAGCTGCGGACATGGTCTGATCGACGATTTCAAAGGTATCGATGACGCCATCGTAGGTGTCGTTCAGCTCGCCATGACAGGCGATACATTCCACCTGGCCATCACGTTCTTCCAGGCGGTTCTGGGTGTCCGTAATGGTCGCGTCCCTGACTGCGTCCAAATCGCCCGGGTCGTAGTTCGTCCACTCGCTCGGGTAGGCAAAAGCGTTCCCGGCACTGCCAATCAACACCAGAAACACCAGAGAAATGAACGTCCGCATGTCAGTGGTTCTCCCTGCTATAGACGGCCAGAGCCGCCTTTAATGAACGCTCGCCGTAAACCACTTGGCGGTCGTTGAAAACGATGGCCGGAAGCTTTTCGATGCCAAAGCGCATTGCGGCTTCAATGGCCCGGGCTCCTGCTTGTATTTCCTGATTGATCGCTGGCCAGTGGGAGCTGTTAAGCACCTGGCTGAAAGCGTCCCGATAAGCTTTCTCGACCTTGGAGGGTTGGATCTTCTTCGGGACCAAGGCACGCATCCGTTGATTGAGCTGCTTGGTTGCGCGATTTTTGGAGTCCATGTCGTACACCTCAATCTGCACCCGGTCAGACAAGCGCTTGTCCTGCAGGACAAACTGATCATTGGTTTCAAATATCCGGATGGTCTGTATGGAGTCAGCCGCGAGCGTTGAGGCACTAGCAAGCACTGTAACGACAAAACCCAAGGATTGAAGCAGATGACGATTCATCAGTTGTCCTCCTCCGCAACGGTCGCACGAAGGGTTTCCATGACTTCTTTGGCAACAACCTGCTGGCCCTGCTCACTCTGGAGTTTCTCAAGGCGCTCGAGAGTGACCCGGGCTTGAGACATGGGATTATTCGCCGCCGGTACCGGATCGGCCGGTTTCGGAGCGATGCCACGGTAAAAGTCGATCATCTTGCCGACATACTCCGCAGCTTCCACTTCCGTGATGCCGAACTTGCGCATGTATTTGGCACGCTCGGTTTTTTCATCTTTTTCCGTGCCCGCCAAGGACAGGTAAAGCGAGGGTGGGACGTTCCGAAACAGGGCTTCCATGTTTTCGGACAGAACAACGCCCTCGGTGTACTTCTTGGGCTCTTTCCGAGCAGATAGCATGAGCTGTTTTTGCTCAATACTGAGGTTTTTGAAACGCGCAATTTCCTCGATTTCATCCTGAGGCATGACCAGGGCAATCCACCACTCGATCATGTTAAGCATCTTGCGGGCGGAGTTGGGGAAGTCCCCCATGTTCTGAGTCGCCACCCACCACCAGGCACCAAGCTTTCGCCACATCTTCACGACTTTGACCACGAACGGCGCCAGCAATGGATTTGTGGTGATAATGTGCCCTTCGTCTGTCAGCATCACGATCGGACGCTCGTCGTGCTGATGCTTCTCGGCAAGGTTGTTGATCCGCATCATTATTGAGGTGTAGGCGATGGCCAGCTGAGCGTTGTAGCCCTCCCGGGCGAACGTCGCCAGGTCTACGATTGTCACATCGGTATCCGGCCAGCCGTCTCCATCTGTATTGAAGACCTCTCCCTCGAACCCATCACAGAACATCCGTAGGGATTCCCCCATTTCGAAGGCACGGGACTGACGGTGTTCCGGGTAGGCCGGATCTTTGGTGATCATCCGGAATCCTTCCGAGACATCCGAAGTCATAGTGCGGCGGCCTTCTGACCTGGCGAGCTTCGCGCCATTGAGAATCGCATCCCGGATCATCCGCCGGTCTGCACGGGTTAGCTTTTTCGCCTCCTCCTCTTCACCACCGGTGATCATCAGTGTGGCGACAATTTCCATCTCACCCATAATGTCCCGCTGCTCGTCACCCTCGTCGTCCGAGCCCGAGTCCTCATCCATCATCATGTCGGCCAGAACGTCCATGGCCGCACGGGCGCGAACATCCTTGCGCTCTGCTTCGGTCAGTTCGTCATAGGACTTGGTGATGTCACCGATGCGGATTTTCGCGGGGATGTGTGCGATCAAGTCGTCTTCGCCAACCAATGCAGAATCAGAGACGATTCGCGAACCAAGCAGATCTTCCTCATCTTTGGACAGCATCTGATCGGCGTCGACGAAAGGCGGCAGCGATACCCCTGCCCCGGGCTTGAGCTGAATCTTATTTACAGACAGGCCCTGGGAGGCGAAATAATCAGCCAGCAGACCAAAGCTGTTACCGGCCTCAACAATGAACAGCCGCGGGCGCTGGAGTGCCATGATCTGGGCCGACATGTTGGTGATGTGTGCCGACTTGCCGGCACCCGTCGGGCCAAGAATGAGGCCATGCGCATTCTTCTTGCGGTCATTCCCGTTAAACGGGTCGTAAGACACCGGCTCGCCACCGCGATTAAAGGCGGTCTGCCCCGGATTACCGGTACCGCGATGCCGCCCGAAAAGGGAGGCAAGGTTTGCCAGGTGTTGGGCCCAAACCGGACGGGTCGCCTTGAAATTGGCGTCCATGCTGGGCTCGTAAACCATGGGCAGGTTGTAAATGTACGCATCGAGGCCGAGGGATTCGTCTTCTTCCCGAACCGGCGCGAGCTGATTCGTCAGCAGAATCGTACTGGCCGCGTTGGTTTTTTTGCGCAGGTCTTTCAGGTTTTCGCCACGCAGGTAAACACACATCATCGAGCGATAGATCTTGTGCTTGTTACCCATAAGAGACTTGGCAACTTCGCAGTCTTCGCGCGTCATCGTTGCGTCGACGGACTCACCCTTGGATTTGTCCTGAATCCGGTTGATATGGTTCTGAACTTCGTCCTGAGGCGTGACGATAATGGTCGTTGCGATCATAGTGCCTGGCGGCATCTTATCCATCATGCAGGAAGCTTTGCCGGTTGATAGGCCGTCCGGAGTGGTCGCACTTACTTCGCCGGCGATCTGGCCGATCTTGGGCGTCCGACGAATCTTGTGCACTCGCAAACAGCGGTGTGGGAGGCCATCAAACCACCAGGTTTGTGACGGGGCATCAGACTTTGGCAAAGCAAAGAACAGGCTTTCAGCGAAATCATCACCGGCCGGCAAACTTTCCTCGTCTGGGTAGGAGGCCAGTTCAACGAACTTCTGGCGATCTCCGTCGGTAAGCTCCGGACGCGGATTGAACCACTTCAACAGCCATTCATAGACTTCCTTTCCGCCATTACGAACCAGGCCAATTCCGGCATCCCTGAAAGCAGCATCCAGCTTTTCGATGGTGTCATTGAGCTCTTCTTCCGGCGTCATGCCCGCGTAGGATTTCCACTTCTCGGGCAGTCTCCGGTAGACAGCGAGTTTGATCCGGCGCTGGCCGCCACTCCAGGGCGCATCGAGAACTTCTTTATCCTCGAACAGTCCGCCTTCCTTACAGATTCCGCGCAGATGGGTTTCCATCGTTCTCAGCCATTCCTGAGTGAACGACGAATCCCGGCAGTAGTGCTTCGGGTAGAGACGCAATTTCTGGATGTAATCTTCCAGGTTGTCGTCATCATAGGTGTACTGCTGGATGATCCAGGGCCCTGCCGTCATTTCCTCGAAGCAGTCCTGAAGGGCGTCCTGAATCATATCCCGCCGATTCTGCAACCAGTTGTAGGAACGACCTTCTGTGGCAATCGGGATGATGTCGAAAACAGCACCTACGCTTTTCCCGTCATCTAACAGCATCGTTTGAGACTCGCTTTGGAATTCATACCAAGGCAGTTTCTCAACGAACGATGAGGGGCGGCGGTAAATGCGCTTTACCGCAGTTTTCGTGAGTGGTTTGCGCTGCCCTTCCCCGTCATTACTGGCAGTTTGGATTTCGACGTCCGGTTTCACCGGTTTCTTCGGTGCCGGTACCATAATGTCTTTAATTGCCTTGGCTAGGTCCACGGATTACGCCTCCTGTCCTTGCGCTATCTCGGGTGCAGGGCTATCAGCCGTGGCTGGGAAGGCGGCCTTATCACCTTTCCGATCCCACACCCGTCCCTGAATCAAATATGCGGTTTTCGTTCTGCTTGTCTGCGGAAGACCTGCTTTCACTGTGTTTGGGTTTCCGGCTCTCACCCTTCAGTCTCCGAATCGGTTCCCAAGATCAGAAAGCTCTCCGGGAAGCGCATAATGGTCCTTTTCCCACATCCTGAATTCGGTCAAATAACCCGGAATTGGAACTTCGTCCTGGGTCGCCAGATGCGGACCAACGAACATGTACATTTTCGGGTTCGGCAGCATTCTGAACTTGCTCTGCAATTGGGTTTTCTCGGTGCGAACGTAGTCACTGAGCTCCACATCGCCCTCGATCATCGGGCGGCGAATTAGCGACCGGGTATCAATGAGCTTGCCATTCCCAATTCCGCTCATGTGCTGGCCATAAACGGTTGCCATGTCCCGGTCGGGCTGCGGAATGAAGTTGTCCTTGTTGGCGCAACCTGCCAACGAGAGGCTAATCAAGCTGGTAATCAGAACGGCGCGAGAGGTCTGCATAGTGATTTACCTTTCTTCCTTCAGGGTCATAGTCGATAGCGATTTGCTCAGTCACATGCACAACAATCTCAGTGCCTGGTTCTACATAAATCGCGTCAAAAGAATTGCTCTGGCGCTCGTCCAGCCAGTCCGTGACTTCATCCAGACCGCTGGCAATGGCATCGTTTCGGGCGACAACAGTCGGGTCCCCTGTCAAAGCCTGGGTAGAGCCGCCAAAGGCATTGGTTTGTGTGGCAAATTCGGCGTCAGCTTTCGCCTTTGAGTAGGAACTGGCCGCTGTGAGCCCGATTCGCTGTGCGAGGTAACTGGGTGCGTTTGTGATGCGCTTGCCGGTTACACAGGGGATGCCATACTTGTCAGAGAACCAAGCGATAGGCTCAGCGCCGGAGGCGCCTGCTTCAGGAAAGGTCACCAGAGTGCCGTCCTGAAATGTGAACGTCATGCTCTCGATCTGGCCGCTGACGCAGGATAGAGTCCAGTCGCCCTTGGCAATGCCGGACATTTTGATGCCGTTAAGGCCGGGGATTTTGATTCCGTTCGAGGACAGGTTTTCTGGTCCCACCATGATCTTAAAGGGGTATGGATCAACTACCTGCCCTCCCACCGGAATCCGGCCCAGCATCGCAGTCATGGAAATTGATCCGAGCAGAGTCGCGTTGTCCGGAATCGTGTAAGCCTTGATTGACCGCTCTTCCTTACTCTTTTCAGTTGCGTTCCGCGCGATGCCTGCGGCCGGCGTCGGCAATTCATCTGGGTTCAGCGAGAAATCGGGCAAAGAAATTTTCGACGGATCCGTAGGATCGACTGTTGCTTCGAGCGGGTTCGTCCACACCACCTGGTCATAATCCACCGGGGATCCGGTTTGATCGTATCCCAGGCCCGTCGGGATGCCCGCTGAATTGATGTCATAGCCATTGGCAGAGGTCTGGCTGCTTTCCTCCTGGCCTTGCAACTCTTCAAGACGCTTCTCCAGGCGAGCAACAAGGCCGCGGGTTAGATCTTGTGTGTGCTCAAGCTCACGTTGCTTTGCTTCGGCGTCACGTTCAGCGTTCTGAAACCGATTTTCGATGCGCCCTTTAAGGTTGCCTTCCATCTTGAGCAACTTAGAGATTTCCTGCTTCAGGCGCTCGTTTTCTTTCTGTAGCTTGATCGAATCTTCGCGGACAGCGCGCGTCTCTTTCGTCAGTGTTCTCATGGTTTCAACCGGCGTATCGACGTCCACCCCGAATTCATCTTTCAGGTAATCGTCAGCCAGCGGATCTACTGAAAGCCCGTTGTCGACCATGCCTGGGCCCGATTCAATGGCGGATAGACCGTCCAGTTCAGAAGCTGAGGCAACCGCACCGGCCCGAGCCTCGTCGGATTTACCACCTTTCATGATCACCACGAACAGGACGGCAACAACGACAACCGCAAGACCTTTGATCACAATGTTTGCATTCATGTCGTGTCCTCAGTTCGTTGCGTTGATGATGGCCTGAGTTTCCTGGCGCAAATCCTGGTAATGCGTCCACGGATACAGGGTTTCCTTCAGCGGCCGCTCTGAAATCAGGTAGAGGATGGTGCTGTCTCCCGGAGTACCATTTGGCTCCAGCGAGTGATGCTGGAAGGTGGCATGGGAGAACGGGAGATTCAGATCCAGGTAATCGAGTCCAATGGCACGGTCGGAAATATTGCGGACGTACATCGCGGCGAGGTAATAGCCGCCACCGCTGTAACCAAGGACGGGCTTGGAAACCGTGGCGTAACGCGCGTCACCTTTGAAAATGCGAACCGCTCCTTTCACGCCAAGCGTGGTCTCGGAGATCCCGGCGCGATCCCGGTGTAGTCGAGTCGGACCATAAAGGCGCTGCGCGGCATGGCGTGTCAGATCGATCGGAGTGACTCGCTCCACTGGCTCAGGCATCGCCGCTTCAGCTTCCGGCTCCGGAACCTCGTTGTCCGTTTCCAGAACAATGCGTATTTCCTCAAGCTTTTCCGCGTTTTCGGGCGCTTCGGTCGAGATCAGGTCGAGCAGAATGACCTGACCGTCGGCCATGCGACGGACCTGGACCCGCTGCTTGTCGAATTCCTCATACGGTTTGAAGTGAACAGCACCTTGGGCCGACTGGACGCGGAACAGCTGCTTCATCTGCTGCCCTTTTGTCACTCCAACCTGGACATGTGAACCGAACTGGATCGACCGTTCCTGGCCTTTATGCAGCTCGATCGTGACCGGCAGGTTTTGGTAATGAATGATCTCTGTTGCCGTGACCGACCCGGCCATGAAAAAAAAGATTAGGGATTTCAGGATGTACTTACGCATGTCACTCACCCAATTCTGGAGATGTAGTGTTGGTGTTCTGGACGTCGTCGTTCTCGACAATGGCTCCCTCAAGACGACGCGGTTTTTTGTAGAAACCGTCCAAGGCAAGGCCCCAAAGATTGCATTCGGGGTCAACATCCCAGCGAACCAAGCGGATTGGGTAACGGACAAAGATGTCTTTCACGATTTCTGAACGGAAGGTTTCCTTTACGTTGACGTCGTAGAAGGCCACCCAACTGTCTTTGGATTCGGTGTACACACGCTTGGGCGTGTATGGGCGATCGGGCATTTCCTGCAGTGCCCGGGTGCGGGTCAATTCATGATCGAGCCGGCGTTGCTCATAATCGCGCTCGAGTTCACCTTTAAACCGGGGGGTGATGTAGCAGCTCAGTCGTTCAATCTGCTGCTTGTAATCGTCCTTGCCATCAACAGGCCAGTTATTCATCTGCTGCCAGATGTAATAGCCGAATGCGTAGACGTTGAACGGATGCCGCTCGTTGATGCCACGAGTGGAACCAGAGCGCAGGTCAGGCGGAATATCAATCTTGATCCGCTCCGGGGCTTCTTTCCATCCGAGGATGCTGTAAATCAGGGCGATCGCGAGAATCCCGACAAAGATTCGCAGTGTCAGAATGTGAGCATCCCGTCCGTCGAGAGCCTTTTTTAAACGCGCCACTCTCAGTCCTCCGTTTTGGTTTTAACTTTCACTACCGTTCTCTCGCGGCGTATGTCCCAGGCCTGAGAGGTCTCGATGTAGTCGAAATTGATAAAGCTGAATTTTTGCTGTGCGATCTTTTTGAGATAGACGATGTGCAAACCATCTGGCCGGCGGCGCTTCAGCCCTGTGAGGTATCTACCAACCAGCAAAAGCGAGACGATGGCCATACCAACACCGATACCGACTCCGAAAAGTCCCCATCCAAATGGCAAAAGAAGAAGAACGGAAACGGGGATCCAGAAGACCAGGCCGGCGATTATCAGCACGATCACTTCCGTGTCCGTCAGGCCCCTGAAAACGACCGGCTCTTCAATGAGCCGGTCTGGGATGAAGTCGATTTCCCGACCCTTCATACCGATCTTTTCCATTAGAAAATCACGGTAGCCGCTTGCGTCAGGAGATAGACCACGAAGACGAGCAATAAGACGCCCATGCCACCGTGCATGCCCATGTCGCCCCAAGTCTTCTTGCCTTCGCCGATCTCGTTGTAGGTCGCAATCATATTTTTGGCGACGGCCAGGAACGCGATCGTACCCAGGATCAGACCAAGCACGATGGCGATATCAAAGGCATAACCTTTCAGCAGGCCGATGTAATCGCCCTGAGCCGGTGCGTTGGTGGGGTTAGCGGTAGCCGGCAGAGCTGCCTGAACCTGAGTGCCGAATGACAGGAATGCCATTGCCGCTGCTGCTTTCATTGCCGTGTACTTCTGCGTTGCTTGTTTCATTCTGGATTTCTCCTAGTTTTTGGGGATGGTGCTTTTGGGTACTGCTAGGGTTACTGCACTGGTCAGTTGATGATCAGGAAGAGCATCACGAGTAGAACGAAGACTGCCCGCGCCCAAATGAAGATCATTTGTCCGGATTTAATCTCCTCATTCGCCCAGTTTTCGTAGGCCTGCATGCAGGTCCAGGCGATGAACGTAATCACTGCGACAACGGCAATCATTTGGGCCAAGGTCAGAAGGTTCGCTGCTGTCATCCAGCAAGAGGCGGCACCATTGCAACCAGAGCCATCCTGAAACCATTGATGCTGATCAGGACTCATTGCTTGTGCTCGGTGTAGTTGACGCTGAGAGCGTCGATGGTTGACGGAACCACTGGCTCCATGGGTACTGTCAGGTGATGCGTAATGCCGTGCTGGATCTTTCGCAGGTCACTCAACAGAATCTCGTAGTCAAACTGCGTCCGGTCAGAAGCATTGCTTCGGGCGCGAGCGTTCAGAACCAGCGCCTCCAGAGCCGCCAACTCGGACTGGATGTTTGAGAGCGCTTCACGCTCCGCCCAGACGTCCGCAGCTGCATTTGTGCTGGTCGCAATCAGGCTGGAAAAAAGAATCGTTTTGAAAACTCTCATCGTGATCTCTTATCTGGTGAGTTCTGATGAGAGCGATTTAATCAGGCACACTTGTAAAAAGGCTGATCAAAAGGTCACAGGTTGGTGACCTTTTAAAAGGGGAGGAAACGTGTGTGAACGTTGATCGGAATTGCGCCCATCGATGGGCTAATTGTGCGTATTAAGTGGATCTTCAAAGGTAAGAAACGCTCGATATGAGCGGGAGTTTCGAGAAAAACCCCTCGTAATGAGGGGCGAGGCTTGCAGAGATTCAAACAATACTCAGAGGTACTTTTTGAATTTCGAGCTCATCACCATTAAACACAGTCCAAACAGGACAGCGAATGGTGTGATCATATAGTTCGGATGGATGGAACTGGGAATCGCAAGGTATAGAATCCACGCGAGGGCAAGAGTCGGAATCGCAAACTTTTTCGCCCAGTGATAAACATAGCCAGACTCATTTCCACCGCGCCACCGCCTTAAGTCACGCTGCATCAGTCCGTCACAGACGCCAACGACCCCGAATAGCACGAAAGCCGGCATAGAGAGCATTAGCACCGCAATCCGGACGAAGAACATGATCAGGATATATATGGCCGCCATCAGGTACTCATAATATTCGGCGATCACGCCCTTCATCATCAGAATAATCTGACCGTCGTTGGCGTCGGGTGTTCTCACCGACTGCAAACTGTCCAGCAGGCCAGAATCGACAAATAGAAAGCTGACCACTTTGGTAATGGTCGAGCTTGCGGAATTCAAAGCGCCCTCATTTGTTTGGTCTTTCGAGTTCAGCGATTCACTCAGATAGCCGATCTCCTGGAACATCATCTCTTCCGCATTTTTGTAGGTGGGCTCATCCTGGAAGAAACCCATGTTGACCCACTCTATGACGATCGACATGAACGCACTGAACAACAGCAGGCCAATGACTTTCAGAATCAGATCGATTGATTTGCCGACAAAGCCACGCTTCTGAGCGGGATGTTCCGATTTACCCTCTGGCATTTGTCAGTTCCACCATTGCTCAGCTGTATGATAGTTCCGATCCATTTCCCGGGTCAGAGCCTGCATGTTTTCCGGCATATCATCGTCATCGTCCTCAACGGGTAACGGAAAACGAACCTTCCAGAGTTGACCGCCATCCAGAAGACAAAATGCCTGACCTTTTGGCAGCGCCGTAATGTGACCGGGCTCGAGCATCGGGACCCGCAGCATCGAAATCCGGTCCTGGGTGCTTGAGGTGAAGTCGACGCTTGAGTCTGTGTCGGACGAGTCATTGGCACCAGAGACCGTCATAATCTGGGCAATTTCGACTTCAGGCAGTTGATTCGTCAGCAGCTCGGCCGTGTCCTTTTCCTTTACCCTAAGCATAATCAGGTTGTTGAAGTTGCCCTCAACCTGCCGTGCCTTGGCGACATTTCCGAGTCTAGCTTCGAGGTCTTGCCGAGACTGAGAATAAGCAGTGATCTGCATACCCGATCCACCGGACTTGTTGACCATCGGCAGAAACTCATCTCCTATCAGGTCAGAGAATTCGTCGGCGTGAAGACAAACCTTTGGAAGTGAATTGGCCTGACCCTCAAGCATTCCGTGTTCAAAACCATGCTTGTAGATATGGCCACAGGTGCTTACCAGGTCCGAGAACATGGAATTCCCCACCGCGGAGGAAACTTCCGTATCGCTCATGGCATCCAGCCCAACGTACACGATACCTCGCTTCCGTATGATCTGGGTCCAGTCGAAAATGGGCCGCTCGTCGGTAACGTCGAAATAATCAGGGGCGAGCAGCTTCCCGATTTTGCCGGTCGTCAGCTTTTCGAGAAGCGGCAGAAGACTGGCCACGAGCTTGTCGAAGTAGGTTTTGTCGTACCGCAAGGCGGATAGAAGGCCGTGAAGTACGGGATCGCTGACGTGCAACTGTTCAACGTACTGCCTCAGGGCCTCTGTTCGGGGATTGGCGTGCTTTGCAAGTCGGGGGTTGGCCTTGTATTTCTTCTCGGCGTCGCCTGCCATCGCGTTGATGTCCTCGATCCAGCCTTCTTCACCATTCCTGGGCAACCACCAGTCCATGTATTCGCAGAACAGCGGTTCAATGTCCGTCACGTACCGAAGAATGTTGTTGTAATCCGGACGCTGCCCCAGGCTTACCAATGCCCGGGCGACAATGTTAATGAAGCGCCATGCGAACTCTTTAAACGCGGCACTGTTACCCTCGGCTGAAAGCTGGCCAGAGATACGACCTGCGATCTCAGTGATTCTCGAAAAATTTCCGACTGCGTTGTAACGGGCGGAAGAGTCCGGAAACCCAAGGTGGAACATATAGAAATCGTCTTCCCGACCTGCCCTCTTGGCAGCCATATACATTCGCGTGAGTAGTCCGGCGTCAGATTTCGGATCCAGCAGAATTACTGGCCCGTCGTTCCTGCGAATGTCCTGCTCGATCAGGATTTCAGCCAGCCGACTTTTACCGACTCGCGTGGTTCCCAGGCAAAGGGTGTGTCCCACCCGCTCTGACATCGCCAGCAATACCTGCTTTTCTTCAAGCTCGACGGCGTGGGTTACGGGATTGCCACCCACGGCCGGGTATGGGCGAACAGGATTCAGAGGGTGATCTTTACTGGTCAGATCTGCGATCCATTGGAGCTTCGACCCTTCCAGTTTGCGCTCAAGCTCACGCGCGAAGTTGTTTATCCGGGACGGACGGATGTACTTGGCCGAGATGGGCGCCATGGTGTCCTTCAAACGCTGGGTATGCGTCTGGGTCCAGCGAAAACCTTGTCCGAGGTAAAGGTGGTTTTTGAAGCAAGGGATCTGGTCAGAAGACATGGCGAAACGCGGCAACCGCCTCAGATTCCGCTGATACTTGATGACGCTGGACCCCTGGTAAAAGCGATAGAGTCCAAAGACAACCAGAATGACAGCAGAAGTGTAGGCAACGCTCGGAGTCATCATCAGTAATGAGGGGGCGACCAGGCAAATGCCGGCCGCACATACGCTGACTGTTCCGGAATAGAATTCAACCGGCGGGCGAAGCAAAGCCTCGAGCGTCTGGGTGGCCATCAGCGCATCACTCCATTCTGATCAACAAAGAACGGGTAGTGCCGTAGGTTGATGGCTTTTGCCATCTGCTCGCCATTGGTCGCCTGTAGCAAGATTCCCTCACCTGCAACGGACTGCAAATGATTCATCTCTTCGACAGTCGCTACGTTCACCACCAAGCCAATAGCCCGCTTCTCTTTCAGGAAACGCCGGTTCTGCTTGAGCCAGTTAATGGAAACGGAGTCGTAACCGATAATGAACATGGGCCGGCTCAACATGTCATACCGAATCCCAGCAGCCTCTTGAGGACCCACCCTGCCCACAGTCAATGAGGGTGACGAAACAGGAAGATTCGAGACCAAAAATCTTTTGCCACGGCGTTCATCCTTCAGTTTCTGCAGTTGCTCTTTAAAATCGGAATCTGTAGGAAGGAATGGTTCTGCGGACTGGCCGCCAAAATCACCAATAATCTCGAGTTCATAGAATCCCTTGAGCTGCTCTTTCATGGTTCCAGCATGGACCGGAAGAACAAGTGCTGAGGCCAAGGCAATGCCTATAGCTGCTTTTTTCAGATATTGGCCCATAAGCGTATGACTCTCTCTCTGTATGCATTGGCGATTTGTTTGTCTTTCGGGCGCTGCGCTGGCCGGTGATAGCAACCAATGGCCAACTCCCATGATGAGCATTCCGGTCGTTCGAATTGTTCACGAAGATGTTGAGCCGCTGCCGTGAGATTCAGGTAGGGATCAAAAGCGTCCCAAAGTGAGCGGAACCTTTCTTTATGCCAGCGCCAGTTCATCTGGCCCAAGCCCACGTCAAAGTGGTAATCCCCCGCCTTGACCAGGCCGTCTGCAAATCGGAAAGCCGCTTCGCGTGTTTTGAAGAAGTGCGCCTTTCCACGATGGTTGATCGTCCACGGCCAAGGCAGTGTTCGGTTTGCATGATCAGTCCGAGTTCTGGACTCATTCAAAACTATGGCGAAGAAAAGTTTTGCCGGTACCTTCTGCTCCTGACTGACTAACTGATACATCGGTGGAATTTGGGAGGCATGAACGTCCCCCCACAAACCGGCACCGATCAGAAACGCCAAAAGGTATTTCACCGCCCTACCCTCACTCGCCGTATTCGGTGATGTCGCCCGATGCGACATTGAAGGTTCGAACCGCAGGGAGGTTGTCGAGATCAACGCCAAACTCTTCAGCCTTCCCAGACTCGAAGTTGAGCGTGACTTTCCGCGCTCGGACAATTTCCGGATCGATCTTCATGTGGCGTGCCCACTTGGAAATTGACTCCGCTGAAGCACCATCATTGAAAAAAATGTCCAGACGAGAGTTTCGCGACACAGATTTTCTAACTTCGCTGACCAGGTCTTCGCAATCTTCGAGGCAGAAGTCGTTTACAAACAGAGCAACGTGAGTCGTGGTCGCGTTGTACTTCTCATTCCACTCCTGCTCCCAATGAGGAGCATCAATCACAACGGGGTTTTCGCCGAACAAGTCCTTGGCCGCTTTCATGCGTTCCACTTCGAAGGCCAATTCCAGTTCCATGCGCCGAGATTCGACCTTCATCCAGATCATGGCGTAGCGTTCACGCTCAGCAGGGTCCGTCTCGGAAACGCCGAGAGCCGTGAGTGGATCGAGTCCCGGAGACCAAATGCCTCGCGGACCCGACATGATCTTTCTATACTTGATCCAGTCAGACTCTTTGAGCATCCACTGCTTAGCCAGAGACCGTTCTTCATCCGTCAGTTGCATGCCGGACTTCTGATCGAGACTCGATTGCGCGTGAGAGGAAACATTCCCCATCGAGCGCGTGTCTGTCGGAGTCTGTGCTATCGCAATGTCAGCCGTTACCACGCTGACCAGAAGAGAAGCCAAGAGGGTTTTGCGAATCATGAATTACCCCTCGCAATCGACAATGACTGTCGAGACTTCCCGTACTCCCGTTGATCGGGGCTGACTCAGGTCGGCGACCAGGACCGGCTGATCGCATCCCTCTACTTCCATCGGTTCCGATGAAAGATTCGAAATGTAGTAACCACGATCTGTTGGAATAAAAATGCCCCGGGCAAAACTCGTGCTCTCGGAAGCAACCTCAGGAACGTTTTCGGCTTGTGGTGCTGTGTCCTCATGCATTTGCTGATCAGCAGCGTTGAAATACATACCCCCGCCAACAGCCACAACAAAAAGACCTGCCAATGTGATTGGTTCCATCTCTTAACCCTCCACGCTCAGGCGTCGAACTTTCGAGCCGGCTTTGAAAACCGCCTCACCATTCACTGCACCCTGAAGTTTCCATCCGCGGTAATAGTCACCAACTTTGAGGGGTACCCAACCACCTGATGAGTCTTGAAGAACCACGTAAGGCTCGACACCCCACATGTCGATGCTGGCAACAGTGGCACCTTCCAGTGTCTGGACTTCTGAAATGGGCTGGGGTGCTGGCGCCGGTACTGTCTTAACGACAGTCCTTGCCGGACGCTCACTGAGGGTTTTGACTTCCTTGCTGACGACATCGATATCGAGTCGGTGCTCATCGAGGATTTTCCGATGATCTGACAACGTGGTCTTGATACCGCCCAGTTCGTTTTGGATGCTGTCCAGCACAGTTGACAGGGTTGCAAGGTCAGAACGGAATTGTTCGATGTCGGAGATGCGGGCCGTGTTCTCTGTAACAGCAGACTGTGTCTGGGCCAGACTCTGAGAAATCTCGCCATCCTGAGTCACCAGGTCCGAGATTGATTCTTGAAGGCCAAAAACTGTTTGACGGATCTGACTATCGCTTTCGAGCTGATTAAAGCCAATCACTCCCGCGACGCTGAGAGCCAGCAATGAAACCACCAGAGCTGATCCACCCAGCAATTTTCCACCTCCACCTGCCGTTTTCGGTGCTTTCTTTTTAGAGGTTTTGGACTTCACGGGGATTGGTTCCGGCTCAATTTCTGATTCGCCCTCGGAGCCGACAGCTCCCCTGGACTCGGACACCGGAAGATCCAGATCGAAATTCTCCAGTTCATCTTCGGATTGTTTGGCGCCAGGATCACGAAGTTCATTTGTCGCGACTCCAGCTTCCTCGAATGCGTCATGAGCCTCGCTCAACGCTACTTGCTCAGGCTCCCTGTTCATTGCGGCCGGTGAAATGCTCTGAACGATACCCTTTTGCAGCTTGCTCATGACTCGCCTCCCAGCTTTTCAGACAGCTCGAAGGCAACCTTTCGATGAACAGGATCTACGATCAGCTCGAAGGCTTCGCCAGAGAGCGTGTTCAAAGCGCGGTCCAAGGTCATCGGCCCAATAGTGCGATGAATGGCTGGGAGAGGAAGATCCAGGAGCACCTTAGCCTCTTCACTCAGCACAGAGGCATCAGCCAGAACGTAGCCTGAGCGTGCCAGCAGAAATTCCACGGTTTGTCCGACGGAATTGATTGATTGAGGAACCCGAGTGCGAATCACTACCTTCAATGGATTCAGCTGATCAACTGGCGGGATGTTTTGAACAAACGAATACCGACCAGTTTGCATCCGCTCCACTTGCTCACGTTCTGCCTGGTCAGAAGGGATGACTGATTCTGCGTATGCTGAGACTGAGAGGCAGCACAGCAAAGCAAGGGGTAAAACTTTCATGGCAAAAACCTCTGAATAGAATTCAGGGGTAGCCTATGGGGTTTCCCTATTTAATTGCGGTTTAAAAGGTCACGGGTCGATGACCGTTTATTCGTGCCCTCCGCAGAAAAGAAAAAAGCACCCCAGTGGGTGCTTCGCTGTATTCGAGGACGGGTATAGCGAAACCCGAATTTGAGGCTGATCCGGAAATGGGGCGGTGGGATCGTTGTTCCCCCAATATTTTCGTGCGTGCTTATAGCGATCGCACGGCATGGCTAAAAACCACACAAAAGCCACTCGTCTGGCGTCCTATCATCACTGCAAGATTTGCTTGCCGGCTAACCGAGTCATTAACACAGATGAGGCTAGGCCGTGAACGCTAACCGGAATGCCCTGGAAGTTATCCAAGGCTTTCGGGATAGCGAGCGCGGCCCAAGGTTGGCAAAGAGGAACCCTTACCTGGTCAGCTCACAGTTTCTGAATTGAGGAGTAGAGATTAGCAAAGGGGAAAACTTTGCAGCTGAGCCCGGGGGCTTGGTTATGCTTGAATTCTTGCAGGTCGCCGAGTATTTCGCAACTAGAACTCTGCCACCCTCAAATCGACCAGTTCTGATTCCGATTGCTCGATCGCATCAATAAAACCTTTCAAGAGTCGGAGGTTTGCATTCAGGTAGATCAATTCCTCTTCGATGTCTTTGAGGTGTAGCACCTGGTTCGGATCGAAGACCTTGAGATAGTCCTTCACGGTCTTAGCATGAAGGCGAACGTATTTCCGGTCTCGCTTGGATGACCGAAATCGCCAGAAATATTTGGTAGTGGTTCCATCCGATCTACCAGCAATAGTCAGCTCGAAATCCTCCCCGAAATTTGAAATCAAATCGTCTCTGAGTTCAGCCGCTCTGGCTTCAAGCTGATCGCGAAATCGTTCGATATCCTTGCGGTACAAGTTTCGCCTCGCGCCCTCATTATCCTTAAAAGGTATTAGTAAATTTATATTTAAAGGGATGGTCACCGAAATTCCTCTCCTGATCCAAGCAGTAATAACCGGTTCTGATCCAGCACTGCTGCTGGTTTCGATCCAAGTTTCGGCCGGTTATGATCCATGCGTGAAACAAAAAAAGGGCGCCACCTTGGGCACCCAGTGATGTCGCCTAACACACTCCCCGGGAAATCAGGCTTCTGTTTCCGCTTCTGCTTCGGCTTTTGCCAGCACGCTGTCCAGCTTTGACTCCAGGTCTGCATTTACCTGCTTCGACGAACCGGCCTTTTTCTCTGATTTTGACAGATCTGCGCCCAGGGTATTCAGTCGTGTTTGGGGGAGAGAGGGTGCGTTTGGCGATCTGGTTGTGCCTTCCAAATAACCCTGCTCCAATTCACCCATAAGCTCTTTTGCTTTCTGAGCTCGCTGATTGTTGGCCGCCATGTCGTCGCGGCTGACCCCGGTGTGTCGGTACTTGTAAACCAGGTGCAGAACTCCTCTGACACGTTTCTCTACTCGAGCCAAAGTCTGAAACTTGGTTTTAGTCTCAATAAGGCCGATGTGACTAGCCAGCAAAATCTTCAGAACAATCTGATCCACCTTTAGGAGCTGGTAAACAAGCTGAAAACCGAGACGTGAAGCAAAGCGGACTGGAACTACCACAGGATTTTTCGAAGCCACATTTGGAAGCCTCATCGCTGATGGGACGTTTTCCTTGATGAATTCTTCGATATCAGCCAATTCAGCATCGAGATCCTCAGACAAATGCTCAATGCCCTCTTCAATTTGAGCAAAGTGGAAGTCCGCGTAGGGATCGTCTTCTCGTATTGCCTGTTCGAGCGAGCGTACTCGCGAACAGAATCCAGGAAGCCCAAGAATTCCATGCTTCTTTTCAGTTTTTTCCCGACCTTGCCAAAGCCTTAGCGCAGGTCGTGTTGCCAATTCGATCTCAATGTCCTGTGTAGGAGCAATTGATGCCATTTTTGATGTTTTATCGGTCATTTTCTGCTCCTTAGAATGCGACTTGTAGGTTACGAGTTTGAACTGGAATCGAGGCGTTGTTCTTTGACTGATTCATTACCTGCTCAATTTCTTTGATCTCCCGATAGATCATCGAAAGAGGCAGGTTCGTGCGGCGAGCGACCTCAAGCAAGCGGTGACGAATATCGGTAACCTCAATGAGATTCAGCCATTCTTCATAGATCCGGCATTGTTCTTCATGTGTTGGAACTACCAACCGTCCCCGAACAGTTGGAATACCCAAGATCCGTTTTCTGGTCGAGACGTGGGTTGTCCTCAACCCGAAGAATTCCTTCATGAGATTAAGACACGCTCCACGCATCAACATCTCATCAATCATCGCATGCTGTTCGGACTCGGAAGCCTCTACTTCGAGCAGCTTTGAAATCCTGGCTGCATTGATAGGGAACCAATCCTCCAGCGATTTCCCCGTTGCACAGTAATTCGCTGCGACGCGTGTGATTTGGTCAGGTTTAAGGGATTCAAGGATTCTTAGGGAGTCGATGGACAAGCCAATGTCTTCGACGGAGTCGAAAAAGCCGACTCTGGCATTGCCTAAGGTCTTTACTAGCAGTGCTGAGATGAATTGGGCGCTTTCATATCGGAAGTTTTCGCAGGCTGACACAGCTTATTCTCCTTGCTGAACCTGGTTTATAGCCTGAGGCTGCCTGTGGCGCCTCTTTGCGGAACAACTCAGTCCGTACAATCCCTGCCCGTTCTGCGTCCACACGTGTCCGTTAACACTTTGGCTGTCTGAATTTTCAGACAATCATTTACAAAATGTTACCGTCTGTCAAATTTTTAGTCAGTAATTAGCGCAAAAAAATTTATTTTGTCTGCAATTTCAGACGCAATACTTTATGCTGTAGTCATATGACTACGGTACAATTCGAGCACGAATAACTTTCAGCAATCAACCATGAGCTTTCGCAGGCGACGGCATTGCACACCAAGATACTTGAGGTTAATGCGTGGAAAGGCTCCCAATATTTACTGATGCCACTGAAGCGATAGAGTTCTTCGAAACAACTCCCACTTCCTGGTCTAGCAATCTGATGAAGGCGTGGGTTGTTCGGCATCTCGTTGAAGACGGTTATGCGAATGCTGATATTAGGGATGCTCTGAAAATTCGGAAAAAGTATGTTGTCACACACCTTATTCGTGTTGGCAAATCCTTATCACTAGAAGAGTTCCAGCTTTGGGCCCAGTACCCTGTAAGCATCACATTTGGTCACATGCGGGCAATAGCTTCACTGCCCTACCCCACGCGGCGAGACTTGTTAAAACTTTTGCTTAAAACAAAGACAACGGTCTCTCAACTAGAGCAAATTGCTCGAGGCAAAAAGCTGGACAATGAGACAGATATTCGAAAGCTTGAAAGGGACATCTCAGACCATACTGGCCAGCCAACCAGGATCCGCTTCAACCATAAAAAAAAATCAGGATCGATAACTGTCGATTTCTTTAGCCTGGATGAATTTGACTTCCTCTGTGAAAAGCTTGGCTACAAACCCTCTGATGACTTTTAAGATCACAGCATGTGGAGCCATCAACCTTAATAGCCTGCGACTAAACTCTGCTCTATCGTATCCCGATACCGCTAATACCACCCCAACCAAGTATCTATTTACCTGACCCGGATCACTGATCTGTGTGGGTGCTACACGCCACGGGTAAATCTGAATTCTGGGGGGTTACCCGCCACGGGTAAGTCTGGTTTCTGGGAGGTTACCCGCCACGGGTAAGTCTGGTTTCTGGGAAGTTACCCGCCACGGGTAAGTCTGGTATCTGGGAGGTTACCCGCCACGGGTAAGTCTGGTATCTGGGAGGTTACCCGCGACGGGTAAATCTGAATTCTGAGAGGTTACCCGCGACGGGTAAAATCGAGTCAACTCCTCTGCCAATAGGAAAGGGGCAGCAGCATGCCGCCCTCGCCTATCAACCAGAGATTATCATGATTCATTCATCTTAAATTTCTTATTAAGAAGTTCGACGGCGGCTTCGATATCAGATTCTGAAAGACCCTCAATTTGAATTTTGCAAACACCGTCAGCTGAAACAGTTCGCTTCAGAACCCTTTTTCCATCTTTGCTTGCATAAACTTTTGGCGGAATTGACGAAGTGGGTGTTGATGGAGCCCTGACCGCGCTTTTGAGAGCAGCAACTACCTGATCATAGTTAAGTAATTCGCGACCCTCTTTCAGCGATTCTTTGCGATCCTCAAGAAGTTGCTCCGCCCTAGAAAAAAGCTTCTCAGGGTTTTTCTTCTTGAGTTTCGAAATGATCTCGCCGTAGCTTTGAGCCATATCACTTGGCGCCGGCAGAATTCGAACAAAGATCTCTTCAAGTTCGCAAAGCAATTTGTAACGTGAAGAAGTCGACTGAGAAAACCCTTTGGCCTTACTCAGTTCATTCCAGCTCCTGTATTCACCAAGTTCAATCAAACGCTCATAAGCCTGAGCCTTTTCAAAGAAAGATACATCCTTGCTGTCATTCTCAAGCAGACTCAAAGCTCTAACATCTACGTTGGGAACATCGCCCACAAATGTTTTGAAGTTAACGCCGGCAATACGACATGCAGCCCTACGTCGCGACCCATAAAGTAGCTCAAACCGTCCATCTGGTTTCGGACGCACCATCCCAGGGTACTGATTGCCACCACCAGAGCGAATTGTCGGTAAAATATCCGACAAAGAAATCTCATCAAGGAATTCCTGCTTCCGCTCATTTTCAGGCGATACATCAATGAGTGAAGGATCAATGTCCTGGAGCTCGAAGCTGACACTCTCCTTGCTGACCGGCATATCGAGAACAACTGAGCTACCTGTTGTTGAAGCACCAGCAAGAGCGGCCTTCAATTTCTCGTTGACTGACTCGTACTCACTTTCAAGATGTGCAACCTGCTCCTCAAGTTCATCGGTATAGGTTTTCTTCCGGACCGACTCATTACTAAAGGAATTCAATGCCGGACTTCTTGAACCCTCAAAGTAACTCTCATCGACTGGATCTGGCATCTCAGATTCGTCGTCAAGAATCGATAGCTTTGAAGCACCGTATTTATCTTTGTTAGCCATTTTTCATCTCCTATTCCGCGTGTCCGGCATCACGAATTTCTTTCCTTGCTTCACCTGCCTTGGCAACAATTTCATCGATTTTATCCAGGTGTGAACCTCTCATTGCATCGCCAAAAACTGTCTCAGTAAGGGCGTCGTGCATTTCTGCAAAAAGACGATCGTACATTTCAATCGTGGATTTTAGCTTCTTCCGGTTGTCAGCATCTGAGGGGTTTTTTTCGTAAATCGAGTATGTGGATGCATTAGCTTTTCCAATTTCATCTGATGCGTGTGCTTCAGCAGTCAGAACATCACCACGCTCAACAGTGAATACCTTCCTGATGATCTGGCCAAAGAATTGGGCATAAGATGATCCACTGAACTTCGTTATGAAGTAACGAAGATCTGGCAGGTGAGGTGCCACACCCATATCAATGTAAGAACGGGCAGTATCCGAAATCAGCTTCGAAAACTGTAATGTCGACGCGAAATCCAACAAGGCGGCCGGGGTTGGAACAAAGACGACGTCACAGGCACTGACGACATTCAACGTGGTCATGTTAAGTGAGGGCGTACCATCGATAATGATAAAGTCATAATCTTTCCCGACTTCACGTAAGCCTTCTCTTAGCTTGGCGATGAATTCAATTTTGGGCTTACGACTGGCTTCCATCAACTGAGGAAGTAACAGATCAATCGCCAGGTTCTCCAAACATGACGGAATAATATCAATGTTGTCCCAGTATGTTTTTTGGATAGCGTATCTTAAGTTCTTGGAGGACCCCCTTGGATGTCCCACCTCCCGAAGAGCAGCATCATCCTCAAGAATAAACGGCGCAAAGGTGTTCTCATACTTAATGTCGTAATCCGGACGTTTGCCAAAATAGAAAGACAGCGAACCTTGAGGATCAGTATCAAGAACCAGACACTTATAACCACGCATGGCCAGGTATTGTGAAAACAGGTGACAAGTTGTGGTTTTGTGGCTGCCACCTTTCAGATTTAGAACCCCGCATATTGCCGCCGGCAAATTTTCAGGCTTCGATGGTGACGTCCCAAGAACTCTCTGCATGTGGTTGATATGGTTAACTGTGTAGCCAGCCCGAACCTTTTTTGCTGTATCGGTACGATACTCGGGAGGAGGGAGTCGGCCGTCTTGCTCAGCCGCATACAACGTGCCTACACTGATGCCGACCATCTCTGCTGCTTGAGTAGTGCCGTATCGACGTTGCTGAATCCGGGAGTCTACCTCAGAGGTTTCAACCCACTCGGGATCGTACTTATCTTTTTGTGCGTCCTTAACAAGCTCAGGCATCTGGTCCATAACGCTAAAACCGCGCTTGACCACTTTATGCATCTTAGAAATTGCCGCCTTTAACTTGTCAAAGCGTGAATCATCGTTGATGGACATTGTAATTCCTTCAAATTTGCCAGTTGACAACGGTACGATTGCTAGGATAATCACTGGTAATGTTACCAATTGCGCCAGAAAAAGCTATTTTCATTTCAAAGGATGGTACTTTTGGTCGATTGGTGAAAACACGACGAGTTTTGGCCAGCTGGATACGAAACATCTAACGACAGATAGCGCCGATACCAAAAAAAATATTGCGACCATCCCGGCAGGATGATTGGAAGGGCAAAATGGCAATGAATGCTAACAAGGTTCAAAATGACGTCCAGCTCGCACTGGACTTGTTTGGCCTCGACCCCCTTATCGACCGGGATTTTACTCACACGCTCTCGCTGTATGACGTTATCGGGAAATACATCTATGACAGACGCAGCAAAATCCTCACAGGCGTTACGTCGGCGGCAGATGCAAAATTCCAGCGAAAGATCATTCACGGTAACGCCGAAATTACAGCAACAATCACAGCCGCCAACATTGAACGCATCGGCAAGAATGGTGAGAGAGAAAGTGTCTTCGCATTTCCCGGAACTCGTGAACAAGCGATTGAAGATGTACTACGAAAACTAGCCACTGAAAGAAGAGCGGAAACCTACGAGACCCAGCTGCCAAACAAAAAGAAAAAATTTCATCTCATCGGGCTGCAGTTTTCCCTGTACGAAATTCACCAGGAGTTGGAGAGGCAAGGGAAGAGCTATAACTACGTCGAGATCAGGGAAGGGCTCGAAATTCTCTCCAAAGCAGGGCTGAGTTTCGTATCGGAAGATGGAAGCACACTCGCCAACGCCAACTTTTTCCCAGTTCTATTTTTCGCTGACGCCCCGAAGAAAGGCGATGCCCAAGCGTTCGTCTGCTTTCATCCGCTAGTTACGGATCTCATCACCAACACTAAATATCGCAGATCGAAATACAGCAAACTCTTTGAATTCCAGAGTCAGCGCGCGCGTTTGTTTTACGATCGGCTATGCTGCAGCTGGATTCAAGCCGGACCAGGTCGCCCATACAACATATTGCTTACAACGCTCATTGCCGCATGGAAGGATCCGGCAAACCGGCTCGCTAAAGATAAGGAGATCATCATTGAAGCACTCAACGAGCTGGTAGAGCGCGACATCATAGAAAAGTACGAAGCGGAGCCTAAGAAAAATAAAGGGAAGATCTACGATTGGTTGTTCACATTGCATGCGAGCAACTCATTTGCAAAACAGCAAGCTGCTGCCCAGAAGGTGTTCAACCAAATCACGGCTAAAGCTGAAGGTCGTGCACTGATGTCAGACGAAGGCCAATCGCAAGACAACGAGCATGACAATAGTGAAGGCAAGTCATCACAGATACCTTTTTAAGGTCTGGCCAGAATTTTATCCCTGAAACCCCACCAAAAAGTTTTCTGCCCTCCAAAAAATCCCCCAAACCACACCAATTTTTATCAGCTCCCCGGGAAACATTATCAATAAAAGCCTTTTTTGAACAAAGAATTGACATAGTTGGACAGCAAAAGGCTCATCGATCTCTAAAGCGTCAGAGAAATAGCTAAATACAACGTCTTGCTACGATCTTGGGATGCAAAGAAGGGGAGGGGAGTTGCATCTCTCAGACTGCTATCCAGCAACGTCTAAAAATCCAACAAACAGCTTTATGGCACTGTTTTATAATCTTTTTTACACGACAGCCAAGTGAAATTTGCTTGAGCTTATACGCCAAGGACTCCAAAACATCCCTTAAACCACACCAATAATTATGTTCACCAACGTTTGCCATTTTTTAGTGAATGATCAGCTGGGACGCGGAACACCAGCGGGCCAAGAGGGAAGGGCAGGGCGGTGCAGGGCAGGGAACGCCAAGAGAGGCCAGGACACTTGAACGGACACTGGATCACTAGTCGCTAGCGCGAGCGGTTACCAATCACCGACATAGTCAACAAAACTGTGTTATGGAGAATTTCACATTAGTGGGGTTTGTAGGATCTTTTACTAAGGTTAATGGGATAGAGGATGAAATGGGCTGTATTTTTACTGAGGTTTATCGGATAAAGACGTCATAAACCACTGATTCTGTGGATACTTCTTTGGATAACCTGTTAGTATCCTGTGGAGGAAATGGGGATATGTGGTTTATGGGATTATTTGGATGCGGTTTATGGGATTATTTCAGCTTGGTTAATCGGACCGTATGAGCGTGGTTAATCGGATTACTCAAAAGACCTCCATCCCTACCAGTAAAGGGTTCAAAGCTAATTAACCAATGAAACCTACCGTTATCACCCCGTTTTTAATCCGTCTTTAAAAATAATAATCAGAAATTGCCTGCTGCAATTTTTCATTAGAACGGAAATGCACTGGCGAGAACGCCAGCGCGCAACAAGCTGCATTTTTTTCTACTGAAATGAAAACAACCGCCATTCCTCAACCCAGCGCTCGACAACAAACGTCAGACCAAACAACTATATTTAGAAGGTGTGCGACCTTCAACGATCTCACCGCTTTTATAATCAACCTTCTGTCCAGGATCTAACTCACTTTGAAATTGCCAACCAGAAAGTTTGTGGAAAGCTGTGAAATGTGACCGCTCTTGATAAAGAAAAACCAATACGAGGGGGTTCAGTACGGGGTGTTACCCAGCAGTGGCAGGTAGTAAATTTCGTTCCTGAGACTGATAACGAAGGTAGTGGAATAGGGCGGTATGGACTGCACGCGTCGGATTGCAATTCCAGGATCGTTCAAGGTCAGCAAGCAATGATGCAGAGTTGCCGACATAGAATGATTTTTTGACACCCCCCTTTTGCACCGCAACCGGATGCAACGTCATTCTATTTGCATGAGCCCAGGAAACTGCGGCGTCTAGCAACTCGTATTGAAATTCAATGGTGTCATCGATGGCCGCAAGCAATTTCATCAGCGTGTGATCGTCTTCTTTAAGTCGCAGAGTAAATGGCAAAAGCTTTTGCTGTTGATCGGTCACCGGTAGATTAGCCTTTAAAAGGTAAGTGGAAGTTATTGGCATTTTGTCCAACCAAACTCCTTTTCGCAGTGTTTAAAAGGTCACTGAGCACTGACCTTTTGACTAATCTATTGGCAATTCCTCTGAGCTATCGTCTGGGCTTTGATTGAGGAGCCCGACGTGATTGGCAGATTTCTGAAGAAAAACGAGCCCACCCAGGACACAGGAGTGCCCACTCTCAGACCGATGCACCCAGTTGCTCTTAGTGGTGCAGACCTTTTAAACACGCCATCCCGGCAATCATTGATCTCAAAGATCAAACGATTAGTTTCAGCAACCGATGTTGTGTGGAACAGACATTATCTTTATGCCATTCAACAGTTCGCAGAATTAGCTCAGAACCTGCCCGCGTCCGAGATTCATCATCATTCGGAACAGGGTGGCTTGATTGACCACACCCTGGAAGCTTTGCATGCAGGGGTCAGAATTTCTCATGGATATATCCTGCCTCCAAACGCTGAACCTGAGAACATTGGTCCTGGTGCAGATCGCTGGAGATTCGGAGCATTCATCGCGATTTTGGCTCATGATTTGGGCAAGATCGTTACCGATTTAGAGGTTGTTTACAGAGCCCCTAACTCGACGTTCCAACAGTGGTTCCCTTGGTATGGAAATCTGCCGGCCGGCGTTGAATATCAATATCGATTTCGCAAGAAAATAGAAAATACCCGCCTCGCAAAGACGCTCCACGAAAAATCAGGAATGTCACTGTTGCCCAGATTGCTGACACCGGAGGCGACCAAATGGCTGTTTTCAGATATGGAGCTGGTCTCGCAACTATTCAGTACAGTGTCGCATTCAACTTTTGGAGGCCACGTAATAGCTGAAATTGTGAGGACAGCGGATGGTGCGAGTGTGTCAAAGAACCTCGGAGCAAATACAGGGAAGAAAGCGGACCACTCATTGGCAGTGCCTTTGCACGAAAAATTGGTTGTGTCGTTAAGAAAACTGGTGGCCGATGGGGACCTGATCCGAAATAAGCCTGGCGCGGCACTCTGGGTCACCGATGAGTACACCTGGGTTGTTTCTAAGGCAACAATAGAAGCAGTCCGGGCCCAGTTGCTCAACGAGGGCCACAGTGGTATACCAAAATCAGTCGTGACTATTTTTGGGATCCTCAAAGATCATGAATGCATCGTGGCGACACCAGAAGGTGATAGCGTCTGGTATGCAGAGATAGATGACCCCGCTAAAAACTGGCGTCAAAAGTTGACCTTTCTGTGCTTTAAAAACGAGATCATCTGGCCAACGTCACAACCGGATTTGTTTGATGGCACGGTGACTCCGATAGACCGAAAGGGAAATCCTTTGGCAGAAGATCAGCCGCGGGTAAAAGAGGCCATAGAATCGCAAGTCCCCGCCGATAAAAGCTTGGAGTCAGCTGTCTCTCTGCCATTCCCTGAACCAGCCAGCGTCCCTAAAAAGCCCACGAAAACCTGCAAACCAGATGGAAGTAGGGTAGGGCAGGTAACAAAATCCTGGAACGAAACGGTTGATCCGAAATCCAGCAGTACTACCAGTAATGATGAGGGCAAGTTGGGCCCAGAAAGAGGGCTTACCTCGAAAGATGCTGCCGACAAATGGAAAACTCGCCGACAGATCCAGGAAGAGGTGCTCCGTCAAAACGACTTTATCTCCTGGTTACTTCGCGGTATTGCGACCAAACGTATTCGCGTGAATGAACCCAAGGCGCCTGTCCATGTGCTTGAGAATCACATTGCTCTTGTGACACCAGCGATCTTCAATGATTTCCTTGATAAAAATCGACTTAAAAAGCAGATCTACGAGCGAAGGGCAGGGGATAAACGAGTTTTCACACTGCTTCAGAAAGAAATAGAAGCCCTCGATATTCACCAAAAAGGCATGAACGGAAAGAACATCGTCTCGGTCAGCGTTGAGGGCGTCCGGTCACGGAGTGAGCTTCGCGTTTACCTGCTAAACCGCGACTGCTTCCCATCATTGAACAACTTCAATGCCAACCCAGTAATAAAAATTCATCTCTGAACCCATCCGCTCTGGCGCGAAGCTGAGAACCTGCGCCCAAACTGCTATTTTCATGGAAAATAGATGACAATTTTCTTCGACTTACATGGAGTCCAATGAGCTGCTGTTGCTGCCTGATCACATAGAACGGCAATCGTTAAGTGGTGTCCGTCGTGGACGCTTGTTATATTCCGGCGTATCTTGCAAGTGATGGAACAAGAGACAATAAACGTTTGTCGATTTAACTCACTCCACTTGGCCGGAGACGGCGAGATCAGCGTCGCAAAAATGATAGCTATGCAACAGGAAGAAGTTCAGAGCTTCGATTCCCCCGGCTCGCGTCTATCGCATCTGTTGGATCGGATTGGGTTCAAAGAGCAGCGAGGAAAGATGCAGGGTTTTTATCAATATCTTCGAGAGAAAGATCCGGAAAATTTCGGAGATCTAAGCTACAGCACCGTCCGTGGTTGGTTTTCTTTATATTCGCCTTCCATCAAGAAAATCGCCTTCATCGTAGATGCCCTCAAACAGAACTACAGGATTCCGTGCGATGAGAAACACCTGAAGACCTGGTGGAAACTCGGTGGCATTTATCCGTTTTACCTGCCCGAAGCGGACAGTGGCGAAGAACTGAAAACTCTCGAGCTTGAGAGCAAAGAGACGCAGAACAAGCTGCTCTATCAAATTATGCGATTGATTTCCGAAGAGGATGGTAGTCTTCAGCACAGCCTGACCCAGGAGGAAATTCTATCTGTACTTGGAGCAACAACAGATTTTGCCCGGGACTTTGCAGACCCAAAACAAACCTCAGCGCCACAGCACTATCTCCGCGCAATAATTCGTGACCAAATCGCCAGGCGTGCGGACATCGAATCCTAGTTGATCCATACAAGTTGCGTAAGGCGGACCCACTTCACCCGTCTCCGTGCACGGCGTTATTTCGATTCGTTAGAATTGTCCTCATTTCTCTGGGTGTTGGTTCCCTCCCAATCCATTTCATCTCGGATGCTTTGGAATTTCCTCAAAATGTCCTTTAAAAACTCGACCTCTGCGGCAAGGCTTTGATTCGCGTTCTCTAACGACTGCTTCGACCGCTGCACATCCTCAAAAGAGGATTTTAATTCGCTGAGGGATTCTGCAACGCGTTGGGCTGTTGATTCTGAATCTGTGAGACGCCTCTCCAAGTCCTCAATAATAGAGCTCTGATTGGACAAAGACTCCTGAAGGCTCTTTGCACCCGCCCGGGTGTGAGACAACTCTTGTTCAAGGCGCTGACGCTCAACTGCTTCCAGGTTGGCAATTTCACGCTGCTCTTCCACCTGCTCCAGAAGTCTTGCCTTCTCGGTTCTATGCTCAGCAAATTGATCTTCGGCTTTGTTCCTGTAGCTGGCAAATTCCTCCTTGAGTTCGTCAAACTCGTCTCTTAAACGGGATAGTTGCTGATCGTGACGGTGTTCGAGTGCCGCTTTCTCGGAAGTGGCTTGTTCGAGCTGTTTTTTACGTTCAGTTATTTCTTCGCCCTGAGTGTGAATTTTTTCCTGCAACGCGATTTGCTTTTCCTGGTTGGCGGCCGCGGCAATTCTGAGTTGCTGATTGTCGACCTTGAGACTGTCTCTCTCGCTCTCTAGGTTCGCCAGTTTGGTCTCCAGCGTCTCAACCTCTGACTGTTTACCGGATAGCTTTTCTTCAAGGCCTCTGGCCAGCTCATCGAGTTCTTGACGTTGGGTTTCGAACTTGGCTTTCGCTTCATTAATTGCTGACTGCTGTTCTTCCTCCAGCTGAAAAATCAATGGCCGCACGAGCTTTGCCAGGTACTCCGATCGCTCAGCGTTCAGGTCAATAGCTGCCTGGAACTCTGAGTCTTCGTAGGTGGAGTCGATGTCCAGCCCGTGAAGGTAGTGAGCAATCTTTGCGGTGGAGCCCTTACCAAGAATTTGGCGGACCTGGTATGGGTTTACTGGTTTCCGGCTTTCCTGCAGCTCTTCAACGGCTCTGATGATGTCTGCTTCGCTGATACTGGCTGGCCTACCCATACGTGCACCTTCCTATCTATTAAAACAATGACTTAGACAACTAAGCGCGGACGGCGAGCTGTCTTGGTCAGTTTCTGAGTTTCATTTTATTAATTATAAACTAACGAAACAAAAGAAACACTAAAGAAAATGAGGGAGAATAAAAGCGCGATAATAGGCATTATCCCATCTTATGGGTGTATAATGGTGGGAGAGGGCGTTTTTTGAGGCTTTCTGGAGGGTAAGACTGAAGAAATGCAAATAAGATCGTCAGGCTTGACCAGGAGTAATCTCAACGGTCTGCTCGTGCGGGGCCAATTTCTTCACACCAGGCCTGGAGCAAGTATCAGGCCCAGCCAGTATAGTGATGGGGTCTGAAGACACCAATCCGCAATGTTTTCGAAAAAAATAGCCTGCGGCATTTGGTAAAAAAGCAACCAGACCTTGGCGGCCATGATTTCCAGTGTACTGTGGTCGTAAATGACTGATTGGAGATGTACTGATGGCTCTTGGAAAATTTGAGAATGGAATCGAGGTCCATAAGAACGCAGTGGCGGATGCGATTGAACACCATGGTGTCCATGTTCGACATGTACCAGGCTACGCCTACACGGTGGGGTGCTCAGATATAGGATTGCCAGAGCTGCTTGTCGAAAAGATGCCGCGCGAGCAAAGTGATGAACTGCTGAGGCTTTTGTTTCTCGCGGCTGAGCGGCGGGATACCCCGGCTAGGTCATGGGATGAGGTCGCTGTGGTCACTCCAAAGCCAGGTTTTGAGTCACTTTCGGTTGATCAGGTTAAGACGCGGTTGTTTGATGCCAGAACCCACTATGGGCATTGGAAGATTTCTGCAGTGAAAATATTGGTGCCGGGAGTGCCTCGTGACTGAAGAGCGATTAGTGGATTTTCAATCTGCTAAAGAGGCCAGAGAGCGTCTCCGGGAAATCATCGCTTTTAACAGCCAAAACGGTTTTATCTTTGTTGAAGAAAGCTGGAGAGACATCGGGCTTGCAACGGTGTACGTGGTGGACAGCGACATCAACACTATTCATGTGTTCCCCTGGGCGCCGGAGAAAGTCTCTATAGAAATTCCGGCGGAATCGCTGCCTTGGGAGCTTCTAAATCTCTCCTTTGAGGTAATTGCAGATCCAAAAGTGTATGTGGACAAAACGCACATCCTGCAGAGCGAGGCGATTGCTGCAACTGCGTTGAATGCTGAGCTTTCCCTTGGAAGCGTGAAAGCCGAACTGCGGCGACACATACTTGCCATCATGGACCTGTCTTCTAAGTCGGGTTTGCGGGATCTATATCAGTTAGAAGCTGAGAGTCTGGTGCCGAGGCACCGAATAGAAGCGATCGTGAGAAAAAAGTGTGGAAAAGAAAGTGACCAGTAAAAAGCTGACGACACAACCTCGCCCAACATATGCCGAGGCTTTCGATTCGAAGGTTCTTGCTCAGTATCCGGTTGAAGCGCAAGTAGCGCTTCTGGAGCTTATCCAGTCGGCTGAATCGAAGAATACGAAAAAAGCCACTGCGCAGGCTGTCCGGCACTACGTTGAGGTTTGGAACGGTCCTCTGCCCTGCACGCCAACTGACCTGTCTTTTTATCTCAATGAATACGCCAGAAGGCCCTCCTATGAAGAAAGCCCGGAAAGCGCGGTGCTGGACAAGCGGAGAAATAAAAACCTCAAGGGTTTTTCGATCGCCACGCTGGAACAGCGACGCAGTCTATTCGGGAGCTGGCACAAGCGCACTTTTGGGGATAATCCAAACAATTCAGATGCCGTGCGGGCAACCATGCGGTCCATTAGAGTGTCTTGTGGTGAACCTCAGGAACAGGCGAATGCCCTACCCATGAGGATTTTAAAGAACGCAGAGGAAAAGCTGCGTCGAAACCGACAGATCGCACTGGAACATGATGACCGGCAATCAATGCTCAAATTCTCTCGAAACCGAGCTCTTTTGCTGACGGCTTTCTGGTTCGGATTGCGCGCGTCCGAATTGGTCAATTTGCGCATCAAGGATGTGGAAATGTTCTGGGATGAAGACCCTCCTTGGATGCGAGTTACCATTCGAAGGTCCAAGACCGACAGAGAAGGAAGAGGGCAAAAAAAGCTTTTTGAAGCGTACCCGACTAAACATCTCTGCCCGATTTATGCGATCCGGCAATGGAAGGAGGACCGATTTCAAGGGGTCAGTGACGAGCGAAGTACGGATGGGCTTTTGCCGTTGTTCTCAAAAGTAGATCGTTGGGGCAACGTATGGACAAAAAATATCAACGCAAATTCGATGAATACTCTGATAGAGAAGTTGTTCACAGTTGATACCCAGGCCGCTCACGATCGATACACCAGCCACTCTATGCGTCGGGGATTGGCAAACTGGATGGACCAAGAGTATGGAAATCAAAAGGATATAATGGAGTGGATCGGATGGCGTGATCCACGAACAGCCTTGAGATACCTGGACGCTAGACATAGCTCGCCGACTGCCCTGACCAAGGCAAAGCTAGCAAAAGGACGGAAAGACGAATCTGACGGGTCTTAATCATTATTTATGCAGAGGGGGCCCAGTTCTACATCCATAGATCCACGGTGTTAATGGTCGCTTCAAGCTTGGCCAGAATGACCGGCCACTCATTTGCCAGGCGGCCAGTCTTGCAAGACCTTGCCGACCTGTTTTCTGGATAACAGCCTTCTGACGATGGAGCGCTGGGCGGCCGGCTGTTCTGGTTTCGGCTTTTGGTCGATGATTCTGTTGAAAACTTCTTCCCTGTTGATCGCAACCTCGGGCGGGGCATCAATTGAAAGCTTTACCCTTGAACTGTCCAGTCGCGTAACGGTGATTTTGATGTTGTCGTTGATAATGATGCTCTCGAACAGCATCCTTTCTAATGTCAGTGCCATGGCGAATGACGGCCTTGTGAGATGAATCAGCGGTTACTGTAAATGAGTTCGCTCTTGGCGAAGACTCGTAAAGGTTGAGCTTCCTTAACTCTGTCTTTCCTGAATCCGGCATAGACTTCGATGGCCTCTATACCGGGTATTGAGTTATAGGCTGTTCTCTTTGTGAGCTGCGCGTAAGCATCCAGTGGATTAGTTGAAGGAACATCAAAGCGGTAAACCTTGGATTGGTCAGTAATGATGTCGATGCTGAACGCATGGGCTCGTCCAGGCCGCACCTCGCGGCTTTTTACGTCACGGGCAAAAAGCATGCTAGCAAGGCTTTCAAGATAAAGGCTATCTATGTGGCCGGTCAGGCTAAGTCCTTCCAGGAATCCGGAAAGCCGGTAGCGCCACTCAATCTGGCCCAGTTCCGAGCATGCGGGTTTGAGGTTGTTCAGATACTCCAGTATCAATGAGCTGGCGCCGAGCAAGCGACTCTCGATGTCGCAAAACAAGTCATTGGTCTGTTGTTGATTTAAAACGGTCATCAGGAAGGTTCACTCATGCGCTGGATGCGTTTGGATTGATCAGCTCGTAGGGCAACTCGCTGTTTGTGAGAACCCAGTCCAGCTTCTCTTGATAGGCCGGGTCGCAGACGTCTGGGTACAGATAGACCGCCGTCGGGGTCTCTGTGTCGGTGAGAAGGATCGACGCAAGGACTTCGGTGCTTTTAAGGTTGTAGCGAAGGCATTTAGTGAAGTAGCGGCCCGTTGCACGGTACTTCTCAACCAGGTCCAACTCTTCACGGTTTTCGAAAGGCAGCCACTGAGCATCGACCGTCATCAAGGACAGTGTGTCAGCTTGAAGGTTGCCTGTAGCGGATCGGGTGAATGTGGTGATGCAAAGCAAGTGGATTTGGGCATCCTCAGCAAAGAACGCCAATTCGGTCCCGTAGTTTTTTCCCATGCGCCGGTAAATGTCGTCGGCAAGGTAAATGGGGACGTCCGGCATGTGTTTGATGATCATCCGATGTCCAAACCGGGCTGGTTCGAACGCTTTCACCTCACCTATCATCAAACCCATGGGCTGGTTTTTGGCAGTGGCCTTGAGATCAGAAAAAAATCGCGCTCGCCGGCGAAGGATGTCGTCTTTATGCTCCACTGAAAACGGCTCAGGAATGAGCAGGGAATCGACGATAGCCTTCCGGCCCGAAATTTTCCCTTCGGCGGCCTCAAGCATATATTTGCGAACCACGAACCAATTTCTCTTACCCGCCATTCGGGGAGACCAGCGGTTCAACCCTGCGTCCTCATAGAGAAGGTGCAAAAGCGATCGTACTGATAATTTAGCCGGGTCGGATTTCGTAGTTGGCGCCTGGGTAGATTGGCCCTTTATTGGCGAGGCGATTGGGGCTGTTCCGCGCTTGCTCAAACTGAAGTCCAGCCGAAGCTTGGTAATGCCGCCATCCTGATCTTCTTCAATTGCTTTCTGACCCAGTGCGCCGCGGCCCGATAGCTCGGGTGGAATCTCGTAACAGTCACATTTCGGATCGTGTTGTGGCCCGGTAAACGGCATCCGCTTCACCAAGAAAGAGTCATCGTCCACCTTGGACACATAGAGGGGAAGTCCCGGATCTTTGCAACCACAAAGAGGCCTGGCCCGTGTGCTATAGGCAGAGGCAAGAAGCGCTTGTCGCTCGGGATGGTCCGTCGGTACCAGCTGGTCGTTCAGGATGAATGCCACCTGTGCCATATCAGCCTCGCTTTCCGTATGCGGACAGAATGATCAGCGCTTCTTGATTGGTTAGCCCATTACTGGCTCTATCAAGAAACAGGCTGTTTACGACAGGATCCTTGCGAGCCGCGCTGTAGATAACATTCAAAACTTCTGGAGTTGTTGCAGACTGCGGCGGATTCAGTTGAGCCAGAGAACGCGCCACGCTGATCTTTTCAGCCAATGCATCGGCTTTGATCTGTTGGAAATGCGCGGGCGGGTTGGGGTTGATCGTGTTGGAGCTCAACGTCTGTTCTTCTGATAACAGGTTCTCGAGGCTGAACTTAGGTAAGGGGCCCAGTGTGGAGTAAAACATCGGGAAGGTGAAATACGAGGCCACCACACCAAGAATGAAACCAAAAAGCAGTCTAATCATTGCGTGAGGCCTCTTCCTTTGCCTGTCAGATCTTCAATGCGGTTTTGGTGCGCCCGGCGAGGCTTTCCGCCACGTCGGCCGGCGTGATTGGAGACTGATCGTTCACCCAAACGGTAATCGTTATCTCGCTGGCAGCGGCAGTTTGTTTTGTAATGTTGTGATCAATGACATAAAGCGCATCGCCATGCTGCCGGTGAGCCCGCATATGATAGTAAACGGACGGTTCTGAGTCATAGGCCCAGGCAAATGTCTGCATTTTCGTATTTGCCATTGCCCCCCATTCCTGGCGGATCTCCTGCTCGGACAGATACCCGTACTCTTTCTTGATTCGGATAAACGCCACATCAACGTTTACTGGTGCGGAAAAAGAGGTAGAGAACTCAGTAAAGGTTTTTGCGACGGAAGACGAGCTATCCGTGCCTGAAGAATCTGATTGGGTGGAAGACTGGTCCGAGGGCTTGTATGTGCTGCCCGGGATCGAGCCGTCGTGGTTTAAGGGTTCACCTGTCAGTGGGTTATTGATGCAGGTGACGCATTTCCCGCCAACTAATACGTGTTCAGTTGTTGAGCAGCCAGTTAAGGTCGCTGCCAATCCCAGTGACAAAGCAAGGCACTTTAATTTCACGAGTTTTCTCCACAAGATCGTAACTGTGTTTGCACACCAGGATCAGGGCAGACGGCGTGAAACCAGAGGACAGGAAACCTGTTTGCGACCGCCCATGAAGCTGACATCGATTGTGCCGCTGCTGGTGCGAGAAACCATCAATCAAAAGGTCACAACTTAACGACCTTTTAAATCTGGTGCCGCAAGGAAGTTGCCACGATCATGACAACCAGTGGAGATCTCATCCTTGATTCTTGCCCGAACCACTGGGGTACGGCGCTTCCATGCAATGCAGGAATTCAGGGAGATAGTGCATCGCAAAGGGGGTCGTGGCAACATCTCGACGGCTTTAAGCGTGAAACTCTGAGGGTAATTGTGGCATAGACCATGTTTTTGCGTTTAATTTTCATCCAAAATAATGTCTAATTTGTAACATACTGTAAGCGCCAAGGCAGGTGCTTAAAAAAGTTCTGGCTACGTAACAAGGAAGTATCTCGATGCAGCCGTTTGCAATCCGAACCATCATTTCGGCAGTTATCCCTGCGGTTCTGGTAGTCATCTTGCTAGCCTTACTCATTGCCCAGCAATTCCAAGGGCACCGAATTTCACACTCTCATGATCCACTCGTTCCCCTGTCCGGGACGCCTTTGAGCGCGCTTCCAGACCTCTACCCTGTCAAAAGCACTAACGGTGTTTTGAACCTGGACATCGACAAATTGAACCAGGCGGTAATGCACCTTTTAAGTCAGAACAATCCGAAGGCTGCAGCGGATCTCATCTACATCGTCCAGGCGAACAACACCCTGTTGATGCTAGATCACGACAACAAAGTTCGCTTTTTCGAGCTGGTTGAGAAGTACCACTACGAAGACATATTGGAAATCCGGAAGCACAAGGATGCGGTGTTCAGCGTGTATACGGACATTGTGAATGGGATCGGTCGGACATTTGCCGGCACGGGCGTTGAAATCGTGCTCCATGACACGCGAAATCCGCTGGCCTCAATTATAGCCATCCAGAACCCCATTTCCGGGCGCCGACTGGGCGATTCGACGACTAATTTTGGTTTGGAGCTCATTCGTGAGTACGCAGTCGGTAAGAGCCGTGGCGTGAGTTTCATCAGCTATGGGCTTACGCTCGCGGATGGTCGAGACGTTAAGTCAAGCACGATCCCTATCTACGACCCACGTTTCGGGCTCATTGGCTTCATTTGCATGAACATAGACGTTTCGAAGCTGGATGAACCACAGTCACAGGCCGCTCTGTCATTTCTTGAGAATTTTGCGGCGGTTAATGAAAACACAAAGATCAATGAGCTGATCGATCACTCGAAACGGAATGGCTGACCACGAGGACGGCGATAGTGAATACCGTTAATATCTGCCTCGAACGGACTAAACCCCAGCTCGCACTGAATGGAAGCCAGGGTTTCCTCGGATGATATGATGGTGGCCAACATTGTAGCCGTCTAATCAGCAGCCGAAGGAACGGGTGTCTGTGTCGGACAGCAGGGCGCTGATGCGTTCAAGCAATGTGTGTGAAAAATTTAACCTGGAAATAAAAACGCTTCCCATGTAAGCCCAGAGATTTTGAGCCAAGGATAGGCCTATGTTGTTCGCAGTATTTACATCACTCCTCATCATCGGTATCACCATCACCTCAGTCCGTGCGGTTCAGGGATCTTTTTGGTCCATGGTCTTTAATTGGGTCGTCGCAGGTCTTCTATTGGGACTATACCTGGCAGTGGCCGGCCATTTCCCAATATATCGTTACGTCGACGAGCTGATGATTACTGCTCTCACAATTGCCTTATTCGGGAACCTGGCTCTCGTAATCTGGATTTCCAGCCTGAAACGGAAATATCGCAGTCAGACGAAGGCTATTGCGATGAAGCAGAATTTGCTGGCTATCGCGGCCCATGAGCTCCGAACTCCAATCACAAACCTGCGCTCTCAGGCGGATCTGGCGGTCAATTACGTTGGTCAGAAAGCCTTCAGTGATGCTGAGAGCATTCTGCAAATGTCGCTGGACGATCTCGACATTCTGGACCATCACGTTAAGGCGATTCTTGCCCTGGCCGCCCTGGAAAACGGAACACTGGCCACACATAAAGAATGGTTTGCTGTCAGCAAGATGGTGTTAGAGCTGAACAGTCAGTTTGCGGGCAAGGCCAACGTGGCGCTGATCTGGGAGTGTTGCGACGATGAAAAGCTACGAGCGACGGAGCTCTACACTGACTATGATCTGATCAAGGTGGTGGTCCGAAACGCCATCGAGAATGCATTGAAGCACACAAAGGATGGTTTCGTTCGTCTGTCCATGACGCTTGAGGAGGATTATGTCGAGGTCACGGTACAGGACACTGGTAGCGGGATGTCCACAGACGAGATGAACGACCTTCATTGGCACGGAGACGCCCTTACCCATGGTATTCGGCGGGGCAAAGATGGGTGGGGCATCGGGATGCCTGTCATGAAAGCTTTTACTGAATTTCTGGGTGGCACCATCGCTATTGATTCCAAAGAAGGGTTTGGCACGAAACTGAGCATCAAATTGCCAATTAGCCATCGCCAAGGGACAGTTGACACAAAA
Source organism: Marinobacter aromaticivorans (assembly GCF_002806975.1). Classification (GTDB taxonomy): domain Bacteria; phylum Pseudomonadota; class Gammaproteobacteria; order Pseudomonadales; family Oleiphilaceae; genus Marinobacter; species Marinobacter aromaticivorans. The sequence continues at coordinate 1,933 of NZ_NIHD01000014.1, read as the reverse complement.
AGTCCTGAGGGCGAATACGAGGCGAACGACTTTCACTCTAACCTCGATTACACGATGGTTGATCAGGGTGACAATAAACTGAGGGTATTGCTCATCGACGACAATGAGACATACCTGCAGCAGATGCACCGAATGTTTGCGCCGAAAATCCTTGATACCAGTCAGGTTCAGTTGGTCACTTGCAATGATCCGGTCCTGGGTATCTCGCACTTAGAAGAAGAGCGTTATGACCTGCTGCTGGTTGATTTCCACATGCCGCAAATTGACGGGCTCAAGCTGCTTGAGTGGCTGAAAAATGATGAGGCTCATCCGAACCAGGATATAAGTAAAATTATGGTGACGGCGGATCCGAACATCCCACAGACAACGCGCGGAGCTATTGTTAAGGCCGGCGCTCGAATTGTGTCGAAAGGCATGTCTGTTGAGGACGTGCGGATGTTGGTTTCGGAAGCTATTCGTCAGAAGTTCAATCCTCAGGATTACAGCCGATCAGCTAGCTGACGCTTTCCTACTGATGCTGCTCACGTATTGGAGTTGAAATCGAAGTTATCTACCAATGAGGTGCATGCCGGATGAGTCCCACTGCGCCGATGGGCAATCGGACAGCCTAAGTTCTGACGACGGGGATATCGGACCAACGGGTGGTGTAAGCTGGGGATAAATTTTCCCGGCGCATCTGCCAGTTCGTATTTTTGTGGATCTGACGCCCAAAGCGGACCGTGTTTTTACCCGCAATGCTGTTGATCTTATCCAGGGTCCGCATCAGCTCCTGATCTCGCTTGTCGTCCTCAATTCGACTGAAAAAGTCTGACTGGCATGCACCAGGCGCTCGAAAGTCGGAAAGCACGATGCCTGCCTTGTTGTACTTATATCCATCGCGCCAGAGCGCCCTAGCCAGAGTCACCGCCTGTTTGCATATCTCGCGGGTGTCCGCGGTTGGATACGGCAAAGCAATGCCCTTCTGGTTCGCATAGTGCTCGCTCGACCGGTACCGGCTGGTCGACATGAAAGTTGCCAGATACCCGCATTCACGATTTTCCTTGCGCAGCTTCTCGGTGGCCCGGGTTGCATGGTGTGACACGGCCGCGAGCATGGAGTCCAGGTCGGTCACCGGTGATCCGAACGATTTCGAGCAGAGGATTTGTTTTTTGGCCGGGGCCACTTCCAGAAGGTCGTCGTGGCACGGAACCCCGTTCAGCTCTCTAACGGTGCGCTCGACAACGACCGAAAAATGCTTTCGAATCCATTTGGGATCTGCGTCCGCTAATTGGAGCCCGGTTTCAATCCCAAGATCCGCCAACCTTTTACTCAGTTTGGAGCCGATCCCCCAGATCTCGCTGGCCGAGACCAGCTTCAGCAGTCGGCGCTGTCGGTCGCGATCGGTCAAGTCCACCACGCCTCGGGTTGCCGGATACTTTTTGGCGCCGTGATTCGCCAGCTTTGCCAGTGTGGGACTGGGTGCTACGCCGACGCAAATTGGCAGACCGGTCCACTGCTTCACCACGTTTTTGATTTGATGCCCAAAATCCTCATAGGACATGACCGATTCAATGCCGGTCAGATCGAGAAACGCCTCATCGATGCTGTATGGCATGACCCCGGGCGAAAAGGTCGCCAGAGTCTGGATGAAGCGAAAACTCATGTCGCCGTAGAGCGCATAGTTTGAAGAGCACACCACCAGGCCGTTCTTCTCGACATGCTCCTTCAGCTCGAAGATCGGTTGTCCCAGATCTTGATACCCAGGGCCTTTGCTTCGGCATTGCGCGCCACCGCGCATCCGTCATTATTCGAAGCCACGACAACCGGACGGCCGACTAGTGTGCCTTAACAAAAGTTCGTCTTATTATTCAGCTTATCGGAAAGACGAGCGATTGATGCAATGATTTGATCCGCTGTTTTGCGCCAGATAAAAGGTTTGGGATCGTCGTTGTAT
>NZ_NIHD01000013.1 GCF_002806975.1 Marinobacter aromaticivorans | reverse complement strand
AAATAAAACAGCCCCGACAGCTTCGCTGCCGGGGCTGTTTTGTTTTAGATACGATACTACTGCCACTACAAAGCCCCCATGTGACCAGCTTGCTAACGGCAAGCGCAGGACGCGGGAGCGCAACGACGGCGGGCCCGACAGGCCTGAGCTGGGCAATCCAGGTCATCGTCTGACGCTGCTACGGAAGCCAGATCTCAAACACTCCACCACCAAGCTGCCCTCCATTGTGGAGTTTGATATAGCCGGAGCGTTCTCCTTCGCTGTGAAGATCCGCCACCGCTGAAACAAAGAACAGGCCAAGGCTTGTACTGCCGGTGTTGAAGTCCAGGGATTTAAAACTCAGCGGTCCCGTATGCTGCATATTCTCCGGATACCCTTCGCCATCGTCTTCTACCCCGATTACAAAATAACCCTCGTGTTCTCTGGCCGTTAGCCTGATTCGGCTCTTTGTATAGCGAATCGCATTGTTGATCGTGTTGTTCAGCGCACCAGTAAGCAGGTCAGCATCGAAAAATCCGTTTATATCCTCAGCCTCTATCGAACATTCGATCCCCAGACCTTCAAGGAGTGGCGTGTGTCGGGCCAGGTGTTCTGCGAGAAAATCCGGGGCGAAATGCTCTTCCATGTGCGCGGACAGGTTATTTTCGCCAAGTCTGTAGATTCCCAGAAGCTGTACCAGATCATTATGTATTCGCTCTGCTTCATACTGGAGCGTGTTGAATCTGGAAGAGTCGTTGAGCTTGTCTTCGTGTTCGGCTCTGAGTTCGTCTAAAGAGTTGAGCAACATCCCCAGCGAATTTTTCATATCATGTACGGCCAGCGCCAGAACCATGGAGAAGTCGATATTCCGGTGTTTCATTGGCGCTGTCCCTTCAGTTTACGCTGTAGTGCCAAATAGCGTCTGTATTGCCCATGTTGTTCGGGTAGGTCAGCCAAACGGTCCAGGTGGTGTTGGCAGAGTTCCATCAAATTCCCGGTTTCTGTTGTGTTCTCATGTTCTTTCATTAGAACCTGGACCTGATTGAGGTTGAGTGCGGGGTGATCGGGTATAATCTTGAGCGCCTTGTCGAAGATGAGGCGGGCTTCTTTCAGGTTGCCCGATTCAAAGGCTGCTATTCCCTCCCGATTAAGGCGGCGGGCTTTGATCTTCGTGCGAAAACCAACGGGCTCATCGAGCAGGTTGTCGATTTTTCTGAGGGCAACGGGATCACTGCTGTATTTTTCTGCTAACTCCGCAAGTAACTCTTTTGCTTCTCCGGCGTGGTTAAGGCGGAATAGGGTTTTAGCGTAGTCCAGTTCTGTATCCAGCCCCACCTGGCTGGTGTTTTCCAGTTTCGTCCGGATCTGCTCCAGTGTGGCATCAGCATCCTTGGTGTTTTCCTGGCCAGCGTGGACGCGGCACTGGATAATCTGGCTACGAAGCTCGAGAGCCTCCTGGCCCGAAAACCGTTTTTCCATGGTGGCAAGCGTTTTTAAGGCTTCGCCGGCAAGCGCTTGGCCCTCGCTAGCCGTTGTACCCTCACTCAGGTCACAAAGGGTGTTGGCCAGAGCAAGATAATGCTTTGGGCTGTCATGAATGGAGTGCATTCCAAGGCTGACCGTATGTCGCCACGCGTCTGCGGCTTTTTCCATATCCTGATTGGATTCCGCCAGCTCGGCCAGGTGCTTCTGGCGCCGTAGTGCATTGGGAGAGTGGTTGATGGCTTGTTCCAGAACCCGCTGGGCCTGGCCCGGTCGATTCTGGCGCTCTAGTCCTTCGGCCAGGAGGTCGTAAGCCTCCATATAGTCTGGATGTTTTTCGATCAGTCGTTGCAGGCTCTCAACGGCATCATCGTAACGCTGGTTGGCAAGCAGAACCTTGCAGCGCCCGAAACTGGCCCAGGAAAGCTCGCGCTTTGCAAGCACCTCGTCGTAGATCTTGATGGAATGGGAGAGATCCCCCAGAAGAAAATAAAGCTCCCCGAGGGTTTTCATCAGCCAGGTTTTGTAGCGTGGCAGTCGGGTAAGAGCTTCGAGACAGAGAGAGGTGGCTTCCGGATAGTTTTCCCGATCGATCTCACGGTTGATGGGAAGCAAAGCGTTGCGTTGACTGATCAAACTGCCAAGGCGTTTTTCCAGCATGGCCCGATTGATGGGTTTTGTCAGATAGGCGTCGGGCTGGTATTCCCGGGCGCCCATGACTATCTCCCGGGATGTTTCCGAGGTGACCATCAAAAACAGTGACGATCTTTTCAGTAGCTTCTTGTAGCGCAGCTCTTCCAGTATATGCTGGCCGTTTCTGCCTTCACCCAGGTTGTAATCGCAGAGTACAACATCGACGTGATTGTAGGTGCAATATTGAACGGCAGACCTGGCGTTGGCCACCAGCTCAATGTTGTCGGCACCGCAACTGCGAAGCATGTGGCGCATGGAGATCCGGAAATTCTCAAAGTCGTCTACTACAAGGTATGCGAGCTTACTGAATCCTCCTGCACCGGGCAGGGTGTTTTCTGGGGGGCTGTTCATGAGCGTTTCTGTTTCAGGAATTTGTTGACCATCGCTCTCAGGGCAGCGGGCTTAACCGGCTTATAGAGGATCTGATAACCTCGCGCAATGGCATCGTCACGAACTTCAGGCGCCATGTACCCCGTTATAAGGATTCCCGGAATGTTGCGCCCGACTGAGTCGCGTATCGCATCCATTGCATCCAGACCATTTTTGTCGTCATCAAGCTGGTAGTCTGCAAGTATAATGTCCGGTTGCCTGCCCGCCAGTTCATCTAACGCATGCTGCAAGCTTTCCGCAGCGATAACTTCGCACTTCCAGTTCCCCAGAAGAGCGACCATTCCCTGCAAAATGGCGGGGTCGTTGTCGATGCATAGCACGCTCAAGCCACCGAGGCTGGAAACGCGTCTGGAGCTTGCTGTAGCTGATGTCTCCTTGGCTTTGTAAGCCTGATCCCTGGGGGCAAGTGGTACTGTTATGCTGAAAACACTGCCTTTACCCTGAACGGACTGAACACCGACAGGGTGGTTCAGCATGCCGCTGATCCTGTCGACGATTGCCAGCCCAAGCCCCAGCCCTTTCTTGTCCCCTCCCTGTTGAAAGCGCCGGAATTCTTCAAAAATAAACGTTAGCTGGTCGTCTGGTATACCGGGGCCCGTATCCCACACTTCAATGCGCAGATACCCTTTAAGGCGACGACAACCCAGCAATATTTTACCTTCCGTGGTGTAGCGTATGGCGTTGGACAGAAAATTCTGAATCACACGACGAAGAAGTTTGGCGTCCGAATGAACCCACGCGCCACTCGGAACCACATGGAGCTTGAGCCCCTGATCCTCAGCGATAGCCGTAAAATCCGTAGCCAGGTGCCGCATAATATCATTGATCGGAAACACGCCAAGATCAGGCTCCAGTGCTCCTGCGTCGAGCTTGGAAATATCGAGAAGGGTGCTTATGATTTCTTCAGCTGCTCCGAGTGAGCTGTCGATATGGTCAACAAGATCTTTGGTCTCGGAGTTGCTGGCTTTCCCGGCAAGAGCCGAGGTAAACAGGCGCGCGGCGTTGAGGGGCTGCAGCAAATCATGACTGGCAGAGGCCAGGAAACGGGTTTTACTCTGGTTGGCCTGTTCGGCAACAGACTTGGCTTTGAGCATCTGCTCGTTGATAACCTGAAGCTCCTGGGTCCGCTCTTTAACCCTCTGTTCGAGGTAGATATTGGTTTCTTTAAGTGCCTGCTCTGTGCGGCGCATCGCTGTAATGTCCTGGAAGGTGGTCACGTAGCCACCACCGGGAATCGGGCTGCCATCGACACGAACAATGGTGCCGTCGGGCCTCTGGCGCTCGTATGAAATCCGCTCACCCTGGCGCATGCTTGCGTAGTGGTTGGAAATAATTTCATCAATGCGTCGTGCTGGCAGGTTAGCGTTAGTCAGGTTATAGCGCATCAGGTCTTCTGCAGGGCGCCCGACTCGCACAAATCCCTTGGGGTAGGTGAACAGTTCCAGGTAGCGATGGTTCCAGACTACCAACTGTTGCTGCTGGTTAACCACTGAAACACCGAGACTGATGTTCTCAATCGCGGACTGCAGGAGCTCGCGGCTGAATGTCATGGCCTGTGAGGCTTCATCAACAATGCTGACCACGTCCTCAATCTGCATGTCGCGACCGGTCAGGGTGGATTCCAGAACCACCCGGGCGGTAGAGGCACCAATTACCGAGGCCAGTTGACGTTCTATGTATTTCATCAGATGAGATGAAGCAGGGCGATGGGGGTGCAGTCTTATGGCATTGCGGCGCCCGTAATTACGGAAAATGATTTCAGAGCGTTCCTCGCCCATGAACCTGTCGGTGAGCGCCTGCAGATCTGATGTCAGTATTTCCCCCTGCCAACTTTGATGCTGGACCGTGTCACCTTTTGGATGAGGGTCATGAAAAAACGACGCAATCTGGATTTTCTCACGGACTCGTTGACGCGTGACCAGAGAAAGAACGACGTAAACCAGGGTGTTGATGCCCAGACTCCAGATAATTCCATGGCTGGTTTGGTCGAGCTCAAGCCCGAAGAGGGCGGTTGGTCTTGTCCAGCCGAGGCCCCACAGACCTTTGTTGATCAGCGAATCGGTAAGCCAGCCTGTAGAAGCCAGAGCAGGAAGCAGCAGGGTGTAGCACCACAGGAGGAAGCCGAGTGCCAGTCCCCAGGTTGCGCCAGTCGCGTTACCCCGACGCCAGAGGATACCTCCCACCAGAGCCGGGCCAAACTGTGCGACTGCAGCAAACGACAGCAGACCGAACGAGGTCAGGCTGTAATCTTCTCCTGCCATCCGGTAAAAGCCATAGGCAATCAGCAACACCACAAAAATAGCGACTCTGCGGATGCCCAGTAGCAAGGAGCTGAGGTCAGCCTGGCGGTTCATTCTTGGCCGGAAAAATCTGAGCAGTGCGGGCATGATGATTTCATTACTGACCATTGTGGCAATGGCGACCGAGCAGACAATTACCATGGCGGCAGCCGCTGATCCGCCACCAAGAAATGCAAGAATTGCCAGCCATTCCTTACCGGCCATAATGGGCAGTTGCAGTATGAGTATATCGGGGTTGCCGGCTGTGACTTCCGGGCTCAGAAGCCCGGCGGCGGCAATGGGCAGAACGAAGGCGCTGGCGACAATCAGATAAACAGGCATGGCCCAGCGTGCGACTTCGAAATCCCGGTGGTCGGCATTTTCTACCACCATAACGTGGAACTGACGTGGCAGGCAGATGATCGCAAGCATGGCAATGAGGGTCTGGGTAATAAATGCCGGCGCTTCAATGGCGTCTGTTGTCAGGATGCCGGTCAGGTTTGCCTGCTTTACTGTTGCCAGCAAATCGCCAAAGCCATTGTAAAGCCCGTATGCCACAAACAACCCGACGGCAACAAAGGCGATGAGCTTGATCAGCGATTCAAAAGCTACAGCCTGAATCATACCGCGATGGTGCTCGGTGGATTCCAGGTGGCGGGTACCGAATAGCACGGTAAACACAGTTAAAGCCAGGGTGATGTACCAGGCAGCGTCGCTCCACGCAGCAGTGCTCAGCTCCTGTGTGCCTGCGCCTGTATCAGATAATACGCTGAAGCCCATGGCAATTGCCTTCAGCTGCAGGGCAATGTAGGGCACGCTGCCAATCAGCGCAAAGGTTGCGATCATTGCGGCCAGAAGCTGGGATTTGCCGTAGCGGGAGGCAATGAAGTCTGCAATGGATGTGCTGTTGTTGCGTTTGCTGATGTAGATAATCCGGCGCAGCAACGGGGCGCCAAAGATAAAAACCAGCAGAGGGCCCAGATAGATGGGTACAAAGCCCAGCCCCTCCTGTGTAGCGCGGCCCACTGCGCCGTAGAATGTCCAGGAGGTGAAGTAGACTGCCAGTGATAATGAGTAAACGTGCGTCCTGGCCAGGCGCCTGCGATAGAGCCCCGGATGTTTATCCCCCGCCCAGGCAATGATAAACAGTATCGAGATGTAGGTGATGGAAATTAAAACCAGCAGCCAGACACTAATCATATTTCTGCATTTCCGTCAGGTAGGGCGGGTTACCTGGCCTGGTTACCAGAATATCAACGGGAACATACCGTTGAATAAAGCATGTCGCGCTGCTCCAGAACCTTCAGGTTGTCTATCCGGGGCGTTCCATCCGAGCCGATGGGAACAAGCTCGCGGGATGCGCAGTTAATGATATGAACCCGGTGTGAGACCGCATCCGTTATCTTTTGTTCGAAGCGATAGAGTGTAAACCGGATTATATCCGGATTACTCGTGTCCCGCGCGATGCTGTTGGTATCCACAACGGAGAACGCGGTTACGTAAGGATAAACCAGGGACCAGGGGCGCCAGAAAATCCCGTTGCGCTCGGTGCTTACTACGACTGCCTCCTCCGGCAGGCGCGACTGCTTATGATCGTACCATGAGTACTCTCCGTATATGAGGTAACCAAGCATGCCCAAGCCAGCGAACACGGGGATGATCCATTTAGGTGCCCTGTTGCGGGTGGCGGCCCGGATTCCGAGAGCGATGCCAGCGGCGCCCAGCCCGCAGAATACGGTGGCAACGAGTGTCCAGAACATATTATGTGTTTCCTTAAAAAAGAACGGGCTCCCTCAAAGAGGAAGCCCGTCCAGTAACAGCCTATCAACTCAATGAGTCAAACAGGCCAGGTTGTTGCTTAATGGTCCTGAGCCTGTCCGGCACCGCGCGGGTAGCGAACACTTTCAACCAACTCCTGAATCTCAACGGGCGGTTCTTCAGTTGCATTGGACACAGCGAAGGCTACCGCAAAATTGACTATGGCACCAATCGCACCGATAGAAAGCGGAGAGATGCCAAATACCCAGTTTTCGGGAGTGTCGGCGAGGTTGGCCGTGCCAGGAATGAAGAGCCATCCTTTGTACACGAAAATGTACGAAAGGGTGAACACCAAGCCGCACAACATGCCTGCAATAGCGCCGGTATTGTTAACGCGCTTGGAGAAAATACCCATCATCAGGGCCGGGAACAGCGAGGCGGCTGCGATACCAAAGGCCAGCGCCACAACTTGAGCCGCAAATCCCGGCGGATTGGCGCCAAGATAGGTCGCCAAAATAATCGCAACGGCCATCGATATACGGGCTGCCACCAGTTCGCCTTTTTCCGTAATACCCGGATTGATCGCGCCTTTGATCAGGTCGTGACTGATTGCCGAGGAGATTGCAAGTAACAGGCCTGCCGCTGTCGACAAGGCTGCTGCCAGCCCCCCTGCGGCGATAAGACCGATAACCCAGCCGGGGAGATTGGCAATTTCGGGGTTGGCCAGTACCAGAATATCGCGATTATAGGTGAACTCATTGCCGTCCCAGCCACGAGCTTCTGCCTCTGGTTGGAACGCTTTGGCTGCTTCGGACGAGCCATCGTTATACATCTGGATCCGGCCATCTCCGTTTTTGTCCTCAAACTGGATCAGACCCGTGATTTCCCACTCTTTGATCCACTGTGGGCGGTCAGCGTACCGAATCGGTTCAGCGGCGGTGCCATCCGGGTAAATGGTAGTCATCAGGTTAAGGCGAGCCATGGATGCAACTGCCGGTGCTGTGAGGTACAGCAGGGCGATGAAGACCAGAGCCCAGCCCGCAGACCAGCGAGCGTCAGCCACCTTGGGAACGGTGAAAAAGCGGATGATGACGTGAGGAAGGCCAGCAGTACCAATCATCAGAGTCAGGGTGAACAGCACCATATTCAGGTGGCTGTCAACGTCTGCCGAATACTCAGTGAAGCCTACATCGGTGATTACCTGGTTGAGCTTGTCGAGAATCGGCATTCCGGAATCGATGTGAGTGGAGAACAGACCCAGCGCCGGAATCGGGTTACCGGTCAGCTGCAGTGAGATGAACACAGCAGGAATGGTATAGGCAATGATCAGCACGCAGTACTGGGCAACCTGTGTGTAGGTGATACCTTTCATCCCGCCAAGCACCGAGTAGATAAAGATAACGACAGCGGCGATGATCAGGCCCATTGTGGAATCAACTTCAAGGAAGCGAGAGAAAGCTACACCCGCACCGGCCATCTGGCCGATTACGTAAGTCAGCGATGCCACAATGAGGCAGATTACGGCAACCATTCGAGCTTGCTTGCTGTAGAAGCGGTCACCGATAAACTCCGGAACCGTGAACTTGCCGAACTTGCGCAGGTAGGGGGCCAGCAGCATGGCCAGAAGAACGTAGCCACCGGTCCAGCCCATCAGGTAAGCGGAGCTTGCGTAACCACTGGCAGCAATAATACCTGCCATGGAAATAAAGGATGCAGCGGACATCCAGTCGGCACCAATGGCCATGCCGTTGGTGATGGGGTGAACACCGCCGCCGGCAACGTAGAAGTCCTTCGTGCTTCCGGCCTTGGCCCAGATAGCGATGAGGATGTAGAGCAGGAATGACCCACCTACAAAAATGATGTTAATCGCAAATTGGCTCATCCGCTTACTCCTCTTCCACGCCGAATTTTTCGTCGATTTTGTTCATGCGCCACGCGTAGTGGAAGATAAGTGCAATGAACGTGAGAATAGAGCCCTGTTGAGCGAACCAGAAACCCAGATCCGTGCCGCCGATGGGGATGCCCGAAAGCATGGGGCGTAGAACGATTCCAAAGCCGTAAGAAACCAGGGCCCAGATGACCAGGCTCCCGAATATAAGGCGAAGATTCGCCTTCCAGTACTTTTCAGCATCGTAGCTATGACCTGACATAGGATTACTCCTGTCTTGTTGTTGTTTATCTGCAGTGGTTTTTCGGTGAGCTGAGTGAGCCAGAGAATTTATTATTCATATTAGTACTTCCCCTACTTGTTCTCCTCTTCGACTTTACCGGTCAAGCAATTTATAGATATTGGCAAAAAGTCTAATTCTGAATTATTTGCTGTGACAGGCGTCTATTTCTGCGGAGTTTCAGGTGCTTGAATCACATGCGGTGCATGTTTTTGAGCCGGCGCTGGTATCGCAGTTTGTCGTGCAATTCCCTGAGGGTTTTCAGGCCGTTCTTTCGGGCTTTATTCAAGGCAATCAATGTCAGTTCGGCGGTTGCCAGTGCATCGGAAGCGGCATGGTGTCTTGCGCTGACCTCCAGACCAAAATGGTCGGCCCAGTGATCCAGGCCTTTTCCGCCCGTCTGGGCGTCAGGGAAGAAGGCAGGCAAGAGCTCTGCCACATCCATCCAGGTATGGTTCCGGGTATAGCCAAGTTCCGCTTTCAGGGTTTTCTCAAGGAACTTCTGATCAAATGCCGTGTGATAGGCCAGTATCGGGTCGCCGTTCATCCATTCCAGAAGAAACAGAAGGGCATCTTCCAGTTCATGGCCCCGGGTAAGGGCCTCTGGTCCGATGCCGTGGATCAGTACCGTCTGGGTGATATCCAGCTCCGGGCGCTTCAGAATCAGGTCGAACTGATCGCTGAGATCGATGGCGCCGCCGGTAATGGCGACGGCCCCCACGGCGATGACTTCATCTTTGCTGGCATTCAGGCCGGTGGTCTCCAGATCCAGCACAATCAGGCGGCATTCGGATAGCAGCTGGTCCCCGGCGGTTTTGGGGGTCGGCGTGTTCTCTGGCGCAATGTTACCTGTCCGGCCTTTGCGGCGACGTTCAATCCATTGTCTGATCTGTTCCAACATGGGGCAGCAGCCTGGATTCAGAGTTGGTAGGTAACTTCGAGTTTCTGTTGCAGGCGCTGGGCCTGCCGGAACGACTCACGGAGAATCCGTCTGTCCAGCTGGTTCAGATCGTCGGGATCTATGTAGTTGGTAAGCTCTTCGCCCCGCTCCAGCATTTCCTGATGTGCGCGCATGCGTATGGCCTGTATGAGGCTGTAGGCATCCTTCCAGGCATTGGCATCCTTGGCATCAAAAACGCCCTTGCGAACCAGTTCATCCATTCTCTCAAGTGTGTTGGCATTTTCCACTCCATTGGCCAGCGCAAACACGCGCACGGCCTCTACGAAAGGGGCCAGACCCTGACGTTTGAGGTCCAGATTGCGCTTTTTGCCATCGCTTACATAGCGGAAGTTGCGGAACATGGTCAGCGGCGGTTTTCTCTGGAGCGCATTGCCTGCCAGCATCTTCTGGAACAGGGCGTTCTTGCGGATTCTTGTGAGCACTTTTTCAAGGAGTTCGTGTAAAGAGTCCGTGGGCCCGAATACCGCTCTCATATCAAGAAAGATGGAAGAGTAAACAAGGTTCTGCGGAGTGGATGCGTCGATGAAGCGGATAAACCAGTCATCCCACTCGCGGTCGCTCAGGCACAGCTTCGGGTTGCTGGCCATGATATTGCCTTTGCACAGGGTAAAGCCGCAATCGGCAAGCTCGTCATTGACTGTGCGGGCGAATGGCAGCAGCTTTTCCCGTACCTGGTCTTCCGTCATGCCTTCGGGAGTCTGGAAAAGAATGCCGTTATCCTGGTCCGTCAGCAGAGTCTGCTCTTGCCGTCCTTCGCTTCCGAATGTGAGCCAGGTAAATGGAATGCCCGGGTCGTTTTTCTTGATGTTCAGCTCAAGCACGCGTCGCACCGTTACATCGTTCAGTGTCGTGATCATCTTGACGATTTGGCCCGAATCGGCACCGTGTGCCAGCATCGCATCCACAAGTCTGGATACATCAGTGCGCAGACTAACCAGGGTTCGCAAGTGAGTTGCAGTGCTTATAGTGCGGGCAAGGTTGACGAGATCGACCCGTTGCAGGGAAAACAGGTCGCTCTCCGATACCATGCCAATTAGCCGGTTTTCTTCGTCCACCACGCACAGGTGTGCGAAGTGGTTTTCCGCCATCAGCATGGCTGCTTCAAACGCATCGGCCTGGGCTGTCAGAGAGCGGGGGTCCCGTGTCATGAGTTGACGTACGGGTGTGTCCAGAGTCCCGGTATCTTTCGCAATCATGGTGCGCAGATCGCGGAGCGTGAAAATTCCGATGGGATGCCGGCTTTCATCGGTTATGACAATGCTGCCGACATTGTTTTCATGCATGCGAGCGACGGCTTTGCGCACGGGCAGGTCCGGAGAACAGACGATGGGATTACGAAGAGCATAGCGTTCGAGGGGTGTGCTCAGGGAAAAACTGGAACTCATGGACGCCATGGCGCCGGTTTGTATGCGCTGGTTGACCTGGTCCAGCAGGCTGCTGACCCCGCGCATACAGAAATCACGGAACGGTTCACTTTCGGAAATAAGGGTGACAAAGGCATCCTGCTCTATGCTGAGACAGAAAGTGTCCCCGACGGCGCGGTGCAGTGTCCGGGTGGGGCGCTCGCCGATGATCGCGGCCAGTGGGAAGCACTCACCCCGGCTGATCTCGAACGTGGTTTCGGTTTTGTCAGCTTTCTCATTGTGGCGCTCGCCACGAATCCGCCCCTGTTTAACAACGTAAAACCTGTTAACAACACCATCTTCCGGGGACAGTACAACATCGCCGTCGGCATAAAACCGTAGTGTGGCATGCTCTGCAAAGTGGGCGAGATGGTCTTCGTCCATGCTTGAGAAGGGGGCGTGTGCCTGCAGAAAAACCATAATGGAGCGGGTATTCTGCGGGCGGGAATTGTCCTGATTTGCTGCTGCCATAACCGGTTCTGCTCGTTCATTATTGTTGTGAGTCTACAGTGTAGAACACTGGAGCGGGTGTTCACTCTAAGATTTTGGTCGCACCTGCAACCATTTTGGACCGCATGGCATAAATTTACGCAATCGTCGGGGTTTCTTTATGGAACGCGTACCGGGTGGTAAGGTTCCTCTATTCAGCAGGTTATTGTCAGCGGGTTATTGAAAGCACGGCCATGATTACCAAAAAGGATCGCCTCAGTTTTCTTGAGGAAATGAAAGATGTCCGGCGCATCCGAAAACCCAACCGCGCCGAGATCGCAGCGCCCCGTGAACTGACTCCGGGCCATCTGGAGCGTCAGCGTGCGGCCGTGGCCAATCCGCTCAAGGATGCGAATCCGTTGACCTCCGATATTGTTGAGCCTCTGACTGCACACGACATCCTCTGCTGGCAGCGCCCCGGCATACAGCACGGGGTCTTTCGCAAGCTCAGGCTCGGGCAATATCCCATTGAAGCAAGGCTGGACCTCCATCGCATGACTGTTGAACAGGCGCGTCGCGAAGTGTTCCGGTTTGTCAGCGATTGCGTCCGTTACGGTTTGCGATCCGTCATCATCCTCCACGGCAAGGGAGAGCGTAATCCCGATGGCATAGCTCAGCTCAAGAGCTATCTGGCCAAGTGGTTGCCGGAGCTTTCGGATGTGCTGGCGTTCCATTCGGCCCAGAAACACCATGGTGGAACCGGTGCTGTTTATGTCATGGTCCGCAAGGGTGACAGGGACAAGCAGCACAATCGTGAATTGCATGGATCACGTTAATACACCGGAAGAATGAATTACGCCATGATCAGCAAATCGAATTGAGGAGGTCGTTTTGAAGAAAGCTGCATTGTTGATATTTGCCGTTTTGGCCCTGGTGGGGTGCAAAGACCGCGTCATCTGGGATGATAAGGGCAAGCTTGAAGAAACTACCCGGAACCGGGAAGTCTGGGATTCCAACGGAAAACTGAATACCGGTGAGCGCGATGTCTGGGTAAACAAAGACGGCGAGAAAGTTGTGAAATAAAAAAACAGTAAGCCCGGCAAACAGACCCGGGGCAAAGCACAGGGGAGAGCAGGCATGGCATTGAGCCTTACGGTTAACGGCGAACGGCGCTCGCTGGATATTGAGGGTGATACCCCGCTGTTGTGGGTGTTGCGTGACGAACTGGGGCTCAAGGGCACCAAGTTTGGTTGTGGTGTGGGGCTTTGTGGTGCCTGCACGGTGCATCTGAACGGGCAGCCGGTGCGATCCTGCTCGACCCCCGTAGAATCCGCAGCCGGTGGTGAGGTGACCACCATCGAAGGGCTGGCAGAGGATGGGCAATTGCACCCTCTGCAAAAGGCATGGATTGCAGAAGGTGTGCCACAGTGTGGTTACTGCCAGTCTGGCCAGATCATGAGTGCGGCTCACCTGCTGGCAACCAACCCGGCGCCTGCCCGGGACGATATCGTGGCGGCCATGACTGGCAACCTGTGCCGCTGTGGCACCTACTCCCGCATCATTGCCGCTGTTGAATCAGTCGCTGGAAAATCGCTGGCGTACGATGCGCAAGCGGCCGGGGAGGAACGCTGACATGGCGATGAACAGACGTGATTTTCTCAAGGTAAGTGCCGGTGCCTCCGGCTCTCTGATGCTGTCCCTCTCGCTCCCCGGCTGTTCCGGGATACCCACCGGTTACACGGAAGAAACCGGTGAATGGAAGCCGGATGCCTGGCTTGAGATAACAAGGAACGACAAGATTCACTTTACCCTGGCCCGGGTTGAAATGGGCCAGGGTACCTATACCGGGCTTACCACGCTGATTGCCGAAGAGCTGGAGGTCGATCCTGAAGCAATTACACCCAGGTTTGCACCGGTGGCGCCGGAATATCGTAACCCTTTGTACAAACTGCAGCTCACAGGTGGCAGCACCAGTATTGCGACCAGTTGGGAGCCTCTGCGCACGGCAGGGGCGTCGGCGCGACAAATGCTCATTATGGCAGCGGCAGACGTGTGGCAGGTGGATGCAGCCGAATGCTCCGCGCGCCAGGGCCGTGTGGTTCATCCCAATGGTCTGGATTCCATGCGCTACGGGCAGTTGGTGGAGTTGGCGTCCAAACAAGTCATCCGTGGTGATATTCCACTGAAACCGGCCCGCGAGTGGAAGTACATTGGCAAACAGCGGGGCAGGCTGGATGCTCACGCCAAGTCCACCGGCACCGCAGTTTACGGTATCGATGTTGAACTCCCCGGCATGGTGTACAGCGTGGTAAGCCGTCCACCCAGATACGGTGCCCGGGTCAAGTCCTTTAATAAGAGCGAAGTGCTCGCCATGCCGGGTGTTCTCGATGTGTTTGAAATCGAGCGCGGCGTGGCGATTGTTGCCGACAAGTACTGGCGCGCCCGGAAAGCTCAGGATGCCCTGAAAGCAGAATGGGATAACGCGGAGGCCCTGTCCCTTTCCACCGGTGAGGTGTTTGCTTCGTACCGCAAGGCCGCCGATGAGGATCGCGGTGAGTCTGAGCGCAGCGAAGGCGATTACGAGAATGCTGTCGAAAAAGCAGGGCAGGTATTTGAAGCGGAATACAGCCAGCCCTATCTGGCCCACTCGACTCTGGAACCCATGAACGCTACGGCGTGGTACCGGGATAACAGTATTGAAGTCTGGGCGCCCACTCAGGCTCCGGATCTTGGCCGCATTGCCGCAGCCCGGGTAACCGACCTTTCTCCGGGCGATGTCACGATCAATACTACCTTTCTTGGTGGCGGGTTTGGTCGCCGTCTGACTCAGGATTACATCGAAGAAGCTGCTGCAGTTTCCTACCGGGTGAGAAAACCGGTGAAGCTGATCTGGTCGCGGGAAGAAGATACGCAGCACGACCTGTATCGCCCGGCCATGCTGCACCGTATGCAGGCCGGCCTTGAGGGCAACCGGCTGACCGGCTGGCATCACCAGATTGTCGGCCCCCAGTTGCTGGACTGGTATGTGCGCAACGCGGCACCTGCCCAGTATCCCTGGGCGCCCAAGTTCATGTACGACACCCTGGGTAAAGTTGGCTTGCTTGCCGAAGGCATTGCAACGCCAAAGGACATGTCGGCCATTGAAGGCGCCATAGAGTACCCCTACAACGTGGATAATATAGACATCCGCCATACCCATACCGACCCGGGTGTGCCGGTCACATTCTGGCGCTCGGTGGGCTACTCCCACAACGGCTTTGCCGTTGAAACCTTTATGGATGAGCTGGCTTACGAAGCCGGTGAAGATCCCTACCAGTTCCGCCGCAAACTGCTGGCGGGCCAGCCCCGGCATCTGGAAGTGCTCGACAGGGCCGTGCAACTGTCCAAGTGGAATACCCCCGTTCTTGAAGGGCGTGGCCGGGGCCTGGCGCTGTTCAAGAGCTTTGGTACTTTCGTGGCCCAGGTGGTTGAAGCTGGTGTGGAGAACGGAAATATCCGGGTATACAAGGTTGCCTGTGCCGTGGATTGCGGCCAGGTGGTCAACCCGCGCATTGTGGAAGACCAGATTGAAGGCGGGATTATCTTCGGGCTGACCGCAGCAATCTACGGCGAGATAACGTTTGATGAGGGTCAGCCCCAGCAGAGCAACTTCCACGATTATCAGTTGATGCGGCAGACTGAACTGCCTGAAGTGACAGTGGATATTGTTCAGAGCACCGAAGCTCCCACAGGCGTTGGTGAGCCGGGGGTGCCTCCGGTTATCCCGGCCCTGGGCAATGCGCTGTTCGCGCTGACCGGCAAGCGTCAGCGCAGCTTGCCCCTGAAAGCCGATGCCTGACACGCCCGCGCCACCGATCGCCGGCGGCCACGAGGCGGTCATCAGAGATGCTCTGTCATGGCTTGAACAAGGCAGGCGAGCGTGGTTATGCACCATTGTGGAAACCTGGGGCTCATCGCCCCGGCCTGCGGGCTCGTGGCTGGCGGTGAGTGATTCTGGGCACTGGAGCGGCTCAGTGTCGGGTGGCTGTCTGGAAGAAGACCTCCTTCGCCGCACCATTGACGATGGTGCGGACTACCCGGTGATCATCGACTATGGCATCAGCGACAGCGACCGTGATGATTTCCGGCTGCCCTGTGGTGGTCGAATCCGGCTGCTGGTGGAGCCGTTGGGTAACCCGTCCGATCAAAATAACACTGCAATTGCACATCTGCAGCGGCTGGCGGAGGCTATGACCCGGCGGGTGCCCGTGGCGCGCCGGGTCAGCTTGCAGGGTGCCATGGAGTTGGAGCCTGCGGCCCCTTCGGCCGGCCCGGGCGTTGTATTCGATGGAGAAGAACTGCTTCACCTGCTGCAGCCGGAGTGCAGATTGCTGCTGATCGGGGCAGGCGAGGTAGCGCGTTACGTGGCTGAATTTGCCACTGCTGCTGATTTTACCGTTACTCTTTGTGAACCGCGCGAAGCCTTTGCCTCTGGCTGGAGCCACCGGTATCTGCCACTTGCCCGTTGCTTGCCGGACGATCTGATAGCCGCGTCTTTTAACGATACCTGGTGCGGTGTGCTGGCGCTGGCCCACGATCCGAGAATAGACGATATGGGTTTGCTGGCAGCACTGCAGTCGCGGGCATTTTACGTGGGCGCCATGGGCTCAAAACGGACATCCGAGGCCCGGCGGGAGCGGCTCGCCTCGCTGGGGCTTGAGGAGGCAGCGTTACAGCGTTTACGGGCACCGATTGGCATTGACATTCCCAGCAAAACACCCGCAGAAATTGCCATTTCCGTTGTTGCCGATCTGATTGCTGCGCGGCATCATTTGCGAACAATCCATGAGCCAGGCTCTTCACATTCCGGAATGTAAAACCGTGTTTGATGTAAACCAATACGCAGTAGTTGCCGAATCCATAGTGAATGCGGGCCGCTTCCTTTACGGGCGGGGCTGGTCTCCGGCCACAAGCAGTAACTATTCCGCCCGCATAGACAGCGGGCACATTGCCATTACAGTGTCCGGCCGCCACAAGGGGCAGTTGGCTGCGGGTGATGTCATGGTGATCGATCTTCAGGGCCGCCCGGTGCAGAGTGAGTGCCGCGCCTCTGCAGAAACCTTGCTGCACACCGCACTGTACCAGGAGTTTCCGGATGTCGGTGCAGTTCTTCACACGCACTCGGTGAACGCAACGGTGCTGAGCCGGCTTGTACCGGCGGGGGAACTTCTTGCGTTTGAAGGCTATGAACTGCAAAAAGCCTTCGACGGCGTGGAAACCCATGAGTCAGTAGTGACAATTCCGGTTTTTGAGAATACCCAGAACATTGAAACCCTGGCTGAGGAAACCCGGGAGTGGTTTATGGAACACCCTGCGCAGCCGGGTTATCTGATTCGGGGGCACGGCCTGTATACCTGGGGTAAAACCATGGCGGATTGCCTGCGGCATGTGGAAGCCCTGGAATTTCTTTTCGAATGTGAGCTTGTAACCATGAGGGTTCGCCCATGACGACCTTGAGCATTTTTGACGCACACAACCCGGAAGCTACTCCGACAGTAACCCGTGAAGCCGGCGAAATCAGCCGGTTGCTGCAAGCCAGGGGAGTCCGCTTTGAGCGCTGGCCAACCCGGGAACTGCCGGCAGATGCAGCTCCGGAACAGATTCTGGAAACCTACAGCGCCGAGATCGCAAAGCTGAAGGCCGAGAGTGGCTTCCAGACTGCCGATGTAGTCAGCCTGAATCCGGACAACCCCCAGAAGGAGACTTTCCGGAAAAAGTTTCTGGATGAGCACACCCACAGCGAAGACGAGGTGCGCTTTTTCGTGCGCGGCCAGGGCATATTCTACCTGCACCTTGGTGATCAGGTGTTTGCGGTTCAGTGCAGGAAAAACGATCTGATCAGCGTGCCTCAGGGCACACGGCACTGGTTTGACATGGGGCCGGAACCGGAGTTTACCTGCATTCGCCTGTTTACCAATCCGGAAGGCTGGGTGGCCGATTTTACCGGAGAGGAGATTGCCGCGCGCCTGCCGCGCTTTGAGGAGCTGGAAGGAGCAGCAGTATGATCCGGGTAATTCTTACCGATATTGAGGGCACAACCAGCTCAATCTCCTTCGTACACGATGTGCTGTTTCCCTACGCGGCCAAGCATCTGCCCGGATTTATCCGTGAACATCGGGATAATCCGGACGTGTCGGAACAGCTGGATCGGGTGGCAGAAGAGTCCGGGGCAGACCGTGAGGATGCCGAGGCGCTGATCGAAACCCTGCAGGAGTGGATGCGTGAAGATCGTAAGGTAACGCCGCTTAAAGCACTTCAGGGCATGGTCTGGGAGCAGGGGTATCAGCAGGGCGAGCTTAAAGGCCATATTTACGAAGATGCCGCACAGTATCTGCAGCAGTGGCACGATCGTGGCCTGCGTTTATATGTTTATTCGTCCGGTTCGGTGAAAGCCCAGAAACTGATTTTTGGTTTTACCACGGCGGGCGATTTTACACCGTTTTTTTCCGGTTATTTTGACACCCGGATCGGTGGCAAGAAGGAACCCGGATCGTATCGCAATATTCTCGATGAGCTTGGTGTAGAGGCTGCGACGATCCTGTTTCTCTCCGATGTGGAAGCGGAACTGGAGGCTGCCGAGGCCGCCGGTATGCAAACCGCATGGCTGATCCGGGACGGTGAATTGCCGGAAACCGAGCGTTTTGTCGCCCGGAACTTTGCGGAAGTGGACGCTGCCCTGCTGCAAAAGCGCTAGTCCTTTAACATTGGGCCTGGCTTTAGCGAGGAGGTGAACATGCCAGCAATCCGCTTTGCCAGAGCGCTTGCCTGCGCCCTGCTGGTGTTGTTGCTGGCGGGGTGCAATCCCTTCTCTGAAGCCCGACCCATGATGGACGAGTACGTAGAGCGTGTTGGCCGGGTGCTGGAAACCGAGCCAGCGCTTTCGGAGATCCCTCCGTCCGAGCAGATGCCGAGGCGCCGTAACCGCGTGTTGCCAATGCCCGAGCTGGAACTGGGTATGCTGGACTTCCTGTCGTTATACGGCTGTGAACTGCAGTACGTGGTGGGGGAGAAAAACTCCGTCATGGGCAGGGTAATGCAGCCCCTGAATCGCCTGCGTTACGAGATCCGTTTTATCCGTGCCGCCGGCGAGTGCCTGGACACAGTAGAAGACGAAGAGCTTCAGGATGTTTTGGAACAGGCTATTGCCAGCAAGCGTGAATCACTGCCAATTGCCATCTGGAACGCGACCTGGGGCGTGGAAGAAGTGGAAACCCTGTTTACCCTTGCCAAGGGTGAGTACCCGGTTGAAACCAAGGACCCGCTTTCTGATCTTGCCCGGGACGCCCGCCAGTTGAACAAAGCCGTGGCAGCGCTTCTTGAACAGAATCTTGAGGTGGATCTTGGCTTCTGGGGTGGGGTGCATCAACGCTGGCAGGCGGAATACCGGGCCGGTCAGCTCATTAATAGCGCCCGGCTGGTCACTACCCGTCTTTTGGATGCCAGTCGCCTTATCCAGCAGCGGCTGAATACTCGGCCACTATGCCTCAACGGCAAGCCCAATAATCAATCTGATATTGTCCAGAGTATGTTCTTCAGTGTTTACATTGGCAAAATACAGCCGTACCTCGCAGACTTGCGACGTGCCCGTACGGATTTGATTGAGCCACTTTCTGAACTGGCGACCATGCAGGAGGAGGCGATGCCGGAAGAGTTTCAGGAATGGAGCCGTTTTGCATTGGCCTTGCAGGGGCCGGAAAGTGTGTGGGCCAACCTGGATAGTGCGGTTGAACGCCATACCAAAGCCTGGCAAACGCTGCTTGAACAGTGTGGATTACGGCCGGGAGCCTGACCGCAAGGTGACTGGCCTGTTCACCTTGAGATGAACCATGGCCAGGGTGAACAGCAGGAACGTGAGTACTGTGAGAACCACCGGGCCGGGTGCGCCCTGGCTTAGCCAGGCAGAGACAACCGACTGGGTGAAGTAAAAGATTACCGCAAAGGCCAGCCAGATATAGCCCCGATTGTTGCCCCGAAACACTGGTACTGCGAGGGCCAGCAAGGGGACAAGCTTGACCGATAGCATCAGCGTTATGGAGACGCCTTCAACCGGCGCCGGGTAAAAAGTGGTAACCAGCAAGGTTGCCAGCACGGCCAGGTACAGAAACTGGGTTGCCCGCGCAGTATACCGGGCCTTGGGGTTATGAAGCATTGTCTGGTTCCGTAAATTGGTTAAAGAGCTTTACGTCAGGCAGCTGTGCTGGTGTCAATCCCAGAGCCTGAGCGCCAGTTTTGCCAGACGTTCGCCAAAGAGCTGGCACAGCGCCTTTTCATGGTCGCTCAACGGTTGCTGCTCGGCGGCTCCGGCCCAGTGTGATGGACCATAGGGTGTGCCGCCGGTTGTGGTTTCACTCAGATTTTTATCTGTATAGGGCAGGCCGCACAGAACCATGCCGTGGTGAAGCAGAGGTACCATCATGGTCAGCAACGTGGCCTCCTGACCTCCGTGCAGGCTCCCGGTTGAGGTGAAAGCACCTGCCGGTTTCCCAACCAGGTCGCCGCCGAGCCAGAGATCACCCGTAGTATCCAGAAAGTGTTTGAGCGGCGCGGCCATGTTGCCGAACCGGGTTGGGCTGCCAATCGCCAGGCCGGCACAGTTGGCGAGGTCGGATTTGCTGGCGTAGGGTGCACCCGCATCCGGAACCGCTGGTAAAGATGCTTGTGTATCCGGCGAGACCGGAGGAACGGAGCGCAATCTTGCCTCAATGCCGGTCACCCTTGCGACCCCGCGGCCTATCTGGCTTGCCAGCTCCGCAGTCCGCCCGTTGCGGCTGTAGTAGAGAATCAGGACGTAAGGCAGTTGCTCGGGCACTTTGGCTTCCTTTTGCTACAGTGGTGCAGTCAGAGAATCGCGAGAACGTTTTCCGGCGGCCTGCCTACTTCGGCTTTGCCGTTGGCAAGTACAATGGGCCGTTCGATCAGTTTCGGGTTTGCCACCATAGCAGCAATCAGTTGTCCGTGACTCAGATCCGGGTTGTCCAGGCCCAGTTCCTTGTATTCTTTTTCGCCGGTGCGCATCAGTTCACGGGGCTCGCGATTAAGGGTTTTCAGAATATTGGTAAGTTCCTGCTCTGTTGGCGGTGTTTCCAGGTAGCGTATAATCTCCGGTTCAATGCCCTGCTCTTTGAGCAGTTCCAGAGTCTGGCGGGATTTTGAACAGCGCGGGTTGTGGAAAATCCGGATGGGTTCTGTCATGTTCATGCCTGTTTGATTTAATGGATCTGCATTTGTTTGTGGCGAGCAGTCTAACAGGAGGTTTTCCCTTGCAGAACCCTGTCGTCTACAGGTGGCCCCGGAGAAAAGCCATTGCAGTAGTGCTGTTTTTAACGGCTTTACTGGCGGGCTGCCAAAAAGTTGAGCTGGAACGGGCGGAAGGCCCGAAGCTGGCATGGGATGACCTGCGCGGTCAGTGGGTACTGGTGAACTACTGGGCAGAATGGTGCAAGCCTTGTCTGGAGGAAATTCCGGAACTGAACGAGCTGGACAAGGCGCCCGACATTACCGTACTCGGGGTGAATTTTGACGATGTGCAGGGTGAAGCCCTGGTAGCGCTTGGAAAGCGTATGGGCATCGAATACACCATGCTTGTACAGGACCCGGGCCCCGAGTTCGGCTGGAAACTCCCGGTTGCCTTGCCGGCCACCTTTGTTGTGAATCCCGACGGGGATCTCCTGGAGGCCCGTTTTGGACCCCAGACAGAAGAAGATATACGGGCATTGATTGGTGGCTGAGTGCCGCAGGCTCTATCAAGGCATCCAATGAAAACACATGCAGGAACGACCTGACGATATGTCGCAGACTTTTGTACACCTTCGCGTGCACTCCGAATACTCCATGGTGGATGGCCTTGTTCGTGTCAAACCACTGGTGAAACGCGTTGTGGAACTGGGCATGCCCGCCGTGGGCCTTACCGAACAATCCAACATGTGCTCGCTGGTGCGGTTTTACAAGGAGACAACAGGCGCGGGTGTGAAGCCGGTCATAGGGGCAGATCTCTGGCTGGAGAATCCCGATGAGCCGGAAAACCCGTTCCGGTTGACACTGCTGGCTCGGGATAACAAGGGCTACCTGAACCTCACGGAGATTATTTCACTCGGGTACACCGAGGGGCAGCGGCACGGCAAACCGATTATTCAGCGCGATTGGCTTGAAAGCAGGGCCAATGGCCTGATTGCCTTGTCCGGCGCAAAAATGGGCGATGTGGGCAAGGCATTGCTTGCGGGTAAACCCGACCTGGCAAAAGCCCGGGCCGAGTACTGGATGAATCTTTACCCCGGCTCTTACTATCTTGAGCTACAACGAACTGGCCGCCCCGGTGATGAAGACTGTCTGCACCTGAGCGTCGAACTGGCACAGGGTCTCGGGTTGCCGGTGGTTGCCACCAACGATGTGCATTTTCTGGAAGCCGAAGACTTCGAGGCCCACGAAGCCCGGGTATGCATTGGTGAAAGCCGGACGCTGGACGACCCCCGGCGGGACCGCCGTTTCAGCGACCAGCAGTATCTCCGCAGTGCGGAGGAAATGATTGAACTGTTCAGCGATATTCCCGAGGCCGTAGAAAACACCCTGGAGATTGCGCGCCGCTGCTCGGTAACCGTGCGTATGGGTGAGTATTTCCTGCCCAACTATCCGATTCCCGCTGGTATGACCATCGACGAATACTTCCGGAAGGTCTCGGAAGAAGGGCTGGAAGATCGCCTCGCGAAAACCCTGAGCAAAGATGATCCCGAATACGAAAGCAAGCGGGAGGCTTATTACAAGCGCCTGAATTTCGAGCTGGATATTATTATCCAGATGGGGTTCCCGGGTTACTTCCTGATCGTAATGGATTTTATCAAATGGGCCAAACAGAACGGAGTGCCCGTTGGCCCGGGGCGGGGGTCCGGTGCCGGTTCGCTGGTGGCCTATGCCCAGCTTATTACTGATCTGGACCCGCTGGAATACGACCTGCTGTTCGAGCGTTTCCTGAACCCCGAACGGGTATCCATGCCCGACTTCGACGTCGACTTCTGCATGGAAGGGCGGGACCGGGTTATTGCTTACGTGGCCGAAAAATACGGTCGGGAAGCGGTTTCGCAGATTATTACTTTCGGAACCATGGCGGCAAAAGCTGTGGTGCGGGACGTTGCCCGGGTTCAGGGCAAGTCCTATGGCCTGGCCGACAAGCTTTCGAAAATGATTCCTTTTGAAGTGGGCATGACTCTGGGTAAGGCCATCGAACAGGAGCCAACGCTTCAGGAATTCCTTGAGCAGGACGAAGAGGCCCAGGAAATCTGGGAAATGGCCCTGAAGCTTGAGGGTGTGTGCCGGAACGCCGGCAAACACGCCGGCGGTGTGGTGATTGCGCCCACCAAAATCACCGATTTCTCGCCGCTTTACTGTGATGATGAAGGTGGCAGCCTGGTGACCCAGTTCGACAAGAATGATGTGGAAGACGCCGGGCTGGTGAAGTTCGACTTCCTCGGCCTGCGCACGCTGACCATCATCGACTGGGCGCTGAAGATGATCAACCCGCGGCGCGAGAGCCGTGGCCTGGAGCCACTGGATATCAACGAAATTCCGCTGGATGATCCGGCTTCGTTCACCATGCTGAAAAAGGCGGAAACCACAGCAGTGTTCCAGCTGGAATCCCGCGGCATGAAGGATCTGATCCGCCGCCTGCAGCCGGACTCGCTGGAAGACATGATCGCCCTGGTGGCGCTGTTCCGCCCCGGCCCCCTGCAATCGGGCATGGTTGACGACTTTATTGACCGTAAGCATGGCAGGCAGCCCATGTCTTTCCCGCATCCGGATTATCAGTACGAAGGCCTGAGGCCGGTTCTGGAGCCTACCTACGGGGTTATCCTTTACCAGGAGCAGGTTATGCAGATTGCTCAGGTAATGGCAGGTTACACCCTGGGCAACGCCGACATGCTACGCCGCGCCATGGGTAAGAAAAAACCCGAGGAAATGGCCAAGCAGAAGCAGTTTTTCCTGGACGGCTGCGAAAAGAATGGTATTGACAAAACCCTGGCGGAAAACATCTTCGACCTGGTGGAGAAGTTTGCCGGTTACGGTTTTAACAAGTCCCACTCTGCCGCCTACGCGCTGGTGTCTTATCAGACCCTCTGGCTGAAGGCCCATTACACCGCCGAGTTTATGGCTGCGGTACTGACCGCGGACATGCAGAACACAGATAAAGTCGTCACGCTGGTGGAAGAGTGCCGCAACCTCAAGCTGGATCTGGTACTGCCGGACGTAAGCCGCTCGGAATATACGTTTACCGTTAATGATGAAGGCCAGATTGTTTATGGTCTCGGCGCTATCAAGGGGCTGGGCGAGGGGCCGATCCAGGCCATTGTGGAAGGTCGCGCCAGCGGCGAGCCCTACCAGGATATTTTCGACTTCTGCCGCCGGGTCGACCTGAAAAAAATCAACAAGCGCGCCATGGAAGCCCTGATCCGTTCGGGCGCCATGGACAAGCTGGGTGCCAGCCGGGCCCAGTTGATGGCCAGTATCCCGAAAGCCGTTCAGCAGGCGGATCAGCAGTCACGCAACGAATCCGTGGGTATGATGGATATGTTCGGCGACATGCTGGAAGCCGGTGATGACGGTGATCCGTACGCAGACGTTGCCGATGTGCGTGAGTGGCCCGAGAAACAGCGCCTCAAAGGCGAGAAAGACACGCTGGGTCTGTATCTGACAGGGCACCCGTTTGATGAGTACGAGCAGGAAGTGCGGCAGTTTGTGCGCTCGTCCATTTCCGATCTCAAGCCCAGCAAGTCACCACAACGGGTGGCAGGGCTGGTGATTGCGCAGCGAACCATGAAAACCCGCACCGGCTCAACCATGTGCTTTATCACCCTGGACGACCGCAGCGCGCGAATTGAAGCCACGCTGTTTTCCGAAGCCTTCTTCGAGAACCGGGAGCTGTTGCAGTCAGACCAGGTGATTGTGGTTGAGGGCCAGGTAAGCCACGATGACTACTCGGGCCAGATGAAGATGCGCGTGAGTTCGGTTATGGATGTGCCCAGTGCCCGTAAGCAGTTCAGTAAAGGCCTTAAGCTGAACCTCCACGCCGATCAGTTGCAGAATGGTCTGCTGGACAAGATTGACAGTACCCTCAGACCGTTTCGCTGCGAGGGCAGCCCGGTCTGGATCGAATACAGCAGTCCGGAAGCCAGTACCCGAATTGAACTGGGTGAAGCCTGGCGTGTTCAGCCGGAAGACGACTTGTTGCTGGAGCTGAAGTACCTGGTGGGCGACCAGTGCGTGGAACTGGTCTATGATTGAGTGAGTAAGGCAAGGAATTGCCCGGGACGTTAAATATTTGTCAGATTGCGGACTCATACCTTTGTCCGCTTCAGCCATAGCCCGGGCACTGTTATCTTTGTCCCAAATTCTGAGTTGGCGGCGCCCTGTTCCGCCTGGCGATAAAAATGATGGAACATCATGAACCCTAATTACCTCGATTTCGAACAGCCGATTGCCGACCTTGAAGCCAAGATCGAAGAGCTTCGCATGGTAGGCAACGACACCGACATCAATATTTCCGACGAGATTAACAGGCTGAAAAAGAAAAGCGTCAGCCTGACAGAGAGTATTTTTTCGGATCTTCATCCGTGGGATGTTGCCCGCCTTGCGCGGCACCCCCGCCGGCCTTATACCCTTGATTACATCGAGTTGATTTTTGAAGATTTCGATGAGCTCCACGGAGATCGCCGTTATGCAGACGACCACGCTATTGTGGGCGGTACAGCTCGGCTGAACGACAAGCCGGTGATGGTTATCGGGCACCAGAAGGGCCGGGAGGTGCGGGATAAGGTGAAGCGCAACTTTGGCATGCCGCGCCCCGAAGGTTATCGTAAGGCCTTGCGCCTGATGGAAATGGCGGAACGCTTCAGAATGCCCATTCTCACATTTATAGACACTCCCGGTGCCTATCCCGGAATCGGCGCTGAGGAGCGTGGTCAGAGTGAGGCGATTGCGCTTAACCTGGCGGTGATGTCCCGGCTCAAAACTCCGATCATCTCTACCGTGATCGGTGAAGGCGGCTCGGGAGGCGCGCTGGCCATAGGCGTATGTGATCAGCTGAATATGTTGCAGTATTCCACCTATGCCGTGATATCGCCGGAAGGCTGTGCTTCCATTCTGTGGAAAAGCGCGGAGTATGCGTCCCTGGCCGCAGAGGCCATGGGAGTGACTGCGGATCGCCTGAAGGACCTCGGGCTGGCGGACAACGTTATCTCCGAGCCCCTGGGTGGCGCGCACCGTAACCCCAGGAAAATGGCAGAAGCCCTGCGTGAAACCCTTGAAAACGGCATGGCAGAACTAAGCCGCCTGCCTCTGGATGAACTGGTTTCCCGGCGGTATGAGCGGTTAACCCGCTATGACACCGGGCGTTAGGCCTGCCCCCGGGTACGCTTTTCCGGAGACTCTGCTTGCGCCGGTGAAGTCCGTTTGTGGCTACCGGCGGCTTTGGGTTGCTCTCAGTGGCGGCCTGGATTCCACCCTGCTTTTGCACCTTGCCGTGCTCTGTCATCCGGGAGTGCGGGCGGTGCATATCAACCATCAGTTACAGGCCAATGCCGGTGAAACAGAAATCTTCTGCCGGGATCTGTGTGCCGGGCTGGGCGTGCCGCTTGAAATCCGGCCGGTTTCGGTCACGCTGGGCGACGGCCCGGGTGAAGGCCTTGAGGAAGCAGCACGCGAGGCCCGGTATGGAGTGTTTGAAGCGCTGCTTGAGCCTGGTGATGTGTTGCTGATGGCCCACCATGGTGATGATCAGGCCGAAACTGTGCTGTTCCGGATGTTCCGTGGCAGTGGCGTTGCGGGCCTTGCCGGCATGCCCAAAAGCCGCTCCCTGGGAGCAGGCCGCCTGGCCCGGCCACTGCTGGGTATTGAGCGATCCGAACTGGAGCACCACGCTCATCAGGCCGGGCTGTCATGGAGGGATGATCCGAGCAATACAGATCAGAAATTCGACCGGAATTTTCTGCGTCTCACCATTCTGCCGGCCTTGAAAAAACGCTGGCCCGGCCTTAATCAGCGCTTGCAACATACCGCTGGTGCCTGTTCAGAAAGCAACTTTTTAAACCAGCGGCTGGCGGAACTGCAGTGGAAATCAATGGGGCAGCGCGCGCGCCGCCTGCCCGTTGCAGGGCTGAGCGCACTTTCTTTGCCTGAGCAAAAAAATCTTCTGCGCTGGTGGATCGGGCGGGCTGGTTACTCCGCCCCTTCGCTCAGCGATTGGTCCCAGGTGCTTGACGATTTGTTGCAGGCCGCGGACGACCGGTCTCCGGAGTTGCGGGCAGATGGCTACACTCTGCGACGTTTTCAGAGAGAGCTCTACCTGGTTCCTGAGGAGCCGGCTTTGCCCGACGAGCCGGTAGAGCTTCAATCCAATCAAACGGTGCATTGGGGCGAGTGGGTGATCAGGCTGAGCCCCACCGGTACCTCCAAAGGCCACAGGGCGCCAATACGAATATGTACGAGGCAGGGCGGCGAGCGCCTTCGGTTTCATCCTGAAGGCCCCTCGAAATCCCTGAAAAAATGGCTTCAGGAACGGGCTGTTCCGCCCTGGGAAAGGCGTCGCCTGCCCCTGATTTTCAGGGGGTTGAAGGGGGAAGAAGAGCTGATTGCGATTGGCGATCTGTGGTGTTCTGAACAATACTGCGGAAGCGCTCCTGTTGCAGGCTGGCGGCTGATTGTAGAGCGGGATTGTAATTGAGTCGTTAAAGGCTTTCTGGTAGTCTGGCGTCCCATCTTGAGATGACAATCTCCCTCCTTCACAGAACCTGATAATCGTGGAATCTGCATGACGCGTTATATTTTCGTCACCGGCGGTGTTGTGTCTTCACTGGGCAAAGGAATTGCATCAGCCTCCCTGGCTGCGATCCTTGAAGCACGCGGCCTTAAGGTTACTATTCTCAAGCTGGACCCATACATTAATGTGGACCCGGGCACCATGAGCCCGTTCCAGCATGGTGAGGTTTTCGTGACCGAAGACGGTGCTGAAACTGACCTGGATCTTGGTCACTACGAACGCTTCATTCGCACCCCGATGAGCCGTCGCAATAACTTCACAACGGGCCGCGTTTACGAGGAAGTTATTCGCAAGGAGCGCCGGGGTGATTACCTTGGTGGAACTGTGCAGGTTATTCCCCATATAACCGACGAAATCAAGCGCCGTGTTGTGGAAGGGGCAGCCGGTGCAGAGGTGGCCCTGGTTGAGGTGGGCGGAACCGTGGGTGATATTGAATCCCTGCCGTTCCTTGAGGCTTGCCGCCAACTGAAGGTTGAGGTGGGTTCCTCCCGGGCTCTGTTCATGCACCTTACACTGGTTCCCTACATAGCGACTGCCGGCGAAATCAAAACCAAGCCAACACAGCATTCTGTGAAGGAAATGCGCTCCATTGGCCTGCAGCCGGACATCCTGCTGTGTCGTTCCGAACACGAAGTAGATGTGAGTTCCCGCCGGAAAATCGCGCTGTTCACCAACGTGGAAGAGCGCGCTGTTATCCCGATGCGCGATGCCAAGTCCATTTATGCGATTCCCCGCATGCTGCACGAACACGGGCTGGACCAACTGGTTATTGAGCGTTTCAATCTCGAGGCCCGGGAGGCCGATCTGAGTGAATGGGATGGCGTTATAGAAGCGCTGATGAATCCCGAGCACGAAGTGACGATTGCCATGGTTGGCAAATACATGGAACTGCTCGATGCATACAAGTCCCTGATTGAGTCACTACTGCATGCAGGTATCAAGACCCGCACCAAGGTAAAGATCAATTACATTGATTCTGAGGATATTGAGCGTGAGGGTACTCAGGTTCTTGAGAGTGCAGATGCCATTCTGGTTCCTGGCGGTTTTGGCGAGCGCGGTGTCGAGGGCAAGATCCGTACCGTGCAGTATGCTCGTGAGAACAAAGTGCCCTATATGGGGATCTGCCTGGGCATGCAGGTAGCTGTTATCGAATACGCCCGCAACAAGGCCGGCCTGGTGGACGCCCACAGCACCGAGTTCCGTGAGCATACGCCGGAGCCGGTCGTTGGTCTGATCACCGAGTGGCTGGATGCAACCGGTGAGCGCGAGGAGCGTACTGATGATTCCGACCTCGGCGGCACCATGCGCCTGGGCGCTCAGGACTGCGTGCTTACCGAAGGCTCAACCATCGCCAATTGCTACGGCAGAAAAACCATTCGCGAACGCCACCGCCACCGTTACGAGGTGAATAACCACTTCCTGCCACAACTGGAAGCCGCTGGACTGCTGGTTTCCGGGCGTTCCACCGATGGCAAGCTCGTTGAAGTGGTGGAAGTGGCCGACCACCCCTGGTTTGTTGCCTGCCAGTTCCATCCGGAATTTACCTCCACGCCACGGGATGGCCACCCGCTGTTCAAGGGGTTTGTGGAAGCCGCGCTGGCGAATCGTAAGGAATCCTGATCATGGCTCAGAGTACCGTTACGGTTGCTGATATCGACATCGCCAACGACAAGCCTTTTGTACTGTTTGGCGGTATGAACGTGCTGGAATCCCGGGATTTGGCGTTTGAAGTTGCTGAAAACTACGTTGAGGTGTGCCGTAAGCTGGGCATTCCTTATGTTTTCAAAGCCTCTTTTGATAAGGCCAACCGGTCATCGGTTAAATCTTTCCGGGGCCCGGGGCTCGATAAAGGCTTGCAGATACTGGCCGATATCAAGAGCAAATACGGTGTTCCGATTATTTCTGATGTCCATGAACCGGCCCAGGCAGCCCCTGCAGCTGAGGTGTGTGACATTATCCAGTTACCGGCTTTCCTGAGCCGCCAGACGGACCTGGTGGTTGCCATGGCAAAAACCGGCGCGGCGATCAACATCAAAAAGGCCCAGTTTCTTGCGCCACAGGAAATGAAGCACATCATCAACAAGTGCGCAGAAGCCGGAAACGACCGGGTTATTCTGTGTGAGCGGGGCAGCAGCTTCGGGTATAACAACCTTGTGGTGGATATGCTCGGTTTTGGCATCATGAAGGCCATGAATGTGCCGGTGATGTTCGATGTGACCCACTCGCTGCAGATGCCGGGCGGCCGTGCCGATTCAGCCGGTGGTCG
This sequence comes from Marinobacter aromaticivorans, assembly GCF_002806975.1. Classification (GTDB taxonomy): domain Bacteria; phylum Pseudomonadota; class Gammaproteobacteria; order Pseudomonadales; family Oleiphilaceae; genus Marinobacter; species Marinobacter aromaticivorans. The sequence continues at coordinate 54,620 of NZ_NIHD01000013.1, read as the reverse complement.
CCGCGCCCAGGTGACTGATCTGGCGTTGGCTGGCATGTCTCAGGGGTTGGCTGGTCTGTTTCTTGAAGCCCATCCTAACCCGGACGAGGCCAAGTGCGACGGCCCCTGCGCCTTGCGACTCAGCCAGCTGGCGCCGTTCCTGCAGCGTGTGAAGGCTGTAGATGACCTTGTGAAGAGCTTTAAACCCATCGATACCGCCTGATTGGCGGTTTTCGCGTTATGGGTACAAATTATGAGAGAGAGCGGGGCACGTCTTTACGAAAATGTGCGGAGCCATGGATGGCGGCGCCAAGCGCACATGGATGTGCTTGTAGCGGTTTTCGTAAAGACGTGCCCCGCTCTCTCTTGCACCAGATTTTGTTAATGACCTTTGAAATTGAAAACCTGGAGACTTTCTAGAATGACCAAAATTGCCAACATTAAAGCCCGTGAGGTTCTGGACTCCCGTGGTAACCCTACTGTCGAAGCAGACGTAATTCTGAAAGACGGCACTCTTGGCCGTGCCTGTGCGCCGTCTGGTGCCTCTACAGGTTCCCGCGAAGCGCTGGAACTGCGAGATGGTGATGCGTCACGTTATCTGGGTAAGGGCGTTCTGAAGGCAGTTGCGGCCATTAATGGCAAGATCAATGATGCGCTGAAAGGTAAAGATGCTGCAGATCAGCGCGGGCTGGATAATATCATGTTGGAACTGGATGGTACTGAGAACAAGGCCAATCTGGGTGCCAACGCTATTCTGGCAGTGTCGCTGGCAGCTGCTAAAGCCGCCGCAGCGTCTCTGGGCAAGCCACTTTATGAGCACATTGCAGACATCAACGGCACCTCTGGCAAGTTCAGCATGCCAGTGCCGATGATGAATATTCTGAACGGCGGTGAGCATGCGGATAACAACGTTGATATTCAGGAGTTCATGATTCAGCCGGTTGCGGCCAGGAACTTTGCAGAGGCTCTGCGCATTGGTGCGGAGATTTTCCACAATCTGAAAAAAGTGCTGAAGGCTCAGGGCCTGAACACGGCGGTAGGCGATGAGGGTGGCTTTGCGCCCAACCTGCCGTCTAACGAGGCAGCGCTGGCGGTTATCAAGGAAGCCATTGAGAAGGCAGGTTACGAGCTGGGTACTGATATTACCCTGGCTCTGGACTGTGCTGCATCCGAGTTCTACAAAGATGGGCAGTATAATTTGTCTGGCGAAGGAAAGAGCTTTGATTCTGAAGGCTTTGCCGATTACCTGGCTGGTCTGGCTGAGCGTTATCCGATTGTGTCCATTGAAGATGGCATGGATGAGAGTGACTGGGACGGCTGGAAGGTGTTGACCGACAAGATCGGCGACAAAGTACAGTTGGTGGGTGACGATCTGTTTGTTACCAACACCCAAATTCTGAAGCGTGGTATTGATAACGGCGTGGGCAATTCCATCCTGATCAAGTTCAACCAGATTGGCAGCCTTAGCGAAACCCTGGATGCCATCAAGATGGCACAGGATGCCGGCTTTACGGCGGTTATTTCGCACCGTTCCGGGGAAACCGAAGATACGACGATTGCGGACCTTGCCGTTGCTACCTGTGCTGGCCAGATCAAGACCGGTTCACTTTGCCGTTCTGACCGGGTTGCCAAGTACAATCAGTTGTTGCGCATCGAGGAGGCGTTGGAAGGTAAGGCGCCTTATCGCGGCCTGAGTGAAATCAAGGGGCAGGGCTGAGATAAGGCACGATGGCCTTTTTGACCAATCAGTTAGAAGAATTTGTTGTTAATCTACTCTAAGGTCTATACTCAGCGTCTGATGTTGTTTTTTTGATCGGTTGTATCCTTGACGGAATCGGTATTGATGAAGTTGCTCTGGGCTATCATGGTTGTTCTTATTCTCCTGTTGCAGGTGCGTCTGTGGGTCGGGGAGGGCAGCTTTGCGCAGGTATGGGCGCTGGAGAAATCGATTGCCGAACAACGTGAGGAAAATGCCGAGCTTTCCACGCGCAATGAGCGTCTGTATGCGGAGGTGCGTAACCTTCGTAATCAGCAGGGTGCGGTTGAGGAGCGGGCGCGGATGAACCTTGGGTTGATTCGTGACGATGAGACGTTTTTTCTTGTTGTTGAGCAGTGATTTCCGGGCTTGGAGCATGGAGCGGCGAGTAGGCCGTTTCCGGGAAACGCTACGAGCACATCCATGTGCGCTTGACGGTGGCCATCCCTGGCCACCGACATTCCCGGAAAATGCCTGCTCGCCGCTCTCCAGCCATCGTACGAAAACTCTATGACTTCTCCAAAACTCTGGTTGATTGTTCCCGCCGCTGGCATCGGTCGGCGCATGCAGACGGAATGTCCCAAGCAATATCTTCGGATAAATAACCGCTTTATTCTGGATATCACACTTTCGCGTCTGCTGGACTCCGGGCTTTTTGCCGGTTGTATGGTTCCCCTGAATGCTGCCGATCATTGGTGGCCAGAGTCTGATGCCAGCAGCGATGATCGTGTTCAGACCTGCGGCGGAGGCGCGGAACGGGCGGATTCTGTGCTTTCGGCACTGCACGCACTGCAAGAGCAGGTTGCAGCAGACGACTGGGTGCTGGTTCATGATGCGGCCCGTCCCTGCATTCATTCAACCGATCTTGAGAACCTCGTTTCAACACTGTCTGATCATCCTGTCGGCGGTCTTCTGGCAGCGCCGGTTGCGGACACGCTTAAAAAGGCGGAACCCGGTCGTTTACCCGAGGTTATTGGCACAGTGGATCGTAGCCGGTTGTGGCGGGCGCTCACGCCTCAGATGTTCCGGTATTCCATGTTGGTTAAAGCATTGGAAATGGCGCTCAAGGAGGGGCAGCCGGTTACGGATGAGTCCTCGGCAATGGAGCTTTCCGGTAATATGCCGGTTCTTGTGGAAGGTCGGTCGGACAATATCAAGATTACGGTTCCCGCCGACCTGGGTCTCGCCGGTTTTATTCTGAGCCGGTTTTGAGTTTTCTGGATTTTCCCGGAGTTGTTTATGCGAATCGGTCAGGGCTTTGACGTTCATGCTTTTGGCGAAGGCGACGCGGTTATTCTCGGTGGTGTTTCCATACCGTTCAGCAAGGGGCTGAAAGCCCATTCGGACGGTGATGTGTTGCTTCATGCGCTGGCAGATGCATTGCTGGGCGCGGTTGCGCTGGGCGATATTGGTCATCTGTTTCCGGATAGCAGTGCCGAGTGGGCGGGCGCAGACAGTCGCGATCTGTTGCGTCGGGTTATGACGCGGGTGTCAGAGGAAGGCTTTGGCGTAGTTAATGTGGATACGACGATCATTGCACAGGCACCTAAAATGGCGCCACACATTGAGGCGATGCGCCTGAACATAGCAGAGGATCTTGGAGTTCCTGCCAGCCGTGTGAGTGTCAAGGCGACAACGAGTGAGAACCTGGGGTTTACCGGCCGTGGCGAGGGGATTGCCTGCCAGGCTGTGTGCCTGCTTGAACCGGTGGCATCGTGAGCGAAGCAGAAGCTGGTGCGAAGCGTTGGCGGCTGGACTGGCCGGTATCCGGTGGCGAAAGGCTTGCCAGAGCCCGGTTGAAAACGACACCGGAAGATTTCCGGGTAAGCGAGGTGCTTGAGGATTTTCCTGAACCATCCGGTACGCCAGGCGTTACCGGCGAGGGTGAGCACCTGTGTTTGTTCATTGAGAAAACCGGTGACAATACGGAGTTTTTGGCGGGCGAGTTGGCCGCACTCGCGGGCTGCCGGCCTTTTGATGTGGGGTTTTGCGGGCTTAAAGATCGTCATGCGGTAACCAGCCAATGGTTCAGTCTCTATCGTCCCGGTATGATGGACGATGACAGGGCGCTTATCGGTCTGATTTCGCAGCGCTGGCGGGTAAAATCGGCTCATCGCAGTGTGCGTAAGCTGCGCCGTGGTGATCACCAGGGCAACCGTTTTGTGATCAGGCTCAGGCAGGTAAGCGCCGATCGCCAGTCAGTTGAACCGGCGCTTGAACGCCTGAAGGATCAGGGCGCGCCCAATTATTTTGGCCCACAGCGTTTCGGCTTTGCCGGTGGAAATCTTGATCGTGCTGTACATATTGATCCCTCGATGCTGAATCGCCGAAGGGGGCACGGTAGGCACAGGGGGCGGGGCAAGCTCCGCAGTGGCAGAGATGACCGGAAAAACGTATTGTATTTTTCAGCCGCTCGCTCCTGGTTGTTCAATGAGGTGCTTGCTTCCCGGGTGGCTGAGGGTAGCTGGCGCTTGCCGTTGCCGGGTGAGCCGGAGGATAACGCCACCGGCCCCCTGTGGGGCGATGGCGGCACCTGCGCCCGTGGTGAGGCAGAGCAGCGTGAGCGTGACATAGTCGCAAAAACACCGGAACTGGCTTCCCTGTTTCTTGCAACACGCATGAAGCCTGAGCGCCGGCCTCTGGTTGCCAGGCCGGTAGGCTTGGAGTGGCAATGGCTGGGCGCGGGCGTTCTGGAACTGTCGTTCTTTCTTGAGCCAGGGCAGTACGCCACCACAATTTTAAGTGATATTTTTGAGCTTGAGGATATGAGCCTCAGCCAATATGAAAAACAGCACGGCTAACCGGGACGCGGTCCGCTACTTGTTGCATATTATGTATCTGTAGTTTTTAGGCGTTAATTTTTACAGACGTCACTTTATGTGGACGTTGCTTTTTTGGAGAGTACTGTGCGTATTCTTTTGTCAAACGACGACGGTGTGCATTCACCGGGACTTGTCGCTCTGTATGAAGGCCTGAAAGGCCTCGGGGATCTGGAAGTGGTCGCGCCGGACAGGGATCACAGCGGCGCCAGTAATGCTTTGACGCTGAATCGTCCGCTGACGGTTGAGCAGCATCCCAACGGCTTCCGTTCTGTTGATGGCACGCCTACAGACTGCGTTCATCTGGCGGTAAACGGATTGTTTGATGAGCCATTTGACCGGGTTGTTTCCGGTATCAATACCCACGCCAATCTCGGTGACGACATTATCTATTCCGGCACCGTGGCAGCGGCGACCGAAGGCCGCCATCTGGGGCTGCCAGCTATTGCTGTCTCTCTGGTGAGCGAAGGGCGCAATCACTACGACACGGCCGCCAGAGTGGTACGCACACTGCTTGAAAGTAAAAGCCCTCTTGTACTGGGGCGGCGCTCCATTCTCAATGTGAACGTACCGGATCTCCCCTGGAAGGAACTGGCTGGGTTCCGCGTCACCCGGCTGGGTGACCGGGAGCGCGCCGAAGGTGCGGTACCCATGACATGCCCCAGGGGCAAGGAGCGTTACTGGATCGGGGCCGCAGGCAAGGGCGGCGATGCCGGCCCGGGTACAGATTTTCATGCGGTTGCCCAGGGGTACGTTTCGCTAACACCTGTGCACATCGACATGACCCGCCACGAAGCGCTTGTGTCGCTAAGAAGCTGGGCAGATTCACTGCAGCTTTCCATGGGGGGCGATGCGTGACCGGAGAGCTGCAAGGTATAGGGATGACATCAAGGCGCACTCGTATGCGTCTGGTGCAACGCCTCAAGGATTCGGGTATCCAGTCGGATCGAGTGCTGGAGGTCATGGGGCAGGTGCCACGGCATATTTTTCTGGACGAGGCGCTGGCGCATCGGGCCTATGAGGACACATCCCTGCCTATTGGCTACGGCCAGACCCTGTCACAGCCGTATATAGTCGCGCGAATGACTGAGCTTTTGCTCAGCCATGAACCCGCCAGAGTGCTGGAGCTGGGCACCGGATCCGGTTACCAGACAGCTGTGTTGTCTCACCTGTTCGACCAGATTTACAGTGTCGAGCGAATCAAGCCTCTGCAGGATCGTGCCCGGGAGCGACTGCGCCAACTCAGTATCCGCAATGTTATGCTCAAGCATGCTGATGGTGGTATGGGGTGGCCTGAAAGAGGCCCGTTCGATGGCATTATCGTTACCGCTGCGCCGATGGAGGTGCCGCCCGAGCTCCTGGATCAGCTTGCCGATGGAGGTGTACTGGTGGCGCCGGTTGGCGAGGAGAACCAGGTACTGGTTGAGATAATCCGCAAAGGAGACCGGTTTGAACGGCACGAACTTGAGCCGGTTCGTTTCGTACCTTTGCTGGGCGGAGTTGTCCGTTGAGCGATCGACCACAGGAAGTTACTTCGCAAAGCAACGCCCGTGTACAGCATTCCGCCTCAGTGTTCCTGAGGGGGATGGCGATGGGGGCAGCTGATATTGTACCGGGCGTTTCAGGCGGCACCATCGCGTTTATAACCGGTATCTATTTCCGGCTTCTGGAGGCGATTAACGCGATTCCCGGGGCGGTATTCAGACACCTGTTCCGGGGCAATCCGAGAGCGTTCTGGCAGGCCTGCGATGCAACCTTTCTCAGTACTTTGCTGGCGGGGATTCTCGCCAGTATCGTGACTCTGGCTACTGTAATCAGCTTTATGCTTACGGAATATCCGATTCTTATCTGGAGTTTTTTCTTCGGGCTGATACTGGCGTCTGTCTGGCATGTTGGGCGCCAGGCACTGAATTACCGGCTGACGTTACTCATTCCCCTGATTATTGGCGTTGCGGTCGCATGGTGGATTACAACCCTTTCTGCGGTGCAGCTGAATCCTTCAGCTGCGATGTTTTTTGCCGCCGGCGCTGTAGCAATATGCGCCATGATTCTGCCTGGGATATCGGGCAGTTTTATTCTGGTTATCCTGGGTATGTACGGCCCGGTTCTGGCAGCGATCAAATCCTTTGATATCGCTTTGTTACTATTGTTTATGGCGGGCTGCCTGGCAGGGCTCCTGTCCGTTGCGAGGCTGATTACCTGGGCATTTCACAGGTACCACGATCCGGTTCTCGCCCTGCTAACCGGCTTCATGATTGGCGCCCTGAACAAGGTCTGGCCCTGGAAGGAAACCCTGAGCTGGCGAACCAACAGTTCCGGTGAACAGGTGCCGTTGACTGAAATCAGCATAAGCCCGGGTGCGTTTTCGGATCTTACCGGCCATGATCCGCAGGTTCTCATGGCGGTTATTATGGCCATTACCGGTGTTGCTCTTGTTTTGCTGGTTGAGTGGCTTGGAGGCACAGGCCCGGCAGAGCGCCGCTCTTGAAAGAGGGGCCTGATAATCCGGTGTTACCTTTTCAGTCATGTTCCTGTTTCTACCCGTAACAAAAAACAGGATGGGTAACAGGAGTGGCGGGTCAGTAACTTGGATTTGGCGCTAAAATGTGCAATAAATTAGCGGGTTACTTTTAAAACTTCAGGATCTTCTTTGACCAGACTCAGAGCCTGTACAGATTACCTATAGCCGGGCCGGTGTTATTCCTGTGAGATCGTTGCGTGGGTCACTTCAAGCTGTTTATTCCGCTTCCCCGAGGTTCCTGTCCGGTACCCGGCGTCCCCCATGGGCTTTTGAAACCGTTAAAGCCGGGGTCTTCTTCAGCATAATACTGCTTCTCTCCGGGGCCCTGAGTGGTTGTAACACCCGTGCGCTGCATCAGGACGATCTCTACAACCCTCCGGTGTATTGGGGGCGCCATGTGGTTCGTGAGGGCGAGACGTTGTATGGCATTGCCTGGAATTATGGCCGGGATTACCGGGAGCTGGGTAGTGCCAATGGTATCGGGCCGCCATGGACGATCCGGGCCGGGCAGGTGCTCAGGCTGGATCTTCGCGGCAAGGTGCCGTCTGGCAGTAATGGTCATGCAGCAGCACAGAGATCAAGACCGGTCGCAAGCACCTCCGCCCGACCGGCACGCGCCAAACCTCCTGTAGTAACTCCGTCAAATACCCCGAAACCTGCGGTCACTCGCAAGTCCGACACCTCTGCCCCTCTGGCTTCCCGTACCCAGACAGTTGCCGGTATACCCTGGCGCTGGCCACACCCTGGCACCGTAATTGCAGGCTATTCAGCATCCGGAAAAGTCAATAAAGGCGTTGATATTGCCGGAAAAGCCGGGGATGCTGTAAGGGCTGCGGCGGAAGGAAATGTGGTCTATGCCGGCAACGGTTTGCTCGGGTACGGTAATTTGATTATCGTGAACCATAACGAGCATTATCTTAGTGCTTACGCTCACAACCGGAGGATTCTGGTCGCGGAGGGAGAGAAAGTAAAAGCCGGGCAGGTTATAGCCGAGCTTGGCAGCAGTGGTGCAGGTAGGCCCATGTTACATTTTGAAATACGGAAAAATGGAAACCCGGTCGATCCGGCTCACTATTTGCCACCACGTTAATGGCAGATGAGTAGTACAGAAGAAGAAAAAATGATGGCGGCCACAGGCCGGCTGTTGAAGTAGTCCTGAATCGAAGTGAAATACCCAATGCCCGCAATAAAAAGAAGTATCGGGCAAAATCCAGGATTGTTGAAAGGCGGGGCAAGAGATATGTCAGCAGAACAAGAAGAAATGATTGTTGATCGCATAACAGATGTTGATGATTCTACCAACCTTGATGACTCTACAGACTCTGCAGTAGTTGATGACGCTGAGAACCAGTTGCTCGCAGAAGAAAAAGCCGGAAAAAGCGCTTCCGGAGCAGTTGAATCCGATGGAGGGTTTTCTGCCCAGGGGCGTTATTACACCAATTCAAAGCAACTGGATGCAACACAGCTTTACCTGAATGAAATCGGTTTTTCTCCACTCCTGACGCCGGAAGAAGAAGTCTACTTTGCACGCCTGGCGCGCAAAGGTGAGGAGTCCGGGCGTAAACGAATGATCGAGAGCAATTTGCGGCTGGTGGTGAAAATTGCACGACGCTATGTGAACCGCGGCCTGACCTTGCTGGATTTGATCGAAGAGGGCAATCTGGGCCTGATCCGGGCTGTCGAAAAGTTTGATCCGGAACGCGGTTTCCGCTTTTCTACTTACGCCACCTGGTGGATCCGTCAGACAATAGAACGGGCCATCATGAATCAGACCCGCACCATACGTCTGCCCATTCATGTTGTAAAAGAGCTTAACCTGTATTTGCGGGCCGCCCGTGAGCTGACTCAAAAGCTTGATCACGAGCCGTCAGCGGAAGAAATCGCCAGGATGGTGGATAAGCCTGTCAACGATGTGAAGCGTATGCTCGGGCTTAACGAGCGGGTGGCCTCCATGGATACGCCCATTGGGACTGGTGGCGAGAAATCATTGCTGGACACAGTGGCTGATGAGGGGGCGTCGGACCCGGCCGATGTGCTTCAGGATAACAACATGAGCGCCTGCCTTGGAAACTGGATAGATCAGCTTAGTGAAAAACAGCAGGAGGTGTTGTCCCGCCGTTTTGGTCTGCGGGGCTATCCGGTCAGCACACTCGAGGAGGTAGGGCAAGAGATTGGCCTTACCCGTGAGCGGGTTCGCCAGATTCAGGTTGAGGCGTTGCGGCGCCTGCGTGAAATTCTGGAAAAGGAGGGCCTGACTGGCAATCTGCTCTTCCAGTAGAGCTTTGTTTGACAGGCTCTCCATAACGCCGGCCATGCCTCTCATGGCTGGCGTTTCTGTGTCAGCAACCGTGCAAATGAGAACCAGGTGGCGATTCGCGGCTTCCGGACATTGTTAGAATAGCCCCACCGGGGCCGCAAGTGGGGACCTGGCGACGAATGAACTCTCATAACAATGACGGAAAAGGAAAGCACTATGAAGAAGGCATTTTTGGCGGGCTTTGCATCGCTGATGCTGATAACCACCCTGTCGGCGCCCGCCTTGGCGGCAAATGTGGGTGGTGTCGATATTCCCGATACCTATACTGCAGGTAACACCGAGCTTCAATTGAACGGTGCAGGTACCCGTTCCAAATTTTTCATGGATCTGTACGTTGGCAGCTTGTATGTGCCCCGGGTTCAGAAGGATGGTAATGCGGTGGTTGAAGCCGATGAACCCCAGGCGATTACATTGCACATTACCTCCGGCATGATCACCAGCGACCGTATGACTGAGGCGACCATGGAGGGGTTTGAGGCCTCCACAGGCGGCGATATGTCCGCGGTGAAAGCAGATATCGACCAGTTTATGTCGGTGTTCAAGGAAGAAATCAAGGAAGGCGATGTGTTTGACCTTGTTTACCTTCCCGGTCAGGGGGTGAAGGTGCTGAAAAATGGCGAGGAAAAAGACACGGTTGGCGATCTTGAGTTCAAAAAGGCCCTGTTTGGTATCTGGCTGTCTGATGACCCGGCCCAAAAAAGCCTGAAGAAAGACATGCTGGGGCTTTAACCCTGTAAACGTTCAGTGGCATGGTTAGGGCAATAGCCACCAAAAAGCAGTCATAAGTCGGCTTTGCTGGCTACTGTCCTACCACTTACAAATAATCGCTCTTCTGTTTGAACTCGCACAGGTCCTCGATAATGCAGGCGCCACACCTGGGTTTTCGTGCAACACAGGTGTAACGCCCGTGCAGAATCAACCAGTGGTGGGCATCCAGAAGAAACTCCCTGGGCACCAGCCGCATCAGGCGCTTCTCGACTTCCAGTACGTTCTTGCCCGGAGCAATCCCGGTACGGTTTGATACCCGGAAAATATGGGTGTCCACGGCCATTGTCGGTTGCCCGAACGCGGTATTCAGAACCACGTTGGCAGTTTTGCGCCCGACTCCGGGCAGAGCTTCAAGGTCTTCCCGGTTGTCAGGAACAACGCCGTCGTGCTTTTCAACCAGGATCCGGCAGGTCTTGATCACGTTCTCTGCCTTGCTATTGAACAGCCCGATGGTTTTGATATAGCTTTTCAGGCCATCCACGCCCAATGCAAGTATGGCCTCAGGTGTGTTGGCCACAGGAAACAGCTTGTCGGTAGCCTTGTTGACGCCTACATCGGTTGCCTGTGCAGAGAGAATAACTGCAATCAGCAGCTCGAACGGAGTGCTGTAATTCAGCTCGGTTTTCGGGTTGGGGTTGGCTTCCCGAAAACGGGAGAATATTTCAATACGTTTGGCTTTATTCATGGCGTTTTTGGAAAACTCTGGCGGCGGATCATGAGGCGCTCCCGGTAACACGTACGCGCTTGCTGCCCGGCACGACCGCTGGTTGAGCCTCCTTCTGGCGGTCTTTGAGGCGGCTGTCGATGCCGTTTTTCAGGGCAATGAGTAAACCCAGGCCCACGAATGCGCCGGGGGGCAATACCATGAAGAGCATGTCCGGGTAGTTGGCGAAGGGCTCCATGACCCAGTCCGCAGCCATGGGGCCGAACAGCAGATGCATATCAACAAACAGCGTGCCCTGGCCAATCAGTTCCCGCATGCCGCCGAGTATCAACAGTACAATAAAGAAGCCGGTGCCCATCATGGCACCGTCAAGAAGTGCAGGGCCGGGAGCGTTACGCGAAGCAAATGCATCCGCACGGCCCAGAATGGCGCAGTTGGTGACAATGAGCGGGATGAAAATACCGAGAATCTGATACAGCTCGTAAGTGTATGCCTGCATTAGCAGCTCGGCACAGGTTACGAAGGACGCAATAATCATCACAAATGCCGGCAGGCGCACAGACTCGCTGACAAAGTTCCGGATCAGCGACACTGCAAGGTTCGAGCCCATTAGTACCATCAGGGTTGCCAGCCCCAGGCCTATTGCGTTGACCACCGTGCTGGTAACCGCAAGAAGGGGGCATAGCCCCAGTACCTGAACCAGGGCCGGGTTATTACTCCAAAGCCCGTCGCGGATGATGTCACCCGATGTTTTCGTCGCCATAATCAGGATTGCTCCAGGTTCGGGGATTCGTCTGTCAGATCTCCGGGTGTCAACTCAGGGCCTTCCCCTGAAGGTGTCCGGTTTAACCGGGCCCGGATGACTCTCTGGTTTTTCCGAAAATAAATCAGAGATTTCTGTACTGCTTTAACAACGGCCCTTGGTGTGATGGTGGCGCCGGTAAACTGGTCAAAAACGCCGCCGTTCTTTTTTACATTCCACTCCCGGGGCTTCGGATTGCCGAGAGAACGACCGTCAAAAGCATAAATCCAGTCCGACTTTCTGGTTTCAATCCGGTCTCCCAGCCCAGGAGTCTCTTTGTGGCTGATAACCCTCACACCCAGAACAGTACCGCCCGGATCAATACCCACCAGCAGCTTTATGGTGCCAGAATAGCCGTCCGGCGCAATGGCTGGCATGATCATGCCTACCGGTTGCCCGTCCTGGCGCGCTACCCAGGCAGTAACCGGCCCTTCGGTCGCAAGCCGGTCACTGGCCGGCAGAACCACGGTGTCTCTGAGCATGTCATTGTTATGGGCTGTTTCGGGAATGATTTCAAACAGGGCTTTGGCTTCCGCTCTTGCCGCCTGTTCTGCGATGCGTTCCTTGGTCAGAGCCTGGGTTACGGCAATGGTTCCGCCGGTTATTACAGCAAATATGCCGAGGCCGATGGCGCTGCGCCGAATGGATTGGGTCATGGTTGCCATGGTCAGCTCCTGCCCCCACCGGGCAGACCCCGCCGGGCTTTGTGATGACCGTAGGTCCGTGGCGGTGTGTAGTAATCAATAAATGGTACTGCAAAGTTCATGAGCAAAACGCTGAACGCCACCGCATCCGGATAGTTACCCCAGCTCCGGATCAGGTAGACCAGTATCCCTATACCAGCCCCGTAAATCAGCTTTCCCTGGTGGCTGGTCGCAGCCGATACCGGATCGGTGGCAATGAAAAATGCCCCCAGCATGGTAGCTCCGGCCAACAGGTGTAATGACAGCGGGGCGTACTGGTCTGCATTGCTTCCGAAGGCCAGGCTCATGGCCGCGAGGGCGGCCAGAAACGCCACAGGAATATGCCAGGTGATTATCCGCAGGCCAATCAGCAAAAGCCCACCGGCCAGGAAGGCTGCGTTAACCCACTCCCAGCCTTTTGCAACTCCATCTCCAAAGGTAGGGTGGGCGAGTACTTCGACCGCGGTATGGTTGGCAATCTTGTGCTTGTATTCGTCCAGCGGCGTGGCCATAGTCCAGCCGTCGACCGCTGTTTGCTGGCCGGAGGCGATTGCCGCCAGTGTATCCGCGAAACCGGGAGCCTTGCCCCAGAGTAACGCCGGCTCCGCCCAGTTGGTGGTCATGGCTACCGGGAACGAAATCAGCACCAGCGCGTAGCCCACCATGGCAGGGTTGAAAGGGTTGGATCCCAGGCCGCCATACAGCTGCTTGGCTATCACTATGGCCGAGATGACCGCTACGGCGGATACCCACCAGGGCGCAAACTGCGGCAACGACAGCCCGAGCAATAACCCGGTTACAGCGGCGGTATTGTCCCGGAGAAAAAACGCCACCGGTTTGCTGCGCAGTTTGAGTATGGCTGCTTCCGAGGCCAAGGCAATGGCGATACACCAGACCACGTTGATCAGGTTGCCCCAGCCAAAAAACAGGGTTTGCACCAGCAGGCCCGGCAAGGATGCAAGAATGACCCAGAGCATCACCTTGGATGTCGGTCGCGCATTGTGAGCATGAGGTGAGGACTGTTGAACAAACGCCATGAAAGTCGGGCCTGATTCAGGTTATTTTATGGACTGGGTTTCGGATTGGGTTTCGCGCTGGTCTTCCTGCAGCTTTCGGGCATCTGCCAGGGCGGCTTCTGCACGCTTCACCCGGTCATGGTTCTTGGCCACCGCACGTTCCAGCTTGTCTACATTGTCGGCTTGCTGGGCCTTGGCATCTTCAAGCATGGTTTGCATGGTTTCCAGTTTGGACTGGGCCTGGGCAAACTGCTTTTCCAGCGTTTCAATGTCGGGCTCCTCCCGGGCTGGCCGGCCAGGGGCGACCGTTTGTGACTGCGGATCAGGCGTCTGGCTGGCATTATTGCTGGTAGTGGCGCTGGTAGCGGTGCTGGCTTTTTTCCGCGCCAGAGCCTGCTCAACAAGAGCGGACCTTGCCGCCCGTTCGTCTACAGCGTCTCCATTGGCGGCAATTTTTTCGGCCTCTGCTTTCTTTTTGGCCTGGGCTTCTGCAGCAGCCCTGGCGCGCTCTTTACGACGCAGTTCTTTCTCCTGCTGTTCGCGTTCAAGCCTCTGCTGACGGGCCTCAAAGCGCTCCCGTGCACGATCGGCCTTGAGCTGCTCTGCACGCTGAACCCGGATCTCACCCTTGGCATAACGGTAGTACTGCACGAGCGGGATGGAGCTCGGGCAAACGTACGAGCAGGCACCACACTCTATGCAGTCGAACAGATTCAGGTGCTCGGCTTTCTCGAATTCCGTGGCCTTTGCGTGCCAGAACAGTTGCTGCGGCAAAAGCTCCATGGGGCAGACCTCAGCACACTGGCCGCAGCGGATGCAGGGTTGCTCCGGTGGCGGTGCAGGCAGTTCACTGGCAGATGCTGCAATGATGCAGTTAGTTGTCTTGATAACCGGTACCGCTGTGGTGGTCAGGGTATACCCCATCATGGGTCCGCCGAGAACCAGGCGGCTGGCACGATCTGCCTGCAGGCCCGCCTGTTCCAGGAGATAGTCCACGGGCGTACCCACAAGCACATCGAAATTGCCCGGGTTTTTTACTGCCTCACCGGTAACCGTAACAACCCGACTGATTAGCGGTGAGCCTTCAAACACCGCCCGGGCCACGGCAACGGCGGTTCCAATGTTCTGGCACATCACTCCAATATCTGCCGGGATGCCACCACTGGGCACTTCCATGCCGGTGAGAATCCGGATCAGCTGTTTTTCACCACCGGACGGGTATTTGGTCGGGATAACAGCGATTTCAATCTGTGTTCCCTGAATGGCTTCGCGCAGCGCCGCTGCAGCCTCCGGCTTGTTGTCCTCAATGCCGATCACGCAGCGCTCGGGGCGCAGAATCCAGGCCATCACTTTGAGCCCGGCAACAACCTCGTCGGCGCGCTCACGCATGGTCATGTCATCAGCGGTTATGTAGGGCTCACATTCGGCGCCGTTAAGAATCAGCGTGTCGACCTTGCGATCCCGGCGTGGTTTCAGCTTGATGTAGGTTGGAAAGCCAGCGCCACCCATGCCGGAGATGCCAGCCGAGTGAATTATGTCCAGAACCTCGTCCCTGTCGAGTTTGCGATAATCGCTGATGGGATAGCGGTCACACCATTGATCCTTGCCGTCCGGCTTCATAACGATGCACTTGTCGGCCATGCCGGAGGGGTGTGGTACCGGGTAGTCGCCGATGCTCTCAATCACACCGGATGTTGGTGCGTGAACCGGAACGCCCATGCCATGACTGACGTCGGCTATTTTCTGGCCTTTAAGAACACAATCGCCAACTGCCACTATAGGCTCCGCAGGCTCACCGATATGCTGTTGCAGTGGCAGCACCAGTTGCCCGGGAATCCCTGCGGCTTGAATCGGCCGGCTAGTTGAAAGCTGTTTGTTTTCTGCCGGGTGGATGCCGCCGCTAAAATCCCAAAGCTTGATAGGTGAGTGCATCAGGAATTGGCCTCCTGCCGGTCTGTGGCGATAATGCCGGGCGCAGGTGGAGACCAGGTCCAGCCACGGATGTCCGGCTCAACAGTAACCATGTCGATGCAGTCAACGGGGCAGGGCTCCACACACAGGTCGCAGCCTGTGCACTCACTTTCAATGACCGTGTGCATGTGTTTTGCTGCCCCCAGAATGGCGTCCACCGGGCAGGCCTGGATGCACTTGGTGCAGCCTATGCACTCATCTTCGCGTATCACCGCAACACGTTTGGCCTGCTCCACACCGTGCTCGGCATCCAGTGGCTGGGGTTCCACATCAAGAAGGTCAGCCAGAGCCTTAATGGTGGATTCCCCGCCCGGGGGGCATTTATTGATGGCACCGCCTTCAGCAATGGATTCGGCATAGGGCCGGCAACCGGGATAACCGCACTGGCCGCACTGGGTCTGTGGCAGCAAGGCATCAATCTGTTCCACCAGCGGATTGCCTTCAACCCGGAAGCGCTCGGAGGCAAAGCCCAGCAACCCCCCAAATACCAGGGCAAGGCCAAGGAGAACCAGAACGGCGATAATAATGCCTGTCCACATAAAAACGCGTCTCCGCTAAACGCCAACCAGGCCGGTAAAGCCCAGGAACGCCAGTGACATCAACCCTGCGGTGACCATACCAATGGCCGCACCCCGGAAGGAAGCGGGGACATCGGCCACAGCAATGCGCTCGCGCATTGCGGCGAACAGCACCAGCACCAGCGAAAAGCCGGCAGCGGCGCCAAAACCGTAGAGTACTGATTCAACGAAGTTGTTGTTTTTATTCAGGTTAAGAAGTGCTACGCCAAGTACAGCGCAGTTGGTGGTAATCAGCGGCAGGAAGATACCCAATACGCGATAGAGCAGAGGGCTGGTTTTGCGCACGACCATTTCGGTGAACTGAACCACCACCGCAATAACCAGAATGAAGGTGATGGTTTTCAGAAAGGCCAGATCCAGAGGGGCTAAAAGGTAGGTATAGGCAAGATAGCTGCACACTGATGACAGGGTCAGCACAAAGGTGGTGGCCAGGGACATGCCCATGGCCGTTTCCAGTTTGCCTGATACCCCCATGAAGGGGCACAGGCCAAGAAACTGAACCAGCACGAAGTTGTTCACCAGGATGGTGCTGACCAAAATCAGTAAATACTCTGTCATTAGTGCGTCATCGTTGCGTCATCGGGACGCTCTGCCTCGATTTCTGTTTACATAACTCGCATGCCGGGGGTTGCACCCGAATCCGGAGACAGGATGAAGATATCCTTGCCCCCCGGCCCCGCTGCCAGAACCATACCTTCGGACATGCCGAACTTCATCTTCCGGGGTTTGAGGTTGGCCACCATCACCGTAAGGCGGCCCTCAAGATCCTCGGGCTTGTAGGCAGACTTGATACCAGCAAACACGTTGCGTTCGCCATGCCCCAAGTCAAGAGTGAGACGAAGAAGCTTGTCTGCCCCTTCCACGTGCTCGGCTTTGACGATTTTAACCACTCGCAGATCTACCTTGGCAAAGTCATCAAACTCTATTTCATCGGCAATAGCTTGGTCTTTCCCGGATTCGGCGGGCTTGGCCGGTTTGCCGGTCGCTGCCGGCATTTCCTCTTTTGAGGCATCCAGCATTTTTTCGATCTGCGCCATATCCACCCGGCTCATCAACGGCTTGAATTTGCTGATGCTGTGGTTTTCAAGCCGCTCGCTGCGGTTGTTCCAGTCCAGTCTGGCGTTCAGAAACGCCTCGGAAGCCTTGGCGGTTTCCGGAAGCACCGGCGCAAGATAGGTCATCAGCAGATGGAACATGTTGATGGCGTTGGTGCAGATGGCCTGCAGCTTTTCGTCCTGACCTTCCTGTTTTGCAACCACCCAGGGCTGTTCATCATTTACGTACTGGTTGGCGATATCAGCCAACTCCATGATGCGGCGCATGGCACGGCCAAACTCCCGGGCCTCGTAGAAGGTTTCCAGATCTTTGCCCGCTTCGATGAACCCCTTCAGCTTCTCATGCTCGGTAACCTCGCCAAGTTTTCCGTCGAAACGCTTGGTGATAAAGCCGGCGCTACGGCTGGCAATGTTAACCACCTTGCCAACCAGGTCCGAATTCACCCTGGCGGCAAAGTCTTCCAGGTTGAGATCCATATCGTCCACACCACCGGTAAGTTTGGCGGCAAAGTAGTAACGCAGGTATTCCGGATTCAGATGATCCAGATAGGTGCGGGCCATAATGAAGGTGCCCCGGGACTTGGACATCTTCTTGCCATTAACCGTCACAAACCCGTGGGCCCAGACCGCCGTTGGCGTGCGGAAGCCCGCCTCGTGCAGCATCGCCGGCCAGAACAGGGCGTGGAAGTTGATGATGTCCTTGCCGATAAAGTGATAGACCTCAGCGGTGGAGTCCACCTTCCAGAAGTGTTCGAAATCGACATCTTCCCGGTTGCAGAAGTTCTTGAAGCTTGCAAGATAACCAATGGGTGCATCCATCCAGACATAGAAATATTTGCCGGGTGCATCCGGGATTTCAAATCCGAAATAGGGCGCATCGCGGCTGATATCCCACTCCTGCAGACCCGCATCAAGCCATTCGGCCAGCTTGTTGGCCACTTGTGGCTGCAAGGCACCACTGCGAGTCCATCCGGTCAGGAAATCCGCAAACTCCGGCAGCTTGAAGAAGTAGTGCTCCGACTCCTTCTCAATGGGAGTGGCCCCGGATACCGCAGAACGGGGATTGATCAGCTCCGCCGGGGTGTAGGTAGCGCCACAGGCTTCACAGTTATCACCATATTGATCCTCCGTTTTACACTTCGGACAGGTGCCCTTGATAAAACGATCCGCAAGGAACATGTTCTTTTCCGGATCGAAGAACTGCGTGATATTGCGAGTCGCGATCTTGCCATTTTTCTGCAACTGGCGGTAAATGTACTCGGAAAAATAGCGGTTCTCTTCCGAGTGAGTGGTGTAGTAGTTATCAAAGTGGATGTGAAACCCGCTGAAATCCTGTTGATGCTCCTCTCGCATCCGGTCAATCAGCCGCTCAGGCGTAATGCCTTCGCGCTCGGCACGAAGCATGATGGCGGTGCCGTGAGCGTCATCCGCGCAAACGTAGTAGCAATTATGGCCGCGCATATTCTGATAGCGCGCCCAGATATCCGTCTGAATGTATTCCAGCAGATGACCCAGGTGAATGGGGCCATTGGCGTAGGGCAGGGCGCTGGTAACCAGAATATCGCGCTGTTGCTTTGAACTCGCTTGCGTCATGGTGTGTCCGAACCTTTCATCAGATAAGGGTTGTATGGTCAGAAACGGGCCCAGATGATACCTTTTGAGCAGATAATTTTCACCCGAAACACCTGTTTTCATGCTGAAAAGTCCCATGAGCCCATAACGGAGAGCCAGATGACACAGATTTCAGAGCAGGCCTTGCAGGCAGCCGTTCGTGAATACCGAGACCCCTATCTGCAAAAGAATCTTTACGACCTGGGTGCCGTAAAGTCGCTGGTAGCAGACGACGTCGGCAAAGTGACGCTGATGGTCGAATTGCCATACCCGTCAAAAGGTATCGCCGGTGGCCTGAAACAACTGGTTGCCAACGCGCTGGAAAACGTTGCCGGCGTCGAAGCGGCAGAGGTTCATGTGGCCCAGAAAATCCACTCCTACAAAGTCCAGAAAGACCTGCCGTCCGTTCCGGGAGTCAAAAACATCATCGCCGTCGCCTCGGGTAAAGGGGGTGTAGGCAAATCCACCACCGCCGTCAACCTTGCCCTTGCACTGCAAGCTGAAGGCGCACGCGTGGGCATCCTCGATGCCGACATCTACGGCCCCAGCATCGGCATGATGCTCGGCGTACCCGAAAACAAACGCCCGGGCGTGCGGGAAGAAAAATACTTCCTGCCCATGGAAGCCCACGGCCTCCAGGCCATGTCCATGGCCTTCGTAACCACCGACAAAACCCCCATGGTATGGCGCGGCCCCATGGTCAGCGGCGCAGTCATGCAGCTGTTGCAGCAAACCCTCTGGGACGAACTGGACTACCTGATTGTCGACATGCCCCCAGGCACAGGCGACATCCAGCTCACCCTGGCCCAGAAAGTCCCGGTCACCGGCGCGGTTATCGTCACCACCCCCCAGGACATCGCCTTGCTGGACGGCAAACGCGGCATAGAAATGTTCCGCAAGGTTGACATCCCGGTGCTGGGCGTTGTCGAAAACATGAGCGTACACATCTGCAGCAACTGCGGCCACGAAGAACACCTGTTCGGCGAAGGCGGCGGTGAACGCATTGCCGATGAATACGAAACAACCCTGCTGGGCCAACTGCCCCTGCACATGACCATCCGTGAACAGACCGATGGCGGCGCGCCGACTGTGGTTGCCGTGCCTGATTCCGAAGTGGCGCTGCGCTACCGCGATATTGCCCGCAGGGTTGGGGCGGAGCTTTCCACAAGGGAACGAAATCTCAGTGGCGCTATCTCGAGTGTGTCGGTTAAGTCGCACTAACTAAGAAGTGATTTGCGCGGCGGGCTTCACATGAGTCCGTTCGCGGGCGCAGGAAAGGCGTTCCAAAAATGTCGTAGGCCAAGGACGGCCGAAGACAAGCGCACATGGATGTGCTCGTAGCGGTTTTTGGAACGCCTTTCCTGTGACCGCAGCCCCCAAAATCAGAACCCTCGAGGCTACACCGCCAAGCTTCGACAGAACCTAGCCGAACAGGTAAACTACGCCCCAATTTTCCTTTCCCAGTGGATACGAGACTTCACCCATGAGCATCAAAGCCGATAAGTGGATTCGCCGGATGTCAGAGCAGCACCGCATGATCGAACCTTTTGAAAGCGGACAGGTTCGTGAAACTGAAAAAGGCCGGATCATCTCCTATGGCACCTCCAGTTACGGCTACGACGTACGTTGCAGCAACGAATTCAAAATCTTCACCAACGTGCACTCCGTCACCGTCGACCCCAAAAACTTCGACGAAAAAAGCTTCGTGGACTTCACCGGCGACGTATGTATCATCCCGCCGAACTCCTTTGCCCTGGCACGCACCGTAGAATACTTCCGTATACCCCGCAGCGTACTCACCATCTGCCTGGGTAAATCCACCTACGCACGCTGTGGCATTATCGTCAACGTCACACCGCTGGAACCCGAATGGGAAGGCCATGTAACCCTGGAGTTCTCCAACACTACCAACCTCCCGGCCAAAATCTACGCCAACGAAGGCGTCGCCCAGATGCTGTTCTTCGAATCGGACGAAGTCTGTGAAATCAGCTACAAGGACCGGGGTGGTAAATACTTTGGCCAGACAGGGGTTACCCTGCCGAAAACATGAACGCCAACCAGTTTCTCAAAGCCGTCTCACAGCTACAGGGATGGCGCGAATGCGCCTTTCTGTTAGCCCTTGCCGAAAGATCGTTTCCAAACTATGCCCTGTTTGCCGAAGCGGTGGGCATGAAAACCGGCGGCAAGATGCGTCAACTGCTGGATCGCGCCTGGGATATGCTCCAGGAGGAGGTGGCAGAAACCGCCATACCGCAACTGCTGGCGAAACTGGAAGCCCTCTCGCCCGATGTGGAAGCCTACGACGCCTACGGTGTTTACCCGGCTTTCGACTTCTGCCAGTTACTGGAACAGGCGCTGCTCAATCGCCTGAACCCTTCAAAACACCGGGCGACTGAGGCATCGCAGTTGGCAACAGCCACAGTTATGAGCTTTATAGAGCTCTCCGAGGGGGAAAGCCTGGAAGAAGACGAACTGGTGCGCCTGCTGGATTCTCACCCCCTGATGAAAGAAGATAAAAACTTCCAGCGCAACCTGGTATTGGCTCTCAAGCGCCAGCGCGCGCCCGTGGAACGGTTTATTACAGAAATCCGCGAGGACGCTGCAAACGAGGGCGTCAGCAATCTTGGAATCTCGCTGGGGGACTAACGCGCCTTGAGCGTGAGAAAGCAAGCGCAAAAAAGCGTTTTCGCCCCACCCGCTAAATGTTCAGCCTGATCAGATGGATACAAACCCATGAAACTCTCCACTTTCGGTCGCAAGTTCACTGCAGAAGCCGGCATAACCTCGCTTATGGATGATCTTGGCAACGCCATGGCCTCCGGCGACGATATGATCATGATGGGAGGTGGAAACCCCGGGCACATTCCGGAAATCCAGGCGCGGGTGCAGGAAATTCTGGCGGACATGAGCCGGAGCGAGAGCGATGTTCGCAGGCTGGTGGGCATATACGACCCGCCCCAGGGCGAAAAACAGTTTATCGCCTCGCTTGCCGATTTACTCAACCGCGAATATGGCTGGGGCCTGAAGCCTGAAAACATTGCCCTGACCAATGGCAGCCAGGCTGCTTTTTTCATGTTGTTCAACATGTTTGGTGGCGATTATGGCGAAGGTCAGCGCAAGCATATACTGCTGCCACTGGCACCCGAGTACATAGGCTATGCGGATGCTGGTATCGAGCCGGGCCTGTTCCACGCGGTGCAACCGGATATTTCGTTTACGGATGCTCACGAATTCAAATACCGCGTAGACTTTGATGCGGTGGAAGTTACCGGGGAAACCGGCGCTATCTGTGTCTCCCGCCCAACCAATCCCACCGGCAACGTGGTTACCGACGAAGAAATGGCCAGGCTGGAGGAAATGGCACGCCAGCACGATGTGCCACTGATTGTCGACGGGGCCTACGGAACGCCGTTCCCGAGCCTGATGTTTGTGGATGCCACACCCACCTGGAACGAGCAGATCATACTGTGCCTGAGCCTGTCAAAGCTTGGCTTGCCTGCTGTGCGCACAGGTATCGTGATTGCTGCAGAGCCCGTCATTAAAGCCCTGTCCGGCATCAATGCCATCATGAATCTGGCGACCGGAAGCTTTGGCGCCATGTTGGCCGGGCCACTGGTTCGTTCCGGCGAAATTCTGTCCCTGAGTCGGGATGTGGTGTGTCCGTTCTACAAGCGCAAGATGCAACGTGCCGTGGCTGCTTTCCGGGAGGCGATGGGTGAAGATAGCTGTCGCTGGTACGTGCACAAGCCAGAGGGCGCTATGTTCCTGTGGTTGTGGTTCCCGGATTTGCCCATTACCAGTCTGGAGCTTTATCAGCGGTTAAAAGCCCGTGGTGTGCTGGTGGTTTCAGGCCATTACTTCTTCCCCGGGCTGCCTGACGATGGCTGGCGCCACCGCCATGAGTGCCTGCGCGTAACCTATTCACAGGACGACGAGCGTGTTGCCCAGGGGCTGCGAGTTATTGCAGATGAAGTAAAGGCTGTGTGGGCCGAGGCGGGCCGGGAGGTTTAGTCTCCCAGGTCCATGCTTTTGAGTGAGAGTTGGTAGCGGCTGCCGTCGGGTTCAACCTGGAGCAGGCGCACCAGCACATATTTGTTATCCGGGTCAAACCACATCAGGGTTTCTCTTTTGGAGTTTTCACGAACTTTTTCAGCTTTCAGATAGGAAGCCTGGCCTCCATCGGTGCGACTGACGTCGTCCGTCACAACGGCAAAGCGTTCGCTGTCAATTTTGCCCCGGTCCAGCACCTGATACTCCATTTCGCGCTTTCCAACCCGAATATCCTGGTGCAACTGGATCTGGTAGCCGAGGGGGTCGAGAACGCCTTCTTCAAGTTGGATCCGAAAAGGCTTTCCCCGGTATTCGCCGGTCGCGACACCAGCCTTCCAGTCGAAATCAATGGACTGTTTTCTGTCCCGGATCAGAAAGCCCGACAACCGATAGCGATATCTGAGTGGAATAACCCGACCGTCTTCCCATTTAAGAATCAGGGACTCATCAAGATCCGCGATGAACGAGTTCACATCGGTGCGGTACAGCCAGACGTCATTACCCTGTGATGTGAGAACGCGCTTGGCGCTGCCGTTCAGGGACAAGCCCTTGTCCATGGAGGCGTTGTAGCTTACTTCGAAGGGAAACAGTGCCGGCCCGGTTTCAGCCTTTGTGGCGGTACCTGCGAGCAAGCTGACCAGAGCCAGGGCGGATAGCAGGGTAATTCGAGCCCTTTTCTGCAGTGGTGTCATGATTCTGGCTAATCGCATCGGGTTGACCTCAAGTTCCTTCATGGGTGATGAAAGCTTAGCGGGTCAGCGGGCATTGCAGGGTGACAGTCTGTTAAGATGCGCCTCAGCTCTCCGGGAGGCGCATCGGGGCTTCCATAACCTGACCATCGAAAAGCACCTGATCCTGGCCCAACTGTATCCTGCCTTGGCAGAACCAGCGAACTACAATCGGGTACAGGAGATGTTCTTTCTGCTGTACTTTTTCCGCCAGGGTTTCGCTGGTGTCTCCGGCTGCCACTGATATTTCAGCCTGAGCGATGACTGGTCCACCATCGAGTTCCTCGGTTACAAAGTGAATGGAGACCCCGTGCGTCCGGTCGCCAGCATCCAGAACCCGCTGGTGCGTGTTCAGCCCTGTGTACTTTGGCAGTAACGAGGGGTGAATGTTTACAAGTTTGCCACGAAATGCCCGCACAAAATCTGTGGTCAGGATGCGCATAAATCCTGCCAGCACGATGAGGTCCGGATTGTAGCGAAGAATGTGGGCCATCAGGGCAGCATCGAATTCTTCCCGCGATCCGAAATTCCTGTGGTCAACTACGAAGGTTTCGATATTGGCCTGGCCGGCACGCTCAAGCACGAAGGCTTTCGGCTGGTTACAGCCGAGGGCAACGATCTGGCCGGGGAAATCCCGTTCACGGCTGGCATCTATGAGAGCCTGGAAGTTGGTTCCACTGCCGGAGGCCAGCACCAGAATTCTGGGCACGGTCGGTTCGTCTGCCTTCATTTTGTAAGGAGCCCCGGTGCATAGCGCACTGCTGCCTCTTCGTCCGTATTGTCAGCGCGTTCGATCACGCCCACCTGCCAGGCTGTTTCGCCCAGGGCGTTCAGCGTGTCCAGTGCCAGGTCTTTCTGGTTTGCCGGAACGCAAACAATCATGCCAATGCCACAGTTGAAGGTGCGGTACATTTCTTCACGGGCTACACCGCCGGCCTCCTTGAGCCACTGAAACACAGGTGGCAGCTCCCAGCTATCGGTGTCAATGGCGGCAACCATGCCCTTGGGGAGAACCCGGGGAATGTTCTCTGGCAAACCGCCGCCAGTAATATGGGAGAGAGCGCCGACATTCACTTCACGTATCAGTTGCAGCAGGTTTTTGACGTAGATCCGGGTGGGTGCCATCAGGGCGCCTGCCAGGGTGGTCTCACCCATTGGCTGGTCCAGATCGGCTTTGCTGACTTCAAGAATTTTCCGGATCAGCGAGTAACCGTTGGAGTGCGGCCCCGAGGATGCCAGTGCCAGCAGTACATCGCCCGCCTGCACCTTGCTTCCATCAATGATCTCGCTGCGCTCGGCAACGCCTACGCAGAACCCTGCGAGGTCGTAGTCATCGCCCTCATACATGCCGGGCATTTCTGCTGTTTCGCCGCCCACCAGCGCACAGCCGGCCAGTTCGCAACCGCGGCCAATACCGGCGACCACGCTGGCAGCTATGTCGACATTCAGCTTTCCGGTGGCGTAATAATCGAGGAAGAACAAAGGCTCTGCACCGCCAACGATGAGATCGTTGACGCACATGGCAACCAGATCTATTCCGATGGTGTCGTGCTGCGCCAGCTGCATCGCCAGCCGCAGTTTGGTACCTACACCATCGGTGCCCGAAACCATAATCGGCTCTTTGTAGCCGGGAGGGATGGCGACCATGGCACCAAAGCCGCCAAGCCCTCCCAGAACCTCAGGGCGCCGGGTACGTGCGGCGGTTTCCTTGATGCGGCTGACAAGTTCATTGCCAGCGTCAATGTCGACGCCTGCATCGCGGTAGGTCAGGGAGGGCTTCTGTTCGCTCATGTTGCTCATAACCGTTGGCCAGTGGGTCAGGCGGCGGATTTTAGCAGGTGCGGTGTAGGGCTCCAAGTGCTAATGCCTGAACCGGACCAGGTTTGCCTTGGCGGCAGCTTTATAGTGTGCCCGGATTGCTTTTCCGAAACCTGGCCTGGCTACTCAGGCCTGGGGGCATGGTGTATCCTATTCGCCATTCATGCGAACTGCAGGGTGTTTCATGCCAGGACAAGACCAGATCACCGTTATTAAGCTGCCACAAGCCTTTGTGCTTGCTGTTTTTTGTGCACTGATACTTGCGGTGCCGGTCCCTGTTAGCGCCGTAACGGTATCAGGGCTGTATTCTGTGGAGGTTCCCGTTTCCGGCTCCGGCCCGGGCGATCTCGCTCAGGGCTACGCAGACGGGCTGGCGCGGGTTTTCGTGCGCATTTCAGGCACGCGAGAAGTACTCGCGATGGACGGCGTGCAGGCTCTGCTGGCTGATGCCGAGTCGCTGTTGCTGTCTTACCAGGTGCTTCGTGGCGAAACTGGCGATAGCCGCCTCAGCATGGCATTCGGTGCCGTGGGAGTGAACCAGGCGCTGGCGTCGATTGGAGCCCCGGTCTGGGGTGCCAATCGGCCACTGACGCTTGCCTGGATAGCGGTCGAAGACCGCGGTGTACGAAGATTGATTATGGGCTCCGCCGGATCGGGGAGCGGCAATGATGATGGCGGTGTCTGGGCCGAAGCATTTGCCAGAGCCGCGCAGGAGCGTGGGCTACCGGTAGCGCTGCCACCCAATGAGTTCAGCGGAAACCGCGAATTATTGTCGGATATATGGGGCCAGTTTACCGGCCGCGTACGGGAAGCATCCCAAGGGTTGGAACACGACGTTCTTGCCATGGTGCGGGTAAGCCGTTCGGGTGGTCAGTGGCGGGCAGGCTGGGTTTTTGAGGGTGCCAAACTCAACAGCAGCGAGGAGTCAGTCACCGCCGCCACGCGGGAAGCCCTTGCCGAAGCACTGGTAAACCGCTGGGCCGAGCTTTATGCCAACCGTTATGCGGTCGCTGCAGGTGAGGTTGGCGACTTGCCGCAGGTTGATATTGTGCTGCGAGGTGTAACCTCCGTTGCAGACTATGGCAAAAGCAGCCAGGTTCTTGAAGGCCTCACGCCGGTTGTAAACGTGGGAGCATCACGGGTCAGGGGCGAACAATTGACCCTCAGGGTGGCGTTTTCCGGTGAACTGGACCAGCTCCGGGAATATATTGCACTGGATTCGCGGTTTGTGCCGGCAGAGGGCGAGCCGCAGGGGCCCTCTGCGCCCGCACAGGAGGTGCAGAATGTAACTGCCGGGTCCGCTCAGGCGGAAACAGCCGGGCCCGAGGTGGAGCCGGTGCCGGAAAACCAGCCTGATGCCGACAAGTCCAAACCGTCCATGTTTACTTATCAACCTTCCCCGGTCGATGAGGAGGACGCGGAGCAGGCGTTTGAGTCCCTTTACCAGGTGCTCTACTATCGCTGGCAGCCGGAGCCGGTCATCGGTAATGATAGCGCGCGGTAAAGCGGCGCTGGAGGCGTTTTTGTGAACTCACATGCCTGGCGCTGGGTCCCCAATGCGCTGACGCTTGTGCGTATTTTGCTGATCGCGCCTTTTGCCCGAGCCTTGCTGGTACAGGAGTATCGTCTTGCTTTGACAATTTTTGCCATCGCATCGTTAACAGACGGGCTTGATGGCTTCCTGGCCCGGCGCTTCAACTGGCGATCGCGGTTTGGCGCCGTTGCAGACCCGCTGGCAGATAAAGGTCTGCTGATCACCGCCTATCTGGTATTGACTTACACGAGTGTGTTGCCGCTATGGCTGTTCGCGCTTGTGCTGGGGCGGGATCTTCTGATTGTGGGAGGGGCCCTGGTTTACCACTACTGCATCGGGCGTTTTGATATGCAGCCCAGCGTTCCGGGCAAGCTGAACACCCTGGTTCAGATACTGGTTATTCTGGGCATTATCATCATCCTGGCGGGGTTCCCGGCGCAGCCGGTGTGGCTGGATACGGGAATCTGGCTGGTTGCCGCCTCGACTGTCTTCAGCGGTGTTCATTACGTGATCGTCTGGGGCTTAAGGGCATGGAGGTCCGGAAGGCAGTGAATGCTTCTCAGCTGGTTCTTGGTGTTCGGCTTCGGGACGATGCACGTTTCGATAACTTTCATGGTGATCGCAACCGGGAGGCAGCCCTGCGTTTCCAGTCGGTGCTTTCCGGGGCAGATGAATTGCCGGTAGTGGTGGTTTGTGGTGATTCCGACACGGGTAAAAGCCATCTTTTGCAGGCGGCGTGCCATAGAGCGGAAGCTTTGGGGAATACCGCAGTCTGTATCAGTATTGCCGAGCTGGAGCCGTTTGGGCCGGAAGCCCTTGCCGGGCTGGATGCCATGGACATAGTCGCGCTTGACGATCTGGACAGGATCGCTGGAAGAGCGGACTGGGAAGAAGCCGTTTTTCATCTTTATAACCGGTTGCACGATGGCGGGCACACGTTGATTGTAAGCCTCTCGGAGGTCCCGGCGTCCCTGCCATTTACGTTGCCGGACCTGGCTTCCAGGTTGCGTCAGGGTGTTACTGTCCAGTTGGGGATTTACCGTGATGCTGATCGACAGAAAATCCTTATGGCCCGTGCAGAAAGGCGCGGGCTGACAATGACGGATGAGGTTGCAGGTTTTATCATGCGGCGGGCACCGAGACGCCTGGGAGAGTTGCTGGGCATTCTCGACACACTGGATGAAAATTCGTTGCAGGCTCAGAGAAGGCTGACCATTCCGTTTGTGAAGACAGTAATGCAGTGGTAGCAACAAAAGACAGGCATAACTAAACGCAGAGGCGGCCTTTAAACGATAAGGCGCTCAATAATACAGTGCCAGACGGAGATATAGCATGAGACGGGTAGTATTCAACCAGAAAGGTGGAGTAGGGAAGTCCAGTATTACCTGCAACCTGGCAGCCATCAGCGCGGCACGTGGAAAACGCACGCTGGTGGTTGATCTGGACCCCCAGGGTAACTCGACACATTACCTGCTGGGCACACCGGCCAGCGAACTCAAGGACACTGTGGCAGATCTGCTCGAACAGACGGTTGCGTTCAAGGTGTTTAATCGCCGCCCCGAGGAGTTCGTCCATGCCTCGCCGTTCAGGAACCTCTTTGTTATGCCCTCCAGCCCCGAGCTGGATTTTCTGGAGCGCAAGCTGGAAGCAAAGCACAAAATCTACAAGCTGCGTGAAGCCCTGAAAAAACTCGGGGAATCCTTCGATGCCATTTACATAGATACGGCCCCTGCACTGAATTTTTACACCCGTTCAGCACTGATCGCGGCTCAGCGTTGCCTGATTCCTTTCGATTGTGACGATTTTTCGCGCCAGGCACTTTATAACATCCTCAATGAAATACGCGATCTGCAGGAAGACCATAACGAAGATCTCGTGGTGGAGGGTATTATTGCCAATCAGTTCCAGCACCGGGCCAGCCTGCCCAGGCAGCTGGTAAAAGAACTGATTGAAGAAGGATTACCGGTGTTGCCAGTGCGCCTTTCCAGTTCGGTAAAGATGAAAGAATCTCACCAGAGCCGACAACCACTGATTCACATGGCGCCAAAACATCCGCTTACGGCCCAGTTTGAAGATCTGTACCGTGTATTGAATGGTGAAACGGTAGAGCTGGAGCCTCTGGCAGATTAGGGTGCAGGGGGTATGAGATATTCTGACGACATTGCAGGGCAGGTTGCAGATTGCCTGCTGAGCATCGAAATGGAGCTTCGCAAGCTGGATATGTGGGCGAGCCAGCGTCCACCTGAGGACGCGTTCAGAAGCACTGAACCTTTCTGCCTGGACACGCTGGCATTTACGCAGTGGGTTCAGTTTGTATTTCTTGAGCGCATGAAGGTGATTGTTGAGAACGGCCACCCCCTGCCTGAGGTGTCCGGCATTGCGCCCATGGCTGAGGAGTACTTTCGTGGGCGCCCGGAGTCAGGGCAGGGGCTGATCCGGGAGCTTGAGGTTTTTGACCAGTTGTTGTCAGGTCAATGATCTGTTCACTTGCGGCCTTGCTCGATCACTCCAGGCGCATGGAAAGATCTACGGCTCTGACGTCCTTGGTCAGAGCACCAATTGATATGTAATCTATGCCGGTTTCCGCAATGGGAACCAGCGTATCCGCGTTGATACCTCCGGATGCTTCCAGCTTTGCCCGCCCTTTGTTGAGTGCGACCGCAGCCCGTAAATCCTCCATGGAAAACTCATCAAGCATGATGATATCGGCGCCGGCGTCCAGAGCCTGCTCCAGTTCCGCCATAGTTTCTGTCTCGACTTCTACCGGTTTGCCGGGCGCGATCCGGCGAGCTTCTGTAATGGCATCAGCGATCGAGCCGCACGCAACAATGTGGTTTTCCTTGATAAGGAAGGCGTCCCACAGGCCGATCCGGTGATTGTGGCAGCCGCCACAGGTCACGGCATATTTCTGGGCAAAACGTAACCCTGGCAGAGTCTTGCGGGTGTCCAGAAGCTTTACACCGGTATGAGCCACCTGTGCAGCGTAACCTGCGCAGGTTGTTGCAACACCGGAGAGCGTCTGGAGCCAGTTCAGTGCGGCCCGTTCGGCGGTGAGCAGGCTTCTGGCGGTTCCTTTTATACGGAACAGAACCTGGTCGGGGGAGACAGACTCCCCATCCTGCACCAGCCACTCCAGTGAAACTGAGTCGTCTACCTGGCGGAAGACTTCATTCACCCATTCGCGCCCGGCTATGGTGGCCTGTTCCCGGGTAATAACGCGCCCTGCTGCCTGTTTTTCCAGCGGAATAAGACGCGCGGTTATATCGCCGTCGCCGATGTCTTCGCGCAGACTCATGGCGACTGCCTCAATTCGGGACTGCCGTAAGCGTTCAGTGAAATTCATGGTCATACATCCACGTGTCCGGGGCAAATGGGTTCAGAAGTGTTCAAGGGTGACAGATTCTATAGAGCGCCAGCGTTTTCGCCAAATTTTGCAGGAATTGTGACCCGGATCCAGTCTACACAAAAGGTGACAAATTCTGACACAAGGTGACGCGACTAACTCGTATGATATGTAATCAGAGTACTTTTTAATCTATGGTCAGGCATCGTGCGTGCCCTGACCGGGAGTCGCTCAATGAAACAGGACAATAAGGTCGTCAGTTTTTCTGGCCAGAAACCGTTTTCGCGGTTTGATCTGCCGCCGGCCCTTGTTCGCCTTCGTGATACATCCGGTCAGTCCTTGAAAGACGTTCTCGGTCGCTTTTTTGATCGTGCTGACGATGCACTGTTTGAACTTGCGGATCGCGCCGGTTCCAATACCGATCAGACCGTTTATTTTGATGCCATGCGAGAGTTGAGGCTAAGGCGCAAAGCCATGGCAGTCTCAGTTCTGCAATATGTGAGCCAGGCGTTTAACGATATTGGCAGTTTTCGCCCACGGCATTCCGGGGGAGCTCTCGATGATGTTGATCAGGACTCTCTGAGCCTTGTTGAGCATTCCGACCTGGAACAACAGGTTGCGATTGATAATCTGATCAACAAACTGCGCAGTCGTTATCAGGCTCCCATACAGCTGTTGTCAATGCGGGTGAATCACCTGGTACCGGGTGTTGAACTGGCAGACAACCAGATGCCGCTCAGCCCCGAAGTTATTTGCGGTGGCGTTGCGGAGGCTTGTGCCGATCTTGATATCGACATCCGGGCAAAACTCGTTGTACTCAAACTGTTTGACCGTCTGCTTGCGGATACTCTTGGAGATTTCTACCAGGAGGCGAATCGCACGCTGGTATCGGAGGGCGTTCTGCCGGACGTAAAACGGCCCATGCCCCGTTCGGAAACTGCTGGCTCAGGTGCCCGGTCCGCAACCTCAGCGCCGGTTCCTCCCAGTTCTGTTCGGCACAATGCGAGCGGAGAAACGGGCGGGTTTTCCTACGCAACTTTCTCGGAGCTGAGCGCACTCCTGCACCAAAGGGGCAATTCCAGCATGGCAGCCGAGCCGGTTACCTCAGGCGAAGCCTATCTTGATACCGACATGCTCATGGCGCGTCTCAGCGAAGCCCAGGCTTCCTTTGGCCGGTGGGAAGGCAGTGATGTCGTTTCTCTCGACCAGCAACTGCAGCCGGTACTTCAGGCGGCCAATGGCCAGAAAGCCAGTATTGGCCAGGTGGACAGCGATGTCATCAATCTGGTTTCCATGCTGTTCGATTTTATTCTGGAAGACCGGCAGTTGCACCCGGTTATGAAGGCACTCATCGGGCGCCTTCAGATACCCGTGTTGAAAGTAGCCTTGAGTGATAAAAACTTTTTCAACCGGGGTGGGCACCCGGTACGCAAGCTTTTGAATGAGCTTGCGCTATCAGCCATTGGCTGGAACGAGAAACGTCAGGGCCAGCGCGATCCGTTACGGGAGAAAATTGAATCCGTTGTGGACCGGGTGTTGAGTGAATTTACCAACAATGTGTCGCTGTTCGAAGAATTACTGAAAGACTTTACTCATTTTACCGATCTGGATCGCCGTCGCCGGGAGCTGGTAGAACAGCGCCTGCGCGATGCGGAAGAAGGCAGAGCCCGTCAGGAGCGGGCATGTCAGCTTGCTGAGTCATTAGTGAAGGATTGTACATCCGGGCGGGATATTCCCGAGTCTGTTCTTGGTATATTGAACGAAGCCTGGATGAAATACCTGCAGTGGGTGGTACTGCGGGAAGGTGAAGACAGTGAGCGCTGGGCAGATGCCAGTGAGTTGACAGGCCATCTTGTGTGGAGCGTGGATCCACAACCCGTGGAACATTCAACCCGAAGCGAATTGCTGAGGGCAATTCCCGCCATTGTTGACGATTTTCGTTTGGCCCTTCAGGAAATCTCCTGGGATCCGTTTGCAACCGATGCGGCGGTGCGTGACCTGGAGCTGGCACACGTTGATGTGTTTCAGCGCCTGGCAACAGCGCCGTCACGACCGGCATCTGACCTGTACCATGAGGAAACGGTGGCCGACCCCCATCCGGATACTGGCACGCGCCCTGAAACCTCCCAAACCCCTCAAACCCCTGCGCCTGAGCCGGAGGCTGAAAAGCAGGAGCCCGACCGGGTGCAACCCGCCGCAGCAAAGGCAGAAGCTGCCATGGGTTCAGGCGCATCAAACCATTCACCCGAGGCGCAAGATACCGAAGAGGAGGTTTCCCCACACTGGCTGGAGCAGGCGGACAGCATCCGGGTTGGCGCATGGATTGAGCTCACCCGTGATGACAGCAAGCTGCGGTGTAAACTGGCAGCATTTATCAAAGCCACGGGTAAGTACATATTTGTCAATCGCAGCGGTGCAAAGGTTGCTGAATACCACCGCCAGGATCTGGCAGTTGCACTGGCAAGCGGTGCTGTCAGCATGCTTGACGACGGACTTATTTTCGACCGCGCGCTGGAATCCATCATCGATAACCTGCGTAGCAGCCGCAAGGATTGACTCGTGGTAACAGACCTTACTTTGTGATTCAATCAAACCACAGTGTAATGCTCTGATAACTATGGAATCATCTTGCCTGATACAACTTCCGGTCACTCAGCTTCCGATCAACCTGTTGCGACGGTTTGCGGGGAGAAGATAGAGATTCTCCGCCAGACAGGCCGCCTGGCGTCAGCCCGTTGGTGCCCGTCGCCAAACTATGGTCCGCGCCCGGACGGCGTCTCCATAAATCTGTTGGTGATCCATTGCATCAGCCTCCCGCCCGGGCGGTTTGGTGGGCGCCACATTGAAGATTTTTTCACAAACTGCCTGAATCCTGCCGGGCACCCGTATTTTTCAACAATTGCCAATATGCGGGTTTCAGCCCATGCCCTGATTCGCCGGGATGGCTCTGTGGTGCAGTTTGTGAGTTTTCTGGACAGAGCCTGGCACGCCGGGCGTTCGTGTTTCCAGGGGGTAGAAGAATGTAATGACTTTTCCATTGGAATCGAGCTGGAGGGTGCAGACGATATACCCTATACGCAGGAGCAGTATCGCGCTCTGGCGAGACTGTCGGCAGTGATCAGTGCAGCCTGGCCCGAGATAACCAGCGATCGCATTACCGGCCACAGCGACATTGCGCCCGGTCGCAAGACAGACCCAGGGCCAGCGTTTGACTGGTGTCATTTCCAGGATTTCCGGCGCTCTGTTATGGCTGACGAGGGCGGTGGCGAACTATCCCGTAAAGGAGCTGTGTAGATGATACTGGTGGTGTTTCTGATTGCCTACATGGTGCGGCGACGCCTTGACAGCCTCGATGCGTTAGAGGGCGACGCTCTTTGGCGGCGCTGGTTTCATCAGGGCAGTGTTGCTGAAGCCGGGCGCGAATCGGATATTCGCAATGGCCTGGTGCTGGTGGCGGTGCCTGCTGTACTGGTGCATCTGAGTGTCTATGGCCTGGCATTCTATGGCTGGGGAATTGCCGCATATCCCCTCGAAATCCTCGTGCTAGTGCTGTTAATGGGTACACCAGGCTGGCGCCAGTCGGTTGAACCCTATGCCGAAGCCTGGCACAGAGGTGACATGCAGGCGGCATGGCACCATATTCAGAAGCACCTGCCGGCGAGCGAACGGGGTGCTGCTGCCTCACCGGAAACCATGCATCTCGCTCTGACGCGGACGCTGCTGTTGGCGGTGTTTCAGCGTTTCTTTCTCGTAGCATTCTGGTATGTGGTGGGCGGCATTGGCCTTGCCGTTCTGGTGCGTGGGCTTGTGGCGCTGTCTGAGCAGTGGCCGCAGGCTGCTGCAAGGCCAAGGTTCCTTAAAGCCTGCGAGTGGGTCAGCTGGATACCGGTCAGGCTGCTGTCAGTAACGTTCGGGATTGCGGGTGACCTTTCCGGTTGGCTGGGAGAAGCCAGGCCAGCCATTGCAGGCATCCGAAAAAGCACCTCTGATCTGCTTATGATTTCGGCCAATGGGTCGTTAACCAGGTATGCACTTGACCCGGCCCGCTTTTCCCGGATTCACCCGGACGAGTGGGCGAGTTTTGGCGGTCGCAGCCTGAGCGCGGTCAGAGACCTGCTCAACCGCAGTATGCTGGTGTGGATATGCTTGCTGGCCTTGCTGGTCATTGCCGGAATCGTATGAGAAACCGGAAAGCAACACATGAAAGCAACAAAGAAAACTCAAGTTTCCTGATGCCTGGTCGATAAAAAGAATATAGATTCAGTTATTTCTCAGTGGTTTTAAAGAGAGCGCCAATGTGAAGCAACTCATCAGTCCCGCAGTAACACTCATGAACCGGTTGCCGATGCTGTACAAGTTCGGTCTTATCAGCATTCTCTTCCTCTTACCCATTGGTGGATTGTCCTGGCTTGTGATGACTGAGCTTAACCGCTCGGTTAATACCATGACCCGGAGCGTGGAGGGACTGGAGCAATTGCGTCTGGTTGATCGTCTGGTAGATGCTTCGATGGATTACCGGGATTACCGTGCGCCCGCAGTGGCCAAGGACGAAAGCGCTCTCAAGGCACTATCGGATGAAGCCGCCGGTGAAATTGAGTCCACTCTTGACAGCCTGGCGTCGGAAAGGCGCTCCTTTGACGTATCCGGAGCCTGGGCCGATCAGGTAGAAGCCCTCAAGGCAGACTGGCAGAAGCTACGTGGTGATGATAACTACCAGACCAATTTTGATCCCCAGTTCAAGTATTTTCACGAATTTGTTCAGAAAGCGCTGGCACTGCTCCCGGCTACTATCGAGAGTTCAGGGTTGGGGCAGGGTACTTCAAGGGAAAACCTGCTTATCCTGGGGCTGGTTCGCGAAACCTTGCCGGAGGCCCGCAGCATGATCGGGCGTGCCCGTTCGTATGGCTTGTTTGCACTGGTTGACGGCCAGGTAGGCTACGCACTCAGTGAGAATCTTAATGAAATCTATGATGGCCTGACCAATCACAGTTCGTTGCTGTCACCTGCACTTACCCTTGTAGCCGATGCTTCTCCTGCTTTGGCATCCCGGGCAGGCGGCGCATTCGCAAAAGTTGATGAAAGCCTGCTGAATGTTCGTGAGTTGCTTGATATGAACATCATTACACCCATGCGACTGGAATTATCCTGGCAGGAATACGACGCACGCATTTCTGCGCAGCTGGCCGGCTACGGGGTACTGAAAAACGCCGCTTTTGATGTAATAGAAGCCAATCTTGATGCCAGCCTGGAGCAGGAGGTTAACCAACGCCGTCTTATCGTCGTTGCGTTGATTTTGGTGCTATTGTTTGTTGTTTACCTCTATGTTGGCTTCTTCATGTCTGTGCGCACGGCGATCAACCGGTTCGGCGAAGCTGCCCGCAAGGTGGCTGCAGGCGACATGACCACCCGGATATCACTTGATAACCGTGACGAACTTGGTGAACTGACCGACGAGTTCAACAACATGACCGATCGCATCGCCGAGTTGATACGGTCTGTTGGCCGGACAACCTCCGAGGTTGATCAGCAGGCAGCAAGAGTAAATGATACGGCGACGGCAAACAGCGAGGCCGTGGCGCGCCAGATGGCGGAAAGCGGCCAGATCAACGAGGCCATGGGGCAGATGGTTGAAGCAGTCGGCGAGGTAACAGAGAGTGCTCACCGGGTTGCAGACAGTGCCAAAGCAGCGGAGAAGGATACTGAAACCGGGCGTGACGTGGTTTCGGATACGGTGGAAACCATCAACCGCCTGGCAACAGAAATTTCCGGTGCTGTAGACGTAATCAACCGGGTTAGCCAGGACAGCGACAATATCAGCCAGGTCCTGGTGGAAATCAAGGCCATCGCCGAGCAGACCAATCTGTTGGCTCTGAATGCTGCCATAGAAGCAGCCCGGGCGGGCGAGCAGGGTCGCGGGTTTGCAGTGGTTGCTGATGAAGTGCGCTCGTTGTCCCAGCGCACTCACAAGTCTACGGAAGAAATTGAAGGCATGATTTCACGGCTTCAGAGTGGTGTGAAAGATGCGGTAGCCGCTATGACCAACAGCCGTGACGTAACCCAGGCAACCGTGCAGAAATCCGGCGAGGTAACAGAAGCGCTGAGCCGGATTGCCCAGGGTATCTCGGTGATTGTGGACATGAGTCACCAGATTGCACAAGCTGCGGAAGAGCAGTCAGCGGTATCCAAAGACGTGAATGCCAGTGTTGCCCACATTGGTGAACTGGGTGCGTCCACGGCCTCTAATGCGACAGAAACTCTTGCTTCATCTCAGGAGATGTCTGATTTGACGGCTTCTTTGCAGAGGCTTGTTGAGGCGTTTAAGGTTTGAATTAAGACGGTCAGGTAGCGGCATCAATTTCAGAAACACGCTGTGAATACGTCCGTGTACGCTTGGCTCCGCCATCCATGGCTCCGCACAGTTTCTGAAGTTGATGCCGCTACCTGACCTGGTTTTGGA
Source organism: Marinobacter aromaticivorans (assembly GCF_002806975.1). Classification (GTDB taxonomy): domain Bacteria; phylum Pseudomonadota; class Gammaproteobacteria; order Pseudomonadales; family Oleiphilaceae; genus Marinobacter; species Marinobacter aromaticivorans. The sequence goes on along the minus strand of NZ_NIHD01000013.1, from coordinate 18,150 downwards.
GCAGGCCTTCAGGCAGTTATAAGTTGTAGCGAGCGCTACATCCCAGACTTTTGCTGATCCCACAGAATCTCTTCCGCACCTTCCCGGCGCGCTAATACCCTTGAGGCTACAAACAACAGGTCGGACAAACGGTTCAGGTACTGGCGTCCCAGAGGATTGATTGAGTCCTCATGGCTGAGGGCTACCACCACACGCTCTGCACGGCGGCAAACGGCACGGGCCAGGTGACACTGGGCCGCGGCAGGACTGCCGCCGGGCAGGATGAAATTCTTCAGGGGCGGCAAGGGCCCGTTCAGCTCATCCAGCAGATTTTCCAGCCAGCTGATGTGATCGTCGGTGATCGCTTTGCTACCTGGAATCGCAAATTCACCACCCAGATCAAACAGGTGGTGCTGAATGCGCCGGAGTGGCTCCAGCATGTCATCATCGCTGTCCAGGGTTTCAATCAGCAGGCCAATATGGCAATTCAGCTCATCGGCCATCCCCATCGCCTCAACACGCTGAGCATTTTTCGCAATACGGTTACCATCGGCCAGGCCGGTAGTGCCGTCGTCACCGGTGCGCGTGTAGATCTTGGAAAGACGATTACCCATGAGACTGCTCCTGATAGTTAAAAAACTGAGTTGTTAAAGGCGTTACAGACCTTGTACTCGTTCGGTCAACATTTGGTTTACCGGCGTGACAATGCCGTGGCGCTTCCCGCACTGCACAATATAGCCGTTGATATAATCAATCTCGGTTTTACGACCCGCCAAAACATCTGCACGCATGGACGAGGTATTGCTGGCGGTGTTCCTTGCTACGGTTTCGATACGCTCCCGAAGAACCTCCGGTGTGACAGTCTCAGAGGTTTCAGCTTCCAATAAAACAGATATCTCCGAGCAAAGCCCATCAATGTTCTGCTGATAAAGAGATGAGTCCAGAATATCGCCGTTAGGGCAATCGAGCAGGGCCGTAAACGGATTTATCCCGGCATTCACCACCAGCTTCTGCCAAAGGCGCTGAAGAATGTTCTCCTCAGCATGGATCCGTAAACCCGTTTCAGCCAACTGTTGAACAACACTCGCGGTGTAGTCAGCTGCAGAAGTCGTAAGTGCGCCCACCCAGGTGTCACCGGCTCCGGCATGAACCAGAACATCCGGGGAAGGCCTGTTTGCGCCTTCCGTAGTGCTGGCTGCCAAAATCGGCCGCTCCGGCCAGCGCTCGGCAACTGCCGGTTGGCTGCCTAATCCGTTCTGAAACAAAACAACTGGTGTGCCAACCTGAATGTGAGGCAGCCAAGCGTCCAAAGCCGCGAGGGTATCTCCTGCTTTTGTTGTTACCAGCAGAAGAGTTAGATGTTCAACTGACTGAAGCCACGGAAGGTTAATGTTAGTGCGGGCTTCACCAGAGTCCGGCGAAGCCGTCAGGCGGGCCTCCCCGAAACCTTGTGGAGCCAGGGATGGCGGAACAGAGCGTACAAGGACGTATTCACAGCGTGTTTCGGGGAGGCCCGCCTGACGGCTGAAGCTCCCCCCAAGCCCAAATTCATGCTCAGAATCACCAGCGAGGCGAGGCAAGAAACCACAACGAGCAGAAGGCAAAAGGGCGGCCCAAAGCCGCCCCAAAGAACCCGCTCCAAGAATAGCAATCACCCCGCCACCCCCGGAACGCTCACCCGCAGCCACCATACCTACATGGCCTCAATATCTGCGCGCTGCTGCTGCAGCCGGCCCAGATTACCCTGAGCCTCTGCCAGCTTCTCCTGCTCCCTGGCAACAACCTCCGCAGGCGCCTTGGCCGTAAACTTCTCATTGCCGAGCTTGCCCTCCAGGCGCCCGATTTCCTTGTTCAGGCGCTCAAGCTCCTTATCCAGCCGCTTCAGCTCTGCATCCTTGTCGATCAGCCCCGCCATAGGCACCAACACTTCCATATCGCCAACCAGCTGAGTGGCGCTCATGGGGGCCTTGTCACCCTCAAACCACTCCAGACTTTCCAGCTTGGCCAGCGAGCTCAGGAACTGGCGGTTCTCATTCATCCGGCGCTGGCCCTCCGCGCTGTTGCCACGGAACAGAACCGGAATCCTCTTCGCCGGTGAAATGTTCATCTCACCGCGAATATTGCGAATCGCCACAATCACACCCTTCAGCCACTCGATATCCTCGACTGCCTGGGCATCATGCTTGCCCGGATCCATCTGCGGGAATGGTTGCAGCATAATGCTGTCGCCGGACTTTCCAGCCAGAGGAGCAATGCGCTGCCAGATCTCTTCTGTGATAAACGGCATGAACGGATGGGCCAGGCGCAGCACGGTTTCCAGCACGCGCACCAATGTACGGCGGGTACCGCGCTTGGCTTCGGCGCTGGCATTGTCGTCGTTCAGGGAAGGCTTGGACAATTCCAGATACCAGTCGCAGTATTCGTCCCAGATAAATTCGTACAGAGCATGGGACGCCAGATCAAAACGGTACTGATCCAGATGGCGGGTCACATCCTGCTCACACTGCTGCAGGGCGCTGATAATCCAGCGATCGGCCAGTGACAGTTCCACCGGCTCGCCATTCACGCCGCAGTCTTCACCTTCGGTGTTCATCAGCACGTAGCGGGCAGCGTTCCACAGCTTGTTACAGAAGTTGCGGTAGCCTTCCAGGCGCTTCATGTCCCAGTTGATATCACGACCGGTGGTGGCCATGGCCGCGAGAGTGAAGCGTAGGGCGTCGGTGCCGTGGGCCGAGATACCTTCGGGAAATTCTTTCTCGGTGCGTTTGGCGATTTTTTGTGCAAGCTTTGGCTGCATCAGGTTGCCGGTGCGTTTTTCAAGCAACGGTGCCAGACCAATGCCATCGATCATATCCAGCGGGTCAATCACGTTGCCCTTGGATTTGGACATCTTGTCGCCGTGTTCGTCGCGGATCAGGCCGGTGACGTACACGGTTTTGAAAGGGACCTGAGGCGTGCCGTCTTCATTTTTCATGAAGTGCATGGTCATCATGATCATCCGGGCAACCCAGAAGAAAATGATGTCAAAACCGGTGACCAGAACATCCGTAGGATGGAAAGTTTTCAGGCGTTCGGTGATTTCCGGCCAGCCCAGAGTGCCGAAGGTCCAGAGGGCCGAGCTGAACCAGGTATCGAGAACATCGTCATCCTGATTCAGTTCCAGGTCCGGTGCCAGTTTGTGCTTCCGGCGGACTTCCTCTTCACTGCGGCCCACATAAATATTGCCCTCAGCATCATACCAGGCGGGAATACGGTGGCCCCACCACAGCTGGCGTGAAATACACCAGTCCTGGATGTCGCGCATCCAGGAGAAGTACATGTTCTCGTACTGCTTGGGTACAAACTGGATACGACCGTCTTCAACCGCTTCGATAGCCGGCTTGGCCAGGGTTTTTGCATCGGCAAACCACTGGTCTGTCAGCATTGGCTCAATAATCAGGCCGGAGCGGTCGCCACGGGGGACGCTCAGTACGTGATCTTCTACCTCCTGAACCAGACCAGCAGCTTCCATATCTGCAACGATCTGCCTGCGGGCATCTTCCCGGGTCAGGCCTGCGTAGGCTGTGGGCAGACTGGCGTCCAGTTCGGTATTTTCAGTGCCGTCGCTGTTGAATACTTCTGCCTGCTCCCGGATGTTCGCATCCGGGGTCAGCACGTTCATCATCGGCAGGTTGTTGCGCTTGCCCACGGCGTAGTCATTAAAGTCGTGGGCCGGGGTAATCTTCACGCAGCCGGAGCCTTTCTCGGGATCAGCGTGGTGGTCGGCAATGACCGGAATGCGGCGATTTACCAGTGGCAGCATGACAAACTTGCCAATCAGATGCTGGTAGCGCTCGTCGTCCGGATGCACGGCTACGGCGGTATCGCCCAACATGGTTTCCGGGCGGGTGGTGGCCACAACCAGATAGTCTTTACCATCTTGCGTGGTGGCGCCGTCAGCCAGCGGGTAACGCAGGTGCCAGAAAAAGCCTTTTTCCTCCTTGTTCTCAACTTCCAGGTCAGAGATGGCGGTATGCAGCTTCGGATCCCAGTTCACCAGACGCTTGCCACGGTACACCAGACCGTCCTCGTACAGGCGGATAAACACTTCCTGCACGGCCTTGTAAAAGCCGTCATCCATAGTGAAGCGTTCGGTGTCCCAGTCTACCGAGTTGCCCAGCCGGCGCATCTGGCCGGTAATGGTGCCCCCGGACTCTTCTTTCCATTCCCAGATGCGTTTGATGAACTCTTCGCGGCCCAGATCATGGCGGGTTTTGCCTTCTTCCGCCGCCAGTTTGCGTTCAACAACCATCTGGGTGGCAATCCCTGCGTGGTCACTGCCCACTTGCCATAGCGTGTTATGGCCCTGCATGCGCTTGTAGCGGGTGAGGGTGTCCATGATAGTGTGCTGGAAGGCGTGGCCCATGTGCAGGCTGCCGGTTACATTGGGTGGTGGAATCACAATACTGTATGGCTGGCCTTCGCCGCTGGGGCGGAAGTAGCCTTTGGATTCCCAGTGCTGGTACCACTGGCGCTCAATGTTCTCTGGCTGGTAGGTTTTTTCCATGGGTTTTTCTGGCAACCGTTTGATTGATTCACAAGGGGAAATTCAAACGCGGGATTATACATGGTCGCCTGCATCCGGGCCATGGAGGGGGGTTATCCCGCGGAGGAGAGAGTCTGTTTTTTTCGGCCCGGCGGGTTTGTGGCTTTTGTTAATCGTTTAATTTGCCAAAATAAAACAGGCCGGAGCCAACTCCCAGCAGCACCAGTACCAACATGACGCCAAACAAAGGCCAGGGGCCGAAGTTATATATAACTGGCAAGGAGATGCCGGTGACCAGGCCGCCGCCAAAAATGGGTTCGAATGCCATCTGTTTATAGCCAAAAGCTTCATAAGCCGGGGTTTTGTTGTCGGGATCGGCGATTTTCATCAGAATCAGCCCGGTGGCAGTGACCCCCATGGACTGACCAACGTCACCAATTCCCCGCTCAAACCAGTACTTCGGGATTACTCGCGGTGCCAGGAAAAGGAACATGCATATATTCCAGGCAATACCGGCGACACCCAGCAAAATAAAGGGCATAAGATTTGCCGCAATCGCGGCCAGGGAAAGGCTGGCAATGGCTGAGGCGATCAGAATGTCCAGCGCTATACCCTGGATTCTCAGCATGGTAGGGCGGTCCATGAGTTCGTTTTTGTCAATCCGGGTGAGAATCTGTTGCACAATCAATCCCCCGATCATCGCCAACGGGAATAGCGGCACAGCACCTAGCAGTTCCAGCCCTTCCTTGCCTTTGCCCCAGGTGTGCTGTTCAATCCAGGTAAGTGTTTCAAGAATCCCAAGGCCAATCAGAATAGCCATGGCGATGAATGCGAAATGCAAGGTTAATGGTTCGATGGATTCCGAACGGACTGTCATTCCGCCGGTGGGTACGGGGCGGTCTGTTTTGTCAATCAGGCCGCGTTGCTGGCTATGGGGAATCTCCCCGATGTCTTTGTCCAGCACTGCGCTCTTGCCGTTACGCACGCCCCAGTTCACCAGTATGATGCCGCCGACGATACCTGAAACAACTCCCACGGTAGCCATGCCCACCGCCAAATCTGCTCCTTCAGGAAAGCCCAGATCTGCAAATACATCCTGTAAACCGGCCGCCGTGCCATGACCGCCTTCAAAGCCGATTTCAATGAGTGCGCCGGCCATTAGAGGTAGTCCGAAAAGGGGCGCCAACACGAGGGCAGCAATCAATATCCCGACAACATACTGACCGGCTCCCAGCGTCAGACCAAACGCCAACTGAGGGCCGGCAAGCCTCCAGATCCGTTTGAAATCAGGCAGGGGTGCACCCAGAAACAGTGCGGCGAACACCACATTAATGAGCAGGCCCGGCAATTCGCTCCAGGTTTCCAGCATGGGTGCCGGTATGGCACCTTCGGCCAACGCTGTGTCGGGCCCCGCCACCATTTGCGCCAGTGATCCCAACACACCGGGGCCAAGTAACAAGCCGATAACGCCGGCAAGTATTGATGCGGGAAGAAACAGCTTCTGGGCGGGTCGCCACTGCATGCGCACCCACTTGCCTGCGAAAAGAAGGATCGCGAGTATTAGCAGTGCAAAACCGATTTGTTCTGCGTTCACTGTTGTGCCCCCGTCGAACAGCCTGGCCGAAAAGAGGATGCACCTGTTACTGCAGATTACAGAAGTGCGAAGTCCGTTTTTGCAGATAAAGTTCAAGCTTTATTGGCGTTTTTACCTTACTTGGCTAGAGGTTTCCATTAAGTTCGGGTAACTCCTCACCCTGGCCATTGCTTCGGAGTGTATGGGATGTGTGGCCATGACCGGTACGGGAAGGTGACTAACAATTTGGCAATGGTTTGCCGTGAATCGAGTGCTACACTTTTAAAAAACGACCCCTGTCTCCGTGATCCAAACAAAAGCGGGGACATCGTTTAAGGGGAATGTGTCGATTTTGTGCTTTCAGGGCGGCGCTGAAAACCGGTAACCACGTGGTTCCGGTCAAGCTGGATTGATTGATTCTTACTGCTCATAAGGATGGCACAATACCATGAACACGAGAAAAAAAGCCCTGACCTGGCTCATCGGTTGCTGCATGTCGATGCCGGCTCTTGCAGACAGTTTCGGCCCCGGCGAGTGGACCCAATATCGCATGAACGCCGCCAACAATGCCGTTTACGACAATGGTGGGGCGGCACTGAATCGTATGAAGTTTCGTACCGGTGACCAGGTTCGTGCGACCCCCGTGATCGTTGGTGATGCATTATACATTGGTAACCATGCTACCGGCGGCATGTTTCGTTTCGAACTGCCGGGCGGAAAGGTGGCCTGGCATGACGACAATCCCTGGTTCCGTCACGCACCAAACTGGATTCATTCAGAGATGATCCAGGCAAACGGACGGATTTTTGTAGGCTATGGCAATCGCGCTTTCCAGAGCCCGGATATCCGGGGTACAGGTGCCAGCGGGGTTATGGCTGTAGACCCGGAAGACGGCGCTACCCTTTGGCAATACCCGACTGTAGGCGAAGTCATGCCCACACCGGCGCTTTGGAAGGACGTTCTGTATGTAGTTACCGGGGGCGCCGAGCTGATTGCTTTAGCGCCCGAAAGCGGCAAACGCCTGTGGTCGCTCCCTCTCCCTGGTTGGGTCAGTATGTCCTCACCGGCGGTTACCGATGGCGTACTGTATGTGGGAGCCCTCAACGCTGTTGTCGGGATTGACCTCGAGCAGCGCGAAATCCTGTGGCGCTTCAATGAACCTGCGTCCTTCACCGATGTACCGCCCGCCGTATCAGATAACGTTGTGGTGATAACGGGGATGATGGAGCGCAGCAGCCTTTCGGAAGAAGACCGGCAACGGTATCCCAGCCGCCGCGGCAGTTTTCACTTCATTTACGCGTTTGATGCTGCTACCGGCAAGTTGCTCTGGCGCGACCTGCTTGGCAGTGGCCCTCGTCAGCCTAATAACACGTCCGGAGCTCCCACTATTGCTGATGGACGGGTCTACGTAGGCAGTCCTTACGCCCGTGGGATGTTTGCCTATAACCTGAAAACCGGTGAACGCCTTTGGGAGCATTCGACCACCGCCGGCATCAAGGGTGCGCCAGCGATCACCGCCGGTAAAGTGTTTTTTGGAGATACCGCCGGAATGCTGCACGCACTCGATGCTGAGGATGGTGACACACCAAAGTGCAAAACTGGCCAGGCTATTGACACGCTCAAGTTGGGAGGCTCCAGCAATAATGCCTCGGCAACTGCGCTTGCGCCCGCAGGGCCGGTGGTAATCAACAAGACGGTGTTTGTGGGTAGTCAGGACGGTTTTGTCTATGCCGTTCCTGTATCGGAGTTTGATTGTCGCTAACCCAGGCCAAATCCTCCGCTGGCAGTGAGTTCCATTTGTCGGGTAGTGGCGAACAAACCTGGCCCTGAAAGGCCAGGGAAGCTTACCGTTTCCGCTGGTCATGTACCCGTGGCTCAATGCCCAGTTTACGCAGCTGTTTGAAATGTGAGCGAGCCTGACTGAGTATTGCCGGATCATTGTGCGCAACCAGTGCCAGGCGTCTGAATTTGTCTGCGTGCGCCGGAAGTGTTTCCGAAAGGATGATGACGGTATCCCAGTCCTCCGCCACAGGCGGGCACAGCAGGATACCGACGGGGTCGGTGCAGGCTGCAGTGGATTCGTGCACGATGCTGTGGGGGATGAACGCTTCCGGGCTGAAATTCCAGAGCAGTTCGTCCAGCTCCTCGGCCTGCTGCGCGGTATCGCACAGGATGCACACGCGGTCGCCCTGCTCCCACGCCTTGTTTACAAGCCTGGTGGCGTGCAGGTTACGGGCTGCTGGTGTGTCCTGCAGGAGAATGTGAAACCAGTAGCGCTGGTTTTTATCCTCCGGTCTTGTCATATCACGGGAGTCACCGGCAGCAGTGCTGCCGGTTTGTGTTGCCGGATTACTTTGCATTGGCTTCCGTTATTTTCCGGCATGGGACATCAGGTAATCGACCAGCAATGGAACCGGGCGGCCGGAGGAGCCTTTGGCTTTGCCGGAGTGCCAGGCGGTGCCGGCAATGTCGAGGTGGGCCCAGCGGTAGTCTTTGGTGAAGCGCGACAGGAAACAGGCAGCGGTGATGGTACCGGCCGGGCGACCACCGATGTTGGCCATGTCGGCAAAATTGCTGTCCAGCTGGCTCTGGTACTCCTCCCATAGCGGCAGGCGCCAGGCTTTGTCGCTGGCTCGTTCGCCCGCGGCGAGAAGTTCGTTCGCCAGTTCATCGTTATTAGCCAGCAGGCCTGTGGCGTGATGGCCAAGGGCAATGATGCAGGCGCCGGTGAGGGTGGCAAGGTCAATAACCGCAGCCGGATCGTATTTCTTCACGTAGGTGAGGGCGTCACACAGAACCAGCCGGCCTTCGGCATCGGTGTTGAGGATTTCAACCGTTTGGCCAGACAAGGTGGTAACAATGTCACCGGGCCGTGAGGCGCCACCGTCTGGCATGTTTTCAGCCGCCGCAATAACGGCAACAACGTTGATTTTGGGTTTGGTCTCGGCGAGTACCTGCATGGCGCCGAATACAGCCGCAGAGCCCCCCATGTCGTATTTCATTTCATCCATGCTTTCGCCGGGCTTCAGGCTGATGCCGCCAGTGTCGAAGGTGATGCCTTTGCCTACAAGCACATGGGGCTTGTCTTTGGCGTTGCCGCCACGATATTCCATGACGATCAGGCGGGGTGGCTGAGTGCTGCCTTTACCCACCGCCAGGATGGTGTTCATTCCCAGCTCCTGCATCTGCTTCTCATCAAGGATTTCAGTCTTGATGCAATCGTGCCTGGCAGCCATTTCCGTGGCTTGCTCCGCCAGCCACACGGGGTGGCAGATATTCGGTGGCATATTGCCCAGGTCACGGGTGTAATTCATTCCGCGGCCGGTTGCCAGGCCCAGGTTGAAGGCTTCTTTCTGGGCTTTGCCGGTACCGGAGGCGTGCACCAGGATTTTTTTGAGTTTGCGTGCGGTAGGCTTTTCACTTTTGAAATCGCTGAACAGGTAAAGCTGGTCTTCCAGTGTGCGGCCAATCAGGCTGAGTTTTGCCAGTTCCGAGCTCACACTTTCGTCACCCGTTACGGTTGTGTCTGCAAGGGTAACAATCGCGCTTTTCGAGGCGCCATCCTTGAGCACGCCCATCATGGCGGTAAGAGCCTTGCGGTACTTGTCGCTGTCGCGTTCGGCGTCTTTTCCGGTACCCACTATGAGCAGCCGGCCCCAGGGTTGATCATCAAGGTGGATCAGGCTCGTTTCTGCGTTCTTGCCACTGATATCACCGGCTTTCTGGAGTTTGCTGATCAGCCCGCCCAATGCGCTGTCCGCCTCGGTGGTAGAAGCGGGCCAGTCGCCTTTTTCAGGAAGTGCAACGACCAGGCAGTCGGCTTTGGTGTTCGCAATGGCATTGCTATTCAGGCTGAAGTTCATGGAAACTCCTTTGATTGTCCGGGGAAGTCGCCGTTGTCAGTGGCGGGAAATAGGTTGTTCCGATTGTTTCAAGCATTGGGGTTTGGAGAAGGATTATCAAGTTGGAAGAACAGTTTGCTTTACTTCATTGACACCTGATCTGTCGCGACCTTAACGTCTGCGCACTGTCATTAAGCCCCAAGGTTACATAGAATACGCGCAGTTTTCCTTTTCCTCCAGGTTCCGGTTGATGCGGGCAGAGAAACCGTTTTGAACATTATTTTCCGCTATCTCATTCGTCAGATTATGGTCAGCATGGTTGCCGTATCAGGCATTCTTCTGCTGGTGTTCATGAGTGGGCGGTTTATCAAATACCTGGCCGGTGCTGCTGAGGGCAAGATTGCCCCGGGCGTTCTGTTTGAAATCATGGCTTACCGCTTCCCCGGGTTCCTCGAACTCATCCTGCCGCTGGGGTTGTTTATCGGCATCTTGCTGGCATACGGGCGCATGTATCTGGAAAGCGAGATGACCGTGCTCTCCGCCTGTGGTTTCAGTGATCGCCAGTTACTCGGGAAAACCCTGCTGGGCAGCCTGGTGGTAATGCTGGTTGTGGGGAGTATGAGCCTGGTGGTGTCGCCCTGGGGCATGAAGCAGGTAGAGCAGATATTTGCGGAACAGGCGAAAGCCACAGAATTTGATCTGCTGGCCCCAGGGCGCTTTCAGAAGCTTTCGTCTGGCGGGCGTGTCACCTATACAGAGGCTCTCAGTGATGACAAACGGCGCCTGCAAGGTGTGTTTATTGCCGAGTACGGTCGCAATGGCGAGGGGGTCAGCATTATCACCGCTGATGTGGGTTCCCAGTTAGTGGATGAGGAGACCGGTAGCCGCTTTCTGATTCTGGAAAACGGTGCCCGCTTTGATGGCATACCCGGCAATCTGGATTACGCGGTTACCGGCTTCGAGGCCTATGGCCTGAAAATCCGTAGCGGAAGTACGGGGGACGTGGAGCTCGACGAGGGAGTTACTACGGGTCAGTTGATGCGTTCGGATGACCCCAGAGACCGGGCCCTGCTGCATTGGCGCTTCTCGTTGCCGCTGATTGTTCCTATCGTAACGCTGCTGGCGGTCCGGCTTAGCCGTGTAAATCCCCGGCAGGGCCGTTTTTTCCACCTGCTGCCGGCCATGCTTGTGTATGTTACCTATCTTGGGCTGCTCATCGTTGCCCGCGATGCCATGGCCGAGGACAAGGTGCCCGAATGGCTTGGCATGCTCTGGGTGCATGCAATTTTTCTCGCACTGGGTTTGTGGCTGTATTTCGGTCCGGCCTGGCTACACAGGAGAAAAGTGAAGCGGGAAGGAGCGGCGAGTGCGTAAGATTGATCGTTATGTGATGCGCAACGTCGGTGGTGCCATGCTGCTTGTGATGGTGGTGGTGCTGTCGCTGGATCTGATATTTGCGTTTGTTGCGGAGCTGGATGACACCCGGAACAATTACCAGATTCTGGATGCGCTTTGGTACGTACTTCTCACCTTACCGCGTCGGATATACGACTACCTGCCACTGGGCGCCTTTATGGGATGCCTTGTTGGGCTGGGCTCCATGGCAAGCTCCTCCGAGCTCACGGTCATTCGTGCGGCAGGGGTGTCCCTGAAAAGAGTTGTATGGTCGGCGATGAAACCGGCACTGGTGATTGTTCTGGCCGGGGTTCTTATCGGTGAATATATGGCACCACCTGCGGAGCGCGCCGCTCAGAGCTATAAAGCCGTTGCCCTCGGTGCCGGCAAGAGCGTCGCCGCAGCCCACGGTGTCTGGCATCGCGAGGGAAATGTGTTCATGCACCTTAACGCCGTGCAGCCCAACGGCGTGCTCCACGGCATCACCCTGTTCCGTTTTGACGATCAACGCCAGCTGATGGCTGCCAGTTTTTCTGAGCGGGCAATCTACCAGGGGGATTACTGGTTACTGGAAAATACCACAACGACTCGCCTGGAAGGCGACTCAACACGCCGCGTGGAACACAAGTCCTTGCGTTGGGAATCCGGCTTGTCGCCCAGTGTGTTGAGTGTACTGATTGTGAAGCCGGAAAACCTCTCCATGGCCGGCCTCTACACCTACGCCAGCTATCTTGGTGACCAGGAACTGAACGCCTCTTCTTACTGGCTCGCTTTCTGGAAGAAAGCCCTGATGCCCCTCGGAACCGGTGTCATGGCGCTGGTGGCGATTTCCTTTATCTTCGGGCCCTTGCGTTCGGTTACCATGGGTTTTCGTGTGTTTACGGGCCTGCTTGTGGGGTTGCTGTTCAAATACATGCAGGATTTGCTGGGCCCCATGAGCCTTGTCTTCGGGTTTAATCCTGTGCTTGCGGTTCTTGCACCCATTGCTGTCAATGCAGTGGTCGGTGCGGTGCTGATGCGCCGTGCGGGGTAGCTACCCGGCAAAGCCGTTCAACTTGCTTTTTTTTTATGGGGAAGTGCAACAACCACGCTGTCTGAAAACCTGTCTGTTACAGAAAGCCCGTTTATGGGATAGAACAGTGCGATCATGGCCGGCACAGTAAGGAACAGGGTTGCAGAGCCGAGGTAATAGCCGGCCAGCAGGGCCAGAAAAAACACGGCAGCGGCGGTCAGGTATCGGCGCAGGGCCTGGCTCCAGCTCACGGAGGAGCCGTCCAGGTTCTGAATGCGAACGCGCCATACCTGCATACCGAGGGTTTGCCCGATCCGTGTCCAGAAGTAGGCAAAGAACAGGTACATCACCAGAAACAGGACGAACGTAAGGCCCGGATCTCCGGACAACTGGCCCGCTTCTGCTTTTTGTTCAAGGCGATCCCAGCCTGTGATCCAGCCGGTTATCATGGTGTATACCCAGGTTGTAACCAGAAGCACGGCAATACTGATCAGGCCGTCGTAGATAACGGCCAGTGATCGTTTCAGAAACGTCGCTGGGGGGAGCAGTTCATCAGCGGCGTGGAAGCGACGGGGCATGGGGTCTCCTGTGATGTTTCACGTTTTTCCTGTACTCGGCGTGTGCTAGAGTAGCCGATTTGCACACGCATGTAAGTATTCGTATTCAATCGCGGATCCCGCCACTTAATGGCGGGATTTCTGGAAAGGTATCAAAGGGCTATGAAAACCGCAGAGTTGCGACAGGCATTTCTTGAGTATTTCAGACAGCAAGGTCATACCATTGTTTCAAGCAGCTCGCTGGTGCCGGCAGATGATCCGACCCTGCTGTTTACCAACGCGGGAATGAATCAGTTCAAAGACGTTTTCCTGGGCCGTGAGGAACGCGACTACAGCCGCGCCACTACCTCCCAGAAGTGCGTGCGTGCCGGTGGAAAGCACAACGACCTTGAAAATGTCGGCTACACCGCGCGCCACCACACGTTTTTCGAAATGCTGGGCAACTTCAGCTTTGGTGATTATTTCAAGCGCGAAGCAATCAATTACGCCTGGACGTTTCTCACCAGCGAGCAATGGCTGAACCTGCCTCCTGAAAAACTCTGGGTGACCGTCTACGCTGAAGACGATGAAGCCTACGATATCTGGCATAAAGAAGTGGGCGTTCCGGCGGATCGCATTGTCCGCATCGGTGACAACGGTGGCGCCCGCTACGCCTCCGATAATTTCTGGCAGATGGGCGATACCGGCCCTTGCGGCCCCTGCACGGAAATTTTCTATGACCATGGCCCCGACGTAGCGGGCGGTCCTCCCGGAAGCCCCGAGGAAGACGGCGACCGTTATATCGAGATCTGGAACGTGGTCTTCATGCAGTACAACCGCACAGCTGATGGTGAGATGCTTAACCTGCCCAAGCCGTCGGTGGATACCGGCATGGGTCTGGAGCGGGTCACAGCCGTGCTGCAGGGCGTGCACAGTAACTACGAGATTGATCTTTTTGATGATCTGCTGAAAGCAGCCTCGGCGATACTCGGCGGCGCCGCCACAACCGAAGCCAGCCTGCGCGTAGTTGCTGATCATATTCGCTCCTGTGCATTCCTGATTTCCGATGGTGTCATGCCGTCGAATGAGGGCCGTGGTTTTGTACTGCGCCGCATCATTCGCCGGGCCGCCCGCCACGGCAACAAACTGGGCGCCAAGGAGCCATTCTTCTACAAGCTGACCGGTGCGCTGGTGGAACTGATGGGTGAAGCCTATCCGCAGTTAATCAGCAGTCGGAAGCAGATCGAGAGGGTTCTGCTGCAGGAAGAAGAGCAGTTTGCGAAAACGCTGGATAAAGGCCTGCGTTTGCTGGAGCAGGATATTGCCGAACTGGAAGGTGAGGTTATTCCCGGAGAAACCATCTTTACACTTTACGACACCTATGGTTTCCCGGTGGATCTCACCAACGATATAGCCCGCGAGCGTGGTTTGACGCTGGATTATGAAGGTTATGAGCGGGCCATGGAAAGCCAGCGAGAGCGTGCGAGAGCGGCCAGCAAATTTGGTATCGACTACAACGCTGGCGGCATGAGCATTGATGGCAAAACCGAATTTACCGGTTACGACCGGATTGATGGTCATGAGCGTATTCGTGCGGTCATCGTAAATGGCGAGAAGAAAACGGCCGAAGCCGGTGATGAGGCGGTGGTTGTGCTGGAGCGCACTCCTTTCTACGCAGAATCCGGTGGGCAGGTAGGGGACACCGGGCTACTGACCTGGAGCGGTGGTCGCTTCAAGGTAACCGATACCCGCAAAGATGGTGATAACCACCTGCACATTGGCACTCTGATTGAAGGTGAACTGTTCGAAGGCCTGGAAGTAGACGCCCGTATTGATCACGCACGCCGTGAGCGTACCCGTCGCAATCACTCTGCCACGCATCTGCTGCATGCCGCATTGCGCAAAGTGCTCGGCGAACACGTGACACAGAAGGGCTCTCTGGTTGATCCGGACAAGCTGCGTTTCGATTTTTCCCATTTTGAAGCGGTAACCGCCGAACAATTGAAAGAGATCGAGCGCCAGGTGAACGAGCAAATTCTCGCGAACACGGCGGTTCAAACCGATATTACAGACATGGAGCAGGCGCAGGAAAAAGGCGCTGTGGCTTTGTTCGGTGAAAAGTACGGTGACGTTGTCCGGGTGCTGAGCATGGGCACGGATAACTACTCTGTAGAGCTTTGCGGTGGCACCCACGTGAACCGCACCGGTGACATTGGCCTGTTCCGTATCACGTCTGAAAGTGGTATCTCTTCCGGCGTTCGCCGTATTGAGGCGGTCACCGGTCTGGGCGCGCTGGAATGGCTGGATGACACTGAGCACAGGTTGCGCGAAGTGGCCAGGCTGGTAAAAGGCAGCCGGGAAACCCTTGTCGACAAGGTGCAACAGACTATCGAGCGCAACCGCCAGCTCGAGAAGGACGTCGATGCCCTGAAAGCAAAGCTTGCCAGTTCCGCAGGAAGCGATCTGGCGGATTCTGCGGTGGAAGTTGCCGGCCTGAAAGTGGTTGCCTCTGAACTTGCAGGCGCAGATCGCAAAGCTCTTATGGAAACCGCGGACCAGCTTAAAAACAAGCTGGGTGAAGGTGTGGTAGTGCTTGCCAGTGTTGACGATGGAAAAGTAACTCTGGTTGCAGGTGTTACCAAATCCGCGACAGACCGTATCAAGGCCGGCGACCTGATGAAACACCTGGCCGGTTTGGTTGATGGTAAAGGTGGTGGCCGACCCGATATGGCGCAGGGCGGTGGCAACGACCCGTCAAAGCTTGCCGAAGCCCTCGCCGGCGTGCCTGGATGGGTTGAAAAAAATATCGCTTAGGCAACTGTTTTTCTGAGGTGGTCGGGGTTTATAATTCCTGCCGCTTGTTCATGACAGGCAGAGCCAGGTGCTCTGCCGCAGATCTCTGATTCGGATATTGGTAAGACAATGGCTCTGTTAGTTCAGAAATACGGTGGTACCTCGGTTGGCACAATCGAGCGCATAGAGGCGGTTGCTGAAAAAGTCTGTAGCTTCCGCAAGGAGGGCCATGATGTTGTTGTGGTGGTATCCGCCATGAGCGGAGAAACCAATCGCCTGATTGCGTTGGCCAACGAGATTATGGAAGAGCCGGTGCCGCGGGAGCTGGACGTTCTGGTTTCCACCGGCGAGCAGGTTACCATCTCCCTGCTATCCATGGCTTTGCAGAAGCGGGGCTGTGAAGCCCGCTCTTACACCGGGTCGCAAGTTCGCATATTGACAGACAACAGGCACACCAAGGCCCGTATCAGGCAGATCGACGAGCAAAGTATGCGTAAAGATCTGGACGCAGGTCGCGTGGTAGTGGTTGCCGGCTTCCAGGGTGTTGATGAACACGGCAATATCACAACCCTGGGGCGCGGAGGTTCGGACACCACGGCTGTTGCCCTGGCGGCGGCACTGAAAGCCGATGAGTGCCAGATTTATACCGATGTAGACGGCGTTTACACTACGGATCCCCGGGTTGTAGACAGTGCTCGCCGTCTGGAACGGGTCACATTTGAAGAAATGATGGAAATGGCCAGCCTGGGCTCGAAAGTGCTCCAGATTCGTGCCGTGGAATTTGCGGGCAAATACAACGTTCCGTTAAGAGTTCTCTCCAGCTTTAAAGAAGGTGAGGGGACTCTGATCACATTTGAGGAAGAAATTGCCATGGAACAACCGGTCGTCTCCGGCATCGCTTTTAATCGTGATGAAGCCAAAGTTACTATCTCGGGCGTGCCCGACACCCCGGGTAGCGCGCTGAGTATTCTGAAACCAGTCAGTGATGCCAACATTGACGTGGACATGATTGTCCAGAACGTGGGTGAAGATAACCGGACAGCCTTCACCTTTACGGTGCATCGCAACGACTTCAATCGCGCCAAGGGCGTTCTCCAGCGTGTGGCGGATGAGATAGGTGCCCATGGTGTCAGTGGTGACACCAAGATCGCAAAAGTCAGTATTGTAGGCGTTGGTATGCGCTCCCACGCTGGTGTAGCCACCAAAATGTTTGAAGCTCTCTCTGCTGAGGGAATCAATATTCAGATGATCTCCACATCGGAAATAAAAATTTCTGTGGTGATTGACGAGAAATATCTTGAGCTTGCGGTTCGTGCACTTCACAGTGCATTTGAACTGGACAAGCCCGGGGTAGAAGAAACCCTGTAGTAAGGTCAGTCACCTGCCTTGCAGGGCTCAATAAAAAGAGATTTATTTTCTGAGCCTGTGCACGCTTAGATCCGTATAAGGGAATGTGCGTGTTTTGATCAGCCAGTGATCTCACTAGAAGCGTAGAACCAACTAAAAAATTACTTGTCGGAACAGGTAGCTTTGAATAGGGAGTAAGGGATATGTTGATTTTAACTCGCCGTGTTGGCGAAACTCTGATGGTCGGTGATGACATCACCGTGACTGTGCTCGGAGTGAAAGGAAACCAGGTGCGGATTGGTGTCAATGCCCCCAAAGAAGTTGCGGTGCACCGGGAAGAAATCTATCAGCGCATTCAGTCTGAAAAAGACGCAGATGAGCCGGAGCCGGGTAATAGCTGATAAGTTAAATCAGGCTGCTCAGGGTAGGCGCGGGCGGCTTTTTTGTTTTTGGGTAAAACAAGGGCTAAAAAAAGCCTGTCAACCCTATGAAAACAGAAAAATTATGGTAGTATACGCCCCGTTCTGAAGGAGAGGTGGGTGAGTGGCTGAAACCAGTTCCCTGCTAAGGAACCGTACGCGCAAGCGTACCGAGGGTTCGAATCCCTCCCTCTCCGCCATTTTCTTTTCACGAGAAAACCGGAACAGATTGGAGTAGCATTCAATCAGACCAAGTGATTACTGCGCGGCTGTAGCTCAGCTGGATAGAGTACTCGGCTACGAACCGAGCGGTCGGAGGTTCGAATCCTCCCAGCCGCGCCACTTTTTAGTACATCGACTCGTGAACCCGGCATTAGAGCCTTTCTCATAAGTCAGATAGGATTTGAACCGAAAAGAGGTTCGACCGAAGCACACGAAGTGTGCTGAGGAACGCCAGAGCAAAGCGACGGCGGCCCCCGAAAGGGGTGAGGGCCAAAGGCCCGAATAATCCTCCCATAAGGCTAATCGCCGAAGGTGAGGAAAAAGTTTCAGGCGGCTGTAGCTCAGCTGGATAGAGTACTCGGCTACGAACCGAGCGGTCGGAGGTTCGAATCCTCCCAGCCGCGCCACATTAAGACCAGAACGCCTCAGTTTGTGCACCCCACATGCTGAGGCGTTTTGCTATGTGTTGCTGGGAGGATTTGAACCGAAAGAGGTTCGACCGAAACC
>NZ_NIHD01000012.1 GCF_002806975.1 Marinobacter aromaticivorans | reverse complement strand
CCGCTGGCTGCCAGAGAAACAGGTGGTCGACCAGATTGTGATGGCCGGTGGTGCCCAGAATGTTCAGGGCGGTCAGGCCCACCCGTGCCCCCAGTGAATGAGTGATGATGTTGATGGCAGTGCCGGCGTTTGCCAGCTGGTGAAGTAGGGGCACCAAACGCCGCCCGCTTGCCATGGCATTCAGCTCCGCCTGCATGAAGTCGATGGCGCCGGTGTTCCCTGGCCAGGAAATATTGATAATGCGGCTGTAGGGCATCCAGTCCTGGCCATCAAAACCCGCAGCGCGGTTCAGCTGGTACTCCATGTGAATCGCCCAGTTATGGGCGCCTGTGCCATTCAGCTTTTCCTCACCCGGTGTAACTGTGCTTTTGCCCGACAGTGCTTTCCCATCCTGCCAAACCGTGGCTTTATCGGGGTGCCAGCGATAGGCCTTTGCAAATGACGGTGCGTTGCCGTGGTAGGGCTCGCGGCTGCTGTCGTACTTCAGAAACCGCCCCCATTCCCCATGGGGCACGTTGTAGCCGTGTATATAGATAAGCGCGTTGTTGCCGTTTGCCCGGAAGTAATCCAGTTGCTCGTCTGTCAGTAAATCGCCTGTTGAAGGTGCCGGTTCGCGCAGGTTAATGATCACCGGTGGTGGCAAGTGTATGGCCCTGGCTGTGCGTTCGTCCTGGATAACGGTGAGGTCTACCCCTTCGTCGAGGTGCTGGCCGGGGGCGAAGCGGCGTTGTTCGCTTAGGGTGTCGAACCCGATCAGGTGCTCGCCTTCTGGCTCCTCCGGCCAGTGCCAACTGGCGTTTCCGGTGACGAGTTGAGTGAAGAGAGCCTCGGCATTATCCGGCGTATCTTCAGTGCCGTTTTGCAGGTCAGCCGTAGCGACATGGCCGCTTTCATCCCTGATCGTGCCGGCGTGGGTAAAAGCCCTGGGGCGCCCGAGGTTATCCGAGCGTTGCAGCCGCACGTTTGCTTTTTCGTGTACGCAAATGGGTGCACCGTGGGCGCCCAGCGGTGCTGAGCTGGGGGTAAAGGGCAGGTTGCTTGAGTGTGCCATTCAGGTTCCCTCCTGTGAATGCGCCAATGCTGCAAGTGCTTCCAGTGTGTCTGACCAATTGGCTCCTTGCCGGGTCTTGCGCACCGTAGCGAGCCCATCTTCGCTCAAAACTCCGGTAAAACCTTGTTTTGCCAGAAGTTCAACGCCTTCTGCCAACGCTTGCTCATTCGGAGCACCCAGTGTGATCAGTTGCTGGAACCAGAACGAAACAACCTCATCCGCCAGCCCATTGCTCCGCGCAAGTGACTCTGCCAGCACGTTCTGGCGATAATGTTCCATTGCGGCAAGATTCTCTTGGGTGAGTACAAGGGGAGTTTTGAGCTGCTCGTCTGACCCATTGGAAGGTACTGGACCTTCACTGTTCACAAGCGACCAGTTAGTGCCCCCGTAGTGGCCATGGATGGCGGTTAGTGGCCCAAGCACCCGTAAGCGCTGGTGCAATGAAAGCGATGCGCCTAGACTGCCCAGTGTGGCGGGATCCGCATAACGAAAGAGGCTATCGCCGTAAATTGCCCGGATGGTATTCAGGCCGACAAGGTGATTGCAGATCGCTTCAGGCGCCAATGGCGGGCCATATAGAGCAAGGGCTTTGCCTTCTGTCAGCCAGCTGTGCAGCCACTCTTCACTCTGACGGGTGACAGGCTGAATAAGCAGTGGGCCACTATAGGCGTGTCCACGGTATTCCGAGTGAATATAGGGCAGTTCGTAAACTGGCGCGGGGTCATGCTCAAACAACAGGCGCAAGGCCTCGGGGTGCCTTGCCTGATCAACCAGATACCAGCTGGCATCTGCTTTAAAAGGGTCAGTGTGGTGAAAAAACGATGTGGTTCTGTGAGCCTCCCGGCTCAGGGCTGTGATATCCGTCATGGCTGCCTTCATCTATCCTTAGATGGCCAAAATGCCCTGAGATAGTAGCGGAACCCGAAAACCCTGTCACCTGCCGGACTTCTCATAACCGGCATCAGAAAGCAGCACGATGTAAATGGAGGGGCGTACAGACATGCTCCCTCCATTTGCGAATGGGAGCTTGTTACCCCGCGGTTACAAACTCCGGATAGGCCTCCATACCGCACTCAGACAAGTCAACGCCGTCGTATTCATCCTCTTCGCTGACACGTATCCCCATCACCGCTTTTATAATGCCCCACACCAGCAGACTGGCAAGGAACACCCAGCCGAAGATGGTTGCTGCGCCAATCAGTTGCCCGCTGAAACTTGCATCGCCGTTCGTGACCGGTACCAGAAAAAGCCCGAGTAAGCCGCATATACCGTGTGCCGAGATGGCGCCTACCGGATCGTCAATGCGAAGCCTGTCCAGAAAGATGATGCTGAACACAACCGCTATGCCACCCAGACTGCCCCAGAGAGTTGCAACCAGCGCGCTGGGCGTGGAAGGTTCGGCGGTGATAACCACCAGGCCTGCAATGGCTCCGTTGAGGAGCATGGTCAGGTCCGCTTTGCCGAACAGCAGGCGACCGGTTATCAGAGCGGCTATGGCACCGCCGGCGGCAGCCGCGTTGGTGTTGAGGAATACCATGGCAACTGAATTGGCGCTGGCAATGTCGCCCAGTTTCAGGACAGAACCACCGTTGAAGCCAAACCAGCCCATCCAGAGAATAAAGGTACCCAGCGCGGCCAGCGGCAGGTTCGAGCCGGGAATCGCGCGGATTTCGCCATTGGGTCCGTATTTACCTTTCCGGGCGCCCAGCAAGAGCACGCCGGCAAGGGCCGCGGCTGCACCAGCCAGATGGACAATGCCGGAACCGGCAAAGTCGCTGAAGCCTAGCTCGCCCAGGTTATACAAACCGAAAACGTCCCTGCCACCCCAGGTCCAGGAACCTTCCAGCGGGTAGATAACCCCGGTCATCACAGCAGCAAAAGCCAGGAATGCCCACAGCTTCATGCGTTCTGCCACAGCGCCGGATACGATCGACATGGCAGTGGCCACGAACACCACCTGAAAGAAGAAATCCGCCGCGCTGGAGTATATCGCACCGCCTTCAAAGCCACCCTCCCGGGCAGCAAACTGCCCCAATATGATAGCGGCATGCGTTTGCCCTATGCCGTTCAGAAGCAGGGCGCCGTCGTACATGATGGCGTAGCCACACACCAGATACATGATGCAGGCGATGGCATAAAGTGCGACGTTTTTGGTGAGAATTTCGGTGGTGTTTTTCGCTCGAACCAGCCCGGACTCGAGCATGGCAAAACCCGCGGCCATCCACATAACTAATGCGCCGCACATCAGGAAATAAAAGGTATCTATTGCATACTGCAGGTGAAAAACATTGCTTTCCATGGGAAGCCCTCCGCACAAGGCACTTCAGATTTTTTTTGCGTTGGCTGTCAAATAATCAGAGCGGGATCAGATGGCTTCTTCGCCGGTTTCGCCTGTCCGGATCCGAATGGTCTGTTGCAGTTCGGTTACGAAGATCTTGCCGTCGCCAATCTTGCCGGTGTTTGCCGCCTTGGTGATGGACTCGATAACCTGGTCCAGCAGGTTGTCACCGATGGCAACCTCTACTTTTACCTTGGGCAGAAAATCCACCACGTATTCCGCGCCACGGTATAGTTCTGTGTGGCCTTTCTGCCTACCGAAGCCCTTGACCTCAGTGACGGTTACGCCTTGTACGCCAATCTCGGATAGTGCCTCTCGGACATCATCCAGCTTGAAAGGCTTAATGATCGCTGTCACAAGTTTCATTGCTTTCTCCTTGGTAAAGCCGTCCCAACATGAGAGCCCACCGGCACGTTGTTGAGTTCGGAGTGCTGCCGCTTCGCACGTCAATTGTGCGGATTGCGTACAAGAGCTTTAGCACCGGGTATGCCAACGCAAAAAAATCTTTTGAAATCAGTTTTCTGAGCGGGTCTGGTCGCAGCTTTCAGCGAATCCGAGAACCAGATTGCGCACCACAATGGAGCGTTTTGCTTCGCCTTGAGCCACAGTTGAGCAGGCTGCAGGGCGGGCACCACCATTATAGTGCGCACCGTGCCTAGTATGGCAGGGCTGGCGGTATGATACACTGCTGCAAACCGGTCACGGCACCCGCCTTTTGGCCGAAACCGGACATTATTTTAATCAGTGAGGTGATGAGTGAAAGGTCCACAGGATATTTTCGCGCAGTTACAGGGGCAGTTCGGGCAGTTTGTTCCGGATATGGCACGTGCCGCCCGGGAAGATTTTGAAACCCAGGCTCGCGCTGTGGTTATGTCGGTGCTGTCCCGCCTGGAACTGGTAACCCGTGAAGAGTTTGATGCCCAGCAAGCGGTGCTTATGAAAACCCGTGAAAAGGTAGAGGTCCTGGAAAAAAGGGTAGCCGACCTGGAGAAAGCTCTGAACCCACAGTAGGCCAGGATCCTTCCCGGCAGGAAGCGGGGTTCAGGATTGTCGACTTGTGTCGGCCGTTAGCGATATTCACAAACCAAGGAAGGTAGTTATGCTTGCCGTCGTTCATTCCCGCGCCAGCATTGGTGTTTGCGCACCCGAGGTCACTGTTGAGGTTCACCTCTCCGGGGGTCTTCCGGCTCTTTCTATTGTTGGCCTGCCGGAAACCGGCGTGCGTGAAAGCCGGGAACGTGTCAGAAGCGCGCTGTTGAATGCAGGCTTCGAATTTCCCGCCCGCCGTATAACCATCAATCTGGCGCCTGCCGATTTGCCCAAGGAGGGTGGCCGGTTCGACCTCCCGATTGCTCTGGGTATTCTCGCCGCCTCCGGGCAAATTCCCCCGGAAAGCCTTGCCTCCTGTGAGTTTCTTGGAGAGCTCTCCCTCGATGGTGCGCTACGCCCCCTGAAAGGCGTGCTGCCAGCTGTGCTGGCTGCGCGCGAAGCGGGGCGGAATTTGCTGGTGCCCAAGGACAACGCCGACGAAGCTGCCCTTGCCAGCCAGGACGACGTACTGGCGGCGGGGCACATTCTGGCCGTGTGCGAACACCTCTGTGGTCGGGCGCGGCTGATACCTGTGTCCCGTATAAAGCAAGAGTCTGCAGTCGCTTCCGGCATGCCGGATCTTGCCGATGTGCGTGGGCAGAGCGTTCCACGACGGGCGCTGGAAGTGGCTGCGGCAGGTGCCCATAACCTGCTGTTTTTTGGCCCTCCGGGAACCGGTAAAAGCATGTTGGCCAGTCGGTTACCCGGGATCTTACCGGATCTGAATGACGACCACGCCATGGAGGTTGCCAGCGTACACTCGGTTGCCGGGCTGCGGGTAGGAGAGGGCGGCTGGCGCCAGCCGCCGTTCAGATCGCCCCACCACACCGCTTCGGCGGTGGCGCTGGTGGGTGGGGGCAGCAGCCCCAGGCCCGGAGAAATCTCGCTGGCGCACCGTGGCGTACTGTTTCTCGACGAATTACCGGAGTTTGAGCGACGTGTGCTGGAAGTACTGCGAGAGCCCATGGAAACCGGCGAAATTTCCATCAGCCGGGCGGCGCGACAGGTCAACTTCCCGGCCCGGTTTCAGGTTGTCGGCGCAATGAATCCTTGCCCCTGTGGCTACAGCGGGCACCCGGGCATTGAATGCCAGTGTACGCCGCAGCAGGTGATGCGCTATCGCTCGAAAATTTCGGGCCCGCTTTTGGACCGGTTCGATTTGCATGTGGAAGTGCCTGTTCAAAGTGGCGCTATACTGATGCAGTCAGGTGGTGATGGCGAATCCAGTGCAGTGGTGCGGGAGCGAGTAGCGCTTGCCAGAGAGCGCCAGGCCCGGCGTGGTGGTGTCAATGCCACCTTGTCCGGGCGCAGGCTGCAGCAAGCCTGCAGTCTTGAAGGCGCCAGTGAAAAAATGCTCGCAGGCGCAATGGAGAAGCTGGGGCTGTCAGCCCGGGCACTGCACCGGATACTGCGCGTTGCGCGCACTCTGGCAGATCTTGACGGTGCCGATGCGGTCACGCAGTCGCATCTGGTGGAAGCACTGGGTTACCGGCAGTTTGATCGCCAGACCAACAGGAACTCTGTGGTATCCGCCTGATTCGTTCTACTCTGGTAAACTGTGTGCAAATTCCGTTAATCAAACCCGCAGCCCGCGGTTAAGGATTGCAGATGACTGATCAGAAAGAACCGCAAGATCTTGGCGACGAAAAGGCACCGAAACCGGCCGCCGGCGAATCGTCCATCACCACCCGCCGTGGCGTCCGCAGCTTTGTATTGCGTCAGGGGCGCATGACCGAGGGTCAGAGGAAGGCCTATGAGCGCAGCTGGCCGAAGTTTGGCCTGAGCCGTGAAGACGGCATGATTGACCCGCGCCAGGTGTTTGGCCGGGATGCCATGCTCAACCTGGAAATCGGTTTCGGCATGGGCCACTCGCTGGCAGAGATGGCTGAGGCTGCACCAGAGCAGGATTTTATCGGTGTGGAAGTTCACCTGCCGGGCGTCGGTGCGCTGCTCAAGGAAATTGAGGATCGCGGCCTGGAGAATGTGCGCATTTACAACATAGATGCCAACGATGTGATTGATCTGTGCCTGCCGGATGCCTGCCTGGATCAGGTGATGGTGTTCTTCCCGGACCCCTGGCACAAAAAGAGGCATCACAAGCGCCGGCTGATACAGCCCGAATTTGTGCAGCGCCTCCGCCATAAGCTCAGGGTAGGCGGTATTCTGCATCTGGCAACAGACTGGGAAAACTACGCGGAGCACATGCTGGAAGTGATGGGTGAATCTGAAGGGTTTGCCAATACCCAGGAGCAGGGTCAATACTCACCGCGGCCCGACTATCGCCCGATTACCAAATTCGAAAAACGGGGGGAGAATCTCGGCCACGGTGTGTGGGACTTGCTGTTTTATCGCACAAACTGAGATGCCCGATGGGGCTTCAGAGTTGCTTTCGGATTTTAGTGCTATTACTCCGGTACCAGTGGATGGCGCCGCGCTGCCCTGATGATTACCAGCCCCGCAATGCCCAGCGTCAGCGCCGTGAATTTCACCAGGGCGCTGATGGTGGCCGCAAGGCTGATGGCATCCGTGGGTGCGTCCAGGTTGTTCAGCAGCAGTACATTCTCGGTCACGTCAGCCAGGCCGGCGGTTATGAACAGGGTGCGTATCCAGCGCGCGGTCGTGCGCTCGCGAACGCCGGGTCTGTCCAGAGTGAAGTGCCGGGTGAGCATTACCAGGGTCACGCAGTAAACCGGGATAAACAGAAAGTCCAGCCACAGGGAAAGCTTTGCCCATTGCAGGCCTTCATCACCCCAGCTTTGTATGATACCCAGGGCCTGCTCGGCGCTTCCCGCCAGTTGATAGCTGACAATGCCCTGATGTGCCGAGCCCGTTTTCAGGGGCTGATTGATCAAAATTAATGCTGCCAGCAAAACCACCGTAGCAATCAGGCCGGTTTTCAGGCTTTTGGGTAATGCCAGTAATCCCTTTTCCGTGTCCATTACAGAAAACGCTCCAGCAGGCTGTTCAGATACCTTTGCCCCAGGTCTGTTGCCTGAAGCCGGTCACGTACCAGTAATTTATCGTCACGCAGTGCTTCAAGTTGTACCGCAACGGATGTCAGGGGTAAACCCGTGCGCTCGGAAAAAAGGCTTTCATCGACACCTTTTCGCAGGCGTAACGCATTCATCAGGAATTCCAGAGGCAGGTCATCCGTCTCAATTATATTGCTTCCAGCGGTGCGGCTGCCGATCCGGTTAAGGTAAGCCTCCGGCTGCCGGGTTTTCCAGTAACGCTTTATGGTGCCGTCCGGAAGGCTGATTTTCCCGTGCCCGCCAGCGCCCAGAGCCAGATAATCCCCGAACATCCAGTAGTTCAGGTTATGCCGTGAAGCTTTGCCTTCCTGGCACCAGGCAGACACTTCGTAATCGCTGAATCCCTGCCGGTGCAGGTACTCGCTGCCGCACTGGGCAATCTCCCAGAGCCGGTCGTCATCGGGCAGATCCGGTGGCCGGCTGTAGAACTCGGTATTGGGCTCCAGTGTCAGCTGATACCAGGATATATGAGGCGGCTCGTGGCTTATGGCAGCTTTCAGATCTTCAAGCGCTTCCTCCGGGTTTTGGCCAGGCAGGCCATGCATCAAATCCAGGTTGAAGTTATCGAAGCCCGCTTTTCTGGCGGTTTCAATTGCCCTGTGCGCCGCCCTGCTGTCGTGGATGCGACCGAGAGCCTTCAGGTGAGCCGGGTTAAAACTCTGCACGCCGATAGACAGGCGGTTGATGCCGGCTGCACGAAAGGCTTCAAACCGGCCTTCTTCCAGTGTGCCCGGGTTGGCCTCCAGCGTGATTTCGGCATCAGCGGCAAAGGCCAGGCGTTCCCTCAGCCCTTTGAAAAGATCCCGGTAGAACCCGCCGCTCATCAAGGAGGGTGTGCCGCCTCCAATGAACACGGTTTCGATGGTGCGCCCCTCCGCCAGTGGGAGGTCCTGGTCAATGTCTTCAAACAGGGCGTTCAGGTATGCGGCTTCGGGAATGTCATGCTGGATGGCGTGGGAATTGAAGTCGCAATAGGGGCATTTGCGCACGCACCAGGGTACGTGGATATACAGGCTCAGAGGCGGTGTAACCGGCGCCGGGGGAGAGGCGGTCACGCTCAGGTCTCCGCCCGGAGCTGTTCCATCAGCAACGCCAGAGCCCGGCCGCGATGGCTGATCCGGTTTTTCTCATCCCGGGTCAGTTCCGAAGCGCTGCAGTTCCTTTCCGGGCAGAGAAAGACCGGGTCGTAGCCGAACCCGCCTTCGCCCCGTGGCGCCCGGAGAATAGTGCCCGGCCAGCGACCGTGGCAGATAATCGGTGTCGGGTCATCGGCGTGCCTGAGGTATACCAGCACGCAGTGGAATTGTGCGCTGCGCTGGCCGTCAGGTACATCGGCCATGGCTTCCAGTAGTGCATCAAGATTGTCGCGATCGGATGCACCGGCCCCGGCGTATCGTGCTGAGCGAACGCCGGGGGCGCCGCCCAGTGCATCCACGGCAAGGCCGCTGTCATCCGCCAGTGCAGGTAAGCCGGTTTCCCGCGCGGCATGGCGCGCTTTGAGGATGGCATTCTCCACAAAGGTAACGGCTGGCTCTTCGACTTCGCCAACGCCCAGCTCCCCCTGGGGCACTGGCACAAGGTTCAGTGGCGCGAGGAGTTGGGCAAATTCGCGGATTTTGCCTTCATTGTTACTGGCAATAACAAGTTTCTCAGACATGATTCGCTCAGTCGTTGAACAGAGTGTGAGCGAACCGTACCGGCAAATCCTGCCTGTGCCCGGTAGGGCGGGCGGTAACGTTGAATGTCATCAGCTCGCCGGATGAATACTGGTATTGGGCAATGAAGTAGACAGAATCGCCTTCCTGTATTCTGCGAAAGGCCAGAAACTTCACCTGCTGGACATCGTTTGAAACCTTGCCTTCCACCTGACCGGCCACAGGTTCGATAACGCCGTTTTCGTTTTCCCGCATGATGGAAATGTTGACGATGCCAATGCCTTTACTGCGCTGCAGGTTGTTGGCTTTTGCCGTTTCGGGTGTCAGGAAGGTGCTGGGGAATACACTCCAGTGTACCTGGTAGTCTCCAAAGTCCTCGGAGCCGGCGTGAGCAGAAAGGCTGAAAAGGGATGCGTACAGGGCAATTACTGCAAGCGTAAAGACACTGCGTAGTGTTTTGTTAATCATGATCTGTTCTCCCGGGTAATACGATAGATTGCAATCTCACCCAACAGGTTCGGCCATAAGCGCGCCAGCCAGCTGTTCTGGTGCTGACCGTCCACCACACGTCGGCTCTTGATGCGAATACCTTTCTGCCGGCACAGAGCTTCGAAATCCTGGAAGGTGCATAGCCTTATGTTAGGCGTGTTGTACCATTTATACGGCAAAGCTTCGGATTCGGGCATGCGGCCACTCAGGGCAAGTCCCCAACGCAGCCGCCAATGCGCGAAATTAGGGAAGGTCACTATGCCTTCATCGCCCAGGCGCAGCATTTCATCCAGTACCTTGTCGGGCCGGCGCACTGCCTGCAGTGCCTGGGTCATCAGCACAATGTCGAAGCTGTTGTCTTCAAAATTGTCCAGGCCCTGGGTGTCCAGATTCTGCTCGATAACAGAGACGCCACGGCTCATGCACGTGGTTATGTGGTCCGGGTTGATCTCAAGACCATACCCGCTGGCGTTGCGCTCTCTTTGCAGGAAATCGAGCAGAGTGCCGTCACCGCAACCCAGGTCCAGCACGTGATGGCCCGGCTTGACCCATTGCTGAATGATTTCAAGATCTGCTCTCATGTGCCTGCCTCCCTGGCAACACGATCCATGTAGGCGGTGAAAATATCCGTGTAGCGAGGTGTTGGAATCAAAAACGCATCGTGACCCCAGGGTGCGTCTATCTCGGCGTAGCTGACTTTCTTGCGGGCGGCAATCATTGCATTCACCATTTCTTCCGAGCGCGCCGGTGTAAAGCGCCAGTCGGTGCTGAACGAAAGCACCAGAAACTCGCAACTGGCCCTGGCCAAGGCTTTTGACAGATCGCCGCCAAACTCGTAGGCCGGGTCAAAATAATCCAGCGCCCGGGTCATCAGCAGATAGGTGTTGGCGTCGAAAACCTCCGAAAAGCGCTCACCCTGGTAGCGGAGGTAACTTTCTACCTGAAACTCGGCATCGTAACCAAACTTGTAGGCCTGGTCCCTCAGTTCGCGGCCAAACTTCTCCCCCATGGATGCATCGGACAGATAGGTAATATGGCCGACCATGCGCGCCAGCATAAGACCGCGACGGGGCAGGGTATCGAAATCGTAGTATCGGCCTTCGTGGAATTCCCGGTCCGAGGTGATTGCCTGCCGGGCCACCTCGTTAAAGGCGATGTTCTGGGCCGTGAGCCGGGGGCTGGAGGCAATAGCCACCGAGTGTTTCAGGCGATCCGGGTAGTCCAGGCTCCACTGCAGTGCCTGCATTCCGCCGAGAGAGCCGCCTACCACAGCGGCCCAGCAATCAATGCCCAGGCGATCGGCCAGCAAGGCCTGGCTTTTCACCCAGTCGCCAACGGTAATAACCGGAAAGTCCGGGCCATAAGGTTTACCCGTTGCCGGGTTTATCGAGTTGGGGCCTGTGCTGCCGTGACAGCCGCCCAGGTTGTTAAGGCTGACTACGAAAAAACGGTTGGTATCCACCGGCTTGCCCGGGCCGATGCAGGTGTCCCACCAGCCAGGTTTGCGATCGTCCATGGAATGGTAGCCTGCGGCATGGTGGTGGCCGCTCAGGGCATGGCAAATCAGCACAGCATTGCTGCGGTCGGCGTTGAGCTCGCCATAGGTCTCTACCACCAGATCATAGCTGTCCAGTGTGTGTCCGCACGCCAGTTCAATGGGCGTCTCAAAATGGTATGTCTGGGGGGTGACTACCCCGACAGAATCCGCAGGCAGGGAATCGGGCATCGGCGCGGCAGGTTCCTGGTTCGGTCCGTTGATAACTGCTTGGCTGGTCAGGGCAAAAAACCTGTACCAACAGGGCAGTTTAAAGGCCGGTGGTCACACCTGCAACCGGCGGCCCATGCCGTGGCAGCGCTTCAGACTATATTGCGCCAGAAATGTTGACCACCTTTTGCTGGATCATGGTGGGTGCGGGTTTGCGGATTTGCCGTTGCATGGCGTCTGCGAGCTCGAGCTGCCGGCGTAAATCGCTGATGGAGTTTTCGAGCCGCTCCCGTTCGAAACGGCTGTCGCGATCGTTTCTTACCATGTCCCGAAGGCGCCGTATCTGGTGCTCCAGCAGCTGCTTTTGCTCCATTGAGTACTGCATGATAGGCAGCAGGGCCTCTGACGGCCAGCGCTGTACATCCTTGCGTACGCGGGCGTGCAGAGTCCGGGCTTCGCTGACCATGACGTTGAAAAAGCGTTGTACCAGAATGGACTGCTCGGTAAGCAGGTTTTTTGGGCTGACACGAAAGCGCCGTGCCTTTTTGCGCAGTTCCCTTATGGCAATCACATGGCGACCGGCACGCAGCGGAATCGGCTCCAGATGGCGGGCACGGGTATCCTCGTTATAACGGCGATAAATAGCGCCAACCATTTTTTCCGCAAGCTGCCCTTCACTGAGCAGGTTGGTGAGGTCGCTTTCCAGAAGCTCGAAAAACTGATCCATGGCGTTGTTCATGCCCGCGGTCGTCCAGCTTTTCGACATGCTTCTGCGGATTTTTTCGGCGTGGGCTTCAAAGCGCTGTTCGTCTACCAGTCTGTTCAGCATCTCCCCCTGGGAGCCCATGAGCCGGCGGCTTGAGCGCAGAGTGAGCAGTTTTTTGTAGTAGAAGTCGTAGTCTTTCTGGGCGCGGTCAGCCATCCGGGCAAGGGCGGCTTTATCCATGTTAATGCCAGAGCAGGCCCTTAACTCCTCTTCAAGCGAATCGAGCCGCGTCTGCATGGCCGCCTGGCTATTCTGCAGCATGCCCAGCAGATCGTTAATCAGGCTCTGGGTGATCAGCTGTTCTTTGTGCATCAGGATGCGCTGGATAATCAGCTGCTCCAGATTGCCGACGTTGGAGCGTACGAAAAGATCGTCATCGTTGCGGACCCTGGCTACAAGGCCCTGCTTGGCGGAGAGCGGGATAACATCATGCTGGCGGATGCCCAGGTGATCTGCGGAATAGCCGCGCACCCGTTCAATGGCTTCATTGGTGTGTTTTTCGCCCTGCAGATCATCCCAGAGCACATCAATCTTGTTCAGAACCGCAAAGCGGCCGGCACGATGGTCCGAATGCTCGGTATCTATATACTCTTTCCAGATGGTCATGTCGCTGGCGGTTACACCAGTGTCTGCGCTGAGCACAAAGATGACCGCATGGGCTTTCGGCAACATGCTGATGGTGAGTTCCGGTTCCGATCCCAGCGCATTGAGCCCGGGCGTATCCAGTATACGCAGGCCGCGTTCGAACAAGGGATGGCGAATGCTGATCTGGGCATTGCGCCACGCGGGAACCAGAACGTTACCGGGATTGTTGCGGTCGTGCTCGAGCATATCCTGGTCAAAACCCAGGGCGCGGGCTTCTGCCGGGGAAACACTTTTGACCCGTGCGACTTCACCCAGAACTTCACGCATGAGTTCCGGGTTGTGCTGGTCCAGATCGTGCTTTACCCAGCGCTCTGGTTGCTTGCGTAATTGCTGCAGTGAGAGATTGCCGTTTCGGGTCTCGATAGGCAGGAGCAGCAGGTAGTTTTCGTTGGCGCTGCGGTCAAAAAACAGTTCGGTCGGGCACATGGTTGTGCGCCCGGCCTGGGAGGGCAGCATGCGCTGACCAAATTCAGAGAAGAACAGCGCATTTATAAGCTCTGTCTTGCCACGGGAATACTCGCCGACGAACGCAAT
The DNA here is from genome assembly GCF_002806975.1 of Marinobacter aromaticivorans. Classification (GTDB taxonomy): domain Bacteria; phylum Pseudomonadota; class Gammaproteobacteria; order Pseudomonadales; family Oleiphilaceae; genus Marinobacter; species Marinobacter aromaticivorans. The sequence goes on along the minus strand of NZ_NIHD01000012.1, from coordinate 79,498 downwards.
GGTCAGTTCATCTTCAATAAGCAATTCAAGCCCGTGCCGGATTCGTGCACTGATGTCGTCGGAGAAAAGGTTGTTGTCCTGCAGCCACAAACGGTAACGGCCAATCTGGCGGATCAGCTCTTTTTTCCAGTTGTGGTATGCCTCAACCTGCTGGGTCAGATTTCCCTGATGACTCATCGGATATTCCTTCTACACGACTTCCGGGGTTCCCTGTGCGGCTATGCCGGGATCCGCGTGACGGACGGATTGATTAATTACGATTAATACTAACCGGTTCCCGAAGGTTTTGCGGCAGCGTGCTCGAAGGTATGTGCTGACTATCGACAGAAGGTGTGTAAAAAAGCCGCAAAATCAACGATGTGAGAGTGCGGCTTCCAGAAGGGGTATTTTGTGGAAAACTGTTACAGATTGTTTATTTGCGACAAGGTCTACAGTCCGAGGCCGATGGAGCCAAGGCCGACGGCCAGTTTCATGTGCTCAATGACAACTGAAATAACATTCAGAATAAGGAAAACAATAATGGGTGACAGGTCCAGCCCGCCCATGGACGGCATCACATTCCGCACCGGGCGCATCACGGGTTCGGTGATCTGGGCAATCAGTTGAATAGCGGGGTGTGAGCTGCCCGGGGCAATCCAGCTGACAACAACAATGGCGATAACGGACCAGAAATAGATTTTTACGATCAGATCCAGAACGTTCAGTACAGCCCAGACGAGCAGGGTAATGGGGTTGAACGCGGGTATGCCGCCGTTCAGGGCAACAAGAATCAGGAAGAAGGTGATGGCCTGGATGATCACCGCCAGTACTAGGGATGCTCCGTCGATCCCGCCCCAGCCGGGAATGAACCGGCGCAGGGGTCTGAGCAGCGGGTTTGTGGCCTTTACCGCGAACTGGGAGATCGGGTTGTAAAAGTCTGCCCGGGCCAGCTGCAGCAAAAAACGCAGCAGTATTATGGTCATGTAGAAAGTGGACGCGATCAGCAGGATGGTAATCAGAATGTCTGCCAGCATGTAGCCGTATCTCCGTTATCAGTGACTGTTTTACTCTTTGCCAGCCAGTTCTTTGGCCATTTCTTCCGAGCGCTTGTAGGCTGCGTTATACGCTTTTTTTACCAGATCGCGCATGCCGCCCTCTTCAAAAGTATTCACGGCCCGCTCCGTTGTTCCCCCCGGGGACATGACGTTCTTTTTCAGTTGAGCCGGGTCGTGTTCGCTTCTGGCGGCCATTTCTGCTGCGCCCGCCATGGTTTGAATGGCCAGTTGCCGGGCGGTTTCGGGATTTACGCCGGCGTCAGTCGCTGCCGCCTCAAGTGCTTCGAGCATCAGGAAAAAGTAGGCTGGGCCGCTTCCTGAAAGCGCGGTAACGCCATGCAGCAGGTTCTCATCCTCAACCCACACCGCAATGCCTATACCCTCAAACACCGATTGCACCATTTTTTTCTGGGCGCTGGTCACGCTTTCGCTGGCAAACAGCCCGGCAGCGCCTTTGCCTACCAGTGAGGGCGTATTGGGCATAACACGCACAATCGGCAGGCCACCACCAAGCCACTCGTCCAGGGTGTCGGCGCTCAGCCCGGCAGCAATTGATACCATCAGCGGGCGGGTGTTCTGGGCGATGGGTGCAATGTCGCGGCAGACGCTCGCCATGGCCCGGGGCTTCACCGCAAGTACAACCATGTCTGCCTGCTGCGCACAGTAACGGTTGTCTGTGGTTACGCTGATGCCGAAACGTTTGCGAATGGACTGCAGGTGCCCGTCGTCTGGCGCGCTGGCCCAGATGCGGCTGGCTTTGAAGCCGCTGTCCAGCATGCCGCCAATAATGGCGCTGGCCATGTTACCGGCACCGATAAACGAAATGGTTGGTGATTTGCTCAAGGTATGCTCCAGCGGTTATGCGGTTATACATCCGGTCCCGATAATAGCAGGTACGGGACTGTTCAGCTCTTCTGCGGGCGCTCGCCAAAGACTGCTGTGCCAATGCGAACCCAGGTGGCGCCCTCTGCAATTGCCATTTCAAGATCGCCGGACATGCCCATGGATAAGGTATCCAGGGGCCCTGCCTCCGGAAAGTCGCGCCGCAGTTCTTTCAGCAGATTGGCGACCTTGCGGAAGCTCTCCCTCAGCTCAGATTCGGACTGCCCGGGATCGGGGATTGCCATTAGCCCTCTGAGCGCGAGACCGGGCAACTGGCTGGTCTCCCGGATCAATTCCGGCAGATCATCGGGCTGGCACCCGGATTTACTCTCTTCGTTGTTAATATTGACCTGAAGGCAAATATTCAATGGGGGCAGGCCTGCTTCTCTCTGCTCACTCAGACGTCGTGCCACTTTCAGGCGATCGACACTGTGAACCCAGGAGAAAGCCGAAGCGATTTGCCGTGTCTTGTTGGATTGTATCGGGCCGATAAAATGCCAGTCGATCTGTGTCAGATCACTGAGTTCCGACATCTTTTCAAGGGCTTCCTGAACGTAGTTTTCCCCGAATGCCAGTTGGCCCGCCGTCACGGCTTCTCTCAGATCCCGGGCCGGGCGTGTCTTGCTCACTGCCAACAGGTTCACAGAGCCGGGTTCGCGGCCCGCCTGCAATGTTGCTTTTTGTATGCGTCGGGTTACGCTCCCGAGGTTGTCTGCTATGCTGCTCATAGTTTGAAATAACCGCGTTTGGTCCGCCCTTTATATGGCGACACGTTACTCGCAGGTCACTGAAATGCCAAGTGATCGGAGTACGCCTGTATCAGGCCGGCGTTACCGGATTAAAAGAAAAAGCCTTCCGAGGACCTCTATGGATATTACTGAGCTGCTTGCCTTTTCGGCGAAACAGGGTGCGTCTGACTTGCACCTCTCTGCCGGCCTGCCCCCGATGATTCGTGTTGACGGCGATGTTCGCCGCATCAATCTGCCACCCCTGGAGCACAAGGAAGTTCACGGGCTCATCTACGACATCATGAACGACAAGCAGCGCAAGGACTACGAGGAATTTCTGGAAACGGACTTTTCCTTCGAAGTACCCGGTGTTGCCCGCTTCCGTGTTAACGCCTTTAACCAGAACCGGGGCGCCGGCGCTGTTTTTCGTACCATCCCCTCGAAAGTTCTGACCATGGAAGACCTCGGCATGGGCCAGGTGTTCAAGGACATTTCTTCGGTGCCCCGTGGGCTGGTGCTGGTTACCGGACCAACGGGTTCGGGCAAGTCCACCACGCTGGCGGCAATGATTGATTACATCAACGATACCCGCTATGAGCACGTGCTGACCATAGAAGACCCCATCGAATTCGTACACGACTCGAAAAAGTGCCTGGTTAACCAGCGGGAAGTCCACCGGGACACCCTGGGCTTTAACGAAGCCCTGCGTTCGGCGCTACGGGAAGACCCCGACATTATTCTGGTTGGTGAGTTGCGGGATCTGGAAACCATCCGCCTGGCGCTCACAGCGGCAGAAACCGGCCACCTGGTTTTCGGCACCCTGCACACCACCTCGGCAGCCAAGACCATTGACCGGGTAGTGGATGTGTTCCCGGCGGAAGAAAAATCCATGGTGCGCTCCATGCTCTCCGAATCATTGCAGGCGGTGGTCTCCCAGACCTTGATGAAGAAAATGGGTGGCGGTCGTATTGCGGCGCACGAGATCATGATTGGCACCTCAGCCATCCGCAACCTGATTCGTGAGGATAAAATCGCCCAGATGTATTCATCCATCCAGACGGGCGGTTCGCTGGGCATGCAGACGCTGGATCAGTGCCTGGAGCGCTTGTTGCAGAAGGGACTGATTTCCCGTGAGGCAGCGCGGTTGAAGGCGAAAATGCCAGATAATTTCTGAGCCCTGACGGTTGGGGCAGGAGAGGGCAGGCAAGGTGTGCCCTCTCCCCGGAATACTGTCGGTTAGTCATGCAGAAAGAACAAAGGTAACCAAAAATGGAATTCGAAAAACTGCTTCGTCTGATGGTCGAAAAAGGAGGTTCAGACCTCTTTATTACCGCCGGTGTCCCCCCCAGCATGAAGGTGAACGGCAAAGTACTCCCTGTCACCAAGAGCGCGTTAACGCCGGAACAGACGAGGGAGCTTGTGTACGGCGCGATGAACGAAAAGCAGAGGGCCGAATTCGAGGAAACTCACGAATGTAACTTTGCCATCAGCGCCCGCGGCATAGGCCGCTTCCGGGTGAGTGCGTTCTTTCAGCGCAACCTGTGCGGCATGGTGCTGAGACGTATAGAGGTGAAGATTCCCCAGATAGATGATCTTGCCCTGCCGGAAATTACCAAAGAGCTGGCCATGACCAAGCGTGGCCTGATCATGTTTGTCGGGGCGACCGGCACCGGTAAGTCAACGTCGCTGGCGGCCATGCTCGGGCACCGTAACCGCAACAGCCGCGGACACATCATTTCCATTGAAGATCCCATCGAGTTTGTGCATCAGCATCAGGGCTGCATCGTGACGCAACGGGAGGTGGGGATTGATACCGAGAGCTTTGAAGTGGCGCTGAAAAACACGCTGCGCCAGGCGCCCGACGTGATCCTGATCGGTGAGGTGCGCACCCGCCAGACCATGGAGTATTCGGTTCAGTTTGCGGAGACTGGTCACCTGTGCCTCGCAACGCTCCACGCCAATAACGCCAACCAGGCGCTCGACCGGATTATCCAGTTTTTCCCGCCGGAACAGCACAACCAGATCTGGATGGATCTGTCGCTAAACCTCAAGGCTATTGTGGCTCAGCAGCTGATCCCGACACCGGATGGCAAAGGCCGGAAAGCGGTTATTGAAGTTCTGATCAATACACCGCTGGTTGCAGACCTGATTCGAAAAGGCGAGGTGCATAAGCTCAAGGAGCTGATGTCCAAGTCCAACGAATCCGGCATGCAGACCTTTGATCAGGCGCTCTACCAGCTTTACGCCGAAGGCTCTATTACCTACGAAGATGCCCTGGCGCACGCAGACTCGGCTAATGATTTGCGCCTGATGATTAAACTGGGTGCCGATGCCCAGGGGGCAGACAAACTGTCATCTTCTGTGGATAAATTGACCATACAGGATAACTGACGGGCAGAGGCTGAGTGGCTTCGTAAAAGGTTAAATTTTCAAATCAGTAGCTTTAGCATTTGAGGCCGGCGTCTGCTGCTGCGTATACTGCCTCCAAACGACAAAGGAGATTCTGCTGATATGAAATCCATACATCTTTCCCGCGCTGTACGGCTTGCCACTCTGGCCGCAGTGGCTGCCCCGGCCACTGTTTTTGCTGGTGGTTTTTCCCTGAACGAGCAGAGTGCGAGCGCCATGGGCGTCGCGAACGCCGGCGCTGTTGCGAACCCGGAGAATGCGACCACGATATTTTTTAACCCGGCGGGTATGAGCCAGTTGAAGGGTACGAACATTTCTTTTGGTGCGGCTGTTCTGGATATTGATGCTGAGGCCAAAAGTGCAAGTGGAACCAACCAGATTGGCCAGCCTGTTTCTGGTGGGCGTGGCGGTGATATTGCAGATCCAGCCGTGCTTCCTAATGTTTACCTGACCCATGAGATCAATGACTCAATTGATGTGGGTTTCGGCATCCATGCACCCTATGGCCTGGCCGCAGACTACGATGATGATTTTGTTGGCCGCTTCTTCGCCGACAAAACGGAGCTGACGGCGATCTCATTCACGCCCGCGATTTCGGTTAATAACGGCCAGGGTCTTTCGATGGGTTTGGGCCTCAACGTAATGTACGTTGAGGGCAAACTTACCAAGTTTATGGATAACTCCGGCACGATTGCGCTGGCACCGGGTGGTGTCTTGCCCGGAACGCCAGCGCAGGGCTATGCTGACATTGAAGGTGATGATGTCGGCGTAACCTTCCAGGTTGGCTTTTTGTATGAGATGAACGACCGGACCCAGTTCGGCCTCAAGGCTCAGACCGGCACCGAGCTGGATCTCGAAGGTGATGCCAAGTTTACCAATGTGGCGGTTGCCACCCCTGCCGGCACCCCAAATCCTCCGGGGCCAGGGGTTGCTGTTCCGCTTAACTCAACTGAGCCTGCGCGGGTCCCATTGGCTATCCCCGAAAGCATCAGTGCGGGTCTTCGCCATAAGCTGACGGATCAGTTCACGGTTCTTGCAGGCGCCACCTACTCCAGATGGAGCCGTTTCGACTCTCTGGACATATACGGGCGCGATCCGAGCAAGCCCCTGACGAGTAAGAGCCCGGGTGGATTGCCCAACCTGCTTTCCCACACGCCGGAAGGGTGGAAAAACACATGGCAGTTCAATGTGGGTGGTATTTACCAGGTGACGCCCGAGTGGGCGCTCAAAGCTGGTTATGCGTGGGATGAATCACCGGTTGACCAATATGTTACGGCGCGCATCCCCTCCAGTGATCGTCACTGGCTGACGCTGGGCGCACAGTGGAAGTCGGCTCAGAGTGGCTGGACAGTAGACGCGGCGGTAGGCACCCTGTTGTTCACAGATGACCCCAAAGTGTCTGACCAGGCCTATGTCCTGACTCCAGCCGGCACAGCCCCAAATCCGACCGATCCGAATTCACTCTATGAGGGTGAGTACGATCTTGAGGCGTGGAGTGCTGGCATCCAGATCAGTAAAGCGTTCTGAACAACGCCTTGGCTTAACAGGTAATAAAAACGCCCGGTCGAGCTCTTCGCTCTCCGGGCGTTTCTTTTAGTGCGCCTGATCCCAGTTATCACCCACGCCAGCTTCCACCAGCAACGGCACGGCCAGCTTCGCCGCACCAGACATACGCTTGATAAGCCCTTCGCGGACCTCGTCCACAGCCTCTTCTTTCACTTCAAGAATCAGTTCGTCGTGCACCTGCATGGTCATGCGCGCGCTATCTGCATGTTCTGAGAGCAGCCAGTTTTCCACCTCAATCATCGCCAGCTTGATGATGTCGGCGGCTGTTCCCTGCATGGGGGCGTTGATGGCGGTTCGCTCAGCCGCCTGCTGCAGCTGTTTGTTGCGGGCGTTGATTTCCGGCAGGTACAGGCGGCGGCCAAACAGGGTTTCAACGAAGCCGTCGTCGTGGGCCTGTTTGCGGATGTTGTCCATGTAGCGCAGCACGCCGGGATAGCGTTCGAAGTAGCGGTCTATGTACTGTTGCGCCACCTTCCGCTCCACATCCAGCTGACGGGCCAGGCCGAAGGCCGACATGCCGTAAATCAGGCCAAAGTTAATGGCCTTGGCGCTGCGGCGCTGGTCGCTGCTCACTTCGTCCAGAGTTATGCCGAACACTTCCGAGGCGGTCGATTTGTGAATGTCCTCGCCCTTCTCAAAGGCGGTCAGCAGGCCTTTGTCGCCAGACAGGTGCGCCATGATTCGAAGTTCAATCTGTGAATAGTCCGCGGCCATCAGTTTATAGCCTTTCTCGGCAATAAAGGCCTGGCGAATGCGCCGGCCCTGCTCGGTGCGAACCGGAATGTTCTGCAGGTTGGGTTCTGAAGAGCTTAGCCGGCCCGTGGCAGTTACGGCCTGGTGGTACGAGGTGTGCACTCGCCCTGTGCGGTGGTGGATCAGCTCTGGCAGGGTATCGGTGTACGTGGACTTGAGCTTGCTCAGGCTACGGTGTTCCAGAATGAGTCTGGGCAGTTCGTGTTCGTGGGCCAGTTCCTGCAAAACGGGCTCTGCGGTAGAAGGCGCCCCTTTAGGGGTTTTCTTTATGACCGGCAGCCCCATTTTCCCGTAGAAAATGGCCTGTAACTGCTTTGGCGAGCCCAGATTGAATTTTTCACCTGCCACCTCGTGCGCTTCTTTTTCCAGCTCCGCCATGCGCTCTGCCAGTTCCTGGCTGTGCTGGTGCAGGGTGCTGGCCCTGATCAGGGTGCCGCGCTGCTCCATGCGGGAGAGCACAGGAACCAGAGGCAGGTCTATGTCTGTGTATACCGATTCCAGCTTGCCGACCCGGGCCAGTTGCGGTCGCAGAACCTGATGCAGGCGCAGGGTTATATCGGCATCTTCTGCGGCATAGGGGCCGGCTTTCTCCAGATCCAGCTGGTTGAACGTGAGCTGTTTGGCGCCTTTGCCGGCAATGGATTCAAAGGTGATGGTTTCCTCGCCCAGATAGTGTCTGGCCAGGGTGTCCATGTCATGACGGGATGACACAGAGTTCAGTACATAGGACTCCACCATGGTGTCTTCGGCAATGCCTTCCAGGCAGATGCCGTGATTGGCCAGAACGTTCTTGTCGTACTTCAGGTTCTGGCCAACTTTTTTCTGCTTCGGGTCTTCCAGCAGCGGCTTGAGCTGCGCCAGGACTTTCTCGCGATCAAGTTGCTCCGGGGCCCCCATGTAATCGTGGCCAAAGGGTACGTAGGCTGCCTCGCCCGCCTTGACCGCAAACGACACGCCCACCAGCTCGGCGCTCATATATCGCAGGCTGGTGGTTTCAGTGTCGAAGGCAAACAGCTCGGACTTTTCAAGCCTGGCTATCCATTCGTCCAGGTCTTGCTGACGGGTGATTACGCTGTAGCGCTTTTCCCCGCCAGATGGATCCGGGTTGTCGGCTGGTTCTGTTGCCGGGTTTTCGCCGGATTTAGTGGATTCCGCTACCCTGGCTTCCAGCTCGGCAATCCAGCTTCGCAATTCGTATTCCCGGAAAAGCTGCAGCAGCTCCTCATCATTCTGTTCCCGCTCCTGCAGATCCTCCAGGCCAAAATCCAGATCAACGTCCATCTTGATGGTAGCCAGCTCCCGGCTCAGGGGCAGGGTATCAACAGCTTCGCGCAGGTACTCGCCAATCTTGCCCTTGATCTCGTCGGCGTGCTCAATCACCCCGTCCAGGCTGTCGTAGGCCTGCAGCCACTTCACCGCGGTTTTCGGGCCACACTTGTTGACGCCGGGAATGTTATCCACCTTGTCGCCAACCAGCGCAAGGTAATCGATGATCTGATCGGGGCGAATGCCAAACTTTTCCATGACTCCTTCCTGATCCATCTTTGTTTCGGTCATGGTGTTGATCAGGGTTACGTGGTCGCTGACCAGTTGAGCCATATCCTTGTCGCCGGTGGAGACCACCACATCAATACCTTTGCTGGTGGCTTCGTTGGCCAGGGTGCCAATCACATCGTCAGCTTCCACCCCTTCCACAATCAGCAGGGGCAATCCCATGGCTTTTACCATCTGGTGAATGGGCTCGATCTGAACCGCCAGATCATCCGGCATGGGCGGCCGGTTGGCCTTGTACTCTTCGTACAATTCGTGGCGGAAGGTTTTGCCCTTGGCATCGAACACCACAACCATTTTCGAGCCGGGGAAATCCTGCTCAAGGCGCCGGATCATCGCAATCACGCCTTTGATCGCTCCGGTGGGGTGGTTTTTGCTGGTGGTCAGTGGCGGAAGTGCATGATAAGCACGGAATAGGTAGGACGAACCGTCCACAAGCACCACAGGTGGGGTCTTTTGTTCAGTCATGTCAACACGGATCCGGATTGTGATTGAAGCGAAGGTTGGCTTGTGCAACTCTGTACTTAATTGAATGACCAAAAGGGTATCACGAAAATGAAACGAATCGCCTGTTCCGCATTTCTGCTTCTCTGCGGTGTTGGAACCGCGCTGGCACAGGAAAGCGGTGCGCTGGATGAGACGGTTGTAGAAACGCCGAAAGAACCGATTGTGGTTTCCGATTACCAGTCGTCCAGTGATGGCCCGCAGATTGTTATCCGGCCTGGTGACGATGAGGTTTTCTATGAGTACCGGGTGAACGGCCAGCTCGTGGAAATAAAAGTGGTGCCAAAAGTAGGTCGGGAATACTACCTGGTGCCCGCAGACGGGGGCGGCTGGATACGGGAAACCGAATCCGACATGCTGGTGCCAAGCTGGGTGCTGTTTCGCTGGTAAAAGAACCTATGCACGTTCGCAGCTATTCCCGGTTTTTAGTATGAACATTCTAATTTTAAACAGTAGTCTTGGTTACAGAATCAGCGAAAGGCCTTTAACCTGGCACTGATCAGGCGGTTCCAGCCGCGATCAGGAAAGGCAGGTGAGAGGCCGGGAAATTTCAGTAAACCAAGGAGAATGATCATGGGTAAACTCAAAACTTATCAGGAACAGCTTCAGGAAATCGTGGAAAAAGGTATCAATGCCGCTGAAGAGCAGCAGAAGAAGCTGGCAGCCAAGCCCTTCGACTACGCAGAAAAGCTGGAGTCTGAAGCGCGTGAGTACAGCGTGAAGACCCTGCGCAAGCGTTATAACGGGTACAGCGACAGCTTGTTCGACCAGCTGCGCAACCTGAACAGCCGTTTTGGTAACTTTGCAGCCGACCTGGTGGCAAAGCTCGAGAAAGAAGCGGCCGAAGGTGCAGACGCGGTTTCTGAAGCAGCGGACGACGTATCTGACGCCGCCCAGGAAGCCAAAAAGTCTGTAGAGGCCAAGAAGCCGGCAGCTCGCAAGACGACGGCAAAGAAAAAGACTGCAGAGAAGAAGACAACGGCTTCAGCCTGATTGTGAGGCCGTTGAGTGCAGTGAAGTCAGCGTTGTAGCCTGCTGAATAAGTAGTCTGCTGAAGAAAAGGGTGCCGGCCAAGCCATGGCACCCTTTTTTTTGTCAAGTGAAAATACGCGGTGATCTAGTCGTCGGTGTTCGTCTGCTCCAGTGACAGGGTGCGGGTTTCTCCGGTAACTTCTTCAAGGCGTTTTATGTCTTTCTCGAAAGACTGTTTCAGAGATTCTATTTCCTGGGTTTGCCACGAAATTTCCCTTTCGATATCGCGAATCTGGGATTCGAGGCGACGAATTTTTTCGAGCACGGCATCCGGTATTTCCTGGCCGGTACGCTCCATGTTCGCAGCCCGGCTCTGTTCATTATCCAGCTGGCTGGAAATAACCGAAATATTGCCTCGCTTTAGCTGGATCAGCCCCCGGAGTTCATCCAGTTTGCGGTGCATGGCTTTGATGGCCTGGTCGGGGTGGCTGAAACGCTTCAGAAGCTGCGCGTCTTTTTCGCGCTGGATGGCGAGCTCTTTCTGGCGCTGTTTTTCTGCTTCACGGGCGGCAATTTCTTCTTCCGTTGGCGCCGGGGGGATGGTTTCGACAACACGCCCGTTTGAATTGAGAATATCGTAGCCGCGTTTCGTGGCTGACTGGGGAATGGTGTTGCTGATTACGATCTGGCCTTCTTCGTCCGTGTAGCGGTACATGCCAGCCTCTGCCTGAACCGACATGCTCGAAAACAGGAGGAGTGCAGAGGTGATAGCTGAAATTACGGTAAGGCGCTTGTGCATCAGTCAGACTCCGTAAAGTTCCCGGTAGCTGGCAACCTTCGCGGCGTGGCCAGAAAACTCCGGATTGGTCTCAAGATAGTCTAAAACCTGTTCCAGGCGGATGATACTGACCACCGGGATACCGAATTCGCTCTCTACTTCCTGTATGGCAGAGAGCTCGCCGTTACCGCGCTCCTGTCTGTCCAGGGCGATCAGTACACCGGCAGGTTCTGCGCCCGACGCGTGGATAAGGTCTATAGATTCGCGTATGGCTGTGCCGGCAGTGATAACATCATCAACGATTAACACTTTACCCTGCAACGGGGCTCCGACAATATTACCGCCTTCACCGTGTTCTTTCTTTTCTTTACGGTTAAAGGCAAAGGGCTTGTTGTTGCCCTTCTGCGCCAATGCCATGGCCGTTACGGTTGCCAACGGAATGCCCTTATAGGCAGGCCCGAAAATGATGTCATAATCAACGCCGCTGCGGTCGATGGCGGCAGCATAGGCCTGGCTGAGGTGCAGCAGGTCTTCACCGGTGTTAAAAAGCCCGGCGTTGAAAAAGTATGGGCTGATGCGGCCGGATTTGAGGGTAAAGTCACCGAAACGCAGCACGTTCCGGCGGATGGCGAATTCGATGAACTTTTGCTGATAGTCGTGCATGGCAAGGCTTCTGGCGGGTATGGATCTTTAAATAATGCGCAAAAACGGTATCATACACACAAACCGAATCAGGGAACACGTATGCGGGTAGTATCAATCAGCGTCAATGGTCTTGCCCAGGCCGTTGATAAAGGTTTCTTCGACTGGCTGGCCGGGCAGGACGCAGATGTTGTGTGTGTTCAGGATCACCGTATGCGTGCCTACGAAATTGAAGATTTCAATCTCATTCCTGAAGGCTACGAGGCCTACTTCATAGATGGCGAAAACAATGAGGATGGTGGCGTGGGAATTTATACGCGGCACTTCCCCAAGGCCATTATGTACGGTTTTGCCAATGAACAGGCGGACCGGGAAGGGCGTTTTATCCAGGCAGATTTTGACAAGGTTTCTGTGGCCTCTGTGCTGGCTCCCTGTGCTCTTGGGCGTGAGGAGGAGTTGATCAGCGAGGACGATCTGACGGTTCTCGACCATAAAGATGACTTTATGGATGCGTTTGGCCTGCATATGCAGAAAACCCTGCGTAAACGTCGCCAGTTCATTTTCGGCGCGAACCTGCAAACGGCCCATCACGTAACGGACGCCAGCCCGCTTTACCACAAACTGGATTTCTCCGGCTTTCTGCCTCACGAGCGTGCCTGGCTGGATCGCCTGTTCGATGAGATGGGTTGCGTGGATGCGTTCCGCGATATCAACAAGCAAAGTAATCAGTTTACCTGGTGGCCTGAACAGGCTGAGGGTTCGCGGAAGAATGCGGGTATTCGGGTGGATTATCAGCTTGTGACACCGGGGATTCGCAAGACCATTCAGGATGGCTGGATTGATAGCACAACCCGGTTTTCGGATCACGCTCCGGTGATTATGGATTACGATATAGAAATCGGCATCTAGGCTTCTGGGGGGAGCGAGCGCCTACCCGGTAAGGCTTCCCCAGACACGCTGCGAGTACTTCCCTGTACGCTTGTTTCCGGCCATCCTTGGCCTCCAACAGTCCGGGGAAGCGTTACCGCGCAGGCGCCCAGACTTTTGAGTTAGCTTTTTTAGCCTTCCAGCGCATCTTTCTGCAGTACGAACAACTTTTCAATACCCTGTTTCGCCAGTGCCAGCATGCTGTTTAGTTCATCCTGAACAAACGGTGCAGCTTCTGCAGTCCCCTGGATTTCGATGAAACCGCCCTGATCGGTCATGATCACGTTCATGTCGGTTTCGGCTTCTGAGTCTTCCAGATAGTCCAGATCAACCACCGGAGTGCCTTTGTAGATGCCAACGGACACAGCGGCCACCATTTGCTTCAGCGGCGACTTCTTCAGGCGCTTGGTTGCAACCAGATGGTTCAGCGCGTCGACCAGGGCCACGCAACCGCCGGTGATGGCTGCTGTGCGGGTACCGCCATCAGCCTGGATGACGTCGCAGTCGATGGTGATGGTGTGCTCGCCCAGGGCTTCCATGTCAACCGCTGCGCGCAGGGAGCGGCCAATCAGGCGCTGGATTTCGACGGTACGGCCGCCCTGTTTGCCACGGGCGGCTTCACGGCCCATGCGGCTGCCGGTTGAGCGGGGCAGCATGCCGTATTCGGCGGTGACCCAGCCTTTGCCTTCGCCGCGCAGGAAGGGCGGTACTTTGTTTTCCACTGAGGCAGTGCAGATGACTTTGGTATCCCCGAATTCAACCAGCACGGAGCCTTCCGCGTGGCGGGTGTAGTTGCGGGTGAGGCGAATGTCTCTGGGCTGTTCGGGCGTTCTGCCGCTTGGGCGCATAGCGTTTCCTGATGTTTGAGGTAAGTGTCCGGGAGGCTGTCCCGGGCGGATCCGGATTTGAAAGCCGGAAAGTATAACACGTTGCGCCGGGGTGTCGGGGCGGATGGAAGGGTTCGCCGCAGGTGATCGCAGCCTGTTAAACTCGGAGTATGTCTTCAATAACCAGACCGGAGCCGACATGATCAGAAGTATGACTGCATTTGCCCGGAAAGATGTCCAGGATGCCCAGGGTACGCTGACCTGCGAGATCCGTACTGTCAATCATCGGTATCTGGAACCGTCGTTTCGGCTGCCGGATGCCCTGCGTGAGCTTGAAAATCCGTTTCGGGAGGAGCTGCGCAAGCAGTTGAAGCGGGGCAAGGTGGATGTATCGATTCGCCTGCAGACCACCGAAGCGGGTGCTCCGGGGTTCGAGATCAATGAGGATACTGCCCGTGCGGTTAACGAGGCCGCAAATTATATTAATCGTATGCTGGATAACCCGGCGCACATAAATGCCCTCGACATTCTGCGATGGCCCGGAGTTTTGTCAGTGCCAGAGCAGGATTTCAGTTCGGTCCGCGAGGCAGGCCTGGAACTGTTCAGGCAAACAGTGGAAGAGCTTGCCGTTGTGCGTGAGCGGGAAGGTGAGCGTTTGCGACCATTGTTTGAAGATCGCCTGGTACAGATGAAATCTCTCGTTGCAACTGTTCGTGAAGGAATGCCCCGCCTGCTTGAGGCTCAGGAGGAGCACCTGCGAGAGCGCTTCCAGAAGGCGAAGGTGGAACTGGACCCGGAGCGTATTGCCCAGGAAATGGTCATGCTGGCCCAGAAAAGTGACGTAGCCGAAGAGCTGGACCGGCTGGATGCGCATATCAGCGAGGTTACAGACACCCTCAAGCGTGATGAGGCCATTGGCCGCCGCCTGGATTTTCTCATGCAGGAGCTGAACCGGGAGGCCAACACCCTGAGCAGCAAGAGCATTGATGCCGGCGTAACCCGGGCTGCCGTGGATTTGAAAGTGCTGATTGAGCAGGTTCGCGAGCAGGTTCAGAATATTGAGTAACGTTCATTAACCTCGTAGCCACCTTTTCACTGTTGCCCTGCCGCTACCCGGTGAATCAACTGCTCTGCGGTGGGTGCGAGTTCCATCAGAGAGCCAGCCTTCTTTTCAGTGAGCTCATAGAGAATGAGCTCATTAATTCCCGCCACCAGCGCCATGCTCATTAGCAGGCTCATTGGCTGCAGCGCCTTGTTGGAAGTGCGCTGCTGCTCAACTTGTTTCTGCAGGAACAGGGCGAACTGCTCTGCTACCCTGCGCCGCATCTGCACTCCTGATTCACCCAGCGCCGCGAGGTCTATATACAGCGCGCGCATCAGATGGGGCTTTGATTCTATAAAGAACAGATAGGCCTGGGTGATATCCCGAACCAGCACCGGCCAGGTTTTTGTGGGCGAACTGGCTTTAAGAACCGCCACCATCATGCTCTTGCTGGTGTGATCGGCAAGCGCCAGCAGACAGTCGTCTTTGCTTGGGAAATGCTCATAGAAAGTGCGGCGGGATACCCGTGCTGCTGCCGCAATGTCCGCCAGGGTAATCTCACGATACGTTTTGCTTTCAAGTACCTGCGTAAGGCCCTCAAGCAGGCGGACGCGGTAATTGGTTTCAGCCTTCATAGTGTTTTGTCCAGTTCCTGGGTCCCGCTTCATTAATGTGTCTGGAAGGGTATCATTAATTTTGGTACTGGAGAGTACCAAGGCGCGTCAGGCATTGATATGCTGATCCTGAGTCGTAACAAAAACAACCAACCCTACTGGAGTGGATTTATGGGTATTCAAAACAAAGTGCCATCACGCCACGGTGCGGACCGATCTGAAGCTGAGAGAATTGCCAGGCCGTTACTGTGGTTCATCCATGATCGCAAGGCGGCGGTTCCCGATGAACAGCAATGGCAACGCATGGGAGAAACCCTGATGGTGGGTGATCCTGTTGCTGACGATTTGGCAAATTGGGTTCGTGGTGAAGGCGGTGGCAAAGGCTTCGCTCAGTTCAGGAAAGTACTGGAGTCAGGAAACTTCGATCAGAAGGGACTGGCGCCGCCGCTGCGTGCGTTCTTCGATGCTGTCAAACAGCCCCCCGCCTCGGTGGACTGGGAGCGGCTCGAGCGGGGCGCTCAGGCCAGTGCCATTTCCGGGCAAACCGGCATGCGTGTCTTGCGTGACCTTGGGCTTATGGCCGGTTATCAGGCAAGAGGAATCAACCAGACACTGATCATGACTGGCGCCCTGGAGCGGGGAGCCGCGCGTCGGGTTGCAGAGACCACAAAATGGTGGATGGACTGCATTACCCCCGGAGGTCTGAAGCGAGATGCCGAAGGCTTTAAAACAACACTTCGGGTTCGCTTGATTCATGCGATGGTTCGGCAACAACTTCTGGATAACCCGGATTGGGATACTTCCGAGTGGGGGCTCCCGGTCAACCAGCACGATATGCAAGCCACCTACCTGGCGTTTTCTGTGTCCTTCCTGTTTGGACAAAAGCTTCTGGGTACGCTCATCAGCCGCCAGGATTCGGAGGATATCATGCACCTTTGGCGCTACATCGGCTGGCTTATGGGTGTAGACGAATCCCTGCTGTGTGAATCCGAACAGGAAGGCAGAATTGCCCTTTACCAAAACGTGATAAGCCAGGCAACTGCTGATGAGAACAGCCGCCGGCTGGGTCGCGCGCTTATGGATGAACCGCTTGGCCGGCACTACGCCAATTTTCCAAAACTTCGGGGCCATTGGGAGCGCCAGGTTCACCTGAGTATGACGCGCTTGTTTGTAGGTGGGAAAGGAATGGAAGCATTGGGCCTCCCGAAGTCGGCGCTACCGTGGTATCCCGCCCTGTTTGCGCCACTTAACGCTGCCTGGTGCGCAGGCCACCGAATTGTGCCCGGGGGACGAAACCGGTTGGCAAGACTTGGCAGAAAAGCACAAAGGCAACAAATGCGGACCCTGTTTGGAGACGGCCGGCCAGACATCACTTCCAGCGTGCAGCTTCCCGGAACTTAAACAATGGAGTGCGTTCACGTGGCAAGGCTGTGCAGCGGTTCCGGCAGCTCCGGTTTTACCCGCTGTCGGCTGATGGGGCAGTCAAACTCGAGGCTGGTCGCCAGCAGTTGCAGCGGAACCTGCGCCGGCTTGCCGTACAGGCGGTCGCCGATAATTGGATGGCCGAGGCTCTGCAAATGTTTGCGGATCTGGTGCTTGCGGCCGGTTTCAATGGTGACTCGCAGAAGACTGGTTGCGGAGGCTTCATCGGTACTGATCGTGGAAGCACGGCTGACGGCGGTTTTTCCGTCAATTGGCGCGTCGATCAGTTGATCCTGCAGTTTGATAACACCGGTTACCCTGGCCAGGTACTGTTTGGTCATAGTGCGCCCGGCGAAGCACTGGGACAGTGCGCCCGCGGCTTTCGGGTCGTGGGCGATGAGCATTAGCCCGGCAGCATCGGCATCGAGCCGGTGGACAAGAAAGCAGGGGCGCTTCAACTCCACCTCAGCCCGGCGCAACAGGCTGCAGTGGTCGCCCCATTGTGAGCCCTGGGCCAGTAAGCCGTGGGGTTTGAACCAGACGCTGTAGCGGTTTTTATCCTCTAGCAGCGTTGCTGCTTCCGGTTTTCGGCCCAGTACCTTCTCGTCGTAATAGAGCTGCAGCCGGGTGCCGGCCTTGAGTTCCCTGGTGGCGCGCCGCAGCCGAACCTGCTTGCCTTTTAATGTCCACCAGCAGGCGCCCTTGTTCATGGCGTCCTTGACGCGCTGGCGCGAAAGCCCGGATGCCTGGCTCAGGGCTTCACTCGCTGTTGTAGGCTGTTCCGTTGTAACGTCGAATTTTCTGCGCATTACTGGCCGGCATCTCCGGGCTTGATAGCAAGCAGGTCCGTTCTCAGGTGTGTGAGCACTTTCTCTGCGGTATTGCCGATCACCCTGGCCCTGAGGCCGGTTTTGCCACTGGTGCCAATGACCAGCATGTCGGCTTTCAGTTTGCTGGCAACGCTGGGAATAACCTTGTGGGCCGGGCCAACCGCCATATGAATCTGGTCCCGGCTCAGGCGCCAGGTGTTGCACAGGTGAGTGATGGTGGGTTCAAGTGCGGCTCTGCGCCTTTGTTCATGCTCGGCCACGTTGATGATTTCAAGATCTGCCAGCACTTCGGAAATGTGCAGTGCGTGAACCAGATGAACTTCCGATCCAAAGGCTTTTGCCAGAGCGCTGGCCTGCTCAATGATTTTCGTGTTGAGGGCTTTTTTGACCGGCTTGGTGGAACTGAGATCGACAGCCGCCAGAATCGGGTGGGCGTGGTTCCACTTCTGCTCCGCAACCAGCATCACCGGTACCGGGCATTCCCGGATCAGGTGCCAGTCCGTTGGTGTATAAAGCAGGGTCTCCGAGCGGCTCCCGGTTTTGATCACGGCTTTGAAGCGGTTGGGGTGGCAGTGTTCAATGATCCACTGGTGTATGTTTTTTTCCCACACTGTATGGGTGGTGACCTGCAGATCGCTGCAATCTGACAGGGCCAGCATCTGGTCCAGCCAGCGCTGTCGAAGTCCGATCAGGGCATCCCTGGCACGCTGTTGCACGGCGGGGTCTGAGGGCAGGGCGCCAAGATGCTCATGGGTGAAGGCCACGATTTCCAGGTGAGCGCCCGTGGCGCGCGCCAGCTCGATTCCCCGGGCCAGAGCTTTCTGGTGTTTATGGGCCGGATCCATGACGATCAGTAGTTTATCCATGCTGCCTTCCCCATCGTTTGTACTGTGCTTTGGTTTGATGCTGTGGTGTTTTGCTTACATCCTTCCAATGGTACCAGTTGTGGCGGTGTCCGGGATGCGGTGTTTGGTCAAAGTCCGTATAATTGGCTGCTTTCCGGGCCTTCAGTTAATGGCGGCCAGATCCAGTTCAGGAGTTGTCGAATCATGAGCCAGGCCGGTGAAACGGGTACGCTGTTCGTTATTTCTGCGCCATCGGGTGCTGGCAAGACCAGTCTCGTGGCAGAAATGGTGCATGAAGATCAAAAGCTGGGAGTCTCCGTATCCCACACCACCCGCCCCATGCGTGAAGGGGAAAAGGACGGCATTAACTACCATTTTGTCAGCCGTGACGAGTTTGAAGCCATGATTGGCCGTGGCGATTTTCTGGAACACGCGGACGTTTTCGGTAATTACTACGGTACGTCGCAGGTGTGGGTTCGGGAGATGTTGGCCACGGGCCGTGATGTCATTCTCGAGATCGACTGGCAGGGCGCGTCCCAGGTACGCCGGCTTATTCCCGAGTGTGTCAGTATTTTCATTGTGCCGCCTTCGGCTGAAAGTCTGCGGGACCGGCTTGTGGGCAGAGGCACCGACACGCCGGAGGTTGTGAATCGGCGGCTGTCGGAAGCCAGGGATGAGTGCCGCCACGCCGGTGAGTTTGACTATCTCGTTGTAAATGATGATTTCAAGGAGGCGCGGGCTGATCTTCTGGCCATTGTGCGCAGCCAGCGCTTGCAGATTGGCGCGCAGCTGTCTCGGCACAGGCGGCTGCTTTCGCAGTTGTGCGGTGAAAGCGACAGCACGGCCTGATACGGGCTTTTGCGGTATACAATTTGCGCCGCGGGCAGTAAACTAGTGGGTCCGCTAAATCAGTCATTTTTATATTGTCGGGGAAGTTATGGCACGAGTTACCGTTGAAGATTGTCTGGAACATGTTGATAACCGTTTCCAGTTGGTGATGCTGGCAACCAAGCGTTCCCGCCAGATTGCCACCAAAGGCGCAGAGCCAATGGTTCCGGAAGAGAACGATAAGCCCACGGTTATCGCCTTGCGAGAGATTGCCGCTGGCCTGGTTTCCCGTGATTTGCTGACTGAAATCGAAGACGAATAAGGGGCTGCAGCAATACGGTGGAGGCGCGGTGTCGCTTGAGAATACAATAGAAGGGCTGAGAAGTGAGCTCAGTACCTATCTGGATACCAATCGCATCAATCAGGTGCGAAGGGCCTATTATTATGCCGAGCAGGCCCATGAGGGCCAGATGCGAAAAAGCGGCGATCGCTACATAACCCACCCTCTCGCAGTTGCACGTATTCTCGCCGGCCTCAAGCTCGATCACCAGAGCTTGATGGCGGCGATGCTTCACGATGTTATAGAAGACACCGGTATTCCCAAAGATGCCCTCGCCGAACAGTTTGGCGAGGATGTAGCGGAACTGGTGGACGGAGTCAGCAAGCTGACCCAGATTGAGTTTCGTTCCCGGGCGGAAGCCCAGGCGGAGAACTTCCAGAAAATGACCCTGGCCATGGCCCGGGATATACGCGTTATTCTGGTGAAACTGGCCGACCGCCTGCACAACATGCGCACCCTGGGGCCCATGCCCTATGAAAAACGCCAGCGCATCGCCACAGAAACCCTCGATATATACGCTCCCATTGCCAATCGCCTCGGTATGCATGCGCTTTCCACCGAGCTTGAAGACCTTGGTTTCGCATCATTACACCCGATGCGCTCCCGCTATATCTCCAAGGCGGTGGATAAATTGCGCGGCAGCCACCGTGAGATAATTGAGGAAATCCGGGGCCGACTGCAGGAAAAACTGGAAGAACGTGGTCTGCCGGGCCGGATAATGGGGCGTGAGAAGCACCTGAACAGCATCTACAACAAGATGAAGTTCAAGCAGAAGTCGTTTTACGAAATCATGGACGTATACGCCTTCCGCATCATTACCGATACGGAAGACGACTGCTACCGGATTCTCGGTGCTGTGCACAGCCTTTATAAACCCATGCCGGGCCGGTTCAAGGATTACATTGCCATGCCCAAGGCCAACGGTTATCAGTCGTTGCACACCACACTTTTTGGCATGCACGTAAACATCGAAATCCAGATCCGCACCGAGGAAATGGAGCACATTGCCAACGACGGCATCGCCGCCCACTGGATGTACAAAAATGAGCCCAGCAACGTCACCAGCGTGAACCAGACAAGAGTGGACCGCTGGGTCAAGGGCCTGATGGAGATGCGTGAGCGGGCAGACGACTCTCTCGAGTTTATCGAACACGTAAAAGTGGACCTGTTCCCGGATGAAATCTATGTGTTTACCCCCAGGGGTAAGATCATGGAGTTGCCCAGAGGCGCAACGCCCGTGGATTTCGCCTACGCAATCCACACCGATATCGGCAATGCCACAGTAGCCTGTCGAATCAACCGGAACCTCGGCTCCCTGAGCAAGCCGTTGCAAAGTGGCCAGACCGTGGAAATCATTACTGCACCGGGCGCCCGCCCGAACCCGGCCTGGCTCAGTTTTGTGGTGACCGGCAAGGCACGAAGCAGCATTCGCCATACGCTGAAGAGCCAGAAGATGGCGGAATCGCTGGATCTGGGCCGCACGCTCCTGAAAAAGTCCCTGGATGGCTTTGGTGCCCGTTTGTCTGATATTGATGACGCACAGAAGCAGGCCGTGGTTAACCACAACCAGGTAAACAGTTTTGATGACCTGGTGAGCGAAATCGGGCTGGGCAATCGAATGGCTTACCTGGTGGCACGTCAGCTTGTAAGTGGTGCTGAGCGGGAAGATTCCGGTGGCGAAGTCCGGGACATCCAGGGCGGCGACAATGAACCCATCACCATTCAGGGAACTGAGGGTATGCTGGTTCACTTCGCCACCTGCTGCAAACCCATTCCCGGGGATCCGGTTGTCGGCGTGATGGACTCCGGCAGTGGCATGACCATTCATTCCGACACCTGCTCCCGCCTTCCGGAAGACGACGAGGGCCGGTCCCGCCTGACCCATCTCACCTGGGCGAAAGATATCACCGACGAGTTCTCTGTAGAACTTCGCGTCGAACTGGAACGCCAGCGCGGGCTGATAGCCGAGATTGCCAATGCCGTCGCCATGGCAGACGGCAATATCGAGCGTATTAACGTGGACGAACTGGACGCCCGGTTTGGGGTGGTCAGCCTTGTGGTTAAAGTTCACGGGCGCAAGCATCTGGCGCGGGTGATGCGGCGGGTACGCAACATCAAGGCGGTCACCTCAATCAGCCGCGTAAAATACTGAGCCCGGTCAGGGTTACATAGTTGACAGCCCGCCTGTGGAAGGGCGACGATTGGTGTTTTGGACGAGAGGAAGTAACAGGGTATGGCCAATAAATCCGTAATCCAGACTGATAATGCACCCCAGGCAATCGGTACCTACTCCCAGGCCGTGAAAGCAGGTGACACGGTCTACATCTCTGGCCAGATTCCGCTGGTGCCCGAAACCATGGAAGTGGTAGCCGGAGACTTTGCCGCCAAAACCCGCCAGGTGTTCGAAAACCTGAAGGCTGTTTGCGAAGCTGCCGGAGGCGAACTGAAGGATATCGTTAAAGTGAATATTTACATGACCGATCTGGCTAACTTTGCCACGGTTAACGAAATAATGGCGACCTATTTCCCCGAGCCCTATCCGGCCCGGGCAGCCGTTGAAGTCTCAGCTCTGCCCAAGGGTGTGCCGGTGGAGATGGAAGCAATAATGGTACTGAGCTGAGCCGGAATCAGGCAGCGGGTTTAACTGTTTTCAATCATTGCACGGTACCCGGCGCGAAAATCCGGATAGCGGAAAGTAAACCCTGTATCCAGCAGGCGCTGGTTATTGCAGCGCTTGCTGCCGGCCCGGCCGCCTTTTCGGGCACCTGCTACAGGCTCTGCACAGGGAACCTGTTGGCGAACCCATTCAACCACCTCATCCAGCCGCACCGGTTCGCAATCACTCGCAACATAGCAGGTATCCAGAGGCTTTCCTGAAAGCGCCATAGCGTTGAGATAGGCGACAGCCGCTGCGGCGTCTTCTTCATGAATGCGGTTGCTGTATGGCGCCGGCGCTTCAGGGTTCATGCGACCCTCAATAACTTCCTCGAGAAAACGCCTTCTTGACGGCCCGTAAATCCCGCTGAAACGCACCACGGTGGCAGGATGGCCACTATCCAGTGCTGTCTGCTCGCCAGCGAGTATCTGCTGCCCTGTGGTGCGGGAGGGGTGGGCCGGGCTGGTTTCATCGACCAGGCTGTCATCGTTCTGGGCATACACACTGGTGCTGCTGATAAAAAACAGCCGCTTAAGCTGTTGATTGCCCAGGGCCGCGAGAAGATTGGACAAGCCATTAACATACGCATCGCGGTAGCCCTGCTCGTCGTAACTGGAAGGAGTCAGGCAGTAGACGAGCGTCTGCAGGTTTTCAGGCAGCTTGCCCGCGAGGGTTTCCGGACGTGTCAGGTCTGCACCTATGGCGGCGACACCTTCCGGTACCCTGGCAGGATTGCGACGCAGGCCGTAAACCTGTGCCGATTCCTTCAGTTTGACTGCGATGGCGCCTCCGAGTTTGCCGCAACCGGCTATAAGAATACGCGGCTTACTATTGCGTTCAGTGATTGCCATAGACAATATCAATCCTTATCCTCTAACCCATAAACAAGTGAATCGTCGCCCGTATCCTTTTGACCGGAGATCACCATGACTCTTACCGAGTTACGATACGTTGTTACGCTTGCCCGCGAAAGGCATTTTGGCCGGGCTGCCGAGCGTTGCCACGTCAGCCAGCCGACACTCAGCGTTGCGGTCAAAAAGCTGGAAGACGAGCTGGGCATCCCACTGTTTGAGCGCAGCAAAAGCAGCATCCGGGTTACTGAAACCGGTCAGCGCATTGTGGAACAGGCCCAGCGGGTTCTGGACCAGGTGGGGGTGATCCGTGATATGGCCCAGGATGGAAAAAACCAGTTGAGCTCGCCGCTCAAGGTGGGCGCCATTTACACCATAGGGCCTTATCTGTTCCCCCATCTTTTGCCCGAGCTACGCCGTGCCGCGCCGGAAATGCCGCTTTATATCGAAGAAAACTACACCGCCAACCTGCGCCAGAAGCTGCGGCAATCTGAACTGGACGCAATTATTATAGCGCTGCCTTTTGAAGAAGCCGAGGTGCTGACACTACCGTTATACGATGAGCCCTTTGTGGTGCTTTTGCCCGCGGGCCACGCGCTGGCCGCCAAAGAACAAATTACAGGTGAGGAGCTGGCTCGCGAGCAGTTACTATTACTTGGCCCCGGCCATTGCTTCCGGGATCAGGTGCTGGAATCCTGCCCGCCTCTGGTGGAAGCCGTTACCCGCCGTGCGGATACCGGGTCCCCTTCACTGGTTACAGAGGGCAGTTCTCTGGAGACCATTCGGCACATGGTTGCCTCTGGCCTGGGTATTACCGTGCTGCCGCTCTCAGCCGCCTCCGGCATGCGGTACCATAAAGATATACTGGTAACCCGGCCCTTCGCCCCGCCTGTGCCATTCCGTACGGTGGCTTTGGCCTGGCGTGTCACCTTTCCAAGGCCCAAGGCCATTGACGTGCTCTCACTTGCGGCCAGCCAGTGCCGGGTAATTGAGAAGGCGAAAGTAGACACGCCGGTTGTTGCCGAAACGGACTGACTTTAGCCATGGCATCCCTGGACGATATACCGGTCACTGAGCTCAAGGGCGTAGGCGAGGCGTTGGCTGAAAAGCTTGCGCGACTGGGTATTGCCTCGTTGCAGGATCTGCTGTTTCACCTGCCTCACCGCTATGAAGACCGCACCCGGATCCTGCCCATGGGCAGCCTCAGAATAGGTGATGTGGCGGTAGTGGAAGGGGAGGTGATGAAAGCGGATGTGGTGATGGGGCGCCGCCGCAGCTTGCAGGTTACGCTGAAAGACAGCAGCGGGTTTCTGGTGATGCGGTTTTTTCACTTCAATGCAGCCCAGAAAAACCACCTGGCAGAGGGTACGCGGGTTCGCTGTTTTGGTGAAGTGCGCCCTGGCCGTGCCGGATACGAATTCTACCATCCTGAATACCAGGTAAATCCTCCACCCATGCCGGCAGAGGGGCAGGCAACCCTTACGCCGGTTTACCCGCTGACCGAAGGCATCCAGCAACCCCGGGTAAGAGGCCTGTGCCAGCAGGCCCTGGCCTACCTTCACCGGCATCCGATACGGGACTGGTTACCAGAAAAGCTGCTCGCGGATTTCCAGTTGCCGGGTATCACCGAAGCCGTCCAGTTGGTGCACTCTCCCCCTGCCAATGCTCCGGTGCATCTACTGGTGGAGGGGCGCCACCCGGCACAGCAACGCCTTGTGATGGAAGAGCTGCTCGCCCATCAGTTGAGCCTGCTGCAGGTTCGGGAACAGATACAGGCCCGCCAGGCTTTGCCTCTGTTACCAACGGGCGATCTGACCGAGCGATTCCTCGGCGAGCTTCCGTTTTCCCTGACGGGCGCCCAACGCCATGTTATGGGTGATATCCGGCAGGACCTCAGCCAGCCCGTACCCATGCTGCGGCTGATTCAGGGCGATGTAGGTTCCGGTAAAACCATCGTTGCCGCCCTGGCAGCGCTTCAGGCCATAGGAGCGGGGGCTCAGGTTGCGCTGATGGCGCCCACGGAAATACTGGCTGAACAGCATTACCAGAACTTTTATGGCTGGTTGGCGCCCCTGGGTATCCAACTGGCCTGGTTGTCTGGCAAGGTAAAGGGAAAAGCCAGAACAGAAGCACTGGAGGCCGTTCATACCGGGGCCGCCAGCGTGGTGATAGGCACCCACGCGCTGTTCCAGGACGATGTGCTGTTTCACCGTTTGGCGCTGGTGATTGTGGATGAGCAGCACCGGTTCGGTGTGCACCAACGCCTTGCCCTGCGGGAGAAAGGCGTGGGCGGAAACCTGGCACCGCACCAACTGATCATGACCGCAACACCCATCCCGCGCACCCTGGCCATGAGTGCTTATGCCGATCTCGACACTTCGGTGATTGACGAATTACCCCCGGGCCGGAAACCGGTTGAAACCATCGTGATTCCCGATACCCGGCGGGAAGATGTGATTGAGCGCGTGCGCAGCGCCTGTTCAACTGGCCGGCAGGCTTACTGGGTTTGTACCCTGATTGAGGAGTCGGAGGCACTGCAGTGTCAGGCTGCAGAGGTTACCGCCCAGGAGCTGGAGCAGCGGTTGCCGGAGCTGAAGGTCGGGCTGGTGCACGGGCGCCTCAAGTCGACGGAAAAGGCAGAGGTAATGAACCGGTTCAAGCGGGGCGCGCTGGATTTGCTGGTTGCCACCACTGTAATCGAAGTGGGCGTGGATGTACCCAATGCGTCCCTGATCATTATTGAAAACCCGGAACGCCTGGGCCTGGCCCAGTTACACCAGCTCCGTGGCAGGGTAGGGCGGGGCGAACAGGCCAGTTTTTGCGTGCTCATGTACCACCCGCCCCTCTCCGCTAACGGCAAAGCAAGGCTGCAGGCTTTGCGTGACAGCCAGGACGGTTTTGTGATTGCTGAAAAGGATCTGGAAATCCGCGGGCCTGGCGAAGTGCTCGGCACCCGACAGACTGGCATGATGCAGTTCCGGCTGGCAGACTTTGAGAGAGACAAGGGCTGGATTGAGCCAGTGCGCGAGATGGCGCCGGAACTTATGCAGCACCCAAGAGTGGTGCAGGCGTTGATCCGGCGCTGGCTGGGCGAAAAAGTACGGTATGGCGATGTGTGAATCGATCTGGCGGGAATAATAAAACGTACCTGCATTCCCGTGAATTGGTTTTACATCAACATTCAGACGCAAGCCATGCCTTATACTGAACAGCCAATGGCCGATTATTGAGGCCGGTTGGCAGGCAGCAACACTCGGGAGAATACAATGGAATTACCGGTAACGGTTCAGCAGGCTCTTGGTGAGGCCGCTAAGGGTGTTTCGCTGAGGGACGCGCGCCAGGCCAACCGCCACGAACTGTTGCGGATGGTCCTGCTCAACGACGGGCCGGATAAACTTCAGGTGATCTGTTGCAAGGAAGATCTGATTGATCTGGAGCGGCTGAACAAGCAACTGGAAAGCGACTATCGGCTGATGAAATCCCGGGAACAGGTTCGGGTGAAAGAGCGGGCCGGGCTGAGAGAACTGCCTGCGTTGCCCTCGCTGACAGGCTGGCCGACCATTGTCGATCGCCGGATAGATGATTTGCCTTCGGTAGCCCTGGAGCTGGAAGGCCAGAATCTGGCCATGGTGATGCCGGCAGAGGACTTTCGTGCACTGACAGCCGGGGCTGAACGCCGGTCGTTTACCGTGGCAGCAGAAAACATCACAGTAAACCTGGACGATCCGGCCAATGATCGCAGCCAGCTGACTTTCGCCCTCAAGAAGTTTACCAGCCTGCGCATCCGCCAGCGCCTGGAAGATACACTGGAACTCCCGCCACTGCCTGAAACCGCGCAACGCATTATTCATCTGCGGGTGAACCCGAATGCGGTAATGGGTGATCTGGTGGACATTGTTGAGAGTGATCCCAGCCTGGCCGCCCAGGTTGTCAGTTGGGCATCTTCATCCTTTTATGCCGCCGCCGGGCAGGTTCGCTCCGTGCACGATGCCGTATCGAGAGTGCTCGGGTTTGATATGGTGATGAACCTTGCCATGGGCCTTTCGCTGGGACGAGCGCTCAAGCAGCCACAGGATCACCCGGACGGTTATGTCGATTACTGGCAACAGGCCATCTGGCAGGCCCAGTCTGCAGGCATTCTCGCCAGCATGATGCCCCGCAGTAAACGCCCGATGTTCGGTTTGGCCTACCTTGCGGGTCTTCTGCATAACTTTGGCTATCTTTTGCTGGCCCAGGTTTTTCCACCCCATTTCAACCTGGTATGTCGTTCCCTGGAAGTGAATCCCGGTATCGATTCGTCGGTAACAGAACACTATCTCCTCGGAATCACCCGGGAACAGATTGCGGCGCAGCTGATGGAAAACTGGGGCATGCCTGAAGAGGTTACGCTGGCCATAAGGTACCAGAAAAACCGTAACTATCAGGGCGCGCACAGTGTGTACGCCAGGCTGCTTTGGCTTGGGAGGCAACTGCTGACATCCAGAGGCGTGGCGCTGGGGGGTGCTGGTGAGCCTCTGGAGCAGGAGGTCTATGACGAGCTTGGCCTGGACCGCGCGCGGGTCGAGGCCCAGTTTGATGAGCTGGTCGCCAGCAAGGATAACGTGATGGCCATGGCTGGCATGATGAGCCAGTAAAAAAGAAAAGTGAGCTGAAAAAAAGCCGGCTACAGAAGGCCGGCAAAGTTTCTGCTTGTTGCAGAGTCGTCCGAACGTGACAGGAGAAACAACCCAGGGCAGTGATTAATGTGGTGAACAGCCGGCCCCCTTGGTTTCAATTTAGACAAGGACTTTAAAAAGGAAAAGCCATTTCCCCGAACGTGGGAATTTGAGCATTACGTCACTTTTCGTGCTTTGAGCAAGCTACTGATAATGAATCGATAAAAAGCCGACACTGTTTTTCCCTGTTACAAAAAGAAACAAACAGGTTTTGGGTCAGAAAGCGTGATTGCGGATGGCCGTTGCGGCACGGCGTATTTCATCGGCATGGCGTTCTTCCACCTCAAACCGTTCCTTGTCCATTTTCTCTACAAAACGCACCTCCGTATCCTGGCGTGCCTGATGGGTCGGCATATGGCGAAGCTGCTCGTAGACTTCCATAAACACCCGGAACGGAGCCCTCTCCATTAACTCCGGAGCCACATGATCAAGCAGGCCTTTGATGCGCAGGCAGGCCTCGGAATATTCGATCTGATTTTCCTCTACCGCCATTGCAATCACGCGGATACTGTCGATCATATCCTGACGTCGTTTTGCCTGAAACGCCTCTGCCTTCTGTTTGCGCCTGCGGTTATCCGCAAGTATGGATATCTGCCGCCGGATAAAACCCAGCAGGACAGTGATGGCGATAGCGCCGGCAATAATCAGGCTCCACTGTAGCCATTGAGGCATGCTGTTCTCCCTATCAGGTTCAGGCGGGCACAGGTTGCTGTTTCGACTGCCAGACTTTGACAGTTACCGACTGACCATTCAATACGGATGTGCCGGCAACCGGATCGGTTTCCTGGTCGCATTATACTTCGTTGATACTCGCGCCGGCACGGGCCGAGGCAATCGCTTGCTGCGTTCAAATGCAGTGGTGGGAGGCAGAATGATATCGGCGTGAGAATTTCATCCGCCATGGTGCTTGAAGGGTACTCACTCGCAAACTCCGGCAGCCCCTTTAACCCGGCTGTGGCGCTTGCCAAAGTGCCCCCGTTGCCCGGACATGGCTCCCGGTGCAATCAGATCAATGGCGGGCTGGCTGAACATCACACCGCCAACAACATCCAGCTTCCCGGTAAGTATGTTCAGGCAGTATGCGAGCCAGATCGCGATACTGCCGAAGGTCTGGGTACTGGTGCCGTTTTGCATGAGTGTTTCTCCCGGGGTTCTTGTTGTTGCAGGTCGGGTTTCATTGTGCAACCAGATTGGCAGGAAAATGCTGGCTGAGGGAAACCGTGATTCGCTGTTCCGGCTACAAAAAAGGCCAGTCCGGAGACTGGCCTGAAGAGCACGGATCTGAGTGGCCCCTGTTTTATTCGTAATGGGCCGGTAAATCTTTGACCGGGTTGGAAATGAAGTTCAGATAAACTCCCTGAGGCGGTATCTTCAGCGGTAATTGAACAGCCTTGCCATTGCCGTTCGCCAGTTCTTCACAGGCACTCAAGCCTCCACCTGTAAAGATGCTACCGAGGCAGCTTACGAAACCAAGCAGTCCGGACGTTGCGTTATTGGAGCCGGCAACATCAACGGTAATAAGTGGAGTGTTACTATTCCTCTGTTCGATTTGCATTCTGCCATCGTCGAAGAACGTGATCGGTCCGTCCAATTCCAACTTGAATGGATAACTGAACAGATTGTGGGCAAGCAGGCCCTCTATGGGTAGGTCAAGGTTTGGTGCATCAAGTAGTAGGTCGGCATCCACCTGGAATCGTGGGCCGCCGTTTTCACCTGTGACGATGCGGCCCTCGACCAGCCCCATCGGGTTGTTTTCTGTAGGTTCTTGGTATCTCATACGAAGAATCTGGGGGCCGGTGTTGGATTCCGATGGCCCGAGCAAGTTATACCAAACTTTAGCTGGCGTGGTGACCAGCATGGTTGGGTAAAGCAATACTCGGATATTCCCCGTTTCCTCACCGGTCTCTGGATCAATTTCGGGCCCGATTACTTCGGTGTTCAGACCATACGTTTGATAAATGTACTTCTTGTCCCAGCATTCGTTTGCTTCTTGATATGAGCAGCCTACGCGGGCGTTGGCCTCTTCGCCTCCGTTGTTTCCGAGCACTACTGCGTTTCCATTCATCGCCAGTCGTGCTGCGTTTGGTGGTGTTTCAAAGTGCTCGAGAGGCAAACCACTCTCATCTGTCGCCTGGACAAAATCGAAAGGTTCGAAATCCTCGATATAATAATTGGAATTAGCGTCTCGAATTGGAAGGTTTCTCAGCGGTGTGAATACCGTCGAAACACTCTCCTGACCCCTAAAATAAATCTCTAGAGGTTCGCCGCCATTGTCCTCGGGATCCAGCAAAAGATCAGTTTGGAAGGCCCTGTTATTTTTTCCGCAAATGACGACATCACAGTTGCCGTTTACGGCGGAGACCAGCGTATAGCGATAAAGAGCGCCAGGCTCCCATGGTTGATCAGGGAAGAAACTGATGCGTTGCAGGTTTTTTTCAAGGCGTCCATCAATGCCGGAGATGACATTCCCCGATTCATCGACCTTTTCCACAATAAACGTTTCATTGAGCCGGATAGAGCTGAGCTTCATGGATTGAGAGAAGACCACAACGATCGGGCGGTCTGCTGGTAACGTCGTGACCGGCAGAATATCCCTGCTTTGTGCGTTACCTGCATTGTCGTTTGGCAAATTGTCGCCAGCCACATCCTTACAATGCCCGTGGAAACCTTCCGCCAGATTGAGGTTTTCCGTGACACACGGATAGCCAGGGTAGATGGTAAGAGCGAAGGGGGATTGCTCGGTAACGGAGCCGCTGCCATCGTCTATTTCCGGTAATGAGAATCTCAACGGAGGGATGGTAGCGGTGTTGCCTACTATGTCTGCCAGACTATTAAGTTGCAGCTTATAGTCCACCCCATGCCGCAAACCAGATTTCGGTTGAATAGCGATGGTGGTGCCATCCACTTCAATTTTCAGGTCTGTGAGTTCCTGGCTACCGCTTGAATCGTTGGCAAAGAGGCTGACGGCGCTCTTGACGGACTCCGGATCCAGCGGCTCATCAAAGAACAGAATAACCGGGTCGCCGGGGCGGTGCATCGATTGCCGTGTGGGCGGGATGGCATCTGTTGCGCCCGGTGTCCAGCTCACCAGCTTGGGCGCTGTATTATCCAGCTCACGCAGTTCTTCGGCATCCAGGGCCGAGTCGGCATCTGTGGCGGCCTGAAGATGGAACGCAATGGTGGAATCCGTGTATTCCTGCCCGAGCAGGTTGGGTTCAACCATGCCAATGGCATCAATGGTCAGTACGCCGTCTTTTACCAGTGCAATGCCCCGCAGTTCCACGCCCATCAGATCCTGGGAGAGAGCAGCGTTTGGCTGTGCTTCTTCCGTGTTCATGGAAACATCCATGAACAGGGTAATCTGCCGGGGAACATTGATGTCGTCGGTGTAGGCGTTCGGGCTCAGGTAGCCGGAGGCATCGGAGAGCATGGTTACCTTGATGTCGCCTGTGGTTTGGAGCTCATGGGTTGCCGCATCCAGAACGGGCACTTTGCCGCCAACGAGCACGTCCAGGCTGGTACTGCGAAGAATACTGCCCTTAGGTATACGCAGAGGGAGTGCTTCAGTCGCTTCAAATGACGGCGCGAATGCCAGCTCGGCAAACAGATCACCTGTCTGCTGGGAAGGGCCGGCAACACCCTGAAGTACGGAGTTCAGGGTAACTCCATTGATGATCTGGCCATTCAGGATGGACTTGGTCAGCCGTGTTTCATCCGTTTCTCCCGCCGCCAGGCCAGAGTCTATAGCGCTTTGCTGCAACACGACTGTGGGGCCGGTATCCCGGGGGGTGAAGCTGAATGTCTTGTTAAACCGGTTTTCCGCCCCGGGATCGGTCAGGCTTGCCAGATCGGTGAATTCGAGCGTGTAGGTTTCACCGCTGTTAAGCACATCTTCCTTACCGCCGCACTGCTGAGGGTCGGGTGTCACGCACGGGTCAACCGTGATCCGGTTGCCTTTCACCAGAATGGACGCAGGCACTGGCTGGCCGTTCTTGTCGAGCATTTCAATCGAACCACCAAGCTCTTTCCAGTCCGGATGTACCGGTTGCGTCATCGCAAAGCGGAACGTTGAAAAGTTCATCGCCTGGAAGCGTTTGTCGGTTTGATCATCGCTGGCCGGTACCTTCCAGGCTACGCCAAAGCTATCCGAGGTGTTTGCCAGCCCCGCAGCCCCGGAGAAACTGCCCCGGGTCTCGAACTGGATACCCGGGTCACCAACACCGTTGGGTGTGCCGATTGTGCGCCCGCCTTCGGCCTGGAGCGGCTCGTTAAAAGTGACGGAATAGGCGGATGCGGTAGTCAAAG
Organism: Marinobacter aromaticivorans; assembly: GCF_002806975.1. GTDB lineage: Bacteria > Pseudomonadota > Gammaproteobacteria > Pseudomonadales > Oleiphilaceae > Marinobacter > Marinobacter aromaticivorans. The sequence continues at coordinate 47,477 of NZ_NIHD01000012.1, read as the reverse complement.
CGCCGCTTGTTGTTAACTTCAGGCTTCGGCCTTCATCAATTTTTTCAACACTGAAGGGCACGACAGCGCCGTCGGATTGCACGCTGATTTTGCTGGTGAGGCTGGCGTCGTCTTCAGTAATCGCATGGGAAAACCGGAGAACAATATCGGCTTTCGGGCTGACATCCGCCTGCCCGTCTGCCGGGTACGAGTAGATCACCGAGCCGGGCGTGGTTTTCTGGTTGATGCTCTGCTCATCCCCGCCGCAGGCTGCAAGCAAAAGGGCGGGAATCAGTGCCAGGGTCTTGTTGTACTTCATGGCAAACCTCTCCTCAGAACTTCAGGGTAACTGAACCGCTGATAACATGGATGTCGCCGTCTGCTGTTACGCTGGTTTCTGCGCCATCAAAATCCACCAGAGTAAAGTCGCGCTCCTGCAACTGCTGGTACTGGTAGCCCAGATCGAGGCGAACAGGGTAAGCGAGCAATCGTGTGCGATCGTAGGTGGCGCTGATGCCCAGGCCTACCACAATCTTGTCGGTGTCCAGATAGTTGATTTCGGGGTTGCGGGTGGACTTCAGGGGAGACTCTTCATACGCCACCCCGCCGCGCACGGAAAAGTTTTTGTTGAGGTCAAACTCGGCGCCGATACGTGGAATCAGGGTGTCGTCAAACCGGATGCGGTCGGAAGCCGGTATTGTTGACTGATTCTTGATGGTATCACCGGCGAACTCGCTGGACAGCTCTGACCAGTTCTGCTGTTCAATACTGCCACCCAGGCGCCAGTTTTCGCCCCTGTACTGGGCGCCGAAACCAAAGGTTTCCGGTTGAAACGAATCGATGGTTGTTACCGCAAGGCTCAGGCCCGGGTCGGGAATGGTCTGGGTAACGATAATATTTGAATCAACCGTTGTAGAAGCGGAAGACTTGGTGCGGTAGGTGAACGCGGTTTCCCAGCCCTGCAAAAAGCAGCTGCTTTCCGGGCAGAAGGTGCTGCCAAGATCAATGGTGGTGCCAAGAATGGTTTTTATCTGTGGCTCCGCGTTAACAGCCAGGCGCTCCCGGCTGGTTTCTCCACCGAGTGTGGATACCGCATTGAGATTGGCGGTTGCATCCAGGGTTATACGCGCCGATGCGCCCGCGGAAATCCCGCGCCAAACAGGGGTGGCACCGCCAAGGTTCAGGAACAGCGGTTCTTTCCCGTACTGCAGAAACTGACCGCTGGTGGAGGTTCGGGAATCGAACGCCAGCATTTCCTTGCCGTATTTTTCCACGCCGGCAATGAAGCCCAGGTAAATCGGGTGGTCAAAGCGGGTAAGCGACCCCAGATTGGTTTTCATGCCGATCAGCACGTGCTGACTCGGTGAGCTGGAAACCACATCGCCATTGGCATTGGGGTTTGTCGATCGTAACTCCTGCTCAGCGTGGAGTATGCCTGCTGTCAGTTCACCGCGTTCATCCCGGGTGAGGGACGCCGGGTTGTAATAGGTGGCGGATACCTGGTTATTAAACATGGAGAGAGACTGGGCGGTGGCGACGTCCACTGGCATCACTCCATAGGTTGTACCTATATTGCCCATACTGGCTGAGGTGGGTACAGAAAGGGTGGTGGATGCTGCAGCTACCGCAAGGGTTAGCGCCCGTGCTGAAAACCGGGAGGTGGAAACCATTGATACACTCCAATTATCTCGTTGTTTTTATACTCTGGCCGTTATCAGTTCCCCGGGTGCAGGGTTCCGGATAGGGCTGGTACATTTGTTCAACTGGAAGTGTATGAGGCTTGTCCTTTTAGGACGTTGGCATTATTGACATGCAACCGTGTCGAAATGACCATGTAAGCTGCACGGATTCAAAAAAAGCCTTTGGATACAAAGGCTAAAGAGAAAATTAATTTTGCTTTAGCTGGCCATTGAAGCCTCGTAGTCGCGAATCATTCCGTAAAGCTGATCCTTCAGGCTCAGCCGCTTTTTCTTCTGTTCTTCCAGATACTCATCCGACGTAGTCTCTACACCTTGCTCAATGCGGTACACTTCATGATCAATGTCGTGATAGGCATCGAAAAGTTTCGCAAAATGCTGATCGGTGGTCTTCAGGGTGTGAATGGTTTCTTTGGACTCGGGCAGTTCATGGGCAAGGTCGTGTTTTTCAAGTGGCATTCGTTAATACTCCCGGTTTTTGGTGGGTTGTCGGTTTTCAGTGTAAGGCGTTTTGTTTTAGCGAGATAGATGTTTGTTAATGTTTCCGGAATGCAGGTCGTTGCGCTAACTGGCAGGATGTCAGGTTCACGGATGTAAAAGGGGGGGAGAGAAGTCTCCCCCGCGGGATTCCCGTGGTTGGCTGAACTCCGTTTTTACCGGGTCTCGATATTGCCGTCTTTGTCGGAGATAACGATCTCCACACGGCGATTCTGCTGACGACCGGCAGCCGTGTCGTTGCTGGCTACGGGGTACTGCTCGCCAAAGCCTTTGGTTTCCACCCGGCGGCTTTCAATGCCTCGCGAGATCAGTTCATCCCGCACGGCCTGGGCCCGACGCTCGGATAGCCGCTGGTTGTAGGAAGCCTCACCGGTACTGTCGGTGTAGCCTTCCACACGAACCCGGCGGTCTTCATACTCTTTCATGAACTGGGCCAGGCGGTCTATGGTCTGCTCCCCTGAAGGTTTCAGGTCCGCCTTGTTCAGATCAAAAAGAACATCCCCAAGAGTCAGCACCATGCCACGGTCCGTACGCTCTGCCTGCAACTCTTCCATTCGCTTGCGCAGCATTTCGGCTTCCTTGCGCGCCTGCTCGGCTTCACTGGAACGTTGAGCAAGCAGTAATTTGCGGCGCCGTTCCTCGGCGGAATCTATCTGCTTCTGCAGCCGGGCACGCTCGCCCTGCTCGTTGGCAATCTGCGCGTGGCGGTTCGCCAGGTAGGCTGCATGCTCAACGCGCACCGTATCTGCGCCATCATCCAGTAAAGATTCCGCCCGGTTCAGCTGGTCCCTGGCGCTACGCAGGTGGCGGTCGCCGCTGCGGGCGACATCCGGATCGTCTTTGATTTTCTCATAAGACGCCCGGGCTTCATTTACCATCGCATTCTCCGGGGGTGTTGTGGCACAGCCGGCAATAAGTAATGACAAGCCGGCAGCCATGCCCAGTGTTATGTTGCGTTTGTTCATAACAGTCTCCTTTCCAGATAGGGCGATTACTGGTCCTGATTCATTTGATTGCGCAGAGTCTCAATATTCTGATTGACCTCCGCTACAGCCTGCTTCGCTTTTGCCGTTTCGGAACGGGCACCAGCGAGCTGGGCGTCGACAGCCGCCTGTTCCAGAAGGCGCTTAGCCTCTGTAAAGCGCTCCTGCTCAATCAGGTTCTTTGCATCGGCCACTTTGTTTTGTGCGTTGTTGAGCAGCACCGGCTCAAACTCCCGCGCATCGGCAGCCACAGCTTGCTGGAGAGAAGCCTCAGCGGACTGAAGATCTGAATCCGGTCGTTCGCCGGAACTGGCACAGCCGCCTATGGCAAGAGCAATACCCGTAATGCCGGCGGTGTATAACATTGATTTATGCTTATTCATGCACGATCTCCTTTCAGCGATATACAAGCTATGTGGAAGGTGTGTATGCACGAATTCAACCATGCGCACCTTACACCAAGCTTAGCAGTCCACCGGAGATCAACCATGAAGCAATGGCAACATCTTTTTGCGAAAAGCGGTTGCCATTCCATAACCCAGTGGCAATGAACTGGTGTAAGTATCTGAAATAAAAGCCGGCGATTGCGGGCGAAGGGCTGAATAAGCTTTAATCATGATCGCCGGCCGATTGTGCAGCAGGCGCTATCGCCCCGATAACCCGTGAATCTGCACAAGTCTGGGGCCACCAGATACGCAGCGAACTCGAAGTGCTGTCAGCGGGGCTGCTCTCCGGGTCAGAAGCGGAACAGCCAGGGTAACAGCACTTCGCCATAGCCCCACAGCATAACGGTGATCGCCAGCATCACCTCGAGTACCAGTACACCCACTGCCAGGGTGGTACTGGATACGATAAAGCCTTCTTCAGAACTGATGCCCAGAAAGTAGGGGATGCCCACGTAGAGCACGTAGGCCGTCATGCACAGGCCGATTGTCCCCGCGAGCAGACAAAGCCACACAATAGGGTAAATCGCGACCAGACCACTGAGAAACATCGGGGTGGCGATGTATCCGGCAAAGATCACGCAACGCCGGTGGCTGGGCGGTGTGCTGAAGCTCCGGGCCATGCGATGGATAAGGGTCCCGACCAGGAACACCGCCATCAGAATACTGATATAAAACGCGATCCCCGCGTAAAGTGCACTGATCAGGTCAAGCTTGATAAAGGCGTGGTCACCGCCAAAGCCCCACCCAACCTGAGTGGTCCCGATATAGGCGCTGACTACGGGAATAGCGGCGAGTATGAAAACATGATGGGCATAGAGGTGGCGAACGGTTTCGTCCTCTTTGCCGATGTGTTGCCACTCCGATTGAGGGTGGACCAGAAGGCCCCAGACATGGGTCAGCACGGAAACACCTCCTTTTCTTGTTCGGGTTGTCGCGGCGTTATGAGCGACCGGTGCACCTATCAGGTGTTTACATCAAGTTGATATGCAGGTTGTACATGATCCAGACCGACCCACCCACAACAAGGGTCAGCGTAACAACAGCAAAAAACAGAAACGATCCGGAATCGCGTCCCTCCCGGGTTTTCAGATTCATGTGCATGAACAGAGTCAGTTGCAGGATTATCTGAAGTATGGCCATAACTGAGATGGCGATCACCGTGACGGTTTTGCTGAAGCTCCCTGCCATGACCATGCCGAATGGAATTGCCGTCAGGATAATCGAGAGCAGGAGACCGGTGATATAGGATCGCAGGCTACCGTGGCCCTGTTGATCGTGGGTGGTTGAAGTGCTCATTTACAGTACTCCCATGAGATAGACAAACGTGAAGACACAAATCCATACGATGTCCAGAAAGTGCCAGAACAGGCTCAGGCACAGGATTCGCGGCCGGGTTTTGTCGGTCAGCCCTTTGATGGGTAACTGGATCAGCATAATGAGCATCCATAGCAGCCCAAAACTCACATGCAGGCCGTGGGTGCCGACCAGAGCGAAAAACGACGACAGGAATCCGCTGCGGTCCGGGCCGTAACCCTCGCTGATCAGGTGATGGAACTCGTAGAGTTCCATCCCTACAAAACCCGCACCGAGCACGAAAGTTGCTATCAGCCAGCCCATCAACTGGCCCAGACGGTCCCGGTGCATGGCCAGCATGGCGAGCCCGTAGGTGAAGCTGCTGAACAGCAGCAGGAAGGTTTCGCCGAGAACGAATTTGAGCTCGAACAGATCTTTGCCGGACGGCCCCCCGGCGGTGTTGTTGTGCAGTACGCCGTAAGTCGCAAACAGGCAACCGAAGATGATGAGATCGCTCATCAGGTAAATCCAGAAGCCGTAGGTTTTCATGCCTGTGGTATCGGCGTGTTCTTCGTCGGTGCGCATGATTCCAGGTTGGTTCGTCATGGTGTCGGTGGTCATGATTACGCCTGCATCTGAACCTGTTGATAGTGCTCGGTCTCGGTTTGCCTTACCTCATCCGCCGGCACGTGGTAATCGATATCGTCATTGAACACCCGCATGATAAAACTCACGAAAATGCCCAGGGCACTCGCTCCTGCCAACCACCATATATGCCACACAAGTGCAAAACCCAGCACGATACTGAAAGCACCAATGACGGGCCCGGCCACCGTATTGCGGGGCATGTGGATGTCCTGATATTCGGTCTGCTCCGGGTTGCCCGGCAACGCTTGCCCGCCCCGCCTCTGCTTCTCTTCCCAGAAGTTGTCGATTGAGTTCACGACAGGCAGGTGAGCGAAGTTGTAGTGGGGTGGGGGCGACGAGGTGCTCCACTCCAGCGTTCGCCCGTTCCAGGGATCCCCGGTGACATCGGCCCGGGCCTTTCGGTCGCGGATGCTGACGTACAGCTGGATGGCGGTACAGAGAATGCCGGCAAGAATGAACACGGCGCCGACCCAGGCCACAATCATCAGCGGTTGCCAGTCGGCATTGGGATAGGACTGCATGCGACGCACCGCGCCATAAAAACTGAGAATGTACAATGGGGTAAACGCCAGGTAGAAGCCGATAATCCAGCACCAGAATGAACGTTTACCCCATTTTTCATTGAGCGTGAACCCGAATGCTTTGGGAAACCAGAAGGTGTAACCAGCCAGGCTCCCGAAAACAACACCCCCGATGATCACATTATGGAAGTGGGCAATGACAAACAGGCTGTTATGCAGCACGAAGTTCGCGGCCGGTACTGCCAGCATAACGCCGGTCATACCTCCGAGCGTGAACGTGATGATGAATCCCAGCGTCCACAGCACCGGTGAGGTGAACTCCAGGCGGCCCCGGAACATGGTGAACAACCAGTTGAATATTTTCACCCCAGTGGGGACCGCAATGATCATAGTCATGATGCCGAAGAACGCGTTGACGTTGGCGCCCGCCCCCATGGTGAAAAAGTGGTGCAGCCAGACCATGAACGAGAGCAGACCAATCGCCACCGTGGCCCACACCATGGTGTGGTAGCCAAAGAGGCGTTTTTTGGCAAAGGTGGCAATGACCTCGGAAAACACCCCGAACGCGGGCAGAATCAGGATATAGACTTCCGGATGTCCCCAGGCCCAGATGAGGTTCACATACATCATCATGTTGCCGCCGAGATCGTTGGTAAAGAAGTGGAAGTCCAGATAACGATCGAGCGTGAGCATCGCGATGGTGGCGGTGAGAATGGGGAAGGAGGCGATGATCAGGCCGTTTGCCACCAGGGAAGTCCAGGTGAAAATAGGCATGCGGAACAGTGTCATGCCTTTGGTCCGCATCTTCATGATGGTGACAAAAAAGTTGATACCGGTGAGCGTCGTCCCCACACCCGATATCTGTAATGCCCATATCCAGTAATCCACCCCGACTCCGGGACTGTACGTGCTTTCGGAAAGCGGCGCATACGCGAGCCAGCCGGTTTTGGCGAACTCGCCGACCACCAGGGAAATGTTCACCAGAACAACACCCGCCGCAAACAGCCAGAAGCTCAGGTTATTCAGAAACGGGAAGGCCACGTCGCGGGCGCCGATCTGCAACGGAACCACGAGGTTCATTAGCCCGATTACCATGGGCATGGCGACGAAAAAAATCATGATTACGCCATGGGCGGTAAAGATCTGGTCGTAGTGTTCCGGTGGCAGGTAGCCCTCCGCACCGCCGGCGGCCATGGCCTGCTGGGTACGCATCATGATGGCATCGGAAAAACCCCGGATCAGCATCACCAGCGCCACCAGGAAATACATGATGCCCAGTTTTTTGTGGTCAACGGAGGTGATCCACTCCTTCCAGAGATAAATCCATTTTTTGTTGAAGGTGATCCAGCCAACGATATAGGCCCCTACGATTGCCATGACCACAGCCACCGACATGACGATGGGTTCATGGTAGGGAATGGCTTCCAGGCTCAGTTTTCCGAACATCGTTTTACTCCGCTGTCTCAGCGCTCATTGGGACGCTATGCTCAGTGGTGCTGTGCTCATCCGGTTTCCCTTCACGGAAACTGTTGAGAATGTTCCGGTACAGATCTGGTGATACATCCGAGTAATACTGGACCGGCACGGATTGGCTGGGTTGGGCCAGTTCCTTGTAGCCGTCCTCAAATGAGAGGGTTTGATCCGAGGAGTTAACCTCGTCCACCCAGCGCTCGAACTCCGGTTCGGAGAGCGCAAGGGCATCGAACGTCATTCCGGAGAAGCCGGCACCGCTGTAATTGGTGGACCGGCCGGGATAGGTCCCCTGTTCATTGGCAATCAGGTGCAGGTTACTGTCCATGCCTGCCATCGCGTATATCTGGGTGCCCAGAGCCGGGATCCAGAAGGAATTCATGACCGACCCGGAACTGATACGGAAGTGCACTGGCCGGTTTGCAGGAAACGCCACTTCGTTGACCGATGCCAAACGCTGTTCCGGGTATATGAACAGCCATTTCCAGTCCAGGGAGACAGCCTGGATTTCGAGCGCGTTCTGCTCGTTTTCCGCGTCAATGGGTTTCATGGGGTCAAGAGAGTGGGAGGTTACCCAGGTCAGAATGGCAAGTACCACAATAATGACGCAGGGGATCAGCCAGACCACCACCTCAATCGCCTTCGAGTGCCCCCAATCCGGTTTGTAGGCGGCATCGGGATTGCTTTCACGGTAGCGGAAAGCGAAAAGCAGGGTCATCACGATAACCGGTATGACCACAATGAGCATGAGAGCAAACGCGGTGATGATCAGGACCCGCTGCTCTTCGCCAACCTGGCCTTTTGGGTCCATCAACGCCGAACTGCACCCAGAAATCAGGAAGGGCAGAGCAGCCATAAGCAGGGCGCCAAGGGGGCGCAGATAAGGTTTTCTTCCCATCTTTTAACCTCATTGGAGCCGTCAGGCAAAACGCCGCTCGGCTCGGATGTGGCTATCGGTGTGTGGAAGGTATCGGGAATTAATCCTCGCGGCTCAGGCTCTCCGGATCCGCTTGATTATTCCCGAAAAGAGCTTCTGCCAATTCTGGAATAAGTTAAATCTGGATTCTACTTACGATTTGATTTAAATCATGGGAGTATGGGTGGGCTACAGGCTCGGTGATATAAGAGTGGTTGTTTTAACGGCGAACAGAAATAAAAAAGCCCCAGGCATGGTAGCGTGGGGCTTTTCCAGGTGTTTTGTGTTCCGATTACGCCCGCTAAAAGCGTGGCGAGTGTTACCGAAATTTCAAGAAATGGTGGGCCCAGCTGGACTCGAACCAGCGACCAAAGGATTATGAGTCCTCTGCTCTAACCAACTGAGCTATAGGCCCGTAACGCAGTGCCTGCTGTGCAGGTGTTTCCGCAGGCAAACAAAACGGGCGCCATTATACCGATGAGGCACGGCGCCCGCTACTGTTAGTTCTTGCGATTTATCCCTGATTTCCCTGGTCGTCAATAAAACCGCGCAGGTGATCGGAGCGGGAAGGGTGGCGCAGTTTGCGCAGTGCCTTGGCTTCGATCTGGCGGATGCGCTCACGGGTTACGTCGAACTGTTTGCCGACTTCTTCCAGCGTGTGGTCCGTGTTCATCTCGATACCGAAGCGCATGCGCAACACCTTGGACTCACGGGCGGTGAGGCCGGCAAGTACGGAACGTGTGGCCTCCCGCAGGCCTTCTGCCGTTGCCGAATCCACCGGCGAGAGTGCCTGGATGTCTTCGATGAAGTCGCCCAGATGGCTGTCTTCATCGTCGCCAATTGGTGTTTCCATGGAGATCGGCTCTTTGGCAATCTTCAGCACCTTGCGGATCTTGTCTTCCGGCATTTCCATGCGCTCGCCCAGCTCTTCCGGCGTGGGTTCGCGACCCATTTCCTGCAGCATCTGGCGGGAAATGCGGTTGAGCTTGTTGATGGTTTCGATCATGTGCACCGGAATACGAATGGTGCGTGCCTGGTCCGCAATGGAGCGGGTAATGGCCTGACGTATCCACCAGGTGGCGTAGGTCGAGAACTTGTAACCGCGACGGTATTCAAACTTGTCTACCGCCTTCATCAGGCCAATGTTGCCCTCCTGAATCAGGTCCAGGAACTGCAGGCCGCGGTTGGTGTACTTCTTGGCGATAGAAATTACCAGCCGCAGGTTGGCCTCGACCATTTCTTTCTTGGCACGGCGGGCTCTCGCTTCACCAATGGAAACCCGGCGGTTGATTTCCTTGATGTCGACAACATCCAGGTCCACTTCGGTCTGCACATTCATGATGCGCTTCTGAAGGCGGACTATTTCATCCAGGCGTTCGCCGATTGCAGCAGCGTAGGGCTTTTTGCTCTTGGCAATCTTTTCGCCCCATTCCGGGTTTGCTTCATTGCCCGGGAAGGACTTGATGAAATCCTTGCGGGGCATTTTGCATTCGCGAACGCAGATTGCCAGGATGGCCCGTTCGTTCTCGCGTACGAGATCGTTGGTGGAGCGTACTACATTGACCAGTTCGTCGAAGGCTTTGTTGCCCAGCTTGAACGGTGCGAAAACCTGCCCCAGTTCGTTGAGGGCGGCCTGGGTCCGCTTGTCGGCACGGCCATGCTTGGCAAGCAGTTCATCGGCAACAGCCAGCTTTTCACGAAGGAGTTCAAAGCGCAGGCGAGTCTCCTCGGGATCTGGCCCGCTCTCGGGTTCTTCTTCCTCTGTATCAGAATCTTCGTCTGCATCGTCGGCGTCTGCTGACTCGGGCTTGGCCGGTGTTTCCGGCATGAACGGCTCGGCACCATCCGGGTCCAGGAAGCCGGTTACGATGTCGCTGATGCGACCTTCATTTTCGATGATACGATCGTAGGCCTGAATGACGGTGCCGACCGTGCCCGGGAAGTGGGCGACGGCTGCCATGACGTCACGAATGCCTTCTTCGATGCGTTTGGCGATGACAATCTCGCCTTCACGGGTCAGCAGCTCCACGGTACCCATCTCGCGCATGTACATGCGCACCGGGTCTGTGGTGCGACCGGCGTCTGATTCTACGGCAGCCAACGCGGCCGCGGCTTCGGCAGCAGCGGCTTCATCGGCGGTAGAGTCGCCGTCTGTCATCAACAGAGTATCGGCATCCGGTGCCACTTCCGTCACCTGAATACCCATATCGTTGATCATGCGAATAATATCTTCGACCTGATCCGGGTCGGCAATGTCTTCCGGGAGGTGGTCGTTCACCTCGGCGTAAGTCAGGTAGCCTTGTTCCTTGCCTCGTGCGATGAGGTCTTTCAAACGTGATTTCTGCGAATTGCCTGACATAGACACCCTGTGAACTCGCTTAAATAAATAAAAATTAAACAGCCATTATAGCTGTCGCTCTAATGCACCGCCACCGAATGGTTAGATGGTGATCAATGTGTCAAGTTTCAAGTGCTGTTAATCCGGGGTACCCCCGCTCAGCTCTCGCAGTTCCTGCCGCTGTTCAGCGGTAAGGTTTGCGAAATTACGTAAAAGTGTAGCCAGTCTTTGCTGTCTTGCCGCCTCTTCGTTCGGGCTTAGCAGCTCTCGTGCCGCGGCCAGCGTGCTTTCCCGGGCCGGTATGTGCTCGATACCATCAAACAGGTGGTAAAACTGCTCACGCGCCCGGTCATCCAGGGCCAGTATGGTTATAAGTGATTTCCGATGCCGGATGTCACGCTCAAGAATAAAGCCCGCAAAATTCCCCGCCTGGGCATACTGCCGGGAGTTTTTTGCCAGTTCGGCAACTTCGCTGGCCAGATCCGGTGCTTCAAGCAATGCAAGGCACAGGATGCTGTCCTTGCTCAGTTTTACATCGATACGTTCTTCAGTTACGCGATCCCGCCGGTTGCCTTTCCACTGGTCCCACTGCCGGGATTGGCGGCCTTGCCACTGGTTGCGCCCCCCGCACAGCCGGAGCATTTCGTGCCACATGGCATCGCGCAGGGTGCTTCTGGGCATTTTGTTCAGAAGCGGTTCGGTTCTGGCCCGCAGCTCACCCCGGTTTTCCGGTAACTGCAAATCCAGGCCTTCGCTCTGGCGGTCAAACAGGTACCGGGAGAGCGGGGTGGCGCCGTCAATACGCTTCTGGAACGCCGCCGGACCTTCTTTGCGCACCAGGGTATCCGGGTCTTCGCCCTCGGGCAGCATCAGAAACTGCAGGTGAAGGCCGTCTGCCATGAGCTCCAGCGCATTTTCCATGGCCCGGTCAGCTGCCCGGAACCCGGCCTGATCGCCATCAAAGCAGAACACTATGTGCCGTGCCTGCCTTAACAGGGCCGTCAGGCTATCCTGGTTTGTTGCTGTACCCAGCGTCGCTACGGCGTAGTGAATGCCGTGTTGGGCCAGGGCAATCACATCCATGTAGCCTTCTACAACGAGCAGCTTGTCGACCTGTTTCAGCGCCTGCTTTGCTTCAAACAGGCCGTATATCTCCCGGCTTTTGTGAAATACGTCCGATTCGGGAGAATTGATGTATTTGGCCTTGTCGTCGCCGAGAGTCCGTCCTCCGAAGGCGATGGTTCTGCCCCGGCTGTTACGAAGGGGGAACATGACCCGGTTGCGGAACAGGTCCCGCGGCCTTCCGTATTTGTCAGAGACGGTGCCCGTTTCGATCAGCGGCCCCTGCAAATCCCTGTCTGCAGCATCAAACAGGGCGGTGCCGGAGGCAGGCGCGTAGCCCACCTGATAGCGCCGGATAACCTCGTCATCCAGCCCCCGCTGGTAAAGATAGTCGCGGGCAAAGGAGCCTTGCTGGCCATGGAGAGCTGCCTGGTAAAAGCGGCTGGCAAAGTCCAGCGCATCGGTCAGCGTTCGCGCCTGCTGCATTTCCTGCCTGGCGGCCTGATCGTAAGGCACTTCCAGCCCGGCCCGGCGTGCCAGTTCCTCAACGGCATCGGTAAAACCCAGCCCTTGAAACTCACGAACAAAGCTGATGGCGTCCCCGTGTGCGCCACATCCGAAGCAATGATAGAAGCCTTTGTCTGGCCTCACATTGAACGACGGTGTTTTTTCATCGTGAAACGGGCAACAGGCCTTGTAGCTGGCGCCGGCTTTTTTAAGTGTAATGCGCGAGCCGATCAGCTCTGCCAGATCTACCCGGTCGAGCAGGTCTTCAACAAAGCGTTGGGGGATCAGTCCGCTCATAATGGCTCCACATCAGGCCCTTTACAAACTGGGGCCAATAGCCAAAAATGCCGCCGAAGCCAGGCCCCGGCGGCATTTCAGGTCGCTCTGTGCAGCCTGTGGCTGAACAGGCAATCAGTGCTTTGCAGTCAAGCGGCGCCTGCTAACTCAGTACAGACGCTCGAACTTGCGCTGTTCCCGCTGAAGCTTCTTGAGATGGCGCTTAACGGCAGCGGCAGCTTTGCGCTTGCGCACGGCGGTGGGCTTTTCATAGTGCTCACGACGACGCACTTCTGAAAGTACACCTGCTTTTTCGCAAGAGCGCTTGAAGCGACGCAGTGCTACGTCAAACGGTTCATTCTCTTTCACTTTAACAGCTGGCATTCGACAATCACCTACCTGATAGATTCGGTTTCATTTATATGCGCATCTGGCGGTGCCAGACTGGCTCGATTCCTGGTCAGATTGGCTAAAACTCGACCAGTTCGTAATTTAGGGCGGCAATGATAGCGCCTGGATCGTGGCAAGGTCAATGTTTGTTCCATGAAACTGACAGTGAGTTTCGGGTTTCTGCTAAAATACGCGCCGTTTATTCATTTACGCTAACCGATGTGGCCAGGTTATATGCTGATTCTGGGTATTGAGACCTCCTGTGATGAAACCGGCGTTGCACTTTTTGACACCGATAAAGGCCTGCTGAGCCATGCACTGTACAGCCAGATCGAGATGCACGCCGATTACGGCGGCGTGGTGCCGGAGCTTGCCTCCCGCGACCACGTGCGCAAACTGCTGCCCCTGTGTGATCAGGTGCTCTCGGATGCGGGCGTTACCCGCCGGGATATTGAAGGTGTTGCCTATACGGCAGGCCCCGGCCTGATCGGCGCGCTTATGGTGGGTGGCTCGGTTGCCCATGCCCTGGGCTTTGCTCTGGGTGTTCCTGTGCTCGGTGTACACCACATGGAAGGCCATCTGCTGGCCCCCATGCTGGAAGATAATCCGCCGGCATTTCCTTTTGTGGCGTTGCTGGTATCGGGTGGGCATACCCAGTTGGTGCGTGTGGATGGCATAGGCGAATACGAAATGCTGGGTGAGTCTGTGGATGATGCAGCCGGTGAGGCGTTCGACAAGACAGCCAAGATGCTCGGGCTGGACTATCCTGGTGGCCCCCGAGTGGCGGCGCTTGCGGAAAAAGGTGTGGCTGGCCGCTACCGCTTCCCCCGCCCGATGACCGACCGCCCGGGCCTGGATTTCAGTTTCAGTGGCCTGAAAACGTTTACCCTTAATACCGTCAACGCGGAGAAAAAAGCAGCGGGTGGTCTGAGCGACCAGGCTCGCGCCGATATCGCCCTGGCATTTGAAACCGCGGTGGTGGAGACCCTGGTGATCAAATGCCGGCGGGCGCTGGAGCAGACAGGCTGTAGCCGCCTGGTGATTGCCGGGGGGGTCAGTGCCAACAAGCGGTTGCGGGCAGGCCTGGAAAAAATGGCGAAAAAACTGCGCGCCCATGTGTTTTATGCCAGGCCCGAATTCTGTACCGATAACGGTGCCATGATTGCCTATGCCGGTGCCCAGCGGATGAAGGCGGGGCAGCGAGATGGTGAGCGGATTGTGGCGGTGCCACGGTGGCCGATGAATACGCTGCCGCCCCTTACCGAGACAAGGCTGGAAGGGCTTGTTGACTGAAAACAGCTACAGGCCGGTTTCTCTCCCCTGGGCGAGCCTTATCAGGTTGTTGCGGTGGCGGACCACAATCAGTATCGCAAGCAGGCCGAATACGGGCAGTTTGTCGGGTTCAATAAAGGCACTGATGATCGGGCCACTGATAATGGCAAGCACGGAGGCCAGTGCCGATATCTTCCAGCGCCATAGTGCCAGTAACCATAACGTGGCCATGGCGAACGTGGTGACGGGTGCCAGTGCAACGCCTGCACCCAGCGCGGTTGCGACGCCTTTGCCGCCCTTGAACCGGTAATACGCCGGAATCATATGCCCGGTAACGGCGCACAGCGCCACCATGGCCTGGATAATGGCTGAAAGCCCGGCGTTGTGTGCCAGCCAGACCGGCAGCCAGCCTTTGGCCGCGTCCAGTGCCAGGGTAACCAGCGCAGGTGGCCAGCCACCGGTCCGGTATACGTTGGTTGCGCCCGGATTGCCCGAGCCCTGTGCGCGCGGGTCGGGTAAGCCCCATAGCCGGCTTACCGGCAATGCAAACAGCACAGAGCCCAGCAGATAGGCAGCCACACATAAAAAAACAATCAATACCGGGTCACTCAACGCCATTTCAGGAACTCGGAAACAAAGACGTATCAGGGCAATCTGTGCGAAAATGCCCGCCCTGAATTTACAGGCCGGGGCTATTACAGTATCCGCAGTCTGTAGGTTATTCAATCAGCAGTGTGTATAGCCCCGGGGGATTCCTTGGCAGACAGCGTATTGATCGAAGGCCTGGTTGTGGAAACCGTAGTCGGTGTATTTGACTGGGAGCGCGAAGTGACCCAGGCACTGGTTGTGGATCTGGAAATGGCCTGGGACAACCGTATCCCTGGCGCCTCGGATGATGTGGCCGATGCCCTTGATTACGCCGCCGTCAGTGAGCGCACAGAGCAGTGTCTCAAGGGCCTGAAGCCAAAGCTCCTGGAGCATGGTGCGGAGGTGCTGGCTGAAGTTTTGCGGCGGGAATTCGGTATTGGCTGGCTGCGGGTAACGCTGCGCAAACCCGGAGCCGTGCCTGCTGCCCGGTCTGTGGGTGTTTGCATAGAAAGGGGAGGCCGATAATGCCAGCCCCGGTTCCGGTTTATATTGGCATTGGCACTAATATTGAGCGGGAACGTTACGTTCGCGCGGCGCTGGATGCCCTGAAAGACGGGTTTGGTGAGCTGGATATTTCGCCGGTCTATGAAAGTGAAGCGGTAGGATTCGACGGTTCGCCATTTCTCAATCTGGTTGTCGGTATCAGAACCACGCTTTCCGTGGGCGAACTCTCACGCTTCTTCAAGCGCCTGGAAGCAGAAAATGGCCGGCAGCCGGAAGCTCCCAGGTTCAGCGCAAGAACGCTGGATCTCGATATACTCACGTACGGCGAAGCAGTGGGCTGGATGGACGGTGTGGAGTTGCCCCGGGGCGAAATTGTCAGGAACGCTTATGTGCTTCGCCCGCTGGCAGATATTGCCCCGGCAGTGAAACACCCGGTATGTCGCAAGAGTTATCTTGAACTCTGGCAGGCATACAGCAGCAACCAGAAAACCTGGCCGGTTGATTTCAGCTGGCAGGGGCGGTTGATATCAAAGGCGGTTAGCTGAGCGGAACAGTTCAATCAGGTGATCCGTCGAACTGTCGCTGGCTTCGCTCGCGGCCTTCTGTGCAAGCAGTCTTGGTAATATTGCCTGCCCCAGTTTTTTCCCCAGTTCAACGCCCCATTGATCAAACGAGTCGATATCCCAGATCACGCCCTGTACGAAGGTGCGGTGTTCATACAGGGCTATCAGGGCACCCACGGTTTCCGGCGTCACCTTGTCCATCATCAGTGTGTTGCTGGGCTGGTTGCCGGGGATTACCTTGTGTGGTGCCAGCCGCTCAATCTCTGCTTCAGCCATGCCGCTGGCGGCCAGTTCTGCCTTGGCTTCTTCCAGGGTTTTTCCCGACATCATCGCACGGGACTGGCCCAGGCAGTTGGCGAAAAGGTCCGCGTGGTGTGTTCCGACCGGGTTGTGGGTTTGCAAGGGAATGATGAAATCTGTCGGAATCAGCCGGGTGCCCTGGTGAATCAGCTGGTGGTAGGCGTGCTGGCCGTTGGCACCGACACCACCCCAGATGACAGGCCCTGAATGGTATCCAAGGGTTTCTCCCTGCTGGCTGACCCGTTTACCACTGCTTTCCATATCCAGTTGCTGCAGGTGATCCGGCAGGCTGCGAAGGTAGTGGTCGTAGGGCAATATGGCGTGGGTTTCCGCGCCCCAGAAATTGGTGTACCAGATGCCCAGCATGGCCATGACAACGGGCAGGTTTTGTTCCAGGGGCACATCGCGAAAATGCGTGTCCATGGCGTGAGCGCCGGCGAGCAGTGCGCGGAAGTTGTCCATGCCGATGGTCAGTGCTATGGGTAGCCCGATCGCAGACCACAGGGAGTAGCGCCCCCCTACCCAGTCCCACATGGGGAATACGTTGTCCGGGCTGATGCCAAACTCTTGCGCTGCATGGATGTTGGCCGTCACGGCCATGAAGTGGCTGGCGACCGCTTGTTCATTGCCACTGCGCTCGATGAACCATGCCCGGGCAACTTTGCTGTTTTCCAGGGTTTCCCGGGTGCCAAAGGACTTTGACTGCACCAGGAATAACGTGGTTTCAGGATTCACCTGTGCCAGGGTTTCGCAGATTTCCGTACCATCAATGTTGGCTACATAGTGACAACGAAGTCCGGATGCGCGGTAGGGCTGAAGCGCCTCGGTCACCAGTTTGGGGCCAAGAAACGAACCGCCAATGCCAATGCTGACCACATCGGTAAACGCTTTGCCGGTAAAGCCGGTGCGCGACTGGCCCAGAACCTCCTGTACGAAGGCTTCCATGCGGGCCAGTGTTGCGTTTACTTCTGCGATCACGTCCTGGCCGTCGACCACAAGGCTGTCTGTTCCCGGGTTGCGCAGGGCCGTGTGCAGCGCAGGGCGGTTCTCGGTAAGGTTGACCTTGTCGCCGCGCAGCAGGGCGGCTCTGCGTTCTTCCAGGTTGCGGCTGCGGGCCAGGGCTATCAGTGCGTCGAGCACCTCATCGGTAAGCCGGTTTCGGGAAAAATCCAGAGATAACCCGGCGCCCTTGATAAAGTAGCGCTTTGCCCGTTGCGGGTCCTCTGCAAAAAGCGTTTTTATATGACAGGCCTGCAGGTGTTCGCGGCAGGCCTCCAGGTTTTTCCATTCAGGCAGTGATGTCAGGGTCGGGTTTGTTGCGGTCATCAGAGAGTCCTTTCCTGGTGCATTTGTATCGTGTCTCAGCGACTGATCGAGATATTATCAATCAGCCGGGTGGTGCCGAGGAAGGCGGCCACCAGCAGTGTAATGTTTTGGTCTTCCGGCGCGGCAGGCTTCAGGGTCTCGCTGTTGGCAATGTTGAAATAATCCAGACGCAAGCCGGCGTCGCGCAGGCTGGAAGCGGCTTCCTGGGCGAGCGTCGGAAAATCGGTGCGCCCGCCTGTTATTTTTGCGGCGGTGGCTTGCAGTGTCTGATAAATAACCGGAGCCAGGCTACGCTCCTCTGCAGACAGATAGCCGTTGCGTGAGCTTTTTGCCAGTCCGTCTTCTTCCCGCACCGTGGGTGCCCCAATCACTTCCACGGGAATCATCAGATCCCGCGTCATTTTGCGGATGACCGCCAGTTGCTGGAAATCTTTCTCGCCGAACACGGCAAAGTCTGGCTGAATCATGTTGAACAGTACGGAAACCACTGTCGCAACACCTTCAAAATGCCCTGGACGACTGGCACCGCAGTGCCCTTCACTGACCTCCGGCACCACTACCCGGGTGTGCCTTGCGAGGCCATCCGGATAAACCTCTTCTGCAGAGGGCGCGAACACCAGGGTGTTGCCGGCTGCACCGAGCATCTCCTGGTCATCTATCAGGGTGCGCGGGTAGGTGTCGAGGTCCTCGTTGGCACCAAACTGCATCGGGTTGACAAAAATACTGGTGACAACAACGTCCGCAGCTTCGGCAGCTTTGCGCACCAGTGATATGTGCCCTTCATGCAGATTCCCCATGGTAGGTACCAGGCCAACGGTTTTTTCCTGCTGGCGGTAACCGCGCAGGATGGTACGCAACTCTTTCAGTGAATGGACGGTTCTCATGCCTTGAACGTATGCTCCTCAGCAGGGAATGTGCGCTCACGCACGGCTTTGGCGTAGGCAGCAATGGCTTCCTGAATGGAGCCGTTTTCGGCCAGAAAGTTTTTTACGAAACGGGGTTTTCGGCCCGTTGTAATACCGAGCATGTCGTGCAGTACCAGAATCTGGCCATCTGTGTCTGCGCCGGCGCCAATTCCGATTACCGGCGCCTTGACGGCCTGGGAAATCCTGGCCGCCAGCGGTGCCGGAACGCACTCCAGCAAAATGACGTCAGCTCCGGCAGCCTCCAGTTCGCAGGCGTGTTCGATCATTATTTCCGCCGAGCGCTCATCGCGGCCCTGAACCTTGTACCCGCCGAACTTGTTGACGAACTGGGGCGTCAGGCCCAGATGGGCGCACACAGGTACAGCCCGTTCAGTGAGCGCTGTGATGGTATCTTTCATCCAGTCAGTGCCTTCCAACTTGACCATGTGAGCACCTGCGCGCATGAGTTCTGCAGCGTTCTCAAGGGCAGCATCCACAGTGCCATAACTCATGAATGGCATGTCGGCCATGATCAGCGCGCCCCGGTTGCCTTTTGCAACGCAGCTCACATGGTAAACGATCTGGTCCATGGTGACGGGTAGTGTGCTGTCATGACCCTGAAGAACCATGCCCAGCGAGTCGCCAATCAGGAGAACGTCTACGCCGGCTTCGCTGACCACCTGGGCAAACGTGGCGTCGTAGGAGGTGAGCGCTGCAAAGGCTTCGCCTTTTTGCTTGTATTCCCGCAGGGTATTGATGGTAACAGCCATAGAATCCTTGCCTTTTGGGTAGGTGGGCCAAAACCGGGCCGGGGTAACCGGTGTTTAATTGCTAAGGGTAATCCGGAGGTGGAAGTCGGCGCAACCGGTTGTCCGGGCATTGTGCCCTAAGGGAGGCGATTGTAGTACCTCCCGGCAGTATGAGATCCGGTTTAAGGTCCAGCAAGGGTTGCAGGGCAAAATCCCGGTTTGCCAGTTCCCGGTGGGGGACGGTAAGCCGGTCGTCATTCAGCACCCGGTTGCCATAAATCAGCAGGTCAAGATCCAGTGTGCGTGGCCCCCAGTGCCTTAGTCGCTCCCGCCCGTGTGCCTGTTCAATTGCCTGGAGGTGGTCGAGCAGAGCGTGTGGCGCAAGCCCTGTGGAGAGCCAGGCAACACCATTGACAAAATCAGGCTGGTCCTGCGGGCCTACTGGGCTGCTGGCGTAAAAAGGCGACTGCGCAACCAGTACTGTACCGGGCAGGGCCGCCAGTTCTGCCACAGCCCTTGCAAGCTGGACAGCTGGTTCCTGCAGATTGCTGCCCAGGCCGATAAAGGCATCGGTTCTCATCAGGGAGCGGGCCGTTTGACCGGTTTGCGCCGGCGGCGCTTTTTGGGGGTGTCGCTGCTGAGCTCTGAAAGCATCCGCTCTTGCCCGCGCTCATCCAGCCGCTGAAACTCGGTCCACCAGTCGCCCAGGCCGGGTTCAATCTCACCGCAGGCTTCCCGCACCAGCAGGAAGTCGTAAGCGGCACGAAATCGCGGGTGGCTCATGGTCACGAACGCCCGCTTGCCGTGTCTGCGGGGCAGGCGCATCTGCAACTCCCATATTTCCTTCATCGGCCCCGAGAAACGCTTGGGTATCGAGGTTGCCTGTACCTGGCGCCCGATAACCTTGCCGATCGCCCCGTGCAGCGCTGGTTGCACCGGGTCTCCGTTATCCTGCCGGTGGCGCCATTCCTTCTGCAGCGCTGGCCAGAGCATGGCAGCAAACAGAAAGTAAGGTGTTACCGACTTGCCCTGGGCGATGCGGGCATCCGTATTGCGCAGTGCCTGGCGAATCAGTTCATCCGGCTCGCCAGCTTCGATAGCCTTCACAGTTTCGGGAAACAGCGGTGCCAGCAGGTTGTAACGGGTAAGCAGATCGTAAGTGGCCTCGCCGTAGCCTGCGGAAAACAGTTTCAGCACTTCCTCGAACAGCCGGGCCGGAGGAATGTGGGTCAGCAAAGGGGCAAGCTGGTGGATCGGGGCTTCGGTTTCCGGTTCTATTTCAAAGCCCAGTTTGGCGGCAAAGCGAATGGCACGGAGCATGCGCACCGGGTCTTCACGGTAGCGGGTTTCCGGGTCGCCAATAAGCCGCAGTTGCCGGTTACGCAGGTCTTCGATGCCGTTGGCAAAGTCGACAACGGTGAAATTCCGGATGCAGTAGTAAAGCGCGTTGACGGTAAAGTCACGGCGCAGGGCGTCTTCTTCCTGGGTACCGTAAACATTGTCCCGTAACAGCAGGCCGTGTTCGCTGGTTTTGCGGTCATCATCAACGCTGTCGTCCTGGGCGTCGGTGGCGTTGCCACGAAAGGTAGTGACCTCAATGACCTCACGGCCGAACACAACGTGCACAATGCGGAAGCGGCGCCCTATAAGGCGGGAATTGCGGAACAGGTCGTGTACTTCTTCAGGGATGGCGTTGGTGGCAATATCGAAGTCTTTGGGTCGCTGGCCAAGAAGCACGTCGCGTACACTGCCGCCCACCAGGTAGGCCTCATAGCCGGATTTGTTGAGCCGGCTGAGAACCTTTTTGGCAGGCTCGCTGATAGAGGACCGCGAGACATTATGCTGGTCTCTGGGTATTTCCCGTCGCTGATAGGCCCGGGCCTTTTTTTTCCCGTTTCCGGGGAGGAAAGAGCGGAGTTTGTCGACGGACTGCTCGAAAATGGAGGAGAGTGTTTTTGGCATTGAGATCCGTGGTTGCGTTGAGCAAAACCGTAAGTTTAACGGTTTGAACAGGATTTGCACACGTTTGCCCTGTAATCTCGAGTGCACGGATAATTAAAAGGCGGATCCGCTTTCACGAATCCGCCCTCAAAACGTTGACGATCTGCATTATTTTTATTCTTGCCGGGATTTTTCTTCGTTTTTGTACCCCACTGTATATCCCCAAGACCGGGGCTTCTCAGCAGTGCAAACGGAAAGCTTTGAACACAATGAGCAGTCAACGACATCGAGCAAGCTATTGGTAGGTGCGGCGCCACCTCAAGGGTGGTTCTTCTCTGCATCTCTACAACTCACACGTGCCAAGGGACTACCAAAAAAGCAAAGTACCCAAAACACTCAGTTCGCTCACGTTCTATATTTGTTTTTGTTGCTGAACGTATTCCCGCAGCTTTTTGTTTTTGTTGAGGCGCTGCTTTGTCACTCTTGTTCTTATTGTCGTGCGCTTAAGTAGTTGCAGATGCTGTGCCAGTTTTTGAAAACTCTTTATTAACAGTGGTTTAACTTTTAGAGCGGTATAAGTGTTACCCCGTATCCGGTGTAAGTGTTACCCGAAACAGTCGATTTTTCTGGTAAGTGTTACCAAGAGGAACATGCGGTAACAGCTGAGTCATGGTTCATGGTTTTCCCGCATCCATTACAGGCCGGCAGCCCGGTTTATACTGGCGGTGTCAGTTTCCTGAGGTTTTCTTGCGGGGAATCCCAAGGCGTTGGCGGCGCTCCCAAAGGGATTTTCGGCTAATGCCCAGTTTTTGAGCCAGTTCGGTCTCGCTCATGCGGTCCTGGTTTTCAAGCACAAAATGCTGGAAATAATCTTCCAGCGACAGATCATTGGCGCTGTCTGCATCGCGGGACGGGAGCTGTTGGTGGTTACCTTCTACCAGGGTCTCCGGGATGTACTCGTCACCGTCTTCACTGTCGAGATCCAGCAGGGACGGTGTAATAACATCGCCGTCACATAGAATGCTGGCGCGCTCGATCGCGTTTTCCAGTTCCCGCACATTACCGGGCCATCGGTGCCGTTCAAGTGCCCGCATGGCCTCGGGGCTGAGGTTCAGGTTGGGTTTGCCCACTTTTTCCCCCAGTCTGGCCAGGAAGCGCCGGGCCAGCCCCAGAATATCGCTCTGGCGTTCCCGCAGAGGCGGAATACGTATCTGCATCACGTTCAGGCGATAGTAGAGGTCTTCCCGGAACTCGCCCGTGCGGGTCATTGCTTTGAGATTGCGGTGGGTTGCGGCGATCATGCGCACGTTTACCTTCCGGCTCTGGGTTGAACCCACCTTGCGGATTTCGCTTTCCTGCAATACACGCAGCAGGCGGGCCTGTGCTTCAGCAGGCAGTTCACCGATTTCATCGAGGAAAAGGCTGCCGCCATCCGCAGCCTCGATCAGGCCGGTTCTCGCGGATACTGCGCCGGTAAAGGCGCCTTTCTCATGGCCGAACAATTCGGATTCAATAAGGCTTTCCGGGATAGCGGCACAGTTTACCGAGATCAGTGGTTTGGCAGCGCGAGGGCTTAAAAGATGTAGTGCCCGGGCCACCAGTTCCTTACCGGTGCCGGATTCCCCCTGTACAAGCACGGTTGTTTCTGTCGGCGCCACTTTTCGGATCAATGTGAATACGCGCTGCATGGCCTCGCACTGGCCATACATGATGCTAGCAGGGTCTCCATTTTCTGACGGTAAGCCTGTTTCACCCTGGCGCTCGGGGGTTGCAGACATGGTGCGGGCCAGAATGCTCTCCACCGCAGCCAGCATTTCGTCATGGTCAAAAGGCTTGGCTATGTATTCCACGGCTCCCATTTTCATGGAATCCACTGCCGAGCGCAGGCTGGCGTAGCTGGTCATGATCAACACGGGCGTGTTTGGTGCCCGGTTGATCAGTTCTGTGCCGGCGGCACCGGGCAGGCGCAGATCGGAAATAATCAGGTCAAACTGGTCAGGATCGTGGTTCTGCTCGGCCTCTTCTACCGAACCGACATCGTCAACCTCATACCCTGCGTGCAGCAACAGCTTGCGAACAGCGGAGCGAATAATGTCTTCATCTTCCACGATCAGAATACGGGGCATAGCAGTCTCAGGATCTGTCATTCGGTCGGGTGGCGGAGCTGGCGACCTCCGGCTCATAAGCAGGCAGCTTCAGTCGAACGCGGGTGCCGGCTCCGGTCTCCGGGTCGGCAGGGCTTTCGACCTGAATGTTGCCATAGTGTTCTTCAATAATGCTGTATACCAGCGATAAACCAAGACCCGTTCCCTTGTTTGGTGCCTTGGTGGTGTAGAAGGGCTCGAAAACGTGATCAAGCTTGTCCACGGGAATGCCCGAGCCCTGATCAACAACCTCGATGATAGCCGAGTAGCCGTCTTGCTGGCCAGTCACCCGAATGGAGCCACCTACCGGGGAGGCATCCCGGGCGTTGGCCAGAAGGTTGACGAACACCTGCACAAGCCGCTGTTCATCACCCAGAACCTGAAGGGTCTCCGGGCAGTCGTTAATGTAGTGAATGCCCATTCCTTCGCTGCTGAGAGACAGCAGGTTGCTGGATTCATCCACACATCGACGGATGCTCACCGGCTCGTAACGGTTCGCCTGGGCGTGGTTACCCGTGCGGGCAAAGTTCATCAGTGATTGCAGAATAGTGGATATACGACGGGTCTGTTGCTGGATCTGGTCCGCGGTTTCCAGAATGTCCGGGTTGTCGGTCTCAAGCTTGAGGTTCTGGGCCAGAGAGGAAATGCCGGTTACCGGGTTGCCGATTTCATGGGCAACACCGGCTGCCAGCCTGCCAACGGATGCCAGCCGCTCACTGTGCATCAATTCATCTTCCAGTAGCCGGGTCTCAGTCTGGTCTTCCACCAGTATGATGCTGCCGCCATCCGGGTGGTCGGGGCCACTCAGTGCTGCCTTGTGAAGGTTCAGCCAGTGCGGTCGGCCTTTCAGATCCAGCCGGTGTTTGTAACGGTGCAGGTCCGCTCCGCTGTTGAAATCATCCAGCAGGTGATGCCAGTGATCGGGCAAAGCCATCAGCCTGGCTCCCACAACGTCATCGGCGGTGATGCCGGTCAGTTCTTCCATGGCCTGGTTCCACATCAGGATTTCGCCATCCTCGCCAACGGAACAGGCCGGGATCGGAAGGTTGTGAAGCGTTTGGCGGTAATGCCGGCGCAGGTTGTCCAGTTCGCCGGCCAACCCGGTTAGCCGGTTCTGATACTCTCCCAGGGCACGCTCAACGTAGCGTATATCCTGAGCGGTGCCGCCCCGTGCCAGAGGTTTGAAGCCAAGGTTACGTTTAACCATGTCCCGGGCAACAGCTGGCCCGAGTAATCCGGAGAGATTGATTTCAACCTGGTCGCGCAGGCGCCTGAGCTGATAAGGGCGATACTCGACACTCGGTAGCTTCAGTTGTGACAGGGCCCGTTCAATTTCGCGCCGGGCCACATCAAAGCCCAGGGGTTCCGCCAACTGGCGCACAAAATCTGCGGACGAACTCGCCAGCAATTCACGCCTTTGCGGGCGTGACAGAGCGCCCATGGAGCAGGCCTGGGCAGCGCTGGTTTCCTCACTGGTGCTGGTGCTGAGCACCGAGATCAACGCAAATACCGATACGTTTGCGGTCAGGCTGACAAATGTGAATATATGCCAGTTGCTGTAATCCGGAACTATTGGTGCGTTCAGCCAGTCCAGCAGACTGGCGGTGTGGGAGAAAGGCAGTACCAGAGTGACAAGCCAGATAACCAGCCCCGTAATCAGCCCGGCAATTAACCCGCGGCGGTTACCCTCAGGCCAGTATATGACGCCGAGGGCACCGGGCAGCAGTTGCAGGGTTCCGGCAAGGGAGATGGCTCCCAGAATGGACAGGTCCAGGTTTTTACCAAGGGTTTCGTGGAACAGCAGTGCCAGCATAATGATGGCGGCAATCAGCATGCGCTTGACCCACTGCAGCCACCGGTAGATGTCGCCCTGGTCCTTCGGCGTTTTCAGGGGCAGGACCACATGGTTGAGAACCATGCCTGCCAGGGCCAGGGTGCTTACAATCATCAACCCGCTGGCGGCCGAAAGCCCCGCAATGTACATGAACAAAGTCAGTGCCGGGCTTTCCAGTGCCTGGGCAATACCCAGTGTGTAAAAGTTGGGGCCAGTGGTTACCGCCAGTTCCTGGCCGCCCCAAAGAATCAGCGGCACCGGTATTCCCAATAGCAGCAGATAAAGTGGCAGGCCCCAGCTGGCTTTCGCAAGCGCTTTTGGCGACGGGCTCTCGCTGAAGGTCATGTGGTACATGTGCGGTAACACCAGCGCTCCTGCAAAAGACATCAGCATCAGCGCGCGCCAGCTGCCATCGTCGATGCTCAGAGACATGGTGGTTGCCGGGGTGGTATTGCCGGCAAGCCAGGCCTCCAGGCCGCCCATGCCGTCGAATACCGCGAACAGAATAACGCCGGCAAGCACCAG
Organism: Marinobacter aromaticivorans; assembly: GCF_002806975.1. Classification (GTDB taxonomy): domain Bacteria; phylum Pseudomonadota; class Gammaproteobacteria; order Pseudomonadales; family Oleiphilaceae; genus Marinobacter; species Marinobacter aromaticivorans. The sequence continues at coordinate 21,802 of NZ_NIHD01000012.1, read as the reverse complement.
CAAGGCTGCCAGTTTGACCAGCGAATCGAAGGCAATGGCAAGCACCAGCCCTGGGTGATTCTCCATCTCCTGGTTGCGGCGGGCACCAAAAAGCATGGCGAACAGCACAACAATGATGCTGAACATGATACTGATCAGGTGTGGTGAGGTGTCGGGTGCAAGAATGCTGGCGGATGTTGAGACCGCCTGTATCTGCATGCTCAGCAGAGACAGGATGGCGCCGCCGGAGCAAAGGGTAACCAGTGTTCCTGCCCACTGGCTGCGATACCGGTAGGCAAAAAGATCGGCCAGGGAGGTTAGCTGATACGCGCGGCCAATCCGCATAATGGGGTTGAGCAACACAGGTGCCAGTAAAAAGGCGCCACTGATGCCGAGGTAGTAGGCCAGAAATCCGTAACCGGACTCAGCAGCCATACCCACAGCAGCATAGACCGCCCATATGCCGGCGTATACACCCAGGCTGAGCGTGTAAACCAGGGGGTGGCGCACCCAGTGGCGCGGTATCGTGCCGCGCTCTGTGATCCAGGCAATGCCGAACAGGAGGATCAGGTACAGCAGGCTGGCGAATAGCAGCCCGGACGCACTAAAACTCATTGGGGTCCCGCCGCCACTCCAGCCAGAAACCAATGGCAATAAGCCCGGCCCAGATTATGAAAGGGCTGTACCAGGCGTTGCCGGGAGAGGTCCACCAGTCGAGAATATTGGGTGAAAAAATATAGATGGCCAGAACCAGAAGAAAAACCAGGCGATAGATATACATCCGGCGTGCGATCCGCTCTGAAGTTTGTAAGGGCTTTATACCACGACCGCTAGCGGCGTGTCAGGTGAACGGCTCTGCGTTTCCAGTGCTTGCAGCCCCATTCCAGAAGCTGGTCCACTGACCCCGCCAGCAGGGATTGCGGTGGCTGCTGGTTCAGTGCGTTTAATGCCGCGAACAGATTGTTTACCGGCGTAGCGTCATCCAGCGCCGGGGCATGGTTCTGCTTGCTGAGTTTTTGTCCCTGTTCGTTAAGGATTACAGGGATATGCAGCCAGCGTGGTGGAGTCGCATCCAGCGCCCGGTAAATCTGGATTTGCTGGGCAGTCATATCCAGCAGGTCTGAGCCGCGCACAACATCTGTAATGCCCTGCTCGATATCATCGACCACCACAGCAAGCTGATAGGCGAAAAAGCCTTCCTTGCGCAAAATCACAGGGTCGTCGATTTCGGCCCGAACAACCTGTTGCTGCGGGCCCAGTAGCTGGTCCTGCCACCGGCTTTGCTCATCATCCAGAGCAAAGCGGATGGCGAATGGCTCATCCAGTGTTGCAAAGTGCCTGTTTCTGCAATTCTGCGGATGCCGGCCGTTATTGGCCTGAAGTTGTTTGCGGGAGCAACTGCAGCGATAGGCCCGGCCGCTACCCAGCAGGCGCTCTATAGCCTCCTGGTAGGCGTCATGGCGCCGGGACTGGAAGCACACCGGTTCGTCTGGAAACAGGCCGTGGGCGTCAAGGCTGTTGAGGATTTCGCCGGTGGCCTCGGGCGGTTCCCGGAGGGGGTCGAGATCTTCAATACGCACCAGCCATTGTCCATGGCGTGAGTTTGCTTCCAGATAGCTCGCCAGAGCTGTAACAAGCGAGCCAAAGTGCAGCGGCCCGGTGGGTGAGGGCGCAAAACGCCCCCTGTAACGGCTCTGAATGGTCATAGGTCAGGGGATATTGGCCGGCTTGTTTTATAGCCGGCCAGGTAGGGGCTGCCGCCTCAGATGCCAGTCTGGCGCTCGCGTATCTCGGCCAGAGTCTTGCAGTCAATGCACAGTGTTGCGGTCGGGCGCGCTTCAAGGCGCCGGATGCCGATTTCAACACCGCACTGGTCGCAATAGCCATAGTCGTCTTTATCGATACGATCGATAGTCTGGTCAATTTTCTTGATCAGTTTGCGCTCGCGGTCGCGGGTGCGTAGTTCCAGGCTGAATTCTTCTTCCTGGGTTGCGCGGTCGCTGGGATCTGCGTAGTTTGCAGCATCTTCCTGCATGTGGTGCATAGTGCGGTCCACTTCTTCCATGAGCTCCTGCTTCCATTGCATCAGCAGCTCCTTGAAGTGCTCCAGCATGTCGGCACTCATGTATTCTTCACCCTTCTTCATGTTGTAAGGGGTGAAGTTGGTGAAACGTTCGTTTGCTGTGTTTACCATTGAACCCGGCCTCTTTTTTATGCTTCACAAGGACACTTGGCTTCCCTGCGCGCCAGCCCCCGTTGCGGCGCGGCCATACTCTGGATGAAGCGGTCGTCCTGAAACGGGATTTGGCGGAAAATAGCAGATTAGTCACGGGGGTGCCAGCCCTGTGATACCCACTTTGCATTCGGAGAGCTTATGAAGTTTCCTGAACCCCTGATTGAGGGGCGACTTATTCGCCGTTATAAACGGTTTCTTGCGGACGTGCGCCTGTCGGACGGAACAGAGGTAACCGCCCATTGCCCGAATACCGGCTCCATGCTTGGGTGCCAGCCCGCGGATGGCCGGGTATGGCTGAGCCGCAGCGAGAATCCTGCGCGTAAACTGCCCTACACCTGGGAGCTTGTTGAAACCTCACCGGGCAAGCTGGCCTGTGTTAACACGGCCAGGCCTAACGCTCAAGCTCGTAACGCCATTGAAGCAGGCAGGGTCGCGGAGCTGACCGGCTACACGCACTGCCGCACAGAAGTTAGATATGGCGAGGAAAAAAGCCGCATTGATCTGCTGCTCTCTGGCCATCATTCAGCGCCGGATGCCTGGGTAGAGGTAAAAAACGTAACCCTTGCGGAAGCCGGCCAGGGCTTCTTTCCGGATGCGGTGACAACCCGCGGCCAGAAACACCTGCGGGAGCTGATGGCTCAGGTGGAACTTGGCGACAGAGCCGTGCTGTTTTTTGTGGTGAATCATACCGGGATAGAGGCGGTACGCCCTGCGGACCATATTGATCCCCACTATGGCCAACTGCTGCGGCGGGCGTGCGATGCCGGCGTTGAGGTTCTGGCCTACCGGGCAAATCTGGGGCGCGATGACGGCAATCCAACTGGCGACATGACGCTGGGCGAGTCTGTCCCGGTCATTCTGGAAGTCTGACTTCCAGAGATCCCCCGATTTCGCGCACGTCCAGGGCAGTGAGCGCATCGCCCTGGCAGGGTCCGGCAATACATTCTCCGTTCCCCGGCTTGAACAGGGCACCGTGCGTGGAGCATTGAAGAAACAGATTGTCGGTGTCCATGAAGCGGCCCGGCATCCAGTTCAGTTCAACGCCCATGTGGGGGCAGCGGTTGAGATACGCTCTGGGGGTGTTGCCATCCAGAAACACAAAGCCTGTTGGTGGCAGAGTGTCGGCATTTTTCCCGCTTTCCTGTTCTGCCGTGATTAACGCGAACTCTACAAACTGGCCAGCCTCGAGCGCTTGCTTGTCGCATACTGGTAGCCATGGGTTCTTTCGTCTGTCTGTCATTAATAGAGGCTCTGTTCGGGTGTGTCAGCGAGTAACGCCGACCAGAACGGTTTTCAGGCTATTGGAAGGCATTTTTACCCGGCGCTCAGGCCAAAATGTTGTCTTATCCGGTCTGCAACCGCTTCTGCCACACGTTCCTGATCGCTGCGCAGGTGAATTGTGTGACTTTTCTCTTCGCTTGTGAGGGGTTCAAACCAGTCTTTCTGGACATCCAGCAGTTCCTCTGTTGCCTCTGACGCATCGCCCTTGCGTTTGCGTATCCACTGCTTGCGCAGTTCTTCCGGCGCGTCGCAGTGAATCAGGGCAAATGGCACACCCTGGCTTTCGGCAACTGCAGCAAACAATGCCCGCTCTTTTTCTTTCAGGCAGGCGGCATCCACGATAACCGACATGCCGCCAGCGAGGAGATCACTGGCCAGGCTGGCCAGGCGCTGATAGGTCTTTTCGTTGGCTTCCTCCGAGTACAGGTGGCCTCCGGTGGGCGACTGACTGCTTTCCAGTGGAGCCAGCCCATGCAGTCTTTTACGCTCAACGTCCGAGCGCAGCCGGATAAGGCCAAGCTCTGCTGCCATGGCGGCGCTGACGCAGGTCTTGCCGCTGGCGGACAAACCCACGGTTGCCAGCAGGTAGCGGTTGGGGATGCTGCTGTAGCCTTCGGCAAGCTGGGTATAGTCACGATAAAGCTGCATCAGCCTGTCTTTTTCGTCCTGGCTCAGAGCGGGGTTACCCAGGGTGAGCAGGGCTATCTTTGCCCGCACCATCGCCCGGTATGCCTTGTAAAGGGGTAGTAATGGCAGGGCTTGAAAGTCGTCGCGGTACTCAAGGTAGGTGTTAAGAACCAGGTTCGCCAGAGCAGGTTCGCGCCGGGACTCCAGGTCCATCAGCAAAAACGCCAGGTCGTTAATGACATCAATCCAGCGAAACGGCTCGCTGAACTCGATGCAATCAAAAACCGTAACCTCGTCGTTGTATACGGTGATGTTTGCAAGATGCAGATCACCGTGGCACTCACGTACAAAACCATCGCTTCGCCGTTTTGCAATCAAATCCCGGTGCCGTTCGAAGGTGGTCTGGGTCCAGGCCTCGAGGTTATCGAGCTGGCGAAGCAGGGTGTTGTCGCTAATGAGCGGTCGGATCTGGTCAAAGTTCTCCTGCATGGCTGCGTACACGGCCTCGGGCGTGCCCATGGGCTTGTCGTCGGCTATGGGTTCCAGGCTGTCGTGGAATTCAGCCACCTGCCGCGCCAGGCTGCAAAGCAGCTCCGGCTTCAGCGTGCCGGCTTCCTGTTGCTGGTCAAACAACTGGTTCTGGCGGAACTGGCGCATTTTCAGTATGTACTCAAACGGCTCGCCCTCACCGCCGATAACGGGTTTCTCTGGCCTTCCGGTAATCGGGAGCACCTCCAGGTATAGTGGCTCCGCGAGGCGGCGATTGAGGCGCAGCTCTTCCTCGCAAAAATGCTTGCGACGCTCCAGTGTCGAGAAGTCGAGAAATCCGAAATCCACGGGCTTTTTGATCTTATAGGCATACTGACCGGTCAGAAGTATCTGGGAGATGTGGGTCTCGATAATCTGGAACCCATCCACCGGATGGTAGTACAACGCGGGGTTTTGCAGTGCCAGTAGCAGATTGCCTTGGGATGTTTCACTCACGGTGCGCTCCTCGCTTCCCTGAACTCATTGATTTTTATTGCCCTATCATAACGGGCAGGTTACAGAAATAACACATACTTGGCCTGCCTTATGTTGTGCAGGCTTCGTTATAATCCGCCCATGAAAAAAAGCAGATCTTCTTCAAAGCCCAATAGAAAATCCAAAAGCAAAAACCGTCGGGGTGGGCGCCGCTCCCGGTTCTGGAAACTGTTCTTACGTGTTTCTGCGGTTTGCCTTGTGCTGCTTGCCTGCTGGATGGTGTACCTCGACGCAGTTGTTACTTCCCGGTTTGAGGGGAGGCGTTTTGAAGTACCCTCGCGGGTGTATGCGCGGCCCCTGGAGCTTTATGACGGCGCAGGTGTGAGTTCCGGGGCACTGGAGCGGGAATTGGCGCTTTCCGGTTATCGCAAAGGTGATGGCGTCAAGCCCGGTAGTTATCGGCGCAATGGCGGTCATTTTATAATCAGCACCCGGGGGTTCCGGTTTCCCGATGGCGATGAGCCCAGGCGCAGGCTGTCTCTCAACATTTACGGTGACCGGGTTCAGGACTTTTCTGTGACCGCCGGTGACGAGGCCGCGATTGTGAGGCTGGAGCCGGCACGCATTGGCGGAATATACCCGGCGCACAAGGAAGACCGCATTCTGGTGCAATTGAAAGAAGTGCCGGCCCTGCTGCCGGCGACCCTGATGGCAGTGGAGGACAGGAAGTTCTATGACCACTTTGGAATTGCGCCGCTCTCTATTGGCCGTGCCATGCTGGCCAATATGCGCGCCGGGCAAATTGTGCAGGGCGGCAGTACCCTGACCCAGCAACTGGTAAAAAACTTTTTCCTGACCCGCGACCAGACTCTGCTGCGCAAGGGCAATGAAGCCCTGATGTCGATTCTGCTGGAACTGCATTACGAAAAAGACGACATACTGGAAACCTATCTGAATGAGGTTTATCTGGGCCAGGCAGGCACCCGCAGCATTAACGGATTCGGGCTGGCCAGTCAGTTTTACTTCGGTGAGTCCCTGAAAGACCTGGATGTGCACCAGATCGCCCTGTTAGTGGGTATGGTGAAAGGACCAAGCTATTACAATCCGCGACGGCATCCGGAACGGGCGACAAAACGCCGTAATCTGGTGATTAGCGAAATGGAAGATGCAGGCCTTGTGGATCCCTCGAAAGCCGCCCGTGCTCGCGGTTTGCCATTGGGGGTTAGCGCCAAACCCTCGTATTCGGAGAACCGCTACCCTGCCTATATCGATCTTGTCCGGCGGCACCTGGCGCGGGACTACAAAGAAGAGGATTTGCGCAGCGAGGGTCTTCGCATTTTTACCACGCTGAACCCTGCCATTCAGTATGCTGCCGAATACGCGGTTACCGACACCCTGCCAAGGCTGGCGCGCGGAGAAACCGCCAAAGCGCTGGAGGCGACATTGGTGGTCACCGCCAAGGATACCGGTGAAGTTCTGGCGCTGGTTGGCGGAAAAGACCCGCAGTTTGCCGGATTCAACCGCGCTCTGGATGCCAACCGCCCGATTGGTTCGCTGATCAAGCCGTTTACCTACCTGACCGCGTTGGAGCAGCCTGATCGTTACACCCTTATGACACCGGTGCTGGACAAGTCGTTCACCCTGGAATTCGATGACGGGCGGCGCTGGCAGCCTAAGAACTACGATGGTGAGGAACGGGGCGAAGTACCTCTGCACCGGGCCCTTTCCAGATCCTACAATCTGCCTGCGGTGCGGGTCGGTCTGGATGTTGGTGTTCCCGCGGTACGTGAGACCCTGCGCGCTTTCGGCGTGGTTTCGCCCATATCCGAGTATCCCTCGATGCTACTGGGTTCTGTTGCCATGAGCCCGGTAACCGTCGCCCAGATCTACCAGGGGCTGGCCACATCCGGGTTTAACACGCCGTTGCGAACCATCAGGGAGGTGACGGACGCCGGTGGTGAGGCACTTTCACGATACAGCCTTGAAGTGGATCAGGTGGCGGACCCTGCAGCGGTGCATCTGTTGCAATACGCCATGCAGGAAACCATGCAGGAAGGCACCGGGCGCTCCGCTTACTACACGGTTCCCAAGGAACTGACCCTGGCCGGTAAAACCGGAACAACCGACGAGGGGCGTGATTCCTGGTTTGCCGGGTTCAGCGGCGATTTGTTGGCCGTTGCCTGGGTAGGGCGGGATGACAATGGGCCAACCGCGCTGACCGGTGCTACCGGAGCCTTGCCGGTTTGGTCGCGGTTTATGGCTCAGGTACCGCAACACGGGTTTTCACCCGTGGTGCCCGATGGGGTGAGTTATCACTGGGTAAATCCCGAAAAACAGGCACTAACCGATGAGTATTGCGATAATGCGCGCCTTCTGCCGTTTATTTCGGGTAGCGAGCCGACACAGAGAGTGTCCTGCTCCGGCACCCTTGAGCGGAAAATTCGAGGCTGGTTTGAAGGACTGTTCCAATGAGTAGGCAAGGTATTTTTAACGCAAGCATGCTGGCCGCACTTCTGACGCTGGCAGGTTGCGCATCCGGGCCGGGAGGCTCCATTTATGTGCCCGCAGGCGGCTCGTCCCGTGCGCCGGAGCCTCCGCAGACGGTGGACGATGAGAGCAAAGCCAGAGTCTGGCGCAAAAGCGAACAGACTGAAGCCCCAGAGCCTGAGCAACCGCCCGAACGCAATAACAAGCCGAGTTATCGTGAAGCCGGGGATGAGCTGTCACCGGCAGCTCTCGGCCTTGTTCGTGAAGCAGATACGCTCTTGCAGCGTGGTGATGTCCAGGGTGCCATTGTGCGGCTGGAGCGTGCCCAGAGAATCGCACCCAGATCCGCAGAGGTATATTTCAAACTGTCGGAAGCCTATGTGGCCGGCAGCCAGCTTGGCCCAGCAGAGCAGTTTACGCTCAAGGGATTGTCCCTGGCGGGAAGTGACACGCGGCTGCAGCGCGCAGGCTGGCTATTGCTGGCGGATATCCGCAGAGCGCGCGGTAACGTGGCGGGAGCGAACCAGGCTGAGGAGCGAGCCTCTGCCCTTTAGTAAATAATGCATAGAAGGCGCCTGCCGGGCATTTGCCGGGCAGGCGCGCGCCGCGCTCAGAGGCCTGCGTTCTTCAACCGGTTAGCATGCTGTTTGAAGACGGCTTTCGGGTCCGTCTCGAACAGGCTGTGCAGCCCCAGAGTCTGATTCACCTCATCAAGATGGTTCATGAAGTAATTATCCCGGATAACCTTGCCGAAGCGGCTGCTGCAACGTTCTACAAGACCGTCATTCTGGCTGGAACCGAATGCCAGGCTGGTGGTGCCGAGCAGGGCGTCAGACGGGTCCAGAACGTTGGTAATAACACCGGTACCGCCCCAGGAATAGAATCGTACTCCGTTTGCCGAATGGGCACCTTCTCCGCAGGCGCTTGCCGGAATGCCTGCAGGCGCAAAACTATTGAATTCCGCGCTGCCCTAGCTGGTCAGTGACTGCAGGCTGGCTTCCATGTTCTGATCGTATCCGCCCCCTGAGAGCAGGTCGATGAGGCCCCCAAGGGCATTACCCAGGGTGCCGGCAAGGCCACTCGCAGGCGATCCGACAATCAGGTCGGCAACCGCAGAGCCTTTGTGGGGCGAGCCAACGGAGGTGACCGAAGCCACCAGATCCGGCCTTACCCGGGCAACGTGGCGGGCTGTTGGCCCACCATGGCTGTGGCCTATCAGATTGACCTTGCCGTGAACGGCCGCAATGGCCTGTACCTGTGGCAGCAGGGCTTCGCCCCTGGCAATCGTGCTGTCCAGTGCGGGCACCTGGGTGGTATAAACATCCGCGCCATTTCTGCGCAGATCCTCTGCGATGCCGTACCAGTAGTCCACACCGACAATAGAGTCGAAACCGAACATGCCGTGAACCAGCACTACGGGGTACCGGGTATCGGCATAATTTGCAGGTTTGGAATTCCACCACCAGGCGGCGGAGGGGGCTGACCAGGCTATGGTCACAACCAGAGCGAGTGTTTTGATCCAGAGTTTCATTGTATTTCCTACAGTTTGAGGTTGTGTTTGTTGTTCAAACTGCGGCTCAACCTAACGGGTTGCTCCAGATACGCCATGCCTGCGCCGTAACACTCGGCCCAGAACCTCTGTGTGCTGACTTCCCTGTTGTTTTTGTTAGATGTTCGCCGTCAGAGCATCTCAAGGGATACGTGACCATAATTTGATCAGTGCGGCTGTATAGTCAACGGTTAAAGGGGCAAACATGCTGCCGCGGGAGTTAAAGTGTGACAGGGCTCACGGGTTGGCCCGGCAAGACATGCCTTTATGCAATGCTTGCCGGGCGCCGGTCCGTAAACCGCGCGTGTGACCTTGCGGGTCAGGGTTGATCAGGCTGCGGCAATCAAAGTGTTGCAAAGACCTTTTTGGCTGCAGCGATCGTTTCGGCGATATCATCACCCGACAAGGCAGCACTGGTGAAGCCAGCCTCGAAGGCAGACGGTGCAAGGTAAATGCCTTCTTTCAGCATGCCCTGGAAGAATTTCTTGAAACGTTCGGTGTCGCAGCGCATGACCTGGTCAAAGCGTGTGATGCTGGGTTCCTCGGTGAAAAACAGACCGAACATGGCGCCTGCGCCCTGGACCGTCAGCGCAATGCCGGCCTCATCAGCAGCGGCTTTGAGTCCATCCCGCAGGGCCAGGGTTTTTTGGGTCAGGCGATCGTGAAAGCCCGGTTCTGAAATGACGTTGAGGGTGGTAAGACCGGCGCACATGGCCAGAGGGTTTCCGCTGAGTGTTCCCGCCTGGTAAACCGGGCCAAGCGGAGAAATGTGTTCCATGATCTCCCGCTTGCCGCCAAAGGCGCCAACAGGCAGGCCACCGCCAATGACCTTGCCCAGGGCGGTCAGGTCCGGAGTGACGCCGTACAGTTCCTGGGCGCCGCCAAGTGATACCCGGAACCCGGACATTACCTCGTCAAAAATCAGCACGGTTCCGTGCTCATCGCAGACTTCCCTCAGGCATTCCAGAAAGCCCGGAGCTGCGGGGATGCAGTTCATGTTTCCGGCAACCGGCTCAACAATAATCGCCGCAATCTCGTCGCCCATTTCTTTGAAGGTTTCGCGCACACCCTCGATGTCGTTGAAATCCAGGGTCAGTGTCAGTTCTGCCAGGCTGGCGGGTATTCCTGGCGAGTTGGGAACCCCCAGGGTCAGGGCGCCGGAGCCGGCCTTCACCAGCAGTGAATCCACGTGCCCGTGATAGCAGCCTTCAAATTTCACAATCTTGTCACGGCGGGTGTAACCACGGGCAAGGCGAATGGCGCTCATGGTGGCTTCAGTGCCGGAGTTCACCATGCGAACCAGATCAATCGAAGGCACCAGTTCGCACACCTTGCGCGCCATGTCGGTTTCGATGGAGGTGGGAGCGCCGTAACCAACGCCAAGATCCACCTGGGCGTGCAGGGCATCTTTGATGCGTTTATCCGAATGGCCGAGGATCATGGGGCCCCAGGAGCCAATGTAGTCGATATAGCGTTTGCCATCTTCGTCGTACAGGTAGGCGCCTTCAGCGTGCTTGAAAAAGATCGGGGTGCCGCCCACGCCCCGGAAGGCGCGAACCGGGGAGTTAACGCCACCGGGAATGTACTTCTGGGCCTGTTCGAACAGGGTTTCGGAGTGCGTCATTTTTGAGAGCTCCTGCTATCGGGGGATTGAAAAGAGTGGGTGATGGCTGGCAAACAGCCTCTGGAATATTCTTGCTTTGTGTTCGATTGCTTCGGGGGTGCCCCCGAAAAGCCCGCCGACAACCGCCAGAAGATCCGCGCCTGCCCGTATGAGCAGCTCGCCGTTCTCTGTGGTAATGCCTCCAATGGCGGTAGCTGGCAGGCCAAGGCGTTTCGCTTGAACCAGTATATCGGGCGCTGCTGCCGGCGCATCCGGTTTGGTTGATGATGTAAAAAACCGGCCGAAGGCCAGGTAGTCAGCACCAGCGTTGGCGGCTGCTTCTGCCAATACAGGATCGGCATGGCAGGTGATACCGATGATGGCGTCATCGCCCAGCAAATAACGTGCTTCTTCGGCGCTGCAGTCTGTCTGGCCAAGGTGCACGCCTGCCGCGCCTACCCGCCTGGCCAGCTTCGGGTCATCGTTAATAAGCAACGGAATGCCGGCGCTGGCACACACGGACTGCAGATTTTGTGCCTGTGCGAGGCGTTCTGCCGCCGGTGCGGACTTTTCCCGGTATTGTATCATGACCGCACCGCCGCGAATGGCGGCTTCCACGGAAGCGGTCAGGGTTGCCGGGGGCGTAAGCCGGCTGTCGGTAATCGCGTAAAGCCCGACCGGAACACGTGTGCTCATCGCTCCCACAGAATACCCCGATCCGGAACCGGCTGGCCCTTGCCCACCTCAAGTGCATGCAAAATGGTTCTGTGTACGTAGTTTTGCGCTTGCGAAATGGCGGCGCGGGCCGAAAGCCCCTGAGCCCGCCCGGCAGCAATTGCTGCTGCAAGCGTGCAGCCGGTGCCATGGTATTCTCCGCCAATGCGCTCGATATCCCAGGACATCGGCGTAGACAAATGGTTGTACAGGGTGTTGGTAAGGTGAATACCGGTGCCGTGCCCGCCCGTGACAAGCACCGATGCGCAGCCGTTGGCGATGAGCCGGGCCGCAGCTTCATCGGGGTCGTCACTTTCACCCAGAAGCGCCAGTTCGAGACCGTTCGGAGTGATCATTTCCGCCAGCGGGAAAAGCCGCTCTTTCATGCTCGCAAGAATGTTTTCGTCGGCCAGGTCACCGCCGCCGGCGGCCTTGATGACGGGGTCGGTTATTACAGGAACATCCGGGTATTTGCCCAGAAATTCCACCAGTACATCCACCACCGCAGCGCTGCCCAGAGCGCCGGTTTTAACAGCATGTATGGGCGCATCACCGGCAATACAGTCGAGTTGCTTGCGAATAAGCTCCGGGTCGATAGCTTCGGCGCTGTAAACATTCCGGGTGTCCTGCACAGTCAGGCAGGTCAGTATCGGCAGCGGGTGGCAGCCTAATGAGGTAATGGCCTGGATATCAGCCTGGATACCGGCTCCGCCAGAAGGGTCCAGGCCGGATAGGACAAGCACCTGAGGGCGAGTGTAGTGTCTGATGGCTAAAGCTCCCTAGAAAGGTTTTACGACGGCCAGAATCACAACGGCCAGCAGGACGAATACCGGCAATTCGTTGAACCAGCGATAGAAAACATGGCTGCGGGTGTTCAGGTCGTCGCGAAACACTTTGACCAGATGCCCGCAGTAAAAGTGATAGATAATCAACAGCCCCACAAGGACAAGCTTTGCGTGCAGCCAGCCCTGGCTGAAATAGCCGGGCAGGTTATAGCTGAGCAGCCAGACACCAAAGATCACGGTGGCAATCATCGAAGGCGTCGTGATGCCCCTGTAGAGCTTACGTTCCATGATCTTGAAACGTTCACGCCCGGGTTCATCCTCACAGGCTGCATGGTAGACAAACAGTCTTGGCAGGTAAAAAATGCCCGCGAACCAGCACACCAGTGAAATTATATGAAAGGCTTTGACCCACAGCATTGATCAGCTCCGTCGGTATTGGTAATAACTTTCTATATCGGATTTGAGCACCACACCATAAACCCGCTGAATCATTGGAGCTACATGGCGCTGAACGTATAGAGCCTCGGCGCTGGTGGTTTCGAATTCATGCAGCGCCTCCTCGAGCGTTGCCTGATATTGTACCGGCGCAATATCCCGGCGGTTAGCCGGGATGTGTATCAGATCAATGAGTTCGCCCGGCGCTTCGCTTTCCTCTTTAGCCATTTCTTCGGAGTCTTCCAGATATCGTGCCAGATCGACCGCCGGTAGCAGTGCAGTGGGGCCGTTACTGCCCTCTACCACCAGCCATTTGGGCCCGGCTTTCAGGGCCTTTTGGGCTTCTTCGACAGTCAGGTGCCTTTCTATCCGCAGAATGCTTTTGTCCATGATTGCGGCCACGGAAACCCGGCGCAAGGCCTGAATAACCGGCGAATGCTGATAACTCAGACCCTGGCTTTTCAGTACCGTCAGAAACAGGGATTTTTTTCCAAAGGCCTCGCTGGTGATCAGTGTCGAGGTGGTAATAATCAGCATACCCGGAAGAATGATGTTCGGATTGCGGGTCAGTTCCATCAAGGCCATCAGCGCGGCGAGGGGGGCCTGCAGTACGGCGCCCATCATCGCGCCCATGCCAAGCATGGCGTAAAAACCAACCGATGAGGCGTGTTGCGGCATGAACTCTGCGCCCACAAGGCCCATGGCCCCGCCCAGGGTTGCACCCATAAACAGGGTGGGGCCGATAATACTGCTGGGCATTCCCAGGCCGACGGTTAATGCGGTAATGACAACTTTTACGACGCCGGCACTCAATAACAACCAGAAACCCAGTTCACCGTTGATGGTTGCATTGACCGTATCGTAACCAATGCCCATGGTTTCGGGTACCAGAACCGCGGCAGGAACCATGAGCACACCCGCAGTGATAACCCGCAGCATAACAGGGCGATGGCTGAAACGGCCCATGGAACCCACCAACTGGATAAAGAGCGCCGCAGCAACACCAATAACAATCGCAATAACCAGTATCCAGGGTATCTCCAGCAGTGAGTTCATGGTCAGCGCCGGAACGCTGAATGCCGGTTCGGCTCCGTATACAACCTGAGTTACAACCGCCGCACTTACGGCGGCAAGAATGATCGGCGTAAAGCCTGCAATGGTATATTCCATCATCACCACTTCCATAGCGAAAATGACTCCGGAGATGGGCGTATTGAACGAGGCGGAAATTGCGGCAGCGCAGCCACACGCCACAAGCGTGCGTATGCTGTTGTTGGGCAGGCGCATCCATTGCCCCATGAGGCTTGAGAACGCGGCGCCCAGATGCACGGCAGGGCCTTCCCGGCCAGCCGATTGCCCGGACACAACGGTTGTAACGCCCAGTATGAACTGAATAAAAGCGCTTTTGGCAGTAATGTAGCCCTGATGGTAATTCAGGCGTTCCATAACGTGCACAACGCCGACCTTGCGGTCTTGGTTTGCAAGGCGATGTAGGAACAGGCCAATGCCCAGTGCGCCGGCAAGTGGCAGCAACCCCCGGGTGAGAATATCCAGGTTCTCAAAGGTTTCTGATGCAAAAATGTCCGATTCATCCCCTGGCAGGAAATGTTCCAGGGGCCACTCGATGGCCAGGCGAAAAACCAGAATCACGCCGCCAGTAACCAGGCCGGACAGCAAACCGAGTATGGCAAGCTGGGGCAACGAATCAACGCCGGAGAGCCTGCCCGGGAAAGTACTCATCAGGTTTTCTTTAATCCGATGCCAGGTATTTTTCATGTATGCCGGTATTCCGGTATGGAGGAGGATGGCTTGCCAGAGAATTTCTGACAACATTGTAACCGTCGGCCTGCAAGCTGCAATAAGTCCTTGGTTTATCATGATAGACTAGGCCATCAAGCTACCAGGCTACAGAGCATGGCTTTTAACATCCTGACCCAACCTCGCTGGAGTGAAAGTTGATTAAAGTAGGTATCGTGGGTGGCACCGGGTATACCGGCGTCGAACTCCTCAGAATTCTCGCAGTTCATCCGGAAGTAACGGTTAGTTGCATTACCTCAAGGTCGGAAGCCGGAGTGCCGGTGGCCGATATGTATCCGAACCTCCGGGGGCACTTTGATCTGGCATACTCAGAGCCGGATGCCAGTGTGCTGGCGGCGTGCGATCTGGTGTTTTTTGCAACACCGCACGGGGTTGCCATGCGAATGATCCCGGGGCTGATGGAATCCGGTGTGCGGGTTGTCGATCTTTCTGCTGACTTCCGTATCAAGGATTTACAGGTTTGGTCCGAATGGTATGGCATGCCCCATGAGTCGCCGGAGTGGGTCGAAAAAGCGGTTTATGGTTTGCCTGAAGTGGTGCGCGACGAAATAGCCAGGGCGCAGTTGGTTGCCAACCCCGGGTGTTATCCGACTGCCGTTCAGCTGGGTTTCCTGCCTTTGCTGGAGCAGGGGCTGGTTGATCCTTCACGGCTGATTGCGGATGCCAAATCCGGCGCCAGTGGCGGTGGCCGGCAGGGCAAAATCGGAATGCTGCACGGTGAGGTAGGTGAAAGTTTTAAAGCCTACGGCGCATCAGGACACCGTCATTTGCCTGAAATTCGCCAGGGTTTGTCGGCGGCTGCGGGCACGGAAATCGGTGTTACGTTTGTGCCGCATCTGGTTCCGATGATTCGCGGTATTGAAGCAACGCTTTATGCAGAGATGAAAAATCCTGCGGATTTTGACCGGCTGCAAGCATTGTTTGAAGGGCGCTATCGCAACGAGCCGTTTGTGGATGTTATGCCTTTCGGCAGCCATCCCGAAACCCGCAGTGTGCGCGGTGCCAATCTTTGCCGTATGGCGCTGCACCGCCAGGAGCGGAGCAACATTGTTATCATTTCGTCGGTTATCGACAACCTGGTAAAAGGAGCTGCTGGCCAGGCAATCCAGAACATGAATGTCATGTTTGGTCTGAAGGAAACGCTGGGTCTTGAAGCACCTGCACTGCTGCCTTGAGGAACGTCAGTGAGCGAACAACGCAAACCGGCTGAGGAGTATGTGGTTATCCGGCACCGGCCGGGCTACAGGTTCAGGCGCGCAGCTCTTCTTGTAAGTTTGACGCTTGTGGCAGCAGCTGCGGGCTACGCTGCGGGTCTGGCTCAGGGCGGTTTCCGTTTTTCCAGTGCTGAAGCCTCTAACGAACAACTGAAAGACAGGGTTGCCAGGCTGGAAAGCAATTATCGGGATGCCCGGCAGCAACTGGTTAATCTCGAGCGTGGCAAGCTGATTGATCAGCAGGCGCTGAACGAAGCCAGGAAAATAATTGTCGATCTGGAAACCCGTGTTGGTGCCCTGCAGTCCGACCTGACGTTCTATAAAAATATCATGGCGCCCTCGGAAACCAGTAAAGGTTTACAGGTTGATCGCTTTTCGCTGGGCAGTGATCGCCAGCCAGGTGTTTATAATTTCAAGCTGGTGCTTACCCAGGTTGGCAATAACAAAAGTTATATTGCCGGTGTCGTAGCGGTTAATATCATCGGCATGCGCAATGACGAGAAAGAAGTTATCGCTTTGCGCGACCTTTCTCAGGACATAGAAGATCTCGGGGTGAAATTCCGCTTCCGGTATTTTCAGGATGTAGAGGGCAAGCTGACACTGCCCGATGACTTCGAACCATTGGAAGTGCAGGTGGTTGCGCAGGCTCAGGGGCGCAAATCCTCGCAGGCCGAACGGACATTCAACTGGGATGATTTAACGGAGAACTGACAATGCTTGGCAAAAAAAAACAGAAGCCCCGCCGGCCCACGGGTAGTTTCGACACGCTGATTTCATCACGCACGACTATAGAGGGTGATGTGCATTTTTCCGGCGGTCTGCATGTCGACGGCCGTATTCGTGGCAAAGTACTGGCTGAAGATGGCAGTGATGCGGTCTTGCGGGTCTCCGAGGTGGGCGAGATTACCGGTGATATAGCAGCGCCCCATGTGATTATTAACGGCACGGTTCACGGAGACGTATATGCGTCTGCGCATCTTGAACTGGCGGAAAAGGCAGCCATTAATGGCAGTGTGTACTACAACCTGATCCAGATGGCGATGGGCTCCTCGGTCAATGGCAATCTTGTTCATCAACGCGAACCTAAGGCGCTGCTGACCCAGGAAAAAAACACAACCAACGAGGCTGAGAATGCTTCAGCCGATGCAGAGGCCAGAGAGCTGGCGGAAGAAGAGGGTGGTGGAAAATCCGAATAGTTGATTGTTTTACTCAGGAATACCATAATCCCTCAGGTCTTATCAGGTAATCCGGAGGCGAACTTGAGTGTAGTTCAGCAGCAAATGGCAACACCACTGTTCTTCAGTGACAGTGCGGTCAACAAAGTACGTGAACTGGTTGAGGAAGAAGACAACCCGAGCCTGAAGCTGCGCGTGTTTGTTACAGGCGGTGGCTGTTCCGGATTTCAGTACGGGTTCTCATTTGACGAAACTCAGGATGACGAGGACACAGTCATCGAGCGGGATGGTGCCGTTCTTCTGGTAGATCCCATGAGTTATCAATACCTTGTGGGAGCCACCATTGATTATCAGGAAGGCCTGCAAGGTTCCCAATTCGTTGTGCAAAATCCCAATGCCAGTTCCACCTGTGGTTGTGGAAGTTCGTTTACCATTTGAGATTCCAGGGTCGATAGCGTTTGGAAGAGCGGGGATAGCCTGCGGTGTCAGGCCGGGTATATGGCCCCGAGTATTCGCGGCCCGGAAGCACCCGTTGCCTCTGCAAGGTTACCCGGTTTGCCGTTGATCGTTTGCCGGGCCAGCCATGCAAATGCGGTTGGCTCTACCCACTGGGGGTCAATACCAAGTTCAGCTGTGTTCAACAAGCGAACGGGAGTAAGCGCCTGCGATAGCTCATTCATAAATACCCGGTTCCGGGTTCCACCCCCGCAGGCATAGACTGTCATAGGCAAGGATTGAGGGATTTGCCGCACGGCTGTTATCACCGAAAGCTTCAGCAGTGTGCGCTGAACATCTTCGGGTCGGGTTTCGGGATGCCGCTGCACCATAGTTTTAACCCACTGAAGATTGAACTTTTCCTTTCCGGTGCTTTTGGGCGCTGGCCGTTCGAAGTAGGCATCTGAAAGCATATCTCCCAGCAGGGCCTGATCAACAATGCCTTCCTCGGCCCATTGGCCATCTTCATCAAAGGGGCGGCCTGTCTGATCCTGGCACCAGGCATCCATCAAGGCGTTTGCCGGGCCTGTATCGAAGCCGGTTACAGGCTTCTCCGGGTTGGAAGGAATCCAGGTGATATTGGCGATGCCGCCGAGGTTGAGAATGCATCGATCTTCGTTTTCAGAGCCGAAAAAATGTTTGTGAAAAGCCGGAACCAGGGGGGCGCCTTGCCCGCCGGCGGCCATGTCCCTGCTGCGGAAATCCCCCACAGTAGTAACCCTGGTTTTTTCCGCAATGATCGCAGGGTTGCCTACCTGAAGAGAAAAGCGCCCGGGCCCTGACGGTTGATGACGCAGGGTTTGCCCGTGGCTCCCGATAGCGGAAACCGTTGACCTGTCTATACCGGATTTCCGGATCAGGTTTTCAGCGGCATCCGCAAAGAGGGTGCCCGTCAGGGTGTCAAGCTCTCCGATTTCATCTGGCGTGGCCTGGTTTTGACTGGCCAGTTCCAGGCGATGACGCAGGTCTTCGGGGTAAGGGGAGGAATGTGTTTCATGAATGCAAACAATTTTGTCCTGGAAGGACACCAGCACGGCATCTATGCCATCCATGCTGGTGCCGGACATCAGCCCGATCCAGGTATCCATGGGCCTCAGTCTTCCGAGGCCAGGGCGAGGTGCTGGTAGTTTTTCTTGAACGCATCAAACTGGGCGATCTGCTGCCCTGCAAACTTTTTGAAGCGGACCATTTCTGTGGCAGGGATGGGTTGGGCATCCGGCAGCTTTACCGTCCGCGAGTTTCGTGGCGAGCCATTTAACCGGAATTCGTAGTGCAGGTGTGGCCCGGTCACCATGCCGGATGAACCGACATAGCCAATTGTTTCACCTTGTTTTACCCGCGTGCCGTTTTTGATGCCTTTGCCGATCCGGCTCATGTGTGCGTACAGGGTTGTTATGTTGTCGCCATGTTTCAGGACGACTGTTCGGCCATAGCCACCTTTCCATCCGGCAAACTGGACCCGGCCATTACCGGCAGCCTTGATTGGCGTGCCCGGTGGTGCGGCATAGTCTGTTCCTTCGTGTGGGCGCACAACATCCAGCACCGGATGGCGGCGCTGAAGGTTGAAGGGAGAAGAAACTCTGGCACTGATGGGCGTGCGCAGGAAAGCCTTGCGCATGCTTTTCCCGTCAGGGGAGTAGTAGTCGCTCTCGCCATTGCTGTCGGTGTACAGGAGCGCGAGATTCTCCTCGCCGCGGTTTATAAAGCGGGCAGAGAGGATGCGGCCTGTGTCGAATTTTTCACCGTCAAGGTACAGTTCCTCATAAACCACTTCAAACCGGTCACCTTTACGAACATCGTAAACAAAGTCGATATCCCAGCCGAAAATCCCTGCCAGCTTCATGGTGAGCCTGTCATTGAGCCCGGCGTCACGGGCTGCAAGGTATAGAGAGTCGTCAATGGTGCCGGAAGCAAATGCCGGCCTGGGCTCCGGTTTCCGTATTACTGTCTCGCCGCTGAAAGTGCCTTCCTGTCTGGCAATCTTCAACGTTTCCAGCAGGTTGCGCTGGAGCTCAACCGCAGCAAGCCCGCCTTCGCTGTCGATCCCGAAACGGATAGTCTCACCAGCGTAAAGGCGCTGGATCTTGTCAGCCTCTCCTTCACCATGAATAACGGAGAGCATCATGCCGTCGTTAAATCCGGCCTTTTTAAACAGGGATGACAAGGTGTCGCCGGATTCAATATCAAAGGACTGCCACTTCAGGCGGGGCTCTGACTCAACCGGTGCCGGCTCCGGAGTATTTTCAGCAACTTCCGGGCCGCTTTCCGCAGCGGTATCTTCAGGCTGGCTTTCAGACTTAACAGACTTTTCAGGCGTCCGAGCCTGTTTTTGTCGCGGCTTTTGCGAGATGATTTCTGAGGCTGTGCCCTGCTCCAGATCCAGAGCGTAGGACATGCGTTTGGCCTCAACGTCCGCGCTGGGGCTCATAAGAATAGCGGCAGTTACCACCACGGTTGCAGCGGCGGCGATGGTAATATGGGTTTTCGGGAACGTTTTCAGCACGTGTTGCATCCGTTTTAATCGGTATTCCGGCAGCTTGTGCTACCCAATTAAAGCTGTTGTTCAAGTATAGACCAACAGATTACCCCATAGAAAGCATGTGGAACAGCTTGAAACATTACGGTTATTGCGCTGCTGGCCGGATTTCTTGTGACAGCGTTGATATAATAAGCGCGCCCGCAATGCCCGGATTCGTTTAAAAACTGAGCAGTTACACTGTAGCAAGACGCCGGGTAACTCACAGATTTCTTTTGTTGAAGTCTGTAACTGATCATTTCGTGAAACTGACTGGAGTTGAATAATTCATGGCATCTATTGATGAAGCGCTGGCCATTATCAAAAGGGGCGTAGACGAGCTGATACCGGAAGAAGACCTGGTTGCCAAGCTGAAAGAAGGTCGTCCCTTGCGCATCAAGGCAGGTTTTGATCCCACGGCCCCCGATCTCCATCTCGGGCATACGGTGCTCATCAATAAATTGCGGCAGTTTCAGGACCTTGGCCACCAGGTCATCTTCCTTATTGGCGATTTCACGGGAAAGATCGGGGATCCGTCTGGTAAAAGTGCTACCCGGCCCCCGCTTTCAGATGAGCAGGTTGCGCAGAACGCAATTACCTATAAAGAGCAGGTGTTCAAGATTCTCGATCGTGAGAAAACCCGGGTGGTTTTCAACTCCGAGTGGATGAGCAAGCTGAGCGCGGCGGACATGATTCGCCTGGCGGGCCAGTATACGGTTGCCCGCATGCTGGAGCGGGATGATTTCACCAAGCGCTACCGCGCAGAGCAGTCTATCGCCATCCATGAATTCCTCTATCCATTGATTCAGGGTTACGACTCTGTCGCCCTGGAGGCAGATGTTGAACTGGGTGGTACGGATCAGAAGTTCAATCTTCTGATGGGGCGTATTTTGCAGAGGCATTACGGCCAGGCGCCCCAGGTCGTTATTACCATGCCGATTCTGGAAGGGTTGGATGGCGTCCAGAAAATGTCCAAGTCCCTGGGTAATTATATCGGTGTCAACGACTCTCCCGGAGAAATGTATACCAAGCTGCTTTCTGTGCCCGATGATTTGTTGTGGCGTTACTTCGAACTCCTGAGTTTCAGGCCTCTGGCCGAGGTGAATGAATTCCGGAGTGCCGTGGATGGAGGGGCAAATCCCCAGGACTACAAAAAACTTCTGGCAGAGGAAATTATTACCCGCTTCCACAATGAAGAGGCAGCCCGGACGGCTCACAAGTCTGCTGGTAACCGGGTCGCTTTGGGAGAGATTCCCGAGAATGTGCCGGAGGTGGAGGTTTCTCTGGATGGTCAGCGGGAAATACTTATGCCCTCTGTGCTGCGTTTGGCTGGATTGGTGAAAAATGGAGCAGCTGCGCGGGATGTTCTGGGGCGCGGTGCGGTTTTTGTGGATGGCCAGAAGTTTGAAGGTGACCGGACTTTTGTTGAGGGGGATACCTGCGTGATTCAGGCCGGAAAGAAGAAAATTGCCCGGGTATTGATCACTGCATGACCGATTTTGGGTAATTTTGAGTTTATTTCAAAAACCCCGTTGACAGTTCTGCGGGTGTCTGTAGAATGCGCATCTCCTTCGAGGGGTGCACCGCTGAGGCGGGGTGATTCTGGAAGGGCAACTGTTTGAAAGTATTGAAGAAAGCGGAGTTTAACTTTCTTCAAATAAACGGTTGACAAGGCGGCGGATCGATGTAGAATACGCCACCTTGATTGAGCAACGGCTCAACGGCTCTTTAACAAATTGACCAAGTAATTCGTGTGGGCGCTGGCTGGAGTATTTCGACAGGAAATACCAAGACAGCGACTCGTCGAAAATTGAGTTTTGTCTTGAGCAAGATTAAAGATCTTCGGATCTTGTATGATTTAAACTGAAGAGTTTGATCATGGCTCAGATTGAACGCTGGCGGCAGGCTTAACACATGCAAGTCGAG
>NZ_NIHD01000011.1 GCF_002806975.1 Marinobacter aromaticivorans | reverse complement strand
GTCGCCAGGTCAGAAATTGCGAGCCCGTTGGGCCAACGACACTGAATCCGGTGAAGCGTACGGTAGAAAAAGACGCGGCTTAAACACAGAAACAGTGCCAACTATCTTGAAAAACACCGACCTGGCCAAGCCTCGCTTTGGTGCACACGAGTATTGAGCATAGTCGAGATTGGTGAAGACGACTGTTGATATTGGGCTGTCAGGAGCCGGCTTCACATCGGGCGTCACACCCCGTCACTTGGTGCAGCCGTCTTCTGAAAATGACATTTTGAGCCGTTCGTGAGAACGTCCAGAAAACGACCGTTAATTTTCTTGCTGCCAGGCAACCTGAGCACACTTGGGGGGGGGAGTAGTTCTATAAAAAAGCTCCATGGCCCAACACATGAGACCCCACTACATTGGACGCGCTAACCGTATGGCACCAGATAATGAGTTTTCTATAGGTTCGTCTGCATCCAACAACTGCTTCAAATAACTTAGTCTTTGGTGAGCCAGACTCTGAGCCCGAGTAATCGTTGCTAGCTCACTCTCTGTACCAACGATATGCACCTCCAACTCTGCACGGGTAATCGCGGTGTATAGCCACGCCCTATCCACAATATGACTTCGCTTCAAAGCAATGATCACACGCGGAAACTGCGACCCCTGTGCTTTGTGGAGGGTAATGCAGTAGCCAAGTTCCATCGATTCCTGGATAGTCTGCGTTAACAAAACCTCTGTGCCGGTATCCAACTGAACCACACCAAAAGATTCTTCCGTTGCTTCAGACGAAACCAATATACCCAGCGTGCCATTTTGGATACCCGCATCATAATTGTTCTGCGTAAACAAGACCGAGTCGCCCTGACAGATCTCACGGTAAAAGCGGTCACCCTGCAGCTCAAATTCCATGCGCGTTCCACCTGGATTTACCATTTTTTGCACACGCTGGTTGATGTCAGCAACCAATGCCTTGGTCGCACCTATGATCCGACTCCCTTCCGGTGCCTGAGCATACAGCGCTGTGCATTGCTCAGCGATCTTGTCAACAGTCGTCTCGTGGAAATAAACAGCACCTGCTGACAATTGCCTCGGGACGATCCCCTCATTGATCATTTTGGAATATTCAGGGATTCCAGTTGAACCCTCCTGGCGCTTCACAACATCCAGAGTCGTGTTGGCAACCAAGCCTGATGCAACGATGTCCGATAGAACCGTGCCGCAACCAATGGGTGGCAGTTGATCAGGGTCACCTGTAAAAATGATTCGCACCTTCGGGCTGATGTGGGTAACTAGTCGATACATGGTTGGCAAGTCGACCATACTGGACTCATCGATTACCAGAAGATGCAACGGGTGATCAGTTGTCGGCTCAATAGGCTCCTGTCGTAGCAGCCCCGCAATAGTCCGCGTCGAAAACCCAATGGACTCGTGCAGGCGCATGGCTGCGCGCCCTGAAAGGGCCACGGCGTGAATTTCGTACCCGAGTGTGTTGACGGCGCGAAGCGCAGTGCGGAGTACCGTGGTTTTGCCGGTTCCGGCACCGCCGGTGATACAACTGATCGCATTATCCAGTGAGGTAACAACGGCCTGCATCTGGCGCTGAGTCAGTTCGCAAGGGGCCTCTGCTATAGCCGTCATGCAGGCGCGGTCGGCCTCTTGATCGTATAGACCTGTTTGGAGAGCTAGTTGTCGGAGGCGCTTGGCGACAACCGTCTCCATTAGGATTTGGGCCGTAGGGTGATAGCTACCGGTCTCCCAGTTCAACACAAACTGAGCTTGCTGCTGGCTGGCCTCGAACGCCTGAGCAGCCAACGTCAACGAACCGAGCATTTTGGTGACTGCGGGGCGAATCGCACCTTGAGTTGTATAGGTATGACCCTTTTCGATTTCCTTCCGAATCGCCATCTCTACAGCGCCAGTCAGGCGTCTAGCGTCATCATCCACCACACCAAAGCTGAGTTCATCTACAGCTTTAAAGGACATTCCAAATCCTAATAGGAGATAAGGATTTTCTTGAATCGCCTGAACCGAGGCTTCTTTGTGATATTTCAGGAGACGTTGCTGCACCGGTGCAGGGATGGCGTGCTGGGACATCCAATTGCAGGCAGAGAGGTTTGCATACTTGGCATACCCGGCATACAGCGCGTTGACGGAATCCAGGCTTAGAAGCTCCAGAAGCCGATTTCGTGACTCGGGGGTGTCATGAGCAAGAGTTTCATGAAAATCACCCCCCAGATGCTCCCAGAGGGCTCTCGCCTTCTGCTCGCCTATGCCCTTGAAGTCGGGCTCCTTGGCAACGAATCGAATCAATTGTTCCCCATCCTCCGGCAGAGTACAGGCCAGCTGGGCGGGTGCATCGTAGGTATGACGCTGCAACAGATAATCGCCATTCTCCAGAGTGTCGATCATGCGAAACCCGTTAACTTCCCAATGCTGGCCAATCGCAGGTCTGACTGGGAGTGCCGAAGCCTCTGACTTTATTGTGATGACATATTTGCCGCTATTGATACGATAAGAGGAGCGTTGCAGTGGCACGCCACTGAAGATCACGTAATTTTCCGTGGTATAAGGAATACTTGTTACCCGTAAAAAATCGGTATCAAGTGGGCTAGAAGAATTCGTCAACGTGGCATCATTCCCATCTCAGTCAACGCCTCAGACAGCTCACCGAATCGCGCCAAGCGGCTCTCTAATTCGTTTACGCGAGCTTTCAGCTCAATGTTTTCCTGCTCAAGACGGGCGGCTCGCTGATCATTTCGAGCCCGGCGAGAGACTTCAGCATCGTACAGTTGTAGCTCGCCCTCCTGATGTTCAGACGCCGGCGTTAGCGGCGGAAGGATCTCTCGGGCTCGAAGTTCATTTTCCAGGCTTTCAAGCAGGCGCTTGATTTCGGGGTTTTGGCGCAAAGCACTTTTACCAACACCCGTCGCTTTGGCAATTTCACCACGGTTCAACTGCCCTCTAAAGATGATCTGCTTGTAGTCCTCGTCACTTTGCGTCGCAGTCCAAGCATGAAAGGCTTCGATATTTTGCTGCGCTTTTTGCTTTCCATTCATCAGTCGATCCCGAGTTTCCTTTTTACTGGCAGCGGCAGCTGATCAAAGGCATAGTGAACCAGCTCTTCAGTCTTTTGCGCTTCTAGTTCAGCCACCCTCTTTTTTAACTCGGTGTTGGTCTGAACCAGTTCATCTTTGCTGTTTCGGATGGAACCACGAGAAGGAGCCTTTTGAGCCTTGAGAATCCTAGCCTCTTTAGCTGCTGCTAGGTCCGCGTTAACACTATCCAAATATTTTTTGAAATGCGGTGAATAACTGGACGTATTCATCAAGGAAGCGCGATTAATACTCAAAGCGTTGGCAACGTCCGAGCCCTTAATTTGATAAGTTTTCTGAGTCAGATAATCGGTAACCTTTTGATGACGCTTGATATAAAGCGACTTCTCTTTTTTGAGTTCCTCGACATACTGCCATGCCTTCATGCTTGCATTTGTATCGGATACCCAGCTAGGGCGCTCTGCTTTTTGTTGACTAGCAGCTTCCTCGACCCGCATTTTCAGGTAGTCCATAACCATTAGGCGGCCCTCGATGCTCTATAATCGTCCAATACCTCTTGCAACTCGCTGAGTGCTTCATGCTTAGGATTGAGAGTGCAAACGTGTCGCGTCACATTTTGAACCAGATCGTAGGATGAGGCTTTGAAAATGGCGGGCACGATTGGGTTCCGTAACGCCATTACATGTGTAGCGGCATGGAACAAGGCCCACTCGACATTCTCTGCTTGCATAAGGTTGTGGATACATCCCAAGCAAAGATCAGGTGATGCGTTGTGTCGCATTGGTTCGCCCATTACCGCGCATTTCGCCTTACTTCGGGTTCTACGTTTGAGTAGGCAATAACCCCAAGGGTTCGACTTGATATTTTCAATTTCGACGGTAGCCAGGTGATGAGCTATTTTTTCTTGCTCCTCTGGTGATAGCACAGCGGTTTTTTTGAACAGTCTTCGGAGCCAGGTATGCAGTTGACCCGCATAACCTTCCCCCTGATGCCTGAGATAGTTGTGAACCAACGAACTAATAACCTGAGCTTTAGCTCTCTCATGGCCGAACCGATTATCTTTATCTCGAATGTATGCTAGCCACATCGATCGCGAAATGTGCTTAAACTGGCTGCGTATCATCCAGCCGGCATCGCCATCAAAGCGCCGATAGACCGCTTCCGCCCACATGTGGCGAAAGGCATGAGGGCTTGGATATAGGGTGCCTTCTATCAGGTCGTTCATCACTGTTCTGGACGTTTCTCGGGCCCTTAGTACATTTTTCGGTAACGATTGAATCCATTCTTTTGTATTTTCTGGCAAGTGCGCGTCCAGCAGATCTTTCCAGTCAGACCGCAGAGCACCGTCACAATAGTGAATCAACCAGTCCCTTTTATCTTTCGTACTTGCTTGTGTCAAAAACAACGATAGACGGGGCCACTCATCGCGCGAACGCCGCCACGCCTCTTTTAAATTGGCGTCTATCGAGAAGTTCGACCATTCCTCAGCAGACAGTTGCTCCACCAAGCGTTCATACTCTTGCTTCTCTGCAGCTGTAAACGGTTTGCCGGAATCACGGACTTCTTGCAACAATTGCCAGGATGTCCAGTCATCAAGTTGCTTAAAGCCTGAATAATGATTGACGAAGTGGCCCCATAGAGCTCGAACTCCACTGCCTACTTGCTCATATGAATTAGAAGGATTGTTGTTTTTTTTATGAACAGCATACAAACACGGCTGTTCATCAGTAGCGCCGACCAATGCCTGCATCTTCTCGGCAATCAAGAATGTGCTGAAAGAGATCTCTCTTAACTCGCGGACGTCGCCGCCCGTTTTATATACATACCAGTTCACCTGGTAGCGCCAGGGAAAGGCATATTGATCCAATTTGTCGTCATTCCTCGTGCGTTTGATCGCCGAGCGTGGAAAGCCAAACTCGCTCCGTCGCCAACCTGTCAGGGCTGCCATAGAGGTGATCCCTGCCTTCGCGACAAGACTAATCAACTGTCGAGGATAGGTTCCATGTGGATCTTTTACCCCACCTTTAATCAGCCCAATCGCCCTATAATCCTCGCCTGAGGGCATTGGGCAGGGCTGCTGAGAGAAGTGTTTTTTAACCACACTCAATTGCTTCTTGAAAACATCCCACGGCACCTCCTGCCCTTCGCTCAAAAGGCGCAATGTTTCGGTTTTGTCTTTTCGACGCATCCAGTCCCATAGAATGACGCGCATCCTGTCCGTATTTTCTGAAGAAGGCTGGAGTCCACAAGCGCTAACAAAAGATGTTATCGTCTCGTCTTGCAGTAGCGCCGCTTCTAGTCGCGCCTGTCGGTAGGCTGCCTTAAAATAATGCGTCACCTCTCTATGGACATTTCGTACCGTGGTAGCTGAATAGGAAGAGCTCAAACAGCATATTTCCTCTACCGTATATCCCTGCAAACATAGGTTTATAAATTGCGTTACGGTGCCCTGTTTGTAGCTACACGATGCCGCTAAAACTGGAGTTGCCCTAAAGGTCGAAGCCAACGCCATCGCTAGAGGATACTGTTTTTCAAAGAACGTCAGACAGTGCTCCACGTAATAACGACCATGATCCAGTGTTAGTAAATCGTAGCTCCCGCCTTCGTACCAATCTTTACTGGTTAACTCATCGTCCGTTAATGCGGGAATCAGCGTTTTTAGCTGTTTATTGATAAACGAATCCGTCAGCGAACGTGCGAACCAGTCTAGGCCAAGACTCGCAAGTGCCACCCTCCATGCCTTGAAGGGCGTTTGAGCACTAAAGCTACCACTGGACTTAATAGAAAGATTCTCACTTACGCCACCTTGTCGCCAAACATGCATTAACAAAAACTCAAGAACCAACACACAATTATCCCGAGTCAACTGAGTCAAATTGTGATGCGCCATAGCTGCCCAAAAGAGTTTCAGGCCGGAGACTCGAGGCACATATTGACTAGGAGTCGTCATTGAGGCGAGTATGAGCCAAATACGTTTGGTGAGAACAACCCAATCTACTTTGTGGGCCAGCGGCCAATCGGGATACCTATCGCTCATACCCAACATATCGTTAAAATCAATCGTGAAAGAGGCCCCACGCTGACCTTCAAACTGCCAAGTCATACTCCCGAAACAATTATTATTGGAGCCCGGTAGAGCATCCAACCGCGCCTGGGCTTCACATGAATCCAGAGTCTTAAAAAATACGGCTGATTGGGTCATTCCGTGGTCTCCAGAAGATGAGCAAATAGCGGTGGCAGATGGTCTGCTAATTCTTGATAGCTTTTTTGAGCGCTAGCGGTGGCTTGCATGCGAGTGAGCGTTCGGGTCATCCATTCAACTTGCACAATAAGTTCTCGCTCCACCCAGTCAGGACGAACAGCCAATAATTTTGGCAGCATTTTTTCAGCTTGGGTGATGTAGTGAATAAAATACAGGGCTGTATCGCTCGTGTCTGAAACAACTATAGTATCAACACCCTCACTCTCAACGGTGCGGCCTTGCAACGGATGAGTGACGATGTCATTACTGTTGGTAGCGGCGCTGACCCGCGTGCGTAATTCCAAGTCATGCACCGATTGATCGATAGCGGATATAGAAGGTTGAAACACCACGTTTTGCAAATCATGGAGCACAAGCCGCGTGATCCGACCTGCCTGATTCACCCACTCTTTATTCTTGTCAGTTAGGTACGATGTTCTTTCTGTTAAAGACGTATGGGAATGGTAATTGATGAGGTCTGCCTCACGGTATGCATCGGTTCCCGCGTGAACTGCAGTGTTTTTTATATGTGTAAGCGAAAACACGTGAGTTGGCAGTGCCCTTGGAGTTATTTTTCGGTACTCTTCTGCTGATTTTCCTGTTCGATTATAAAATGTGAAGTAGTTTTCATCTCCATGTACCAACGCGAGCATGGCTTCCAAAAACAGTGGAGTTGCTTTAATTCGTTTTAATTCAGATTCTAGCCTTCTCTGAAAACTGGGTAGCATCCAGATTTTAAATAGCAAGGAAATTGCATTATGCCTGGAGAGTGATCTTTTCTGTATCTTTTGAAATGACAAAGAATCTTGCCGAACAACGTTCGTTTTAAAAAGAGAGGGCTCAGACAAGCCTTTCATATAACGATCCATAGCTTGCGCCCAAGGATCACTACCCATGTGAATAGTAGACTGCTTGAACGATCCAGATCGGCCCTTGTAGTAGGTGCACTCAATCGCGATAAGACGCCCCGAAGAAGTCCGCTCACGAACATAATTGTTGGTGCGCAGCTTCGGTATATCTGTAGGCTGAACGGCCTCGCATGCTACTAGCCATGCACACAACAGCTCCTCAACATGCGAATACCGCGTTTGATAATCAGGATGGAAGAAGGTAGGTTTTTGCCAAGGAGTAGTGTCTTTGTTTTTATTACGAATACGTCGCGGCAACCTATGCAAACCGGTTTTCGAAATTTTTTCCTTTAACGCCTTTTGCCCAGTTGGCGTAACAAGATCCAACCACAGCAGGTGGCTAAACTCATCTTCTGGATCAAACTGTTTAGTGAATTTCCCATACCGCTCCAAGAGTGCTCGATTCCAATCGTACTGCCAACCTTGATGCGTCGTGTCAATTTCAATTTCAGAAGAAAACTCCCAACGCTTCCGCTGCTCTAATAAATAAATCAAGGTAATAGCGATGGTCGCCCGAAAGCTATTGAACAGCATCCGAGGGCTTTCCAATTGTAAATATGTCTGTTCGCCAAGAACAGAGCGAAGCCAGGGCAGTTCAAACCATCCTGATAGTGTGACGGGTTCTGGTTCAGGAGCCTTCGCTGGTTGCGAAAGTGAAAGTAAGGTTTGCAAAAACACCAGCTCTGGCTCTGATATTGATCGACAATACAGTCCTTCTCGGATCACTGTATTAATCCACACCAAGGAACTCGATTTAAGATTTCGATCATTCAAACAGTAGGCTTCATACGCCTTCAGTACTTTGTAGCGACCCTTGTCGCTTGTGTCATAACCAGAGTCGTTAATCCAATCAAAAAACTTTCGGACACGATCAAAATAAGCCGGTTTTGAGCGAACACTTAAACCGGAGAACCAATCACTTTGAAAACCACTGGAGCACGCCTTGAAAATAATTTCATGGTATGTATTTTCTTTCTTAAGTTTGATGGCATTTTTAGTGCCCGATATTGTCTCGTATACAATATTTTTTGACTGCAGAGGTAGTTTGGCAGACTCTAGTAAAAGAACCGCATCAAACGGGCTCTCGTTATTATCAACGGCGTAGTCACGCTGACTTGTAGAGAAAGGCTCGGTGTCATCCATTCACCACATCCTCCATCTCGAGCATTTGCAGTCTCATCCGTATGTATAGGGTGGTGACGCGAGGTGCTTGTCCATCCCGACCAATAGAATGCCCAAGCCGTTGGGCAACCACTATTAGCGCCGCTGATTCAGAGCGCGTTTCCCGACCGTCGGGACCAGCCAGCTCGTCGTGGAATAGCTCCGTAGCATACGTGTGTCGCAAATCATGGTAATGGAGAAGCGGATTCAGCCCTACCGCCCTTGCGCGTTTCGTAAATACTCGCGATCCCTGCTCTGCCCCGATCCCGGTTCCGATGAAGCGTTGATCAGTTCTTAGAAAGAAGCTGTCATCTTCACTGCAGGTCTGGTCGATGAGCCACTGGCGCTCCGTCTCGACGTATCGCTTCATATCCTGTAACAATTGACGGTCAAAATAGATCCAGCGCGACTTGCTCCCCTTTGTGTAGCGTCCATGCAGCCAATATCGAAACTGATTAACGTGGCTGAAATCACTATCATCAAGTTGCTCAAATAATGTTAGAAGGCCTTTTTCTTCGCCTAGCCGCAACCCCATCAACTCTGAGGTCCTTAAACCGACCTCAAGCCCCATCCGCATCATCAACTTCTCGGCCAGCGTCTCACAAGCATTAAGCAACTGGCTACGTTGGTAACGTGAGACATACTTTATGTAGTGCTGTTTTTTACTTTTCTCGGCCATGAATTGGCGAGTTTTCCGGTCAACCCTCAACTCCATTCGAGGGCTAATTTCCATATAGGTCAACCAATTATAGTAAGCTATCAGTGCAGATTGATGTGTACTCAGAGATTGAGCCGAATCAAGCTCAGTTGCTAAAACCTGATTTAAATAATGGTTTAAAAACTTTCCGCTACATGCTGAAGATGCGTGCATTCCGGGAGTTTGGTGGGAAGTTCGACACTCTTCCAAATAAGAAAGAAACTTAGCTAGCGAGTATACGTAGGAACGTACTGTTGCGTCGGAAACCTCACGTTCAAGCAATGAGGTAATCCGCCGGCGGGACGACTCATCTGCTATCTCTCGAGCTTCATATATAACACCGTGCCGGGATAGGTGAGTAGAGAACATCAAAGGCAGAATTGGCGGGGACGAGTCCTGATCAAAAATTACCCAGAGCGGATCTAACAAATGGTCATGATAGCTTAGGGTTAACTTTTTTACTTGGGCCAACATCCGGAAGTCCACCGTTATATGTGTCTCAGTATAACAACACAAGCCAGGCAGGCGGACAACGAATTTTGAATATTAAATTGCTATAAGGAAAAAGAAATCCTTCAAAGCACCACTCATATAACCCAGATTTTCAGTGGTGCCGAGGATAATGGCATCACAGGCGAGAACATCCTCCGGGCCGGCAGCCAGTGGTGCCAGCACGGTTACTTCCACGTTTTCTATGTCTTCATGCGCCGCACCCTGTGCAACGGCATCGCGCAGGGTGCGGGTATTCGGAGAAGGCGCATGGGCAACAACAAGCAATTTCTTTTTGCGATCCATAACGCATCTCCCGGGTTTTTTAGAGCAATTCACCACTGGTTTCTTCTGCAGCCTCAGCGGCAACGGCAGCGTCTTTTTTGGCAACCGGCTTGGGCATCAGTTTTTCGCGAACTTTGGCTTCGATTTCGTTGGCAATGTCCATGTTCTCTTCCAGGAACTTGCAGGCATTGGCTTTACCCTGGCCAATCTTATCGCCATTGTAGGCGTACCAGGCGCCGGATTTGTCCACAAAGCCCTCTTTAACACCCATATCAAGCACTTCAGCCATGTGATAAATGCCCTTGCCATAGAGAATCTGGAACTCGGCCTGGCGGAAAGGCGGGGCTACCTTGTTTTTGACGACTTTAACGCGGGTTTCGTTACCCACAACCTCATCGCCGTCTTTCACCGCACCAATGCGGCGGATATCCAGGCGTACGGATGAGTAGAATTTCAGGGCGTTACCGCCGGTGGTGGTTTCTGGGCTGCCGAACATCACGCCGATTTTCATACGAATCTGGTTGATGAATACCATCAGGCAGTTGGCGTGCTTCACATTACCCGTAAGCTTGCGCAGGGCCTGGGACATCAGGCGGGCCTGCAGACCAACGTGGCTGTCACCCATTTCGCCTTCGATTTCTGCTTTCGGGGTCAGTGCTGCAACCGAGTCAACAATAATCACGTCTACAGCGTTGGAGCGCACCAGCATATCTGCGATTTCCAGCGCCTGCTCACCGGTATCCGGCTGGGACACCAGCAGTTCGTCTACGTTTACACCAAGCTTTTCTGCGTAGATGGGGTCCAGTGCGTGCTCCGCATCCACGAAGGCACAGGTTTTTCCGGCTTTCTGGGCTTCCGCAATCACCTGCAGGGTCAGGGTGGTTTTACCGGAGCTTTCCGGGCCGTAGATCTCGACAATACGACCGTAGGGCAAACCGCCTATGCCCAGGGCAACGTCCAGCCCGAGAGAGCCGGTAGAAACCGCAGGAATGGCTTCGCGGGGCTGGTCGCCCATTTTCATTACTGCGCCTTTACCAAACTGGCGCTCAATCTGGCCCAGCGCTGCGTTCAGTGCTTTTTTGCGGTTGTCTTCCATCAGTGCAAACCCTCTGTTGCCTTGGCCGCCGGCCAATAAAAAAAGAGCCGGCGGAGAGATAATGAACGGGAACCGGTACAGCGGCATTCCTGTATATTTGAACAGTATTAAAACATACCCCGGGAAAGAGACCAACCCCTGTTGCTGTGAAATCGTTCAGGCTTTTTTCAGAAACCCGCTAACACCCTGCAGGGCAAAGAGAACCGACTTGCGCCGAACCTGGTCCCGGTTACCAGTGAAGTGCTGCACAATCGCTTCGGTATTCTCGGGGCTGGAACCCCATGCAAACCAGACAGTGCCCACGGGTTTCTCGTCGCTGCCGCCACCCGGGCCGGCCACACCGCTGACCGCCACCGCAACACCGGCCCCGGTGGTTGCCAGCGCACCCGCAACCATTTCCCGGACAACCGGCTCGCTGACCGCTCCGTGGTTATCAAGGGATGCCCCGGCAACCCCAAGCAATCGCTGTTTGGCAGCATTGCTGTAGGTAACCAGCCCCCCAACCACATAGGCGGACGAACCTGCCCGGTCCGTCAGCACCTTGGCAATCCATCCGCCGGTGCAGCTCTCAGCCGTTACTATAGTGTTGCCCGCTTCCATCAGCTGGTCGGCTAACTGATCGCTTGCGTGTTCGAGTTCGCGGTCACTGGCAGGCATAATGTTCTCCTTCGTTTCATCACGGGCATTATTTTCTTACAATCCGTGGCTTCATCCAACGCAGGAATATCCGGACTCACCCATGTCAACAGTTCAAACCGATACTCCCAAGCACACCCCGATGATGCAACAGTACCTCAAGATCAAGGGGCAGCACCCGAACGAGTTGGTGTTTTACCGCATGGGTGATTTTTACGAACTGTTCTACGACGACGCCAAAAAGGCTGCGGAGCTGATGGACATTACCCTCACTGCGCGGGGGCATTCCGGCGGTAATCCGATTCCCATGGCGGGCATCCCCTATCACTCATCCGAAGGCTACATTGCACGGCTGGTCAGAGCGGGTCAATCCATCGCTATCTGTGAGCAGATTGGCGACCCGGCCACCAGCAAAGGGCCGGTTGATCGCCAGGTGGTCCGGATTGTTACCCCCGGCACCCTGAGCGATGACGCCTATCTGGAAGACCGGCGCGATAACCTGCTGGCCGCCATTTTCCACCATCGCGAGCAGTTTGGTTTTGCATCCCTGGATATTTCCAGTGGCCGCTTTGCGGTTTCCGAGCTGGACAACCTGGAAGCCCTTCAGGGCGAGCTACAGCGCTTGCGACCGGCGGAGATCCTGATCAGCGAGGATTTTCCGTACGAGGATGTGCTTGCCGGGTTTACCGGTATCCGCCGCCAGAGCCCCTGGCTGTTTGAGAGCGACACCGCACGCCGATTAATTACCCAGCAACTGCAGGTTCGCGACCTTACGGGCTTTGGCTGTGAAGATCTCAGCCTGGCTATTTGCGCCGCCGGCTGCCTTTTACAGTACGCCAAGGAGACCCAACGCACCGCCCTGCCCCACATCCGCAAACTGACCCGGGAGCTACGCGACGAAGCCGTCATTCTGGACGCCGCAAGCCGCCGGAATCTGGAAATCGACGTCAACCTCATGGGCGGCCATCAGCATACGCTGGCCTGGGTGATGGACAAAACAGCAACCTCTATGGGAGGCCGGGAATTAAGACGCTGGCTCAATCGCCCGCTTCGCACAGTAGAAGTGGTGCAGCAGCGCCAACAGGCCGTGTCGGCGCTGCTTGAGGGCTTTCATTATGAGCCGGTACACAGCCTGCTGAAAACCGTGGGCGACATAGAGCGTGTACTGGCCCGCGTAGCCCTTCGCTCGGCCAGGCCCCGGGATCTGGCCCGCTTGCGGGATGCGTTCACTGCTCTTCCCGAGCTGCAGGAGGCGATAAGACCGGTCAATTCTGATCACATTGCCAGGCTGGCCGGGATAATTAGCGAGTACCCCGAACTGGCAGACATGCTGGAACAGGCCATTATTGACAACCCGCCGGTGGTTATCCGGGAGGGCGGAGTTATTCGCGAAGGCTTCGACGAACAACTGGATGAACTGCGCAATATCAGCGAAAACGCCGGCCAGTATCTGCTGGATGTGGAAACCCGGGAGCGGGAACGCACCGGCATCAGCACCTTGAAGGTGGGCTACAACCGGGTGCACGGATACTATATTGAGATCAGCCGCGCCCAGTCTGCCCAGGCGCCAGCTGATTACATTCGCCGGCAAACCCTGAAAAACGCCGAGCGCTTTATCACACCTGAGTTAAAAGAATTCGAAGACAAAGCCCTGAGCGCCAAAAGCCGGGCACTGGCCAGGGAGAAAGCCCTTTACGATGAAGTGCTGGAAACCGTCGCGGAGCAACTTGCGCCTTTGCAGGATGCGGCACAGGCCCTGGCCGAGCTGGATGTGCTCAGCAATTTTGCTGAACGCGCAACCACGCTGCGCTTTACCGCACCGGAATTCCGGGACACCCCGGGATTCGATATCGAGGATGGCCGCCACCCGGTTGTCGAGCAACTGCTGGACGAACCTTTTGTACCCAACAATCTGGTTATGGATGCCCAGCGCCGGATGCTGGTAATTACCGGCCCCAACATGGGCGGTAAATCCACCTACATGCGCCAGGTCGCCCTGATTGTCCTGCTGGCCTACACCGGCAGCTTTGTGCCCGCCAACCGAGCCGTGTTGGGGCCGGTGGACCGGATTTTCACCCGCATGGGCTCGTCTGATGATATCGCCGGCGGGCGCTCCACCTTTATGGTTGAAATGACAGAAACCGCCAATATCCTGCATAACGCCACCGAGTTCAGCCTGGTCCTGATGGACGAAGTAGGCCGGGGCACCAGCACCTTTGACGGTTTGTCCCTGGCCTGGGCCACGGCGGAACACCTGGCAAAGGACATCCGGTGCTACACCCTGTTTGCCACCCATTATTTTGAGCTCACGCAACTGGCAGACGACCTTGAGCACGCCGTAAACGTACATCTGACTGCAACCGAGCACGACGACAGCATTGTGTTCCTGCACAACGTACACGAAGGCCCTGCCAGCCAGAGCTATGGCCTGCAGGTGGCCAAACTGGCCGGTGTGCCCCAGAACGTTATAAACAATGCCAAAGCGCAACTGAAACGGCTGGAAGGCAGCGCAGTGCCCCAGGTTGTACCTGCAACGGCAGCCCATACCGGCCGGAAACATTCGACCGCGCAAAAACAGGTTGCCTATCAGGGGGATATGTTTGCAAGCATGGAGCCAAGCGCAGTGGAAGAAGCGCTGCAAGACCTTGACCTGGATGGATTGTCGCCCAGGGATGCCATGAACCGGCTGTATGAACTGAAGGAATTGCTGAAAAACTGACGGAAAGTTGATCTGTGTAATATGGTTATAGCAGCCAGGCGCTTGCGGCCGTGCGGGCGGCTCCCTACAATATCGCCCATTAAAATATAACCATGGAGCCTGGCAA
Organism: Marinobacter aromaticivorans; assembly: GCF_002806975.1. GTDB lineage: Bacteria > Pseudomonadota > Gammaproteobacteria > Pseudomonadales > Oleiphilaceae > Marinobacter > Marinobacter aromaticivorans. The sequence goes on along the minus strand of NZ_NIHD01000011.1, from coordinate 80,587 downwards.
CGGGCTCCCGATGAGATTGACCACTGGACCAGGGATCTGATTATGGCGTTTATCGTTACCGATAACTGCATCAAGTGCAAATACACAGACTGTGTGGAAGTATGCCCGGTAGACTGCTTCTACGAGGGACCGAACTTCCTGGTTATCGACCCGGATGAGTGTATTGACTGCGCACTGTGTGAGCCCGAGTGCCCGGCCGAAGCCATTTTTTCAGAAGACGAACTGCCCGCCGATCAGCAGCAGTTTGTCGAAATCAACGCCGACCTGGCTGGTAAGTGGCCAAACATCACCGAGAAGAAAGACCCGCTTCCAGACGCCGAAGAATGGGATGGCAAGCCCAACAAGTTGCAATATCTGGAAAAGTGAACCCGGGGCGGGCCTGAGCCAGGCTGCATGATCAGGAATAGTCAGAAGAAAAGAACAAAGGGAAGCGCGGGCGCGCTTCCCTTTTTCGTTTGAATGCCGGCTCAGTTCCCTGCCAGCCGGACCCCCATGGCAATAAAAAAGCCTCCGGTCAGCCCGTTCAACAGCCGCTTAACCCGCACACCAAAACCCGCACCCCGGAAGCGCACAACCACCCAGGCCAGGGCGCATTGCCAGAACATCGCCAGCAGGAAGTGCACGCCGGCGAGTATCAGCGACTGCTGAAAAGCACTTCCGGAGGGATCCACGAACTGTGGTAACAGGGCCATATAGAACAGCGCCGTTTTTGGATTGAGCACATTGGAAAACAGACCTTCCCGAAAAGACACCCCCATGGTAACCCGGCGGCGCACAACGGAAGATGTGTTGCCCGCGGGAACAGGCCCCTGACGTGCAGCCTGTTTTAACGAGCCCAGACCAAGCCAGATGAGATAAAACGCCCCTGCCCACTTCAGCGCCGCGAACGCCCAGGCCGTTTCCAGCAAAAGAAGCGAAATACCCAACGCCGACAGAGTGGCATGAATAAACAGGCCGCTACAAATGCCCACACTGGTTACGCAGCCATCCCGCAGGCCACCACGCCCGGCATTGCGCATAACCAGAAGTGTATCCACACCCGGCGTAACAGTAAGCAGGGTGATGGCAACCAGGTACGCCCAGAACAGCTCAGACAAACCGCCTCCTTCAGAGTGTTGTGCGGAAAGAGCCTGTAGCGCAGGGGGCCAAAGGCATCAGGACGCCCGCGCAAGGATTTTCCGTGCTGCCGCAGAATTATAAAACGCCGATAACCGCCGGCGCACAAGGGCCTCAACATAACCCTCTTCACGAAGCACGTCTATAACCGGCACGGCCCAGGCATCCAGTTCTGCCATGATAATGTCACGGGTAACACCAAGGTCGCTGAGCAGGTCGGTAAGTGGCCGGTCTCCGTACTTCACAAACAGGTGCGCAACCACAGCCTGTGCGCAGCCTGCAAAGTAGTCGGTTTTGCGAAACTGCAGCCAGAACTCATAACCCAGAACCACAAACGCCTGAAGCTCCACGTCACCCAGGCCGTCCTGTAATTCAGCAAGCGTCCGGTCCTCCATGGCAGCCCAGGCTGCCATAATGGTATCCCGCACCTCATCATCAGAAATCGCCCGCTGCAGGAATTGCTCGCTGCGGCTGATGATCCCCGGCAGGCTGTCTGACAGCCAGGCTTTCAAGCGGCGCTCAAAAGTTTCGTCCAGCCCTGGCACGGCCTTGTTAGCCATGCGCTTGCCAAACTTCATCATGGAACCAACGCCGGGTACCGACTTGGTAATCAGGTTGTCTTCATACAGGTAGTTGACGATACCCTGATACACCACGTTCGATACCAGTTCCTGATAAACCGGATGAGCCATGATCTCACTGATCATCCGCTCGCGCTGATGCCTCAGCTCAAGCATTTCCTCCACAAAGCCGGAGGCCTGCTCCCGGGTGAGAACGTCGCCAAGCGCCGTGCTCGCCTGCACCGGCGCATTCAGCACTTCTGTCGCCATGTCCCCCGCCAGCCCGGGGATTCCGGCATCCAGACTCATATCCATCACCACCCGCTGAATCGTCTCCATTACGCGGTCTTCCGACGCAACGCGGTTCAACGTGACAGTGCCCGCCAGCTCAAGAATTTCATCCACTTCCTGTTTGAGAAACTTGCGGAGCTTTGCGCCCTTCAGTGAAGCCAGTTCATGCTTTACATGCAATTCAAGCAGCTTGTCTGCCGCGTTGGTCTTATCTGTGGTCATGGTCTTGCGGGTCCCGCTAATGAAATAAAAACAGTTTGTACAACACTGAACTGCATGAGGCTAACACGAAGGCTTGCAAGGGGCGTTCGCCGTTATTCACTGACATGACCGGGAGAATGAACAGATCGTATTTACAGTTAACCCAACCTTCACGCCGGGTCTCCAACATCGAACTGCCTGAGATTCTTTTCCAGCAGTTCCCTGTTGTCCTGCTGCCAGGGATGAAACCCCTTGCGCAAGTACGCCAGAAACTCGGGCAAACACTGGCGCAAAATGCCGGGTTTGCCCCACAGGAAGTTGAGCCCGCCCATCCAGGTACGAAGGCTCCAGAGCTTGCCATCGGTTTTCAGCAAACTGCAGGTATTCAGAAAGGTGTACCTGAAAAAATTCCAGGTCACAAAAAGAAAAACAATCCGTCGCAGATTCTCGTCACCCACACACTCGCGGTATACGTCAAATGCCACCGATTTATGTTCGGTTTCTTCAATGGCATGCCATTGCCAGAGCCTGGTCATGGTCGGCGTTGCACCCTCAAGCCACTCAGGGTGGCGTAAAATGGCATTCGCCAGCACTGCTGTATAGTGTTCGGCACCGCAGGTGCCCGCCAGTTGCCGGCTCGGGGGCAGCTTGCCAACCCATTCCATATGCTTTTGGAACCGGCGATCCAGGCCCTCAATATCATAGCCCCGGGCTTTTAATGCTTCGTTGTAGGCTTTGTGTTCGCGACTATGCAAGGCTTCCTGACCGATAAATCCCCGAATTTCCCCCTTCAGTTTGGGATCCTGGATTTTGTCCCGGTACAACCTCACCGCATTAATGAACTGCTGCTCGCCATCCGGGAACTGAAGCGACAATGCATTGAAGAACGCCGTGCGGAACGCATCATCACCGTGCCAAAGGGTTTTCAGATCTTCACTGACATCAAAATGCAGGTGCCGTGGCTTAACGCACACGCCCTCGGGAGTAGAGCTGATGGTCATGACTGCCTCCTCTTTATTGTAGCTTTCGAGCGGCGAACAAAAAATCACCAATACAGGCAGTTTAGTCCGCAAAACAAGAGGGAAGGAAGAGGCCGGCGGGGAAAACGGACAGATTGTCACAAAATGACACATCGTCATCCGGGTGCTGGACGCACCAAAAATCTGCAGAAAAAGGGGAGGTATATCACCTCCCAAAGACACACAGGGTCTGGCAGGCCTCCGGCATAACCGGAGACCCCCAATTCAGTGTTTTTCTGCCTTTATAGCGGGGGCTTCAGGGTCAGGTGTAAAGCCAAGCAGTTTGGTTCGCTCAATCAGCAAATAAAGAACCACACCAGTTCCAAGGCCCCAGCCGGCGCCGTACACCGCCAGCACCACGCCCATGGTGCCTGCAATGCCTCGCTCGGTATTATTTTCAAGCTGCTCCAGGCCAACCATCAAACAGATGTAACCGGTCAATAAAAGCGTCAGGGACAAGGCAATGGGCAACACCGGCTGGAAAAAGCTCACCAGCGGCAAAATAAACAGGGCAATAAAGCCGGTAATCCAGAAGGTACCGCCACCGCTGTAAATAGAGTCCATTGCATTGCGGCCATACTTGTAGCGTTCAGCCATGGTAGCGGTAACCGCAGTCCAGATAGGGCCAGCCAGGCCGGGATAGGGAGCGAAGAAGGCGTGCCCGCCATTACGGATAGCCGTTACCAGATGCACCCGGTCGATGCTGTTGTCGATATCTTCGTCTCTGCGAAGATGGTCCACACGATTCATCAGGGACTGACCGACCACTATATCCCCGAAGGCAATAATGTAGGCGATTACCGCTGTTGGAATGGCGTAGAGGAATACTTCAGGGTTGGGAAAACCCACACTGAAAGGCAGATAGTTCCACAACTCATCAAACGCCGGCTTGGTAATGCCCCACTCGACGTCAGGCACATCGTATTCGCCGGTGGCAAAGCCTACGAGAATGGCCACAACCATACCCGGTACCATGCCGTAGTTGGCCACCTTACGGGCAATGGAGTTGCTCTCGACAAAACCTTTGAAAGAAACAGAAAACATCAGGTACAGGCAAACCAGGCCACCCACAATCAGTGAGATGGGCGTGTTTGCCAGGCGTCCGCCGGCTTCAATTTCACCCATCAATGCGGCAATACCGGCACCGATAATAATGCCGCCTTTCATGGAGCGGGGTATCAGGTTCACCAGCTTGCTACCCAGGCGGGTAACGCCGAGAAACAGGAAAATCACAAACACCAGGAACTGCAGTGCGAACATCGCCTTTATGGCTTCTGGCCCGGGCTCGAAATCACTCAGAAAAAGCAGCACAACCGGAATACCCGGCGTTATCCAGCCTGGCACCAGTGGCACTCCCAGCAAGGCAGGCAGCATAAAACCAATGCCGCAAATCACGGCATAGGCCAAGGCCACGTCATAGGGTACGCCAAGGTATTTTTGCAACAGCGGTATCATCGCCAGGCTAACCACAAACATGATCAGGGCCTGAACCATTTCCGCAAATTCCCAGCGGTAATGCACAAACGGAAGGCGAATCTTGAAAGGTCCGGCGGGCCAGTAGGGCTGCTCTTCCCCATTCTTACGGTGAAACATTTGCATAACAGGGTCTCCTGATGCACGCCCCTGGCGTGTACCTGATCAAGTTGTTCTTGTGGTTATATCCGGCAGCACCGGGCCTGGTGCTGCCGGCCGGGAAATCAGTCCAGTTCTTTGGCCTGATCCCTCAGTACGAACTTCTGGATCTTGCCCGTGGAGGTCTTGGGCAATTCCGAGAAAACGATGGTTTTGGGAACCTTGAAGCGGGCAAGATGTTCACGGCAGAAGTTGATAATGTCTTCCTCGCTGACATCCCCGGCCTCTGGCTTGAGGGTTACAAAAGCACATGGGGTTTCGCCCCATTTCTCATCCGGGCGCGCCACCACAGCAGCTTCAAGGACAGCCGGATGGCGGTACAGGGTATCCTCTACCTCAATGGTGGAGATGTTCTCGCCACCGGAGATAATAATGTCCTTCAGGCGATCCTTGATTTCCATGTAGCCGTCTTCGTGCCACACCGCCAGATCCCCGGTGTGGAACCAGCCACCACGGAAAGCTTCTTCGGTAGCCTTGGGGTTTTTCAGGTAGCCCTTCATCACGGTATTGCCGCGCAGGAAGATCTCACCAATGGTTTTGCCATCCTTGGGTACGGGCTCCATGGTATTGGGATCGCCCACCATGGTACCGGCGAGGGTGTGGTAACGAACGCCCTGCCGGGCTTTGATGCGCGCCCGTTCATTCAGAGGCAGCTCATCCCACTCGGATTTCCAGGCACAGACAGTTACCGGGCCATAGACTTCGGTCAGACCGTATACGTGGGTTATCCTGATGCCCATTTCCTCAACCGCGCCAATGACCTGTGCCGGGGGAGCTGCACCTGCGGTCATGGAGCGAACTTCGTGGTCAATACCGGCCTTGGAGGCAGGCGGCACATTCAACAGCGCATTGAGCACAATGGGTGCACCGCACATGTGGGTAACCTGATGCTCCTTGATCAGCTGCAATATCTTTTCCGGATCGACCCGGCGCAGGCAAACGTGAGTGCCCGCCATGGCAGTAATCGTCCAGGGGAAGCACCAGCCATTGCAATGGAACATCGGCAATGTCCACAGGTATACCGGGTGCATGCCCATGGACCAGACAGCCTGATTACCCAGCGCATTAATGTAAGCACCACGGTGGTGGTAGACTACGCCCTTGGGATTGCCAGTGGTGCCGGAGGTATAGTTCAGCGAAATGGCATCCCACTCGTTGTCCGGGAAGCTCCACTGAAACTGCGGGTCACCTTCCTGCAGGAAGGCTTCGTAGTCCAGATCACTCACCTGAACACCTTCACCGTACTCCGGGTCGTCCACATCAATAACCAGCGGCTTGTTGTCGAGCCGGCTGACCGCATCGCGAATGACCTCACCGAATTCACGGTCTGCAATCACCACTCTGGCCTCACCATGTTCCAGCATGAAGGCAATCGCTTCCGCGTCCAGGCGCACGTTCAGTGTATTCAGCACTGCACCGATCATGGGCACACCGAAATGGCACTCCACCATGGCCGGAATATTGGGCAACATGGCCGCCACGGTGTCGCCCCGATTGATGCCACGCCCTTTCAGGGCAGACGCCAGGCGCCGGCAACGGTCGTAGGTTTGCGACCAGCTGTAGCGCACGGCACCGTGAATGATGGCGGGATAATCCGGATAAACGCTCGCGGTGCGTTCTATGAAATCAATCGGAGATTGGACAGCGTAGTTGGCATCCAGGGGCGCAAGGCCCTGGTCGAATATCGAGGTCATGGGGTAATCCTCTTTGTGTGTGCCTGTTGTTTTTGTGGCGTATTCAGCAAAATCGTGAGAGCCGCTATACTTTCTTATGTTCAAGATAGTATTTAACACAGAAGATTATAGAAATTGCACCAACGTATTATAGTACAAATACTATACAAACTTCTCAGCAAGAGATCCTGTCACCACTATGGGTTTTAGCCTGTCAGACGCAGACCCGCAACCAGGCCTGATACTGGATAAATCCGCAAATACCCTGCGGAGCAACCAGGCTGCGCAAGAATTGTGGAAGGAGAAAAACCTCGACGGCCCTGCCGGCCTGCTCCCGCTGAATGTCCGTGCACTGGTCAGCGCAGCGCTGCAGCAGGCACGGGCAATTGAGGATGTGGAGGCGCGAACCGACAGCACCACCCTTCTGTGGACGTTTATCCCCTGTCTGCAAACCAGCCAGGTGTTGGCCCGGGGCCGGGTGGCCACGCACGATATTCAACTACGGGATCAGGCCATCCGGTCCAACCGGCTCTATCGCCTGATTACCGAAAACACCACCGATCTTATTTCACGGCATTCTCCGGACGGGCGCTTTATTGATGCCACCCAGGCCTCCTGGCGCCTGCTGGGTTACTGGCCCGAAGAACTCCGGGGGAAACGGCTCGAGGACATATTCCCCAGCGAAAATGCAGCGGCCAAGCTGATCGAAGCCCATAACCGGCTCAGAGATGACGGCTACGCCACCATGACCCTGGATATCACTCACCGTGATGGCAGCAAACGATGGTTCGAGATCGCAAGCCGGGCCATCCGGGAAACCTACACGGGTGCGGTGATTGAGGTCATCAGTGTATCCAGAGACATCTCGGCGAGAGTCGAGTCGGAAGAAAACAGCCGCAGGCTGGCCGACGAACTTGAACGCGCCGCTCGGTTGGCCACACTGGGCGAACTCGCCTCCAGCATCGCCCACGAAATGAACCAGCCATTGGCAACCATCGTCAACTTTGCCAGCGCCAGCCAGCGTTACCTGAAAAGCGCGACGACGAACCCGGAGCATCTGGAGCGTGTGGACGACGGTCTCCGGAAAGTTATCCATCATGCCAACCGCGCCTCGGAGGTCATACGGCGCCTGCGTTCCTTCCTGCGCAAAGGCCAGAAACGTTCTGTCGACGTTTCCCTGGCACAGACACTCACCAATGTCGCCCGGCTTTGCCAGTGGGAAGCAGACAAAAATCAGGTAGAGATCCTTTGTACACCTGTTGAGCAGGACCCCATCATCACCGCAGATCCCATGCTGCTGGAACAGGTGCTGATCAACCTGATTCGTAACGGCATTGAGGCCAATCTGGAGGCACGCAGCCATCACGGGGGCAAGGCAGGTTCCCGGCTGATACTCTCGGCCCACGTAACCGGGAGCGGCGAAACGCTGATTGAAGTGACGGATGAGGGCCCCGGCCTTGACGAGGAAGGCATTCGACAGATGTTTCAGCCATTTTACACCCGCAAATCCCATGGCCTGGGACTGGGGCTCTCCATGAGCCGGTCGATTATCGAAGGCTTTGGCGGTTTTCTCGATGCCAGGCCAGCTTCTGCCGGCGGCCTGACGCTGATCTGTCGCTTCCCTGCCGCACTGGCAACACGACGCAAACCATTGACGGAGAATTCACCTGATGAGTGATCAAGCTGCCCCTAACGCAACCACCGTTTACATTGTTGACGACGACGCAGGCATGCTGGAGTCCACGCAATGGCTGCTGGAGTCGGTCGGATTGAAGGTGCGGGCATTCAGTGACGGTCGCAAATTTCTTGAGGCCCTGGGCGATAGCCCCGGTGGCTGTGTGGTGCTGGACGTGCGCATGCCGGGCCTTGGCGGTCTTAACGTGCAGGAAGAACTGCAAAAACGAGGTGTTGAACTGCCCATCATCTTTGTTTCCGGGCATGCAGATGTGCCCATTGTGGTACGCGCGTTCAAATCCGGCGCTTTCGACTTTATCGAGAAACCCTTCAACGAACAGCTTCTTCTGGACAGCGTACAGCAGGCACTGCAGAACCGGCAGCAATCCAGCCAACCGGCGCCGGGCGACGATAATACCGATGCACTTATTGCATCCCTCACTCGCAGGGAGCGGGATGTTTTTCTGCCCATGGCCCAGGGCTACACCAGCCGGGAAATCGCCGATCAACTGGGAGTCAGCGTGAAGACCGTTGACCTGTACCGCGCCCGGGTAATGAAGCGACTGGGCGCCGATCGTTTACCGGATGTTACGGGCATAGCCATCACTGCCGGCCTTGTGGACCCGCTCAATCTTCGCATTCAGCCCTGAGCCATGCAGCCGCCATGCGCCCTGTATCAGCGCCGGGCAAGCTCCTCATGTGCCAGCGCCCCAAGCCGGGCAATTGCCTGGTCTATGCGTTCGCTCCAAGGGTTGCCGCCGTTCAGTCGCAGGCAGGATTCGAACTTGTCCGAGATCGAAAACATCAGCCCCGGAGCTACATTGATATTCTCTTCACGGGCGCGGTGATAAACCCGGGTTCCCGAAACCTCCGCAGGCATCTGCACCCAGAGCACAAAACCACCCTGCGGCCTGCTCACCGCCGTACCAGAAGGGAACGACCGAGCCACGGCCGCTCTCATACGTTCCGTCGCCTCCCGGTAATTCTGGCGGGCAGAGCGCAGATAACGATCATAGCCGCCCTGTTCGAGAAAATGCGCAACCGCCAGTTGCGGAATGGAAGAGGTCGCCAGGTTGGAAAAGTACTTTTGTTGCCTGGCGCTGGCCATGTAGCGCCCCGGTAACATCCAGCCCAACCTCAGCCCGGGAGAAATGGTCTTTGAAAATGAATTGCAGTAGATCACGTTGTCCGAACGGTCAAAGGCCTTGGCAGGCCTCGGCCTTTCGCCTGTGTGGTAGAGGTCTCCGTATATATCATCCTCTATCAACGGCACGCCAGCGGCGGCAAGCATGGACACCAGTTGCTTCTTACGTTCATCCGGCATTCGGGCGCCCATGGGGTTACTGTGGTTGGTTACCACCACACAGGCTTTCAGGGGCCACTGCTCCAGCGCCAACTGCAGGCCTTCAAGGCTGAGACCGTCGGACGGGTGGGTTGGGATCTCTATCGCCCGCAGCCCGACCACTTCCAGGGCCTGCAGAATCCCAGGAAACGAGGGTGACTCAACCGCCACTATGTCCCCGGGCTGGGTAACGGCGCGCAAACCGAGAATAATAGCTTCCTGGGCGCCGTTGGTAACCAGCACATCATCAGGCGTAACCGGAACGCCCACGGAGGCCATACGCTGGGCAATCTGCCTGCGAAACGATTCCTTACCGGGAAAGGCGTAATCCAGGGTTTCAAGGCCACGCCGTGCAGCCCACAGCGTGCACTGCTGGATCTGCCGCAGCGGCAGGTAATCCGCATGCGGAATGGCGGTTGCCAGCGGCACCATGCGCTTTTGCTCATCGGCACACAACTCAAGGGTCATCTCCCGCGCGGTGACCGGAACCGGGCGGCTACGATGCCTGTGCATTACCGGCTCCGGGGCATCAACCACAGGCAAGCGCACGAAATAGCCACTACGCTCCCGGGCCTCAAGATACCCCCGGGCTTCCAGGGTCTGATGTGCCTGCAGCACTGTTGAAATACTGACATCAAACTGCTTGCTCAGTATCCGCACACCGGGCAGGCGATCCCCGTCCCGGTAAACCCCGTCCCTGATCAGCGCCTGTAGCCTGTCTGCCACCTGGTTATATAGAACGCCCATCCCATCTGCCTCACCGAATCAGAAAAGCCTTCGCCCCACGCGGACAGCCAGGGCACCTGCTGCAACAGATCAGCATCAGACCGAAAGGGTACAGATGCCGCAAAAACCGACCAGTACAGATGATGATCCGATCCTTCTGTACCGGTTCAAAAACAGATTATCTGAATCTGTTATGGCTGTCAGCAAAGAAGGACAATAACAACATCGCAAACAGAAGCAGGAGTTTCATAATGGGCATAGCAAACATTCACGCTCTGGCAGCAACCCGCAATAATCTTTTTGGCCTGCAACCTGACGCTCCGTCGCTATTCAACGCGAAAGACAAAACCAGCCAGCAATGGCTGCAAGACCTCGGGTTTTCTGTGAACCGGACAGACGCGGAACACTGGGTAATCACCTACAATAAACCACTGCCCGAGCTACATTTTTACAGTGAGCGCGAGCTGGAGCAGTTTGCCAGTTACAAGGCTCACCACTACGCCATACAGCAGCCCTGAGACTGGTATACTGCGCGCCAAATGTTTCAATCGGCGGGCAGTAATGACGGCAAGTTCCAGCAACCAGTACGACGTAATCATTATCGGTGCCGGCGCCGCCGGCCTGATGTGTGCTGCGACCGCCGGCTATCGCGGGCGCAAGGTGCTGGTTGTTGATCATGCCAACAAGCCCGGCAAAAAGATCCTCATGTCCGGTGGCGGGCGCTGTAACTTCACCAACCTCAACAGCACGCCTGCCAATTTTCTCTCCGACAACCCACGTTTCTGTATTTCCGCCCTCAAGCGTTACACGCCGCAGAACTTTCTGGATCTTGTTGAGCGCCACGGCATTGAGCATGAAGAGAAAGCTGCTGGCCAACTGTTCTGCAAAGACAGCGCGAAAGATATAGTCACTATGCTACTGACTGAATGTGACTGGGCAGGTGCCGAAATCCGCATGAACACCAGCGTGAAAGGCATCGCCAAAGAAACCAACCATTACCGTGTGGATACCAGTGCTGGCACCCTCACCTGCGAATCTCTGGTCATCGCCAGTGGAGGCTTGTCCATCCCCACCATGGGCGCCACAGGGTTCGGTTACGAGGTTGCCCGGCAGTTCGGCCTCAGGGTTCTGCCCACCCGGGCCGGGCTGGTGCCCTTCACCCTGCACCCGGAACTGAAGCAGCAGCTTGCACCTCTCTCAGGCGTCAGCTGCCCGGTGGATGCGGCCTGCAATAATCATCATTTCCGCGAACCCATGCTGGTCACGCATCGGGGCCTTAGCGGGCCTTCGATGCTGCAGATCTCCAGCTTCTGGCAGCCTGGCGACGCGTTGACCATCAACCTGCTTCCGGATCGCAATATCCACGACGATCTGGTTTCCCTGCGCAAACAAAAGCCGCAATCCACGATTGTTCATTATCTGGCCCAACACCTGCCCAGACGTTTTGCCCAGGCTTTTAACGATATTTATGGCTGGAGTGGCCCGCTTCAGGGCTACAGGAACAGTGACCTTGAACAGGTCTCGGAAACGCTTGGGCGGTGGACAGTCAAACCGGCTGGAACCGAAGGCTATCGAACGGCCGAAGTGACACTGGGCGGTGTAGACACCCGTCAGCTTTCCTCAAAAACCATGGCGGCGCTGGAGCATCCGAATTTGTATTTCATCGGCGAGGTTGTAGACGTAACGGGGCACTTGGGCGGGCATAATTTCCAATGGGCCTGGGCTTCGGGGGTAGCGGCAGGGCAAGCAGTCTGACCTGATAACGCTGTCTCCCTGCCCAGTTGCCACCGGCATTGAGTGACCACGAACGGGACGCTATTATTGCTCCATCATTTCAAAAGAGACACTGTTTATGAGCACGCCTTCCCCCTACGATAACCTGCCAGACGCACAGGGTTTTTTTGGAAAATACGGCGGGCAGTTCGTGCCGCCGGAACTGAAACAGGTAATGGACGAAATCAGTGCAGCCTACCAGGAGATCCGCCAGCGCAAGGATTTTCAGGACGAACTGGCTTACTTGCTGGCGGATTATGTAGGCCGGCCCAGCCCGGTTTTCTACGCACGCCGGCTGTCCGAAAAACTCGGTGGCGCACGCATTTACCTGAAGCGGGAAGATCTTAACCATACCGGCGCTCACAAGATCAATCACTGCCTGGGCGAAGCCTTGCTGGCGAAGTTCATGGGCAAAACCAAGGTGATTGCCGAGACCGGCGCCGGCCAGCACGGCGTGGCCCTGGCAACGGCCTGTGCTCTGGTGGGCATTCCCTGTGAGATTCACATGGGTACGGTGGATATCGCCAAAGAGCATCCGAATGTGACCAAGATGAAAATCCTTGGCGCCACGCTGATTCCGGTTACCCGCGGTACCGCCACCCTGAAAGACGCTGTGGACAGCGCCTTTGACGAGTACCTGAAAGACCCTCAGAATTTTATTTACGCCATTGGTTCTGTGGTCGGCCCGCACCCCTTCCCCGGTATGGTTCGCGATTTTCAGTCCGTTGTTGGTCGCGAGGCCCGTGCGCAGTTTCTGGAGCGCTACAACAAGCTGCCGGATTACATAGCGGCCTGCGTGGGTGGTGGTTCCAACGCTATAGGAATTTTCACGGCTTTCCTGAATGATGAAAGCGTCAGGCTGGTGGGCGTAGAACCGGCTGGTGAAGGCCTGGACACGGATCATCATGCCGCAACCATGACTCTGGGCAAACCCGGCCAGATCCATGGCATGGCCTGTTATGTTCTTGAAGACGATGAGGGTAACCCGCAACCGGTCTACTCCATAGCGTCCGGCCTGGACTACCCGGGCAGTGGCCCGCAGCATAGCTATCTCAAGGATCTGGGGCGCGTGGAGTATGCCTGCGCTACAGACACCGAATGCCTGGATGCATTTATGATGCTGTCGCGGGTGGAAGGCATTATTCCTGCCCTGGAAAGTGCCCATGCCGTTGCCTGGGCCATAAAGGAAGCACCAAACCTGTCCCCGGAGCAGTCAATACTGATTAACCTTTCCGGCCGTGGTGATAAAGACGCGGATTACGTGGCAGAAAAGCTCGGGCTCTGAGCCGGCAACAACTGTTTAAGCGCGCTCCGGAAAAGGCGAAGCAGGCTTCATGCTTCGCCTTTTTTTATGCACTCAGCGGTAAACAGCCGCTTTTAGCGCAGAATTACCAAGGGCGTTTTGGCCGTGTTCAGCATACTGGTGGTTGTACTGCCCAGTAAAAAGCGGCGGATTTTCGAGTGGCCGTATGCCCCCATCACCAGAATATCGATATCGAATTCATCCTGGTAGCTGTGTAGCACCCGCTCTACATCGCCGCTGCGGATAGCCAGGGTGATTTCCGACTCCAGCGGCGCCAGCATGGATTCCGCCTTGCGGAGCTGAGCCATGGCTTCCGGTGTTTCGCTGCCAACCATCACCAGATGCAGGGGCATGCCCTTGAGCACCGGGCTGGCCGCCAAGTGCTCAACGCCACGAAACGCCGTGGCGCTGCCATCAAAGGCCAGCATGGCGCTTTTGGGAGTGGTAAACTCATTGGGCACCAGAAGAATGGGCCGGCTCATGCTGCGTATGACCGTTTCCAGCTGGCTGCCAATGCGCTGGTCGCGATCGGAACTGCTTTCCCCATGCAGCCCCATGACCAGCAAGCGTACTTCCTCCTGCATGGCCAGCAGCGATTCGGTCAGATCTCCGTGGCGCTGACGTTTTTTGATGTCACTGATACCGGCTTTCTGCAGCCTGTGGGCAGCCTCATCCAGCAGGTGATTACCGTGTTCCAGAGCCAGCTTGGCCCTCTTGCGATCCAGTTGTGCCAGCTCGTCAAGCAAATGCTCGCGGCTGCCCAGGCCAATGTTACCCGCCAGATCCGGCTCCGATGGGTAGCGTTCTTCATCAAGCACATGCAGCAGGGTCAGTGGTGAGTTCATGTAGGTACTGGCCCAGGCGGCGTAATCGCATACCGCCGGTGCCGCGCTGGATCCGTCAACACAGGCTACAACCTGCAGCGTGTCCTGGTTGTTGGCTTGGGAATTCGCGGTCGTGTCTTGCATACTTAATGGCCCATCAGTTGATCAATACCTTCCGGCTTATCGTGCACGCCAAAACGGTCAACAATGGTAGCGCTGGCCTTGTTCATGCCAATGACTTCCACTTCCGCGCCGTCACGACGGAACTTGATAACAACTTTATCCAGCGCACCCACGGCAGTAATGTCCCAGAAGTGGGCGCGGCTCACATCTATGACCACTTTATCCACCACCTCGCGGAAATCAAACGCGGCAACGAATTTTTCAGACGAACTGAAAAACACCTGCCCCATTACAGTGTAGGTGCGGGTATTGGTGGTTTCATCCAGGGTGGATTGAACCTCCATAAAATGCCCGATCTTGTTGGCAAAAAACAGAGAGGCAAGCAATACCCCGGCAAACACACCCAATGCCAGATTGTGGGTTGCAACCACCACGCAAACGGTTACCAGCATGACGATATTGGTCGAGAGCGGGTGTTTTCTCAGGTTACGGATGGATTCCCAGGAGAAGGTACCAATAGACACCATGATCATTACAGCCACCAGCGCCGCCATGGGGATCTGCACCAGGATGTCATCCAGAATCAGAATCATGACCATGAGAAACACGCCCGCCGTGAGCGTTGAAAGCCGGGTTCGGCCACCGGACTTTATATTGATAACCGACTGGCCAATCATTGCACAGCCCGCCATGCCGCCAAACAGGCCGGACCCGATGTTGGCGATGCCCTGCCCCCGGCACTCGCGGTTGCGATCGCTTTCCGTATCGGTAAGGTCATCCACGATGGTGGCCGTCATCATGGACTCCAGCAAACCGACCACCGCAAGAGGTATGGAATACGGCAGAATGATCATCAGGGTTTCGAGGTTCAGCGGTACATCCGGCCAGAGAAAAACGGGCAGGGTATCCGGCAGTTCGCCCATGTCGCCGACGGTGCGCACGTCGATGTTGAACCATACGGCAACAACGGTGAGAACAACGATACAGATCAGTGGCGATGGCAACATTTTGCCCACCACAGGCACATAGGGGAAAAGGTAGATAATACCCAAGCCGGCAGCGGTCATGGCGTATACGTGCCAGGTTACGTTCGTCAGCTCAGGCAGCTGGGCCATGAAGATCAGGATGGCAAGCGCATTCACAAAGCCGGTAACAACCGAGCGGGATACAAACCGCATAAGGCTGCCCAGTTTCAACACACCGGCCAGGATCTGAATGACCCCGGTAAGCAGGGTTGCCGCCATCAGATATTCCAGGCCATGTTCTTTTACCAGCGTAACCATCAGCAGCGCCATGGCGCCGGTAGCCGCCGAAATCATGCCCGGGCGACCGCCTACGAAGGCAATGATTACCGCGATGCAGAAGGAGGCGTAAAGCCCGACTTTGGGGTCTACCCCGGCGATGATCGAGAACGCAATTGCTTCGGGAATCAGCGCGAGGGCAACCACAATTCCGGCGAGCAAATCACCCTTGGTGTTGGAAAACCAGTTGGCTTTCAGAGTATTTACCATAGTTTCAAATATCCGGCTGGCAGCACTATTGCGTGAAAAAACGGGTTACCGAGGCTGGGGTCGGAAAAACGCTTCGGCAAAATAAAGGGCGCGAAGTCTATCAAAATGCCGGGGTAGGCGTAAGGGTGCCTGTGCCCCTGCGCCCCACGGACTGGTATCATTGGCGCTCATGCCTCACTGATGATCCTGAAGGAGTTCACCCGTTCATGGACGATGTTGCATCCCAGTTTCTAGCTGCCAACCAGACCACGCTGAACCTTGCTGTTGCACTGCTGCTGGGTGCCATCATAGGCCTCGAGCGCGGTTGGGGAGCCCGCGAGCAGAAATCCGGTGAGCGTATTGCCGGTATTCGCACGTTTTCTCTTATCGGCCTGCTGGGCGGAATTTCTGTGGTTCTGGCGCAGGAAATCACCGTTTGTACCTTTCCTGTTCTGCTGTTGAGCGTGGTAGCCATGTCCATTGTGGCCTACAGCGAACGGCTCGATCACATCCGCAACTTCAGCATTACCGGTATGGTCAGCATGGTACTGACCTTCTGCTTCGGCGCCATAGCGGTGGCGGTAGACCCGGTGATGGCAACCACTGCGGCGGTAATCACCGCGATTATTCTGGACAACAAGGAAGAAATTCACGGCTGGGTACAGAAGCTCCAGGCCCACGAACTGGATGCAGCGCTCAAACTGCTGGTTATTTCCGTGGTAATGCTGCCGTTACTGCCCAATGAAAAAATGGGCCCCGGTGGCGTGCTCAATCCCCGGGAAATCTGGTGGATGGTGGTAATGATTGCATCCATCTCCTTCGTGGGTTATTTCGCCATGCGGATGGCGGGCACCAGCAAGGGCATCCTGTTTACCAGCCTGTTTGCGGGCCTGAGTTCCTCCACCGCACTAACGCTGCATTTTGCCCGCCAGGCCGACCGGTACCCGGCGCTGAATGCACAATTCGCTACCGGCATCCTGATTGCCTGCGGCACCATGTTCCCGCGCATACTGGTGTACTGCTTCGTTATCAACCGCGCGCTGCTACCCAGCCTTGTCTGGCCCGTGGCAGTGATGACATTGCTGCTCTATGTGCCGGCAATTTTCATCTGGCACAGAAATTCCGGTACAAACCGGATAAGCCAGCCTACCCCGGGGCAGAACCCGCTGGAGCTCAAATCGGCACTGGTGTTCGGCATACTGCTAACGGCCATTTTGCTGCTTGGCGACTTTCTGAAAAACTGGCTGGGGGATACCGGTATCTACATGCTGGCGGCCACCTCGGGCATTGCAGACGTAGATGCGATTACCCTGTCCCTTACCCGCATGTCCAATAACGGCCTGGCCATGGATACTGCGGTTCTCGGTATTGTTATTGCCGCGGCCACTAACAATCTGGTCAAATCCGGTATGGCCTGGATTGTCGGTAACCGGCAAACAGGGTTCTATGTGGCCGGGCCCATGCTGCTGTCGTTGGGGGCGGGGCTATTGGTGGCCTGGCTCCAGTAGCCCGGCAACCCGCTAACGGGCGCAGCGGAAGGTGAGATTGTAGCGCCAGGGCCCGGTCAGGGGATGCACTCCGGCTTTCAGGGTAAGCACTCCGTGGTACCGTAACCGGGAAGGCCCGCCCCAGACCACCACATCCCCGTGGCTCAGGGGAATGCTGGCAGGCCGCTCGCGCCGAGCCAACCCGCCAAACTGAAACACCTGGGGCAAGCCGAGAGAGACCGACACAATCGGCTGCGC
Source organism: Marinobacter aromaticivorans (assembly GCF_002806975.1). GTDB lineage: Bacteria > Pseudomonadota > Gammaproteobacteria > Pseudomonadales > Oleiphilaceae > Marinobacter > Marinobacter aromaticivorans. Next base: position 63,095 of record NZ_NIHD01000011.1, on the reverse strand, counting down.
GAGATCCTGCTCATCCTTGTCCTGATGCAGCCCCATTTTTGAACCCGGTTCATAGCGATTGATGAGGCATGAGTCCGGTGTGAAATCCGCATACCCGACCGCAAGCGCAGCCGACCTGGCCAAACCGGTAAAAACCGGCGGCATTGCCGGCCAGGAGGCACCGGAGCAGGGGTCCGTGGTCTGGTAACGGTACCCGCCCGCATCGGTTACCCAGCCCCAGCTTCCACAACAACTCATGGCTACGGACATGCTGTGCCCGCCGGGAGTTTTCATGTGCCGCAATGGAGCGCTTGCTGTTATTTTTTCTATCTCGTCCAGCAGTCGCTGACCTTTTCCCGACGCGAACTGCCTGAGCACAAAGGCTCCCTCAGAGAGGGTCTCGGTTGTCGTTTCCGGAGGTTGGTCAGCAAACATATCGAAGGTCATATGCGGCGCCTTTAAACCCGTAAAAATTAACATGAAAAAAACAACGACTCACCGGCACAGAGGAAAACCGGGGCCCTGAATGAAAGCCTGTTCATGAAGATCCGCAAAAAAACACGTATATTCTGTGGTCTGTTCCACTATCCCGTAAGGACATTTTGATGCTGTTTGCAATGATCATCGGTGGTCTGATTGGTTACGCCTTTGGCAAGTTCCCCGGTTTTCTGGTGGGAGCCGCCCTTGGTGCCTTTCTGCTTAACCGTGCCAAAAGCCGCCTGATTGGCAAACTTCAGAGCATTCAATCCGGCTTTATTGAATCTGTTTTTGCGGTCATGGGCGCCCTTTGCAAAGCTGATGGCGTTGTCTCGAAAGACGAAATACAGATGGCGGAAGCCATGTTCGTCCGCTTTCGCCTGAATGAAGCCCAGAGAGAAACTGCCAAGGCCGCGTTCAGCCGCGGTAAAGCCGAAGATTTTGATCTCGATGCCGAATTGGCGCATTTTCTGCGCATCAGTGGTCGCCAGCCAGCCTTTCTGCAGATGTTTCTTCAGGTGCAGGTTTCGGCGGTTGCAGCAGACGGGGTGGTTCACCCGGCCGAACACGAAATGCTGGTGCGCATTGCCCGTGGCCTTGGCCTGCCGGAAAGCCAGGTTGATCAGCTGGAAGCCATGCTGCGCGGAGCCCATGCAGGCCAAACCGGAAGCCGGCGTTCTACCGCCCAGCAAACCGACGATGCCTACAGGGTTATGGGTGTAGCCCCCTCCATCAGCGACGCTGAACTGAAGAAGGTCTACCGCAAACTGATGAGCGAGAACCACCCGGACAAACTTGCGGGCCGCGGCCTTCCGGAAAGCATGCGAGAGATGGCAGAAGAGCGCACACAGGAAATCACCCACGCCTACGATGTTATCCGGGAATCCCGCAAAAAAAGCGCCTGATTCGTGATTTCTGACAGGCCCGTCTGTATGCTCCCGCTTTGCAAGCCCGGTTAATAACGGGCTTGTGAACTCATACCTGAAATGACATGTCCTGACCTTTTGCGTTCGAGTAAAGTAGCTCCCCGATAAACCGTCCGACCAAGGAACGGTGGCAAACAATAATGGAGACACCTCGAATGCCTGTTTCTGATTCCCCGAAAACCGCCAGTACGTTCACCAACGACGCTCTCGGGAACGATGATGCGACCGCTCTGGCTGAACGCATCCGGAGCCGGGATGTGTCGGTTACCGAGCTGATCCAGGCCGCCATTGACCGGCTACACAAAGCCGAACCACTGGTTCATAGTGTTGTTGCGGAACGCTATGAGCAGATGCTGAAAGCCGCGGCAAAACTGGATGCGGAGGATAGCCTGGCAGACGCGCCTTTCTTCACGGGCGTGCCCACCTTTATCAAAGACAACACTGATGTGGCAGGAATGCCCACGGGCCAGGGCTCAGAGGCAATCCCTGCCGGTCATCCGGTAAAACACACCAGCCCGTTCGCACAGCAACTGCTGGCCCAGGGATTTCTCTGCCTGGGCAAAAGCACCATGCCCGAGTTCGGGTTTAATGCCTCAACCGAGCCCGCCCATGATGCTCCCAGCCGCAACCCCTGGAACCTTGCGTATTCCACCGGCGCCTCCTCGGGCGGCTCGGCCGCGCTGGTTGCAAGCGGCGCGGTTCCCATTGCCCATGCCAACGATGGTGGCGGCTCCATACGAATTCCCGCAGCATGCTGCGGGCTGGTGGGGTTGAAGCCATCCCGCGGGCGTGTCATTGACAACGATGCCGCCAAGTCCCTGCCCATCAACATTGTCAGTGACGGCGTAGTTACCCGCTCGGTAAGGGACACCGCCAATTTCATCTACCAGGCTGAACGCTATTACCGGAACCCGAAACTGCCCGCCGTGGGCAAGGTGGAAGGTGCGCCGGAAAAACGGCTGCGGATTGGTCTGGTTCTAGATTCCATCAACGGCCACAAAACCGACGAGATGACGCGAAACACCGTCGAAGCCACCGCCCGGAAACTGGAGGCCCAGGGGCACAGTATTGAGCCCGTGGCAACGCCGGTAAACTCCAGTTTCCCGGACGATTTTGCGATGTACTGGGCGTTGCTGGCCTTTGGCATGAAGCTCAACGGTCGCAAATTAGCCCATCCGGACTTTGATAAACGGCGGGTTGACGGCCTGACCCAGGGCCTGGACAGGATGTTCAGGCGAGGATTCTGGAAGATGCCAGCGGTGCTCTGGCGTTTGCGTCGCGCCAGATTCGAGTACGCCAGGGCCATGACGGATTTTGATGCGGTGTTAACGCCGGTGCTGGGCCACACCACACCCAGACTCGGCCACCTCAGCCCGAACGTGCCTTTTGATACGCTGTTTGATCGCCTTACCCGGTATGCCAATTTCACGCCCCTGGCAAACGTTACCGGCACGCCGGCCATATCCGTGCCCATGGCCCTGACACCCGAGAACCTGCCGGTTTCAGTTCAGCTCATGGGCAAGCACGGTGATGAGCGCACACTGTTACAGCTTGCGTTCGCCCTGGAATCCGAGTACTCACTCTGGTGACTGGCCGCCGGGGCCAGCGCGACCAGATTGCCTGCGGACAAACTGCCCTGCCCGTTCACCCAGCACCAGCATCGCCGGTGTCAGCAACAATGTCAGAATGGTGGCGAATGCCAGGCCCCCGGCAATGGCACTGGAAAGTTGCGCCCACCACTGCGTTGATGGCGCGCCCAGGCCGAGCGAAGGCGCCAGCAGGTTGACGTTGATACTCAGAACCATCGGCATCAGCCCCAGCACGGTGGTAATTGCCGTAAGCAGCACCGGGCGCAAACGCAGGCAACTGGTTTCCAGCGCCGCCTCGTAGGCGCCCATACCTTCCTTTTTCATCTGGTTGTAGGTATCAATCAGGATGATGTTGTTATTCACCACAATACCCGCCAGCGCGATAATGCCCATGCCCACCATGACGATTCCAAAGGGCTGGGCGTTGAGCAACAATCCCAGAAGGACCCCGGCTGTGGAGAGTACGATCGCCGACAGAATCAGGAAGCTCTGGTACAGAGAGTTGAACTGGGTCACCAGAATGAGCAGCATCATGGCAATGGCCACCACAAATGCAGTCACCAGAAAATTTGCCGCCTGCTGCTGGTCTTCGTTTTCGCCGGCGAACTTTACCGACACGCCCTCCGGTGCTTCCGGCAGTTCAGCCTGAAGCGCTTTCAGCAGGCTGTCCACTTGCTCGCCCGGCTGCACATCGGACTTGATGGTAACCGTGCGCTGACCATCCACCCGGGAAATACTGCCGGTCTTGTCCCCCGGCTGCAGATCAAGAAACTGCGACAATGGCACCTGCCCTCGGGCCGTATTGATCGTCTGGCGTTGCAAATGGTCCAACTCGCGCCAGTTGTTGGGAACCCGAACAGCAATGTCTACTTCGTCCCGGACATCTTCAGGCCGGTAGGTTGCCAGCACCAGGCCATTGGTAACCAGGCGCACGGCACTGCCAATGCTAAGCACATCGGTTCCGAAACGCGCAGCAGCCTCCCGGTCCACTTCCAGGCGCCATTCAATACCCGGCAGGCTGCGGTCATCCTCAATATCCATAAAGCCACCCAGGGCGCGCATCCGGCTTTCGATCTGGTCCACATACCCGTTAAGCTTGCTGCTGTCGCGACTGCTTATCTGCAACTCTATCGGCTTGCCACCAGCCGGGCCGCTTTCCTGCTTGCGAAACTCCAGCTCAATACCCGGAATATCCTCCGTGCGCACCATGAAGTCCTGCAGAATGGCGCTGGCCGGGCGCCGGGTAAACCAGTCGGTAAACTGGAACTGCAGCACTCCGATCACATCCGGTGCCATTTGCGTGCTGGCGTTCAGCATGGAGCGCGCGTAAACCGCTTTTACTTCCGGCATGCCCTGTAAACGACGCTCGACCTGCCGCACAATGGCATCCCGCTCCATAACCGACAAATCTCCCCGGGCACGAACCTGTACCTGGGCGGAATCCGGCTCCACACTGGGAAAAAACTCGATACCATAATTGAACTTGCCGTAGGCAATATAGATCACTACAACCACGCCAAGCACACCCACCAGCGTGAGGCCGGGATATGACAGGAGTGTGGAAAGCACGCGGCGATAACCGTGCATCATTCGCCCGCTTTCACTGACCGTGCGGGCACGACGACCCCCGCTTACGCTCCCCAGAACCGGCAAAAACACCAGGGCCATGGCGAGAGAAGCAACCAGGCAGATGATTACGGTAATGGGCAGGAACTTCATAAACTCCCCCACCACACCGGGCCAGAACAGAAGTGGCACAAACACGGCAAGTGTGGTCGCCGTCGATGCAATAATCGGCCAGGCCATGCGGCTTGCGGACTCTGCCCAGGCATTCCTGACACTGTGCCCGTCAGACAGGTTTCGGTCTGCCAGTTCCGAGACCACAATCGCGCCGTCCACCAGCATGCCTGCAACCAGAATGAGGCTGAACAGAACCACGATATTGAGAGTGAGCCCCATGGCCCAGATAACCAGAATGCCGGTAAGGAACGCGCCCGGGATGGTGAGGCCAACGAGAAGCGCCGAACGCGGCCCCATGGCCGCAATAATGATGATGATAACCAGCACGATGGCAGTGAGTACGTTGTTGAGCAGATCGCTGAGAATATCCTCGACGTCGTCTGACTGATCCATGATGTAGCGGATGTCGAGGGAATCCGGCAGTTGCGGTTTGGCCCGTTTGATCAGATCCCGTATCTCAGCGACGGTTTCAATGATGTTGGCACCGGTGCGCTTGGACACCTCCAGAACAAGAGCCGGCTCACCGTTGATACGCGCAAATCCCGTGGGATCCTTAAAGGTTCGGTGCAGCATGGCGACATCACCGAAGGTCACTACTGTGTCGCCATCCACCTTGATCGGCATGGACATCACATCTTCGATATTCTCGATAACACCGGGCACTTTCAGCGCCATGCGGCCATTGCCGGTATCCAGCGACCCGGCGGCCACCAACTGGTTGTTGCGGGTGACCAGGTTACTGAGGCGGTCGAAATCTATGCCGTAGCCTTCCAGCACCTGAGGATTAACAACAATTTCCAGCAGGTCCTCACGGTCGCCACCGATTTCCACCTCAAGCACCTCGGGAATCGCTTCAATGGCGTCCTGAAGCCCGCGTGCAATTGTGATCAACTCCCGCTCTGCCAATGGGCCGGAGAGACCTATGGAGAGAACCGGGAACAGCGAAACGTTGATCTCATTCACCCGGGGCTCGTCGGCTTCCCGGGGGAGTTTGTTACGTGCCGTATCCACTTTCTCACGGACATCCTGCAGGGCTGTGTCCGGATCAAAACCGGCGTCAAATTCCAGCATCACTGAGGCGTGCCCCTCGGATGCGGTGCCACGCATTTCCTTGATGCCTTCAAGTGAGCGTAACTCCTGCTCCATGGGGCGCACCAGCAGCCGTTCCGCATCTTCCGGGCTTATGCCCTCCAGCGACATGGAAATATATATTATGGGAATGGTTACGTCCGGGTTTGCTTCCCGGGGAATCACCTGGAAGGCTGCAATGCCACCCAGGGTCAGAAATAACAGGGCAAGCAGGGTGGTGCGGCTGCGGTCGATGGCTGCAAACACAAGTGCGCGCATATTGCTCAGCCCCGCTCTTGGGCAACGTTTACGGGCTCGACGTGCTCGCCCTCACTGACAAACCCTGCACCACGGGTAATCAGGCGAATTTCATCCGGCAGCCCTGTAACCCAGGCGCCTTCAGTGGACACACTCAGCAACGTCACCGTGCGGAAAACAACCCTGTTCTGCTCATCAACGTACTTCACACCAGGGCGACCGCCGTCCCCGAGAGAAAGGTAGGCAGGGGAAATAAACATGGCGCGGACATCACCCAGGGCAACCCGAAGGTTGGCGCTGCCACCGGCAATACGCTTGTGCCCGGGATTCTCCACCGCAATCTCTACGGCAAAACTCCGGGTTTCCGGGTTTGCCGCACTGGCTACAAAGGTAACCACACCATCCAGCGCCTCGCCGTCCAGGGGCCGCACCCGCACCTTCTGGCCCGGCGCCACTTGTGCAACGGACTGCTGCGGCACCTGCCCTTTGGCCTTGAGCCGGTCAATACGAACCAGCTCATACAAGGGCGAACCCACCTGAACCAGGCTGCCCACATCAACGTGTCTGGCGTTTATCACGCCCGCAAACGGCGCTTGGGGTTTGAGGTGAGCAACCGCAAGCCGGGCGCTCTTCAATTCCGCCCGGGCTGCTGCCAGTTCGCTTTCCACAGTGAGAATGTCTGATTGCGATGCCAGGTCCCGGGAGCCCAGTTTTCGCGCGGCAGACAAATCCGCCTCCAGCTTTTTGACCCGCGCCTGCCAGCGCTCCACTCCCGCGCCGCGGCCATCTTCAGACAGGGTCAGAAGCGCCTCACCGGCTTCTACGGTATCGCCGGAATCAACGTGGACGGTTTCAACGGTGCCCGCCACCCGGGCGGCCACGGTAACGGCATTCCACGGCTCCAGTTGGCCCTGAAGCAAAAGCCCCGGCTCATACAACTGTGCATTAAGTGTTGTCACCTGAACCCTGGTACGCTCCTGTTGCCCGGTCTCCTGCTGCGCCGGCGCTTTGGTTTTCGCAACCTTGATATCGCCCGTTGCCATCCAGATAGCCAGAACAATCACAACCACCACCGACAACCCGAGTGAACTCCATTTTGCTTTACTCATTAAGTACCTACACAGCCTGAAATCGGTGAATGAGGATCTGGAAAATGACCTTTCCGGAAAAAAATCAATGAAACGGTTGCAACCTGTTCAAATCGTGGGGTAGATTCTACACAGAATCTTTTTACGAATTCAGAGCAGATTGTCGATTTTATGAATCTCAACGCAGTAATCCTTCTTGCAAAGCTCATCCTGGTGGTAGTGGTACCTTCCGGGGGCTTTTGCGTGGATAAGCGGGTGAGATAGCGACAAACCTGACAAAAACACCAGAAACCCCCGGCACCGAAAGGTCCCGGGGGTTTCTTTTTTACGGAAGAAAAAACAGGAAATAGCACAATGAACGGCGCACAGCACATTCTTGAAGCGTTCCATCGCCACAACATCCAGACGGTTTTTGGTTACCCGGGTGGCTGCATCATGCCGCTATACGATGCCCTGGTAGACGATGATCGCGTAGAGCACGTGCTTTGTCGCCATGAGCAGGCCTGCGCCCTGGCCGCAGACGGTTATGCCCGGGCCAGCGGAAAACCGGGTGTTTGCATCGCAACGTCCGGCCCCGGCGCTACCAACCTGATAACCGGCGTTGCCAATGCGCACCGGGATTCCATCCCGATGCTGGTTATTACCGGCCAGGTTCCAACGGAACTGATCGGCACCGACGGTTTTCAGGAAACCGATGTTCTGGGCATGACCCTTGGCATCGTAAAACACAGCTATCTGGTTGAGCGCGCAGACCAACTGCCTGCCATTCTGGAAGAAGCCATGGAGTTGACCCAAAGTGGCCGCCCCGGGCCCGTATGGATTGATATCCCTAAGAACATATTACTGGAAGACGCGGTTGCGGCGCCCATGAGCACTCCGGCACAACCGCGTGCAGCCTGCCCCGATATTCAGGATGCCTTGATCCTGCTGCGCAAGGCCCGTAAACCGCTGCTTTACAGCGGCGGGGGCATCAGCCTGGCCCATGCGGAAGCCAGCTTCCGGGAGTTTGTTGAGTGTACAGGGCTGCCCTCGGTAGTAACCCTCAAGGGTATAGGAAACCCGGGCAAACACAGTGCGTACAACCTCGGGATGCTGGGCATGCACGGTTCCCGTGCCGCCAACCGTGCGGTAGACGAGTGTGATCTGCTACTGGTTATCGGTGCCCGCCTGGACGACCGCGCCACGGGCAGGCTGGATACCTTCGCGCCCAATGCCAGGTTGATTCATATTGACGCAGACGCCTCCGAAATCAACAAACTGCGGAGCGCAGAGGTTGCGGTTCGCGGTGATCTGAACACGATTCTGGGCAAGCTGACACAGGCACTGCGGGAAACACCTCTGGCGATCAGCGAATGGCGCAAACAATGCCAGACCTGGCATACGACCGGCGGCTTTCCGGTGGCAGACAACGAGGAGCCGCTTGCTCCCATTACCGGCCCCGCGTTTATTCGACAGCTTTCCCGGATTGCGCCGGACGACACAATCATTGCGTGCGACGTTGGCCAGCATCAGATGTGGGTTGCCCAACACTACCAGTTTGACCACCCACGCCATCACCTGACCAGTGGTGGCCTCGGCACAATGGGTTTTGGTTTGCCGGCGGCTATCGGCGCCCAGTTTGCCAATCGTGAAAGCACCGTTATAAACGTGACCGGCGACGGTTCCTTCATGATGAATGCCCAGGAGTTGGCCACCATTCGCCGCTACCACCTGCCCCTGAAGCTGATCATCATGGATAACCAGTGCCTGGGCATGGTACGCCAGCAACAGGAGCTGTTTTATAACAACCGGGAAAGCCAGATCAACCTCGACGATAACCCGGATTTTGTTGCCATGGCCCGGGCGTTCGACATTCCTGCCCTGAAAATTGAGCGCACAGATCAGGTCCGGCGCGGCATTGAAACCATACTGGCCTACAACGGCCCCATGCTGCTGCACGTGGCCATTGCCCGTGAAGAAAACGTCTGGCCTATCGTGAAGCCAGGCGGAAGTAACAAGGAAATGATTGATGAAATCCGCCGCCCCGCAGCGGACAAACAGGAGAAAACGGCATGACCACCAAGACCAGCAGTAAAGCACCCAGCTATACCATCACCTGCCGCATGAACCACGAAGCAGCCGCGCTTGAGCGCCTGTGCCAGGTTGTTCGTGTCCGTGGTTTCCGGATTGAGAGAATGGGAGTGGAAACCGCAGACGATACTCTGGATATCATCCTGACCGTGCAGGGTGCCCGGCCAGTAACCATGCTCCAGTCGCAGCTGGAAAAGCTGCATACTGTGGCAGAGGTTATGCTAACCTCCCCAGCCATAGTGCCGGCAGTAGGTTGCACAGCCTGACACGCCAGAACAAGGACAAGAGAACCCCGTGATGCTCCGCAACACCTTGCAGCGCCAACCGCTGCTCGTCATTGTTCTGGCGCAGCTTTGCGGTACCTCGTTATGGTTCAGCATCAACGGTGTCTGGTTGTCCCTCGCCCGGGAACTGGGGCTGTCTGAATCAGATCTCGGCTATCTGACACTCACCGTTCAGGCAGGCTTCATTTCTGGCACTCTGGGGATCGCCATTACAGGGTTGGCCGACCGTTACCGGGCCAGCTATATTTTTGCATGCTCCAGCCTGCTTGGCGCCCTGGTGAACGCCGGCTTTGTATTCACAGTGGCCTCCCCGCCGCTAGACCTTGTCATGCGTTTTCTGACGGGCCTTTGCCTTGCCGGTATCTACCCTTTGGGAATGAAGCTTGTTATTGGCTGGACACCTAAACACACAGGCACGGCGCTGGCCTGGCTGGTTGGTATGTTAACCCTCGGCACCGCCATGCCCCACCTGTTGCGTGGCATAACGTCGGGGCTGCCCTGGCAATGGCCGTTGCTGGGTTCCTCTGCATTGGCTCTTGTGGGAGGGGCGCTGATTCTGCTTTTGGGAGACGGTCCCCACCTGCCCATGACGGCGGCAAAAACCCGGTTGCGAAGCGGTTTGTCCGGGCTCGCATCGCCAAGATTTCGGGCAGTGGCAGGTGGCTACTTCGGCCATTGCTGGGAGCTTTATGCTTTCTGGACGCTGACACCTTTGCTGACCACCAGAGAAGTCCTTCGAATGCAGGCAACACCGGCACTGGTTCCTCTGCTGTCGTTCACCGTGATCGCAGTGGGTTTTTTCGGTTGCGTGGGAGGCGGCAGGCTCAGCCCAAGGCTTGGAAACCAATGGGTGGCAAACCGGGCCCTGGCGATATCGGGAACCATCTGCCTGGCCTACCCTTTTCTTACCTGGGCACCACCCGGAGCTTTGCTGATTCTGCTGATGCTCTGGGGCATCACCGTTATAGCCGACTCACCCCAGTTTTCCGCACTGGCGGCATCTGCCGCACCCAGAGAACATGTTGGTGCATCACTGGCCGTTATGAACGCCATAGGCTTCGCGTTAACCATACCAGCAATCTGGATCACCAGTAATCTTTGGGAATACCAGGGCTCCTGGGTAACGCTTTGGCTTTTGCCTGGCCCGGTTTTGGGGCTCTGGTCAATGCGCCGGCTCAACCATAAGGAATGCCAGAGCCGACACCAGTACTGACCGGCTCAGACCAACTCCACAGCAACCGCAGTTGCCTCACCGCCGCCTATACACAGGGACGCGACACCGCGCTTCATGCCGTTCTGCTTCAGGGCGTTGATGAGCGTCACTATAATACGGGAACCGGATGACCCTATCGGATGCCCGAGAGCACAGGCACCGCCGTAGATGTTCACTTTCTCCGCGTCCAGACCCAGTTCGTTAATGGCCAGCAAAGAAACCACTGCAAAGGCTTCGTTGATCTCAAACAGATCCACATCGTCCTTGTTCCAGCCTGCCTTTGTTAACACCTTCTCGATAGCACCGATGGGTGCGAGTGTGAACTCGGCCGGCAACCGGGCGTGTGTAGCGTGGGCGACAATCTTCGCCTGAACCTTCAGGCCGCGGGCTTTTGCCTCCTCAGCGGAGGCCAGAACCAGCGCTGAGGCCCCGTCACTGATGGAGCTGGAGTTGGCGGCGGTAACCGTGCCGTCTTTGGCAAATGCCGGTTTTAACGTAGGGATTTTTTCTGGTTTGGCGTTGCCTGGCTGCTCATCCGTATCCACCAGGGTGTCACCACGACGGCCAGAAACCGTTACGGCTGCAATTTCAGGTTTGCACCAGCCATTCTCGATGGCCGCCAGCGCTTTGTTCAGCGAGCCGATGGCAAATTCATCCATCGCCTCACGGGTGATATTGTATTGATCGGCAGAACGCTGGGCGAAGGTGCCCATCAGGCCGCCTTCGTAGGCGTCTTCCAGGCCGTCCAGGAACATGCTGTCCATCACCTGCCCGTGGCCCATGCGAAAGCCTTCTCGTGCTTTGGGTAACAGGTAGGGCGCCTGGCTCATGTTTTCCATGCCCCCGGCAATCATAATGCTGTTGGTACCCGCCTTGATCTGATCATGGGCCAGAATCACCGCCTGCATCCCGGAACCGCACATCTTGTTCACGGTGGTGCAGCCGGAGCTGTCCGGAATGCCGGAAGCGCGGGATGCCTGGCGGGCCGGCGCCTGGCCCAGGCCACCCGGCAGTACGCAACCCATAATTACTTCCTGAATGTCCGCCGGCTGCAGACCACTGCGTTCAATGGCGGCCTTGATGGCAACGGCACCCAACTCCGGAGAGCGTACGGAACTCAAAGACCCCATCAGGCCACCCATGGGTGTGCGTGCGGAGCCAGCAATTACAACGCTGTTATCGCTCATATTCAAACCTCACTGATTTCAGACTCGTCCCAGAACGGAGCGGGCAATGATTTCTTTCATGACTTCCGACGTGCCGCCATAAATGCGCTGAACACGGGCATCCATAAACGCACGGGAAATGGGGTATTCTGTGGTGTAGCCATAACCGCCAAACAACTGCAGGCAGCCATCTGCCACGCGGCATTGCATTTCCGTCGCGCTGTACTTGGCCATGGAAGCCGTTGGCGCATCCAGTTCACCCGCTTCATACTGGCGGATGCACTGGGCCACGAACGCCTTGTTAACCTGGTAATCGGTTTCCATGCGGGCGATTTCAAAGCGGGTATTCTGGATTTGCGCCAGCTTCTGCCCGAACAGTTCCCGCTCGTGGGCGTAGGCTATGGTGAGATCCAGCGCTCCCCTTGCAGCTGCTACGCCGAGCGCCCCGATCACCAGTCGCTCCCGTGGCAATTCCTGCATCAGATAGACAAAACCTTTGCCTTCCTCGCCGATCAGCGCTGATGCCGGTACACGCATATCGGAAAAGAACAGTTCGGAGGTGTCGCCGCTGTGCTGTCCTATCTTGTCGAGATTCCGCCCTTTGCTGTAACCCGGCAGGCTGGTATCTACCAGAAACAGGCTGATGCCCTTTGCACCCGCAGCAGGGTCAGTTTTTGCGGCAACAATCACCAGGTCAGCGTGCTGGCCATTGGTGATAAAGGTTTTCGAACCGTTCAGAATATAGTCGTCGCCATCCCGAACCGCACTGGTGCGCATAGCCTGTAGATCGCTGCCGGCACCTGGCTCGGTCATGGCGATAGCGCCAACCACTTCACCAGAGACCATTTTAGGCAGCCACTGCTGCTTCTGGGCCTCGTTACCCAGATGGCTGATGTAAGGTGCCACAATGTCCGAATGCACCATCACGTTGGTGGAGAGCGCACCAAACCCCATGCGGGCCAGCTCTTCGCCGACCACCACCGAGTACTGGAAAGGTGCGCCACAGCCGCCGCAATCTTCCGGAATATCCACACACAACATGCCGGCATCGCCAAACGTGTTCCAGAGTTCACGGGGAACAAGCCCGGATTTCTCCCAGGCCTCGTAATGGGGCGCAACTTCTGTTTCAAGGGCTTTGATAACAGAGGCCCGAAACAGAGCGAGCTCTTCGTGATCCACTGAATTGGTCATTGCGCTCTCCATGGTACTCTCCTGCCTGTCATCGGATTCATTTGGGGGCCATACGCAGGGCACAGTCAAGCCGGACAGTTTCACCGTTCAGGATCGGGTTGCGCACCATCTGATCCACCATCAGGCCAAACTCCTCGGGCTTGCCCAGGCGTTTGGGGAACGGCAGTGTTGCTGCCAGGCTGTCCTGCACTTCCTGCGGCATACCCGACATCATGGGTGTCATGAACAGGCCGGGGGCTATGGTATTCACGCGAATGCCCTCACGGGCCAGTTCACGGGCCGACTGAATAGTCAGCGCAACCACCCCACCCTTGGAGGCACTGTAGGCTGCCTGCCCGATCTGTCCTTCATAGGCAGCGACCGACGCCGTGTTGATGATCACGCCGCGCTCGCCGTCAGCATTAGGTTCACGCTGAGCCATATCAGCAGCCGCAAGCCGCAGAATGTTGAAGGTGCCAATGAGGTTAATCTGAATCACCTTGCTGAAGCTCTCCAGCGGTATAACACCGTCGCGGCCCAGGATTCTGGCTGCAGGCCCAATGCCGGCGCAGTTGACTGCAATGCCGCACAACCCATGCGCTTCACGGGCCTCAGCCAGTGCTGCTTCCGCACTTTCAGCAGAGCTCACATCACAATGTATGAAAATACCGCCGATATCTGCCGCAACCTTTTCGCCCTGCTCTTTTTGCAGATCAAGAATGGCAACTTTACAGCCGGAGGCCGCCAGCGCCCGCGCTGCGCCTTCGCCAAGCCCGGAGGCGCCGCCGGTAACAATAGCTGGTATGCCTTTGAATTCCATCGCTTTGTCCCTCACACTAAATGTGTTGGCTGAATTGGAAACCCGTCAATCTTTACGTTAACGTAAACTTTAACCAATTCAGCCCGGAAAATAAATCCGTCTGTGAAATCAGCTGTTGCTTTCAACAATCAGCGCTATCCCCTGACCACCACCAATACACATGGTAATCAAGCCGTAACGCCCGCCCGTGCGCTCCAGCTCCGCCAGGGTTTTGATGATGAGAATGGAGCCGGTCGCACCCACCGGATGGCCAAGGGCAACAGCGCCGCCGTTAGGGTTCACCTTTTCTGCGGGCAAACCAAGCTCCCTGCTGACGGCAAGGGCCTGGGCGGCAAAGGCCTCATTGGATTCAATCACATCCAGATCTGACACACTCAGGCCCGTCTGCTCCAGAACCCTGCGCACAGCCGGGATCGGGCCCAGGCCCATGACACTGGGATCTACCCCGGCAAAGGCGTAACCCACGATACGTGCACGGGCTTTGAGACCGCGCTTTTCAGCTTCTGAAGCACTGGTGAGCACCATGGCCGCAGCACCGTCGTTGATACCGGAGGCGTTACCCGGCGTGACGATGCCATCCTTGGTAAAGGCAGGTTTCAGGCCTGCAAGGCTCTCCACCGTGGTTCCAGCGCGTACGTGTTCATCCTGCTCGAAGGTGAACTCATTGCGCCCCTGCTTTACGGTGACGGGCACAATCTGGTCTTTAAAGTAACCCTTCTCAATGGCCTGGCTGGCCCGGCGGTGGCTTTCGGCCGAGAAGGTATCCAGGTCTTCACGGGTCAGGCCATGTTTTTCGGCAATGCGTTCAGCCGTCATGCCCATGTGACCACTGCCAAAGGGGTCACTGAGAGTTCCGATGGTCATATCAACGGCTTTGCCGTCGCCCATCCGCAAGCCTTTACGGACGTTAGGCAAAACATAGGCGCCCTGACTCATGCTTTCAGCACCACCGGCCAGCGCAATCCGGCTGTCACCCATCACAATCATCTGGGCGGCACTGATCACCGACTGCACTCCGGATCCACAGAGACGGTTCACGTTGAATGCCGCAGAACCTTTCCGGAGGCCGGAATTCAGGCCAATGTGGCGGGCTACGTAAGCATCCGCCGGGCCGGTGGGGATAATGTGGCCAAACACGGAATGATCGATGTCTTCAGCCGGGACACCGGAACGACTGATCGCTTCCTTCGCCGCACAGGTACCCAGCTCCGCCGGGCTCAACGAACTCAGGCTGCCGCCAAAGCTGCCAATGGCTGTGCGGGCGCCGTCGAGAATTACTACATCGGTCAGTTTCATCATTAATTCCTTTCAGTACAGATGGTGAAAAATCCGGAGAACGGATAATCTATTTGCCCAGCATGGAGCGGGCAATCACTTCTTTCATGATTTCGGATGTGCCGGCATAGATTGTCTGTACCCGGGCATCCACAAAAAAGCGTGATACAGGATACTCCAGGGTATAGCCGTAACCACCGAACAATTGCAGGCACTCGCTGGCTATATCGCATTGCATTTCCGTGAGCATCAGCTTGAGAATCGCTGCCTCCGTTGGCCCCATCTCACCGTTCAGATAATCAGCGATGCACTGGTTCAGATAAGCTTTTGAAACCTCAAGCCGTGCGCGGGCCTCTGCCAGCTTGAAGCGGGTGTTCTGAAAATCAGCGATTCGCTGGCCAAATGCCTGGCGTTGCTGCACATAATCCAGAGTAAGCGCAAGCACCCCCTCCGTTGCACCTACAGCCTGTGCTCCCACACCAAGTCGCTCACGGGGCAGTTCCTGCATCAGGTAGGCGAACCCCTTTCCCTCCTCGCCAAGCAGTGCCGCGTGAGGTACCAGAAGATCCGTGAAAAAAAGCTCAGCAGTATCACTGGCGTGCTGGCCGATCTTGCGAATACCTTTGCCCCGGGAAAAACCGGGCAGGCTGGTATCCACCAGGAACAGGGACACACCTTTTGCGCCAGCGCCGGGATCCGTTTTGGCACAGACAATCACCAGTTCGGCCTGCAAGCCATTGGTGATAAACACCTTGGCGCCGTTGATCACATAACCTTTGTCTGTGCGCTGCGCCGTGGTGCGCATTGACGCCAGGTCACTGCCCGCACCAGGCTCTGTCATGGCAATGGCACTGAGCATATCGCCGCTGATCATTTTCGGAATATACTGCTGCTTCTGGGCTTCGGTACCCAGATGCAGGATATACGGCATAACGATGTTAGCGTGGATATTATACCCACCCGCCAGGCCACCGAAGCCCTTGCGGGCAATTTCCGATATGGCCAACTGCGAAATTTCAAAGCTGGCCGCCGCTCCGCCATATTCCTCTGGCATATCAATTCCCAGCATGCCCGCCTGCCCCAGGGTATTCCAGACAGATCGCGGAATAGCCGCCTCTTCCTCCCACTGGTCATAGAAAGGAGCAACTTCCTTATCAAGCACCCGGTTGATCATGTTGTGAAATAACTCTGTATCTTCTGCGCGTTCGGGCATACATAACTCCGCGTTTATCTGATTAGTCAGGCAGCCAGTCATTTAAAGGGTTATTCTGTCCCCGGGGAATGGCCGTACTAGCCGAAAAATTTGACACATTACGCACCTGAACCAATTGCGATATGCCTGACCTGAAACCCAAAGCTCACATTGCAAACCACTACCTTCTGGCCTCAGTTCGCGGTGCCGAGCAACAAGGATTTGACCGCAACGACCTGCTCGCAGGCGCCGGAATACCCCCTGAATGGCTGAACAAACCCGGGCAATTGATTACTGAAAAACAACTGACCCGGCTGATAAAAAGTGTCTGGCGGGCAACCCGTGATGAATTCATGGGCCTGTCCACGGACCGTTGTAAAAACGGCACCTTTGCGCTGATGGCCGATTACTGCCTGGGTTCTGCCTCGCTCGGAGCGGTGCTGCGGAAAAGTGCCCGAGTCTACAACATAGCCTGCAACAACCTGAATATCGGCTTCGATAAAAGTGACAGTAAGCGGTTGGTGTTTTTTTGCCTGAGCCTTAAGGATAGCAGCCGGGATACTGATCATATGCTGCAGGAATTCCTGCTTCTTATGTGGCAAAGGTTCGCGTGCTGGCTGGTGGATCAACAGATTCCGTTTGCAACAACACTTTTCAACTATCCCGCGCCGCCTCACGTTGCGGAGTACCGGGCCATGTTTCCCACTGAATTACGGTTTGATGAAACGGTTTGCGGCTTCTATCTTCATGAGAAATACCTGCAACTTCCGATTACCCGAAGTGAAAGCGAGCTGGAGGTATTCCTGAAGGAGGCGCCAGCCTTTATCCTGCACCGACCGGATCACGATGACAGCCTTCGTAACCGTATCCGTGCGATGTTGGCGCGTCAAAGCCTTCAAGATATGCCAAACCTGAACGAACTTGCGCAAATACTGCACATGACACCCAGAAGCATCGGGCGGAGGCTGCAGGAAGAAGGCACTTCCTTACGGAATATAAAAACCTCATTACGCAGGGAGTATGCAATAAAACTCATGAGCACCGAAAACCTCACTGTGGCAGACGTCAGCGAGCGGGTCGGCTTCTCGGAAACCGCCTCATTTTGCCGTGCCTTTAAACGCTGGACGGGCAAGTCCCCGTCCCAGTGGTCCGGGTAATCAGTACGCGGGGCGTGCCCGAAGCTGGCCAATCGGGTCAATTTTTTCGACCTGACTGATCATTCCCGCCGACCGGGCTCCTTTGAGTTAATGCTGGCAACCATGAAATAACAACACGATAAGGGGTATATTCATGCACAATTCCGGGTCATCCGCTTCTTCTTCAGTATCGGCAGGTATTCAGCGGGCTCTGCGCAACACCATCGGCGATGCCATCGCGCGCTCGGCAAGCACCCATGGCAAGCGTACCGCCCTGGCATTTGATGACCGCACCTGGTCTTTCGCAGAAATTCACGCAGCATCAAACCGCCTGGCACACCGGCTTATCGAGCTTGGGTTGACACAGGGAGAAAGAGTCGGCGCCTACGGCAAAAACTCGGACGCTTACCTTCTGCTATGGCTCGCCTGCACAAAAGCCGGATTGATTCATGTACCAATCAACTATGCTCTGATTGGCAACGAACTCACCTACGCACTGACCCAGTCTGGATGCAAAGCCCTGTTTCATGACATTGACCTGCAACCTCAGATCAATGCGGTCCGGGACACAACCGCGGTTGCCATTTACGGCAGCTTGTATGGGGGAGATACAAACGATGTACTGAAATTTGCCCTCGGCCCGGGTAATGATAACGCGCCAGAGCTGGAACTTTCTGACACAGACGTAGTGCAGATCCTTTATACCTCGGGTACCACCTCGGACCCCAAAGGCGCCATGCACACGCATCGCTCACTGATGGCTCACTATGGCGCCTGCCAGTATCATCTGGACATCCGCGCCAGGGAGCGCTCGCTGGCCGCGCTACCGCTCTACCACTCTGCTCAGATGCATGTGTTCACAATGCCCATGCTGCTGGCCGGCGGTTATAGCCGAATGATCAACACACCTACACCGGATGCGATTCTCGGGCTGCTGGCCAGCGAACAGCTCAACGCTTTTTTTGCGCCGCCAACCGTTTGGATAGCACTGTTGCATCACCCACAATTCAATCCGGACAAGCTGCAACACATGAGCAAGCTCTACTATGGAGCCTCCATCATGCCCGGCCAGGTTGTAAAAGAACTCGCAGAGAAACTGCCTGGCGCTGGCCTCTATAATTGCTATGGTCAAAGCGAAATTGCGCCCTTGGCTACCGTTTTGCTACCTGAAGAACACGCTGAACGCCCATCCTCCGCCGGGCGTCCCATGCAAACTGTTATGACCCGCATTGTAGACCCGGTGACCGGCAAGGATTGCAAGCCCGGCGAACAGGGAGAGCTGGTGCATCGGTCGCCGCAACTAATGGTGGGCTACTGGCGCAAACCCGAAGCAACGGAAGAAGCATTCAAAGATGGCTGGTTCCATTCCGGTGATCTGGGATACCAGGATGACGAAGGCTATATTTACATAGTGGATCGCATTAAAGATGTGGTGAACACTGGCGGTGTTCTGGTTGCCAGCCGTGATGTGGAAGAAGCGCTCTATCAGCATGAATCCGTTGCGGAGGTTGCCGTTATCGGTGTGCCGGATGAGAAATGGATTGAAGCAATCTGCGCCGTTGTGGTTCTCAAAGAAGGCTACGCCGAAGATTCAGACGCCCTGATCAGCCATGCTCGCGCACAACTGGCCAGTTTCAAAGTACCTAAGCACATACACTTTGTGGAGCAATTGCCCAAGAACACTGCAGGCAAGCTGCTCAAACGAAAACTCAGGGAAGATCTTTCCTGAAACTCGCCTGAACCGGGCTCGCCCCGCAACCCAATGAAGTGTCTGGTTAATCCTTTTCTCTGCACTGGAATGACTGCAACTTTCCGCTGAAAATTGCTTTACGTTTACGTAAACTTTATCTAACCTTGCCTTAAAGAGGATATCACCATGATCGAAAAGCCAACGTTCAGTATCAGCGAGCTCGCCAACGAGTTCGATGTCACAACCCGTAGCATCCGGTTCTATGAGGATCAGGGCCTGCTGAAGCCGGCTCGTCGTGGGCAGACGCGAATCTTCAGCACCAAGGACAAAGTGCGTCTGAAGCTGATCCTGCGTGGCAAGCGCATGGGTTTTTCGCTCGCCGAAACAAAAGAGCTTTTCGATTTATGGGATGAAACCCCGACCGGTAACGAAAAACAGCTACTGAAAATGCTGACCATATTGAGCAAAAAACGCGCCCATATGGAACAGCAGAAAAATGACATAGCCATGGCAGAAATGGAAATCGACACCGCCGAAGCCCGTTGCCGGGAAGCGCTTGCGGAACTGCAGAAAAAGAAAAAACAACAAGCCCCGGCCAATGATGAAACCAGCGAGATTACAGAACAACACTGAAATCACCGGACAACAGGCCCGGATTCGGTTTTGAAACACATACCTGGCAGAACAAAAGGCAATCAAACATGAAATCACAGTACTCAGAACTCAATTTCGGCCTCGGCGAAACCCTCGACATGCTGCGTGAGCAGACCAACAGTTTCGCCGCCACCGAAATAGCCCCCCGTGCCGAAGAGATCGATCGTAATAACGAATTTCCGATGGACCTGTGGAAAAAATTCGGCGACATGGGCCTGCTGGGTATTACTGTGGATGAAGCCTATGGCGGCTCCGGCATGGGTTATCTGGCACATGTGATTGCCGTGGAAGAAATCAGCCGCGCATCCGCCTCGGTTGGCCTGTCCTATGGTGCCCACTCCAACCTCTGCGTAAACCAGATACACCGGAACGGAACCGAAGAGCAAAAGCAGAAATATCTGCCCAAACTTGTCAGCGGCGAACACATCGGCGCGCTGGCCATGTCTGAGCCCAACGCCGGCTCCGACGTTGTCTCCATGAAACTCAGCGCCAGAGACGCCGGTGACCACTACGTGCTGAACGGCAACAAAATGTGGATCACCAACGGCCCGGACGCACACGTTTACGTTATCTACGCCAAAACCGACGTAAAAGCCGGCTCAAAAGGCATCACCGCCTTTATCGTCGAGCGCGATTACGAAGGCTTCAGCCGGCACCAGAAACTGGACAAACTCGGCATGCGCGGCTCCAACACCTGCGAACTGGTGTTCGAAGACTGCAAGGTTCCGAAAGAAAACGTCCTCGGCACGGTGGGCGGTGGCGCCAAAGTACTCATGAGCGGCCTCGACTACGAACGTCTGGTCCTCTCCGGCGGCCCTCTGGGCATCATGCAGGCCGCCATGGACGTTGTGGTTCCTTACATCCGCGAACGCAAACAGTTCGGCCAGGCCATTGGCGAATTTGAACTGGTTCAGGGCAAGGTAGCGGACATGTACACCTTCATGAACACCGCCAAATCCTACGTGTACATGGTGGCGCAATCCGCTGATCGCGGCGAAACCACCCGCAAAGACTCCGCCGGTGCAATCCTTTATTCCGCCGAAATGGCCACCAAACTCGCGTTGGACGCCATCCAGCTGCTGGGGGGTAACGGCTACATCAACGAATACCCCACCGGTCGATTGCTGCGTGACGCCAAGCTTTATGAGATCGGTGCGGGCACTTCCGAAATTCGCCGCATGCTGATTGGCCGGGAATTGTTCCTGAATAACTAAGCAGTGGCTTCAAGCCAGACATCCGCCAAAGTGCATTAATTTTGGACGGCCAGCACCCAAGTAAGACGAGGGGCTGGCGGGGTGTTGCTCCGGGAATGCTGGAGGCCAGGGATGGCCGGAAACAAGCGCACATGGATGTGCTCGTAGCGGTTCCCGGAGCAACACCCCGCCAGCCCCGACGCCCCGAACCTCGAGGCCCGGAAACATGACAATACTGCAAAGCAAAATAAACCCCCGCTCTGAAGAGTTTCAGGCAAAACAGGCCGCCATGGCAGAAGCCGTCGCAGATCTGCGGGAAAAAGTAGCTTCCATCCAGCAAGGCGGTGGCCCCTCCTACCAGGAACGCCACATCGCCCGCGGCAAACTCCTGCCAAGGGAACGCATCAACCGCCTGCTCGATGACGGCTCACCGTTTCTTGAAATCGGCCAGTTTGCCGCCTACAACGTCTACGATGAAGAAGTCCCCGCAGCGGGTGTGATCGCCGGCGTAGGCCGTGTGTCCGGCACCGAGTGCATGATCATCGCCAACGACGCCACCGTAAAAGGCGGCACCTATTACCCGCTTACGGTAAAAAAACACCTGCGGGCTCAGGAAATTGCCCTGGAAAACCGCCTGCCCTGCATCTACCTGGTAGACTCCGGCGGCGCCAACCTGCCCCGGCAGGACGAAGTCTTCCCGGACCGGGACCATTTCGGTCGCATCTTCTACAACCAGGCCCGCATGTCCGCTGATGACATTCCACAGATCGCCGTTGTCATGGGCCTGTGTACCGCCGGTGGCGCCTATGTGCCCGCCATGGCTGACGAATCCATTATCGTGCGCAACCAGGGCACCATCTTCCTGGCTGGCCCGCCACTGGTGAAAGCCGCCACTGGCGAAGTGGTTACCGCAGAAGACCTGGGCGGCGCAGACGTACACTGCAAAATCTCCGGCGTTGCCGACCATTATGCTGAAAACGACGCCCACGCCCTGGAAATCGCCCGGCGCTGCATCTCCAACCTTAACCGACGCAAACCGGTTGACGTAGAAATCCGCAAGCCCAAGGCACCGTTATACGACACTGAAGAAATATATGGCATTGTGGGCACCGACCTGCGCAAACAGTTCGACGCGCGTGACGTCATTGCCCGCATCGTCGACGGCTCCGAGTTTGATGAATTCAAGCGCTACTATGGCCAGACCCTGGTCACCGGCTTTGCCCACATTCATGGCTACCCCGTGGGCATCATTGCCAACAATGGCATCCTGTTCAGCGAATCTGCCCAGAAGGGCGCACACTTCATTGAACTCTGCTGCCAGCGCAATATCCCGCTGCTGTTCCTGCAGAACATCACCGGTTTCATGGTCGGCCAGAAGTACGAAGCCGAAGGCATCGCCAAGCACGGCGCCAAAATGGTGATGGCCGTGGCCTGCGCCAACGTCCCCAAGATTACCGTTCTGATCGGCGGCAGTTATGGTGCGGGCAACTACGGCATGTGTGGCCGTGCCTACAGCCCCGACTTCCTGTGGATGTGGCCCAATGCCCGCATCTCCGTCATGGGTGGCGAACAGGCTGCCGGTGTTCTGGCCCAGGTTCGCCGTGAAGGCATGGAGCGCAAAGGCCAGGAATGGAGTGCCGAAGAAGAAGCCGCGTTCAAAAAGCCGATTACCGATACCTACGAGCACCAGGGCCACCCTTACTACGCCAGTGCCCGCCTGTGGGATGACGGTGTCATCGACCCGGCACAGACCCGGGAAGTGGTTGCCCTCAGCCTCTCTGCCACCCTCAACCGGCCCGCGAAGCCCACGCGCTTCGGCGTGTTCCGGATGTAACCGGGGAGATTGACCATGACAGATAGCAAAACTCAGCCTGAACAGACCGAACAGGAACCGGCAGTTCTCCACAACCGACGCGCCGGGGGCGTGACCGAAATTGTGCTGAACCGGCCGGACAAGCGCAACGCCTTTGATGACGTGATCATTCAGCAACTGATCAGCGCCATCACCGAAGTCGACGCCGACACTGAAACCAGAGTGGTCATCCTGCGCTCCGAAGGCAAGCATTTCTCCGCCGGTGCCGACCTTGGCTGGATGCGCCGCATGGCAGACAACAGCCAGCAGGAGAATCTGGAGGATTCCCGCCAGCTTGCGCGCCTGATGGACTGCCTGAATCATCTCAGAAAGCCGGTTATCGGCCTGGTGCAGGGTGCGGCCTACGGCGGTGCTGTTGGCCTTGCCGCCTGCTGCGACATTGTCATTGCCACGGAGAAATCCAGCTTCTGCCTGAGCGAGGTAAAGCTTGGGCTGATTCCAGCGGTGATAAGCCCTTACGTTGTCCGTGCCATTGGCGAGCGTCAGGCCCGTCGCTTCTTTATTTCAGCGGAAGTGTTCAGCGCCCGGGAGGCCGAACAGTTCGGCCTGGTGCACATCGTCTGTGACGATATTGAAGCCATGAATGCCCGTTGCGACGAAATGCTGCAACAGCTTGCCAAGAATGGTCCCAAAGCCATGCAAGCCGCCAAAGATCTGGTGTTTGCGGTCAGCCACAAGCCCATCGACAGCGCCGTAATTGATGACACCGCGCACCGTATCGCTGATATCCGCGTAGGCGAAGAAGGCCAGGAAGGGCTGAGTGCCTTCCTGAACAAACGTCACGCCAACTGGATTCCGGAGAGCAACTGATATGTTCAGCAAAATCCTCATTGCCAACCGCGGTGAAATCGCCTGCCGGATCATCCAGACTGCTCATCGCATGGGTATCCGCTGCGTCGCAGTGTATTCCGATGCAGACGCCAATGCCCACCACGTAGCCATGGCGGACGAAGCCTTTCACATTGGCCCCGCCCCAAGCTCCGAAAGCTACCTGCGCGGTGAGAAAATCATTGAAGTCGCCAAACAAAGTGGCGCGCAGGCAATCCATCCGGGCTACGGGTTTCTTTCCGAGAACACGGATTTTGCCGAAGCCTGCGAGGCCAATAACCTGGTGTTTATAGGGCCGCCCTCCTCCGCCATTGCAGCCATGGGCTCCAAATCGGCCGCCAAAGCCATCATGGAGAAAGCCGGCGTACCTCTGGTGCCCGGATACCACGGCGACGACCAGAGTCCGGAAACCCTGCGTGCCGAAGCTGAAAAATGCGGCTTCCCGCTGCTGCTGAAAGCCGTCGCCGGTGGTGGGGGAAAAGGCATGCGTGTGGTTGAAAACATCGGCGAATTTGACGACGCCCTTGCCGCCGCCAGGCGCGAGGCCAAAAATGCCTTCGGCAACCCGGATATGCTGATCGAACGCTATCTCACCCAGCCGCGCCACGTTGAGATTCAGGTGTTCTGCGATCAGAGTGGCAAGGGTGTGTATCTGGCAGAGCGTGACTGCTCGGTCCAGCGCAGGCATCAGAAGGTTCTGGAAGAGGCCCCGGCACCGGGGCTGAGTGAAGAAACCCGCAAAGCCATGGGTGAAGCCGCAGTTAAAGCCGCCCAGGCCATCAACTACGTGGGCGCCGGCACCGTGGAGTTTCTTTACGATGTGGACGGCTCGTTCTTCTTCATGGAAATGAACACCCGCCTGCAGGTAGAACACCCGGTGACGGAAATGGTGACCGGCCAGGATCTGGTGGAATGGCAGTTAAAAGTGGCCTGGGGTGAGCCTTTGCCGCTGGAGCAGTCTCAGGTTAAAACCCGCGGCCATGCCCTGGAAGCCCGCATCTACGCCGAGGACCCGGATCAGGATTTCCTGCCCGCCACCGGTAACCTGCGCTATCTGAACACGCCTGACGAAAGTGCCCATGTGCGGGTGGACACCGGCGTGATCGAGGGCGACGACATCAGCATTCACTACGACCCGATGATTGCCAAACTGATCGTTTGGGACGAGACCCGTGATCAGGCCATCAACCGTATGGTTCAGGCTCTGGAGCATTACCGGATTGCTGGCGTCAAAACCAACATTCGTTTCCTGCACGCGCTGGCTGATTCACAACCCTTCCGGGAAGCGGACCTGACCACCGGCTTTATCGACAGCCATCGCGAATTGCTATTCCCGAAATCAAAACTGGACATTCATAAAGCGCTGGTTCTGGCCGCAGGCTTTGTACTGGAAGAACGCAAATCCACGGAAGTCATCAGCACAGACCCCTGGTCGCCGTTCGGCCGCCGCAACAGCTGGCGCCTGAACTCGGAATACGCCCAGCCCCTGCAGTTGCAGGTGGGAGATGATATCCACGAACTGAAGATTCTTGAGCGTGATGATAACTATCAGGTGTTTGTGAATGGCAGCGTGTACGGCCTCACTGTAAAACTTGATGACGACTACCTGCAGGCGGTCATTAATGGCCACCGTATCAGCATTCACGGTAACCTGCACAACGACCGACTGGTCCTCTTCTACGAAGGCGATACCTTCCAGTGCACTCTGTACCGGGAAAATTATGTCTCTGAAGACATGGCGGCCGATGGCGGTCTCAACGCACCCATGAATGGCGCTATCGTGGCGGTACAGGCCAGGGTCGGCGACGCTGTTACTGCGGGGCAGACGCTGGTCATTATGGAGGCCATGAAAATGGAGCATGCCATCAAGGCGCCAGCCGATGGTGTTGTCTCCGGGATATTCTTCTCCGAGGGCGAACAGGTATCTGAAGGCGCCGAACTGATTGCCATTGAAGTCGCAGACGAAAACACAGAGGAGGCAGGTTGATGACCTTTCCCAAACAGGTGCGGCTGGTAGAAATGAGCCCCCGGGACGGCCTGCAAAACGAGGCAGGCCCGGTGATTGCCACAGGCATCAAAACCGGGCTGATCGACCGGCTTGCGGATTGCGGCCTGACGCACATCGAATCCGCCAGCTTTGTCTCGCCCAAGTGGGTGCCACAAATGGGCGATGCCTCTGAGGTGATGGCGGGTATCAAACGCAAGCCCGGCGTGCGTTACTCTGTGCTCACTCCCAACCTCAAAGGCTTCGAGAATGCTTTGGCGGCGGGCGTGGATGAAGTGGCTGTTTTTGGGGCTGCTTCAGAATCCTTCAGCCAGAAGAACATCAACTGTTCCATCGCTGAAAGCCTGGAACGTTTCCGCCCGGTGATCGAAGCGGCACAAAAACACAACATTCCGGTGCGCGGCTATGTCTCCACGGTGCTGGCGTGCCCCTACGAGGGTGACATTGCGCCTGAGCAAGTGGCAAAAGTTGCCAAAGACCTGGCCGACATGGGCTGCTATGAAATTTCTCTGGGCGATACCATTGGTCAAGGCACGCCACTGAAAGCCAAGCGTATGCTGGAGGTGGTGGCAAAACAGGTGCCTGTTGAACGCCTGGCCGCGCATTTTCACGACACCTACGGCCAGGCCCTGGCGAATCTCTACGCGGTGCTGGAAGAAGGTGTGGCAGTTATCGACGCTTCAGTCGCTGGCCTTGGCGGTTGCCCTTATGCAAAAGGCGCATCCGGGAACGTCGCCACTGAAGACGTACTCTACATGCTCAATGGCCTGGGCATCAGCACAGGCGTGGACCTCAACAAACTGGTGGCTACCGGTGAGTGGATCAGCAACCAGCTCAAACGACACAACGGCTCAAAGGTGGGCCAGGCTCTTAAATCCTGAGGATCTGACATGACCAAAAACAAAGATGTTGTCGCCCTGGATCTTCCTGTACCGGACATGAAAGACCTTCCTGATGACGTCAGGAAATATTTCGAAATCTGTCTGGAAAAGCTGGGGATGGTCCCTAACGTTCTCACGGCATTCAGCCAGAACCTCAAACAGCTGGATGGCTTTACCCGCTTCTATAATGAACTGATGATGGGTGAAAGCGAGCTCAGCAAGCTGGAGCGGGAAATGGTTGCGGTGGTGGTTTCCTCCGAGAACAAATGTTTCTACTGCCTGGTAGCCCATGGCGCCGCTGTGCGTGTTCTGAGCGGCGACCCCGTATTGGGCGAGCACCTGGTGATGAATTATCGCTCCGCAAAACTTGATAAGCGCCAGCGTGCCATGCTGGATTTCGCCTCCCACCTCACCCGTTCACCGGCAACGGTTGCAGAGGAGGAAGTGCAGGCGCTGCGGGATGCGGGCTTTAGTGACCGCGGCATCTGGGATCTGAGCAATGTGATCGGTTTTTATAACATGTCCAACCGGGTCGCAATTGCAAGCGATATGCGCCCGAATCCGGAATACCATAGCCAGAGCCGTTAACCGACTCAACAAATCCCAGACCTCGACGACAAAAACAAATGGAGGCAGACAATGAACCAGACTCTTCCAAGCTACACCAGCGGTACCTCCGAAACACCACTGCTGGGCATGACCATCGGCGAAATGCTTGATCGCACCGCTGATAAATATCCCGATACCGAAGCCCTGGTGTGCCTGCATCAGGACATTCGCTGGACTTACAAAGAGTTCGTTGCCAAGGTCAACGAAGCAGCACGGGCTTTTCTCGCCATTGGCGTCAAACGTGGTGACCGCGTGGGCATCTGGGCACCCAACCGCTACGAGTGGACGGTTACCCAGTTTGCCACCGCCAAAGTGGGCGCCATTCTGGTCAATATCAACCCGGCCTATGGCATGCACGAACTGGAATACGCCATGAACCTGGCGGGCATCAGCGTGCTGGTAACTGCAGACAGCTTCAAAGCCTCTGACTACCGAAAAACACTTTATGAACTGGCACCTGAACTGAAAGCCAGCACTCCAGGCAAGATCAAGTCCCAGCGGCTTTCCGATCTGCGTGCGGTGATCAACCTGGATACAGAAAAGCACGCCGGCATGTGGAGCTGGGAAGAATTTACCGGCTTTGCCCGCAAAGTCAGCCAGGAAGAAGTGGACAAGGTGCAGGGCGAGCTTCAGTTCGATGACCCCATCAACATCCAGTTCACCTCGGGCACAACCGGCAATCCCAAAGGCGCTACCCTCACCCATCACAACATCCTGAACAACGGATTCTTTGTGGGTGAAAGCCAGCTTCTGACCGAGAAAGACCGGCTGGTTATTCCCGTGCCCCTTTACCACTGCTTCGGCATGGTCATGGGCAACCTGGGCTGCATCACCCACGGCTCCACCATGATTTACCCGGGCGAGGGCTTTGAGCCCAAAGCGGTTCTGCAGGCTGTCCATCAGGAAAAGGCCACCGCACTCTATGGTGTGCCTACCATGTTCATCGCAGAACTGGCCGAGCCGGAATTCGAATCCTACGATCTCTCAACCCTGCGCACCGGCATCATGGCGGGTTCCATCTGCCCGGCAGAGGTGATGAAGAAGGTCAACGGCAAGATGAACATGAAAGAAGTTCAGATCGCCTACGGCATGACCGAAACCAGCCCGGTATCCACGCAAACCAGTTCCCTCGATCCGTTCGAAAAGCAGGTAACCACCGTGGGCCGGACCCAGCCCCACCTGGAAACCAAAATCGTTGACCCGGGAACCGGTAACGTACTGCCCCGTGGCGAAATTGGCGAGCTGTGTACCCGCGGCTACAGCGTGATGCTGAAGTACTGGAACAACGAAGAAAAAACCCGGGAAGCCATCGACGCCTCCGGCTGGATGCATACAGGCGACTTGGCCACCATGGACGAAGAAGGCTATATCCAGATTGTTGGTCGCATCAAGGACATGGTGATTCGTGGCGGTGAGAACATCTACCCGAAAGAGGTGGAGGAATTCCTTTACACCCACCCTTCCATTGAGGAAGTTCAGGTAACCGGTATTCCCGATGAAAAGTATGGCGAAGAGCTGATTGCCTGGGTAAAACTGCGCCCCGATGCAGACCCGGTGGATGCCGACGACCTGATAGCCTTCTGCAAAGGCAAGATCGCCCACTTCAAGATCCCCCGGAACTACAAATTCGTGGATGAATTCCCGATGACAGTGACCGGCAAGATCCAGAAGTTCAAGATGCGGGAAATTTCCATTGAGGAAATGGGGCTGAAATAAAAAGCCTGCACACCTCCCATCTCCGAGCCCCGGTACTCATCGCTGAGCCCGGGGCTTTTTTTGCCTTTGAAAACCTGCCTGACTACTGCAAACTGTGCGGCTACCGATCTGACGCGCAACAACAATCACAACAGGACTTAACCCCATGAGCAGCCCCAAACCCAGCACCATCCGCGTTGGCAGACGCTATCGTGAAAACCGCCTGAACGGTCCCTACGATGCCATTATTATCGGCTCCGGCATCGGCGGCCTGACTGCCGCTGCCTGCATGAGCAAAATGGGCAAAAAGGTTCTGGTTCTTGAACAGCACTACACCGCCGGCGGCTTCACCCACAGCTACGACCGGAACGGCTACGAGTGGGATGTAGGCGTGCACTATATTGGCGACATGGGTGCAGATCACACCATGGCCAGGCGGTTGTTCGATTACATCACCGACGGCCAACTGCATTGGGCACCGATGGATGCACATTACGACCGTATTTTCCTGGGCGACAAACACGTGGATCTGGTTGCCGGACCCGATGCATTCCGGGCGGAACTGATCAAAGCGTTCCCGGAAGAGGAAAAAGCCATCGACACCTATATGGATTACCTGCGTCAGGTTTCCAAGGCCATGCCGGGCATCGTGCTGGGCAAGGTTCTGCCAGATCTGGCTGCCGGCCCGCTGAGCATGCTCACCAAGCGCCGGGCTCCGGAGTTTCTCAACAAACCTACCCGCGAGGTGCTGGAGGGCATTACCGGTAACCAGGAACTGATCGCCGTGCTTACCGGCCAGTGGGGCGACAACGGCCTGCCACCGGCACAGTCCAGCTTCATTATTCACTCGCTGATCGCGCGCCATTACCTGCACGGTGGCTACTACCCGATTGGCGGTGCTTCTGAAATGGCAAAGACCATCATTCCGGTGGTTCAGCAAAGCGGCGGTGAAGTATTCACATACGCCGATGTAACCAGCCTTCTGATCGAGAAGGGCAAGGCTGTAGGTGTCCGCATGGCCGACGGCGCCGAGATACGCTCACCACTGGTTATCAGCAACGCCGGCGTGTTCAACACCTTCAACAAGCTGCTGCCCAAAGATGCGCCAGAATGGAGCTACTATCAAGACAAGCTGAAAACCGTTAAACGCTCCATGGCCAGCAACTGCCTGTATATCGGCCTGCAGGATACCGCCGAGAATCTGGGGCTGCCAAAAACCAATTACTGGATTTACCCTGGCCCGAATTACGAGAAGCAGATACAGGACTTCATGGACGACCCCGAGGCCAACGACATACCGCTGACCTATATTTCGTTTCCTTCTGCCAAAGACCCCAGTTTTTCCGAGCGCTACCCTGGCCGCGCCACCATCGAGATCGTGGCACCCGGCCCGTTTGAGTGGTATGAAGAATGGGCCGACAAACCCTGGGGCAAGCGCGGTGACGATTACGAAGCCAAGAAAGAGGAATACGCCCAGCGCCTGCTTGCGAAACTGTATGAAAAATTCCCGCATCTGGAAGGCAAGGTGGATTACTACGAACTGTCCACGCCCCTTTCCACCGACTACTTCTGCCGCTACAGCGAAGGGGAGATCTACGGTCTGGACCATACCCCTGACCGCTTCGAACTGGACTGGCTGAAACCCAAAACCCGCATCCCCGGCCTATACCTCACCGGCCAGGACATCATGACCTGCGGCGTAGTAGGCGCCATGCTGGGTGGCCTGCTGACGACCATTGCCGTAAGCGGCTTAAAGGGTCTGCCGCTTGCGAAGAAGATGTTTGCAGGCTAGTTGCTATTGCCGGACTCCGTCGCCGCTGACATGATCAGTGTGATAACCAAGAGAGCGAGGCGCCGGGCAAAACAACATGAACAGCTTCAGACAATATTTTGGCCGGTTTTTGGAACTACGCCGAAACAGCAACCTGTTTCGGCGTCGAGCCATTCTTGAGTCGCTGTCACGAAGCAAACGCAGCGAGCGGCTCTCAGATACGCTAAACCGCCGACTGGTGGACCAGGCCCGGAGCAATCTGCCGGATCTGCTCACCCATTTCGGCACCTCGACTCAGGGCCTGAGCGACTCAGAGGCAGAGGCCTTGCGCCAGCAATATGGTCTGAACGAGCTGGGGCACGAAGGGCCAGTGCCGTGGTGGCGGCATCTGTGGCTGAGTTACAACAACCCGTTCAACCTGCTCCTGACGCTTCTGGCGCTGGTGTCGTATTTCACCAACGATCTGCCGGCGACCGCTGTAATCAGCACAATGGTGGTGCTGGCCACGTTAATCCGTTTTTTTCAGGAGCGCCGCTCAAACCGTGCAGCGCTGACGCTCAAAGAGCAGGTCAGCAATACTGCAAGCGTGCGCCGGCGCATTGAGCAGGCTGCTGCGGAACAGGATCCCGCAGCACCGGCTGTAACAAGCGAAATCGTTGAGATTCCTTTCAAGCAATTGGTTCCGGGTGACATCATCACACTATCGGCAGGCGACATGATTCCGGCGGACTGTCGGATAATGACGGCAACAGATTTGTTTGTGGGCCAGTCAGCCCTGACCGGAGAGTCGCTGCCCGTGGAAAAGTTTGCACTCCCGGGCTCTGAATCGGGTTCGGCGATGGAAATGGCCAACCTGGCATTTATGGGCACCAATATTATTTCAGGTGCCGCCAGCGCCTTGGTGTTGGCCACAGGCAACGATACCTATTTCGGCACTCTGGCTACCCGCGTTACCCGTGCCAGCGGTAAAGCCGATGCCAATGCATTTCAGGTTGGCGTAAATAAGGTCAGTTGGCTGCTGATTCGCTTCGCCCTGGTGATGGTACCTCTGGTGCTGCTCATCAACGGTTTTACCAAGGGCGACTGGCCCGAGGCGTTCCTGTTTGCACTGTCGGTGGCGGTCGGGCTTACGCCGGAAATGCTGCCGATGATTGTCACCTCCACATTGGCACGCGGCGCGGTGGTCCTGTCGCGGCAGAAGGTGATTGTGAAACACCTGGATGCGATTCAGAGTTTCGGTGCCATGAACCTGCTGTGCACCGACAAAACCGGCACGCTCACACAGGACAAGATTGCGCTGGAACGCCATACCGATGTGTCCGGTCGTGCGTCCGATGAGGTGCTGGGCTTTGCCTACCTCAACAGCTATTTCCAGACCGGGCTGAAGAACCTGCTGGACCGCGCGGTGCTGGAGCATGTGGAGCTGAAAACCGAGATGCGCCTCGCCGAGCATTACCGCAAGATTGATGAAATTCCCTTCGATTTTGAACGTCGCCGAATGTCAGTGGTGGTATCCGAGCGTGAACATCACCACGAGCTGATCTGTAAAGGCGCAGTGGAGGAGATGTTCGGTGTATGCACCCAGGTGCGGTATGACGGCAAGACCTACCCGCTGGATGCGGACGCACGGCAGCGTCTGCTGCAAATCACCCAGAGACTGAACGAAGAAGGTCTGAGGGTGGTAGCCGTCGCCATGAAGGAAATCCCGCCGCATCAGACTGTCTACTCAAAAGCGGACGAATGCGATTTGACGTTGATCGGATACGTTGCGTTTCTCGATCCACCCAAGGAATCCACAGCACCTGCTCTTGAGGCACTGGCGGCCCACGGCGTGGTTGTGACGGTGCTCACTGGCGATAATGAACTGGTTACGGCTGAAGTCTGCCGTCAGGTGGGGCTGAAGAGTGATGGGTTGCTGCTAGGCACGCAGGTTGATGCCCTGGATGACTCGGCACTGGCAATCGCTGTCGAGGAAAACACTATTTTTGCCAAACTCTCGCCGCTGAACAAGGAGCGCATCGTTCGCTGCTTGCGGGATAATGGGCACGTCGTTGGCTTTATGGGCGACGGCATCAACGATGCGCCTGCGTTGCGTGCAGCCGACATTGGCATTTCGGTGGATGGCGGTGTGGACATCGCCAAGGAAGCAGCCGACATCATTCTTCTGGAACGCAGCCTGATGGTGCTGGAAAAAGGTGTAATTGAAGGCCGAAAAACCTTCAGTAATATGCTGAAATACATTCGTATGGCGGCCAGCTCCAACTTCGGTAATGTTTTTTCAGTATTGATCGCCAGTATCTTCCTTCC
The DNA here is from genome assembly GCF_002806975.1 of Marinobacter aromaticivorans. Taxonomy (GTDB): domain Bacteria; phylum Pseudomonadota; class Gammaproteobacteria; order Pseudomonadales; family Oleiphilaceae; genus Marinobacter; species Marinobacter aromaticivorans. Next base: position 30,138 of record NZ_NIHD01000011.1, on the reverse strand, counting down.
CTTTCTGCCGATGTTGCCTCTGCACTTACTGGTGCAGAACCTGCTATACGATATTTCGCAGATTGCCATCCCTTTCGACACTGTGGATGCCGAGCTTGTCAGCCAGCCACTGGCATGGAACCCTGAAGGCATAGGTCGTTTCATGCTGTTTTTTGGCCCCATCAGCTCCGTGCTCGACGTCGTCACCTTCGCCGTCATGTGGTACGTGTTCGAGGCCAACGCCACTGAACATCAGTCGCTGTTCCAGTCCGGCTGGTTCGTTGTTGGTCTGCTGACGCAGACACTGATCGTACATATGATCCGCACGCCCAAAATCGCGTTCATTGAAAGCCGCGCCGCCTGGCCTCTGATATCTGCAACACTGATCATTATGGCCATAGGCATATTTCTGCCGATGGGCCCGCTGGCCGACTATTTCAAGTTACAGCCACTGCCCTGGCCTTATTTTGTGTGGCTTCTGGGAATCCTGTTCAGCTATGCCTTGCTGACATCGCTGATGAAGCGCTACTACATAAGGCGCTTTGGCTGGCAATAAGCACACGAGGAGGAATTATGAAAACCATCGGACTAATCGGCGGAGGCCGTTATTCCGGGGTGCGCCGGGACCGGCTTGTTGATCGACGCTTCCGATACGGGTGTTGCGCTTTACGACACAACGGAAATTCACGCAAATCAGGGCTATTAGCCGGGCACTGTGGGGGCCTGCTCTGAAATCACCAGACCCTCATACGTATAACCCCCGCACACCCTCGTCAGATTTTTGTAGCGCCCCCCGCATTCTCGTGATAAATATCGCGCGAATACGGTCGGTCCATTAAGCAGCCAGCTCGACCACCGTTTCCAGGACAAGCCTCAAAGGAGCCGCATCCGCGGCCTTCCCTCAGCAGACCTGCACAACACCGCGTGCGTCCTGCACGCTTTGTATCCATCCCTTTTCAGTGAGGGACGTAATCCAATGTTCAAGTTGTGTAAGCCACAGGCGCTGGCCGCCTCCGTTGCTCTGTCTCTGTGTGCCTCTTCCGCAATCGCGGCGGAAGAAGTGCGTGTGTATAACTGGTCCGACTACATCGCCGAGGACACCCTGGCGAAGTTCACCAAAGAAACCGGCATAAAGGTTGTTTACGACGTTTACGACAGTAACGAGGTGCTGGAAGCCGCGCTGCTGTCTGGCCGCTCCGGCTACGACCTGGTGGTGCCTTCCAACCACTACGTTGCCAAGCAGATCTCCGCCAAGGCCTTTGTGGCACTGGATCACACCAAACTGCCCAACATGGTCAACCTGAACCCGGACCTGATGGCCCAGCTGGAAAAAGTGGACCCGGGCAGCCAGTTCTCCATCCCCTATCTGTGGGGAACCAACGGCTACGGCTACAACGCTGGCCGCATCCAGAAAATACTGGGCGACACCGCCCCCACCGATTCCTGGGCCCTGGTGTTTGACCCGGAAGTAACGGCCAAACTGGCCGAAGGCGGCTGTGGCATTGCCATGCTGGATTCCGGTGAAGAAATGGTGCGGGCCGCCATGGCCTACGCAGGCCTGGACCCGAACAGCAACAAGGCCGAGGACATCAAAAAGGGTGGCGACGTGATCAAGGCCGTGCGGCCGAACATCACCTACTTCCACTCCTCCCGCTACATTGGCGATCTGGCTAATGGCGACCTGTGCGTAGCTGCCGGCTATTCCGGCGACATTCTGCAGGCGGCTGCCCGTGCCGAGGAAGCCAAAAACGGTAACGAAATCCGCTACACCATCCCCAAAGAGGGCGCGGTGTTGTGGTTCGATATGATGACCATCCCTGCCGGCGCACCGAACGTTGAGAATGCCCACAAGCTGATCAACTTTCTGATGCAGCCGGAAATCATCGCGGAGGTGACCAACTATGTGTGGTACGCCAACCCGAACAAGGCAGCCGATGAATTTGTGGATGCAGAAATCCTTAACGACACCAGCATCTACCCCACGGATGATGTGATGAAAAAGCTCTACATCATGGAAGGTCGGCCTCAGGACACTCAGCGCCTGATGACCCGCACCTGGACCAGTGTGAAGTCCGGGCGTTAAGGGCGTGGTTAACGGCATCAACACCTCCGCGAAAGCGGAGGTGTTACTCAGTATTCGTGGCGTATCAAAAAGCTTTGACAGCACACTGGCGGTGGATGACGTAAACCTGGACATCCACAAGGGCGAGATATTCGCGCTTCTGGGCGGCTCCGGCTCTGGCAAGTCCACACTGCTGCGTATGCTGGCTGGCTTTGAGACCCCAGACGGCGGCCGCATCGTACTGGACGGTCAGGATATAACCGCCCTGCCCCCCTATCTGCGCCCGACCAACATGATGTTTCAGTCCTACGCACTGTTCCCGCACATGACCGTGGAGCAGAACATCGCCATGGGCCTGAAACAGGACAAGCTGCCAAAGGACGAGATTCGCGATCGCGTGGCGGCCATGCTCAAGCTGGTAAAAATGGAGCCCTACGCCAAGCGTCGGCCCCAGCAGCTTTCCGGTGGCCAACAGCAGCGGGTTGCACTGGCTCGCTCACTGGCAAAACGCCCCAAACTGCTGCTTCTGGATGAGCCTATGGGTGCGCTGGATAAAAAGCTGCGCACAGAAATGCAGCTTGAGCTGGTGGATATTCTGGAAAAAGTGGGCGCCACTTGCCTGATGGTGACCCACGATCAGGAAGAGGCCATGACCATGGCCAGCCGCATTGCCATTATGTCCTTTGGACAGATTGCGCAGGTGGGCTCACCCATCGATATTTACGAAAGCCCGAACAGCCGCATGACGGCAGAGTTTATTGGCTCGGTGAATATCTTTGAGGCCAGCATCGAGGAAGACAACTCCGACAGTATCCTGTTATCCAGTGGGCTTCTCGATGCACAGGTATTTATTGATCGCGGCGTAACCACTCCGGCGGAAAACACCAACACGCTGATAGCCCTGCGCCCGGAGAAAATCTACCTGACGCCCGACAAGCCCGAAGGTGAGTTCAACTGGAGCCAGGGTACGGTGGAGAACATCGCGTACCTGGGCGACATCACCTCGTACTACGTGAAGCTGGCCAGCGGCAAACGTGTGCAGGCCACCATGGCGAACGTGGAGCGCCGTGGTGAACGGCCAACCTGGGGCGACAGTGTGTTCGTTTCCTGGGAAGCCTCCAGCCCCATCCTGCTTTGGAATTAATGCCATGAACGGGAATCCGGTTCCTGCGCCTTTGACGGCGCGGGTGCGTACCTTGCTGTTCCACCGCCGGGTGCTGTTTGGCATTCCGTTCGTGTGGCTGTTGCTGTTCTTTCTGCTGCCGTTCGCGCTGATCCTGAAAATCAGCCTGACCTCGGCTGTTATGGCCATACCGCCTTACGAGCCGGTGTTCCGGGTGGCCGAGAACACTCTGTCGGTGGTGGTGAACTTCGGTAACTACCTGTTCCTGCTGTCCGACAGCCTGTACGTAGCAGCTTATTGGGGCTCGGTAAAAACCGCCTTTATGGCTACGGTTGCCTGCCTGCTGATCGGCTACCCCATGGCCTATGCCATGGCTCGGGCACCAAAGCACTGGCAACTGGTGTTTTTGCTGCTGGTTATGCTGCCCTCATGGACCTCGTTCCTGATTCGGGTTTACGCCTGGATGGGCATTCTCGGCAATCAGGGGTTGCTGAACAGCTTATTGCTCTGGCTGGGGCTGATCGACGAACCGCTGAAAATGCTGAACACCAACTTTGCGGTGATTCTGGGCATTACCTATGCCTATCTGCCGTTTATGGTGCTGCCCATTTTTACCAACCTGGTGAAGCTGGACCTGCGCCTGCTGGAAGCCGCATCAGACCTGGGCTGCCGCAGCCTTACCACTTTCTGGGCTATTACCCTGCCTTTATCCAGGGCCGGCATTCTGGCGGGCTGCATGCTGGTATTCATCCCTGCTGTGGGCGAGTTTGTGATCCCTGAACTGTTGGGTGGGCCGGATACGCTGATGATCGGTAAGGTCTTGTGGGAAGAGTTCTTCAACAACCGCGACTGGCCTGTGGCCTCGGCTCTGGCCATTGTCATGCTGGCACTGCTGTTGGTGCCGATTATATTGTTCCACCGCTTCCAGAGCCGGGAGATGTCGAAGAATGGTTAACGCTCGTGGCATCAGCTTTTCAAAAATCATGCTGATTCTGGGCCTGCTGTTTCTGTACCTGCCCATGTTTGTGCTGATCGTGTATTCGTTCAACGCATCCCGGCTGGTCTCTGTGTGGGCCGGTTTTTCCACCCACTGGTACAGCGCCCTGTTTGAAGACCAGCAGATACTGTCGGCCGTGTGGATGAGTCTTAAAATCGCCTTCTATTCAGCCAGTATGGCCGTGTGCCTGGGCACCCTGTGTGCGTTTGTGATCACCCGGTTCAAACGCATGCGTGGGCGAACTCTGCTGTCTGGCATGATTACCGCCCCTCTGGTTATGCCGGAAGTCATCACTGGCTTGTCTCTCTTGCTGCTGTTTGTTCAGCTGGCAGAACTCACCGGCTGGCCAGCGGATCGTGGCATGGTGACCATCTGGTTTGCCCACACCACCTTCTGCAGTGCCTATGTGGCGGTGGTTGTGAGCGCACGATTGCAAGAGGTGGATCGGTCCCTTGAGGAAGCGGCCATGGATCTTGGCTGCACGCCGCTGAAAACATTTTTTGTGATTACCCTGCCGGTGATTGCTCCGGCGCTGATATCCGGCTGGTTACTGGCTTTTACGCTGTCACTGGATGACCTGGTGATTGCCAGTTTCGTATCCGGCCCGGGGGCCACCACCTTGCCAATGGTGGTGTTTTCGTCGGTGCGCATGGGAGTATCACCAAAGATCAATGCGCTGGCGACCCTGATCATTCTGTCGGTATCGGTTATTGCGTTTATCGCCTGGTATGTCATGCGACGCAGCGAGAAAAGGCGCCGCGGGAGGCGCCTTTCCTGACCGGCCTTCATGCCTGGCGGTGCAGAACCGGCAAAATCAAGCCTCTTTGCGGCCCCGGACTGTCTCAACCCATTTGTAAAAAATGGGTACCAGCAGGGTTCCCAGAACCGTTGCTGCAATCATGCCGCTCAGCACCGTGACACCCAGGCTGACACGGCTGCCTGCCCCGGCACCGGTGGCAAACACCAGCGGAAGAACACCCAGCACAAACGACAGGGCGGTCATCAGTACCGCCCTGAACCGCAACACAGCCGCCTTGTTCGCCGCCTCTGTAGCAGTCATCCCGGATTTGCGTAGCTGCATGGCAAACTCAACAATCAGAATGGCCGTTTTGGTGGACAGACCGATCAGCAACACCAACCCCACCTGTGCATAGATATTGTTGGCAAGACCGGTTAGCCAAAGGCCCGCCAGCGCACCAAATATGGCGATGGGCACCGCGCCAATAACGGCAATGGGCAGTGCCCAGCTCTCATACTGTGCCACCAGAAACAGATACACGAATACAATCGCCAGCAGGAAGATCACTATGGCCAGGTTGCCCGCCTGTATTTCCTGCAGGCTCTGCCCGGACCAACTGAACTCATACCCTTGCGGCAACTTTTTCGAGAGTTCTTCCATGGCTTTGACGGCATCACCACTGGCAAAGCCCGGTGCCGCTTCGCCGGAAATGGTCACCGACCGCTTCAGGTTGAAGTGGGCGATGCTGGAAGGTCCCAGAACCGGTTTCAGCGTGGCCAGTGTGGAGAGCGGCACCATGTCGCCATCCCGATTGCGAACGGAGTAATAGGAAAGATCCTCCGGTCCCTGCCGGAACTCCCCCTCAGCCTGCAACTGCACCCGGTAGTTTTTGCCGAAGAGGGTGAAATCATTCACGTACAACGAGCCAAGCTGGGCCTGCAGTGTGGAGAAAATATCCGAGAGCTGAATACCCAGGGCCTTTGCCTTGTTGCGGTCCACCTCCAGCAGATACTGGGGAATGTTGGCCCGGTAGGTACTGTATACCCGCGACAGGTCTTTTCGCTGGTTTGCCTCAAAGATCAGCCCGTTCATCACCTGCGTAAGCTCGGAAACATCGCGGCCCAGGTTGTCCTGCAGGCGGTAATCGAAGCCAGCAGCAACGCCAATCCCGGGAATAGGTGGTGCATTGAATACCATGATCTGGGCTTCCGGTATGGTCGCAAGGCGACCATACATGCGGGGCACAGTTACGCCGAGGCCAAGCTCTGGCCCCTCCCGCTCAGACCAGTCCTTGAGCACCACTATGCCCAGGCCATTATTGGAACCGGCGCCGCTCATCAGCGAGAAACCCGAAATCGAAATAAAATCGGTAACGGCGGGGTCGTCGAGTATCATTTCCGTTACCTTCTCAAGCACCACATCGGTGCGTTGCTGGGATGCAGCAACCGGGAGTTGCACATCCACGAACAGAAAGCCCTGATCTTCCGGCGGCACAAACGCCAGGGGCACTGATTTGAACAGCCCGGCGCTGACACCCAGTATGGCAAGAAGTGCAATGCCCACCAGAATGCCCTTGCGAAGAAGCCTCGATACCAGCCCGGAGTAGCCTTTTGTACCGAAAGAAATCAACCGCTCCACAGGCCGCATCCACCCGATGGTGTTCTTGCCGCCATGGCCCAGCAAGGTGGCGCACAGTGCAGGGCTGAGCGTAAGTGCGTTAATGGATGAAATAATAACCGCGACAGAGATGGTGACAGAGAACTGCTGGTAAAGTTTACCCGTTATACCCGGCATAAAGGCCACAGGCACAAACACCGCCAGTAACACCAATGTGGTCGCAACGATAGGCCCGGTGACCTGGCCCATGGCTTTTTCCACCGCCTCCTTGATCGGCAGCTTTTCCTCTTCAAGGATGCGTTCAACGTTCTCCACCACCACAATGGCATCGTCCACCACAATGCCAATCGCCAGCACCAGGCCAAACAGCGTGATGATGTTTATCGAATACCCCATCACCGCCATAATCGCAAAGGTGCCAATCAGGGAGACAGGTATCGCGATGGCAGGAACCAGGGTTGCGCGAAAGCTCTGCAAAAACAGGAACACCACCAGGATAACCAGCGCAACAGCCTGGATCAGGGTGATGGCCACCTCTCTGATGGACCGGCTGATAAACTCAGTGGAATCAAACAACACGCTGTGGGAGACACCATCGGGGAAGCTTTTGGCAAACTCGTCCACCGTGTCTTTTACCCTGCCGGCAACGTCCAGTGCGTTAGCATCCGGCAACTGGTAGATGACCACAAATGCGGTGTCCTGATTGTTCAGCTTGGCAGTGGAAGTGTAGGAACGGGACCCCAGCTCAATACGGGCAACATCGTTCAGGCGTAAAAAACCTCCACCCGGTTTTGCCCGGATAATCGTCTGGGCAAATTCGTCCGGATCCGTCAGGCGCTCCCTGCTTTGAATGCTGTAAACAAATTGCTGGCCGTCGGGAACCGGCTCCTGACCCAACTTGCCTGCGGCCACAATCTGATTCTGCTCCTGCAGTGCTGCAACAATTTCCGCAACGGTCACTCCCAACGACTTCATACGCCGTGGGTCAAGCCAGATACGCATGCTGTAGTCTTTCGCGCCCATGACCTCGGCCGAAGCAACACCGGGCACTCTCCCCAGAGTCTCAATCAGGTTGCTGGAGGCGTAGTTGCTCAAAAATACGGCGTCCAGAGTCGGCCGGTCTGACACAAGGTTAATACCCATCAGCATGTTGCCGGTTTGCTTGCTGACCGTAACCCCTTGTCGCCGGACTTCCTGGGGCAGGAAGGGTTCGGCCAGCGCCACCCGGTTTTGCACGTTTACCTGGGCAATATCGGTATCGGTGCCGCTCTCGAATGTGAGGGTAATCATTGCCGTGCCGTCGTCGGAGGCCGTTGATTCAATATAAATCATGTCTTCAACGCCGTTGAGCTGCTGCTCTATCGGGCGAATAACGGCCTCTTCAACGATCTGTGCGCTCCCTCCCGGGAGTACCGCCGCCACCCGGATTTTGGGTGGCGCCATATCCGGGTACATATTCACCGGAAGTACCTGCAGCGCCAGAAGCCCGGCGAGAGATATCACGATAGATATAACAAAGGCAAACTTGGGCCGATGGATGAACGTTCGGCTGATCATTGCTCAGCCTCACCTTCTGATGCGGAGCCCGGATTGTCAGTTAGCACACCGGTTTCCGGGTTTATCCGCTTCGTAACCGGGTTGACGGTTACACCCGTGCGAACCTTCTGCAGGCCTTCTACAATCACCCGTTCGCCAGCCTCAAGACCACTTTCCACCGCCAGCATGGCGCCCAGGCGCGTTCCGGTTTTGATAAATCGCTGGGAAACCAACTGCTCTTCATTTACCACCAGAACAAACTTACCTTCGATGGTTTCCTGCACCGCCATTTGCGGCACAAGCACCTGCGCATCCCCCGCCTGACCCTCAATCCTCAGGGTCACATAGAGCCCCGGGAGCAGAACTGCATCCGGATTGGGGAAAATGGCCCGCATATCCACGGTACCGGTGCTCTCGTTGGTCTGCACGTCGGCGAAGCTCACCATGCCACCCTGATCGTAGAACTCGCCGTCTGGCAGCGTCAGTCGCAGTGAGAGCCTGCTGGTAATATCTTCCCCGGTGGCATTGCCCGAGCGGCGAAACGCAACGTAATCAGATTCATCAAGCTGGAACTCCACGTAGATCGGGTCGGTTGCCATAACCTCGGCAATAGGACCGCTCGCCGGGCTGACAACGGCACCCACATCATAATTCAACCTGCCAATCCAGCCGTCGAATGGCGCCTTGATTTCTGTGTATTCCAGATTAATCCCGGCTTTCTGAACGGCAGCCTCTGCCGCTTCCAAGCGGCTGGCGGCCGCGCTGAAGCGGTCTTTTAACTTATCCAGGTCAGCGTCCGACAAATACCCTTTGTCGGCAACATTTTCACCCCGTTGGAGGTTCCTGCGCGCAGATTCAATCTCGGTTCGGGCGGCTGCCAACTCAGCGTTCATTTGCTGGAGATCGGCATTGGCGCGAGTATTTTCCAGCCGGACCAGGATTTCCCCTTCACTTACCCGGGAGCCCTCCCGGAAAAGAATTTCCTTGATTTCAGCTTCAATACGCGCAACGAGAGCTGCTTTGGCTGAGGCGGCGGTACGGGCCACAAAATCGCGGGAAGGCCGCACTTCTGTGCTTTCGAGAGTCACCACGGAAACCGATGGTGGTGCGGCCTCGGGCGGCGGTGCCGATTCAGAGCAGCCGGCAATTATAAAAAGGGCACATACAGCCAAAAAAAACCGACGGATTTGCACTAGCGGCGAACTACACGAAAAGGTGAACATCTCTGTTTCCTGTTTAATAGGCGGGTACGGCATTGCAATCAAGATACAACGCCCGTATTCAGGTTAGACAATACCGGGACCAATCGCTATAAATTCAGGCCTGTCAGGGTCTCGGCAGATCTGGTGTGCATTTCGCAGCGGGAACCTTCAGCACCGGCAAAATTTTGCTATATTTCACCACAATACAATCCCGCGTCTTCTGATACAGTCGTGCGCGAACTCAGTACATCCAACCCGGAGTGAGCGCAGCAATGATAAATCAGAAATTCCTGGCGTGTATGCCCCTTTTTCTCGGCATTTCACTGCCAGGCTGTGCGCTGCAGGAAAAACTGTCGTTCGGGGTGGAAGATCCCTGTGCATCACTACAAAACATTGTAGCGGACTATGACTCGGGTTTCGCAAGCTATCGCGGCAAAGGGAGCAGTTTTAACGCCGTTACCGTGTTCAGGGCCAAAGAACAGATTATCAGCGGTCATTGTGAGATATGGGCCTGGGCCAACAACGACAGCGCCTACAACTGTTCAACCAAAGCCCCGAACGAGGAAGTCGCTAAAGTTATCTATGAGAAGTCCATCGCTTCAATTGGTCAGTGCATGGGCAACGCATGGACCCAGGAACCGGAGACCAGGCGCATTCGCGATGGCAAGGCCGCGGGCGTGGCAACCCGCTTTGCTACGCAAGATGCGAACAAACCGGGCATTGCAGTTCATCGGGTGGATTACCGAAACGATAACTCGGTGTACGTCTACATTGGCCCAACCAGCCGGCTGGATTATTTCTGAGGAGTGGGCGTTTATTGTAACCTAACGCCCCGTCTTGCCGGCCCCCTCGGCAGCAGACCGGTTATCAATATCCTCTTCCCGGTCTACACGACGCAAGGACGAAGAGGATGAAAAGTCCATAGCGTTCAGCTTTTCAACAGTTTTACGCAGCTTCCAGCGCTGCCGCATTGACGCCAGCTGTTTTGTATCCCACGACTCGGGTCTGAGACCGAACTGGTTCCCGCTAACCCTCAAATCGAAGCTGCGTTCAGCCCCTACGGGCATGTGTTCCGGCCCGTAAATCCCTATCAGGCGCAGAGTGAGGCGGTGGAACTCAAGAGTGCCCTGTGGCACGTCTCCAGCCATCTGGATGCCCTCGTCCCGGGCAAGGCGCTGGACCAGTTCACAGAAGGTGCCAATATGGATAAACCCACCGGGTTCTATCGGCCCCTGCCTTGTATTCTCCGTTGCGTTCAGGGATAGCTGCGTCTGAGATGGCCGGGTACGCTGCTCGTCATCTTCATCACCCTCGTTGTATTCCTGTTCGAAATCAGTGACGTCCATGGCGATGGTGCCGTCTGACGTTTCGAGTTCCGCAATGATGTATTCGATGAACACGGATTCTGCACTCATGTTGCTGATAAGACAGAGCGCATTGATGTCTTTATTGCGGCCCCGGTTAATGATCAGCCGGGGGCTTCGTTGTCTCCGGAATCCGAGGTACAGAAGCTGGGCGTACACAAGCCACACCAGCAATGAGCCAAAACTCGCTCCAACCGAGAGCACCTGGTGATGTTCAGCTATCCATCGATACACAATTATGTCCCTTATTTGCGCTTCCAATTCGTTAATGTTTCTGGTTAGAGATAACGCAAACTCCGGCTTAAATGCCCGTGACCAGCGGAAAATCAGCGTTGATTCACAATCTCCGTAACATTCGTGCCCGAAAAGAACGGGCACCGTTTTATGGTAAATCGACCGGAGCTTTAGGGAAGAGGCGGCACGCCTTGGTGCGCGAGTTCGGGAAAATCGTCATGCATGGTCAAGGGCGCACAATTCTTCCGGGCGCCGAGATGTTCCGGCCGCTCACGCTTTGCAGCATAAGGCTCGCCCAGTTTGTTCTCCACGCTATTGTAAACGAAAAAAAGATTCGAGCGCGGCCAGGGCGACATGTTCTTATTGGAGGCGTGCAAGGTATTGCATTCGAATAACAATAAGGACCCTGCAGGTCCTTTAGGCGCTTTGATACCACCCCGCTCTGCCAGCCTGGCCAGGTTATCACGATCAGGAACACCGACCCGCTGTGCCTTTAGCGAATCCCGCCAGTTAAGATCGGGGGTTTCACCAACGCAGGGCACAAAATAATGATGCGAGCCGGGAATCAGCATCAGTGGACCGTTGAATTCATTGTTATCGGTGAGCATAAGCGACGCGCTGACTGCCCGCATTCGCGGCATACCATCTTCAGCATGCCAGGTTTCGAAATCCGAGTGCCAGTCAAAACCACGACCCTCAAACCCGAATTTGTCGTTAATCCGTGACTGGTGGATATAGACCTCGCTGCCCAATAACTGGCGCACCATTCCAAGTATCCGGGGATCGCGGGTTAGACGACTGAAATTTTCAGATAGTTCGTGCATCCCAAAGACTGAGCGTAACTCCCCGCTATGCGGATCACGGATGACTTTATCCGACTTGTTAAGCTTTTCATCCTTGGCCATTTCCAGGAGCTCATCGAAGAATGGCTGCATCCGCTCCTGATTGAAAAAGCCTTCGAACCAGAGAAAGCCGTCGCGCTCGTAACGCGATAGCGAGACCTCATCAAGGGGACCTTCCCAACGGTGTTGATTTCGCGAGTGGACTACAGGGTCAGAGCGCAGAAAAGGATCTTTCGGTTGCTTTAATCGGGAAGGAAATGGATCATTTTTTTGTACCATATCAACACCTCTCTTCGTTTATAGCAAAAATGAGAATTACGTATAACCTAGGGCGGATGTAGTATTACCAAGCGTAATTACATGGCAACGCACATTCAACCCAACACCACTTTAGTTTAAATAAGCTTAATGATAAGGAGCGTATTCCATAACTGCTTATAATTAAACAAATGTACACATAGACTACATATAATATATTCTCAAAAGTAAAACAACATAAGACCAGCGCAGGTTTTAAATCTGGAGCAATTCTCAGACCATTCAAGAAAATCGTGGTACTTATTTATGAACAGCCTTTGAAACTGCCCACGCGCCAGGTTCCTGTTGCTTATTTCTTGCGTTTACCAAAAAGTTACTTATATTTAACAAACGTAAAGTCCTTAACAGCATGAGCACGCCAAACAAATGATCCGTGCGCTGCAAAGCCGGTGATTTTTGAAGTACTACTAACTAAAGGGAGCGTCGAGTCATGGAAAAACAAAAAACTTGCCACGAATCAAGGGCGAAAGATTTTCTGCGGCTTTCGCCAGAAGAACTGCGCGACAAATATCCTGATGATGAAGAGATCCAAGGCGCTCTCGCCCAAGTCACACTCGCTCGGAAGATGTATCATTCTCAAAACGGTACACTTGAGAACTTCGCCCATATCGAAACCGAACTTGTGAAACGCATAGCTTTGAACCTGGCACAAGGGCTGCCTGTGCTTGTGTCGAACATCGAAGAGGTTTTTCGAGATACTTCACTTTAGATACTCAGCGGCGCTCTCCTGAACACTGGAAGAGCGCCCCGAACACCCTGTCTCATATGTACTTACAAGGTTTGAGTACTATGATGCATTGCTGTTTTTGCCAATTTTTGCTGCTCCAAACTGTCGCAATGTGCCACCACCGTCCAGCGACCATTTTCTTTTGCCGTGCGTGCCTTTTCAATAATCAGATCATGATCTGGCCGCAGAGATACCGCACCAGCAATAAGAAGCGCCAGTACGGGAAACAAAAAGCCCATGGCGATAAATGTCATCACCGGGCTTGAGCGAGTCAAAGCCGGGCCGACAGTAACCAGCAATCCGGCAACAGCCAGACCAACCACCAAGCCTATTAAGCCAAACCATACATGCGCCTTGACCATAGACCGGGCAATACCTTGCGTTTCAGGCTCCACCTTCTGCGCCATACTTGGGTCATTGGGCTGAATGATCCGGATCTGAGCAAGGGGTATCCCCAGGTTTTCCAGCGACTCTGCGCCACGTTCTGCAGCCACCTGGCTATCGAATTCTTCACTAATTTTATGGGAGTAGTTTTCTCCCAAAACCAGCCCACCGTATTCAGACATACTGTTATCTCCCGTAACGTTCACCCTTATGTTCTGCTGTCTCTTTTACCGAGTTCAGCAGAAAGACGGTAACCTCTCAAAGGCTACGTCTTGATGTGACCAGAAAACACCTGCTCAATATACCCATTTGCGACCAACTGGATATTGAACAAGATAAAGCCAGAGAAACGTTCTTCGAAGAGTGGCCGACTGCCGATGGCAATTGAGACGCCACCGGCTTTAAATCAGGTATAAAGGCGATAACTATTTGGTGAGCTTATCCCACTCTTTTTCTGCTTCGTCTCTCTTCATACCATACTTTTCCTGAATTTTGCCGACAAAGTACTCTCTTCTGCCTGCAATTTCATCGACCTCATCATCGGTCAACTTACCCCAATTTTCGCGCACTTTACCTTTGAGTTGTTTCCAGTTGCCTTCCATAATATCGTTATTCATAATACTTTCCTCCTGATTTAAAACAGCATGACGATTTCATTTTCGCCCATTGACGTAATGCACTACCTGAGCGACGTATTACTAACTATTAGGGTCCGCGCCCTTTCATTGCATTCATTACCAAAGAGACAATAAGAAATATAATGAAAACAAAGAATAAAACCTTGGCAATTCCTGCGGCAGCACCAGCAACACCACCAAAACCAAGCACTCCGGCTACAACAGCGATAATAAGACACACTAAAGCCCAATAAAGCATCAGCATTTCCTCCCTATTCGTTAGCTTCCAGGTCGATCCATTATTTCAGGTATAACCCCGAGCCCGGAGCTTTTACAGATTTAAGCTGATTTAATCAGACATAACGCAAAACGATTTCACTGTCGCGATATGATACCTTTAACGTGCCACACAGACTATATATCAGCAACAAGTAGTGCGCCTGTTTTTCGCGCCAAACTGCGTCAAATCCCTCTAACAAGTTGATATTTATAAAACATATCCATTAGTTATAATTTTTTAAGTTTCCGTTAAGGTTCAGACTCATTCCGAATAACTAACACCGGCTTCCCCCGGGCGGCACTGCACAAGGTTTTCCTTACAAACTTCTGGATCTCGCCCACAACACATAAACAATGGGATGGATTCCGGCAAGATGCACACAGCCTGGAAGATTCGTAAGTTTGCACTGGTGTGGACCCTGCGACGCTGGCTATTATCTTTACGGTTTCCGAAAAAGCAGCAGCATGGGTATCGTCAGCAGTGTCATCCATGCCATGAGCTGAAAATCATTGAGGTATCCAATGGCGGCCGCTTGCCGGCTCAGCTCGCCATTGAGTATCGCAAGCACCTGGTCGGTGGAGCCCAGGTCGCCGTCCCCCTCGAGCAATCGCTGTACCGGATCACGATAGGGCGTGAGCTGCTCCCCCAGAACCGCATGATTGGTCTGGGTACTGCGGGTGGCGAGTGCCACCATGACCGAAATACCAATGCTGCTGCCTATGTTTCTGATCAGGCTGAACATTGAGGTTCCGTCGGTGCGGTAGCGGGTTGCCAGCGTGGAGAAGGTTATGGTGCTCAGGGGAACAAACACCAGGCCAAGACCGACACCCTGGATCAACCCGGTCTGAACCAGCGCCCAGGGACTGATTTCCAGGTTAAACTGCGCCATCTGGAAAAGAGATACGGATACCAGCGTAAGGCCAATGCCTATCAGTAATCGGGCATCCACAAAGTTGAGCAGGCGGCCTACAACAATCATGGCCAGCATACTGCCTACGCCCCGGGGTGCCAGCACCTCACCAGTGGTGATCACCGGAAATCCCATCAGGTTCTGAAGAAATGGTGGCAACAACGCCAGAGTGGCGAGCAGCACAATGCCAACGATGAAAATAAACACCAGCCCCAGAACCAGGTTTCGGTCTTTGAACAGCCCAGGCTCAAGAAAGGGTTCTTTTGCGGTTATCATGTGCGCGATAAACATATAAAGGCACACTGCCGCGACGAGCGACTCGATAATAATTTCTGATGAAGAAAACCAATCCAGGCTCTGCCCACGGTCCAGCATCAACTGCAAAGAACCGATAGCGAGGGAGAGCAGCGCAAAACCAAACATATCGAAACGCCGCGGTTCCTTCCCGGTTTCCTCGACGAACATAAGAATGCCAATCAGTGCAAGAACACCAAACGGCAGATTAATCAGGAAAACCCAGCGCCAGTTGTAGTACTCAGTCAGGTAGCCTCCTAACGTCGGGCCAAGGATAGGGCCAACCATGACTCCCACGCCCCACATTGCCATGGCCGAGCCGTGTTTTTCCTTGGGGTAGGTGTCCAGCAGAACGGATTGGGACAGGGGCACCAGCCCGGCGCCAAACACCCCCTGCAGCAGACGGAACAACACCATTTCTTCCAGCGAGGTCGCAACGCCGCACAGCATGGATGTTACGGTGAAGCCGACAACAGCCGTTACAAACAGCTTTTTCCGGCCCATGCGGGCAGCCAGAAAGCCCGTCATCGGCGTCATGATCGCAGCGGCAACAATATACGATGTGAGAACCCAGGCAATCTGCTCTGAGGTAGCCGACATGCTGCCTTGCATATGGGGTAACGCAACGTTGGCGATGGTGGTATCAACGGCCTGCATAATCGTTGCAAGCATGATAGAGACGGTAATCAGCCCCCTGTTAGCGGCCCCTGAGCGGGAGGCTTGTCCATTCACTCAGAGTCTCCGGCCATCGCCGGCGTGGCACCAGCACCCAGGACCCCCTGAAGCCATGATGTCAGCGGTTGCATGAATGCAGGGCCACGGTTGTGCGGCCCGGTATCAATCGACACCACTACACTCATGCCCGAGAGCAGCCTGGGCGTATCAGGCTTTTTTTCCAGCTCGATTCGTACAGGAATACGCTGAACAACCTTCACCCAGTTGCCGGTTGCGTTCTGTGCCGGCAAAACAGAAAACTCAGAACCTGCTGCTGCAGCAATACTCACGACGCGTCCTTCCCAGGTGTAGTTCGGGTAGGCGTCCACCTCGACCTCTACATACTGGCCTGGCTGAACATGGGTCAGCTGAGTCTCTTTCAGGTTGGCCTCAACCCAGCTCCCCGTAACCGATACCAGGCTCATGGCTGCCCGGCCGGGGCTGGCATATTGCCCTTCCACCGGCACCCTGGACGCAATGCCGTCAAAACGCGCCAGAACGCGAGTATCGTTCAGGTCTTCCCGCGCGGCTTCCAGTGCTGACTGCGCCTTGCGGTACAGGGGGTGATCTTCCACTGCAATTTCAGGGTCGCCGGCAAGACCGGCCTTGATACGTTCCAGACTCGTATGAACCTGCAAGACCTGTTGCTCCGCAAGCTCCATCTTGTGGCGATAGCTATCCAGTACCGACTCAGACACCGCCCTCTTTCTGGCCAACTCCCCTTGCCGCTCGTACTCACGGCTGGTAAAGGCCTGATTGCTTCTGGCAACCTCGAGCTCTTGCTGCTTTTCCCTGTAGCTGGCCTTCATGATTTCAATTCGGGTTTGCACCTCCGCCCTCTCCGATTCTGACTTTTCAAGGGCTATCCGGTAACGCTGCGGATCTATCTCAAACAAAAGATCGCCTGCCTTGACACTCTGATTTTCCCTCACGGCGACGCCCAGAACCGTTCCTGACACCTCGGGCATTACAGAGACAATATCCGCACGCACGTAGGCATTTTCAGTTTCAACGTAACGACCACCGAGAAGGTAGATAACAATGGCCATAAGAATCACGGCGAGGGGAATGATCGCCAGCAGGATGAACCTGCTGCTGACACGGCCTGCCTCTCTGTGGGTCGGCTGGAGCGCTAATCTCGTTGTTGTATGTCGCATAGTGTTTTCGGTTTCTGAGGGTTTGAGGCATGAAGCAGTTATCAGATGTCGTGAGCTATAGCATTATAAGCATGCTTACCTTCAGAGTGAATAAACCCCAAAAAAAAGACCACTTCGAAAAGTGGCCCTCTTTCTGCGCAGATGCGGGTTCTACCCCATATTTTTTCTCACAAACTTCTGCACCTCTCCAACTATGCCACTACGGAACGACAGAACCGTGAGCACAAAGATGGCCCCCAGAATCGGATCCACCCAGTCCCTGAGCGGCCCCTGGCCGAGCTGATATTCAATATTAACCACCAGGGTGGCACCCAACACCGGCCCCAGCAATGTACCCACACCACCTACAAGGGTCATCAGAATGACCTCACCTGACATGTGCCAGTGGGCGTCATTCAAAGAAGCCAGCTGGAATACCACCGATTTCATGGAACCCGCCAGGCCGGCAAGAGTGGCTGATATTACGAATGCCAGAACTTTGTAACGATCCACTTTATAACCCAGGGAGACAGCACGGGGTTCGTTCTGTTTAATCGCCTTGAGTACGTGGCCATAGGGGCTGCTGACAATCCGTTGAACCAGCAGGTAGCAGGCGAGGAATACCACCAGCACGAAGTAATACATGTTCAGATTGTCTTCAAGGTTGATCAGCCCGAACAGTTCACCTCTCGGTACTCCATGCAATCCGTCCTCGCCGCCGGTAAAGGGCGACTGAACGAAGAAGAAGAACACCAACTGCGCCAGAGCCAGAGTAACCATGGCAAAGTAGATGCCTTGACGGCGAATGGACAGAAGCGCAAAGCCCAATCCAAGCACCGCCGCCACCAAAGTGCCGGCGATTATGCCCATTTCCGTGGTGAGGCCACTGAAGTTGCTGAGCAGATAACCCGTAGTGTACCCACCGGTAGCCAGAAAAGCCGCATGGCCGAAAGACAGCAAACCGGTGAAACCGAATAACAGGTTGAAAGCTACCGCAAACAACGCGAAGCAAAGGATTTTCATCAGGAATACCGGGTACATCACGAACGGTGCCAGTAGCAACAGCACCAGTAATATACCGTTCAGCATCAGCTTTCTGCGATCCTCGGCTTTTTGTTGCTTCAGGATCGTTTTCTGGATGTCGGACTGGATATCGGTCTGGCTCATGATTATGCCTCCTTACCAAACAGGCCATGGGGCCGAATCATCAGCACGATTACCATGACCAGGAAGATCACGGCAGATGATGCAGGCGGATAGAAAGTCTTGGTTAGCCCTTCCACCACACCCATGAGAACACCGGTGATAATGGCGCCACCGATCGAGCCCAGCCCGCCGATAACCACCACTGCAAAGACGACAATGAGGATGTGTGAGCCCATTACCGGAGTTACCGAATAGATGGGCGCGGCCAACACGCCGGCAAACGCAGCCAGCATGACGCCAAACCCGTATGTCAGGCTCACCAGCAGTGGCACGTTAATACCGAAACCCTGCATAAGCTGCGAGTCTTCGGTGCCAGCCCGCAGGTAAGCGCCCAGTTTGGTTTTTTCGATCATGAACCAGGTGCCAAAGCACACAAGAAGGGCGGCTACAATAACCCAGGCCCGGTAATAAGGCAGGAACATAAACCCTAGGTTTACACCGCCTTTGAACATATCCGGCATTGAATAGCGAAGCCCGGATACACCATAAATATTGGTGAGAATGCCCTGCATGATCAGCGCCACGCCGAAGGTCAGAAGCAGGCTGTATATATGATCCTGCCCGGCAATACGGCGAAGAAGAAAATACTCAACAAGCACCCCGACAATGCCAACCAGAACAGGTGCCAGAAAAAGAGCGACCCAGTAGTTGACGCCAAGGTTATCAAACAGGATCACTGTGCCCATGGCACCCAGCATATACATGGCGCCATGGGCAAAGTTGATAATCTTGAGAAGGCCGAAAATTACGGCCAGCCCGAGACTCAACAGCGCGTAGAACGCCCCGTTGATAATCCCGATCAGAAGCTGGCCAGACAGCACCGCCATGGGCACGCCGAAAATCATGGACATGTTACTAACTCCAGAAGCAGCACGGACGTTGAATCAGTTTTTATTTTTTGCGTAATGCTCAGAGCTCTCCGGCAAGCGCCGGAGAACTCCTTTGCATACCTGCTATTTGCTGCTAATCAGCTTGCACTTGCTGTCCGCGAGCGGGCGAAACGCCTCTTCAGCCGGAATGGTACGGAGAATCTTGTACAGGTCCCACTCGCCGCTGGACTCTTCCGGAGTTTTTACCTGTGCCAGATACATATCATGAACCATGCGACCATCTTCACGAATGCGGCCATTCTTGGTAAACATGTCGTTGATAGGCGTATCCATCATCTGCTTGCGCACGGTCTGGGCATCATCCGAACCGGTTTTTTCAACTGCATCCAGATACTGAAGCGTGCTGGAATAGATACCCGCATGCACCATCGTAGGTCTTGCACCGGTCTCTTTCATGAAGCGGTCGGACCATTCACGGGTCTCATCGTTCATATCCCAATACCAGCCGGTGGTCAGTTGGAGACCCTGAGCGGCCTCAGTTCCCAGCGCATGTACATCACTGAGGAAGACCACAAGGCCGGCGATGGTCTGGCCAGACTGGGTTACACCGAACTCCGCGGCGGTTGTTATAGCATTCGTGGTGTCGGCACCGGCATTTGCCAGAGCGATAACATCGGCGCCAGACGCCTGCGCTTGCAGAATGAACGATGAGAAGTCAGGTGTCGGGAACGGGTGGCGAATGCTGCCAACGATTTCACCGCCATTGGCTTCAACTACGCGGGTTACGTCTGCTTCCATGGCGTGCCCGAAGGCGTAGTCCGCGGTGAGGATATACCAGGTTTTGCCGCCTTCCTTAACGATCGCAGTCGGGGTGCCGATAGATAATGCGTAGGTGTCGTAAGTGTAGTGAATGTGGTTAGGTGTACAGTACTCGTTGGTAATACTGGATGCGGCAGAGCCATTAACCAGACCAAGTTTATCGTTCTCCTCGATAACTTTGGTTGCCGCAATCGTTACAGAAGATGCAACCAGGCCAGCCACCATATCCACGTTATCGTTTTCCAGCCAGCGACGCACTGTGCTGGAGGCTACGTCCGGGCTGTTACGGTCATCGGCTGTAACGATTTCGATTTTGGCACCTTTGACCGTACCACCGAAATCGGCAATCGCCATTTCCAGGGCCTTGAGACCGTTCGGACCAGACAGATCGCGATAGGTACCGGACATATCAGCCAGGTAGCCGATTTTCACCGTGTTATTGCTGATTTCGGCTTGGGCGCCACCCACCATCAGGGCTGATGCAACAGCTGAAGCCAGAAGCTTTTTCATGATTGTCATTATTATATCTCCGCTACTGTTTTGCGTTGGTTCGGTTTTTTGTTGCTATTTTCCGTTTTACATGCACCTATCCAGGTTCAGACACCCAAATAGCGATCCAGCACCGACTGCTTTGCGTGCAGCTCGCCGGCACTGACTTCCTCCACAATTCGGCCATGCTCAACCACGTAATGCCTGTCGGCCAATGGCGCTGCAAAGTGGAAGTTTTGCTCCACCAGAATGATGGTAAGCCCCTTGTTTTTCAGGTCGACCAGAACCTCACCCAGTTTTTCTACAATAACCGGCGCCAGGCCCTCGGTAATTTCATCCAGCAAAAGCATGTTGGCGCCAGTGCGCAGGATTCGCGCCAGTGCCAGCATCTGTTGTTCCCCGCCCGACAACTTGGTGCCTTGGCTGAAGCGGCGTTCGTAGAGATTGGGGAACATGGTGTAGATTTCTTCCAGGCCCATCCCTCCACTGCGCACGATCGGCGGCAAGGTGAGATTTTCGTGAACGCTCAGGGAAGCGAAAATGCCGCGGTGCTCGGGACAATACCCGACACCCAGCCTGGCAATATTGTGCGGGGCGCAAGACATGGTCTCTTCGCCGTTTATCATGATCGAGCCAGTGCGGCGGCCCACCATATTCATGATTGCTTTGAGCGTCGTGCTTCTGCCCGCGCCGTTACGGCCAAGCAGAGTGACCAGTTCGCCGCGCTTAACAACCAAATCGATGCCGTGCAAAATATGGGATTCCCCGTAAAATGCATGCAGCCCGTCAATGCGCAGCTGATCGTACTCCCTCGTCGCATTCTGGCTCATTGGGCAGCCTCCTCTGCTGTGACCGCTCCCCGTTCACCGCTGGAACCGGTTCCCATATAAACCTCGCGAACACGGGGGTCAGCAGAAACTGCCTCATAATCACCTTCGGTAAGCACGGAGCCCTGTGCCAGCACCGTTATACGATCGCACAGTTTGGAAACCACGCTCAGGTTGTGCTCAACCATCAGCACGGTGCGTCCCTCAGCCGCCTTGCGAACCAACTCCACAACGCGATCAACATCCTCCGTTCCCATACCCTGAGTAGGCTCATCCAACAGCAGGATTTCCGGCTCCATAGCCAGAGTAGTTGCCAGCTCAAGAGCACGTTTGCGGCCATAGGCCAGCTCTACCGTCATGGTATTCGCAAACTCAGTCAGGCCGACAGAGTCCAGAAGCTCCATGGCACGCTTATTGAGCCGGTTCAACGAAGCTCCCGATTTCCAGAAGCTGAACGAACTGCCCTCGAAGCTTTGCAGCGCAACCCGGATGTTCTCAAGAGCCGTCATATGGGGAAAAACGGCGGAGATCTGAAACGAGCGAACCATGCCTTTACGGGCAATGGCCGCTGACTTCATTGGCGTAATGTCTTCGCCTTTAAACAGAATCTGTCCGCGTGTAGGGATGAGAAACTTGGTGAGCAGGTTGAACACGGTTGTCTTGCCAGCACCATTGGGGCCGATAAGAGCGTGTATGTGGCCTTTCTGAATCTGCAGATTCACGTCATCGACCGCAACAAAGCCCTTGAACTCTTTTACAAGGCTTCGGGTCTCCAGCACATACTGGTCACTCATGAGCCAATCTACCTTTGTTATTGTTGTACGTTTTTCTTGTTTACAGATTAGATTGACGTTTACGTATACGTCAATCTAATTCTCATGTTTTTTCGGCGGTATCGAGTAGGTCATTGTTGAGTGTGCAACGGGTTCGTCTCCGCCTTCCGAATAAACAAACACCTCACCTACGCCCATGGTGCGCCCTACCTTAAGCATGGTTGCCCGCGCCCAGATGGGTGTATGGGCCTTGGGCTTGCGCAGAAAGTTAATATTCAGGTTGGTGGTGACAGCCAGAGGCACTAGCCCGATCCGGCTTAGCAGTGCCGCATAAAGCGTGACATCTGCCAGGCCCATCATGACCGGGCCGGACACGGTTCCGCCTGGCCTGAGGTGCCCATCATCTACATCCAGGCTCATTTCGGCCCAACCGTCCCCCAGCTTCCTCAGGGTACCGTAGGCGGCACCCTGGGGAAACTGTTCCCGGAGAAACCTGTCCAGCTCCTCAAAGGTTATTTTCATGAACCAGATTCCTCCTGGGCCCGGTTACGCAGAACAAAGCGCTGGATCTTGCCGCTGGGCGTTTTCGGAAGCTCATCCACAAACTCAATTTCGCGAGGGAATGCGTGTGTGGAAAGACGCCGGCGAACCAGTTCCTGCAGTTCTTCCCGCAGAGCCTGATCGTCTGCTCGTTGCTGATCCCCTTTTATAACCACATATGCCTTGATGATGGAGCCCCGTTTTTCGTCCGGTTTTGCAACCACGCCGGACTCCGCAACCACTGCATGTTCCAGCAGCGTGCTTTCCACGTCCGCCGGGCCAACACGGTAGCCGGCGGTGGTGATAATGTCGTCGTCACGACCGCTGAATGAAAAACTGCCGTCGCCATGGCAAACCGCCATATCACCCGTGAGGTAATAGCCTTTTACGAACGGGTCTTTTTCGCCCCAGGTGTAACCATCGAAGTGAAACAGCGGCGATGCTTTCACATCCACCGCAATCTGACCCACTTCGCCCTCGCCTACTTCCTCGTTTTTCTCGTTCAGCGCAACCACTTTATGGCCGGGTGACGAGTAGCCCATGGAACCCTGGCGCACCGGATGCGCGAGCGCGTGAAAGTTGCAGCAGGTCATGCCGGTTTCTGTCTGGCCATAATGATCCATAACCGGGCAAAAATGGCGGTTTTTGATCCAGTTAACCACTTCCGGGTTCAGTGGTTCTCCGGCACTGCTGGCCACACGAAGCCCTAGGTTTTCGCCTTCCGGAAGTATGTGATCATTGGCTTTAAGCAGGCGATAGGCCGTGGGAGCTGCGGCCAGGTTGGTGATCTTGTACTTGCGGATCATGTCGTAGGTGGACTCCGGGGTAAACGCGCCCGGGTTGAAGTGGGTAGCATGCCCCATCAGCAGGGGGCCCACCACCGCATAATAAAGGCCATAAGCCCAGCCAGGATCTGCAACGTTCCAGAAGGCATCGTCATCGCGCAAATCAATGGCGTATTTCATGTAGACATAAAACGCCAGCAACGCACGGGCTGGCACGGCAACGCCTTTGGACTTGCCGACGGTACCGGAGGTAAACATCTGCAGAAACGGATCGGTGCCTTTGATCATAACCGGCTCAAAGTCACTGCTCTGCTCTTCAAGAGTGCCGCGGAAATCCGGAATACCGGCACCCGTTTTCCCTGCATCAACACAGAGAACAGGCGAACAATCCTTCACTTCGGTGAGCTTGGAATAGTTAGCCGGGTCCGTAACCACCAGCTTTGTTCCTGCACGCTCAAGGCGGTATTCGATTGCACCCGAGCCGAATGCGGTAAACAGCGGCTGGTAGACCGCACCAACGCGCAGTGTGCCGGCAATAACGACAAGAAGTTCGGGGGTTCTAGGTAACAGGCCGGCGACCCGGTCACCTTTGCCAATCCCCTGCGAAACGAGATAGTTCGCAAACCGTGCAGACTGCTCTTTGAGCTCAGCAAAGGTGAGCGTACCATCGCCGCCAGCCCCGGTTTCATAGTAGAGCGCAACTTTTTTCGGGTCGGTTGCCCACTTGTCACAGATTTCATGGCAAACGTTCAACCCGCCTTCCAGACTTCCGTCCAGAATTTCCGCTTCCAGGGCGGCGGGATCAAAGTTGTTATAAACGTCGGCGTATGCCGGAAGGCTCATGATCAACTCCTGCTATTTTTATCATTGAATGCATGGACGAAGATTTAGCACAGCCTTCACTTTACGTAAAGGTAAACTTTAGGCGAACAACGTCACTGAGACATGCGACTACTGAGAATATGATGCAGCCCGTCACAGTCCACCAACGAATCCTCGCAGTTCACGACAATATCGGAACGGGCAATGACATAGCCCTTTCCCGTTATGTTATTTTTTACAACCCGGTACTCATCCTCCTGCTCTATGGCCGAGAACTCGCCAATAAAGCCGGTTTCCCGGAGAGACACTGTTTCAAGCTTGTCTCCGGGGTGTATCAGCCCTTCGTAATCCATCAGCGCCAGTCGGGCCGAGGTGCCTGTGCCGGTAGTGCTCCGACAGATCACACCCGGATGCACATAGGTGGCAGAACGGGAGCGATAATAGCCTTCCGCCACCTGCTGCACCGGCCCCATAAAATGCAGGAATGGCAGGGGGCCCACATCACCGAGGGTGTAGTGGGAAAAGCCGGTTTCCGCCTGAATCGCTTCGACAATCCTGTGCGCCGCCCGAGCAAGCTCTTGCTCTTCATCCAGGGTGAGGTCGAACCCGAGGGCTTCTGCATCCACCAGTGCGTAGAATCCGCCACTGTAGGCCACGCTGTAGATAACCCTTCCGATTGACGGCACTTCAATGGAAGCCCGGTGGGTGTGTATGTAGCTCGGAAGACCTTCGCAGGTGATCGCCTCCACTACCCCGTTTTCAACTCTGGCCTCAATACGAACCAGGCCCGCCGGCGATTCCAGGAAAAAGTCCTGTTTGCCTTCTTTCATGGGCACTATACCGGCATCAAGTACTGCCGTTGCGGTGCAGATAGTGTTGGAACCGGAATAAATCGGGTACCCCATCACTTCCATAATGATGTACCCGGCCGCCGCCCGGGGGTCAGATGGCGGAACCAGCAAATCAACCGACATCTCGGGGATACCGTAAGGCTCCTCCAGCAACAGCTTTCTCAGCCCATCCGCATCATCTCGCAGATACTCCATTTGCGCCCGCACACTGCCACCCGGCAAGGCATCGATACCACCGGTCACAATGCGGCTGACATCGCCGCCGGCATGGGTGTCGATAAGCTGAATTTTCAGTTCCTGCTTCATGGGTTGCGCTCCAGAGACCAGGGTTTGCCGTGTTCTTCCCACTGGGAATCCGGAACAATGACAATCTTACCGAGATAGTTGCTGCCACGATTCATGAAGTAGCGCTCCGCCTGGTGCAGTTCCGAGAGCGGGAAAGCTCCGTGCAGCACCGGCTTGAGCTGCCCGCTGCGAATCCAGTCCACAAGCTGCTCCGCCTCTTCCCGGGTACCGTGGGAGACACCAAATATCTGCACCTGGTACAGGTAAATCCGTGTCCACAGGATTTCACTGACGTTGCCGCCACTGGCGCCGGCAATGCTCAGGCGAGGATAGGTTTCGCGCGTATTCATGTCGAAGATCATGGCGTCAATGAAGCGGTCAGTCATCTCACCGCCCACCAGGTCCATAACCGCATCAAATGGTTTGCCGCCAGTTTGGGTCTTCACCCGCTCCACAAAGCTGTCCATATCCGCACGGTCAAGTACCGACTCTGCGCCCAGCTCCGTGAGAGCCGCAGCTTTATCCATAGTGCTCAATGCGTAAGGTACAGCCCCCATAATCCGGCAAAGCTGAATCAAAGCGGTGCCGACACCACCGCTGGCACCGGTAACCAGAACCCGCTCGCCTGCTGTTATACGGGCTGACGTGAGCATGTGCATGGCCGTCTGGTATGAGCACATGCCCATTGCGGCGAGCTGCGCGTCGTCCAGATCCGCATTTGGCACAGCATGGAACTGATCTGAAGGAACCGCAACATACTCCGCGTAGCCGCCATCTGCACCATGGCCGTAATAATCCGGGGTAAGGTTTATATCGCGGCGGCTGTCCGCATAGATATTGAAATCCAGCAGACCTCGCTCGCCAATGCGGCTGCGATCAACGCCTGCACCCACGTCCACAACACGGCCAGCAATATCAGCACCCTGAATACGGGGAAAGATCAGTGTTGGCTTGCCCCCCATCTGAAACGACGTGGTTTCGCCCTTTTTTGTGGGATACAGCCCTTCCCTGGCTTTGCGGTCGGTATTGTTCTTTGCGGTAGCGGTTACCTGAACCAGCACTTCGCCATGTGCGGGAGACGGCGTAGGTACTTCCTTGTACTGGAGCTTGTCCAGGTCGCCATGACCGGTAAGAACCATGGCTTTCATGGTGTTCGGGATCATAGATAAATACCCCCCCTACCTGTGGAATGTAAGTAATCCCATCAGGATAGGTGACATTCAAGAATGTGTCAGGGGGGGAGGCGGGTATCCATCTTTTTGTTCATGAAAGCCATTCCCGACCACTAACGGGCGATCACTTTATAGACCGGATGCAGCCTGGGAATCTGTTTCAGAACAACCTGAATCACCGTCATCAATGGCACCGCAAGCAACACGCCCACTGGCCCCCACAGCCACCCCCAGAAAAAGATGGAAACGAAAATAATCACCGGGTTTATCGCCATGCGAAAGCCGTGGATCCACGGTTCAATAAAGAAACCCACCATCGTGGTGAGGGCAAGATAACCAACCGGTGCAATGGCCATCATCCAGAAGGTGTCCAGGCTTACCGCAGAGACAACTGCCAGCAATAAAATGGTGAGAATAACCCCGAGATACGGAATAAAACGGGCAAGGCCAGCCACCAATCCCCAGACTGCAGGGTCTGGCATACCGATTGCCCAGGCCATGAGCCCTGTTGATATACCAACAAAAGTATTGCTGATTCCCAAAACCCCCAGGTACTGGGCAATCTGTTGCTGGGAATCCCGGGTAATACGCAGCACGGTTCGACGGTGACTCCCTGGCAACTGCCGTACAAAATTAAGCACCAGCCGGTCGCCACTGACCAACAGAAAATAGGTAAGGGCCATGGCCAGCGCAAGACCCGCAATGCCGTTACGGGCTTTGCTCATCAACTGGGCTCGCCAGGATTCTGTCTGCAGTACGACGGTAGTTGGCTCCGGCCTGGTTTTTTTGCCATCTCCCTCCGAGAGTTCACTGACAGATTGCTCCACCTTTTGAGCAGATTCCGTCACCTTACTGATCTGCCGCTTGAGCTCGCTTTCGCCTACCAGCAAACGCGAGATGCCTTCTGGAGCCTTACCCGCCCATTCCAGCGCCGGTGTGGCAACCGCCATAGACACACCTGCGATAGCCGCAAGCAACAGCAACACCAGGATCAGCGAACTGACTACCCTGGGAATACGCAGCCCGGTGCACATCCGAGTGGCCAGAGGCGACAACAGCAGGCTTGTGAGCAGCGCCAGCACCATCGGCAAGATAATCTGATGAGCAAGATACAGGGTGTAGAGCACACCCAGGATAAAAAGCCCGTAGATAGGTGTTACAAGGTCGGCCAGTGTCTTTTCGGTTTCCGGGCTGCGCTGCTCAATCGGGTTTTGTTCGTTTTCCATAGGATATCCGTTATGTTTCAGTTGGCAGCGACCACAAAGAGGGCCCGCCTGACTGGATGTGCCACCGATGGTTGCGGCTGGCATACAAGGCAAACAGTGTAACTCTGCCCAGGCCTTATCGCATTATCGAGCTGCAAGGGCCAGAACAAAGATATTACAGGCATGGTTTACGAAGAATTGACTATTATGTGCGTGCATCTGACATTTTTTAACGCACCCTTCTTGATGGGCATGTTCTTAAGCAATAAGCGGAGTCTGTATGACAAACAACGCCTTGGAAGACATGGCCAGAAATTACTCATTCTGGCAGCACAAATACGGGGCTTATACTCCGAACGATCCTCTGCCAAAAGGCAGCTATAACGCCGATGTTCTCATAGTAGGCGCTGGTTATACCGGTTTGACCACGGCCCGCGAGGTGAAGCGCGATCACCCTGAACTCAGCGTTATGGTGCTGGATGCGAATGAGATCGGCTTTGGCGCTTCGGGCAGAAATGGCGGTTTTAATATGACTCTGTTCGGCATGGAACCGGAAGTAACCGTTTTGCGCTGGGGCAAGGAAAAGGCCCGGGAAGCCCAGGCATATATGCAGAAAGCGGTTGCCTATGTTCATGACCTGATTGAAAACGAAGGCCTGGACTCCGATTACGAGCATACCGGCATGTGGCGAGTCGCTTACACGGAGCGCCAGGAAAAACGGCTGAAAAACACCTATCGCCTGCTGTGCGATCTGGCAAAAGACGGAAGTTACTGTTTTTACGAGCAGAGCAAGGTAAGAGAAAAACTCAACGCTCCGCACATCCGGGCCGCCATTTATGAACCGGAAACCGGGATTCTGGATCCTTGCAAGCATGTACGGGCATTAAAAAGGCTGGCCGAACAGACGGGTGCAGAGATCTACGAACATTCGGCGGTAACCGATATTCGCCGAACGCAGGAAGGCGTTGTGGTGCACACGTCGAGCGCAACAATCCGGGCGAAAAAACTGGTTCTGGCAACGAACGCGTGGACACATACATTACCCGGGCCTCGCAAACTGAGAAGCCGGCAGAGAGCCGTTTGGACCTATCAGATTGTCTCCGAACCCTTGACCGACGATGAGTGGAAAACGCTGGGCTGGGGCGACCGCATGTCAATCGAAGACAACCGCCAACTGGTCCACTACTTGCGGATCACCAAGTGTGGCCGTATCACCATGGGCGGTGGTGATATCGGATTCGAGTACGGAAATGGCATGGATAAATGGCACGACGAAAATGTCTGGCAGGATTTGGAAGCGCACTTTCGCTGGCTGTTCCCGTCGCTGGCGCACAAGAAAATCGATTACAAATGGGGCGGTGCCGTGTCGGCCAATTTCGATATGGTTCCCGAAATAGGATTTATCGGTGATCAGAATATTATTTACTCAACGGGCTGCATTGGTCATGGGGTATCGCTTACACAACTGAACGGCCGGCTCATTGCAGATCTGATTGCTGGTGTGGACAGTGAACTCAGCCGGTTCTGGATAGTGAACAGGAGCGCGATACCCGTACCACCCGGCAACGTTCTTTCCTATCTTGGTGTTAAGGCAATCACCGGAGTGCTCAAAGGCGTTGACTGGTTTGAGGAGCGGAATCTTCACAAAGCGTATGATGCCATGACAGAGGGGCAAAGCAATGTCACTTGATCCGGCACCTGACACACATTGCTGCCTACTGCCATCATCCGGTTTGATGCGAATGCCCTTGCTCATTCTTGCCACAAGGGCAATTACGTAACGGGCAAGTGCCGTCTGGCTGTTGCTGGCAATGCTCAAGGATACCGGTTCGCTGCATTCCAGCCTGTTTCAGCCGGTGAGCAACTACAGCTTCGGGTTCTGCACTGGCTCGTTGACTCGCTTCCGCCAATGCCACCGGCTCAATAACCTCACCCGCAGCAGTCAACAACCCCGGCATCTCCGGCCCCCTCACTTTCTGGCCACTCCCCTTGCCGGCCGAGCCTCCGGCGTTCATCCTGATACTCGCTCCGCCTATAGCAACGCCACCCGGATCGATCTTCAAAAAGCTTCCACCCGCCTTCAGGGTAATCTCGGCTCCAGCTTCAATAACGGCTTTCTGCCCGGCTTTAATATGGAGTTCGGTACCCGAATCACTGAGCCAGGCTGTACCGGCCTTCAGGTGTAAAGAGCCGGTGACGTTGAAACTGTGGTCTTTGCCGATTTGTTCGCGTTTTTCACCGTCGATGGTCTGGTGCCGGCTGCCTTTTACGTGAGTGAAGCGGTCGTTCCCAACGCTCAGGTGGCTGTCGTTTCTGATGATTTCGGTGCGGTTGTTTTCCGTGAGCAGATCCAGGTCTTTTTGCGCGTGGACGTAGATCTGTTCTTTGTCCGCTTCATCCTCAAAGCGCAATTCGTTGCTGCCCTCCCCCTTGTGAGTCTGGGTTTTCAGGGTGGTGCG
>NZ_NIHD01000010.1 GCF_002806975.1 Marinobacter aromaticivorans | reverse complement strand
GGTCTGTAATGATCAAAGGAATAACGGGTCGACCCATTGCAGTAGCTCCGTCGATGCTTTCTGCAATTATAACCTTAAGCTACAAATTATTCGACGAACTTTTGTTAGGGCACACTAGCTACCGACAACCCTTATATTCATGACAAGCCCCCTTTGAAGCCGGGTTATGTCTTCGAAATGGAAGCCAATCATTACCGGATCATCAAGCAGCAATTAAACGCATGGAAGACGGGCAGCGCTGAATATGAGGTCACTGAGATTGAATTGGCTCCGAACGAATAGACGTTATTTGTTGCTCAGCTCATCAGGGTACTGCGCATAATCGGCGTTACGTTAAGGTCGCAAAGCGAACGTTTAGATTTGGCGTAGGCTCGGGGATAAGCGGCGACGTATGATGCCGACCGGATCGGCCCCCTTGCTGGTTGCCATAACCGACCCCGGCAGAGAAGTTGGCTCTCGTAGATAAGCTCACGACGTGTTTTCCTCTACGCCCTTATAAAGAGACGTAATGAGCGGGCACTTCACGTCACCCTGCTCAGTGCAACATGCCTGCACCAGCCCCTCCAGCGTTCGCTCGATACGCCGCAGACTTGAAATTTTCTCACGCACCTTGGCGAGCTTCTGCTCGCCCAGTACCCGTGCTTCATCACAATGGGTACCGTCCTGAAGCTTCAAGAGCTCTCCGACCTCATCCAGGCTGAACCCCAACCATTGAGCTGTTCGGATGAAATGAAGACGCGCCAACGCCTCTTCGTCGTAGTGTCGGATGCTTCCGTAGGGTTTTTCGGGTTCCTCCACCAATCCCCGGCGCTGGTAATAGCGGATGGTTTCCACTCCCATGCCGGCTGCTTTGGCCAAGGCACCAATGGTCATTGAACGTGGTTTCTTGGACATAGAGGTTGATTCCGTACCTGACTACGGGAGTAACCTTATCTTAGTCCCCTATGTCATTAAAGGAGCCAACGCTATGTCAGAGTCCAAATCCGGTGGCGGTTCGCTGGTTGCCGGAGGAATTGCCGCCGTCCTGGCATCAGCCTGTTGTCTCGGCCCCCTTGTGCTGATCACGCTGGGCATTTCCGGGGCTTGGATTGGTAATTTGGCTGCCCTGGAGCCTTATCGACCCTGGTTCATTGGTGCGGCACTGGTGGCCATGGTCTTTGCCTGGCGTCGGATATACCGGCCTGCACGGGATTGCCAGCCGGGTGATGTTTGCGCGGTACCGCAAGTGCGCACGACCTACAAGGCTGTTTTCTGGGTTGTCGCGCTGCTGATCCTGGTCGCGCTGGCGTTTCCCTTCGTCTTGCCGCTGTTTTACTGAGAGGTTCTACATCATGAAAAAATCACTGATCGCCACAGCACTCTCCCTGTTCGTTAGCTTGCCGGCCCTGGCAGCACCACAAACCGTCACCTTGTCAGTCCCTGGCATGACCTGTTCGGCCTGCCCGATCACCGTCAAGGCCGCTCTCAATCGGGTGGAGGGCGTGACCTCTGTCAAAGTCCGTTACGAAGAACGCGATGCGACTGTCACCTTCGACGATGCGAAAACCACCGTTGAGGCGTTGACTCAAGCCACGACCAACGCCGGTTATCCGTCCACTCTGAAACAATCTAAAGCGACACAGGAGTAACCATGGCCAACCCCAAAACCCTGTTGCGGGTGAGCGTCATCGGCACGGTGTTGGTCGCACTGTGCTGCTTTACGCCGGTACTGGTCATATTGCTGGGTGCGGTAGGACTGGTTGCCCTCACCAGTTATCTCGACTACGTGCTGTTGCCCGCCCTGGTCTTTTTTATTGGCCTGACCTGCTATGCCGTCTGGCGTAAGAAGAAACACGACGCCTGCTGCGAAAACCCTCAACCAGGGAATGACGTTATATGAGTGACAACAACCTGCACATTGCGGTGATTGGCAGCGGAGGCAGTGCCATGGCCGCGGCCCTGAAAGCGACGGAACGCGGTGCCCGGGTGACGCTGATTGAGCGCGGCACCATCGGCGGAACCTGCGTCAACATTGGTTGCGTACCGTCCAAAATCATGATCCGGGCAGCGCATATCGCACATCTTCGCCGGGAAAGCCCGTTTGACGAGGGACTGAGTGCCCAAGCACCGGCGGTAAATCGTTCAGCACTCCTGGCTCAGCAACAAGCCCGAGTGGAGGAGCTGCGCGAGTCCAAGTACCAGAGCATTCTCAATGATAATGCGGCCATTACCGTCCTCAAGGGCGAAGCGCGGTTCGTGGACGAACGGACTCTAACGGTTACGCTCAACGACGGCGGCGAGCAGACAGTGAGCTTTGATCGGGCCTTTATCGGCACCGGTGCTCGACCCGCTGAACCGCCTGTCCCGGGGCTGTCAGAGACCCCCTATCTTACGTCCACCAGTGCTCTGGCGTTGGATCACGTTCCCGAGCGCCTCGTTGTGATCGGTGCCTCGGTAGCGGCCATCGAGCTGGCCCAGGCCTTTGCACGCCTTGGCAGTCGGGTCACCATTCTCGCCCGCAGCCGGGTGCTGTCACAGGAAGACCCGGCGGTGGGTGAAGCCGTGGAAGCGGCCTTCCGTCGCGAGGGCATCGAAGTGCTCAAACAGACCCAGGCCAGTGAAATTACCTATGACGGCCGGGTGTTCACCCTCCAAACCAACGCTGGCACCTTGGAGGCGGAGCAACTGCTAGTCGCCAGTGGCCGCACACCCAATACCGAGAACCTGAACCTGGAGGCCATCGGTGTGGCCACCGAGCGCGGCGCGATCCTAATCGACAACCACCTGCAAACTACCGCGACTGGCATTTATGCCGCTGGGGACTGCACCGATCAACCCCAATTCGTCTACGTGGCCGCCGCCGGCGGTAGCCGGGCCGCCATCAACATGACCGGTGGTGACGCCAGCCTCGACCTCAACGCTATGCCTGCGGTGATCTTTACCGATCCGCAAGTTGCGACCGTCGGTCTGTCCGAGGCAGACGCAAAAGCCCAAGGTTATGATACTGAGAGCCGTACCTTGGCCCTCGATAACGTGCCCCGGGCGCTGGTCAACTTCGATACCGGAGGCTTTATCAAGATCGTCGCGGAGCGTGACAGCGGGCGATTACTGGGCGTTCAGGCCGTGGCGGGCGAAGCCGGTGAGCTGATCCAGACTGCTGTCATGGCGCTGCGTGCGGGGATGACCGTGAACGACATTGCCGATGAACTGTTCCCCTATCTCACCATGGTCGAAGGACTCAAGCTCTGTGCCCAAACGTTCACCAAGGACGTAAAGCAATTGTCGTGCTGCGCGGGATAAGACGGAGTCGCCCATGTATAGCATAAATGAAATCGTTGAACGGCTAGGTCTAATCGGAGAAAGGGAAGCCTCGCTTCATGTGACGCTGTTGCGCGAGCTTGCCCTGGGACAACCGGTCACGATTGAGCGGCTCGCGAAGTCGCTCAACTGGACGACTGATAAGGTCTTGTTGGTGCTGGAGAAACTGCCCTGCGGAACCATCGAGTACGATGACCAGAGACGGCTGATCGGCTCCGGCATTACGCTGCGTGAAACCCCGCATGCATTTGTCATCAACGATCGGCCCCTTTACACCTGGTGTGCACTGGATGCCTTGATGTTTCCAACCGTTATTGGCGAACGGGCGCAGGTGCAATCGCGTTGCCCGCAGACGAACAACCCGATCAACATGACGATTACGCCACAGAGAGTGGTTTCGCTTGAGCCGGAGGACGCGGTCGTCTCTTTAGTGTCGGTGGCCGCATCGGGAGACATTCGAAGTGCGTTTTGTTGCGATGTCCTTTTCTTTGCCTCTCGACAGGCCGGGGAGGCCTGGGGGCGAGATAAACCAAGCGCGCAGCTGGTGACTGTGCAGGAAGGTTTCGAACTGGGACAGCGGATTGCGCACCTTATGCTCGACAGAGCAAGGCGTTACCAACATGACCTTTAATACCTGAATGTTCGATACCAATCTTGAACGTAGGTCAGCACCCAGGAGCTAGGCCATGTCATTTCCAAAGCGTTCCGTCGCTGCACCCTGTCTGTGCATCAAATCAGGAATTATCTGGACATGCGATTGGTGTATTCCTGTGGTGCCTCACCCGAACAACCGGACATGCATCCATTACACTGGCGATCGACGTGCCAGAACCGTGTGTCCGCCCGTTCCATTGCCGGGGTCTTGAAAGGCGATTTTTGCCCGTTTCGGGGAGTGAGAAGACCGGTAATTGGGGATGCATCGAATGTTCGCTTCTGTTTAGCTGAGTTCAGAGGATGCCCTGGTCGCAAAGCGAACATTCAGATGATCCGATAACGCCGCTCAGGACGCGCCGCTATGAAATGGAGGCGTAGCCACAATGCAGTAACCATCGCCGTGACTGGCATGGTAAGAAATCACTTGGACTTAAACCAGGCCAGAATCCTCCGCCAGAGGCTGTTTAGATTCAGTCCAACACCGAAAAAATTAGGCTTAAAATCTACAACATCTTCCGAGTCAGCAATTGCATCGCGGGTTCTAGCCGCGGACTCATCAAAGTCCATCTCTTTACGCACGGCTGGCTCTAACGAAAGCGACGCCCGCCAAAACATGCGCCCTACAGCGGCTTCTTTTCTCCACTCTGGATAGCTTTCGCTTGGTAAAACCTGAATGAAGTCTCTCTCATAACCGGGCTTGGGATGCATGTATAAGTATGATTCCGCCTCAGTGATAACTACTCCTGATTCCTTAAGTTCCGCCGAAGCCTTTGAAGTTAACTTCAGTACGTCTGAATAGAATAGGTAATAAAGATCATCTGGAAACCAGTACAGATCGTGAAGAAGATCAGCAATTGCCCCATGATTTTCGAAGTCAGCCGGAAGAAGATGCACTCGCCTCGGCCCAAAAGTCATTTTGGCTGGCATCGGCAATGAACTCGGCCATCTAGGCACTTCCTCAGACATCGTACCTCTCCATTTTTTACGCCTGGGCTCAGCGGCCGATTTGGAGGCGCACCGCGCCGGAAAGCGGTCCGCTGCAGCCCTGGTTAGCCATCTTTGAGGTCCTTAGGGACTTGGTACCAGCTCCCACGTTTCCTTCTAACGGATCTTTGCAATGAGACACTATCTACTTCGTCTAGAGGATCAACAATCCCGTCCGGTGGCAGTGTTGGAGCATCTGTGAATTGCTTGACATGCTCCAATATCTTGTCATTTGTTTCCTGTGTTATCGGGGCTGTATCCCCCTCGCTATTTCGCCAACTGGGCCCTAAAAGATCCCATAATTCCGACGTCAGATAATCTACCTCGGTAGGGGGTCTGCTGGCGAATGAAAGCACCCCTTTGTCTTTTACTTCCTGCGGGAACTCCATGTAATGAGCATTTAATCTTCCGAGATCCATTTTTAAATCGGGCCCCCATACAAACCTTTGGTCATCCTTTAAGAATAGATCTACAGTGCTACGATGCAGTTTATCGCCAGAGATAAAAACATTACAAAAAGGAAGGTAGTGAAGATAAGCGATATCGATTTTGTTCGAGGGCCGGTCTGCTGAAATGAACCCACGGGAAACACAAATGTGAAAAAAAACCTCAACTTTGATTACGTGGGCCGCGTAAGGAGCAAAACGTGTAAGTGGTGGAAACCCTGCAATCTGATAGCGCCTTACAAGCTTTTGCTGATATTCACGGGGGATACCAACTGCATTCACAATAAAGCCAATCAATTCGTAAGGCTTGTTCGTTAGGTTGACTATCCGGTTTGCTGCATTTGCGGCGTCGTTCATGTTTTTGCAGGAAGAAATATCTACCCCAAGCTTTTGAGCATAAGATGCGGAACTTTCAAAAGTCATACCTTTTATTTGAGCCCGCCACGCTCTTGCAAACTCCCTCTCCAGTTTTTGATATTCACCATCCTGCCACCTGTTAAAGGCTTTTGCTTCGGGAGACAAATCGAAATTGACTCCCCTTTTCCCAGCGGCTTCGACTTGCCTCCCACCACCAATCACTGGCCGATTGGTCATAGAAACCGGATAACCCATTAGACTCCCCACCAGCAAATCGAGATGCGATATGTTGGCAGCACCGCTCATCTGGGGCGCTTTTTCGGCAATGTTTCCAACCACCTGCTCAGCAGTTTTACCTCGACTCATCTCCTTATCTAAATCAGCCAATGTCTCGATATAAAACAAGGGAGAAATGTTGGCCACAAAGAAGTGGTCAAACCAAACTGACTCATCCACGCTGAGCGACTGGAGAAATGATTTATCAAAAAGCGCAACTGGTCCCATTGTTTTCCTTGTTGGCTAATAGCAATTAGGCAGCGCACTTTATCTTTGCAGAAATTTAACTGCGTCATTATTACTGACGTTGAACCATCGATCGCGCTGCACATAAATCGATAAAACAATAGCTTAGCTGAGCATGCCCACCTCTGCCATGTAATGACTCAGCGTCCGCAATTTGCTCCGCCAATCATACTGGCTGAAATTGCGGTGATGAGCTTGGAGGCTCTGGCGGGAAAGCCTGACTCGAATGTTCGCTTTTGTTTAGAAATTTTTGCAGGGCCTGGTGGTCGCAAAGCGAACATTCAGGCACATAGACAAAAATGTCCCATTGAAGAAAATAAGCCTCTTTTCAGTATTGTCCGCATTTACGGGGTAGAACCCAGCAGACCATTTTTGGGGGTAGCCGGATTTTTCCAACTCTGGGTGGACCTAATACGGGGTCAGGGTCAATCAAAACCTGAAGTCGCCGAACGCTTACAAAGCTTCTACCGACCCAGAGAAACAAATCCATCGACAAGCTGTTGCCCTACAACTGGAAGCCGACTATACCTGATATGGAATGATGGCCGGAGGCTTGCTCAAGAAAGGCATACGAACAGAGTCTAGCCGGTATACTGAGCCATCTTGGAGATCACTTGAAATGACGTTCACCAGTTGCCTATCCGATATGCTGGGCGGTATGCGCATGCTTCAGCTAACTTTTATTTCGTAGACGCCGGTTTAACAGCTATGCCTCATTTTGATGTTATTGCACACCTTAGAGACCATGGAAAATGGACTCCCAAACTAACGCCAGACGAAGATGAGATTTTTGCGCGCCTAGTGCCCGACTTGATCTTCCCGGTAAGAGGGCTCTTTGGCTCCCTCAAAGAGGACAATCGGCCACCCAGTTTCATGGTGTGGATTTTTTTTGCAATAGCCTTCTACCTGATTTTCAGCTGGCTGTACGGCCTCTCGGTTCACGACGATGAATTCACTAACCCTGATACTTTTTTCGAGCACCTCATACCAGTCCTCGCTTCGGCGATCGGCGCTGCGGGGTTAATTTTGGGCCCATTGTGGATGTTGCATTCAGAGCTTGAGCAGCGCTTTGAAGAACGAGTAGAGTCCAGAAGTGCTGATGATCGGCTAAAGCATGCAAAAAATCTTCTGAAGATTGCACAGTGCTATGACGGCCTAGATATGGTCAATCCTGTGGCTCTTGAACGCGCCGAGAGAGCGGGCCTGGACAAGAGCATCGTTACGAGAGACATAGATAAGGCTTTTAGCTCCTTCAAAAGATGTGTCACATTTACCGCAGAACTTCTCGTAGCGGACGATCAACGGGATGTGAGGTCTGCTTACCATATTATTGCGAGTCATTATGGCCTTGAAGAAAATCTTCGGGACTTGCGAAAAGCGATGGATGATTTACCACATCGCGTAGATCGTCTGATTAAAGAAAAAGATCGCCTCCTCAAAGAAAGAGAGGCAGCAGACCAACTCGCACGCCGCCGAGCCGAGGTTAAAGAGGCGGCGGAAGAATTAAGTCGGAAGTGAAAAGTTAAAGGGCGTGTCGTATCATTACCGAGGAGGCGTGATCGCCGGACCCATACCGATCAACGCTTGCAGTTGCGGTCAGTAAGGTGGGCAGAGCGGTTCAGTGGCCAACTCGGCCTCACTTTGCGTAAGGTTCTCGTGGAGATTAAATTCATAGAAATGCAGTAGGATCAAAAATGAGAAAAACATTAAGCATGGTAAGCGCACTTTGTCTGGCATCCACTTCAGGGTTGGTAACAGCAGAAGAGATGGGTCAAAAGGCATATGTCGGAGCAAATTATAATTTCGTCACCTATGACGAAGACACTCTGGATGATGAACTGGATTTGGGTGCTCTGTCCGGAAAAGTCGGCGCTAAGATCAATCCGTATGTTTCAGCGGAGCTGCGCGCGGGTTTTGGTGTTGCCGACGAAACAGCCAGTAACGGATCCATATCTGCGAAGCTTGAGCTGGACTACATCGTCGGGGGATATGCCCTGTTTGGTATCCCCAACGAAACTCAAATCTACCCCTACGTGGCGCTGGGCTTCACGAAGGGTGAACTGACTGCGACGATCTCCGGCCCTGGTGGCAGCGTGTCGGCATCGGAATCCGAATCAGACCTATCTTACGGCGTTGGTGCCAATGTGGCTTTGACTGACAACGTCGTTTTGAACGCAGAATACATGCAATACATCGATAAAGATGAGTATGAAGTTTCTGGAATATCCATTGGTGGATCATACCTATTCTGATTACTCAGCCCCGGGGACTCTACTCTATCTCCGGGGCTCCGATCTTCTCGCCAGATCTGATGAGAATTACTCACCTAAACGGTCTGCTCGACACTTGGAATCTCAATACGAATGCTCGCAATCGCTTTAGAGATCGATTCATTGTAGAACCCCGGCTTGCCCTAAATCTCCTCAGCCGCTCCGGTCACACCAACTGTATAGACCACGTTTTACCTTACTTGTGCGATGGCAACGAAAAGATCTTCCCGTATAGTAAATCCCGGATTTGGTTAAAGTGCCACTGTGACCTGCTCCCCTTAGAACTAACCGTTATTCACTGAGTAATTTTCATCATTAACCCTGATCCCCGCACTGGGTGCGCCCGTAGTTGCAAAAATCGGGCTTCGGCGGAAAGTAAGTTTGTTTGATTTTCTTGGGCTGTTGCGGGTCGACGCGAACGTTCGCTTTTGTTTAGGAGTTCGAGGAGCCCGGTCGGTCGCAAAGTGAACATTCAGGTCAAAGGCCGAGGCCGATGGGGCTGTGTCAATCTAAAGGCCTATCTGGCGGCGTTGACCATGCCGCCGCCGAGTTACACAGCTCAAGCTAATGTAGACTGTCCCCTGAGTTCACAGATCCAGGGGATTTTCTTTTGAAGACTCAGATACCAGCGCCGATTATTGCTCTCATTGCAAAACACATGTCTCAAGTTAAAACTCACGCCGACCTGGACAGCATGTTCATGTACGCAGACGCTCCCGGGGACCCTCCAGAGGGCAGTAAACCTGTGAAGTGCCAGGACTGGCTTAGGCGCACCAACGTCGAATCCTCGACCCCTCTTGCGGTTCTGGGGAAATTAATCGAAGAGGAGATGGAGACTCCGGATGATCATCACTCGCAGCTATTTGGATCACCGCCAGGGTCTTTGTCTCGGGAGACCTTTCAGAGAAAGACAAAGGAAGTGCTTGAGCGATATGACCTGGTATACCGGATAGGAGGAAAGGTTCAGTCGGCAGTAGGGATGAAGGGTGCAACAAAGAGCCTATCTGATCTGATCAAAGGTCGTGAGTTAATCTCTATCGATATGGAATTCGAGCGAGCGATAGACAATACGAATACTGAGCCTCGCGAGGCATGCTCAGCTGCATGCAATATTCTGGAGTCTCTTTTCAAGATCATGATCGACGAAGAGAAACTGGATAAACCGGCAAAACAGGATCTGAAAAACCTCTGGAAGCCAGTGGCCGAATACTTGAACTTTGACCCGAAGCGCATAGAAGACAACGATTTGCGCAAAATTCTATCAGGGATGCACTCAATCGTTGATGGTGTTGGGGCGCTACGTACACACGCCAGCTCAGCTCATGGAGCAGGGAAGCAGATCTATAAATTGGAGCCCAGGCACGCCCGATTGGCAATTCATAGTGCTCATACCTTGGCAATGTTCGTTCTGGAGTCGTGGGATAAAAGAAAGGACCCTGGATTCTAACTGACTAAGAAAGACCTTTTTGCCCCCAACCCACCAACTCAAAGCCTGGCACCGGAATCCGACCTGGTGCTGTTTGTTGATGCCAATGGGGCTGTTTGGGGGCAAGGGATTTTTGAGAATAATGCGGTATTGCTTAGCCAGTTTGTCGCCGTCCCTCTGCCTGGTCGATGAGGTATTCCAGGGTATCTGTCAGGGTCCGATGTGCTTGATTTTCTTTGATCTGAATCAGCCGAGCGTGGTGCTCTGTGGTCAATTCGATCGTTTCTGAATATCCGCTTTTGTTTAAAGAAAACATTTTGGCCGGCCACAGGCGCTTGCCTGTGTGACCATAAACTGGCCAGCTTGTGGTTCCCTTAACAACCTATATCAAGAGTCTGCACAAGATGGCCATTTCAGATAATTCCCGCCTCCAGGCTGGCTGCCATCGACAATCCAAGCTCCTCACATTGGTCAACAAACTCTTCCTGAAATTCCCCACGACAGATTAAGGGCTCTTGAACTAGACGCCATTTTAAGCCGGTCGTAATGCTCTCTATTGCTCTGCGTGTACCCGTGCCATCGTGGCCCGCTCGAACATAGAACGCAAAAGGAAGCCCCTCAGTCTTTTCGAGACACTCATAGTAACACCGGTCAAATACGTCCTTAACTAGACCCGCCATGTAGCCTAGATTTTCAGTCGTGCCTATAACGATGGCATCAGCCGAGCTGATATCGTCAGGCTGCGT
Source organism: Marinobacter aromaticivorans (assembly GCF_002806975.1). GTDB lineage: Bacteria > Pseudomonadota > Gammaproteobacteria > Pseudomonadales > Oleiphilaceae > Marinobacter > Marinobacter aromaticivorans. The sequence continues at coordinate 134,948 of NZ_NIHD01000010.1, read as the reverse complement.
TTCAAGGGGGGGCAAATACCGTACTGTTACGCCTTCTATATCCGGGTTACAAGCCCCCTTAACCAAGGCATCTAACATTCTTTTCGTATTTTCGGAGGGAGTATGGGCGACTACAAGTAATGTCTTCTTTCCTGACATGGCGGTCTCCAAGCTAATCTAGGTAGAGGCTTTCGAGGAAATACAGGCGATATAAATAACTCGAACAAAACGACCGTTACCTATCTGGTTGATCATCGTCGAATCGCTCGCTTTTTTTACTCAAAAAATGTCTTGCCTTTGGACGAGGCTAATAAATTAGTTTGCCAGTTCGGTTACATCCAATTTCATGCTAGGACCATTTTAAGTCAAGCACCAAATCCTTGGGAGAACACTCTAGACAATTCGCGAACTGGTAAATCCTCTCGATGGTCACATTCACCTCTCCTCGCTCAATCTTACCTACATAACTCCTGTCTATTCCTGCTTCGTGTGCAAGACGCTCCTGCGAAAATCCTTTTGCTTTTCGCATTGCTCTCAGATTCCGACCAAACGCCTCGCAAACCGGTGAGCCCATTTCTTACCCTCACAAAAGGCAAGACTATGGTTTCTTGAGGCGTGACAGGCCACGGCATATACTACCCATTTTTTGGAGTCGACCAAATCGACCTAAAGACCAACTGGGCCTTCGGATGGACAAGTCGCAATCACTGAAAGTTGATAAGACACTGATCGAGCTGTTACGGGAGCAGTTAGATACACCTTTCTCTACTACAGACATCCGGGATCTCTACATCCCTCGAGTTCCTGATGGGCAGCGACCAGAACACAATCTGCTCCGAAAATACATCTATAAAGAGCTATTGCGACTTGAGTCAGCGGGACTGGTTGAACGACACGGCGAATCCCGCGGCCGTGGATGTCAATTCATCTTCTGCCCTGAGCGCTCAGTTGTCACACTCGAAGCTAAGCCCTCGCCCTTTGAAAACAGTGGCCCTAATGTTGAGCCAACAATGGATATTGATACCCAGCGAGCTCTTCAAGAGGAGCTCTCTCAAAGGAAGATCGAGCTTGTAGCCAGCATTGGGGAGGCGGAGGAATATCAGCGGCTATACAACAAATACCCAGCTCTTCGAGGCGCCGTGAAGGAACAATGCCTAGAGTCTAGAGAGAGGAGTACGAAACTCCTAGGCCAACTGCGTGCAGTCGAGACCGTGATCTCCAAAATCGGTACCCCCTCATGATGCAGTTGCGCGCCTGGCAAAGCGAGTGCATCACTCAGGCCTTGTCATCATTCGAAAACCAATCTCATTTTCTATGTCACGCAACGCCAGCAGCGGGCAAAACCGTCATGGTTGCATCTGTCGCCAAGGCTCTCTTTGAGCACAGAAAAATCGACTTTGTCGTTTGTTTTTCACCCTCACGAGCAGTAGCGCAAAGCGTCGCCACAACTTTTAGTCAAGTTCTAGGGAAAAGCTTTAACGGGCAGATTGGTGCTGCGGGTGGGTCATACACATATCAGTCAATGAACACATTACCCAAGGAGCTTTGGCGGGTATTGCGCGACCATCGCGTACTCGTAGTATTGGACGAAATTCATCATTGTTCCGGAGCGGGCTCGGATAGTTTCCTCGTTGGTAACAGCTGGGGGAGAACCATTTTAGATAGAATCCAGGGGAGAGCATCCTACACCATTGCATTATCTGGAACGCCATGGAGGACAGACGACACTCCTATCGCTCTGGCACGATATACCCAACCGGGTGGCGAGCTGCATTGTGATTATGAATACGGTTTACGTCGGGCAGTCTCAGATGGGGTATGCCGGGAACCTAAAATTGTGCTTACCGATAACCGAGAGATTCACTTGAGTTCGTCTGAGCACGGCCTTCAAACCTACTCCAGTATCCGCGATACGATTAAGCATGGTCACATTTCTTACCCCGAGTTTCTTTTCCGAGATGAGATAATCGACCATACGCTCTCGGAAGCATCGAAAAAACTATCTGAGATTCGACAGCACATCCCACATGCGGGTGGTTTAGTTGTCGCAGCGACAGTCGCACATGCAGAGCATATTGCGACCAGGCTCGCCGGGCTGGGAGAAAGCTCTGCCGTTGTAAGTTGCCGAGCACCAAACGCACACCAAACAATCGACAATTTCAGGGCATCCAAGGATCGGTGGATCATTTCAGTGGGGATGATTAGTGAAGGAACAGACATTCCGAGACTGCAAGTATGCTGCCACCTCAGCAGAATCCGGACAGAACTTCATTTTAGGCAGGTTCTCGGAAGAATCCTTCGACGCCAAGCCGCAGAACCGCCTCACATCGGCGGCTGGCTTTACGTCCTTGCAGAACAAAATCTAACTGAATTCGCCCACAGAATTGGTGAAGACCTACCGGAAAAAACAGTGGTTTGGTTCTCATCAAAACCGCTAAAACACAAGTTCGATGGCCTCAACGGACGGACTGCCCTCACCCATAACACCGTTACTAAGGAGAGTGACATTAAACTCGATATCGGCGGCACATGGGGGGCTGACAAAGGTATCGCCCCACCTAGCGAATCGACGGCCCTCACAATCAGCAATCATTATTGGAACGAGATTCTGTCTTTATTCGAGGGTCAGTTGGTGTGACCCTTTACTCAGTATGTTTTGGGCAAAACACTTAACCTGCTCAGGAGCATTTAGACCAGTATGGTCTGAACTCACTGCCGGCAAGGATGCCAGGCGAGCGCGACACCTGCATAGTGGTGTGACTGCCAGGGAGAGGCCTGGCTTCGTCGCATGTCACGCAATTGGACAATCCCGCTCCTCTCAAGCAACTATATTGGCAACCTTTCAAGCCCAACCACTGGAAACGCCAATGCTGTTCGAGGTGGTGATTATTCGGGGACGTCGAGGATATCGGAGGTAAAGCCATGATAGTGAGAAAACGCTATAACCTGGGTGAGTTAATAGCCCAATGTGACCCTAATACTCCTATGCCCGAAGCATTTCAGGAATGGGAGCAGGCACCAATGGCTGGCACTGAACAAGCCATCACTAGGTACGCCCTCGATGTCATTGCTCAGGCGATCCGAGTTTGGGAGTCGCGAGAGCAAGCATTGGAGTGGTTTCAGGGCCGGGTTTCAGCTCTTGATGATGAACGCCCTGCCGACCTGCTAGGCACCCAAGAGGGCTGTCGCCGGATAGCGGAAGTGCTCTGTAAAATTGAGCATGGAGATTTCAGCTGAGTGTAGTCTCGCATTATTCCTGGTCTTTAGGGGGCTGGGCACGATCATCCATAAAGTCCTCACTAACGCCTTCCTCAGAATCAAAGAATTCATCCCAAACTGGATCAGTCGGCCGATCATAGCGTTTTACAGACCCTTTAAGACGCTCCAGAGGCGTTAATTCCTGCGGCAGCGGCTGGGCTAGCTCATCCGCATGAGCCTTATGGGCGTCTAGGCTGTCCAGCAGCTCTGCTTCGGTTGGGCGTTTTTCGGTCATCATGCGTTCCATATTTCCAAAATTGGTACTGGATGACATAACTGATCGTGATTCAAGCTGACCGGGATCGAATCTGGCGCACCAACTCGATCAATGTCTCGGTGCTCGGATTATCCAAAATGCGTGAGCATATTGAGTTTCCGTTCAGACCCCACAAATAAATAGGTTTCTTGAACCAGTCATTAGCCATGTTTTCGTGGCCAGCTGGGGTCAAAAGAACCAGTGCTTTATGCAGCCCCAGAAGCAGGCCCATCCGCTCAATCACCGGCTCAGGAAACTCTGGACTTTGGTCACCGGTGCTTCGAACTGCAGCTATCCAAATCTTCAGTGTCGTCTCCGCCACTCCGAGAAGACTTGCCAGTTCGCCATCAGAAAGGTGCCAGCGCTCGGCCTGATCAACAAGCCACAGTAGGCCAGCCTTGCCATGATTGTTGGTGATGTTGGCCGGTGGATTCATTGCTACTCCGATCCATTGTTTGAGGCTTCTCAGCTAATGATACTCTTTGAAAAGCCTTGGTGGACATTGGGCGGCATTCATAGCTGCTGATAGCAACTGGAGAAACGTTATCCTCGGCTTACCCGCTTTTGGCGACAATCTGCCAGAAAAGACTTATACCAAGACGACTCACTCAGTGCTGGCTCCAGGCCGTAGAGCTTCATTATCCGAACGAACCTCGCCACATAGCCGCATTGGCCAGCGGGTGGCAGCCACTCATCCGGCCCTTTTGCGCCTTTGCTCCCTATAACAATATAAAATATCCCAAATGATGGTATGAGTGAGTGAATTAGCGTTTTTAGGTTTAGTAAGCATACTAATCTAAAATCCTAAAAGTTAGCTGAAAGAAACCATGGCGTGACTTCTGTTCATGTAGTAGCACGCAAAAAAATCACACCACTTTTGCGTCCACTCTGTTTTCAAAAGCGGACCTTTCTGGACGTTCAGTTAAGCTCAAGCTCTTAAACAAAAGCGGACATTTTAGCCACAAACCGTTTGAGCTGGTTCAAGAGATACTTCGTGACTGCGAATTTGCCGCGTTTTTACTATGAACCGGTCGGATCCCGGATGAGAGATGGGTGAAAGAGTGGTTCTGTGATGACTCTCCTGTGTTTCTGATTATACTGGTCGCATGAAGCACTCTGAGATCGGTTTGCATATACGAACCTACGAGGACGAGGGAAAAAGCCACTCCCACGACCATCACCAACTGGTATTGCCGTTGGTGGGAACGTTATCTCTGTCAGTAGATGCCAAGGAAGGGGAGGTTGCGCAGCATCGAGCGGCAATTATTCCTGCGGGAATTGGCCATGGATATGCTGCGACCGACGATAATCGGTTTTTGGTTGCAGACGTCCCCGAAGGCTTGGCCCCGGCGCTAGACAAGCTACCTTGTTTCGTAGACCTCGATCCAGCATTGCTCCATTACGTCCAGTTCCTTCATGCACAGCTCCAAAATGGGACTGAGTCGGATTTTACCCAGCATCAAATGCTGCTCCTGCTGATTCAGTTGCTTCAGGAGCGCCATGGAAGTCAGCTGAAGCTGGACCGCAGAGTCCACGCCGCGAAACAATTTCTGGACGAACACTTCAGCCGACCGCTGTCCTTGGCCGAGGCGGCTGCCGTGGCACATCTGAGCATTCGGCAGTTGAACGACCTGTTTCGGCGCCAGGTCGGCATGACGCCGCATCAATACCTCACAGAGTTACGAATGAAAGAAGCTTGGCGGCTTTTGGAGCAGTCGGGGCTCAGCGTCCAGCGAGTTGCCGACGCTGTCGGCTATTCATCGTTATCGGCCTTTAGCGACCGGTTCAGAGCCCACTTTGGCAGAGCGCCCAGCCACTTCCGCCGTATTTCGAAATAGTTCCGCCAAGATTTGAAAGTTCCTCTCCTTCGTACTGGATACCCTTCTGAAATCATTCACACGTGAGAATTTCGGGGAGGGTTTCATGGCATCCGTTAACGCCGCAACCTGGATCGGGTCGATTTCCGTTCTGTTATGGGGCACTTTGGCATTGCTGACCAAGCTTTCCGGTGGCGAGATTCCAGAGTTCCAGCTCATGGCCATGACCTTCGGCATCGCTTTCCTGTTGATGTGCGGTCGTTGGGTCTTCTCGGGACATTCCGGTGTGCATTATTTACGGCAATCGCCGCTTGCATGGTGCATCGGCATCGTTGGTTTGTTCGGTTATCACTTTGCCTACTTCAAGGCCATGACACTGGCCCCGGCCGTTGAAGTCAGCCTTCTGGCTTACCTCTGGCCGCTGCTGATCGTCCTGCTGTCGGCCTTCCTGCCGGGCGAGAAACTACGAGCTCAGTACATCGTTGGGGCCCTGGTTGCCCTGGCAGGTTGCTGGTTGTTGATCAGCCGTAATGCCGACGGATTTGCCTGGGAGAACCTGCCGGGTTACCTGGTGGCTCTGTTCTGCGCTCTGATCTGGTCATCTTATTCTGTTCTCAGCAGACTGGTTCGCTCGGTACCGACCGATGCCGTGGGCTGGTTTTGCGGTGTTACGGCTATTCTGGCGTTGATTTGCCACCTTTTGTGGGAGGAAACGGTATGGCCAGAAGGCGCACTTCAATGGATTGGCGTGGTGGGGCTCGGCCTCGGACCGGTGGGCATAGCATTCTTCACCTGGGACCATGGTGTAAAGCACGGAAACATCCAGTTACTGGGAACCCTGGCATACAGTGCGCCACTGATTTCAGTGATCCTGTTGATCCTTGCCGGATTCGGCGAAGCTACGGTTGCCGTGTTGAGTGCCAGCATTCTGATCGTCATTGGTTCTTTGATCGCGGGTCGTGCGAAAAGCCGGACGGTCGCCGAGCCAGATTTGTTAACAGACTAACTACGTCAAAGGAGCGGTGAGATGATTACTTGGGGCGATTTCGAGAAGGTTGAACTGCGGATCGGGACTATCATTGAAGTGACGGATTTTCCCGAGGCGCGCAAGCCTGCATATAAATTACGAGTCGATTTCGGGGTGGAGGTCGGTGTTCGTAAGTCGAGTGCGCAGGTTACGGACCTCTATAGCAAGGAGGAACTCATCGGCAAACAGGTTCTTGCAGTCACTAATTTCCCGCCTAAACAGATCGGCCCTTTTTTGTCGGAGTGCCTGGTCACTGGCGTGCAGACGGCGAATGGCGAAGTTACTCTGGTAAGACCTGATGCGAAGGTGGATAACGGGGAACGCTTGTTCTGAGTTTCGGCGGCTCTCACATCGCGGGCCAATCGGTATTCGAGCCCAAGTGAGGGTGATGAACGGGACAAAGCCTCTTGTGCTGGCAATGGTGAGCGGAAAGCTCACCATTGCAGCGCTCCAATACACTTTCCTCCGATTCGCTGCTCCAAAATAGCCGCCAAACTCCGCGTAATCGTCTAATGCAAATGTCCGCTTTGCGACCGGAGTGGCCAACTTATGATGTCATTACCATCGGTGACCAGCTTCAGTGTCCGGCGCTAATAGGTAATCGGAAGGCGCTGCTTGATCTAGAAAATGTTGCTGGCTGGCCGGGATTGCTCAAGCAGTAATCCTGAGAAAAATGTTGTTGGGATTATGTTGTCGACTTAAGTTTCTAAGTCCCCTCATATCAATTCAACTCACTCACTCACCAACGTAAATCGCATATTTCATATTCGTATAAAGGGGTTTCGATCGCAGCTACTACCCCTGCCTTGAAAAAACCCAGGGGCTACCATTTGCCTTCTACATTCGCGCAGGCCATGACGGCACTGGAACACGACGTGCGATTGAGAGCATTACCACCGGATTGCGCTGGAAAATCATTCAGGAACCACTGGTGTGTCGTGGCGAATACCGGGATGAATTTGAGGAGCAGTGCCGCGAACTGGGGATGTATGTTGCGGCCAGCCTGGATGCTGGATTGTTTTGAGTGGGTTTAGGACTAAAGGATGGTAACAGGAAGATAAAGTGCCGGCCAGGCGCGACAGACCGGTTTTCAGAACCTACAATGACCGGCCAATGAGCCAACTGTCACAGGACCCAATCTTGAAGCCACTGTCTTTGCATCAGCTTTACAAAGCCTGCGTTCTGAAAGATCTGCCGTTCAAATCCACCAGGCAACTGGAACCCCTCGCTGAAATTGTAGGCCAGAACCGCGCCCAGGAAGCGGTGCGCTTTGCGCTGGCCATGCCGCATGGCGGTTACAACGTGTATGCCGTGGGTCGTAACGGCCTGGGTAAGCGCACAATGATGCTGCGTTACCTTGAACACCATCTGGATACCGCACAGCAAAGTCATGACTGGTGTTATGTGGCAGATTTTGAAGAGCCGCGTGTTCCCCGGTTACTCCAGTTACCGGCGGGCATGGGGGTGCAACTGAAGCAGGACATGGAAAAGCTGATGAGCCGGCTGGTCAAGGTTATTCCGCAAACCTTTGACAACGACAGTTTTCTGGAGCGGTCGGAACAGTTGAAGGAAGAGTACGGCAAAAAGCAGGAAGACGAACTGGAAAAGGTCGCCGCCCAGGCCCGCCGCAAGAAAATCAGCCTGACAATTACAACACCGGGTGGTTATCGCCTGGTGGCTATGCAGGGTGACAAACCGCACACGGCGGAGTCGTTCAAGGCTCTGACTGACGCGCAGCGCGACAAGTTCGAAGACTCGATAAACAAACTCGAGAAAAAACTCCGCCAGGCGCTGCGAAAACTGGCGGACTGGGAGCAGGAGTACGCGGACAAGCAGCAGGCTCTTAACAGGGAAACCCTGGAGGGCATATCCGGCCATCAGATCGATGAGTTAATTGAAAAATATAAAGACCTTCCAGACGTGGTAGCCTACTTTGAAGCCGTGCGAGCAGATCTGGTCGAGAATCTCGAAATCTTTCTGGACGGCGACGAGGAACAGGCGGCGATCGCCTATGCATCCCTGGACAAAAAAATGCCTCGCCGTTACCTCGTGAATGTGCTGGTACATCAGAAGACCAATGAAGTGCCCATGGTGGTGGAAGATAATCCCACGTATCACAACCTGTTTGGATACGTGGAGAATGTCACCTATAAAGGCACCGTCTTTACCGACTTTTCCCTGATTCGTGCCGGCAGCCTGCACCGTGCGAATGGTGGCTACCTGCTGATGGATGCCATCAAGGTGCTTGAGCAGCCGTTTGTGTGGGACGGGATCAAACGGGCTCTTCGTTCGAAATCCATTCAGATCAATTCCCTGGAGCGTGAACTTACACTGTCTGGCACCATTTCAATCGAGCCCCAGGCGGTGCCATTGGATGTGAAACTGGTGCTTTTTGGTGATCGCGAAACCTGGATGCTGCTGCAGGAATACGACCCGGAATTTTCCGAGCTGTTCCGGGTAACGGCGGACTTCGAAAACGAGATGTATCGCTCTGAAGACAGCCAGGTGATGTATGCGAAGTTTATTGCCAGCGTGGTCAAGGAGAAGGACCTTTTACACTGCAATAACAAGGCAGTAGCAAGGATCATTGAGCACAGCGCTCGTATGGCAGAGCATCAGGACAGGCTGTCTCTGCACGCCGCTAACATTGCCAATCTGCTTCGGGAATCGGATTTCTGGGCCCGGCAGGCCGGGGCAAACATGATTCAGGGTGTTCATGTGGAGAGGGCCCTGGAAAGTGCCAAATACCGCAGCAGCCGGATTCGTGATCAGTATTACGATTCAATCCGTGATGGCTCTACCCTTGTTTCAACCCAGGGGGCCGTTGTGGGCCAGGTTAACGCGCTGTCTGTGCTCTCCACCGGCGGTTTCGAGTTTGGCCTGTCCAATCGCGTAACAGCAACCTGCTATTATGGGGATGGCGGCATCATGGACATTGAGCGGGACGTGAAACTCGGGGGCAACATCCACTCCAAGGGCGTGATGATTTTGAGCTCATGGCTGGCTTCGCACTTTGCGGTGACCGATCCGATGCATCTGTCGGCGAGCCTGACCTTCGAGCAGAGCTACGGCGAGGTAGACGGTGACAGCGCTTCGCTGGCCGAGCTCTGCGCCCTGATATCTTCGCTATCCGGCATTGCAGTGCGACAGGAACTGGCCATTACCGGCTCCGTTAACCAGTTCGGCGAGGTTCAGCCGATCGGCGGGGTTAACGAGAAAGTGGAAGGCTTTTTCGCTACCTGCCAGCTCAAAGGCGGGCTGACGGGAACCCAGGGCGTGATTGTACCGGCTAATAATGTGCAGAATCTGATGCTGGACAGCGAGGTGGTCAAAGCTGTCCGGGAAGGGCGGTTTGCTGTGTACTCGGTTTCAAATGTTGAGGAGGCTGTTACCTTACTGTTAGGCAAGCCTGCCGGCAAGGCCGGCAAAAACGGCAACTATCCGAAACAGAGCGTTTTTGGCATTATTCAGCAACGGCTTGAAAAAATGCGTGAGCATGAACGCCAGGAGCACGCACGGGACGATCAGAAAGATCCGTCAATTCACTGACCGGTCGCGAAAAATAAAACAGACAGGAGATAACACACCATGACTGATATCCAGCAAACTGTGTACGTGGTAGAGGATGACGAGGCCGTTCGTGATTCACTGGAACTGTTGTTGAAGTCTGATGGCAAGCCGGTCAAAACCTATGAGAGCGCGCTGGCATTCCTCAAGGATTACTCCGAAAGCATGGCCGGATGCATTGTTCTGGATATTCGCATGCCGGGCATGGATGGCATGGAACTGCAAAAAAAGCTGAATGAAAAGCACTCCATTCTGCCGATCATTTTTGTGACCGGGCATGGCGATGTTCCCATGGCCGTGGATGCCATGAAAGAAGGTGCCGTCGACTTTATCCAGAAGCCCTATCGTGAAGAAGCGTTACTCGAAAAAATCGAAGCAGCGCTGGCGCAGGATATGGAACAGCGCAAAACCCTTGATGAGAAGCAGGAGATCATCCGTCGGATCAAGAGCCTGACGCCCCGTGAACACGAGATCATGGATCGGATGATCGAGGGCCAGGCCAACAAGGTTATCGCTATCGAGCTGGAGATCAGCCAGCGCACTGTAGAGATCCACCGCTCCCGGGTAATGCACAAAATGGGCACCCACTCACTGGCACACCTTGTGCGTATGGTTCTGTCCGTAAAGAACCTTATCGACGCGAAGTAATCCCGCCGGCATTATGAGGTTATCTTTTTGGCCGGCCTTTAACTATATGACTGAAGTTGTCAGCGAAAATTCGGAGGTTACGGTTCTGCTTGTGGATGACAATCCACAGAACCTGAAAGTCCTTTACGAGACACTCAAAGACCAGGACTACAGGTTGCTGATCGCCAATGAGGGCGAAAAAGCTCTGGATCTCGCCCGCCGTCACCAGCCCGAGGTTATTCTCCTTGATATCATGATGCCGGAAATGGACGGCTATGAGGTGTGTGAGCGCCTCAAGGCCGATCCGGAAACGGCTGACTGTGCCGTTGTGTTTTTATCGGCACTGGATGACCTGCAAGCCAAAGTAAAAGGCTTCTCTCTCGGCGGGGCCGATTATATCTCCAAGCCATTCCAGTCCCAGGAAGTGATTGCCAGGGTCAAAACCCATGCCCGGGTCATCCGGCTTGAGCGCGAGCTGCAGGCACGCAATCGTGAGCTCAGGAGTGACCAGGCCCGTATACTCAACTCCATCAGTGAAGGCATCTACGGCCTTGATGAACACGGCACCATAGAGTTTGCCAACCCGGCAGCTGCTGTCATTATGCGGTGCCCGGTTGAGGATCTGATTGGCCGCAACTTTTTCGAGACCCATTTTTCTACGGCAGTGGAATGCCCCGCAGGCCTTCCGGCCCGGGCTACCTGCAGCCAGGGTGTTATCGAAAATCAGCGGGATATCAGAATGCTGCGTGCGGATCGAACGGGATTTCCGGCGGAATACCGTTCGACACCAAAATATGACGGCGATGAGTTACGCGGCGCGGTGGTTGTATTCCGTGATATCACCGCCGAGCTTGAGAGTGAACGGGCGCTGGAAGAAGCCCGTGAGCTTGTTCAGGAGCAGCGCCACCAGCTGGCCCACACCTCCCGGCTGACCACCATGGGCGAGATGGCGGCCGGCGTTGCCCACGAAGTAAACCAGCCGCTGACGGCGATTACCAACTACGCACGGGTCGCCAAACGGATGATGTCGGCAGAGAGCCCCAACCTGGGGCTGCTCCAGGAAACCCTTGACAAGATTGAGGCTCAGTCTCACCGGGCCAGTGAAATAATCCGTCGTATCCGGCGCTTCATGAAAAAGCCGGCCACCGGTAAAGAAGTGTTGTCGGTATCGGCATTGCTGGAGGATACGCGCCAGTTCGCGGAAGTGGATGCGCGCAATAACGAAGGTGCAATCGAGCTGGTTGTGCCGGAAGACCTGCCGGATATTCTTGCCGACCCGATTCAGGTGCAGCAGGTTGCTCTCAATCTGATACGAAATGCACTGGAAGCAACGCGCAGCGCCGGATCTGAGTTGCCCGTGGAAGTCAGTGCAGGGATGACCGACAAAGGCTGTGTCCGGGTTGAAGTCCGTGACCATGGTATCGGGCTTGCGGAAGACGCGGAAGAAAAACTGTTTCTGCCGTTTTACACCACAAAAGATGAGGGGATGGGCATTGGTTTGCCTACCTGCCGCTCCCTGATTCAGGCTCAGGGAGGGGAGATCGGTTTTGAGCGCCCCGAAGATGGTGGCGCCCGGTTCTTCTTTACGCTGCCGGTTGCTGGCGGTACGGCCTCATGCCTCTCCACCGACGAGAACACTTCAGAAGTGGATTAAAGCCACTCAATGCGCCCGCTGAGGTGTGGCGCGTCTCCTCTTGCATTCAATAGTTGATAGTCCCACCCGGATTTTCCGGTGCGCCAGTTCAGGCTTGCGGTACCCGGCAGAAACAGGGGTTTTTTGAATTGACAGCTCACCCTCATCGGGCTGACGCGCCATTCATCCTGTTGCTCCATGATGGCCAGTGCCTGTGCCTTGCTCCACATGCCATGGGCGATCGCCCGTGGAAAACCAAAAGCCCTGGCGCTCAGCGCATGCATGTGAATCGGGTTGCTGTCGCCGGAGACTTTCGCATACTGACGCCCGACAGACTCCGGTACATTGATTTCCTTGGTATTCGGGTAAGTTTCCAGAGGTGGTGGCGAAGCTTTTGCCTTGGATCGGGCGTTTTTTTCGGGCTGGCGAAAGAGCATAGTGCTGGTTTCCTCCCAGGCTACAGAGCCGGCTGAGCTTGCCTGGGTAACCATGTCGAACTCGATACCCCGGTCTGTGTTTTCCTGTCCACTAAGGTAAACATCCAGTTTCAAAGCTTCTCCCAGTCCGATTGCCCTGTACCGGGTAATGCTGTTACGCAGGTGCACCAAGCCAAGCAGCGGCAGTGGAAAGGCTTTTTCTGTCAGCAGCTTCAGGTGCAATGGAAAGGCCAGAATGTGGGGCCAGGTAACCGGCATGTGGTTGCTGGGCTGAAATCCGCATACCCGTTGGTATTGACGTAAATCATCGCTGGAAGTGTGGGCACACAGGAGCTGAGCAGAGAGTTCCGGTAACCTGATTGCCTCTGTGGAGGTGGTTTTTTTGGGCAGCACTGCCTTGCCGTAGAGCGGAAGCAGCGCGGGAGGTGTGTTGTGATAGACAAGCGTTTCCGACATGACTTTTATCCCTGGTAGCCGATAGAAAATGGTTGGGGCATGGCAGATTCGCAAAAGATAGCAAATGCAGGTGCCCGTTATGTCTGGAATCTGGTACAACTGTGAGTCTGTGGCCTGATATGCTTTAATGTAAGACGATAGTATAAGGCGGCGGTTGAGCAAGCCGCACAGGTATCGCTTTTGAACCTGTGGCCAGTCTGGCAAACCCGGCCAGGCGGCGCATTGACTTGGGAGGTTCCTGTGGGTGTCCGCGGGGCCAAAGTAGTATCCAATAAATACAAAGCGGGACTTTATGCAGGAACTACGTGACGCAGGAGTGATGTTGCGCCTTATTTACGAGGCGATGAAAGCAAAGGGTGTTGATACAGATCTCATATTCAGCCGCCTGGGCGTGGATGCAGACTACGTTTACACTGAGCAACTCCGTACCCCCCATAACGCCCAGATGTTTTTTTGGCAAGTCGTGGAGGATGTCTCCGGTGACCCGGATATCGGGCTGCATCTGGGGCAGCTTTTGCCGGTTTATAAGGGCCAGGTTCTGGAATATCTGTTTCTCAGCAGCCCGACCTTCGGCGAAGGATTGCGTCGTGCCAAGAATTACCAAAGGTTGCTCAGCGATGCCGCCAACACGGATTTTTTCATTGAAGGCGACAACGCCTGCATGGTTCTGGACGCTGCCTCTGATAATGTCCGGCGCCTGCGGCATTTCAACGAGTGCTTTGTACAGGGGCTGATCACTTTCTTCCGGTCCATTACCGGGGACCAGTTTTATCCCTCACGAATAGAGTTCGAGCACGAACGCGAGGAAGGGCATAAGCACGTGGAAGAAGTGCTTGACTGTGAGGTGGTGTTTGGTGCGGATGAAAACCGGTTGTACTTTCCCGCAAGTCTGCTTTCCCATGCCTCCCCGCACGCAGAGCCCGAACTTCTGGACCTGCACGAGCGCTTTGCCAGCGAGCAGGTCGCACGCCTCGAGAAAAAGGATATTGTCGGGCAGGTTGAGCGCATCATTGCCGAACTGCTGGATAGTGGAGAAGTTACTCTCGATGCGGTTGCGTCGCGCCTGGGGATAAAAGCCCGCACCCTGCGTACCCGGTTGACGGAGGCAGAAACCAGTTTCAACCAGGTGCTGGCAGATTTCCGCTACCGTCTTGCCCGACAGCTGTTGGCAACAACCGATGAGTCAATAGACGAGATTGTTTATCTGACAGGGTTTTCGGAGCCAAGTACCTTCTACCGTGCGTTCAAGCGCTGGTCTGGCATGACCCCCATTGAATACCGCAAAACCGCGCAGGGTAAGGATGTGATGGTCGATACGATGTGATGCGCCAGCGATGCGCATGTAATAAGCCGGGTAATACACTGGTTTTCTGAAATTTTTCAGAAAAGACGTTGACATGGGCAGGCACCTCTTTATAATGCGCTCTCGTTGTCACCGAGCAATCTCCATCAGATTCAAGCTTTTGAAAAGCAATCGGTTATGACGCCGCGGAGCGGTAGTTCAGTTGGTTAGAATACCGGCCTGTCACGCCGGGGGTCGCGGGTTCGAGTCCCGTCCGCTCCGCCATATTTTTAAAAACCCGTTAGCTGCAGTGTGGCTAACGGGTTTTTTCGTTCTGGCTGAGGGATTGAAGAGACTCGCTTAAGTAGTCCAATAGCATGCGCACCTTCGGAGACAAGTGGCGGTTGTGGGGATAAACCGCCCAGATGCCATCGTCGGCCTCCTGGTAGTATTCCAGCAGGCTTACCAACACACCGGACGCCAGAGAAGGTTGTACGTAGTAATCTGGCAGCTGAACAATTCCAATGCCTTTGAGTGCGGCGTCCAGAAGCGCCCAACCGCTGTCGCACCGGATATTGCCTTTTATCCGCACATTTTGTGGCTTGCCCATCTCCTGAAAACGCCAGTAGTCCAGATTGCCCTGCAGGCAGTTGTGTTGTTCCAGTTCTGACAGGGAATGGGGTACACCGTGGGCCGACAGATACTCCGGTGAAGC
The DNA here is from genome assembly GCF_002806975.1 of Marinobacter aromaticivorans. Lineage (GTDB taxonomy): Bacteria > Pseudomonadota > Gammaproteobacteria > Pseudomonadales > Oleiphilaceae > Marinobacter > Marinobacter aromaticivorans. The sequence goes on along the minus strand of NZ_NIHD01000010.1, from coordinate 119,894 downwards.
GCATACATAGAGGGTTCTTGACGACAGCCGCCTGGCCATCATGGTGGAATCCTCCAGCTTGCCCAATCGCACCGCCAGATCATAACCGCCGGCCACCAGATCCAGTTGCTGATTGGTCAGGTTCATTTGTACGTCAAGTTCGGGATAGCGAAGCACAAAGTTATTAACCAATGGTGCGATTACTTTTTCACCGTAGGTTACCGGTGCAGTCAGCCGTAACTTGCCCCTGGGGACGCGCTGAAGATTGGTCATGGCGCGTTCTGCTTCTTCCAGGCCGTCAAGCACCTGCCTGCAGTGCTGATAATAGGTTTGCCCTGCTTCTGTCACGGATACCTTACGTGTAGTGCGATAGAACAGTTTGGTCGAGAGCCGGGACTCCAAGGCACTCACCTGGCGGCTTACCTGCGCCGTTGAAATGCCCAGTCGTTTTGCGGCTGCGGTGAAACTTTCTGCTTCTGCAACCGCCACAAACTCACTGACTCCTTCCCAGATGAACATGTGCTATTCCTCGCGCTGCCGATTTAGGGGGGGTTGAATAAAAAGTGGGACTGCGGAATTGTCATGAAATTATTACTGTACAGTAAAAATGTATTGCCAAAAAGAGCGATTATCTATCAGCGGAATAGTAATACAATGGTCCCATCAACATGGCGGATCCCCCGTCCAAGTTCTGCAATAACCGGAGAGCCACATGACGCAAAGCATTAAGTCCAAAGCAGCCATTGCCTGGGGCCCGAAACAGCCTTTGTCCATTGAGGAAGTGGATGTGATGCCACCGCAGGCCGGTGAAGTGCGAATTCGGGTTGTTGCCAGCGGCGTATGCCACACTGACGCATTTACCTTGTCCGGTGAAGATCCGGAAGGTGTTTTTCCGGCAATTCTCGGCCACGAAGGTGGCGGGATTGTTGAATCCGTAGGTGAGGGGGTGACCAGTGTGGAAGTGGGAGACCACGTTATTCCTCTTTATACCCCTGAATGCGGCGAGTGTAAGTTCTGCACCTCGGGCAAGACCAACCTGTGTCAAAAAATCCGCGAGACTCAGGGTAAGGGTCTGATGCCGGATGGCACCAGCCGGTTTTCCAAAGACGGCGAGCCGATTTTCCACTACATGGGGTGCTCGACGTTTTCCGAGTACACGGTGTTGCCTGAGATAGCTCTTGCGAAGGTCAATAAAGAAGCACCTCTGGAAGAAGTGTGCCTGCTCGGTTGTGGCGTCACCACCGGAATGGGAGCAGTGATGAATACCGCCAGGGTAGAGGAGGGTGCTACCGTGGCTATCTTTGGTCTGGGCGGCATCGGCCTGTCGGCGATTATCGGTGCCACCATGGCCAGGGCCAGCCGCATCATTGCCATCGATATTAACGAGAGTAAGTTCGAACTGGCCCGCAAGCTGGGGGCGACTGAGTGTATCAACCCGAATGACTATGACAAGCCGATCCAGGAGGTTATTGTTGAACTGACCGATGGCGGTGTGGACTATTCTTTTGAGTGTATTGGTAATGTCAACGTGATGCGCTCGGCGCTGGAATGCTGTCACAAGGGTTGGGGTGAGTCGGTGATCATCGGTGTTGCCGGTGCCGGTCAGGAAATTTCAACCCGGCCGTTCCAGCTGGTCACAGGCCGTGTCTGGAAAGGCTCTGCATTTGGCGGTGTCAAAGGGCGTTCCGAACTGCCGGGTATTGTCGACCGGTATATGCAGGGCGAGTTCAAGCTGAACGATTTCATTACTCACACCATGGGTCTGGAAAAGATTAACGAAGCGTTTGATCTGATGCATGAAGGCAAGAGCATTCGTTCCGTTATTCACTTTGACCATTAATCAGGAAGATCGCCTGAGCATGACGCAGGCGATCATTTATCAGGGAGATTGCAATGAATATCGAAAATCTTAGTCGCAACAAAAGTTTTGATGGCTGGCACAAGCAGTACAGCCATTATTCTGAGACGCTGAATTGCGATATGCGTTTTGCTGTCTATCTGCCGCCGCAGGCTTCCAATGGCGACAAGGTTCCGGCGCTGTACTGGTTGTCTGGCCTGACCTGCACAGATGAAAATTTCATGCAGAAAGCCGCCGCACATGAGGTGGCTGCCGAGTTGGGTGTGGCTATTATTGCGCCCGACACAAGCCCCCGTGGCGATGACGTGGCGGATGATGATGCCTACGATCTGGGTAAGGGCGCCGGCTTCTATGTCAATGCCACCCAGGCACCCTGGAACCGGCACTACCAGATGTACGATTATGTTCTGAAGGAACTGCCGAACCTCGTCGAGTCCGTATTCCCGGTGAGTGACAAGCGGTCTGTTTTTGGTCACTCCATGGGTGGTCACGGTGCTCTGGTACTGGCGCTGCGCAATCCAGAGCGTTATCGCTCAGTGTCTGCCTTCAGCCCGATCAGCAATCCGGTAAACAGCCCCTGGGGAAAAAAGGCCTTCACGGCCTACCTGGGAACTGATACCGAAAGCTGGGCGGATTATGACGCCAGCCTGCTGATGCAAAAGGCAAGTCAGTTTGTTCCTGCGCTGGTGGATCAGGGCGAGGCCGATAATTTCCTGGCAGAGCAGCTCAAGCCGGAAGCGCTGGAAGCTGCGGCAAAGCAAAGCGGTTATCCGCTGACACTGAACCGGCATGAAGGCTATGACCATAGTTATTACTTCATTGCCACCTTCATTGCGCAGCATCTGCGCTTCCATGCCGAACACCTGAAGCAGTAATGGTTTGCCCCGGAGGATTTATTCGTCCGGGGCTTTATCAGCTTTCAGTGCCAGGAGGTGTAGCACGGAACTGTTTCCGGTGTTCCCCCGGGCTTATTCCAAACCATCGGCGGTATGCTTTGTGCAGCGCAGCGGGATTGGAGAAACCCAGTAGCCAGGCAATTTCTGACAAGGATGTTTCCGTTTCCCGGATATAATCCCGTGCCAACTGCTTGCGGGTGCCGTCCATCAGTTCCCTGAACCCGGTTTTTTCAGATGCCAGCTGTCGTTGCAGTGTCCATGGCGTAACGCCCAGTTTTGAGGCAATGGTCTCAAGGCTTGGAGTTTCCCCCCGAAAAAGCGGCGTAAGCAGGCTTTTTACCCTGTCGCCCGTTGTCCATCCCCGCTGAATCTCCCGCATTTCCGTTTCACACAGTAACAGCAGTTTCTCATGCATGGCCGGTTGTGCCTGCAGGGTTCCCTGGCTCCATATGTCCGGCCGCACCGTTATGCTGTTTGTGGTCGCTCCAAACTGCACCGGGCAACGAAACCAGGCTTCGAAAAGCTCGTCCATGCCGATAGATGCGTATTCTATGGTGACCTTTTCCAGTACATCCCAATGGCCGCTCACTGTCCGCACATATTGAGTCCAGGCGCTCAGCACTGAATCCACAACAAAATAGTTGAACCCGTTGTAAGGCCGGATGGAGTAAAACTCCAGTTGTCGTTTCCCGGGAATGGCCTTCGGGGTGCCCCGGCTGTTACGGCTGGTCAGCAAAGAGTAACGAACAAGGGTTTGTATTGCAGCGCCGGCAGTGGGCGCGGATTCGCCGGCAAGACCCGCTATGCCTGCATCAACCGGGCGTGACAAAGCGCCCATACGCAGGCCCAGAGCCAGATTGCCGCAGGCTTCAATGGCAGCGTGGCCCAACCGCATGAAGCGGGGAATACTGATGCGCGCAGCGGGTGATGTGAGGGTCTGCCTGCTGAGTTGGAACCGCTGTGTCAAATCCTGCACATTTACGCCTTCTGCTTCAGCGGCCCGGAGCAGAACGCAGACATAGAGGACGCTGATGTCGCCAAGGGAGTTGCGGCCCGGCATGGGCTGAAAATCAGATGGTTCCATGATGACTGGCTCGGTCCATGTCGCCTGAGGATAATAGAATGTTATTCAGGGATATTGTTGAAGGCAAGTCGTACCGGTAGTTTAGACGTCATTAAAAAGAGCGGGGCAGTAAAGACCCCGGCAACGATTCTTGTGAGGAGATCAGATATGACCACCAGCACAACGCCTGGTATGACCAAATACCCGAACTTGCTTGAGCCGCTGGACCTGGGATTCACAAAGCTGCGTAACCGCACACTGATGGGATCCATGCATACCGGCCTTGAAGAGGCAAAAAACGGCTTTGAACGCCTGGGTGAGTTTTACGCCGAGCGGGCCCAGGGCGGCGTTGGTCTGATAGTGACAGGTGGTATTGCACCCAACCCGGAAGGCGGCGTTTTCCAGGGTGCCGCGAAAATGACCAACGACGAAGAAGTGGAGAAACACAAGGTCATCACCAACGCAGTGCACAAGGCTGACGGCAAGATCTGCATGCAGATTCTTCATGCGGGCCGCTATGCCTATTCGCCGGCGCTGGTTGCACCTTCTTCCATTCAGGCACCCATCAATCCGTTCAAACCCAAAGAGCTGGATGAGGCAGGCATTGAAAAGCAGATTGAAGATTACGCCGTGTGCGCCCGGCTTGCACAGAAAGCAGGGTACGACGGTGTCGAGATCATGGGCTCTGAAGGTTACTTCATTAACCAGTTCACTGTTTCTCACACCAACCACCGCACAGACCAGTGGGGCGGCAGTTATGAGAACCGTATCCGCCTGCCCGTTGAGATTGTGCGCCGTGTTCGCGAGCGGGTCGGTGAAAACTTCATCCTGATTTACCGTCTTTCCATGCTCGACCTGATTGAAGATGGCAGCACCTGGGAAGAAGTGGTGCAGCTGGCCAGGGAAATTGAAAAAGCCGGGGCTACCATTATCAACACGGGCATTGGCTGGCATGAAGCCCGGGTACCTACCATTGCAACTTCTGTTCCCCGCGGGGCCTTTACCAAGGTTACGGCGCGCCTCAAAGGCGAGGTCAGCATTCCCCTGGTCACCACAAACCGCATCAACATGCCGGATGTTGCCGAAAAGATTCTCGCAGAAGGCGATGCCGACATGGTATCCATGGCCCGCCCGTTTCTGGCGGACGCGGATCTTGTGCGGAAAGCAGCCGAGGACCGCGCTGAAGAAATCAATACCTGCATTGGCTGCAACCAGGCGTGCCTGGATCACACCTTCAGTGGCAAGCTGACGTCCTGCCTGGTCAATCCGCGCGCCTGCCACGAAACCGAACTCACTTACGTGAAAACTGCATCACCCAAGTCGATTGCAGTTGTGGGCGCCGGGCCTGCCGGGCTGGCGTTTGCTACCGTTGCCGCCGAGCGTGGCCATAAAGTGACACTGTTTGATGCCGGTAAAGAAATCGGTGGCCAGTTCAACGTTGCCAAGCTGATTCCCGGCAAGGAAGAGTTTTACGAAACCCTGCGTTATTTCCGGATAATGCTCGACAAGCACGGTGTTGAGGTGCAGCTCGAAACCCGTGTGACGGTAGACGACCTGAAAGCCGGCAACTTCGACGAGGTTGTGCTGGCCACGGGCGTGGAACCTCGCACGCCGGACATCGAAGGCATTGATCACCCCAAGGTGATCGGATACCTGGACGCACTTCTGGAGCGCAAGCCGGTGGGTAAGCGGGTTGCGGTTGTGGGCGCCGGCGGCATAGGTTTCGATGTGTCCGAATTCATCGTGCATAAGGGCACTTCCGCGGCCCTGGACCCGGATCAGTTCATGCGTGAGTGGGGCGTGGATCTCACGGTTGCGCACCGCGGCGGTATTCAGGGCGTGGAAGCCGAGGTTCCCGAGCCTGCCCGCGAGGTATTCCTGCTGCAGCGCAAAACCTCGAAAGTCGGCAAGAATCTTGGAAAAACCACCGGCTGGATTCACAGAACATCACTCAAGAACCGTAAAGTTCAGATGGTGCCGGGTGTGACCTACCGGAAGATTGACGACGACGGACTGCACATTACCGTTACACCCAAGGGTGCGGAGCAGGGCGAGGATCGGCTGCTGCCGGTGGACACGATCATCCTGTGTGCCGGCCAGGAGCCTCTGCGTGAATTGCAGGACGGGCTTGAAGCCGCGGGGCTGCCCGTGCACCTGATTGGTGGTGCCGATGTAGCCGCAGAACTGGATGCCAAACGGGCGATCGATCAGGGTAGCCGCCTGGCCGCCGGTATCTGATCACAAAACATTGCAGTTTTTCTCTGGGCATCGGAGACTCTCCGGCTAGACTGTAGAAAATGAGTCTGCCAGAGAGTCTTTGGTTTTTGGGGAGTCTGCGATGGTATCTGCCGGCCAGGCAACGGGCGATTATTCGGCGGTGTTTTTTATCGAAGGTAACCAGGTAGCCCGCCAGATGCGCGCAAGTGAGTTTGGCGCCTTCCTGGACGGTTATGTGGGTTTGTCGGACCTTGCTGAAACCGATGTAAAAGCTGTTCTGGTGGATCTGAGTAGCGATCTTCTGGTCCAGGCCCTTGTATTCTTTCGTATTTGGTTTGATGAAGAGGGCAGGGCAGACAGCAGCTGGAACCTGCCGATTGAAGAACTCGCGCGCCTCGGGGCCAAGGGGCCGGACATGGGAGGCGGTGCCATTCGCCTGGTCTGCCGCAGCCAGTGCCCGGAACCCCGTTACGCCAGCGAGCTCTGGGATCCGGACATGACTCCTGGCAACAATCATTTCCAGGTGATTCGCAAAGCTGTTAATGCCAATACGCTTAAATTTCGCAAGGTAGAGCCGGAAGACGAAAACATACCTGTACTTCGCGCCGGGCAAAGCGAGGCTGTTCTGGCGGATGACGCCCGTACCGAAACTGACCGTGCGCGCCTGGCCCAGTTGATCCGGGAACAGCGCCTGCGCATCAAGACGTTGCAAAGCGTGCATCGGGATATGCTTACCGAGGTGCAGCGTGAACACAGGCTGGAGATCAAAGCCCTGCACCATGAGATTGACGATCTCGCCCAGAAATACGAGCGCCAACGCCTGAACAACGAACAACTGAAAAAACGCCTGGCAGAGCGTAACCAGCAGTATCTGACCATGCAGGAACAGGTGGCCGACGGGAGCGTCCGGAAGGATCGCGACGATGCCAATGTGACAGCGGAACTGGTGCTGCTAAGGGAGCAGCTGGACCGGAAAAAGCGTGAGCTGGAGCACCGTGACGAAAAGATTGTTGCGCTTGAACAGGAAGCCCATGATCTTCGGCATCGTGAGCCACTGGATAACACCGTTATGAGCTATCTGAAGACCCAGGCTGTTTTTCTGGTTGCCTATCACCCGGGAGTTGGCCACCTGACTCTGCCTTACGAGGCCATCGAAACCTATTTTGGTAACCCCACAGCCTACGCCGCAGAACGTTGTGGCATGAATGAGCCCTCTTATCGTCAATGGCTTGCGCATTACGAACACCCGGTGTGCGGCCATTCGCTTGAGAACGGGGATGTCTGTGGTGAACCGCTGTTGCGGGTGAGCCAGCCCAGTGACTTCCGGCCCGGGCTTGATGATCGGTGCGAGAAGCATCGGTCCTGAAGTCGTGAGCGTGGCTTGCCGGGGCTCTGCAGATCTTTTTTCAGTATCGGGGCGACTTTCGTTAGACTGTAGGCCAGATTGATATGGGTGCTGGCGGGCTCGGCCGCTGTCGTCCCATTCCGACACCACAGGAAGCTTAATGGATTATTTCAGAAATATAGGCGTTATCGGCCGCATGGGCAGCGTGAAAGTTGTTGAAACCTTGCGCCAGCTTAAACAGTATCTGATCGCCAATCACTACCACGTTATCCTTGAGGAAGACACCGCCAGCATGTTGCCCGGCCACGGCTTGCAAGTTGCCAGCAAGAAGCTCCTGGGTGAAATCTGTGATCTTGTAATCGTGGTCGGGGGTGACGGGAGCCTCCTGGGTGCGGCCCGGGAACTGGCAAAATCGAAAATTCCGTTACTCGGTGTAAACCGTGGCCGATTGGGATTTCTCACGGATATCTCGCCTTCGGATCTTGAGGAGCGTCTGGGGAAGGTACTTGCAGGCGAATACATTGAGGAATCACGGTTTCTGCTTGATGGCAACGTTGAGCGCAACGGACAACCACTGGGCTTCGGAACGGCTCTGAACGATGTAGTGCTGCATCCGGGCAAGTCTACCCGTATGATTGGATTTGATTTATATATAGATGGCCATTTTGTCTATAGCCAGCGCTCGGACGGTCTGATCGTTTCCACGCCCACCGGCTCAACGGCCTACTCGTTGTCTGCCGGAGGCCCTATTATGCATCCCAAGCTGGATGCCATAGTGCTGGTGCCCATGTTCCCCCATACGCTCAGTAGCCGTCCGATTGTGGTGGATGCAAAGAGCGAAATAAAACTGGTGGTGGGCGAAACCAACGAAACCTACCCGCAAATCAGTTTTGATGGCCAGATGAATATCGCCTGTGCGCCGGGAGACATCATCCGCATCGCCAAAAAGCCCTTCAAAATCCGGCTGATTCACCCTACAGACCACAATTTCTATGCTACCTGCCGTGACAAGCTTGGCTGGGCAAGTGAAATAGCAGCGAGTTGATCATGGCCGGAAACAAACAGAACGCAAGTCGTGGTTACGACATCATCGGCGATATCCATGGCTGTGCGAACACCCTCGCAATGCTGCTGGAGCAGATGGGTTACACCAAGGTGAACGGGGTTTACCAACATCGCCGCAGGCAGGCTGTCTTTATTGGCGACATCATTGATCGCGGCCCGCGCATCCGTGAGGCGCTCCACCTCGTAAGAAGTATGGTCGAACGGGGCTCGGCGCGGATTGTGATGGGTAATCACGAGTATAACGCGCTGGGTTATTGCACCCGGGCCCGGGCGGGAAGCGGTAAGACATGGCTGCGTGAGCATACGCCCCGTCACGACCGGCTGATTCGCGAAACGCTTGAGCAGTTTGAGGCCTATCCCTACGAGTGGAACGATTTTCTCGAGTGGTTTTACACCATGCCGCTGTTTATCGAAGAAGAGGATTTTCGTGCAGTACACGCATGCTGGGACAGTGAGCTCATCGAGAAATTCAAGCAGGTGCAGGGCGGTGCCTGCATTGATGAGGATTTCCTCCATGCATCAGCGGCCATCGATTCCTTCGCCGGGCAGGTTATGGATACCCTGTTACGGGGCACGGACCTCCGTCTTCCCCGGGGTATGACGATCACCGGGCGTGATGGTTACGTGCGGGAGTTTTTCCGTACCAAGTTCTGGGCTGATAACCCACGCACCTATGCGGACGTGGTTTTCCAGCCGGACCCACTGCCTCCGGAAGTGGCGAGCAGGGTTCTCACCGATGACGAGCGCAAGCAACTGATCAGTTATCCGCTGGATGCACCTCCGGTATTTGTTGGGCATTACTGGATGGACAGTGAACCCGCTCCACTTAAATCCAACGTGGCCTGCATTGATTTCAGTGCGGTTAAATATGGAAAGTTGGTTGCGTACAGAATGGATGGTGAGAAGGCACTTTCACGGGATAAGTTTGTCTGGGTTAATGTGGTTCGGGATCATCGGGATTCCCCGGATTACCCCACCAGCGAAGACAGCGTTGCCCGCTAACGGGCGGGTAAGCTTCAGTCTGTATACCTTGTGAGGCAAATTGGATTGTGTACCGCGTAAAACAGTTGGATTCCAGCATTAACCTGAGCGGATTCAGCGAATGGCTGAAAAACCGGGGAGTTCCGCACAGAATCAGCGCCGAGGGCGATTTCCAGGTTTTATGGCTGGAGAATCCGGAGCACGCCGAACCTGTGCTGGAGGCCCTGGACCGGTTTCTTACTGAACCCGAAATCCGCCAGGCTGTGGAGCAGCAGAATCGCTCGCCGGTTTTCGTAGCAGGGCGCTGGCAACCTTCTCCGCGTCATGCACCATTGGTGCTGGGGATTATCATAGTAGGCCTGGTCATGGCATGGCTCACCGGCCTTGGCAGTAATCAGCTTACCGCCAGCCTGCTGATCGTTGATCCCCGGTTTTACGATTGGGGCAGCATGGCAGAGCGCGTTGATGCACTTTCTGCAACACTGGCCAGTGGTCAGGTCTGGCGGTTGTTCACACCGGATTTTCTGCACTTCAGCTGGACTCACATTATTTTCAACTCCGTGATGCTGTGGTTTCTGGGTAGCCAGATTGAATGGTTCGACGGTCGCGGCAGGCTGGTTGTACTTTTTGTCGTTACGAGTCTTTTGTCCAACGGGCTGCAATACCTGGTTTCCGGGCCTTTTTTCGGCGGTCTCTCCGGGGTTGTTTATGGCATTCTCGGCTACTGCTGGCTGAGCCAGCGAACACAACCGAGGTTCCAGTTTCCGCCGGCACTGGTTACCTTTGCAGTGGTATGGATGGTAATCGGGTTTACACCCCTGCCGGAAATGCTGGGTATGGGGCGCATGGCCAACGAAGCGCACCTGGGTGGCTTCGTGGCAGGCCTGGCTCTGGCCGCCCTATTGCCGGTGCGCAAAAAAAAGCAAGCATAAAAAAACCCCACCAGAAGTGGGGCGTTAAAGAAGCGAGTTGCTCCTGATGAGAGAGACCAAATGATACGACCGTCGTCATTTGGTGGGGCAATGATAATCATTATCGTTTGCATCTGTCAAACGAATCCTCGACATTTTTATGAAGGTTTTTTCAGGAGGACCGGATGACCTACGAAGAACTTATCAAGCGGCTTGACCCGGCTGTCTATCAAAGCCTGAAACGCTCCATTGAACTCGGGAAGTGGCCGGATGGCCGCAAGCTGACGGCTCAGCAACGGGAGATCAGCCTGGAAGCCGTTATTTACTATGAGAACCTGCACGGCATTCCGGAACAGGAACGGGTGGGTTATCTCGACCGTGGCAGCAAGGCGGGCACTGCCTGTGACCCCAGCGTCCAGCGCGGTCAGGCCGGCAGCAATAACGTTGATCCCGGGCAGTTTGTTGAGGTCAAGTCTTGAGCGATCGTGTAGACATCAAAGGGCGGCTCCGGAAAATGCCGGCAGATGCCGAAAACCCTGTATCTTATGAGCTGGCTGTAGGCGATGAGCGAGTGGCGCTGAATGAGCTTATCGGCGAGTTTCTGCGCTTTGATTATGAGGGCGTAATTCGTTGCATTCATTGCGACCGCACAACGAAGAAGAGCTTCAACCAGGGCTTTTGTTATCCCTGTTTTCGCAGGCTCGCGGCCTGCGACAGTTGCATTATGAATCCTGAAAAGTGCCACTACCACCTGGGCACCTGCCGAGAGCCCGAGTGGGGTGAAACCCACTGTATGATTGAGCACGTGGTCTATCTCGCCAACTCATCCGGCCTGAAGGTGGGTATTACCCGTGGGTCGCAAGTACCGACCCGCTGGATTGATCAGGGTGCGGTTGAGGCGATTCCCATGTTCAGAGTGGCTACCCGTCACCTTTCCGGTCTGGTTGAAGTGGCCTGCAAACCCCACGTAGCGGACCGCACAAACTGGCGTGCCATGCTCAAGGGCGATGTTCCGGAACTGGATCTTGAGCAGGAGCGGCAGAGAATACTGGCACTGATTGCGGATGATGTTGCCGCTTTACGGGAAGAACACGGCCAGGACGCCATTCGTGAGGTGGACGAGCAGGGCGTTGGCCTGAGTTACCCCGTGCACACATGGCCTGAAAAAATCAAAACCCATAACCTGGACAAAACGCCGGAAGTGCAGGGGGTTCTTGAAGGCATCAAGGGCCAGTATCTGATTCTCGACACCGGTGTGATCAATATTCGCAAGTTTACCGGTTATGAAGTCCGTTTCCGGGTAATGGGTGCATAGAGCGCCCGCTACCCGCCCGTTCTGATAATTCCTGGCTGGTCCGTTCGGGGCCACCTGGAAGCAGCGAAACCTGGAGGCAATCAATGCGTACCAATCAGCCGAAAACTATCCATCTGAGCGAATACAGAGTACCCGCACATCTGGTGGATACGATGGATCTTCGATTCGAGCTCTTCGATAACGGCGCAAGAGTGCACAGTACGCTCCGGGTGCGTCGTAACCCGGAATCTTCCGAGGTGTCGGCACCCTTAACGCTGGATGGCGACAGCCTGAAACTTGAGCACGTGGCTCTTGATGGTAAAGAACTTGCTGCCGGTGACTACGAAGACACGGGTGATCAGCTGGTGATTGCCGGGGTGCCGGAGCAGTTCGAATTAGCGGTGGTCACCTGGATTGAGCCCCAGAACAACACCCGGCTTGAGGGCCTGTACAAGTCATCCGGCATGTTCTGCACCCAGTGCGAAGCAGAAGGCTTTCGCTGCATTACCTATTTCCCGGACAGACCCGATGTGATGGCCCGTTACCGCACCCGTATTGAGGCGGACAAGAGTAGCTATCCGGTATTGCTGTCCAACGGCAATCCTGTAGAGCAAGGCGATCTTGAGAACGGTCGCCACTTCGTGACCTGGGAAGACCCGTTTCCCAAGCCAAGCTATCTTTTTGCCCTGGTGGCGGGTGATCTGGTGGAAAAGCGGGATACCTTCACAACCTGTTCCGGCCGGGACATCGACTTGCGCATCTATGTTGAGCCCCGCAATGCCGAAAAGTGCGGGCATGCCATGGATTCCCTCAAGCGCTCCATGCGCTGGGATGAAGAGGTCTATGGTCGCGAATACGATCTGGATATCTTCATGATTGTTGCGGTGGATGACTTCAATATGGGGGCCATGGAAAATAAGGGCCTGAACATTTTTAACTCCTCCTGTGTGCTGGCCAGCCAGGAAACCGCCACCGACCTCGCGTACCAGCGCATCGAAGCTATCGTTGCCCACGAGTACTTCCATAACTGGTCCGGCAACCGGGTAACCTGCCGTGACTGGTTCCAGTTGAGCCTTAAAGAAGGGTTTACCGTATTCCGGGATTCGACCTTCTCTGCCGATATGGGCTCGCCCACTGTAAAGCGGATAGAAGATGCAACCCTGCTTCGCACGGCGCAGTTTGCTGAAGACGCCGGCCCCATGGCGCACCCGGTACGCCCGGCTTCCTACATGGAAATATCCAACTTCTATACCCTGACTATCTACGAAAAAGGTGCAGAAGTTGTGCGCATGATACACACGCTGCTCGGGCCGGACCTGTTCCGGAAGGGCAGTGATCTGTATTTCGAGCGTCACGATGGCCAGGCAGTCACCACCGACGATTTCGTGAAAGCCATGGAAGATGCGTCGGGTCGTGATCTCACGCAGTTCCGTTTGTGGTACGAACAGGCAGGCACACCGGTGCTCACAGTGTCAGACGACTATGACCCGGAGCAGGGGGTCTATCGCCTCACAATTCAACAGTCGGTGCCGGACACCCCGGGCCAGACAAACAAAAAACCGCAGCATATTCCTTTTGCTCTGGGCCTGCTGGGCACAGAGGGAGACGCCCTGCCTCTTCAGCTTGATGCCGCAGATGACATTGGCAGTGCCCCGACCGAGCGGGTTCTCGAGCTGACCGATGCCAGCCATACCTTTGAATTTTACGGGCTGGCTGAGAGGCCGGTTCCGTCATTGCTAAGGCACTTTTCAGCGCCGGTGAGGGTGGAGTACCCCTGGAGTCGCGAGCAGCTGGTGTTTTTAATGAGCCATGATCCGGATGGCTTCAATCGCTGGGATGCCGGCCAGCGCCTTGCCGTTGATGTAATCCAGTCGATAGTTGGCGCTCCAGAGGATGCCGGGATTGAGCCGCGCCTGGTGGAGGCATACCGGACCCTGCTCGGTGATTCAGTGCTTGACCAGGCGTTGGTGGCGAAAATGCTGCAGCTGCCTTCCGAAGCCTATCTTATTGAACTGGCGAGCAGCCCGGATGTCGCTGCGATTCACCGCGCTCGCGACCAGGTGCTGAGGCACATCGCCACGTCACTGCGGGATGAGCTGATTGCCTGCTATCACCGGAATACCGGGGCGGGAGGTTATGAGATTACGCCGGAGTCAATTGCCCGCCGCAGCCTCAGAAACACGGCGCTGGCATGGTTGCTGATGATAAACGACGAGGCTGGCCGGGACCTGGCTGTGCAGCAGTTCCAGGAAGCCGATAACATGACGGACCGCATGGGCGCTTTGCGCGCTCTGGTCAATTCCGATTACGCTGCAGAACGGAGCCGGGCTCTTGCAGACTTTTACGAGCGCTTCCAGGATGACCCCCAGGTAGTGGAGCAATGGTTTTCGGTGCAGTCATCCAGTGATCGGGCAGGGCAACTGCCGCAGATTAAGGCGTTGCTGGATCATCCCGCCTTTGACTGGAAGAACCCCAATAAAATACGTTCTGTCATTGGCGTATTCGCCGGCCAGAATCTGGCAGCTTTTCACAACCCGGACGGATCGGGTTATGAGTTCCTGGCGGATCAGGTTTGCCGGTTGGATGACAGCAATCCGCAAATTGCAGCGCGCCTGGTAACTCCTCTGACACGCTGGCAAAAATTCGCCCCGGCATACAGCGCAATGATGCACTCGGCTCTGAAGCGTATCCGGGACAAGGCCGGGCTGTCGGCCGATGTGTATGAAGTGGTCCACAAGAGCCTCGAAGCCTGATGCGAGCGGCGTATCCGGCTGTGTTCCGGATTCGGGATTACAGCCGGATACAAAATCGCACTTTCGGTCGATAGACAACCTTGACAGATCGGTTAACCTCTTCGAAAGCCTGCCTTTCCATCAGGTAACAATAAAAAAGCCTCTTATTGGCTTCCAGTCGAATTCAGGGTTATACAATGAACTACAAAAAGAGTGCGATACTCGGGGGTCTGCTTGCCCTCTCGGTAGCATCTTCCTTTTCCTGGGCTGCGGTTTCTTCGGGTGAAGCGTCACGCCTCGGCCAGGATCTCACACCGTTTGGCTCGCCGAAGGCCGGCAATGAAGCCGGAACAATTCCGGAATGGACCGGAGGTCTGACTGAGCCTCCCGCCGGTTATAAGGGCGCGGGGCAGCATCATATTGATCCCTTCCCGGCAGACGAAGTTCTGTTCACCATCAGTGCGGCTAACAAGGACCAGTATTCGGAGCATCTTTCCGATGGCGTGCTCGCAATGCTGGAGACTTATCCTGCCAGCTTTCGCGTGCCGGTTTATAAATCCCGCCGCACCCACGCCGTACCTGACTGGGTAGCCGAGAATGTTCGTAAAAACGCCGTGAATGCGGAGATTGTGGGCGACGGGGAGGGCCTGAAAGGCGCTTTCGGTGGCTATCCCTTCCCGATTCTTCATGGCGATAACGAACAGAAAGCCTGGCAGGTTATCTGGAACCACCTGACCCGCTGGCGCGGGGTTTCAGGCACCCGTCGTTCCAGTGAAGTTGCAGTACAGGCCAATGGCGATTATTCGCTGGTTACTTCACAACAGGAAGTCTTTTTCAACTTTTACAATCCGGAAGGCGGAGAGGATGAGCTCGATAACATCATTTTCTACTACCTCTCGTTTACCCAGTCTCCACCCCGCCTCGCCGGCGGCGCAATCCTGGTTCATGAAACCCTGAACCAGATTATCAACCCCCGGAATGGTTGGGGTTATAACGCCGGCCAGCGCCGCGTTCGCAGGGCTCCAAACCTTGGTTACGACTCTCCCATTGCAGCAGCCGATAACCTGCGTACAGCAGACGACACAGACATTTTCAATGGCGCCCTGGACCGTTATAACTGGTCGTATGAGGGCATGAGAGAAGTATATATTCCTTACAATAACTACCGGATTGGTGAAAAGGGCACACCTTATTCCGAGATACTCGGGATTTCCCATCTGAATCCGGATCTTACCCGCTGGGAACTTCATCGCGTTCATGTGGTTGAGGCAAATCTCAAGGAGGGGGCGCGACACATCTATCACAAACGCCGTTTCTATGTGGACGCCGATAGCTGGAACACCGTTCTGCTGGACCAGTATGACGGTCGTGGCGAGCTTTGGCGCGTAACCATGGGTATCGCCAAAAATTATTATGAACTTCCAGGTGTGTGGACGGTGCTGGACGTTTATCATGATCTGCAGGCCCGCCGTTATCACGTGCTCGGCCTGGACACAGAAGAACCCAATACCCGGGTCTTCACAGAGGATGTTCCGAACAAGCGCTATTTTTCTCCAGCCTCACTGCGCCGCCGAAGTGTTCGCTAAGGCGGGCATTCCTTCCGACGTGAGCTTACCCGGCTGCACGCAAGCGTGGGTAAGCGTGCTGGTACATCAGTATTGCCGGCGCTGCCGGCCAGAAACAGACAGTTAAAATAACACAATAGGCAATCTGAATGGCTATACGGTTGACGTGCAAGACTCTGGGGGCAGCCTGCCTCGGGCTTTCCATGATTTGGTCCGCGCCAGCGGCGTTCGCGCTTGCGGATATCATTGAAACACCGGCCCGGCAAACAGACCTGGCTCCCGAGAATCTCCTCAATGACGCAGTTCGCGCTGGCGACAGGATCGTCGCAGTCGGCGAGAGGGGGCACATTATTTACTCGGATGACGGCGGGAAATCCTGGGAACAGGGCAAGGTCCCTGTCTCCGTGACCCTGACAGCAGTGAACTTCGGGACCGAAACCCAGGGCTGGGCTGTGGGCCACAGTGGGGTTGTGCTGCACACCGAGGATGCGGGTGAGAACTGGAGCCTCCAGCTGACCGGTACTGAAGCTGCCGAGCTGGCCATCGCCAGCAAGGAAGAACAGATCGCCGCGCTGGAAGAGCGTATCGAGGAAGCACCTGAGTCGGAAAAGAGCGACCTGGAATGGGCGCTGGATGATCTGTTTTTTACCATGGAAAACATGCAGTCCGACCTGGACATAGGCCCTGTAAACCCGTTGCTGGGGGTGTGGTTTGAAAATGACCAGCACGGATTTGTTGTGGGGGCTTACGGCATGATTCTTCGAACCCGGGATGGTGGCAATACCTGGAGTGACTGGGCACCCAAGATTGACAATGCCCAGAACTTCCACCTTAACAGCATCACCCGCGTAACCGGAGGTGCGCTTGCCATGGTCGGTGAGGCCGGGCAAATCCACGTCTCCGTGGATGGCGGGGATACCTGGGAACGGCGGGAGAGTCCTTACGAGGGGTCTTTGTTTGGTGTGATCGGAACCGGGAAGGTTAACGAGATCCTCGCTTTCGGCCTGCGCGGCAATATGCTGTTTTCAACGGATTTGGGCAACCATTGGCGTATGGTTCCGAACAGTGCCGGTGCAACGCTCAACGACGGAACCGTGGCAGATGACGGGCGCATTATACTGGTGGGCAATGGGGGAACGGTTCTCGTAAGTGGTAATGGCGCTGAGTCGTTCCGGGAATATTTTCGCAGTGATCGTGATGGCCTTATGAGCGTCGTTCCGGTATCCGGTACCAATCTTCTTCTCGTAGGCGAAAGTGGCGCGACAATTACTGACGGTCGCGGCAAAAACCTTCAATAACGCCCTGATGTGGCAACAATCGAAAAAATAATAGAGGGGCTTTTGAATGTCCAACCCGAACCATGACAGGGGTGAGCACTACCTGACCACGCCCAAGGCTGAACCCTTTCTGGAGCGCCTGATCTTCAACAACAGGGCCGTGATTCTCATCGGCTTTCTGTTGTTAACGTTGTTTTTGGGCTACAACGCCATAAAAATTCAGCCGGATGCCAGTTTTGAGCGAATGATTCCGCTTGAGCATCCCTACATTGTCAACATGCTGGATCACCGGGATGATCTGGAAAACCTCGGTAACTTTGTACGCATCGCCGTAGAAACCAAAACCGGTGATATTTTCTCCGCAGAGTATATGGAGACACTCAAGCAGATTACCGATGAGGTTTTCTACCTTAACGGTGTTGATCGCTCAGGCCTGAAAACACTGTGGACATCGAATGTTCGCTGGGTGGAAGTAACGGAGCAGGGTTTTCAGGGTGGCACCGTCATACCTGACGGCTATGACGGCTCTCCGGAAAGCCTGGAGCAGTTGCGCCAGAACATTCTGCGCTCCAACGAAGTGGGGCGGCTGGTCTCCGACAACTTCAAGTCCACTATCGTGTATGCCCCTCTGTACGAAAAGAATCCGGAGACCGGGGAGCCGTTGGATTACGGGACGTTTTCCCGCCAGCTCGAAGAAAAAATCCGGGACAAATATGAAGCCCAGAACCCCAATATCGACATCCATATTGTAGGGTTTGCCAAAAAAGTTGGCGACCTGATTGAAGGGATAGGCTCCATTGCCTGGTTTGCCGGTATTACGATACTGCTGACAACCCTGCTGCTCTTCTGGTACTCCCGTTGCATCAAAGGCACGCTGGTGCCGGTGTTCACATCGATTGTTGCGGTGTTTTTACAACTGGGTGCACTCAGACTGCTGGGCTATGGCCTTGATCCGTATTCGGTGCTGGTGCCTTTCCTGGTCTTTGCCATCGGCATCAGTCACGGCGTACAGATTGTAAATGCCATGGCGGTTGAGGCCGCCAGGGGTTTTGATGCCATTACGTCTGCCCGGCTGGCGTTCCGCGCACTCTACATTCCCGGCATGCTGGCACTGATTTCCGACGCTTTTGGTTTCCTGACGCTGTTCTTTATCGAGATCGATGTGATCCGTGATCTGGCCATAGCTGCGGGCCTGGGTGTTGCTTTCGTTATCATTACGAATCTTGTGCTCCATGTGCTGATAATGTCCTACCTTGGCATTTCCAGGCGGGGTGTTCGGCATGTGCAGAAGCAGGGTGAAAAGCAGGATCGCAAATGGCGTGTCATGTCTTACCTCTCGCACCCGGGTGTTGCACCAATTTCATTGCTGATTGCCGTGGTCGGTCTTGGCCTCGGGCTTTACTACAAGCAGGGGCTCAAGGTAGGGGATCTCGATCAGGGTGCGCCGGAGCTTCGTGCTGATTCGCGCTATAACCGTGATAACGCCTATATCATTAATAACTATTCCACCAGTGCCGACGTGCTGGTTGTGATGGTGAAAACCCCGGAAGAGCAATGTACCCAGTATAATGTGCTGCGGGCTATGGATTCCCTGCAATGGGAGCTTCAGAACACCCCGGGGGTTCAGTCGTCAGCATCACTTGCCGATGTCTCCAAGATTGTAACCAAGGCCCTTAACGAAGGTAACTGGAAGTGGTATGAGATTTCCCGCAACCAGACCATCATCAACGCGTCTATCCGCGAGGCACCATCGGGGCTGATCAATACCAACTGCAGCCTGACTCCGGTGCTGGTATTCCTGGAAGACCACAAGGCAGAAACCCTGGAAACCGTGGTGGAGCGGGTTGAGGCCTTTGCCGAAGCAAACAGCAACGACGAGCACACTTTCCTGCTTGCGGCCGGTAACGCTGGCGTTGAGGCGGCGACCAATGAGGTTATTGCGAATGCCAAGGATATGATGCTTATCCTGGTATACAGTGTGGTGAGTCTGCTTTGCTTTGTGACCTTCCGTTCCGTTCGGGCCGTGCTGTGTATCGTGATTCCTCTGGGGCTGACCTCGATTCTCTGCGAGGCGATCATGGCTGTGTCCGGCATCGGTATCAAGGTGGCTACTCTGCCGGTTATTGCGCTTGGAGTGGGTATTGGTGTGGACTACGGCATCTACATCTACAGCAAGCTGGAAAAATATCTGCTGGAGGGCAAGACACTGCAGGATGCCTACTTTGAAACCCTGCGATCCACCGGTAAGGCCGTCATGTTTACCGGCGTGACGCTCGGGCTTGGTGTGGTGACCTGGATATTCTCGCCAATCAAGTTCCAGGCTGATATGGGTTTCCTGCTGTTCTTCATGTTCCTCTGGAACATGGTCGGAGCAATCTGGCTGCTGCCGGCGCTCGCACGCTTCCTGCTGCGGCCGGATCAGATGATTGCCAAAGCGCGCGCTGCGAAATAAGAACTGGCCGCTGGCATCAGAAAAGCCCGCGCTGCGGGCTTTTTTGTTGCCTGCTCAGTTGG
This sequence comes from Marinobacter aromaticivorans, assembly GCF_002806975.1. GTDB lineage: Bacteria > Pseudomonadota > Gammaproteobacteria > Pseudomonadales > Oleiphilaceae > Marinobacter > Marinobacter aromaticivorans. Next base: position 100,197 of record NZ_NIHD01000010.1, on the reverse strand, counting down.
TTAGCGAGCTAATCCAAACTTTATTTATGCTCTGAAGTGGTCTATGTTCTAAAACGAGCGCGACGCTTGCCCGCCTGCTTGGTCGGGCAGTTGATGATAACGATGAAAATAAGGAAGAATTCACATGACACTGAAACTCAAAGCCTCCGCATTTGCTTTAGCAGCGGCTGTCAGTTTGGGCACAGCCTCAACAGCTGTTACCGCACAGGAACAACGTTTTGTAACCATCGGAACCGGCGGCGTTACCGGTGTTTACTACCCTGCAGGGGGTGCTATTTGCCGCCTGGTAAATATGGATCGTAAAGAGCACGGTATCCGTTGTTCTGTAGAGAGTACGGGTGGTTCTGTATACAACCTGAATGCGATCCGACAGGGTGAGCTGGACCTCGCGGTTGCTCAGTCTGACTGGCAATACCATGCCTATAACGGCACCAGCCAGTTCAAGGATGACGGCCCCAACAAGGATCTGCGGGCTGTATTCTCCCTGCACCCGGAGCCATTCACCGTTGTAGCCAGCAAAGGCTCCGGCATCAAGAACTTTGAAGATCTTGCCGGCAAGCGGGTCTCTGTGGGCAACCCGGGTTCAGGCCAGCGTGCGACTGCTGAAGTGCTGATGGACGAGATGGGCTGGACCATGGACAAATTCTCTCTGGCTGCTGAGCTCAAAGCAGCAGAGCAGTCCCAGGCACTGTGCGATGGCAATATTGATGCTTTCTTCTACACGGTTGGCCACCCTTCCGGTGCAATCAAGGAAGCAACCACATCCTGCGACAGCGTTCTGGTTAACGTGGACAACAAGGCGTCCAGAAAGTTGATTGAAGAAAACCCGTACTACCGGAAAGCCGTTATCCCCGGCGGCATGTACCGTGGCTCTGACAACGACGTAACCACCTTCGGTGTGGCAGCGACCTTTGTCTCCTCAACGGATGTGCCTAATGACGTGGTGTACGAGGTGGTCAAGGCTGTGTTCGAGAACTTCGACAGCTTCAAGCGCCTGCATCCGGCGTTCGCCAATCTCAAGAAAGAAGAAATGGTATCTGATGCTCTGAGTGCCCCGTTGCACCCTGGTGCAGCCAAGTACTACAAAGAAGCTGGCCTGATCGATTAAGTCGATTATCAGCATTGAAATCAGCTGCGGGCAGAGACTGCCCGCAGTTTTAATGTATCTGCCCTTTCCCTCTGACAGGACTCTGCTATGACCAATAGCGACTCGAGAGCCGGGGATAGTATCGACAAGCAGAAGGTTGAGGAGTTTCTTCAGACCGAATCCGGTGGAAGGGCTGCAACCGGGCCTGCTGCGATCATTCTTTTTGTTGTTCCTTTGCTCTGGTCTCTTTTCCAGCTCTGGATAGCGTCCCCGTTGCCGTATATCTTTGAAATTGGCGTGTTCAACTCCACGGAGTCGCGATCCATTCACCTCGCTTTTGCCTCGTTCCTGGCATTTGCAGCCTTCCCCATGATCCGGGGCAGGCACGTAAATGCCGTGCCGGTCTATGACTGGATCCTGGCGTTGGCTGCGGCATTTTCTGCATCGTATCTTTTTGTTTTTTATGATCAGTTGGCCAGTCGCCCCGGTTCCCCCAATACCCAGGATCTGGTGGTTGCTCTGGTTGGCCTGGTGCTGCTTCTGGAGGCAACGCGCCGCGCCCTGGGCCTGCCCCTCACTGTTGTGGCGGGTGTTTTCATTATTTATTCCCTGGCCGGACCTTACATGCCAGATGTTATCTCCCACAAAGGAGCCAGCCTCAACAAGCTCGCTTCGCACCAGTGGCTGGGTACGGAAGGTGTTTTCGGTGTTGCACTGGGTGTTTCAACCAGCTTTGTTTTCCTTTTCGTGCTGTTTGGCGCTTTGCTTGAGCGCGCAGGTGCAGGTAACTACTTTATCAAGGTGGCCTACGCCATGCTTGGTCACATGCGCGGTGGCCCCGCCAAAGCTGCAGTGGTGGCCAGTGGGCTGAGTGGCATTATTTCCGGTTCTTCCATCGCTAACGTTGTTACAACCGGCACCTTTACTATTCCGCTAATGAAGCGCGTAGGCTTTCCCGCGACCAAAGCCGGCGCAGTGGAAGTGGCAGCCTCTACCAATGGCCAACTGACGCCGCCAATCATGGGCGCGGCAGCGTTTCTTATGGTTGAGTACGTAGGCATTTCCTACCTGGAAGTGATAAAACACGCGATTCTGCCGGCAATGATTTCCTATGTTGCGCTGATTTACATTGTTCATCTGGAAGCCTGCAAGCTCAACATGAAGGGTATTGAACGCCTGGACAAGCCGACCCTCGCCCAGCGCATGCTGGTATGGGTAATGGTGTTGCTAGGGTTGAGCGTGCTGACTCTTGCGGTGTATTACGGAATTGGCTGGACCAAAGACGTGTTCGGCGATGCTGCCATGTGGGTGCTGACACCTCTGTTGGTGGCTATTTACATTGGGCTGGTAGGCTATGCCTCGCGTTTTCCGGATCTGGAGGAGGAAGATCCGGATTCAATAATGGAAAAACTGCCTCCCGTTGGCCCCACGGTCAAAACCGGTCTCTATTTTCTGTTGCCTGTGGTGGTGCTGGTCTGGTGCCTGACGGTCGAGCGCTTCTCGCCACAGCTGTCAGCCTTCTGGGCTACGGTATTCATGGTGTTTATCATCGTCACCCAGCGACCGTTGAAGGCATTCTTTAACAACAGTGGGCATTACCTGACCGGTCTGAAACAGGGTGGTACAGACCTCGCCCTGTCGCTGGTTACCGGCGCCAGGAATATGGTGGGTATTGGTGTTGCCACTGCCACCGCCGGTATCGTGGTTGGTACGGTTACGCTCACCGGTATTGGCCTGGTGATGACCCAGTTTGTGGAATTCATCTCCGGCGGCAACCTGCTGCTTATGCTGGCCTTCACCGCTGTGATCAGCCTGATCCTTGGCATGGGGCTGCCTACCACGGCAAACTATATTGTGGTCTCTACCCTGATGGCGCCGGTTATCGTAAGCCTGGGTGCGCAGAATGGCTTGCTGGTGCCTCTGATCGCAGTGCATCTGTTCGTGTTCTATTTCGGCATACTTGCGGATGATACGCCGCCTGTGGGGCTTGCGGCCTATGCGGCAGCGGCTATTTCGGGGGCGGACCCCATACGAACGGGGATCCAGGGCTTCACCTACGACATCCGAACCGCCATTTTGCCATTCATGTTCATCTTCAATACCCAGTTGTTGCTCATCGGGCTGACTGGCTGGTTTGATCTACTGGTGACCGTGTTCAGCGCGGTGACAGCCATGCTGGTGTTTTCTGCGGCCACTCAGGGGTTCTGGTTCACCAAGACCCGCTGGTGGGAAACCATTGGTCTGTTGCTGATTACGTTCACTCTGTTCCGGCCAGGATTCTGGTGGGATGAAATATATTCCCCCACAAACGATCGCCCAGGGTCGGAACTGCTGCAGCACGTAGACGAAGTTGCAGCAGGGCAGCCGATTATACTGCAGGCCTCTGGCATGTCGTTGTCCGGCGAAGATGTCTCGAAGTTCGTAAAACTGCCCTTGCCGGCAGGCGATTCGCCCGAGGAACGGCTGGCGGCGGCAGGGCTGGAAGTTTCCCTGGCAGATGACGTGGCGAATGTCGAGTTCGTCAACTTTGGCAGCGATGCCGAGAAAGCCGGGCTCAGTTTTGGCTGGACGATCGACACCGTGCAGGTGGCAAACCCCCGTCCGCCTAAAGAGCTGATGTTCATTCCGGCGTTGCTGTTGCTTGCTCTGCTGGCTTTCCTCCAGTTGCGGCGAAGGGCCGCGGAGGGTGAGCGCCCGGCTTTTGTGCCCTCGCGTCAATAGATTCATCCCGGCCTGATAGTCATTAAGCAAAACCCGGCATTAACCCGCCGGGTTTTTTTCTGGTAAACTCCGGCCACCAAACGGCCCGCGGTTTGTGTCGCGGAATGCCGTCAACATGTGGTCTCTGGTATAGATCACCGCTGAGTCATCAACAGGAGCTTTTCATGCCCGTCATAACCCTGCCGGACGGCAGTCACCGTAGTTTTTCAGAGCCCGTAACCGTTTACGATGTTGCCGCCGATATTGGCGCCGGCCTTGCCAAAGCCGCTCTCGCCGGCAAGGTTGACGGCAGGCTCGTGGATACAAGTTACTCGATAGAGCACGACGCCGAACTGGCCATCATCACAGACCGGGATGAGGAGGGCGTTGATATTATTCGTCACTCCACCGCCCACTTGCTTGCCATGGCCGTTAAAGAGCTGTTCCCGTCGGCACAGGTGACCATCGGGCCGGTTGTCGACAACGGTTTTTACTATGACTTCAAGTTCGACCGGCCCTTCACCAATGAAGACCTGGCCAGGATCGAAAAGCGCATGGAAGAGCTGGCCAAACAGGATATCCCGGTATCCCGCTCGGTGCTTTCCCGTAGCGAGGCGGTAAAGCTGTTTGACGAGATGGGGGAGGAGTATAAAGTCCGGATTATTGAAGATATTCCCGGTGATGAAGATCTCTCTTTCTATCGCCAGGGTGACTTTATCGATCTGTGCCGTGGCCCCCATGTGCCAAGTACCGGAAAACTGAAAGCTTTCAAGCTGACCAAGGTTGCCGGCGCATACTGGCGCGGCGATACCGACAATGAGCAGTTGCAGCGGGTGTATGGCACTGCCTGGGGTAACAAGAAAGATCTCAAGGCCTATCTGCACAGGCTGGAAGAGGCGGAAAAGCGCGATCATCGCAAGATCGGTAAGAAACTGAAACTGTTCCACATGCAGGAAGAGTCGCCGGGGATGGTGTTCTGGCACCCGGACGGATGGTCCGTATACCAGGAGATTGAGCAATACATGCGGGCCAAGTTGCACCGGCATGGCTACAAAGAAATCAAGACGCCCCAGGTGGTCTCGCGCAGTTTGTGGGAACAGTCCGGCCACTGGGACAAGTTCCGTGATGATATGTTTACCACGGAATCCGAAAAGCACGACTTCGCCATCAAGCCCATGAACTGCCCATGCCATATACAGGTGTTCAATCAGGGGCTGAAAAGCTACAAGGATCTACCGTTGCGGCTTGCGGAATTTGGTTCATGCCACCGCAATGAAGCATCCGGTGCACTCCATGGCCTGATGAGAGTTCGTGGGTTTACCCAGGATGATGCCCACATATTCTGCGAAGAAGATGCCATTCAGCCGGAAGTTTCAAAGTTTATTGAACTTCTGCACGAGGTTTACGCAGACTTCGGATTTGATCAGATCCTGTATAAGCTTTCGACCCGCCCTGAAAAACGTGTAGGGTCCGACGAGGTATGGGATAAAGCCGAAGCTGCTCTGGAAAAAGCGCTGAACCGCGAAGGTGTGGATTGGGAGTTGCTGCCGGGTGAGGGTGCGTTTTATGGCCCGAAAATCGAGTTTTCTCTGAAGGACTGTATCGGGCGGGTGTGGCAATGCGGCACTATCCAGGTGGATTTTTCCATGCCCGGGCGCCTCGGTGCACAATATGTTGCCGACAACTCCGAGCGCAAGACGCCAGTGATGCTGCATCGGGCCGTGCTTGGCTCGTTTGAGCGGTTTATTGGTATTCTGATTGAAGAGTACGAGGGAGCTTTCCCGACCTGGCTGGCTCCAACCCAGGTGGCGATTCTCAATATTACCGATAACCAGCGTGATTATTGTCAGAATCTGGCGAAAAAACTGGATTCTTTGGGCTTTAGGGTAAATGCTGACTTGAGAAACGAGAAGATCGGCTTTAAAATCCGCGAGCATACAATTAACAAAGTTCCTTTTCTTGCTGTTGTCGGCGATAAAGAAGTCGAGAACAACGCCGTTGCGGTGAGAACCCGCAAAGGTGAAGATTTGGGAACCCTATCGCTCGAAGCGTTCGAACAACTTCTGAAAGATGATGTTGAGCGCAAGGGCAGAATCAAGACGGAGATTTAACTATTAAACAGCGAACGAATCGGGGTGGGCGTACTCCAAAGGCGCCAATCAATGAGAATATTGATGCAACTGAAGTCCGCCTGATTGATGCCGAAGGCAACCAGGTAGGTGTAGTTCCGATCGCAGACGCCCTCAAGATGGCAGAGGAGGCGACCCTGGATCTGGTGCAGGTTACAGATTCCGATCCGATCGTCTGTAAAATAATGGATTATGGCAAAAAGGTCTTCGACGAGAAAAAGGCGAAGGCCGCTGCCAAGAAAAAACAGAAGCAGACGCAAGTCAAAGAGCTTAAGTTCCGACCAGGAACTGAAGAAGGGGATTATCAGGTAAAACTACGCAACCTGATACGTTTCCTTGAAGGCGGGGACCGCGGCAAAATCACTATCCGCTTCCGTGGCCGTGAGATGGCACACCAGGAAATTGGTATGAAGCTCATGGAGCGCATTGAAGCCGATGTTGAGGCGCTTGCTCAGGTAGAAATGCGGCCGAAAATGGAAGGCCGGCAAATGACCATGATTGTGGCCCCCCGCAAAAAGAAGTGAGCCTGATTCAATGATGAATCCCCTGCCTTGGGCGGGGGTTTTGTCGTTCAGGTTCACATTGATGTATTTAAAAACAGAATGCGGAGTTTTAAAAAATGTCGAAAATGAAAACGAAAAGTGGAGCGGCTAAGCGGTTCAAGAAAACTGCTACCGGCTTCAAGCGCAAGTCAGCCTTCACCAGTCACATCCTGACCAAGAAGAGCCCCAAGCGTAAGCGTCAGCTGCGTGGTACTTCATTGGTTGCCAAATCTGATGTGGCTTCCGTAAAGCGTATGCTCCGTAAGTAACACGGACTACTCACTCAACGGTTTCAAGGTAGAAGGATTAAAGTATGGCTCGTGTTAAGCGTGGCGTGGTTGCACGTCGTCGTCACAAGAAGGTTTTAAAGCAGGCCAAGGGTTACTACGGTGCTCGTAGCCGTGTATTCCGCGTTGCCAAGCAGGCGGTCATCAAAGCCGGTCAGTATGCATATCGCGACCGTCGTAACCGCAAGCGCGCCTTCCGCGCCCTGTGGATTGCCCGTATCAACGCCGGCGCCCGGGCTAACGGCCTGTCGTATAGCCGTTTGATCTCCGGCCTGAAAAAGGCAAATGTGGAAATTGATCGTAAGGTTCTGGCTGACCTGGCCATGAACGAGCAGCAGGCCTTTGCTGCTGTGGTTGAGAAGGCGAAAGCATCCCTTTGATCGCTTAGCTCTTTCATCGATTACGAATCGAACCGGTGCCAGGCCCAGATGTCCATCGTGACTGGCACCATTGAATAGGGGAAGGGCACGCTCTTCCCCTATTTTTGTTTAAAGATTTCGTTTTTTTTGGAAATCCTCATTTCTGGTTTGGAGCAGGGTCAATGGAAAACCTGGAGCAACTGGTTCAGGACGGCTTGGCGGCAGCAGAAAAAGCCGACAGCCTGCAGGCGCTTGATCAAATTCGTGTGGAATACCTCGGTAAAAAAGGCGTTATTACCCAGCAGGCGAAAACCCTGGGCAAACTCTCTGCAGAAGAGCGCCCCGCTGCCGGCCAGAAGATTAACGAGGCCAAAGGGCAGGTTGAACAGGCCATTAACGCCAGGCGCGCCGACCTTGAGCGCGTTGCTATTGAGCAAAAACTTGCCAGCGAATCCATTGACGTAACCCTTCCCGGTCGCGGCCAGAATCTGGGAGGTTTGCACCCGGTTACCCGCACTTTGCAGCGCATCGAAGAGTTCTTTTCCCGGGCTGGTTATACCGTGGAGCAGGGGCCGGAGATTGAGGACGATTACCACAACTTTGAAGCGCTCAACATCCCCGGCCATCACCCCGCCCGGGCCATGCACGATACCTTCTATTTCAATCCGGGTACCTTGCTGCGCACCCATACCTCGCCGGTACAGATCCGCACCATGGAAGCCGGCAAGCCGCCGTTTCGCATGATCTGCCCGGGCCGGGTGTATCGTTGTGATTCGGATATGACCCACACGCCGATGTTCCATCAGGTTGAGGGTTTGCTGGTGGACAAAAATGTCAGCTTCGCGGATCTGAAAAGTACAGTTGAAGAATTTCTGCGGGTATTTTTTGAGCGTGATCTTCAGGTACGCTTCCGCCCGTCTTACTTCCCGTTTACCGAACCCTCTGCAGAGGTGGATATCGAGTGGGGGCGTGAGGCTGATGGCAGCATAAAGTGGCTGGAAATCATGGGGTGCGGCATGGTTCACCCGAAAGTGTTTGAACATTGCGGTATTGATGCCGAGGAGTATCGTGGCTTTGCGTTTGGCCTGGGGGTCGAACGCATGGCCATGCTCCGCTATGGCGTGAACGATCTGCGCATGTTCTTCGAGAATGATCTGCGTTTTTTGCGTCAATTCCGTTAACACCGCGTTCTACGGCATCAAAACCAAAAGTCGGAACCGCATCAGGACAAGGCAATAAGCATGAAATTCAGTGAGCAGTGGCTGCGCGAGTGGGTTAACCCGGAGATCAGCTCCCAGGAGCTGATGGATCAGATTACAATGGCAGGGCTGGAAGTCGATGGCTTCGAACCCGTGGCCGGCAGGTTTCAGGGCGTTGTGGTTGGCGAGGTTGTGTCTGTGGAGCCACACCCTGACGCGGACAAGCTGCGGGTATGCCAGGTTAATGATGGAAGTCAGACCCTTCAGGTTGTGTGCGGTGCCCCCAATGTGCGCCAGGGCCTCAAGGTGCCTTTCGCAGTCGTTGGTGCGGTGTTGCCCGGTGACTTCAAAATCCGTAAAGCAAAGCTCCGCGGCCAGGCTTCAGAAGGCATGCTATGCTCTGAAGCAGAGCTTGGGTTGTCTGAAAATCATGATGGCCTTATGGAGTTGCCTGCGGATGCGCCAGTAGGGGCAGAGGTAAGCGATTACCTCAGGCTGAATGACGTAGCCATTGATGTGGATCTGACGCCGAATCGCAGCGATTGCCTGTCTGTTAAGGGTATTGCCCGTGAAGTGGGCGTGCTGAACAGCCTGGTTGCCCAGGCGCCAGAAATTGACCCGGTTGAGGCTGTGCACTCTGAGGTACCGGATATTCGTGTAGATGCTCCGGAAGCTTGTCCGCGCTATCTTGGGCGTATTCTCCGCAATGTGAATCTCCAGGCGAAAACACCGTTGTGGATGCAGGAGAAACTCCGCCGTTCAGGCCTGCGCTCAATTGATCCGGCCGTTGACGTTACCAATTACGTGATGCTCGAGCTGGGCCAGCCCATGCATGCCTTTGATCGTGATGAGATCAGCAAGGGCATTGTGGTGCGTATGGCAAAGCCGGCAGAGAAACTGGTGCTGCTGGATGGACAGGAAGTTGAGCTGACAAGTGAGACTCTGGTAATTGCTGACCATGAAAAACCCATCGCTATCGCTGGCATCATGGGTGGCGAGCACTCGGGTGTGAGCCAGAAGGCTCGTGATCTGGTGCTGGAGTCTGCTTACTTTGAGCCAATCGCCCTTGCCGGCAAGGCCCGCCATTATGGTTTGCACACGGATGCTTCCCATCGTTTTGAGCGGGGCGTGGATTATGAGCTTGCCCGCGACGCCATGGAGCGGGCAACAAGGCTCTTGATGGATATCGTGGGCGGCGAGCCCGGCGAAATTGTTGAGGTTACCAGCCACGAACATCTGCCGGAAAAGCGGACAATTGATTTGCGGTCAAAGCGCCTGGCAGATGTGCTGGGCCTGGATATTGACCGCACCACGGTTGAGGAAATCCTGATCCGGCTTGGTTTGCAGATTGATAAGCTGCTGAAGGATGGCTGGCGGATTGTTGTGCCCAGTTTTCGCCCGGATATCACAATAGAAGAAGATCTCATTGAAGAGGTCGGCCGCATCTACGGTTACAACAATCTTCCGGTCACGGAACCTACAGGTTCTCTTGGTTTGCGGGAGAATGCGGAAGCGACGCGCCCGATATCGGCCCTCAAGAATTACTTTGTCTCCCATGGTTACCAGGAGGCGATCACCTATAGCTTTGTGGATCCCAGGGTGCAGGCTCAGATAGATCCCGAGCGTGAGGGTATTGTTCTGGCAAATCCGATTTCTGCAGATCTGTCGGTTATGCGCACGAGCCTCTGGAGCGGGTTGCTTAAAACCGTCGCCTACAACCAGAACCGCCAGCAACCGCGCATTCGCCTGTTCGAAACCGGCCTACGCTTTTTGCAGGACGACCAGCGCATTGATCAGAAGCCCATGCTGGCCGGCGTGGTTGTTGGTACCCAATACCCGGAAAACTGGGCGAATGGTCGCAGAAATGCCGACTTCTTTGATGTAAAAGGAGAGTTGGAAGGACTGTTCAGCTTACTGGGCGTTCAAATCGACTTTGTTGGCAGTTGGCACCCCGCGTTGCACCCGGGCCAGACCGCTGAACTCCTTCGGGATGGTGAACATGTAGGGTGGCTGGGCACACTGCATCCACAAATTCAGAAAAATCTTGAACTTAATGGCACGATCCTGATGTTTGAGCTATCCTTGAATTCGATCGTTACCGGATATGTGCCTAATTTCAAAGAAATTTCAAAATTTCCGGAAGTTCGGCGTGATTTGGCTATTATTGTTGGTAATGATGTCGCATTTACCGAAGTCGAGCGTGTCGCCCGAAAACACGCTGGCGAGCGACTGACGGCGTTGCGTGCGTTTGATGTCTATGAAGGAGAGAGCCTGGGTGAGGGTAATCGTAGCCTGGCACTCAGCTTGTTCTGGCAGCATCCTGAACGTACGTTGAATGAAGATGAAGTGCATTCGCTCTTCAACAGTGTTATCGATGCACTGAAGGAAGAGTTGGGGGCAACACTGAGGAGTTGAGACATGGCGGCTTTGACGAAAGCGGAAATGGCAGAGCGCTTGTATGAGGAATTGGGCCTGAACAAACGCGAAGCCAAGGAAATGGTAGAAGCTTTCTTCGATGAGATCAGAGGCGCACTCAGCCACAACGAACAGGTGAAGCTGTCGGGTTTCGGTAACTTCGACCTGCGGGATAAAAAGCAGCGTCCGGGACGAAACCCGAAGACCGGTGAAGAGATTCCGATAAGCGCACGACGTGTTGTTACGTTTCGCCCGGGACAGAAACTGAAACAGAAAGTAGAAGCGTATGTTGGAACCCAGTCATAACAACGAACTCCCCGCGATTCCCGGGAAGCGTTACTTCACAATAGGTGAAGTTGCCGATCTGTGTGCAGTGAAGGCTCATGTGCTGCGCTATTGGGAACAAGAGTTTCCGCAATTGTCACCGGTAAAACGTCGCGGTAACCGCCGTTATTACCAGCGTGCCGATGTAATTACCATTCGCCAGATACGCAGCCTGCTGTACGAGCAGGGCTATACGATTGGTGGCGCCAAGCAGAAGCTCAGCAGTCATGAGGTGAAGGACGACACCACCCAGTACAAGCAGCTTATCCGGCAGATGATCATCGAACTGGAAGAGGTTCTGGACGTTCTTAACGCCCCGGCAAAGTAAACAGACCCTCCAAACGAAAAAGCCGAAGCGATTCCCCGTCACTTCGGCTTTTTTTGTACCTGGATCAGCTTACTGCTTTTTGCAGGTTTTTATCCCCAGCAGTGAATACGCAGGGCAGTTACCCATCAGCGCCGTTGCCAGTGGCACAATACCGATCCAGCCCCAGGGTGTTTGTGGGCCGACAAACACCAATGCCAGAAGTACAATGCCAACAATGGCACGAATGATCCGGTCTGCAGAACCCATATTAACGCTCATAATCCATTCTCCTGTGTTGGTATGAGGCCAGGGTTCCTACTTTAGCGCTCACCGCAAACCAGTTCAGTGATAAAGTCACATTGGTATTGTATTTTAACGCCCAAGGAAGATTCATGTTGCACCACAGTATTCTGCAAACCTTGCCCCCGCAGCTTCAAAAGGAAGCTGTGGAAAGTATTCAGGTTATGCGCTTTCCTCCGGGGAAAATCCTGTTTCGCGCGGGCGAGCACTGCAGGGGCTTGCCGTTGATGCTCAGTGGTGCGGTAAAAGTCCAGATGACGGGCGCCTCCGGCAACAGCATCGTACTGTACCGCATGGGTGCCGATGATATTTGCACCCTGTCTATTGGTTGCCTGATGACGGGCTATGGCTACCGCGCCGAGGCCTTTGTGGAAGAGGAGTCCGAAGCTGCCATGGTGTCCCGGGGGCTGTTTGACCGGCTGATGGACCAGTCGGCGGCCTTTCGCCTGGGGATCATGGAGTCGTATGGGCGTCGGCTCGACGACCTGATGCTGCTGGTTGAAGAGGTGGCCTTTCGCCGCATGGATGAGCGCCTTGAAGAATGGCTCCAGGTGCGCCGCAGCCCCATACACATAACCCACCAGGAGCTGGCAGTTGAGCTTGGGACCGCCCGGGAAGTTGTCAGCCGCTTGCTGAAAGAGCTTGAGCGCAAGGGCAGGGTACGGCTGGCACGTGGCAGGATTGATGTAATAAAGGGCGTGTAAGGCAAACGCCCCGGAATTCCAAAGAGAAACTCCGGGGCGTTTGGCCAGCTTTTACACAACGGCGCTGCAGTTGTTACCAGTCGGTGACGGATTTAACCTCAAGGAATTCTTCCAGCCCCCAGACACCGCCTTCACGGCTGCCATTTCCGGACTGCTTCATGCCCCCGAACGGGAAGCCGGCCGAGCCGGATTTGCCATTGATTTCCACCATGCCTGATCTGACCTGCCTGGCGACCCTGCGCGCTCGCTCTTTATCGGCAGTCTGGATGTAATTGGTGAGACCGTAGAGTGTGTCGTTGGCCAGTTCTACCGCTTCTTCTTCGGTTTCAAAAGGTGTGATGGCCAGAACCGGACCGAATATCTCCTCGCTCCAGATGGTCATGCCGGGTTTGACATCCGAGAACACGGTTGGCTTGACGAAATAACCCGTATCAAAACCTTCTGGCCGGCCTTCGCCGCCCGCCACCAGTGTCGCGCCTTCTTCGATCCCTTTTCTGATCAGACCCTGAACCTTCTGGAACTGCTGCTCCGAGACCACCGGCCCGATATGCCGACCTTCGTTGCCTGCCAGGCCGACGTCGGTTTTACCGGCAATCATCGCTGCGGTTTCAACAGCCTGTCTGTAAACAGACTTTTCGACCAGCATGCGCGTAGGCGCGTTACAGGACTGACCCGAGTTGGCGAAACAGTGGCGCACACCCCGGGCTACTGCTTTTTCATCGGCGTCAGCAAAGATAATATTGGCACCTTTGCCGCCCAGTTCCAGGCCGACTCGCTTTACGGTATCAGCGGCGGCAATGGTGATGGCCTTGCCGGCCCGGGTTGAGCCGGTAAAGCTGACCAGATCAATATCCGGGTGTCGGGAAAGCTGCGAACCTACACCGGCACCATCGCCGTTAACAAGATTGAAAACGCCTTCCGGAAAACCGGTACTATCAATCATCTCGGCCAGAAGCATGGCCGACAGGGGTGAAATCTCGGAGGGCTTGAGAACGACCGTGCAGCCCGCGGCAAGTGCCGGAGCCACCTTGAGCATCACCTGGTTCATCGGCCAGTTCCAGGGTGTAATCAGCGCACAGACACCAACAGCCTCATGCAGAATGAAGTTGTCGGGCGCATGGTCGCCAAGGGCGTGTTCGAAGTTGAACGACTTCAGCGCCCGGATGGTATTTTTCAGGTGTGCGGCACCAGCGCCAACCTGTGCGCTGCGGGCAAGATCAATGGGTGCGCCCATTTCCTGGCTGATGGTTTGCGCCATCTCCTCCGCGCGCGCCTTGTAGGTTTCGAACAAACGTTCCAGCAGCTCAACTCGCTGCTCCTTGGTGGTGGCCGACCACGCCGGAAACGCTTTTTTCGCGGCACTGACAGCGTTGTCCGTATCAGCCTGCGAACCCAGAGTGATTGTGGCGAAACCTTTCTCGTCTGAGGGGTTTATAACGTCCAGTTGCTGATTGCTCTCAGGCGTTACCCATTTACCATTAATGTAAAACTTGGTTGCATCCATCATGGTCACCTCTCATTTGGGGAGTTTGGAGCATGGTAACAGATTGGCGGTGGTTGAGCCTGAGGCAGTGACCTTCACTTAATCAAGCGAACCCGAGGTGGTGATTCTGCTTCGGCCCAACTGACCGTAGTAGGCTGCGTATCCTTGCCAGTAAACAGATGCCCGACTTCTGGCACTGCGTAACGCAGATCGCCACGAGTCGGGCGCTGCTGATTAAACTCCGCATGGCTGATGCCGACTTCCCAGATGTTGTCCGAACTTTCGCTGGTCCAGCCTTCCGGGCGCAACTCAACCCGCACTTCCGAACCAATCAGGCTGACGGCTTCAATACGTAGCGGCAAGTTGGCATGGGCGGCAGGTGTTGTGGCCAGGCGCACCTCGTGGGGGCGCAGGTAAAGCTGGGCGTTGCCCTGATGCCGAATGCCCGGAACGGTTACCCAGGCGTTGCCCTGGCTTAAGCTGCCGTGTTTAACCTCGCCAGACAGAACATTCACCTGCCCGAGGAAATCGAACACGAAACGGCTATCAGGGCGAGCGTAAAGTTCGGTGGGTTCGTTAACCTGCTCCACATTGCCCTGGCTCATGACTACCACCTGATCGGACAGCTCCAGAGCCTCTTCCTGATCGTGGGTTACAAAAATGCTGGTGAAATGGAATTCATCATGCAGATTCCGCAACCAGCGCCGAAGGTCTTTGCGAACCTTGGCATCCAGCGCACCGAAAGGTTCATCCAGAAGCAGGATTTTTGGCCGCGTTGCAATGGATCGGGCCAGCGCCACACGCTGTTTCTGGCCGCCAGACAGTTGTGCCGGAAAGCGCTGTGCCAGGTGGGGTAGCTGGATCATTTCCAGCAGCTCGCGCACGCGCTTTTGGATTTCCGCTTTTGCGGGGCGCTGTTTGCGGGGCAGTGACTCCAGGCCAAAGGCAATGTTCTGGGCTACCGTCATGTGGCGGAACAGGGCGTAGTGCTGGAACACGAAACCTATGTTGCGATCCCGCACATGCAGCTTGGTCACGTCCTGACCGGAGAAGGCGATTCGCCCGCTATCGGCGGATTCCAGGCCTGCAATAATCCTCAGCAGTGTTGTTTTGCCGGAGCCGGAGGGCCCCAGTAAGGCCGTCAGTTTACCTTCAGGAATGTCCAGAGAGACGTTGTTCAGCGCCTGGAATTTGCCAAAACGCTTGTTGATGCCATCAACTGTGATAGTCATTACGCTGTCTCCTCTGTTTGCAGGCGGTTCAGAGTGTGCGTCTGCCGCCATTCCACGAAACCTTTAACCGCCAGCGTAAATACGGCAATGCCAGCCAGTAGTGATGCGCTGGCAAACGCGCCAACAATATTATAATCCTGGTACAACAGCTCCACGTGCAGGGGAAGTGTGTTGGTTTGCCCGCGGATATTCCCGGATACCACCGATACGGCTCCGAACTCGCCTACCGCCCGGGCATTGGTGAGTACCACACCGTAAATCAGCGCCCATTTGATGTTAGGCAGTGTAATGGTGCGGAATATTCTCCAGCCGGAGGCGCCCAGCACCACACCGGCTTCTTCTTCCTCACTGCCTTGCTGTTGCATGAGCGGTATCAGCTCTCGGGCAACAAATGGGCAGGTCACAAACACCGTAACCATTACAATGCCGGGCCAGGAAAACATCAGCTGCACGTCGTAATCTACAAGCCAGCCGCCTACCCAGCCGTTGCGGCCGTAGAGCAGCAGGTACAGCAAGCCGGCCACAACCGGAGATACCGCAAAGGGAATATCAATCAGCGTGATCAGCAACTTGCGCCCGGGAAACCGGAAACGTGTTACCAGCCAGGCCAGGGCGGTACCAAAAACCAGGTTGAGCGGCACGGTAAGGGCGGCCACAAACAGTGTTAAACCAATGGCATGCAGCGTGTACTGGTCCAGCAGGTTGTCTGCCAGGGTGCCCCAGCCGGCTCCCAATGCTTCAAAAAATATCACCAGCAGAGGCACTATCAGCAAACCGATAGCCACGGCGAGGGCAGTGCCGATCAGCAGCCACTTGATGGCCGGGCTATCGCCAACGCGGCGGTGTCGGGAAGAGTGGGAGCTGTGCATGGCGTTAACGCCCCTCTATTCGTTTAAGGTACCGGGCCTGCCACAGGGTAATGGCGAACAGCATTACCAGGGATACCAGCAAAACCACCGAGGCAATGGCACTGGCGGCAGCGTAGTCGTATTCCTGCAGGCGCACAAAAATCATCAGGCTGGTTACTTCGCTCACGTAGGGCATATTGCCGGCAATAAAGATAACGGCACCGAACTCCCCGAGGCTGCGGGTAAAAGACAGGGCCACACCGGTTAACAGCGCCGGCCACAGAGCCGGAAAGATCACCCGGCGAAATACCAGGCCATCGCTGGCGCCCAGGCTGACGGCGGCCTCCTCGTCTTCAGGGGCCAGCTCTTCCAGTACCGGCTGAACTGTGCGCACCACAAAAGGCAGGCTGGTGAACGCCATGGCCACTGCAATGCCTACAGGGGTGAAGGCGATTTCAATACCCAGCTTGCTCAGCCATTGTCCGTACCAGCCGTTTTCTGCAAAAAGAGTCGCGAGGACGATACCGGCTACGGCTGTTGGCAAAGCAAACGGCAGGTCAACCACCGCATCGATCAGCCGTTTCCCGGGAAACTCGTAACGCACCAGCACCCAGGCCAGAAGCAACCCGAAGAGGCCGTTAAACAATGAAGCAGCCAATGCTGAAAGGGCAGTGACTTTGTAGGAGGCGACTACCCGCGGATCGGTGATCACAAACCAGAACTGGTCGAAGCTCATGGCAGAGACTTCCATCACCAGACCGGTCAGTGGCAGCATCAAAATCAGGCTGATAAACAGAAGCGAAATACCGAGGCTCAGACCAAACCCCGGCAATACCCGCTTGCTGCGGTTTCCGATCCGTGGCAAGCGCTGCGGAATTACAGCGCCAGCCTGGTTAGCCGTGGACATGAATTACCGCCGACGTTGCAGTTGGTCGAGTTTACCGCCACTGGCAAAGTGCTCTTTGGTGGCGTTTTCCCAGCTGCCGGCAATAACATCAATCGGCAACAGTTTCACCTCTGGAAAGCGGTCGGCAGTTTCCTGCTTCACCGTCTCATTGTGAACCCGGTAGTTGAAGCCCGCCAGCAGGCGCTGGGCGTCTTCGGTGTACAGGTGCTCAAGGTACGCCTTTGCAAGGTCTTCGGTTTTGTTCTGCTTCACGTACTCATCAATCCAGGTAACCGGGAATTCCGCCAGAAAGCTTACCTTGGGGGTTACCACTTCGTATTCGCCATTGTCGTAACGGTCGGCCAGGTTCAGTACTTCTGATTCGAAGGTCAACAGAACATCGCCAATTTCACGCTCAATAAACGTGGTGGTTGCACCGCGCCCGCCGCTGTCAAACACTTTCACATGGGAAAGGAAATCCTGCAGGAAGCTGTCTATTTTCTCCTGATCATCGCCAAAACGGTCTTGGGCGTAGCCCAGAGCGGCCAGGTAGCTATAGCGGCCGTTGCCGGAGGTTTTCGGGTTGGGCATAACCAGGGCGACATCGTCTTTAATCAGATCGTCCCAGTTCCGGATATTTTTCGGGTTACCCTTGCGAACCAGAAACGCCATGGTGGAGTAGTAGGGTGAGCTGTTATTAGGCAGGCGCTCGGCCCAGTTCTCGGGAATCAGGCCACCCCGGGTGTGCAGGATATCAATGTCCGTAACCTGATTGAAGGTTGCTACGTCCGCTTTCAGACCCTGGATAATGGCCTGTGCCTGCTTTGAGGAACCGGCGTGAGACTGGCTGATGTCAAGCGTTTCACCGGTTTGCTCTTCCCAGTACTCGCTGAAATGTACGTTGTAAGCCGCAAACAGTTCCCGGGCAATGTCATAGGAGGTGTTAAGCAGCTCACGGTCGGCGGACACCGCCGGTTGTGCAAAAAGTGAAGCGCCCAGCGCAAGACCGGTAACCAGGCCTTTGAGTTTACTTGGCATGACAATCCCCTGAACCAAATGAAGTGATGGGGTGTAACTTACCAAAGTCAGCTTAAACCCTGAAAGAATATAAAATGATTTGGTATGTGTTTTTTGGAATAAGGGTGAGCTTGAAAGATGTACGGCGTGCCAGGTGCAGATTGAACGTTTACGTGTTCCCGGGCATCTGTTTACACTCGCGCAAGAAACTCCCCGATATGCTCAAACGCTGCTTCTGCCTCCGGTAACAGGGGTGTGAACAGATGCCACACATGAACCATATCGGGCCAGGTTTGTATTTCCACCGGCGAGCCAGCCGCTTGTGCTTTTGCAACATACCGTTGAGCGTTTTCCAGCAGTAGCTCCGATTCGCTCACGTGAACCAGTGTTGGCGGGAGGTTGTGGAGGTCGCCCCGCAGAGGCGATGCCATTGGGTTGGAGGGCAATGTCCGAAAGCCCAAAACCGTTCCCCACCATAAAAGAGGCAGGGGAATCCGTGCCAGTTTCTCAACGGTTGGGCCCAGCATGACATCGTTTTTCAGGTTGGGTCGCTTGCCTAGGGACGTGAGCATGAGTTCGGTAGAAGGCGACAGGGCAATAGCGGCATTCGGTGGTTG
Source organism: Marinobacter aromaticivorans (assembly GCF_002806975.1). Taxonomy (GTDB): domain Bacteria; phylum Pseudomonadota; class Gammaproteobacteria; order Pseudomonadales; family Oleiphilaceae; genus Marinobacter; species Marinobacter aromaticivorans. The sequence goes on along the minus strand of NZ_NIHD01000010.1, from coordinate 81,761 downwards.
CAGCCCCTGGTCTCGTACCCAGGCAATCAGCCCCAGGGTGTGACTGCCGCCTGCGGAGTCCCCGGCGACCACCACAAAATTGGCCGGTGCCTTGCCGTCCGGGCCGTTGTCGAGTATCCAGCGGTAAGCCTGCTGGCAGTCGATAATGCCATCCAGATACCGGTTTTCCGGCATGAGTCGGTAATCAACGGCAAATACGCAGGCATTGGCCAGCCTGGATAACCGGTCAGTGATGGTGCGATGGCTTTTGGGGCTGCCGGCGATCCAGGAACCACCGTGAATATAAAGAATCCGGCGGTTGGGTTCTGAACCGGGGGCAATCACCCATTCGCCCTTGGGGCCGTTACTTGCTGGAGGGCGGATTTCCGAGATGAGTTCAATACCGTCGCTCAGGGTATCCATGTAGTGCCGCAACGCCTTTATTCGGGCCCGACCCTGGAGACCTTCGGTTGCGGCGTGCATTCCCTGAACTTTTTGAAGTACTTGCTGGCGGGCCTGGTTTTGTTCCGAAATGCCCGGCGCTTCTCGAACCGCATCACTGGCATCGCGTTTCCGGCGCCGCAAAAATACCATTGAGGCCAGCAGCGCGAGAATTATCAGGCCAAACCACAGCATTGCGAACCAGGCGATTCCGAAAATCATGTGTAATCCTCGCGCAGTTTTAAGCGCAGCTTATGCTTGGGCTGCCATGTTGCACAGGCGTCGAATAATTTAACACTACTATTGTGTGGCTACTTTCCAAGTGTGTATAACAAAAAACCGGAGAGAGTGACCTTCGTTCAGCAGGCCAGCATCGGCAGCCAGGTACAGGTTAACAACGAAGCGCAACCCGCGCGCACGCGGGAAAAACGATAAGCGCCAAACGAACTATTGGAAGAACATCATGGCGAACGGCTGGACACCAGAGAGACGGGCGCGACAAGCAAATTTGAAGCTTCCGAAGCCTAGAAAAGCTCAGCTGGGGTTCGGATAGCTTCCCAATCATTACTGCGTCCAATGGTTAGACAGCGCTTCCGCCTGATGCATAATCAGCTCAATCGCAGCCGGCGCCCTATCGGGTGGGTACTTGTAACGCTGCAAGGTCCGCCGCACCAGAATCCGCAGCTTGGCCCGCACGCTTTCCCGCACCTGCCAGTCCACGGTGGTGGATTTGCGCAGCTTGTCGGTAATCTCGACGGCGATCTTCTTTAGAGTCTCGTCGCCCAGCTCCCGCACGGCGCTTTCGTTGCTGGCCAGGGCATCGTAGAAGGCTACTTCGTCCGGGTTGAGGCCGAGCGCTTCATCACGCTCTACTTCCGCCTGAAACTGTTTGGCCATGGCGATCAGTTCTTCGATCACCTGAGCAGTTTCAATGCCCCGGTTGTTGTACTTGCGCAGTGTCTCCTGCAGGCGGTCGGCGTATTTCTTCTCCTGCACCACGTTGTTGCGGGTTTTGGCTTTGATGTCGTCTTTCAGCAGCTTTTCCAGCAGCTCCACGGCAAAGTTCTTGTAGGGCATTTGCCGAACGTCTTCCAGAAACTCGTCAGAGAGCAGGCCGATGTTGGGCTTATCCAGACCGCACAGGGCGAACACGTCGGTGACACCCTCGGCCACCAGGGCGTTGTCCAGAATCTGCTTGAGGGCGGTGTTCTTTTCTTCTTCGGTCAGCTTCTTGTCCACGCTGGTAAATTTGGTGATGGCCGTTTTCACCTGCGACAGAAAGGCGACTTCTTTCTGCAGTGCCTGGGCCTCATCCAGGGTGGCGCACAGGGAGAAAGCCTTGTTCATGGCCAGCACCGTGTCTAAAAAGCGTTTTTTGCCGTCCTCCAGGCCCAGTACGTAGTTGGCAGTGGGTACCAGAAGCTTATGGGGTTCGCTTTCAAAACCGCTGTAGTCAAAGCCTGTGTTCTTTGGGCCGGGTGCGAACAGCCCGTGAATGATGTCCAGCTTTTCCAGCAGAAAGGCGTAGGCTTCCTCGGCGCTATGGGTGGGTGAGCCCTTGCCCTTAGCGTCGGTATAGGTTTTAAGGGCCTGTTTAAGCTCGTTGGCAATGCCGATGTAATCCACCACCAGCCCGCCGGGTTTGTCTTTGAACACGCGGTTCACCCGGGCAATGGCCTGCATCAGATTATGGCCCTTCATGGGTTTGTCCACGTACATAGTATGGCAGCAGGGCGCATCGAAGCCGGTGAGCCACATATCCCGCACAATCACCAGCTTGAGCGGGTCGTTCATATCTTTGAAGCGCTTTTCAAAGCGCTTCTTGGTTTGCTTGTTGTAGATGTGAGGTTGCAGAAGGGCCCGATCAGATGCCGAGCCGGTCATTACTATCTTGATGGCGCCTTTTTCCGGATCGTCGTCGTGCCACTGCGGGCGCAAGGCGACAATCTCGTTATACAGGTGAACCGCAATCTCCCGACTCATGGCCACGATCATTGCCTTGCCATCGATGGTGCTGGAGCGGGTTTCAAAGTGGTTTACCAGGTCTTCCGCCACCTGCTTCAGGCGCGGGCCGGCACCAACCAGCTTCTCCAGCCGGCTCCATTCGCCTTTGGTTTTCTCGCGACTGCCAAGGTCTTCGTCGTCTTCAACCACTTCCTCCACCTGATCAGACAGCTCCTCGATCAGGTCGCGGTTAATGTCCAGCTTGGCCAGGCGGGATTCGTAGAAAATAGGCACGGTCGCGCCATCGTCCACGGCGTCCTGGATATCGTAAATAGACACGTAATCACCGAATACGGCGCGTGTGTCTTTGTCTTCGCTTTCGATGGGGGTGCCGGTAAAGCCGATGAACGAGGCATTGGGCACGGCATCGCGCATGTGGCGGGCGTAGCCGAATTTGTAGATGCCGTCTTTCTTGAGAGTCGCTTTCAGGCCGTACTGGCTACGGTGAGCCTCGTCTGAAATCACCACGATGTTGTGGCGGTCGTTAAGCACCGGGTGGCCGGTTTCATCGTTCAGTAGGGCGAACTTCTGAACTGTGGTGAAGATGATGCCGCCGGACTCTCGTTCCGACAGCAGCCGACGCAAGGTGTCACGATCATCGGCTTGCACTGGCTCCTGCTTCAGCAACTCCTTTGCTGCGCTGAAGGTGGCGAACAGCTGGCCGTCCAGATCGTTGCGGTCGGTGACCACAATCAGCGTGGGGTTGTTCATCTCTGGTTGTTGCAGCAGCTTGCCGGCGTAACAGCACATGGAAATACTCTTGCCGGAGCCCTGGGTGTGCCAGACTACACCGGCCTTCTTGCTGCCCGGCAGAACTTCGTCGCCATAGGTGGCGCGCTTCTCTTTCGCCCAGTGGCCATGCTCCGGCGCTTGCGCCGCAATCACCGTGGCTTTAACCGCTTCGCGCACCGCGTGGAACTGGTGATAGCCGGCAATCTTCTTGATCAGCTTGTCGGAATCCGTCTCGAAAATCACGAAGTAGCGAATGTAATCCAGAAACAGTTCCCGATCGAAGAAGCCCCGCACCATGGTTTCCAGTTGCCATTCCAGCAGCGGCTTGTCGTCCTCATGCTTGATGGTGCGCCAGGGCATGTAGCGCTCCTGGGTGGCGGTAAGCGAGCCTACCCGGGCCAGGTAGCCGTCACTGATGATGGCGGCCTCGTTGTAGGCGAATAGTTCGGGCACTTCGTCTTTGTAGGTCTGGATCTGGTTGTAGGCATCCCAGATATTCACATTCTCGGCACCGGGGCTTTTCAGCTCCAGCACCGCCAGCGGCAGGCCGTTGATAAAGCAAACAATGTCAGGTCGGCGCAGCTGCTTGGAACCTTCGATCGTAAACTGATTGATGGCTCGGAAACGGTTGGCGGCAAGATCACCAAAATCCACCAGAAAGGCCTGGTCGTGAACCACCTTGTCGCTCTCGTCATCGGAGGCTCTGGGCAGTTTGTAGTCAACCGGCACGCCATCCAGCAGCAGGCGGTGAAAAGCCCGGTTGCTGATCACCACATCCAGGCTTTCCGGCTTGCGCACCACGGCCACAGCCTGTTCAACGGCGCTTTGGGGCAGATGAGGATTGATGCGCTGTATCGCAGCCTCAAGATCCGCCAGCAACAATACCTGCCGGTAGTCGGCCCGCTCCGGGGCTTCACCGTCTGGCGCTATGTCTGGCCCATGGCCAATCTCCCAGCCACCTTCGGCGAACCATTCCAGGCATTGTTTTTCCAACTGATCTTCGGTCACCCCGTACTCCCTTACTTTCATCGGATACATCAAAGATTGATTGCTTAAGAAAATACATGCAATTCCAATAAGCTAGGTCAAATTATGGTCGATAGCTGGCTAAACAGCTACAGCTTGCACCTACTTATAACAAAATCGTCTATTTCGTTAGTTTCGTTTATTTCGTTTGGGCGGCATAATGTATGGCCAGACAGTTGTCATTTGCATATCAGGAGGACGCTATGTCTGCTCAAAAAATTGTGCATTTGCCAACGGCGGCAGAGGTTGAACAGGCCAAAGTTTCCAGCCGCACCTTGTCCAAGTACACGGATGTGGACCGGGTACAGCTCTCGCTGCGTGGCAGCAACGGCGAGGCCGACGAGTTGGTGTTACCGGGGCATGTGCTGCAAATACTGTTGGATGTGCTGGCGGAGGTGTCGCAGGGCAATGCCATCAGTCTTATCCCCTATCATCAGGAAATCAGCACACAGGACGCGGCCAACCTATTGAATGTTAGCCGTCCCTTCCTCGTGAAGTTGCTGGAGGCAGGAGATATTCCGTTTCGAAAGGTGGGGGCTCACCGGCGAGTAAAGTTGCAAGACGTATTGAGCTACAAGGAGCAGGTAGACCGCCAACGGCACTCAGCGCTGGATGAATTGGCGGAACTTTCCCAAGATGAAGGAATGGGGTACTAACAGGAAATGAGCAAGTTTGCCGTCGTTTACGATGCCTGTGTGCTGTATCCCGCGCCCTTGCGAGATGCGCTGATGCGCCTGGCATTGACGGACTTGTTCAAGGCGCACTGGACGGATCATATCCACGATGAATGGATTAATGCGCTGCTGAGAACCAAAAAGCACTCGCCGGAAAGCCTGACGCGGGCGAGGGAGCTGATGGACCGGCATGTGCGCGATGCAAAAGTGTATGGGTACGAGCCCTTAATAGAGGGGCTGGAACTTCCAGACCCAGATGATCGCCACGTGCTGGCAGCGGCCATTCGTTGTAACGCCAACGCCATTGTTACCTTCAACCAGAAAGATTTTCCCGAAGCAGCGCTTGACCAGTACGACATTGAAGTAATTCACCCGGACGACTTTATTCTTTACCAGATCGACATGGCACCCACATTGTGTTTCCGCGCTTTTCAGGCGCAGCGTTCAGCGCTTAAGAATCCGCAGCTTAGTGTTGATACGTTTTTGGCAACGCTGCAAAAGCAGCAGTTGCCTCAAACGGTTTCAAAGCTTCGGGAGTTTGCGGATTTTCTTTAATCAAGAGTTCCAGAACGGAGCATCTGCAACTCTTGATTTAAACTATCCGGAAATGCCGGATAGCTCCTGCCACCTTGGCATTGGCAGTATGTGCAAAATTTGCAACAACTGAACTGCTAAGAGTTCTTTAGCAATTCTCGGCATGTCCAATATTAGCGGTATGCATTTTTTGCATACTGGTAATTTCTTGAGCCTCACGCTGCGTTTGAAGCTCAACATGATCAGGGGACTCGGAGCTATTCAGTGTCTTGAGTCAGCTCTTTGTTCAGGTCGGTGTATTTCAGTTCTTGCTTGATCTTCTCCAGCGGCCCGCTCAGCGCTTGTTCCATCGAAATCATGTGGTTAACCAGCCACTGAATCATTTCTGGCCAGTTGTTCTTGTCGTACCCGTCCACGGGTTTAGCGTACAGAATTCGGCAGGCTTTGCGGTTGGGCAGCGGTTGCCAGGTAAGTTCTGCGCCAAAAGTGGCTTCAATCCGTTGCTTCTGCTCAGCCAGTCGATCAAACACGAACTGGTTGGCCTCGCTTGAGCGCGGGACATATAAAACTCCACCCGTATTTCGCTTTTACCGAAAATCAGCTGGTAGGCCATGGAGCTGACGCCGGAGCCAGCGCTCAGCCAGTGATCTTTGGAAGGACTGATATTGCTGAACAAAGAGCAGCTGCTGTGGTTGAGGGCCTTCAGGGCCTGTTCCCAAAATGCTTGGCGTAGTGTGTGCCGGTGGCTTTGTTCTTGGCTGGCGCTCTTTTCCTCAGCTTCCTTGGCCATCATACCAATCATGAAGTCAGAGGCTTCCGGCGTGGGGATAATCTGCTCCACATTCAGGAACAGCTCTTCACCGGCCTGCCAGGGCGTCACCTTAAAGCACTGGCAGTCGACACCGAACTGGCTCAGCCAGAGCACGGTGTTGGTGACTTCCTTGCGGTAGTGAGCGGCCACCAGAATCAGGCGCTGGCTTTTCAGGGTATTGAGTTGAACCGATGGCAGGTCATCGGCCTGCAGAAACTCCAGCAGCAGCTTCTCCGCATCGGCGGGCTCGCCGCCTTCGGTTTGGGCTTTCTGGTTGAGGTAGCGCTGAAAAATCTCCACCACCTGCTGTTTTTTCAGATTGGCGCAGTAGCTGGCATATTTCAGCGCCTGCCACACCACATCACGGCCGCTGTCGTCGAGTTTGTTTTCGATAATGACCAGATTGCCGTCCTTATCGATAGCCAGTAAATCCAGTCGCTCGCGGGTGTCGTCAAAGCCGTCGAATTCCTTCTGGATTATCAACAGCTCTTCGCCGTCGCCTTGCGCCAGCGCTTGCGGGTAGTTTTCCAGCCATTCCTGCAGGTGCTTGCGTTCGGTGAAACCCAGTTCGGTGAAGCGTTTGGCTTCTAGCGGGATGATGCGGTTGGAGGTGGGATTGATTTTAAACATCGGCGGGCTCCGCGGCTTCTGCTATTTGATTCTCTGCAGCTGTAACCGAGAGTTCGCCTGAGAGGAGTTTGGGTAGCAAGGAATCCCGCAGTGTTGCGAGGGTATCCGACTCCCTGACGTTATTCTCAATAGCTTCGTAGAGCGAAGATACTTGTTTTGAGTAAGCCGAAATCAGTGATTCTTGAGGCATAACTAGCGGTATAATTTTGAAGTTCTTTTTACTAATCTCTGCGAAGGTGGTGCCGCTGGCCCTGCTTTTGATTTCGTCCATGTGTGCCGCGCACCACTGAATAACGAACTCGGGGCTTAGAGCCTTTTCGCATTTCATCGCAATATAGCCTTGGTTTACGGCTACGGGTATCTTAGCGAGGGCCAGATACCCAACTGGTGCCCGTGATGACATCAGCACAGTATCAACTGGCAACAGGCCAGAGCTAATCTTCGCAAGACCTGCTTCAGTTACTTTGCGCTCGGTTTTGACGAGAACCTTGTCTGATAGATTTGATAGGTCTTTCGGAGAAGTCCAGTTGATCTCGCCACTCTCCCAGAAGTCTGGGTTTTTGGTAGATGGAGTCCCACCACCTACAACCGTTACCTCATCGCCAATGTGACTAACTCTCCACCCCTCCGGAATCTCTCCCAGCTCACTATCCTGCATGGCCGACGGAAACAGCTCGGCGGTGGCGCGGAGTTCGGCGTATTGTTCGGGCTGTTCGGCCTGGAGGCGGGTTAGCTCCGCTTCGCCTTTGCCGGAAATGGCCTGCATGGCGGCGAGCAGGGCGTCTTCCTCGCTGCCGCCGGCTTCCAGTGCGGCGATCTTGGCTTTGACCGGCTCGAAATCGACAAACCAGCTTTTGAAGATGGCCTGGGCCATCTGTTCGAGGGTTTGGTTGATTTGGTGGTTGAGTCCCTGTTTTTTGTCGAATGAGGCGAGAAGTTCGCCAATACGGACTCTCTCAGTAAGCGCCCGTGGAACCTCGCACGAGATTGAGTTAAGTGTGCCTTGATTGAGAAGCGGTTGTCCTGAGCCTGATCGATATTGGTTTAAGTCTGAGAATGTCAGAAAGTAATACCAGAACAAGCTATCTTCAGGGTTCTTGCTGGTACAAATGATCGCATTATCCGATACCCAGCAGGGCTTATCAGAAAAATGGACACTCCCGCAATAACTCCCGACACGTCCGATAATAATCGTGTTCTGGTCAGAGTTAATCTTGTCTGCATGCCCTATGAGTCCATTGGACCCGTAAACTGGAAACGGTGCGTCGTCGTCTCGATCAGGCGAAGACTTGCCATTTTTGAATCGAAGATATTCTGATAATTGCGCAGAAATGAGCTCAGTACTCATACCCCAGCCTCCCAAGATTCCGCTTGATCTCAGTCTCCAGCCGGTCACTCTCAGCAAACTGCTCCCGCAACTGCCCGGTCAACCTCGCCATCTTCTCGGCAAATGGCTCGCCGTCGTCTTCCTGCTCCTGCGCGCCCACATAACGCCCTGGTGTCAGAACAAAATCGTGTTTCTTGATTTCGTCCAGGCTGGCGGATTTGCAGAAGCCGGCGATGTCACTGTAGCCGCTTTCCCCCTCTCCCCGACCCTCTCCCGCAAGGGGAGAGGGAGAAGATTGCTGCCAGGCGTGGAAGGTGTCGGCGATTTTGGCGATGTCCTCAACGGTGAAGTCCCGCAGTACCCGGTCGCGCATAAAGCCCAGGTTGCGGGCGTCGATAAACAGGAGTTCTTTCTGGCGATCGCGTTTTACCCCCTCACCCCCGGCCCCTATCCCGCGAGGGGAGAGGGGGGCATGGCCGGATTTGTCTTTGGTCAGAAACCAGATACAAGCCGGGATTTGGGTGTTGGTGAACAGCTGGCCGGGCAGGGCGACCATGCATTCCACCAGGTCTTCTTCTACCAAGCGCTTGCGGATTTCGCCTTCGTTGTTGGTGTTGGAGCTCATGGAGCCGTTGGCCAACAGCAGAGCCATGCTGCCGGTGGGTGCCAGGTGGTGAAGCATGTGTTGCAGCCAGCCAAAGTTCGCGTTGCCTTTGGGCGGGGTGCCGTACTTCCAGCGCACATCGTCGGCCAGGGATTCGCTCCACCAGTCCTTAATATTGAACGGCGGGTTGGCCATTACAAAGTCGGCGCGCAGGTCGGGGTGCTGATCGTCCAGAAAGGTATCGGCGTTTTTCTTGCCAAAGTTGAAGTCGATACCCCGGATAGCCATGTTCATGGCCGCCAGCTTCCAGGTGGTGGGGTTAGACTCCTGACCATACACAGAGATGTGCTTTTTCTGCTCGGCGGCATCGTAATGCTGCTCGCTGGCGTGTTCTTCAATGAACTTGTCACTGGAAACAAAGAAACCGCCAGAGCCCATGGCGGGGTCGTACACCCGGCCTGAGTACGGCTGCAACATTTCCACAATCAGGGTCACGATGCTTTTTGGGGTGTAATACTGGCCACCCTGCTTGCCTTCGGCCAGGGCGAACTGGCCCAGGAAGTATTCGTATACATGGCCGAGGATGTCTTTGCTTTGCAGGTTCAGCTTCTCGCCATCCAACACCGGCTTGGTGAAGGAGGTGTCGGAGAACGTGTTGATTAAGCCCAGCAGCTTGTCGTTGTCCAGCTGATACTGGCTGATGCGGTTAAGAATGCCTTTGAGTTTTTTGTTGTGCTTTTCAATCTCTTCCAGGGCGTTGTCGATCAGCCAGGAGACGGAGCGCAATTTAACGTCATTACCGGCTTCGTCTTGCCAGAGCACGGTGCCCACGGGCAGTACGGCTTTTTCTTTCAGGGTGTTCCAGCGGGCGGCTTTGGGCACCCAGAACACGTTGGCTTCGCGGTAGTAATCCAATACTTCCAGCTCGTCGCTCAGCGCATTTTGGTATTCATCTTCGTTGTTGAAATCGTCCCGGGGCAGATAGTAGATGTTGTCGTCGCTGTCGGTTTTGAATAGTTCCAGCAGTTCGTCCTGGCGCTCCTCGAAGGCATCGGATACGTATTTCAGGAAGATCAGGCCGAGCACGACGTGCTTGTAGTTGGCGGCGTCCAGGTTGGCGCGCAGCTTGTCGGCGGATTTCCAGAGTTTATCGTCGAGGGCTTTGAGGAACTGTTGTTCGGGGTTGTTCATTACCGGATATGTCCTTTCCAAAGTAAATGCTTTTTGGCTGCTGGCATAGCGTAAAAGCACCCAGCGACAAGATGTGTCGGTGCGTGCCTTTTGGTACGGGTTAGGATGGGGGCTTGCTAACCACTCGAATGGCTTGGTTTTACTTTAGTTGTTGGGGGAAGGCAAGGTGCGGGTGCAGTTGAAAAATTTGATTCAGGCGACTTTCTTTTATTGGTGGGGCAAAAGTGGGGCAAAATGGAATTCCCGAAAAGGCTTCAGGCATAAAAAAATCCAACCACCGTCAAGTGATTGGATTTTTTTGGAATTCTGGTCGGGACGGTAGGATTTGAACCTACGACCCCTTGCACCCCATGTATGGATGACACTGCCAGTAAGGTCATGAAATACAATGAAAACCTGCCTTCTGCCATGGGTAGAAAATAGGGAATTACGGCCCTTATAGATCAAAGGGTTACATTACGGTTTTGGATTGGATATTGGCAAGGGTTGGGGCAGGGAATTGCTGAGGCCGGAGAGCCCGACCCCAGCATTATGAGTGCTGCCAGCTAACGTAAGGCCATGATTTATATAGTGCTGGATTGTACGTTCTCGCCCACAAATGTCTATAGATGTCTAACAATGTCTAAGGTGTGGCCACAAAATGCCCGCAGGCATAATTTATCAGCACGCTAATGTCGCGCTATTTTACAGTCTTTAACAGCGGCGCTTTATGGTCTGCGCTAAGGTATCGATCAAAGGAGGATAACATGCTCAAAAGGACGCTATTACTAATCGCAATCACCGCGCCAGCAATCAGCCATGGTGCGGTATACCAATGCAAAGTTAACGGTCAGACCGTTTTTTCTGACCAGCCATGCGGCGACGATGCGCAAAAGATCGAGGTGCGAGCTCCGAAGTCACAGGGCGGATCGATGGTCAGCGAGGGTGCCCAGGACTTTATGAAGCAGCGGGAGGTGGACCGGCGGCTGCATGCAATAGCCAATGAAATACGAGATTTGGAGCGGCGAAAGGTACGTGCGCGCAGTGATATGAATGCAGCTCTGAGGCAGTTTGACAGGGACCGGGCGCGCGCGAACAACAACATCGCCGGGGCGGTCTGGGAGGGTTCGCTGGCTGAGGGTGCGGAAGTACAGCGGCAGCGGTACCAATCTGAAATCGACACTGCTGACCGCCAGATCGATCGACTCAATAAAGAGCGCGACCAGCTTCTGGGGCGGGACTAAACCGTTTGATCCACCCCGCTCAACGCCGGGGCTGGCCCCTCGATCTGCCGGCCCCGGATGAATACATGATCCCCCACTTGCGCATCCCCTCGCACTCGCACACGAGCGCCGGTCACTAGCTCCACGGTTGCCCCATCTGGATTAACTGCAATCACCTGGCCTTTGTCCCTCGGTTCTGAAGGCAGTATTCCAAGCAGGCGCTTATACAGGTTACTCATGGGTTTCTACTCCAATGGTTTGCCAGAGTTCGGGGCGGCTGTGGCTGATGCTGAGGCTGCGCACTAGGCCGCGCCGGGTGTTGCCCTGCTCCAGATACTCTACCAATGTGCCCGGACGAATCATGCCGGTTTCTGGCAATACGGGCAGGCGTAGGCTGATGCTTGCCTGCTTTCCGGTGTCGCCCAGCAAAGCAAGCCCGCGTTGGCGTGTCATGGCTGGGTCTGTTGCTAGCTCGTCAACGATTGTTGGCGCGGGGTTGGTGCCGCCGCTGGTGCCGACAATGATTCTATCTGCGCGACCCTGATCGCCGCCGTGGACATAGACCGCGTTGTAGTCAGGTTTCTCTTGCCACTCTATACCCTCTACTTCGACAACGTCCTCCGGCAGCGCAATGTCCGGTACCGCGCTTGACCAATTCCAGGGGGCGGTCGGATATCTGGGCAGGATGCGCAACACCTGGTCAGTATAGTGGCTCTGCACGTATGCGCCGCCCGCTTCGGCAATTCGCTTGGCGGCATCGATCCAGGTGCCACTGTGTGACCAGATTCCCGCCGGTATCTGCCAATCCTCTATCTGCCAATCCAGTGTCCAGCCGATGGGTATGCCGTTCACTGTCATGGCAGCGTTCAGCGCTTGCTGTGCTGTGAGCGGGGTATCGTTGGTGTACTGGATCACCGGGGCCAGCGGTTCCGCCAGAAACGCGGCGCGGCCACGGCCTGATACTCGCAACCATGACTCACCAAATCGCCGCTCCCGCTGGATATTTTCGACCAGTACGCGCAGGGGCTCGCCGTTGATTGTTGCGATCAGCTCAACGCGAGTGCTGCTGTCTGGGCGCACTTGCGACAAAGCTGAGGCCGGAATCCGGGTTGACCAGCTCCAGGTCCATGAGTCTGCATCGATGCTGGCTGAAAAATCTTCGGCGGCTACGGGGGTGCCGTTTAGCTCTGTCAGGGTTAGTTCGTTTATCACGTGGTATGCCTCCCGAACGGGGATGATGATTGTGTCTTGGCCGGGCTCGGTCGGGCAAGGTGGCTGGGGTGGATAGCCGGTGCCCAGCACAACCTCGCACCGGAGCGGGCGGGGCTGGTAGCCGGCGCAGGGTATAGCGATTACAAAGCCCGGAGGGGTGTACTCGTCTGCCCAGTCGGGCCACCAGTAGCCGGGCGCTGGCTTGGCGGCATGCTGCCAGCGTATTTCTAGCCGGGTGCCGGTGGGCCAGGCATTTTTGCTGCCAACGCTAAGGCCTTTGGTTGCCGGCACCGCCTGCTGCTCTGCCATTCTCAGGCTGTCGCGCTGGCGCATGTATTCCGCATGCGGGATGCCGGCGCTGCCGTGGCGCTTTATGCCGTGGGTGTGCCGGGTTCGGGCGCTGGCTCGATAACGGATGGCTTCAGCGTGCTGGGCGTCGGTGCGGGCGGTGAGCGGTATCCCGTGCTGATGCGATTGCCTGGCGCTGGCCTGGTACCGGATCATTTCGGATGCCGGGGCGGTTAGCGATTTGCCCAGGCTTATCCCGTGCTGGTGCGGATGCGCCAGCGGCACGCTGATCTGATTTCCGTCGTTGTTGAGCAGTTGCAGCGGGGTAACGGTTTTTGGCGAGCTTGTTTTGTAGCGCTCGCTCACGCGCTTTGCGGAGTTATCCGGCAGATCCAGATTTTGCTTTAGCGACGACTGCAGTGTAAGCCCTGGTGCCTGCGGTGGTGCGACCACGGAGGCCAGGCTGGAAGCCATGAGGGCGGTGGCCTGCAGGCTCAACACTGGCAGTGTGGGCGCTGCAATGGCGGCGTCTATATGCGCCCTGTATGCCTGACTGCCAGCGGCCGAAAACGAGAGCAGAGCGGGCGCCGGCGGCGGCAGGCTTGCACTTAGGCGGCTGACATCTACGCACAGAAACACCGGCTCTGTCAGTGGTGGTGGCGTATAGCCCAATGCCAAAATGACAGGATCAAGCGCTACCGGGCCTTCCGTGGCAGGCTGGCACAGAACTACGGGCTCCTGGATGTCTGGCGGAGTGTAGTTGCCAGGGAGTGCTACCGGCGCTTCCAGCGGGCTTGGCTCATACATCACTATATTTCTCGTTTATTTGGGCCGCATATCCCACGAAAACTGTTTTGTTTCTTTCATTGCTAATATCACTAGGCTGTAGCCTGCGCGATATATCGGTAACTTTTTGACTTTACTCAAAATAACAGCCCTTGCTGAAAATTATTAAGGGGTAAATTCTAATCTGCGGACGGGGCGCACGCGTCTGCTCGTGCTGTTCTTGTAGCTGTTGCCCTCGTCGCCATCGCTGAACCTGCGGCGCCACGCGCTGTCGGACGAGTACTGCGTCGAGCACCAGTAGTAATCCGAGGAGCTAAAGGCCTGGGCGCTTCCGCTTTCAAATCCTACTGGCGGTGTCTTGTTATGCCCAAGATTTTCGTAGATCACCTGCAGCTCGCTACGGGCCGGCATGTACCAATCATCAAAGCCGCCCCCGCGATAATCCAGGCAGTGGTTGCCGGCTTCAAACCGGGCATCGCCAGCCATTGATAGCGTGTTGCCTGGGCCATCGGTGTTGCTCTCAGCCTGAGGCCAATCGCCTCGTGGATCCATCCACTTCAGGCCGTAAACATCGGCCTCTATATCTGCCACAATCAACTTGTACCATTTGCCGCCATCCTCGATATCGCCGGCGTAAAATCCGCCAGCGGCGGCCTCGCCGATAACCGTCGGTAGCGGGTCAGAGGCTCCGCCAGCTTCGATAAAGTAGGGGCCGTGAGTGATGGGCTGGCAGCCGGCGGCTATGTAGGTGATACCGTAGTCGCCAGTCGCTGCTATTTCTGCTGCCCAGTCGCCGTTTGCGGCAGGCACGGCGGTGCTGACCAGCTCCTGATCTGGCCAGGAGAATATGCGCACAAAGTCCGCGGGGTCACCGCTTGCCGTGGTTGCGTTGCCGGTTATTTGCATGATTACCCCCTGAAAACTGCGGATGAGATTAGTGCGGTGGCCCCGTTAAAAAGCCGGGCCACGGGGCTTCCGCCCTCGGTGCCAGTTTGCGGCATCTGTAGCTCACCAGTGCCGCCATCTACGCTCACGCTGCAGTCTGACCACCAGGCGCCGTCCGGCTGTTTTATGCGGCCCCATTCTGGAATGGTGCCGGTGGCCGGGTCTGCGCCGGCTATCTGGGCGGATATGGGTACGGCCAGGCGCATTTCGATCAGCTCGTCATCGATGGTGCCGGCGGTGCGTATAAGCTCCAGCGTTACGATGGGCGCGCCGCCGGGCGGGTCGCCGGCCACTGGGCGGGGCGTGCCGTAGATTTCCAGGGTAGCCGGGGCGGCCTGTGGGTCGGGCTGTTTTAGCAGCTCCAGGCTGGCGTAAAGCGCCGGCAGGCGGCTGGCTTCCACCCGCGCGGCTTCGTGGGCTGGTGATATGTCCATACTGCCTCCTATGGCCTATCTATGTTGCCCAGGGCGTAGATTTCACAGCCGTCTGCACCATCGTCCAACGGCTCTTCGGACTGCTGTATAGCTCGAGCAATCCAGAAGTCGGCAATGGCGCCCACGGTGTTGATGCGCACCACGTTGCCGGTTTCCCAGCCGCCTCCGTTGGCCGCTGCCGGGATGACCATGTAGGGCGTTCCGCCTTGGCCTTGCTCACCCCGGGTGCGGGGGTTGATGGGCGCTATGTCGTCACCGTTTTGGGTGTAAACGCCGCGCCATACAAGCCCTCGGCGCTCGCTGATGAGCTCCCAGTTGTTGCTGCTGGCGTTGGTGCAGCGGAGTAGCCAGCGGTCGGTGTCGCACCCCTCGTTGGTGACGGTGATGGGGTGGTCGATCAGGTTGAGCGTTGCGGTGGCTTCATCGCCCTTGATTGCGTCGCTCCACGATCCATCCCAATTTTTCTGATCCCAGGTGGCAGCCACTCGGGCGCGGCGGTCGCCGTGTATCAAGCAGCTGGCGACGATGGATTCATTGGCCGGGTAGTCGTGGGTCAGTTCGCGGGATAGCTGGATTTCACCGGTGATTTGCACATCCACCACCAACCTCAAGTCGCCCACGGTGTGACGTACGGTTACGGGCATGGCTACGCCAGTGACATCGTCAAACGTAACTGTGCCGGTGGCGCGGTCGAGGCTGTAGCCCTCGGTTACGCTGTCGCCGTTGGCGTCGATCACGCGCACCCATGCCACCCTCGGGCGGGTGGCGATGGTGTCGCCGGCGGCCACGGTTTGTGGCGCTGTGTCTTGTGGGTGCATGACCATAACCACATCGCCGGGGCGATAGATGGGCACCCGGCCATCGGCGGGCAGTCGCACGGCATCGATGCCGACTATGCTGGCGTCCAGTGGCAGGTAGGTAAAGGCTACGGCGTTGTAGCGCAAGCTGCTGGTCACCATAGGTAAGGGCTTGTAGATGTTTCCGCTGCCGTCTACGTTGTTGGCGTCATACCAGGGCTCTGCTTTTTCTTCGGGGCTTAGGCTGGCGTCTGGCACCAGCTTTCCGAACCTTACCGCGGCGGTGCCGAAGGTGTAGTTTACGGTGCCTTGGCACCACTCGTGGGTAAATTCGCCGTTTTGATCCGCTGTAGCAACTACCTGAGTGCCGTTTTCCGCGGCGCCGGTGATCTGTAGCGACTCTGGTTTGAGTGGGGCGCTGGCTGTGCGGAAAAAGCCTTCTGTTGCCGTCCACTGGCCGTAAATTGTCAGCAGGCTGGTTACGTTTAAAGCAGTGTTTTCGCCGTCTTCCCAGAAGCTAATGGTTGCTTGCCGGCCATCGTAATCGATGACGCCAGCCGCCAGCCCGCTTTCGGTTTGTGGGTTTATGTCGGTGACTATCCCGCCAGCCCGGTCGTCGTAGCTTTTTCCGCCGAGAGTGAAGCGCACGGAATCCGGAACTATGCCGTCTGTGATTCCCGGGGCCAGCCTAACTTGCAGCTCGTCCAGGGGCGCTATCGTGCTCCCCGGCTGGCTGGTAGAAGTCACGCCATCAACTACATAGCTGGCGAGCGCGTCTTTGGTGATGTCGATTTGCATGATTGCCCCTTATGCGCTTGCAGATGCGTATCCAAAGCCAAGCCAGATGTTGCGCTTAACCTGGATATCCATTGTTGAGATAGTGACCGTTGCGCCGTTCACTGTGCCGATGGCTTGCTCAGTTTCGACCTGGTGATAGCTTGAGTTTTTTGCCAACTGCGGGGGTACGGTAAGGATGCCGGCTTTATCCCGGGCAATTACCGTGATATCGGCGCGACTCTTGGGATCCGTAACTGTGAGCTCAAGCGCCAGACTGTCGGGCTTTGGTATATCTGGCAGCGTTATGGTGCTGCCGGTGGGTACTGGCTGGTCACGCTTGTATACGCTTTGCCCGGGATCGTCCGCCTCGTACCAGTTGTAACTAATAGCCAGATCGCTGCCGCGGTTTGGGAGCCTGGTTAAATAGATTTCTCCCTCGCCGCTGCCTGGGTCGATATGCCCGGTTGCGGCGCCCGTTACGGTGCCGGTTGCGTCCACGGTCGCCGTTAGTGTGTCGGCGCCGGCGGGCCAGGTCATGCTGAGGCTGCTAGCAATTACCGGGTTGTGATTGAGATTGATTGGTACTGCTACGCGATCAACAGCCAGAGAGTCTGCGCCGGAGCGCACTTCATAATGCACGCGGGAGCCGTATATGTGGATGATTTGGCTTCCTGCGTCTGGCAGGGCGCCGAGTGTAACGCTGGTGTTACCCGTCACATAATCAATGGTTCCGCTGCCGAATCCGGGGTCTGAACCGCTTATCACGCCTTCGCCGTCATCGACTAATGTGTACCAGTTGCCTTGGGCCATATAGCTGATGCTGTAGGCGCCTGGGCCGGGCACGGGGGCAAGGGTCTCTATCCAGTTATATCGGCGGTTTTCCGGGGTTACGTCACGGGCCAGGGTGTGCGCTTGCTGGGGCACCTCTACTGTGCGAGCGCCAGCCTCAATGGTTTGGATCAGCGAAGGGTTTAGCGGCTGGTTGGCCAAAGGCTCTTCGGACTGGGCGGCCGGGACAAGCTGGGTAAACATGCTTTGTGTACGGATTGTTTTATCGCCAATGCCTGCAGCGGCAACTGTTTTTTGGGCCCCAAAATATCTTGTCGCGTCGGCTACTGTTGTGTCCCGAAGGCGAGCGCCATTTGTGTAGTTGTAATTATCGCCAATGTTTGGCGTATGCCCTGAAAAATCAAATCGGAGGGCATCGGATAGATCCATGGAGACAATCAGTCGAACAAAATCTTTGCCGGATGAGGGGTCAGTGAACACCCGAAGCGTGGCCTCTACCTCCGTTATGCGTACGTACTGCTCTTTTTCATCGGGCAAACCTTCGTTCTGCACAAGCGTTAGTGTGCGGCCTCGGGGCGGCAGCTCTGAGCCCTCGCGTTGGATGACTCTTATTTGTCGCATGCCTTCTATGTGGTTTTCATATAGCGCGCCGTGCCACATGGGGCCTTTGAACAGGTACGCTTCAACCCGACTGGCTGCCTGCTCCCGGGTATCGAACGGATCATTTGTGGAAAACAGGGTGTAGCCAATGGCGCCGTCTTCGGGCAGGGCTGTTACAACGGTTTTCGCGCCACCGAACAGGTCCGTGCTCAGGGTGCGGACGGCAAGAAACAGCTTGCGGAGGTTGAAGCGACCCATGGCGCGATCAAGGTCGCTGATGTCCTCGAACACGTTGTTCATCACCCCATCAGGGATTTCGGTACCGGTTGCTGCACCGCCGCCCTCTGGCACATCGCCCATCACCTGCGACTTCAGGAATTTAATGTTCTGTTCTTGTATGGGCATGGGTTACGGCTCCACGGTGATGAAACGGAATGTGGGGATAACTTTGTGGTCTGGGCCGGGCGCGATCACATAGCGCACTGGGGTGCTTTCGTAGCCGGGGCCATCGTGGTGGCGGAACTGGACGGTATGAGTTTCGCCGTGGAAGTTCAGCGTGAGCTTTTGCTCCAGCGTGTTGTGCCAGGTGATGATCTGCGGCTCCAGGGTTGCCAGCATCCAGCCGGGGGGCTCCAATGTGATAGGGCGCCCGAACTGGCTGGCATCTGACATGATGATCGGCTTGCCGGTTAGGCCCCGGGTAAAGCTCTGGGCCACTGGCGACCATATACGGTCTGACCAGTTCATTTCTGGCGGCAGCTCTATGGTGTTGGTGCCGTCTGATAGCGTGATACTCACAGCGCGGTACTCCGTGCGTTTTCCAGTGCTCGAATGAGATTGTCTTCGTCGCCGGCGATCACTCGCACCATCCGCCCGCCAAGGTTTACGTTGACGGTTTTGACGGTTTCGGTGCGGGCTTGGGACGATGTTGTGGTTTGGCTACGCTGGCGCTCGAACTGCTGCCGCTCGCGCTCTGCCTGCTCCTGCCTAGCCTGGCGGTCTGCCGCCTCTTTTTCGCGCTCGTTTTCAGCTTCGCGACGGCTTTTTTGCTCAATAGCGTTGATTTTTTCGAGTTGCTGGAGCGCCTTGCCGTAGTCTGCAGCGGCGTTGTCGGCACCTTCTTGCGCGGCCTGCTTTTGGAGCTCGATTAGGCGCTTCTTTTCCGCTTCGTACTGCAGCTGCTGGGCGCGTTCGGTGTCGCCCTGGATTTCCGCCAGCCTCTGACTCAACGAATTGAGTGTGGATTCGGCGGAGCTTTCCAGGCTTTCGATTTTGCTGCGGGCCTGATCGATTGCTCCTTGCAGACCGGAGAGAGTTTGTTTGTCGAGCAGGTTGAATTTGCTGTCTGCACGGGCGGCCCAGTAGTCCAGGTCTTGCATGCTGAGCTGGCCGGCGTTCATTTTTTGGGTTAAGGATTCCAGTGCAATGGCCTGCTCGTAATACTCTTTTTTCACCTCAGCAGCCGCGAGAGCAATGTCTGTGAACCAGCCTGAAAGCTTGGTGCTCATAGTGGCGCGCTGGGCTTTTGCCAGCTTTTGCACTTGCTCGGTGGTTTTTTCCAGCTGCTCGCGTAGGTTTACAGTCTCTTCTACAAACGCATTGCTCTTGATCTTGGTCTCGAACATGTTTCGAGCAGCGGCGCTGAGCTGGGTTACGCCGGTGCGGGCGGCGGTTAGGGCGGCACCGAAGGCGTCCCCCCATGCTGCGCGGAACTCATCGCGTGCTTTTGCGGCTTCTTCTTTTGCTTTTTTAGCTTTGTCCGCGACATCGTCAATTGCATCACCGGCTTCCTCGGCATCTTTTGCGATGTCCTTGAGGCCAACGTCAATCGTAATGCCGTCGAGGGCGAGGGCTTTCTTACGAATTGTTTCTAGCGCTTTGTTGGCCCCTGCGGCTCCAATCTCGCCAGCATCCTTCAGGCCTTCAATCTTTTCTCGGAGCTCTGCCAGGCCTTCTTTGGTATTGGCCGCTTCAATGGCCTCTGAGAATTTTGTTTGGAATGTATCAGCGGCTTCTTCGCTGGCCTTCTGAAATTGCTCAACGGAAATACGCCCATCATCCATCGCCTGCTTCAAGCTGGTTGTTAGCTGTGGGATGGCATCGACACTGACGCGAGACAACGACTGGGTAAATGAGTCTGCTATTTGTTTGCCGGACGCCTGAGTGCTGCTAACGATTTTCTGAAACGTAGAGATGGTTTCGCTTTCGATAGTGGACAGGCCGGACCGGTATTTCTCTGGATCAAGGCCAAGTTTTCCCAGGTCTTTGTTGAGTGCAATTACCGACAACTTGGCTTTCTGCGCCTCTTTCTCAAGATCGGAGAGCCCGCCTGCGCCTTTGTCACCGCCTTTTTTGAGTTTTTCGCCGGCGTCCTCGCCCTCTTTGCCAAGCTTCTTTTGTGATTCCGCAGCCTTGCCGGCATTAGCAAACATATCGGCGTAGGTGTTATCGATCTCAATCAGCTTTTCCTGCATGCGGTCATATGCGGCGCTGATGTTTTCCAGGGTGTTGCTATCGACCGGCGTGTTTAAAACCTCAAATGCAAAGCGCGCTCGCTCTGCCATTTTTGTAAGTCCGCCAGCCAAAGCTATGCCGGCGCGCTCTATCTCGACAAACTCATCTTTCAGGTAGGTGCCAACCTGCCAGCCGACAAAGGCGCTGCCAACCAGGGCAACGGATTTTTGCAGGCGTGACATGCTGGCTGCTGCCGCGTTGATCTGGGCAGGCATGGCCAGCAGGCGAGCCGACATAGCAGTCAGGCTCACGTTTGCTGTCGCCACCGCACCGGCCATTTTTACGGCAAAGGCAGTCAGGGCCACGGAGCCAACAATCTCTGCGCCTTGCTTGATCTCCTCGATGTTTGCCGCCAGAGATTCCAGTACGCCGGTAAGCTGGTTGGTCAGCTGCACCAAAGCTGGATTAATGGCTTCGCCGGACTTTACTTTCAGCTCTTCAAAGCGCTGCCCCAAGGTGTCCAGGGCGCCATCCAGCGTTCCGTCTGCCATAGAGCGGGCAACGCCGCCAACCTGGGCGGCCACCTGCTCAAGGATGATCTTTTGAGCTTCGGCGACTTCGCCGGTTTCCATCAGGCTGTTGATGACATCGCGCTGGGCATCGGTAAACGACACGCCAGAACGACGCAGCATGTTGAGCCCTTGAGCGGGATCTTCCAGGGCGCGGCCAAGCTGCCGGGCAGCAGAGCCGGCATCACCGCCCATGACTTCAGCCAGGTCTTTGGATAGCTCCAGAGCCTGGCCGAAGGCTTCTCCGGAAATACTTTTGAAGGTGAGCAGAGCAGCGCTGGCGTCTTCAAATTCTTCAACGCTGCCAAGCGTTGCCAGCGCAAGCTCTTGGGATAGGCTACGGATTTCCTCTGCTGTATAACCGGCTGCACCGCCTGTTGCGTTAACAACGGCTTCCAGCTTTTTCATCCGGGTTTCATAAGCAGCCGCTTCGCTGCTTACGGATTTAAGGGTTGCCGCAATACCGCCGAGCGCTGCGCCTGCAGCAACCACTTTTCCGATGTTGGCGCGAAGGCCTTCCATGACCCCCTTGGTTTCATCAGCGCCTTCGCGCAGGTCTTTGGTGTTGTCCTCAACCTGCTCCTTGCCGGATTTTTCCAGTTCTTTCAGCTCGCCTGAGAGGGCGGCCACGTTTTCGAGGCCGTCCACCAGGGCTGAAATCAATAGATTGACGCGCTCGTCGTTTCCTCCGGCCATGTTGCTGCAGCGCCTCCCGGCTTAGATCATTGCCATTTCGACAAAACGGCTCAGCCCGGCACCTGTGCGGGTTTCGTCCGCCAGTACAGTTCCGGATAGCGCGAGCTCTGCGAAGTCATCACCACCGTGGCGCTGGAAGCCAGAGGTGGGCGACAGTTTGACGCGGAAATAGGTAGCGCTCATCGGGTTGCCACCGTCTACCGCGTTCAGGCCTTCCCAGCGCAACTCATAGGTTTGCTGAGCAGCCGCCAGAGCTTGGATCAGATACTGCGGGTTTCGGTTGTAGCTGACGGTGACCTGTAGCTCTTCGTCCAGAGTGGCAAAAGTGATGTTGGTAGGCGCATCTTTGATGCGGATGCCGTGGGGAGTGCGGTCGTAGTCGGTACCCTCTACCAGAGTCACAGGTGAACCATCGGTAGTTTCAACCGTTACGGTTTGATCTGGATCAGGCAGGTATTTGAAACCTACACGGGTGCCGCTCCAGACACTTACGGTTTCGCCGGTGATAGCTTGGTCACCCAGCAACTCAGAATTTGCCAGGAACGCGGCAGCCAAGTTCTTGGGAGTGATGTCGTTGCAGGTGGCCTCGAAGGTAAACGTGGATACGTTTTCGTTTACGTCCAACTCGCCACCGGCTGCAGTGGTGTAGTCCTGACGGGCCTGGCGGTCGATTTCAATGGATTCGCTGAACCCGGTCACGTTACCAAGCTCAAATGGACGGCCACCACCAAGGGGGCGGAGGATAAAGCGGCCACGGCCTTTGTAGCCGCGAGTTTCGGAAACTAATGCCATGGTGATGTTCCTCTTTATGGCTGGGGTTTGGTTGTCAGCACATAGCCAATCGTGACCGTGTGCGTAACGCCGGCTATGTTTGATCCGCTATCGGGGTGCCGGTACTCCCCGCCGGAGATTTCCAGTGACAGCGTGCCCGGCAGCTCATCAATACCGGTGAGCTTTGCCAGCGCTATCGATATATCTTCATCAAGGCTGTCCAGGTCCGGCTCATAATCGCGGTCGGCGGCATCGACCATTCCGACAATTTCAACGCTGCGTAGCTTGCGAACAGTGCGCGGCTTGACGGCTTCGGGGGCGTTGATTTCCGTGCTGACTGAAATCATGGGCAGATCAGAGCTTTTCAGTTGCAGGCTTTCTGGCCTGCCTCGCTTTACGCGCTGCCCCGCATCTGTTTGATAGCCGCCAGCCAGTGTTATCTCGGAGAGGGCCAGCATGATTCTGTCTGTGAGTTCGGTTCCGCGGCTCATCGTTTCAACTCCTGCCTGAGTGCGTTGGCCAGCTGGCGCTCGTACTCGGTTACCAGGTTGCGGCGGATTTGTGGCTTCAGATCAGTGCGAACCGCACGAAACACTTGGTCAACCGATGGGCCGTACAGGTGTTTGATGTCTTTCTTGCCGCGCCCTGTACGGACAAAAACACCCATGACGTTTGAGCCCTTCAGAGGGATCAGAAAGGCTTTGCGCATTTTTTTTCGGCTGCCGCCTTTCTTGACTGCAACGGATACACCGGCCTGCTTTCTGCCAGAGGCAATGCCGCGGGACGTATCGCCGGATGCCTGCTTTGCCACACGACTCATTTGTTTGGCACCGTACCGGGCCAGGCGGGTGGGGCGCTTACGGCCAGTGATAACTGCCTCTGGGTTGTTGATTGATGCTTTCCGGCTTACCTTCAGGTTTTCGTTTACGTAGCTGGCCTTGAGCCTGACATCCTTCCGGATCGCCTTGCTGGCCGCTGTGCGTGTTTTGCTGGCAGTTCGGTTGATCGCACGCATCTGGGCCTTCTCAACAGCGCGCACTGCACCCCGGAGCAGCCCGGTGGCATTACTGATGTCTTTGGTATTTATGCTGTAGCTCATCGCAGCACCAGTTTCACCATGATGTTCGGGTCGTCTTGCGTTTCCATCTGTTGATCGACCCGGTACGATTTGCTACGAACCTCAACCAGCGCCCCAGGTGTGATCGCCGGGTAGTCCGCAGTCAGAATGCTGATGGTCATTCGTTGCTCAACCGCTTGCTCGTATCCAGAGAGCTCAATCATCTCGACGTTGGCAATTGCTCTTTTTTCTTCGCCGTTATAGATGATCCCCTCACCGAACATATCCATGCAGATCTCTGCAGTTTCCCGGGCCAGGTCAATCATCGGAGCCCTCCACCGGTGTGGATTGGCCGAAAATGAATTCCTCACCACTTCGGAACTGGATGTAAAACTTTATGACCTGGTGCGGCCTGGTAGGGTTACTAGGCGATACCGGCTTCCGAAAATTGGCCGGGTATTGCTCGATCTTCGTGATACTGCCCTTGGTCAGGTATACATCCTTATCCGACTGCCGGAAGACTTCAGAGATAGCAGGATCGTAAACTTCATCAGCGGTTTTGCCCTGGAAGCGTTTATTCGTGATCCCGTGCATGTACTCATATCGCGTGTTGATGAGGTAAACGGGGAACTCAACAGAACCGTCTGGGGCCACTTCAATCTTTTTTACCCAGGCCGGGCGCGGAAAGCTGCGCAGAAACTCCGAGAAGTAGGCGTGTGCGCTCATCTCTGAACGAGACTGCATTTGCAGCTCCAGCACCTGGGCGGTCAGCCTCAGATTGTCGGCCTTGACGTTATCGAGGCTCTTTTCCAGCTCCTGCATGCGGGCGTGGACAACCTTGAAAATCTCAACCTCTGCTTCTTTCTGCTGGCCTTTGTAAGTGGCATGCATGCCTGCCATGGCAACGAATGCTGATATCAGAGCACCAAGCACCACCGGCCCTATGATCTCCCGGCGGTTCATTCTCCGGGCAGGTGGGGGCTGGGGTAGTACGTGATCCAAGGCGTCCGATATCTTTGTCACTCGCTATGCTCCTGGGCTTTAACTTTGCCGGTGCGCATTACGTCCGCCAGCTCTGTGGCACGGGTGCCTACTTGGCGGGCCCACTTGCTGTTAAGCATCTCGGAAGCGGCTCTTTTGTAGTTGCCCTGCCCAATTGCGGCCCACATTCTCTTGAATCCGATCAGGCCTCGAAATCCGAGGTTAAAACACATGTTCGCGATCACGGTTTGGCGCACTGGATCAAGGGCTCGATACTCGGAGACGGTCTCAAGCTGGCGCTCCACTGCCTCGATGTCGTTATCCAACATGAAATCCGCTTCGTCGCGGGTTATGCCAACGTCATCGAGGTTTCGGCCATAGCCAACTGTCAGCTTGCCCACAGTGTCCAGGTAGGGTTTCAGGCGCAGGCCTTCGTGTTTTTCGAGTTGTGATCTCAGCAATGCTCGGTTCATTGTGACCCTTATTTGCTTAATGGCCTTTATGCAGCGCCCTGCCGAAACAAGGCGCTGTAAAAGGCCACTGGTTATGCGCTGAGGCGCACCAGGCCGGTGGCTGATGGGTTTGCGGCTGCGGATGCTGCGTGGCCGATCAGGGCGTTTGAACCTGATCCGTCTGCAGTAGTCGCCTTGCTGCCGTCCCAATAGATCGCAGCTCCTTCAGTCCATGCCTGAGCTGAGGTTTTTGGCAGGCGCCATACACCGGTCAGCTGGCCTTCGAATGACTCACCAGCTGCAGCATCATGAAGCGCAACTACGAACAGCGAGCCAATCAGCTTGCCAGTGCCGGAAGTTACTCCGCCGGAAGGGGCGGTGAGGGTCAAAACCTGACCCGGCTGAACGAAATTTGTAGCCATGTCAGTTCTCCTTATTGTCCGGCGTTGTACGCAGCACCACGGTAGTCCAGCGCGGCCACACCGAAGTCATGGCGCACTTTGTACTTGGTGCCATCTACGTCGAAACCTTCTTGCATTTCGAGGTAGGGCTCTTGGTTGCCGTCGAGGAATGCAACTTCGATAACCGGTGCTTCCGTGGGAGAAGCAAAGGTGTAGAAGCCGGTACCACTCAGGCGTGGGGTGTCGATCACATCGGAGAACAGGCCGCGAACCATGTTCGGGCGCTGCATCTTGCCGCTGGTGTCGGGGTCGTACTCAGCGCTATTGATAACGCGGGCTGTGCCGCCAAGGCCCATGGGTACCAGCAGGTTTGCCGGGCGCAGGTCGAGGAAGTCATTGCCGCTGATGTCTTTTTGGCTAGCCATCAGTACGCGCATGGCTTCCAGGGTTGCGACCGAAAGTCCGCCGGCGGTGCCGATATTGCCGTGGTCGGCATGGAACAGGCTCTTGCCATCGTCCATAGTTGGGCCTTTACCGCTGTTTTCCGCTAGCAGGGCATAGACCGTGGCTTCGATGGTGCGGGCAGCTGCGCGACCAAGCATGTTGGCCAGGCCGATGAAGGCGCTCAGGTCATCATTCACAATCGCCTTGCGGGTCAGTGAAATGATGTTGCCAACAGTGTCTGCCTGAATGGTGGCTTTCTCGCCGTCTGGGATGGCCTTGTACTTGTACTCGCCGTGCTCGTTCAGGCTGTCCAGATTACCCAGGCTTCCCAGGCGGTAGCGGCTATGGGCGCGGAAATCGCTTACTGAGCCAGTAGCGCAGAAGCGCGACCATGTGTCAGATGCTGAGGCGTAGGAGGTCTGCAGCGTTTTGTGCATGGCGTCTTCCAGGATCACCGGGAAATCACTGGTGCCCTGAGTAAAGGCGTTGGCCACAATCTTCATCTGGTCGAGACCGCGGGTGCTGGAGCCGGAAGCCTCAAGAGAGTCTTTGGCAATATCCAGGAGCTTGTAACCGCGGTACGGGTTGTTGCGATCCGCTTTGATGCCGTTTACACCGGCCCGGGCCATGATGGCCTCTACTGCAGCCGCACGCTTAACGTCGCGCTCGTCCTCAACCACGGTCACTCGGCCTTGGATTGGCTCAGATCCTTCCGCCAGCTTGGCAAGAATCTTTTCGCCAGCCTGCTCAGCAGTTACCTTGAAATCATCCAGGCAGGCAGCTTTCAGCTCCGCTAGGTCTTCACGGCCTTTGAACAGGTCGAACTTTGCATTTATGCCTTCGCGGCGTGCAGTTTCTTCCTGCTGCAGCTTGGCGCGGATTTCGGGCTCAGTAGGGGCCGTGGCCTGCGGTTCTGCCGCCGGCTTCTTTACGGGATCAGGCATAGCTGGTTCCTCTGGTTTGATTGCGGCGGCTGCCGCTGGTGCTTGCTTCGCGAATTTCGGAAAGCGGGTGAGATCGAACGTTTTCTCGATGCTGGCTGCGATTGGAAGGGCTTCGGTTACCTGGTTAACATATCCAGCCGCTTCAGCTTCGGCGGCGGTATACCAGTGGTCTTTGCCATCAGACATCAGGGCCATGAACTCGGAAGCCTCTTTGCCTGTACCATCTGCGTAAGCTTCAGCCATGGCGCTGGCAAACTTGTCCATGGTGTCTGCCATGTCGCGCATTTCGTTGGCGTTGCCGATGCTGAAACCCCAGGGCGCGTGGATCATATACAGCGCATTGCTGGCCATGTTTACCGTGTCGCCGGCCATGGCAATCAGGCTGGCAATGCTGGCTGCAATGCCGTCGATCTCCACGGTTACAGTGGCAGGATGGCGCTTGAGGGCGTTATAAATGGCGAGGCCGTCTGTTACTGAGCCGCCAGGGGAGTTGATGCGCAGCGTGATTGCATCGGCTTCGAGGGCAGCCAGGTCTTTTACAAATCTGGCTGCAGTAGTGCTTTCGTCGTCCCAGCTGTCGCCAATGTCGCCATAAATGAAGATTTCGACGGCATTGTTGGCGAGGGCTTTGATCGAGAATGGGTTGTGCTTGGAAGGCATAACAGCATCCCTTGGTTTTTGGATGCTGCTATGGTTCCAAGCGCTGATGCGCGGTTTTAGTCTAACTTGTCGTCAATTTCAGTCTTCATCGGAGCTGTCCGAATAAATGTTTTCACTGACGACCTTCCAGGCTGCATCAGAATCAAACACGAGATCACGATCCTTGGCATCGTTCCGGAACTTCTGGATCTGGTCCAGCACGTCCAGCGGGTTAACGCCTCGCTTGCGCATGACCTCAGTTTCAGAGGCAAAGCCGGCGCGTACCAGGGTGGCCCAGCCGTTGGCTTCTTTCAGGGGGTCAATCCACGGCATGGACTGGCCGATGAATAGAGCATCGTCAGCAGATCCTTCTTTCAGCCCTTTGGGTACGGGGACTACGCCGGAAAGAGCAGCCGCCCTTACAAACGCTTCCCAAATCGGCTGAATGATGTTGCCCACAAACTCGTCTGTAAGCGTGGCGTAGTTGCTCCATTGCTCAATCAATTCCTGACGCTGCGCGCTGAACGTGCCGTTGTAGTCTCTGGCCACGCTGCTGTAGGTTGCGCCTACGCCCGCTGCCAAGGCTTTGAGCTGGCCCTGACGGAAGGTAATCAGGTTCGGGTTCGGGCGCTTGGAGTCAATCAGGCCGATTTCTTCGCCCACTTCCAGCGTGTCCACGATCGTGCCCGGCTGCATGCTGATTTCCCGGGGCGCAATGTTGCCCTCGCTGTCCCTGGGCAGGGTATCCGGATCCAGCATTTCAGGGTTGCCGCGCTTCACGTAGGCGGTGAGCATGGCCGAGATTTTGGCGGCTACTCGCTCGGACTCTTCATAATCCTTGATGTCTTCTAGCCGGGTAATAACGCTCGCAAATTCGGACACACCACGAATCTGGCCGATACGGTCGGTTGATGCTATATGCAGGATCCGGCTTGCTGGTACAGGTTTGGTGTTGTTGCTGGACAGCATCACAATGCCGTCTGTGGGGTGCTGCTTGTGTACCCAGTACGCCCTTGGTTTTCCCCAGGCGTTGAGCTCTATACCTTGCCGAATGCCCAGGCGTGTGTCGTTGAGTGAGTAGGGCACCATGTCTGGCTCAAAGATTTCGAGCGAAAACGGAATTTTAGTTCCGTGATCCAGCAGAGGCACGGGGCCGCTCAGCAGCTGGACAAACGCCTCGCCATCTCGCAACCAGGTCTTTACCAGCATGCGCTGGATACGGGCCCAGTGGTATTGACCGGTAACATCAGGCTTTGTTTGCCAGTCGCGCCACGCTTCCAGTAGTGCGGCGGCGTATTCTTTGTGAATTTTTCCGTCTTTTGTGCGGGGCTGCGGCTCTATTCCGATGCCTTTGGGGCCAACGATGTTAGTCATTAACGTGCGCAGGATGCCCCGGGCAATATCGTGGTTTTGCTCCAAGTGCCGCGCCTGGTTGCGGATTGCGACGGCCCCCTGTTGCGTTTGCACGTTTGGGCCCCCGGTATCGCGCCGGAACTTGCGGGTGCGGTCTGGTTTTGCAGCTTCGTAGTAGGCCTGAACCTGCCTGGCCTGCATGCGCTTCAGGCCGCTTACAGGATTGAACCAGTTAACAATGCGGTCGGTGACTGTTGGCTGTGGGCGTTTACTCATTGGTCCAGCCTCGCTACGGAAAAGCCTAGGCCGCCAAAGGTGGGAGCGCCAGAAGCGCGGCGGCGCTCGGCAATGACGCGCTGCTCCCATTCTTTTCGGCCTTTGATGATGTCGGGCAGGTCGGATCTGGAAACCCGGCGACCCTCAAACTGTATATCGCGGCCCTGAAGAACGGCAGCTTCTGCTGCCAGATATTTTGCGAGCATTTCTGAAGCTGTCGGCGTCGTCATTTTAAGCTATCCAATCTGGTTGCGTGGTGCCAGATTTTGCCAGACGGATTTTTACATTCTTAGGTGTGGGTTGTCGCAGAGTCAGCGGTTAACGATCCGCTCAACCTGCCTTCGTGAGAGATTAAACTCCTTCGCCAGCTCGTCGTGATTGTTGCCCCGGAAGGCGGCGCGTATTTTAGCGTTACGGGCTTCGCGGTTTGGGCCTGGAATGTAGATGGGGCCACCGCCAGCTTCCCGGCGCATCTCTACGGTGATCTGATCCGCCAACACTGCTGCCGCTGATTCCGTTAGCGCAAAGCCGCGGATAATCGATGCAGTGAGGATTCGGTGCAACTCAACCGCTGTATCGGTATCACAGTTCAGGTCGCTAATCACAGTCGTCCACTCCAGTCTGATTTTCCAATACCCCGGGGCTTTGGTGCCGGGCGTTGTTTTTGTATGGGTTGGCGGGCGCGGCGCTCGTCTGAGCTTTCGCGTTCGGAGTTGTGCTCGATGGGCCGGGCCCAGGGCTGCGCTGGGTTGTCCCAGTTAATGCGGTCGGCGCCCAGGTGCAGGGCACCCGCCCAGATCATGGCGCAAAGGTCGATGGCTTCGTTGCGCTTGCGAATTTTGCGGTATTTGCCGTTTGGCTCGCGGATTTCGGCCCGCATCTCGTCCCAGAAGTAGGCCCCCAGCCAGGTAGGGAAATGCAGGCGCGAATTACCATCGGTCGCCCTTCGGCTGGCATTGAATACCGCGTCTTTCAGCAGGTTGGGGTTGCACAGCAGCTGGTGTACGTCTTTACGGGATTCGCTGCCTATGCGGGTTCGTTTCAGGATGGCCGCACCTGCGGCGCTGCCGCCTTTGTAAAGCCGGGCCTTGTCGCCCAGGCCTTCACGGCGCAACCGTCGCCACCAGCGTTTTGCATTTTCGGTTACGCCATCTTCACCGCCGGAGTCGGCAACCAGTAAGCGCACCCGGAGCTCCTGCCCTTCTTGCGTTGTTCGATAGGTCGCTTTGATGACTTTTTCTGTGAGCATGTCCCAGTCTTCCGGATAGCTTGCCGGATCAATTGGGGACATCTCGCCGCCTACGCCGGGGCGGCCACTGTCTTTAATTTCGTAGCGGTCGATCAGCCACTGCTCCATGTGCGGGCCGAATGCGTGTACCTGGACAACAAACCGAGAGTTTTGGCCGCCCTGAACGTCTGCGCTGGCGATCAGGAAGCGGGCGTTTTCTGGTACCTGGTACCGGGGGAAGTCTTCGGCCATGTCTGCTAGCTCGCCGCGCTGTGACTCCTCACGGATGGCCATTGGCAGGTACGGCATGGCTTGGTCTGTGTTGATGGTTACCCGCAAGGATTCTTCATCACCTGCCGATGAGTAGCTACGCAGCGCTTGCAGATACCGGAGGATGAGATTGTTCCAGGACTGATAAGCAGCTGACGCGCCGCCAAGCCAATAGCTGGCAATGCTGGAATGTATGCCGCCATCAGATTTCAGGCCAGACTTGCTGATCTCCTGGCCATCACGCAACCAATGCCCGCCCTGCAGCATGCGGTTCTTCTCGCGGGAATCGGCACCGGAACCGCAATGCGGGCAGAACACCACGGCATGCTCGGTGGCCAAGGCCGACAGATCGGCACTGCGCACAAGCTTCAGCAGGTCGTTTTCACTGGGCAGGCTCGCGAACAGCCCAAGGCCCGGCTTTACTCGGAAGAACTCACCGCAATGGACGCACGGCCAGTAGGATTGGCGGCGGTCGCCTCGGTTGTAGATGCCCAGAATGCCGCCAGCGGGCGGCGCTTCGTGGTCGGTTTCGAGCCTGTAGTTAGGGTCAGTGATGGGCTTACCTGGGGAGGATTCCACCATGCACATTCCGCGGCTGAGGAATGTGGTGGTACGTTTCAGCCCAAGCTGGTAGGCGGAGCCCTCGCCGTCCACGTTGTCCGGCATGCGGTCGTAATCGGTCAGGGCAACGTACCGGTAATCGCTCGATGACAGCTGCGAGGCAGAGGGCCAGCCGATCTTGAGCCACATGCCGTGCCGGAATAACTTGTCGTGGGTGTTGTCATCTTGCCCGCGCAGGCTGAGCAGGTCGGCCATTTTCGGGCTGTGGCGGATGGCTCGGTCGATCCGGGTTTTTGAGTAGTCCCTGGCCTTATCCTGCGTCATCTGAACAATAAGCATATCACCGGGATCACAGGTGACTGCGTAGGTCACCCAGGCATCCAGCAGCCCCATGGTTTTGCCAGATCTGGCAGGCCCCACGAACACAACAGCCTCATGCTTGCGGCTGGCCAGCATGTTCATGGGCTCGATCATGTACGGAGTTTCTTTTGCTGACCAATAGCCTGTGTATCCGCCGGGCTGGACGATGCGCAGGGTTTCAGCCGCGCCGTCAGCAACTGGCACCCGGCGGGCTGGTCGGAACGCTTCAGCAGCGGCGGTTATGATCGGGAGTGCGGCGCCATAGCTGCTCATGCGGGTGTTACCTCTTCTTCAAGATCCAACGCCACCAGCTCAGTGAGCTTGTCCGCCAGCGCGTCCATTTCGGCATCGAGGGCAATGTCGATGGCCTCAACGATGTCTGGCGTGCAGCCGGTGCGGCGCTCGATGTTGTCTGGCAGACTGCGCAGGCCCTGGGCAATGGCGCTGAACGCTGTGGCCACTACGCGCTCCACTTCTTGCGCGGGGATAAGCTCACGGTCTTGCACCTGGAGCGCTCGGCGCTTGGTTTCAGATTCATACCAGGCCTTGCGGTCGCTGGGCAGCATCTCGTCGGGGTCGATACCTTCCGGCGCATCCTTAACACCAAACCGCCACTTGGCCACTTCGACGGCATCAAAGGCCCACGGCCTGCCTGGGGCGCCACGCTCAATTACCGGGCAGTTCCGGCGGCACCAGCCATCCACCGCCTGAACAGAAACTCCGAAGAATTCTGCCAGCTCAGATTTGTTCAAGCGTCTCAGTTGTTCAGCTTTGGATAACCGCACTACCTGCTTCACCGGCCAGACCCCAACAACAACCCTATGATTTTCAAAAAACTCTCGAAATCCGCGATTCCGCGCCCCCGTACGCCGCTAAGGCTCAGGAGTACCTTTTGATTTTTTTTCGCGCAAAGTTTTTCCGGAAGATTTCCACTCGCGCAAAGTTTTTTTATCCGCGTTGCATTGATCCAGCGCAGACTCGACACGAACACAATGCTCCGCCACATCACCCCAAGTCTTCCCGGTGTAATAGGGTGCCGGTGTTGGCTGGATGAGTGCAGCTGGCGGATAGACATACTCAGTCTTCGTCCTTACTACCGGTGGGCTGGCGGCGCAGGCTGTTAGTAACAGCATCAGGGTGGCGAGTGTTAGCGCAGACATCAGCCTGCAATGCCTTGCGCAGTCTTTCGGCTGTCTCATTGGCTTTCCTTTCTGCTTGCTGCTGGGCTTGGAGTGCCTGGGATACCAGGGAATCACGCAACTGGAGTTCGGCCTGGAGTGCATCGTAATCTGTGGCGTTGAGTTGGATGGTTTCGGTGTACTGCTTGTTTGCCTGCTCCAGTGTGCCCAGGCTCTCGTTCAGGCTGTCGCGCTCCTGCATCAGTAGCCAGATCACTCCAGACATCGTTGAGAGCAGCAGCACAACCACGCTGACGACATAGGGCAGGGCCTTGCCGGTTAATGCATCGAGTATCATCATCGTCCCCATTTCGCTTTCGCTACTTCCTGCGCCATGTTGCCCCCGTAGTAGCTGACTATCAGAGTACCGCTTATGCCGTATGACCAGCCTATGACTGCGCCCATGGCTGATAGAGAGCCCGGGCTGAGCAACTCAATTACTGCCCACCATGGCGTTTGTGCAAATGCCCAGGCCATCCCGTAGTAATAGCCAGCACGCCTATGCTTCCAGTAGCGCTCTGGGTCTGGATGCTCACTCATTGACCGCTCTCTGCTTTCGTTCATTTACCCACTCCGCCCGCCAGCTGAAATACCTGCAATCCTGCGTCTGCATCTTGAACTGCCGTGCCGCCATCCTCGTTATGTTGTCATAAGCCACATCACTGCTCCCCGCTCTGATCTTGTTGAGCTCTGTCTTGTAGGCCTGCCGGTTGCCGGTGAGGGCAATGTCAATCAGGCGGTTGGCTGCAATGTGCTCAGGTCTCAAGCTCCACCTCGCCAAGGAACATCAAGCAGCAAACTGCATGTGCGGCATGGTGCAGGCCTGTCTCCTCATCCCTCTTTATGCCCTGGGATAGCGCGTTAATGTGGCGCTTGGCTGCGGCGATGTACCGACGACGAAGATCAGGGACATGACGCCAGTTATCCGGGCTGTATTTTTGAGCACCAGCTGTCAGCACCCGGGCTACCTCCATCTCCATCAACGGCGGTATCAGATCCATCATGGGCTTATCGCTGTCGTACTTGATGCCCCGGGCCTCAAGGCCTTCGATTCTTCCAGGCTCCTGACCCTTGTAGTGCAGGCCGTCATTGCCGTTAGGCCCGATGTTCTCCATGCGCCTTTCCGCTTCGGCCCATGCCTCATCTTCTTCCGGTGTAACTGCGTAGGTATCTGTCACGCTACCCCCTTAATGCTCAGAACTCCCATGTCCAAAAGCACTCGCCAGGTGCGGATTTGGGCCCGGCGCAAATACCAATCCTGATAGTCACGCTCAAGCCCTGGCCACTTGGCCCGGCCATCGATCACAGAGTGGCAGGCGTCACACGCGAAACAGGCGGACAGATCATCCGCTTTGCGGGCAATACCGTGGCTCTCGTCAGGTAGGTGGGCCAGCACAGTGGTCTCCCACTGGCCATTGCACGCGCCAACGATTTGCAAGGTGCAGCTCTGTCCGCGAGCTGCATCGCGCACGTGCTTTGATTTTATGGGGATTGCCTTCTTCAGCATCTCAGTCTCCGTGGTACCGGGCACCGGCAGCGCCATAGCCCCTGTCGTTTCTGTCTGCCATTACGTCCGCCAGCTGCTGGCGGAGTTTGGCGTTCTCTTCTCGCTGCTCCCTCAGGCGAATGGTTAGCTGCAGCCTCAGTTCATCTTCCGCCAGCGGTTCGCCTGTCTCCTTGCACACCATTCCGGAGTGGCCGCAATAGTCGCAGGGCAGCTCATAAAACATCGGCTTCACAACGCCACGGCCATTGCATTGCGGACAGCGCTTCAGGGGTCGTTTCTCTTTTCTGAGTGATGGCCCTGAACGCTTCTTCATGCTGTGGTTGCCTTTTTCTTGCGCTTAACCCTCGAGCTTTTAAAGCCCATCAGATCAAGCTCAATGTTGATGGCCTCTTGGCTTACCTGGTACTGGCGGCTGAGCGCGGCTTTGGTCAGTCGGATTATTTTCTGATCCAGTTCGGCCTTTTCCCGGGCGCATAAGCGGATCAGCTTTTGGTCGTCCTCATCCAGAACGCCTACGGGCAGACGGTTCTTAACCCGCTTTATCGTTACTTCGTTGCATCCAAACTTGGCGGCCAGAACCTTATCCG
Organism: Marinobacter aromaticivorans; assembly: GCF_002806975.1. Taxonomy (GTDB): domain Bacteria; phylum Pseudomonadota; class Gammaproteobacteria; order Pseudomonadales; family Oleiphilaceae; genus Marinobacter; species Marinobacter aromaticivorans. The sequence continues at coordinate 47,250 of NZ_NIHD01000010.1, read as the reverse complement.
CCAGCTGCTCGGAGTCACGGCGGAGCTTTGCACCAGCCATGTACTCCCGGGCTGCTTCACGGGCCTTCAGCCGTTTCTGGTAGTGGGTCATTGTTCTGCGCCTTTGCTACGGTATGAATCCCAGTCAAAATCAAACGCCTTGCCGCCACTCTCACGTAGGCGATCAACAACACGCTCACCCAGGCAGATAGAGAGCTCGCTGGCGGGCAGGTTGGTGATGACTACGGTGGGCTTTTCCAGTAGGTAACGGGCATTGACCGCCTCGTAAGCCACAGTCTGTTCAAAATCTGTGAAGTTCTGCATGCCCACTTCATCGAGAATAGCCAGCTCTGAATTGGCGAAGCGATCATAAACATCCTGCTCGCTTTCTTCGGAATTCTTCCGCCAGCTGGCCTTTACATCCCTGACCAGTTCGGCAAACGTCCAGTAGTGCCCGGGCTTGCAGGTGCGAAGGATTACGTCCTCCAGCAGAGCGCAGGCGAGGTGAGTTTTTCCGTTTCCCACATTGCCCAGAAGGATCAGAGAGCGTCCAGCGTGCTCACCGCTGCTTACAATGTCGCTGTATTCGCGGATTTTGCGCAGGATGCTGGCGGATTTCCCGTTCACCGGGCGATAGGTGTCAAAGGATTTTCCGGAAAAGCGTTTCGGGATACCGCTCTGAGCAACGAAGCGCCGGGCGCGCTGGCGCATAAGTTCCATTTGGCGCTGGTATTCTTCCTCCCTCATGCGCTCTTGGTGCCTCTCCTCCGCGCACTGCGGGCAACCAGCCCAGCCCTCAGATGCGCGGCCTTTGCCGCTGTGGTGACGATCAATGAAATCACCGTGCGTTTCGCAAAGACCATTCCGGCGATCATCGATGCCAAGAATTTTGTCCATTTGCTCATCGGGCACGCCGAGTACTTCAGAAATTAGCGACCCCATCGGGCACCCCCTGCTTCAAGCCTTTGCTGTAATCAATTTCACTGAACCCGGAGTGGCGGGGCCGGTCATTCGCAGATTTCGCGGGCATGGGCGCGTTGAGCTGGCCCAGGTAGTTATTAAATTTCTCTGCGTTGAACAGAGTTGCGGGGCGAAGATATTGCGAGAACCGGGGATCCCTGGCCCACTCTGCACACTTGCGGTCAATAACCGCCTTGAAGTCGCTCAGAGTTGCGCCCTCCTTGGCCCTGGCTCGTATGAGTCGGATACTCGCCTGAACGGGACGAAAGTTTCTTCCTGCCGCACGATTCAGGTACTCGATCACCTCAGCAGAAATGTCGGGTTTGCCGACAAGGTCTTTAGGTTCACTGACAGGTTCACTGACAGATTCAAAAGAGTGACTGATTCCGGGTGCAGAATTTTCACTAGGGGGTGGTGCAACGGTTTCACTAGGTGGTGCAGAATTTTCACTAGGTGGTGCAATATTTTCACCATCTGGTGCAGAATCTTCACCACCAAGCGTGACAATATAAATGTTTGTGGCGTTGCCCTTTGGCCCCTTTCGAGAGCGCTTCTGAATCAACCCAGATTTGCACAGCTCTTCGATGTGATCCATTGCGCTGCGGCGGCTGATCTCGCACTGATCGGCTATGTACTGGTAGGAAGGCCAGCATTCGCCTTGGTCGTTGGCGTTATCCGCCAGCTTCAGCAGCACCAGCTTTCGGGCTGCATTGCCAACTTGAGCGCCAAAGGCCTGAGCCATAAGCATAAGACTCATTACTGAAGCTCCAAAGATTGCTGAGTTGCCCACATCTGCTGCAGCTTGCGCAGACCTTTGCCGGTAACAAGCGTGGTTAGGGAATCCTTGAGCCCCCTATCTGGGTCGTTGTAGCGGTTTACCTTCACGTCCAGATAGCCCGCCTCGATGACTCTCTGATAGGGCTCATTTCGGCGAGACACCCAGCCTTTCTGGCGAAGAAAAGCCATAAGCCGGTTTTGGCCTGATCCGATGATCTTGGCGGCTTCGGCGACGGATATTGCGCCAGGCGATACTTCAACCTGCCTGGCAAACTCGACATAAGGGCGTGACTGCTCAAGCTGCGCAAGGGCGGCCTGCTTGCCTTCCACTTCGTCAGCCCAAGCTCGGGCGGCTACGGCGGGGTTGGTGAAGTCGGGCAGGGAGGCGGTTGCTTTCTGTTCAAGCTCCTGCCAGCGATCCACCAGCTTGGCGGTAAACTCCGGCGAGAGCTGAGCGACAACCACATAGCTGTCGCGCTTGCCCACCATGTACTCACGAACGGTCTGGCCAAGATGGTTTTTAACTTCCTCAGACTGAGGAAGTTGGATTACCTGCCGGGCAGCCAAGGTTTCGATGGTTCTGCGCACGTTGTCGTGCCGAGACTCAACAACCCGGGCTATCTCTCGGCTGCTCATTGTGATCTGCTCCCGGTTGCCGCTTAAAATCAGATCAGTCATAATATCTACCTCTTGAGACTTTCCCCGGCGAGCTGTTTCCGCAGCGTTTGAGCCGGGGTTTTTCGTTTCTGGGTTCTCACTTCTCAAAACAGGGCTACCAGCCAGCGCCAGAAGCGCTTCAGGTAACCCGCAAATCCAAAGGGGCGCGGGGAATCTCCGCACTCAGCACAAACGTCACCGGCTCAGACCACTCAGACACACGATCCGGGGCCTCTTTTGCGAAGCTGCGCAGGGCAATCGTGTGCTCGCCATACTCCAGGGGCAGGTCAGCAATCGGGGCTGTATACCGGTTATCCGGCTGCAGCTGGCCCGGGATGGTGACGATGGGCGAAAAAATTCCTTTCTGGTCCAGCCCCACTTCGTATTCCAGGGCGTAGGTGATTTCAGTGCCGTCCACGTTGGTGGTGGGCGCTGTCCAGCTCATGGTTTCTGGGTTGACCTTCATTGCCTGTCTCCTTCGGCGGGCATACAGCCCGTTACCGTTACCTTCACGCCGCCGCCCTTCATGGGCTGGTCAGGATCGAAAAACGGATGAATGCGAAACTTGCTGTCGTCAATTTTCAGTGCATCCGCCAGCCCATCACGCCCGCTTTTGAACGATGCGATTACGTTGTCATCGTCCCGGTGCCGCCGGTCTGGAGGGTAGAAGTCGATGAACAGGTGCACTCGTCCGCCAGCTTCGACAACGTCACGCAGTGCTGGCACATCCCAGGCTGCGTCCTGGATCTCCTGCAGGGATTTAATCTTGCAGGCGTGCCTGTAGCGCTTCGCAATTGTGGATTTCTTGGCCCAGTGCACTCTGGCGTTCGGGCTCAGTTCCCGGGCTGGCCACGGCAGCATTACTTGCCACTTTCGTGGTGCTTCCGGGTCGGTTTGCTTAGCTACTGCATTTCGTGACATGTCACGTTTTGCCTTTTTTTGAGATAACCCCGGCGTACCTGGTGGCAGAGGCCGGGGTCGTATTGCTTTACAAGTTCACAGCTGTCATTGCTTTGATGCACTGCCGGGCCGGACTCACTCGCCAACATGCTTGATGCGACGACGCCAGCCGATCTGCGCATCTGTGAAGGGCTATCGCTACAGCTTTACCGCTCCCACAACGGGGCAAGTAACCCTTCCAGATACGGGCTCCTTACGAGAGCCAGGCGGCACGGTCACCGGGGCGGCAAGGTCGGGATCCTTCGGCCCATGCTGCTGGCGTTCTTCACCGGGACCCTATCTCCCAGTTTCAAATGGCGGCACTACCAGCTTTACCGGCTGCTTATTGCGCTGCAGCTCGCGCTTGCACATACACCTGTATACATATCCACCACCAGTCACCTCGGTATTTGAGTTGTGCCGGGGTGGTGTAATGGAAACCATCAGGCGGCCTCGTCGCCGCGGGGCGGGGAAATCAGATTGAACTGATCCCAGTCAACATCTGGACGAATATCTCTGGCGTTAGCTTTGCCGCCCGAATTTATGTGGAGACGAACCACAAGCTCGACGCCAAGTCTTTGCCCGGTTGATATTGCCTTTCTGAGATAGCCAAGCGAGGTGTTGCATGCGGCTGCATACGCTTCCTGGTCGGCTCTCGTTAGGCTGTTGAGGTAACTTTTTAATGGGTCCATGCGCGCTATATTTACCCACGGGTAACTATCCTGTCAACCCGCAGGACATTTACCAGAAAGTAATCGCCAAATATCCTTGCAAAATGGATATTCATAAAGTCCGCAGGGACAACCTTTCACGGTTAATTCGCAGCCAGTTTGACGGCAAACAACGGGCGCTAGCTGACGCTATAGACCGCCAGCCCGATTACATTTCAAGAGTCCTGAAGGGGACAAAGAACATTGGTGAGGGGTTCGCTCGGCATGTAGAAGAAAGTGTGGGTCTCCGCAAGGGATGGCTGGATCAAGCAATAGTTCTGGATGAAGCGCACAGAGCAATCGGAAGTCAGGTTCGTGAGGGGTTTTCGGATTATGGCGCAAACCCTGGGGTTGCTTTTACCGGAACGCCAAAGGAGAGCGGCGGCAAACGAGCCGATGAGTTGGAGTTCTTCGGGCGGATGGATGCATGGGACAGTAAAACACCACTGGACGACGATGAGGTTGAGTTGCCGTTATTCCGGGAAGTAGAGCTGGCAGCAGGCGCGGGCCAGACGGAAGTTGTTGAGAATCACGGGGCCAAACTCCGCTTTGCGAAATCCACACTGGCCAGAGCTGGCGTACAGAAAGAAAATGCAGCTTGCGCATTTGTTCGCGGCAACTCCATGGAGCCGGTTATGCCCGACGGAACCTGCGTAGGTGTGGACACCGGTGACACAACAATTAGGGACGGCGAAATATACGCTATCGATCACGGCGGAATGTTGCGTGTTAAATACCTGCATCGCAGGCCTGGCGGTGGATTAAAGATCGTTAGCCAAAACGCCGGCGAGCATCCTGTTGAAGAAATTACAGCCGATGAGATGGTCGCCAGCGTGCGGGTCATTGGCCGGGTTTTTTGGTGGTCGGTTCTAAGATAGGGAAGGGATTTATTATGCAAGGATGGTCAGTTTGGGCGGCTGCAGCAATCATATCAATAGCTTCAGTCCAGTTGTCGGCCCAAGAAATTGATATGACGGAATGCCTGTCCATAGACGATTCCGCCCAGCGGAAGGAGTGTTTCTCCCGGGTCTACTCAACGCCGGCGCCTAAACCCCCAACCCTGCCTTCTGGATGGTCAGAGACGCGGGCTTTTGACGAGATGCGCGGGCGCAAATCTTTTTACGTGCTAACTGCAAATATACCCCCTATGTGGCCGATGCAATTTCCGTATCATGACACCACGATGAAGCTCGCTATCGGCTGCAGCAGCAATCACGAGTGGGCTTATTTTGTATTTTCCACTTCGCCAAACATGCTCGGCGCCGATCTGCGCGATGAATATTCAGAAATCCAGGCTCAAGTGCTTTGGAGTGGCGACATCATTACCCATGGCTTCACTCAGGATCATGGGTCGCGCTTCTTAATGTTTGATGATAGCGCGGAGGTGATCCGGCGACTGGAAACGAACCCCACGATGATTGCAGAGTTTTCATGGTACGGCGAGGGGCGGGTTCAGTTCGCGGTTAAACTGACAGGTGGCTCTGATGCCATCAAGTACGTGAGATCCAAGTGCCGCTAAATATCGCTATCGCCAGCACTGTTGATACCCTGCCAGTTAAATGATGCTGGCGGTTTTATAATGCATTAAGAAAACCTTTTCTCCTACGTCAGCCCGCCGGGCAGATGACAGTAAATCCTGCGGCATCCTTCATATTTTCGGTGCAATACACTCATTGAAACGAGTCAGGTAGATATTTTTCAAAAAAGTTTACCCAAAGGTATTGACTGGAGTATTTACCCAAAGGTAATCTTTACCCATAGCGTTGATCAGGGAGACAACAGCATGGGTCGCAGACAAAAACCAACTTATCCAAGAATGCTCGTAGAGCTGGCGGACAACACGCTTTTACCGCCACGCCGCGCCGAAGTCGTCATGCTGGCGGCCAGAGGTATGAGCGCCAAAGAAATCGCCCGGGAACTGGGCATCTCGCCAGACACCGTTAACTGGCACCTCGACGAAGCCAAAGACCAATTCCACGCACACAGCCGTGTAGACCTCATCAGCCAAGGCTGGATGCAGGGCCTGTTCCGGGCTCGCATGCTTGCCTGGGCGCTGCTGGTGTTTGCTGCCGTGCCTGCTATGCGCAGCCGGCCATCGTCAGTGAGCTCATCCCGGCCACCAGTGACCGCCAGCCGCATCGGGCGCAAACAAATCAGCGCCAACTACGCATAACCAGGAGAACAATCATGAGAACGATCACCATCGAATTGCCAGACAACACGCCCATCATTTCGCTGATGCAATTTGCTGCTCAGATCAAGTGCGACATGAAGCTCGTGGAGCACAACCGGTTCCGGTTTTCGCCAGCCGAAGGCCAGAGCAACGTGGTGCGCATGCAATCCAGGCCGCGGGCCGTTAATGCACAAACGGGTCCAGGCGCCGCCTGAGCAGGGGATAGAGATGCTGATACTAACGCGCTTGCCCGGGGAAGCTGTGGTGATGGAAACCGCCAGCGGAGAGACCGCAAAAGTAGTAGTGCTTGAAAACCGGGGCGCTCAGGTGCGGCTTGGGGTGATTGCAGACAGGTCCATCTCGGTAGACCGGGAGGAAATTTACCTGAGAAAGCAAAAGGAGCGGGCATGAGCAACCGGAGAGAGCAAGCGAATAATTACCGTGAGGTTCGGGGCCTGTTTGGCGGGTATGTCGTCCTGTTTGGCAACGATGTTTCGGGCTGGGCCAAAGACTTTCCAAGGCCGGAGGCCTACGTGCCGGGCTGCATCGCTGTTGATGAGGCTGGTAACCAGTGGGAGGCAGTTGGCGGCAACGAACAGGATGGCGCGGAGCGTTGGGAGGTGAGCAATGGCTGATGCATACGGCTTGATATGGCCAGGCGACGAAGAGCTGCTAACTGTGTTCACGCCTGGTGCAGACCTGCAAGACCAGGTGGAGCGTTACAAGCTCCGCAAGGTACCTCTGGTGATCGAAACAGCCAAAAACCGGCATGCAGATGATTTGCACGAGGTGCTGAAAGACCTGGCCGCAATGGCAAAGATGGCCGTTGCGGCTCAGAACACATACCAGGCGGCTCTGCGAAATGCCGAGGAGCTGCTGAAACAAATTGATCGGGAATCCACGGAGGAAATGAGTGATGTCCAAGGGGCTGAGTAATCTCAATGAAACGCTGTTTGACCAGCTGGCGCGGTTGAACGATCCAAACCTCAAAGGAGAGGCGCTGGAAACCGAGATCAAGCGGGCGCAGTCGGTAACAACCGTCAGCAAAGAGATCGTCTCTAACGCGCGGCTTGTGTACGACGCAGCCAAGCTCAAGATCGAGTACGGGCACAGCCACAAGATGCCCGAAATGCTTGAGATTAAGGGCTAAGGCCGTGGGGGCTCGAACGAACAGTGCGGTTTGGACAGCACAGCAGGACCAGTGGCTGCGGGAACTGTACCCGCACACATCAAACCGGAAGATCGCAAAGCTGCTCGGGCGCACTTATGCATCGATCAAAAACCGCGGGCGGGTTCTCGGCCTGAAGAAATCTTCAGAGTACCTGGCGGCAGAAAAGCCCGGGTGTTTCCGAAAGGGCCACAACACCTGGAACAAGGGCGCGAACTTTGTAAGTGGTGGGCGCTCAATCGAGACCCGGTTTAAGCCTGGGAATTTGCCCCAGAACCACCAGCCCGTGGGCACGGAAATTATAGATACATACGGCTACCGCAAACGCAAAGTGCGAGACGATGCGCCGAAGGGCCAGAGCTATAAAAACTGGAGGTTTGTGCATGTGATCGTTTGGGAAGAGCACAACGGGCCATTGCCCAAAGGGCATATTGTCCGGTTCCGGGACATGGATATAACAAACATTGCTCCTGACAACCTGGTAGCTGTCACACGGGGAGAAAACGCGGTGATTAACCGGTGGATGGCAATGGGTAGCCTGCCTGAGGGCGGCATGGACGTACTGATAACGATGGCGAGGCTGAAAATGGTCGCCAGGAAAAGAAAAGAGGAATTGGCGTAATGGCTAACAACCACTCACCCCTGGCAGTGCAGGAAATGCAGATCCTGCACTACCTGAAGCAACACGGGGAATCTCACACCAACGATCTGCATGCGGAGTTTGAGGAATTTGAAACGCGCAAGCAGATGAGCGCAGCCCTGGGCAATATGAAACAGGCCGGGCTGATCGCCAAACACAACCCGGGGCGCTGGTCGCTCACCGGTGTGGGCCGGGAAATGCTCGATCTTTCTGGCTATCCGAACAACGGGCTGAATGGTGAAACGGTTTGCGCAGAGTCCCCAGAGCCCACCGATGTGCTGCAGCTGCTGGAAAAGCTTCAGGAGCAAGTGCCGGAAAATGCCTCTTTAGTTATCGAGCGCGGTGAATTGTTCTTCGTTGTGGCGCGCCAGAAATTTGAAATTCAGTGGCCTGGTGATTTTGAGGCCATGTCTCTGGTGGCTGATCGGTACATAGGGCAGGTGGCGTAATGGCTAAGCCCAGACGCAAGCGCAACAGCAACCGAGCGCGGGATCAGAAACTGTTCGGCACATGCCACCTGTTCACATGGGAAGGCCTGCTGAGCCCAAAAGATGGCTTCCAGTACACCACGGCGCAAACGTACCTGCGTATGGGCGGCTGGTGCCCCATGGGCGAGGATCTGGCACATCACCTGGTGAGCCACCCGCGCAACTGGATGATCGGTGTGCGGGCGCTGTGTCGCGCTCCGGATGGGGCCATGTGGATGGAAAGCCAAACATTTGACCTGCCGGCCCGCAAGATCGGCGACATCGATGGCGCTTACCACGAGCTGCGCGCCGATGTGCTAAGCAGCCAGCGCACCGACCAAGTGTTTGATATGGGATGGATCGCGCAAACATGGTCTGGCCGAAAGCCAGATGACCCGGTGGAGCTCTGGCACTACTACTACGCACCGCCTGAGATTATCGCCCAGGTGTGCAATGACCGGCGAACGATTGAGCGTATGGCGGGGCCCGGGTACAGCGAGAGCCGAAAGGCTACTTGGCAGCAATCGAATAGGGATTATCTGGAAGAACGGGAGAAAGCAGCGTGAGCAAAACACCAGAGCAGGTCATAGGCACATCCGCCAGCGACTGCGAAATCAGTTTGATGCTGAGTGCGACGACTAGCCCAGTGGCAACGCTGGCAACAATCGCGGAAACCCTGCACCACATGAATGCCAAGGGCATTGAGAAGATTAGCCACCGCAAGGCGCTACTGAAGGCAGGGCGAAAGGCTTTGGCTGTGATGGGGGATATGTGATGGATCACACCTACTTTGTGACTGAGCTATTGTCCGATCTCGATAAGTTAGATCCGCAAACCCCACTGGCTGAGATGGCCGCGAAGTTGCGGGGAGCAATAAAGGACAGCGTGAAATTTCGACTGCCTCCGGGTGGCATGGTACTTCCTGAAGCCGGGTTTTCTGATGGCGATGATCTTCGTCAGATATACAAGAAATATGCGCATGGTCAGCGGTTGCCGTTCAGCTCGATGGCCATCGAATGGGAGGGTCTCCCTGGTGAAGGTTTTAATAAGTATGTCGTACTTGCCATTCAGTGCGACGACAGCGATGTAATTGTTGCTCTTACGTTCTTACAAGTTGTTGACCCCGAACCTAGGTGGATCCTCTCCCCTTTGAGGATACAAGATAACTATGCGGAAGGAACTTTAGCGCACGGCAGTGTGACCGCCGATTTGAATAATTCTGTACGAGAACTTTTTTCGGAATTTCAGCTAATGGTTCGGCTTGTACGATCTGTGGTGGTTCAGCTGCTATGTGCGCTGGCTTGTTCTAATACGACAATATCTGAAGCACCTAGCGGACGTAAGCGCCTCAACAAGAAGCGGGCTGGCAAGGGTAAGCCACCATTCTATTCCTACAAAGTTCTAACCATTGCGCAGGCCGAAGGCAACGGATCTTGTGGACGCTCTGGCACTGGCAGATCACCTCGTGTGCATCTTCGCAGAGGGCATATTCGGCGGCTCGCCAACAAAACCGTTTGGGTCAACTCAGCAGTTGTCGGTAACAAGTCCCGGGGCTTAGTGAACAAAGACTATGCCGTTAGAGAAATGGCGTTAGCAGCGGGAGTCGCATGATGGATCAGTTGAGCATGTACCAGCTGTCAGATAACCACCCTCTGAGGATCGACCCAGAGAAGCCATGGCCGTGGAAGGTTCTGGTTGGTTACCGGGCTCCGGGAGCCCGGAAGATCAAAGCCACACGCAGCATTTATCTCAGGGCTGCAGGCGATCGTGAAGCTGAGTCCGGAGCGATCCGCCAGGCGCGTGAGATGCCCCTGGTGAGAGGCGGACAGACCCTGATCTGCTCGCGCGTTGTAAGCAGCAGGCCATTGGATAAACACGATGCGTTCCATGGGAGGTGATAGCCATGGCCCTGACAGATGCAGAGCGCAAGCGGAATGAGAGAGTTCGCAAGAAGCATCGTGACCAGATTCTTGGTATGGCCAACCTGACGATGCGGCTGTCCGCAATAGAGCGTTCAGTGATTGCGGAGCAGGCTAAGGAAAAGGGCTTTACAGACCAGACCGAGTACCTGCTTTCGCTCGTTTATAAAGATCGTGACATGTCACAAAAGGAAAAATCAGAATGAAGACCCTAATCAAACCAACCCTGTGCATCTACCACGCGAACTGTGCGGACGGTTTCGGGGCTGCCCTAGCTGTATGGCTGCGCTTTGCCGATAGCCGCCCTGAGTTCGTGCCAGCAGCCTATGGCGAGACCCCGCCGAACTGCACAGGCCATGACGTTCTGCTGGTGGATTTCTCTTACAAACTGCCAGTGCTGGAGCAGATCATTGCACAGGCTAAGAGCGTCACGATTCTGGATCACCACAAAACCGCTGAGGCAGATATTCAGCCACTGCTTGATGCTGGGCGCGTCCACGGTCAGTTTGATATGGCCCGCTCTGGGGCTGCAATTACATGGGACTGGTGCTTTCCAGACGAGGACCGCCCGCGGTTGATCGACTACATCCAAGATCGTGACCTGTGGAAGTTCGAGCTAAAGGGTACCCGAGAGCTGTCGGCCGCTCTGTTCTCTTATGACTTCGATTTTGAAGTGTGGAAAAACATTCTCACGGCTGTGGAAGACGACGAGGGTCTGGAGTTCATGCTGCGCATGGGCCAAACCCTACGCCGGAAGCATAACAAGGATTTGGACGACATCCTGAAAGCCACCAAGCGCCGGATGATGATCTGTGGTTACTCGGTACCGGTGGCCAACGTGCCCTACATGTTTGCATCTGATGCCGGGAACATCATGGCTGAGGGTGAGCTGTTTTCCGCCAGCTACTTCGATACACCGGATGGCCGCAAGTTTAGCCTGCGTTCGAAGGATACCGGCATGGACGTGAGCGAGATTGCAAAGCGCTTTGGTGGGGGTGGGCATGCCAGAGCTGCGGGTTTCATGATGCCGATTGGCTGGGAGGGTGGTTATGACGTTTGAAGAGTACGAGCTGGAACATTTACAAAGCATTGGGCCGGAAGCTCGGCGCATGGTGCGAATGGGGTGGAATGCCAGAGGCAGTCTTGGCAACTGTCAACAAAACCTTGTTAGTTCAGATCATTTTCGTGACGCCACGAAAAAGTCGCAGGGCAACCTGATTCTGGCCGGAGACATCACGGACGCTTTCGGTATGGAGGTTCCGAAGGCTCTGGTGATCCAGTTCGGAGACGATGAGAGCCTACGGGCGGCGATTGATTCGGGCCAGTGCCGGTTTACGGTGTTTGGGGGTGAGGTGTGAGCGAACTTCAATCATATGAGGATGGCTCAACAGATCCATTTTATTCAGATGCGGTTCAGCTTGTGATCGAAAGAGGTCGGCCATCCGTGTCCTACGTCCAGCGCAAGCTGAAACTGGGTTACAACAGGGCGTGGAGGATGATCGAAGCAATGCAGCGGCAAGGCATCATCGACCAAGCAGGACCGGACGGAAAAGTCATTGCCGGAGCCTCAAAAGGAAACGAGAAATGAACATCGAACTAAAACCAATCGAAGAAACCAGGGTTCGCGAGCGCGAATTGTTTGAGCAGAGGTTTCCGGTACCGGCAGGAATCTACTGGAATGATATCAGCGAGCAATACGACGCGCTGCCAGGTGCAGCCGGGTTTGAGGATGTCGAGATATATCACGGGCAGTGGATGGGGTGGCAAGCTGCCCGCGCTCAGGGTGGCCAGGGTGCGAGGGCGGTGTACCAGTGGCGTGAAATAGGCGTAACGGACTGGATGGACTGCAGTAGAGGCTGGAAGGAAAAGTGTGATGGTAGCCCAGAGCATGATACCCGAGCGCTCTACACCCAGCCCCAGCCCGCCGTGCCGGAGTGCCCATACCCCTGCGGATGGGACAAGCTATTCAAAATCATTGTTGAAAATGCCGCCAATTTTGCACGCTCAACGTTAGATGATGAGGTGCCGGAATCCGTGCGACAGATGGGTATCAATTCGGGGCAATACGCCATCGATATTTGCGAGCTGGCCATGAATCTCTCCACCCCCACCACGCCCCAGGCTGATGGGTGGGTTAGGTGTGAGGATCGGTTGCCGGAGCCTCGCAGAGCGAGCAGGAAAGCGCCGAACGGAATCCTTGTTAAGCATGAGAGTGGACGAGTAACGCACTTCCGCGAAGTCAGCGAATCGCTGGTTAATTACATGCGAAACGGGCCACGAAAGCCGACGAAATTTGAGCAACCAGTGAGCGAGCGGATTACTGAGTGGATGGATCTGGATGCCGAGCGGGCGGGAGGTGAGAAGTGACCGAAACACCAGAAATCATCTACTTAATTCCGGGCGAGGACGTAGACGGAGCGCCATGCATGGTGTGGTGCGACGATCCAGCGCCATCCTATGCCTGTGATCCTGCCGAGGCGGTGAAGTATATCCGGGCGGATAAGGCTGAAGATCTGATTGCTGAGGCGCGCACAGAAAAAGACTCGGCGATGGACGCGGAGACCGTGGCCTGGGGAGAGCTTGAGCGCGTGCGCGCACTACTTGGTGAGCTATTCCTTGCCTTCCCGCCAGTCCAGAGCAAAGAGCAGTGCGACCTGATGAAGCGGGTTAGCCGGGAAATTGGAGGTGAAAAGTGAGCAGAAGTAAGCAAGCGACCCAGAAGATAAGCACTCTGACCAATGCCCAGCTGCGACAAGCGATAGCCGAGACGGTGAGCCATCTGGCACCGGTGCCGGCCCCCTTTAGTCCCGCTAGGCAGTTGACCGAAGAGCTGAAGGCTCGGCTTTCCGAACACCTGGACGCACTTCTTTTGGCCGAAGCGGCACGTGCGAAAGTGATTTTTATCGAGCGGGCGGGAGGTGAGAAGTGACAAGGCCAGACCATTTTGTGCCCCAACCTCGTGCTCGCCATCATCGAGGCGGCTATCAGCCGAACATTAATTGCATCCACTTTTATCGAGGGCGGTGCGCGCATCCGGCGGGAAAGAGAGCAATTTTACCGAATCGACCGTGTGTACTAACTGACTGGTCCGATGACCGATGCAGCGGATGTCGGTATCAGTTTGAGCATCGACGGCCAGCGCCGGAGGAGGAGTAGTCGTGAAACTCATGAAAGCAACCCAGTTCCGGACTCGGTACTTTGAGAAGGGGAGTGAGCCGGACATGAAGACGCTGAAAAAGTGCATCGAAGAAGGTGAGCTGCCTGGGCAGCGTATCGGCACCATCTATTACGTTGACCTGGACCGCCTGAAAGTGTCGAACAACCCGCTGGTGAATAAGGTGCTGGCAGCATGAGCCCACGGCCACGCAGACCGAAGAACAGGGCGTTGCCACCGAATCTGTATTCGAGCAACGGCGGCAAGTCGTACCAGTATCGCCATCCGGTAACCGGAAAGTTCCACGGGATGGGGGTTAGCAGGGCCGCAGCTATCGCAGCCGCAAAAGAGCTGAACGCAATGCTGATGCCGGACAACGATCTGGTGGGCAAGGTGCTTGGCCGGGTGACAGTCCGTCAGCATGCGAAGTGGTGGCTTGAGAATATCGCCCCAGAACGTGAGTACAAGAAGAGCACTCTGGAAATGTACCAGGTGCAGATGCGCAAGCTGATCGCGGCGATGGGCGACACCGCGGTTGAAGATGTGGACGTTCAGGATCTGGCGAAGCTGCTTGAAGATCACTCAGCCCGAACCGCAAACCAGATTCGGCAGGTGGCGGTGGATCTGTTCAGAGTGGCGGTGAGTCGCGGACTTAGGCCAGACAACCCTGCAGAGGCAACGCTGAAGCGCAGGGAAAAGAAAGCCAGGCAACGGCTCACTCAGGCGCAGTACGACGCGATACATGCCCGCTGCCCGCGATGGGCGCAGAATGCCATGGATTTGGCGCTGATTACGCTGCAGCGGCGCGGTGACGTGTCCCGGATGCGGTTTGATGATGTGCGGGACGGGCGGCTATTCGTGGTGCAGGAAAAGACCGAGAAATACGATACTGGGTACCTGGCCATTGCCGTGGGGCCAAAGCTCGACAAAGTGATAAAGCGCTGCCGTGATGATCTGGCCAGCCCGTACCTGGTGCATCGCAGGCCGGAGCGCAAGATCAAAGACAGGGCGGGGATGGATCACTGGACGCAGGTTAAGCCGCAAATGATTACCAGGGCATTTGCCGAGGCTCGGGACGAGTCCGAATTGTTCGATGGTGTGCCGGAAAACGAGCGGCCAACGTTTCACGAGATCCGCGCGCTGGGCATCAAGAACCTGAAGGATAAGGGCGTTGATCCGCAGAAGTTGGCAGGCCACGCCACCGCCAAAATGACGAGCAATTACGATTCTGGGCACGAAGAAATCAGATGGGTTGAGGTGGCGGCAGAATAATTTAAAAATATACACACAAAAGTGTTGCGCCCCTTAGTTATGTGTGTATAATACTAATCATGGAGTTGAGCAGATCAACCCACCGATCCGGCGGAACCGGAGACCTAAAAGGAAAACATCATGACTACTACCGTTACCCTGTACCTCGCAACCCTGAAGCAATCAGTTCTGGATGTTCCTGCCGCAAGCGAGGCGGAGCAGAAAGAAAACGAGCGCATTTTCGACGAATACAGCGAAGCCTACATCGACTACGTTCGCGGCTCTCTGGCTAGCGAAGGTTTCCAGCTGGAAGAAGAGGGCGAAAATGCAGGCCTGACCTATTTTGTCGAAGCTGACAGCGCAGAAGACGAAGAGCGGGCTCACTACCTCATGAGCCAGGGCGGAGTTCAGGATTTTTGGGCTTGGTACAACTGATCGGTAGCCGCCCTGCGGGGCGGTAAATTGCTATGAAATCACCAACCTCAGCCATCCACTTCGAAACCCGGCGGGAGAACAAGGCCCGCTGGGTTAAGCAGGCGCAGAGCGAGGGCAAAAAGCTGAACGCCTGGATCACTGAAAATCTGAATGCAGCGATTGAGCCGGAGGCTATGAGCCTCGGTAGAACAATGCGCCCCAGGCAGAAAATAGGGGGTCGCGCATCAGACTGGCTCCGGATTGCCGGGATGATAGCAACGAGATCCGTGAACAGCACAGACATTTGCGCAGAGCTGGGCACGAGCCGGAACAGCTTTGTTCGGCACCTGGCTGACATGGAGCGAATCTACGGCGTTGTTATTGAGTATGTGCGCAGCCCCGGCCATGTATCGGGCTGGTACGAAATCAGAGACTGGGGTGTACTGAATGAAAAAGAAATCATCCGAAGATACGGAAATTAAGCGCCCCGCACACCGCCCCCAGGAGATGGAGGGCGGCAAGCGGAGAAACATTTACATCGACGATGCCAGCTGGGAGATCGCCCAAAAACTCGGCAACGGTAAGGCGAGTGAGGGCATCCGAATCGCTCTGCAAATGGCCGCCAGCAAATAAAGGTTTTGGATATATATTGGATTTGTTTTTGATGGGCCAGAAACGAAAGAAGCCAGGCACCGTGTAAGTGTCTGGCTTCTCTAGGGAATTCTGGTCGGGACGGTAGGATTTGAACCTACGACCCCTTGCACCCCATGCAAGTGCGCTACCAAGCTGCGCTACGCCCCGATATGCTAATTGTTGCCTCTTCAAAGCTTTGCTTTGACGGCGTATGCCAATGAGACTTAAAGAGGAATCTCAGTGGCTTAGCGGGAGCGAAGTCTACACTAGCCGAAACCAAAAATAAACAGGGTTTGCATCTTCATCCCTCAAATTTTATCTGAGCTTGGTTTCCCGGAGCTGCTGAATAAATTTTGGTGGATCGAAGCTGTCTGCCTTGGATTCCGACCAGTACTTGTCGAACACCGCATAGCCCGTTTTACCCTCCAGCAAGGCACCGGGCGCCAGGAACGGGAAAAGATTGATATACGAGTGCACTTCTGTCTTCGACACTCTGCGCACAATGTGCTCGGGGCCCAGCTCACTTGGATGCCGCAGGCCGGAGGCTTCCAGGAGGTTTTGCAGAGCTTCCAGAGTGTTCTTGTGGAAGTTGTATACCCGTTTGCTTTTATCTTCTACATCCAGCTTGCGGCTTCTTCTGGGGTCCTGGGTGGCAACTCCGCTTGGGCAGCGACCGGTGTGGCAGTTCAGTGCCTGAATACAGCCCAGTGAAAACATATAGCCCCGTGCTGCGTTGCACCAGTCCGCCCCCAGCGCCAGAGTGCGTGCAATATTGAAAGCCGAGGTGACTTTGCCTGCCGCGCCAATGGAAATATCTTCGCGCAGGTTGGTTCCCACCAGCGTATTGTGCACCAGCAGCAGCGCTTCGGTGAGGGGTGTGCCGATGCGGTTGATAAACTCCAGTGGTGCCGCGCCAGTGCCGCCTTCGCCGCCATCAACAACAATGAAATCCGGTTTGCGGCCGGTCTCCAGCATGGCTTTGACTATGGCGAACCATTCCCAGGGGTGGCCAATGGCGAGTTTGAAGCCTACCGGCTTGCCCCCGGAAAGTACGCGCAGCCGGTCCAGAAACTCCAGCATTTCAATGGGTGTTGAGAACGCCGAGTGCTGGGCAGGAGAGATGCAGTCCTCGCCCACAGACACGCCCCGGGCTTCGGCAATTTCAGGAGTGACCTTTGCACCGGGAAGTATGCCCCCATGCCCCGGTTTTGCCCCCTGAGATAGTTTGACCTCTATCATTTTAACCTGGTCGAGCGTGGCATTTTTCGTGAACTTTTCCGGGTTGAACGAACCGTCTTTGTTTCTGCAGCCAAAGTAGCCAGAGCCGATTTCCCACACCAGATCGCCCCCGGGTTGTCTGTGATAGCGGGAGATGGAGCCTTCGCCAGTGTCATGATAGAAACCGCCCATTTTCGCGCCCGTGTTCAGGCTCAGGATGGCGTTGGCAGAGAGGGAACCAAAGCTCATGGCCGAAATGTTGAAAACGCTTGCGCTGTATGGCTTGGCACAGCGTGAACCGATTTGCACGCGAAAGTTGCTGTCGGGAATTTTGGTGGGCTGCAAGGAGTGGTTTATCCACTCGAAACCTTCGTCGTATATTTTTAAAAGCGAACCAAAGGGGCGTTTATCCAGTATGTCCTTGGAGCGCTGATAGATGATGGTGCGCTGCTCCCGCGAAAACGGCTGCTCGTCGTTGTCGGACTGAATAAAGTACTGGCGGATCTCGGGGCCGATGGATTCGAACAGGTACCGGATGTGCGCGACGATGGGGTAATTGCGGCTGATTGTATGTTTGCGTTGGAGCACATCGTAAGTGCCGAGCAGGGCCAAAGCTCCGAAGAGGCAAGGAACAATATACCCGGCTTCAAAGTGCAGGCTGAGAGCCGTCGACACCACAAAGCCTGCAATACTGATGGCGTAAGCTGAATAGCGCACTGGAAAGGTCGTTGTTTTCTCCATGAATATCCCGTTTTGGCTCCCTGGCTACATTGAGTCATCGTTGGTTACTTGTGGGCACAGTATAACGTTACGACCGGCGACTGATATCCGATTCTCCGGGTTCTCCGGTTCAAAAGAGCGCCCGGTGGCGCTTCAGCATCAGAGACTTTGGTCTATGCTGAACTCTGCTGTACTGAAAAGGCGCGATTTTGATGTTTTGAACTCAAAACATTATTATGGCGCGCCTGTAATGTTGGAATCCGGGTTATGACGGGTTTTCGGTACTAAATTCAGAATCAGGAGGCGCCAACACGTGGGCGACGTAGTTAAAGACGAATACCAAACGGATTACGTAGCCGGTCAGGACAACATCAGTCCGTTCGGGCTGGATCTGCACGCACCGGTATTTCCAATCACTGCAATACTGGTGGTTGTGTTTGTTATAGGCACGCTGATGTTTCCCGAGGCTGCCAAGGAACTGCTGGATGGCACCAAGAACGACATTATCGCAACCTTTGACTGGTTCTTTTTGCTGAGTGCCAACATTTTCGTCATTGTGTGCCTTGCGTTGATTTTTATGCCGGTCGGCAAGATTCGTCTGGGCGGTATGGATGCAAAACCGGAGTTCTCCACTATCTCCTGGTTTGCCATGCTGTTCGCTGCAGGCATGGGCATTGGCCTGATGTTCTGGGCAGTTGCCGAGCCGGTGGCATACTACACTGGCTGGTACGGTACACCGTTCAACGTTGCTGCCAACACGCCTGAGGCCCGCAATCTTGCCATGGGTGGAACCATGTATCACTGGGGTCTGCACCCCTGGGCAGTCTACTCGATTGTGGCTCTTTCACTGGCATTCTTTGCCTATAACAAGAATATGCCCCTGACCATCCGGTCGGCTTTTTTCCCGCTTCTGAAAGACAAGGTGTGGGGCTGGCCTGGCCACATCATTGATACCCTCGCGGTGGTTGCAACCATTTTCGGCCTCGCAACGTCCCTCGGTTTCGGTGCACAGCAGGCCGCTTCCGGCCTGAATTATCTGTTTGATACAGGGTCCGGTATCAACATTCAGATGGCCATTATTGTTGGCGTTACGGCAGTGGCCCTGGTGTCTGTGCTGCGCGGACTTGATGGGGGCGTTAAGGTACTGAGCAACATCAACATGTCCATGGCCGGTCTCCTGCTGTTTTTCGTTATCTTCGCAGGCCCGACCATGAGCATCCTGCAAAACCTGTGGGTAACTTCCTCCAGTTATGTGACCAACATTGTTGCGTTCAGTAATCCGTTTGGCCGGGAGGATGAAACCTGGCTGCGTGGCTGGACTGTGTTCTACTGGGCGTGGTGGATTTCCTGGTCACCGTTTGTGGGTATGTTTATCGCCCGGGTTTCCAAGGGACGCACTGTGCGCGAGTTCGTAACGGCTGTACTCATCATCCCGACCCTCATTACGGCCGTGTGGATGAGTTCTTTCGGTGGCGCGGCACTGGAGCAGATTGATAATGGCATTGGCGTTCTTGCAGAGGAGGGAATCACTGAGGTCTCCCTTGCAATGTTCCAGATGTTCGCGAACCTGCCCCTCACGGGTATTCTGTCCTTCGTTGGCATTGTGTTGGTGCTTGTGTTCTTCATAACCTCTTCGGACTCCGGTTCACTGGTTATCGACAGCATAACCGCCGGCGGTAAAACCGATGCACCTACTGCTCAGCGTGTGTTCTGGGTCGTTATGGAAGGGGCCATTGCGGCAGCGTTGATTTTCGGGGGAGGCACGGACGCACTGGGTGCCATCCAGGCATCTGCGGTCAGTGCAGGTTTGCCGTTTACGGTGATTCTGCTGATTATGACCTGGGGTCTGCTGAAAGGCCTTACCCATGAGCGCAAATTGCTGATCGCCAGAGGGGAGATGTAATACGCAACGCAGAGCGTCTCTGACCAGTGGCTTAGAGCCTGGCGAAGGTTTCCATCGCGTAGTTTGCCCGCTCACCTGGCGTGAAATGCGGGCGTTTCAGGCTCTCAACGGCGCGCAGCCTGGGCAGCAGGCCGCGACCGTTTGCCATCTGGATAGCAAGGCCGGGCCTCGCATTCAGCTCAAGCAGTAATGGGCCTTCGTTGGCGTCTACTACAAGGTCAACACCCATATAGCCCAGCCCCGTTGCTTCATAGCAACGTGACGCCATTTCCAGCATTTCGTCCCAGGCATCAATGTTGATGTTCTCAAGCTCCAGGCCGGTGTCCGGGTGAAGTGTAATAGGGCGATTAAACTGCACAGCGTTCAGGCTTCTGCCCGTTCCGATGTCCAGACCAACCCCTACGGCACCCTGATGCAGGTTGGCTTTGCCGTCAGAAGCCTTTGTAGCAAGCCTGAGCATGGCCATAACGGGGTAACCCTGGAACACAACGATGCGTATATCGGGCACGCCCTGGTAGGAATAGCGGGCCAGTGACGGATCGGATTCCACCAGGTTTTCAACAATGGCAACATCCGGTGTACCGGCCAGGGAGTAGAGCCCGGCGAGAATGTTTGTGAGATGTCTTTCCAGCACAGAGGCTCCCACACGGGCGCCCGAGGCTTTTACGAAATAGTCTTCATCACGACCGGTGATCACGGTAATGCCTTTGCCACCGGAGCCCTTGGCGGGTTTGATGGCAAAGCCTGCAAGTTCTTCGGCCATTTCCCTGAAACGGGAAATTTCATGTTGGTGCCTTACAACCTGCAATAGCCTCGGGGTTTTTACCCCATATTCGGCAACCACCAGCTTTGTTTTAAGTTTGTTATCCACCAGCGGGTAAGACGAACGCTCGTTGTAACGGGCGATATAGTCCACATTGCGCCGGTTCATGTTCAGCATGCCCAGCCGGTTCAGTACGCGTGGAGAGATCCAGTCCATGTCAGTCGTAGACCTTCATTGGAGAGAAGCGTCTGAGCTCGCTGAGTTTGTAGCCGGTGTATTGGCCCATCAACAGAATCAACCCGAGAATGGTGAAGTGCAATTCCGGGAAGTTGAACGTGAGATGCCCCGCCAGGGGCGCACTCATCAGCAAATAGGCGCAGATTGCAACAAACAGGCTGCCGGAGCCCTGAATGAGAACTTCCTGGCCGCCTTCTTCTTCCCAGAGGATAGACATACGCTCAATGGTCCAGGCAATGATAACCATGGGGAAGAAGGTGACCGTCATGCCGGTACTGAACCCCATCTGGTAACCGAAAATACTCAGGCCTGCCGTAATGAAAATAACCAGAATAATCAGAGCCGAAATTCGCGACACCAGCAGAAGGTTGAGGCTGGAGAGATACCCGCGCATCAGCAGGCCAATGGAAACCACGGATAAAAATGCAATAAGCCCCGGTACCAGCGTGGTCTGCACAAACGCAACGGCAATCAGCACGGGCATGAAGGTGCCCGACGTTCTGATGCCAATCACAATACGCATAAAGGCAACGACCAGAGCGCCAAGTGGTAACAGCAGAAGCATGCGGAACATGCTCTGCTCTTCGATCGGGAGTTCGTAGAAGCTCAGGAACCCCAGGCCGTTGTCGTCGGCTTCCATCGCCGCCAGCTGAAGAGCGGGAATGGTCTGCCGGAGCATGGAGAAACTGATCTCGGAATTGCTGCCACCCACCACATCAAGCAACGACTCCGAGCCTTGGCGCCACAACAGCAAGTCTTCCGGAACCCCCTGGGCGGCCGTTTTCGGGTTAAGGGTAAGCCAGCGTTCGCCGTTATATATCTGCAGAAAAGGTGTTAACTGTTGCCGGCGCCGAGCGTCCTCAAGTTTCAGGCCATCCGCCGTTCTTGCAGGGATTCCGGAGTGGTTGAGCATGTCAACGAGCAGTTGAAGATAGTTTTCTCCGGACACCAGCAGGGTGGTGTTCTGAATGCGGGTGTCCGGCTGCATCAGCTTTATCAGTTCCCTCGTCATGCTTTCCGGGGTGCTTGAGCGTGCTTCAGCCTTGGACAGAATCTCCCGCACAGCGGTTGCCTCGGGCTCTTCCCAGAACAGCCTTTTGGTTTTGGGTGGCTGGGCCGGTGGGCTGGGTTCAGCGTCCGGGTCCGGAATAAACTGGGCTTTGAAATACAGGGTTTGTGGGCCGGCAACCTCGCGCTTGGTCCATTCTGCCCGCCGGCTTCCGGCTTTATCAATAATTGAAAAGCCATAGCCTGGTGATGCTGCCTGCTCTGTGAGAATACGGAACCCGGGTGGCTGTTCGGGAACGTTGAGGCTCGCTACAACAGGTTCACCCGTGCCGTTAAAATCAACCCGTGCCTCTACCATCCAGACCGGGCGCTGCTCGCCGGTGAGCCAGGGAATTCCCAGTTCAATGTGTCGCCATACGGCCAGTGAAATGCCGGCTGAGATAAGGAGAAAAACAGCGATATAGAAGGGTAAGCGCGAGGGGCTGTTCACTGTTTCTCCCCGTTATTATTGCCCGCGCGGATGGATTCGGGCAGTTCCGTGGCATATTCCTTGCCGACATCAATCAGCATGACGTCCCGGAGTATGTTACGGCCAATGAGAGCCTGATAGGAAAGATTGCTCCGGTCTGCCAGAGTGAATTCTGCCACTTGCTGGTGATCGCCGATGGAAAACTGAAGCTCAACAACAACGCGCCTCTCGGCCTCGTCTGCACTGGCCTGAATTACCTTTACGCGGCGGGATATTTCTTTTTCAAGAGTTACGAGCTCGTCGGTGCCAGGCACCGGAACATCGAAGCGAACCCAGTTGCGGCCATCGCGCTCAAAACGGGTAATGTTACGGGCGTCAATGGAGGATGTTTCCGCACCGCTGTCAATTCGCGCCTTGTAGATCAGCCCCGGGCCTGCCAGATAAAAATTTTCTACTTCACCAACAATCACTTTACCCTTCAGCCGGTCGGCCCGGCCTTTTGATGTCTCCGAAGCAGGGCAGGTTGTTTGCGCAGGGACCGGGGGGCAAGAGGGTTTCTCTACCTGAGTTGCAATGGCCTCCAGTACTTTCTGTGTTGCAGCTTCATTATGTTCCAGAATCTTTTCATGCCGAACCGTAGCGTTGTTTTCCATGGTCACGAGCGTTGCACGCTGACTTTGCACCGAGGCGCCAAGTTCACTCAGATCGGATTTGGGAACCATAAAGTACCTGTCTGCCGAGCACCCCGCCAGCAGAACAGCGCCTGCCAGTACCACAACGGAAAATGCCGGCAGACCAGCTCGCAATCGTTTAGAACCCATGAATACCCCTGAACCGGTTGCCGGCCACATACATGGATAGGAATGTGGCTGCCTGAAAGTTTACATCAAAAATGTCCGGAGCCGGAGTATACAACAACTGACGTGTGTATTTACTTTACGGTTGGTTAAGGGGCTGCTTGCCAGGCACAGGACTTGCCCACTCCTGAGAGGGCTCAGCGCGGGAAAAGGTGACTGGTGCCAAGAATCTCATCGGATCGCAGGTATTCCTGGATTATCGGTGAGCAGTTCAGATAAAAAAGCAGCAGCTCTCTTTGAATGTCCTGGTCCTGAACACGGGCGGCAAACATGATCATATCGCGCACAGCATCGTCACTGCAGGGTGTGTCCGAACCCGGGGGCTGTTTACCGTAACGGTGCTTGAGCAGCGATGTCAGGCGTTCAAGATGAAATTCACCGGTATGGGTAATGTGAGGGAGAATGCGGAATTCACCTGAGCCATAATCTCCGGGCATGCTTTCCCGACACTCATTGGCGGCGCAGTTGGTGTCACGAAACTCTGTGCCCAGCTTTCGCCAGAATTCTTTCAGCATTGTGTTTGCCCGTATTGGTCCAGTGTCGGCTTCGAAGCCGTTTTAAAAAATGGCAATGCTATTAGTGGCACGCTTGCTATTACACTTCTACTCACTACTACACTTCTAATGGATATTACGTTGTGCGTCCAGAGCTGGATTCAGCGGCATTACCAATTTGCCAATCAGTCGTGATACGCGCTGTGCGTGGGTTCCAGTGCAAAAAGCGGCAAAGAAAAGGCCGGTATGTTCCGATAGAATGTAATGTGTGTGTAAGCTCACGTTAATCCGGATGAACGCAAAAAAAACAAAGGAGTCTTGTTTGTGCCTGAGGCCATCAGCGAATTTGTAGTGTCCCGGCCCGAATTGGTGGCGGCATTGGCGACCCTTCTGTTGGCAACTGTGGTTTTTGTTGCGGTGTTTTTAACAAAGGCAGGGGCTAACAGCCGCGCTGCAGGCCTGCAGTCTGAACTGGCGGCTCACAGCCGGCGCATCGAAGAGCTGTTAAATGAGCGCGATTATCAGCGTTCAAAGATTGACGAACTCGCAACCGAGTTGAGCGAAACCCGGGCGGTAATGAGGGGGCAGCAGGTTATGCTGAAAGAAGAGCGGCGCTCTGCCGCTGAGAAGCTGGCTCTGCTGGAGCGCAACCGGGATGCTCTGAAACAGGAGTTTGAAAACCTCGCCAACCGGATTTTTGACCAGAAAAGTGAACGCTTCACCCAGCAGACCCGCACAAGCCTCGATACCCTGCTCAACCCCTTCAGAGATCAGCTGCAGGACTTCCGGAAACGGGTGGAAGACGTGTACACCACCGAAACCCGGGACCGGCAGGCTCTTCGTAGCGAGATCAAGTCGCTTCAGGACCTTAACCGGCAGATCACAGAAGAAGCCGCCAACCTGACCCGGGCCCTCAAGGGCGATAAAAAAATCCAGGGCAACTGGGGTGAGCTTATCCTTGAGCGGGTTCTGGAAAAATCCGGTTTACGTAAGGGGGTGGAATACGAAACCCAGGGCAGCTATCGGGATGCAGATAGCCAGTTGCTCCGGCCGGATGTGGTTGTGCATCTGCCGGATAGCCGTAATCTGGTGATTGATTCCAAGGTGTCGTTGCTCGCTTACCAGAAATGGGTTATCGAGGAAGAAGACACTACCCGCGAAGAGGCCTTGAAAAATCATGTTGAAGCGGTTCGAAGCCACATTCGCACGTTGAGCGAGAAAGATTACAGCCGGTTGGGCGGTTTGCATTCTCCTGACTTTGTTTTGCTTTTCATGCCCATAGAACCGGCCTTTGTGGCGGCATTTCAACAGGACGAGAACCTTTTCGCAGAAGCCTTTGAGCGAAAGATTATTGTAGTAACACCTACTACGTTGCTGGCAACCTTGCGCACAATTGAAAATATCTGGCGATATGAGCGCCAGAGCCAGAACGCACGCCTGATAGCAGAACGTGCTGGCGCTGTTTATGACAAACTGAGGGTGTTTGTGGAGGCCATGGAGCGCCTTGGCGGGCAACTCCAGACGGCACAGGTTACCTACGATTCTGCCATGAATACGCTGACCAGGGGCCGGGGCAATCTTATTTCCCAGGCTAACCGGTTTGTTGAACTTGGCGTGAGAGTAAAAAAAGAACTGCCGAAAGCCATAACCGATCAGGCAGAAGTGGATTCGGAAGACCAGGCAGTGAGCGCAGATAACGATCAGGAGTGAGTGTCATGGCAGTATGTGTTGGGAAAAATCGTTTACCGGCATGGGTGTTAAAGGCCCCCCGGTTGGCCAGAGTGGCGATTGTCGCCTCCGCACTGTTTGCCGGGCAGGCTGCTGCACTGGCACCGGAGCATGAGGCCCGTCGGCTGATGCTTGCAATAGAAGAAGCCGTATCGTCTGAAAGCTGGGGTGAGGCCGGTGAATACCTCAACCGGTTGCAGCGCCTGGAGGCAGAAAAGCCCGTTGATTACTACTTTTATCGTGGCCAGGTGATGCTGCAGTCGTCCCACTTGAATGAAGCCCAGGCTGCGCTGGAAGCATACGTAACCAAAGCCGGCGCTGAAGGCAGTCATTACCAGAATGCTCTGAAACTGATTACCGATATTGAACGGGCGAGAGCCGAAAAAGCCCGTACACCACAAAACGGTGAAGGAACCAGGATCGCCGTTATTGAGCCGGTTGGAGACCAGCAACTTGCCTCTTTGCGCAAACTGTATCTTGCAGACTCCGATCGTGAGGCTCTGGTTCTGCACCTCAACAGTCTGTTGGGGCTTGCCGGTTGGCGACAGGATCAGTCTGTGGTCAGGCTTGACCGCCCTGCGGATATTGAATATCGCCTGAGCGCCGGCAACGACGCCATTTCCATTCAGGAGATTCGACGTAACAGCTCCGGTGGTGCAACACGCACAACCGATCAGATTCCCGTTTTCGGAGTGAACCCCCAGGTAGAATGGGGCTGTGAGCCGGCAATTGCGACCTGTTGGGTTTACGATCCACGGGATGGCTCGCGTTTGTTTCAGCTCTCGCCAAATCGAAGCCAGGTGGAAGAAGTGGCGCAGACTCTTGGAAAGCTTATCCGCAAATTGCAGGCCCCTTCGGGTTCCTAGTGCCTCAGGTTACCCCGCTCGCCTTCCCGGTAGGCGCCCGGGGTAACGCCGGTCCATTTTTTGAAAGCCCGGTGGAACGTTGAGGGTTCCGTGAACCCTACTTTCGCCGCAATGTCGTTAATCGACAGTTCCTGTCGTCCGAGGAAGTAAATGGCCATATCCCTGCGCAGTAGATCCTTGATCTCCTGAAACGACGTGTTTTCCTGCTTCAGCCTGCGGCGGAGTGTTTGCGGGCTGGTATGCAGTTCCGCTGCAATCCATTCAAAATCCGGCAGCGGCTTTGACAGATCCCGGCCAATAAGCGCCCTGATTTTACCGGTAAACGTATTGCTCGCGTCCGGGCGGGACAGCAGATCAGCTGGTGAGGTCTGCAGAAACTGCAGCATTTCCGGTTTGTCACGGATAACCGGAGCAGACAGAAACCGCTTGTCGAACGTTAAAGCCGTGCAGTCGGATTCAAACTCCAGGGGGCAGTGAAAAATTTGCCGGTACTCATCGCCATGGGGCGGTCTCGAGTAGTCGAACTGTGCTTTCTCCAGTTCCACCGGTTGCCCCACAAGCCAGCTGCCCAGGCGATGCCAGATAACCAGCAGGCTTTCCTGCATAAAGTGATGGGGGTCGTGAATC
Source organism: Marinobacter aromaticivorans (assembly GCF_002806975.1). Taxonomy (GTDB): domain Bacteria; phylum Pseudomonadota; class Gammaproteobacteria; order Pseudomonadales; family Oleiphilaceae; genus Marinobacter; species Marinobacter aromaticivorans. The sequence goes on along the minus strand of NZ_NIHD01000010.1, from coordinate 20,519 downwards.
TCGCCTTCAATGTGCTTGACTAGGCGCGCTTTCGCGCCGTCGGTTTCCAGTTTCATGGTCACCATGGGCTCAAACAGGCGGGAAAACTGGTAAGCGCGGCGGTAAACCGCTTCCAGGGTTGGGCAATCGATCACCAGGGCACACATGGTGGCAAAGGTGCCTGTGCGCACGCGCCTTGGCCCCATGCCCATGCATTCATCGTCCATGCGGTTCCAGATTATCTGCATTAACAGGCTGAACTGGTCGCTGCTTACCCTGGCCATCTCGATACGTAGAAGATCAGGGGATATACCGGCTTCCCGCAGCATTTGCCTGGTATCAAATCCCAGATTTTCTGCACCAGCCAGGGCGGCCTGCACAAAGTGCCGTGAAACCGTCAGATCAGACATCGAATTCGCCATATCATGAAAACGAGACCTATCATAAAACCCCCAAGCCACAATGCAACCGGAGTGCCTGTAAGAAAAGGCCAATGTTAATGGCGCAACAGACAGTTGGCGCCAACTGCAAAACCGTGCAGCATGGAACGGATAAACAAGCAGAACAACCTGTTACCAGCAAGGAGAATATTATGGCGGGTCCTTTGACCTCGATGAAGATACTGGATTTCAGCACCCTGCTGCCGGGGCCCTACGCTACCATGCTTTTGGCAGACATGGGCGCGGAGGTGTTAAGGGTGGAAGCGCCAGACAGGGTGGACCTTACCCGCGTAATGCCGCCCCACGATGCAGGTGTGAGTACAGCCCACGGGTTCCTGAACCGGGGCAAGCAATCGCTGGCACTGAATCTGAAGAAGGAAGGCAGCAAAGAGAAGATCCTGGAACTGGTCAGGGATTACGACATAGTGATCGAACAGTTTCGCCCGGGCGTGATGGACCGGCTGGGCATTGGCTATGAAACCCTGAAGGCCGTCAACCCCGGGCTCATCTACTGCGCCATCACCGGTTACGGCCAGACCGGCCCCTACAAAGACCGTGCCGGGCACGACATAAACTACCTTTCCCTTGCCGGAGTCAGCAGCCACTGCGGCCGCGCCGAGAGTGGCCCGCCCCCCATGGGCATCCAGATAGCTGACGTAGCGGGTGGCTCCCACCACGCAGTGATGGGCATACTCGCCGCCGTGATCCATCGGCAGCAGACGGGAGAAGGGCAGTTTGTTGACATCAGCATGACCGACGCCGCCTTTGCGCTTAATGGCATGGCCGGCGCAGCCTGCCTGGCGGGAGGCCAGGAACAGAGGCCGGAAACCAGCCTGCTGAACGGTGGGTCTTTTTACGATTACTACCAGACCCAGGACAAACGCTGGCTCTCCGTAGGCAGCCTGGAACCCCAGTTCTCCGCAAGGCTGTGTGACCTTCTTGAGTTGCCTGAGATGAAGAGCCTGGCCCTGAGCCAGAACCCGGAGCACCAGAAGGCGCTTAAAGCTGCGCTCAGTGAAAAAATAAAGCAGAAAACACTGGCGCAATGGCAGGAAATTTTTGCCGATGTGGATGCCTGTGTGGAACCGGTGCTGACCATTGCGGAAGCGGCTGAGCACCCGCAACTGAAAGCCAGGGATATGGTGATTGGGGTTGATCGGGGGGATGGAACGTTGCAGAGGCAGATTGGGTTTCCGATCAAGTTTGAAAAAACGCCCGCGGCAACAACACGGATTGGTCAGCCCATAGGAGAGGGTAATCAGAAAACATGATTTTTAAAGAATTGGCGTGAATGGAGATTCAGTTTTCTCGACCTTCTGCTAGGTTTAATAGTGTCGCCGGTAACGGCGAATCCCGTGGTAAACAACTATAAGGGTGACACTATGAAAACCTGGAAAAAACGGGCCGCCGGAATATCGCGTGGTGCAGTGCTTATACTATTAGGTAGCACTCTGCTAACCGGCTGTTTTGATGGCAGCAGCTCATCTTCCGGCTCATCCGAGCCGGAGCTCGACACCAACCTGTTTCCGGCGGATGGCAAGCTGGAAGCGACCATAAGGAGAACCGAAGGGGGTGTGCCCCATATTAAAGCGGATAACCTGAAATCCGCGGCGTTTGGGCATGGCTATGCGCAGGCGCAGGATAATGTTTGTCTTTTGGCAGAGGCGATCGTAAAAGCCAGAAGTGAGCGCGCAAAGTTTTTTGGGCCAGGACCAGATGACATTAATGTCATCAACGATTTTTCTTATAAAGCTCAGAGAATCCTGAGCGGCGCGAAAGCCGAATTTCCGGCACTGAGTGCTGAATCCAGAGCGCTGATTGAGGGGTTTGCTGCGGGCTATAATAAGTTCGTTGCTGAGACGGATCCCGGCGACTTGCCCTCTGAGTGCAGGGATCAGCCATGGGTAAGATCGATTACCCCGGTGGATTTGTTCGCCCACTACCGAATCGTTGGCCAATACGCCAGCGGTGCCTTGTTCGCAACTGGTGCAGTGTTCCTCGCTGTTCCCCCTGAGGAATCTCCCGTTCCGATAACAGTGGCATCCAACTCAACAACTGGTGACGCTAAACTTCCGCAGCGCGTGGTAGCCAGTGCGCAGACTAAGCGGAACAAATTGACGACTTCCAGGATATGGGGTTAGCCAGCAATGCCTGGGGCATTGGTAAGGAATTGTCTGCGAGTGGTAAAGGCGCTTTACTTGCTAATCCGCATTTCCCATATACAGGCCATCGCCGGCTTTATCAGGTTCAAATGACAGTCCCCGGTTACCTCAACACAATGGGCGCAGGACTGCTTGGAACTGCGATTCCGCTGATCAATTTCAATGAGCATCTTGGTTGGTCTCACACCGTCACCACCAGTCGTCGGTTTACACTTTATGAACTGACTCTGAAGCCTGACGATAATCTGATTTATCTTAAGGATGGGAAGGAGCAGCCGATCACCTCGGAAACGTTCCAGATCGAAGTTGCCAATGGAACACCAATGCCAACGATTCTTGAGCGAACCTTTTATTATTCCGAGTACGGTCCTATGTTGTCAGCAAATGCTGTTACAGGTGGCGGTTTGCCCAAGTGGGGAGACAAGGGCACAGCTTACACGTACAGAGATGCCAATGCTGGCACAACAAGACTCCTGGATTCCTGGTTACAGATGAGCCGGGCAAAGAATCTGGATGAGTTTCAGCAGGTGTTCCGCGACTGTGGTACAACCTTCTGGACAAACTCGACTTACGCAGACGATCAGGGAAATGCTTTCTACATAGACAGCAGCTCTGTCCCAAACCTCTCCAAACAGGCGCTGGCCGTTATTGCCTATAAACGAAATGTGAGTCCTGAGTATGATCAGTTGTTTCAGGCTGGTTTGACATTGCTGGATGGTGATTCTTCGCGGGATGATTGGGTGGAGGGCGAGTGTAATGGTCTTGTCCCCTATGAAAACAAACCGAAGTTACTGCGGGCGGACTGGGTTCAGAATTCCAATGACAGTTACTGGTCGACCAATCCCGACGAGTTCCTGACCGGGTTCTCGCCGCTGTTCGGCCCGGAGGAATCGCCGCTGGGACCTCGCACAAGGCTGGGCATTTCAATGCTGCAAAACCCTCTTTCAACCGGGCCAGTATCGCCAAAAGCGCCCGAACCTGCAGGCCAGGATGGTAAATTTGATGCGATAGACCTGATCAACGTTATCTATAACAACCGGGCCTGGTTTGCTGATGAATTTCTCGATGAGCTTCGCAATCGCTGTGCCGATATTGGTACAACGCCGGTTAACCTTCCGGGTGGTGGTTCGCGGACTGTAAATGAGGGCTGTGAAGTTTTGCAGTCATGGGATGGGCTCTACAACGTTGACAGTGTGGGAGCTCACGTATTCAGGGTATTCATTGCGAATTACCGGAACAATTTCGATTCGGACCTGACCGCCGCGTTCGATCCGGATGATCCTGTAGGCACGCCTTCAACCCCATCGACCGACAATGCCGGCACAGCTGATGATGTGATGCTGCAGGCACTTGCCGTTGGTCTGAAGGCCCTGGATCAGGTTGGGATTACCTACGATGCAACCCTGGGTTCTGTCCAGTACTATCAGCCATCTGGTGGAGCTCTGCCTGGGCTTGCCGGTGGAAGTCTGAGTGGCGGTACGCCAGTTGATCTTGGCCCTTCGTTCCCGTGGCATGGTGGCGATGGATCGGTGGATGGTGCCTTTAACGCGGTTGGGGTGGTGACAGATGCTTTTGCCGAGGACACTCGTTTTCCCCGGGTTGCGCCTAATGTTATCGACAATACCGCTGGCCTGTCTGACGTGCCAGGCGAGGGCTGGAGAATGGCTCGGGGTACCAGCTGGCATTTTGGTCTCGAGTTTACGGAGACAGGGCCAGAAGCTTATGGACTAATAAGCTATTCTCAGTCAACGGATTCCCGGTCACCGTTTTTCAACGATCAAAGCCTGCGCTTCTCTGAGAAAAACTACCGGCAAATCTGGTTTGACGAGGAAGACATTGAGGCGAACCTGATTGCGCAGGGAGAACTTACGATTACTGGTGAATAAAGGAGTGTATTCTTCAAGGAAACTATCTGCAGATACCGATAACGGCCCTGCAACAGCGTTGGTCAACTGCAGCGAGTACCCGGTAGTGTGAGAGGTTGGAGGGGGAGGTAAATCCCCCTCCTGATTGATTTCATTTGTGTGAAGTATTGCAGGGACAGGGGATGGAGCTTCATCCCCTGTTATTAAGGATCAGTTCTCTACCACGTCAGTATCCACAACTGTTGTGCTAATCCCGGAGGTGCTGATCATCAACGCGGCCTGTGTCACCATCTCAGCGAACACAGCCGGATCGTCAGCCGAGACCGGTGTGCTGTGAGTGCCAGCAGTATAGCGGGTGATTGCCGGCAGAGTTCCATCTACGCGTGTTTTCGAGGCGTTCAGGGTAGTTGCCAGCGGCTCTGTACCCGCCAGCGGCGCGGCAAAGGCATTGCCCAGGGTATTTCCGCCTTCGGCGCTGTTCGGGATGACCGTATCTCCAATCACTTCAGACAGCAGGATTCCCGCAGGTGAACCTCCGTTCAGATGGTTGTCCGAGAAGTTGATCGGGTCCACTGTGTCGAGGGTAGCCTGATAGACGTTAAAGTAGGTTTCCAGGTTGGCATCACCCTGCTCAAGACCAGCGGCAGCAAGACCACCGAGAATTTTCGGAGCGAACGCAGGAGAGTTTTCCAGCAAGCGTATAATACCGCCGCCCGGTGTCAGGAGGTTTGCCGCCACAATGTCATCGCTGGTTTTCGTCGAACCGGGAACACCCAGATTGATCTGGTTCTGGTTGGATGCCGCCACAAACGGTGAGCCGTTGATGGTGCCCAGGGAGTGGCCTACAAAATACACCTTGGCTGTATCCAGTGTGCCACCCGGTGCCGGACCGTTGATGTCTATGGCCCCAAGGCTCGCACGCAGGTTCATCAGGTCAACCGAACCCTGGCGCAGGTTATCACGGCCATTCAGGAAGTTGCTCAGGTTGATGAAGAGACTTCCTGACTCGTCCTCACCCGCGGCAACCGAGGGATCAAAGTTCATCTGCACTGGTTGGTTTGCTTCATTGGCGTAGAATCCGAAGTGACGTTCGTCTTCGGTTTTTGCAATGCCTGGTACAGTACTGCCAGCATTTGCAACGGTGTTTTCAGCGGAGCCAAGATAGCCGATTACAGGATCCAGATCGGGATAGTCTGATGTACCACCAGTCAATACAATATCGATGGTTGCCTGAGCGGCCGTTGCATCTTGCCCAGTGGCTGACATGACAAAACCCAAATTCAACTGACCGGCGATTAATGCCTCAACCGTAGTATCAGATGCTGCCAGTGTTGACGGCAAACCATTATCCTGCCCGGCGTCGAGCAGGGATGTTGCCAGTTCTTCCAGGGATGCCTGTGACGCAGGCGTCACACCATGTAGTGGCTGGTCGATGGCCACAACCGCAACCTTGGCTGCATCAGCCAGCGCACTGCCAAAGGTCAAGGCAGTACTGCGGTCAGTTGTAATGCCGTGTTGAAAAATAACAGTTCCACCGCTTATATCGCCATCAGACGGGTAAAGTACCAATAATGGAACTTCAACCATTTCCGTGAGTTCCGGGAATGGAAAAATATAGTTCACAACATCACTAACCGATTCATCGGCCTGGGGGATCGCCAAGTCAAGAGACTTGAAAGCCAGATTCATGACGGCGGCAAGACCGTTGTCCGCATTCCAGAATTCCGTTTGCAGAGGCGAACCGTTGGAGCCGGAAGGGACGCCCAGATAATAGGGTAGTTCAATAGTGCCCTGTACAATGTTCACTGAAAGAGGATCAACGATACCAGCAACGGGTGTCGACACCAGAGTAACATCGTTGGTGCCCGTCAGATCAAGGCTCACAGCCCGTGATTGTGGCGTTGGCAGTAAATCGGCAAAGCCGCCACTTGTCGATGGTGTATTGGCCAGTGCGAAGCCCACGCAGTCGATTGCAATCTGGCCGGTCAGGGTAGCACAACCGTTAGGAGGTGGCGCAGCAAAGATGGCGCCCAGGGCGGCTGCTGTGTCGGCATCCGGGAAACCGGCAACAGCGCCGTTAGCAGCAAGGTTAACGTCGGTATAGTCAATAGCACCGTCATCGTTCATGTCGACTTTACCACTTACGACAGCCGTTGCGGCAGCGACGCGGATAGACAGTGTTAACTGGTCAGCAAACCAGGCCGCCGGCTCGGCAATGTACTGCAACACCTTCTCGTCGTTCGAGGTAGTGAAGCTGTAGGTCATTGCAATATCATCGGTGGTTAAGGGGTCGTCTGGCCGTGCACCGTTGGTAACCTGGAAGTAGCTGGCGGCAGTCGGTTCCCACAGTTTGTTTACCAATGAACGAACTGGCGCAAGGCTCACAGTGCCCAACGGCTGGGTTTCATCCGTAATGTTGTTGTAGTTGGGAGACTGGATTACGGGGTCACCATTAATGTCCAGCACTTCTTTGGTAACCACAACCAAATACCGCTTTTGGGGGTCCAGCGGCTTGAGAGGATTAATGCGGATAGCAGATTGGCCGTCCAGTTGCACTACCTCAGATTCGTACGCCGGGGACATGGCCAAACCAGCCAACTCAGCACCTGATTCAGGGTCGCCTCCGGCGGCCATAAATGCGGTAACCGCCAGAGGAATCGTTGGTGGTTCTCCAATACTGAGACCACGAACAGGATCGCCACTGGCGTAGTCAAGTTCAATCAGGAAAACATTCTGTTTGGGGTTAGGTATGACCCCTTTGGTTGGATCTGAGGGATCTTTTAGCAAAAATGCACGTGCATCTACTGAGGCTTCATCAATCTGGCCATTGAAGCTTATAACGGCTGGAGCAACCGTTGATGCACCACTGATTGAGTTGAGTGCGGTGGTTACAGGGGGAGACGTATCTGTGACACGGAATGTTCCGTCTCCGGCGACCGAATCAAAAATCAGATCGTTTGGAATGGGTAGTTCACCGGTGATCGCATTAAAAACGGGCCAGGTTTTACCATCAATGTCCGGATTGGAAATCTTATATTCCGGATCAGCATTCGCCCCTTCGTCACCGCCGCTGAGGCAGCCAGTTAGCCCAAGGGAAGACGCCACGGCAAGACTTATTAGAGTTTTCTTGAACATGGGTGGAACCTTTTCCTGTTGTTTTATCGTTATGTTCGGCAACTAACGGGGCCGGTCTGATGCGGTAAACCCGGTGTCAGTGGCCTGTTCTGCATAAACGGTTGTCTGAAATTGTAGCCAGCGCTTCAAGCCAATTTCTGTACTTATGACTATAGCGACACTAAGGCCAGTGTTGATCAGCCAAAAGTGTGATTCTTGTTATTTGGATCCTCCTCGCACAACTCCCAAAGCACTTTGTAGGGGGGAAGCTTGATCTTCATGAAAAATAGTTTGCCGGGCGCAGTTTGTCGAGCATTTGCAGTGCTTATGCGGGGCTTTTTACAAAATGTATCAATTGCCCGCCAGGGCTGGCTTGCTGGCGGGCGGGGGCGTTATTTGAACTTCGAGAAATCCGGTTGGCGTTTTTGCAGAAAGGCGCCGAAGGCTTCGGCGGCTTCCGGGGATTTCAGTCGCTCCGCAAACAGTTCGCCTTCGGCGAGCATGGTGTCTGTCAGATCCTTGTGAGTGGGGCTGTTGAGCAGCTTTTTGGTGGCACGTATGGCCGCCGGCGGTTGGCTCGCGAGCTTTTCGCAGGCTTCGCGGGCCTGTGCTTCGGTGTCGGCAGGCTCGCACACCCGGTTAATCAGCCCCAGGCGCAACGCTTCATCGGCGCTGAAGGTTTCACCCAGCATGAGCAGTTCCGCAGCCCGTACCCGGCCAATCCAGGAGGGTAAAAGGAGGCTGGAGCCCCCTTCCGGGCACAGGCCCAGGCTGGCAAAGGGCATTTTGAACCCGGTGTTGGTGCCAGCAAACACCATATCGCAGTGCAGAAGCATGGTGGTGCCTATGCCAACCGCCGGGCCGTTCACTGCGGCTACTACCGGTTTGGTCGCGTTGGCCAGAAGAAAAAGAAAACGGCCCACGGGGGTTTCGGTAAAGGCGCCCGGTAATCCGCTGGCGAAATCGCTCAGGTCGTTGCCGGCGGTAAAGCAGTCCTCGTTGCCGGTGAACATTACGCAGCGTATGTTGTCATCTGCATCCGCCTGTTCAATCGCATCGCCCAGTGCTGTGTACATGGCATGGGTAAGGGCGTTTTTTCGGTCCGGGCGGTGAATACGAACGGTCAGAATCCGGTTGTTGATTTCGGTTTGAACAAAGTCGGTCACGGTATCTCCTGGCGTGTTTTTGTCATTTGGTTAGGATGATACCGTTTTTCTGCCGGTTGTTAAGAACAGTGTCATTCAACTATAGCTGAACGATACAAATGAACCCGGTTTATCTGGAGAGCCTCACGCAACTTTGATGGGGATACCCTGAGGCTCGCCAACACGGAGAAGCAAGTACGATGTTCGCAATGTCGCATGAGGAGAGGGCTGTCGCCTACCGCATCAAGGGTCTGACCAAGGTCTACGGCGATGGGCCGGCGGCGGTTCATGCCCTGCGTGGGGTTGATCTGGAGATTCCTGCGGGCGAGCTGATCGTTCTGCTCGGCCCCTCGGGCAGCGGAAAGTCCACGCTGCTTAACATCATTGGTGGGCTGGATCGGGCTACCAGCGGGCAAGTGTACTTCCGTGATCAGGAACTGACAGCGCTTTCCGATGCGCAGCTTACGCGCTACCGGCGGGATCATGTTGGTTTCGTGTTCCAGTTTTATAACCTGATGCCAGGCCTGACGGCGCACGAGAATGTTGAGCTTGTCACCGAAATTGCCCATGACCCCATGGACCCGGACGATGCGCTTGCCCTCGTGGGCCTGCACTCACGAACCGATCACTTTCCCGCGCAGCTATCCGGGGGCGAGCAGCAGCGGGTGGCGATCGCTCGCGCCGTTGCCAAGCAGCCGGCGGTGTTGTTTTGCGATGAGCCCACAGGCGCGCTGGACAGTGTGACAGGCCGCGCCGTGCTGAAAGTACTGAAAGATGTGAACGAGCGGCTGGGCGCGACCGTACTGATCGTCACCCATGCCGCGGCAACCGCCGCCATGGCAGACCGGGTGATCCATTTCGCCGACGGGGCTATTCGTGAGGTGATCGTCAACAAGAGCAAGATCACGCCGGAGGAAATCCACTGGTGAGCAAGAGATGAGCCCGCTTGATCGTAAGCTGCTTCGCGACCTGTGGCGCATAAAGGGTCAGGCTGTCGCTATTGGCGCGGTTATCGGTGTGGGTGTGCTGATGCTGGTCATGATGACGGGGCTCGTTACCTCCCTGGATGAAACACGCAAAACCTATTACGAACGCTATCGGCTGGCGGATATTTTTGCCCCTGTAACCCGCGCTCCCGACCGCCTGATCGCCGGTCTGGCGGCCATTCCCGGTGTCTCTGCCGCCGAAGGGAGGGTTGTTGGCAGCGCGCTGATCGATCTGCCCGGTCTGGATCTGCCCTTGCAGGCGCGAGCGGTTTCGTTACCCGATTTCGGGGAGCCGAGGCTCAATGATGTCTATCTGAGCGCTGGCCGCCGGCTCGACAGCGACCGAGCCAATGAAATTCTATTGCTCCAGGGCTTCGCGAAGGCCCATGGCCTGGAGCCCGGCGATACGCTTTCAGCGACTATGCACGGTGCCCGTCGCACGTTTCGGATCGTCGGGCTGGCGCGGTCGCCGGAGTTTCTCTATACCACCCCGCCTGGTGAGCTGGCTCCTGACGACAGTCGTTTTGGCGTCATCTGGATGAGCCGTACGGCACTGTCCGCCGCCTACGATATGGACGGCGCCTTCAACCAAGCACTTATTTCTATAGGCCGCAACGCTGAAGAGGCGGCCGTTCTTGATGCGGTGGACCGCCTCCTTGATGCCAATGGCGGGCTGGGTGCCTACGGACTGGAAGATCATGAGTCCAACCGATTTATAAGCGAAGAAATCGACGGCCTGCGGGCAATGAGCACTGGCGTGCCACCAATCTTCCTGGCCGTAGCGGCTTTCCTGCTCTACATCGTCGTTTCGCGTATGGTTCAGTCCGAGCGTGAGCAAATCGGGCTGATGAAAGCGTTTGGCTATACCAACGCTGAGGTGGGGGCGCACTATTTTAAATTGATTCTCGCCATTGCGGTGGGCGGAGCCCTGGCCGGCTGCCTGGCCGGTATCGCGGCCGGACGGGCACTGATTGGCGTGTATCTTGAGTACTTCAAGTTCCCCTTTTTGGTGTTTCAACTCGATCCTGCATCCTTTGTGATCGGTTTCGGGGTGAGTGTTCTGGCAGCCTCGGCGGGCGGTTTGATTGTCCTGCGCGGCGTCTTTGCGCTGACGCCTGCCACGGCCATGCGCCCACCCGCGCCTCAGGATTACAGTCGTTCGGGGCGGATAGGGCGTTCCTTTAACAAACTGCTTGATCAGCCCAGCCGCATGGTGCTGCGGCGCCTGACACGACAGCCCGGGCGCATGGCCGGGGCGGTTATCGGCATCGCCGCCGGAATGGCCCTGTCGGTCGGCATGATCTCGATTCTTTCCGGTTTTGATCGCACCATCGACCTGGCATTCAGCGTAGTAGACCGTAGCGACGTAACGGTTACCTTCACCGAGGTGATGTCTGACAAGACTGTCCTGGAGCTTCAGCGCATGCCCGGGGTCATCGAAGTTGAACCGGTTCGCGTTGTGCCCGCCATTCTGCGTAACGGGCTTAATACCTATCGAGGAGCAATCAACGGTCTGGTGAGGGAACCTCGCCTCAATCGCGCCGTGGACAAGGATCTGGCGACAATCGTCATGCGCCAGGAGGGTGTGATCCTCGCCAGTGCGCTTGCGGACATCCTCGACATTACGCCAGGTGAAAGCCTGACCGTGGATGTGCGGGAAGGGCGCCAGCCGGTACTCAATATCCCGGTGATCGGTATCGCCGAGACCCTGCTGGGCTCCCCTGCGTTTATGGAACTTGAGGCACTCAATCGCGCGCTTCGTGAGCCCAGCCGGGTTTCGGGCGCCTATCTGCGGGTCGACGCAGCACACAGCGAGGGCATTTATCGTAAGCTCAAGGATATGCCGACCGTTGCCGGGGTCAGTCTCAAGGCCGATGCGAGGCTTGCATTCCAGAAGCTGATGGACACAGGTGCCGGTGCCATGCGCTACATCATGGCCGCTATCGCTGCCATCATCACCTTTGGTGTCGTGTATAATTCCGCCCGTATTGCCTACGCGGAACGGGCACGTGATCTCGCCAGCCTGCGGGTAATCGGTTTCACCAGGGGCGAAACCGCCTTCGTGTTGCTGGGCGAGCTTGCGGTGGTAACGCTGCTTGCCTTGCCCCTTGGTTCGATTCTTGGCTACTTTTTGTCTTTCGGCATTGCTGCTGGCTTCAGCACGGACCTCTACCAAATCCCCGCTGTTTTCACCCCCGAGAGTTATGGCATGGCGGTGTTAGCCGTTGTTTTGGCGGCCATAACGTCCGGCTGGCTGGTGAAACGGGACATCGACCGGGCAGACATGATCATTGCCCTGAAAACCGGAGAATAGATTCACATGGCACGCAAACGATCCCGTTCAGTTCTGACCGTTGCGACTGTGGTTGCCCTTGGTGCAGTTCTGGCTTTCGCCTTCTGGCCCCGCCCGGTCAGGGTTGATATCGGCACTGTCACCAAGGAAGCCATGATGGTAACGATTGACGAAGAAGGGCGTACCCGTGTGCGGGACGCCTATGTGATCTCAACACCTGTTGCCGGTCGCCTCCTGCGTGTGGAGGTCGACCCGGGAGATCCGGTTAAAAAGAACGAGACCATTGTTGCGCAAATGCGCCCTACCAACCCCGCGGTGCTGGATGTTCGCAGCCGTGAACAGGCACGATCTGCAGAGGCTGCTGCTGCAGCCGCACTGCGTCTTGCCCGCGCTGAACTCAACCGGGCCATGGCAGACAGGGAACTGGCGGAGACGGACCTGGAGCGGGTTCGGACGCTCTACCAGAAAGGTACAGCCAGCCAGGTTGAGCTGGATCGTGCGGTTCACGAAGCACGCGCAACCCAGGCTGCCGTTGACACAGCTGAAGCCGCCATCGAAATACGCCAGGCTGAGCTGGAAAACGCGCGGGCTCAGTTGATGGGGTTCGAAGACCAGCAACAACCCGGTAGCGTAAATGCCCAGGCGGGATACAGCGATGAGATACCTATTCGAGCGCCAATCACCGGGCAGGTGCTGCGTATCATTCAGCAGAGCGAAACCACCCTTCCTGTCGGAGCAGCCATCATGGAAGTCGGCAACGTGGACAGCGATCTTGAAGTGCTCTTAGAGCTTCTGTCAACGGATGCTGTGCAGGTGGCCCCGGGCGACCGTGTTCTCATCGAAAAGTGGGGTGGCCCGGGAACCCTGGATGCCGTGGTAACACGGGTTGACCCCTGGGGCTTCACCAAGTTCTCCGCACTCGGTGTTGAGGAGCAGCGTGTCAATACAATCATTCGCTTTGATGAAGCCGGGCCGGCACAAACGGGCCTGGGCCACGGATTCCGGGTTGAAGCCAGGATTGTTGTCTGGGAAGACGACGACGCGCTGATCGTACCGTCCAGTGCGCTGTTTCGCGAAGGCCAGGATTGGGCCGTGTTTCTTGTTGAAGACGACAGGGCGAAACTGCGTAAGGTCGAAATTGGCCACAACAACGGTGTGCAGGCCCAGGTCATCAAGGGGCTGGAGCCTGGTGACCGCGTGATCCTGTACCCGGCTTCCGGCCTGAGTGATGGCATGCGCGTGGCGCAGCGGGAGGTTCATTGAACAGGGCGCCCGATGGCTTGCCGGCGCACTCGACTTCTGAAAAAAGACTATAGCGCTTCGCCTTTTGCCCGGTCCCTCGCACCCGCGAATTTCTGGTAAACTGTGCCACCTGTTTTTGACGACCCTATCCTAACGATACCAACCTGATGAGGCGCCTATGACCACCGTAATCCGCCAGGATGACCTGATTGAAAGCGTAGCGGACGCGCTGCAGTTCATTTCTTACTATCACCCGAAAGATTTCATTCAGGGTGTTTACGAGGCTTACCAGAAGGAAGAATCCCAGGCGGCGAAGGATGCCATGGCGCAGATCCTGATCAACTCCCGCATGTGCGCCCAGGGCCATCGCCCCTTATGTCAGGATACCGGCATTGTGACTGTGTTTGTGAATATCGGCATGAATGTCCAGTGGGACTGCGAGATGCCGCTGGATGATGTAATCAATGAAGGCGTGCGCCGTGCTTATTCGCATCCCGACAACGTGCTGCGTGCATCCATTCTTGCGGACCCGGATGGCAAGCGCCAGAACACCGGAGACAACACGCCGGCAATCATCCACTACAAGATGGTGCCGGGTGATACGGTGGAGGTTCATGTGGCGGCCAAGGGTGGCGGCTCCGAAGCCAAATCCAAGTTTGCCATGCTGAATCCATCCGATTCGGTAGTGGATTGGGTTCTGAAAATGGTGCCGCAGATGGGGGCAGGCTGGTGCCCGCCGGGCATGCTGGGTATAGGTATTGGCGGTACAGCAGAGAAGGCCATGCAGTTGGCGAAGGAGTCGCTGCTGGACCCCATTGATATCCACGAACTGCAGGCGCGTGGTGCCTCCAGCCGTGCCGAGGAGCTGCGCCTTGAGCTGTTCGACAAGGTGAACGATCTGGGTATTGGTGCGCAGGGCCTGGGTGGCCTGACAACCGTTCTGGATGTAAAGGTAAAAGATTACCCCACTCATGCGGCAAACAAGCCGGTGGCGATCATTCCCAACTGTGCGGCTACCCGCCACGCGCATTTTACTCTGGATGGTACTGGCCCGGCCCTGCAAACACCGCCGAGCCTGGAAGACTGGCCGGAAATCACCTGGGAAGTAGGTGAGGGTGTGCGTCGGGTTAACCTGAATACGGTGACACCGGAAGAGGTAAAAGAGTGGCAGCCGGGTGAAACCATCCTGTTGTCTGGCAAGATGCTGACCGGTCGCGATGCAGCCCACAAGAAAATGGTGGATATGATCAACGCGGGCGAAGAGTTGCCGGTGGATCTGAAAGGCCGCTTCATTTATTACGTGGGCCCGGTCGATCCTGTGCGTGAAGAAGTGGTTGGCCCCGCGGGCCCCACAACCGCAACCCGTATGGACAAGTTTACCCACACCATGCTGGAGAAAACCGGCCTTACCGGCATGATTGGCAAAGCCGAGCGTGGCCAGGTGGCCATCGACGCCATCAAGGAATTTGGCGCCGTGTACCTGATGGCCGTGGGTGGTTCCGCTTACCTGGTTTCCAAGGCCATCAAGCATGCCGAAGTGGTCGCCTTCCCGGAACTGGGCATGGAAGCCATTTACGAGTTTGACGTGGAAGACATGCCGGTAACCGTGGCGGTGGATTCCAAAGGCACATCGGTTCACCAGACAGGCCCGGTGGAGTGGCAGGAGAAGATCATTGCGGCCAAAGCGGTCTGAGGCTACTTAGGCTATTAACCCGGGGGCCAGACTTTTAACCCTGGCCCCCGGTTCTCTCTTCCCGTTCTTCCTTCCCGTTTTCTCCTGATTAGCTGGAGCAGCTGATGTTCATGTGTTTGCCCCAGTCCGGCGGCAAGGCCGCGTATTTTTCATATTTGGGCTGCTCGTCAAAGGGCTTTTCCAGAACCCTGAGCAACTCCTTCATGGGTTCGAAATTACCGTTCTGGGCTTCAAGGATCACCTGATGTGCCAGGTAGTTTCGTAATATGTATTTTGGGTTCACCCTGCGCATCTCGTATTCCCGCTCGTCCCGGGCGCGGGTTTCTTTCTTGAGCCGTTCCTCATAGCGCCCCAGCCACTCGTCCGCCACCTGCCGATCCACAAACAGGTCCCGCAAGGGCGCATGGCCGTGGTCATAAAGGTTTGAAAGTGCACGGAAGAAAGCTGTGTAATCAATACGGTGCTCGTCGAGCATGCTGAAGGTGTCCATGACCAGGCGGAGGTCGCCTTCGTCTTCCTGCGCCAGACCAAGCTTGTCCCGCATGTTCTGTAAAAAGCGCCCGTTGTAGGCGGCTTCATAGCGCTGCAGGCCGTTGCGAATGGTGTCTTCATCCATCACCGGTAACAGCGCGTTGGCAAGATACTGGCAGTTTGCAAAGCCCACCTGGGGCTGGCGGTTATAGGCGTAGCGGCCGCCCTCATCCGTGTGATTGCAGATGTACCCGGCATCAAAATTGTCGAGGAACGCAAAAGGCCCGTAATCGAAGGTGTCGCCAATAATCGACATGTTGTCACTGTTCATCACGCCATGGCAGAAGCCCACTGCCTGCCAGTCTGCAATCAGGCGGGCGGTGCGTTCCACCACTTCTTCAAACCAGCGTGCGTGACGTTCTTCCTCGGGCAGTTTAATCAGGTGTGGAAAGTGCAGCGATATAACATGCTCCAGCAGGCTCTTAACGGCTTCCGGGCCTTCGTGGTGTGCTGCAAATTCAAAGTGGCCAAAACGGATATGGCTCTGGGCTACGCGCACCAATGCGGCGGCGGTTTCGATGGACTCCCGGCGCACCGGGTTCCTGGCGCTGACCATAAACAGGGCGCGGGTGGTTGGGATGCCCAGCCCGTGCATGGCTTCGCTGCACAGGTATTCGCGAATGGTAGAGCGCAGAACCGCCCGGCCATCCCCGAAGCGGGAGTAGGGCGTCGTTCCGGCGCCTTTCAGGTGCCAGTCCCAACGCCTGCCATCGGGCCCCACGGTTTCCCATAACAACAGGCCGCGGCCATCGCCCAGTTCCGGGTTGTACATGCCAAACTGGTGGCCGGTGTATTTCATGGCAACCGGGTCCATGCCCTCCAGCAATTCAGTGCCACCACCAATTTTTGCCCAGTCGGCTTCGTTGCTAACGTGAAACCCCATCTCATGCGCCAGTTTGTGGTTGAAACACGCCATTTTTGCGTCTTTGAGGGGCGTGGGTTGAACGCGGGTGTAGAAACTGTCCGGGAGTTCCAGGTAGCGGTGTTCTACACGAAAATCGTTGCTACTCATAAAAGCCTATACTCCCATGTGGTAGGTATTCTGTTAAATACTCAATTAACCGATTCACCAAGTACGGGAACCTTAACGTGTCTGACCGTGAGCTTGAACCAACCCTCGAAGCCCTGATTAAACAGGAAGGGCTTCCTGACAATTACGCGGCCACCGTAGAACAGACCATCCTGCCCCTGGTTGAGTACATTGTCGCGTTAAGGCGCTCCGAAAAGCGAACCGTGGTTGTGGGCATTCACGGTGCCCAGGGTACGGGGAAATCCACGTTGGCGCTGTTCCTGACCAGGCTGCTGTGCGATCACTGGCAATGCCCGACCGCCAGCTTTTCGCTGGACGATCTTTACCTTACCAGAGCCGGGCGCCGGGCACTCGCGGAGCAGGTGCATCCGCTGTTTATCACCCGGGGGGTGCCCGGAACTCACGACCTGGCACTTGGCGAGCAGGTTATTGATCAGCTTCAAACGGCTGGTCCAGCCGATCAGACCCGTATTCCTGCGTTTGACAAGTCCCGTGACGACCGCGCGCCTTTGAACGAGTGGCCTGTTTTTGATGGCAGGGCAGAGGTTATTCTGATTGAAGGCTGGTGTCTTGGTGCCCTGCCGGAAGACGATAATGCTCTGGCCGAGCCTATCAATACACTGGAGGCGGAAGAGGATTCCGCGGGCACCTGGCGAGGGTATGTGAACCAGTGCCTCAAAGGCAGGTATCAGGCGTTTTTTGCCAGGCTGGACAGCCTGGTTATGCTGAAGGCACCGTCGATGTCGCGGGTTCTGGAATGGCGTACCCTGCAGGAACACAAACTGGCGGCAAAAACAGGCGAACACACCTCCGCGCACGCTGAGCGGGATTCGCGCATCATGAGTGATCAGGAAGTGATTCGCTTCATTATGCATTATGAGCGGGTAACCCGATCCTGCCTTGAGAAACTGCCAGGCCGCGCGGATGTGCTGATTGAGGTCTCCGGCGATCATTCCCTTGGCCGCCCCCGTTTTCAGGCTGAACGACCAAAGCCCGGAATACCCCTGTCCTCTGCCAATGACGCAGGCTGCCAACACCGCTAAGAATTGTGTGCGGCGCGCCGGAACGCCAGGGGGCCTGACCGCCTGTTCGCGATTATGAAAACATACTCATTACAACGACCCACCTACATGGGGTATCCTCAACAGATATCCTGTTTATAACTGTACACGCAACAGTGTCGAGATTTGATACATGATGAAAGCAATCAAGATAACCGGTGACTCTCTTGTCTGGGAAGATTGCCCGGGCTTCGAGGAACTGCCTGAAAATCACGTGGAAATCGATGTTGTCTGGAGTGCTGTGAACCGTGCCGACCTTTCCCAGCGGGCCGGGGTTTACCCACCACCCCCGGGAGCATCCGAGATTCTCGGGCTGGAAGTGAGCGGCCGTATTGCAGCGGTTGGCGAGGCGGTAACGGGCTTTGAGCCCGGCGACGAGGTGTGTGCCTTGCTTACCGGTGGTGGCTATGCAACCAAGGTTGTGGTTCCCGCCGCTCAGGTATTGCCGGTGCCCAAGGGGTTTTCCCTGAAAAAAGCCGCGGCTATTCCCGAGGTGTTTGCCACGGCCTGGCTGAACCTTTATCAGGAAGCCGATCTGCAGCCCGGCGAACGGGTGTTGCTGCATGCAGCAGGCAGTGGCCTGGGAACCACGGTTATCCAGATTGCCACGGCGTTTGGTAACCCGGTGTTTGCAACTGCCGGTGATGACGAAAAGCTGGAGGTTTGTCGCAAACTGGGTGCAACCGGCATCTGGAATCGCAAGAACGGTTCGTTTGTGGATGCGGTGAAGAGCTGGGGTGGTGTGGACATGGTGCTGGATCCGGTCGGCGGGGGCTACATCCAGGAAGATCAGAGAGTGCTGAATGCTGACGGCCGAATAATCCTGATCGGCCTGATGGGCGGGCGATTCGCGGAAGTGGACCTGGGCATCATGTTAATGAAGCGCCACAGGTTGATTGGTTCTACATTGCGGTCCCGTTCGGTAGCAGATAAAGGGCGGGTGATGCAGGAACTGTATCGCCATGTGTGGCCATTGCTGGTTGCCGGCCAGATTGAGCCAGTGATTGACAGCACCTGGCCCATTGAGCAGGTTGAACAGGCCATGGCACATGTGGAGGCGAACAAAAACACCGGGAAGGTGCTCCTTCAGATAGGGGAGTAGCCTTCCCAGCGTTACACGCCATTCCGTGTTAATCGGCTATGTGAACCAGTTGCTTGCCGAAGTTTTTGCCCTTGAGCATTCCCTTGAAGGCCTCAACGGCATTTTCGAGGCCTTCAGCAACCGTTTCACGGTATTTAAGCTCACCAGAAGCAATGCGACTGGTGAGAATATCGGTGATTTCCTGGTGCTTGTCCTGCCACTCGGTCACCAGAAAGAAACGGTGCTCCGGAACCGGGTCCAGGCGTTTGAGAATATCGAACGGTGTCTCTATTTTGTCTGTGCTTTTGGCGTTGTAAGCCGAGACAAAACCGCAGATGGGCACTCGCGCTCCGGGATTCAGCAACGGGGCAACAGCTCTGGTCACAGCACCGCCCACGTTTTCGTAGTAGATGTCGATGCCGTCCGGGCAGGCGGCTTTCAGATCGGCTTCCAGATTGCCGGCCTTGTAATCCACGCAGGCATCAAACCCCAGTTCATCAACCACATAACTGCATTTTTCCGGGCCTCCGGCAATGCCAACCACGCGACAACCTACGGTTTTGGCGGTTTGGCCAACCACTGTGCCCACAGGGCCGGATGCGGCAGAAACCACCACGGTTTCACCCGGTTTGGGCTTACCCACATAGGTTAAACCGCAGTAGCCGGTGCGGCCGGGCATGCCGGCAACCCCAAGGTATGCTTGCACCGGAACGCCTTCTTTTTGATGGATTTTGTAAACCATCGGCGCGTCGGCGGGAAAGGTTACGTACTCCTGCCATCCAGAATAACAGGTGACCAGATCACCGACTTTCAGCTTGTCTGACCGGGATTCCACAATCCGCGCCACACTCTCGCCAACGATGGGCTCATCAATTTCGATAGGGTCCATATAGCTTTTGGCATCATTCATACGGGGGCGCATGTAGGGATCCAGCGAAAGCCAGAGTACCTGCGCAACAACTTCGCCCTCTTCGGGTTTGCGCACAGGGCGCTCTTCCATAACCAGATCGCCTTCCTGAATTTCTCCGTCGGGGCGCTGCTTTAGCACAATGGCACGATTCTGATATTGGCTCATGGTGTTTCCCTCTACCTGTAAATGGTTGGTACGCAACTGACGCGAGGTCACCTGGAGCAACCTTGCCCTTGGGTTGCGTAATGAAACCAGATTAGACTGAAGCAGAATGCTTCTGTGGTCAACCTCTCATGTTTTAAGTGGTTCTGCGCGGCGGGGTTACATTCCCGAATCTGGAGGTTATAATCTGGCTTCCGTTCAGGATGAGCGCGATTAACACACCATTTCTTCAGGGACCGAAGACATGCCCCAGGCAAGCGGACTGCAGTTTACCGCCCGTGTTGGCGAACTCCCCTCTGATCTATTCGCCGTTGTTGGCTTCACGCTGACCGAACGTTTATCCGGGCTTTTCCATGGTTGCCTTGAACTGGCCAGCACCGACCCGGACATAGATGCATCCGAAGTTCTGGAGCAGCAAGTCGATCTGGTGGTGTGGCAGGATGTCATGCCCCTTCGCCGCTTCACCGGCGTGGTCAACGAATTTGCCCGGGGCGATTCCGGCCACCGTCGCACCCGCTACGAGATTGTGATTCAACCACCCCTGTGGCGTTTGGGGTTGATGCACAACAGCCGCATCTTCCAGACCCAAACCACAGACAGCATCCTGCGCACCCTGCTGGAAGAGCGGGGCATTGTGGATTCCGTGTTTGATTTCAAGCGTGCCCCCCAGGAACGGGAATACTGCGTACAGCACCGGGAAAGCGATCTGGCGTTTATTGAACGGCTGGCGGCAGAGGAAGGCTGGCACTACCGCTACCAGCACGGCAGCGTGGATGGCAGCGAACAGCCCGGCCTGATGATTGCCGACCACCACGGTGACGCGCC
>NZ_NIHD01000001.1 GCF_002806975.1 Marinobacter aromaticivorans | reverse complement strand
AGGGCCAACATCAATTATTCTTTCCCTTTCCCACTGGGAAAGCGGGGCTTCTACTGAGTTGCCCGCAGGCCTTGGCGTCATCCCTCGGCCTTGGGGAGTACGCTCCCCTCTCCCTTCACGGGAGAGGGGCCGGGGGAGAGGGATCAATTTCCTTGCTTCATATATAAGGAATCAAAGATTCCCCATACAAATGCAATTCCTCCAGTATATGCTGCTTCTCCGGTGTCAGTTCGGGGTCGCTGGCTAGCCGCTGTAACTCACGGCCGAATGCCTCAAGCGACAGCCAGCCCTTTTTTGGAGCCATTAATCGTTGGGTGCGGAACTCTTCCCAGCGCTCGGCTTCCTCGCTGGTTAACGAATCCGGGTAATTGCGGGCGCGATAGCGGAACAGCAGTTCCTGCAAGCGCTCGTCTTTAAAGCTGAAGTTTTGTTCCGCCAGCAGTTCCGTCGGCGTTTGCAGCACACGGTTCAATTCGCTGCGATCTGCCGGTGAGATGAAGCCGCCGGCGTAGAGTTGTTCGTCCGGGTCGGTGAGATCCCCTTCGTGGGGCTGGTCGAACGCCTCGGCAATCCTCTGGGGCAACCCCCGCGCATTTCTCAGCAGCGCCAGGTTGGCGCGCAGGGTGTCGCCATCCAGCTCCAGTTCTTGCAAACGCTCGGCGGAGAGCGTGGAGAGCATGTTGGCTGGTGCGAGAACCGGGCATTTATTCAACTGCACGCCTTTGAGAGCAAACCTGGCCTTGTCCCCCAGTTCCGACTGGGAGGTAAAAACCCGCTCGCGAATCTGCTCAGGTGTGGCATGAATGAGTTCACTCGGGTCTTCCCTTAAATCGTAAACAATCACCTGGTTTTTATTGCTCGGGTGATCTGCGATGGGCGCAACCATGGCACAGCAGCCGCGAATAGCGGGGTATTTGGCGGAAATGTGGAAAACCGGCTTCATGGCTGCTGTATCCAGCATGGCGCGAGCGGCGTGTTTGTCTTTGTTGTTCAGAACAAAATCAAACAGCTTTGGCTGCTTTTCCCGGATCAGCCTGGCAACAGCAAGTGTTGCTTCCACATCCGACATGGCATCATGGGCGGCTTCGTGGGTAATGCCGTTGGCGGCTGTAAGCTCCTCAAGTTTGAAGCTGGGGCTGCCATCTTCCTTGCGCGGCCAGTTGATGCCTTCTGGCCGGAGTGCGTAGGTCAGCCGCACCATATCGATAATATCCCAGCGGGAATTGCCGTTTTGCCATTCGCGGGCATAGGGGTCCCGAAGGTTGCGGTAGAGGGTGTGGCGGGTGACTTCATCATCAAAGCGCAGGTTGTTGTAGCCTACTACGCAGGTGCCGGGCTGGCTGAAGGCTTCGTTAATCTGAGCAATGAATTCCGCCTCCCGATAACCCTCTTCCAGCGCTTTCTGGGGTGTAATGCCGGTAATCAGGCAGGCTTCCGGTGATGGCAAGTAATCATCGGTGGGCTTGCAGTATATAACCAGCGGATCTTCAATAATATTCAGATCCGCATCGGTCCGCACACCGGCAAACTGGGCGGGGCGGTCGTGAACCGGGTCGACACCAAAGGTTTCGTAATCGTGCCAGTAAAAAGAGCGGATCAAAAGTAAGACTCCTGCCTTGTGAATTAACCGAGTCAGGAGTCTAGCAAAATCAAAACAGATTAGTCCCCATATCCACCTGATGGGTGCGCAGCCGGTCCACGCCGCCGTTTACAAAATCGTCAAGGTTAAGGGTCATGTTGGTGGGCAGGTTAATGAACACACCTTTTCCGGCACTGATAGTGCTGGCGCCATTCAGGGTTTGCCAATCCATCCCTTCTCGCTGAAAGCCGATGAAGAAGCCATCGGTAAAGCTGTCGTTGGCACCACCCACATTAACAGAGCGAAGATCCGTGAGAGGCGCGCAGTTGGTGCCCGTAATGCAACTACCGGGCGATATTCCAATGTGGGAAGCCCGTTTATTCGTAGCGGCGCCGGTGCTGTCCATCAGTACAGCGTCGTACTGAGCCCCTGTGTTGTCCTCGAATTTGAGGCCAATGTCGCCACTGAAGCTGGTGGTATGGGAAGACACAGATCCCCGGGCCTGCCCAAAACCCATGCGGAAACCCGCCAGGCCGGCGCTGTCTTCAGCCAGTTCGATGTAGGGCTGGCGGGCCTCAAAAGGTATAACGTCGTCTTTGTTGTAGGTAACGCCGTTGAACTGTTCGCCATCAGCCCGGGCAATATGGCCCATAGCCAC
The DNA here is from genome assembly GCF_002806975.1 of Marinobacter aromaticivorans. Lineage (GTDB taxonomy): Bacteria > Pseudomonadota > Gammaproteobacteria > Pseudomonadales > Oleiphilaceae > Marinobacter > Marinobacter aromaticivorans. The sequence continues at coordinate 622,623 of NZ_NIHD01000001.1, read as the reverse complement.
ATGCTGGGCCGCGTAGTCTGTGCCGCCGTCAATCTGGCCAACCTGCGCATCGTCGATATTGACCCGGGTTTCCACGTCCATATTCAGGGTCATGCGGGTAAATTCATGAGCCGCACCGGGAATATTCTCAACCTGCATAAAGGCCTGCCCGGTTACCTCCCCCATAGCCGAGTCGGTGATGGGCTTCAGTTCAGCTCTGGCAATAGGCGCAAGGCCCAGAACAACAGAAATAAGGGCAGCGCATCCGTACGCGTGGAATCTCATAGAAATGTCTCTGATTTCAGTGCAAAACCGATGTTAATTTTGCGACCGAATACAAGGAATCTGTACGTTTAATGCTCATTATCTTGTCATTGGCCGTAATTGCACTGTAGCGCAGACAGATCGGCCTATGGAGTGAGGTTGGTCACAAACAAAGATCACAATCCGTTACAATCCAGTTACTTTCTCAAAAACAGCAAAAGGTGTCGTTTTTGTGTACATATTAAAGCGCGCTGCTATAATATGGGGAGTGAGCGTCAACCTGTTAGCCGCCTTTCCAGTCAACTCTCTCTGGCAGCCATCATGACCACCCGCATTCTTATCTGCGACGACTCAGCACTGGCCAGAAAACAGATGGCCCGGGCCCTGCCTGCAGGCCTTGCCGATGAAATCCTGTTTGCCAATAACGGTGTAGAAGCACTGGAAACGCTGCGTGCCGGTCAAGCCGACCTGATGTTTCTCGATCTCAACATGCCCGAGATGGACGGCTATGAGGTTCTGGAGCATGTCCTGGCTGAAGACTTGCCCATCATGACCATCGTGGTTTCCGGCGATATCCAGCCCGAGGCCCGTGAGCGGGTACGCAAACTCGGCGCCATAGACTTTATAAAAAAGCCGACAGATCTGGGAGTTGTGCTCAGTCTGCTTTCGGAATACGGCTTCTATCGACCCGGGGATCTGGAAAACGCCGCTCTGAGCGACAGCACGCTCAACCCCGATGACAACTCGCAGGCGCGGGAGATCTCGGTTTCACTCAACGATTACCTGCAGGAAATTGCCAACGTCGCCATGGGCCGCTCGTCGGACCTGCTTGCGCGCCTGCTGCGAGTATTTGTGAAACAACCCATTCCCAGAGTGGCCTTTATTGCCAACTCCGAACTGCACATGGCCATATCGGCCGCTCACGACAGCGACACCTATTCAGCCGTTTGCCAGGGGTTCACCGGCGCAGGTATTGCCGGCGAGGCATTGCTGCTGTTCGCCGACGCAAGCTTCCGGGAAATGGCAGAGCTGCTGCACTACGAAACCCTTGAGGGTGAGTCGGTAAACGTCGAAGTGTTGATGGACATGTCCAGCATTCTGTTTGGCGCCTTCCTCAAAGGTGTGGGGGATCAGCTGGATCTCAAACTCGGCCTTGGTCATCCCAGCGTACTGGGCCAGCACCGGCAGATCGCAGAACTGCTGGAACACCAGAACTCCCGGGAAGAGCAGCTCTTGTGCATCGAAATCAGTTACACGCTGGAAGAACGGGATATCCATTGCGACATGCTGGTGCTGCTCACGGAAGATTCAGTACCCTTCCTTGAAAAGCGCCTTCAATACCTGGTGGATTAATCCATGACGATAAACGAAATCGAAGCACAATCCTTCCACTGGCTGGTGGATATGCTGGAATCCGTTGAGGTGGGCCTGGTGGTGCTGGATCTCGACTTCCGGGTACAGGCCTGGAACGGGTTTATGGAAAACCACAGCGGCATCACTGCCAGTAAAATCCGCAACCGGGTGCTTTTCGATCTGTTCCCGGATATCCCCAAAGCCTGGCTCACCCGCAAAGTGGATGCAGTCGCACTACTCAACACCCGTGCGTTTACCTCCTGGGAGCAGCGCCCCTATCTTTTCCGGTTTCGCAACACCCGCCCCATTACCGGCACCGAGGAGTACATGTTCCAGAACCTCACCATCAGCCCGCTATACGGCAGCACCGGGCAGGTAGAGAAAGTGTGCCTTATGGTGTACGACGTAACCGACATTGCCACAGGCAAACGCGCTCTGGAGCGGGCCAACGAACAGCTGGCCAAACTCAGCAAAACAGATCGCCTAACCGGCCTGCTGAACCGTGGCACCTGGGAAAACCTGGTGGATGCAGAGTTCGAACGATTCCGTCGCTATGGCCACGCCACCAGCCTTGTGATGTTTGATATCGATTTTTTTAAAAAGGTGAACGATAACCACGGCCACCTGGCAGGAGATGAAGTTATCAAACATACCGCTGCAACCGCTAAACATATTCTGCGGCAATCAGACAGTATTGGCCGTTATGGCGGTGAAGAATTCGGAATCATATTGCCGGAAACCGATGCCGAAGGTGCCCATACAATATGCGAGCGTATAAGAGAGACCATTGAACAAAGTGTGGTCGATACACCCTCTGCGCCGATTCATTATACCGTCAGTATAGGTATTGCGGGGTTAAGTGATACGCCAAAAAATCATATGGAATGGATGCAACAGGCCGATGAGGCTTTGTACGCAGCTAAAAAAGGCGGGCGCAATCGCGTGGTTGTTTTCGGGCAATAATTCGACCAATAAAAAGAGGCCAGGCGAACTTCTCACCTGGCCTCTTTTATTTTCCGTATCATTCAAATCGGCTTACGCCGAACCAGTCAGCCTTCCTGCCAGCTTTGCACCGCTTCCTTGCCGTACTTTTTACGCCATTCATTCAGGACCTTGTGATTACCACCCCGGGTTTTAACCACTTCACCGGTATGCGGGTTTTTGTAGGTCTTCATAGGGCGCTTGGCGCGGGTGCCGGTAGAGGCCTCGGCCTTGGCTACAGCAATAGACGGATCAATAGCTGCCAACACCTGCAGCACATGCTTCGGAGACTTGTCGTACTCCTTCATCAGCTCACGCACGCTGCTTTCAAAAGCCAATTCACGTTTCAGCGCCTGATCCTGCTCCAATTGATTAATCTCGGCGGCAAGCTTTTCCATAAGCTGCTTCTTTTCGTAGTAGTCGTTAATCTTTGCCATGGAATTGAAACCCTGTGTTGATCTGCATTTAATCTTTGGCTTTCAAACGTCGAGAAGAGAACCCGAACTTCGCCTTCACAACCAAAGGCCAGCCAATATTTCAGAAATCAATCGTATAGTAAGACATCGAATTACATATGGCAAAGGTTATTGATTTAATGTAATTAAAAACCCGAAATAAAGAGTTGACCTCTATTCTTCGGGAATAATTACGCATGGATAATGCAATGTATCAAGACAATGTTTAAACGCCAGCTTTGCCAAATTATCCCCGTGCACAATACGAATCTCGGAAGGTTTCTGCGGTATACCTTCAATAAAACGGATCAAATCCGACTGCCCGGCATGGGCAGAATAACCACCCACCTGGTGAACCTGCGCGTGAATATCAAACCGCTCGCCATCAAGCTCTACCCAGCCACCCCGGAGGCCATATACAAGAATATCCCGCCCCGGTGTACCCTCGGCCTGATAACCCACAAATAAAACATCATTCCTGGCTTCACCCAGCATCGCTTTAAGGTAATTAACCACCCTGCCACCGGCACACATGCCGGAACCGGCCAGCACCACACAGGGACGCCGGGAGCGGGCAAGGTAATCCACGGCGTTAATATGATCCTCATGGGAATCAATAACCGTTAACTGCTCAAACGAAAGCGGATGCCGGCTCTGCTGAAGCAGATCGGTGGCTTCCGCATTCCAGAACGGCTTCAGCTTGCGGTAGATACTGGTAAACTCCGCCGCAAGAGGCGAATCCACCACGATTTCAAGGTCGTCCCAGGCCAGATCCTCCGCAACCGGCTCATCGCGGAATTCATGGATCAGGCCCTCGATTTCATACAATATTTCCTGAGTGCGCCCGATACTAAACGCCGGAATCAGCACTGTACCACCATCTGCCAACGCCCGCTCAAGAATGGCTTTCAGGCGATAACGACGGGTCTCCCGGTTCTCGTGATCCTTGTCACCATAGGTGCTCTCAATCACCAGGCGATCTGCCTTCTCAGGCGGGATCGGCTCATTCAACAAAGGTGCGTGAGGCGCGCCCAGGTCACCACTGAACACCACGCGTTCACGCTCACCGTCGCACACCGCATCGCACTCAACGTACGCCGAACCCAGAATATGCCCTGCACGCTGCAAGCGCACCGACAGTGAAGCCCCCAGCTCTGCAAACACCTCATGCCACTGCCCGTAAGGCACAGGCACCAGCCGGGACCGGATCAGCCCGAGCACCCGTTCAATCAGCGACCTGTCGCGGGTAAAACCAATCTTCAGCGCATCCTCCAGAATCTCCGGAAGCATTATGGCAGAAGGCTCCGAACAAATAATCGGCCCCTCAAAACCCGCCGCCAACAGATAGGGAATGCGACCGACATGGTCAATATGAACATGAGTGACTACCAGAGCGCGGATATGCTCAATGGGGAAGTCAACGGAGAGAGAAGAAGCGTTGGCGCCGTCGCCCTTTTCCTGCCCCTGGAACAGGCCGCAGTCAATGAGAATGCCAGCGGACGCGCCCTGCCCGGAACTCAGGGTAAGTTCGTGGCAGGAGCCGGTAACGCCTGTGGTGGCGCCATGGTGGGTTATGTTTATCATGGGCAACAGTCCTTTGTTTTTTATGTCTCCGACGCTTCGGGAGGGGGCGAGGCGGAGCAATCCATCAAACCGGCAACCGATGCACCTTCCCCGCACTCCCCTCAGCAGCTTTTACATCGTGGTGACCGTTACACCAAACCAGATCCGCCACATCACCATTTGGCGTAAAACCTGTCGGCGCATTTTTGAGGGTCTCAACAATCTGACGGCAATCAAACTCCTGGCTTGCGCGCAGCAAAGTGCTCAGAACAGATTCCAGTTCCTCCCAGCGCATAGAAACCTCTCGCGCCATTAGAATACGGGGGTGAGAAGTACCCTGCGGGTTGTCGCCAATCAGCAACTCCTCATATAGCTTCTCCCCCGGCCTCAGTCCAGTGAACACAACCTCAATGTCACCCTCGGGCCGGTCTGGTGTTTTTTCTACCAATCCCATCAGATGAATCATCTTGCGCGCCAAATCCGCAATCTTCACCGGCTCGCCCATATCCAGCACAAACACCTCACCGCCACGGCCCATGCTGCCTGCCTGCAACACCAGCTGGCTGGCTTCCGGTATGGTCATAAAGTAGCGAATGATGTCCTGATGGGTCACGGTAATCGGCCCACCATCGCGGATCTGGTCACGAAATAAAGGCACTACGGAACCGGAAGAGCCAAGCACATTACCAAACCGCACCATAGAGAAAATAGTTTTACTCTGCCGCTGAGCCAAACCCTGCAATACCAGCTCCGCCATGCGCTTGCTCGCGCCCATCACATTGGTTGGGCGCACCGCCTTGTCAGTAGAGATGAGAACAAAATGCTTCACTCCCGCCGAAATCGCGGCTTCTGCGGCGTGCAGCGTACCAAACACGTTATTCTGAACACCTTCAATCACATTGAGCTCAACCAGAGGTACGTGTTTGTAGGCGGCGGCATGGTAGACCGTTTCAATGCCAAAACTGCGCATAGCCATTTCACACCGACGGCGGTGAACAACACTGCCCAGCAGAGGATGAATTTCAACATTCAGTCCATCAATCCGGTTGATAGCCTGAAGTTCGCGCTCAATGGCATAAAGGGAAAACTCCGATTGCTCAAATAAAACCAGAACCCGAGGCCGGTGATGAATGATCTGCCGGCAAAGCTCAGAACCAATGGAACCACCTGCCCCGGTTACCATCACCGCCTTGTTATACAGGCTCGCCGCTACCTGGGCGTTATCCGGGCGCACAGGATCCCGGCCCAGCAGGTCCTCGATTTCCAGATCGCGGATATCGTTAATCCGGGCTTGGCCAGCCACCAGTTCCGACATGGAAGGCACCGTCTGCACGGGCAGTTTAAGCGCTTCCAAACGGTTCAAAAGCTTTCGCCGGTCAACATTTTTCTCCGCATCCAGTGCAAGCAATAAACGTTTTACACCGTGAATACGTACCGCTTCTTCCAAATCCTTCAGCGCAACCACCGGCACACCCGCTATCAGCGCTTTGTGGTTGGCGGGCTTCAGCCCGATAAACACCACCGGGTGGTATTCCGTGCCTTCCTGCAAGGCCTTGGCCAATTGGGCGCCTGTCTCCCCCGCACCCACAATGGCTACCCACTCCTTGCCCCGGTTAGTCGAATGGTGCACCAGCATGCGCACACTCATTCTGCTGCCGCCCACAAAAATAAATGCCAGGGCCGCATAAATAACAGGAACCGAGCGCGGAATGAAAACGTTGAGACTGTAACCAAGCACAATCAGTAACAACGCAGAAATCCCTACGCCCATAATGATGGTGAGAAACGCCCGGTCGCTCATGTAACGGACTACAGCGCGATAAAGACCGAGACGAACGAAAACACCGAGCGTGAAAATGACGGTAAGCGCTGTCACTAAAAACTGGCCCTGATTAGGCAGCCAAAGACTCTGCTCCAAGCGCAACGCAAACGACGCCCACAAAGCAAAAGAGAGAGCAGCCGCGTCTACCGCAACAGAAACAACACGTTTATGCAGGCGAGGCAGCCCCAAAAAACTCTTAAACATGTTTTCAGTCCCTAAAAATGAGTAAGCTCCTCTTCCCTGCGAGAGAAGGGTTGAGAAGAGGGAGAAATCAATCCTTTCCGGGTACTCTATCGCCCGACCCCTTACCGGAAACTGTCATAAAGATGTATTTAAAGTAAGCGGTCAAGTTCAAACTGGCCAGCATCCGGGCGTCCGTCTCCGCCAAAAGTTTCGGTGTCGACATATCAATATCATTTATCTGGGCCAAGCCAGTGATGCCCGGCCGGGCTTTTAACACGCCCCGCTGCTCACGTTCCGCAATCAACTCTTCCTGATTAAACAAACAGGGCCGTGGGCCAACCAGGCTCATTTCACCCTTCAGAACATTCCATAACTGTGGCAGTTCGTCTAGCTTGGTGCGACGTAAAAAATGACCAAATTTTGTGATGGATGCGCTGTTTGCAAGGTGGCTGGCGACGGAGGCGGTATCTACTGACATCGTCCGGAATTTAACCAGAGTGAACGGTCGTTTATCTCGCCCGACCCTTTCCTGACGGAATACCGGGGAGCCTGTGTCAAACAACCCGATCACGCAAAGAACAAGTAACACGGGAAAACCGAACACCAAGCCGAGCAACGAGAATAAAAAATCCAATGTACGAATCAAAACTTCAATCCTGATGATTTGGAAAACAACGCTGAAGGCCCTGCCTCACCGTTAAGGGTGGCGTCCAGTTTAGACACTTCCGGGTGTGGTTGAGATCAGCCTGAAGAGACCCTAATAAACGCCGGGCGACAGTTTTTTTGCCAAGTAGAGTAGCTCCAAATTGCAGTATGCCAGCGGGAACAGGTATCAGCCGCGACGGTTCACCCATGGCTTCAGCAATACCTTGCAACAGTTGCGTTGTAGAAAGATCCTCCCCGTCGCTCACGAGGAACGTCTCGTTTGCAGCGCCGGGGTGGTCAGTGCAGGTGATGATCAAATCGATGAGGTTATCCAAAGCAACTAAAGAGCGTTTGTTTTGGACAGCGCCCAACGGCAGCGGCACGCCTTTACCGACCAGTTCTATCATACTGGCAAAGTTGCCCTTCACCCCCGGGCCGTAAACAAGTGGAGGCCGAATAATAACGACTTCCATACCGGTTTCAACAGCCAGCTCTTTTAACCCCTGCTCTGCTTCCCATTTTGAGATGCCGTAGGGATCTTCTGGTGCGGGTTTATCGCCCGCTGTAAACGCCCCCCCCGGGAGTGTTTGTTCGCCATTCACTTTAATCGAGCTTAGAAAAATAAAGCGCTTCACACCAGCGGCAGCGGCTTGGCGGGCAAGATTAAGGGAGCCTATCGTATTAACCGTGCGATATGCTGAAAGTGGATCTCCCACCTCATCTTTCATGACGTGTGCTCGAGCAGCAGTATGCACAACAATATTTTGGCCAGAAAGGACGGAAGACCAATCGGCACCCAGGTCTCCTACAACAAAACTATTTTCTGAAATAGCACCTTGAGCATGCGACCTAACAACGCCCGTGCATTCAAAGCCTTCTTTTCTGCAGAGCAAGCGAAAAAGAGCTTTTCCCACAAAACCGTTAGCCCCGGTTACAAGCACCCGCACTTTATTCGTCATGACTCAAGCAACTCTCTATAAATCTGAAGATGCTGCGCCACGATCCGCTCAATCGCAAACGCCTCTTCTGCGAGCTTTCGTCCTTCCCGCCCCATTTTCTTTCTCAATACTGGATTTTCGATAAGAGACTGAAGAGCGTCAGCCAGCCTTACTGGGTCTTTTACAGGAACAAGCAGTCCGGTTACATCAGGGATGATTGCATCGCGACAGCCTGGTACATCTGTAGTAACCACCGCTCTACAGCACGCAGCGGCTTCTACCAAGCTTTTTGGTAATCCTTCACGGTAGGATGGCAGGCAGACAATATTGGCAGCCGCGTACTGCTCCGCAATATCTGTACGATAGCCGAGCAGCTCAACCACTCCAGCTTGCTTCCAGCGTTCCAGGTCATGCTCCGATACACTGGTTGGATTACCGGGATCCGGCGATCCAATCAGGCGCATTTTCACAGCAGCGTTTCGCTCAACCAAATGTTCCGCCGCCTGAACAAATTCAAAAACACCCTTATCCCTGAGCAAACGCGCTGCCATGACCACAACCGGCGTACCCGCTGGCTCCGGCTGGCAAAGGTATTCACCAAGAGCCACACCAGAACCACGAATCATACGCGTACGAGACGAATCCAAGGCAACCAAGCTTAGCAAAGTATCGCGGTCATCCGGGTTCTGAAAAATAACCGCGAGCCTTTTCTGTTTAAACGCAGCGGCATACAGGCGTTTTACCAGCCACATACGAACTCTTGCTACAACTGAAGATGCAAGAAAAACCGTACCTAGCCCTGAAACAGCGGAAACTACAGCACTGATGCCAGAGAATCTCGCCGCAATGCCTCCGTATAGAACGGGTTTAATAGTAACAAGGTGAACCAAATCCGGCTTCAGGCTGCGAAACAATCCAACAAGTTTGAATAACGTTGTCAGCTCATTGAGCGGGTTTTGCCCGCTCCTCGCAAAAGGCACAATATGATGAGTGAAACCATGGTCTTCAATTTTATGGGCACATTCTCCAAGTGCCGACGCAACATGCACTTCATGGCCTTCAGCTCTAGCAGCTTGCGCCAGGGGCAACCGGTGCGAGAGAAAAAACTCTGGTGCATTCACCACAAACAGAATTTTATTTGAAGCCTTCATCAAAGCCGCAAATCCGCCTCACCCAAAGGCAGCAAGCCTTTGAGGTCATAAAGCACGCCACTCTCTTTGAGATAGCCCCTCAGATCACCTGCACTCATCACCGCATACTCTTGGTGCGGAACCGCTACAATCACACCGTCGTACCCACCCTTCACTGGCTGCTCGGTGAGGCTAATACCGTATTCGTGCTCCGCCTCGGCGGCATCTGCCCAGCAGTCGGTAATATCCACCTGGCAGCCAAATTCCCGCAACTCTTGCACTACATCAATTACGCGGGTATTGCGCAAGTCTGGGCAATTTTCCTTAAAAGCAAAACCCATTATCAACACTCGCGCTTTGGCTATGGTGTGGCCGGCTTTGATCATTGCCTTAACCAGTTCAGAGGCTACATACGACCCCATACCGTCGTTCACCCGGCGGCCAGCAAGAATGATTTCCGGGTGGTAGCCGATAGCCTGGGCTTTGTGAGTTAAATAGTACGGATCCACTCCAATGCAGTGCCCCCCCACCAGACCAGGCTTGAACGGCAGAAAGTTCCACTTGGTACCTGCCGCAGCCAACACCTCGTGGGTATCAATCCCCAACCGGGCAAAGATCATTGCCAGCTCGTTTACCAACGCAATATTCAGATCCCGCTGGGTGTTCTCAATCACCTTGGCGGCTTCCGCCACCTTGATGGAACTGGCTTTGTGAGTGCCCGCCGTAATGATGCCCGCGTACAGGGCATCCACTTCCTCGGCAATAGCGGAAGTAGAGCCCGAGGTGACCTTCATGATTGTGGTCACCCGATGCTCCCTATCTCCCGGATTGATCCGCTCCGGGCTGTAACCGGCGTAGAAATCCGCATTGAATGCCAGACCAGAGATCCGCTCCAGTACCGGCACACACACTTCCTCAGTAGCACCAGGATAAACCGTAGATTCATAAATCACGATATCTCCGGCTTTCAGCACCTTACCCACGCTCTCACTAGCCTTCACCAGGGGCATGAGATCCGGCGTTTTGAAATCATCTATTGGCGTCGGCACGGTCACAATAAACACCTTGCAGTCAGCAATGTCACTCAGGGAATCGGTGAACGACAAGTGAGACGCAGCCGCCAGTTCCTCTCGAGAAACTTCGCGAGTGAAGTCCTCACCTTTTTTAAGCTCGGCAATGCGTTTGGCATTGATATCGAAACCGATAACCGGCCGCTTTTCGCCAAAGGCTACAGCCAGGGGGAGGCCTACGTACCCGAGGCCAATGATTGCGATTTTCTTCATGTAGTTGATCCGTTAATAAATACGAACAGAGGTGACTGGCGGGTGATATCAGCTTTTGTGATCAAGATACCGAGGCATCGCCTTGGCAATGCCGGGTGATCCCCATAAGTGGAACTACCGGCAGCATAGGTGAAGCTTTCAACGCCGGCATCTCGGGCAGCTAGCAACATGTTCAGAAAGCCGGTGATGTTGGCTGCGTTTGTGGTGATAGGATCGTTGATGGAGCGTGGTACTGAGCCCAGGGCAGCCTGGTGCAGCACAAAATCAACGACGCCTTCGCAGGCATTAACACAATCAGCTTGGTTGTGGATATCGTTTTCGATGAAGGTGAAGTTAGCCCATTGCTCCGAGGTGACTAGGCCCTGAAGTACTATAAAACTATTAGACAAATTCATAAAGTTTTATGTTCAGTCTCGCCTCACAGTTATAAATTTCTTACTCTTTGATAGAGTTCTAAGTGCTGTTCCACGGCTTCGTCAATTTCATACACGCTAGAAAACGACAAGGCGTTACGGGAGAAAAAAGCCCTTAACTCAGCATCTTCAACCATTTTTTTCAACGCAGCAGCATAGGAGCCAACAGTCAAATCATCCACCACAAAACCGTTCGCACATTGGTGGACTACCTCTGCGCAACCGCCTACGTTAGTAACGACTACAGGTAAACCTGTCAACGTGGCCTCGATTAAGGAAATCGGCAGCCCTTCCCACGCGGAGGACATGAGGAACACATCGCTTTTGGCCAGCACCTCTCCAATATTAGATACGTTGCCCAAAAACGTTAGCCGCCCTGTAATCCCTAAAGAATCCGCCAGTCTCTGTAATTCAGCCTTCTCAGGTCCTTCTCCCGCAATCAGCAGCCGAACATTGGGGCACTTGAGCTCCCCAAACGCAGTCAACAATAGCGGCAGGTTTTTGGGTTCCCTCAAGCTGCCCACAAACAAACAGGTCACGTCGCAAACTGCTGGATTGACCACCACGGCCTGCGTGATGATTCGATCTCTTGATACCGCATTATTGATTTGCGTTATGCGGCGACTGCCACCTTGCAGCAGCGCTTTACAGGCGGTACAGATTGCAATGTATTCGCTGACCTTAAAATCGAAAAGAAGATAAAAAAACTTAGGCAACCCTAATTTGAAGCTGTGATGTGTATACACCACCGGCAACTTAAACAGAAAAAAGGAAAACAGCAGCGCATAATAAAGATGGCAATGAATAATATCTGGTCGAAAAGTCTTCGCCTCCGAACGCAGCCGTAACCCACCAAGCCAGGGCTTTCTCCGCGCGGCTTTTCCTACGAATGAATAGGAGATCGACTCTGCGGAAAGCGATTCAAGAAACAGTTTCTCGAACTCAAGGTCGCGCCCGCTCTCCTCAGCAGACTGCAGAAACACTACGTGAACATCATGGCCTTTTCTGCGCATTTGAATCGACAGGTCACGAACGTAAGTTTCAGCGCCTCCGGCTGCGGGCGAAGAGATAAAATGAAGAATTTTCATATATAAGAGATTTTGTAAAATTAAAAAATATAAGTATTAATAGACTAAACCGTATTACTTATCGGTATTTAATATTTAAAATACTACTTAAAGCGCGTTTTGGTAAGAGATGAAATCACAAAAAATAGATTGCGCACCGACCAACGCAATAGATCAAGGTTTCTCAACTTTACCGATTGCTTAACCTTCGAAAACAAAAACCGTAGCTTCATTGCGCCTGTCATCTTCCCCGACCATGTGCGATAGAATCGGTCAACCGAACTCACCGGTAACCGAACCTTCCTCCCCGGCATCCAGTGCACAATAACCGTTGGCTCCACCTTCGCATCTCCCCGGCAAGCCTCCACTAGCCTGAAGAAAAAATCCCAGTCCTGGTGCCTATCTAATTTATTATCCCACTTGACAATTTCAGCAGCCTTACGCGTCAAAACGTATGTTGGTGTTGGGGCCTCAAACCCCTTACCTTCAAACAGATAGCCCGGCCCACTTTCGTGGGGTTCCAGGCGCCGTGCCGGCGCCAAGCGGTAGCTTCTGCCATTGAATACTCGCATCGAGCCAAAACAAAAATCCAGTCCATTCTCTTCAATGAACTGGATTGATGTCCGGATATGATCCGGCTCAAACTCATCATCGGAGTCAAGAAAACCGATGTAGTCCCCCTTAGCGACTAACATACCAAAATTCCGCGCGACATTGGCGTTACGACAATATTTCAGGGAATGAAAATGAATACGCTCGTCATTCAGTTTATCCACGACAGTCCTTACCAGAACTGGATCTCTCGAATTGTTCTCAATTACAATTACCTCAACATTCTGATGCGTTTGGTTCAAGACTGAAAGGACTGCGCGTCGCAATTCAAACTCGCGATTGCAGACCGGAATTATTATTGAGACTTTTTCTTTCATCAGAAAGTCCTTAACCACGAAATCATTCTTTTCACCAAACCAGCTTCAGCCACACAATCCTCCGGATTGTTTCTCTAACCGCCAGCAAATCTTTCCCAATTCTGCTTCGGATCGCATAGAGGAGCTCACAAAAAACGTAGTAACACCAGTTTATCTTGTTCATATTTCGCTGTTGTTGGCATGGGAGCAATACCCCAACTGGCGCGAAGCCAGTGCACCCAAGTTCTGCTGGAACAGTCGGAGGGGAAAAACAAGAATGTAACAAAGAGGAAAACTGCCCAAGCAATTCATAGGCATGATGGCGCTTAATGGGTCGACCGACGGGCGTGCCCACCGGACGCGCTCTCTCCTTAACGATTCAGGCTACAGAGCCATCGCATCAGTTCACGTTATTTAATACCTCGAAAATTTTGACATTGACTAAACCCATTATCAATTATTGTGCCTTTTGTGTCTTGGGTCGTAATATACTTTTATCTAAGCACAAGTGAAATCCATTAAAAAAAACCCAGAAAAATGCAAAATTTCCAATAACACTAGAGCTTACAAATGAAAGGCCCAAAAAAGCGACAACATAAATAAAAAACATTAAAGACCAAAGCATCTTAAAAGATAATATTGAAATAAAAAAAAGAATCAGCAGGGGCCACCCACCCCAATAACCAAGTTCAACCACTAAAGAGTGAGGGACGCTCGCAAGCATTCCCCTATACGGAGCATCGCCCGGAATATATGCACCATAGCTTTTAAGATCCCCCGATCCAAAGCCTAATATTCCAATATTTTCAATAAAATTAAAGTATGAATAAAGCCTAATAGAAACCGAGTTGCTACTAGATGCTCCTCCTTTTACTATTTCCGAAATCGTCTCGATTTTAGTTACAATGATATCTAATAGAACAACTTCCTCTCTATACTCGAATAATATCAACCATATACCAAAAAAGATAGAAATCAAAGCCGGAACCAAAAGTATTGATAATCTTCGCTTTTTAAACAGAAGATAAATAAAAACTAATAGTACCAGAAGAAGTAAAGATGATCTAGATGTAGTAATTAAGACCAAAATGACGGAGAAAAAAAGCCCTAACGTAACCTTTTTATCGAACCCGAGGTAATGGCCAAAAATAAGAAAATAGACAAATGAAAGAGCAGATACAGCACTTAGATCATTTTTATTAAAGAAAGTGCCTGGAGTCATTAAAAAGTAACTTTTATCGATACCCTCTATGCTCGACGCTGGCACATCAAAGCCCAACCCTGTGTGAATTTTTGCTGCTTGGCCTAGAACTACAAAAAGCTGGAAGCCAAGGAAAAGCAAAAGAATTTTCGCAACAAAATTATATGCTCCTAGTTTCGAAAGGAAATAAGCTGCATAACTGAAAGCCAGCAAATAAACAAAGAAAATTACGGTAGCCAAGCTAAATGAGGTAGCGAAAAATGTGAGAGTTATAGCCCAAAAGCAAAAAAGAAAGAGAAACAGAATGTGAGCCGGGAAGAGCATGCGTGTTTCAATATATCTAAACGAAACAGAGACCCAATATATACAAAGCCCAAATATAAGGGTTCCAACACCTAGGCCATTTACGGCGGGAAAAAGGAATCTAAACACATAGTAAACAATAAAGACTGAAAAAAAAACCTTCTCTGGATTAAAAGTTTTACTAATAATCATTAATGGCTCGCGATTAAAATCATAATGTTCGGTATAGCTCGATCAGCTTATTATTTTGAACCTCTAAACTAAAATATTTTTCTACTCTTTCTCTGCCAGCTGCACCGAGTCGTTGCCAGCTATCAGGGTTCTGCGATAGCGTCAGAATAGATTCTGCCAAGCTGTCACTATCTTTTTCCGGGCTGAGATAACCGGAAACTCCGTCTTCCACAAGCTCCGGGATTCCGCTGTGCTCCGTGGTGACTACAGGCATACCCACAGCCATTGCCTCCATCAATGCCACCGGAATACCCTCCTGATCTCCATCGGTGGCGGTCACACTGGGTAGCAAGAAAATGTCGGCTTCCCCCAGAAGACTTCTTACTTCCGAATGGCTTCTAGCCCCATGCAACTTGATCGAAGCTGTCAATCCCAAGATATCGATGAGCTCCCTTATTTCTTTAAATAGTTCGCCTTCACCAACGATATCGTATTGGATGCTGAGATCGGGTTGGCGCTCCAAAGCTTTTGCCACCGCTTCCACGGCATAGCGGATCCCTTTCTTTTCCGTAAACCTTGCGGTAGTCAAAATGTGCAGAAACCCCGGAGTCCCCGTTCTCGCTTTGAAGCGGAAACGTGAAACATCGATGCCAACCCGATGGACACACATTCGGTCGCTGGGTGCTCCAAGTTTGCTCAAAGCGCTGTACCAGCGATCACTGATTGGCAGAATCAGATCCGCCTGCTCGAAAACCGCTTCGTACGGATTCGATTCACTACTAACCAGAGCCCTCGATACGTCGTGTCCATGAAAGGTAACTACGAGTTTATCCACTACTCCCATGCGTTTTAGGTGCGCGCCGAGTGTTCCAATCGGGCCAAAATGACAATGCAACACGTCGATTTTAGGCATTGTCTTGGCAAGCGAATACGCATATAACAAGGAAAAATTTATGGCACTCCGGCCATAGCGATTGTAATTCATAGTAGAGAGGGCTTTGCGGTCTCCCCTAACAATGCCGTGTAAAAGTTTTTCAACACCACCGGTTATCCGCGCTCTTCTCGACTTCGGAAGTCGGTAATAAAAAACCTTATCTCTCAATACTCTCTGATAATCCTCCAGACTAGACCAAGCATGGACGTCTTCGCTATTCGCTAACACCGTCACGTTCAGGCCGCGATCGATCAACCCGGTAACGTGATTCATAACAAACGTTTCGGAGCGCGTTGGAAAGTTTCCGGGAAACACACAAACATTCATGGGCGGCCTCAAAGTAGCAATTCTTTAACGTTCATCGATACTCCTTTCGTGTTGGCGGAGTTGAGCAAAAGATATGAAGGGACCACGATCACCTTTTGTTGAGAGGTAATCCCCCCAAGCCCCATAATATTAGGTCGTTCGCATTTACTATGCCAGAGCCAACGGGTTGTGTAATTCTTGACGTTATATGTACTCTCGAACAAGTGCTGAGCTCGCCAGTTCTATCGAACAGTGTAAGTTTAACATTCGACATAAGCGTTCTGAGATAGCTTGCCACTAACGTACTTCAACCCATTATACCCATGGAGGAGACGTTTTTAGCTACAGTAGAAATTAATCTCATTAAAGCCATCTGAAATCAGCCTTCTGTACACTATGGCAAGAATGTTTTTTTGGCATGTGACAACCAGATTTCTACGAAACAGGTTATGAAAACAATCGAATTGGAGATTTATGCTCATTAAACCGCATTGAGGTTGCTTATTGATAACCGGCTCAAACCACTATGGGCTTCCTACGTCCAATCAAACCAATAACCTCCCGCATCTCTACTCTAAAGGCAACAGCCCAGCATCCTAAAACAACCAACCAATATACAACCATCCAGCCCTGCAATATCTCTCCCCAGATCGTAAAGACCACCGCCCCGAAAACAACACTCAGAGTGAAGGAGTAGAGCAGCAACCTCGGCATAGGTTTCCACAAGTAGACAGAAAACTCGGTTCGCAGAAAGAAAAACACCCAGAAAGATATACAGGTACTCACTGCCGCACCAGCCGCTCCGAAAATGGGTATAAGCCACCAATTGCCCACAAGGTTAAGTAAAAACGCAACAATAGAAGCCAGCATCGAAAAAGAGCTTCGCCGTGAGATGCCTATTCCCACAACCGTGGTTTCTGAAAGCGTGTAGAGCAGAGGGTAGCCAATGCAAGACACCACAATCCATTGTACGGTCGCGTAGTTGGGCGGCAGGAAGATAGCGACAATCCACGACAACAGTCCAGCTAAACAAAACCCAAGTACAACCATAGCCAGCACGTAACGATTTACTTTGTGCACCTTCTCCAGCCCAATGCCTGCACTGGCCCATTTGTAGACTGTGGGCGCCCAAACCGTAGAGAAAACGCTTTGCAGTATGCCGGCCGCTGCGGCAAAGCTGACCGACACCGAGTAAACGGCCAGATCTTCAAAACTGGCAAGTGCGCGCAAAAATACCTTGTCTATGGCCGTGAGCCCCCAGAACGCCAGACCACCAAGAATTAGAGGTAGCCCGAAACGGAGCATCATTTTTAATTGGTCAATGTCCAGCTTGGCGCGAATACCGGCAAGCCATTCCTCACGGGTATTCCAACCGTAGATTGCACAAACAAAGGCGAGTGCTGCAGTGTTCGCCAGAACAAGATTAGTCAGATCCTTGTCAGCATCAGCTGCAATATATCCCCCGATAATGACCAGCAGTAGCAGCTTAGGAAGCAACTGACTCATTGAGAAAGCCAAGCCGCGTTCGTTCATGCGCAGCACAAGAGACAGAAAACGGGAGATATAGCTCGTCACGAGGGCAAGCACAACAAGAACTCCCAAATGCAAATGCGGAACACCGAACAGCCAACTGGCTATCAACTCGCCCAACGACAAGAGCACTATGACCGCTATTGTTAGTAGTATTAAACCCGGTAGCATCGCTCGTTTTAGCAGGGCCGGTTTATTCTCCACCTCGTGAAATTCCCTGACGTAAGACTGGTCAAGACCAAGGCTAAACAACAGGGTGCTGAAACTTAAAGTCACCTGGAACATCGCCATCCGCCCCACGTCTTCTTGGGTAAAAAACCAGGTAATGATCGGCAAAGAAATAAAGCCGAGAATAGCCGCACCAATTGGACCTATCGCAAAGGCGACTATTTTTTTTGGCGTCACTTGCTTAGCCTTTTAATAGCCTCAGCTACCTTACTTCGACTTTGGTAGCTTCGCGACAACACGCTGATAATCATACTAACCCTTCATTTTGAGTAGTTGTATGTCGATTCTCATCAAAACCACACAAACCTTCCACCAAATTCGATTAACTGCAGGTGCTTGTTGCGAGCGCCTGCCGAGATATTTCATGAACTAAAAGCTCAAAATCAATGCCTTTTTTTGAAAGCTCGTGGTTAAAGATCCAAATAATAGTATAAAAAATCACACACGACTTAAAAACCCGTGTCATTGGAGTTTTTATATCATTCTAAGGAAGGTTTTATTTATCTGAATTCACGATTGATACTCTTGACAAGCTTAAAGTGAATCTATTAGTGCCCGCCAACCACTTATTTTTTAGATTCGAAAAACGGATTTCTTAATCTGACAACTTTCTATCATTCGTAACCTGCCACATTTCATGAAAAGCACTTTTTAAATATAGGAAACGGGTAGGGCTGGATTTTCAAAACTGGAGACCCACTCTACAGCCAATTAGCGGTGAAGGTTTGGCAATTCTCTTTTCAACGCTAAAAATTCGAAGATCTAACCAATCGGATATATCATAGCTTTGAAAACTGATAGGTGTCTCTTATTCGGTTTGTTTCTTTTAATCTTTTTTCAGTTTCTCTACTGCATCTTTCTTTTCGGAGCGGATAAAGGCAATCACAAATAAGGTACACATCCCAAGCATCCCTCCCAACATAGCAGCCACTACCACTATAAACGCCCTCTTGGGCTCACTCTTTTCCTGGGGTACTACAGCCGGATCTACTGTCTTGAAAACATATTCGTCTTGAGCATTAGCCAGCATTACAGTGCGGGTCTCATTTTCGATGAGCTGATAAAACACCTGCTGCATGCCCGCAATATTAGTTTCGCTGAGCTTTCCTTCCAAATAGGCAATGCGCGCTTCGGCTTTTTTGACATCCTGTTGGCGCATGTGTTCGTTAATGTCATGTACCAGATTTTTAGCCCAGTCTCTCGCGGCGGGAGGTGACATGTTTTTAATGTTTACTGTCACCATACTAGTTTCGTTATTGCTGGAAATGCTCAGATGCTCTTCTTTGAATTTTTTTATCATATCCCAATCTGTGGGTTTAAGGCTTTCGCCCTCATCATCTTTGAGCCATTCTTTTTGTTTGGGGTTATAGACCTCTCTATTGATTACCCATTTTGCACGTTTTATATCCCATGCTTCGGCGGCCATAAGCGGAACCATCAGATTGTGACGATGAATAAAATCAGTCAAAAAAGCACGAGATTGAAGCACCTCCTTAGCCATGATCGTTTGATTTGTACTACCACCGCCAAGATTGATGCCAGCCAAGCTGGCAAGGCCACCGAGCTGACCGCTGATTCCACCTGCTCCGCCTTCATCCTGCACTGGAGCCAACAGTACACTGGCCTGGTAGATATTGGGCTTACTTAGCGCATAGAACAGGCCGGCGGCAGCGAAGACGATGGTGAACAGGATGATGATCCACTTGCCGCGCCACAGCGTGGCGAAAAGCTCACGAAGTTCGATTTCATCGTCTGCGTACCGGGGTGTAGTTTCAAGGTTGACCTGCTGATTCATTACAAATTCCCCACAGCTGCAGCACCCAGAGCCATCTGGTAAACAATCTGGCTTACGTTGGTCCACAGTTCCAGCTGGTTCAGGCGGTCTACATCAATCGGCATGATGACGGTATCGCCGGGTTGAAGCTGCTGGCTGCGACCGCCGAACCAGGCGCTTTTCTCGGGCAACATGACTGAGCCGTCTGCTTTCACAACGTACACCCGGTTTTCATCGGCTTGCCGGGTTGGGCCACCGGAGCGTTCCAGGTAGTCGTCAACCGTTAACCCGGCTACGTGCAAATGGCTGGTTGGGAACTGTACTTCACCGAACACACTGACGGATTGCGGAATGCTGGGCACGGTCAGCGTGTCGCCGTCTTGCAAGCGAATGGACTGGTAGTCACTATCACTCAGTACTGCCTGCAGGTCGATCACCATGCGACCCACCGGCCGGCTACTTTGCACATCATCCAACAGGCCTTTAACCTGATCTATCCGCTGCGCGTTCTTGCCACCAAAGCTATCGCCCTCCAACTGTACTCCGAGCAGATCGCCTTGCAGTCGCTTTTCAGCCTCGCGCAGGCGCCGGGCCTCCAGCTCGCGCAACTTTTCGCGAGTGAAGACAGCGCCACGGGGAAAGGCGTTGCTGGTGAGGCCGCCGGCCCGTTGAAGTACCTCTGCCAGAGTTTCGCCATCGCTGAAGGTGTACTCCCCTGGGTACACAACTTCGCCCTGTAAAGTGATCGTGCGCGTAGCGCCAAATAAGGGTACAGACTTGACCATCAAACGATCACGGCTTTGCAGGGTCACATCTACCTGATCATTCATTGCACTGGTCAGGTCAATGGTTTGCAGACGGGTTCGTTCTACGCCGTTGTCATCCAGCGTGCGGCGGGCCAGCTCAGCTTCCAGCATGAGGGCAGCGTCTGTTAACCCGCCCGCCATTATAATGGCGTCCCGTACTTTTCCGGTGGCCGGCAACGGGTATTCAGCGGGATAACGCACCGGGCCGCTGATGGTCATGGTTTGCTGCGGCGCTGACGGTGTTGCCTGGGCTTTCAAGCGTTTTACCACGGGATCGAAGAGTGCATTGCGGCTAAAACGCTGTGGGTCTTTTTGGTCATCAGCTCGGTTTAGCGTCCATTCGCCATATTTATTTTGTGCCAGTTCGTCACTTCCGTTTTGTGTAAATTCACCAGATCTGTTTTCCGCCACACCATTTCCATTGTGCATGCCGGCCTTTTCAGGGAAGCTCTGCCGGAAGTCTCCCTTACTTTCATCTGCAAACACCAGTAACTGGTCTTTTTCATGCATCACCAGGTCGGCTGGCCCACCGGGATTGCTTACCGCAATTTTGAGCTGCAGGCTCAGTACGGAAATCTGCTGAGTGTCGGGGTTGGTTCTGACAATGGCTGCGAAGTTGGTATCCGCCATGGGCAACAGATCTGCATCCAGATTGCGTATTACGGAGCTCACCCGCATTCCTGGAACCCAGGCGAATTTGCCGGTGCGTGTTGCCGCGCCGGTTATATCAATATACTGCCCTGTTACATCGGCAATGGACGCAATAGTCACTCGATCACCAGCTATTACGCGCGCCTGCTTGCCGGTCGCTTCAGTCAGATCAGCCTCCGCAATCACACGCAAAAATTCCTGGTTTGTGCGCTCTATGCGGGTAATTTGCGGATAGGCCTGCGCTGTCATACCACCGGCCAGATTGACCAGCTCCTGCAAATCGGTTGGGCCTTTAAGTTCATAGAGAGCGGGGCGATACACCTCGCCGTCTATGCCCACGCGAGGGCCTACTGCCGGTATAAAAATCGCGTCTCCTGCTTGCAGGCGGGTATCGCCACTGGTGTCGCCGTTGAGCAACAGGTCGTATAAATCCAGGGTGCTGACCACTTTGCCGTTGCGTTTGAGCTGTATGTTGCGCAAGGAACCGGTGTGGCGTATGCCGCCGGATACATACAGAGCGTTGGTGATGGTCGACAGGGAACTGACACTGTAGGAGCCGGGCGTGCGGGTTTCGCCTAACACAAA
Organism: Marinobacter aromaticivorans; assembly: GCF_002806975.1. GTDB lineage: Bacteria > Pseudomonadota > Gammaproteobacteria > Pseudomonadales > Oleiphilaceae > Marinobacter > Marinobacter aromaticivorans. Next base: position 601,150 of record NZ_NIHD01000001.1, on the reverse strand, counting down.
CACTCGCATACTGCGGAGTTCACCTAACGACACTGCAGCTTTAACACCTATGTACTGCTCGGCCACCAGTTTGCTGATTTCATCTCTGACTTGCTGAAAACTCATGCCGGCAACAACAATCGGGCCACGCTCAGGCATATCAATGGTGCCATCGCGGGAAACCGTGAGAGACAGCTGGCGATTTTCGTTGCCCCAGAGCTGAACTTTCAATTCATCACCCGGGCCCAGTGTATAGTTCGCGGGAACCGGGATTTCAGTCACCGGAGCGAAGGTGCTGGGCTTACCCTCAAACAATTCGTAACCGAAGGGCTTCAGGCCTTTGTTCTTTTTTGCAAACGCCTGCTCTTCTCTTGCTTGCTTGTTGTCGCCTTCATTATCAGGCTGGCCGTTTTCAAGCGGCTCAACCACCGATACTGGCTGGCTCGGCTTCGACCCGTTCGAGCCTGCGCTGCCCTGAATCTGGCTTAGATCTACGCCGTACTGTCGCGCCAAGGCTTCTTGCTGCGCTTGTGGTAATGACTTGAACTGCTGGATTTGAGCAGGCGTGATGGATTGCGCCTGAGCTGCTATGGGGAGCAGGAGTGTTAAAGAGAGCAGGAGGTTCTTTAGATTCACGGTTATTGGGGTCCGGTTTATTGCTTAGATTGGTTAATTCTGGAAACTAGAAGCGGTAGCGCCAGGTGGCGCCGACCGACCATTGGCCGCTTTTGCTTTCGTCGGGGTTGATCAGTTCGAGTTTTTTACCAGCAAACTGCGCGCTCAGATCCAGCCAGCCATTTAATACTTGGGTGCCATAGCCTACTTTGGCGATCACTTGTTTGGCATTTTCGGCGGGCACCATCAGTTTGATGTCTTTGTCGATCACCGGGGTTTTGCTGATCCCGTCTTTGTTGAATTCAATATAACTGAGGCTGCCTGAGAGGTTGCGGCCATCGTCGAAGAAGTGAAAGCCACCCAAGGTGACCGCCTCTGCATCGCCACTGAAGCTGGCACCCATGGTGCGGCCTTGATAGCGGTAACCACTTTTATAGCGGGAGTGATCGTAGGTGATGTTGGGCATGGCGGTACCCATGAAGTCATCAGCGAGGGTGTTCGCGTACTCAGCAAACCACTGTTGCTCGCCGCTGAGGAGCTGGCTTGTCCAGTCGGTTCCCAGCAACCAGGATTTGCGCGCAGGGAATGCGCCGGCTTCGTCCTCTCCCATCATCTGGCCATACACGCCCATGGACTGCTGACCTAGGGCGAAGCCGTAACGCGCATCTATGCTGGCAAGCTGGTTGCCCGGGTCATCTTCTTCCAGTTGGCCGTTATCCTTGCCGATCAACGCATTCCAGATTGTAGATGCGCCTTCGGGCCGGCCTTCGCCACCGAACATGATTGCCCGGGAGAAGCCCAGCTCCAGCCCGTTCAATGGGCGCATATTCAGGCGCATACCAATCAGCTTGGCTTCTGGCACTTCGCGTTCTTTTTCATACTGCCCGGCAAACACTGTTAATTGCCAGGGGCCAACCCAGTTCAGCCAGGGGCTTTCTGGCGCAGAGGCATCTTTGCGATTCAACCATACGGATGGCAGTGGCCGGGCGTTGCTGGACAGAATAAGACTGGATTGCCAGCCAGGCCCCCACCAGCGGTCAATAGCGCCAGCGCCAAATACCCAGTTGCCTGCGGTAGCTGCGAGGTAGGAGCCGTCAAACCGGGCGTTTTCATTGTCATCGGCATTGTGGGCATAGGCTGGGCTGAGGCCAAATGCCCAGTTTTGTCCCTGCCACTGCACGTCAAGCTTTACTGTTGCATCGGCCATTGGCCCGCGATCAAAACCCTGAACCATGGCCACTTCATTGGTGCCGGAAATCTCAAGCTCAGTATGAAAACCCGCAGGCGCCTGCTGAGAACGCTCAAATTCAAGGTAATAACGAGCCATCCCGGCGGCTGGACCAGACTTACCGCCAGCCTCGCTCAGACCGTTGGTGATGGAGCCCCACATTATTGGCCAGCTCGTAACAGGGCGCTGAAGTTGCCCGCGATCTGCAAGCTTCTGAACCGCATACCGGGCACGTGCATCACCGGGCTCAAGCCATGGCGCCGCTGCCGTTAAATTGCTGATCAGGCACGCTACCGCCCCACCGACCAGTGCCCAGTGTTTCAAGGTCATAAATAAATTGCCAGCAACAACAGGGATGAAATCCAGAAAGGGGAAAGCACGCTCCCAACTGCATCCCTGTTAACGTGTGGATGTTCCGTGTCTGAAGCGTCGCGATTTTACGCCATCGTATGAGACAAGCAAGTGACAAAAAGTCTGACAGGTCTTCCTGGCCCAGGCATTAGCGTTAAAGCTTGTCAAAAGATCAGAGTTACATCCAATTCAACCCTGCTCTTCGGCCTCATTGGCTATGTGGCTTTTAACAGACGCTGCGAATTCACTCATGAAGGCCAAAAAAACACCCAGCATCCCGCCGAGCATTATTGCCAGCACAACAATCAGAACACGCTTTGGGGCGATTTTATGCGCACTTTGACGGCTGGTAACAAGCACCTCAAGGTTTTGCAAGCGTTCCAGCTTGCCTTCAAGGTTTGAGCGCCTTTCTATGGCACTGGCGATAGCCTCGCCCGCGTCCTTTCCCTTGAGTGTTTCAAGAACGTCTTCCAGAGATTTTATCTGGCGCTCAAGGCTCAACTTTTCACTTTCAACAAGTGCACCCTGATGATCTTTGACGCCTTTGATTAATGCACTGTGCGCGGCACTAACATCCTCGTTTGCCTCATCCGGTGCGCTGGTCGTGAAACGAATGAGGCCGGTGCTTTCGGGGTTACTGAACGACACCTCAAAAGGTAAGTTTTTATCGTGGTTAGCGTAGTAAGCGGTTTTTACCTCGGGCAACCAGCGGTTTTCCAGTGTCGCGACGGTTGTTTCGGGCGACTGAAAATATGATCCGTTATCTTTCTGGGCTATCTGGATAAGGCTGACATATTCGTACTCTGCCTCCGCCAGCAGGGCATAGGCCAGGCCGGCGAGAGTTACAAACGCAAAAACCACGTAAAAAACCATGCGCCTGCGGATGAAGGTAGCGACAAGATCTACCAGATTGATTTCATCGGAATACTCTGGCCTCTGGCTATCAGGGAGGGGGGGTTGCCTGTGATCCATTCGCTGTTTGTCCGAAAAAGTTGGGTCGGGAATCGCGTTTGTTATGGCGGCGGATTCCGGTAGTGATTAGTTTGGGGTTCTAGTTTACAGGCTATGGTCTGCTTTTGCAGTTACCGATGTTCCGGTTGCACAGGAGAGGGGGCGCGGCAAGCGCTTCGATTCCCTCATCATCTCCCAAGCGCCCCCACCGGCACCTTAACCCTCTGCTCCTTCTGCATAAAATGAATCAACACAATCGCCCGCTCCTGCCCATCATAAGCCTGAAAAACCGCGTTAATCCCTTCAAACGGCCCCTCACTCAGCTGAACCGCTTCGCCGGGCTTGAGCCCGCCCTGTCGGGTAACGGTATCAAGGCTGTCCTTGATGTGCTGGATAACCTCATCGGCAATGGCTGCCGGTTTGTTGGCGAAGCTGACCACTCGCAGCACACCGCGGGTTGAGCGCAGTTTTGCCCAGCTGGGGTCGGTTTGCTCCAGGTTGATGAACAGGTAGCCGGGAAACAGCGGCTCGAGCTTTTTGGTGCGTTTTCCGGCCTTGATTTTTTCTACCCGGATTTTCGGGTAGAAACAGGTGATGTCCTGATTCTGCAGGTGTGCCAGTGCCCGGTCGCCCTGGGCGGGTTTGTGTTGGAGTGCGTACCAAGTCATAGGAATCCGGTGCTGGTTAATGATGAGCCCTGAAACGCCAAGCGCTCAAAAATACCAATTTCCGACAGCAATGAAATATGGATTTAGCACATCCTCTTTGCCGTATTGCAGGGGTTCGCCATCCAGTGTGTACACATTACCGCCAGCCGCAAGCAGCACGGCATGGGCGGCCCCTGTATCCCACTCGCTGGTGGGTCCCATTCGGGGGTAGAGGTCGGCGTGGCCTTCGGCGATGCGGCAGAATTTGAGGGAGCTGCCCGCCTGGACTGTTCTGTGGGGGCCGAGGGCCCGGATGAAGTTGCGGGTTTCATCGTTCATATGGTTTTTGCTGGCAACCACGCGCCTGGTTGCCTTTGGCTCCGCCACACGAATGCGGTGCACCTGCCCGGTGCGGTCGCGCTTGTGGGCGCCCTCACCTTTTATTCCCCAGAAGGCTTCTTTTAACGCAGGGGCGGTAACAACGCCCATAACGGGCACGCCGTCTTCAATCATGGCGATGTTCACGGTGAATTCACCGGTGCGCTGGGTGAAATCCCGGGTGCCGTCTATAGGGTCAATCAGCCAAAACCGGCGCCAGTGCTTACGCTCCTCCCAGGGTGCCTGCGCTCCCTCCTCCGAGAGGATAGGTATATCGGGGCTTATGTTTCGCAGGCCCTTTACAATAATCTCGTGGCTGGCCACATCGGCAGCGGTGATGGGCGATTCGTCTTCCTTGTAACTCACCTTGAAATCGGACTGGTAAATGTGAAGCACCTTTTCACTGGCTTCATCCGCCACTTTGATAACTTTCGGGAGTATGGAGCTGTAATACATTGCCTGCGTCCTGCTTGTCTGGGGTGCGGCTATGGTATCAAATATTGGCCCCTATCCGTATTCAGGCTTTTTTGTAGGGGCGCTTTCAGGCAATCTGGCAGGATTCATTTCGGGTATTTTCCAATCTGACCAGCCAGAAGGTCTTTTGCTATGAAACTTCGCTTCCTTGGTGGTACCGGCACGGTAACCGGTTCGCGTTACCTGTTATCAGACGACAACCACCGTGTATTGATCGATTGCGGCATGTACCAGGGTGTGAAAACCCTGCGCAGACGGAACTGGGCCAGGTTCCCTGTCGACCCGGGCACCATAGATGCCGTGGTTCTTACACACGCTCACATAGACCACACAGGCTACCTGCCCGCGCTGGTGAAAAACGGTTTCAAGGGCAAGATCTACTGCACCCAGGGAACTCACGATTTGTGCAAGGTGTTGCTTCCGGATGCAGGTTATCTGCAGGAAGAGGACGCCAAATACGCCTTCCGCAAGAAATTCTCCAGGCACGAACACCCGGAGCCGCTGTTTACCGAGAAGGATGCCTGGGAGGCCCTGAAGCACTTTGAATCCCTGCATTACCACGAAACCTTCGAGCCGGTAAAAGGCTTTGAAGTCACCTTTACCCCCGCCGGGCATATTCTGGGCTCTGCCTGCGTGCATGTTCACCATAAGGCCCATGACCGCACGGTGGTCTTCAGCGGCGATGTGGGCCGGCAGAACGACCCGATAATGCGCCCACCGGAGCCCATCCGCAAAGCCAATGTGCTGGTGTGTGAATCCACCTATGGCGACAGACTGCACGAGAGCACCGACCCGGAAATTGAACTGGCGGAGATCATCAACCGCACTGCAAGCCGGGGCGGTATAGTGCTGATACCGGCTTTCGCCGTTGGCCGGGCCCAGATGCTGCTTTATGTGATTCACAAGATCATGAAAGAGAAACACATTCCCAGGCTGCCGGTGTTTCTCAACAGCCCCATGGCCATCAAGGCCACGGAGATTTTCTGCAAGCACCATAAAGAGCACAAGCTCAGCGCCAGCCAGTGCGAGACAATCGACAGCCACACCGAATTTGTTCGCACCGTGGACGATTCCATCAAACTGGATTCCGTGCGCTATCCTTGCATCATTGTCTCCGCCAGCGGCATGGCAAGCGGCGGGCGCGTGCTCCACCACCTGAAAACCCTGTTGCCCAATCACAGGAACAGCGTGGTGTTTGCCGGTTTTCAGGCGCCGGGAACCCGTGGCGACCGGCTGGTGGCCGGTGTGGAATCCGTAAAAATACACGGGGAGTACTGGCCGGTGAAGGCTGACATCCACAACATGGGCTCCCTCTCCGCCCACGGCGACTATAATGAGATTCTGCAATGGCTGGAGCAGGGAACACTGGAACCGGAGAAGGTGTACGTTACCCACGGCGAAATGCTGGCCAGCGACATTATGCGCAAGCGAATCAGCGAGAAATTTGGATGGGATGCGGAGGTGCCGGATTTGTTCGAAGAGGTAGAAATTTGAAGTTTATTGCACTCTTCTGCGGCCTTTTCCTGCTTTTTGCTACCCTTGGCACTGCCCAGGCGCAGCCCTTCACCCTGCCCGGCATTCCCGGGCTTTCCGGGCAACCGGAGCAGGAGGAAACCGCCTCACCGGAAGAGCTGCAGGCATCGCTTGAGGTAACCATTCAGGCCCTGCAAGACGACGAGAGCCGGGAAGCCCTGGTTGAACAACTCAAGGCCATTCAGCAAGGGCTGCAGGCCGAGGCTGCAGAATCTGCAAAAAGCGCCCCCGGAGGGAACGGCGGGCTGCTGGGCGCCCTTGCGGTTTTTTTTGACGAGGCTACCAACCCGCAGAGCAGCGACGAAACGCCGCTGGGCAAGTGGAAAACCAATTTTCACAACGCCTACAGCGCCGCGAAAAAGCTGCTCACCAGCGCCTCATTCCGGGTTATGGCCGAAACCGCCGTCGGGCTTGTGGCCTGGCTGGCGGCGCTTTACGGGCTCTCGCGCCTGGCCAGCCTGTTTTTTGTATGGCGCGGCTGGCCACTGCAAATGCCCCGGCAACCCAGGCCGTGGATGCTGATAGCCCACTTTGTGCGGCGAATTCTGCCCTGGTTACTCACCTTCACTGCCCTGCTGGCCGGGCTACCCACATTCGGTATGTCGGAGGCCGGCCAGACCACCGTGCTGATTCTGGCTTATGCGGCCCTCGGCGCCCGGGTGCTGACATCCCTGTTCGATGTGCTGATCTCCGTTTTCTCCAGCGGCCACCGCCAGGCAGCGGTGGTGATTCTGCGCCGGCGGATGCTGAGGCCACTGTTTGTTATCGGTGTACTTTTCGCGCTCGAAGATGCCCTTGGCACGCCAGAGCTTACGGAGCAACTGGGGCCAGAGCTGGCCAGCGCACTGGCGCTCATTTTCAGCATAGTTGCGGCACTTCTGAGCTTCTTCCTTATTCTGCGCAACCGGCGCCCGGTAACCCATCTGATCCGTAACCGGCCCTATCGCCAGCGCAAGGACCAGGGCGTCGGGCGTGAAGTTATTACACTGCTGGCCCGGCTCTGGCACATACCCATGCTGCTGGCCATCAGCGCGTCGGTTTTTGCGGTTTTTGTGAATGGCAGTGAAGCCGACGCAGCGCTCGGCAAGGCCATGATCTGCGCGCTGCTGCTCGCCCTGACCCTGGCCATTCAGGGGCTGATCGGCATTCAGGAGAACCGGCCCAAGCATCAGGCCCTGAGCGAGTTCAGCCGCCGGTTTGTGCAGCTTGGGTACCGGCTGATTCAAACCGCGGCCTGGCTGGTATTTTTCGAGTTGATCCTGCAGATATGGGGCTTTTCCCTGTTCGGCCTTGGTGAATCACCCGCGATAAGCGCAGGCCTGGCCGACATACTGGTGGGCCTGCTTCTGACCGCACTGATTGCCAAGTTGACCTGGATATTTGTGGACGAACTGCTGGAACGGGCCATGCGCGGCGGGGATCGCAAAAAAAGGATCAACCCGGCGCGGGCCCAGACCATTCTGCCCATTGCCCGCAATACCCTGCTCATTATCATTCTGGTTGTCGCAACCCTGGTGGGGCTTTCCACCCTGGGTGTTGATGTAACCCCGCTGCTGGCCGGTGCCGGTATCATCGGCCTGGCCGTGGGTTTCGGGGCGCAAACACTGGTTCAGGATCTGATTACCGGCCTGTTTATTGTGGTTGAGGACTCCATGTCAGTGGGCGATTTTGTGGAAATCAACGGCTTTATGGGCACGGTGGAGGGTTTTAACCTGCGCACGGTCCGGCTACGGGATCTGGAAGGCATTGTTCACCACATCACCTTCAGCAAGATCAGCTCCATTCACAACATGTCCCGCCAGTTCGGTATCGCCCTCATCAAGATCCGCATCCCCCGGGAATTGCCCATTGATGATGCCATTCTGCTGATGAACGAAACTGCCGAGGAACTGCGCACCCTGCCGGACATGCGCTGGCTGATCTGGTCCCCCCTGGAGATGCAGGGCATTCATGCCTTCGAAGACGGCTGCCCGGTGCTGCGGATGCGAATGCGCACCAAGCCGGAGTACCAGTGGGACGTTTCCCGGGCCTTCAACCTGCTGCTCAAGCGGAGAACGGAAGAGCGCTACATAGATATTGCTGCGCCAAGGATCAGCGTGCAGATGGAAGGGGAAGGTGGCGCGCGCTCACCGTATATCGAGAAGCGGGCGCCGGGTGAGGCCTGAGGCGCAACCGGGGTTTATCAAAGCAGTGCAAACGCCGCACTGCATTTTAATGAGCACATAACCCGATATCGACAAAAATAAAAATTAAATTGACTTGGCCATCCCTGCCAACCATTATAGTAATAGAAGTTAAGACGCAGTCGACGTTTACGCATTAAATTGAAGGCCGAAGCAACAGATGAAAACAAAACAGGGATTACTGGCTGCCGTTCAACAAGAGATCCGGAATCTGCAATCACTGGCCGAGCGAATTGAGTCTTCCGAAGAACCGGACCTGCGCCCGCTTTCAGAGCTTGCGCCTGTTCTGAAGAACCGCCGCGAAACCCTCCGTCTCAGCGCCCAGGAGGTGAGCGATCTTGCCGGTTTGTCGCCCAACACATACCGCGCAATGGAGATCGGAAACGCAAACCCTACCATTCAGACGCTGCAAGTCGTTGGCAAGGTACTCAACTTCAGGCTGTGGATCGAGCTCAAATGAAGGCTCTGGTACGCATGAACGGCACGGTTGCTGGCATATTGGAACGAAAAGGAGTAACGGTTTGGTTCCAATACGACAAAAATTATTTAACACTCGGGCAACCGGCATTGAGCAAGAGCCTCCCCCTACGAAAAGAAGCCTATGAATACGAGGGTCTGCCGCCCTATTTTAGCGGTCTTGTCAGTGAGGGCTGGCTGAAACGAGTCCAGGCACGCGAACAACGCATTGACCCTGATGATGATTTTGCCTTACTCGTGTCCAACGGAGAGGATTTGCCGGGAGCCATAACCATTGAATTGCTTGATTTGCCTTAAACCATTACCAAAGCTCACCCAAATGGGCTACCACAGCAAGTGCCTTGACTACCTGCTTGGCAGCAAAGTCCTCGACCTGAACCTGCCTGAGAGCAGAAAGGACCTCGTCTCCGCTATACCCAAAAAAACTCACGGCTTCTCAATCAGTGGCGTTCAAATGAAGTGCCAGATGGCGATTGAGGATAAAAAACTCAAACTGGTCGACAGTGGTGGCCAGTTCATCATGAAACCCTCCCCAGAGGAATATCAGAATGTTGCCGAGAACGAACACGCAACGCTGGTAATAATGGACCGGATTGGTTTTGAGGTCCCTCCTTGTGGGCTCCTGAGACTTCAGGACGACCACTTGGTTTTCCTGATCAGACGTTACGACCGTAATTTCACCGATGGCTCCAGGCTCCATCAGGAAGATGCAATGCAAGCCCTTGGGATTGCCAATACCGAATCATCACGAAAGTACACATCCGCCAGCTACCAAGAGGTTATGGAACTGATCATAGAACATGCGGGTATGGCTGTAGCCATGGAACTGCTGCTTCGACTTGTTTTCAGCTATGTTGTTGGCAATGACGACCACCACCTGAAAAATATCAGTTTCTACCATGAACCTATGTTCCGACTAACACCCTGTTACGACGTTCTTGCGTCATCGCTTTATAGCTCCCAAGCCGAGAACCCCATGGCTTTACCTTTTCTCAAAGAAGGAGAACCGCAGTATTACCATGAAATGGGCAACGGCTATTATGCCGGCTCTGATTTTGTTGAACTCGGTAAGAAAGCCGGCCTTCTTGAACCGGCCGTCAGGAAACGGATCATCCAGCTATTAAAACAGATAGAAAGCCACGCTCCGGATACCATTCGCGCTTCCTTCATGCCCGATGAGATGAAGACCCGGTACCTGAATCTGATCTCGCAAAGAATGAAGTTCATGAAGCTGATCGAACCCGAAGATAAATGAATCCATTGTGTAAGCTGTGCCTGTCCATGCCTTGTTAATCGAGTAAGCTGTGCCTGTCCATGCCTTGTTAATCGGCAACAACACCACAGGCTATGCGGGCACCGCCGCCGCCCAGAGGCTGGGGAGAATCCGAGTAGTTGTCCCCTCCACCATGAATCACCAGAGCCCGGCCCTTGAAATCGTTCAGCGTCAGCCTTGGCGCAATATTGGTCTGGGCGTTCTCTCCATCCGGGCCCACGTGCAGTCTCGGCAGATCCCCTAGATGCCCTGTCTTATCGAATGGGCCTTTGTGCTTCCCGGTGTTTTGCGGGTCATAATGCCCGCCAGCCGCACCTGCGGGCGTTATCTTTCCGTCTTTTTCTACCGGACTGCAGTCAGGATTTTCATGCAGGTGAAAGCCGTGAATTCCCGGCGCAAGCCCACGAAGATCCGACTCAATCAATACGCCCTGGTCATAAGCGATGAGGGTAACCGTACCCAACGAATCCCCCTGGCCTTCCACACCTGCCTCAAACATCTCTACCTCAAGCTTCGGCTCTGCGAACACCTGCGAAGCTGACAGAATCAAAGCAGCGGAAGCTGCCAGAAGGGATAATCCGGGTTTTGTGCAATGCATAATCTTCTCCTTTTCCATTTCTGACAAAGAAGGCCCCGCCGACCCTGCGCTGTGAACGTTCATCAACAAGCGTAGCCATGATTTCCAATTTTTTAAACATTCGTTGATGTGCTGGATGATGATGGGCGGGGTTGGCGGCTAGGCTGTGCCTGGCGGCTAGGCTGTGCCTGTCCCTAGGCTGTGCCTGTCCAACGTCGCTTGCGTCGCTTGAACGTCGCTTCTATCACAAGCAACACATTTGTTGCCTTTTACCGAAAAAGCAACTAATGTGTTTCGTGTAACAAATAAAGCAACACAAACGTTGACACCTATGGCCTCTTTACTTCAACAACTTAAAAAACGACGACTGGCACTCGGCCTCAAGCAGAGCGATATGATGCTGCGAGCGGGCATGTCTCGCCAGCAATATCAGCGCCTGGAATCCAGGGGAAACCCCAGGCTGGATAACCTGGAACTCATAGCACAGGCCCTTAACAGCGAACTCATGCTTATCCCCAAAGATAAGCTTGGCGCAGTGATTGCGGTGCTGGAGCATGAACCATCGGATCAGACCTCAGATACGCCCCGGGAAGGTGCCAGCACAAGCTTACATGACGACCCCTGGAAGGGCTTGCTGGGGGATGATTGATGGGTAGTAACCGCATTGATGAAATAAAGGTACTCAAACTGACCCTGCATGACAGACTGGTGGGTTATCTGGCAGGCTTTCAAAATGGCCGAAACGTACTGAGTTTTGCCGAGGTATTCACGACCGACACAAACCGCCCCACATTTAGCTTGATTACCCACCCCGCGTTTCCGCGCGCAAAAGCACTGATGGAAAAGCCTTGGGCACGAAACCAAAGGCTGCACCCGGTGCTATCCAACCTGCTTCCGGAAGGAGCCCTGAGAGAGTTGATTGCTCAAGGGCTCAAGGTTCATGTTGATAACGAATTTCACATCCTGTCGTATCTTGGAGGAGACTTACCCGGCGCTTTGATAGCTGAGCCACTGGCGCCAGAAGACGTGCCCGCTAGTATTTTGGGTGCCCACGGTAGTAAAGCCCAAGCCGTTAATTTCGGGAGGGTGTCCATGGGAAACAAGTTTTCCCTGGCCGGTGTGCAAATGAAGTTTTCAATGAAGGAAAAAGAAGGGCGTTACAACCTTTCCGGTAACGATGCGCTGGGCGACTGGATCATCAAAACACCATCAACACAGCACAAAGAAGTGCCGGCAAACGAATTTACGGCCATGTCGCTTGCGGCGCAGGCGGGGATCAACATACCAGAAATCAAATTGGTTGAATTAAACAGGCTCGACAACCTCCCCCCAATAAACCTGCCCGGCGAAAAACTGGCGTTTGCAATCAAGCGTTTTGATCGGAATGGCAACACGCGGATTCACATGGAGGACTTCGCTCAGGTACTAGTGAAATACCCTCACGAAAAATACAACTCAGCCAACTACGAACAAATCGGCAGAATTCTATACGAGTATTCTGGCGATGGGCTGGCAGACGCCCAACAATTCGCCAAACGATTACTCGTTAACGTATTGCTTGCCAATGGCGATGCGCACCTCAAGAACTGGAGCCTGCTATATCCTGATCAGATTACGCCCCGGCTTGCCCCGGCATATGACATCGTTACAACCAGCGCCTACATCGAGAACGAAAAAGATTACGCACTTAATTTAGGGAAAACCAAAGCCTGGTACACCGTCTCCTACGATCACTTTCAGCTTTGGGCAGAGCGCTCAGGAATTCCCTGGCGGGCAATCAAGCCCCATTTGGATGAAACGATGGAGAAAGCCAGGTGCCTATGGCCCGGAGCCATTAAAGATCTGCCGATGAACGAAGGCCACAAACAGTCACTTATAGAGCACTGGGGCAGACTTCAGGAAGACTTTCGCATTCTATGAGAAGGCCAACGTTGTCAATTCAGTGCCTGTCCAATTCAGTCAATTCAGTGCCTGTCCAATTCAGTGCCTGTCCATAGTGTCAATTGCTAGACTGGGCTGAGACTGGGCTGTGCCTGTCCATGGCCTTATGGCCTTCACCTGTCCATGGCCTTCTGTGCCTGTCCATGGCCTTATCACCGAGGCATTTGATCGGGATGCCTCGGAAAATTCCCGTGAAACCAGAACCTTGGTAGTGTGCCGGCAGGCACGTTTTCGTAATAGAATTCCTGGTCACTTTCCATGGCCTTGTGATATGCAGCTACTTGTTGCAGCCAGAAGTAGCAGGAAAGACCTATCAACATCGCCGCCAGAATAGCTATCAATGCTCTCACCCTGGGGTACCTGGGTGTATTAGGCGGCGTATTCGGGGTGATCAACGCCCAAAACACGCACAGCACCAGAAAACCAATCAGCATGGACCCAGGCGCCATGAATACTGCAGAAACGCCGGCATGCAACAAAGCGGCTGAAACCGATGCGGTAAACGCAACTAAAGGTAGAGCCAGCACAGTATTTTCCGCAGCACGCACCTCACTTCGACGCTGCCAAAAGAGCCGGATTGCCTGGCCAGCCACAGTTAAAAGAGCACCAATTAACAACCAGCCATACTCGGCAGCCCACATGAGATACATGTTGTGGGGGTGGCCAAATTTGGGAGACTGGCGATAGTTTTCAGTCAGGAGGTCATGAGTCAACCAGGATTGCGGGCCCATGCCGAAGGGGAAATATTCCAGGCTCATTTTCCAGGCTTCAATGAACAGCGGTATTCTGCCAGAGGAATCAGTTTTGAGTGTACGAATGCTTACTTCATCCATTAACAATGAAGGAATCAATACCGAAAGAAACAACCATACAACCAGGCCATAGGCCAGATATCGCAAAAACACCTTCAACCAAGGCAACGCCGGGCGACCAACGAAAATGACTGCCACAAGCACTCCGAACGCCAGCCCAAGCATGGTGCCCCGGGAGGATGAGAGAAACACAACCCACCACCACAGGGCGGCCCCCAGGGCAACGGAAAAGCGCCATAATCTTTGATTCTGGAGCGGCCCAACGAGTACCGCCAGGGGCAGCAAGGGGATTAGCCATGTGGCGACATGACTCCAGTAACGAATATTGACGAAACCCCAGGGAATAAAATTCGACAAGTTTGCGACCTGATCAGAGAGCGCAAAAAGGTACACCGTGATAGTCGCACCGCCATACAAAGCGCCAGTAGCTGCCCCAATGTAAACCAGAACAACCACCCAATGATGCGTTTGTGCGCTCCCTCTCGGCAAGCTCCCCGCCATCACAAAACCAAGAAAAAACGCGGCGTACATTCCGGGTTCAACCCAAGGGTACAAGGCGTCAGAAAATGGCAATGCCAGCAGTATAAACCCAGCCGCGAGCAGCAATACCGGCCACACACCCTTTAAAACAGCGCAGCCATTCCGGTTCACCAAAACCGCCCCTGCCACACTGACTACCGCCGCCAGAAGCCATACCAACATGAACCGCTGCGATGCATAGCCGCCGAGTGCCAAGGGCAGAAAATCTGCGAACAACACACTGACGAATACTGCTGCGACGACAAACCAAAGGAGCATATTCCGGGCTATTTGCACTCGAAAACCTCAGAGATATAAAGATCAAATTGTCATTGCTTTCAGACAAGGCGCTAAAAACGCCTTTCACGAACAACCCAGCAATGAATGAGGCGGATTTACAACCTGCAGCCAGACGGCAAGTAAGATGCCCTCCATGCAGGCGCTGAGCTCGTGTCAAGGACACACTCCCAGGTGCCCAAGGAACTGCGCTCAAAGCTCAGGACCAAGCCTGCCAAATTTGGGTGCGCGTTGCCGCCCATGGTCACTTGCAACTGACCAGAACCGTCAAGGTTAAGCACCCCTATATCAACAGCCTGGCTACCCGTGGTGAGATCGGAGGGGGTATAGCCAATATCTCCATTCGTCACGCTCCCACGTGAGCCCGCACGCTCTTCAAACGGAGCTTTGTAAGCTGACAACTCACCAACAGCGCGGTTTATCTGGGTTTTTACGATGTAGCTCTGGTAGGAGGGGATAGCAACTGCTGCAAGAATTCCGATGATCGCAACAACAATCATCAGCTCAATGAGAGTAAAACCGGTGCTTTTGGTCATATAGGGTCAGCTTTTGGTGTTTTGCGTTTACTCTGCTGATTAAGCAAATTCAGTGCCTATCCAGGATTGATTTTTGTTATGAGCGTAAACGGCAAAGGCCCGGGGATCGAATCCGCCGGGCCTTTGGGAACCAAGTCACGCCAGGCGGCTAGGCTGCGCCCGGCTAGGCTGCGCCTGTCCATGACTGGGTGTTGCAAAAATCAAGAAAAAGCTGGATATTTATACAGCATTTTTACATTAGTACAGAAAAACGACAAGGAGTCAGTCATGCCCAGGCCGCGTACCGAGCAGATCAGCGTTGCAGACACCCCTTTCTACCACGTGATTTCCCGCTGTGTGCGGCGAACGTTTCTTTGTGGAGAAGACCGTGTTACCGGGCGCAGTTACGAACACCGGCGAGCCTGGATTGAAGAGCGAATCCGGCTGCTGGCCTCCGTGTTTGCTGTGGATGTGGCGGCCTATGCGGTGATGTCTAACCATTATCACCTGGTGGTGAAACTCAATCCGGATGACGTGAAGCCCTGGAGCAACGAGGAGGTTCTGGCACGTTGGTGCAGCCTTTACAAAGGGCCACCGTTGGTACAGCGCTATTACCGGGGAGATAACCTGCACCCAGCCGAACTAAGGCGAGTTGATGAATATGCAGACACCTTCCGGCAGCGGCTGGGGGACTTGAGCTGGTTTATGAAATGCCTGAATGAACCTATAGCCCGACAAGCCAACAAAGAAGACGAATGCACGGGGCATTTCTGGGAAAGCAGATTCAAATCCCAGGCTCTGGACACGGAAGAAGCCCTGCTCTCCTGCATGGCCTATGTGGATCTGAACCCCATCCGGGCCGCCATGGCGGACACCCCGGAAACGTCGGATCACACCAGCATTAAAGAACGCATCCAGCCTACTTTTAACTTGGCCGAAGCAATCACGCGGCAAACGGAACAGCAGGCACTGAACGAATTTGCCGTACCGCTGAAACCGCTACTGGGATTTGAGGGCATCATCCGGAATGGCATTCAGCGCGGAATTCTATTCAGCTTTGAAGATTACCTGGAACTGGTGGACTGCACCGGGCGCATCCGCCGGGATGACAAACGCGGAGCCATTAATGAAAAAGCGCTGCCCATTCTGGAAAGACTGAACCTGGATCCGGATCGGTGGTGTCATCGGGCGACAGCCTTTGAAGACAGTTATCAGGATTATCGAAACCCCGCTGGCCGACAACGGGCTGCCTAGCTTATTCCCCTCTCCTGACCAAACACACCTGTCGGCACCGCTGCCGAGGGTCTCTCTTACCCGAATTTCAACGATTTCGGCACGTTTTTGCGGAATACGGGGACGGACTTACCATAAACCCGAAATAGACGCACCAAAACGGCAAAGGCCCGGAGGTCGAAACCACCGGGCCTTTGGGAATCACGTCAGGCTAAGTTGTGCCAAAGTTGTGCCTGTCTGCCAAAGTTGTGCCTGTCCATGATCCAAGGCTCCATGATCAGCTTAGGGAATCAGGTCAGGCTGAGCTGTGCCTGTCCATGACATGCCTGTCCAATTCAAACTATTCAAACTCGCCCTCCAAAACGGCAAAGGCCCGGGGATCGAATCCGCCGGGCCTTTGGGGATCAGGTCAGGCTACGCCGTGCCTGTCCAATTCAAACTTAAATGTAATTCAAACCATCTGATCAAGAAGCCGGGCAGCCTGCAGGAGCATAGCTGTCTTTCCAGCCCGTGACATTACCACCGTTGGTAACGGCACATGTCCAGCGCCCCTGAGCATCACGAGTAATTTGAACTACCGCTCCAGTCACTGCTGCAGAAGCTTGACCACCGAGAGTTGCTGCAATCGTCGGGGTAGCGGTATCGCCACCGGTAATTGTCACCCCATTCGTGCCTGCACTCGAGTCCAAAAGATTCGACTTGGTGGAATCATATGCAAGCGCAATTTCGTTGGCAGAGATATTGTCGGTGTAACCATCAACAATTTCAGCACCACGCTGCAACGCATCTTCGATATTAGTCTTCAGAGCATTAACTTCACCAACAACTCTCGTTACCTGCGAGCGAGCCGTATAATCCTGATACTGCGGAATAGCCACAGCCGCCAAAATACCAATAATCGCCACAACGATCATCAGTTCGATCAGGGTAAAACCCTTCTGAGCATGATTGATTTGCATGTTCTTCATAGTCGACCTCTTCATTGTCGTTTATTAACTCAAAATGGCCCGGGGCCGGTGGAGCCTTGCCCCGCAACCGGTTCTTATGAGCCTGCAGAGGTGTCAGCACCTTCCATGCCAACAATGAAGCCCGAGACGCAAATCCTTTTTAATCAGCCCATTACCAGGCAGCCAGAGATAAACGCTACATACCTGAAAACATCTTTTGAGCCGCACCCCGTCATTCAATGACAAATTTTGTCACCTGTTAAGAGGCCGATGCCACCAAGCCCATTGCAGTAGCTTTGCCCGAGTAGTTGCCCCCACACCTTTCCAAACCCACACCAGCCATCTAAACTCTCTGCAATCGCTGAAATACCCTTTTCAACCACTTAGGCAGCACTCTTTACTCCGTTTATGGCTACCAACAAAAGCAACATCACCCTCACCGGGCTGGCCCGGCGTTTTGTGGATGACGGGCTTCTTGATGAAGCAACCGCCAAGGATGCCTTTGTACAGGCCTCCCAGAACCGCATTCCACTCATAACCTACCTCACCCAGAACAAGCTGGCGGACAGCGCCAGGCTGGCGTTTTCCGCCGCCATGGAGTTCGGGGTGTCGGTGCTGGACCTGTCGTCTTTTCTTCCGGAGATGATGCCGGAGAAGGTGGTGGACGATAAGCTGGTGCGCAAACACAATGCGCTCCCGCTGTTCAAACGAGGCAACCGCCTGTTTATTGCGGTTTCCGACCCCACCAATATCCAGGCGCTGGATGAAATCAAGTTCAACACCGGCCTGAGCACCGACGCCATTCTGGTGGACGACGCCAAACTTCGGGAGGCGATTGACAAGTACCTGGAATCCCAGGACACCACTATGGGTGATCTGGATGATGCCGATCTTGAAGGGGTGGAAACCGAGGGTGGCGAGCAGGAGGACGATGGTGCGGTTTCAGCCAGTGAAGTAGATGATGCACCCATCGTAAAGTATGTAAACAAGATGCTTCTGGACGCGATTCGCGGCGGCGCCTCGGATATCCACTTTGAACCCTACGAAAAGATCTACCGGGTCCGGTACAGAACAGACGGCATTCTCAAGGAAATGTCCCGGCCCTCCATCAAGCTGGCGCCCAAGATTTCTGCCCGTGTGAAGATCATGGCGCAACTGGATATATCCGAACGCCGGGTTCCGCAGGATGGCCGCATCAAGATGAAGCTGTCCAAAACCAAGGCCATAGATTTCCGGGTTAACACCCTGCCAACGCTCTGGGGCGAGAAAATCGTGCTGCGGATTCTGGACCCCAGCCAGGCGAAGCTGGGCATTGATGTGCTGGGTTATGAGGAGGACCAGAAGAAGCTGTACATGGATGCGCTGTCGCAACCCCAGGGCATGATTCTGGTGACCGGCCCCACCGGCTCGGGTAAAACGGTTTCCCTTTATACCGGCCTTAACATACTCAACACGCCGGACATCAACATTTCCACGGCGGAAGACCCGGCGGAGATCAACCTGGAAGGCATTAACCAGGTAAACGTTAACAACCGCGTGGGCCTGGGCTTTGCCGAGGCGCTGCGGGCGTTCCTGCGGCAAGACCCGGATGTGATCATGGTGGGCGAGATCCGGGACCTGGAAACCGCCAACATTGCGATCAAGGCGGCCCAGACCGGGCACCTGGTTCTCTCTACCCTGCACACCAACAGTGCCGCGGAAACGCTTACCCGAATGATGAACATGGGTGTGCCTGCGTTCAATATTGCCACTTCCGTTAGCCTGATTATTGCCCAGCGCCTCGGTCGCCGCCTGTGCAGCGCCTGCAAGCAGCCCGGCGATGTGCCAAAAGACGTACTTTTGGCCGAGGGGTTCACACAGGAACAAATTGATACAGGGTTCACGTTGTACCACCCCAAGGGCTGTGATAAATGCAATGGTGGGTATAAAGGCCGCGTCGGGATTTACGAGGTGGTCAAGATTACTGACCAGCTGGCCAACATGATTATGGAAGAAGCCAGCTCCATTAAAATTGCAAAGCAGGCTGAGGCTGAGGGCTTCCGGAATTTGCGCCAATCTGCACTGAGGAAGGTGATTGAGGGCGTAACCAGTCTTGAGGAAGCCAACCGCGTCACGAAGGATTAAGCATGGCAGAGAAAGCGCAAAAACTGGAATCGTACGTTTGGGAAGGCAAAGACCGGAAAGGCAATAAATCCAGGGGCGAGCTGAATGGTGTCAGCCTGTCGCTGGTAAAAGCCCAGCTGCGCAAACAGGGCATTATTCCAGAGAAGGTGAAGAAAAAACCCAAGCCCCTGTTTGGCAGCGGCAGCAAAAAAATCACCCCCTTCGACATTGCCATGCTCACGCGCCAGCTGGCCACCATGATGAAAGCAGGTGTACCGCTGGTGCAAAGCTTCGACATTGTGGCAGATGGCCTTGAAAATAAAGGCCTGCAGGAGCTGGTGGTAAACATCCGCAACGATATCGCTTCGGGCACCAGCTTTGCGGGGGCTTTGC
Source organism: Marinobacter aromaticivorans (assembly GCF_002806975.1). Taxonomy (GTDB): domain Bacteria; phylum Pseudomonadota; class Gammaproteobacteria; order Pseudomonadales; family Oleiphilaceae; genus Marinobacter; species Marinobacter aromaticivorans. The sequence goes on along the minus strand of NZ_NIHD01000001.1, from coordinate 581,724 downwards.
GCAAGCACCCGAAACACTTTGACAACCTTTACTGCAACCTGGTGGATTCCGGTGAAAAAGCCGGTGCGCTGGAGCAGATGCTGGACCGGATTGCGCTCTATCTTGAAAAAACCGAACTGCTGAAAAAGAAAGTCAAGAAAGCGATGACCTACCCCATTGCGGTTATCGTTGTTGCAATCGTGGTTACCGCGATTCTTCTTGTAAAAGTAGTTCCGCAGTTCGAGAGCCTGTTTCAGGGGTTTGGCGCCGAACTGCCCGTGTTTACCCAGATGGTTGTGCGGCTGTCTGAATGGATGCAGTCCTGGTGGTTTGTGGTGCTGCTGGGCATTGTGGGCACCATTTTCCTGTTCAAGGAAGCCAAACGCCGGTCGCAGAAGTTCTCGGATCTTGTGGACAAATACGTGCTCAAGTTGCCGGTTGTAGGCGAGATTCTGGATAAATCAGCCGTGGCGAAATTTGGCCGGGTTCTGTCCACTACGTTTGCCGCGGGTGTTCCGCTGGTGGATGCGCTGGACTCGGTGGCGGGCGCTACAGGTAATGCGGTTTACCGGGATGCGATTGACCGTATCAAGAACGATGTTTCCAGTGGTACGCAGTTACAGGCTTCCATGCGGCAGCAGGATATATTTCCGGTGATGGCTGTGCAGCTGACGGCGATTGGTGAGGAATCCGGTAATCTGGACGAGATGCTGGAGAAGGTGGCCGTGCATTATGAGGCGGTGGTTGATGACATGGTGGATAACCTGACGGCGCTGATGGAGCCGATGATTATGGCGGTGTTGGGGGTGCTTGTAGGTGGGTTGATTATTGCCATGTACCTGCCGATATTTCAGATGGGGCAGGTTGTGGGGTAAGGGTGGTGCACCCCCTCTCCCCCGGCCCCTCTCCCGCGAGGGGAGAGGGGGGAGGCAACTCCCCGGTCTCAGGCATATGTCTTTAGCCCCTCCCCCCTCGAGGGGGAGGGGTTGGGGAGAGGGGGTTCTTTTTTTTATTTTTTATTCTTTATTTTTTAACTTGAGCTTTTGAATGGCAACACTCGATCTCTTCCTCTCAACCCCCTGGCTTCTGTACCTCGCGGTAGCACTGGTTTCCCTGTGTGTTGGCAGCTTTCTGAATGTGGTGATCCTTCGTTTGCCGAAGATGATGCAGCAGGAATGGCGCTGTCAGTGTGAGGCGTTTCTGGAGATTGCGGAAGACCAGCGCAAGCAGGAACCGCCTGTAACGCTTTCCAGCCCGGCTTCTACCTGCCCTTCCTGCGGCCATAAGATTCGCGCCTGGGAGAATATTCCGGTTATCAGTTACCTGTTTCTTGGCGGCAAGTGCAGCGGGTGCAAGGCGCCGATTTCTGTTCGTTACCCGCTGATTGAGGCAGTAACCGCGATTTTTTCGGTGTTAACGGTTTTTATTATTGGCCCTTCGGCAACCGCCTTGTGGGCGCTGGTTCTGGTGTGGGCGCTGGTGGCGCTTACGGTGATTGATTTTGATACCCAGCTGCTGCCAGACAGCATTACCCTGCCCTTGATGTGGCTTGGGCTGGTGCTGAGTTATTTCGGTTTTCTGGGGGAGTTCACCAGTGCATTCTGGGGCGCGGTGGCCGGTTATCTTTCTTTATGGTCGGTTTACTGGCTGTTTAAGCTGGCCACCGGCAAGGAAGGCATGGGGCACGGTGATTTCAAATTGCTCGCCGCCCTGGGCGCCTGGCTGGGCTGGGAGTTGCTGCCGGCGGTGATTCTGTTGTCGTCGGTTGTAGGTGCGGTTGTGGGTATCGGTTTGATGGTATTCAGGAAACACGGGCGCGAGGTTCCGATTCCGTTCGGGCCTTACCTGGCGGCGGCCGGTTTGCTGTGCCTGTGGTTTGGTGCGGAAATCCAGGGGTTCTGGTTCGGGGTACTGGGGGGTTGACGGGGCAGATGGTTGTTATCGGTTTAACGGGGGGCATTGGTTCCGGCAAATCCACCGTGGCCCGGCAGTTCGGTAGCCTGGGGGTACACTGGGTGGACGCCGACGACGTAGCGCGGGAGGTGGTGGAGCCGGGTACGCCTGCGCTGGCGGAAATTGCAGAGCACTTCGGGCAGGGCATTCTTACCCCTGAAGGTGCGCTTGACCGGGCGCGCCTTCGGCAGATTGTGTTCGAGCAACCCGAGCAGCGCGCCTGGCTTGAGGAGTTGCTGCACCCGATTATCCGGGAAGAGCTGATTCGCCAACTGCATCCTGATGATTATAATCTGCCTTATGTTCTGCTGGTGTCGCCCCTGCTGCTGGAAACCGATCAGCATGAACTGGTGGAAAAAGTGATTGTGGTGGATGTTCCTGTGGAGGTTCAGATAGAGCGCACCATGGGCAGAGACAGCAACTCCCGGGAGCAGGTTGAGCGCATTATTGCGGCCCAGATGCCACGGGAACAGCGCCTGCAAAGGGCCAGTGCGGTGATTGATAACAACCAGCCTTCAGACAAGGTTGCGGCTGAGGTTCAGGCATTGCATGACGCATTCATGGTGGACTTTGGTTGACCGTATCCGCTGCAGGAACAGCATCGCACTCACCTGCTGCCTGGCCGTGCCGCTGCTGGTGTTCAGTTCGGCCAGCCATGGTCTCGAGCCGGTGTTCGAGATTGTGGAAGACAGCATTACCGAGAGGCTGAAGCCGGAAAAACTGCCATTGTCGTTTTATACCTTTGAGCCAGGTGAACGCTGGGCTGAGCCCCTGGACTCTTACTGGCTCGATTTCAGTAATTTCATTATGCTCCAGGAGCGTATTCAAGGGCCCAAGGTTCAGTCCCTCGGGCAATGGGCTGACCGGACCCTCTCCGGAGAAATCCATGATTTACCCAGGAACGACAGTTATCTGCGCCTGGGATTTGCCACGGAATCCGAGTACGGCAATCCGGCACAATTTGAGCCGGAGGCGCGCTTTCGGCTGGACATACCCACCACCAAACGCAAACTGCGGCTGGTGATTGAAAGCGAGAGTGATGAGCTGATCCCTCTGGAAGAGCGCCAGCGCGACCGTCAGCTTACCGAGCCGGAGCGGACATCTGGCCAGGCCACGGGTGCCTTCCGCTATCTTTCGCAAATCGGTGATGCCATTAACCTGTCCAACGATATTGGTGCCCGTTTGCACTTCCCGCCGGACGCCTTCTGGAGAGCAACGGCGGAAAGATACTGGAAACTGGACGATGACTGGGGGCTGCGCGCGCAACAGCGTTTTTACTACTACCACCAGGATGGCTGGGGTGCCCGCAGCTGGCTTAATGTCGGTCGCGGCATTGGTAATGGCTGGCATTTCTGGTCCTCTTCGGAACTGGAGTGGGTTCACCGCGACAGCAAGTTTGTGGCGGCGCATATTTTCACAACCAGCAAGCGGCTCAATAACCGGTCTGTGTTATCCCCCAGGGTCGGAGTGCTGGGTGAGAGCAAGCCGGGCTGGCGCACGACCTCTGCCTTTGCTGATCTCACCTGGCGATACCGTCTGCACAGCGATTGGTTGTTTGCTGAGCTGATACCGGCATTGACCTTCCCCCGGGACGAGAGCTTTAAAGACCGGGGTTCGCTGATTTTCCGCATCGAAATGTACTTTTCCGGTAGCATTAATCCTGACTTCTGACTCCAAAGCCGGAGGAGGCCTGCAAGCGGGACCTTCCGGGAATGTCGGAGGCCATGGATGGCCGGAGTCAAGCGCACATGGATGTGCTTGTAGCGGTTCCCGGAAGGTCCCGCTTGCAGGCCTCAAACTCGGAGTATGAATTTAAAAGCCAATGCCAAGACACCACTCCATCCCCCCCGCCGACGCCCTGACACTTGATCCGATAGCGCTCACCCGTTCATGTTTCAAGGACAAGTTTGGCGTACCACGGCAACCAGGGCTTACCTGCCACGCCAGAGCCGATCTGCTCATCCAGCCGCCCTACGACCGGGAAGATGCGTTCCGGGGCCTGGAAACCGCCAGTCATCTGTGGCTGATTTTCCAGTTTCACGAGGCCGTGCGGGCGGAATGGCGGCCTGTGGTCCGGCCGCCGCGTTTGGGGGGCAATCAGAAGATGGGTGTGTTCGCCAGTCGCTCACCTTTCCGGCCTAACAGCCTGGGGCTGTCCGTGGTGCGAAACCGGGGGCTTGTGCGCAAAGATGGGCAACTGATCCTGCAGATCAGCGACCATGATCTGATTGAAGGCACGCCGATTCTGGATATCAAACCTTACCTGCCATTCGCGGATTCAGTGCCGGAGGCGACTCTGGGCTGGGCGGAAACGGCGCCCACGGAGCGGCTGGAGGTTGTATTTCGGCCGGAAGCGAAGGCCCAGCTTGCCGGCCTTGCGGCGGAGCAATACCCGGAGCTTGAAATGCTGATTACCGACATTGTGAGCTACGACCCCCGCCCCTCCTTTCGCAGAGGCCGGGAGGAGGAGCGCATTTACGGAGCGCACCTTTATGATCTGAATGTTCGCTTCCGGTTTGTGAATGATCATTCACAGAAACGTGTCGAAGTGCTGTCGGTCTGTTAGACTTCGATTGTTCAATTTGTAGCCGACACAGGGAATTTGTGCCTTGCCTTCAAACCGCTTTTTTACGCGCATGGGGATTCGGCCGCTGGCAATGCGGCTGCTCGTATACGTGCTGCTGTTCAGCCTGGTTATCTCGCTGGTAGCTACCGGCGTGCAGATGATCGGCGAGTTTGAGCGTTACAAGTCCGATCTTATGGAAACCCAGAAACGGGCAGCCGGGCTCGTTTCCGGTGGCATGAGTAACAACATCTGGCTGATGAACTTCAGCGAGGTTGCCAACAGCCTGGATGATATGCGGGCGGTGGAGACTATTCATTACGCCAAGGTTGTCACCTCCACCGGTGAGCAGTTCACCACCGGCACGCACCCGGAAGGCCGGGTTATCTCGCAAACCTTTCCGTTGGTGTTCAACCGCTCCACGCTCCGTGCCCCCGAGGATGTGGGCACACTCACCATTACCTCGTCCATTGAACAGGTCTATTCCGAGCTTCGTGGCAGCGCTCTGATTAACCTGTTGTTCCAGTCGATTGTTGTGATGCTGGGCACCCTGGGGCTGTTGCTGATTGTGCGCTTCACCCTTTCCCGCCATCTGGAAGCCATGGCGGATTACGCCGCGCGGCTGAACCTCGACGCCCTGGTGGACCCGCTGAAGCTAAAGCGCAAACCGCCAAAAACCCCCGATGAGCTTTCAGAGCTGGAGCAGGCGCTGAACAAGATGCGCCTGCAGATTCTGGAAGACACCCGTTCGCTCCGGCAGACCACCCTGCAATCCCAGGGCGAGCGTGACGAGGCCATCCGGGCCAACCGCGCGAAAAACCAGTTTCTGGCCAATGTAAGCCATGAGCTGCGCACGCCCCTGCAGTCGGTTCTCGGTTACGCCAACCTGCTTACCGATACGCCACTGGATCAGGAGCAGCGGGAATACGTACACACCTTGCTCAGCGCCTCAGAAAGCCTTTCTGCCATTATTAACGACCTTCTCGACATTTCCAGCGTGGAGGCCGGGAAGCTTGAGCTTGAAAAGATTCCGTTCGATCTGCGGGAAACCCTGAACGACCTGGTGCACATGCTGGGCGGGCGCGCCCGGGAAAAAGGCCTGGCGCTGGAGCTGCGCATTGACGAGGATCTGCCCTGGGCCCTGCGGGGTGACCCTGTGCGGATTCGCCAGGTATTGCTGAACCTGGTATCCAATGCCATCAAGTTTACGGATTCCGGGCATGTGCTGATCAGTATAGAAGTGCTTGGGCGCCGCGATGAGAAGGTACGCCTGCGCCTGGCGGTGGAAGATACCGGCATCGGGATCAACCCGGAGGATATCCCCCTGGTGTACGAGCCCTATGTACAGCTGGGCCAGAGATTCCAGCGCCAGCTGCCCGGCGCCGGCCTCGGGCTGACAATCTGCCGCCAGCTCGTTAATCTGATGCAGGGTTCCCTGGATGTGGAAAGCCGGCCCGGTGAAGGCTCCACCTTCTGGATTGAACTGACTCTGCCCACAGCACCGGAGAGCACCTCGCGCGTGCGCCCGGATGCACGTATGGTGCAGGGCAAACGGGTTTTGGTGGCGGATTCCTACGAGCTTTCCCGCAAGATTACGCTGGAGATGCTGTCACGCCACGAAGTGCACATCGAGGCGGTCAAATCGGCGGGGGAAGCCCTGACGTGCCTGCGCCTCGCGTTTGACAATACCGAGCCCTTTGATGCGATTATCCTGGACGGTTTTCTGCCCGACATGGACAGTGACCTGCTGTGCCGTCAGATTCGCAGCAACCCCTTGTGGGCCGATATGCGCCTGCTTATCCTCTCGTCCAACCCGCAGCGGGGCGATGCCGAGCATTTCCGCCAGGCGGGGGCCGATGCGTTTCTCAGCAAATCCCTGAGAGAGTCCTGCCTCACACCCATTCTCAACCAGCTTTTTGAGGATGCAAAGAAGGACGAGCGCCGTTTTCTTACCCGGTTCTCACTGCAGGCCACCGGGGATACGGAAAAACGCAGAGAACTGACCTCCCGCCGCATGAAAGTGTTGCTGGTGGAAGACAATCCGGTAAACCGGACCCTGACCCGCAGGCTGCTGGAAAAACTGGGCTGCGATGTGATGACCGCCAACGATGGCGAAGCGGCAAGCAGCCTGTGGCAGTGGCACCCGTTTGACCTGGTGTTCATGGACTGCATAATGCCCAGGGTTGACGGCTTTGAGGCGACCCGGCGCCTGCGCGCGTGGGAAGCCTCCCGCAAGCGCAGGCGGGTGCCAGTGGTGGCGCTGACTGCCAGCGCCATGGAAGAAGATGAAGAGCGCTGCCGCCGCGCCGGCATGGATTCCTTTGTTGCCAAGCCTGTCAACATTGAAATGCTGCGGGCGGTACTGGAACAATACGCTCACGGGTTGTCGGACGGAAAACCAAACCCACCTACAAATGAGACTTTGAAAGGCGATTATGAACGTCGAATGCCCTACCTGTAAAAAATCCGTGGAATGGTCAGAGGCCAGTCCCTGGCGACCATTCTGCTCGGAACGCTGTAAACTGATTGATCTTGGCGCCTGGGCCAATGAGGAGTACCGGGTTCCGGCAGAGAATGCATCGCCAGACGATCTTGACCAGGGTGGCGAAACCACGCATCACTGATCTTTAGGGTTCGCCCCCTTTTGTCCTGCTTTGCGGTCACAATCTTACATCGGTCTTACAGGGCTGTAAGTTGTGGTACCCGGAGCAGCCCGTTACCATCTGCACTACCGATTTACACCGCAATCATGAAGGTAAAAGAATGAGAGCATCCCGTATTTCTGTGTTGGTTCTTTCGCTGGCCGCTGCTCCGGCATTTGCCAGCGATCTGGACCTGAGCCTGACGAACGATTCCGTAAAAGGCCAGGTTAACTTTTTCGGCAACAACGACGACCTTCAACTGGGTGCCGGCTATACCTACCATGAAGGCAGCCGCCACATTGGCAATATTGACTTTCACGCTCAGGGCCGCACTGCGCTGGGCAACCTGCCCACAACCGCCGGCATAGGCCTGCGCGGCATTCTCTGGGACGACGACAACATCTGGAACCGCAGGGATGCTGATGGCGGCGCCGTGGGGCTGGGCGGTTTTGCCACCGTTAACATTCCGGAGGTGCCCGGCCTGTCCTTTACCGGCAGCCTGCATTATGCGCCCCGGATTCTGTCGTTTGGTGATTCGGACGATATGACCAGCTTTGAACTGCGCGGCAACTACCGGGTTATCCGCAACGCGGAACTGTTCGTTGGCTACCGCTACCTGAATACCGAGCTGGACTTTCCTACCGAGCCCGATATCAACCTGGACGAAGGCGTTCTGGCGGGCATGAAGATTTTCTTCTGACGCGACCCGTTCTCTGCTGCAGGCGCCTTTCCCGGGCGCCTGTTTCGTTCCCGCCCTACTGTTTCGTGCCCTCCCTCACGCTTTACCGCAACCGGCGCTGCTAGACTTGTTTGCTGTGTTTATCATCGCAGAACCAACAACGCTTTAGCACGGACGGCCAGATATGCGACTGAACCCCGGGTTATTTATCCTGCCCATTTCCTTGCTGGTAGCTGCCTGCGGCACTGGCGATGATGCGATTGACAATGTCCGCAAACAACCCAACAGCTTTGCCGGCGCTAAAAACCCCGTGGATGATTTCACCCCGGGGAGCACGGGTGATTCAGGCAATAATAGCGGACTGGCCGCGAACGAGGTCAGCATCACCCTGGAGGTGCCGGCCAGCCTGGCGCCCGATGGCGAACCGACGCGGCGAAACCTTCGCATTGTTCAGCCGGATTCCATCCGTGTGTTCAGGACCAATCACAGCCTGCAGGATCTGGGCGAGCCGACTATCAGTACCCGCAAGGATGAGAGCGGCTCCACCGTGATCCGGTTTGAAAACGGATTGCCCCTGACACCCGATGTGGTTATTGAGGCGAGATACGGTGCTGGCATCCTGCGGGCGGTGGCCGCTGATGCCGACCGCAACATCAAGATCAACCCCTTTTCGGAATATCTGGTGGCAAACACCATTCCGAGCTACACCGCCAGTGAGTTCCAGCAACTTCTGGACTGCGCCAAGGACACCGACGCGACTCTGTGCCTCAACAAGTTTGCCTGGTCGGCCCTTGCTGACCAGGTGCACGATTTCGAAATCGACATTCCAGCGGGCGCCAGTATTGCCAGTGCACTGGATGTACTTGCGGCGCGGCCGGATTTTGCCAGCTATGTTGACGCCATGGCGGACTATGCCCTGCTGCAGGAGCAGGCTTCGGGGAACGTTTCCGCAAGCTCTGCCGACTACAACCCGGTTTTTATGGGCCTGGAGCTGGGGCAGACGTTTCTGGAGAGCAGTTATGCCGGGGCCGGCCAGTGGGGCGTGCGCATGGCCTGTGCAGAACCCACCGGCACCCAGGACGACCCGGCGTATTTATACCCGGGGCTGACCCTGGCCAGTTTTGATATCTTCGACATCCGGGTAACGTCGCTGGCAACACAGATTCCCTATGATCGCAAAACGCTGACCCATAAACGCGGCAGCCAAGGCTACGAATTCTTTGCACGGGGCCCGGACACCTGGGCCCTCAACACCCATTCAACCTCCCCCGGAGCCGCCACCCTGGACAGCAATACCCGCCTTCTGGCCAGCCGTGCCCTGCTGCAGAGCATTACCGGGTTGAACAGCGCCAGAACCATTGGCTGGACTCGCAACCCCTACTACATGGACGCCTATACCGGAGGCGCGGGCAACTCGGAGACCGGCCCGGACCGGGTGCTCTCGGGTTACTTCAGCGCAGGCAAGGCCATAGAGCTGGAATCAGTGCAGGGCAAGCTCAAGCGCAAGGACGAACTGGAGGCCCACTACCTCTCAGTACTGGAGCTCAACCTGCTGCGGGAGAAGGGGTTTGACACCGGCATTCTGAACGGTCGTAACTACAACACCGTGTACCTGGCCGCGCGGTTTGCCGGGTCTGCAGAACCCATGCAGGTTGAGGCGGGCTCCGGCACCTGGCAAATCAACGGGAATTCAGAAACCGCCACCATCACCCAGGCTCAGGCGTTTACCACAGTGAGTCGCCACGCATCAGGCAGCGTTTCATCCGACAACACCGGTAATCGCTCCGATAGCTGGACACTCTCTCAACGCGCCGCACTGCTGAGCACCGGGAACGAAAACATCGGGCGGCTTAATCTTGATGTGGAGAATTCCGCCGGCCAGTTTGAGCAACCGGACCTGGGCGTGGGCGCCAGCGTGCCAGACGGCTCGCTGCTGGCTTTCAACCTGGCCGGTGCAGCCTCCACCGGTGGCGTGATCGGTGACGGCCTGCTGATTGCCGCTGAGCAGGCCTCCGCGCCAAAACCCGACTCAGGGCGCTACCGTGTTCAGGGCTTTGCAGTAGGCATGAAAGACGGTTTAAACCGGCTGCTTCACCTGGATAACGGCACACTGGATCTTTCCGGCGCCACCGCAAGCCTCGAAAGCGATACGCTGGAAGTACTGCATGATGTTGACGCCGGCACTGTCTCGGCGCCGGTTTCCGGGCAGTTGATGAGTAGCCTGGCGTACACGGGCAATGGCAACGGGCAGGTGAGTTTCAGTGCCGGCAATCTCTCGCTGAACGGTTTTGTAACGGCGGATGCCAGCCAGTTTTTCCTTGTGTACAGGGATAGCATTAACGGGGAAGAACGGTCCGGCCTGTTGATTGCCACCAAAACCCGGTGAGCCTTCGGCTAACCCTTCGCGTACAACCTGTTATAATCGTGAACACATCGCCAGGGTGCAGGGCCTCACAGGCTCTGGATCATATTGTGACGAGAGGTTTTATGTTTCTGCCAGTACGCTCACTGATGCTGTTTGTTCCGCTGGTCGCCTTTGCCATCGGAGGCGGGCTTTACGTTCCACCGGAATCATCAACGAGCCATAACAACGACGGCTCTGAGCCTGCTCTGAGCTCGCTGCCCCCCCTGCCCTCCTGGGCCCGCGCCAGCTTGCCCGATTTCTCTGGCTACCGCGATACCACCGAGAAGAAAGCCGCTTTTTTCTCATTTCTGTACCCGCGCATTGTACTTGCCAACTCCCGCATTCTGATCGAACGGGACTACCTGCAAAGCCTGGCGCTCAAAGACAGCCTGTCAAAGCAGGAGCTGGCCTGGCTATCAGCGCAGGCCAGGCGTTTACGGGTGGATGCAGAGCCCGGCAGCCCGGAACAGCTCGCCCTGCTGAATAAGCGGCTGGATATTATCCCGCCTTCGTTGATACTGGCCCAGGCCGCCAATGAATCAGCCTGGGGCACATCACGCTTTGCCCGGCGCGGTAACAATCTGTTCGGCCAGTGGTGCTTCAGCAATGGCTGCGGCCTGGTGCCTTTGAGCCGCGCTGAAGGTGCCAGCCATGAGGTGGCGTCGTTCCCCTCGCCGTATCATTCCGTTCGGGCCTACATTCAAAACCTGAACAGGCACCCGAGCTATCAGATGTTACGGGACACCCGCATAGATGACAGAGAAGCTGACGACCCCCTCTCCGGGCTTACGCTTGCCCGCGGCCTGGTCAGTTACTCGGAACGCGGCGAAGAGTATGTTGATGAAATCCGCTCGATGATCCGTTACAACAACCTGGAGTTCTATGACACTGCGTTCCAGAGCATCCTGAGCGATCGCAGCCCGTCGCATCTGAAAAGCCTGGCTTCCGCAAGCGCTGAAAATGTTTTGCTTCCCGGCCAGGGCAGTGATATGTCTGCCGAAGGCTGACTTCCGATTAACCCGATGATAACCTGAGATTTTCCCGCATGCTTGATTTTCTGCCTGCGCCGCTGAAGGGAACCCTGGCGGCCCTGCTGATTGCGCTGAACACCCTTGTACTGTTCCCGTTCCTGATGCTGTTTGCACTGCTCAAACTGCTGCTCCCGATTACCCCGGTGCGCAAGGCCTGTACGGTTGTATTAAATACCATTGCCCGGGTATGGATCGGGTTTAACAACCTGGTGATGGACATTCTGAACAAGGTGGAATGGGACGTGCGCGGCGCAGAAAACCTCAGCCGGCAGCACTGGTATTTTGTAACCTGCAACCATCAAAGCTGGGCCGATATAACGGCTATACAGTACGTACTCAACAGCAGGATTCCATTGCTCAAGTTTTTCCTGAAAAAAGAGCTTATCTGGGTGCCCTTGCTGGGTTTTGCCTGGTGGGCGCTGGATTTTCCCTTTATGCACCGCCATACCAAAGAGCAGATCGCCCGGAAGCCGGAGCTTAAAGGTAAGGACATAGCCGCCACGCAAGCGGCCTGTGAGAAATTCCGTTATACGCCGGTCACCATTTTCAATTTTATGGAAGGCACCCGCTTTACCCCGGAGAAGCACAAGCGCCAGAACTCACCCTACAAGCACCTGCTCAAGCCCCGGGCCGGCGGCACAGCCTTTGTTCTTGGCGCCATGGGGGAAATGCTGCATACCATGCTGGATGTCACTATTGTGTACCCCGGGCAGGACCAGGTGGGAATCTGGGATTATTTCAGCGGGCGTGTGCGGCGAATTGTGATTGATATCCGGGTGCGGGAAATTCCGCCGCAATTCCTGGGCATGGATTATGAAAATAACCGCGAGATCCGGGTAGCGTTCCAGCGCTGGGTGAGTGAGCTCTGGGCGGAAAAAGATGCGCGCATTGAGGCTCTGAAAGCTACAGAAGCCCCAGCTCCCGGGCACGGACAATAGCCTGGGTGCGGGAGCGCACTTCCAGCTTGGCGTTTATACGCCGAGCGTGGGTTTTAACCGTGTGCAGTGAAATGTGCAGTTTGTCTGCGATTTCCTGATTAGACAGCCCTTTGGCGATAAGCTCCAGAACGCCCTGCTCGCGCTCGCTCACAGGCTCGGCCAGCGCCGCCGGCAACTTACCCCCGGCTATGCCAAACAGCCGGCCCAGCGCCTCCCGGAAACGGGTCTCCGGGAGCTGGCTGTATACTTTGCCCATCAGCTCGGCCAGTTCCAGCTTCAGCTCTGCAAACGGGCTTATGAAATGTTCTTTCTCCGCTTCCCGAACCACCACCGTGAGTATTTTCTGCGCCGCTGGCAGGCCTTTTTCTTCGCTCACAAGTACCGCTTCCAGTAACCGCATGTGGAGGTCCACACCCCAGGGAATGGCGTCGCCGTATCGCTTGCGCGTGGCCAGCAGAGTTTCGCGGGCCCTGACGGTTTCACCCCTGGCAAGATCCAGACGCACCTGCAGGCAGTCAAGCAAACCCGGCATCATGGGAAAGAGCTCCGGCACACAGCCGGCTTCGCGGTACGGCTGCAACCTGGCAAGGGCCTGGGCAGCGCTCTCCAGCTGATTCTGGGCCAGCCAGCAGCTGGCTTTCAGCGCCTCAAGGACAGGCACATACAGTGCTTCATCAACCTGCCAGGTGTGCATGGTTCGCTCCGCTCTTCCGATCCATACAAAGGCGTCTTCCAGGCGCCCCTGGGCACGACACATCAGAACCCGTATGGCCATGGCAAGCAGCAGGCCGAGATCGCGGGTTTGCTCTGCGTGGCGACCGCAGGTTACCAGCAAGCGATCAGCTTCCGCTTCCCGCCCCTGATGCCAGAGTACGAGCACCAGGTTCAACTGCAGGCGTGTTTCGCCGATGCGGGCGGGGCGGGCCTGTTCCTGTATAACGGTATCCAGGCCGGTTCGCAGCAGTTGTTCTGCATACCGAAGCGCGCCCTTCCCCAGCTCGATCCTGGCGTGGGAATACACCGCCAGCGCTTCCGAACCAGAATCCCCCGCTTCCCTGGCCAGGCGGGAGGCAGCCCGGTTGGCGTCCCTGGCTTCCTGGAAGCGCCCGGAAGCGCACAGGGCACTGGCACGAACCATTTGGGTAACCAGCTGCCCCTGGGGTGAAAATCCGCCGCCGGCCAGGGCACGATCAGCCATTTCGAGGGCCGGCGCCACCTGGCCCTCGCCCCGGAGGATAAAGGCTTTGAGGGCGCAGATTCGCGCTTTGTACTCCTGGCAGCGCCCATCAGAACCCGATTCACACATGCCATCGATCAGCGCCCGCGCCTGCCTGAACTGGCCCCCGATAGCATGCACCCAGCTATACACGATTCGCAGTCTTGGGCTGCGCTCGAGCAAAGGCGCCGGAAGGCTTTTACGCAAGCGCAACAGGGAGGCGGTATCCTGCCCGAGCAGCAGGGCTTCGGAGCCTTCCGACGCAATGCGGATAATTTCTTCTGCGTCCCCGGCCAGCAATGAGTATTTCAGGGCTTCCGGAAACTGGTCCCGGCTACCGAACCATCGGCTCGCCGCAAGCATTCTGTCTGTATAACCCGCCATCACAGGTGTTTTCAGCCACTGCATCAATAATGGATTGAGGCGATACCAACGGCCCCAGCCCGGCATGGTTTTTACCGGCAGGCCTCGTTCACAGGCGTCAGACGGCAACAGGAAACCGTCCGGTATCAAGGGCTCCAGTGCCAGAAGCAGCTCATCCGAGCAGAGCCCAAGTTCCGCGACAGCTCTCAGGGAGCGTAGCTGGCCGGGTGTAAGGCTGCCCAGTACAGACTCTTTCAGAAAGCGCTCTACCCCGGGGGTTTCATGAACCGCATGCCTGTCAGAGCTTTGCAGAATGTCGCGGCGGTAGAGTGCAAGGGGGGTGGGCCAGCCTTCGGTCAGATCGTAGAGATGATCAATCGCCACGCTGGTGAGCTGATGATCGCTCAGAAGGTCGCGAAAGAACTCAAAGGTTTCACTGCGGCTGAACTCGAGCTTGTCCATGCCTATAGCAGTAAACCGGTTCTCCAGTTCCAGCGCATGTGTTTCGCAGGGCAAGGCTTGTCGAGAAAGCATGGCAACAGAATAGTGCGACGGCATATCCGCCACCAACTGCTGCAGAAGGGCTACGACAGCCGGGTTCGTGATGTGATGCAATCCATCCAGGACCAGAACGGAGCGGTCCTCAGCGGGCGTTTTCTTCAAAGCCAGCAGCATGATAGCAAGCGCATCGGAGAAGGTGCTTCCACCCTGCAGACTGCTTTCGCAGGATTCGGGAATATCCAGCGCTACAGACAGCAGGCTGAGAAAACGGGTTGGGGCGTTGTCCTGGGACGTCAGGGGCAGCCACTGTACCTGTTCATCACGCACCCCGGCAGCCTGCAGGCCCATGGCAACCGTGAGGGATTTACCGTAGCCGCAGGGTGCGTCCATAAAAAGCACACCGCGGGGTTTTAAAGCATCGCTGACCAACGCAGCCAGATGAGGACGCATTAACGAGTGTGCGGGCACTGTGGGAGCCTGCAGCCTTTGTTTCAGCATGTCCCGTACGAGCTCACCTCGCTGGAGCCCGCTGTTCGCCGACTGAAATTCGTCATTGGCTGCATAGCTATCAGGGAATGATTTCACACGCTGCCTCAGGTACGCCTTTAGTATGACAAGAAGGTTAAACTAATTGAGGGGCTGGCTGCAAAGTTTTGACGTGAAAGGTATTCATCTTGCGGCAGTTTTTTATCGCGGTAACAAAAACGGCGAGCCAGAGCCCGCCGTTTTTGCACGATCAACACAACCCTTTAACGGGTTCCCGCGCGGCGCAGAGCTGCGGGGGTGTAATCCCTGGACTGGCGCTTAACGCCAAACTGGTAGGGATTGACCTCCTCATTGGTCAGGCCCAGAACCAGGTAGCGGCCAGACAGCAGGTCGTAAAGGGTTTCAACCGCATACCAGGGCACTACCTGATCGTAGAACTGCATGGAATGGGCTTCTGCTACGCGCCATAGCTCGCCACGGCCATCGTAATGGTCGATAACCGAAGCCTGCCAGGTATCCTCATCAACGTAAAAATCACGCTGTGCATAGATGTGGCGCTCGCCCTCTTTCAGGGTGGCCCGCACGTGCCAGACGCGATGCAGCTCGTAACGGGTCAGGTCCTGATTGATATGGCCGGGCTTGATGATTTCATCATAGGTCAGGTCGCGGTCAACCAGCTTGTAGGAGTTGTACGGAATGTACATTTCCTTCTTGCCAATCAGTTCCCAGTTGTAGCGATCCGGAGCACCGTTGAACATATCGAAGTTGTCAGACGTACGCATGCCGTCAGCGGCTGTACCCGGGCCATCGTAGGCCACCTGGGGCGCACGGCGAACGCGACGCTGGCCGGCGTTGTATACCCACGCGCGGCGAGGCTCGCTTACCTGGTCCAGTGTCTCGTGTACCAGCAGCACGTTACCCGCCAGACGGGCCGGTGCGGTGATTGCCTGCTTGAAATAAAACAGCACGTTGGCATCTTTATCGGGGCTGTAGTCTTCCAGGTAGGTTCTCCAGGTCAACTCATCCTGAAACTTTACAATCGAGTAGGCGCCGTTGGGGGTGGGTGTTGCCTGCCCCACGTTACGCTGAACGGACCCCCCGCGATAACGGGTGATGTGGTTCCAGATGATTTCCAGACCATTCTGGGGAATCGGGAACGGCGTCGCACTCTGGTAATTTGCCAGGCCGTTACCATTCTTGATCATTTCGCTTCGGGTGGCGTTTTTGACCGTTTCCTCCATGACATCTTCAGGATACGCAGCGGTACGGTGGGTTTCATAAACCGGCAGCACGTAGTCCGGGTACTGCTTGATCATTGCCACCTGCCCGGGTGACAGCTTGTCTTCGTACTCTGCAACGTTGCTCTGATCAATGGTGAATTTTGGCGTTTCATCAGGAAACGGATTCACATAGATACCGTCACCCTTGTAGCCAGCCGGAGGCGTGGTCAGACCACCGTCCCAGGCCGGAATGGCACCGCCATTACCTGCTTTTTCGGCGCCCATCCGCGTCAGGGAGTCGCCAAGTTTGGCTGCTTCTTCGGCAGAAACCGCGCCCCATGCCTGGCCAGCAAACAGGCTCGCAGCCAATACGCCAGTGGCCAGTAGTTTCTTGTTCAGTTTCATTTAAATTACCTCGTTAAACGAATTCGTGACGGTTCAGAATGAGTAGGAAACGCTGGCACTCACGAAATCCCGGTCAGTCAACTCGTTATACGGCTTGCCACCGAAAAAGTTTGTGTAACCGATTTCACCGGTAATCTTGTTTTGATACACAGCCTCAAGCGACAGACCGATTGCCTTATTACCTTCATTGAAGTTACCGCCGGGCTGCGGGCTATAGCCCTTGACATCATGACTCCAGGCCAGTTGGGGTGACAGGTTGATACCCGCAATGGCGTTCGGGTAATTCCAGACCAGACGGGAGCGATAACCCCAGGAGAAGGATGTTGTGAACCCTTCGTTAGTACAGTAGCTGGCGTTGATGTTTACGCCCGCTGCACAAACGTCAACAATATTGCCACTCCCATCGTCTGTGGGAAGCGTACCCACACCAAATGTGCCGGAGCGACCGTAGCGGGCTTCATCAAGACCCGGCAAATCGTGAACGTAGGTGGCACCAAACTCAGTGATGAGAGAGACGCGGCTCGCGCCCATTACCTGATCGAAGAATTTGATCAGGGTAAACTGGGCCTGGGAAACACCAAACCGGTCGTACCCCGAAACTCTCGAACCGGGAACCAGCGTGCCCAACTCCTCGGTGCGCTGCTGCTCCAGCTTACTGACGATACTGCCATCAATGGGATTACGAAGCTGGATACCACCGTAGATAAGTTCGAAGGCGTTCCACTGCAAGGGCATTTTGTCGCGATAGGAGTACTCTGCACCCAGCGACCAGCCTCCCGGGGTATTGGTGTTGATGCTTATGCCATACAGATTAATGTTTTCCGGATACTCGATAAAGTATGACGGGAAAGGACCGCTGCTGTCCTTGATGGTACCGCTTACATAGGGCAGGCGGCTGTTGTACTTGATGTAATAAAAGCCAAGCTCGGAATCATTCAGTGCCGGCACATACCAGCGCATGGCCACACCAAACTGGTCTTTCGAATCTGCCTCCACATCACCCAGGCGCGGCGCCACAAAGCCCTGGGCCAGGGCCTGGGAATCAGGCAACTGACCGGCAAGCAGAACCGGGCCGCAACCGTCTGACGCAAAGTCATTGGTGGAGAAGAAAGTGCCGCAGTCATCGGGGCGCACAGGTGCCCAGTCTGTCTGAACAAAGGTCTCCAGCGTGACGTTCTCTGTTACGCCCGCCGACATGTAGAACATTTCAACCGGCAACAGCGCGTCTTTCAGCTCTGAGCCGGGCGCCCGGAAGGCGGGAACGTCGATAGGGTTAATGGTATTGATACCGCCCTGGATAAAGGTGCTCTCACCCCAGCTGAGCACCTGCTTGCCGTAACGGACACTCAGAGGTACAGCCCCAAGGTACCAGTCAGAAAACACGTAAGCGTCCAGTATTTCACCGCCGGATGCGTTGTCTTTTGCTTCGCTGTTCAGTTCGCGTTGCTGGCCGACATAATCCGTTGCACGGCCCTCGTCTTTCAGCTCGAAATCGTACCAGTAACGACCACGAAGCAGGCCGCCCACCCGGGTCAGGTAATCTCCATTCATGTCATAATTCAGGAACAACTCACTGTTACCTTTGACGATTTTGGAGTAAGTATCACCCTTATCGAAGTTAAGGTTACCGTCGTCGTAGTTGTTCGTGGAGGCGCCTACAGTTGTATTTGCGTACTGGGGACCAAGGTTGCCCTGGGCAATAAGGCGCTTGTCGCGATCCGAAACCCGCCAGCCAGCCCCTGCCGAAAGCGTGGTGTTGAACTGGGCTTCCACATCCCCAACATAGAAAGAGTAAGCGGATGCCTGGCCGGAAAATCCGGCTGCAACGGCCACGGCAAGCGGTAATTTTGACCAACGCTGCCATTGGTGTGTTTTTCTTGTCATTGGAAGGCTACTCCATTGTTGTTCTGAGTCGCTGCTCTGATTATTGGTATTCACGAAGTATTGGAGGCTTCATGCACAGTGCTCGTGATGTAAGCACTATAGCTAACGCTGTCCAGTGCTTTGATCAGTCAAAAGTATGATTTTGCTCCCATGGCCGCTCACCACCCATTCACAACCCCGATCGGCGCCGGGTTTACTCGCACAGATTCACTATAGACAAGAATCCGGAATGCAACCACTTTGCTTTCGATGGTTTTTTTGCGGTTTTCAAGGCTTGTGGGGGGCTTCCAGATATTCCTGTGACTGCATTTCCAGAAGGCGGGATTCGGTGCGCTCGAACTCAAAACTCAGGCGCCCGCCGGAATAGAGTTTGGTAATGGGAGCGGCGGCGGAAATAATGACTTTCACGTTGCGGTCGTAGAACTCATCAATCATGTTTACAAAACGGCGGGACTGATCGTCTTTGTCCCCGCCCAGCACGGGAACATTGCTGATGATAATGGCGTGGAACTGGCGCGCCATTTCAATGTAGTCGTTCTGGCTGCGAGGGCCATCGCACACATCCTTGAAATCGAACCAGACCACATCATCAGCATGGGCCTGGGCCGGAATCTTGCGACCGTTTATTTCCATGGTCTTGCTGTGCTTGCCGGCCTCAACCGCCAGGGCATCAAAACTCCGGCGCAGGCTGGCATCTGCCTCGTCACCCAGCGGCGAATGGTAGAGTTCGGCCTGCTCCAGAGTCCGCAGACGGTAATCAACCCCACCGTCGACGTTCACCACGTCAGTGTACTTTTTTACCAACGCTATGGCTGGCAGAAAGCGCGCCCGCTGCAGCCCGTCCTTGTACAGGCCATCGGGGGCAATGTTGGAGGTGCACACCAGGGTAACGCCGCGCTTGAACAAGCCATCCATGAGGGTTGCCAGAATCATGGCATCACCGATATCGGATACAAAAAACTCGTCAAAACAGATAACCCGGGCTTCAGCGGCAAATTGTTTCGCCACCAGATCCAGCGGATTTTTTTCACCCTTGAGTGCTCTGAGTTCCTTGTGAACACGCTGCATAAAGCGGTGAAAGTGCACCCGCATTTTGCGTTTGAACGGCAACGACTCAAAAAAGGTGTCCATCAGGTAGGTTTTACCGCGACCCACACCACCCCAGAAGTACAGGCCTTTAACGGGCTCTTCCCTGCCTTTTTTCAACTTGCGCCGCAATTTGGTGATTGCTTTACCGCGTTCGCTTTCCGCCTCTACCAGTTTATCGTAGAGTGACTGGAGTCGCTTGACGGCATCGGCCTGGGCAGGGTCTTTGTGAAACTCCGGGCGCTTGAGGTCTTCCTGGTAACGCTGCCAGGGTGTCTGGTTAACAGTGGTTTCAGAAGGCGTGGACGCTGTCATCAGAAAATCCCGGTGTCTGGTCGTTGATTTTGGGCGGCGTATTATTACGTATTCGCGGTTTTTTCGCCACGCCGGGGGCCATTCGGGCAATACGACGATTGGCGCAGCACACAGGCATGGGCTGACAAGGCTGCGGGGGTTATACTGGCTTACAGGAATTGGTTCTTTTTTCAGGCAACAGGACGATACTGCATATGACAAACCTGATTCTGGCAGCGATTGCCGCATTGATTGTTGGCATTGTCATCGGAGCCTTGATTGGCCGCTCGGGGCAGGGTTCTTCGCTGCGGCAACGTCGCGCGGAACAGCAGGCTGAGGAAGTGCGCAACGAATACCTGCGCTACCAGGCTCAGGTGAATGAGCATTTTATGGAGTCGGCCCATCTGCTGCGCCAGTTTAACGATGCTTATCGGGATGTAAACCAGCATATGGCGCGCGGGGCGAACCGCTTGTGCAATGATGAAGAGTGGATGGCCGAGCTGGCTGAGGAAACTTCCCGCAAGCGGCTAGAAGAGGTTAGCGAGGACGGCGTTGAGCCACCGCGGGATTATGCACCCAAGACCTCCGGAACTTTGTCTGAAGACTTCGGGCTCAAGAAGGGCGACAGAGCGGCTGATGCCTGATTGTTTATGGACCTGGAGTCAGTGGTAAACAGGACTGATCAGACACTCGTACGCGACTTTCAAACCGGATTATCGCAGTCGATGAAACGGTGCTTGATTCCGAATTCTTTCTCGAGTGCCACTCCCAGCGCTTTTACGCCGTATCGCTCTGTTGCGTGATGGCCGGCGGCGTAATAGTGGATACCGCACTCTCTCGCCGTATGGGTGGTCGGTTCAGAGATTTCGCCACTGATGTAGGCGTCGAGACCGGCGTCAACAGCCGTGTTGATATATCCTTGAGCGGCACCTGTGCACCACCCTACCCGTTTGATTGCGGCTTTGCCGTCGCCAACTCGCAGTGGGTCGCGGTGGAGTGCTCTGGCAATGTGTAGCCCGAACTTTTCGGGAGACATGGCTTCCGGTAGCTCACCTTCCCACACCAGACCGCTTAGCGGACGAGGGTTCTTGATGCCGAGGATATCGGCTAGCTGTCGGTTGTTACCGTGTTCCGGGTGATCATCCAGCGGCAAATGATAGGCAACCAGGTTGATGTCGTTATCCAGCAAGCGCTTTAAACGTTCGCGTTTCATGCCCCGGATGCTTTGGTCTTCGCCTTTCCAGAAGTAGCCGTGGTGAACGATTACCATATCGGCGTTTGCGGCGATTGCGGCTTCGATTAATTCACGTGAAGCGGTTACGCCGGTGACAATGGTGTTTATGTCGCTTTTGCCTTCCACTTGCAGGCCGTTGGGGCAGTAGTCCTGGAATTCTCCAGGCTGCAGCCACTCGTTGAGTTTGGCAAGAACACTATCACTCGTGACCATGTTTATCCCCCATTCGCTATATCACTAAATGTCGATGAGCGGAGCGCGAAGGGGGCTTCCGGGAATGTCGTAGGCCAAGGATGGCCGGAGACAAGCGCACATGGACGTGCTCGTAGCGGTTCCCGGAAGCCCCCTTCGCGCTCCGCTCTATGCCCGATATCGCAGGCTAGGCGCAGGACT
Organism: Marinobacter aromaticivorans; assembly: GCF_002806975.1. GTDB lineage: Bacteria > Pseudomonadota > Gammaproteobacteria > Pseudomonadales > Oleiphilaceae > Marinobacter > Marinobacter aromaticivorans. The sequence goes on along the minus strand of NZ_NIHD01000001.1, from coordinate 560,453 downwards.
GGAGCCCTGAAATCAACGCATCATTCTGCTCTGGGGTGCCGATGGTGATTCTCAAAAACTCGCTGATTCTCGGCTTGTTGAAGTGGCGGACAATAATGCCCTGCTCCCTCAGACCCCTGGACAGGCTTTCGCCGGATTTCTCTTTGTGACGGGCGAAAACGAAGTTGGCTTTGGAAGGTAGAACCTCAAAGTTCAGACCCTCCAGGCTCCTGGTCATACGCTCCCGCTCGGAAATAACACCCTCGCAGGACTTCCGGAACCAATCGTGATCTTCATAGGCCGCTTTGGCACCAGCCAATGCCAACCTGTCCAGAGGATAGCTGTTGAAACTGTTTTTGACGCGATTCAAAGCTTCAATCAGATCCGGATTACCAATGGCGAAGCCAACCCGCAGCCCTGCCAGTGAGCGGGCCTTGGAAAGCGTCTGGCAAACCAGGAGATTGGGGTACTTGTCTACCAGTGTTATGGCGGTTTCACCACCGAAGTCAATGTAGGCTTCGTCAACAACAACAACCCGCTCCGGATTAGTCTGAAGAATGGTTTCTACGTGTTCAAGACCAAGGTAACAACCCGTTGGCGCATTGGGATTTGGGAAGATGATGCCACCGTTGGGCTGCCTGTAGTCTTCGGGATTGATTTCGAAGCTGTCTGTGAGGGGTACGGTTTTGCCTTCGATGTTATAGAGGCCGCAGTACACCGGGTAAAAGCTGTAGGTTACATCCGGGAACAGGATGGGCTGGCCGTGCTGGAACAGAGCGTAAAATATGTGGGCCAGTACTTCGTCGGAGCCGTTGCCGAGGAAGACTTGTTCGGGCTTTATGTTGTGGTAGCCGGCGATGGTTTGGCGCAGGCTTTCGCCTTCCGGGTCCGGATAGAGGCGCAGGCTGTCATTGAGTTCGGCTTGTATGGCTTCTATGACTTTTGGTGAGGGGCCATAGGGGTTTTCGTTGGTGTTCAGTTTTACCAGGTTGGCCATTTTTGGTTGTTCACCTGGTACGTAGGGGACCAGATTTTTTACCGCCGGGCTCCAGAACTTGCTCATCTTTTTTGCTCCGAGGAGACGGCAGCTGGGGCGGGGTGTCGTCCGGGAAACGCTACGAGCACATCCATGTGCGCTTGTTTCGGGCCATCCCTGGCCCTCTACATTCCCGGACGACACCCCGCCCCAACTGCCTGCAGGCTACGGTGATATATTCTTAGCTTCCGGTTAAAACCCCATATGAGGTACAAAAACCAGAACTAACCATGCACAAACTGACTGTAAGACTAATCGTTTTTAACCCGATACTCAGCGGAGCGTGCGTGGGCAGTCAACCCCTCACCTCTCGCCAAAACCGAAGCGACCCGCCCCATCCGGTCAGCACCTTTGGCGCTGAAACCGATGATCGATGAGCGCTTCTGGAAGTCGTAAACACCCAACGGCGAAGAGAACCGGGCCGTGCCGCTGGTGGGCAGCACGTGGTTCGGGCCGGCGCAGTAGTCGCCCAGAGCTTCGGCTGTGTACCTACCCATGAAGATGGCGCCGGCGTGGCGGATTTCTTGCAGCAGGGTTTCCGGATCTTCCACAGACAGCTCCAGGTGTTCGGGCGCTATCCGGTTGGATACCTTTGCTGCTTCGCTGAGGTCTGCAACCTGTATGAGAGCCGCGCGGTCGGCCATGGACGTGCGGATAATGTCGGCGCGCTCCATGGTGGGCAGCAGTTTGTTGATGCTCGCCTCTACCGCATCGAGGAAGCCTGCATCCGGGCTGATGAGGATGGACTGGGCTTGCTCGTCGTGTTCGGCCTGGGAGAACAGGTCCATGGCGATCCAGTCGGGGTCGGTTTTGCCGTCGCAGATCACCAGTATTTCCGAGGGCCCGGCGATCATGTCGATGCCTACGGTGCCAAACACTTCCCGTTTTGCGGTGGCTACAAAAATATTGCCGGGGCCTACGATTTTATCCACAGCCGGGATGGTTTCCGTACCATAGGCCAGCGCGCCAACGGCCTGGGCTCCGCCTACCGTGAATACCCGATCAACGCCAGCAATGGCCGCGGCGGCCAGCACCAGATCATTCACTACGCCATCCGGAGTGGGAACCACCATGATGACCTCGCTCACACCAGCCACTTTCGCAGGAATGGCGTTCATCAGCACAGAAGAAGGATAAGCCGCCTTGCCACCCGGCACATACAGCCCCGCCCGATCCAGAGGCGTCACCTTCTGCCCCAGCACCGTGCCGTCTTCATCTTTGTACTGCCAGGACTTCTGGTTCTGACGCTCGTGATAATCCCGAACCCGATCCGCAGCCTGCTCCAGCGCCACGCGCTGATCCTGAGGAATGGCTTCCAGAGCCTGCTGCAGGCGACTCTGACTCATTTCCAGCTCTGCAACACTGCCAACATTCAGCCGGTCGAATTTCTCAGTGAATTCCAGAACCGCCTGATCACCACGGGTTTTCACCTCATGCAGGATATGACGCACCGACTCGTTCACCTGATGATCAACACTGTCATCCCAAGCCAACAGCGTGGCCAGTTCACTGTCGAAGTCACTTTGGGAAGCGTTCAACCTTTTGATGTTCAGGGTCATTGCTTAAATCCTGCTTTGGATTATAGATTTACTATTTAGACGCTGTACGTGGCTACTCCCGGGCCCGTGGAAGTGTTCACGAAGAGCGTTCAAACACCAACTGCTACATACGCAAGAGTTAACGCTCAAAGCTCTTCCTGCACAATGCTTGATTTAACCCTAGCGGCGCTTATCCACAGCCGCCGCCATCTTCTCAATGATGGGGTTAATCTGCTGATGTTTCATCTTCATGGACGCACGGTTCACCACCAACCGGGTGCTGATATTATCAATCAGCTCCCGCGCCTCCAGGCCATTGGCTTTCAGAGTATTCCCGGTATCCACAATATCAACGATCTCGTCGGCCAACCCGAGAATCGGCGCCAGCTCCATCGCACCATAAAGCTTGATGATATCGGCCTGCCGGCCCTGGGCTGCGTAATAACGACGGGCGATATCCACGAACTTGGTTGCCACCCGGATGCGCCCGGCAGGCGGGGTCTTCCCCTTGGGGCCCGCCGTCATCAAACGGCAGCGGGAAATGTTCAGATCCAGGGGTTCATAGAGCCCATCACCGCCATGCTCCATCAGCACGTCTTTACCGGTTACGCCCAGATCGGCACCACCGTACTGCACATAGGTGGGCACATCGGTGGCGCGGATAACAAGCACCCGCACATTCGGGTCCGTGGTGGAAAACACCAGTTTGCGGGATTTTTTGATATCGTCAATCAGCTCAATGCCGGCTTCCGCCAGCAATGGCAGGGTTTCTTCCAGGATTCGCCCCTTCGACAAAGCGATGGTAATGGAATCTGTCATGGGTCTTTGCGGTTCCCCGTTTGTGTCTGTCACGCCGGCAGGCGGCGGATGCTGGCGCCGAGCAGCTGCAGTTTTTCTTCAATACACTCGTAACCACGGTCGATATGATAAATGCGGTCGACAATGGTATCGCCTTCGGCCATGAGGCCGGCGATAACCAGGCTGGCGGAGGCCCGCAGGTCGGTGGCCATAACCGGCGCGCCGGTCAGGTGATCAACCCCTTTGATAATGGCGGCATTGCCTTCCAGCGTAATATCCGCGCCCATGCGGATCAGCTCCTGCAAGTGCATGAAGCGGTTTTCGAATACGGTTTCGACGATGGTGCCTGTACCCTCTGCTACCGCGTTCATGGCCGCAAACTGGGCCTGCATATCGGTCGGGAATGCCGGGTACGGTGCTGTGCGCAGGTTGACGGCTTTCGGGCGCTGGCCTTTCATGTCCAGCTCAATCCAGTCGGGGCCGGAGGTTATATGGGCGCCGGCTTCTTCCAGCTTGAGCAACACGGCATCCAGAAGGTCCGCACGGGTGTCTTTCAGCTTCACCCGCCCCCCGGTTGCAGCGGCAGCCACCAGGTAGGTACCGGTTTCGATACGGTCTGGGAGTACGTCGTAGTGGCAGCCGTGCAGGCGCTCAACGCCTTCAATTTCGATGGTTGCACTGCCGTGCCCGGTAATCTTTGCCCCCATGGCGATCAGGCATTCGGCCAGATCCACCACTTCCGGTTCGCGGGCTGCGTTTTCCAGAATGGTTTTGCCTTCAGCCAGGGTTGCTGCCATTAACAGGTTTTCGGTACCCGTTACCGTTACCGTATCCATAAAGATGTGGGCGCCTTTCAGGCGGCCGTTGGTTTTGGCCTTGATGTAGCCATTTTCCACTTTGATATCCGCGCCCATCTGCTCAAGGCCCTGGATATGAAGGTTTACTGGCCGGCTACCGATCGCACAGCCTCCGGGCAGGGACACTTCGGCTTCGCCAAAATGCGCCACAAGAGGGCCCAGCACCAGAATGGAGGCGCGCATGGTTTTAACCAGTTCGTAGGGCGCGTGAAAGTGCTTGATGGTGTTGGCGTGTATTTCCACGCTCATTTTCTCATCAACCATCAGCTCCACGCCCATGCGGCCCAGCAGCTCGATCATGGTGGTCACGTCATGCAGGTGCGGCAGGTTGCCAACCGTCACGGGCTCATCCGCCAGCAGGGTTGCGGCAAGAATGGGCAGCGCGGCGTTTTTTGCACCGGAAATACGGATTTCGCCGTCCAGGGGTTTGCGGCCCCGGATCAAAAGTTTGTCCACAATAATAATCCTGTCGTGTGGGAGCAGTTCAGCCCTGGCGCGCAGCCCATTCAGCCGGTGTAAAGGCTTTGGGGTGAAGGGCGTGAATGGTGCCATCCATGATTTTCTCGAACAGCGCCTTGTTAATCAGCTGCTGCCGCTTAATGGTCGACAGGCCTTCAAAAACGTCACCTATGGCTACCACCATATAATGATTACCGTCGATCTGTACCTGCACTTCGCAATCGGGCAGTGCTTCTTTGACCAGTTCGGTGACTTGGGCGGCATCCATAATAAATCCTCGGGTATTTTGTAAATCAGGGGCGGGATTGTAACCAATCCTCGAGATTGCTCAAAGCGGCAAGGGAAACGAGCCGTTCCGGCGCGCCTTTAAATGTCAGGGAAACGCCCTGTTTTTCTGCCAGCCGGCTCCAACAAAGGAGCATGGACAAAATGACGCTGTGCGTTGTGGACAAGCCTGCAAGATCCACTGTCAGGCTGTCACCGGCGGTCCTGATCAGCCGTTCACCCTCTGCGCGCAAGGGAACGACATTGTGGGCATCGATTGCACCGGAGACGGACAACACGCCCGCCTCCAGCTGCGCCCGGGGAGTTTCAGTGTTCATGATTTATTTAGTTCATCTTCCAGATTGAGGGATTTCACAGCGTCGCTCCACCCGTCAATCACCGCCTGGATCTGCCCGCGGTTGGCTTCCATTTCCTGGGCAAAGCGGTCCCGGAAGGACAGACCTATATTCACACCTTCAACAATTATGTTTTCCATCATCCAGTCACTGTCTTCCTTGCGGTACATGGAATAGGTGACGGAATGGCGGTTGCCCGTTGCGGTAATCACTTCCATGGTTACGGAGGCGCGGTTGTCATCCCGGGGATTTATCGTGGCATCGTTAACCCTGATGGTGAAATCGTCGGCGCTGACCAACGCCTGGGCGTAGCTGTCAAACAGGCTGCGCTTGAACCTGACCACAAACTCGTCCCGCTGTTCAGGGGTTGTCTGGCGGGCATAGCGGCCCATGACCCGGGCTGCAATGCGGCGAAAGTCGACGAAACCTTCCAGGGCCTCGTCCATTTTCCGGTAGAAGGCCTCCGGATCACGCTCATACAGCCCACGCTCGGCATTGAGCCTGTCTACCAGCCGCTGGGTATTATCATCAACGTACCGTTGCAGATCTTCTGCCTCGCCCGCCTGAACGGAGGTCACGCTCAGGGCCATTACTACCAGGGCAAGAAACAATCGCTGCGTTAATGCGCTCATCTGGCTTCTCCTGTTCCGTTTGCCGCTGGCTTACTTGCCAGAAGCGAAATTACTGATCAGCCGCTCAATGTTCATGGCGGACTGGGTGGAATAGAAGGTATCGCCCGGTTTCAGGGATTCCATTTCTCCACCAATGGATATATCAATATACTGCTCACCCAGCAGGCCGGATGTACGTATCACTGCGGCGCTGTCTGCAGGTATGTTGTCCACGTCGGAATGAATTGACATGGCAACACGGGCCTGAAAGGTTTCCTTGTTCAGGCGGATGGAATCAATACTGCCTATGGTGACACCGGCCATGGACACCCTGCCACGGGGAGTAAGCCCCCCGGTATCGTTAAAATCCGCATAAACAACGTAGGTGCTCTCGGCGGATTTCGGCGACAGCCCGCTTACCTGCAGCGCCAGAAACAGCAGCGCAGCCAACCCGGCAAGCATAAACAGGCCAACTGTAATATCCGTCGTTCTTTGGTTCATTTCCGGCTCCCGGTATTATTTCGCCAATCGTTAATCAGAAGTTGCCGAACATTACGGCAGTCAACACAAAATCCAGCCCCAGTACAGCCAGCGAAGAGTACACCACTGTTTTTGTGGTGGCCGAGCTGATGCCTGCAGAGGTAGGGACACAGTCATAACCCTGATAAACCGCGATCCAGGCACAGACAAAACCGAAGACCACGCTCTTGATTACGCCGTTTATCACGTCGTCCCGGAAATCCACGGAGGCCTGCATATTGCCCCAGTAGGAACCTTCAAAAACCCCGAGCCATTCCACGCCTACCAGCATACCGCCCCAGATACCCACCATGGAAAAGATAACAGCCAGCACCGGCATGGCTATAAAGCCGGCCCAGAGTCTGGGGGCAATAACCCGGCGCAGGGGGTCCACACCCATCATTTCCATGCTGGAGAGCTGCTCGGTTGCCTTCATCAGGCCAATTTCGGCAGTCAAAGCCGAGCCTGCACGCCCGGCAAACAGCAGTGCGGTCACAACGGGCCCAAGCTCGCGCACCAGAGTCAGGGCGATCATCTGCCCGATAGCGGCCTCGGAGCCAAAATCACTGAGAATGGTGTAGCCCTGAAGGCCCAGAACCATGCCAATGAACAACCCGGAAACCACGATAATCGCCAGCGATAGTACACCAACCGAGTACAGCTGCTTCATTAACAGAGGGAAACCGGTTACCGGGCGCGGAACACCGGACAGCACACCCGCCAGGAAGCGACCGGCGCGGCCGAAGGACAGAACCAGATCTATCCCGGTGCGCCCGAGGGAGGCAATTCTGTCGATCATGAGGCGTCTCCCGCAAGCCCGAAGTCCTCGCCGGCCCTGGAGGACGGATAATGGAATGGCACAGGCCCATCCGGGAGCCCCTGCAGAAACTGCTGTACCTGCTCGGAAGGATGATCCTGCAATTCGGCGGGCGTACCCGTGCCGATCACTTTGCCGTCTGCGATGATGCAGGCGTAATGGCAGATGCTCAGGGATTCTTTAACATCGTGGGACACCAGAACACTGGTCAGCCCCATGGAACTGTTGAGGTCACGAATCAGTTTCACCAGCACACCCATACCTATCGGATCCTGCCCGGCAAAGGGCTCATCGTACATGATCAGTTCCGGATCCAGCGCAATACTGCGGGCCAGGGCGACACGCCGGTTCATGCCGCCGGAAAGCTCCGATGGCATCAGTTTGCGGGCGCCACGCAGGCCAACAGCCTCGAGTTTCATCAGCACGATGTCACGAATCATGTCTTCCGGCAGTTTGGTGTGCACTCGCATGGGGAAAGCAACGTTCTCGTAGACGCTCAGATCAGTAAACAGAGCACCACTCTGGAACAGCATGCCCATTTTTTCCCGCAGGGAATAAAGCTCCTTGCGGCGCAGATCCGGAACTGAATGACCATCCACCAGTATACTGCCGGAGTCCGGCTTCAGCTGACCACCAATCAGCCGCAGTAACGTGGTTTTCCCGCTGCCACTGGGCCCCATGACGGCGGTAATTTTCCCGCGGGGAATATCCATGGTGACACCGTTAAAAATACGACGCCCGGAACGGGAAAATACAACATCCTTCAACGAAATGTACGAGCGCAAACCCATAGTCCTTACCTTTAAGCCCACAGCCTCAAGCTTTCATCGTCTGGCACTTGGCTTCCAGAGAGCGGCTACATTATGCCAAGGAGCCCTGAAGCTCAATCAAAGGTTCCCAAAATGAATTGATAGCAATGATCAGTTTCAACGATCACTGTGCTTAACTTGCCGTAACCAGACTGCTGTGCTGGCGGGAAATGATATACTCCCCTCACCTGATGGCAATCCCGTCTTTTTACACAGCAATCTACAGCGAGAAAACAGGCTCTCTGCCCAATGACTGAACACAAAGCATACGACTTCCAAACCTCCGCTCTTCAGGCCATTCGCATTGAACGTGACGCAATCAGTGCCCTGGAAGGCCGTATCGACCATCATTTTATACGTGCCTGTGAGGTTATCATGGCATGCAAGGGCCGGGTTGTAGTAACCGGCATGGGCAAATCCGGCCACATAGGCCACAAGATTGCCGCCACACTTGCCAGCACCGGAACCCCCTCCTTTTTTGTTCACCCGGGGGAAGCCAGCCATGGCGATATGGGCATGATCACCAGCCAGGATGTGGTTATTGCGATTTCGAACAGCGGCAACACCAGCGAGGTGGTCACCATTCTGCCCCTTATAAAACGCATGGGTGCACCGCTGATCAGTATGACCGGCAATCCCGCGTCCACACTGGCAAAAGAAGCCACGGCCAATCTCGATGTGAGCGTTGAAACCGAGGCCTGCCCGCTGGGCCTTGCACCCACCTCGAGCACCACGGCAACTCTGGTTATGGGTGACGCCCTGGCAGTGGCCCTGCTGGAAGCCCGGGGCTTCAGCGCAGAAGACTTTGCATTTTCCCATCCCGGCGGCAGCCTGGGGCGCAGGTTGCTGCTGCGGGTCTCGGATATCATGCACACCGGTGAGCGCATCCCCATTGTAAAAGAAGATACGCCCCTCAGTGGTGCCCTGCTGGAGATATCACGCAAGGGGCTGGGTATGACCACGGTGGTGGACGCCAGTGGCACCATGACCGGCATTTTCACAGACGGTGACCTGCGCCGCACCATGGACAAGTCCATTGATGTGCATAATACCCCCATAAGGGATGTCATGACCCGCAATGGCCGATCCATTCAACCGGACCAGCTGGCAGCAGAAGCCCTCAACGTGATGGAAGGCCTAAAAATCAGCGCACTCCCGGTGGTTGATCATAACAACGCCCTGGTTGGCGCCATCAACATGCATGATCTGCTTCGCGCCGGAGTGATATAAGGTGCGGTCCAGGGTGCGATACACGGGGTGACAGGAAGAATGATCTTATGGCGGATGTAAAGGCCGGGTTACGCAGCCCTTTGGCAGATACCTGGCCAGAAGTGTTGCTGGCAAAAGCCGCGCGCATCAAACTCGTGGCCCTGGATGTCGACGGCATTATGAGCGATGGCAAAATCTACTTCAGCGCCCTGGGTGATGAACTGAAAGGCTTCAATATTCTGGACGGGCTTGGGCTGAAGCAGATTATGGCAGCGGGAATCACCGTGGCGGTCATTACCGGGCGCAATTCGCCGCTGACTGAAAAACGCATGAAAGACCTTAAAATCCCGCATCTGATGCAAGGGCGGGAAGACAAGAAAGTTGCCCTCCAGGAACTGGTCAGCACACTGGGTGTTGCGCCGGACGCCATCGCCTACATGGGCGATGATCTGCCCGACTTACCCGCCATTCGCTACGCAGGCCTCGGGGTTACGGTTCCCAACGGATACTGGCTGGTGCACAAGCATGCTGATTACTGCACACGGGCCAGCGGCGGCGCCGGCGCGGTGCGCGAGTTGTGCGACCTGCTGCTGACCGCCGGCGGCCACCTGAACGCCACGCTGATGCCCTACCTGGAGCCATGACCATGGCGGAAAGTACAAAAAGCAGCTGGGTATCGACGCTGACGCTTACAAACAAACCCCGGGTTCGCATGCTGGCACTGGCTGTTACTGTCGCCGCCACCCTGTTCCTGCTGTGGCAGAGCAACGAGCCGGCCGTTACCAGTTACAGCGATGCCAGGCAACTGCGGGGGGATGCAGAGCCGGACGGCTTTGTAGTCAATGGCCGCTACACGTCTTACGATGAAAACGGCCAGCGCAAGATTGTTTTTACCAGCCCGCGCATCGAACAGTTCGAAGAAGGCAATATTGCCAATATGCAATCACCCCGGGCAGAACTGTTCAGCGACACCGGCGAGGGGCCGTGGATTCTCAATGCCGAGAACGGCAGCCTGCAACAGGATGACGACCTGCTTTACCTCACCGGTAATGTCCGGGTGGTGCGAACCATTGGTGAACGGGAAGCAACGCTGAAGACCGAAAGCCTGACCCTCGACAACAACAAGGGTACGGTATACACCGATGACCGGGTGGAAATTACCGACAGTGTTGGTACAACCCGGGCAAAGGGCATGAAAGCATGGATCGACGACCGCATTCTGGAACTTAACTCCCAGGTAGAAGGACGCTATGAAACCGTCAGATAACATGATTCCCAGGGTACTGGCCCTGATTCTGGCTGCCGGCTCCGGCGGCCAGGCTCTGGCTTTTGATCTGGACTCCGACATACCCATAACGGTCGGCGCCGACAGCGCTCGCCTGGACGACGGCCAGGGCATTGCCACCTATACAGGTTCGGTAGAACTGGTGCAGGGGAAAACGCGGCTGACGGCAGACAAGGTGGTTCTGTACCGGAGCGCCGACGGCCTCAGCCGCATTGAAGCCACCGGCTCCCCTGCCCACTATCAACAGCCGGTTACCAGCGGCGAAGGTGAGACCGATGCCAAAGCCCGGAATATTACCTGGTCGGCAACGGACAAACAGCTCACCTTTGAACGGGACGCGGTGATTGAGCAGAATGGTAACGTGTTCCGCGGCGATATCATTCATTACGACACCGAACAACGGGTGGTTACGGCGGAAGGCGGCAAAGATACCGGTGACGGCACAGGCCGGGTGGAAATGGTTATCCAGCCCCGTGGCACCTCCTCCAAATAACAGCTGATTACAGCACACAGGAATCCGATGGCAGTTCTCAGAGCGAGCAACCTGGCGAAAAGCTACAAGCAGAAAAAAGTGGTTATTGATGTCTCGCTGGAAATCCGCAGTGGTGAAATCGTCGGCCTGCTCGGGCCAAACGGGGCCGGCAAAACAACCTGCTTTTACATGATTGTAGGGCTGGTCAATGCAGATAACGGCCGCGTAACCATCGACAGCCAGGACATCACGTCGCTTCCCATGCATGGCCGCGCCCGCAAAGGCATAGGTTACCTGCCGCAGGAAGCCTCTGTGTTCCGCAAGCTCTCGGTGCGGGATAACATCATGGCGATTCTGGAAACCCGCAAGAACCTGAGCCGTGCGGAGCGCCTGAAAAAACTCGAGCAACTGCTGGAAGAGTTTCACATTACCCATATAAGGGACAGCATGGGTATGGCGCTCTCCGGCGGTGAACGGCGGCGGGTGGAAATAGCCCGGGCCCTGGCGATGGAGCCGGCTTTTATTCTGCTGGACGAGCCGTTTGCCGGCGTAGATCCTATTTCTGTCAGTGATATCAAACAGATTATCCGCCATCTGCGGGACAAGGGCATTGGCGTGCTGATTACCGATCACAACGTACGCGAAACCCTGGATATCTGCGAGAACGCCTACATCGTATCCGGCGGGCACATTATCGCGTCCGGGAAGCCGGAACTCATTCTTGCCAACCAGCAGGTCAAAGAGGTGTATCTTGGCAATGAGTTTCACATGTAACCACTCGCCACAGCCGGTTTTCGAGCCGCCCGGCTACCCGCGCGATTGTTTTGCTGACCCGGAGCAAGTAAACTCGGCAAAGAACTTGCTAGGCTATTGCTGATTGTCAGCAAGTAGCCGGCATATAAAGATTTTTTGGCCGACGCAAGCAACTCAAAGCAGGTATGAATGACGGATCCTGAGCGATGGTTATGAAAGCCTCATTACAATTAAAGCTGGGTCAGAGCCTGACAATGACGCCCCAGCTGCAACAGGCGATCAGGCTTCTGCAGTTATCGACCCTCGACCTTCAACAGGAAATCCAGGAGGCGCTCGACTCCAACCCTCTGCTGGAAACTGCCGAGGACGACCAGGCAGAATCGGCAACACCAGACGCCGAGCAGAATCAGGACACTGCGCCAGACGAGACCTCTGCAGATACAGTCACGGATTCTTCTGCTGCCGACTGGGACGAAAATGAAAACGGCCCGGACTGGCAGTCTGAAAACGAAATTCCCGACACTCTGCCTGACGATCTGCCGGTTGATACCGCCTGGGAAGACGTTTACCAGTCTGCCCCGGCTCCTGCCACGCGCAACGACGACGAAAGCGATCACGATTTCGAGACCCGCAATTCGCCCAGCGAAACCCTGCGTGATCATCTCGAATGGCAACTGAACCTCACCCCCCTGAGCGAACGTGACCAGGCCATTGCCCACGCGTTGCTGGATGCCGTGGATGAGCGTGGCTACCTGACCAGCCCCGTTGAAGACATCTACGCCGGGCTGGCAGACGATTCTGATGAAGACCCCCTGGAACTGGACGAAGTAGAGGCCGTGTTGCGGCGGTTACAGCATTTTGATCCGCCCGGGGTGTTTGCCCGGGACCTTCAGGATTGCCTGCTGATCCAGCTCAACCAGCTGCCGCCGGAAACCCCCTGGCTGGCGCAGGCCCGGCTTGTTATTACCCACTACATAAACCTGCTGGGCAACCGTGATTATGCCCAGCTGTTGCGCCGCAGCCGCCTGAAAGAGGACCAGCTCCGGCATGTGCTTGCGCTGATTACCGGGCTCAACCCGCAACCGGGCGATATCATTGATCGCACCGAACCGGATTACGTGATACCCGACGTGATCGTGCGCAAACATAATGGCCGCTGGCGTGTGGAGCTCAACCCGGAAATTGCCCCGCGCATTCGCGTCAATGCCAGCTATGCTTCATTAATAAGGCGGGCCGACAGCAGCGCTGACAACACCTATTTACGGGACCAGCTTCAGGAAGCCAAGTGGTTTATCAAGAGCCTGCAGAGCCGCAATGAGACACTGCTGAAGGTTGCAACCCGTATTGTGGAATACCAGCAGGGTTTTCTTGACCACGGGGAAGAGGCGATGAAGCCGTTGATTCTCTCGGACATTGCGCAGCTTGTGGAAATGCACGAATCCACCATTTCCCGTGTAACCACGCAGAAATACATGCACACACCCAGGGGCATTTTTGAGCTGAAGTACTTTTTTTCCAGCCATGTAAGCACCGACGAAGGCGGCGAATGCTCCTCAACGGCTATCCGCGCCATGATCAAAAAACTGGTGGCGGCAGAAACGCCCAGAAAGCCATTGAGTGACAGCAAGATTGCGGCCATGCTGGGGGAACAGGGAATCAAAGTGGCGCGGCGCACGGTTGCAAAATACCGCGAGGCGATGCACATTCCGCCCTCGAACGAGCGTAAGCGCCTGGTTTGAAACACAGGCTGTTCAGCTATACATGAAATTCGCGGGCGCAGTCATGCGTCAGCACTCAGGCCGGCTGATGCAGCCGGAACGGATGACAACAGGAGACGTCTATGCAACTCAACATTTCAGGCCATCACGTAGAACTGACTCCCGCCCTGAAGGACTATGTGTCCGAAAAATTCGAGAGACTGGAACGGCACTTCGACCACATCAGTAACTGTCAGGTCACTCTGGAAGTGGATAAAGTTCGTCAGATCGCGGATGCTACACTTCACGTGGTGGGTGGTGAGATTCACGCAAAGGCGGAAAATGAAGACATGTACGCGGCTATCGATGGCCTCGTGGACAAGCTTGACCGACAGATCATCAAGCATAAAGAGAAGAATGTGGACAGGATGCAGGGAAACATCGCCCGCTAGGCGACTGTTTTCAGGCATGTCATCTAATCAGGCTGCGGCACGGGCGACGTGTCGCAGCTTTTTTAACGGAAGCACGGTCGATTCATGAGCGACACAACCCTGACAATAGACAACATCCTTGCACCGGAACTCACGCTGTGCAAGGTGCCAGCGTCAAGCAAAAAGCGGGCTCTGGAGTTCATTGCCGAGCAGATCCGGGAGCATTACCAGACTGTCAGCGAAAACCAGATCTTCAATAACCTGATTGCACGGGAGCGGCTCGGCAGCACCGGAATCGGCCAGGGAATTGCTATTCCACACTGTCGCCTGGAAGGGCTTGAACGGGTTATTGGCGTACTGATGACGCTGGAAGAGGCGGTAGAGTTCGACGCGATAGACAATCAGCCGGTGGATCTGGTATTTGCACTTGTTGTCCCGAAAGAAGCCACCAGTGAGCACCTTGAGTTACTGAGCCAGCTGGCTGAAAAATTCAACGAACGTTCGTTCTGCGACCGCCTCCGGCAGTGCGAGGATGCGCAAGCGCTTTACCGAAGTATGACCGCCGCAAGCGGCTGACACCCACTCTGGCAACAGGCTGTTTCACCATGAAGCTGATCATCGTCAGTGGCCGGTCCGGATCCGGCAAGAGTACCGCCCTTCACGTACTGGAAGACCTGGGGTTTTACTGCATTGATAACCTGCCTATCGGGCTTCTGTTCCCCCTGACGCGGGAGGCGGCTGACCAGAGTGCGCCGGGGCGGCTCGACAAGATGGCGGTGAGCATAGATGCCCGTAACCTGTCTGCCGAACTGGCCAATTTTGAAGAAATATACCGCAAGCTGCGAAAGGCAGATATCCAGGTGGAAATCATTTATCTGGATGCCGACGAGCAGTCACTGCTGCAGAGATTTCACGCTACGCGCCGCAAACATCCGCTCAGTAACAGCAAAACCTCACTCAGGGAGGCCATCGCCAGCGAGAAAGATCTGTTGGAACCACTGTCCAAGCTGGCTGATCTGTACATCAACACCAAAGGGCTGTCGATGTACGAGCTTCGGGATATGGTGAAGCAGCGTATTGCCGGCCGCAAGGATCAGGAGCTGGCGCTTCTGTTCCAGTCGTTCGGCTTCAAGCACGGCGTGCCGCTGGATTCCGATTTTGTATTCGATGTGCGCTGCCTGCCCAACCCCTACTGGGATACCAGCCTGCGGAAGTTTACCGGCACAGACCAGCCGGTTATCGAGTTTCTCGAAAAAGAGCCGGCAAGCCGCAGAATGGTGAATGACCTTATCGCCTTTCTGGAAACCTGGATCCCCTCGTTTGCCGACAGTAACCGCAGCTACATGACGATCTCCATTGGCTGCACTGGCGGCCAGCACCGCTCAGTCTATGTATGCGAACAGCTGGGCAAGCATTTTGGCAAGCAAAGCAGCAACGTTCAGGTTCGCCATAGCGAATTGCCGCATTTACAGGCCCGGAAAGAGATCTGACCTGCCGTGATACGACGCCCCATTGTTATTGTTAACAAGCTTGGCCTGCACGCCCGGGCTACGGCAAAGCTGGTTGCCACCGCTTCGGAGTACGACAGCTCGGTAAAAGTCCGCAGCAAAGGCCGTGAAGTGGATGCCAAGAACATCATGCAGGTTATGATGCTCGCCGCCAGCAAGGGTACTGAAGTGGAGCTTGTGGCCGATGGGCCGGATGAACAAGAGGCTGTCGAAGCCCTCGCCGCCCTGATCAACGATTATTTCGGCGAAGGCGAATAGGCATTCAGCCCTCAGCGCGTTTTTACCGCACGCTCTTTCAACTCATTCTCACGTGCGCCGGCTAACTCCGTTATAATACGGCAGTTTTCTGACTGCAGGTGATTCATGTCCGATATGCCGGAAAAAAGCCAGGCCCGCCAACGCTTACGCTCACTGAGTGAAGCGCTGGACACGGGTGCGCTGAAGCAGGTTTCCCGTATTCTCAACGGCGGCCTCAGCCCCAGTGATATTGCCCACCTGCTTGAATCCTCGCCACCACGCCAGCGTGCCCTGCTCTGGAACCTGGTGGACAAACAGCTGGAAGGCGATGTTCTCCAGTACCTCAACGAGGACATCCGGGCCGAATACCTGAGCCGGCTGAACGCTCAGGAACTGGCCGATATCGTCGAGGACTTTGAATCCGACGATCTTGCCGACCTTCTGCAGCAGCTGCCGGACAAGGTCATCCAGGAAGTTCTGGACGCCATGGACGAGCAGGACCGGCAGCGGGTTGAAGAGGTTCTGTCCTATCCGGAGGACACAGCCGGTGGCCTGATGAACACGGACACCATTACTGTGCGCCCGGAGATCAGCATTGATGTGGTGTTGCGCTATCTGCGCCGGCACCGTGCACTGCCGCCGATGACAGACAGCCTGATTGTGGTGAACCGGCGCGACGAGTTTATCGGCATGTTGCCGATAACCAAGATGCTCGTCTCCAACCAGGCGGCAACGGTCAGGGAAGTTATGGATACCGACATCGAGCCGGTACCGGTGGCCCTCTCCGACACCAAGGTGGCCACGCTGTTTGAGCGCTACGACCTGATTTCCGCGCCGGTGGTAAATGAGGAGGGCCGCCTGCTCGGGCGCATCACCATCGATGACGTGGTGGATGTGATCCGGGAAGATGCAGACCACTCGTTAATGAGTATGGCGGGCCTTGATGACGACGAGGATACCTTTGCCCCGGTCTGGAAGACCACCCGACGCCGGGCGATCTGGCTTGGTGTGAACCTTCTCACGGCTTTCACGGCTTCGGCCGTCATTGGTCTGTTTGAGGACACCATAGCCAAGGTGGTTGCCCTGGCCGTGCTCATGCCCATTGTGGCCAGCATGGGTGGTATCGCCGGCAGCCAGACCCTTACGCTGGTTATCCGGGGTATGGCCGTGGGGCAGATCACCGGCGCCAATGTGGGCTGGCTGCTGAACCGGGAGTTTCTCTCGGGTATTCTCAACGGCATACTCTGGGCCGCCGTTGTAGCGGCAGCAGCCATGGCCTGGTTTCAGGACGTTTTGATAGGTGCAATCATTGCAGCGGCCCTGATCATCAATCTGGTTGCCGCAGCCCTGGCCGGCACGGTACTGCCGTTATTCCTGAAATCCCGTAATATCGACCCGGCCCTGGCGGGCAGCGTTATACTGACAACCGTTACTGATGTGGTTGGCTTTATGTCATTCCTTGGCCTTGCCACTATTTTTTACGCCTGAACCCAACATTCCGGATGTATTCATGATCGACAGCAATCAAGACGAGGCCCCGGAATACGCCGGGCCAAGCAAATCCCAACTGAAGCGGGAAATGCACGCGCTTCAGGATATCGGCAAGAGCATGCTGGAGCTGAGCAACGAGCAGCTGGACACACTCACCATAAGCGACACCCTGAGAAGCGCCATTGAGGAATCCCGCAGAATCCGGCAGAACGAAGCCAAACGCCGGCATCTTCAATATATCGGCAAGATTCTCCGGCAGGAAGAGGACCCGCAAGCTCTGAAGCGGGCTATTGAGGCCTTCGACTCAGGCAGCGAGGAACATACCCGCCGCCACCACCTGGCTGAACGCTGGCGTGACCGCATGATAGAGGAAGGCGATTCGGTAGCCGGTGAATTTTACTCGTATTGCCCCGGTGCAGACATTCAGCATTTGCGTAATCTTGTGCGAAATGCCCGCAAGGATGTGGATAAACAGAAAAATACCGGGCAGGCCCGCAAGCTGTTCCGCTACCTGCGGGAGTGCATTGATGAAGCGGAAGCCTGACCGCGATCCCGCAATCCGGGCGACCGGCTAATTTCCGTTATCAAACACCTTGCGCAGATCCACTTTCGGATCATCCCAGGTGCCGCTGACGGTGTAGCTGGCGCTGGTGAGTTTGCTCAGGGGGTCGCCAAGCACCTTGTCCAGCACAAAGAGGGCGCCGCCGATGGGGGCACTCGCTCCCATCAGCAAAGCGGCCAGTGGCAGGTTCTGTGTCAGTGGCAGAACAACCACCAGACGCATATCCAGAACCTCACTCACCAGATGGGTGCTGCCGCTGATCTTGAAAGCACCTGAAGGCCCCACCACCTGAAGTTCCGGGTCCATTGTCAACAAGCCATCATCAAGATGCGCCTTGCCGGAGATCGCATCGAAGGCAACGCCGCGCTCATAAAGATCTGAAAAGTCCAGCTTGAGCCGGCGCCAGAGGGTGTCGGCGTTGAGCAGGTTGAAAATACGGAATATCTGTGCGCTGTTGTTGCGCTCCAGAATCACCCCGTCGTCCAGCCGGAGGCTGACGTCGCCATCCAGGCTTGCCAGTTCGAACTCGTCAGGGCGCCCGGGCCAGTCCAGTTGAAACTCAATGCTGGTTTGCTTGTTGGACAACGGAATCTCCGTACCCCAGAGATCACCCAGGTCTGCCAGTGCACCACCATTCACCGAACCGGAAAACCGGGTGGTTTCCCTGTTGTTCACAACGCTCCAGGTCATATCCCCCAGCAGCGTAAGTGTTTTCAGGCGCCCTTCTATGCCGGTGATATTGAGCTTCTGGTGTTCTGGCCGCAGATGGAACGACCAGCGCCCCAGGCTGTCGTCATTCAGTTGCAGGTCCGATATCGTGATATCCACGTCTGGCCAGCTCGCCATATCCATGGCGCGGAAGGCTTCAAGCTGCTGCTCTATGGTTAGCAGGTCAGGCGCATCACTGCCGCCGTTTTCATCGCGCATCAGGCGCAATACCTCGAAATCGGCTGTTACAAGGTCGCCGTCATCGGGCAGGACAAGCCGGCCCACAGCACGCTCCGAGCGAGTCGTTACCACCCAGCGATCGCCAAGATCAAGGGCCTCAAGATCGATATTCGTCAGGGTCTGCCCGCCCAGATAGAGCTCCTCGAAGGTCATCTCCACCCCGGTATCCTTTCGCAGCAGATCAAAGATTGCGCGATTTTCCCAGGTAGCGGAAATCCCCAGGCCGGCTTCATTCCGGGTATCCAGTTCTGCGACCAGCGGGGCAGCCTCGCCTGCTTCTTTGGCGAAGGGTCCCGGCCAGTCAATGGTTAGTCCCTCCAGGCTGGAGCTGATGACGATTCCGGACACGCCTTCTGCTCCGACATCCAGCTGAGCCGCATAGTCAACCTTACCCTTGAGCCCGAACCAGCTCTGGTCGGAGCCGCCGCCGTTTTCCTCCTGTTGCGCAGGGATAATGTCAGCCTGTCGATACGCATCCGGTATGTGCAAAGTGCCGGTTTGCCGGATTCGGAAGGCGTCTGCACTGGCGGACTGATCCGGGGAGGGCTGGCTGAACGCCACTGTCACAGGCTCCCCCAGAAATACAGCCTCCAGAGGGGGGCCGGAAAACCCACTGCGCGAATGGTAAGTCAGGGCACCGGAAATACTGTGCCACCGCAAGCCGGCTTCGGGGTACTCTACTGATCCGTTCGTGGTACGGACACCGATCTCCACCACGGACGCATCCATATTCTGCAGTGGCAGGTCCAGCGCAAGATCGAGCTGGTAATCGCCGCCGTAGGTCAGGCGGGCGGCTTCGGGCCCCGCCATATCCCCGAACGGACTGTTATCCATCCAGTAAGCTATGGAAGAAGCCGGCACAGGCGCCGATACGTCTACATGTACGAGTGCCCCCTCGTCGCCGGGGGTCACGGTAATCACACTTGGGTCAAGCGACAGCCCCCCGGTCGTTCCGGCCTCCAGCGATACGCGCGTATCACCATTGTGAATCGCAACGCGCCCGCGCGCATCGGTTACCTCCGGCCACTGGTCATCGTAGCGCACCCGTGCGTTCTCAAACTCGTACCACATGGAGGACACAAAGGAGCCCGCCGCCACACCTTCACCGATCGGGCCATGGCCATAATACACACCGGATGGAACCCGGGCTTCGGTGATTGCCGTGGTCAACCAGCCGTAAAGATCTGCATCCACAATCTTTCGGGGAACGAAGGCGGCCAGCATGGAGGCCTCACCATTGGCTACCGCGACGCGGAGGCCAAGGTTGTCTTCACCCTGCTGGTCCAGTTTCAGGTCAAAGGCGCCCTCCAGGCGTGTGCCCTCACCGTAGCTCAGGCGTATGTCGTCGGCATAAACCCGGGTAACATCATCCTCCAGACGCCAGGCCACCGTGGCCGAGAGTTCCGGAAACGACCACTCACTGCTGAACAGTTCCGGGAATGACAGGGTGACCGGCCGCAAACCGTTGCGGGCACGAACATAGCCGGCATTCTGGTCCACGTATATGAACCCGTAGACGCCATCTGCTGCAGGCGCCCCGGCATGGGCGGCGGCACCGACATCCCGGAGCCGGCCGGAGAACTCAAACGTGTTTTCCCCGCTTCCCGGAATGCGGACTGTTACATCGTCGAGAAAACCCGTTGGCCGATAGTCTTCGAGCGCATCACCGGCGACGGCTGGCAAAAGCGGTAGCGTGCCGGCCAGGCGCCTTAAAGGGCGCAGTGGCATGGCATCGGCCGTCAGGGTGATGCCTTCCGGCCCGGGGACCAGTTTCAGACTGAATGGCGACACTTCATCCCCGTCCCAGGTCCAGGCGAGCTGTTTGAGATGCCACTCACCAATCGTCTCCCGGGCTTTATCAGGCTTTCCGTCTGTGCCTGCCATCTCCTGCGCTTCCATCACCGAGCGGTGACGACGCCAGCCGAATCGTGCACTGATATCCTCCAGTGGCGCCAGGGACTCACCGTCAACACCCAGCTGCAGGTACGGCGTCCTCAAGGTTCCACTGACCTGCTGTAAAATGCCTTCGCGGAAGGTGAGCCAGGCTTCGCCGCCCAGATCAAAGCCTTCAACCCGGATGTCCCGCCACTGGTACTCATCAATCAGCCCGTCAAACAGTCGCCCGGAATCCACATCCAGGTAGAGCTGGCCACTGAAATCGCCCCGGAAGAACCGTTTTCCCACCAGTACGAAGCTGGCAAGCTGCTGGGTGGTGGCGGATTGCATGGCGCGCCCCGAGGCCCTGAACAGGCCTTTCCGGTAAACCAGATCAAGCTGGGGAATATCAATGTGACGAAGCTGGCCCTGGTTATCCCGGATTCCAAGATTTACGCGGGTCACCTTGATGTAGGGGTCGGACAGCCATTTGCCGGCCAGGTCCAGCCAGTACCGGAGGCGATTATTGAGGGGCTCGGGAAACTCCGCACCCCGAACAGTCACATCACCACTGCTCTTCTGGTTCAGCGTGAGCTCGAGTCCGTCGCCCTCGAAATCTGCAAACACAATCCTGAAACGCATCAGCGATGCCAGGGCATCGAAGCGGATGGTCAGATGCTGCAGGCTCAACACCTGCACCCCGGAATCCGGGTTGGTTATTTCTATATCCTGCGCAGTGAAGGAGGGATCCAGCCAGAACCAGCGGGACGAAAGGCTGCCAATGTGCACGTCGTGCCCCAGGCGGGTGGAGAGCTCACGGGCGAGGTCATCCCGGAAGGCATCCACGTTCTGGGTAAGTTGCCGGCCAATGCCGGCATACAGCGCAAACAGCACCAGAACAATGAGAAGCAGCCACCACACGGTGCTGGTAAACCACGCCATCAAGCGCACAGGCGGGTTCGCCCGGCGCTTGTCCGGCAAAGGTGAATGGCGTTCGGAGGCGGGCATCCGGCGCGTCTCTCTGTATCAGGCCGGGGGCCGGCGAGTCGCCCCGGAGTCAGAGCAGAACAACATCGTACTGCTCCTGGCTGTAGAACGGCTCTACCTGGAACCGGATGGTTTTGGCGATAAAGGTCTCCAGATCCGCAACATTGTCGGCTTCTTCGTCCAGGAGGCGATCAACCACACTCTGGGAAGCCATAACCAGATAGCTTTCTGCGTCGTAAGCCCGGTTGATGCGCAGGATTTCCCGGAAAATCTCGAAGCACACGGTTTCGCTGGTTTTCAGGAAGCCTCTGCCATCGCATATGGGGCACGGCTCGCACAGCACCTGGCCCAGGCTCTCGGTGGTGCGCTTGCGGGTCATTTCAACCAGCCCCAGTTCGGACACGCCGGTAATCTTGGTTTTGGCGTGATCCCGCTCGAGCATTTTTTCCAGCATACGGTGCACCTGGCGCTGGTGCTCGGGGTCTTCCATGTCGATAAAGTCGATGATGATGATGCCACCCAGGTTACGCAGACGCAGTTGCCGGCTTATGGCACGGGCCGCTTCCAGGTTGGTCTTGAAAATCGTTTCTTCAAGATTGCGGTGGCCCACAAAGGCACCGGTGTTGATGTCGATGGTGGTCATGGCCTCGGTCTGATCAATGATCACATAACCACCGGACTTGAGCTGAACCTTTCGGCTGAGCGCCTTCTGGATCTCGTCTTCTACCGAGTAAAGATCAAAAATTGGCCGCTCACCCGGGTAGTATTCCACCTTGTCGGCAAATTCAGTCACGAACTCGTTGACAAACTCCATGACCCGCTGGTGGCTTTCGCGGCTGTCGATGCGCACCTTCTCGGTTTGTGGCCGGATCAGATCACGGATGGTGCGGATAAACAGTGGCAGATCCTTGTATACGGCTGCCGGTGCCTCCACCTTTTCAATGCGCTCTTGTATGGACTGGCTGAGATGGTGCAGATAATTCATATCCCCCATCAGTTCTTCCGGCGACGCAGCCTCGGCCGCCGTGCGAATTATATAGCCGCCCTGCACTTCAGGATGCGCCGCGGCACCTTCCTCCACGAGACTTTTCAGGCGGGTGCGTTCCGCTTCATCCTCAATGCGCTGGGAAATACCCACATGGCTGACCTCCGGCATAAAGACCAGATAGCGGGACGGAATGGAAAGCTGGGTTGTAAGGCGAGCGCCCTTGGTGCCGATAGGATCCTTGGTGACCTGCACCACCAGGGACTGGCCTTCACGCAGCAGGGTACGTATATCCGGCACGGTTTTTGGCCCTTCAGCCGGCTCGGTTGCGCCCGCATGGCTGGAAACCACATCGGAGGCATGAATAAAGGCAGCCCTTTCCAGGCCTATATCCACAAAGGCTGCTTCCATGCCCGGAAGCACCCGAACAACCTTGCCTTTGTAGATATTACCGACAATACCTTTACGGCTGGCGCGTTCTATATAGGCTTCCTGCAGCATACCGTTCTCGACCAGCGCAACCCGGGTTTCAACCGGTGTTACGTTGATCAGAATTTCTTCGCTCATGATTGGCTCTCCCGACTACTCGGCCAGTGTTTCCATACAGGGCAACCGGCCTCAGCCAGCAGGGTGGCTGTTTCCTGCAACGGCAGGCCGACAACCGCACTGTAGCTCCCTTTCAGTTCCTTCACAAAAATACCACCAAGACCCTGGATTCCATAACTCCCGGCCTTGTCCATGGGTTCTCCTGATGCCACATAAGCCGCGATCTCCTGCTTCGTCAGCCCACGGAAGGTGACTTCGGTGGTGACCAGCCGGGACTCGCAGTGATTGCCCCGGGCCAGTGCAACCGCTGTCATTACCTGGTGTGTTGTGCCGGAGAGGGCACCGAGAGTCGCCATGGCCTCCTTGCCATCAACCGGCTTGCCCAGAATGACCCCGTTCAGCACAACTGAGGTATCTGAGCCCAGGACCAGATCGCCGGCAAAAGCTGCCGCCACCGCCAGAGCTTTCTCCCGCGCCAGGCGCTCAACATAGGCTGCGGGCCGCTCTGCTGTGCGCGGAGTCTCGTCAATGTGTGCTGGCTGAACCGAAAAAGGAACGCCGATCTGCGCCAGCAGCTCTGAGCGACGGGGCGATGCAGAGGCAAGAATAATGGCCGCCATGGCTACCCCAGCTTCCGGTTGATGTTGTCCATCAATATGGAGAACACGGGCCATATCAGGGCGCTGGTCAGTGCCGGCCACAGGTAGCTGAAGCCGGCATCCTCGCCTCCGAACATCTGTTTGATAAAGTGCACCAGCATCTGATTGATACCCAGCAGCAGAAAGGCCATCAGGCACTGTTGCGGCAAGGGATACATGCGTAGGCGCTGGTGTACCGTGAGCACCAGGAAGGCAATAACCCCCATGGCCAGAGCGTTCACGCCCAGGGGCGTTGCCTCAAGCACATCCAGCAGAAGCCCCAGGCACCATGCGAGCAGGACGCCGAACTGCGCCGGGGCCCGGAAGGTCCAGTAGAATACCACCAGGCCGAGCCATTCAGGCCGGAACTCGAACCAGCCTACGGGGAACAGGGAGATGCTCAGCACCAGCGATACGATCACTGAAAGCACAAATACCGGGTAACTGATTACAGACAGCATCAGCCTTGCGCCTCCTGCGACGAATCAGTGGCGGGGGGCTGTTGTTCCGGTTGCGGTTGGCGCTGATCGGCACCGGGTTCGGCGTGGGGCCCGTTTTCCGGCGGGAAAACCACCAGTACAAGGCGGCTCTGGTTAAGCTCTGCCTTGGGCCGGGCCCGTATGGATACAAATGGTTCGCCGGGCTCCTTGTTGATCAGGCTGACTTCCGCAACCGGGTAACCCCTTGGAAAGCGCCCGGCAAGGCCGGAGCTCACCAGCAAATCCCCCTCGCGAATGTCCGCCGTATCCGGCACGTGTACGAGATCGAGTGTTCCGGAATCGCCGGTGCCAAGCAGAATCGCCCGGAGCCCGTTACGCACCACTTCAACCGGCACAGCGTGGCTGCTATCGGAGACGAGCAGTACACGGGAGGTTACCTGGCTGGTCTGCACTACCTGGCCCATCAGGCCATGGGCATCCAGTATCGCCTGCCCTGGCTGCACGCCGTCACTGCGACCTTTGTTGATGATGATTTCATGGGAATAGGGGTCCGGCGATACGCCCACCACCTCACTGACAATAACCCGGTCATCAAGAAGCTCGGATGAGTTCATCAGGCGACGGAGTTCGTTGTTTTCAGAGGCCAGGGCAGCATACTTGAGAGCCCTGCGCTCGAGGATGAGCAGCCGGGCTTTCAGGTCTTCATTTTCCTGTTTCAGGTCTTCGCGGGTGGTAAACAGGCCCGATACCCAGTCGCTGAACTCGTAGGGGGCGTTGCCCAGCCAGTAAACCGGTGTGAGAACAGTTGCCAGGGTGCTGCGAACCGGGGTAACACGCTCAAACTGCTGATCGGCAACGATCAACCCCAACGATACGATAATAACAAGCAAAAGCCGGAGGCCTGGCACCTGCCCCTGGACAAAAATGGTTTTAATGGCGATCCCTCCCCAAAGGATTATCCCTCCTGGGAGAACATTCCGATGCCACCCCGGTCAATAACTTCCAGCGCCTTGCCGCCGCCGCGGGCAACACAGGTCAGCGGATCCTCGGCAATGATCACCGGCAGGCCGGTTTCTTCACTGATCAGTTTGTCGAGACCGCGCAGCAATGCACCCCCACCGGTCAGCACTATGCCACGCTCGGCAATATCCGATGCCAGCTCGGGCGGCGACTGCTCCAGTGCGCTTTTTACCGTTTGTACGATCTGCGCCAGTGATTCCTGGAGTGCGTCCAGGATTTCTTCGCTGTTAAGAGTGAAAGCACGGGGCACGCCTTCGGCCAGGTTACGACCGCGTACATCGATTTCGAGAATTTCGAGACCTTCGTAGGCGCAGCCAATTTCATGCTTGATACGCTCGGCAGTGGTGTCGCCAATCAGGCTGCCGTAGTTGCGGCGCACGTAGGTGACGATGGCTTCATCAAACTTGTCACCACCTACTCGCACAGAGTCTGCATAGACAATTCCATTCAGGGATATAATGGCAATTTCGGAGGTACCGCCACCAATGTCCACAATCATGGAGCCGCTGGCTTCTTCCACTGGCAGGCCGGCACCGATGGCGGCGGCCATGGGTTCTTCAATGAGGAACACTTCGCGGGCACCGGCCCCTAAGGCCGATTCGCGAATGGCCTTGCGCTCTACCTGGGTCGATTTGCTGGGCACGCATACCAGAACCCGGGGGCTGGGGGTGATGAAGCTGTTTTCATGCACTTTGTGAATAAAGTGCTGAAGCATTTTTTCGGTAACCACAAAATCGGCGATTACGCCGTCTTTCATGGGGCGAATGGCGGTAATATTCCCCGGGGTACGGCCCAGCATGCGCTTGGCCTCGGAGCCAACAGCAGCCACCATCTTCTGGGAGTTACTGGTACGAATAGCTACGACGGAAGGCTCGTTCAGCACAATTCCGCGGTCACGCACAAAAATAAGGGTGTTGGCGGTGCCCAGGTCAATGGACAGGTCGCTGGAGAATAAGCCTCGGAGTCTTTTAATCAACATTCGTGTAGTTTCAACCTGAAAGTTGCGGTTGCGGAAAGATGCGGCAACTTTAGCAGTGAGCACCCCGGCAGGCAAGGCAGCATCGGGCCTTGCGCCTTGTTATTCTCGCATTTTCCCGACCGGTTGGCCTCTCCCGCCAGTGTTCTAATCTGTTACTATACCTGGCTTGTTTTTTTGCAGGAGTGCAAGGCCATTCGGGGAAGGCTTTTCAAAACACGCTATGAGCACATCCATGTGCGCTTGTTTCGGGCCATCCATGGCCCTCTACAGTTTTGAAAAGCCTTCCCCGAACGGCCCCATAACTCGGTGCAACACTCTTTTGCAGAGAGTGTCCTTTATATTACCGACATTTCATTTATCTGGGAGGCAATTTGTGTCCATTTCCCGTGAAGACATAGAAAAAGTCGCTGTTCTTGCCCGCATCCGCGTGGACGAAGCGCAGATATCGGCACTGGAAAGCGATCTGGGCAATATCCTGAATCTTGTCGACCAACTCAGCGCCGCAGACACCTCCAATGTCGAGCCCCTGGCTCACCCGCTGGATGCCGTGCAGCGTTTGCGCGCCGACGAAGTGACCGAGACCAATCAACGGGAAGCCTTTCAGGCCATCGCGCCGGCTACCGAAGACGGCCTTTATCTCGTACCCCGGGTTATCGAGTGATCTGACGAATCCCACTATCAGCCCACTACCAGGATTGAACATGCATAACAAATCCGTAGCAGAGCTTTCCCGTGAACTGGAAAGCGGCAAGATTTCAAGCGTGGAACTGACCCGTGAGTTCCTCGACCGCATCAAGGCTGAAGACGGCCAGTACAACAGTTTTATTACAGTTACCGAAGACCAGGCCATGGCCGATGCCAAAGCCGCCGACGAACAACGCGCAGCCGGTAAAGCCAGCGTGTGGACAGGCGTGCCCTTCGCCCACAAAGACATTTTCTGCACCAATGGCGTAGCCACCACTGCCGGTTCAAAAATGCTCGCCAATTTTGTGCCACCCTATGACGCCACGGTTACCGCCAACTTTCGCACTGCCGGTGCGGTGTGCCTCGGCAAAACCAATATGGACGAGTTCGCCATGGGTTCGTCCAACGAATCCAGTTTTTTCGGCCCGGTGACTAACCCCTGGGGATTGAGCAGTGGCGACAAGCGTGTACCCGGTGGGTCTTCCGGCGGTTCCGCCGCAGCCATTGCCGCTCGTTTGGTTCCGGCAGCGACGGCCACAGATACCGGCGGCTCCATCCGCCAGCCCGCCGCCCTGTGCGGCATCACCGGTTTGAAGCCAACTTATGGCAGGGTGTCCCGCTACGGGATGATTGCTTTTGCCTCCAGCCTGGATCAAGGCGGCACCATGGCGCGCACGGCAGAAGACAACGCGCTGATGCTGAATGTGATGGCCGGGTTCGACCCGAAGGATTCCACCTGCGTTGATCGCGCCGTGCCGGATTACACCGCCACGTTAAACGAGCCATTAAAGGGCCTGCGTGTTGGTCTTCCAAAAGAGTATTTCTCCGACCAGCTCAGCCCCGCGATGGAGCAGCAGGTTCGCAATGCGGTTAAGGAATACGAAAAGCTGGGTGCCACGGTAACTGAAGTGTCCCTGCCCCATGCCAAGCTGGCCATTGCCGCCTATTACGTGATTGCGCCTGCAGAAGCCTCCGCCAACCTGTCGCGTTTTGACGGCGTGCGTTACGGCTACCGCTGCGAAGATCCCAAGGACCTGAACGATCTCTATACCCGCACACGTGCCGAAGGCTTCGGAGGAGAGGTGAAGCGCCGCATCCTGGTGGGCACTTATGCACTTTCAGCCGGATATTTTGATGCTTATTACCTGAAGGCGCAGAAGGTTCGCCGCCTGATTCAGCAGGATTTTATCAACGCCTTCAAGGACGTGGATGTTTTGATGAGCCCGGTAACGCCCTCGCCTGCGTTTGTGCAGGGTGAGAAAACCAGTGACCCGGTGACCATGTACCTGGAAGATGTTTTCACCATCGCCGTTAACCTTGCGGGCGTGCCGGCCATGTCGGTACCGGCGGGTTTTGTCGACGGCCTGCCGGTGGGATTGCAGATTATCGGGAACTATTTTGAAGAAGCCCGTTTGCTGAACACAGCCCACCAGTTCCAGCAGGTTACCGACTGGCACCAGAAGCTTCCCCAGTAAGCCCGAACCAGGAGAACGTATATGCAGTGGGATATTGTGATCGGGCTGGAAATTCACGTTCAGCTTGCCACCAAAACCAAGATTTTTTCCGGCTCCAGCACCGCCTTTGGTGCCGAGCCAAACACCCAGGCCAGCGCCGTTGACCTGGCCATGCCGGGCACTCTGCCTGTTCCGAATGAGCAGGCATTCCGCTACGCAGTCATGTTCGGCCTGGCGGTGAATGCCGAGATTGGCCGGCGTTCGGTGTTCGACCGTAAAAACTACTTCTACCCGGATTTGCCCAAGGGCTATCAGACCACACAACTGGATCACCCCATTATTGGCCCCGGCTTTGTGGATATTGATCTGGCAGACGGCAGCAGCAAGCGGGTGCGCATTCACCACGCGCATCTGGAGGAAGACGCCGGCAAGTCACTCCACGAGGACTTCCACGGCATGACGGGCATCGACCTGAACCGCGCCGGCACACCGCTGATTGAAGTGGTCACCGAACCGGATATGAACAGTGCGGAAGAAGCGGTAGCCTTCGCCAGAAAACTGCACAGCCTGGTGACGTCGCTGGGTATCTGCGATGGCGATATGAGCCAGGGCTCTTTGCGTTTTGACGTGAACATTTCCCTGAAGCCCAAAGGCTCGGAAGAACTGGGCACCCGCACGGAAACCAAGAACCTGAACTCCTTCCGCTTCATGGAGCAGGCCATCGCCCACGAAGTGGAGCGGCAGATGGACATTCTGGAAGACGGCGGCCGTGTGATTCAGGAAACCCGTCTGTACAATGGGGAGCGCAACGAATCCCGCTCCATGCGCAGCAAGGAAGAAGCCAACGATTACCGCTACTTCCCCTGCCCGGACCTGCTGCCGGTGGTGATCGACGATGCGTTTATCCAGAGCGCCCGGGATTTATTGCCGGAACTGCCGGACGAGCGCAAGGCCCGCTTCAGGGAGCAATACGGCCTCAACAATTACGATGCCCGTTTGCTCAGCGAGGATGCCTCCATGGCCGCATTCTTTGAAGAAACCGCCAGCCACGGCAAAGACGCAAAACTGGCAGCCAACTGGGTATTGGGTGAATTCTCCGCGCGCCTGAATGCGGAAGACAAAACCGTGACCCAGGCGCCCATCACCGGCGCTCAACTGGGTCAACTGGTGGCACGCATTGCGGATAACACCGTGTCCTCATCCGGGGCCAAGAAAGTATTCGAGGCGCTCTGGAAGGGTGACGGAGACAACGCCGATGCCATCATTGAAGCCCGGGGCCTGAAACAGGTTTCGGACACCGGCGCGCTGGAGCAGATGGTGGATGAGGTCCTGGCCGGCATGCCGGATCAGGTTGCCCAGTACCAGCGGGAAACCGACCCGAAGAAGCAGAAGAAGATGCTGGGTGGCTTTATGGGGCCACTGATGAAGGCCTCGAAGGGACAGGGCAATCCGAAGCTGTTCAATGAAATTCTGCTTAAAAAACTGAACAACTAATCGTTCGGCATGGCGATCAGACTGCCAGCCAGAGCGCTCAGGCCATTCACTGGCGCCTGGCTGGTTGCCTGCGTTAAGCAACCTTAATCCTGCAGCCTTAAGACGGTAATCCGCTGGCGCCCCTAAGCCCCCCAGTGTTGTGCTAAACATAATACATGGTCCTCGATTCTGTTTGAGAAGGAGGTTTCATGTTTATTCAGACATTCAAATCCGAAGGCTTGTCGCATCTGTCGTACCTGATTGGTAACAACGGCCAGGCCGCAGTTATTGATCCCCGCCGCGACTGTGAAGTCTATGCCGAAGCGGCTGCCGTGGAGGGCTGCCGGATAACCCATATTTTTGAAACGCACCGCAACGAAGATCTTGTCTCCGGCGCGCCCATACTCGCGCAACTGACCGGCGCTACGGTTTTCCACGGGCCGAATGCCGCGGCAGACGTGCGCTATGCAAAAACCACCCGTGAAAACGACGAGTTCCGCTTCGGCAATCTGCAACTGCGTGTACTGGAAACGCCCGGCCACACTGACGACAGCCTGTCATTTGTGCTCTACGATACGGAATTCGGCGATGACGCGGTGGCCGTATTCACCGGCGACACCCTGTTCATTGGCGATGTCGGGCGCACCGACTTCTACCCGGAGCGCGCTGAAGAAGTCGCCGGCCTGCTCTACGACAGTCTGCAGAAACTGCTCGACCTGGGCGACCAGACGCTTATTTACCCGGCCCATGGCGCCGGCTCTGTATGTGGCGACAACATGGCCGACCGGGAATTCTCAAGTATCGGTTACGAACGCCGCAATAACCCCATGCTGAAAATCCGGTCACGCCAGGAATTCATCAGCCGTAAGGTGCAGGAACACCATTACCAGCCACCCTATTTCCGCGAAATGGAGCGCCTGAACCTGGTAGGCAGCCCGGCGGCGAGCCCTTTGCTGACACCGGCGGCGCTTTCACCCGCAGCCTTCAAGGACTTGCCAGACCAGACTGTGACCATTGACGTGCGCGGAATCAGCAGCTTTCTCGGAGCTCATATACCGGACAGCCTGGCGCTGCCGACACCCATGATTCCGGCCTTTGCCGGCTGGTTCCTGAACCCCGATGACAAGCTGGTTCTGGTCGCTGCCAGCGCTTCAGAAGCCGAACTGGCCGCACGACACCTGGCCCGTATCGGCTTTGACAGGGTGCTCGGCTACCTGGCTCCGGACATGCCCCAATGGGCGGCCATGGCAGAACCGTTCAGGGCCATTACGGTGATTGATCTGGAGGAGTTCAAAAAACGCAGAGCCTCGCCGCCGGAGAACTGGAGCCTGCTGGATGTTCGCGGAAAAGGGGAGGTGGAGGAAACACCGGTTGACCAGGCCATACACCACTACACAGGACACCTCGCGGAGGAGGCCAGTGAGCTGGACCCCGAGAGACATTACACCATCCTGTGCGGCAGCGGCGCACGGGCGGCAATTGCTGCGTCGGTATTGATGCGCAGGGGTTTCAGAAACGTTGATGTATTTCTTGGGTCAGTCGGTGCCTTGATGGCCGACGGCTGAGTTCAATTCCCGGTGCCGCAGGAACATCCGCTCGAACTGTCGGATGTTCTGCTGCACGTAGTCAATAAATGCCCGCATGGCCGGCGTAGGGTGCCGAGCCTGCGGGTAGACCACACACCAGCTGCGCCTCAGTGGAAAGCCTCTGATATCCAGCACATGCAATCTGCCCAGGGCGAGCTCTGACAAAACGCCCAGTTTCGGCAGAACAGCCACCCCCAAACCAGCCAGTACCGCGTGCTTTACGGCATCGTTAGAGCCCAGTTCTATAGTTGGCGTTGCCCGCAAGCGCTGGGCCTGGCAGTGCAACTCCAGTGCCAGACGACTGCCTGAGCCACTTTCCCGCAGCAGCAGACCGCTGTCCAGAAACTCCTGGGGGGTCACCGTTTGTTGTCGGAGTAACGGGTGACCACTGGGCACCACCGGTACCAGTTCGTTATCGAGAAACGGCAGAGATGCCAGAGGCCGCTCGGCGGGCACCATGCCCATAATCACCAGGTCATCGGCATTGTCGTTCAGCCGCTGCAATGCCGCTGCCCGGTTAACAACCGCTACTGACACGGTCACCTGCGGGTTCAGCTGCAAAAACGCACTCAGCATGTAGGGCACCACGTACTGCGCGGTATTCACGGCCACCAGCCGGAGTTCTCCTGCCACCTGCCCTTCCAGGGCCGCCAGGCTGTTCTGCACCCGCTCCAGCTCGCGGAATACGGAGCGCACGCAGCGGGCCATCTCCTCGCCGGCAGCGGTGCAGTATAGCTTGCGCCCGACATACTCGAACATGGGCATGCCCAGCGCTTGTTCCAGATGACGTACCTGGCTGCTGACAGCGGGTTGCGTCAGGCCGAGTAACTCCCCTGCCTTGCTGTAGCTTTTCAGGTCGTTTACCGCCTTGAAAACCTGGAGCTGCCGAAAGGTCAGCCGGCTGGCCAGTTTCTGGATGCTCAGGGGCATAAATGCAATTTCTTCCTTAATGTATAAGTTATCTCTTATATATAAACAAAATAATATCAATTTTTCGTGAAGATTCTATCCGATTATTCTTTTTGGCGTTATTACGAACGCTGTCACTTCCATTCGGGACGAAAAAAAGCGAGGAACCTCCCATGCTGAGGAAAGTGTTGATCGCCAACCGCGGGGAGATTGCTGTCCGCATCGTGCGTGCCTGCGCAGAAATGGGGATACGGTCGGTGGCCATATACACCGAGCCGGATCGCTACGGGTTGCATGTCAAGCGGGCTGATGAATCCTACTCGCTGGGCGAAGACCCATTGGCGGGCTACCTGGACCCTGCACGCATCGTAAACCTGGCGGTGGAAACCGGCTGCGATGCCATTCACCCGGGCTACGGATTTCTGTCGGAAAACGCCAACCTTGCCCGCCTGTGCGAGCAGAAAGGCGTGGCGTTTATTGGCCCCAAATCCAGCGTCATCCACGGTATGGGCGATAAAACCCAGGCCCGTGACAGCATGCGCGCCGCCGGTGTACCCATCACGCCCGGCTCGGAGGGCAACCTGAACAGCCTTGAGGAGGCTCTGGAGCTTGCCAACGACATCGGCTACCCGGTCATGCTCAAAGCCACTTCCGGTGGCGGCGGTCGCGGTATCCGGCGCTGTGATACCGCACAGGAATTGAAAGTGCAGTATCCGCGGGTTATCTCCGAAGCCACCAAGGCGTTCGGTTCTGCCGAAGTGTTCATGGAAAAGTGCATTGTGAACCCGCGCCATATTGAAGTGCAGATACTGGCAGACAGCCAGGGCAATGCCATTCACCTGTTCGAGCGCGACTGCTCCATACAACGGCGCAACCAGAAACTGATCGAGATTGCCCCCAGCCCTCAACTGACGCCGGAACAGCGCCAGTATGTGGGTGACCTGGCGGTACGCGCCGCCAAAGCCGTAGGCTATGAAAACGCTGGTACGGTGGAGTTCCTGCTCACCGGCAACGAAGTGTATTTCATGGAAATGAACACCCGCGTGCAAGTGGAGCACACCATTACCGAAGCCATTACCGGGGTGGACATTGTGCGTGAGCAATTGCGCATTGCCGCGGGGCTGCCCCTGAGCTACCGCCAGGAAGACATCCAGTTCCGGGGCTACGCCCTGCAGTTCCGTATTAACGCCGAAGACCCCAAAAACGACTTCCTGCCCAGCTTTGGCAGGGTAACCCATTACTACGCGCCCGGCGGCCCGGGTGTGCGGGTGGATACCGCCATTTATACCGGTTATGACATCCCGCCCTACTACGACTCCATGTGCCTGAAACTGGTGGTTTGGGCACTGACCTGGGATGAGGTGATCGCCCGGGGCAAGCGTGCGCTGGACGACATGCGCCTGCACGGGATCACAACCACCGCCAACTATTACCAGCAGATTCTGGATCATCCGGATTTCAGCGAGGGGACATTCAACACCAGCTTTGTGCCCGAACACCCGGAACTGCTGAACTATTCAACCAAGCGCCACCCCAGCCAGACCGCGCTGGCTATCGCCGCCACCATCGCCGCACACGCAGGCTGGTAACCCGCAGGAGACCGAATCATGAACCAAGCAAAAAAGATTGAAGTAACCGACCTTGTGCTACGCGATGCGCACCAGTCATTGATTGCCACGCGCATGCGCACCGAAGACATGCTACCCATCTGCGGCAAGCTGGATCAGGCAGGCTACTGGTCGCTGGAGGTCTGGGGCGGCGCCACCTTTGACGCCTGTGTTCGCTTTCTGAAGGAAGATCCCTGGGAGCGCCTGCGCCAGTTGCGCGAAGCGCTACCCAACACCCGCCTGCAAATGCTGCTACGGGGGCAGAACCTGCTGGGCTATCGCCATTACGCCGACGATGTTGTGGAAGCCTTTGTGCAAAAAGCGGCAGACAACGGCATTGATGTATTCCGGGTGTTCGATGCCCTGAACGACCTGCGCAACATCGAAACCGCCATGAAGGCGGTGAAAAAGGCCGGCAAGCATGCCCAGGGCACTATCTGCTACACCACCAGCCCTGTGCATACACTGGAACTGTTTGTGCAACAGGCCAAAGACATTCAGGCCATGGGTGCTGACTCCATTGCCATCAAGGACATGGCAGGGCTGCTGACACCTTACGCCACTTATGATCTGGTGAAGGCCATCAAGGCGGAAGTGGATCTGCCCCTGGTTATTCACAGCCATTCCACCTCCGGCCTGGCCCCCCTGTGCCAGTTAAAAGCCATTGAAGCCGGCGCCGACCGCATAGACACCGCCATTTCTTCATTTTCTTCAGGCACCAGCCACCCGGCCACGGAATCCCAGGTGGCCGCACTCAAAGGCACCGACTACGACACCGGCCTGGATTTGACGCTGCTGAGCGAGATTGCGGATTACTTCCGGGAAGTACGCAAAAAGTACCGGCAGTTTGAAAGCGAATTTACCCGCGAGGACGTGTCGGTACAGATCAACCAGGTGCCCGGTGGCATGATGTCCAACCTGGCGAACCAGCTCAAAGAACAGAATGCGCTGGAGCGTATTCGCGAAGTGTTCGATGAGATACCGCGGGTGCGGGAAGACCTGGGCTTCCCGCCACTGGTAACCCCTACTTCCCAGATCGTCGGAACCCAGGCGGTGTACAACGTTCTCGCCGGCCAGCGCTACAAAACCATCACCAACGAAGTAAAGCGCTACCTGCAGGGAGGCTACGGCCAGCCGCCAGCCCCGGTTAACGCCAAAGTACGCAGCAAGGCCATCGGCAACGAATCGGTCGACGAAGGCCGCCCCGCGGACCAGCTCAGCCCGGAAATGAACAGGCTGCGCAAAGACATCGGCGAACTCGCCCTCAATGAAGAAGATGTGCTCACCTACGCGATGTTCCCGGACCTGGGCCGGGAATTCCTGCAGCAACGCAAAGACGGCACCCTGGCACCGGAACCTTTGCTGCCTGCAGAGACCAAGCCCCAGGAGCGCCTCGGCACTGGCGTTGCCACTGAATTCAAAATTGAAGTGCATGGCGAAAGCTACGACGTGGCGATTACCGGTTCGGGCGATTCAGGTGCCGGCAAGCGCAAGCTGTACCTGTCGCTGGACGGCATGCCGGAAGAGGTGGTGTTCGAACCCCTTAACGAATACGTCGCCGAAAGTGGCAATGGGCGTAAAAAAGCCTCAACACCCGGCCACGTCAGCACCGCCATGCCGGGCAACGTGGTGGAGGTTCTGGTGCAGGAAGGCGACACGGTTACCGCCGGCCAGGCCGTCCTGATAACCGAGGCAATGAAGATGGAAACCGAGGTGCATGCCGATATCGACGGCAAGGTGGAGGCCATTTACGTTACCAAAGGCGACCGGGTCACCCCGGGTGAACTGCTGATTGATATCGTCTGATCGCAAGCAACCCTGCAGGCCGCCTCTTGTTAGCAGAGGCGGCCTGCAGGCTTTCGTAGCACCTCAGGCCAGAACGGCCCATAGGTCGTGTTCGTCGGCGTGCTCCACCACAACACTCACAATCTGGCCGGGTTCGAGATCGGTAACGCCGTTCAGATACACCATGCCGTCAATCTCTGGCGCATCGGCCCTGGAGCGGCCTATGGCGCCTTCTTCGTCCACTTCGTCGATCAGTACATCAATGGTCGTGCCGATCTTCGCCTGCAAACGAGCCGCTGAAATCCCTGCCTGTTTTTCCATAAACCGGGCCAGGCGCTCTTCTTTGACCTCCTCAGGTACGGCACCTTCAAGCTCATTGGCCCTGGCACCTTCAACCGCGCTGTAGGTAAAGGCACCCACGCGATCCAGCTGCGCCTCCTCCAGCCAGTCCAGCAGGTATTGAAAGTCTTCTTCGGTTTCACCGGGGAAGCCGACAATAAACGTGGAACGAATGGTGAGTTCCGGGCAGATTTCCCGCCACTTGCAAATTCGCTCCAGGGTTTTGCTGTCGTGTGCCGGGCGCTTCATGGCCTTCAGCACTTTGGGGCTGGCATGCTGGAACGGAATATCCAGGTACGGCAGGATTTTGCCCTCCGCCATCAGCGGAATAATGTCGTCCACATGGGGGTAGGGATAGACATAATGCAGGCGCACCCAAACGCCCAGTTCACCCAGGGCCTCGCACAGCGACTGCATCTTTGTTTTCAGTGGGCGGCCCTGCCAGAAGCCGGTGCGGTATTTGGTATCTACGCCATAGGCCGAGGTGTCCTGGGAAATTACCAGAAGCTCTTTTACCCCCGCATCAACCAGGCGCTGAGCTTCGTCCATAACATCGCCTATGGGGCGGCTCACCAGATCACCACGCATGGAGGGAATAATGCAGAAGGTACAACGATGGTTGCAGCCCTCTGAAATCTTGAGATACGCGTAGTGCCGGGGTGTCAGCTTGATACCCTGGGGTGGCACCAGATCGGTAAACGGGTCGTGCTCACGGGTTTGCGGAACAAACTGATGAACCGCGCCCACCACCTCTTCATAGGCATGGGGGCCGGAAACTGCCAGAACGCCCGGGTGTGTTTCCCGGATTCTGTCCGCTTCCACGCCCATGCAACCGGTAACGATCACCTTGCCGTTTTCATTGATCGCCTCGCCAATGGCATCCAGAGACTCCTGCTTGGCCGCATCAATAAAGCCGCAGGTGTTGACCACCACAATATCCGCGTCGTTGTAGGTGGGCACCACATCGTAACCATCCAGCCGCAGCTGTGTAAGGATACGCTCAGAATCTACCAGCGCCTTGGGGCAGCCAAGGCTGATAAAGCCAACTTTGCCGTTGCCAGCCACTGTGTTTTCGGTTTTCTCTGTCATAAAAGGTTTCAGGATTCCTGGCGCCCGGCGGGAGCACGCGAATGACCGGCGGGAGCATACGAATGGATTGGAGCCGGAAATTTTACACCAGTAAAGCACCCCTCTGCAGCAAAAGCCGGGCGGCCAGAACCACCAGTCCGTTTCTGATCTGAGTCAAAACTGTGAATTCCTGTTCAGAAAAATACAATAAATCTGCCACAATCTACGACACTCAAGTTGCTGATCAGAAAATAAACAACTACACTTTTCGACGGTTACACGTTGTTCTGAAACACCATTTTAATCCGAGCATGCCAACAAGAGCCCCCATGAAAGCTGCCACAATGAAGCCTAACCTGCGCAACCAGCAACGTGTGGATATCGAAACCGACATCGTTATCGAGAAACCGGATGGTTGCCAACTCATCTGCAGAATGTCCAATCTTTCCCGCACAGGCGTTATGGTTTGCTGCAATCAGGAAACTGCAGGCCAACTCATTCCACGGTTTAAAGCACCTGCCCCGGGCAACTGGATTTCGGTCAAAGCACGGTTTTCTGTTCCGGTCATCGCCGCTCAGCCAGTGTCTGTTGTGGTTAACGGCAACATTGTTCATCTTCGGCGGATGGCAAGGGACGAATTTCAACTGGGCATTCAATTTACCGATTTTGAGGGCAACGGGTTTGATTACGTAGATAATTACGTTCGCAAACTGCTCGCCGAATCCCGTAAACCGGCCTGATACCCATCCCCGTACCCACACACAGTTTTCCGGGCCCGGATTTTTCGGGCGCTATATTGCTATAACTTAAAACTCTAAACCAAACTCTTCTTATAGCAATATCGCCTCTGATATAGTTGTCTTTCTCAATTTGCCAGCCCTCAAGCCTATTGCGGCTACGGATCATCATGACCACATACAACCTTACGCATCTGAAACAGCTGGAAACGGAAAGCATCCATATCATCCGTGAAGTGGCCGCGGAGTTTGACAACCCGGTGATGCTCTACTCCATCGGCAAAGACTCCGCGGTTATGCTGCACCTGGCCCGCAAAGCCTTTTTTCCCGGCAAGCTGCCCTTTCCGCTGATGCATGTGGACACCACCTGGAAGTTCCGGGACATGATCGAGTTCCGGGATCGCAAGATAAAGGAATATGGCCTGGACCTGATTGTGCACACCAATCAGGACGGCGTAGAACAGGGTATTGGGCCCTTTACCCACGGCAGTGCAAAACACACCGACATCATGAAAACCCAGGCCCTGAAGCAGGCTCTGGACAAGCACGGTTTCGATGCCGCCTTCGGTGGCGCCCGCCGGGACGAAGAAAAATCCCGGGCCAAGGAACGGGTGTACTCCTTCCGTGACGAATACCACCGCTGGGACCCGAAAAATCAACGCCCGGAACTCTGGAACACCTACAACGGCAAGGTAAACAAGGGCGAAAGCATTCGCGTGTTTCCCCTGTCCAACTGGACCGAGCTGGATATCTGGCAGTACATCTATCTGGAAAACATCGAGATTGTTCCGCTTTACTACTCAGCCGTGCGCCCGGTAGTTGAGCGCGACGGCTCACTGATCATGGTGGACGACGACCGCATGCCCCTGAAAGAGGGTGAAAAGCCGATGATGAAGTCCATCCGCTTCCGCACTCTGGGGTGTTACCCGTTGACTGGCGCGATTGAATCCAAGGCAGACACCCTGCCTGAAATCATTCAGGAAATGCTGCTGGCCACCAGCTCGGAACGTCAGGGCCGCGTGATTGATCACGACTCGGCTGGCTCCATGGAACAGAAAAAGCGCGAAGGGTACTTCTGATATGTCACACCAATCTGATCTTATTGCCGACGATATTCAGGCTTACCTGAAGCAGCACGAGAACAAGGAACTGCTGCGCCTGCTCACCTGCGGCAGCGTGGACGACGGCAAAAGCACCCTCATCGGTCGCCTGCTCCACGACACAAAAATGATCTATGAAGATCACATGGCCAGCCTGAAAACCGACAGTGCCAAAATGGGCACCACCGGCGAAAAGCTGGATCTTGCCCTGCTGGTGGATGGTTTGCAGGCAGAACGGGAGCAAGGCATTACCATTGATGTTGCCTATCGCTATTTCTCTACCGACAAGCGCAAGTTCATCATTGCAGATACGCCGGGGCACGAGCAGTACACCCGCAACATGGCCACCGGAGCCTCTACCGCCCAGGTCGCCATTCTGATGATCGACGCCCGCCGTGGCGTGCTGACCCAGACCCGCAGGCATTCCTTTATTGCCTCGCTGCTCGGTATCCGGCATATCGTGGTGGCGGTGAACAAGATGGATCTGGTGGATTTCAGCGAAGACCGCTTCAATGAAATCCGGGAAGATTACCTCTCCTTTGCGGCAAAGCTCGGGCTGAAAGACATCCGCTTCGTACCCATCTCGGCCCTGGAAGGCGACAACGTTGTCAACCGCAGCGAGAACACCCCCTGGTTTAACGGCCAGCCACTGATGGATATTCTGGAAACGGTGGAACTAAACCGCGACAAGAACCTGGAGCACTTCCGGTTCCCCGTGCAATACGTCATCCGCCCCAACCTGAACTTCCGCGGTTTCTGCGGCACCATTGCCTCCGGCGTCATCTGCCCGGGGGACAAGGTTATGGCCCTGCCCTCGCGGCGCACCAGCACCATCAAGGAGATCGTGACTTTCGACGGTAACCTTGAAGAGGCCTACATTGACCAGGCGGTTACCCTGACCCTGGAAGATGAGATTGATATCAGCCGTGGCGACATGCTGGTAAAACCGGAAGACGAGCCGGAAGTGGGCAACCGCTTCAAAGCCAATATCGTGTGGATGGCTGATGCGCCTTTGCATACCGGACGCCTGTACGACATCAAACTGGGCCCCACATTTACATCAGGCACGGTTCGGAAGATCCATTATCAGACCGACGTGAACACGCTGGAGCAACATCCCAATCCAAGTTCGCTGCAGGTCAATGAAATCGGTCTGTGTGATCTGACCCTGAGCCAGCCCATCGCCTTTGACGCCTATCAGCGTAATCATGCTACCGGTAGCTTTATTGTGATCGATCGGCTCACCAACGTGACGGTTGGTGCCGGTATGATTGATGGCCTGGCAGATACCGCAGGCACTCTGGAGCCGGTAAGCCCCGAAGAGCGCGAGCGCCGCCTGGCACAGAAGCCGATGATTATTGGCTGCTCCGGTAAGCAGGCTCACACCCTTGCCCTGGCCGTTGAGCGCGCATTATTCGATCAGGGCAAAACATCGGTGATTCTGAGCGAGGATAATGCCGGTGACGCGGATGATCGCCGCCGCACCGCGCAACTGTTGACAGCTTACGGCCTGGTAGCAATTGCCGTAGACCTGGGCACTGACATAGCCAGCGTATCCATAACAGCTGATAGCACTGACGAAGTGACAGGTGTTGCTGCAGCGCTGGTGCAGGAACTGGTTCGCAACAAGCGGGTTTAAGGACAGGACTGGTTAAAAAGGTGTTTGCCGCGGGGCGGGGTGTCTTTTCTTCTGGGAAAAACAACTCGCTGCGCTCAGACATCTTTTTCCCGCCATAAAAGACACCCCGCCCCACGGCTACCAGGGTTGGTAGCCATTCGCCATTGCTCAATTTTTTGCTATTATTTATACCCAAATAGGTATATGTTACTCATGGACTCGAGAACAAAAACACTATTCTGGATGGGGTCGGCGAAAAAAGACCTGATTGCCATGCCGGATGATGTGAAAGATGTCTTTGGCTTTGCGTTGCACCTGGCTCAAACCGGAGAGAAACACGACAAAGCCAAGCCCCTGAAAGGCATTGGGGGAGCGGGCGTCCTGGAAGTGGTGGAGCGCGACAGCGACGGCACTTACCGGGCCGTGTATACCGTTAAATATGGTGATGCTGTGTACGTTTTGCACTGTTTTCAGAAAAAATCAACGCGGGGCATTGCGACTCCGAAGCCGGAGATGGATGTAATCAATGAGCGCCTGAAAGCAGCGAAAATGCACGCTGAAGGGGGTAGCAAGTGATCAGTATTGAAGAAGGTAGTTCTAACGTCTATGAGGATGTTGGTTTTCGCGATGCCGACAAGATGCTGGTCAAGGCACAGCTGGCAGCACAGATCCGCAATATCATCAGCGCCAATCAGTGGACACAGGCAGAGGCTTGCAAGATTCTGGATTTGACCCAGCCGAAGCTGTCCAACCTGCTGAACGGCAAGTTTCGCGGCATCAGTGAAACAAAGATGCTTGATTGCCTGACTCGTCTGGGCCGGGATGTGCAGATAGTGATCGGTGCTGAGCGACGTTCTGCTTCCCCGGGGCGTGTTTCTGTGGTGGAGGCCTGAGGGCTGCGACTGGCCTGGGTGCTCTGGTGTTTGCCGCGAGGCGGGGTGGCTTTTCTTCTGGGAAAAACAACTCGCTGCGCTCAGACATCTTTTTCCCGCCAGATAAAGACACCCCGCCCCACGGCTATCAGGCTTGAGAGTAATTCTCCCTATTATTCGTGAATGTATTTGGTGTCCGTGGCAGAATCATCGGCCCTGAAGCGGACGCTTTGGGGCTTTTTTGGTTCTTCATCTTGGGATTTTCTTTTTATGGCCATTAAACATCTGCGCACTGCGTTTTCCAGTCAGTACCAGCCGGGGCTGCCTGCCCGCCTGCAAAGTGGTGAGGCGCTGCAGGAGCCCGGTGGCGATTATGAGGGGCTACACAAGCAGATGAAGCGGCTCTTCAACAGCAAGCCGGGTAAGAAGTACGGGCGGTTTTCAGATGATATTGGCGAGAGCCCATTTAAAAGCTGGCTGAAAGACTATCTGGAAGACAAGCAGAGTTTCGCGTCTTTGACGGATCGGGTGTTTGGGCAGTGGCAGGAGTTGCTGACGAGCTGCCAGGAGGAGTTTGTGGGGCACCTGACGGTTGTGCATGAAGCACTGGCAGATTCGGATGTGGTTTATGTGATGATTCTGGAGAGCGATGGCGCTCTGCGCTTTGATGGCAATCAGGCACTGGATACAACGGATGTGCTGAGCACGTCCCGTCTGAACCTTGCCATGCGTGTTGAGCTGGATGACTGGCTTGGGGATAACGCTGCGGAGAACTATCTTACGCTGGTGCATGCCCGGGGCACGGGCGAGCCGGGGGAGCTGTTTATCCGGCTGTGTGGCTTTACTAATCAGGTGGATGTTGAGAAGGAAACTCTGACGTTTCTGGACGCTGTGGAGGCGTTTGCCAAGTCTTCAGAGCCTGAGAAGGCTGGTGAGGTGCGCACGCGGGCCTATGAGTTCTGTAAGGAACAGCATGCTTTGGGTGAGCCGGTTGCCATTGAGGCGCTGTCTGGCTATCTGGATGAGGATCAGCCGGAGCGGTTCAAGGAGTTTGCCAGCAAAACGGCTGAGTTGCCGGAGAGCGGTGTTTTGCACCCGGATCATCGGAAGGTGAAGAAGCTGGTGCGGATTGCGGGCTCTGGTGGTGGTATGAGTGTTTCGTTTTCTTCGGATTTGGTGAATCAGGCGATTTATTATGACCGCGACAAGGATGCGCTGACGATTACTCGCCTTCCTAAAGCATTGCGGGAGCAGTTGGAGCGGTATCTGGAGAATCGCGAGGACTGATAGTTTGGTGCAGACCTCGGGTTGGCCTGCCACTTTGGTGGCTGGCTCCGCGGCGTGGTAAGGCTTTTCTTCTGGAAAAACAACTCGCTGCGCTCAGACATCTTTTTCCGGCAGAAAAGCCTTACCACACCACGGGCCGATCGGACGTTTCGGGTATATCGAGCTAGCTGACTTCTACCGAATTGCTGTCGTTCCAACGGACGCGGTTTGCCCGCTGCACCCTTACTTCCCGCATCCAGCCTACCCCGTCGATTAACTCACCGGTTTCGTGATCAATGGGTGGGTATGGCAGGTTTCGGTCGTCGCAGTAGCGCTTGACGACGGGCTGGCACCAGCTGAACAAGAGGCGGTTGTATTCTTCATCCGGAATGCGGCGGCTATCGAACAAGCCAGCCTCTTTGCGCTGCCGCTGGGCTTCCGCGAGGATGATGGCGCAGGCGGCGGATACGTTGAGGGATTCCACCATGCCCATCATGGGGATAACGATGTGTTCATCTGCCTGCTCCGCTGCCCCGGCGCTTACGCCGTCGACTTCGTTACCCATGATTACGGTACAGGGTACGGTGAAGTCTGCAGAATGGTAATCGATGGCCCGGTCAGACAACTGCGCCGCGTAGAGCTTGTGCCCCTGCCCTTTAAGGTTTTCTATGGCCTCGTCCATGGTGCGGTGGGTATGGGGCGTTACCCACTTGAAGCTGCCACCCGCCGTTTTCCGAAAGGCCCGGAAACCTTCTTTTGGCCACACCACGTGCATGTTAGCTAGCCCGAAGGCATCGCAGGATCGCAGTATGGCGGAGAGGTTTCTTGGCTTGTGAACCTGATCGGTCAGAACACTCAAGTCTGGCTGGCGGGTATTCAAAACCTGTTTGATGCGGGCAAGGCGCTCTGGCGTCATAGTCTTGTGAAGTATGTAATAAGCGATTAATCCACCGAAGCTCGACGAAGCGATTGGTGCAGGGCTCTCCAAAAACGTGGAGCGCCAAGGATGGCGCGACCGAGCCCTACATGGGTGAGGCAAGCGTTTATGAAGCAAAGCTTCATGCGCAGCCGAACGACAGCAATCTGTGATTGCTGGCCGGACCCCGGAGGGGTATTCACGGGCGCTTTTTGGAGAGCCCTGCACCAATCGATTCAAACTCCGAAGTTCAACGAACCAAAATAGTACCACAGCAAAACTGGCAGATTACCGAGACAACGCTGGTTGCAGAATGATCACCCCGTTATAATGCCCAGTTCTCCTTTTCAGCGCGCCCACTCCGGACATTTCAAAACTCCGGGCGCCAAATACATCCAGTTGTGTTGAGACCCATGGCCAAGAAGCTGTACATCAAGACCCACGGTTGCCAGATGAACGAATACGATTCATCCCGCATGGCCGACCTGCTTAAAACCGGCGAAGCGGTTGAAATGACCGAATCGCCGGATGACGCCGACATCCTGCTGCTGAACACCTGTTCCATCCGTGAAAAAGCCCAGGAAAAAGTCTTCCACCAGCTGGGTCGCTGGAAAAAACTCAAGGCCAACAAACCGGAACTCATCATTGGCGTGGGCGGCTGTGTCGCCAGCCAGGAAGGCCAGGCCATTCTTGACCGCGCGCCTTATGTGGATATGGTCTTCGGCCCGCAAACCCTGCACCGCCTGCCGGATATGATTACCGAAGTGCGTATGAAAGGTAACGGCGTGGGCGTGGTGGATGTGAGCTTTCCGGAAATCGAAAAGTTCGACAACCTGCCGGAGCCTGGTGCCGATGGCCCCTCTGCGTTTGTGTCCATCATGGAAGGCTGCAGCAAATACTGCACTTTCTGTGTGGTGCCCTACACCCGCGGCGAGGAAGTCAGCCGTCCGGCGGACGATGTGATTGCAGAAGTCGCTCACCTGGCCAGCCAGGGCGTGCGGGAAGTGAACCTTCTGGGCCAGAACGTAAACGCCTACCG
Organism: Marinobacter aromaticivorans; assembly: GCF_002806975.1. Lineage (GTDB taxonomy): Bacteria > Pseudomonadota > Gammaproteobacteria > Pseudomonadales > Oleiphilaceae > Marinobacter > Marinobacter aromaticivorans. The sequence continues at coordinate 515,894 of NZ_NIHD01000001.1, read as the reverse complement.
TGGCGAGACTCACGATGGTGACGTGATGGATCTGGCGGAGCTTATTACCCTGATTGCCACCATCGACGGCATAGATCGCATCCGCTACACCACCTCGCACCCGGTTGAATTTACCGATGCGATGATTGAGGTTTACGAGCAGGTTCCCGAGCTGGTCAGCCACTTGCACCTGCCGGTACAAAGCGGCTCGGATCGCATTCTGGCCGCCATGAAGCGTGGCCACACGGCTCTGGAGTACAAATCCAAACTGCGCCGCCTGCGCAAGATTCGCCCGGATATCAGTTTCTCTTCCGACTTTATCATTGGCTTCCCGGGGGAAACCGAGAAAGACTTTGAAGACACCATGAAGCTGATCAACGATATCGGTTTCGATATGTCCTTCAGCTTCGTTTACAGCGCCCGCCCGGGAACGCCGGCATCAGACCTGCCGGATGATACGCCCATGGAAGTGAAGAAGCAGCGCCTGAAAATCCTGCAGGATCGGATCAACCAGACGGTGATGGATATCAGCCGCAAGATGGTGGGTTCGACTCAGCGTATTCTGGTGACCGGGTTATCGAAAAAGGATCCGGGGGAGTATTCCGGGCGCACCGAGAACAACCGGATTGTGAACTTCCGGCATGAGAATCCCCAAGTTGTCGGTCACTTCATCGACGTTGAGATTGTTGAGGCCTACACGAACTCTTTGCGGGGTGTGCCTGTGGATTCGGAGTTGTATTGAGCTTGGGCTCCCATGTTTTCAAGGTTTGATGTTAGAGAGCGGTGGAGCCACCCTCCCAAAAACCGCTACGAGCACGTCCATGTGCGCTTGTTTCCGGCCATCCATGGCCTCCAACATTTTTGGGAGGGCCTTCCCACCACTCTCTGCAAGCTTCAAACTGGCATGTCAAAAACGCTCAACCAAGCAACATGTATGCACAAACTTATAGCCATAAAACCGACGAGAGCGTTCCTGGCACTTGTTTTCCCGTTGCGGGCCTGCACATAGTTTAAAAAGGGCCGGAGTGTGGGCCTGCCTCCCAAAAACGTGGAGCGCCAGGGATGGCGCGACCGAGCCCTACAGGGACGTATTCACGGGCGTTTTTTGGGAGGCAGGCCCACACTCCGGTCCTTTGCACCAAAGTCAGATATGCCTTCTCCCGAAAAGGGGAGCCACCAGAACCGGAGCAATATTGAACACCAACGATTCCAGACAATTCGACCTACACCCGGCAGACCAGCGCAGGCTCACCACCCTCTGCGGGCAGTTTGATGAGAATTTGAAGCACATCGAACGGCGCTTGCAGGTTTCCATCACCCGCCGTGGCCATCACTTCCGGGTAGACGGTGAAACCGAACACGTTGCCGCTGCAGTGGAAGTAATCCGGCACCTGTATCGGGAAACCGAAGCCATGGAGGACATATCACCGGATACCGTGCACCTGTACATCCGGGAAACCGGGTTTGAGAGGCTCCCGGAAGATATACCGTTTGACGGCTCCGTTACCCTCATCAAAACCCCGAAGCTCACCGCCAAGCCCCGGGGTGCGAATCAGCAGAAATATGTGCACAACATTCGCTCCCACGACATCAACTTTGGTATTGGCCCGGCTGGCACCGGGAAAACCTGGCTGGCGGTGGCATGCGCAGTGGAAGCGCTGAAAGACGAGCAGGTCAAGCGGATTCTGCTGGTGCGCCCGGCGGTTGAGGCGGGTGAGAAACTCGGCTTCCTGCCCGGAGATCTGGCGCAGAAGGTGGATCCGTATCTGCGACCGCTTTACGACGCCCTGTATGAAATGCTCGGGTTCGAGCAGGTTACGCGGCTCATCGAAAAAAGCGTGATAGAGATTGCGCCGCTGGCATTCATGCGTGGCCGTACCCTGAATAACTCGTTTATTATTCTGGATGAAAGCCAGAACACCACCCGCGAGCAGATGAAAATGTTCCTGACCCGGATCGGCTTTGGTTCCACTGCCGTGATTACCGGCGATACCACTCAGGTGGATTTGCCACGGGGGCAGAACTCCGGATTGGTGCATGCCGCGAGCGTGCTCAGCAAAGTCACGGGCATCGGCTTTACCCGTTTCGAGGCCAAGGACGTTGTCCGTCATCCTCTGGTTCAGCGCATTGTGGAAGCCTACGATTCGTTTGATGAAAAAAGCATTAAAGGGAGCGACCGTAACCCGTGAACCAGCTGACGGTTGATTTCCAGAAGGTGTTTGATGGGCCGGGTGTGCCTTCGGAATCCCGGTTTCAAGACTGGGCCCGGGCTGCCTGGCTGGAGCAGGATCCATCCGAGGTGACCATTCGCATCGTCGATATTGACGAAAGCCGGGCACTGAATCACCAATTCCGGGGGCAGGACAAACCCACCAATGTGTTGTCCTTCCCATTTGAAGCGCCAGCCGGTATAACGGTTCCATTGGCCGGAGATCTCGTTATTTGCGCTCCGGTTGTAGAAGATGAGGCCAGGGAACAGGCCAAATCGCCACTGGCCCACTGGGCGCATATGGTGGTTCACGGTATGCTGCATCTTCAGGGCTATGACCATATAAACGATAAAGACGCAGAGGCCATGGAGGCTCTCGAAATACGGTTGCTGGCACAACTCGGGATCAGCAACCCTTACGCAGAAGCAGAAGAGGAAACGGACAAAGACTCATGAGCGACGATCAGTCGAGTCGCAGTCAGGGCTCCAACAAGTCCTGGCTGGAGCGTATATCACATGCTTTTTCCAGCGGGCCGGAATCTGTTGAGGACGTGCTGGAAGTTCTGCGGAGCGCCGAATCCCAATCGATCATCGATGCCGATGCCATGAGCATCATCGAAGGCGCCATGCAGGTTATTGACATGCGTGTGGATGAAATCATGATCCCACGTTCCCAGATGGTCACCGTTCGTGCTTCGCAGGACCCCAAAGAGTATCTCGATGAGATCATTGCGTCTGCGCACAGCCGGTTCCCGGTTATTGGCGACAGCCAGGATGACGTAATTGGCATTCTGCTCGCCAAGGATCTCCTGCCACTGGCCCTTGATGGCGATATGGACTGGTCTCATGTACGGGAGCTTCTGCGCCCGCCCACCTTTGTTCCCGAGAGCAAGCGTCTGAACCAGCTACTCAAGCAGTTCAAGGAAAACCGTAACCACATGGCGATTGTGGTGGATGAATACGGTGGAACGGCCGGTCTTGTAACCATTGAAGACGTACTGGAGCAGATTGTCGGGGAAATCGAGGATGAGCACGATTTCGACGAGGAAACCCACATCAAGGCCCGGGGCGATGGCTCTTACGCAGTAAAAGCGGTCACGCCTGTTGATGATTTCAACGAGTTTTTCAAAACGGGACTGGATGAGGAAGAATTCGACACTATTGGCGGAGTTGTACTCAAGGAGTTCGGGCACCTGCCCAGACGGGGTGAAACGGTTGAATTTGGTGGCCTGCGCTTTACCATTGCCAATGCCGATAACCGTGTCATCCGTCTGTTACAGGTAACCCGTAGTGAGTCATGATGATTCTGCTCCCCCGATTGCCCCGGCCCATACGTTTTTCTCCAATCGCTGGCTGAGCTCGGCAACCCTTGTGGTTGCCGGTGCCCTGCAAACCCTGACATTTTCGCCATTCCATCTGTGGTGGCTGGGGCCGATATCAATCCTGCTTGTTCTGCTGGTTACGATCCCCCTCAAGGCATCGAAACTCTTTGCGGCTGGCTGGCTGACGGGGCTTGGACTGTTTGGCTCAGGAGCGAGCTGGGTTTATGTCAGTATCAGTGAGTTCGGTAATACCTCCATCCCGGTTTCGGTTCTGCTCACGGTTGCTTTTGTGGCGGGGCTGGCGCTCTTCCCTGCCCTCGCTTTCTGGTTCTGGAGCAAGCTTGCGAAAGGCAGTGCAGTGCGAAGGCTGATTCTCTTCCCCGCCATCTGGATTCTGGGGGACTGGCTCCGGGGCTGGCTGCTGACCGGCTTTCCCTGGTTGTATCTGGGCACAGCTCACACCGACGGGCCCCTGGCGGGCCTGGCTCCGGTTGTTGGTGTTCATGGCATCACGTTTCTGGTTGCGGCCAGCGGCGCAGCGATCTTTGCAACAGCGTGGCTTTTCACCAGAAAGCGCCATGCCATTGCCGGTATTGTGGCCGTGGCAACTCTGGTTCCCTGGCTGGCGGCGCCGGCACTGAACCGGGTTAACTGGACTGACATCACCACGGAACCCACTTCTGTGGCCGCCATGCAGGGCAATATCCCGCAACTTATCAAATGGGACCCGGAGTTTCTGAAAGATCAGATTGTGGCTTATCTGGGCATGACGGAACCCTACTGGGACACCGATCTGATTCTCTGGCCGGAGACAGCGATTCCCATTCCCCAGGACCAGGCGGGCAAGATCATTGATCACATCAAGGAGAACCTCGGAGACGAGAGCACGCTCATAACCGGCATTCCCTGGTACGGTTTCAGTGAGCGCGCCGGTGGCTTTACCTATCACAACAGCATTATGGCTATAGGCCATGGCGAAGGTATCTACCATAAGCAGAAGCTGGTGCCATTCGGGGAATATGTTCCTCTTGAGGGCGTTCTGCGGGGGCTGATCGGTTTTTTCGATTTGCCCATGTCGAGTTTTACCCGGGGGCCGGAGAATCAGTCACCTTTAACCGCAAATAACGCGAAGGTGATGCCGTTTATCTGTTATGAGGTGGCGTATCCGGACTTTCTGGCCCGCAATGCTGTGAATTCGGATTTGCTACTGACGATCAGTAACGATGGCTGGTTCGGGGATTCTGTGGGGCCGTTGCAGCATTTGCAGATTGCGCGTATGCGGGCTCTGGAGACGGGGCGTTATATGATTCGCGGTACCAATAACGGGGTGACGGCGATCATTGATCACAAGGGGCAGATCACAACGCGTATTCCGCAGTTTGAGCGGGCGGTTCTGACTGGCGAGGTGTTCAAGGCCAGTGGCAGCACACCTTATATGAAGACAGCATCGTGGCCGGTTCTGACGTTGGCGTTGATTTTGATTGTGTTTGTTCGTGAGCGGGTTATTCCTAAAAGCTGATCAGACCTTGGTGAAAGCGGCCGTGGCAGGGACGGTTTTCAAAACACGCTGTGAATACGTCCATGTACGCTTGGCTCCGCCATCCCTGGCTCCGCACAGTTTTGAAAACCGTCCCTGCCACGGCCGCCCAAGCTTTGGAGTCACCTATTACCATCGGCTCTTAAAATAGCTACAAATCAGCTTTCCTTTCGTGGCCAACGGCTGGTCACCCGCTTGTAATATTGCGAACCACAGGCCTCACAGGGCTCCAGATGACTGGTCGAGGTGAGACACAGCATGTGCTCACAGTTCAGGCACTGGAACATACCCGCCGTTGCGACTTCGCCAGCGATATACTGGCCGGCATCGTGGCTTTCGAGCTTTTGCTGAAGTGCCAGGGTGTCAACCAGCGTCTGGTCGGCAACCGAGAGCAACCGTTCTGTAAGGCTGTTTTCCAGCAGTGACAGATCGATCTGAAGCCATTCTGCAAGCCCTTCACCCGTTTCATCCACAAAATGAATGAGGTGTTCCAGATCCCTTTGCAGGTAGGTACCAAGCAGGCTCAGTTCGTCCCTGGTCATTTCCTCCAGTTCTTGTTCCGCCTCTATCGCTTTATCGATCTCTTCTTCCAGAGTTTCCAGCGTGGTTTCCTGCACTGTGCGCAGGCGATTCTGTACCTGTTCAAGCATGCGATCATAGGCGTCGAGCGCCTTGCCTGAGAGATGGCTGCGTTCTGGCTTTGTCATTAAGGGCTCCTCGTAATTTGCGGGGCGGCGGCAGGCGGGGCTCTCCGGGACTGTCGGCAGCAGGGATGCTGCCGTCAAGCGTACAGGGATGTATTTACAGCGTGTCCCGGAGAGCCCCGCCTGCCGCCAACCTTCACCATAACTGTCATCATGGCACAGTATTCGGTTTTTGGCAGGCTACCTGTTACGCCTTGTGTGCGTTAGAATGTCCGGCCGCTCCGCACATCATTTTGATACAGGGTAACTTTGGTAATGGCAGGTATGGACGAGCAGTACAATCCCCGTGACGTAGAATACATTGCGCGCACCTTCTGGGAAGAGAATAAAACCTTTGAGGTCCGGGAAGATCCGGGTAAGCCGAAATACTACTGCCTGTCCATGTTCCCCTACCCCAGCGGCAAGCTGCACATGGGGCATGTGCGGAACTACACCATCGGGGATGTGATCTCCCGCTACCAGCGCATGCAGGGTAAAAACGTTTTGCAGCCCATGGGCTGGGATGCGTTTGGCCTGCCCGCCGAGAACGCCGCCATTGCCAACAAAACGGCGCCGGCGAAGTGGACCTACGCGAACATCGAATACATGAAAAACCAGCTCAAGCAGCTGGGGTTCGGTTATGACTGGAGCCGGGAGCTGGCCACCTGCAAGCCGGATTACTACCGCTGGGAGCAGTGGTTTTTTGCGCGCCTTTACGAAAAAGGCCTGGTTTACAAGAAAATGTCCACGGTTAACTGGGACCCTGTGGATCAGACCGTGCTTGCTAACGAGCAGGTGGTAGACGGGCGTGGCTGGCGCTCCGGGGCGCTGGTGGAGCAGAAAAAGATTCCCCAGTGGTTTATCCGCATTACCGATTATGCCGAAGAATTGCTGAACGACATGGATGATCTGGATGGCTGGCCAGAGCAGGTCAAAACCATGCAGCGCAACTGGATCGGCAAATCTGTGGGTACCGAACTCTCCTTCCCCATCAAGGACAGCGACGAAGGACTGACAGTTTATACCACCCGCCCGGACACCCTGATGGGCGTGAGCTATATGGCTGTGGCTGCAGAACACCCGCTCGCCAAAGCAGCGGCTGAGCGCCATAAGGACGTTGAAGCCTTTGTGGAGGAGTGTCGCAACAGCAAGGTGGCCGAGGCGGAAATGGCCACCATGGAAAAGAAGGGTGTGGATACGGGATTCAAGGCCATCCACCCGCTTACCCAGGAAGAAATTCCGGTCTGGATTGCCAACTTTGTACTCACAGACTATGGCACCGGCGCTCTGATGGCAGTGCCCGGCCACGATGAGCGCGATCACGAATTTGCACTCAAGTACCGTTTACCCATCAAACAGGTTATTGCCAGCACCGACGGTCGAGAAATTGACGTACAGGAAGAGGCGTTCACAGAAAAAGGCGTACTGGTTTCCTCTGGCAAATACAGCGGTCTGACCAGCGATGAAGCGTTTGATGCCATTGCGGATTACCTTGAGCAGAACAATATCGGCAAGCGCACGGTCAACTACCGCCTGCGCGACTGGGGCGTATCCCGGCAGCGTTACTGGGGCGCGCCCATCCCCATGATGACCATGGAAGATGGCACCCAGCGCCCGGTGCCCGACGATCAGCTGCCGGTTCGTCTGCCGGAAGATGTTGAGATGGACGGCGTCCAGTCCCCCATCAAAGCCGATCCCGAGTGGGCGAAAACCTCGTTCAACGGCCAGCCTGCAACCCTGGAAACGGATACTTTCGACACCTTCATGGAGTCGTCCTGGTATTACGCCCGTTTCTGCAGCCCCAACTACGACAAGGGCATGCTGGACCCGGCTGCGGCAAACTACTGGCTGCCGGTCGATCAGTATATCGGTGGCATTGAACACGCTATTTTGCATCTGCTGTATGCGCGTTTCTTCCACAAGCTCTTGCGCGACGTGGGCCTGGTGAACAGTTCCGAGCCTTTCAAGCGGCTACTCACCCAGGGCATGGTGCTGGCAGACACTTATTACCGTGATGATGGAAAAGGCGGCAAGGTCTGGATTTCACCATCAGATGTTGTGGTTGAACGGGACGAAAAAGGCCACGCCATCGGTGCGGTCCACAAGGACGACGGTCAGCCGGTTATGGCCGGTGGCGTGACCAAGATGTCCAAATCAAAGAACAACGGTATCGACCCGCAGTCCATCATCGATGCCCATGGCGCCGACACAGTGCGTCTGTTCATGATGTTTGCGGCCCCACCCGAACAGTCACTGGAGTGGTCAGACAGCGCTGTGGAAGGCGCCCACCGCTTCCTCAAGCGCCTGTGGCGCCTGGTGCATGATCAGGTGGCAGGCGGAACTGCGCCAGCCCTGGATGTGGGTGCCCTGAACGATGCGCAGAAAGACCTGCGGCGCAAAACCCATGAAACCATTGCGAAAGTAAGTGACGACATCAGTCGTCGTCTGACCTTCAACACCGCCATTGCTGCAGTGATGGAGCTGTTGAACGAGGTCAGCCGCCTGAATAACGATGAGCCCCAGACCCGCGCCGTGCGCCAGGAGGCACTGGAAGCTGCCGTTTTGATGCTGTCACCGATTGTGCCGCACATCTGCCACACCTTGTGGCAGGCCCTGGGCCACGATGATCCGGTGGTGGACGCACCCTGGCCGGTGGCCGACGAATCTGCCATGGTCCGTAGCGAGATTCAGGTGGTTCTTCAGGTCAACGGCAAGGTACGCGCCAAGACAGACGTTCCCGCGGACATCAGCAAAGCCGATCTGGAAGCGCTGGCCCTGGAAAACGAAAACGTCCGGCGCTTCATCGACGATGTTACTGTTCGCAAGATCATCGTTGTACCCGGAAAACTGGTTAACGTGGTTGCCAACTGATATGAAACCCGGCACTCCGCACACACCCAAGGTTCGATCAATTGCTGTGATTGCTCTGGCTTTAGGCCTGGGTGCCTGTGGTTTCCAGTTGCGGGGCGCACCACCGGTGTCGTCCGCACTCGAACCACTGAATGTGGATTGCCAGGGGCCTGAGGTCACCCCGCTGTGCCTGTCGGTTCGCGAGCAGCTTGAGCTGGGCGGAGTTCAGCTTGCTTCCGAGGAGAACGCAAGTTATCACCTCAGAATCCGGAACTTTGAACGGGATCGCAGGGCGAGTGCGATTACCGTTCAGGCTGCCGCGGCCGAGTATACACTCCGACATTCTGCCAGCATTGAGCTGGTCAGCGCGGACGGGATTCCGGTGATCGCAGATACCCGACTCACAACCAGTGAGAGTTACAGGTACGACGAAACCAACGTGCTGGCCAAACAGCGTGAGGAAGACAGCCTGCAGCAGCAACTGAACAGCCGCCTGGCTCAGCAGATCATCTTCCGGCTTGCGCCCCTCACCAAAGAACGGCTGCAGGAAATCCGGGACAACTACCAGGCAACCCGTAACCCGGTCGACGCGCAATCCGGCAAGCCATGAAAACCAATCCGGGCCAACTGTCGCAACTGCTCCGCAAAGGCCTTGCGCCCGTCTACCTTGTTTCCGGGGACGAGCCGCTGCTGGTGCAGGAGTGTTGTGATCAGATCCGCAGCGCTGCCAGAGAAGCAGGCTTCGAGGATCGGCTGACGTTTCACGCCGACCAGCAGCTTGACTGGAATACGGTGGCGGATGAATTCAGTGCCATGTCTTTGTTCGCTGAGCGGCGCCGGATAGAGATTCGTTTGCCAACGGGTAAACTCGGTGATGGTCGCGCGGTAATGGAGCGGGTTCTCGCACAGCCTCCGGAAGATATCGTTGTGCTGCTGATCAGCACCCGCCTGGACGCAGCCGAAACCCGGCGCAAATGGTACAAGGAACTGCAATCAAAGGGTGTGCACGTGCCCGTCTGGCCTGTGGATGCGGACAAGTTCCCCGCCTGGCTCCAGCAACGGGCCGGCAAACAGGGTCTTAGCCTCACCCGCGGCGCCCTGGCCATGCTGGCGGAACGGCTTGAAGGCAATCTTCTGGCTGCCAGCCAGGAACTCGATCGCTTGTCGCTTCTAACCAATGGCAGCACCATTGACGAAGAAGTCATCGAACAGGCGGTGCAGGACAGCTCCCGCTTCAACGGTTTTGAACTGGTGACCGAACTGCTTGCCGGTCGAGCCCCCCACGCCGGAAAGATTATTGGCGTGCTGCAGCAGGAGGGCGAAAACCCGCTCGGCCTTTTGACGGTGCTGAACCGCGATCTCAACCTGCTTCTTGAGCTTAAAACCGGTGAAAACAGAACCGCAAATCCATCCGCTTTCTTTAAAAAGCGCGGCGTCTTCCAGCCACAACGAGCCCGGGTACTGGAACAGGCGGCCCGACGGCTGAAGCCGCAGCAACTGCACGCAGCGGTAAAACTCTGCAGCCAGGTTGACCGTGCAGCAAAAGGCTTCGAAGAGCTCTCCCCCTGGCATTATCTGCGGGATTTGTCAGTTCTCCTGGCCCAAAATCACTGATCTGAATCAAACCCTTCTCATTTAGCACCAATCAGGCCCCTTATCGCTTGACAGTTTTTCACAACTGTAGGCATTGTAGGCGCTCGATCAATTTAAGGAGGTACCTGGTATGGGTCTTCAAGAAGAGCTCAAAAACCTGTCAGATAAAATCAAACAGTACCGGGACGAAGCCCGGGTACAGCTTCATCTCGCCCGTCAGGACGTAAAAGATGAGTTCGATGATCTTGAGCAGGAGTGGGACAAGTTCAAAGCCCGCTTCGATCAGGTAATGGACGATGCCAGCGAGACAACCCAGGAAGCCCGCCAGACGGCAAAAAAACTGGGTGAAGACCTGAAGTCGGGCTATCAGAGAATTCGCGACAAAATCAGATAAAATGTTAACCCGTTAACACAAGGCTTCAAATAGCTACCATAAAGGCTCTTGCATCAGGAGCCTTTATGCCATACTCCTCTTGTAGGTGAACCGAGCGTCACGAATTTGCCCGGCAGATGGGCCCAGCATCGCACCAGTTGGCGATTATTTGGGCCCGTTTGGCCAAGGCGCTTGCAGACACTGAGAGGTATAAATGGCATATGAAAAAGCTGTGTCTTATTTCCACTACCCTGCTGCTTCTGCTGACCACGACCTTTGTTATCGGCCAGAACACCCGCTTCAGTGACCCGAAGTCCGTTATTAAAGAGCATTTCTGGGGCAATTTGTACGCCGATGGCGGCCAGTCATTTTTCTGTGACCTGCATTTTTCCAGCAAAGGATTCATGCTCACAGAAGGTTACATCTATCCTCTTGCAGATGTGCGTGATGCCCTCTCATGCGGAACCTCACGCCAGTGCGAACAGGATAACCGCTATCGCCAGATCGCATCCGACCTTCATAACATGATACCGGTGCGGAATCGCACTGAACTGCGGCGGCGCAATGCCCGTTATGAAGAACTGGGTGCAACGGTCAAGGAAGACGATTGCGGGATTCGTGAAAGCGGCCCCTTCTTCGAGCCCCCTGCAAAAGTGAAAGGCGACGTCGCCCGCACTATGAGCTATATGGTCAGCACCTACGATCTCCCCTGGCTTGGATCCGCCCCGGTGTTCCAGAACTGGAATCGCGCAGACCCGCCTGATGACAGGGAGCTCTCCCGCCACAAGCGGATTGCAGAGATCCAGGGCAACGAAAATCCCTACATTACCGATCCGTCGCGGGTTGAGCGTCTGTAGTCCCAAACATGTTTCAATCAGTCAAATAGCAGAAAACCCCGGGGAAACCGGGGTTTGCTGCTATTTTCATTGCGAAAACCGATCAGAACTCTTCGGCGGTGAGCGCCATCATGGAATCGCTGCCGCTGCGGATCCCCTCCGCCAGAGAAACCGTTTTTGGCAACAGGCGATCGTAGAAGAAGCGTGCGGTTTTCAGCTTGCCACTGTAAAAGCCGGAGCTGTCATCGCCCGCCTTTGGTGCCGCTGCCTTCACAATACGCGCCCACATGTAACCCAAGGCTGTCAGGCCGAACAGGTCCAGGTAGTCCACGGACGCTGCGCCAATGGCATTGGGGTTGTCAGAAGCCTGCTCGATCACATGCTCGGTAACATCTGACAAGCGTTCAAATGCAGCCGCAAGCGGCTCCAGATAAGGGCGCAGGCTTTCTTCACCACGGTTTTCTTCGATAAAGCCCGCCACATCTTCTGCAAACAGCTCATACAGCTTGCCCTGGCTGCCAACCACCTTGCGCCCCATCAGATCCAGAGCCTGAATGCCGTTGGTGCCCTCGTAGATCTGGGTAATCCGGCAGTCGCGAACCAGTTGCTCCTGCCCCCATTCACGGATATAGCCGTGGCCTCCGAATACCTGCTGCCCCATGATACAGGCCTCCAGGCCGCGGTCGGTCAGAAATGCCTTGGCAACCGGGGTCAGCAAAGCAACCATACCTTCGGCGTGCTTGCGGCGCTCTTCTTCTGCGGGATCCGCATACTTGGATATGTCCAGCCACTGTGCCACATAGGTGGAGAAGGCACGACCGCCCTCTACATAGCCTTTCATGGTCAGCAGCATACGGCGCACGTCCGGGTGAACCAGAATCGGGTCTGCGGCTTTTTCTGGCTGCTGTGCTCCCGTCGGCGCGCGGCTCTGGATACGCTCCATGGCATATTCACGGGCGCTTTGCAGGGACGCTTCAGCGGCACCAAGACCCTGGATACCCACACCCAGGCGCTCGTAGTTCATCATGGTGAACATGGCGTTGAGGCCTTTGTTCTCTTCACCCACAAGCCAGCCTTTGGCGCCGTCAAAGTTCATCACACAGGTAGCAGAACCCTTGATGCCCATTTTTTTCTCAATGGAGCCACAACTGAAGCTGTTACGCTCCCCCAGTGATCCGTCATCATTCACCAGGAATTTCGGAACCAGCAGCAGGGAGATACCTTTGGGGCCTTTCGGCGCGCCCGGCAGTTTGGCCAGGACCAGATGGATGATATTTTCCGCCATATCGTGCTCGCCCCAAGTGATAAAGATCTTGGTGCCTGTCACGTTAAAAGAGCCATCATCATTGGGCTCGGCCTTGGTGCGAATAATGCCCAGATCGGTTCCGGCGTGGGGCTCTGTCAGATCCATAGCCCCGGCCCAGACGCCTGAGTACATGTTGGGCAGGTACTTTTCTTTCAGTTCCTGGCTGCCATGGGCATCCAGCGCAAGGCAGGCACCAGCCGTCAGCATCGGCGCCAGGCCAAACGCCATGTTGGCGCCCTGCATCATCTCTTCAAACTGCGCCACCAGGGTTTTGGGCATGCCCATACCGCCGAACTCAGGGTTGCCACCAAGGCCATTCCAGCCACCCTCAACAATCGTCTGGTAGGCCTCCTTAAAGCCATCCGGCGTGGTTACTTCGCCCTGGTTCCATTGACAGCCCTGTTCGTCCGCCTCACGGCTCAGGGGTGCCAGAACGCCGCTGGAAATTTTACCGGCCTCTTCAAGAATCGCGTCAGCGGTGTCCGGATCCACGTTCTCCGCGACTTTGGGCAGTGACGCCCAGAGTGCTGGCGCATCAAAAACTTCGTTCAGTACAAAGCGCATGTCACGCAGGGGTGCCTGATAATCAGCCATCAATTCTCTCCAATCTCAAAAACAGTTCAATTTCAAAACGATCCAGATTCCAGAATAATCTGCCCGCGCAGGCGGCTCCTTAATGTAAAGCCCTCTAACCTGCTTACGCTGTGTGTCGTGGTATGTATTATTTTATTGCCGGATATTCTAACTCAAACCTGCCCTCAACTCATGAAAAAAGCCCGGCTCCAGAGAGCACGGGCTTTTATCTGCCGGTCAGCCGTCAATACTCTGTGTGATCAGAGTGCGAAAGCTTCTTCCGGCATATCCAGCAGGGTGTCCGCACCTGCCAGCATGGCTGCGGCATGAGTTTTGGTACGCGGCAGCATGCGGGTGAAGTAGAAGCGTGCAGTCTGCAACTTAGCGTTGTAGAACAGCTCTTCACTGGTGCCCTCAGCCAGCTTATTCTGTGCGATTTTGGCCATGCGGGCCCACAGGTATGCAAACACGGCGTATCCGGAATACATCAGGTAATCCACAGAGGCTGCGCCAACTTCTTCGCGGTTCTTCATGGCCATCATGCCCACTTTCATGGTCAGATCGCCCCACTCTTTATTGATCGCCGCCAGAGGCTCGACAAATGGCTTCATCTGCTCGTCATCGGCATTCTCTTTGCAGAACTTGTGTACCTGCTTGGTGAAGCCCTTGAGGGACTCGCCCTGGGTCATCAGCACCTTGCGACCCAGAAGATCGAGCGCCTGAATGCCGGTAGTGCCCTCATAGATCATGCCAATACGGGAGTCCCGCACGTTCTGTTCCATGCCCCACTCGGAGATGAAGCCATGGCCACCAAAAACCTGCATGCCGAGGTTGGCTGCTTCGTATCCGATCTCGGTCAGGAAGGCCTTGGCAATCGGCGTCAGGAAGCCAAGCAGTTCATCAGCTTCTTTGCGCTGTTCTTCGGACTTGCCGCGCTCTACCAGATCCGCCTTCTGTGCAGTCAGGTAAATCAGTGCACGCGCACCTTCCGCTACGGCTTTCTGCGTCAGCAGCATACGGCGAACATCCGGGTGTACAATAATCGGATCGGCATAACCTTCAGGATTTTTGGCACCGCTCAGTGAGCGCATGGCCAGACGATCCTTGGCGTAGGCCAGTGAACCCTGGAAGCCCAGCTCTGCCGCACCCAGACCCTGGATAGCGGTACCGATGCGAGCCACGTTCATGAAGGTGAACATGCAGTTCAGGCCCCGGTTCTCCGGCCCGATCAGCCAACCTTTGGCGCCGTCGAAGTTCATCACACAGGTCGCGTTACCGTGGATGCCCATTTTGTGCTCGATAGAGCCACAGGATACCGCGTTACGCTCTCCGGCGGAGCCGTCTTGAGCCGGCAGGCGCTTGGGTACAATAAACAGGGAGATCCCCTTGGTGCCTTCGGGCGCACCCGGCAGGCGCGCCAGAACGATATGGACGATGTTCTCGGTCATATCATGCTCACCGGCAGAGATGAAAATCTTGGTACCGGTAATGCTGTAAGAGCCGTCTGCATTGGGCTCCGCTTTGGTGCGCAGGGTACCCAGATCAGAGCCACAGTGGGCTTCTGTCAGGCACATGGTGCCCGTCCACTCGCCACTGATCATCTTGGTGAGGTAGGTCTGCTTCTGCTCCTCGGTGCCATGGGCTTCCAGAGTGTTGATGGCGCCATGGCTCAACCCCGGGTACATGCCCCAGGACCAGTTGGCTGTGCCATTCATTTCACTCATTACGATACCCAATGAGTTGGGCAGGCCCTGACCCCCGTAGTTGGGATCAGCCGCCAGCGATGGCCAGCCACCTTCCACAAACTGGTTGTAGGCTTCCTTGAAACCTGTCGGCGTTGTTACACCGTCTTCGCTCCAGGTACAGCCTTCCCTGTCGCCAACCGCATTCAGCGGCGACAACACCTGCTCAGCAAACTTCGCACCTTCCTGGATAATAGCATCAACCATATCCGGAGTTGCGTCTTCGGCGCCTTCCAGATTGGCGTAGTGGGTCTCGCTGTCGAGCAGCTCGTTCATTACGAATTTGATATCACGCAGGGGCGCTTTGTACTCAGGCATGTCAACCACCTCGGTTTTCGGTCTTGGCTGAAAAAGTAATAACAGCTCGCGGCCTTGGGTTTACTCTGACACTGCAGCATCATGCGCTGCAGCATTAATTAAACACTTGTTTGAAACATACGTTTAGAGGCACAGAATTGTCAATAGGCGCAAACACAATTTCTGTAGCAATTGGTCACTGGGACAGGTTTCAGGAGAGCTTAAAAAAACTGGAACAAGGGCGCGCCAACACATATTGACGTGAAATCAGGAACATCCGGAAGGCTTTGTAAAAGGATACGGGGCAGGACTAAAAAAGCGGGCTCATCAGACCGGCAATCAGATCATGATATCCAGCAAGGTACCAAGAGTTTCGTCAGCAGTTTTAACGACCTGTGCAGAAGCTTGCACGCTGCGCTCATAAAGCTTGAGATCCACGATTGGCTCAATAAGGCTGTTTCCGCTGTCGGCGCTGCCTTGCGGGCCGTCAATACCGGCACGGGCAATTTTGCGGGCGGCATTTTCCATGCCGTACATGCCGTCCTGAATACCTTGAATGCCTGTTGCAAGCGTATTACTGATCATAACAGCTGCTTCCGATGACCATAAACTGACACCATTAGGTCATACTTTTGTTCAATTTTCAAACAACATTTGAATATCGAGATAGCTCCCCAGGCTTTCCGGCACAGCGCCCTCAAGCCAGGGTACAACGCCAAGACAGGGAGCGCCGATATGCTCGAGAAGGTAACTCAGGGTTTCCTGTTCGCAGCTCATGGGCTCCGGCTCGGCTCGATTAGCCACCCACCCGGTCAGCAAAAGCCCATCGCCGCGGATTGCCTCCGCCGTCAGCAGTGCATGGTTTATGCAGCCCAGCTTGAGAGCAACCACAAGAATCACCGGCACACCCAGTTCACGGGGTACCGCCGAATAGGTTTCCCGGTCATTCAAAGGAACTCGCCAGCCACCGGCACCTTCAATCAGCAAAAGATCTGCCGGGCGCATTTGCATACCCCGGCAAAAACCTGTCAGCCGGTCAGCGGAAATAACGCGCCCTGCTTGCGCTGCGGCAACATGCGGTGCAATGGCAGGCGCCAGAGCAACCGGATTCACTAGATCGTAGGCAAGCCATTCACTGGCGGCACTCTGGAGAATCAGAGCGTCCTCATTGCGCAGTCCATCAGGTGTCTCGTCGCAACCCGAGGCAACAGGCTTCATACCCAGTGACCACTTACCTGCTGCTTTGGCGGCCTCCAGAATGGCGGCAGACACCAGGGTCTTGCCAACCCCCGTATCTGTGCCGGTTACGAAAAATGTTTTTTTAGCCATACCGACAGTTTTCCACCCCACGTTCATCAACCTGGCTCTTACCGCCAGTGCCAGGGCACGTCCAGTGCACCCAGGCGGCTTCATAACTGGCCATTACACGACCATCCGGCTCACGGGGATAATGCTGGCACATAGCCCGCACCCGACCGGGCGCGGTGGCCGTACGACGCCTCCCGGCGCCTTTGTAGCCGGCGCCCAGTTGTTTGAGTTCTGCAGCCAGGGCAAGCGGCGAGGTATAAGGCAACCGAAGGGTTCTTGTATCAATTTCTGCTGAAGGCAACTCACCCAGAACCATGGACCGGAATGCTGCCTCCGGCGCAAAGCGGTTTATGTGGCGCCGGCCCGGATCTGCCCGCTGCCACGCCTCATCAAGCTCCCTGAGAGTCCCGTCAAGGAGCGTTGAAATCACCAGCCGGCCTCCCGGCCTGAGCAGGCGCCGACACTCCCGAAGAACCTGCCCCGGATCAGCGCACCATTGAATCATGAGATTGCTGAAGATCAGCTCGCAGCTCTGATCGGGCAAGGGGATGGCCTCAGCATCCGCAACCAGCCAGGCAATATCTGACGAACTATTGGCCCGGGCGTGCCGAATCATGTCAGCCGAAAGATCCAGCCCCGTTACGGTCACCTCAGCACCTGGCTCTGCCAGCCTGCGGCTATACCAACCGGTTCCGCAGCCGAGATCCAGAACCCGGCCAGAGACACCGTTCGGATGCGACCGCTGTTTCAGCGTTTCCAATAAAATGTCGCCCATCAGTCGCTGCAACCGCGACGCGCTCTCGTAGGAGGTTCGCGCCCTGCCAAACCCGCGCGCTATGTCCGCCTTGCTGGCCGGGGATGTCCCGATCACATTCGCGGCACTCATGGCATTCATGATTTCACGCCCCTTCTCCACTGCAGAAATGTTTCGATTGCACCACGACAGTCTTCCGCAAACCCGCCGCCCGGCCAGTGGGCCATGCCGGGAATACGAACCTGCATCGCCGACGGCTGCATTTTCAGGCCGCCGTTCCAGTTCGCAACTATCTGGTCGCAGGCACCTGTAACATGGAGCACGGGAACGCGAGCATCAGCCCATAATGAGCACTGATCTGCGTGCCGCAGCCATTCCAGACTTTTAACCAGATTATCCGGCGACACATGCGGCCCCTTGGCAAGCCACTCCTTCATGCGCCGGCGCTCATTACTGCCGCCATCAGCACCGCTGATCATCAACAGCAGAAAGTGCTGCCAGTAGCGCTCGCTCCCACGCCTCAGGCCGCAACTGAAGGACTCGAACAGATCAGCATCCATACCGTAGGGCCAGGATTCGTCTGCAATAAACCGGGGAAAACCCGCCAGAGTGATAACCGCAGAAACCGCCCATGCATCCCGGGATGCTGCTTCCATAACCACCTGAGCCCCCAGAGACCACCCCATCCACACGGACGGCCCGCTATACAGCGACAACAACTCATCGGCGACCTCCACTACCGAGTCGCAGCGCGCCAGGAGGAAGTCGTCCAGAGATACCAGTTCAACGGGGCCAGGCCAGTGCCGGTAAAGCTCCGCCAGCATATCGACACGCACCCCCCAGCCACCGACCACCACAAGCCGTTCGGTCTTTTCCGGCGAGCCCACTATGCAACACTCCCGGCATCCAGCGAATACCGACACTCCGCCAGAGCCCGAATCAGACAATCCAGATCCCCATGGGAATGGGCCGCACTGAACGTAACCCGTAAACGCGCCTCACCAGCAGGCACCGTTGGTGGCCGGATCGCCGTTACCAGGAGCCCGCGCTCTTCCAGCGCCTGACTCAGCGCCAGCGCCGCCCGGTTGTCACCGATCATAATGGGTTGAATGGGCGTGCGGGACTCCATGAGCCGGTAACCCAAAGCCACAGCCTGCCCCCGAAACCGTTCAACCAGGCCCTGCAAATGCGTGCGCAGCCCCTCACCACCCTCAACCAGATCCAGACTGGCGCAGGTTGCCAGCGCCAGCGCCGGAGGCATCGCTGTGGTGTAAATATAGGTCCGGGCCTTCTGCACCAGATAATCCATCAGCCCTGCCGGCCCTGCCACAAATGCCCCGCTGGTGCCCACGGCTTTTCCGAGCGTCCCCACCAGAACCGGCACATCTTCCTCACTCAGCCCCAGCTCCGCCACACTGCCCCGCCCCCCGGGGCCAAGCACCCCAAAGCCATGGGCATCGTCAACCACAAGCAGGGCATCGTAACGCCGACAAACTGCCACCAGCTCACGCAGGGGCGCCACATCGCCGTCCATACTGAACACACCGTCTGTCACCACCAGTTTGTGCCCCCCGGTCTCAGCGAGCATGGCGGCCAGTGACGCAACATCCCCATGGGCGTAGCGACGCACCCTGGCCCGGCTCAGAATACAGCCATCAATAATGGAGGCGTGGTTCAGCCGATCCGAGAAAACCGTATCTCCACGCCCCGCCAACGCAGAAATCACACCCAGATTGGCCATATAGCCGGTGGAGAAATACAACGCCGAACTGCGCCCGGTGAACGCCGCAAGACGCTCCTCAAGCAAGTGATGCGCCTCGTGGTGCCCGCAAACAAGATGGGAAGCCGCACCACCCAGCCCCGTTTCCGGGAGGGCATTCCTGAGAGCGTCAATATTGGAGGGATGATTGGCCAGGCCAAGGTAATCGTTGCTGCAAAACGAAAGCAAACGCTTGCCATCAGAGGTCAAAACCGGCTGCTGAGGCCCGGAAATATGCCGGCGCGTTCGGTACAGACCTGCCTGTTTTCGTTGTTCCAGTTCAGCGGTAAAGTTGCGCACGAATAAGTATCCAGAGAAATGACAGGTGGTTATGTTTTCGACTGTTGACGTATTTGCGAGGGCAACTGCGATTTATGGGCGCCGAGCGGGCGGTGGTTTCCGGGATTGTAGAGGGCCAGGGATGGCCCGAAACAAGCGCACAGGGAAGTGCTTGTAGCGTATCCCGGAAACCACCGCCCGCTCGGCGCTTGCACCAATAGAATCAGGCCGACTCAAGAGTGGCGTCATAAAAGAGATGACGGTTAGCCTCATGCTCCAAAGCGCCAACAATCGCCTCTTCCTCCTGCGCCTCAGAAGCACACTGCTCCCGCTGCTCAGGCCGAATACCCAGACGCCGGAACAACGCCATATCCGCATCCGCCTCCGGATTCGCTGTGGTCAGCAGCTTCTCGCCATAGAAAATGGAATTGGCCCCCGCCAGAAAACACAACGCCTGCAACTGCTCATTCATGGCCTCCCGACCGGCAGACAAACGCACATGGGAAGCCGGCATCATGATACGGGCCACCGCAATGATACGAATAAACTCGAAGGGATCCAGATCCCCCACATTCTCCATGGGCGTACCCTTCACCTTCACCAGCATATTCACCGGCACGCTTTCCGGATGCTGTGGCAGGTTCGCCAGCTGAACCAGCAGCCCGACCCGGTCATCCTCGTCTTCCCCCATCCCCATAATGCCACCACAGCAAACCTTCATGCCCGCCTTGCGCACGTTATCGAGCGTATCAAGGCGATCCTGGTAAGTACGCGTGGTAATAATATTACTGTAATACTTCTCGGACGTATCCAGGTTGTGGTTGTAGTAATCAAGCCCGGCCGCAGCCAGTTCCTCAGCCTGCTCCGGCTTCAGCATACCGAGCGTCATACAGGTCTCCAGGCCCAGGGATTTAACCTGCCGGACCATATCCAGAACATAGGGCATGTCTTTTTCAGCCGGGCTACGCCACGCGGCTCCCATGCAGAAACGTGAGGCGCCCTTTTCCCGCGCAGCACGGGCTTCAGCGACCACCTTCTCAAGCTCCAGAAGCTTTTCCTTTTCCAGCCCGGTGTTGTAGTGACCGCTCTGGGGGCAATATTTGCAGTCTTCCGGGCAGGCACCGGTTTTTATTGATAACAGCGTGCTGACCTGCACTTCATTGGGATCGAAATGCTGCCGGTGTACCGATTGGGCACGAAACAACAAATCATTGAAAGGCAGCTGGAAAAGCGACCGGGCTTCTTCAAGCGTCCAGTCGTGACGTAGTGGCGTAGCAGTCATGGGGAAGTCCTGTTAACCTTTATCGGTATCTGGGTTTACGGATGAAACAGATGATAAAGGGACTGAACCGGCTGTCAACCTTAAAGTCAAAAATGGTTAACAGCGAAAGACACAAAGGCCAGTGTGTTGCCTGCCTTTCCCGGGATTCGATCGACGGACTGTGCCGGCTTTGCCGGGCCGATCTTCCAGTCAACGTTTGGCACTGCCGCTGTTGCGCACTGCCGTTGCCCTATTCAGGCGCCGAACGGCTTTGCGGCGATTGCCTGGCGTCGCCCCCGCCGTTTGATTTGTCCCTTATACCCTGGCGTTACCAGTACCCCGTCGACAGCATGATCAGCCGCTACAAATACGGCGGCCAGCGCAAATTTGCGAGACCACTGATTGCAGACTTCGCACGCTATCTCGGGTCTGCCCTTGAGGAACGCAGCAATGAGAAACCCGATATCCTGATCCCCTCACCCATGCTGGCCAGTCGCCGCCGTGCCCGGGGTTTCAATCAGGCCCGGGACATTGCGGAGAGGCTGGGGGTGGCGCTGAGCATTCCGGTTGGCGCTGACATTCTGCGCCGTACAAAAAAGGTTCAGGCACAAAGAGGTCTGGGCAGAGAAGCCCGGCTGGCAAACCTCACAGGCGTGTTCAAAGCGTGCGGCCCGGTACCCGACAGGGTCGCCATTGTGGACGATGTGGTAACTACCGGGGCAACCACGCGAGCGCTTGCTTCCGCCTTGCAAGAAGCGGGTGCGCTGCACATTCAGGTATGGGCTCTGGCCCGGACACCGGGGTAGATTTGCAGGGATTCAGCCAGGCAAAAACTAGCCCAGCTTGTCCTGCACCAGGTCGGCAATCGCCAGGCAGGATGTCAGCCCCGGCGACTCTATACCGAACAGATTGACCAATCCCGCAACACCGTGCTCTTTCGGGCCATCAATCCTGAAATCAAAAAAGCCGCCGTGAGCGTCTTTCAGTTTTGGCCGGATACCGGCATAAGCCGGCTGCAGGCGTTCAGGCTCAAGACCGGGCCACCACTGCCTGATGCCCTCAGCAAACGCATGTACCCGCCCGGGGTCAACCCCATAGTCTTCGCGATCAACCCACTCTACATCCGGGCCAAAGCGTGCCTGGCCGGCCAGATCGAGGGTAAGATGAACGCCAAGACCGCCGGGCTCCGGCACCGGGTAGATCAGATGACTGAATGGGTGCCGGCCGCTGTAACTGAAATAGACACCCCGTGCGAACCATTGCGCCGGTTTCTGTGTCTCGGGAAGCCCCGACCAGTTCCGGGTCAGGGGCACCGCACCCAGCCCGGCCGCGTTAACAAGATTCCGTGCTCTGAGCCTGCAGGGCGCGCTGCCACCTACCTGCACCGTGTGCATGCCACCAGTGGACGCAAGGCCCTCGACCGGTGAACGCAAGGCCAGTGAACCCCCGGCGTCTTCCAGCTCGCCAAGCAGCGCGAGCATTAACCCATGGGTATCCACTATGCCGGTTTCCGGCGACCAGAGCGCTGAGCTTGCCCGAACGTCCGGCAGTTGCCGGGCAAGGATCTCGCCATCTACCAGGGACAAATCGACGCCATTGCGCGCCGCTTGCGCCTGAATCTTCTCCAGTTCGGCATCCTGGGCATGGCTGGTGGCGATAATCCATTTGCCACACTTGCGGTGCCCCAGGTTGTGGCTTTCGCAGAAATGATACAACTGCCTGCGCCCCGCAACGCACAGCTTTGCTTTCAGGGAATTTCCGGGGTAGTAGATTCCGGCGTGAATCACCTCACTGTTACGTGAAGAAATACCTTCACCAAAACGATCACCCGCTTCCAGTACAATCAGCTCATGGCCGGCCCGGGCAAGTGCGCGAGCCACAGCGAGCCCGATAACACCTGCGCCGATCACTACAGTATCAACTTCCAGAACCTCATTTATCACTGGCTGAACCTGCTCACTGTTGCCCTTTCACTGACAGCTTTGCGTGACCGCAAACCGGAAATGTTTACGTTAACCCAATCCAGAACAGGCCGGAACCCACGGAAACATCCCGTACTCACATTACGGGAGCGCTGCCAAGCAGGTATACTTGGGCGCAACATTTACCAGCCTGGCTTCGCTTTATGATGAACGTTTCCGCCCATCCATACGATGCCCTCACGCCGGACACAATTCTGGATGCCATGGAAGAGGCCGGTTTCGCGGTAAGTGGCCGCCTGTTCGCCCTGAACAGCTATGAAAACCGGGTGTACCAGGTGGGACTCGACGAAGGCGCCCCGATTATCGCCAAGTTCTATCGCCCCGGTCGGTGGAGCGAAGAACAGATTCGCGAAGAGCATGAGTTTACCCGGGAGTTACTGGCGGCGGATATCCCGGTTGTCGCCCCACTGGTGATGCCGTCCGGCGACACACTTGGCAAGCATGGCGACTTCATGTTCGCCGCCTTTAACCAGCGCGGTGGCCAGGCACCAGACACCAGCGTTACCGACACGCTCTACCGGCTTGGCCAGTGGCTGGGACAAATTCATAACATTGGCGCCCTGAAGCCTTTCCGCTACCGCGGCACCTTATCGCTTCTGGAGGGCATTGAAGCCAGCAATCATCTGCTGCTGGAAGGCGACTGGGTTCCCCGCGATCTCCGGCCTGCATGGGACAGCCTGATTCCGGATCTGCTGCGCCACTGCAGGGCACGCATTGACGATGCCGGTGAAGTTGACACCCTGCGGCTGCACGGTGACTGCCACGCCGGTAACATCTTGTGCCGGGACGAGCAGATGCTGTTTGTGGATCTGGACGACTGCCGTTCCGGCCCGGCCATTCAGGATATGTGGCTGTTGCTGAACGGCGATGATCACGAACGCGGTGCCCAGTTGGGGGAGTTGCTGGAAGGCTATGAAACCTTCCGCGACTTCAATCGCCGCGAACGACACCTGATTGAGCCTTTGCGTTGCTACCGCCAGATCAGCCATTGCGCCTGGCTGGCGAAGCGCTGGGATGACCCGGCGTTTCCGCGCTTTTTCCCCTGGTTTGGCCAGCCCAGGTTCTGGTCGGATCAGGTGTTATCCCTGAGAGAGCAACTGGCCGCGCTGCAGGCGCCCTCCATTACATTACCCGGTCAGTACTGACCGGCCATTCACATCCAAAACGAGGTAGGCATGAGCCAGAACGAGGCCCGTTACACCATCCGCAGCCTTATTGTGACCGCACTGGGCGCCATTGTCGGCACCGTACTGGTGCTGGAACTCAGCGGAAGCATCAAGCACTCGGACAACAAGGATCATGTGCCCGTGGGGGATTTCCAGGCGATTCATATCACGCCGGGGGAAACCTTCCGCATGTCGCCCAAGGCCTCTGAACTGCACGCAGCCTGCGAAAACGGTTATCTGGCCATCGCTGCAGATGTAGACCCGTCGTTCCGCGGCATTCTTGTGGATTACAAAAACCGGGGTGTGCGCTGCTATCGCCCGTCACCGACCGCTCCGTCTGCCCTGCCCCAGCCTGAACAACCCGCTGAGCCTGCCAGGGAGGCCGGTAGTGAGTAAGTCCGATCGCTTTGCAGAACCCGTAACCGACCGCCTGTTCGCCACCGAGCGGGAGCCGGAAGATTTTCGCTTTGATGCCGCCGTAGCGCGCGTATTTCCGGACATGATCCGGCGCTCTGTACCCGGCTACACCACCATTATCCCAATGATTGAAGTGATCACCGAGCAGTATGCCCAGGCGGGATCCAACTGCTATGACCTGGGCTGTTCCCTGGGGGCATCAACACTGGCCATGCGCCATGGCATTTCCCACAACGACTGTACGCTGGTAGGTGTGGACAATTCCGCCGCCATGATTGAGCGCTGCGAACACTACATTGCGCTGGACGACCACCCCCTTGCCGTTAGCCTGCGCTGTGAAGACATTCAGAAAACCGAACTCTCCAATGCCTCGGTCACCACTCTGAACTTTACGCTGCAGTTTGTGCCACCCGGGCAGCGCAGCAGCCTGTTACGCAGGATCGCCGGGGCCACAAGACCCGGTGGCGTGCTGATACTGTCGGAGAAAATCCGTTTTGAATCGGAGGATGAACAGGACATTCAGACGCGCCTGCATCACGAGTTCAAGCGCGCCAATGGCTATTCCGATCTGGAAATAAGCCAGAAGCGCAGCGCCATCGAACAGGTGCTGATTCCCGAAACGCTGGCTGCCCACACACAGCGCCTGAAGGATTCTGGCTTTGATCGCGTGCTGGTCTGGTACCAGTGTTTCAACTTCGTATCCATGCTGGCCCTCAAGGCCGGCTGAGCAACCGACGTGGAACAGGCGGATCATGACGCATTTTGACTGGCAAAGCTGTTTCGGACCCTTGCTGGCAGAACTGGAAAGCACTGGCGAAAGCCATTGGGCAGAGGCCATCAAAAGCCAACTGACCCGGCGTTTTGACGACAACCCCCACGGAGATCTGGGGCGCTGGCAGTCAGCACTGGAGAGCCTCCCGGAGATCCCTGACGCAACCTCGGAACTCAACACGTCGGCGGTTACCCTCCACTCCCCCACCAACCTGGATGCCAGCCAGCAGCAAGCGCTTGAAAACGGGCTGCGTGGCCTGATGCCCTGGCGCAAAGGGCCTTTCGACTTCTTCGGTACTTATATCGACAGCGAGTGGCGCTCGGACTGGAAGTGGGACAGGGTATCACCCTACATCGCCGATCTTTCCAAGCGACGTATTCTGGACGTAGGCTGCGGCTCCGGTTACCACTGCTGGCGCATGCTGGGCGAAGGCGCCGGGCGCGTGATCGGAATTGATCCCGGATTGCTGTTCATGTTCCAGTTTCTCAGCGTGAAGCGCTACGTGGGTGCGGCGCCCATCGACCTGCTGCCCATACGCATGGAAGACTTGCCACAAGGGCTCGAAAGCTTTGACACCACCTTTTCCATGGGCGTCCTGTACCACCGCCGATCGCCCCTGGACCATCTCCTGGAACTTAAAGGCACGCTGCGCCGGGGTGGCCAGTTAGTGTTGGAGACTCTGGTTGTAGACGGCCCGGAAGGCTACAGCCTGACGCCGGAAGACCGCTATGGGCAGATGCGCAACGTGTGGTTTCTGCCAAGCTGCGACACACTGCTGCGCTGGCTGGATCGCACAGGCTTTCGCAATGCCCGGGTTGTGGATGTTTCGGAAACCACGACCGATGAACAGCGCAGCACAGACTGGATGCGCTTCAATTCCCTGCAGGACTTTCTGGACCCGGAAGACCCGACAAAAACCATTGAAGGCTACCCCGGACCCAAACGCGCCACTATCGTCGCCGAGAAGCCCTGACAGCAAAAAACCGCCGTGCGGATCAAGGCAGGGCGGTTTTTGTACTGGTTACCGGCTAGCCACCAAACGGGTGACGCAGGGTAATGGTTTCAATCCGGTCCGGGCCGGTGGAAATAATGTCGATGGGCGCTTCAATCTGCTCTTCCAGGAACCTGATGTAAGCCCTGGCGTTTTCCGGCAGTTGCTCAAGCTTTGTCAGGCCGAAGGTGCTTTCACTCCAGCCCGGCAGCTCGACGTAAACCGGCTCTATGTCTGTGTAGCTGTGGCACCCGATAGGCGGGCGGGTCATTTCGCCAGTGGGCGTTTTATAGCCTACGCAGACCTTAACGGTTTCCAGCCCGTCCAACACATCCAGCTTGGTCAGGCATATACCGGACACACTATTGATTTCAATGGCATGGTGCACGGCAACCGCATCGAACCAGCCACAGCGACGGGCCCGGCCGGTTGTGGTACCAACCTCGTTGCCCTTGACGGCCAGGTGTTCGCCCATCTCATCGAAAAGCTCGGTGGGGAATGGACCTGCACCAACGCGGGTGGTGTAGGCTTTGGTAATGCCCAGAACATAATCGAGGTACAAAGGGCCGAAACCCGAACCGGTGGCGGTGCCGCCCGCCGTCGTGTTGGACGAGGTTACAAACGGGTAGGTACCCAGATCAATGTCCAGAAGGGAGCCCTGGGCACCTTCAAACATAATGTCTTCACCGCGTTTGCGGTAGCCGTGCAGCAAATCCGTTACATCGGCTGCCATTGGCAGGATTTCCTCGCCCATCTCCTTCAGTTCTTCCAGAGCCGCGTCAATATCCTCGGCTTCTTCCTTGAAGTATTCGGTCAACACAAAGTTGTGATAGGACATGATCTCCCGCAGTTTTATCTCGAAATCTGCCGGGTTGCACAAATCACCAAGACGAACCCCGCGACGGGATACCTTGTCTTCATAGGCAGGACCAATACCACGCCCGGTGGTGCCGATTTTATCGTTACCCATGGCGCGCTCGCGAGCCTGGTCAATACGAACATGAGTGCGCAGAATAATCGGGCATGCGAGGCTGATTCGCAGCCGGTCTCTTACGGCTACCCCGGAAGCTTCCAGGCCCCGGACTTCTTTCAGCAGAGCTTCCGGCGACAGCACAACACCATTGCCAATCAGGCACTGGACATTCTGCCGGAGAATACCGGAGGGAATCAGGTGCAGGGCTGTTTTCTTTCCGTCAATAACCAGGGTATGGCCGGCGTTGTGCCCCCCCTGGAAACGAACCACCGCCGCAACTTTTTCAGTCAGCAGATCGACGATCTTACCCTTGCCTTCATCACCCCACTGGGTGCCCAGCACAACAACGTTTTTACCCATGATTCTCTCTCAATGCGCCCGCAACATGGCGTGCGTCTTGCAAATTTGGCAAATATACCTTCATGTGTTCACAACAGCCCGCCGCTGTCAGCCCAGCGCCTGAACGACCCAATGATCACCCTGTTTTACCAGTTTACGGTCACACCCCCGGGCTGCGGGATCTTCTCCGTTGTCTTCAGGCAACGCCCGGACGACGGTATCGGTCTTCCTCAGCTCCGAAATCTTCTGCTCCAGTACTGCGTCTCTCTCGGCAGGGGCCCACACCGCCCGGGCGGGCCTGACCGGGCGATCACCCAGGGTCACCAGCGCCCGTATATCAAGGCTGAACCCTGTGGCCGGGCGGGCCCGCCCAAAATCGCTGCCAATGGCATCGTAACGACCACCCTTGGCAACCGAATCGCCGTGCCCCGGCACATAGGCCGCAAACACCAGCCCCGTGTGATAGTTGTAACCGCGCAGCTCACAAAAATCGAACCCGAAACTGACCTCCGGGAAGTCACTCTCGAGCATCCTGGCCACCCGACCCAGTTGGTCCAGTGCCGCACCAAGGTTCTCGGAAGCGCCCTCCAGAATTCTGCGCGCCTCGGCCAGTGCTTCCGGACCACCGCTGACACGGGCAAGTTCCCGCAGGCGGGCACCGGCTGATCCGCTCGGACAATCGCCCAGCAATCCGTCCAGTTCGGGTACCGACTTGCGCGCCATGGCATCGAAAATAGCAGCACTTGTGTCGCGATCAAATTCGGCTTCGCCAATCAGGCTCTCGTAGATGGACACATGCGCCAGATCCAGATGAACACTGGGCAGTCCGGCCACACGAAGGGCTTCAAGCATCAGGCTGATCACTTCCATATCCGCCGATTCGGAAGCACTGCCAAAAAGTTCACAGCCCGCCTGAATCGGCGTGCGCCCGGTCAGCATGTGCCTCGGGCGGGTATGCAGCACATGCCCGGCGTAGCAAAGGCGTGTAATCCCGTCCTGCCCCAGGGTGTGGGCATCAATCCGTGCAGCCTGGGGAGTCATATCCGCGCGCACACCCATCATGCGACCGGTCAGTTGATCAGTCAGCTTGAAGGTCTGCAACTCCAGATCGTGTCCGGTTCCGGTAAACAGGGATTCGAGGTATTCAATCAGCGGCGGGATTACCAGTTGGTAGCCCCAGCGTTGGCAGGTATCCATTACATCCCGGCGCAGGGATTCTATCTGCCCGGCCAGTGGCGGCAAGATATCCTCCACCCCGTCCGGCAGTAACCAGCGATCAGATACTGTCATGAGATTCCGTTGTCCATCCTGCCAGCCCCACTCTTGGTGCTGTGAAGGCGCGCAGGTTTTTAAGGTGACATTCGGGGCAGAAAAACCCGAACCAAAACCTGAGGGATTTTACACTGTTGGTGAACACAAAAAA
Organism: Marinobacter aromaticivorans; assembly: GCF_002806975.1. GTDB lineage: Bacteria > Pseudomonadota > Gammaproteobacteria > Pseudomonadales > Oleiphilaceae > Marinobacter > Marinobacter aromaticivorans. The sequence continues at coordinate 487,170 of NZ_NIHD01000001.1, read as the reverse complement.
ACCGGAATACCTGGGCATTCCGGTTTTTTGCGCGCAGAGCGGGGTTCAGCTTCCGCCCTTTGAATCCTTGAGGAATTTCATGAATTCACTGTCGGAGTCAATAACCATGATGTCGTCTTTGCTTGAGAAGGTATTCCGGTAGGCCTGCAGGCTACGGTAGAAACTGTAGAACTCGGGGTTGGAGCCATAGGCTTCTGCGTAGATACGGGCGGCCTCACCATCGCCTTCACCACGGGTTTCCTCCGCAGCTGCAAAGGCTTCTGCGAGGGTAACCGTTTTCTGGCGATCGGCATCGGCGCGAATACCTTCAGCCAGCTCGCGGCCTCTGGACCGGAATTCCTGGGCCAGCTTCTCGCGCTCTGTGGCCATTCGGCGATACACGTTCTCACTGACCTGCCCCGGGAACTCAATTGCCTTGACCCGGATATCCATGACCTCAATACCGAACTCGGTGGTTGAGGTTTCGTTCACACGGTCACGCAGGGTGTGCATCAGCTCATCACGCTGCCCCGAAACAACCTCGTGCATGGTACGAATACCGAACTCGTCACGCAGCCCGTTATCCACCCGGGACAGGAGCAGTGACTGGGCGCGAAACTCATCGCCGCCTGTCGCCCGATAGAACTGATCCACATCGCGGATCTTCCAGGCAATGTAGGAGTCTACATCCAAGGGCTTCTTTTCGACCGTCAGGTACTGCCGCGACGGCAGATCCATGGTCAGCACACGGATATCAAACTCCCGAACCTGATCAATCACCGGCACCTTGAAGTGAATGCCGGCCTGGATATCGGTTTCAACCAACTCGCCAAACCTGAGCATGACCCCACGGTGGGTTTCCGGGATGATGAAAACACTCGACAACACAAGCAGGACAACAATCAGGGCGCCTGCAAGGCCCACTACACCTTTAGGTCCCATGATTATCTGCTCCTCCGTACATTAGTGTCCTGCCTGGTTCGCAGCTCCTGGATAACACGATCCGTCAGCGCCTGGATATCCGCCTGACTGCCACTTCCACCGGATGACTGGTTTCCACCCCGGGGCAGTGCACCCTGGGTGAGCCGGTCCAGTGGCAGGTACATCATGTTGCCGCTGCTTTCAGTGTCTACAAGGATCTTGCTGCTGTTAGACAAAACAGTCTCCAGTGTTTGCAGGTACATACGCTCGCGCGTGACTGTTGGCGCGGTCTGGTATACCGCCAGCAACTCAAGGAAGCGGGCGGTTTCACCACGGGCGCGCTCAATCACTTCCTGCTTGTATGCACTCGCTTCTTCGATCATGCGCTGGGCCTGACCACGGGCTTCGGGAACCACCTTGTTACGGTAGGTTTCCGCCTCTTCCTTCACCCGCTGCTCGTCCTCACGGGCACGCTGAACTTCACGGAATGCGTCCTGGACGGCTGGCGGCGGCTGAGTGCTTTCAACGTTAACCCGGACAATTTCAAGACCGGTTCCGTATTCCTGAAGGAAACCCTGGAGACGCTGCTCAACACGAACGGCCAGTTCTGCACGACCTTCCGTGAGCACATCATCCAGTGAGGAACTGCCCACCTCGTGGCGCAGGGCGCTGTCAGTTGCGAAGGCTAAAGCCTGGTTGGAGTCCCGCACGTTCAACACGTAATCGCGGGCATCGCCCACGCGATACTGAACCTGCAGGTCAACTGTGACCAGGTTTTCGTCCTGGGTCAGCATCTGACCGCTGGATTCAGCGGTTCTCACATTGGTAACACGCACCTTGGTAACGTCATCAATCAGCGGAACCTTGAACCTGAGGCCCGGGCTCTCTGTTTTCGAGTATTCACCAAAACGCAGAACAACCGCGCGCTCCTGTTCGTCTACCGTATAGAAAGACTGGAAAATTACGTAGCCCAAGGCCAGTATGGCAATCAGTGCCAGCACTGCTCCGAAACTGCCCGCGCTTCCCGAACCGCCGCCGTCACTGCCACCGCCGGACTTCTTGCCTTTCCCCCCCAGCATCTTGTTGAGCTTGTCCAGGCCCTTTTTCAGCGCCTCATCAAGGTCTGGTGGTCCCTGATCATTACCGCGCCGACCGCCACCGGTTCCCCAGGGATCGTTGTCGTTGCGGTTTCCACCCGGTTCATTCCAGGCCATAGTGCTCTCCGTTCCTAACTTGTCGAATGGCTGCAAATACTAGGGATTTATCATCGCCCCGGCAATAGCTGCTGTGGTTTCAGGCGTGCCCGGCTTCCAGGCGCACCGTTTCTTCACTCATGCCGGCACGGCTCAGGAGCTGAAGCCAGTCCCGGCGCTGCAACCGGGTTTCAAGAATTGTTTCTCCGGTTTCACGATGCTCTTCGCTGAGCACCGAGCCCGCCTCGTGCAGGAGCGCTCGTAGCTTGCCGTCAGCAGGCCCGAGCAGAACAAAGTAGTGTACAACATCTTCCGCCAGCCGCTCGACGATGGCATCGTAAAGGCCATCCAGCCCCTCTCCCGTAACCGCCGAGACCCAGGCCCGCACCGGCAATCCATCTTCGTTACGCTCAACCCGTGGTGCAAAATTGTCCAGCAGGTCTATTTTGTTGAACACCTGCAGCACCGGTATCTCATCGGCTCCGATTTCGGCCAGTACGCTTTCAACCTGCTCCATGTTTTCATCGCGACGGCTGTCGTGGCTGTCAACAATGTGTAGCAGAAGAGTCGCTTCCGTGGTCTCTTCCAGGGTTGCCCGGAAGGCCTCAACCAGCTTGTGCGGCAGATGCCGGATAAAGCCTACGGTATCCGCCATTACGACCGGCCCGATGTCCGGAAGTTCCAGGCGCCTCAGCGTAGGGTCCAGCGTTGCAAAGAGCTGGTCTGCAGCATATACGGAAGATGTGGTCATTCGGTTGAATAAGGTGGATTTGCCAGCGTTGGTATAACCCACCAGCGATATTGTGGGAATGTCGGCTCGCTTGCGTGCACGGCGCCCCTGGTTACGCTGCCTGCGAACCTTTTCAAGCCGCTTGTGGATGGATTTGATGCGCTCCCGCAGCAGCCGGCGGTCGGTTTCCAGCTGGGTTTCACCGGGGCCACGCAGGCCAATACCGCCTTTCTGGCGCTCAAGGTGTGTCCAGCCTCGCACAAGGCGGGTTGACATGTGATCAAGCTGGGCCAGCTCCACCTGCAGTTTGCCTTCGTGTGTGCGTGCACGCTGCGCAAAGATATCCAGTATAACGCCGGTACGATCCAGCACGCGACACTTGAGCTCACGCTCAATATTGCGTTCCTGGCTGGGGCTGAGAGCATGATTGAACAGGACAACATCAGCTTCGTGCAGGATTACCGCATCGCGGATTTCTTCCAGCTTTCCTTCCCCTACGAACAACCTGGGGCTGGGTTGCTTGCGGGATCCGGTGATCGTTCCAACAGCTTCAACGCCGGCAGAGGCCACCAGCTCCCGGAACTCATCCGGATCTTCAGAGCCGTCGTGAGCGGAAAAATCGATGTGGACGAGTATCGCTCGCTCACCTACATCCGGGCGATCAAACAATGGGCATCAACTCCACTATAGTTGGCTTGTAAACGTCATAAAAACAAACACCCGCGACCGGCAGAACCCAGAGGTTCGTCGGGAACGCGGGTGGCAATACCGGAAACCCGGGCCAATCAGTCTTCGGCTTCACCTTCACCAGCCGGGTTCTGCTGTGGAATGCGTACATTCCGGGCAGGCACTACGGTGGAGATTGCGTGCTTGTATACCATCTGGCTGACCGTGTTTTTCAGCAAAATCACAAATTGGTCAAAAGACTCTACCTGCCCTTGCAGTTTGATGCCGTTAACCAGAAAGATGGAAACCGGGATGCGTTCCTTGCGTAAGGCATTAAGGTAAGGGTCTTGTAACGAGTGCCCTTTTGACATGTGTGTTCTCCTGTTTATTAGTAAATGCAAATCGTCAGTATTCAGAGCTAAATGTGGTGCGAAGTCTGACTTTTTTCAAGGCTGCGTCAACGATAAACCCGTCTTCGCTGTTCAGCCAGTTCAAGCCGGACCACTTGCGAAGCCATGTGAGCTGCCGTTTGGCCAGCTGACGAGTGGCCGCAACGCCTTTGCTTACAAATACGTCATAATCATCGGCACCGGCCAGATAACTCCAGGCCTGGCGATAACCGACACAACGCATGGAAGGGAGATCCGGGTGCAGATCACCTCTGGCCATCAGAGCCCGCACTTCATCCAGAAACCCTGCTTCCAGCATATTTATAAAGCGCTGATGTATCCTTTCATGGAGCACCCGTCTCTCCGGAGGCGCCATGGCAAGCTGCGTGACAGTATACGGAAGGGATGCTGTTTCGTCTGCCTGCCATTGGGTAAAATACGTGTAATCCTCAATGCTCCCACGGCCTGTGTCTTGCAGGGGCGAGGGATTATCTTTCGCCTCCCAGAAAGACGAGATCGGCCGACCGGTCAGGCGCACGACTTCCAGCGCCCGCAACAGGCGCTGGCGGTTATTGGGGTGGATCAGTTTTGCCGCCACCGGGTCAACCGCCTGCAGCTCATCGTGCAGGGCTTTCCAGCCAAGACTGTCGGCCTCGGCTTCCAGAGTCCTGCGCAGCCCGGGGCTGGCAGCGGGTAGCCCGGACATACCATGCAACAGCGCCTTGAAGTACATCATGGTTCCGCCCACCAGCAGCGGAATGCGACCCGCACGGGATATACGATCCATTTCAATCAAGGCATCCCGGCGAAAATCCGCAGCCGAATAGATTTCCGCCGGATCGCAAATATCAATCAGCCGGTGGGGAGCACGCGCCAGTTCGTCCGCCGTGGGTTTGGCCGTGCCAATATCCATGCCACGGTAGATCATGGCCGAATCCACACTGATGATGTCGCAAGGCAGACGCGCGCAAAGTGCCATGGCCAGATCGGTCTTGCCGGAGGCGGTCGGCCCCATAAGGAAGATGGCTGGCGGCCCGGCCTGCTTATCAGGGGTGTCCGGGGCGTTCGATGTCCGGGGCATGAGCCTAGCGCCCTCGCAAAAACAGTTTATCCAGCTCCGCCAGTGTAACCAGCGTCCAGGTTGGGCGCCCATGGTTACACTGGCCGCTGCGTTCCGTGGCTTCCATGTCCCGCAACAAGGAGTTCATTTCGGGTATGGTCAACTGGCGATTTGCCCGCACCGAACCATGGCACGCCATAGTGCCCAGAAGCTCATGGGTAACAGCCTCTACCCGGTCGCTCTGGCCGTGCTCAATCAGATCAGACAGTACATCCCGCACCAGCTGTTCGGTATCCGCGCCCCTGAGTAATGCGGGCACCTGCCTGACCGCCAGGGTCTCCGGCCCGATACGTTCAATCTGCAATCCTAGCTGTTGCAACTCTTCTCCATGGGTTTCCGCCAGCGCTGCTTCTTTCTGGCTGACGGCAAGGGACAGGGGCACCAGCAACGGCTGGCTCTTGAGGTCCTGTTCCGCCAGCGCGCGCTTCATCCGTTCATAGGTGATGCGCTCGTGGGCGGCGTGCATGTCCACAACAATCATGCCGGCGGTGCTTTGGGCCAGGACATATATACCGTGCAACTGGGCAATGGCATAACCCAGTGGCGGCTCGTCTGTATCTCCTCCTGCTGGCAGGTCTGCGGCGGTGGAGGGCCTTGCGGCGCCGCCGTCAAACGAAACCGGCTCTTGCCCGGCACTGACACCACCGCCCCCCAGGGACCGGTAAAACGCCATCTGGTCACTGGCCCGCCACTCCTGCCGGGGTGCTGCCTGCCCTCCGACCCCCCTTGTTCCAGCCTGACCGCCAAACGAAGGTGCATGCGACTGGCTGCTCCAGGCTTGCGGTTGGGATTGTGTGGCTGCATCAGCCGGGGCCTCCACCTGCCCCGCGACCTCCCCGCCGAAGGACTGGGCCATTGCACCCCGAAAATGATCGTCTGGCCGCACATCCGCCAGCGCTTTGTGCAAGGTGCGGAAAATAAAGTCATGCACCAGCCGGCCATCCCGGAAGCGCACTTCGTGCTTGGTGGGGTGTACGTTCACATCCACTGTGGCGGGGTCGACTTCAAGGTAGAGTACGAACGCCGGATGACGGTTGTTGTACAACACATCGCGGAAGGCCTGACGCACAGCATGGGCAACCAGCCGATCACGGATAACCCGGCCATTGACAAAGAAATACTGCAGATCAGCCTGGCTGCGTGAAAAGGTGGGCAGGGCTACCCACCCCCAAAGACGCAAACCTGTGGCTTCCGCATCAATGACCACCGCATTATCTACGAATTTCTGGCCACACAGGGCGCCAATGCGACGCTCCCTGTCCAGTGCGGACTGCGCCGGCCGGAGATTCTGAACAACACGCTGATTGTGGCGCAGGGTAAAACCCGCATTAAACCGGCTCAGCGCCTGACGTCGCACGCATTCTTCCACATGATTGAATTCGGTTTTTTCGGTGCGCAGGAACTTGCGCCGGGCGGGAGTATTAAAAAACAGATCACGAACTTCCACGGTGGTGCCTACCGGGTGCGCCGCCGGGGAGATTCGCGCGTCCATATCACGGCCTTCCACTTCCACCCGGGAAGCGGCCTCCTGCTGGTCGGTGCGGGATGTAAGGGTAAGGCGCGATACAGAGCTGATACTGGCCAGCGCTTCACCCCGGAATCCGAGTGACGCTACGGATTCGAGATCGTCGAGGCTGGATATTTTACTGGTGGCATGGCGGCTGAGCGCCAGCGGCAAGTCATCCTCGGCAATACCACTGCCGTCGTCACGCACCCGGATCAGTTTTACACCGCCCTGCTCCACTTCAACATCTACACGGTCTGCGCCGGCATCGAGCGCGTTTTCAACCAGTTCCTTGACAACGGATGCAGGGCGCTCAACCACCTCGCCCGCGGCAATCTGGTTTGCCAGCCGCGGCGAGAGCAATCGGATGGAGGGCATGTTTCGGGGCTACCTCTTGTTCAGTAACGATAATCAGGATGAGGGAATTCGAATCGTTTGCCCTACCATAACACGGTCATCCCTCAGGCCGTTAAACTGCATCAATTCGCTTACGGTGGTCTGGTTTTCCCGAGCCACGGCCGACAGCGTATCGCCACTGCGCACCTTGTACTGGCTTACACGGTTGCCATCCTGATTCTGTTTTTGCCACGCCAGCAGAGTGCCAGGCGGAGGCGTTTTGCGGAAATACTCATCAATGCCGCTCATGATGGCACCCGCCAGCTTTCGGCGATACCAGTCGGTAGCCAGGTTCTTTTCTTCCTGCGGGTTGGAGATAAAACCTGCCTCCACAAGAATCGAGGGGATATCCGGAGACTTGAGCACGGCAAATGCCGCCTGCTCAACGCCGGGCTTGTGCAGACGAGCCACACCGTCGAGCTTGCCCAGCACAGAACTGCCCACGCCCAGACTGGCATTGATGCTGGCTGTCATGGACAAATCGAGCAACACGCCTGCAAGCATGTCATCCCGCCCGTCCAGGGATACGCCGCCGGTGCCACCGATAAGGTCAGAACGATTTTCACTCTGTGCCAGCCAGCGCGCGGTCTCACTGGTGGCGCCGCGCTGGGAAAGCGCGAACACCGAGGCACCTTTGGGCTGAGGTGTACGGAACGCATCGGCATGCACAGATACAAACAGATCTGCATTGTACTTGCGAGCCAGAATGGTGCGATTTCTCAAGCCGATGTAGTAATCTCCGGTGCGCGTGAGCTTGGCAGTGTACCCTGGCTGTTTATTAATCAAATCCGCAAGGATGTGTGCCATTTTCAGCACCACATCTTTTTCCCGGGTTCCACGGGGGCCTATAGCACCCGGGTCCTCACCGCCGTGGCCCGCATCAATAACCACAATGACATCGCGCTTGCCGCTAGAATCGTGGGTTACCGTTGGCCTGGTTGCCTTTTCCAGGCGACTGCCACTCTCATCAATCAGATCCACCACCAGGCGGTGCCCATACTGCTGATTCGGTTCGAGCTGAAAACTCCGGGGCTTGATGTCGCTGGCGAGGTCCAGAACAACTCTCAAATCCGTGCCATTACGGGGTGCACTGCGAATACGGCGAACCGGGCTGCCAGACAGGTCGAGCTTGTCGAAATCTGCTCGTAGCCGGGTATTTTTAAGATCGATCACCAGGCGCGAGGGATTACTCAGTGCGAACATGTTGTGATCAACCTTGTCCTTGGTATCCAGTACCAGGCGGGTGTGATCCGGGGCTGGCCAGATACGGACGCCCTCCACCTGGGTCCCGGCCAGCACCGGCAAAGCAGCCAGGAGTAACCACACAGACACCAGGGCTGATGTTATTTTCATTGCCAGCTTCCGTTTTGTCATACCGATTGCCTGTTTATCCCGTGCCGGCCCGCCCGTTAGTGATCCGGCCCGACCAGTTCCAGTTCGTTCAACAGCGATGCGCCCAGTTCAGTACGGGCCCTGACAACTACTGAGCGCCCCTCACCCTGAGGCTCCAGATGAATTTCAAGATCCGGCTCAGGCAACAGCCCTTCGCCACGCTCAGGCCATTCAACAAGACAGACGCTCTCGCCATTGAAGTAATCCCTGATCCCCATATATTCCAGCTCTTCAGGGTCGCCCAGCCTGTACAAATCAAAGTGATACACGGGCGGCTCCAGATCCTCGTATGGTTCAACCAGAGTATACGTGGGGCTCTTCACCGCCCCTGCATGCCCCAGACCCTGGACAATCCCCCGGCTGAGTGTGGTTTTTCCCATCCCGAGTTCACCTTCGAGAAAAACAGTCAGGCCCTTGCCCGATTCCTTTGCCAGACGCGCCAACTCACCGCCCAGCTTCTCTGTCTCGGCTTCGGTATCCAGAAACAGCCTGCGTTCGTTCCCGAAAATGCTCATATCTCCTCCCCGCTGCTGTTACTGGCGGGCTCTGACTCCCGGAAAACCTGTGGTAATGCATCAATCACATCAGTAGGTATCAGACCCATATACCCTTTGCTTGCAGACGCTCTGCGGGCAGCCTCAAGATGCACTACCGCCCCGAGGATCGCGGCACGGGCCGGCGTTTCCGCACCCCGTGTGCAATCCGGCATTTGTGCATAAAGCGCACCGATAATCCCGGAAAGCACATCTCCCATGCCTCCGGTCGCCATGCCCGGATTACTGCCACCGGCAATATCCACAGTTTCGGGGCGGGAGGCGATAATCGTTCCGGCACCCTTGAGCAACACCACGCCGCCATAACGGGACTGCAATTTGCGGGCTGCGGAAATGCGATCCGCTTCCACTTCCGGCACCGGGCAACCCAGCAGCCTTGCGGCTTCACCCGGGTGCGGCGTCAGCACCTGGTTGCTGGCAGGCGTCACCACACGGGATGACAACAGGTTCAGAGCATCGGCATCGAGCACACGGGGTTTTCCGCTTTCGACCACCTGCTGCAACATCTGTTGCCCCCAGGAACTCTGCCCCAGACCAGGGCCGCACACGACCACGGTTGCCGCCGCAAGCAAGGCCGGTAATTCCGAGCCATGAATCAGGCCGTGAACCATCACCGACGGGCACCGTGCCAAAGCGGCAGTGACATGTTCGGGCCGGGTTGCCAGTGAAACCAGGCCGGCGCCGGAGCGCACAGCCGCTTCTGCCGCCAGCAAGCCGGCGCCGCCGAATCCGCGGTCGCCGGCTACAATCAGAACATGGCCGAACCGCCCTTTATGGGCGTTAGCTGGCCTGGCTGGCAACCAGTTCCGGACAGCCTGCCAGTGCTGTAACCTTGCGACGGGGTTTTCGCCACTCCCGGCAACACCGGTTTCAGCCTTCAGCGATTCAAAAATAACATCGCCACACACTGCCACTCCCTGGCCGGTGTACAGGCCAACCTTGCGGCCTATAAAGGTAACCGTCATGGTTGCCTGCACCACGTCACCTTCCACAGCGCCGGTGGTGGCATTCAGCCCGGAGGGCAGATCAACGGCGAGTACCGGAAGCCCTGAGTTGTTGCACCGCACAATCAGGCCTGCAAACGGCTCTCTGGGTGCACCCGACACGCCGGTACCGAGCATGGCATCAACAATCAGCCCGGCGGCTTCGAACAGGGAAGCCAGCTCCGGCTCGTCGATGTCTTCCAGTTGCCGCACTTCAACGCCATTCGCAATGGCCTTCTGCCAGGCCTTGCGGGCATCACCGGTTAACTTTTCCACCGGCGCAACGGCAACACAGTGCACGGTCAATCCATGCCGTACAGCATTGGCTGCCACCAGATAGCCGTCACCACCGTTATTCCCAGCCCCACAGAGAACCAGCAAGGGCTCGACACCGGGCCAGCGAACCAGCAACCGGCGAAATGCCGCCCGCGCTGCGGATTGCATGAGGTCAAAACCATCAACGCCCTGTTTTTCGATCACATATTGATCTATGCGGCGTACAGAATCGGCGGAAAACAGCGCATCTGATAAACTGCCTCCAGCGTGCTGTGGCATGAGCCTTTGCTCCCGTTACAGAAACCGGTTTAAGAAAATTGGCCAGCTATCTGTAAAGCATAGCAAAACCATGGAAAAGGTCATAACTTAATCAAATTAAATATCTGTACCCCCGGCTCCGGCATGGCGGGCACATTAACGGTACTTATGAGCACCACTGAAACAGACATTTTTCCAACACCCGAACTGGCTGATTTGCCTGCACTTATCCGGCAATGGGCCAAAGAACTCGGGTTTTCGGATGCGGGCATCACCAGGGCAGATACCGGTGAGCATGCCAGGCACCTGCAAGACTGGCTCGACAAGGGCTACCAGGGGGAGATGGAGTATATGGGCCATCACGGGGACAAGCGCTACACGCCGACATCCCTGGTGCCCGGCACGACCCGCGTCATCTCTGTACGCATGGATTACATGCCAACACCGGACAGCCCGAAAGAAGCGCTTACTAACCGGGAAAACGCCTATATTACCCGCTACGCTCTTGGCCGTGACTATCACAAGCTGATGCGGAAGCGGCTGGCCACCCTGGCAAAGAAGATTGACGATGTGGTGAGCGGCTATGATCACCGGGCTTTTGTGGACAGTGCTCCGGTGCTGGAGCGAGCGCTCGCGCAGCGGGCTGGGCTGGGCTGGATCGGCAAGAACAACATGCTGATACATCCGAAGGCGGGATCCTTCTTTTTTCTGGGTGAAATATTCACCAGTGCGCCTTTGCCGGTAGACTCCGCTTTTGCAACCGACCATTGCGGCAGTTGCTCTGCCTGCCTGGACATGTGCCCTACAGACGCTTTTGTGGGCCCCCATGAACTGGACGCCCGGCGCTGCATCAGCTATCTCACTATTGAACTTAAAGGCAGTATTCCGGAGGAATTGCGCCCGTTAATGGGCAACCGGGTTTTTGGTTGTGACGATTGCCAGCTTGTGTGCCCCTGGCAGAAGTTTCAGAAGCCGACCCGTGAAGACGACTTCCAGCCCAGGCACGGCCTGAACAACAGTTCGCTGGCGGAGCTGTTTTTGTGGACGGAAGAGCAGTTTCTGAAGCGCACGGAGGGTTCGGCTATTCGCCGAACAGGTTACGAGGGATGGTTGCGCAATCTGGCGGTTGGACTGGGCAATGCGCCTTCAACCATTCCGGTGATTGAGGCTCTGAAGCAGCGCGCGGACTATCCCTCAGAGATGGTCCGCGAGCATGTCCGATGGGCTTTGGCCCGGCACGGTTTATAGTTTGAAGAAGTGTTCCCGGTAGTGGCGCAGTTCGTTAATGGAATCGCGGATGTCATCCAGGGCCAGGTGGCTGCCCTGTTTTTTAACGCCTTCGAGTACGTCCGGTCGCCAGCGGCGGGCCAGTTCCTTGACGGTGGAGACGTCCAGGTTGCGGTAGTGGAAGAAGTCTTCAAGCTCGGGCATGTATTTCACGAGGAAGCGGCGGTCCTGGCCGATGCTGTTGCCGCACAGGGGGGACTGGCCTTTTTCCAGGTACTGTTTGAGGAAGGCCAGGGTTTTTTGCTCGGCTTCGGCTTCTGAAATTTTGCTTTCGCGCACACGGTTGGTGAGGCCGCTTTCGCCGTGAGTCCGGGTGCACCATTCGTCCATGGCGTCGAGCAGGCTGTCGGGTTGGTGGATGGCGATGACGGGGCCTTCGGCGATCAGATTCAGCTCGGAATCGGTGATGATGGTGGCCATTTCGATGATGCGTTCTTTTTCCGGGTCAAGGCCGGTCATTTCCAGATCAATCCATACCAGGTGGGTGCCTGCTGACATTCTTTTTTCCTCTTAATTCTCGGGCTTTGGAGTAGGTGGAGTGGTCGCTGGCTTTCCGGGAACCGCTACGAGCACATCCATGTGCGCTTGTCGTCGGCCATCCATGGCCGCCGGCATTCCCGGAAAGCCAGCGACCACTCCACTTCAACATTCCGTGATATATCCCGTATGGCTCAAGCAGACTTACAGGCACAAGACGCTGCCCTGCTTGGAAATTCGGTGATATGTTTTCTGTTAGTCGGCTGGATTAAAGCCGCACAAAGCTTATTAAAGTATGATGGCACAGCAACCACACCACTTACATCCGTGTTAACTGAGACCCTATGGCAAAACGGCAACTGAACAAGCAACAGCAATTCCGGATCAAGAAGATTCAGGAGGAACGTGCAGCCCGGGCAGCTCGTAAAGAGAAGGCCGTGCAGGCGCAGGCGGAGGCCGGCGAGCTGGGGCCCGAGCAGGAAGGGTTGATTATTGCCCACTATGGGCAGCAGCTGGATGTGGAAGCGCTGGAGGGTGAACACAAGGGTGAGGTTGTGCGCTGCTTTGTTCGGGCGAATATCGACAGCCTAGTAACAGGTGACCGGGTTATCTGGCGACCGGGCAAGAATGAGACAGGGGTGATTGTGGCCCGCTGCGAACGTAAAAATCTGCTGCAGCGGCCAGATAACTTCGGGGCGGTGAAACCGGTTGCAGCGAATATTGATCATATAATTCTGGTGATCGCGCCGGAGCCGGAGCCCCACGACAATCTCATTGACCGGTATCTGGTGGCCTCCGAGGTTACGGATATTCCCGCGGTGATTCTGCTGAATAAGACGGATCTGATCACGGATGACAACCGGGAGCAGATTGATGCGCTGCTGGCGCGTTATGCGGCCCTGGGTTATGAAATTGTTCGCACGTCTGCGGTGCAGTTCGATGGCGGGCCTTCGCCGGAGGTTGAGGCCCTGGTGAAGGGCAAGACCAGTGCCTTTGTGGGTCAGTCGGGGGTTGGCAAGTCATCAATTATTCAAACCCTGATGCCGGATGAGGCGATTCGTGTGGGTGCGGTTTCTGAAAGCACCGGCAAGGGGGTGCACACCACCACAACGGCCAAGCTGTTCCACTTGCCGATGGGCGGCGATCTAATTGATTCACCAGGTATCCGGGAGTTCGGTCTGTGGCATATGACGCCACAGGAAATCGAGTACGGGTTTCGCGAGATTCGTGAGGTGATGGGCTACTGCAAGTTCCGAAACTGCCGGCACATGGGGGACCCGGGGTGTGCCATTGATGCGGCCGTGGAGTCGGGCAAGCTCAGCCCTGAGCGGCGGCGCAGTTTTCACCGGATACTTCAGGACATGGCGGAACAGCAGTCCCGGGGCCTGAAAGTCGACTGATACGTTATTGCCGGGAGATCTACCAGTCCAGCTCGCCCGGGGCAGGCGTCTTTTTCTCCTCCAGCCATTCACCACTTTCCAGCTTTTCCATCGCTTTCTTTTGCTCTTCCTCCGAAGGGGCAGTGAGATCGATCAGGGGCGCACCTTTGGCACTGGCGCTGCTGTGAATGCTGCTTACGGTTTTTTTGTTGAGTACGATTATGGCTATGCGGCGGTTTACCGGCGCCGTGGGCTCGTCTTGATTAAACAGTACAGAATCGCTCAGCCCCACCACTCGTGCAATCTGCTGGGGACGCACACCACCGGCCACCAGAGCCCGGCGGGCGGTATTGGCACGATCTGCGGACAGCTCCCAGTTGGTGTAACCGGGGCGCCCGCCGAAAGGGGTGGCGTCGGTATGGCCGGTGATGCTGAGCTTGTTATCGACGGCTCCGAGAGTTTTTGCCAGTTCGAACAGGATTTCCTGGGAATAGTATTTCAGCTCGGCCTTGCCGCTATCGAACATGGGGCGACCGGAGCGATCCACGATCTGGATTCGCAGCCCCTCGTTTGTAATGTCGATCAACAGCTGGTCTTTGAACTCCTGCAGGGTTTCGTTCTCTTCAATGCGCTGTTTGAGCTCCTGAAACAGTTCTTCCATGCGGCGCTGTTCGAGAGTTTCCGAGAGGCTGTCCACCACGTTTTCACTGAGCGAAATATCGCTGGATTCAACATCCGGGCTGGCCTGGTTGATGACCGAGGCACTGCCCTCGAGATCTACTGGATTGGGAGATCCGCCCTCGGTAAAACCCACCGGGTCGCGAAAATAACCCTCCACCGCCTTCTTCTGCTCCGGAGAGGCGGTTGCCGTCAGCCAGAGCACCAGAAAGAACGCCATCATCGCGGTGGCGAAGTCTGCAAAAGCCACCTTCCACGAGCCACCATGATGGCCTGCGGCAACCACTTTTTTTCGCTTGATGATTATGGGTTGCTGTTCCACGGGCTCACTCCGGGCTCAGATTGCGCTATTTGCCACGCACATGGTCGTTCAGTTCCTGAAAGCCAGGGCGTTTGTCCGTAGGCAGCGCTTTGCGACCGAACTCGATGGCCATCTGGGGCGCCTGCCCGGAAACTGTCGCAACGATGGCGGATTTGACGCATTCGTAAGCTTTAAGTTCGTATTTCGCTGCGTGTTCCAGGGCAATGGATGTCGGGCCCACGAAGCCATACCCCATCCAGATACCCAGGAAGGTTCCCACCAGCGCCGCTGCCACGCTCAAACCAATGCGTTCAGGCCCTTCGGTGAGGAAGTTCATGGTAATAACAATGCCCAGCACAGCGGCCACGATGCCCAACCCCGGCAAGGCATCGGCAATTTTATTCACAGCATGGGCAGGTTCTTCAAGTTCGCGCTGGCGGCTGTCAATTTCGTTCTCCATCATGCCTTCCAGCTCATGGGTAGCCATATTGCCGGCGCTGATAATCCTCAGATAATCGGTAATAAAGGCAAGCAACTCTTTTGATTTCATGACTGCCGGATAGCGGCTGAAAATCTCGCTGGCTTCCGGATTATCTATATCTTCTTCTATGGACATGACGCCCTGTTTCCGGGATTTATCAAAGATTTCGTACAGCAGGCTCAGCAGGTCCATATAGTAGGATTTGTTGAAAGGTGAGCCAGTAAGCAGGCGCATGACACCGGAAAACACTTCTTTCACGGTATGAAGCGGGTTGGCAATTATAAAAGCACCAACGGCAGCGCCAAGAATGATAAGCAATTCGGTTGGTTGCCATAAAACCAGCAGATTGCCGCCATGGAGCATATAGCCACCAAGCACGCTGGCAATAACAATAATTGCGCCAATAATAAGTAGCATGGGAAGAATGCGGGCCTTTATATCAAGGTTTTCGGTTGGTGCCTGTCATAATCGCGTTTTTTCTGCTCTGATCATAGCAAGCTACTGCATTTCCGCGAAGCGATGAAACAATTTCTATACATTCACTACTTTCGGCAACACTCCTGCAGAACTATTTGATAAACTTCGCGCCTTTGAGCACCGAGGATCCCGATTAATGTTCGACAAGCTGTTCATTCTGAGCCAGTACCTTACTCCGCAGCTTGCGGTTTCCCGTATGGCTGGTCGCCTGGCAGACAATGACCGCAACCCCGAGCTCAAAAACCGGATCATCAAGTGGTTCATCAAGCGCTATGGCGTGGATATGAGTGAGGCCGCAGAACCGGATCCAACCGCCTATTCCAGCTTTAACGCGTTCTTTACCCGGTCGCTGAGGCCCGGCATTCGTCCTGTTGCTGAGGGCGATGATACTTTTGTCAGCCCGGTAGACGGTGCGATAAGCCAGCTGGGGCAGGTTGCCGGAGGTCGGGTTTTTCAGGCCAAGGGCCAGTCGTTCAGTCTGGTCGAGCTGCTCGGGGGTAACAAGGATCGGGCCAGGGTGTTCAGGGACGGCGAGTTTTCTACCATCTACCTTTCCCCCAAGGATTATCATCGCATCCATATGCCTTTGGCGGGCACGCTCCGGGAGATGATTTATGTGCCGGGCAAGCTGTTTTCGGTCAATCCGGTCACTGTGGAGAATGTGCCTAATCTGTTTGCTCGCAATGAGCGTGTTGTGTGTATTTTCGACACTGCGGCCGGGCCTATGGCGCTGGTTCTTGTGGGTGCGATGATTGTCGGCAGTGTTGAGACCACCTGGGCGGGGGTTGTGGCGCCCCAAAGCGGTGGCATAACGGCGTTTACTTATGAAGGTGAGAGTGCGGTTTCGTTTGCCAAAGGTGAGGAGATGGGACGGTTCCGGCTGGGCTCTACTGTGGTGATGGTTATGCCCAGGGGCAGTGTTAGCTGGAATGCCGGGCAGGTAGCGGGGAAGCGGGTTCGTATGGGTGAGGCATTTGGGCGAGTTGAGGCTTGATTGCATTCGGACTCTCTTAAGGCACTATCTTGAGTCCGGCATTGCCGGGAACCCCACTCCAAAACACGCTGTAAATACGTCCCTGTACGCTCCGCTCCGCCATCCCTGGCTCCGCAGGGTTTTGGAGTGGGGTTCCCGGCAATGCCCCGTAGCTTTTGTGTGGCCTTCACGCTCGCTCTAACGGGAATGCCAGCACATCCGAGATGTCGCGCGTGCCCGTCTTGAGCATTAACAAACGATCAAGCCCTAAAGCCACGCCTGAACATTCAGGTAAACCTTCTTCGAGAGCCGCCAGAAAGGCCTCATCTATCTCCATTTCGGGTTTTCCGGCGGCTTTCCGCAAACGGTTGTCGGCTTCGAAACGGGCGCGCTGTTCGTCCGGATTAGTGAGCTCCCAGTAGCCGTTGCACAATTCTAAGCCATCTATGTAGAGCTCAAAGCGGTGAGCTACGTCGAAGCCGTCGACGCTGGAGATTCTGGCCAGCGAGGCCTGGGAGGCCGGGTATTGGGTGATGAACACCGGCGTTTCGGTGCCCAGGTTGGGTTCAACGGCGAAGCTCATCAGCAAGTCCAGGCAGCCGTCGCGACTGAGGTCTTGCAGTTGTTCGGGTTCGAGCCACTCTCTGCAGCGTTGGCGCAGGTCGTTTTCGGTTACCGCAAAGGGGTCGATGCCGGCCCAGGTGATCATTGCCTGGCGGTAGCTTGTCGTCTTTGGCCGGGGGCATTGCAGCCAGCCGCACGCCAGGTCTGCGACTTCTTCCATCAGGGCGGTGTCGTCAAAGCCTGTGCGATACCACTCCAGCATGGAAAACTCGGGGTTGTGGCGGCTGCCGCGTTCACCGTTTCGGAAGACTTTCGAGATCTGGTAGATGGAGCCGGATCCCGCCGCCAGCAGGCGCTTCATGTGGTATTCCGGGGAGGTTTGCAACCAGCCCCCCTTGATGCCCCGGGCATCTATTTGTGCGGATATACCGTCGAGGTTGGGTTCGGTGACGCCGCAGCGGCCGAGCACCGGGGTTTCCACCTCCAGCACATTGCGTTGTGCAAAAAAGCCGCGCACAAAGGCTGATTGCTGTGCGCGGCTTTTCAGGGCTGCCCGGGAGGCAGTAGGCTGCCAGTCAGGCTGGTTTTTCATAGGGAGATCAGTTGTTTTTCACCCGGTTCATATATTCACCGGAGCGGGTATCCACTTTGACGACCTCGCCGATGGTGATGAACAGGGGCACGTTTACCACGGCGCCGGTAGACAGGGTTGCCGGTTTGGAACCGCCCTGGGCTGTGTCACCTTTCATGCCCGGGTCGGTTTCCACCACTTCCAGTTCCACAAAATTTGGCGGAGTGACTGTCAGGGGCGCGCCGTTATACAAAGTGACAGTGTATACATCCTGCTCTTTCAGCCACTTAACGGTGTCACCCACCGCTTTTGCGTCTGCTGCGTATTGCTCGAAAGAACCATCGGTCAGCATGAAGTGCCAGAATTCCCCGTCGGTGTAGAGGTATTCCATGTCGTGGTCCATTACGTCTGCCGCTTCAAGACTTTCACCGGACTTGAAGGTGCGTTCCCATACCCGGTTGGTCATCAGGTTGCGCAGCTTGACCCGGTTGAACGCCTGACCTTTGCCGGGCTTTACGATTTCGTTCTCGAGAATAATACAGGGATCGCCATCCAGTAATACTTTAAGACCGCCGCGGAATTCGTTGGTAGAATATGAAGCCATGAAATGCCCACCTGCCAAAAGACTGTTTAAAATTTAAAGGCCGCTATGATACAGCGAACCCCTGCCAGTATAGAAGTCCGGCTTTCGGGCGATGATAACCGGAACTGGCAGCAACTGCTTTCCGACTCGATTACCTGTCCGGAAGAATTGCTGACACGCCTGGGGCTGCCAGCTGCACGCTGGCTGACAGGAGCCAGGGCGGGACACCGCTTATTTCCGGTAAGAGTACCTGAACCTTTTCTGGCGCGAATGGAGTATGGAAACCCGGCAGACCCGTTGCTGCGACAGGTACTTCCTGTGGACCTGGAGTCGAACACAGCGAAGGGTTTTGTTACCGACCCGCTGCAGGAAGACAGCGCTATCCAGACTACGGGCCTTATCCGCAAGTACCGCAGTCGCGCCCTGCTGATGGTGACCGGCCAGTGCGCCATCAACTGTCGCTACTGCTTTCGCCGCCACTTCCCCTACGATGAACAGCGCCTGAGCCCTGCAGACCGGCGAAAGGTGTTGGATACGCTTTCCGAAAGCCCTGAACTCAATGAGGTGATTTTCAGTGGCGGTGACCCATTGGCGGTTAATGACCAGTTGCTCTCCCAGTGGTCTTCGGCCATCAGCAGCATTCCGCACATCCGGCGCATACGCCTGCACACCCGGCTTCCGGTGGTGATTCCGCAGCGTGTGTGTGACGCACTGCTGAAATGGATCAGCGAGACACCGGCACAGGTTGTGATGGTTTTACACATCAACCACCCTGCGGAAATCGACCTGCCAACCCGTCGGGCTCTGGGTTATCTCCGGTCAGCGGGCGTCACGCTTTTGAATCAAAGCGTGATTCTCCGCGGGGTCAATGATGATGCCGATGTGCTGGAAGAGTTGAGTGAGGTAATGTTTGATGCCGGGGTTCTCCCCTACTACCTGCACGCATTTGATCCTGTCGCAGGTGCTCAGCATTTCGATGTCACGGACGAGGAAGCCCGGTTGCTTGTTCGTGAATTACTGACCCGGCTGCCGGGATTCCTGGTGCCGCGACTGGTTCGCGAAGTGCCGGGAGAGCCGGCGAAAACGCCCATCGACCTGTTTGCAGGGGGCCGGTAAAAAAAGACTGGAGCAAATCTGGCCCGCTTTTACATGTCAAACATTGTCAATAGATGAATTTTTGGCTTTCGTGCACTGGTTTGCGTTTTTAAATTCCAGTAACGTCTATTTTGTAAAAATATGTATTTGCGGACTTTTCCTGATCGACTGGCGTTCAGCATCTTTTCACTGCTCGGTGCAGGAAGTTCCGTAATACCCACCTTGTCTTGATATTGGCGCATTTTAATGGAAGGCATGATCCTCAAACCAGAGCTCAGGGTTCCCGAACAGAAAACGGCAAGCCTGTCGTTCTGCGATACCACACCCAAAGCATTCAGGGCCTGGATCAACCAGCTTCCCATGGCCAATATCGGTGAAGTGTCGCGCCAGCTCTATCATGCGATTATTGAACTCAACCACCTGTTTCTTGCGCCCCAGTACCGCCTGCAGTTTCTTGAACTGATCAGAGAGAAGATTCACTTCGTTTGTGGTGAGCTATCACGGCATTATCTCGGGCTGGCAGTTGCCTTGCCGGAAAAACAGCGCAAAATCGCCAATCTGTCCCAGGCACTCCAGCTGCACCTGGCCAGCGGCTACAAATTGTGCATTCTGGAGGCACTGGACGACGGAGGGCTGGATAAAAACCGCAAGATGATTGCCATGGCCGTGCATCGGGCCACATCTGAACTTGCCCTGACCATTCTGCGCTCGCATCAGCTCTATTGCCCGAGCCCGGCCCAGAGCTGGCTGGAATGTCACCGCATGTTCCGGTTTGCGCACCGCAATAAGCTGTCCGGTGTGGCCATAGAGGACAACACCCTCAAACAAAGACAGGCAAGCACGGTCGCAGACAGCTACAAACGGCTTTTGCTTCTCGGCTGCGCAAGACCAAACCAGTTACGGCAGTCAGAACTGCTTCAGGCCTACGAGCTTTTTGAATCCTGGACGCAGCACACCCGCTGCGGCCCTGATATCGGTGACGACAGCCTGTTTGTGGTTAACCTGGAGCGGGACAACTCTCCGGTTTACAGAAGTCTTCTGGAGCAAAAGCCGGGTGAAGAGAGCTTTGGATTTGACACCAGAGACCTGGCGTCCCTGGTCTCCGAGTACCTGGATGCAAGGCTTCGCCAGCAACCAGCGCCGGAAACACTGAAAATACCCGGCAACGTCAATGAGACCCTGCTCACCCACCTGAGCCAGGCCCTTGGCATTCTGGCCAAAAGGAATTTCAACCGGATTGCCAGCCAGGGCACACTGGAGATCTGTGTCGGGCTCACCGCCGCGCACTATTTCATTGCCGGGGAAAAATCTTTCACCGAGTTTGTAACCGGCAACGACAATGGCCCGGAGGAAGAGGATAACGTTTTTATCCGGTCTTCCCGGGAGCGTAAAGATGCCTGGGCCAGCGCCCATGATGTGGCGCCAAGTGACGAGCGCCTGCATGCTGCAGACACGCCAATCAACTTTCGTGGCAGCTTCGGAAACACACCCGCATCAACAAACGGTAAAAACCGCCCCAGATCCCACTATGCACAACTGGTAAACACCAGTCCGGGTGGTTATTGCGTGTCATGGGAGGCAAGCGTCCCTCCTTCGATGCAGGCAGGTGAATTGCTTGGAGTGCGGGAACATCGCTCACACCCCTGGAGTGTTGCTGTGGTTCGGTGGATCCGGCAAATCCGCAACCAGGGAACCCAGATTGGCATCGAACTATTGGCCCCCAGCGGCTCCCCCTGTGGTGTACGCCTGATCCAGAAAGTTGGAAACAGCAGCGAATATCTGCGGGGCCTCCTGCTTCCCGAGATCAGTGTTGTCAACCAGGCCGCGACCCTGATTACGCCGCGGCTGCCCTTCCAGCCCGGAAGCCGGGTTTCCATGTTGTACGATGGCCGCGAAGAGCAGGGCCAGCTTACGAAAAAAGTGTCCTCCACCGGCAGCATCAGCCAGTTTGAGCTGAAACTGCAGAAGAATGCCGTAACCGCGTCGAGCACCGATGCCTCATCGTCATCCAGGGCCAGTGAGGACGAATTCGATTCCTTATGGCCGTCTCTGTAACCACCTCCTGCGGGGTACCGCGTTAAAACTCCGGAGACTTGTTATTAGTCTTCAACCCCTGCATCATTCAGCGTTAGTGACAGTCCGGTCCTGCAGTTCTTGCTCACGGTTTTCTGCAGCATACTGTATTCAATGCAGAGCGCAGCTTTGCTGTGGCCGGCCCAGCCAACCTGTATGACGAGAAGCCTTAGGAATGCAGAAACAGAACGCGACCGTACACCTCCTGATTCTCGACCCCTCACAGAATGATGCCGAATCCCTGATAAGCCTTCTGAGGAACGCGGGCAAAGCCACACGGGCACACCGCATAACCTCCGAAGAAGACCTGGAAGAGGCGCTAAAAAACAACAACTGGGACCTGCTGCTGGCTCGCGACGTGGAACAGGAATTTACCGCGGATGCAGCCCTGGCCATGATTCGTCGCATGGACAAAGACATCCCCTGCCTGTTCCTGACAGAGACAGAAAGCCGGGAAAGAACCGTGGCTGTCATGAAAGCCGGGGCACAGGGAACCGTGCAATTCGAACATAGTGATCTACTGATTCTCAAGGTGAAACGTGAGCTTGCCGCGCTTGAGGATCGCCGCCGGCGACGGGCGCTGGAGTCCCATCTGCGCGAAGCAGAACAGCGGTGCCAGTTGCTGCTGGAAAGCTCCAAAGACGCCATTGCCTACATCAATGACGGCATGCATATCTATGCAAACCAGTCTTACATGGAGTTTCTTGGTTACGACGACATAGATGACCTGATCTGCATTCCTGTTCTGGACACCCTCACTGCGGAAAGCCAGAACGACTACAAAGCCTTTATGAAGACCTTTGCCGAGAAAGGTGAAGATGGCATGACCATGAACTGCACTGCCAGGCGCAGTGATGGCCATGAGCTGAACGTAACCATGTCGGTATCCGCTGCCACCTACGACGGCGAAGCCTGCACCCAGATTGTGCTTCAGCCGGAGCATGGCGACGCAGAACTGGAAGAGAAACTTCGCGAGATCAGCAGCCAGGACCTCCTTACTGGTCTCTATAACCGCCAATACCTGATGAAAGAGCTCGAACAGGCGATCGCCAGGGCCGGCAGAAATAATCAGACCGGTGTTCTGGCCTATGTTGCTCTCGACAACTTTATGGCCATGAAGGGCCAGGTGGGCATTGCCGGCGCGGATCTGCTGTTGGGCGACCTGGCAAGCCTGCTGAAAAAGGAGGCCGGAGATGAGCTGATGCTGGCGCGCCTCAGCGATGACGCATTCGGCTTGATGTGCCTGCCCTGCGATGAAAAATCCATGGCCAGCCGGTGTGAGCAAATCCGCAAAGCGGTGGATGAATACCTGTTTGATATCAATGGCCGTACCGTTCCACTGACAGTCAGTATCGGCATTGCAGCCATTACTGAAAACTCGCCGAAAGCGGAAGAGCTTCTGGCCCGGGCACACGTTGCTTCTTCGGAGGTCCGCAAGCTGGAGGGGCATTCCCAGGGTAACAGTGTCCGTGTTTATAATCCGGCGGACTACGAAACACTGGATGAAAGCAATTCCATCGAGGCAATACTGAAGGCCCTGGATGAGAACCGGTTCCGGCTTCTCTTCCAGCCCATCATAAACCTCCGGGGCGAGGGTGAAGAGCATTACGAAGCCTTCGTAAGAATGCTCGATAAAGATGACAAAGAAGTCTCACCCTACGACTTCCTGCCACCCATGGGGCCGAGCGATACCGCCATCAAGATCGACCGCTGGGTGATTCTGCAGACCATAAAACAGCTTTCCAGCCACCGCTCCCGAGGCAACGATACCCGCATGTTCCTGAACGTAACGGCAGAGACGTTGCAGGATAAAACCTTTACTCCCTGGCTCAGTGTCGCGCTGAAAGCTGCTCGCCTGCCCGGTGATTCACTGATTTTCCAGATCCGCGAAGGCGACGCGAACAACTACATGAAACAGGCCAGGGAATTCACCAAAGCCCTGCACCAGTTGCACTGCAAGGTGTCTATTGCCCAGTTTGGGTGCGCGCTGAATCCGTTCAACACCCTGAAGCATATCGATACGGATTACGTGAAAATCGACGGTTCCTTTACGGAGGAAATCCAGAAGAGCGACGAAGCCAAAGAGCAGGTAAAGGAAATGGTGAAGAGCCTGCAAAGCGCCGGCAAACTCACCATTATTCCACTGGTGGAGAATGCCGGTGTTCTTGCCACACTCTGGCAGGCCGGTGTGAATTACATACAGGGCTACTATCTCCAGGCGCCGGTTCCGGAAATGAACTACGACTTCGGCGATAGCTGAGGCCCGGGACGGAAACGCGGGCTCAGAAACCGGCGCTTTTCAACCCCTGATTGGTTTCACTTTCGCGAAAACCAATCAGATACAGAATGGCATCCAGGCCAAGCGTGGAAATGGCATGGCGGGCAGACTCCTTGACCAGGGGCTTTGCACGGAACGCAACGCCCAGGCCCGCCTGGCTCAGCATTGGCAGGTCATTGGCGCCATCACCTACAGCAATCACCTGCTCACGGGCTATGTGCTCCTTCTCCGCAATCTCCAGCAGCAGTTCCGCCTTGCGTTTACCATCTACAATCTGGCCGGAAACCTCGCCAGTCACCTTGCCATCACGTATTTCCAGCTCGTTCGCATAAATATAATCAATACCCAGCCTGTTCTGAAGGTGCCGCGCAAAATACGTGAAACCACCGGAGAGAATGGCGGTACGGTAGCCCAGCGCCTTAAGGATCCGGATCAGGCGTTCCGCGCCCTCTGTCATCTTCAGCCGGCTGGCGACGCTTTCAAGCACAGACTCATCCAGCCCTTTAAGCAGTGCAAGCCGCTCGGCAAAACTCTGGCTGAAATCCAGCTCTCCCTGCATGGCGCGCTCGGTAATCTCCGCGACCTGGTCACCAACACCGGCTTCCCGGGCCAGTTCATCAATCACCTCCGCTTCAATAAGGGTGGAATCCATATCGAAAACCACCAGGCGGCGGTTCCGGCGGAAAATGGAATCCTCCTGAAACGCAATATCCACATTCATCTCGCCCGCTATATGCAGAAAATCAGCTCTCAGCTGTTCGAGGTCCGATGGCGTACCCCGCACTGAAAATTCCACGCAGGCAATACCATCACTGGATGTGTTGAGCGATGGCCTGGCAGACAGCCTGGAAATATTGTCAATGTTCAATCCATGACGGGCGGTAATCGCCGATACCCGGGCAATCTGTTCGGCCTTGATGTCACGGGAAAGCAGGGTAACGATATAACAGGCCCGGTTACGGCCTTCAGCCCAGAGTTCGTATTCTTCGATGGTGATGGGCGCAAACCGGACCTGCAGATCCAGCGCATGAAAACGAAACAGCAGATCACGGATCACCGGCGAGGATTTCGATTCATCCGGAATTTCGATCAGTATTCCCCAGGTTAGATGGTCGTGGATAACCGCCTGGCCTATATCGAGAATCCGGACATCGTACCGCCCCATGATGCCGGTAATTTCCGAAGTGAGCCCGGGCTTGTCGCGCCCGGATACATTGATCAGAACAAGTTCACTCACTGTCGGGATTCTCCTCTTCCTTTAAACGGGCAGCGGAAGGAATAACATCAACGGCGTCAACCCGCTGCAGGCCTCGGGGCAGCTTGTGTCCACGACGCCCGCGCTCACCAAGATAATGCTCGAGATCGGCGAACTGGAGCCCCATTTTGCGCTTGCCTGCGCGTATCTCAAGCTGGTCATCCTCTGCGAAGACAGCCACGGCAACCACATATTCCTCACGGTTCTGAACCCGCGCAGAGGGGATGCTGATGATCTTGTTACCTTTACCTTTGCTCAGTTCCGGCAGTTCATTCAGCGGGAACACGAGCATCCTGCCTTCATTGGAAATCGCAGCCAGGTAAAGCGCTTTTTCAGTCGCCGGAATCAACAGGGGCTGCATGATCTTTGCCCCTTTCGGCACACTGACCACCGCTTTGCCGTTGCGATTCTTACTGATCATATCGCCCAGCGATGTCACGAACCCATAGCCGCCATCGGTCACCAGCAGAGCCTTGCGGGCCGGGTCTCCCATCAGCAGGCCGGAAAAGCCGGCACCGGAGGGCGGGTTGATCCGCCCGGTCAAAGGTTCCCCCTGCCCTCTGGCAGAAGGCAGGCTGTGCGCCATCAGCGAGTAGGCGCGGCCAGTGGAGTCGAGAAAGATCGCCTGCTGGTTATTACGACCGTGGGCTGCCAGGGCAAAACTGTCACCGGCCTTGTAGTTCAGACCAAGCGGGTCAATATCGTGGCCTTTGGCGGCGCGCACCCAGCCTTTATCCGACAGAACCACGGTAACCGGGTCGTTGGACACCAGATCGTTCTCACTGAACGCGCGAGCCTCTTCACGCTCAACGATCGGCGAACGACGATCATCGCCGTAGGTTTCGGCATCGGCCTGCAGTTCACTCTTGATCAGTTCACGCAAGCGGTCTTCGGAGCCGAGTATTGCCTGGAGTTCGTCCCGCTCTGCGGCCAGTTCGTCCTGCTCACCACGGATTTTCATTTCCTCAAGCCTGGCCAGATGGCGCAGCTTCAGCTCAAGGATGGATTCGGCCTGATCCGGAGATAATCCGAACCGCTCCATCAACACCGGTTTGGGCTTGTCTTCGGTGCGGATGATATGGATGACTTCATCGATATTCAGGTAGGCAATCAGCAAGCCTTCCAGAATGTGCAGGCGCGCCAGTACCTTATCGAGGCGGTGCTGCAAACGGCGGGTCACGGTGG
Organism: Marinobacter aromaticivorans; assembly: GCF_002806975.1. GTDB lineage: Bacteria > Pseudomonadota > Gammaproteobacteria > Pseudomonadales > Oleiphilaceae > Marinobacter > Marinobacter aromaticivorans. The sequence continues at coordinate 461,152 of NZ_NIHD01000001.1, read as the reverse complement.
TGCGCCGGAACGCCAGCCATTCCGTAAGCATCTGGCGCAGACCTTTCACCCCCGGGCGGCCATCATTGCCAATAACGTTGATGTTCACCCGGTAGGTCTTCTCAAGATCCGTGCTGGCAAACAGATGCGCCATCAGCCCCTCAAGATCAACGCGGTTGGAACGCGGTACGATCACCAGCCGGGTCGGGTTCTCATGGTCGGACTCGTCCCGGAGGTCTGCCACCATGGGCAGCTTTTTGGTTTGCATCTGCTGCGCAATCTGCTCCAGCACACGATTACCGGAAACCTGGTGCGGCAGGTCGGTAACCACAATTTCGCCACTTTCCCGAATCCAGCGTGCGCGCATGCGCAGCGAACCCCGACCGGTCTCGTACATCTGACGCAGATCTTTTCGCGGCGTAATGACTTCTGCGTATGTCGGGAAATCCGGCCCTTTGACGTGCTCACACAACTGCTCAACCGTTGCGTCGGGGTCGTCCAGCAACCGGATGCAGGCGGCGGTGACTTCCCGCACGTTATGGGGCGGAATATCCGTTGCCATACCCACGGCAATACCGGTAGTGCCGTTAAGCAGCACATGGGGTAGCCTTGCAGGCAGCACCGAGGGTTCATCCATAGTGCCATCAAAGTTGGGCACCCAGTCTACGGTGCCCTGCCCAAGCTCTGTGAGCAGAACATCAGAGAAACGCGCCAGCCGCGATTCCGTGTAACGCATGGCGGCGAAGGATTTGGGATCGTCGGGCGCACCCCAGTTACCCTGGCCATCGACAAGCGGGTAGCGATACGAAAACGGCTGCGCCATAAGTACCATGGCTTCGTAGCAGGCACTGTCGCCGTGGGGGTGAAACTTGCCGAGAACATCCCCCACGGTGCGGGCAGACTTCTTGTACTTGGAGGTGGACTTGAGCCCCAGCTCTGACATGGCATAGATGATCCGCCGCTGAACCGGCTTCAGCCCGTCCCCGACATTGGGAAGTGCGCGGTCAAGAATGACGTACATGGAGTAGTCGAGATAGGCTTTTTCCGTGTAGTCCCTGAGTGATACCCGCTCAAAGCCTTCATCCGTTGTCTGAAACTCTGGCATGGATGCCTCTTTTATTGCCTGAATTGCCTGAATTTACAAGGAGTTCGCGATGCTGCCTTTTGCACCCCGGATAATCACGGGCGTGGCGCAGTGGGACATTATATGGAGCGGCGGGCGGATACACCAATAACCTGAGGATTTATTGGGTTAAACTGCCCTTCGGAACCTGCCACCCGCAATTCCAATAGCGGAATTCCCGCATGGAGAGACTGTAAGGTGCGCCGTATGCTCATTGTCGTTAACGAGTAGAACAGCGTTTTCCTCTCAAACAAGCGGACCACTATGACACCCAATTTGAAAGCCTGCTGGCAAGCGATGGCTACAGCAATGGTCAATGCGGCATTAGCCGTGGCGCTGATGCTTCTTGTGGAATTTGCAATCAGTGGGAGCTTCCAGGTTTCTGCAGCCTATCTCGGTGCAGGCTTGCTGATATGGCTGGTTATCTTTGCTGCCCAGTTCTGGCGCCAACGGCGCCTTTGTCGCGCCTGCGACACCAATCGGGAAGCAGCAACCCCGCCACGCCAAGGCCTTCATCCCGACGCCTGACGCCCCCACCTCATCTTTTCCCGGCAATCAGACCAGCCCGGCTTTTTGCGGGTATACACAAGAACCGGAAACAATTACAGGCCGCTTCCGGAGCTAACTCCGGAAGCGGCCTGTAATCACCGCACTGGAAAACGTTACTGGCGAATGCCCTCAACTGAAATACTGATCTCTACAGTTTCAGACGCCTTTCCGAGGTTCGTTGGTATCCCGAAGTCCTCAAGACGCAACTCGGTTTCCGCTTCGAATCCCATGCGGTAACCTCCCCAGGGATCCTTACCGTGGCCGAGCATTTCCACGTCCAGAGTAACCTCGCGGGTTACACCACGCAGCGTGAAGTCGCCAACAATATCCGCCTCGCCTTCGTCATCAACAATTACCCGCTTACTTTTGAAGCTCGCTTGTGGGTATTCACTTACATGCAGGAAATCTTTTCCGCGCAGGTGTTTATCACGCTCGGCGTGGTTGGAATCCAGGCTGGATGTATCAATGGTTACGCTAACCGAGCTGTTTTCCGGGTTTTCAGCATCGTAAACGAACTGGCCATCAAAATCGTTGAAACGACCATAGAGCCAGCTGTAACCCAGGTGGGAAATCCTGAACGTAATAAACTGGTGGGCGTCCTTTTTATCAAACGCGTAGGTGCCGCTGTGTTCATTGGCCTGAACACTTCCTGTCACCGCCATGGCAACAGCCGAAGCCAGCAGTATTCTCTTCATAGCATTCTCCTTTTGGATCCCATCGAAATCATTTAAATCAGGCGCACCGGGTACCGGCGGCGCCATACAAATCACTTATTCCTGCGCACCGGAACCAGTATCCGGCGCAGCGTTTCATCGCGGTCAACCAGGTGATGTTTCAGCGCGCCCAGGGCATGAACGGCGGCAAGTGCAACCAGTGCCCAGGTGCTCCAGTAGTGCACCACCCCTGCAATGTCTTCAAGGCCTTTTATCTGGCCGGTCACTGAGGGAACGTCAAACCAGCCAAACACACTCACTGATGAGCCATCCGCGGTTGAGATCAGAAAACCGCTCACCGTGGCCACAAAAATCAGAAAATACAGCAATGCATGGGCGGCATGTGCGCTGAGAGTCTCCCAACGCTTGTGCCCTGCTATCGGCTTTGGCGATGCTGAAAAAATGCGCCAGAACAAACGAAGCGCCATCAAACCAAACAGCAAAGCGCCGATGCTGCGATGAATATCCGGAGCGCGGCGATACCAGTCGTCGTAGTACGACAAGTCCACCATCCAGAAACCCAAAGCAAACAATCCGATAACTGCCACAGCAGCAACCCAGTGAATCACGATCGCCAGTAATCCGTAACCGGCGGAGGTATTGCTCATTTGCATAACAGCCGAGACCTCGTTTTGCTGTCAGTGACTGAAGAGCCGGAGTATAAGGACCCGCATTCATAAAGAAAAACGCAATGTTTTGCCGCCCTTCATCAAAAAATCTGACCATGTCATATCCGCCATTCCTTCTCGCGCCCTGTCAGGCTCCCTCCGGATTTGGCTTTGGTCGCATACGGGTTTTACGGATTGTTGAAATATATAAAACAGATAGGCTTTAACCATGCTGTATTACCCAGGTGGGGCCAGACTTAACTAGAGGACAGGACATGGAACTTGAATTCGACGAATCCGTAGTAATCCCGAGTAATAACTGATTATCCGGCGGCCCTTGTCGTAACGGGCCGCCACACTCTTTTCCGCAGTGCATACCCTCCAAAACCCGCGAACTGTTTCCGGTTTGTTCATGAAACAGTGGTAATGCTTCGCGTTTTTTGGCAATCTCCTTCCAACTATCAGTTTAATCTGACGTTTTCAGCTCTCAGCCGACTTTGATCAGTGATCAGTTCAGGGGCACCTCTACTCGCACCTGATGTATTCGTTCGATGATTTAAAACACACTATGCAGCCAGCAACCCCGGAGACTCCAAGAGACCCCGAAGTGGATCTGATATCGTCCATGCTTCACAGTAATGGCGAATTCTGGACAGCCAACTTTCGCGGACTCAAGCTGAGAACAGCTTTTCAGCCGATTTACAGCATTTCCCACAAACGCACGGTGGGCTACGAAGCACTGATACGGGCACTGGATCCGGATGATGCTAACGTTCTGCCAATACACCTTTTCGAGCTGCCGGCATCCGATGCGGAAACCCTCCTGCTGGACAGGCTGTGTCGCTATTTGCATATCCGCAACTACAGCGGCATACAGGACCAGCTCAACTGGCTGTTTCTGAACGTTTCTCCCCGGGTTGTTACCAGCGGCAGCCAGGCAGATTCGTTTTTTGGAAACCTGTTAAAACAAACCAGGCTGCCGCCCCACCGGATTGTTATCGAAATTGTTGAACAGCCAACCGACGATGCAGACCGCCTGCGCGAAACCGTCGCCTATTACCGCAAGCTGGGCTGTCTCACTGCTATAGATGACTTCGGCGCCGGGCATTCAAACTTTGAACGCATCTGGAACCTGTCACCCGACATCGTCAAGCTCGACAGAAAACTGCTGACGCGGGCTACTGAAGATCACAAGGCACGACAGATACTGAATGGCATTGTTTCACTGCTGCACCAGTCCGGGTGCCTGGTATTACTGGAGGGGGTGGAAACCAGCGACCAGGCCATGATCGCCATTGATGCCGGTGTCGACTTTGTTCAGGGGTTCTATTTTTGCCGGCCCAGCACCGACCTGGCCCGGCTTGGTAATGCAACGGCAGACTTTGACCAGTTGCTGAAGGATTATAAAGCCCGTCATCAGATCACGCGGGACCCGACCAGCCAGTTGGTGGATTTCTTCTGGAAGGATTTCCAGGATGCAATTGCCCGCCTCCAGGCCGGTGCGCGGATGGCACAGGCGTGTAATACCCTGCTGAGCCACCCCACGGTGTCCCGCTGCTATCTGGCTGATGAGAACGGGGTTCAGATTGATGATACGCTCGTATCAGAGACCAGGGCCCGGGATCTGGATCCGCGTTTCAAGCCTCTGGAGAGCACGGCCAAGGCAGACTGGTATCGGCAGCAGTACCTCAGGCAAGCGCTGGCCCAACCGGACACCTTGCACATTACAGCCCCCTACCTGTGCGTAACCGGCGTCTATATGTGCGTAACCCTGTCACTCTGTTTCAGCAACAAGGGTGAGCGGCGGGTGCTTTGCTGCGACATCCTGGCTAACGCGCCCGCCTCGGCCATGAGCCCGGGCTGACTCCGTACGCCCTGCAGTAACCGCAACTGCTACCAGACCACTAAACACGTTCACTGGCAGGCGAATGGCCGGCTCCTCAGACAGCAATATCGGCCATATTGCCGTAGGCTTCCAGCCAGGATCTCCGGTCCGAGGCACGCTTCTTGCCCAGAAGCATGTCCATACGGCTATCGGTATCGTCCCCGTCCTCGATCGTCAGCATAACCAGGCGGCGTGTGTCCGGTGCCATGGTGGTTTCGCGCAGTTGCAAAGGGTTCATTTCACCCAAACCCTTGAATCGGGTGACCGAAATCTTGCCTTTGCGCTTCTCTGCTTCGAGGCGGTCCAGAATCCCCTGCTTCTCGTGTTCGTCGAGCGCGTAGAAGGTTTCCTTGCCAAGATCTACACGGTACAGCGGTGGCATGGCAACAAATACGTGCCCTGCGGCGACGACCGGGCGGAAATGCCTGAGGAAAAGGGCGCACAGCAGGGTCGCAATGTGCAGGCCGTCCGAGTCCGCGTCGGCGAGTATGCAGATCTTGTTATAGCGCAGGCCTTCGAGTCTGTCGGAACCGGGGTCTACGCCTATGGCCACGGCAATATCATGAATTTCCTGGGAAGCCAGGATTTCGCCGGAATCCACTTCCCAGGTATTCAGTATTTTACCCCGCAGTGGCATGACCGCCTGAAACTCCCGATCACGGGCCTGCTTTGCGGAACCGCCCGCGGAATCCCCCTCAACCAGGAACAACTCGGAACGGGCGGTATCGCCACCGGAACAATCCGCCAGCTTGCCCGGCAAGGCCGGGCCGGAAGTTACCCGTTTACGGGCTACCTTCTTGCTGGCTTTCAGCCTGCGCTGGGCATTGCTGATAAATAATTCAGCCAGAACTTCCGCCACATCGGTGTGCTGATTCAGCCAAAGACTGAAAGCATCCTTGACCACACCGGAAATGAACCCTGCCGCCTCCCGTGAGGATAAACGCTCTTTGGTCTGCCCGGAAAACTGCGGCTCCTGCATTTTGAACGACAGCACATAGGCTGCCTTCTCCCAGATGTCCTCCGGCGACAGTTTGACACCCCTCGGCAGCAAATTGCGGAACTCGCAGAATTCCCGCATGGCCTCCAGTAACCCGGTTCGCAGCCCGTTTACATGGGTGCCACCCTGGGCCGTGGGGATCAGGTTAACGTAGCTTTCCATAACCGATTCACCACCGTCCGGAAGCCACTGGATTGCCCAGTCAACCGCTTCCTTGTTACCGGAAAAACTGCCGGTAAATGGCTCCAGGGGTACTGCTTCAACATCTGCCAGTGCGGTACGGAGGTAATCCCGAAGGCCCTCTTCATACAGCCATTCGTCCTTCTCGCCGGTTTTTTCCTGCAAAAAGGTCACCGTCAAACCCGGGCACAGAACAGCTTTGGCCCTCAGGTTATGGCGCAGGCGGCTAACGGAAAAATTGGGGCTGTCAAAGTACCTGGTATCCGGCGTGAACTTGAGGCGGGTGCCGGTATTGCGTTTGCCAACGGTATCGATCACTTCCAGATCGGTTGCCTTGTCGCCATTGGCAAACGTCATGCGATGGAGTTGCCCATCACGCTTTATGGTGACTTCAAGATGTTTGGAGAGCGCGTTAACCACCGAAACACCAACGCCATGAAGCCCGCCCGAGAAGTTGTAATTGCCCTGGGAAAACTTGCCGCCGGCGTGCAGCCGGGTAAGAATCAGTTCCACACCGGGTAGCCCTTCTTCCTTATGCAGATCAACGGGCATTCCCCGGCCATCGTCTTCAACGCTCAGGGATCCGTCTGCGTATAACACCACATCAATACGGCGGGCGTGGCCGGCAAGAGCTTCATCCACGCTGTTGTCAATCACTTCCTGAGCCAGGTGATTCGGGCGGCTGGTATCTGTATACATGCCAGGGCGCTTGCGCACCGGGTCCAGACCGCTCAGTACTTCAATGGCATCGGCGTTGTATTGTTGCTGGTTCATAGACTGGAAGTGACTCCGCAGGATATAAAATTCGTTGCCATAGCTTAGGGATTCACAGCCAAAGATCAACGGCTGATTGCCGCCTGTGTGACCAATCTGCGCCCGGCAGGCTCTTCAGGGCCTGATCCGCAGATCCCCTTCACCAACACCGGACACCCGGATTTCGGACCAGTCCCGGGCGGGAAAGGCCACCACCACACAGGGTGAAGTGAGCGCCTGGGTAACCATGGTCCCCGGCGCGGGCGTGCGCACAGCCATGGACAGGCTCAGGGTTTTTCCTGCCTCCTCCGCAGCGGCAGACACCAGTCCCACACTGTAACCTCCCGTTGGCCTTTCCCCCAGAGTCACGAACAGCAAGTGTTCCTGCTCAAGGTCCACCGCCCGCAGTTGTTGCACTGCCATATTTTGTGCCGGCAAATGCAACAGCTGTTGCAGCCGATCCTCCGTTTGAACATACGCCAGTCCGGGGCCGGTCAGCCCGCAGTGGGAGGATTGGGTAACCTGGCGCGCAAGAGGTGCACTGGATTCATTTGCCACAATGCCTGAGGAGGCACAGCCCGCCAGCAAAGCCAAACTTGCCAGTAAAGAGGCCATCGTCGAGCCTCGCATGATTATCCTGCGTAGCGCCATCAACGCTCTGCTCCCATCAGTTTAGGTGCTGGCCCGCTGCCATGCCCTGCTGGCTCCGGCATCAGCCTGTAGCCTCTGAACCCGGGGCGGGGCAATATGCCGGGTGTCGCCGCCGATATCTCCGGGCGGGCGTAACTGGTTGTCATCTCTATACCCGTCACGGGCTTCCCCGGGCTGATTGTGATTTCCTGCCGAAGCCCGGCAACCGGGTATTCCGCACAGGCTTCACCAGCATGACAAATCAGGCCATCGTTATCTAGGTCCGATCCGGCGACCAGGATGTAGTTACCCGGTGGCACCTCATTGAGCATTTTCGGCTCAACACCGTCATCAGGTACAAAGGTAAACGGGTACCGTCCGTTCTCTGCCACGGCGCTGGTCTGGGCAATGGTTGTGTACAGATCACCCACGGGTTCGGGGTCAACCAGTAAAACAAAATGCCGGCCTGCGTCACGGGCCTGCAGATCCGTTACCCGTTGGCCGATCACCGGGATTTCAAGCCTGCGGGACTCGTCGCTTCTGTAGTCCACCACGATGGGCGCCCGTTCCGATACACCAGCATCAAGCTCTCCCGGGATGAGCGTTAAAGTGATCGTAAACTCTGTTCCAGGATCGTTGAGAGCCGGCACCGAGTCCAGGCGCAGCCAGGGTACATCTACCGACACGGATTCTATGCTGACCTCATCGGTACTGCGGCCATAAACACTCAGCTTCACAGTCGCAGAAGACGGCCCTTCCGACGACAGGCTCACGATGGCAGGCGATGACGTCAACAGGTTTGGCACCACCCCGGCCGAGGCCGCCAGGACTGATTTGCCGGCGTCTATCAGACCCCAGCCCAGTTCACGGGTTTTGAGGCAAGGGTCACGGTCACAATCCTGCCGGGTCAGGTCGCCTCCCGATAAAAGCCGGTAGAAGCCATCATGATCCAACCCCGGGTTGAGGCTCTTCATCAATGCAAAGACACCAGCCACGTGAGGCGCCGCCATGGAGGTGCCCTGCAATCCGATATAGGTTTCCTTCAGTGTGCCATTGATCAGGCTGGCACTGGTGCTGCTGACCAGGTCGCTGCGCCCGTCGGCGTTGCCATCACGGCTGGCATCCCCGCCCGGTGCCGCCAGATCAATCCAGTCACCGTAATTCGAGTAGCTGGCCAGCACCCCGGCCCCGTCAACCGCGCTGACTGAAAACACCTTCTCATAAGCAGCAGGATAAGACGCACTCGTGGAAGCGGAATTGCCTGCCGCAGCCACATACAGGATGCCCTGCCGGATTCCGTAATCAATGGCCTCCAGGAGTTCTTGCTGGAACGGCAGGCCTCCAAGACTGAGGTTAACAATATCAGCGTGGGGAGCCACGCCATCAGACCGGCCGGAAACCCAGTTCAGGGCTGCCAGCAGATCCGCCGATGAGCCGGTACCACCCTCCCCGAGCACCCGCACAGGGCGCAGCGAAGCGCCGTAGGCAATACCGGCGCCACCGACACCGTTAACCGCAGCGGCTACAGTGCCTGCCACATGGGTGCCATGGTAAACACTGGTTCCGACTGCGTTTCCCGGGTCCGCAGGATTATTGTCAGGGCCCGGATCACCATCGTTATCAAAGGCCTGGGATACGAAATCCCGGCCATCGACAACGTTTTCATCCAGCTCGCTGTGCCAGTTCCCCGGCTCTCCATATAACCCTGTATCCATCACCGCGACCGTAACGCCAGCGCCACCGCCATTGGCCAGTTGCCAGGCAATCGGGGCGTTCACCAATTCATAGTGCCACTGTTGCCCCACGGTAAGGTTGTTGTACAGCGGCTCATCCACCGGCGTTGCAGCCATGGTGCGCATTGTGTAATTGGGGGTGGCCGAGACCACCTCCGGGCGCTTGCTCAGTGTTCGTATCCATTCCAGGGTCGATGCCTTTGTTTGCACTGCGCTGCTGCGGGCCGCCTGTGGTGGAGCCTTCACCAGCCAGACACCCGGAGCCAGCTGCATTTCGGGCTCCACGTCCATCTGCAGCGCAGATGAGCGCACCGACGCCTGCCCCGCCTGCTGCCGGAACATGACAATGGCTTCGGATTCGGCAAAGTCGTGATCCGGCCACTGGAACCCGGCAGCCAAAGCGCTGCCGGTAACCGATGTCGACAGAATGTAGAGCATGGGTTCTGTACCGGATGCTTCAATTTTCAGGGTATATGTGCCCGTGGGTTCGGTATCCGGCAGCGAGATCCGCACCGGGGCTGCCTGGCTGCCGGTGGAATCCCTTGCAACAAGACGATCGCCACTGAACAGGGACAGGGTCAGCGGGGGTGGGTTCCTGCTCGCGGAGAAAGGCTGGAGGGAAATGCCTTGCCCCCCGCGCAGGGTCATGGAATAGGTGTCGGCAGGATCTTCCGGGAAAGCATTTCCGGGCAGCCCATCCGCGCCAGTGTAACGCCCGCTAACGGCACTGACATAACCTGCGAGAATGAATTCCTGGGGCAGAAGCTGGACACCGGGAAATGGCGATGAACTCAGCACCAGGGTGCCTGCATCGTCTGTGTCTACCCGCGTTCCGGTTTCAATGCCGATACTGCCCGAGAGCGCTATGTTTGCTGGCTCTGCCGCGCCGCCGGAACTCCCGCCACAACCCCAGAGAGCCGCCAGCAGCCCCGCCACAATGGAATACCTGAAAAGCGCTGTTGCCTGTGAGTTAGCCGGCATCCGTATAAAGCCCCCGTCTGTTTTCAGACTGCCAAGTGTACGACACTCATTGCGCAAAGGTACGTTACCCATTATTCGCCAGATGCCAGGGAGCGCGCAAACACAGGAATCCGGTTTTGCAGATACAAAAAAGCCGCCTCGGGAACCTCCGGAGACGGCCTTCAGGGTCAAAGGTCGGCCCTACAGGGCATAGAACATCATGGGCACGAACGCCACCAGCAACAACGTTGGCGCCATCACCGCAAGGGGCAGCAACAAACGCTCGTAACGATGCCAGAAGGACCCCACACGCTCCGCAGCCAGCACTTCGTTCTCCCCCACGACCTGGCGCGTAAGCAGGTGGTTCAGTGCCACGGGCGGGCTCAGATACCCCAGCTCAAATGCCACCAGGCATACAATCCAGAAATGCAGTGGATCAATGCCCAACTGAATCGCTGGCTGGGCGATGGTGGCAGACACCAGGATTACCGCACCAAAGGGATCCATCACCATGCCGATGATCGTCAACATGACAACAATCACCAGCATGGCAATCCAGGGGCTTGTGAGATCCTCCGGAAACAGCGCCTGAACAATATCGGAGCGCTCCAGAATGCCGCCAAGGCAAATAGAGAAACCAATCAAAGCCAGCAAGGCTCCGATATGCACTGCAGAATCGCTGGCAGCGGCGCAACTCCTGCCCCAGAATGCCTGCAGACGGGTTTCAGTATCGTCGCGGCTGCTGCTGTCAGCATCAAGATACACGAGGGCAAGCATTACCAATGGCAGTATCAGGGGTGCACTGTATTCATTGAATGACAGGCCAAGCACTCCGTAGATGGCCACTATGACGCCCGCCGCCACGGCCACATAAGGGAGCAGTGGCTTGAGCTGGTGCAACGATGCCTTCAGAGCACCCGCAGCCGGGCGCGGCCGCCAGTTGCCTTCGGTTTTGCAAACAATCAACGAGAACAGCGTGGCGGACATAATAAACACCCAGAAGCCCCAGCCGTACATCTCGGTGGTTGTCACTTCCTTGTTCAGAGCCGCAACCACCACAATCAGCAGGCAGGGGTTGAGCACCACACCAAGACTTCCGGACATAGCGGTGGTTGCCAGAGCCAGCTGCCGCCCGGCTCCGGCCCTGCGCAACTCATCATAAACCACGCCACCAACCGCAAGTATGAAAATACCGGAAGCGCCGGTGAAGGCCGTCGGGAAGGCGGTGGCAAAGATAATGACCGAGGCCAGCATGGGTGCAGGCAGGTTGTAGGGTTTGATGACGTTCAGCAACAGCTCTGGCAGGCGAGTCTGCTTCAGAACCATACCCACCAGCACATAAAGCCCGATATTGATAAACATGGAAGAGAGATTGGACATCATGCCGAAGTAAATGGCGAGCCCCGATGCGTAGCCGTCCGCGAAGAAAAAGTAGCTCATGGCAATCAGGCCCATACTACAGTACAGCGGCACGACCAGGCCCGAGGACAGCGCCAGCGCGCCAGCCCGCATATGCGTTGGAACTTTCACGAAACGCAGCGCGTTAATCACCATAAACAGGCCGAATACAGCCGTCCAGGCATACTGGAGCGTAACGGTAGACTCAGTGCCGGGCGAACTGGCCAGCCGCCCAAGGTAGGCGTTCATCGAAAACACCATCAAACCGTTGACGATGAACTGCACCGCCTGGCTCAGGCGCCACTCTGACCGGTTTCGGGGCAGCCGGAGCGCGATGTGATCCGTATCAAAAGCTGCCACCGCAGCGGCCATTGCAAAAATGGCAATGAACAGATACTTGGTAAGCGCTATGTTATCCAGCAAAAAGGACGCCAATCCCTGCTCGACCGTCTTGAATGCGCCCAGGGCCGGTGTGGCATGCTTCTGGTTCTGTTCATAAGCCGCATGTTTCTCCGCACACAGCGCAAGGTTACGCTTGAGGGAGGCGCGAATAGCCTCAGGATCGGGAGCGGAATCAAACAGATCATCCGGGTCTGGCTGGTAAGCATCCATACGCTTGCGCACTTCCGCGTCTACATCCATTTCCAGCCGGCACGACGGCTCCGTGGCATCGGGGTTGAGCAGGTAGTAGTTTGGCCAGACCTGCTCACCAACCCAAAGCAGGCGCGAATGGAGCGAGTTACCCATGCCCAGGAGCAAGGTAACAAACAGCAGCACCAGCAGAATGGCCCCGTGCATCCGGTGCACGGGGTAAAGCGTTTTCGCGGCCGGAGCCGTCAATGCTTGCCAGTTCATGGGTGATCCGCCCTGTTATTCCCGGTTTTCCGAGGTGCACTCGGATGCGGACGGATTACTTGAACAACGGATTTTGCTCAGCAAACTCAGCATTTTGGGATGATACACATCGGGAGCTCCGTTAAGACCGTCGCGCATTTCGAGCCGGTTCTGACGGCACATTTCCTGGTAACCCTGGATGTCTTTTTCCGGAATGCGAATCCACTTGTCAGCCGGAATGGCATTTTCCTGCTGGTTGATCAGGTTCATGGCCTGAGGGTACATATCCCAGGCAACCTCGCGGGCTTTCTGGGCGGTTTCGTCATCCAGAACATCATCGCGGGCAATCACCTGGATTGTGAGCTGCGCCAGCGGGTAATCCACAATCCCGCCCTTGTCACCCAACCCCTTGTAGAGCTCAAGGGCTTCATACGCGAATGCGGGCGCATAGGCTGTGTCAACGGAACCGTTATTGAATTTACCGGCAAAGTTGGTGATATCAGAAGGAACCACCGTTGCCTTTACAAAATTCACCATGTGGATGGCATCTTCCTGGTAATCAAGGGTCGCCATCCGCTTTCCGGCCAACTCCCCCGCCGTATCAATACTGCGATCGTTTACAAACAGATAGCCGGCGCCCGCGGGCACAATCCCAAGCACCTCGTAATCGCCCTGCTTCATCAGTGCAGCAGCTTTGGGTTGAGCCAGGGTAGCCAGCAGCGTTTTCAGGTCATCGTAGGTGGGTATGGCCCCGACAGCACTGATACTTCCGGTAAACCGGTTAAAAGGCCGGGTACGCAAGTCAGTGGCGGCAACGGCATCACACTGGCCGGCATTGAAGTCGCCAATGGCCACGCCTTCGTCGGTATAAGGCTTGAGTTTGAAGTCCACACCATGGTTTTTCATTTCCAGCGCATAGTCTTTGACCATGTTGTATATGTCACCGTTGGCACCTATCACATCAAACACACACAGTTTCACGGTTTGGGCCGACGCCAGGGGGGCAATGGCTGCCAGTGTCAAAGCAGTAATGGACTTGCGGATCATAAAGACCTCCGGGTGATTCTTGTGTTTATACCGAGTTCGTTGGGGGTGCGCCGAACAGGCGCGGGCATGACTGATTCAGAGCAGATCATCCAGGCTCATGGTTTCAACGTTTTCCGTGTTGCGCTCCGGACTCATTTTTCCGAAAAAACGCTGGGGCGTGCGGTAACCGTATTGAGCGGTCCAGTGCTTATCCGAGGAAAACCGGATGGCCTGACGGGCTACACTGTCCACCAGACGGTACTCTTCCCACACCTCGATGGTGTCCTCAGCCTCTGCAAAACGGCGGATCACGTCGGCCAACACGTCCGGGCGCCCGAAGGTTTCGGCAGCGACGGCTTCCACCGCCATAGAGGCGCGAATGCCTGCCTCTACACCTTTTGCAGAGCTGTTTTCGAGCACTTTCCAGGGATCCGGTGACAGTTCCGGGCGGGTATCCGGCAATAACAGCCAGACCAGGGCACGGACAGCGTTGGGCAAGCCACCCAGTTTTTCATTGTCGACACAGGTTGCAGCGCGCTCTGCCTGGGGTGCGATGTTGCGCGGTATCCCTGCACGGGCACCGGAATTGGCATCGTTTACAACCGCCTGCATACCGGTCAGCAAGCCGAGCATGAAGGTCATTTCATCCTGCTCGGTAAACAGGAACGGGCACTCAAGCGGTTCTTTGGAGGGATCAAAGTCGTAGGCTTCCATGGCCCTGCGGAAAGCAATCTGGCGGCGCTCGGCCGTCAGCGCATGTAAACGCTTTGTTTGCTCGCGGGCATCCTTGGCAGCAGGCACATTGCCTTCATAATCTGCCCGCAGGTAGGCAAGCTCGGCCTCCCAGGCATTGTATTCCATGCAATTGGCAGCCAGCAGCATCAACAGGGAACCGGTTGTATCCGGGGCATCGTTGATGCGCGAAAAGGAGTAGAGCAAGGGATCTATGCCTTCTCCGAGCGCACAGGCCATTTCGGGATCAGACATCTGCATGACATACGGAGTGGCTTCAGCCTCCGAATAACCTGCGAGCACAGCCCCGGTGGTTTTATAAATGGGATTTGCGGAACAGCCGGCAAACAAAACGGCCACTGCAAGAATAATCATTTTGCCACGCACCGCCGCCAGACGGCGTGCATACATCGCCAATAAGGACATGATAAGTCACCCTGCTCTGCTTTGTTTTTATAAGCCTGAAATGCAGTTGGTTCTGTCATTCCGGAGGCAAGAGTGCGTTGAAAACTGTCCTACAAAAATGGCTCGTTTGCCGTCACGGTCATGCCGATCAGGCCAATGGCTTTGCCAAGAGGGCATTTTTTGAAATTATTTTGATTTAAAACAATGCCTTTACGATTTTTTTCAGATTCAGCCAGTTCAATAAACTGTTTATTACGAACTGATTACAGGTGCGCAACACATGCCACCCGACTGCTCATCACTTCGAGCTCAGGCCCAGCATGGCAATCACCTGATCCGTCAGATCCTCCCGGGTCAGGCCGCCACGCTCTGGTCTGTACCAGGTTACTGTCCAGCTCAAGGCACCGGTCAGCATGCGGCGCACAATAAACGGGTCGGCAACCAGAGCACCATCCCGTTTCAAAGCGTTAAGGACATCCAGCCACAGGGCCTCATAAAGATCCCGAAGCTTCAGCACTTCGGCCTGGGAGGCTTCAGACAGGCTACGCCATTCGTAGACCAGTACTGCCATGGCCTCGCCGGTCTGGCCGTTAATGGATTCCAGCTCGGCACTGATCAGCGCTCTCAACTTCTCCCGGTTGGTGTTTGCCGCATTCACAGCAGCCTGCATTACGGCGGTATTAAGCCTGATGGTTTCAACCATCACCGCCTTGAGGATTTCTTCTTTGGTGCGGAAGTGGTGAAAAAGACTGCCCGACTGGATACCCACGGCTGCCGCCAGATCGCGGACAGTCGTTCGCTCATAGCCTTTATCGCGGAATAGCCGCGCCGCTTCCCGAAGCAGCCGACCACGAGCACTTTCCGGATCTGAAACCAGATTGTCGGCAATGAGTGACTGAAGAATTTTGTCTTGATTCACGGGCAAATCCAGCTGCGGTAGAAGAAACGGCATTCTACCTGAAAATTACCTGTTTACAAACCAAGCGCTTGCTTGGTATGGTTTACCCCATGGACTAACATATGGCCTGCCACCAGGCGTAACGCCCGGGCCAATCCAGTAACAGGACGCACAAACATGGCTGACTCCCCGAAAACCATTCGCATAGGCTGTTCCTCCGCTTTCTGGGGTGACACCGAAACGGCCGCCGCACAGCTGGTTCATAGAGGTGATATCGACTATCTGGTCTCCGACTACCTGGCCGAAGTCACCATGTCGATCATGGCTGGCCAGAAGATGAAAGACCCCAGCCAGGGCTACGCCCGGGATTTTGTTGAAACCGTAATGGGCCCGCTGCTTGCCGACATTAAAGCAAAAGGGATTCGCGTGCTTAGCAATGCCGGTGGTGTGAATCCGTTAGCCTGCCGCGATGCGTTGCAGGCACTGTGCGAAAAAGCCGGCGTAGACATGAAAATTGCCCTGGTACTCGGGGATGACCTGCTGCCGAAAAAGCAGGCCCTGAGCAAAGCCGGCACCACCGAAATAGCCACCGGCGAGCCGATGCCAGCCATGATGGTCAGCCTGAACGCCTATCTTGGCGCACCGGGTTTGGTGGCAGCACTGGATCAGGGCGCCGACATAGTTCTGACCGGCAGAGTGGTAGACAGTGCCTTGATTCTTGCCCCTCTGGTGCACGAATTCGGCTGGGACTGGAAGGACTACCACAAACTGGCCCAGGGTAGCCTTGCCGGCCACCTGCTGGAGTGCGGTGCACAATCCACCGGCGGTAACTTCACGGACTGGGAAGATGTTGCCGAGGGCTTTGCCGATATGGGTTTCCCCATTGCCGAAGTCAGCGCAGACGGGGATTTTGTAATCACCAAGCCGGAAGGTACCGGCGGCAAGGTAAGCCGTGGCACCGTTGCTGAGCAGCTGGTCTACGAAATCGGAGATCCCCGGGCCTATTTCCTGCCGGATGTAACCTGCGATTTTACCGATGTGAAACTGGAAGAAAGCGGGCCAGACTGTGTAACGGTTCGCGGCGCGCGGGGCCTGCCGCCAACCGACAGCTACAAGGTTTCCGGCACCTGGCCGGATGGTTTCAAGTGCACCGCAACTTTCCTGCTTGCGGGCATGGATGCGCGGAAGAAGGCCCAGGCCGTGGCCGACGCCATCCTTACCAAAACATCGCGGCTGTTCCAGGAACGCGGCTTACCCGACTACACGGAAACCAGTGTCGAACTGCTGGGTACTGAAACCACCTATGGCAAGCATGGTCGCGGCCAAGACAGCCGGGAAATCGTCGTCAAAATCAGTGCGGCCCACACCAAAAAAGCGGCCTTGGTGTTGTTCTCCCGGGAGATCGCTCAGGCGGCAACCGGCATGGCACCGGGTTTGACGGGCATTGTGGGTGGCCGGCCAGCCGTCTGGCCCAAGATCCGGCTTTATTCGTGCCTGGTGCCCAAGAGCGAGGTTGCTGTATCGGTTGATCTGAGCGGCCAGGTAACACCGGTTGCTGTTGATTCGGCAGGAGGCTTCCTGCCTGGCCAGATCAAGGATCAACCCGCTATCGAAGGTGCATCAGTAACCGATACCACCGTTCCCCTGATTGATCTGGCCTGGGCCCGCAGCGGTGACAAGGGCGACCACAGCAACATTGGCGTTATTGCACGTAAGCCGGAGTTCGTTCCGTTCATTGCTGCTGCATTAACCGAAGAAGCCGTTGCCGACTGGATGGCCCATACACTGAACCCGGAAACCGGCAAGGTTACCCGCTGGACGCTGCCCGGGTTCCATGCTTTCAATTTCCTGCTGGAACACAGCCTGGGCGGCGGTGGCGTTGCCAGCCTGCGTATTGATCCGCAAGGCAAGGCGTTTGCCCAGCAGTTACTGGAGTTTCCGGTGCCGGTGCCTTCCAGGCTGGCTCGTTCTTGAAGTTATGGTGCATGCGCTCAGGCAGGGAGGGGGCTCCAGGACACGCCGTGAATACGTCCATGTAGGCTTGGTCGCAGCATCCCTGCTGCTCACAGTCCTGGAGCCCCCTCCCTGCCTGAGCGCCCGAACATTAGAGAAGGTTTTCAAGTTATGAGTTATCAATCTGTTTTTCGCCCTGATTTATTTAAGGGGCAGACCTTTATCGTCACCGGTGGCGGCTCCGGCATCGGTCGCTGTACCGCTCACGAACTCGCATCCCTCGGCGCCCGGGTTGCATTGGTCGGCCGTAAAGTCGAAAAGGTTGAGGCCGTAAAGGCTGAAATCCTTGAAGACGGTGGCATCGCCTCGGCACACGTGTGTGATATCCGTGAAGAAGACTCAGTAAAGGCCACCGTGAAAGCGATTATTGCAGAGCATGGCGGGTTGAACGGCCTGGTCAATAATGCCGGCGGCCAGTTCCCATCTCCCCTGGCTGGAATCAACCAGAAAGGCTGGGAAACCGTGGTACGCACCAACCTCACCGGCGGCTTTCTGATGGCGAGAGAGGCCTACACCCAGGCACTGTCAAAAACCGGTGGCGCCATCGTAAACATTGTGGCGGACATGTGGGGCGGCATGCCCGGTATGGGGCACTCGGGTGCGGCAAGAGCCGGCATGGTGAATTTTACCCAGACAGCGGCGGTGGAATGGGGTGCCTCCGGCGTTCGTGTAAACGCGGTCGCGCCGGGTTGGATTGCGTCCAGCGGCATGGACAACTACCCCGAACACATGAAGCAGTGGATTCGCAGCCTCGGCGATAACGTACCCATCAAGCGCATGGGCACGGAATCGGAAGTCAGCTCCGCCATCTGCTTCTTGCTAAGCCCGGGGGCTTCCTTTGTAAACGGTGATTGCCTGCGTATTGACGGCGCTGCCTCTCAAGGCGGGCGGGTATGGCCGCTACCCAAGGCCAAAAATAACGAGCCATATAACGGCTTTCACCGGGCAGTTACTCCAAAAGTACTCAGCGAGGATTGAGGAATTTTTATGCAAACACTGGAAACCAGCGTCAATCCGCAATCCGACGAGTTCCGTGCCAACACCGAGGCCATGATCGCGCATATAAAGACCTTCCGGGATGTGGAACAGAAGGTGCTCGACCTGGCAGAAGCCGCGCGGGAGAAGTTCACCAGGCGCGGAAAGCTTCTGCCCCGGGATCGCATCAACCGTCTGCTGGATCGTGGCACGCCGTTCCTGGAACTGTGCTCATTGGCCGGATACAAGATGCATGATGACAAAGACGGCAGCATGGCGGGTGGCAACATCATCGCCGGTATTGGAACCGTCAGTGGCATCCGCTGCCTGATTGTTGCCAGTAACAGCGCCATCAAAGGCGGAACGATTACGCCTGCGGGCCTGGATAAAACCCTGCGCCTGCAACAGATCGCCAAAGAGAACAAATTGCCGGTTGTGTCCCTCTCTGAAAGCGGTGGCGCCAACCTGAACTACGCCACTGACATTTTTGTGCAGGGCGCCCGCGGTTTCGCCAATCAGGCGCGCATGTCGGCAGCCGGGTTACCACAGGTTACCGTGGTACACGGCAATGCCACTGCGGGTGGCGCGTATCAGCCAGGGCTTTCTGATTACGTAATTGCCGTCAGGGGCAAAGCCAAAATGTTCCTGGCCGGCCCGCCACTGCTGAAAGCAGCCACCGGTGAAATAGCTGATGACGAGGAACTCGGTGGCGCAGAAATGCACGCACAGGTCGCCGGCACCGCCGAATACCTGGCCGAAGACGACGCCGATGGCATCCGCCAGGCCAGAAACATTCTGGAAGCCTTGCCCTGGAACGAACAGCTTCCACCGCAACGTGAATTGAAGTGGGACGAGCCTCTCTATCCGGCAGACGAACTTTTGGGTGTAATCCCGTCCGATTCCAAAAAGCCTTACGACGTGCGCGAGATTCTGGCGCGCATTGCGGATGGCTCCAGGTTCTTGGACTTCAAGAACGAGTTCGACGACCAGACCGTGTGCGGCACCATCCGGATTGAAGGACATTCCGTGGGCATCATCGGCAACAACGGCCCGATCACTCCGGCCGGGAGCACGAAAGCTGCCCAGTTTATCCAGCTCTGCGACCAGGCGGGTACGCCCCTGTTGTTCCTGCATAACACCACGGGGTTCATGGTGGGAACGCACTCGGAGCAGAATGGCATCATCAAACACGGGTCGAAAATGATTCAGGCGGTTGCCAATTGCCGGGTTCCGAAGATCGCAATCGTGATTGGTGGTTCCTATGGTGCCGGTAACTACGCCATGTGTGGTCGCGGCCTTGACCCGAGATTCATCTTTGCCTGGCCCAACAGCCGGACCGCCGTCATGGGCCCGGCCCAGGCCGGCAAGGTGATGCGCATAGTGGCGGAGGACAAGCAGCGCCGCAGCGGCATGGAGCCTGATCCGAAAACCCTGGAGTTTCTGGAGCAGGCAACCGCCAAGAAACTGGAGGAAGGTTCTACAGCCTTGTTCGGCACAGCCCGACTTTGGGACGACGGCCTGATCGACCCGCGAGATACCCGGCGCGTTGTCGCTCTGGTTCTCGACGTATGCCGCGAAGCCGAGATCCGCCAGTTGCGGCCCAATACGTTTGGCGTGGCCCGGCTTTGATTCCGGCGCATTAGGGATCTGTGCTTCATGGCTGGCAGGTTTGGGGGGTGGAACCATTTGGGGACGCCGTCCAAAAACCGCTACGAGCACATCCATGTGCGCTTGTTTCCGGCCATCCTTGGCCTCCAACATTTTTGGACGGCGTCCCCAAACGGTTCAGCCAAGTTCGCACAGCCACTCAGCAATACACGATTTTATGCCGGGAGCGAATATCAGTTTAAGAACACGGATGGGGCTTATCACAGTAAAGAGCCACCATAGAAAAAAGAATTTCAGCAAGTAGCAGCACATTTGCAGACATGGCGGGAGTGTGGGGCCGGTTTCAGAAAATGTAGAGGGCCATGGATGGCCCGAAACAAGCGCACATGGATGTGCTCGTAGCGGTTTTCTGAAACCGGCCCCACACACCCGCCCGCCAAGCTAGACAACGAACACCAGAGCAAACAGGCACGAACGACCTGAGGAGAACAAAAAGTGAAATTCACAGCCGAACACGAAGCCCTGAGAAAAACCGTCCGAGATTTCGTGCAGAAAGAAATTAACCCCCATTGCGACGAATGGGAAGAAGCAGGCGAATTCCCCATTCATGAGTTATTCAAGAAACTGGGCAACCTTGGTTTGCTGGGCATTCAGAAACCCGAGGAATATGGCGGCATGGGGCTGGATTACAGTTACAACCTCGTCGCTGCAGAAGAACTGGGCATGGCTCACTGTGGTGGTGTGCCTCTGGCCATTGGCGTGCAAACCGACATGTGCACCCCCGCGATATCCCGCTTCGGTTCCGACGAACTGAAACGTACCTTCCTTGCACCGGCTATTGCTGGCGACATGGTGGGCTGCATTGGTGTGAGCGAAGTAGGTGCCGGTTCTGATGTGGCAGGCCTGAAAACCACCGCCAGAAAAGACGGAGATGACTACATCATCAACGGCTCCAAAATGTGGATCACCAACAGCCCCAAGGCCGATTTTATCTGCCTGCTGGCCAATACCAGTGACGACAAGCCGCACAAGAACAAATCACTGATTGTGGTACCCATGAACTCCCCGGGCATTACCTTCAGCCCGCATCTGAACAAGCTGGGCATGCGCTCGTCCGAAACTGCCCAGATTTTCTTTGACGACGTGCGCGTCCCCCAGCGCTACCGCATCGGCGCAGAGGGCACCGGCTTCATGATGCAGATGCTGCAGTTTCAGGAAGAGCGCCTGTGGGGCGCTGCTAACGTGATCAAAGCGCTGGAAAACTGCATCGACCAGACCATTGAGTATTGCCGCGAGCGCAAGACCTTTGGCGTACCGCTGATCGACAATCAGGTTATTCACTTCCGCCTGGCCGAACTGCAGACGGAAGTAGAAGCCCTGCGTGCCCTGACCTATCAGGCCTGCGAACTGCACATTGAAGGCAAGGATGTTACCAAACTTGCCTCCATGGCCAAGCTGAAAGCCGGCCGCCTGGGCCGCGAAGTTACGGATAGCTGCCTGCAATACTGGGGCGGCAACGGCTTTATGTGGGACAACCCCGCATCCCGCGCTTACCGTGATGTCCGGCTGGTCTCTATTGGCGGCGGCGCCGATGAAATCATGCTGGGGATTATCTGCAAGCTGATGGGAACCTTGCCGGGCAAGCGCAAAGACTGAAGGTCGGCGCCAGACCGTTAGCCCGGTTGAACTCTTCAGGACACGCCCGCGAGTACGTCCCTGTAGGGCTCGATCGGGCCATCCCTGGCCCTCAACGGTCCTGAAGAGTTCAACCGGGCTAACGGCCCAAAACAATGTTCGTGGAGTCTACAGATGGAAACCTTGCCTCATTGCGAAACACTGCTTCTGGAAAAACAGGGGCCAGCCCTGCACATCACCATCAACCGGCCGGACTCCCGCAATGCCATGAGCCTGCAGATGGTGGCGGAGCTGTCCACGATCTTTACCGAAGTGGAATCTGATCCCAGCATACGCGCCGTGGTAATTCGCGGCTCGGGCGGCCACTTCTGTGCCGGCGGCGACATCAAAGACATGGCCGGCGCCCGCAACCAGAAAACCGGTGAAGGCGAGACTGACCCGCTCTACCGCCTCAACCGCGCCTTCGGGCACATGATCCAGCAAGTGAACGAATCCTCCAAAGTCGTCATCGCCATCACAGAAGGCGCCGTCATGGGCGGCGGCTTTGGCCTGGCCTGCGTATCCGACGTTGCCATCGCCGGGCCAACCGCCAAATTCGGTATGCCGGAAACCTCCCTCGGCATCATCCCGGCCCAGATCGCTCCGTTTGTGGTTGAACGCATAGGCCTGACCCAGGCCCGCCGGCTTGCGTTGCTCGGTTTGAGGATTGGAGCGGAAGAAGCCTGTTCTCTGGGCATTGTTCATCAGGCGGCAAAATCAGATGTGGAGCTTGACGACATGCTGGCCCATGCCCTGGAACGCGTTCGCCACTGTGCGCCAAACGCTACAGCAGAAACCAAAGCCCTGCTGCATCGGGTTGGCCACGAATCCATGAGTGGGCTACTCGACAGCGCCGCCGAAATGTTTGCTGCTGCGGTTAAAGGCAACGAAGGCACCGAGGGCACCATGGCGTTCATGCAGAAACGTGCCCCGGCTTGGGCAGACACGAAATAAGTTAGAGGGAGTGAGGGGCGGCGAGGGCGTATTCAGGAAATGTCGGCGGCCAAGGATGGCCGACGTCAAGCGCACATGGATGTGCTCGTAGCGGTTTCCTGAATACGCCCTCCCCGCCCCTCACGGACAGGCACAAACTTACGAGACAAGCGCTATGCTGAAAAAGCTATTAATAGCTAACCGGGGCGAAATCGCAGTCCGCGTTATTCGCACCGCCAAAGCCCTCGGATACCGCACCGTCGCCGTATACTCCGAGGCAGACGCCAACGCCATGCACACCGAACTGGCCGATGAAGCCGTTTGCATAGGGCCGGCACAAGTATCCGCGTCCTATCTGAACGCCGACGCCATACTCGATGCCGCACGCAAAACCGGCGCAGATTGCATCCACCCCGGTTACGGCTTCCTCTCTGAAAACGCCGGCTTTTCAAATGCCTGTAAAGAAGCCGGCATCGTAT
This sequence comes from Marinobacter aromaticivorans, assembly GCF_002806975.1. Taxonomy (GTDB): domain Bacteria; phylum Pseudomonadota; class Gammaproteobacteria; order Pseudomonadales; family Oleiphilaceae; genus Marinobacter; species Marinobacter aromaticivorans. Next base: position 438,067 of record NZ_NIHD01000001.1, on the reverse strand, counting down.
TCGTAGGCCCGCCCGCCAGCGCCATCGAACTCATGGGCAGCAAGCGGCGCTCCAAAATCGCCATGCAGAAAGCCGGTGTACCGGTTGTCCCCGGGTACGAAGGCAACAATGCCAGCGACGACGAACTCATGGCCGCCGCAGCCGACATCGGCTACCCGCTGATGATCAAAGCCTCTGCCGGTGGCGGTGGCCGCGGCATGCGCCTGGTAAAGAGTGAATCCGAACTGGCGGACAACATCAAACGTGCACGCTCAGAATCCAAACAGGCCTTCGGTGATGACGAGCTGATTCTCGAAAAAGCCGTTATCGAACCGCGCCATGTGGAAATACAGGTCTTTGCCGACCGCCATGGCAACGCTGTCTATCTTGGCGAGCGTGATTGCTCGGTACAGCGCCGCCATCAGAAAGTTGTTGAAGAAGCGCCCTCCCCCTTCGTGACCCCCGAACTCCGGGCCGCCATGGGCGAAGCCGCGGTAAAAGCGGCACTGGCCTGCAACTACGAAGGCGCCGGCACCGTCGAATTCCTCGTTGACAAGGGTCGTAACTTCTACTTCCTGGAAATGAATACCCGCCTGCAGGTAGAACACCCGGTTACCGAACTGATCACCGGCCAGGATCTGGTAGCCTGGCAAATGACAGTTGCCGAAGGCCTGCCGCTACCACTGGCGCAAAACCAGATTAAACTGAACGGCCATGCCATAGAAGTCCGGCTCTACGCCGAAGACCCGTCCAACGGCTTCACACCCCAAACCGGGCCGCTGCACACCTTCCAGCCTGCCGAAGGCGAGGGCTTGCGTTATGACACAGGTGTGCGCTCCGGCGACGAAGTCACACCTCACTACGACCCCATGCTCGCGAAAGTGATTGCCTGGGGTGAAAACCGCGATGAGGCCCGCCGTCGGCTGATCCGTGCGCTGGACGACACCACAGTTTTTGGCGTCACCACCAACCGGTATTTCCTGAGCCGCATCATCGCAGACAGCACCTTTGGTGCCGGCGAAGCCACCACGGCCTTCCTGCAGCAGGCCTTCAGCGATGACCCATCCCTGCAGCCAGCCAAACTGCAGATCCGCCAGCTTGCTCTTGCAGCCTGCGTACTGGCCCACGGCACCGCAGGCCAGGAAGCCTGGAGCAACGCCCCGGCCACCAATACGCCGATGAAGCTGGACACCGGTGACGAAGTTGTTGAACTGCTGGTACAAAGCAGTGGCAGCCAGCTTTCCTGCCAGTTTGGTGATGAGCGGTACGAAATGATTGTCACCAGCGTGCAGAACGGTGTCTTATGCATTATCGACAATGGTATCCGTCAGCGTTGCCAATATCACCGCAGCGGAGATTCCCTATATTTACAGGCGTTCGGAGAGTCGTGGTCGGTCACTGACCTTACTCACCAGCCAGCGGCAGGTGCCAACGGCACGGGCAGCGGGCGCATTCAGGCTTCAATGGACGGCGCCATTATTGACGTGCTGGCGGAGGCCGGGCAGACGGTTCGCCAGGGGGACACCCTGGTCATACTGGAAGCCATGAAAATGGAGCACCCGGTTAAAGCCGACTGCGACGGTGTCGTCAGCCAGGTTCTGACCAGCAAGGGCGATCAGGTGAAGCGCAACCAGTTGCTGGCAGAAATCACTGCCGGCGAATCATCCGGACAGGAGAGCAGGAAATGAACACCCTGGACAAGAAAACCGTATTTATTACCGGCGCCAGCCGGGGCATCGGCCGCGCGATCGCTCTTGCCTGTGCTCGCCAGGGCGCGAATGTTGTTATAGCTGCCAAGTCCGACACACCCCACCCGAAACTGCCGGGAACCATTTATACGGTGGCTGAGGAAGTTCGGGCAGCGGGTGGCCAGGCACTGCCTTTGGTGCTTGATGTGCGCGATGAAGAACAGATCAAACAGCGCATTGATGAAGCAGCTGGGCACTTTGGCGGCATTGACGCCCTGATCAACAACGCCGGCGCCATACGCCTGGCCGGTGTAGAGAAACTGAAGGTCAGCCGCTTTGATCTGTTGCACCAGGTCAATGCCCGTGCGGTGATGGCCTGCAGCCAGGCCGCTTTGCCCTGGCTCAAAAAATCCGGGCGCGGCCACATCCTGAGCATGTCACCACCTCTGAACCTGGACCCGAAATGGTTTGCGCACTTCGGGCCCTATACCTCCACAAAATACGCCATGACCATGATCAGCATCGGCATGGCCGAGGAGTTCAGACGTTACGGCATTGCCGTGAACACCCTTTGGCCTAAAACCATTATAGCCACTGCTGCGATTCAGCACGAAGCGGGAGGCGAACAGTTAATGGCACAAGGCCGGAAGCCAGACATTATGGCGGATGCAGCTGTAAGCATACTGAACCGACCCGTGGACCAGTTGACTGGCCAGAACCTTATTGACGAGGACGTGCTACGCCAGGACGGCGTAACCGATTTCGAAGGTTACCGATACAAAGCCGGTGATAAACCCCTGTTGCCGGACCTTTATCTGGACTAGCCTCACGGCGAGGTTATTCCGAAGCACCTGATTAACTATAAAAACATCTTACGGAAAAACCATGAACCAAGACAAAGTTACTGCGATGGATATCGCACGCAGCATGCCGGGAATAATGAAACGATTCCCGGCTATCGCCAGAGGCTTATATTACTACTCGATCAAGGATACGCAGAAAACCCTGACCCTCGGAACCCTGGTTGAAAACAACGCTGAAAAGTTCGGCAACAGGCCGGCAATTCTCTTTGAGGACCGCCGTATAACCTGGGCCGACTTCAACGCCTGGGCAAATCGCATTGCCGGTTATTTACAGGCCCAGGGGCTGAAAAAAGGTGACTCTATAGCGGTTCTTCTGGAAAACCGCCCGGAAGTGTTGGCGGTCGTTACAGGTGCCGCAAAAATCGGCGTGGCCTGCGCCATGATGAACACTTCACAGAAAGGCAAGGTGCTTGAACACAGCGCCAGGCTGGTCAGCCCGAAAATGGTGGTGGTTGGCGAGGAGCTGGTTTCTGTATTTGACGAGGTGAAAGCCAGCCTTGCACTCGACCACCCCACACCCTTCCTGTTCCTCGCCGACACCAACACCCTCAACACATTCGGCGAGGCGCCTGCCGGCTACGCCAACATGGCGCAGCAGGTCAGCACCTTCAACAGCGACAACCCGGTTCTGAGTGACCCGCCCAGAACCGGTGACACGGCAATTTATCTGTTCACCTCTGGCACAACCGGCCTGCCCAAGGCTGCCCCGGGTTCGCACAACAAGTTCCTGAAGGCCTATGGTGGCTTCGGCTTGATGTCGCTGTCTATGAAACCTGAAGACGTTTTCTACTGCACCCTGCCGCTTTATCACGGCACCGGCCTTGTGGTTTGCTGGGGCTCGGTGCTGGCCGGAGGCTCAGCTTTTGCACTACGCCGCAAGTTTTCCGCCAGCGCCTTCTGGGACGACGTGCGCCGTTACGATGCGACCGTATTCGGCTACATCGGCGAACTCTGCCGCTATCTGCTGAACCAGCCCCCAAGCGATCAGGACAGAAACCACCGACTGACCAAGATGCTCGGTAACGGTTTGCGCCCCTCAATCTGGAAGGAGTTCAAGGAGCGGTTTGGCATCGAGACTATCGCAGAGCTCTACGCCTCCAGCGAGGGCAACATTGGCTTCAGTAACTTTTTTAACCAGGATAATACCGTTGGGTTGTCCACCGCACCCTACAAACTGGTGAAGTTCCACGACGGCACCCGCGACCCGATCCGGAATGACAAGGGTATGCTGCAGGAAGTGGCAAAAGGCCAACCCGGCCTGCTCATCGGCGAAATCACCAAGAAGTGGTCGTTTGAGGGCTACACCCAGAAAGAAGCCACGGAAAAATCCATCCTGCGCGATGCGTTCAAGAAAGGCGATGCCTGGTTCAACACCGGCGATGTGTTGAAAGAAATCGGCTGCCGCCATTTGCAGTTTGTGGATCGAATGGGGGACACCTTCCGCTGGAAAGGCGAAAATGTTTCAACCAATGAAGTTGAGAACATCATCGATGGTTCCGGAATGGTAGAAGAAGCCATTGTTTACGGGGTGGAGATTCCGAAAACCAACGGCAAGGCGGGAATGGTAACGCTGGTACCGAACAAGAATAATTTCGATATCAACAAGCTCCTGGCCTACATGCGGGATAACCTGCCGGCCTACGCGGTACCGGTATTTGTGCGCGTCACCGGGGCCATCGAGAAAACGGGTACCTTCAAGTATCGCAAGGTGGATATCCAGAAAGCCGGTTACACTCTGGAGCGACCCAATGAGGAGGTTTATGTGCGGCTGCCCAAAACAGAGGGCTACACATTGCTGACCCCGGAGCTGGTTTCGGATATTGATTCCGGGCAGTTTAACTTCTGACTTGGGCTTGGCCTGAAACTTCGGGCCATTGCCTATAACTCTGCGGACTGCGTTGGTGGGAGCCCCCTCCCAAAAACCGCTACGAGCACATCCATGTGCACTTGACTGCGGCCATCCATGGCCGCAGTCATTTTTGGGAGGGGGCTCCCACCAACGCGACCAGACATACCTACTCGCCTGCAACAAAAAACCTGAGATATCAAAGCCGCACAAAGGGTCAACAGGAACAATGCCTAGAAAATCATTAGCCAGAATCATTTGAGTTTCGATATATCTGAGAAGCCAGGAAGCCTTGGCTGACAGGCCTCCCCCAAAATGTTGGAGGCCATGGATGGCCGGAAACAAGCGCACATGGACGTGCTCGTAGCGGTTTTGGGGGAGGCCTGTCAGCCAAGGCTTTGAACCAGAACCGTCAGGCTACAGCCAGACCAAAACTCAGGAGCCAACCTTCAGCACCACCTTCCCGGTAGCACGCCGCTCAGTCAGGGCACCCAACGCCTTGGCGTAATCCTCGAACTCGTAGACTTCGCTGACTTTTGGATCAATTTTACCTGCAGCGTAGAGCTTCATCAGCTCCATCATGTTCTGAGCACTTGCCTCCGGCTCCCGCTGGGTGAAGCTGCCCCAGAACACGCCGACAACTGAACAGCCCTTCAGCAGCGGCAGGTTCGCGGGAATCCTGGGGATCTCACCGGCGGCGAAGCCGATGATCAGGTGGCGGCCGTTCCAGGCCATGGCACGCAGGGCCTGCTCTGTGAAATCGCCACCGACAGGATCGTAGATCACATCCACGCCTTTGCTACTGGTCAGGCGCTTTACCGCGTCTTTCAGGGGCTCTTGCGTGTAATTGATCAGCTCATCCGCACCGGCAGCTTTGGCGACCTCCAGCTTCGCCGCGGAACTGGCGGCGGCGATTACCCGGGCGCCCATGGCTTTGCCTAACTCTACAGTTGCCAGGCCCACGCCGCCGCTGGCGCCCAGTACCAGAAGGCTTTCGCCCGGCTGGATATTGGCGCGCTGTTTGAGGGCGTAGTAGGACGTGCCGTATACCATGGTAAAGGCAGCGGCTTTCTCGTCGCTCATGCCTTCCGGTATCGGCAGCAGGTTGTGCTCGGGCACGATCACTTCCTCAGCAAAGGCGCCGTAACCGGTCAGGCCGGCTACCCGGTCACCGGCTTTGAAGCGGGTTACCTTGTCCCCTGTTGCAATGACTTCACCCGACAACTCTCCACCCGGTGAGAACGGCATGGCTGGTTTAAGCTGGTACTTGCCTTCGATAATCAGAGTATCGGGAAAGTTCAGGCCTGCGGCTTTTACGCGAACCTTTACACCACGGCCTTTGGCCTCCGGGCTCGGCACGTCTTCAATGACCAGGTTTTCAGCCGGGCCATATTCTTTGCAGAGGATCGCTTTCATGGGAGCTCCTTTTGATAAAATTCTGTTTTTATTGAATTACGTCAAGCTAAACAGACTCGGCCCATGAAGCAAATAAAGAACCTTTATCCACTTCAATAAACGCGATTTATAACCTACCTATACACTAACGGCCCGGAGGTGAATCAGGCGCGGTTTTCCGCTATCCTTCGCCCTCCTGATCCGATCCGCTCACAAACCATCTGCCTTCCTTTCAGGGTTTCCTATGCCAGACATTGTCTATTCACTTGAAATGATTGGGATTGTTGCCTTCGCAATATCAGGCATGATGGTTGCCCGCTCCAAGAATATGGATCCGGTCGGGGTTTTCACCATTGGATTTATTACCGCTCTGGGCGGCGGCACCCTGCGCGACCTCATTATGGCAAACCACCCGGTTTACTGGATCAAGCACGAAGAACAGCCCATTCTGATTCTTGCCATGGCGGTTGTATTCAGCTACTGGAAGCACACGGAGCGTATTCGCCCCTCCTGGATCGTATTTCCGGATGCCATAGGCCTCGGCACTTTCTCGATACTCGGGGCGCAGCTGGCGCTCGACCTGGGCCACTCCTGGTTTATCGCGTCACTGCTCGGCGTGATGACCGGAACATTCGGCGGCGCCCTGCGCGATACCCTGTGTAACGAGGTGCCGTTTATTTTCCGCAAGGACCAGATTTACGCGTCCATATCGTTTGCGGGATGCTGGCTCTACTTCCTGTGCCAGTGGGCCCTGCAAAGCGAAGCCCTGTCGCTCACGATTGGCCTGCTTTTTATTGTGATTGTCCGGATGGCGGCGGTGCGTTTCGATATCCGCTTGCAACGCGATCCGATGTGAATCCGGTGCCTGGGCACGCCTGTATGGAACCTTCAATCATCTCTTGGCCTGAGCCCTCTCAGCCGGTAAGATTGCCGTTTTTTCACGCACCACTCTTAACACTGTAAACAGACTCCGCAACTCCACACTCTGGCATCCTGAGAGGCAGACTCCCGTCATGCTCGAAAGATTATTCCAACTTCAGGCCCACGGCACCAACGTTCATAGAGAACTGGTTGCAGGCATCACCACTTTCCTGACCATGGCGTATATCATCGTGGTCAACCCCAGCATTCTGTCTTCCACTGGCATGGATTTCGGGGCAGTGTTTGTTGCCACCTGCGTGGCAGCAGCCATCGGCACGCTGATCATGGGCCTTTGGGCAAACTACCCGATCGCTCTCGCTCCGGGCATGGGGTTGAACGCCTTTTTCTCGTTCACGGTTGTGGGCAGTCTCGGTTACAGCTGGCAGGTAGCGCTGGGCGCAGTCTTCCTCTCCGGCCTGATTTTCTTCCTGCTGAGTATTTTCAGGATTCGCGAATGGATCATCAACAGCATCCCCATGTCCCTGCGCTTCGGCATTTCTGCCGGTATTGGTTTTTTCCTGGCGCTGATTGCCCTTAAAAATGCCGGCGTGGTAGTCGACAACCCGGCAACGCTGGTTGGCCTGGGTGAGTTGAAAACCGCAGAAAGCCTGCTGTTCTTCGGTGGGTTTGTACTGATCTGTGCGCTGTCGTTCCGGCGTATAACCGGTGCCGTCATGATTGGTATTATTGCGGTGACAATAATTGCCATGATGCTGGGCATGGTGGAGTACAAAGGCTTTGCTTCTGCGCCACCGAGCCTTGCGCCCACGTTTATGCAGCTTGATATCGCCGGCGCCCTGAATGTGGGCATGATCAGTATTGTGTTCGCATTTCTGTTCGTGGATCTATTCGACACCTCCGGCACGCTGATTGGTGCCGCCCAACGCGGCGGGCTTCTGGATAAAGATGGCAAGCTGCCAAGGCTTGGCCGTGCGCTGATGTCCGACTCCGTTGCAACCATGTCCGGTGCGGCCCTGGGCACTTCAACCACTACCAGTTACATTGAATCCACCGCAGGCATCTCCGCCGGCGGTCGCACCGGGCTCACGGCTGTCGTTGTCGCCCTTCTGTTCCTTGCCAGCCTGCTTTTGTCTCCCATCGCCAGCATCATTCCGGCCTACGCCACAGCGCCGGCGCTGCTGTACGTTGCGGTGTTGATGGCCAGTGGCCTGAAACTGATAGACTGGGACGACATTACAGATGCGGCACCTGCTGTTGTTACCGCGCTGATGATGCCGTTAACCTTTTCCATCGCCAACGGTATTGCCCTGGGCTTTATCACTTACACCGTTATTAAAGCCCTGAGTGGGCGCTGGACTGACCTGAACGCCAGTGTGGTGGTGATCTCTGCGGTGTTCATCCTGAAATTCATTTTTCTGGACGCAGCCTGAGCTGCGCCCGGGCCGAGAGCCTGATTTTTATGGATTATTTCTCCCAAAGCATCAAACAAGCTATCCGCACTGTGCCAGACTGGCCCAAGCCCGGTGTTGCCTTTCGTGACATCACCACGGTTCTACAAGACAAGACAGCCTTCCGGAAACTGATTGATGCCTTTGTCCACCGTTACCACGGCCACAAGATTGACGCTGTGGCCGCGGTGGATGCCCGCGGATTTATCATAGGCTCGGCCCTCGCCTATGAGCTTAATGCGTCACTGGTTCTGGTGCGCAAGAAAGGCAAGCTGCCATTCGATACCCTGGTGGAAGACTACGAACTTGAGTACGGAACCGCTTCCGTAGAGCTGCACCAGGACGCGTTCAAACCCGGCGATAACGTAATACTGGTTGACGACCTGATTGCCACCGGCGGCACCATGCTGGCAGCGGCCCGGCTGATCCGCCGTATTGGCGCTAACATTGTAGAAGTTGCGGCCATGATCGACCTGCCCGATCTTGGCGGGTCCGCCAGGCTGCAGGAAGAGGGCCTGAAGGTCTATACTGTGTGCTCATTCGAGGGCGAATAAAGGTTTTGTCCTCCAACACCATTCATAGTGCATTTTGAGCGCTCCGGGAGGACACCATGGATCATTACCAGCACCATTGGAAAGACGGCACTCCGGTGCACCTGCCTCTGGGAAAGGTTGTTTGCGTTGGCCGCAATTACGCAGAACACGCCAAAGAGCTTGACAACCCGGTACCTTCAGAGCCTCTGTTGTTTATAAAACCGGCAACCGCTGCCGTGCATGTAACGCGCCCTCTTGTACTCCCGGCCAACCAGGGGCAGGTGCATTTCGAAACCGAACTGGCGGTACTTATTGGCAAGCCCCTCACTAATGCGTCTGCCAGTGAAGCCCAGGCCGCTGTTCTTGGTTATGGCCTGGCACTGGACCTGACCCTTCGCGACCTGCAAAACCAGTTGAAAGAAAAGGGACACCCCTGGGAGCGGGCGAAAGCCTTTGATGGCGCCTGCCCACTGTCTCCGTTTGTGGCCGCCGAGCATTTCCGCAAAAATCATATCCTGTTCAGCCTGGATATCAACGGGCAGCCTCAGCAAAGCGGCGATACCCGGGACATGCTCTTCCCCATCATCCCGCTGCTGGCTCATATAAGCCGCCACTTCACGCTTCTGCCCGGCGATGTGGTTCTTACCGGCACTCCGAAAGGTGTGGGCCCGCTGCATTCCGGGCAGATTCTGGCTCTGCAGCTGGAAGATCAGTTGTCTGTCTCCACCAAAGTGGTTTAACTTGAGCAGGCACAATCTTTCTATCTGAAGGGCACGTATAGTCAGGCATGGCAAAAAAACCGGTTACCTCACGTAGTGGTCGTTTCTTCAAGCTTGCGGGCATGACCGCCTCTGTGGCGGGGCAGTATGCCGGTCAGAAAGCCCGCAGCCTGTTCAGCAGCGAGAACGACGATGGTGCTCGCAGCGAGAGTTACACCCGCATGGCCAGCCGTATCACCGATACGCTCGGCGAAATGAAAGGGGCGGCCATGAAGGTGGGCCAGATCGCCTCGCAGACCCAGGATTTCCTGCCCCGGGAGTTTTCGGATGCGCTGCAGAAGCTTCAGAAAGAAGCGCCGCCCATGCCTTTCGAGATCATTCTTGAGCAGATTGAGGCCGAACTGGGCAAACCGGTTGGCGAGTTGTTTGAGTATCTTCAGGAACAACCCTACGCAGCGGCCTCCATTGGTCAGGTACACCGGGCCCGGCTGCACGATGGCACGGATGTGATCGTAAAGGTGCAGTACCCGGGTGTGGATGAGTCCTGCGATTCTGATCTGAAACAGCTACGCCTTGCCCTGAAGCTTGGCGGCCTGTTGAAGATGCCGAAGGAGTCGGTTGACCAGCTGTTCACGGAGATTCGTGAGCGCCTGCGGGAAGAACTGGATTACGAGAATGAGGCCCGCAACATTGAGCTGTTCCGGGAGTTTCACAAGAATGATGCCTGGGTCGCCATTCCTGCTGTGATTCACAGCCATTCTACCCGCCATGTGCTCACTCTGGAGCTGGAGGAAGGCGACCACGTCAGCGAGGTCACACCAGAGCGCTACGATCAGGCCACCATCAATCTGATCGGCCATCGCATGTTTACGACCATGGCGGATCAGTTATTCCGTTTTCAGTGTATCCATGGAGACCCTCACGCCGGCAATTTTGCGTACCGGCCGGATGGCAGCATTGTGATGTACGATTTCGGCTGTGTGAAAAAGCTGAAGCCGGAGATTGTTGAAGCCTATCGTAATGCGGTTACAGCAGCGCTGGCACAGGATTACAAGGCGCTGGATGCATACCTGATTGATCTGGGTGCGCGGGTTGGGAGTCAGCCGGCTATTGATGAGGCTTACTACGCGATGTGGCGGGATATCCTTGTGGTGCCTTTTGACACGGAGCAGCCTTACGATTTTGGTGAGGCCAATATTCATAAACAGGTGGCGGCCAAGACAAGTACGGTGTTCAAATATCTGGATTCGTTCAAGCCGCCGGTTGAGAGTATTTTTATTGACCGGATGATCGCGGGGCACTACTGGATGCTGAAGCGGCTGGGGGTTCAGGCTGCTTTTGGTGAGGAGCTTCGGCGGTATCTTGCGGAGTCGCCCTGATTGGTGTGTTTGGTGCTGACGGCCTTGGCTAAGCAGTATCTCCAGCTACCTGGCTAAAAACTTCGCTGCCCACTCCGCAACGCCCTCACCCGCACCTTTTCGGATAACCCTCGCACGGGAAACACCCGCTGTTTCACCGGGGTCTATCACCGTGATGGGCACATCCCGCTCCACTTCATGCACCAGCCCGGCAGCGGGGTAAACTTGTAACGAGGTGCCAACGATCAGCAGGTCGTCTGCGGTGCGCACTATGTCGGCTGCTTTCTCCAGCATGGGAACTTCTTCGCCAAACCAGACGATGTGAGGGCGCAGTTGCTCGCCGTACTCGCATTTTTCGCCAGGTTTTATGTCCCGGTAGCCTATGTTGTAAATCAACTCCGGGTTGACCGAGCTTCGGGCTTTGGTGAGTTCGCCGTGCAGGTGGATTACGTTGCTGGAGCCGCCGCGTTCGTGCAGATCGTCGACGTTCTGGGTAACGATCGTTACACGGTGGTGTTTTTCCAGTTCGCCCAGCAGTTTGTGGGCACGGTTTGGCTGGGCTTTGGCAAGTTGGCGCCGGCGTTCGTTGTAGAAGCGCAGCACCAGCTCCTGATTACGGGCGAAGGCTTCAGGGGTGGCAACGTCGTATACACTGTGCTGCTCCCAGAGGCCGCCGTTGTCACGGAAGGTGGAGAGGCCGCTTTCGGCGCTGATGCCAGCGCCGGTGAGTACTACAATGTGCCTTTGCATCAGTCAAAGATCTTGCCTGGGTTGATTATGCCGTTGGGATCAAATACCTGTTTGATTCCTTTCAGATAAGCAATTTCCGCTTCGCTGCGGGTGTACTTCAGGTAGGGCTTTTTGGTCATGCCTACGCCGTGTTCGGCGGAGACGCTGCCCTGGTATTTCTCGACGATTTCAAACACCCACTTGTTCACCTGCTGGCATTTTTCGAAGAAGTCTTCTTTGGCCATGTTTTCCGGTTTCAGGATGTTGAGGTGCAGGTTACCATCGCCAATGTGACCGAACCAGATGATCTCGAAGTCGGGGTAATGGGTGGTCACCACTTTATCAATTTCCTGCAGGAACCCCGGTACTTTGGAAACCACTACGGAAATGTCGTTTTTGTAGGGTGTGCGGGGCGCAATGGATTCGGAAATACGTTCACGCAACTGCCAGAGGTTATGGGCCTGGGTTTCGCTCTGGCTGATCACACCGTCCAGTACCCAGCCGTTTTCCATGCATTGCTCGAACAGGCTCATGGCATCGTCCATTACCTGGTCTGACGTCGCTTCAAATTCCAGTAGTGCGTAGTAAGGCGCTTCGGTCTCAAACGGCGCCGGCACCTGGCCATGGGCCAGAACGTGCGCCATGGCCTGGTGCGAGAAGAATTCGTAAGCGGTCAGGTCAAGGCCACTCTGGAAGGTTTTGAGCACGTCCATGGTGTTGCCAAGGTCGTTGAGCCCGAGCACCAGGACTGTGAGATTATCCGGCTGGCGCGAGAGCTTCATGGTGGCTTCGGTAATAAAGCCCAGGGTACCTTCGGCGCCGATGAACAGGTGGCGCAGGTCGTAACCGGTGTTGTTTTTTTCCAGATTCTTGTTCAGATCAAGAATATCGCCTTTGCCGGTGACCACTTTCAGTCCGGCCACCCAGTCGCGGCTCATGCCGTAGCGGATCACCTTGATGCCGCCGGCATTGGTGGAGAGGTTACCACCAAGCTGGCTGGAACCGGCGGAGGCGAAATCCACCGGGTAGTAAAGATTGTTTTCTTCGGCAAAATTCTGCAGCTGTTCGGTTACAACACCGGCCTGGCAGCGAACCAGCCGGTCACTGGCATTGAAATCCAGGATCTGGTTCATGTTGTCGAAGGCAACAACCACCTCGCCTTTGGCGGCAACGGCGCCGGCACTCAGCCCGGTGCGACCACCTGAAGGAACCAGTGCTACATTGTGCTCATTGGCAAACTTCACCAGAGCCTGAACCTGTTCGGTGGTTTTCGGGAGCACTATGGCCAGGGGGTTGGGGGCGTATATGCGCGTCCAGTCCTTGCCATAGCTATCGAGATCAGCGGCGTCAGTCAGTACCTTTCCAGGCGCCTCGCTGGTGGCGACCAGCTCTTTCAGGGAAGCAATGATCTGTTCAGAGTTCATGAATGCATCAGTCTCGTCAGGGTTGCGCCAGGCTCACTGAAAAAAGGGCTCCGGACAAAAAGTTATCCGCGCACTTGATTCAGGCGAACCAGCACACTGTGAAAAGTTGCTTTTATGGTATCATACCGCCCCTGTTCTGTGAGCCAGCCCCGACGATCACTGGCTGCAGGTCATTTCATGCGATGAAAGGTTCGGAATCAAAGCCCATGTCAACGACGTCTCTCGAAAAGAGCAAAATCCGCATTCTGCTGCTGGAAGGCGTGCATCAGTCCGCACTGGATACCCTGAATGCCGCCGGCTACACAAACATTGAGTACCTCAGCCACTCGCTGGCCGAGGAGGATCTGATTGAGAAGATTGCCGATGCGCATTTTGTCGGCATTCGCTCACGCACCCAGTTGACTGAGAAAGTATTCGGGGCTGCCAAAAAGCTGGTTGCCGTGGGCTGTTTCTGTATTGGCACCAACCAGGTGGATCTGCAGGCGGCCACCCGTCGCGGTATCGCTGTATTCAACGCGCCTTTCTCCAACACCCGCAGTGTTGCCGAACTGGTTCTGGCACAGGCTATTTTGCTGCTGCGCGGCGTACCCGAAAAAAACGCCAAGGCGCATCGCGGTGAATGGCAGAAATCGGCAAAAAACAGTTACGAGATCCGTGGCAAAAAGCTGGGTATCATCGGGTACGGCAACATTGGCACCCAGTTCAGCGTTCTGGCCGAAAGCCTGGGCATGGACGTGTATTTCTACGATGTGGTTTCCAAATTGCCGATCGGCAACGCCACCCAGGTAGGCAGCATGCAGGAACTGCTTAACATCGCCGATGTTGTGAGCCTGCACGTACCGGAAACGCCGGCCACCAAGTACATGTTCAAGGCCGAGCAGCTGGCGCAGATGAAGCCTGGCTCCATTCTGATGAACGCATCCCGGGGTACAGTTGTTGATATTGACGCACTGGCTGACACCCTGAGAAGCGGAAAGCTGCTGGGTGCTGCGATTGATGTTTTCCCGGTTGAGCCCAAGTCCAACGATGAAGAGTTCGTTTCTCCACTGCGGGAATTTGACAACGTAATCCTGACTCCCCATGTGGGCGGCTCTACCATTGAAGCCCAGGAAAACATTGGGCGTGAAGTTGCTGAAAAGCTGGCTATGTACAGTGACAATGGAACGTCTGTTTCCTCTGTCAACTTCCCGGAAGTTGCATTGCCTTCACATCCTAACCAGCACCGCCTGTTGCATATTCACGAGAACGTGCCGGGTGTTATGTCGGAGATCAACCAGGTGTTCTCGGAGAACGACATCAACGTGTGCGGCCAGTACCTGCAAACCAAGGAAGATATTGGCTACGTGGTTATTGACGTAGACAAGGCCTACGGTGAACTTGCACTGGAAAAGCTGCTCCAGGTAAAGGGTACCATCCGGGCGCGCGTGCTTTTCTGAGCACTGCCAGCCCCGACAAACCGGAGCCTTGTGCTCCGGTTTTTTTTGCCTGCCGGCACACTAAAGAATGTTAATTTTTTCAGCCTTGATATAAACCTCTCGCGGTTCCAGTTAGTAAGTGTGACACGGCCAACTTTACGTTAATCTGGTTTGGCCGGTCACACCCATTCCCTGACCAGATGAGTACAGTCAATATCGAAGCATGATCAACTGCTATCATCAGTGCAGATAGATCAACCATTGAGTACCATCAGAAGGAGAGATTTATGTCGCTGAAAGATTCATTGCAGAAGAAGCTTGAAACTCAGACCGAAGCCTGGCGCGAGCAGGTGGACAAACTGAAGCAGGATGCAGAAACCCGCAAGGCTGAAGCTAAAGATGAACAGGCCGAAGCCGAGATTCAGAAACAGTTTTCCGAAAAAATCCAGGCTCTGGAAAGCAATATTGACGCGGCCACCAGCAAACTCGCCGATATCCGTGAGGCGGGTGAGGACAGGCTCTCGGACATGAAAGACCAGATCGACAGTTGGCTGTCCGGCAGCAACGACAAAACCGGCCAATCAAGCAGCAACGACCAAACCAGCCAATGATACAGAGCCAGGAAGCCCCGCCATCTGAGGATCGCGGGGCTTCTTTTTTGCCCGCTAAAACCAGGCAGTCTTAGAAGGACCGCTTACTGGGTTGGCACCAGAGTAAGTTCAACCCGGCGGTTCTGTTCCCGACCACCCGGGGTGTCGTTCGAAGCTATGGGGTAGCGCTCACCGTAGCCGACTGCGCGCGTGCGTCTGGGTTCAATGCCCTGGTTAAGCAGGAAATCCCGAACCGAGCCAGCACGGCGTTCACTCAACAGCTGATTGTAACTGTCGGAGCCGGAGCTGTCGGTATGGCCTTCAATCTGGATGATAGTTTTGTCAAATTCTTTCAGTACCAGCGCGACCGATTCCAGCGTATCGGTAAATCCCGGCCTGATTGTGGTCTGGTTCAGATCAAAGGTGATATTTCCGGGCATGATGAGTTCTATCTCATCACCATTGCGAACCACCCGGACACCGGAGCCCTCCAGCTTCTGCCTCAGCATGGCCTCTTGCCTGTCCATGTAATAACCAATGCCGCCGCCTACGGCTGCGCCGCTTGCTGCACCAATGAGTGCGCCCTTACCGCGATCACTCTTGCTGGAGGTTGCCGCGCCTACAGCAGCACCGCCAACGGCACCAATGATACTGCCTTTGGTGGCACTGGAAGTTTTCTCCTGGCCTGTATAGGGGTCATAGGTCATGCAACCGGCAAGGCCCATGGTCGTCACTGCTAAGGCAAGCATTGTTTTCTTCACTGCATTCTCCCGTGGCTGGTTGTATTGCAAACGCCTTTCAACTCCGGGCTAGCAAACTCCCGGCGCCCTCATCACGGCTTCAGGGGTTTGCGGAGGCGTTTGCCGATGAATGTTCAAACGTATCAATAATGGTATTGAAAACCGTTGCCTGTAAATCCTTGGCTTCGTTTACCAGATGGTGCCGCCCGTCGGCGATTTTCACTTCCTCCACCTGGGCAAACTTGTTGCGGATAATTCTCAGGTTGTGCTGCCAGTCCACCGTCTGGTCCTTTTCGCCCTGAATCACCGTTACCGGAAAGTCCACAGGGCGTGCAGATTCAATGTGCGGCACCCAGGTGCGCAGCGCACTTACCCAATCCACATGCACCGCCCGCGCCTGCAGCGGATCGTGGTCCCGGAGAAAGCGTAAAAACCGGGTGTTGCCGCTGTTGGCGGAAAACACGCGCTGCCACCGGGTAAGGAACGGCTTCGCCAGAGTGTGCAACATCCTGGCTCCAAGCCAGCCTGCCGGCCGTACCAGTGGCGCCAGCAACACCACTTCACGGAACTCCGAGGTTTCCTGTGTGTGGTGGTTTGAGAGCAGGTAGTCGATCAGTATGGCAGCTCCGGTACTCTGACCCACTGCGAACCAGGGACTGCGGATTTTTTCACCAACGTGCGCCAGAACCTGCGATAACACCCCCTGATATTCCAGAAAGCTGCCGATGGCGGCAGGTGTCCCGCTGGACAGCCCATGCCCCGGCTGATCGTAGGCCAACACGTCGAAGCCGGCACCGAGGCAGCGGTCAATCAACTGGCTGTACAGGCCCACGTGATCAAAATAGCCATGCATGATGAACACAGTACCCCGGGCGCCCTGCTGCTCCGGCAACCGGAAATAATGCACCATAACCTGATGCTCGCCTGCCGTTACGTAACCCTGATGGTAGGTAACCTCCGGGTGCTCCACCCAAAGATCAAGGCCATAAAACCGGCAGTATGCCTCCATCTCATCACTCAGCTTTTCCCGGCCGCCCGGGTCAAAGGGCTCAAGCCGCTCCAGCAACGATCCGCGATCCCAGTCTGGTATTTCTATGGTATCTGTTTTCCAGTACACGTAGAGTTAAACGCCTGTCATGAATAGATAATACGAATTATGATGCACAATCCTAACCCATAGCGGGGGCATAACACAGATGTTGCAACATCTTCTTGAAACCGGACTGCGCCAGACCATGAATCGCCTGGTGAGGCCGGTGCTTCATCCGGCGATACCGGTTCCCATTCAACGTACATTGATAAGCCAGGCCTACCGGAGCTCGGTCCCGCCCCGGGGCTGCCGTTTTCAGGCAGACACGCTGGCTGGCATCCCGGTTATCAGAAGTTCCTGGGGCCAGACCTCACGCGGCGCGCTGCTGTATCTGCACGGTGGTGGCTACATCATCGGCTCAGCAGCCACTCACAAAGGCCTTACCGGGCATCTGGCAAAAGCCAGTGGCTGCCTGGTGGTTACGCCGGACTACCGCCTTGCGCCGGAGCATCCATTCCCGGCGGCTCTGGATGATGCAGAAGCCACCTGGAACGCTCTGATTGATGAAGGTTTTGCATCCGAACAAATCGCCGTTGCCGGAGATTCTGCCGGCGGCGGCCTCGCGGTTGCACTTGCGATGCGCCTGCGTGACAGCAACCAACCTCTGCCCGCGTCCCTTACAGTTTTTTCACCCTGGGCCGATCTTACCCAGGAAGCTCTGTACTCACCGGAGTGCGAACCCGTGTTACAGGCTCGATGGACAGCAAAAGCCGCCAAACTCTATGCCCGCCAGGAACCCCTGCAAAACCCTCTGCTTTCTCCCGTTTTCGGGAATTTTGAAAGCCTGCCGCCCTTACTGATTCAGGTTGGAAGCCAGGAGATTCTGCTCAACGATGCCGAGCGACTCGCAGACGCGGCCCGCAAAGCGGGCGTCGAAACGCAGCTTGAAGTATTCAACAGCCTTTGGCACGTGTTTCAGGTGCACGCCGGGCAACTGGACAGAGCCACCGCCGCTGTGAAAACCGCGGGCGAACATATCAGAGCGCATCTGGCAGGCTGAGCTTGCCAAGTACCAGTGCTTCCTTACGTTGCCTTGGCCACTGCTTGATATGCCATTCCAGGCGTGACGCCTGGCTGCGATTACCCGCCGGCGAACTGAATACCAGTTCCAGCGGACCTTTGCCCCGCAGGCTGCGCGCTCCTTTCGGGGCGCCGGCCTGATGCTCGGCAAAGCGGCGGGGTACGTCGGTGCTGATGCCGGTATAAAGGGCGCCGTTGGCAGTACGAACCATGTACACGAACCAGTCACTGGCCACTGGCGAGCCCTCGCTCACGTTCTTTCACTTTTTTCTGCTGTAGCCAAAGCCCCGCCATAATGAGCACCAGGCCGACGTAGGTTGACGGCAGGATCTGCTCCCCGAGAATAAAGTAGATAAATACCAGGGACAGGAAGGGAGAAATAAAAATGAGATTGCTTACCCTGGAGGTGTTTTCGGCTTTTTTCATGGCATAAGACCAGAGCACGAAGGCGATCCCCATCTCGAAGGTGCCCACGTATACCGCTGCAAGCAGCGAACCGGTTACCGGCAGGGCCAGCCCCTCTGTCCACCAGCAAATCAGCGCAATAACCGGCAGACCAAACAGAAAATTCAGGAACAGCCCTACCACAGGATCCCGTGTGTCGCGGGTTGCAATGATCCAGTACGAGGCCCACACCAGCGTGCTGGCAATAGCCAGGCCCACACCCAGGGGGTCTGAAAAACTCAGCGTGGTAACGGCGCCCCGGGTGGCAATCACCACTACCCCCGCATAGCACACCAACCCCGCCAGGATATCCAGCTTGCGCAACCGGTGCCCGAGAAAAGGCACCGACAGATAAGCCAGAACCAATGCCCAGGTGTAATTCAGCGGCTGTGCCTCCTGGGCCGGCAACCGGTCAAAGGCACCAAACAGAAAAAAGTAATACAGGCAGGGGTTGATCAGCCCCATGCCAAATGACTGAATATACTGCTTTTTACTCAATGAAAACACCAGATGCCAGCGCTTCTGCAGCATCAG
Source organism: Marinobacter aromaticivorans (assembly GCF_002806975.1). Taxonomy (GTDB): domain Bacteria; phylum Pseudomonadota; class Gammaproteobacteria; order Pseudomonadales; family Oleiphilaceae; genus Marinobacter; species Marinobacter aromaticivorans. The sequence continues at coordinate 419,370 of NZ_NIHD01000001.1, read as the reverse complement.
GATAGTGGCCATAACCAGCACTGATGAGGCACAGGCAACCAGCAGCATCTGCACCGGCGCCAGATCGGCAAGCGCCAGTTTGAAAGCCGTTGCAACCGTGGACCAGAGCAACACCGTGCCCAGCCCGTATAACATGGCGGTTTTCTGATTGGTCACGGCGAATCTCCCTGGACCGCTCCTGAACCGGAGCTGTCTTCATCATGGCGTTCACTGGCCGGCTCCCCCGCTGCCAGCCACCGGTACAGGGTTCTCCGGTTAATACCCAGAATCTGGGCAGCCCGGCGCTTGTTCCCGTTCGCCGCCTGCATCACGGCGCGTACATAGTCCTGCTGCAGGGTTTCAAGTGTCGGCCATTCAGAGATGCTGGCATCAGAAACCGGGGTTTGCGTTGCAGCCGCACCGCCCTGACGTTTGCGAATGCGTTCCGGCAGATGCTCAGGCTGGATCGTATCCCCGTCACAAAAGGTGACCGCTCTCTCAATTGCGCTGGAGAGTTCACGGACATTTCCGGGAAACGGATAGTCTGCCAGGATACGGGAACTCACCTCACTGAGCTTCATGAATCCCCGTTGATGCCGCCTGGCGGCCTCCCTCAGGAAGTGCATGGCAAGCAGATCCACATCGTCCCCCCGCTCCCGGAGTGGGGGAACGCGAAGACTCAGGGTTTCCAGCCGGTAGTAAAGGTCTTCCCGGAAGCTTCCCTCACGCACAGCTTTGAGAAGATCCACATGGGTTGCCGCCAGAATCCGCACGTCCACCGGTTCTTCGCGATCAGAGCCAACGGGTTTGACCATGCCTTCCTGCAACACTCTCAGCAGCTTGGCCTGCAGGGCCAGGGGCATTTCCCCGATTTCATCCAGCAACAGTGTGCCGCCATGAGCTTCCGTGAACAGGCCTTTGCGCGCCTGGCGTGCTCCGGTAAAGGCACCCGCCTCGTGGCCGAAAAACTCACTTTCCATAAGCTCCCCTGGAATGCCGGCACAATTGACCGCCACAAAGGGTTTGGAGCTTCTCCCACTGGCCCGATGAATTGCCCTCGCAACCAGCTCTTTACCGGTTCCGCTTTCTCCACAAATCAGTACCGCCGCTTCACTGCGGGCAATCTGGCGGATTTCAGACCTGAGCCGAACCATGGTCTCATGTTCGCCAATCAGGCCAAGGGACTCATCAGTCCCGTTATGGGCAAGAAACTGCTCCAGTTGCCGTGTGAGGTCCGCCTGCGCCAGCAACCGGCGTATTTTCAGGCGCAGGTGGTCCGTGGATAAGGGCTTGGTTAGAAAATCATCCGCGCCGGCTTTCAGAGCATCAACGGCCTGATCAACTGTTCCGAACGCTGTAATCACGATAAACGGCAGACTGCGGCCATCGGTCTGAGCGGCCTTGAGAAGCTCCAGCCCGTCACCATCTGGCAGGCGCAGATCCGAAACAACCAGATCCGGCGATTCTGCGGCGAGCAATCGGCAGCCTTCTTTCACCGTTGCAGCATGGCTTACCCGGTAGCCATCCAGTTCAAGCTCCTCGCTCAACAGCATACCCAGGCTGGCGTCGTCTTCCAGCAGCAGAATTTTTGCCCTGTGTTCACTCATATTGCTGACTCCACCGGCCAGAACAGGCTCATCCTGCACCCCCCTGCTTCATTGCTTGCGACCTCAATCCGGCCACCGTGCTCTTTGAGTACGCTGCTCACAACCGCCAGCCCCAACCCTGTACCTTCGCCCGCCGCCCGGGTACTGTAAAAGGGCTCAAAAACAGCTTCCCGGTTTTCCGCTGCTATGCCCGGGCCATCGTCGTCCACACGAACCTCCCACTCGCCAGGCTTACGGTGCAGCGATAAAACAACCTCGGAGCGGGCTGCCTGGCACGCATTGCGCACCACGTTCAGACAGGCCAGCTCCAGCCTGACAGGTTCCGCGTTCACCCTGGCGTCCACTTCAAGACCTCTGCCACGCAGTCGCTTGCCACGGCATTTTTCATCCTCACCGGCACGATCCAGGACATGCCCGAGAACGGTATCAAGGCGTACCGGTCTTCTTGAATCCGGCACATGACGGAAGCAATCGAGCAATTGCTGAATAATGGTGGTCATCCGCCCTACCTGGTAGCCGATATCATCGAGTTGCCGGCGTTGTTCACCGGTGAGCTCGTGACGTGCCAGAATATCGGCGCGCCCCTGAATCACATTCAGAGGCGCGCCCAGTTCGTGGGCAACACCGCCGGCCACGCGCCCGATCATGGCAATTTTCTCCTGGTATTCCAGGCGCTCGGCAAGCTGGCGTTCCCGGGCCATGCGCTGCTGTATTTCCTCCTCGGCCCGGGCCATACGCTCGCCCATATCCCGCACGCCGCCGTATATCTGCCGCAACTCTCGGGGGCCGGACGGCTGCGCATCAAGCCGCCAGTTGCCCGGGGCCAGTCCTTCCATGGTACTCAGCAGCCGGCTCACATGACGCCCGACAGCGCCGTAGTGCCCGAGCACAACCACCAGAATGATGGTTACCGCAACCGCCGACCATAGAGACACCGCCCACAGACGGCTGGAAGCCAGTAATTCGTGAAAGTCGCTGCGCCTGCGGGTTATCTGGAGCAACCCCTGTATGCGGCCGTCGTCGGCCACCAGGGGCGTAAAATGGGAAAAAACGGATTGCCCGTCTACCCAGCGAAAGGCGCCGCCAAGCTCGCCGCTGCTGATGACCTGTTCGGCACTGGCGCTGTTATCCACATTGGTATCAGCAAGGCCGAGGCTGGCAATCCGGGTTCCCTCCCTGTCGAAAACCGACGCCCCCGACACACGACCAATCCGGAAGATCGATTTAAGCGAATCACCGATCACCAGTTCGTCATTCTCCTGCATCGCCCGGGAAAGCGGGCCGCTGGCGGCACGGGCAACCAGCTCCAGATCTTCCTGCAGGCGATTGTTCAGGGTTCTTTCGACGGCGCCGAACCCGAGATAGATGGCAAGGCCGCTGATCGCGAGCAAGGGCACAACAATGCTCAATACCAGCGTTAACTGTATCGAACCGAAAACCTGGCCAGCGCTTTTCAGGGAAGGTTTCATGGCGTCTCCACCGACATAATTGCCACACATTTCTGCCACATGTGGCATTTCGCCACAAGCTTCATTGCTGGAAATTAACCGCGTGAAATTTCAAGTTGTTGTTTTTAAATCAAAAAATTAAATATTCAATTCTGGCACGATGCTTGATGGGTCCTTGGTGACCGAAAATGAAACAGGAGACGATGATTATGAACAAGCTACTTGTATCCCTTACCGCCTCTATTGCCCTGCTCACGGCCGGCCCGGCTTTGGCCCAGCAAAACCCGCAAAGCCCGGCAACAACCGGAGAGTCCAGCGGCTACTCCAACCCCGCCGCAGCAGGCACCCAGAAAACCAACTACACGGACGCCGAACTGAAGCAGTTTATCAAGGCCCAGGAAGGCATCACCGAGGTGCGGGAAGAATATATCGAGAAGATTGAATCCGCTGATTCCCAGGAAAAAGCGCAGGAACTTCAGATGGAAGCCAACGACGAGATGGTATCGGTGATTGAGGATTCGGGCATGGATATCCCGACCTACAACGCCATAGCCACTGCCTACAGCAGCGAGCCGAAAGTGCGTAACCGGATTGATGCGTTGATGTAACGCCGGTCAGAACCGGAAAACTGCTCGTCAGTTTAGCCCCGCCGTGCGGGGCTTTTTTACGGCAGCACAAAGTGCGCGGCTCAGCCAACGGTAACCGGCACAGAAACAAATTTCACACCCTGGCGTGCCAGTTCCGCCGACCCCCGGGCCGTGAGCTCGGAAATAAACTGGAACTGCTCTTTGGGATCAAACGGGTAAGCCTTCAATCGGTAATGCATGCCCCAGGGCTTGTTGAACACGATCACCAGCACCGGTTGCCACGTTTTTGTTCGCGGGCTGGTAAACGCAACATCCCGAAGCAGTTCCCGCACCCGACTGACGTCGTGGTTCGCTTCCAGATGAAAATCTGCCACACACATCAGGTTGTCGGTACCATCGTTACCGTTGGCAATCAGGGAATTCCAAAGCTTGTTGTGGGGGATGATCACAATCGTATCATCGGGCGTGACAATCTCGGCAGCCCGCGCGCCTATGGCCCGCACCACACCGTATTGACCTTCCACTTCAATCCAGTCGCCGGGCCGGTATGGCATTTCGTAGAGGGTAACAATGCCGGCAATGAGACTGTTGGCGTAATCCTTGAACGCAAAACCCAGGGCCAGAGCCAGAGCGCCGAAAATGGCCACCATATTTTCGAAAGACGGCTCCACCAGAATCGGAACCACACCCACAATCGTAGCGAGGATAATCAGCAACCGGAGCAGAGGCACCGAGGCCAGCAGGTAAAGGCGAGGCTTGCCACCCAGCTTTTCGGCGATACGCGGGAATGTTTTCTGAATGGCTATGGTGATCAGTGAAGCGATCACGATAACGAGCGCAGCCTGAAGCAGCGCCTGCCCTGTTATGGAGGCAAAGGCATCCTTGATACCAAGATCATCAATCATGAGTGCTCCTAAAACTGATCAAGCGGAAAGCCCCAGCTTTGCAGATGGCGCCGAACCGTAGGATAGCCGATCGATGTGACGCGCCAGAGCTCATCTTTCGGGTCACAGGCCACCAGTTCTGCACGTTTCAGGCGCGACAGTACCAGGCTCAGTTCGTAGGAAGATACGCCTGTAACAGCTTCCAGTGAAACCGCATCAAGACCGTTGTGCAGCAACAGTCCGTGCAGTATGAAACCGGTGATGCTCTCCTTGCTCTGGGGCATGCTGGGGAGACTCAGCCCGCTCAGCGGCACAACCCAGCAATGAGCTGCACCTCTGCGTTGCGCCGGCTTTTCATCGGTATCATCCAGTTCCACGTCATCATCCGGCCTGGCTCGCAGTGACCTCTGCCAGATAGCCAGAGCCACGCCGGGGTTCCCCCTGGACACGGCGGCCAGGTCGCGTAAAAAAGTGCTGTATTTTCGTTTTTTGCGGCTTTTACTTTTGCCGGTTTCGTCTGCTTCCGGCAACGGCAGCACGTACTGACCATCTTCCGTCGTCCTCGCAGTCACCGAGGTTATTCCACCAACCGAAGCCAGGTGTGTAAACCAGACCCCAAGCCTCTCGGCATCCATGGCAGCCGTTGTCCAGGGAGACATTTGCACATTCTCGAGATACTGCCCCCAGTATCGCCAGCACCAGCTTGAGCAGCCCACAATACCCGCGCCCGTATCGCCATTCGCGATCCTGCGAAACAGCTCCCTGACAAGCGCAAGGCCTGAGAGTTGCCGGAGCCAGAAATCTGCAAGCTCGGGAATTACCCAGGGGCCCGACAAATCCTGCTTATCCCACCATGCACTGGCCTCATGATCGTCAAAAGCCAGCGCATCCGGAGGGGTAATAATGCGCCAGTTTTCGCCGCCACTCTCAACAGAATATGAATGTCCAGACTCCGGGAACCGGGCAAGAGCCGGCTGCAACCCGGAAAAAGGCGGTGCCACCAGGCAAACAACGTGACGGCTGAGCGAACCCGCGGCCCGGGCCTTCTCCAGGCTGCTAGCAATGGCTCTGGCCTGGTCTGAATAATCCGGCTCGGGGGCCAGCCGGTTCTGTTGGGCGGCAGACAACTCGGGCAGCTCATCCATGCTCTCAAACGGCTCTTCGGCTTGGGTTACGCCTGCCCGCAACTGCTCCAGGGCGTGGCGAATCCCATCCCTGAGAGACCGGCGCACGGATGTCTGTGGTAACTCCCACTGTTCTGCGGGTATCAATCCGCCAGGAAGGCAAGGGTCCACAATGCTCTCGTTGTTTGTATCCTTCAAAAAATACAACTCCTGTATGGCAGATCGATTTACCTTACTCCCGGGGCAGACTGGCCAGAGCAGCGGTTATCTCATCTATTCCGGTATCAACCACCCGCATTCGTGAGATAGACCCAGTGCCTGATCTTCGGAGACGTCGTCAATCATCGCAGAAAAGCGGTCGTCAAACCCCCAGGGCGGATTGACCACCAGCATACCGGAACCGGTCATGCCCCGCTCCGGAGGTGCATCCAGGCAGACTTCACTGCACCAGACTTTCCGCAGGCGGCTGTCTTGAACAGCCTGTTTCAGGGCGGTCTGCGCGCCACTGGTGAGCACCGGGTACCACACAAGATAAACCCCATGGCGGCACTTTTGCCATGCTTTTTGCAGGGTATTGGCAACCTCAGGATACTCGGATTTGATCTCATAGGAGGGGTCAATCAACACCAGCAGCCTGGGTTGAGACGGCGGCAAATGTCGCAGCAGCCCTTTCAGACCATCTTCGTGCATAACCCGCACGCCGTTCTCTGCTGCCCAGCCGGCAAGCTGACCACGTTCAGTGGGGTGCAACTCAAATGCCGTTAACGAATCACCAGAACGCAGGAAATGACGAAACCACACCGGAGAACCAGGGTAAACAGTCAAGCGCCCCTGGCCGGCGTTATAACGAGACAGCACCCGGATAACCCGCTGCCAGTCTTCGGAGGCTAAACCGCTCCGGCCCGCCCAGAGCTTTTGCACACCCGCATCGGCTTCCGCCGTTTTCCGGGCCCGCTCACTGGCAAGATCGTAGATGGCACTGCCGGCGTGGGTGTCAAAACAGGCAATTGCTGAAGGCTTGGCCTGCATCATCGAAAGCGCAAGCGTTAGCCCTGCGTGCTTCTGCACATCGGCAAAATTTCCCGCATGGAAGGCATGGAGGTAACTCAGCATATAAAGGCTCCTGTTAGCAGAAGCTATTAGGCACGAGCCCAGGGCACCTGTGCAAGGGTTCGGCGTTCATGGCTCCCGCACACACTCCTTGCCCACCCAATGCACTCTTGCGTTGTCACCTTTTAGCCAACATAATTGCGAACGATAATACATCCTATTAACATAAACGTTTCCCGAATTCCGGAGTTTTCAATGATTGCAATGTTTCGCCCGGCCCCACTCGCCCTCACTATTGCCGCCGCGGTAAGCGCTGGTTGCGCGTCCACATCAACGGATTCCGCAGCGCCTGCGCCAGCGACCAAAGCCTCGGTTGTTGAGCACTATGCGGATCTGGCCCATGCCGGCTATGAGGACGCCCTTATCACCGCCCGCGCCCTGGACAAGGCAACCGACCGGCTGCTGGCCAATCCGACAGAAGCCAACCTGCAGGCCGCGAAAGAGGCATGGTTGGCGGCACGCGTGCCGTACCAGCAAACGGAGGTTTTCCGTTTTGGCAACGCAATTGTTGACGACTGGGAGGGCCAGCTGAATGCCTGGCCGCTGGATGAGGGGCTGATCGACTATGTGCAGGCCGACGATTACCAGTACGAGCTGGGCAATGCAGGTGCCACCGCCAACATCATTGGCAGCAACAGTATTAATGTTGGTGGCGAAACAGTGGACGTCACAAATCTGACGCCAGAACTGCTTGCCGGCCTGAACGAGATCGGTGGTTCCGAAGCAAACGTTGCAAGCGGTTATCATGCCATCGAGTTCCTGCTCTGGGGCCAGGATCTGCATGGTTTTGAACCCGGCAGCGGCGAACGCCCGGCAACCGACTACGCCACCGGCGCAGACTGCACTAACGGCAACTGCGACCGGCGAGGCGAATACCTCGACGCGGTAACCGATCTGCTGATTTCAGATCTGGAGTGGATGGCCGCCCAGTGGGCACCCGGAGCCTCTGACAACTACCGCAGTCAGTTAATGAACGCCAGCGCCGATGAAGGCGTACAGAAAATGCTGTTTGGCATGGGTTCCCTGTCACTGGGCGAACTGGCGGGCGAGCGCATGAAGGTGGCCCTGGAAGCCAACTCCTATGAAGACGAACACGACTGCTTCAGCGACAACACCCACAACTCCCACTATTACAACGGCCTGGGTATCCAGAACGTTTATACCGGCAGCTACCGCCGGGTGGATGGCAGCCTGGTTTCCGGCCCCTCCCTGTCTGACCTTGTAGAACAGATCAACCCTGAGCTGGATGCCCGCCTGAATGCGCAGCTGGATGCCTCCATGAAAGCTCTGGGGACGATGAAAGCCAGGGCCGAATCAAGCCAGAACCCCATGCCATTCGACATGATGATTGCACCAGGCAACACCAAAGGCGCAAGCATTGTGAACGGAGCCATCATGGCTCTGGTTGAGCAGACCGGTTCCATTGAACAGGCTGCACGGGAACTTGGCCTTGAGGCCCTGTCACCGGACGACGCCGGCCACTCTTTCTGATCAACACAACAGAACCGGCATATACCGGGGCCAGAGGGGCCCCGGTATTTATAAGGAACAGGAAGAAGCCATGGAAAGCCACCTTTGCAAAGAGCCGATTTTCCATGGCTTATTCAATTATTTGGTAAGAAACAATGACCAGAAAACGACTTATAGGCGCACTGCTGCTGATAACCTGTAGCAGCCTGCCGGTCCAGGCCGGCACTCACGCAGGTTTTCCGCTGCAGGATACCGCCAATACCGGTGGAGACGGCACGGTGGAGCAGTTCGATACCAATGCTTATTCGCTGCCACAGGGTAACCTTTCCATGACCAAGCGCCTGGATTTCAGCGTTGGTAACAGCTTTTTCCGCAACCCCTGGGTGGAAGCACCGGCGAGCACCACGGCGCGGGATGGTCTGGGCCCTCTGTTCAACACCAACTCCTGCCAGGGCTGTCATATCAAGGATGGCCGCGGTCACCCTCCTGCCGTCAACGAGCCGCCGGTATCACTGTTTCTGCGCCTTGCGGTTCCTGCAGACCCCGAAGCTGATGCAGACATTCTGCTTACCCACGGCTTCAAACCGGCACCGGTTTACGGCAGCCAGCTGCAGACCGCAGCCCTGCCCGCAGCAAAACCCGAAGCCGATATGGTGCTCAGTTGGAAGGCCGTCACCAGAACCCTGGCCGATGGCACTGAGGTAGAGCTGCGCGAGCCCATCTATACCATTGAAAACCCGAACTACGGCCCCCTGCCGGATGATCTTCTGATCTCTCCCCGGGTTGCACCCCCGATGATCGGGGTGGGGCTGCTCGAAGCTATCCCGATTGCCGACCTCAAAACGCTGGCCGACCCCGGGGATGAAGACGGCGATGGCCTATCCGGCAAGCTCAATCAGGTGTGGGATCTGGCCACTGAACAGACAGTTCCCGGGCGTTTTGGCTGGAAAGCGGCGGAACCCGATGTGCATCAACAAAGCATGGGCGCCTTTGCCGGCGACATGGGGCTGACATCAAGCCTTAAACCCGCCACCGACTGCACGCCGGAGCAGGAATGTGACCGCTTTCCCGACGGTGGCCAACCGGAAGTCAGCGACAAGATCGCAAACTTTGTTACCTTCTATGCCAAGAGTCTTGCAGTGCCTGCGCGACGCGACATGGATGACCCCTCTGTGCAGAAAGGCGCGCGGCTGTTTAATGAAACCGGCTGCGCAGGCTGCCATACGCCACGCCACGTCACCGGAACGGACCCGGATCGCCCCGACCTGAGCCAGCAGACGATCTGGCCATATACCGATATGCTGCTGCACGACATGGGCCCGGCCCTGGCGGATGGCCGCGATGAGTTTCTGGCCAATGGCAATGAATGGCGTACGCCGCCACTTTGGGGCATAGGGCTGGCCCAAACCGTTAATCCGCAGGCCGGCTTTCTGCACGATGGCCGGGCACGAACGCTGGAAGAGGCCATTCTCTGGCACGGTGGCGAAGCAGCACCCGCAGTTGCGCGATTCAGCCAGTTCAGCACGGAGAACCGGCGCGCCCTGCTCGACTTCCTGAACTCACTCTGACGGAGCCGGATATGAAGCCACTAACACCGACGCTTTGCCTCACCCTGGCGCTGGCAGCAACGCCTCTGCTGGCCGCTGACAGCAGCCATATTGACCACCGTACTACGGATTACCGCCAACAGTGGCACACCGATATTCGCGCCGGTTACCAGAAGCTGGCAGCACAGGGCCAGGCTCTGGCACAGCAGTCGGAGACCTACTGCCGGGCACCTTCAGCCAACGGGCTTGAACAGACAAAGCAGGCATGGCTGGAGGCATTTCTGGCCTGGCAAAAGGTTCGATTTGTCGATTTCGGCCCGGTAGAACAGGACAACCGTGCCTGGCAATTCCAGTTCTGGCCGGATCCCAAGAATCTGGTGGCCCGCAAGGCTTCGTACCTGATAAAAGACGAGGCGCCGGTAACAGCGGAAAAAATCAGTGAATCCGGTGTCGCTGCCCAGGGTTTTCCGATGGCCGAATACCTGCTGTACGACCAGGCCTTCAGCGAAAGCGAACAAGCGCTTCCGGCGGATCGCACCTGCAAACTCCTGCTTGCAGTAACCAGCCACATTGCCGACAACAGCAAAACACTGGCCCGCGACTGGGATGACTTCCGGAGCGCCTACGTTGGCAATGAGCAATACACGGATGCAACCATCCGCGCGGCCATGGCCGGGCTGGAAATTCTGGAAGAACGCAGGCTCGCCGCACCGATGGGGTTGCGCGGCAATGGAAAACGCTCGGTATACAGCGCCGATGCATGGCGCAGCGAGTCCAGTCTGATTGCAGCGGACGCTAGCGTTCAGGGCTTGAAGCAGTATTTCCTGCCGGCGTTTTCCGGCCTTCTCAGGGACCGGAATCAGGCCGCCCTGACCGAAGACATTGAACAACAGTTTGACGAAGTACTGGCCAATTTTCCGGATCTCGACACGCCCATGGCGCCCTTGCTGGCCGATGATGATGCGTTCAGATCGTTGCAGAGCCTGTATATAGATGTTACCCGGCTGGCAGCACTGGTAAACGACCGGGCAGCGGTTGCGCTGGGTGTTGTGCGCGGTTTCAATTCCAGCGACGGTGACTGAGGAAAGGCCCATGCCTGAAATGACGCGCAGAAAGCTTATTAAAACAGCTCTCGCCGGCAGCGCGGTAATCACACTGTCCGGTTGCAGCGCACTGCCCGGCAGGGCCGGCAACAATGGTCCGCAACAATATGCCGGCGCGATCGGCCTGCCAGGCGGTCGCTTTGCCGTGGGCGCAGTCTCTCCGGAGGGGAACCTGCTCTGGCAGTCACCGGTCGACACGCGCTGCCACAGTGGCTGTAACCGCCCCGGCACAGCGGAAGTTTTATTTTTCGAGCGCCGCCCTGGCTGGTCGTTTTATGTGTTCAACAGTAAAATCGGCGAGCGCCTGCACCACATCAAGGCGGCGGCAGGCGAGCACTTTGTGGGGCACGGCGTATTCTCGCCCGATGGGCGGTATCTTTACGCAACGGCCAGCCGCTTCGACGCCGGGGAAGGCCTGGTTGCGGTATACGACAGCCAGCACAATTACCAGCGGGTGAACACCCTGGAACTCCACGGCACGGGCCCGCACCAGCTCACGCTGCATCCCGATGGACAAACGCTGGTCGTTGCTGTGGGCGGCATCCTCACCCATCCGGATTATGACCGCATCAAGCTCAATCTGAGCACCATGGAACCCGCACTGGTAATGATGAACAGGCACTCCGGCAAGATCCTGCACCGGTTCCAGCCCTCCCATCACCAGCTCAGCACCCGGCACGTGGATGTAGCCCCGGACGGCGCCCTGTACGCAGCCTATCAGTACCAGGGGCCGGCACACCACCTGCCGCCGCTGGTCGCACGTTACAGCAAGGGGCGCTATGAGGAGATCCACTTTGGTGAGTCGGTTCAGCGGGAACTTGGCAATTATATTGCCAGCATAGTCGCACACCCGGAAAACAACCTGGTTGCCGTCGCCTCTCCGATCGGAGGTACCGCCCTGATTTTCGACGGGCGTACCGGCAAGGTCGTTGAGAAAGCTGCCCTTGCCGACTGCGCCGGAGTGGAAGCCCTGGCCGGCGGAGACTTTCTGGTTTCCTCCGGCCGCGGCAAACTGGTTCGCATGGGCAAAGGCCAGCCCGCCAGGGAGATTGCCAGCATGGCTGTACACTGGGACCATCACCTGGTGTAGCCCTGCGCTGAACTCCGGGGTTCAGGGGTGCCGCCCGGGATGCTATCCTTGGCTGTCAATTTCCCGGAGGGCGGCGGCTTGTCCAAGCAACAGACACCTTTAACAAACAGTACTTCTTCACCCCAAGGCACCGAAGCCACAACCGGCGCACTCGGGCGCTCCGTTGACCGGCTCTACAGCCTGATTGCCAACGAGGAAGATGCGCGGGTCTGCAAGGATATCCCGCCGGAAGCCTGCCATGTGGTGCCGCGCAATTTTTTCCTGATTCTGGCAGCCAATGTGCTGACCAAACTGGGGGATCTTCTGATCAGCCCAAAAACGGTGCTGGCGTGGCTGATGAATGCGGTTGGCGCACCGGCTCTGGTGGCCTGGCTTGTGCCCATCCGGGAGTCCGGCTCCATGGTGCCGCAGATGATGATCGCCGCCTGGGTGCGCCGCAAACCTGTGCGTAAATGGTTCTGGACCCTGGGCAGTTTCGGCCAGGCCGTCAGTGTTATGGGCATGGCAGCCAGCGTCTGGTTTCTTGAAGGCTACACCGCTGGCGGCGGTATCATAGGCGCACTGATTCTGTTTTCCCTGTCTCGCGGTTTCTGTTCCGTGGCCATGAAAGACGTCCAGGGAAAATGCGTCCCGAGAACTCGCCGGGGCAGGCTCTCGGGCCTTGCGACCACCATTGGCGGCACCACCACGGTCATCCTGACCGTGCTGTTGTTCTGGGAGCGGGGCGACCCCACGCTTGCGTTTTACAGCCTCCTGCTTTTGTTGGCGGCTGCACTCTGGATTATTGCCGGGCTCCTGTTTGCCGGCGTGGAGGAGCACGAGGGCGAAACCGGAGGCGGCGGCAACGCCATTACGGAAGCCTTCAAAAGCCTGTCACTGCTGAGGGACGACGCACTTTTTCGCAACTTTGTTATTACCCGCGCACTGCTGCTGTGCTCTGCGCTCGCCTCGCCTTATTTTGTGGTTCTTGCCCAAGAAGAGTCCGACACGGCCCTGATGCTGGGTGTGTTTCTTCTGGCAAGCAGCCTGGCCAGTTCCGTTTCCGCCAGTTTCTGGGGCTGGATGGCAGATTCATCCAGTCGCCGTGTCATGATTCGTGGTGCCGCTATCGCCAGCGCTGTGTGTCTCACCGTCGGCCTTACCGCGATGTTTGCCGGCACCGGCATTGGCAACGGCTGGTATTATCCCCTGGCGTTCTTTGTGCTGAGCATCGCGCACGCAGGCGTCCGGCTGGGGCGCAAAACCTATCTGGTGGATATGGCGGGTGGCAACAAACGCACCGACTACACCGCCGTAAGCAACACCGTAATAGGTTTCCTGTTGCTTGCCACCGGTGGTTTGACGGCGCTGCTGTCCCTGATATCAAACGCGGCCGTAATCGTTGTGCTTGGGCTGATGGGCCTTGCCGGCACCTTCAGCGCCATTCATTTAAAAGAGGTAACCAGCGACTGAGCCCCCAACCGCTGTAACAACATTCAGACAGGTGCCTTGCCATCGTTCAGCGCCAGGGCCCCTTTTACAATCCGGTAGATCAGCCAGATCGAGATACCCAGCAGGATGAACCACCCGACGATCAGAAAGGTGGTCACAACCCCGATAACCGTCCACAACAATCCTATCCAGAAGGTGCGTATCTGCCAGCGGAAGTGCGGCTCCACCCAGGTGTTGCGGACGTCGTCCAGTTTGACGTAATTGATAATCACACCCACCAGCCCGGTAATGCCGCCAAGGAAAAACGACAGTCCCTGAAGAATATAGACAACAACCGCGAGGTTACGTGCCGGGTCAGAACGGCGTGACAGCTCATCCGGTTCCGGGTTGGCGGGAATGTATTCCGGGTCAGCCAAAGCACATCTCCTTTATCAGTATGAACTGAAAGTTTAACACAGGCCCCGGAACCCGTTTCTCACCTGGCCGATCCGTGATTATCCGGACGATACCCGAGCCGGAAGCCACCCCAGTGCCGGCCATTTACATAGATAGGAACCGAGAGGTCGTGCATGACTTCACCTGTGTCACGACGATAGGTTTGCAGCAGCATCTTCTCTTTATGGGTGCCACAACGGATACCTGTTCTGTCGTTGAACAGGCGCTTGCTTCTGCTGCGCACCAGATCAACCTCGGGGTCACCGGTAGGCTGATGGGCGAATTCACGGTTATGGGTTGGTATGTAGCCATCCGGCGCTGAAGCAATCGCAAACACCAGAGCCGGGTGAGCGCTCTTCACCTGCTCCTGAATCGCAGGCAGGGCTTGATCTGTAAAGGCATCGAAACTGCTGGAGTACTTGGTTGGCCGAGTACCGTGAATGGGTGTTCTCGTCTTGTCAAAAAGCTTGCTTTCCGTCAGCTTGCCCTGGCTGATGGCCTGCTCAAACAGCTGGCCAATCTGTTCTGCGCCCGCCCGCGCCTGATCGTAAAAGAACCGGTGGTAACTGGCCCCACTGTGCGTCGCAAACGCTGCGTTAGCCACTTCAGCCAGTTCCATCAAGGTAGCTGCCTGCTCCGCCAGTGATGCAACACTGCTGTCACTTTCGGTGATCTGATCCTTTACGGTTTCGATTGCCGAGAACACGTGGCTCAGGCTGATTTCGTTATTCTGGTCAATCTCGGCAATGCGTGCCACCTGCTGCTGCACCCGGTCCGACTGCCCGCTTATCTGGTCCAGTCGCTCCCCGACGGTTTCCACCAAGGCCAGCCCTTCCTCCACACTTCGGGCAAGGTTCTCGATACGATTAACGATTAGCGCTGTATCTGAACGCACTGCCTGCAGAGTTTCCGCCACCTCGCCCGTGGCCTGGGCTGTGCGGCCTGCCAGTTGCCGGACTTCATCGGCTACCACGGCGAAGCCACGACCCTGGTCCCCGGCGCGGGCCGCCTCAATGGCCGCATTGAGCGCCAGCAGGTTGGTCTGCTCTGCAATACCCTGAATGGTGGTTGTCACCCCCTGGATCTTGTTGGACTTGTCGTTCAACTCCTGGATCAGGCGCAGGTTTTCACCAGATTGCTGGTGCACCTCCCGAATGCTGTCTATGGCGGTAACGAGCGACTGGCGACCCTCAGTACTGGTCTGCCGGTTCTGCAGGGCCATGGCAGCAGCATCCGTAGCCTGTTCGGAGGACTCACGAACCGTTTCAGTGATTTGCCCGGCATGATCTGCCAACTGCTCCACCTCCTGAACCTGGCGATCCAGGCGCAGCCGGAGCTGATCAACGGCATAGGATACCTGGGCGGCAGAAATTGCGTTTTTATCGGCACTGCCGGCAAGCGTCACCACCAGCGCCCTGCCCGACCGGGCATCGGAAAGCACACGCTCACACCGGGATTGCAGAGGGTGTTGTTCTTCCAGGGTTCCCGCATTCAACCCGTCCAGCCCCCGGTCGACCGGATCCAGAACCCTCACAATGAGAAATGCCGTGGCAGCCACAAGGCCGATGATCAGCCCGATAAGAAGCGATACCGGATCGAGACCTATCAAAGGCGCCACCATAGCGCCAGTGAGGGAGACGATGAGGGCGATTGCGCCCCCCCAAAAGATCGTTGCACGGTCAAGCAGCCCCATAAAAACCTCGTCGTTGTTATCATTCTTTCTCTTATTTTTTTGTTATTTCATATCGCTGCACGGATACCCGGGCGGCAATACAGACTAAGAAATTGCGCCGGGTTAATAACTCCTACTTTAGTTGATTTGTTTAACGGCCTGGCTGGACGTTTCTTGAACAAAAAAACGGAAACTGTCACTCACACGCTCTCGTATCCGACGGTCATACCGGGCACCCGTTGGCGGGCCATGGGCTTTCGAGGACTCCCGGAGTTGACGCAACAATGCAAATCCGATATCAACTGCACTCCAGTCACTTTAATTTCCTGGTGTAGATTCTGATGACAACAACACTGAATCCGGGGCCGATCACGTTTGTTGCCGCCAAAAACCAGAGCCCGCTGCCACCTCCGGCCCTGCTACCCAGAGAAAAGTTCAATGACGTTTTACATGACCTCGAGCCGGTCAGCCTGCTGTTGGTTCATGCGCCCGCCGGGTATGGTAAAACCACCACGATTGCGGAGCGATTCGCTGCGCAGCAAGCGAGAACGGCCTGGATTCACCTGGAGAACAGCGACAACAATCCGGAGCGCTTCGCCGGTTACCTCGCCAATGCCCTCAATGTCGCAACGGCAGGTGCCTGCCAGCAAGTCCTGGACAGGCTCCAGAACGACGGGTATGAGAGTCTGGAAGCTGTTTTGACCGATCTGCTGGCCGGGCTTCCCGAGGATGACGAGCCGCTGTATCTGGTGCTTGATGATTACCACCTGATTAACAACAGTGAAATTCACGAGTCCCTGCGCTTTCTGTTAAAGCATCTGCCGGCCTACCTTACTCTGGTCCTGATCAGTCGCACCATTCCTCCCGTGGGCGTGGCCCGGTTGCGGATGCAAGGACGACTGGCTGAAATCACCAGTCGCGACCTGGGTTTTGAACCGGATGAGGCACAGCAGTATCTTGAGAGCCGGCTGCCATTCGAGATCGCCCGGGAAGATATTGAGCGCGCCGTTCGCCGGGTTGAAGGCTGGATTTCGGCCCTGCAGTTGCTCTCAGCTTCCGCCGCCACCAGTGCCGAGTTCAGCGACTTTGTCGATCAGCTGAAATACGGTAACCAGTACATCTTTGATTATTTCGATGAACTTGTCGGCAACGATCTGAGCGAACAGCAAAAGCGCTTCCTGATGCGGACAAGCATTCTTGAGCGATTCAACGCCGGTATGATAATGCGGGTGATGGGCGACACGGATGGCCAGGCTCTGTTAAACAGCCTACTTGCAATGGGACTGTTTATCAGTCCTGCGGACAATACAACTCTCTGGTTCCGCTATCATCCGCTGTTCTCGGTCTATTTGAGGCATCTGCTCACCTGTACCACCCACGAAAACCAAAGAGATCTGCACCAGCGAGCCGCTGATGCCTGGCTCGAACTGAACCACGCCGAAGAGGCCGCCAGGCATGCCATTGCGGCAGAAGACCCGGACCGCATCACCCGGGTTCTGAGCCTGCATGGCCAGAAGTTTTTTACCGAGGGACAGTTCAGCCTTCTTCAGCGCTGCCTGGATACCCTGCCCCAGGAGATTATTGCCGAGGACCCGACACTGACACTGCTGCGGGCATGGGTAGCCCAGGGCCAGTACAGATTTGATGAGGTAGAGAGCTGGCTTTCGGCAGCAGAAGCCCGGTTACAGGGTTCCATGAGCGAGGATAATCAACGCGCTGTGCTTGGTGAGTTCAGTGCAATTCGCGCTCAGGTTGCCATGAACTACGGCGACTGCGATCAGGCACTTACTCTCGCCCGCAAAGCAATCGAGCAGGAAGCCCGCTATCTTCCCACCTCCCGGGTTGCCGCCGCCTCGGTCATCGGCGAAGCGCTGTTTGTAAGGGGAGAACTCAAGGAAGCCCTGGCACGAATGCAAGACACCGAACACCTTGCCCGCGCCCACCAGGCCCATCAGAACGTTCTCTGGGCCCTGTGCCAGCAGAGTGAAATCAGTGTTGCCATGGGGCTTCTGCAGAAGGCCTACAATATTCAGGAAAGAGCGTTTCAGTACGCAGAAGAGAATCAGTTAAACCATCTGCCAATTCTTGAATTCCTGTTCCGGATTCGCAGCCAGATCATGTGGGAGTGGCACCACCTCGAGAGTACCGAGCGCTGCGCTCTGCAAGGCATCGAGATTCTCGAGGCCCAGGGAGAACGCTGGTACGTACAGAGCTACACCTCCCTGGCCAAGGTTGCCCAGGCACGGGGGCGGCAAAGCCTGTGTGCCGACTATATCGCCAAGATCCAGAAGATGCTGGCCGCCGGCGACTACCATCTGGACTGGGTCGCAAATGCCCACGCAACCATTCTTTCGTACTGGGATGCGGTAAGGGACAACGACTCTATCCAGCGCTGGCTGACTATCGCCCCGCCTTGTGACCCGGCCAGGGCAACCAACCATTTCCTCCAGTGCAACGGCCGCAACCGGGCCGGAGCACTGATCAGCCTGGGCCAGTTCGAACTGGCCCAACCGCTCCTCGAAGAGCTGAAGTCCGTAGCACAGAAATTTGGCCTGAAAACAGACCTGAACCGCAACCACATTGACCTGGCCTACCTCTACTGGCAGATGGATGAACGGGGCCAGGCCCTCACGCACATGAAAACAGCTCTGGAACTTGCCAGCACTACCGGTGCCGTTGGGAGTTTCTTGCGCCTGGGCAAGGAGCTCATTGTCCTGCTCAAGGCTCTGATCAATGAGGAGACTATTGATGACCTGGAGCTTCAGCGGGCTAAACGGTTACTTCAGCTGGCCCAACAACAGCGCAACTTCAGCAGAGCCATTCGCATCTCCCTGGATGAAGCCATTATCCAGGACATCATTGACCGGCCCGACGTGCCGGAGCTGATACGGACGTCCCCCCTTACCCGACGGGAGTGGCAGATCCTGAGCCTCATCCATGCCGGGCTCTCCAATGACCAGATTGCCGAACACCTGAAGGTGGCATCAACTACCGTGAAGACCCACATTCGAAGCCTGTACCAGAAACAGAATATCCGCCATCGTTCAGAAGCCATTGAGCTTGCAAAAGACCTGCTCAGCAAAATCCAGGGGGAGTGATACGCAGGAGTATTAACGCGCATTTGAGATTTTTTTGCCTGTTTCTGCCTCGCACTCTACCTCCCCTTCCACCTCCCCCCTCTCATCCCCCGGACTACGCCAGGAAAAACTGTCACGGGAGGATGAAAGTACCACGCCACCGCCGCAGTATGACTCAAGTCTTTTTCGTGGAATTCAATAACCACAATTTACACGAACAACCTTTCATCGCCAGAATTACAAGCGAGGCTACATGATCAAGAACCCGGACTGGTGGCGTGGCGCCGTTATTTATCAAGTTTATCCCCGCAGTTTTTACGACTCCAACGGCGATGGCATTGGAGATCTGCCCGGGGTTACCGCAAAACTGGACTATATCGCCAGCCTGAACGTGGACGCTATCTGGCTGTCCCCGTTCTTTACCTCACCCATGAAAGATTTCGGCTACGATGTTTCCGATTACCGTAACGTTGACCCCATCTTCGGCACGCTCGAAGACTTCGACGAACTCATCGCCGAGGCCCACAAGCGGAACCTGAAAATCATGATCGATCAGGTACTGAGCCACTCCTCCGACCAGCATCCCTGGTTTGTTGAGAGCCGTAGCAGCCGCAAAAACCCGAAAGCGGACTGGTATGTCTGGGCAGACCCCAAACCCGATGGCACGCCTCCGAACAACTGGCTGGCGGTATTTGGCGGCTCAGCCTGGGCATGGGACAGCCGCCGTAAACAATATTATCTGCACAACTTCCTGACCAGCCAGCCCGATCTGAACTTCCATAATCCAGACGTTCAGGAACAGATTCTGTCGGATGTAAAGTTCTGGCTTGACCGGGGCGTAGACGGGTTTCGACTGGATGCCATCAACTTCTGCTTTCACGACCCGAAACTGCGGAACAACCCCGCGAGCAAGGCCATTGCAGAGGGCTCTATCGGCGTTCGCAAGGAAAACCCCTATGCTTACCAACTCCACAAGTTCGACAAGACCCAACCGGAGAACATCGAATTTCTGAAACGCCTGCGTACCTTACTGGACCAGTATCCGGGCACCACCACCGTAGGAGAGATCGGCGATGACAATTCTCTGCAAACCATGGCTGATTACACCAGCGGCGGTGACAAGCTGCACATGGCCTATTCATTTGACCTGCTCACAGAGCATCATGGTGCAGAATTCTTTTACAAAACCGTGAGCACCATCGAAAGCAAACTGACCGACGGCTGGCCCTGCTGGGCCATTGGTAACCACGATGTGGCCCGGGTTGCTACCCGCTGGAACGCAAGGTCCGAGCAACAGCTCAAAGCCTATATGGCCATGTTGCTCACCCTTCGCGGCAGTGTCTGCATCTATCAGGGTGAAGAACTGGGGCTGACTGAGGCCGAGTTGCATTACGATGACCTTATGGATCCCTATGGCATTAACTTCTGGCCGGAATACAAGGGACGGGACGGCTGCCGCACACCCATGGTCTGGCACCACAAGGAATCCCACGCCGGGTTCTCCGATGCGCGCCCCTGGCTACCGGTTTATGATGACCATTACAACGCCGCAGTCGCGGTTCAGCACGCCGAGGATAATTCCGTGCTCGCGGCTTACCGGGCATTTCTGGGCTGGAGAAAGGACCAACCCATATTGCTCAAGGGCGACATCGAGTTCAGCAAGAGCCCGAAGAACACTCTCGTCTATACCCGTAGCCTCAATGGGCAGACGGTGATGGTAGCGCTGAACCTGAGCAAAAACACTGTCACCATTCCCATGCCAGGTGCCGGCACCCCTGAACCGGAAACCCCGGATTTTGTGGGCGGTCAGTGGCATGGCAAGAATCTGACACTTGGGCCCTGGGGCGTCGATATCGCCCGGCTCTGAACATTCCACGACCCAACAAGAAGACAAGACATATGGCCAGCGTCACTTTACGCAATATCTGCAAGAGCTATGACGAAGTCCAGGTAACTCGCGACGTTAATCTGGACATTCAGGACGGCGAATTCGTCGTCTTCGTCGGGCCCTCCGGCTGCGGCAAATCCACCCTGTTACGCATGATTGCGGGCCTGGAAGATATTACCTCCGGCGACATGTACATTGGCAACAATCGTGTAAACAACCTGCCACCCAAGGAGCGGGAAGTGGGCATGGTATTCCAGTCCTACGCCCTCTACCCCCACATGGACGTGGCGGAAAACATGGCGTTTGGCCTCAAGCTGGCCAGAACCAACAAGGCCGAAATCGACCGTCGGGTTCAGGATGCTGCCAATCTGCTGCAACTGGAAAAACTGCTCGAACGCAAGCCCAAAGACCTCTCCGGCGGCCAGCGCCAGCGGGTAGCCATTGGCCGAACCATTGTGCGGGAACCGGAGGTCTTCCTGTTTGACGAGCCCCTGTCAAACCTCGACGCCTCCCTCCGTGTACAGATGCGCATTGAAATCTCACGCCTGCACAAACGCCTTGGTGCCACCATGGTCTATGTTACCCACGATCAGGTAGAGGCCATGACCATGGCGGACAAGATCGTGGCCCTGGACAACGGCGCCATTGCTCAGGTTGGCAAACCCATGGAGCTTTATCATTACCCGGCCACGCGCTTTGTCGCAGGTTTCATAGGCTCCCCGAAAATGAACTTCATGAACTGCACGGTCGCCGCTGCCAGCAGCCAGTCGGCGACCATTGTCATGCCCGGGGACCACCAGCTGGAGCTGCCGGTGAATGGTGCCGAGCTCGCGCAAGGCGAAACCGTAACCCTCGGCATTCGCCCGGAGCACCTGAGCGAAGATCGGGAAGCGGACATGTACCTGGAAGGTGAAGTGCACGTGGTCGAACGTCTGGGATATCAGACCCTGGTGCACCTGGACGTCAACAACGTCGAAGGCGTGATCACCATGCGCACCGACGGCTCCAACCCGATTCAGGAAGGCGCCCACATGACCCTGGGCATGAACGCAAGGAAATGCCACCTGTTCCGCCAGGATGGCAGCGCCTGCCCCCGCCTCTACCGCGAACCCTGCATCGATTACTGATCCCCACCAGGTTCCTCAGGGGCCAATCCCGGCCCCTTGCCATTTCGATCTGCCGTCACCTTTTGTCAGGTGACTTCTTTGGCCGGTTCCGTCACGTACCGGCCCTTTTTTCTGGACAAAAAAAAGCCCGGTCAGCCGGGGGATCAGGCTGACCGGGTCGCGAAAGTTAACGCCGGGAGACACAGGGATCGCGGAAAAGGGAGTTGGCTATCCTTTGACGCCACCGGCGGTCAGCCCGCCAACAATCCATTTCTGGCAGTACAGGAAAATCACCGTAATTGGCAGGCCGGAAAGCACCGCCGCTGCCGCAAAGTCACCCCACAGATAATTCTGTTCATAAAGGTACTGCTGGGCTCCCACCGCCAGCGTCAGCTTGTCGGTATCCACCAGCAGCACCGATGCCATGGGGTACTCCATGATCGTCATGATGAATGCCAGGATGAACACCACCACCAGAATCGGCACCGACAATGGCAACAGGATGTAGCGGAACGCCTGCCAGGTGGTGGCGCCATCCACAATAGCCGCTTCCTCCAGGGAGCGGTCAATGGAGTCGAAATACCCCTTGATGGTCCAGATGTGCAACGCCATGCCACCCAGCGAAGCCACGATCACCGCACCGTGAGTGTTCAGCCCCAGCCAGCTCACATGATTACCGATCTGATCGAACAGGGCGTACAGCGCCACCAGGGAAAGCACCGGCGGGAACATCTGGAAGATCAGCATTGATTTCAGGACAAACCCCTTGCCGGCAAAACGCATACGCGCAAAGGCGTAGGCACTGGTCGTGGAAAGCGCCAGGATCAGAACCGCGGAAACAACGGCAATCTTGATCGAATTCCACAACCACAGAAGCACCGGAAACGGTGGCTGAGTGGTCACGCCATCTTCACCGGTGTAAGGAATACCCAACGCCAGATACCAGTGTTCCAGGGAAGGATTTTCCGGCAGCAGGCTGCCGGCAGCAAAGTTGCCGCTGCGGAACGAAATGGAAATAACCATCAGCAGCGGAAACAGAATGATCACGATGAACGCCAGCATCCCCAGATGGGATGCCAGCACACGGTATTTGGTGGAGCGGGGTTCAACCATGGCCATAATAAGTTCCTTACACCTTGATCTTGGACAGTTTGAGATTGATCAGGGACAGCGCACCCACCACCAGGAAGATTGCGGTGGCAATGGCTGCGGCAAGACCAAAGTTCTGCCCGGAATCCTGGAACGCGATGCGGTAGGTGTAACTCACCAGAAGATCGGTGGTTCCTGCCGGCGTACTCGCACCGATGATGTCCGGAGCCCCCCCGGTCAACAGCGCAATCAGGACAAAGTTATTGAAGTTGAACGCAAAACTGGCGATCAGCAGCGGCATCAACGGTTTGATGATCAGCGGCAGGGTAATGTTGAAGAGATTATTCACCGGCCCTGCTCCGTCCATGGCCGACGCCTCATACAGATCCCGGGGTATTGCCTGCAGCAGTCCCATGCACAGCAGCATCATGTAGGGATAACCGAGCCAGGTATTCACAATCAGAATCATGGTGCGGGCCAGGGCCGGATCACTGAACCAGTCAGGCCGGAGACCGAACAGCCCCTCAAGAACCAGGTTGATCTCACCGAAGTTCTGGTTAAACAACCCCTTGAACACCAGGATCGAGATAAAAGCCGGCACAGCGTAGGGCAGGATCAGCATGGTACGGTAAAAGGCCTTGCCGCGAATCTGCTCCCACTGCAGCAGGTTGGCCAGCAGCAGGCCCAGAGCCAGGGTGAAAACAACAGTGGCTACAGCGAACGAGAGGGTCCAGACAAAAATCTCGAAGAACGGCCCGCGAATGGAAGGGTCCGTCACCACCTTCAGGTAGTTGTCCCAGCCAATGTTAACCGTCCAGCCGGGCGACAGGGCCTTGCCGTCGCCATCCCGGTAAAAGCCTGTCTCATGATCGGGAAAGTAGGTTACCCCGGTCTGGTTGTTGGTGAGGCTGCCATTCCCGTGCAGCGTGAACTGGGGGTGAATGGCAGCGAAGGAACGCAGGCTCGCCTGGCTCAGCTCACGCCCGTCTTCGGTTATCAGCGTAAGTTCCGAGAGCTCCCCCCGCAGCTGAATGATCTCGCGAATGGACAGAGGCTCGCCCTGGGGCTTACCGGATACCGGCAGGACCGGGGCCGAGCGCTCGCCTTCGTTGAGCTTCACAGGCGCCGAGGTCAGATTCTGGTATTCACCTTCGAGCCAGAATACATAGCCCTCAGCCGTTCGGTAAAGCTGGTAATCATAGCGAATCGCTTCCGACTGGTACGTCCGGCTCAGGAGGTTGTCCTGCACCTGCTCGTAACTCAACAGGTTGCTGGCACTGTAATTGGTGAAGCCGATGCCCACGGTATACATGAGCGGAAAAATCACGAACAGGCCCATGCCGGCGATGGCAGGAAAAATATACCGGTGCGCATACAGCTTTTTGCTGACAAATACCGCGACAGCAGACGCGGTGAGCACCAGAAACAGCATGGCAAACACAAACTCACGCTGGGCGTATAGTGCCAGTATGAGGTAGAGCGCGGCAGCGACAAGTACCGCCAGCGCACCCCACTTGAGAAATACTCGGGTCATGGAGTGTCTGCTTTCAATACCGGGAAAGGACAGGGTTTCCGTTATCATTGTAGTCAGCCCGTTGATATCCGTCGCCCCAAGGCAACGGCGGATGTTCATGCACGTCTCAGTTGCCCGGAGCCGGGCAGCGGCAACACGGCCCGGCTCCGGCTTACCAGCCTGGTTAGCGGGTAATTCGCTGAGCGGCCGCGTTCAGGGCATCTTCAACGGACTGGCGTCCTGATGTGATATTTTGCAGGGCGGGTCCCATGGAAGACCAGAAGGCGCCCATGGCCGGAACATTTGGCATGGGTTCGCCCAGCCGGGCATTCTCGAAGGTCGCCTTGATATTGGGATCGGAAGAGAGTTCGCCCATGAATTCTTTATTGGCGACAGCACCCAGGGGAACGTCATCGTTCACCATCTTCAGACCTTTAACCGAGAGCACGTAGTTCTCCAGGAACTCAACCGCCAGATCCTTGTTCGGACTGGCCGAGTTCAGGGTTGCGGCCATCACGCCCACCATAGGCTTGCTGGGCTGTCCGCCCACCGTCGGAATAGTGGTCACACCAAAATTGATGCCACTTTTCTTGAGGTTACCCCAGGCCCAGGGACCGTTGATCATCATGGCAGTCTCGCCCTTGTTAAAGCTGGACTCCATGGCGCTGTAATCCGCTCCCCGCGGCATTACCCCTTCCTCGATCAACCGGGTCAGCGCTTTGGCGCCTTTGATGGCACCATCCGTGTTCACCCCGGTGTCCTTCACATTCACAGAACCATCGGCATTCTCACCGAAAATGTAACCACCGGCTGCAGCCAGCATCGGCCAGGTGAAGTAGGTGTTGTTGTAGTCCCATAGGACGGCGCGCTTACCGTTTTCCGCCAGCTTCTTATGAACCGCGGGAATGTCCTCGAAGGCACTGGGTGGCTCGGGCAGCAGATCCTTGTTATAGATCAGTCCAATGGACTCGACCGCCATCGGGTAGCCATACATTTTGCCATCCACCGTGACCGCATCCCAGGTGAAGTCATAGTTGGCGTCGATCACACTCCGGGACGGTTTGATTTCGGAAATAATGCCGCTCTGGGCCCATTCACCGAAACGGTCGTGCGCCCATATAAAGATATCGGGGCCATTACCCGTGGCAGCGGATTGCTGGAACTTGTCGGTAGCATTGTCAGGGTGCGCGACTTCGACGGCGATGCCGGTTTCTTGTGTAAACCAGTCACCTACTTCCTGCAGGCCATCATAGCCCTTGTCGCCATTGATCCAGACCAGAAGTTTGCCCTCTTCGATCCCGGCATAAGCCGGCATGGCAGCACCGAGCGAGACGGCAACCATGGACGCGGCGAGTGTACTGCGGATAAAAGTTCGACGATTCATCAGGTGATTCCTCTGTATGTTCTTGCCTTATTCTTGTTTTCCGGCCATGCGCGAGGTTGTGGGACCGGACGTAACGCAAAGCTTTCATTTGCGAGTAGTGGCACTGTGTGGCAATTCCCGGTAATAAGCATCACCCCTTATTTCATTCCCCGAGGCGTAGCAAAGGGGAGTAGACAGGCGTAGAAAATTCCTCCTACCGCCCCCGGGAGAAGTCTGGTTTGATGGCACTCACAAGAATGAAAACCGAAACGGAGCAACTGCCATGAACCCCTGTGCCAGACACCTGAAACTCCATGCCTGCATAGCCTCGGCCCTGATCGCGGCGGGCTGCGCCTCAGGCCCCGGCAAGCCTCCGGTTGTGGCCGGGCCACCTTCGGGAAATGATACCAGCGTTTTTTGCGAGGCCGAATCAACCGAAATGACGATTCAGGTCGGCTCCGTATTCTCGGATGGCACACTGGTAAGAGATTTCTACACTGGCAACACGGCCCGCGTCCGCGAAGGCCAGGTAACCATGGCCCCGGGAGATGGTGCCGAGGGCTTATTGTTACTGGAATCGGTAGACACCGCCAAAGGCCAGTTCACCTGGGCGGGCGCGACGGTCTATTTTGCCGTGACCGATCGTTTTGCCAATGGCACCACACGCAACGACCTTAATTACGGTCGACGGACGGATGGCAAGGATGAAATCGGCACCTTTCATGGCGGTGATTTTGCCGGCCTCACACAAAAGCTGGATTACCTGTCAGAACTTGGTGTGAGTGCCCTCTGGATTACCCCGCCCTTCGAGCAGATGCACGGCTGGGTCGGAGGTGGTGACCGGGGCGATTTCCAGCATTACGGCTACCATGGCTACTACGCCCTGGACTTCACCGTACCGGACGCCAACTTCGGCACCCGGGAGGAGTTTCGCACCCTGGTTCAGGAAGCCCACGAGCGGGGCATCCGGGTAGTTATGGATGTGGTTATGAACCATCCGGGGTACAGCACACTTCAGGATATGCAGACCTTTGGTTTCGGTTCGCTGTTCGAAGGGTTCGAAAAGCATCTGCCCGCGCAGTGGGGTGATTGGCAACCGGAATCCTGGGAAAACTTCCACGCCTACCACGCCCTCATTGATTACGACCATCCGGACTGGCGCAACTGGTGGGGAAAGGACTGGGTCAGGGCCGGTATCGCCGACTACGACACGCCAGCAAACGCCTCCGTCGATCCTCAGCGCGGTTCTCTTGCCTTCCTGCCGGATTTCAAGACGGAAGCCGAACAGGCCGTTGATCTTCCTGTCTTCCTCCGGAACAAGGAAACCTCCCGGAGCCGGCAACTGGACAATGCCACGGTGCGGGATTACCTGATCACCTGGCTCACCGACTGGGTCCGGGAGTTCGGGGTGGACGGTTTCCGGGTGGATACCGCCAAGCATGTGGAGCCGGAAGCCTGGCTGGCGCTCAAGCAGGAGGCCCAGGCCGCCCTGGATGATTACCGCAGCCGCAACCCCGACACTGAACTACCGGCAGACGAGTTCTGGATGGTTGCCGAGGTTTTCCCCCACTCCGTCCGCAAGACCGCCTATTTTGATGCCGGCTTCGACGCGGTGATCAACTTCGACTTCCAGGAAGAGGCCCGGGCCGGTGCCCAGTGCCTGCCCGCCATGGAGTCCGTCTACAGTGATTACGCCGGCAAACTGCACGGTGCCGACAACTTCAACGTACTGAGCTATATCTCTTCCCACGACACCAGACTGTTCAGCCAGCTTGCAGGCAATGACTCGGCGCTACAGAAGCGGGCTGCGGCTGCACTTATGCTGACCCCCGGTGCAGTTCAGGTGTTCTATGGCGATGAGTCCGGTCGCGCGTTCGGGCCAACCGGGTCCGATCCCCATCAGGGCACCCGGTCCGACATGAACTGGCGCGCCATTGAGAATGGCGAGGTGTCCGCCATCCTCGAGCACTGGCAGAAACTGGGCAAGTTCCGCGAGCGCCACCCTGCCATCGGCGCAGGCGAGCACCGGTTGATCAGCCAGCGACCCTATGTATTCTCAAGAACCAACGGCGATGAGCGGGTGGTGATTGCGTTCGGGAGAAAGTGAGCTGACCATGAGTTATTCGAGATTTCTGGAAGAAACCCCTCTTATTCCTGGCATGATGCGCCTGCTGGACCATGCCGAACTTTGCAAACCGGCACGGCTGGCAGCCTGGATACAAAAAAGGCTGGATGAAGGTCTTAATACCTTTGACCACGCTGATATTTATGGGGATGGCGAATGCGAGCGTGTTTTCGGCGAGGCACTGAGCCGGCTTCGGGTCGGGCAGATCCATACATTCCTTATTCACCGGCCAGATCCGCTGCTGGATGCGGAATCACTGGCGACTACTCTGGTTCGCTCTGCTGGAGGCAATGCGGCAAACTGCGGTGCCCTGAAGGGTATCGCAAATTTGACATAAGTCACCAACCTACAATTTTTTACCCAAAATTCCACTTTAGTCCCATTGTTGGCTTCCGGTTCAATGCCACACTATTCCGGTTAAGAAATAATCAGAAAAACGCAGTCCGCCTCCTCTGTGGCGCTGCAATTCCGGAGGCCAGCCCGAATGAATGTCAGAAAAGTGCTCTTTTCTGCTTGCCTGCTACTGGTGGCGAGTACCACTGCTTATGCCGAAACTCTTAAAATCGGACTGAACTACCCCCAGACCGGTCGCTACAAGGACCAGGGGCTGCAACAGCGTCTGGGCGCTTTTCTGGCGGTTGACGAAATCAACAAGGCCGGCGGTGTCATGGGTCGCCAACTGGAACTGGTGATCAGAAATACCCGTGGTGAACCGGCCCAGGGTGCGAAAAACACAGCCGAACTGATCGACCTTGAAGGTGTCCAGATGGTGTTCGGCGGTGTGTCGAGTGCGGTTGCCATTGCTTCCGGCAAAGCCGCGCGCGAACGGGACAGGATCTACTTTGGCACCCTCACTTACTCGAACGCGACCACGGGCGCCGAAGGGCATTCTCATATGTTCCGGGAACCCTACAACGCCTGGATGGCCGCAAAAGCCCTCAGCCAGTACCTGACCAGCAATCACGCCGACGATGATTACTTCTACATCACGGCTGACTACACCTGGGGTTGGTCCGTGGAGGAGTCGGTACGCAAATTCTCGGGAACCGAAGACACTCAGCGCCATCAGGGCGTGAAGACCCCGTTCCCCAGAGCCCTGATCACCGACTTCCGGCACGCACTTGAACAAGCGGATGCCAGCAATGCCAAGGTTCTGATGATGGTCCTGTTTGGCGACGACATGGTACGCGCCCTTAACGTGGCTTACGAAATGGGGCTCACCAGCAAGATGCAGGTCGTAGTGCCCAACCTGACCCTGGGCATGGCACGTCAGGTGGGCCCCACCATTATGGAAGGCGTTATCGGCGGCTCGCCCTGGGTATGGAACGTGCCCTACGAGCTTAACTACCCCAGAGGAAAAGAATTTGTAGAGGCCTTCTCAAAGCGGTATGAAATGCGGCCCTCAACCGCTGCGGCTTCTGCCTACAGCATTGTTTATCAATACAAGGATGCGGTCGAGCGAACCGGTACCACCAATACCACCAGCCTCATTCGGGCCCTGGAGGGGCACAGATACACTTTTCTGAAGGACGAGCAGTACTGGCGGGAATTCGATCACCAGAATATCCAGACGGTGTATGTGGTCAAGGTCAAACCACGCAACACAATCATCGCTGATGAATACGGTTCCGATTATTTCAGCATCATCGATTCCATGCCCGGCGATCAGGCGGCCCAGACCCGGGAAGAATGGGAAGAGCGGCGCCGGGAGGCGGGCAAGCCTCTGCGGCTCTAAATTCGCCGGCAGGCCCACTGGAAAGTCCGCCCCTGAATGGGCGCGGGCTTGGCGGGCTTACACCTCCGGATTACCCAGTGCCTCGGCGGCTCCCAACAGCCCCGTGTATGGCTCCATGACCACGTAAACCGGCGTAAACTCCAGCAGCGGGCGCATTCTGCCCTTGTCTTCAAAACCACTGCTGAACGGGCTTTCCAGGAAAAAATCCAGAATGCGGGGCAGAATGCCGCCACACAGGTAAACCCCTCCGGTACTTCCAAGCGTCAGCACACCATTACCGGCAACGCGACCCAGCAACTCGCAGAAATGCCGCAGGGTATGTCGGGCCAGGGTATCCGTGTTATCCAGAGCCGCTGACGTGATTTTCTCCGGGCCATCCAGTGGGGCAGCGACACCCTGGATTTCCGCATGGGCCTGGTAGAGGTTCAACAGACCCTGGCCGCACAGAATCCGCTCCACCGAAACCCGGCCGAAGCGGGCCTTGAGGATACGCAACACCGCCATTTCAGTGTCGTCCGTCGGCGCAAAATCCACGTGCCCGCCTTCGGTCATCAAGGGCACCCAACCCTGTTGAATCGGCACCAGCCCGGAAACCCCGAGCCCGGTTCCAGGCCCCATAACAAGCCTGGGACGCCGACTGTCACCCGGCCCCCCGCAAACATGAACCAGTTGGTCATCCGCAACATGGGGAACACCAAGTGCCATAGCGGTAAAATCGTTGATCACCTTGAATGCCGCCCAGCCAAACTCTTTTCGGATTTCTTCGGTATCAAAGCGCCAGTGGTTGTTGGTCATCCGCACCTGGGTTCCGCGTACGGGCGAGGCAACCGCCAGGCAGGCCCCATCCACTTCCGAAACCCCGACCCGTGTCAGGTAATCCCGAACGGCATTCTCGAGATTGTTGTATTCCCCGCAGGGCAGGATCTCTATGGCCCGGGGCTGCACGCTGCCCCGCTCTACCAGCGCAAAGCGCGCATTGGTGCCACCGATATCACCGACCAGTGAATAGTGTGCTGCTGTCATGCCTCATGATTCCAGAAAAAGCTGGCCCCTTTCTCGGGATTACTGGTGGCGCGACGCATCCAGCCAAACAGTTCCCGTCCATAGCCGTGATGATAACCCGTAAGGTCCGCTTTTTCAGATTCCCGCCCGGCTAACTCCTGCTCGTCGACCCGGATGGCAAGAATGCCTTTTTCGGCATCCAGGCAGACCGGATCACCATTTTTGACTTTCGCCAGAGGCCCGCCATCCAGCGCTTCCGGGTAAACATGGATCGCTGCGGGCACCTTGCCGGACGCACCGGACATGCGGCCATCCGTCACCAGGCCAACCCTGAATCCGCGGTCCTGCAATACTCCCAGGTAGGGGGTGAGTTTGTGCAGTTCCGGCATGCCATTACTTTTCGGGCCCTGGAAACGCACAATCACAATGCAATCCCTGTCCAGATCGCCGGCTTCAAATGAGGCCTTGAGTTCGTTCTGGTCATTAAACACCACGGCGGGAGCTTCCACCTTACGGTGCTCGGGGGCAACGGCAGACACCTTGATCACACCCCGGCCAAGATTGCCATTGAGCACTTTCAGCCCGCCATCCGGTGCAAACGGTTCCGCCACCGGGCTGAGAACATCCGGTCGCAGACTTTTTTCCGACGCGGGCTTCCAGACCAGATTTTTATCCTCCAACTCCGGCATCCGGGCGTAACGCTCCAGGCCATAGCCCACTACCGTGTTCACGTCATTGTGCAGGTAGCCACCACTCAGTAGCTCCCGGATCAGGAACGGCGTACCGCCCGCTTCGTGAAACGCATTCACGTCTTCCTCGCCGTTAGGGTATATCCGGGTCATGGACGGCACCACTGAGGAAAGCTCGGCATAGTCGTTCCAGTCGATAATGATACCCGCCGCCCGGGCAATGGCGATCCAGTGGATGGTGTGATTGGTGGAACCACCGGTGACCAGAAGCGCCACCAGGCCATTAACGATGCTCTTTTCATCCACCATGTCGCACAGACCGAGTTCGCCACCGTGAGGCTTCGAGAGTTTGATCACCTGTTCGGTTGCTGCCCGCGTGAGTTCATCACGCAGCGGCGTATGGGGATTTACAAATGCCGCCCCGGGCAAGTGCAGCCCCATGACCTCCACTAATAGCTGATTGCTGTTGGCAGTGCCATAAAACGTGCAGGTGCCCGGGCTGTGATACGACTTGCTCTCGGCCTCAAGCAGTTCTTCCCTGCCAACCTTGCCTTCGGCGTAGAGCTGACGGATGCGCTGCTTTTCTTTGTTCGGAAGCCCCGAGGGCATCGGGCCCGCCGGAACCAGAATGGTGGGGAGGTAACCGAAGCTGAGGGCACCGATCAGAAGGCCGGGAACAATTTTGTCGCAGATCCCCAGCAGCAGAGTGGCATCGAACATGTTGTGACTCAGGGCCACCGCGGTACTCATGGCGATGGTGTCCCGGGAAAACAGGCTCAGCTCCATACCCGGCTGACCCTGGGTTACCCCATCACACATGGCGGGGGTGCCACCGGCAACCTGCGCAACAGACCCCATTCCCCTCGCTGCCTCCCGGATCAGTTCCGGAAATCTCTCATAGGGCTGGTGGGCGGAAAGCATATCGTTGTAGGCCGTAACCACGGCTACGTTGGCCTTGTTCATGAACTTCAGGGTGTCTTTGTCGCCCTGACTGCAGGCCGCAAAACCGTGGGCCAGATTGCCACAGGAAAGAGCACTCCGGTGCGGGGACCGGGCTTTCAGAACATTCATGCGGTCCAGGTAATCCTGCCGCGTTGACTCACTGCGCTTGATAATTCTCTGGGTAACCTTGGCGACGGTCGGGTGCATGATGGGCTCCGTTGTGTAAATTACTAGAGTGATCTTTTATTCGTAACTTTACTTTCTTTTTTTGGATATTTCACCTTCAGATCGTTCATTTGTTGTTTTTTTGTTGTTATATTTACTACATCAAAGAAAATCAACGAACAAAAAACGACCAACAAGGAGTCAAATGATGACGATCCGCATCGCAATTAACGGTTTTGGCCGTATCGGTCGCAATGTGCTCAGGGCATTGTATGAAAATAACTACCGGAGCCAACTGCAGGTTGTTGCCATTAACGACCTCGGAAACGCGGAAACCAACGCCCACCTGCTCAAGTATGACAGTGTTCATGGCCGGTTTAACGCCGATATTAACCACGACGCTGAATCCCTGACCGTGAACGGCGACCGGATCGCCATCACAGCAATCCGCAACCCGGAAGAACTTCCCTGGAAAGACTACCGTGTTGATGTGGTCTTTGAATGCACCGGCCTGTTCACCGAACGGGCCAAGGCCGCAGCGCACCTGAGCGCCGGCGCCCGCAAAGTCATTATTTCCGCCCCCAGCCCCGATGCGGATGCCACGGTGGTATACGGAGTGAACCATGAAATCCTGACCTCCGGGCACGACATCATATCCAACGCATCCTGCACCACGAACTGCCTGGCGCCTGTTGCCGAAGCCCTGCACGACAGCATTGGCATTGAGAGTGGCCTGATGACCACCATCCACTCTTACACCAACGACCAGAAACTGAGCGACGTTTACCATTCCGACCTGTACCGGGCACGATCCGCCACCCAATCCATGATCCCCACTAAAACCGGCGCTGCGGCCGCTATTGGCAAGGTGATCCCGGCGCTCAACGGCAAACTGGATGGCCTGGCGGTTCGGGTTCCAACCATCAATGTATCGCTGGTGGATTTCGGCTTCATCGCCGGTCGGGAAACCACAGTGGAAGAAGTGAATAATGCGGTAAAAGCGGCCGCCGGGAACAATCCGGTTCTGGGCTACAACACCGAGAAACTGGTGAGCGTGGATTTCAACCACAATGCGCTCTCAAGCATCTTTGACGCGAACCACACCCGGGTACTGGGTCGTCATGTAAAAGTCATGGCCTGGTACGACAATGAATGGGGTTTCTCGAATCGCATGCTGGATAACGCCATTGCCCTGATCAAGGCCAGCCAGTAACCCTGGCCACCCGGATTCATTCCGCCACTTGTTCGAGACCATTTTGAAGAACCAAAGGACACCAACCATGCTCAGGCGTACCAAGATAGTCGCCACCCTCGGCCCCGCCACCGACTCACCCGAATCCCTGGCCAGCATTATTGCTGCAGGAGTAGACGTCACCCGGCTGAACTTTTCCCATGGCAGCGCCCAGGAACATATCGACCGCGCACGCCGGGTGCGCGAGGCCGCCAGTGCTCAGGGCCGGTTTGTCGCACTACTTGCCGATCTCCAGGGGCCCAAACTGCGTATCGCCCGGTTCACCGACAACAAGGTAACCCTGGTTGCCGGCCAGACGTTTGTTCTCGATGCAAGCATGGACAAGGAGGCAGGTACCGAAGAACGGGTTGGCATCGACTACGAACAACTGATCAACGACGTGCAACCCGGCGATATCCTGGTGCTGGATGACGGGCGCATCGAGATGGAAGTCACGTCACTGGATTCACACAGCATTACGTCCACCGTAATGATTGGCGGCCCCCTGTCCAACAACAAGGGCCTGAACAAGAGAGGCGGTGGCCTCTCCGCCGAGGCCCTGACAGACAAAGACAGGCAGGACATAGTGACCGCGGCGCGCCTGGGAGCAGACTACGTAGCTGTCTCATTTGTGCGCACGGCCGAGGACATGCACACAGCTCGCCGCCTGCTCAGAGAGGCGGGGTCCGATGCCGGGCTGGTGGCAAAGATTGAACGCGCAGAACTGGCCCATGATGCCGCCGCGCTGGATGCTGTTATCGAAGCATCCGATGCGGTCATGGTGGCCCGTGGCGACCTCGCGGTTGAAATCGGTGATGCAGCGCTGGTGGCCGTTCAGAAACACATCATTTCCCGCGCCCGCGTTCTGAACCGCGCCGTGATCACGGCAACCCAGATGATGGAGTCCATGATCACCAACCCGATGCCGACCCGGGCGGAGGTCTCGGATGTGGCCAACGCCGTGATGGATTATACAGATGCGGTGATGCTGTCTGCCGAGACAGCCGTGGGCGATTACCCGAGGGAAGCCGTCGAAGCAATGGTGCGAATCTGCCTGGGGGCGGAAAAGCATCCGTCCATGCATCAGTCCGGACACCGGATTCATGAGCGCATGGCACAGGTGGATGAGGCCATTGCGCTGTCTGCCATGTACGCTGCCAACCACCTTGAAGGTGTTTCTGCGATCATCTGCATGACTGAAACCGGCGCCACGCCCCGGCTGATGTCCCGCATCAAGTCAAGCCTGCCCATTTTCGCGTTTTCCCGCCACCACTCAACCCAGCACCGGGTGGTGCTGTTCCGGGGCGTTCAGACCGTGCCGTTTGATTCGGCAAAGATTCCGAATGCCCGAACCAACGCGCTCGCCGTGTCGGAACTGGTCACCCGCAAGGTGGTGAAGGAAGGCGATCTGGTGGCAATTACCAAGGGTGATTATGTGAATGCCCAGGGCGGAACCAACACCATGAAGATTGTCAGGGTGGGTTCGGATATTCACTGAATGGTTACGCGTCAGAGATCAGCCAGGCTCCCCCGCGCAATTTCGGTGATCTGCGACCAGTCTTTCGCAGCCACTGCATCAGCTGGCGTCAGCCAGGTGCCACCAACGGCCTGAACGTTGCCGAGGGCCAGGTAGTCTGCCGCGGTGTTGCGGCGAATGCCCCCCGTGGGGCAGAAGGTAACGTCCGGAAAAGGGCCGCCGAAGGCCTTGAGTGCCGGGATGCCGCCGGCGACTTCGGCCGGGAAGAACTTGAATTCGCGGTAGCCCAGATTGTAGCCGATCATCAGTTCGGAGATGGTGGCAATGCCGGGCAACAGTGGCGTTTCCGAGGTTATGCCAAATTCGAGGATGGCCTCGGTCACGCCCGGCGTGATGACGAACTGGGCGCCTGCGGCCTCCACCTGTCGGTATTGCGCAATGCTGGTGACAGTGCCCGCGCCGACCCAGGCTTCCGGGATGGCTTTCCGAACTTTTTCGATAGCCTTTACACCGTGCTCAGTGCGCAGCGTAATTTCCAGTACATTTATACCTCCCTCAACCAAAGCCAGGCACAGAGGCACGGCGTCATCGGGATCGTTAACGGTGATCACCGGTATCAGGGGCGAGGAGTTCAGCACCGCTCTCACGCGCTCGCGATGATGGCTGGATAGTTGTTTCATATGTTCTCCATTACAAAATCGAGGCGCTTTCAGGGGCTCCAGAATACCTGCAGACCGGGTTTGAGGAAGGCCCTGACCGGCATTTCCAGAATTTTTTCCGGTTCTGAAATGGCCCGTTCCAGGGTTGCCAGTTTGTCCTCACCCTTCAGGTGCAATGCAGTAAAACGCGCGTCTCTCAGGGGCGGCCAGGTCAGGGTTATGCGCTTCTGGGGCTGCGACGCCGGTGTTGTGGCGGCAACTATGTCCTGGCATTCAGGGTCCATGGCGTACGCCAGTTCCGGTGCGTCCGGAAACAGGGAGGCGGTGTGGCCGTCATTTCCCATCCCCAGAATCAATACATCCAGTGGCAAAGCCAGATCGGCCAGCTCGGCTTTGACCCGGTCCAGTCCATCTGCCGGCGTAGCGCCGGACTGCTTGAGTGACAGGAATCGCGCCGATGCAGCGCGATTTTGCAGCAGGTTGTCCTTGACCAGACGGGTGTTACTTGCGTCATTGTCCGCGTCCACCCAGCGTTCATCCGCCAGCAGAACGTCTACCCTGCTCCAGTCCAGTTCCCTGGTGGACAGAGCCTTGAAAAAGGGCAGCGGCGTGGACCCACCGGAAACCACCAGACTGGCCCTGGGCGCTTCTTTGAGACGATCCATCAAAAATCCGGCAACCGCATCGGCAAGATTCCGAGCCACTTCGTCCGGGTTTTCACCGGACCGGTCACTGACCCCCTTGGGCAGACCGACATCAGACATCTTCATACCAACTCCTCCCGTCCCGTGTGATCATGGCAATGGAGGCAACCGGCCCCCAGGTTCCAGCGGCGTAACGCTTGGGCGGCTCGCCGCCGTCTTTCCAGTTCCGGATAACCTGATCCACCCAGCGCCAGGCGTATTCCACCTCGTCCCGACGAACGAACAGGTATTGATTACCCTTCATGACCTCCCAAAGCAAACGCTCATAGGCGTCGGGAATGCGGTCGGTGGCAAAGGTCTCGGAAAAAGTCAGCTCCAGCGGGCCCTGACGCAGCCGCATACCCTTATCGAGCCCCTGATCCTTGGTAAGGATCTTCAGGGCCATACCCTCGTCCGGCTGCAGGCGGATAATCAATTTGTTGTTGGCCAGGTGCTTCTGGTCCGGATCAAAGATGTAGTGCGGCGCCGGCTTGAAGTGAATGATGATCTGGGAAAGTTTCTCCGGCAGGCGTTTACCGGTGCGGATGTAAAAAGGAACACCGGACCAGCGCCAGTTATCGATTTCGGCCTTCAGCGCCACAAAGGTTTCGGTGGCACTGCCTTTGTTGGCACCGTCTTCTTCCAGATAGCCGGGAACCGGCTTGCCGTTACTCGTGCCGGCTGTGTACTGACCACGGACAACGTAGCTGTCCATCATGTCGGGCGTAATCTGTTTCAACGCTTTGAGCACTTTTACTTTTTCATCACGAATACTGTCTGCAGAAAGGTCTGACGGCGGGTCCATGGCAATCAGGCACAACAGCTGAAGCAGGTGGTTCTGAACCATGTCGCGAATCTGGCCGGCTTTGTCGAAATACCCCCACCGGCCTTCAATTCCAACACTCTCGGCTACGCTGATCTCGACATGGGAGATATGGTTCTGGTCCCACTGGGAGGCAAACAGGTTATTGGCAAAACGAAGGGCGATCAGGTTCTGAACCGTTTCCTTGCCCAGATAATGATCAATCCGGAACAGCTGGTTCTCATTGAAGACCTCTCCCAATTCGTCGTTGATGACTTTCGAGGATTCCAGGTCGTGACCGATCGGCTTCTCTACAACCACCCGCGTCTTCTCTGAGCTGCAATTCGCCGAGCGCAGGTTTCGGGCAATGACACCGTACATGGAAGGTGGGGTTGCCATGTAAACGATCAGTTCGTTGTTGGCATCATCGCGCCATTCGTTGAGTACTTCAAAGGCGCCCGGTTCATTAAAATCCAGAATCTGGTAATCAACCCGCTGCAGAAAGGACTCAGCCAACCCCGCATCGAACTCTTCCGGCTTCACATACTGCTTCAGCTTCTCAAACAACTGGCGGCGCACGGTTTCCGTATCTGCCTTAGTGCGGGCAATCGCCAGAACCCGGCTGCCATCGGCCAGCAGGCTGGCGCGCTCCAACTGATAAAGGGCCGGGAACAGTTTGCGCTGGGCAAGATCGCCCAGCGCACCGAATAGCATCAGGTCACAACGGGTATTGATCTTGTTGACCATTGGTTCCTTCTCTCTGGTGGGTATCCCGTCACAAAAACTTAACGAGCGGGAAAATGTAGTAATCTTAAACAAATAATGACATCAAAAAATCCATTTTCCAAGGAAATCCTGCCTTAAATGATATTTTTACTACGTCGCCATTCATGACAACGCGGTATAATCAGCCCTTTTTACGATAACAGGCACTCATGATTCAGGGTCATCCTCCTACGCCCCTTCTACCCCTGAAAACTCACCCCCCAAATTCTTTTGGACGGATGATGTACTAACCCCCGGGTTACAACACTATGAAATCCGGTTTCCCAATGTCTGATTGACAGAAGCTGCAATCGCGGGAACCGGAAGCCCGAACCGGCCTGTGCTGACCTGTATTCAGCAACCGGAGATTCCGCTTCCCTGACATTTAAAATGACAAAAAGCACAGGATACAGATGATGCAAAACAAAAAGCGCTTTACTGCAAACAAGCTTCCCCTGGCTGCAGCAATAACCGCCGCAGTTCTGGCAACCCCGGCTGTTGCTGTTGATTTTCATGGCTATGCCCGGGCAGGCCTGAGCACCACCTCCGACGGTGGTGAACAACTGTGTTACGGCAGTGGTGCAAACGCCCATCTGGTCGGACGACTTGGCGATGAGTGCGACACCTACGGTGAACTGAGCCTGGGTGATGAGTTGTTCAATCAGGATGGCCGGGTTTTTCGCTTCGACACGATGCTGGCTTACCAGGCCGAGAATCAGGGCAATGATTACCAGTCACTGAGTGGTCCCAATGAAGTCACCGGAATTGATTTCCCGAATCAGGAGACCTCGACCTCTTCCAGCGAACCCTGGGCGGGTGGTGACATTGCACTTCGCCAGGCATATGGCTCGGCCAAGGGTGTAATTGGCTGGGCACCCGAAGCCACCCTTTGGGCCGGCAAACGCTATTATCAGCGTAAGGATGTCCACATCCTTGACCTGTATTATATAAACAATTCTGGCTACGGCGCGGGCCTTGAAGGCGTTGACGTGGGCGCAGGCAAGCTCTCCTTCGCAGTGACCAACTTCGACACACCGTCCCGGCACAGCGCTAACACCGACGACTTCTATGTCCAGAACAACAAGATCGACCTGCGCTACGCCTTTCCGGTGGCCTCCGGCAATCTGGAACTAATCGGCATCTACGGCTACGCCGATCTGACCGATGATCAGGACGAAGCCAAGGACACATTAGCAAAAGAAGTGGATCGCGACGGTTATTTCCTAACCGCCGAGTACTCCCACGGCCTGATGGGCGGATTCAACAAGTTTGTTGTCCAGTATGCAGAAGGCTCCATGGGCCACGAGGCATATGTTGCACATGGTGGCGGTGAGTCACTGAACAGCACCTGGTGGGACGGGACCATTGAGGAGAGTTGGCGCGTACTGGACTGGGGCGTCATCAAACTCACCGACAAAGTAGAGCTGGGTTATTCGGCTCTGTATCAACAGGGCAAGACCTACGGCAACACCGCCGAGAATGACCCGCATTTGATGAGCTTTGTTTTGCGTCCAGAGTACAACTGGACAAACTTTATGAAAACCACGCTCGAGCTGGGTTACGACTCCGGCTATTATGACGGCTCTGTATGGTCCACGGACAATGACAAGAACCTCAAGAAAATCGTTGTTGCCCAGGAATGGTCAGCAGGCCCCAGCTTCTGGGCTCGCCCAACCATTCGGCTCTACGCAGGCTCTTTCTTCGGTGACCGCGCAGAAGACAGGGATGACGACGGTAATATCCGGGTTGGTGCCCAGGTAGAAGCCTGGTGGTAAGGCTCTGAATCCCACATTTTTGTTGGACCTCCTCTGGGCCGGCTTTTGCCGGCCCCTTTTTTTTACAGCCGGCACCGTTTCCAGCCTGAACCGTTTCTACTACCCCCACTCCATTTCATCTACGCCCCGAAAAATTGCCTGCCGAAGGATGTTCTTTCAGCTTTATCACGCAACTATGAACCTGACCCAAAAGGGTTCAAAGCCAAACAAAAAAAATGGAAAAGGGGATTTCTCATGCCTGAGCAAAGACTGGTTGCAGGTAGCCTGGTGCTGGCATTTTTGCTGGCCCTGGCCGGCTGCAATTCCGGAAGTGACAACCCTGCGGCGGACGACGACGCCATCGGTGGCGGGACCGACACACTGCTGGAGCCGGGCGAGAATGAAGCACTGCTGTATTACAAACGACCGGACGAAAACTACAGCGGCTGGGGTCTGCACCTCTGGAACAACCCCGCCGACGGCTGCGATGGCCTTGCCGAGGGCGTTCCAACCGAGTGGAACAGCCCCCGGTTACCTGATGGTGTCAGCGACACCTACGGTGCCTGGTACCTGATCCCGATGCGCGAGGCCGGTGAGTGCTTGAACTTCATCATGCATAAGGGTGATGAAAAGGACCTTGGTGGCCTTGACCACCGCTGGCATTTCGGTGCCCTTGGCAACCGCATCTTTACCCTCAGTGGCAGCCAGGAATTATCACAAACCCCGATTGAGGCAGCAGCCGTTACCATCGCTGGCGCCAGAGCCCACTGGCTCGATGAAACCACTGTTGTGATCAAGAATGCAGGCAATCTCGCCCGGGTTGAGCTGCGACACGACCCGAATGCTGAAATCCAGGTTACCGAAAGCAAAACCCTGGACGGCGGAGAGTCTCTGGCACTGTCGGCAACCTCCCTTGCCCCTGCCCTCGCGGAAAAATTCCCACATCTGAGTGACTGGCCGGCTTTCGAAGTCCAGGCAGACACCTCCGAAATCAAAGCGGCCCTGAAAGGACAACTGGTGGCCGCCGGCTTCAACAGCAGCGACGATCTGGTTATGGCGACCGGAGTCCAGGTTCCCGGTGTTCTGGATGACCTGTTTGCTTATGACGGAAAGCTGG
Organism: Marinobacter aromaticivorans; assembly: GCF_002806975.1. GTDB lineage: Bacteria > Pseudomonadota > Gammaproteobacteria > Pseudomonadales > Oleiphilaceae > Marinobacter > Marinobacter aromaticivorans. The sequence goes on along the minus strand of NZ_NIHD01000001.1, from coordinate 378,701 downwards.
GGGCCAGGGTAAACGGTGCTGACGTGGACTTCACCGTCTGGGCACCGACAGCACAGTCTCTGCGCCTCCACGTTTTCGACGATTCGGGCGCTCTGCTCCCGGGCTACCCGGTCAGCATGGCTGAAACTGATGGCGTCTGGACCCATAACGGAAACTTTGCAGATCTGGACCAGCAGTTCTACCAATACGAGGTGAGGGTCTATCACCCACGAACCGGCGCCATCGAAACCACCATGGTTTCAGACCCCTACGCCCTGAGCCTCTCAACCAACGGTCAGTATGCTCAGGTTGTGGATATTCAAACCAACCACAAACCGGCCGGCTGGGACTCACTGACACCCCCGGCCATGCTGGCCCCGGAAGATGTGGTTGTCTATGAGACCCACATCCGCGATTTCAGTGCTACCGATGAAACCCTTGATCCGGCACTGCGAGGCAAGTATCGCGCGTTTACCGCGCCTGCAGACGGCAGCGTCGACAGTATCGCGCACCTGAAATCCCTGGCGGATGCCGGCGTCACCCACCTGCACCTGCTGCCGGCGTTCGACATTGCCACCATCAACGAAGACCCGACCGGGGTAGTAGACATCAACGATGATTTCAGCCGTCTTTGCGATCTGTCCGGGGAGGCTGCCAGCACCTACCAGACTTACTGCACCAGCGGCAAATCCATTCGCCAGGTCCTGGCTGAATTCGACCCGCTCACCGGCGACGCCCAGGCTCTCTACAATACCTTCCGGGACCTGGACAGTTTCAACTGGGGGTATGACCCGGTGCACTTCACGGTTCCCGAAGGCAGTTATGCGTCCGATGCAGACGGCGCCCAGCGCATTCTGGAATTTCGGGAAATGGTGCAGGCGGCAACAGCGCTGGGCCTGAACGTGGTTATGGACGTGGTCTACAACCACACCAACGCCTCCGGGCTTGCTGAAAACTCAGTGCTGGACAAGCTGGTTCCCGGTTACTACCACCGCCAGGATCCGGAAACCGGAGCCGTGGAGCAATCCACCTGCTGCGAGAATACCGCCAGCGAACACGCCATGATGGAAAAGCTGATGGTGGATTCTCTGGTGACCTGGGCAGAACAGTACAAGATCTCAGGCTTCCGTTTTGACCTTATGGGCCACCATATGCTGAGCAACATGGAAAAGGCACTGGCAGCAGTAAAGGCGGTTGATCCGGACACTTATTTTTATGGCGAAGCCTGGAATTTCGGCGAAGTGGCCAATAATGCACGGGGCCGTAATGCCATCCAGTCCAATATGGCAGGCACCGGCATCGGCTCATTCAACGACCGGCTCCGGGATGCGGTCCGCGGCGGCGGTCCCTTTGACGGTGGCGACGCCATCCGCGCCAATCAGGGCTTCGGCAATGGCCTGTTCACCCACCCGAATGATCGCAACAGCGGTAGCGAAGACGAGAAGGCGCGCCTGCTTCAGATCAGCGACTGGATTCGTATCGGTATCGCCGGCAACCTCAAGGATTACACCTTTGAAGCCGCCACAGGCGAGATCACGAGCGGCGCCCAGATCGACTACAACGGACTGAATGCAGGCTATACCGCCGATCCCCAGGAAATCATCAATTACGTGTCGAAGCACGACAACCAGACCCTGTGGGACAACAACCAGTACAAGGCAGACTATTCCGCAACCACAATGGAGCGGGCACAGATGCAGGTGGTCGGCCTGGCAGTTCCCATTCTCAGCCAGGGCATCCCGTTCCTGCATATGGGCTCGGAACTGCTGCGTTCGAAGTCCATGGAGCGGGACAGCTATGATTCCGGCGACTGGTACAACGAAGTGGATTTCAGTTTCCAGGGCTCTGCCTGGAACCGGGGCCTGCCCCGTCAGGACAAGGACGGCTCGAACTGGAATCTGATCAGCGAGGTCATTCAATCGGCAGGAGCCAATGCAGAACCCACACCCGAAGCCATTGCCTATACCAACGAACAGGTCCGGAAACTTCTGTCGGTGCGCAGGGACAGCCCCCTGTTCCGCCTGCAAACCGCCGAAGCTGTCCGGAACCGCCTGAGCTTCCTGAACACCGGCAGCGGGCAGATTCCGGGAGTGATCGGCTACAGCCTGCTGGATGATACCAGTAACGGCCTGGACGATCTGGATGCCGCCAACGACGAGATTGTTGTCGTTATCAACGCAAGCAACACCACACAAACCCTGAGCACGGCACTGACGGGCACCTTTGGGGTCATGGCGGACACATCACCAACCGGCTATGCAGGCGCAGCAGGTGGCGACTTCTCCGTTCCGGCGCTGTCCGTTGCCGTCTTTGCCCGCTAATCAACGACGCCTCAGATCACCTACCGCCACCGGGCCTTCCGGTGGCTTTTAAAAAAAGAAGGAGAACATTGATGAATATGAAACTCAGCGCCCTTAACCTCAACCTTAATCCCGCCCTTGTCTTTGCCTCCGTTCTGGCTGTCACAGGCTGTGCCACAACCGGCGGTGAGCGGGACTATAGCGATTCGCTGTATCTCAGAGGTCAGTTTGCCTGGTGGGATGCTCTGCCCGAGTACAAAGTGAAGAAAGTTGACAGCGGCCTGTATCGCACCCAAGTGGAACTGAAAGCGGATGGCCAGCCTTATGAATTCAAGTTTGGCGATGCCAACTGGAGCAGCGGTACCAATTGCGGCTATCTCTCGGAAAAGGAAGACAAGGTGGTTGAACTCGGCGAGCCGGTCAATGCCAACTGTTCGGCTGTGTTTGAGAATTTCCGTTTTACGCCACCTGAAAGCGCAGTCTACGAGTTTTACTTTGATGCCTCAGGCGAAATCCCGCAGGTCTACGTCAAAAAGGCTACAGCCGAGTAAGCGGAGGAGCGCTCTGGCGCAGATGCAACGCGCCAGAGCCGAGGCATGATTATTTAGTCACTTCGTCATAGCCTTCCTCTATGGAGTCACCGGCTTCGTCCGCGGCGTCGCCCATTTCCTCGCCGGCGTTTTCAGCACCTTCTTTCATTTCACCCATGACGCCTTCATCCTGGCCAGTGGCTTCTTCATAGGTCTCTTCCACTGAGTTTCCTGCGTCGTCCACCATCTCTTCAGCATTGTCCGCGGCCTGCTCAAAATCGGCTCCTTCGTTGTCCTCGGAGCTGCAGGCAGCAAGACCCAAAGTCAAAAACAAAAACAGCGCACTGAGAGTGAACTTATTCATAACATATCCCTCTGTTGGTAAACGTTAGTAACCAAGAACAGGGTAAAGCCATACCCCACACCACACAATTACCTGCCGGTTACCCTTTTTTTAATCGGAGATACCATGAATTTGCTGACCGTCAATTGTCAAAATCCGCTCAAATGGCAGCATGGTTCCGCGACCAAGAAAAATGAAGTCCTGCCCGGCGCGGCTGAAAATGTCCCGTATCACGTCGTGCACAACACACACTTGACCAGCGCTGTCGCGATAGACCACCTCCAGAAGCTGACCGCTGGACAAATATTCACAGAGGGTTGCGCGAAAAGAACCGACCCCTGCAACCAAAGCATCTGACCTTTTCATCTCCAGACCATCCCTGTTTTTTTATCATTTTCGTGCCGAAAGTCTGGTCCAGATTTCCCGTGCCCGCCACTCAAATTGTTTTTTGTCATTTTGAGCCAACGTTGGGAGACGTATTTTTATTTGTTGCATTGCAAGATTGTCGGACATAAGTTTGAGTTACGTGCACCGAACTGGAGAAACACCATGAATGCCAAAATCCGTAACAATCTGGATCCACAGTACATAAAAAAGCCGGCGGACAACCCTGCGGCACCAGGCACCGCTGAAAAATGGAAAGACCCGAAACGCTATCTCTGGCTACTGGGCCCTGCCCTGCCCGGTATAGGCCTGGCGGCCTTGACCGGTTATGCAGTCGCGCCTAAAAAACTGAAAGCACTGGCCTGGACCGGGCCGGCATTGGTTCACGGTATTATTCCGGCTCTGGATCGGGCGATCGGTGAAGACCCCAGCAATCCGCCAGAATCTGCAGTCGGGCCCTTGGAGCAAGACAAGTATTACAGCCGCATCGTCAAGGCCTTTATCCCCACCCAGTACGCAATGACCGTTATGGGTGCCTGGCTGGCAAGCCGCAAGAACACACCGATAGAGGATAAAATCGGCCTGACGCTGACCGTTGGTGCGATTAATGGCGTTGGCATCAACACTGCCCATGAGCTGGGCCATAAATCAAGCAAACTCAATAAACTGATGGCCATGGCTGCACTGGCGCCCACGGGCTACACCCATTTTGTTGTTGAGCATAATTTTGGCCACCACAAGCGCGTCGCAACACCGGAAGATCCTGCAAGCAGTCGCATGGGGGAGAGCTTCTGGAAGTTTTTGCCACGCACAGTGCTCGGTGGTATCAAATCTTCAGTGAAGATCGAGAAGGCGCGACTTGCGCGCAAAGGCAAGAGTTTCTGGAGCCTGGACAATGAACTGCTGCAGGGCTGGGCGATGAGTGCCGGTTTCTTTGGCGCGACCACGCTTGTTTGCGGGCCTCGCGCGGTTCCATTCCTCGCCGCCCAGGCAGTGTATGGTGCCAGTTTACTGGAGAGTGTGAATTACATTGAGCACTATGGCCTCCTGCGCCAGAAGGACAAGAATGGAAAGTACGAGCGCACACAGCCAGAGCATAGCTGGAACAGCAATCATATTGTGACCAATCTGTTCCTGTATCAGTTGCAGCGTCACTCAGATCATCACGCCCATCCACAGCGGAGCTTCCAGGCACTGCGCCACTTCGACAAGGCCCCACAATTACCCGGCGGCTACGCATCGATGCTGTTACCGGCTTACGTGCCCCAGTGGTGGTATGAAACGATGGATAAGCGGGTGATCGATCACTACGAGGGCGATCTGAGCAAGATCAACTGGGATCCGGATCGTAAGGCCGAGCTGATGGCCAAGTATGCGGATTATGCGGCGGAGGTGGCCGCCAAAGCCGCGGCTCGTCGGGAGGAGGCTGGTTCGGCTTCGGAGAAGGCAGCCTGACTGGCACCAGGAGCTCGGAAATTTGAGTTTGTGACGGCTCGCATCGAACTTATGGTGCGGGCCGCCGGTGGGCTCCGACTCCCGGAAATGTCGGTGGCCAAGGATGGCCACCGTCAAGCCCTACAGGGAAGTACTCGTGGGCGTTTCCCGGGAGTCGGAGCCCACCGGCTAAGCAGGCACCTCTAAGCCTAGAACCACTCGGCTTTCATATTCAGGCAAGTGTCATCCATATTCCGCAACAACACCAAGTCCTGAGCCACCGTCGGCAGTTCCCAGTGGAAGAAATACTGGGCGGCCTGCAATTTGCCCTGGTAGAAGTTGCGCTCATCGTCGGTATTGGCAGAAGCCAGCGCATTCGCCGCAGCATTCGCCTGTCGCAGCCACATCCAGGCTACGATGATATGGCCAAACAGATGCAAATAGCAGGAAGCGTTGGCGAGGGTTTTGTCTACTTCGCCGCTCATCAAGGATTTACCCAGATTTTGGGTCACTTTAACGGCCTGTTGCAAGGTTTCACTCAGCGACAAAGCCCACTGCTGGCAGCGGTCGGTGGTTGCAGCCTGCAAATCCACCTGCATCTCCTGCATCAGCAACTGCAAACCGTGGCTTTGATCCTGCCAGATCTTTCGGCCCAACAGATCCAGACCCTGAATCCCACTGGTGCCCTCGTGGATAGGGTTCAGGCGGTTATCACGCCAGCACTGCTCCACCGGGTACTCGCGGGTATAGCCGGCTCCGCCGTATACCTGAATCGCAAGATCGTTAGCCTTCGGGCCGTGTTCTGAGGGCCAGGTCTTGATTACCGGTGTAAGCAGGTCGAGCAGCTTGCCGGCTTCTGTGCGCTTCTGTTCATCCGGATGGGTGTGCTGGTCGTCCATCAGGCGTGCGCCATACAGGCAAAGTGCCAACCCACCTTCGCTGTAGGCTTTCTGGGCCAGCAGCATTCTGCGCACATCCGCATGTTCAATAATCGGCACTTGCGGGCTTTCCGGGTTCTTCTCGGAAGCCTTGCGGCCCTGCAAACGGTCTTTGGCGTATTCCAGGCTGTGCATGTAGCCGCGATAGCCAATCACCGCTGCGCCGAAGCCCACGCCTACCCTGGCCTCGTTCATCATCTGGAACATGTACTTCAGGCCCTGATGGGGCTCGCCCACCAGATAACCGTGGCAGGGCGCATCGTCGCCAAAACTGAGTGCCGTGGAGGTGGTGCCGCGGTAGCCGAGTTTGTGAATCAGGCCGGCCAGACTCACGCCATTACGGTCAGCGGGGTTGCCGTCGCTGTCGACCCGGAACTTGGGAACAATGAACAGGGAGATGCCCTTCACTCCGGCGGGAGCGCCTTTGATTTTGGCAAGCACCATGTGGACTATGTTCTCGGTGATGCTCTGCTCACCACCGGAGATGTAGATTTTTGCGCCTTTTATCAGGTAGTGGCCATCGTCTGCTGGTGTGGCGGAGGTGCGAATGTCCGCCAGCGACGAGCCGGCATGGGGCTCCGTGAGAGCCATGGTGCCACTGTAGCGACCGCTGAGCATGTTGGGCAGAAAGCTGGCTTTCTGGGATTCATTGCCAAAAACGCGAATAAGGTTGGCGGCTGCCGTAGTCAGGAATGGATAACCCGCAGTGCCCGGGTTAGCGGCAGTAAAGAAGCCGTTGCAGGCGGCCATAACAGTCTCGGGAAGCTGCATACCTCCGAGCTCGTAATCATAGCGCCCTGCGATAAACCCGGCTTTGGCGTAGGCGTCAAAGGCCTCTTTCACTTCCGGTAGCATTTGCACCTGGCCATTGACGAACTTTGGCTCGTCTTTGTCCGCCGCGCTGTTGTGGTTGGCGAACTTCTCTCTGGCCATTTTGTCGGCGGTTTCGATGACGGCATCGAAGGTATCACGGTTGTGCTCGTTAAAACGCTCGCGGCTGAGCAGGCCTTCGGTATCAAGCACTTCGTAAAGCTGGAACGCCAGATCGCGGCGGTCTATCAGGGTATCGGTCATTTATGCAGTTTCCTGGTAATTGACTGGTGCATCTCTTAATTGTGTATCGGCTACGAGGATATCAGCTCGCTCAGCCGTTTGTTTCGCAAACAGACCGGGCCGGCTCCCGGTGTCCAAAGGTCGCAGCCTGGGTGGCAATCCGGCCAACGATGTTTGGCCCGGGTTATGCATCATAATCCCTCAACGGCCACTGGCCGTCTATTTTCGTAAAGTAAACTGACAGGTGTCATCTGGGAGAAACGTGCCATGAACGCACCGGTTCAACAAACCCGGGCTGAAGTTCTCAGCAGGCTATACAGCATGAAGCTGGAACAGCTGGAGCAGGCAGTCAGGCAGGGCAACAGCCTGCACACCCGGGTACTGGAAGCCGAAGCCCAAGCCATTTTCAACGCTCTTAAATCGGCATGCAGTAAACGGGCTGATAGTGCCCCTTAGCGTCACCTCTCCACCACGTCTGTACTTGATCGATCATAAGTTGACTTGACCTGCGAGCCCGGGCACGTATCATCTACTCTCAGGTTTTACTAACGGAGCAACCATGACCGCAAGGCTCGTCGGCGGCATGCAGATTAACCGCCCCCCGGTTACCGCTGACATCGCACAGCATCGTGGGCGTTTACCTTACTTTCCAGACCCGCCAGCCTCCTGCTGACTCAACTCCTGTTAAGCGCCACAATTACCTTGATAGATTTATGCAAGGTGGCCAACCGGAGGCTAGACTCAGGCACACAAACCAATTCCATTCATAAAAAAGAAAACCGCTAACGAGGTTGCGATGTCGCTACCGCTGGTTGTACTACTGCCGTTTCTGGGGGCCATAGCGGCACCCTTGTTTGCCCAGGGCGGGCGAACGGCTATCGCAATAGCATCATCTGTCCCGGCATTGATTGCGCTGGCGGCGCTGTTTCCACACTGGGCTGTTCTTTCGGCCGGTGACACGGTACTTCACACTTACGAGTGGTTGCCTGCACTGGGGCTCTCATTCAGCTTCCGTCTTGATGGCCTGGCGCTTCTGTTTGCGCTGCTGATACTGGTCATCGGCCTTCTGGTCATTATTTATTCCCATTATTACCTCAAGGCCAAGGAGAATGTAGCCAAGTTCTACTCCCTGCTGCTGTGCTTCAAAGGCTCAATGCTGGGCATTGTTCTCTCCGGCAACCTGCTTTTGATGCTCATTTTCTGGGAGCTCACCAGCCTGACCTCCTTCCTGCTGATCAGTTTCTGGACCCATAAACAGGATGCCCGGCGCGGCGCCCGGATGGCACTGGCGATAACCGGCGGCGGTGGCCTCGCCCTGCTGGCCGGCATTCTGCTTATTGGCAATATTGTGGGCAGTTTTGAACTGGACGATGTACTTGCGGCGAGCGAGCAGATCAAAGCGCACACCTTGTACCCGGTAGCACTGACTCTGGTTTTGCTCGGCGCCTTTACCAAATCTGCCCAGTTCCCGTTTCATTTTTGGCTGCCCCATGCCATGCAGGCGCCCACGCCGATTTCCGCTTACCTGCACTCTGCCACTATGGTAAAGGCGGGGATATTCCTGATGGCGCGTCTGTATCCGGCGTTGGCGGGAACCGAGCAATGGTTCTACATGGTCAGTTTTACCGGCATGGCCACACTGCTTCTTGGCGCCTATATCGCCATGTTCAAACACGATCTGAAAGGGCTGCTTGCCTATTCCACCGTAAGTCATCTGGGCCTTATTACCCTGCTGTTGGGCATGGGCACCCAACTGGCTGCCGTTGCCGCGATCTTCCATGTTATCAACCACGCCACCTTCAAGGCTTCACTATTCATGGCCGCCGGCATTATTGACCATGAAACAGGCACCCGCGATATGCGGCGAATCAACGGGCTCTGGCGCTATATGCCCCACACTGCAACCCTGGCCATGGTTGCCGCTTCATCCATGGCGGGTGTGCCTTTGCTGAACGGTTTTCTCAGCAAGGAAATGTTCTTTGCTGAGTCTCTGCAGCTCAACCTCCCCGGCCTCTGGGCCTGGGTGCCTCCGATTATTGCGACCCTGGCGGGTATTTTTTCGGTTGCCTACTCCGCACGCTTTGTTCACGACGTATTCTTTAATGGTAAGCCCGTGGATCTGCCAATATTTCCGCCCCACGAGCCTCCCCGCTACATGAAGTTTCCGGTGGAGATTCTGGTGTTCGCCTGCATTATGGTTGGTGTATTTCCCGCCGTCTCTGTGGGGCCGCTGCTGTTTTCTGCAGCCTCTGCCACCCTTGGTGGTGATGTGCCCGATTATCAACTGGCAATTCTTCACGGCTTTAACCTGCCGCTGCTGATGAGCTTTCTGGCCTTTTTCGGTGGCCTGCTGATGTACACTCAGCGCCGACGCTTTTTCGACTTCCATGCCCAGCTCCGGGAAGTTGACGGCAAGGCTGTGTTTGAGTTTGCGGTTTCAGAGATCGAGAAGTTGGCTCACCGCTTTACCGAATGGCTGGAAAATGGCTCTTTGCAGCGCTACGCCACGCTGCTGGTGGTAAGCGTTATTGCGGTAGCCGCGATGCCCCTGGCCGAAAACGGTTTCCATATTGGTGAGAACGGGCTGAGCCCTGTGGACTGGCCCACGGGTATTGCTGCCGGCGTGCTGGTTGTGTCCGCACTGGCAACGGCATTCTGGCACCGGGAGCGGTTTTACGCGCTGGTACTGTTGAGTGTTGTTGGCCTGGTAGTGGCTCTGACGTTTGCCCGTTTCTCCGCGCCGGACCTGGCCATGACACAGCTATCGGTGGAAGTCGTTACCATTGTTCTGCTGATGCTCGCACTATATTACATGCCCTCCTGGACACCCATGGAAAGCTCTCAAGGGCGCCGCATTCGCGATGCTCTGATTGCCCTGGCGGCAGGAACCGGCATGACGCTGATTACCCTGGCCATGCTGACCCAGCCTTTCAGCTCCATTTCCGAGTTCTTCCTGGAAAACAGCAAACCCGGTGGTGGCGGTACCAACGTGGTGAACGTGATCCTGGTGGACTTCCGTGGTTTCGATACACTGGGCGAGATAACGGTACTGGCCATCGCGGCGCTTGGCATCTACGCCATGCTGAAAAATACAGCCCTTACCCCCCCGCCAGGAGACGGCCTGGGCCATCCCTGGACCCGGGATCACTACCCGCTGATGCTCAGGCAAATTGCCCGGCCCATGCTACCGCTGGCACTGATGGTGTCTGTCTATATTTTCCTGCGCGGGCATAATCTGCCCGGGGGCGGCTTTATCGCTGGCCTGATTACCTCCGTGGCGCTGATTCTCCAGTACATTGCCAGTGGCATGATATGGACCCAGGATCGTATCCCGTTCCGGTACCACAATGTAATTGGCCTTGGCTTACTGTTTGCCACCATTGCCGGGGCCGGCAGCCTGGCCTTTGGCTACCCCTTCCTGACCACCACATTCGGTTACATCACCTGGCCTGTGGTGGGCAAATTCGAAGTGGCCTCGGCTCTGGTATTCGACCTGGGTGTTTACCTGGCAGTCATTGGCGCAACCCTGCTGGCGCTGGTCAGCATTGGCCGGCTGTCGCCTCATTCGGCTATCAAAAGTAAAAAGGAAAGCGCGTAATGGAACTGCTGTTTGCATTGGTTATTGGTGCTTTGACCGCATCTGGCGTTTACCTGCTTCTGCGGGCCCGCACCTTCCCTGTAATCATGGGGCTGACACTGCTTTCCTATGGAGTAAACCTGTTCCTGTTTGCCACCGGGCGCCTTGCCACAGGCCAGCAGCCGGTCATCGGGACCGCCGCGAGCTATTCCGACCCTTTACCCCAGGCATTGGTGCTCACGGCCATCGTAATCGGTTTTGCCATGACCGCGTTTCTGGTTGTTCTGTCTCTGCGTAATCTGGCAGATAACGATAATGATCATGTGGACGGCCAACGCAGGAAAACACCGCCCTCGAAACAGGAAAAAGAGGCAACCGGTAAATGACCCACTGGCTTATCGCTCCCATTCTGATACCACTGCTCGGCGGCATTCTGCAGGTGTTCATGGGCTACGCCCCAATCAGCCTGCGCCGGACGCTGGCAATCGCTACCACCGTACTGATACTGGTGTCCGCTGCTGTACTGCTGGCAATTGCCAGCGATGGCAACTACCGCATTTATGCGTTTGGCAACTGGCAGCCACCCTTTGGCATCGTGCTGGTGCTCGACCGGCTGGCGGCACTGATGCTGGTGCTGACGGCGGTTCTCGGCCTGTTCTGTCACATTTACGCCAGTGGCGGCGCCGATGAGGGCAACCGGCAATTTCACGGGCTGTTTCTGTTCCAGCTGATGGGGCTGAATATTGCGTTTTTAACCGGCGACCTGTTCAACCTGTTCGTTGCATTTGAAGTTCTGCTTATTGCCTCTTATGGGCTGCTCATGCATGGCGGCGGCACCACCCGCACGGTGCCGGGTCTTCACTATGTTGTTCTCAACCTGGCCGGTTCTGCCCTGTTCCTGATCAGCGTAGGCATGATTTACAGCGTAACCGGTACCCTGAACATGGCGGATCTTGCTGTCAAAATACCCCAGGTGACCGGTAGTAACCTTAATCTGGTGAAGGCCGGCGGCATGATGCTGCTGGTCGTTTTCGGCCTGAAAGCCGCCATTTTGCCCCTGTGTTTCTGGTTACCAAAAGCCTATGCCAGAGCAACGGCTCCGGTTGCTGCGCTGTTTGCGGTTATGACCAAGGTGGGCGTTTACGCCATTATCAGAGTGTACCCGCTGATCTTTGGAGAAGGTGCCGGCGAGCTCGCCAACCTTGGTATGGACTGGCTTTTTCCTCTGGCATTGGTCACCCTGAGCATGGGCGTTATCGGCGCGCTGGGCGCGGGTAACCTGAAAACCCTGGTGGCCTGGCAGGTCATCATTTCCGTGGGCACTCTGCTGGCACCCATTGCACTGGGTTCTGTCGCCGGCTTGTCTGCGGCTCTGTTCTATCTGGTCAGCACCACCTGGACCGTTGCCGCCCTGTTTCTGGTTTCGGAACTGGTGGCAAACCAGAGAGGCACAGCCGCAGACAGCATCGTAACAGCGCCCAAAATGCGCCACAGAACCTTCCTGAGCGTGCTGTTTCTTATTGGCGCTGTAGCCGCTGCCGGTTTACCGCCTTTGAGTGGATTTTTCGGCAAACTGCTGATTCTCCAATCTGTTGAGCCCGGCGCCGAGATGGCCTGGCTCTGGGGTGTTCTGCTGGTTGGCGGCTTTCTGACGCTTATTGCCTATAGTCGCGCCGGCAGCATCGTCTTCTGGTGGAATGTAGATGGCCACCTGGAAACCCCGGAACCCATGAACAACCGGGTAGCGGTGTCCACTGGTATTCTGACCTGCCTGACCATGCTCATCGTGGTTTTCGCGGGGCCTCTGAGCGATTACACCCGGGCCACCGCTGAGCAGTTGTATGACAACCGGGGCTATATCAATATCCTGCAAACGCCGATGCACGTTCCGCCGAACACATTGGTGGGGAGGTAAACCGATGTTCGACCGCCTGAGTTTTCCTCAACCCTGGCTGAGCCTGATTCTGTTCCTCACCTGGCAGATACTCAGCGATGGCGTATCCGGTGGCAGTGTTGTTCTGGGTGTTATCCTGGCCTGGCTGATCCCCCAGATGACTCAAGGGTTCTGGCCGGAACGCCCCGCCTTTGTAAAAACCTGGCGCATGCCTGGCTATATACTGCGGGTGCTGAAGGATATTGTAGCAGCCAGTTTTTCTGTGGCCTGGCTGATCCTGAGCCCGCGCACGCCACGACCGGCGTTCGTCAGCTACCCGCTGCAGCTTGATCATCCGCTGGCAATCTCCATTCTGGCGAGCACCATCTCGCTCACTCCCGGGACCGTCAGTGCAGACGTCAGTGATGATAACAAAACCCTCCTGATCCACGTGCTGGATGCAACCAGTGATCAGGAGGTTATTGAGGCCATTTACAACAGCTATGAAAAGCCGCTGATGGAGATGTTCCGATGATTACCATTGCCCTGTATCTGACCATCGCCATGGTGACCCTGGCCGCACTGCTCAACGTATATCGCCTGATAAAAGGGCCGGATGAGCCAGACCGGGTTCTGGCCATTGATACACTCTATATCAACGCCATTGCCCTGATCATCCTGCTGGGCATCACGCTGAGTACGCGCATGTACCTTGAATCTGCCTTGCTGATTGCAGTTATGGGCTTTGTCAGCACTGTGGCCATGGCCAAGTACCTGAAGCGCGGCAGCGTCATTGAGTAACAACCGGAGATAAATCATGAGCCCGTTTGCAGAATATGCTATTTCGGCCCTGCTGCTGTTCGGTGGTGCTTTTACTCTGATCGGCGCATTTGGCCTGGCCCGGCTGCCGGATTTTTACACCCGGCTGCACGGCCCAACCAAGGCAACCACCGTGGGCGTGGGGGCCATCATGCTCAGCTCGGTTATCTACTTCAGTGCCATCGGCGAGGGCATTGGCATTTCGGAAATTCTGATCACCGTATTTTTGCTGATGACAGCCCCGGTCAGTGCCAACATGCTGGCCAAAGCTGCCATGCACATAGGTGTAAAAGCCATGGAGGGCACAGAAGGCAAGCCCTGGGAGCAGTAGCTTGCGCCCGGGTATTAACAAGGGCGCATTGCAGACTTCCGGTTTTAATTCAATTGTGTCAGATTGAACCGACTTCTCACACAACACGAACAAACGGGAAAGAGGATTCCAGACATGGTACAAACGAAAATTCTACCCGCAGCCGACAATGCATACGAATACCCTCTTCTGATCAAACAATTGCTGCTTTCAGGGCCGAGATATTCTCCCGATCAGGAAATTGTGTATGCCAACCGCAGCCAGTACACCTACACCGATCTTGTGGAACGCATTCACCGCCTTGCTAACGCTCTCACCGATGCAGGCGTGAAACCGGGCGATACCGTGGCCGTTATGGACTGGGACACACCCCGCTACCTGGAATGTTTTTTCGCCATTCCCATGATCGGTGCAATATTGCACACCATCAACGTGCGGCTTTCACCGGAGCAGATTGTCTACACCATAAACCACGCAGAGGACGACGTGGTGCTGGTGCACGACGACTTCATTCCTCTCCTTGAGAGTGTCCGAGGCGACATTAAAACCGTCAAAACCTATATACAGCTCACGGATGAAAAAACCGCGAAGGACACAACGCTCGATACCATCGGAGACTATGAAACCCTTCTGGCGGAAGCATCGACAGAATTCGAGTTCCCGGATTTTGACGAGAACAGTGTGGCGACCACCTTTTACACCACCGGCACCACCGGCAACCCCAAAGGTGTGTTCTTCAGCCATCGCCAACTGGTTTTGCATACGCTGGCAATGACCGGCTCACTCTCTGTTTACGACGAGATGCCGCTGCTGCGCTCGTCATCCGTTTATATGCCAGTGACTCCCATGTTCCACGTGCATGCCTGGGGTGTTCCCTACGCCGCTACCATGATGGGTATAAAACAGGTGTATCCGGGCCGCTATGAGCCGGAGCTGCTGGTTGAGCTGATCAAGGAACACAAGGTGTCTTTCTCACACTGTGTGCCAACCGTCATGCAGATGATGATGGGCACAGAGGCCATCAAAACTGCGGATCTGAGCAACTGGCACGTTCTGATCGGCGGCAGCGCGATGACAAAAGGCCTGTGTGATGCCGGTGCGAAGCTGGGCATCCGTATGTACTCCGGCTATGGCATGTCCGAAACCTGCCCGCTGCTCAGCGCCACCCACCTCAAGCCGGAAGATCTGGAACTGCCGCTGGAACAGCAGACTGCCAAACGCATCAAGACCGGCATTGCGGTGCCCATGGTGGAACTGGAAATTGTTGATACCTCCGGAAACCCGGTAGCCCACGACGGCGAAGCCAAAGGCGAGATTGTTGCACGGGCGCCCTGGCTCACTCAAAGCTACATCAAAGAACCGGAAAAGGGCGAGGAGTTGTGGGAAGGCGGCTGGCTGCACACCGGTGATGTTGCCTCCATGGAACCGGATAACACGCTCACCATCAAGGATCGTATCAAGGATGTGATAAAAACCGGTGGCGAGTGGTTGTCGTCCCTGGATCTGGAAAACCTGATCAGCCAGCATTCTGCGGTCGCAAGTGCTGCCGTTGTGGGTATTCGCGATGAAAAATGGGGCGAGCGGCCGTACGCTCTGGTTACCCTCAAGCCGGGTGAACAGGCGACCCTGGAGGACATCCAGAACCACCTGCAGCAATACGTGGACAACGGTGAAATCAACAAGTGGGCAATTCCGTCACAAATCGATTTCGTCGATGACATTCCAAAAACAAGTGTTGGCAAGATCAACAAAAAGCTGATTCGGGATCAGATCCAGTAACCTGTCCCGAAATCGCACCGAAACACTGGCCCGCAAGGTTTTGCTGCGGGCCAGTGTTGTTTGTCATCGTGCAAATCGCCCAGGCATGACAAGGTTTATTGCGTCAGGAAAAAGCGCTATATCCCCGAAAACGCAAAATCCACCTCGGGCTTCCTGCCATCAACAATATCGGCCAGCGCGGCAGCGGAGCCACAGGAGTGTGTCCAGCCCAGGGTGCCGTGCCCGGTGTTCAGATACAGGTTGGCGAAATGGCTCTTGCCCACGTAAGGCACGTTGGAAGGGGTTGCGGGGCGTAATCCTGTCCAGAACTCAGCCTGGTCCCAGTAACCCGCCTCAGGCATTATCTCTGCGGTTCTGCGCACAATGGCACGGCAACGGGTGTAGTTCAGGGTGCGGCTGTAGCCGCTCAGTTCGGCGGTTCCGGCCACGCGGATACGATCACCGAGCCGGGAATATACCAGTTTGTATTCGTCATCAGTCAGGCTGACATTGAACGCTGCTTCCTCATTTTTCACCGGCACCGTAATGGAATACCCCTTGGCGGGATAAATATTCAGAAACAGCCCCAGCTGCCGGGCCAGCAATGCGCTGAAACTTCCAAGGCTGAGCACGTATGCGTCGGCACGCAATGTCTCATGATGGCCGTTCTTGAGCACCTGCACCCCCAGAATACGCTCTCCCGCGCGCTCAAAACCCAGCACCTGTGTGCCGTAACAAAACTCAACGCCGGCCACCCGGCAACGCTCCGCCAGAGCCTGGGTAAACTTGCGGGCGTCTCCGGATTCGTCTTCCGATGTGTAAGTTGCGCCCGCTATTTTGTGCTGAATGGGTTTAAGCGCCGGCTCCAGCTCTACTGCCCGGTTTGCGTCAATAACCTGGCGATCACACCCGAGCTCGCACATGATGCGAGTCGGTTCAAGAGCGGCATCGAATTCTGCCGGGTTGGTGTAAAAATGCAGAATGCCCTTTTCCAGATGATCATACTCAAGCCCGGTTTCCTGGCGTAAAGCCTGCAACTTGCCACGGCTGTAGGTGCCCAGGTTTACCATCTGGCGGATGTTATGGGCCGCTTTTGCGGGGGTGCACTGGGTCAGGAATGATATCGCCCAGCGCCACTGGGCGGGATCGGGCTTCGGGCGGAACAGCAGCGGCGCATCTGCCCGAAACAGCCACTTCAGCACTTTCAGGGGTGCAGAAGGATTAGCCCAGGGCTCCGCATGGGAGACTGAAATCTGCCCCCCGTTCGCATAACTGGTTTCCAGGCCCGCCTGGCTCTGTCGGTCCACTACCGTTACCTGGTGCCCCTGCTTCTGCAAAAACCAGGCGGTGGTTGTCCCTACAACTCCCGCGCCTAAAACCAGTATATGCATGCTTTTCTCCTGTTGATCCAACTTCAGCCACCGGCGCGTTTTACCACCCAGCCTTTCTGTTCAAGCAGGGGGACCAGCAGATCGCGCTGGTCACCCTGGATTTCAACCACACCGTCTTTAACAGTACCACCGGTTCCACACCTGGCTTTAAGCATCTTTGCGTAGGCTTTGAGCTCTTTCTCATCCATGGGGATGCCGGTAATCAGTGTGACGCCTTTGCCTTTGCGCCCTTTGGTTTCCCGACTCACCCGCACAATGCCATCGCTTTCCGGGCGTTGAGCCTGGCGGCAGGTGCAATCTGCAACAGGGTTCCTGCATTCAGGGCACATGCGCCCCTGTTCGGTTGAAAACACCAGCCCACCTGAAGATTGCTTTGCCATTTACCCTCCGTATCCGTACCCCCCGGGCTCCAGTTAACCGGGGGATGTTCATTCGGCTGAACACATGAAAGCTGCCGTTTTTCAGTCCCGACCGGGAGGATACTTGCTGAACATTTCTGCGACCACTTCATTCACCAGTTTTGTACGTTTTTCCGGTGACTGGTCTTCGTTCAGGTAACGGCGGCTGGCAGCGCGCCACACAACTTGTTCCGAGCTTCTGTCTACCAGCTCAACCACCAGTTTTCCTTCTTTCACTTCACGTACCGGTGGCGGCGCAGCCAGTCCCCAGCCGAAGTTGCCCGTGCCGAAGCCCAGTCCAAGCCCGACCCCTGACTGTTCAAGGCGATCTTCTTCCACAATCCGCCAACTCACCAGAAGGTCGGCTTTTTCAGCATCTACCTTGCTCATGGCTTTGCCATTCAACTCCCGCTCAATCGCATTCCGGACCCGGTTTCCATCCAGCGATACGAAGGCGGAATTATCGCTGACGGGCGCAAAAGCCCAGGACGAATAGTTATCGAAAACCGCGGCAGAGTTGTAATCTGTCACCACGTTGCTGGCACAGCCTGCCATGGCCAGAGCCACCAGCGCCACAATCAGAAAACGGGCCATCATATGCTCCTCAATGTCTCAAAGACTTTGTACCAGTATACGCACAAGACACTTACCCGATGTGCATTTGGCGGTTCAGGTTTCAAAACTGTAATCCAGTTTATGGGCTTCGCAAAAGGCCACGAAGGCCCCGGTTTGATCGTCCGGCACAAGTACCCGTGCAGCCACTGAAGCGCCGTAAGTGATTGCTGCCAGCTGGGCTCCGTTAACATCACACCAGTGTCGAAGCGGCTGCTCGTCTGCAAAGCCCATGACAAGGTTCATGGCGCACACAGGCTTGTGGAACGCCCGCCCAACTTCTGAAAGAACGCTCTCTGCCGCCCCGGCATAGGCCCTTACAAGCCCGCCCGCACCGAGTTTGATACCGCCAAAATAGCGAATCACCATAACCAGCACATCCCCCATATCCTTGTGCTGGATCACATTGAGGATTGGCTTGCCTGCAGTTCCGGAGGGCTCTCCATCATCGTTCATGGCGGCTTCCGCTGCGGAGCCCGGGCGCCCGATCTGGTAAGCCCAGCAGATATGGCGCGCATCGGGATGATCCTGATGCGCTTTTTCCAGCCAGTCTTTTACCTCATCCCGGGTAGTCACCGGCGCAACCCGGGCAATGAAGCGGCTTTTTTTCACTTCCGTTTCCCGCTCCAGATAACCGGCCGGGACCGGATAGTCTTTTTTCATATAGGGCCTGCAGTTCTCATTAATCGACAGCAAATACCGGTAACCGAACCAGAATCTGCAACCCACCCCGCTCACTGTTGGCTGCGGTGATTTCGCCATCGTGGGCCAGAATGATGTCCCTGGCAATCGCCAGCCCCAGGCCCCAGCCTTCTCCTCCCCGCGACTGGTCGGCGCGGAAGAACGGCTCAAAAAGGTGTTCAAGAATTTCATCGGCAACGCCCGGCCCTTCGTCTTCAATCGTCAGGCATATCCAACCCTCAGACAGGGTAAGCGCAATATGAATCACCTTGCCCGGCGGAGTGTGGTCCAGGGCGTTTTGAAGAACATTATCAAAAGCCCGCTGCAACAGGCCGGCATCCCCCAGTACAGTCACGCCACTGCTTTCCGGCATGGAGTCCAGCTTGCAGTCCACTCGCCGTTGTTCGGCATAATCCGCCGCATCGCGTAAAACGTGATTCAGCAGACTCACTGGCCGCACAGGCTCCCGCGCAAAATCCCCTCCCAACTCGGTAACCCGGTACAGGGTCAGTATCTGGCCGGTCATGATGTCAAGACGTTCATTCTGGCGCAGTATGCTAGCCATCAACTCATCGTCCACACCACCTTCACTGGCAAGTTCGATGGCAATGCGCTGGCGCGCCAGAGGGGTTCGTAAATCATGGGAAATGTCGCGCAGCAGATGTTTTTGCCGCTCCAAAAGCGCGCAAAGCTGGTCCGTCATCGCGTTAAATGCCCTCGCCAGCTGCCCCACTTCGTCCCGTCGGGCCGCTATGCGCTTATCGACCCGCAATTCTGTATTACCGCCGGCGATAGCCTGCGCAGTGGACTCCATATGCCGCATGGGCCGCGATACAAAACGCGCAATCAGCCAGCAAGCCAAAGTGATCAGAACAAATGCCAGCCCCATCTCCATAAGCCGGAAAACACGAGGTTCCAACCAACCTTCTCCGTGCATTCTGGGCCAGGCAATCAGGCGGTATTCTTCACCAACATTCACAATGGCGGGCTTTTGCCGATACCATCCTGATTTGAGCCGGGAACGGATAGCCTCAGGCAAACGTTCGTCATTATCGGAACCAATTATCATCAGGTGCAGCCCCAGCTCGTCGCCCTGTGATCTCAGGAACCTGTGAGCGTCGCGGCGGCCACGGGAATCAAGGATAGAGGCCACCTCAAACCCAAGATCCCGCAACTCAAGCTGGCGCTCAATGCCGGCACGCTCACGATCCAGCAAGAATCCGGATGCCAGGCCGCTTACAATGATTGCCGCCGCCATAGCCAACCAGATCAGCAGGAAAATCCGCCAGAAAAGCGGCACTGTCAGCCGCTGCTTCATACCGGCACCCGATAGCTGTAGCCAAGACCACGCACCGTTTCGATTCGGGGTGGGTCTTCATTGCCCAGCTTCTTGCGAAGATTACTGATGTGCATATCCAGAGTACGATCAAACGCTTCCAGACGGCGACCCAAAGCCCACTGCATCAGATCCGCCTTTCGCACAACACTGCCCGCATGGGCCAGCAGCACCTGCAGAATCTCGTATTCGGTGGCGGTCAGCTCCAGTGGTTCGTCATTCTGGTAAATGCGACGGTGGTCCAGCTCGATTCGCAGATCACCATAGTGCCTGGCTTCCACCGCTGTTGCCTTCTGATCCCACGCCACCCGGCGCAATATGGCCTGAAGCCGCGCTGCCAGTTCACGGGGGTTACAGGGTTTGGGAATGTAGTCATCCGCACCGACTTCAAGCCCCACAATGCGATCTGTTTCATCACCCCGGGCGGTCAGCAACACCACGGGCAGATGCGTCGCCGAGCGCAGTTCACGCAACACCTCAAGGCCGTTGATATCAGGCAGCATGATATCCAGCACAACAATATCGCAATGCTGCCCGAGCGCCAGTGCCAGGCCATCTTTGCCGTTAGCCGCTTCCCGCACCGTAAATCCCTGGCCACTCAAGTAGCGCGCCAGCAGCTCACGGAGCTCGTCATCATCTTCTATCAGAAGGACTCTGTTCTGCATGGTTAGTCTCAACCCGGATTGACTCAATCGATGCCCGAAGTCTAACACGGGCCCCGGAACCTGCTGAGCCGGGCCTGCATTCCTTTGCAGAACCTTTACATACCCTTGACGCTCGTTTACCAGGACGCCAGCTACCATAGCGGTGAATCATGCTTCTGGCACAAACAGCCAGACAACACCGTCACTGAAAGAGGAAATACCATGAGCAAACATAAATCATCCATTCTCACCGCCGGCCTTCTGGCTTCCGCCCTGTTCGCAGCCAGCCCTGCCCTGATGGCAGCTGACTCTTTTGGGAACTACGGCGAGGGACCGCGCGGTAATCAGCGCGATATGACAGAAATGTGCGACAACATGCGCGACGGTAAAGGGCCTTTCAACAGAGAAGAGCGGCGGGCGCAGATGGCCGAAAGGCATGAAGCCATGGCGGAGCGACTGAAACTGAACGATGAACAGCGCGAAATCTGGAACGAGATTCGCGAGGAAAGGCGCCAGCAACATGACAAACGTATGGAACAAATGCAGAAAAAGATGAAAAAGCGATGCGATAAGTGGAAATAATGATTATTGGCCGGGTTCTGACTAACGACTGGAAGTATGCACGGCTCGTCATCTTCTTCAATCCGTATTACCCGGCCTTGTTTCCCCGCACCCATTAACTGATACTGGAGATAGCCCCATAATGTTGCCAACGACGGCATCCGGCATTGCATGCCGCCTTTGCAATACCTTCACTCGCCACAGACTGCCGTTCACTTTGTGTTTGTAGCCGGAAAGATGATGGCACCAAATTACGAAACTGCGCTCGAAACGTGGTTTCACCACAAACGGACTTATTAGAGGTATTATCATGGACTCACGTAAACCAGCCATTGTAGCCGCCAGCATTCTTGCTTCCGCCCTGTTGCTATCCAGCCCGCTAACTATGGCCCAGAGCCAGAAAAATGAAGGCCGGAATAACGAGGCTCAGCTTCAGCAAATGCAGGACGAACGCCAGCAAATGCAGGAACAACGCCAGCTAATGCGGGAACAACGTCAGCAAATGACCAACAAGCAGATGGCAGAACGCCAGTCTCAGCGCCAGGCAGAGCGACAGCTTGAGAAACTCGAGCTCCAGCAGGAAATGGCAGAGCGCTACGAAGACGTCGCCAATCGCATGAACCTGACCAGCGAGCAACGCAAGGTGTGGGATGAATTCGTAAGAGAAAGGGCGATTGAAAGGCAACAGCGCCTGATAGACAGGCAGGTAGAAATGCAGGAGCGCAGACAGCAGAGACAGCAATAATCCTGCTGGCGTGATCGCACGGCTACCATGTCCGAACCCCGCTTTCACAAGCCCCTGGAGATGACTCATGGCCCGGCAGACTGCCGGGTCACTGTGTGTTATTCGGTTAACAACATTGCCCGATCCGACTGGCAGCGGCTAGCGGACACCGGCAACCCTTTTCTGCGATACGAGTTTTTCCAGGCCCTGGAGCAAACCGGCTGCACCAGCGCCACCACCGGTTGGCAACCCAGCCATCTGGTGATCCGTCAGCACGGCCAGATAACCGGCATTATCCCCGCTTTCCTGAAAAATCACTCCCGTGGCGAATACGTGTTCGACTTTGCGTGGGCCGAGGCTTATCGGCGCTATGGCCAGCCCTATTACCCGAAACTTCTGATTGCCATTCCTTTCACACCGTCCCAGGGGCCGAGATTACTGCTGGATCCGCAACTGCGTGATGAGCTGGACGCCAAAGGACTTCACGATCTTCTGGACCAGGTGATCGCGCGCCTTGGCGCTCACTCATGGCACCTGCTGTTTCCCGGTGCAGAGGATCAGCAACTGCTCCGACATGATGAGCAGCTGCACCGCCTTGGCTGCCAGTTCCACTGGCACAATCGTGGCTACGAATGTTTCGACGACTTTCTGGGTGAACTTACGTCCCGCAAGCGGAAATCCATCCGTAAAGAGCGTCGCCAGGTCGCCGGGCAGGGCATCACCTTCATCCGGTTCGATGGCGCCGACGTTCCCGACCACGTTCTGGCGGCTTTTTATGTGTTCTATCAAGCCACTTATCTGAAACGCGGGCAACGGCCTTACCTGACCCGTCAGTTCTTCCAGCAGATTCGGCAGACCATGCCCGAACATCTGCACCTGATCATGTCGGTAAAGGAAGGGGAAATGATTGCCGGCGCCCTGTTCCTGAGCGGGCGAAATACTCTCTACGGTCGTTACTGGGGCTGCCTTGAGGAGTACAACCACCTGCACTTTGAGACCTGTTACTACCAGGGCATTGAGCTGGCCATCGAACTGGGCCTTCAAACGTTCGATGCGGGTGCCCAGGGCGAGCACAAGCTGGTGCGGGGATTCGAGCCGGTGCTCACCCATTCATGGCACGGGATCGCCCACCCGGGATTTCATGACGCTATTGATGCCTTTACCCGGGAGGAGGCGGAACAGGTGATGAGTTACTTTGAAGACGCCAAAACAGTGCTTCCATTCCGGCAAAACAACGGAGCCTGAGAGGCCAGCCTGCGGGCCCCGTCCGGCTCCATATTCCGGTCAGTTGTCTTTGATACGGAAACCTATTTTCAGGGACACCTGATAATGGCCAACCTTGCCATTCACAATGTGCCCCCGGGTTTCCGTCACCTCGAACCATTCCATATTGCGGATGCTCTTGGCCGATTCGGCGAGGGCATTTTCAATCGCACCCTCAATGCTTGTTTCAGACGAACCTACAATCTCGACCTTTTTGTACACGTGGTTATCGGACATACCAAAGTTCCTTGTGCTCGGTGGGTTTCACCAAAAGCCTAGGAGAGAAGCCGGTGCCCGGCAAATTACGGTAATTTAGTCTTGAGCGCCTAGACGGGCGGGGTGGGCAAGTATTCCCAAAAACCGCTGTGAATACGTCCTTGTATGCTTGGCTCCGCCCTCCCTGGCTCCGCACATTTTTGGGAATACTTGCCCACCCCGCCCTGGCTCGCAGGTATACTCAGGGCCTCAAGACGCGGCAAACTCCAGGTACCGGCTGGCCGCCTGCTTTTTTTCATCCTGGCTGTTCAGTAGCTCAAGACGTAGCCGGTCAATAATGCGCATGTATTCATCCAGGGGCGAGTCTGATTTGCCGAGATCTCTGGTCTCTTCAATAAACGCCTTTTGCTTTTCCCGGATCTCATTGAGCTTTTCCAATGCACCACGAATGACCTCTATACGCGCACCCAGCAATCCGCCAACGTTGCCGCTCTGCCCGCCCCCATCACCAGCCGGACGGTTGAGACGCTGTTCTGCCGGGGGGACTTCCGCAGTCTTCTGCTCAGCCAGGGTGAGTTCTTCGAGTGTGCGAACTTCACCGTCTGTCGTCAGGTAGATGCCTGACGCCTGAATTTGCCCCAGGGGAATGCCCTGACGACTGGTCAGGGTGAAGCTGTCTTCTGTGCTGCCTACATACAAAGCCTGAACACCCACCTCCTCAAGCGACTTCAAGGCCTGGGATCCATCGGCGGTCTGTACCCACACGGAAAGCGCTGAAAACACGTCGTCGTTGGCATCGATCCATTGGTTGCCGTCGTTATCAAACCTGGCCAGTTCGCCGAAGCCGGAACCACTTGCGGGGCCAAACAGTTCGGTGCCGTCATCCACCTTACCGTTGCCGTTGCGGTCAAACACCAGATAGCCACTGCCGCTGCCCAAGGTAGCGAACTGACCGGTTTCGCCGTTTCCATTCAGATCGAACTCGAACAGAGTGTCGGTGAGCCGGGCGGTCGTGCTGCCAAAATTGATGACCAAGGGGTCGGTCATCGGGCGTTCTTCAATGCGCAGGCTTTCGGAGTATTCGTAAGTTCTGGATTGGGATTGGCGCAGCGACAGGGTGAAATCAATGGTTTCGCCATTGTCCAGTGCAATGCTGCCGGTAGAGGCGAAGGAACGGGTTTCGCTCTCGGAATAGAACATGTAGCGACTTGCCTCAATGGCCATATTGCCTTTCGCCTGAGTGCCAGATTCGCCTGCCAGTGCAGCCCGACCTACGCTAAGGGCCTGCTGGCCACGCAGAAACAGCCCGGTGGTTTTCTCCGCCAGTTCGGCACTGGTATATACCGAATTCCGATCGCCACCACTGACGGTGCCGGAACTTGTGTATCCAAGTCGTTCCTGGTTGCTGTAACGATAAGCCGCATCCCGGGATATCGTTAGCTGGGTGCCACCATCCTGACCTTCCGGACGAACACCAGGCAGCGACTGCCCGTTAACCCGGAGCTGGCTCTGGCTGAAAGCCGTTTCCTGGCGGGAGCTTCCCTGAAGAAAGGAAATCTGGCTGGACACGATCATGGCGCGGGCTTACCTCTGAGTTCCTTGATTAACTACCCTCTTAACGACTGAGGCAGGCGGAACTTGAGTGTTTTTTGTGCAAGCACCCGGCTCGCAAGCTATCCAGGTATCGTCTGGAACAGATACCGGACAAGCGCAGCGGCGAGAATACCTGCTGCAATCGCCGGCAGCGGCTTTCGGAGGACAAGCATGGCAACGGCAGTCACCGAGAGAGCTGCGAGCGCGCCCGCATCACCACCAAAGGCCATGGGAACGATGATGGCGATGAGCACGGAACTGGCCATGGTGTTGATAAAGCTCTCAATACGAGGGCTAATGCGCACAAAAGACATGATAAACACGCCCCCGAACCGGGTTACCAACGTGACCAGTGTCATGATAACGATCAGCGCCAGAACGCCGGTTGTGGTGGTTTCGATGGTCATGCCGGCTCCTCCCCGGCACGTTCATCAACCGGCTTTTTTTCAAGCCAGAAGAAGCCAACCACACCACCGGCAAGGGCGCCGGCGACCACGTGGGTGTTGGCGGGCAACCACTTCCAGGCCGCCAGTGAAGCAACCGCCGCCAGCGCCCAGGCCACCAGGACACGGGGGTTCTTCTTGCCACCCAGTGCCATGGCCAGCAGGAAACAACCCAGCACCATGTCCATCCCGAAGCTTTTCGGGTTCTGTAAAAGCCCACCGAAATACGCACCCAGCCAGGTTCCGACGATCCACGCCAGCCAGAGCACAAGCCCGCCACCGAGAATCACCTCCAGGTTACGTCTGCCGCTTTGATATTCCTGGGCAGACACAGCCCAGTTGGCATCCGTAAGGAGCAGAAGCAGCCCATACCGTTTTGCGGGAGCAACGTCCCTCAGCATGGGGTAAAGCGAGGCCCCCATGAGAAGGTGGCGGGAGTTGATGGCAAACACCACAACCATAACGGGGATGACCGGGACTTCCGCTCCCCACATATCAATCGCAGCAAACTGTGACGCACCGGCAAACACCAGGGTACTCATCAGCAAGGATTCGAGAGGCGCCAGCCCCTCCTGCGCGGCGGCAAGACCAAATGCAGCGCCGAAAGCCACCACGAACAGGGAAATAGGAAACATCCGGACAAGTTCGGAACGAACCTTCGCGGGCTGGAACTGGTAGGGATATGACGTATTTTTCATCTAGGCAAGCTAAGGAAATTTCCCGGGCGCGCGTATAGGTAGTTTCCGCAGTGACACGCTCACGCGTGAGTTATTGATCTCCCGCCAGGTTTTTCAAGCTGCAGCCGATAAACAAAAGCTATTGATTGCAGGCCAAGCTGATTTTGCAATTGACCTCGCAGATTACAACGATTAGTTTACTCCTAGCCCGACTTGGTAAAGGCAATCCCTTTCAGAAGCCAGGGCACCTGAAATCGAAAGACCGGCCACAAGCCGGACGACAAAAACAACAGCGCCACTGCTGCCGAGATCCGGCTAGGTGGAGAGGATTTCAAAATGCTTACTTCAGCACGTCTGCAAGGCGTCTTGTGCAATGCACAGCAGCGCCCGCCCGATAAGATCATCGCCTTTCAATTCCTTATCGCTACGCCCATTCAAGCCAGGGAAGAGAGGTGACTCCCCATGACTGTATTCAGCCATCCCGAATTCGATAACCACGAACATCTGTCTTTTTTCTGTGACCCCGAAACCGGGCTCAGGGCCATTGTTGCCATTCACAACACCTCCCGCGGGCCCGCTCTCGGCGGCTGCCGGATGTTTCCCTATGCCAGCGATGAAGAAGCTCTGCGCGATGTACTGCGCCTGTCACGGGGCATGACCTACAAATCTGCGCTTGCCAACCTGGACCTGGGTGGCGGCAAGTCGGTCATTATCGGCGATCCGCGCAAGCAGAAAACCGAAGCCCTGCTGGAAGCCATGGGGAAGCACCTGGAAGGGCTCGGAGGCCAGTACATTGCCGCAGAAGATTCCGGAACCAGCGTACCCGACCTGAAAGTGATGGGCCGGCATACCCGGCACGTTGCCGGTATTGTGGAACGCACCGCATTCGATGGCCAGACCAGCAATGGGGACCCCTCCCCCACTACAGCTTATGGCACTTTTATTGGCCTGAAAGCTGCCGTCAGGCACAAGCTTGGCCGTGAGGATCTGACCGGACTGAAGGTTGCCATTCAGGGCGTTGGCAACGTGGGTTTCCGGCTGGCGCGCCACCTTAAAGACGCCGGCGCCGAACTCTGGGTCTATGATATTCACCAGGAGAACATGCAGCGGGCTGTAGACGAACTGGGCGCTCATGCAGCATCGGCCGAGGACATTCTGTTCCTGCCGGTAGACGTTGTTGCCCCTTGCGCCATGGGTGCCGTACTCAACGACGACAGCATTCCCCGATTGCAGGCAAAGGTTGTTGCAGGCGCGGCAAACAACCTCCTGCAACAGCCGCATCACGATCAGGCACTGAAAGACCGGGGTATCCTCTACGCACCGGATTTCGCCATTAATGCCGGTGGCATCATTGATGTGTTCTATGAGCGCTCGGGGGCTTCACCGGACGTTGTTCGAGAGCACGTGGAAGGCATAGGCCAGACCCTTGCCGAGATCTTTACGCGTTCCGATAACAGCGGCATTCCAACCGGAGAGATTGCCAACACGCTTGCTGAAGAGCGTTTTCAGGCGCGTTCGGGCAAAGCAAAAAAAGGTCACGATCAGCTCGAGGGCGTGTGACG
The DNA here is from genome assembly GCF_002806975.1 of Marinobacter aromaticivorans. Classification (GTDB taxonomy): domain Bacteria; phylum Pseudomonadota; class Gammaproteobacteria; order Pseudomonadales; family Oleiphilaceae; genus Marinobacter; species Marinobacter aromaticivorans. The sequence continues at coordinate 351,302 of NZ_NIHD01000001.1, read as the reverse complement.
GTTTTTCGGTACTCACTCTGAGGAGTCGTGACCGGATCACGGCTCCTGCCTCTTCAAACAAAAACAAGTATCTTGCAGGAGACAATCATGTCTGAATCCAATGCGTCCTATTCCGGGATAATGGAAGGCTCAAACGCCAAACGGGGGCTCTGGTCTTCCCGCCTGGCGTTTATTCTTGCGGCCACGGGTTCTGCCGTCGGCCTTGGCAACATCTGGAAGTTCCCCTATGTTACCGGGGAAAACGGCGGTGGCGCCTTTGTGCTCGTTTACCTTCTGTGCATCGCGGCGATTGGCTTGCCTATCATGATGGCCGAAGTGCTGATTGGTCGCCGTGGTGGCCACAGCCCGGTTAACAGCCTGAAAGCCATCGCCAGGCACGACAAACTGAGCCCTGCCTGGTGGATGGTCGGGGCACTCGGTGTTATCGCCGGCTTTCTGATTCTGTCGTTCTATTCAGTCATTGGTGGCTGGGCTGTGTCCTATGTCGGTACAGCGGCAAGCGGACAACTGACGGGCCAGTCAGCCGACGCTATCGGCGCCATTTTTTCCGACCTGCTGGGTGATCCGATCACCTTGTTGGTGTGGCACACCCTGTTCATGGGCCTGGTAATGCTTGTGGTGGCCAAGGGCGTTCGTTCCGGGCTTGAGCGCGCGGTCAGCATCCTGATGCCAGCCCTGTTCCTGCTGCTTCTCACGGTTGTTGGCTACGCCATGACCACCGGCGAGTTTGGTCGCGCTGTCGCCTTCCTGTTCCAGCCCGATTTTTCCAAACTCACCACCGCGGGTGTACTGGTGGCACTGGGGCACGCCTTCTTCACCCTGAGCCTGGGTATGGCGGTAATGATGGCTTACGGCTCCTATCTGCCAAAGAACATATCCATTGCCAAAACCTCCATCGCCGTTTGTATCATTGATACGGCTGTCGCCCTGCTTGCCGGCCTGGCCATTTTCCCGATTGTGTTCGCCAACGGCCTTGAGCCAGGCGCCGGCCCTGGCCTGATTTTCCAGACCCTGCCACTGGCATTCGGCCAGATGCCCATGGGCAGCCTGTTCGGAACCCTGTTCTTTCTGCTGCTGATCTTTGCCGCCTGGACATCAGGCATTTCCCTGCTCGAGCCCATCGTGGAATGGCTGGAAGAACAAAAAGGCATGAACCGCACCGTCAGTACCCTGGGTGCGGGATTCGTGTGCTGGGCGCTGGGTATCGCCTCGATCCTTTCCCTGAACCTGTGGTCGGATTTCGCGCCACTGGGCTGGATCGGCATGCTTGAAGGAAAAACCATCTTCGATCTGCTGGACTTCTTTACCGCCAACATCATGTTGCCCCTGGGCGGCCTGCTGGTTGCAGTGTTTGCCGGCTGGGTGATGTCGCGCAAGGCCATGGAGGATGAACTGGCACTTTCAGCGCCCATGTTCCGCCTCTGGTACATTACCGTGCGCTACATTACGCCGGTAGCCGTAGGAACTGTATTTGTATACAACCTGATCGGAGCCTGAGCAACGCCTGGTATGATGCCAGTCTGCAACTCATCGGGGAGGCTCTCAGGGCCTCCCCGATAAACGTCCTCAGAAAAAAATCTGTCTCCGTTTTCCGCTGGTGTATCCTCTTCTCAGATTCACCCGCCAAGGAGCTCCTTTAACGTGTCAATTCCACCGACAGAAAGCTGGACCCTATTGCAGGGTGGTCTGGTTTTTCTGATGTGTGCGGCCATCATCGCGGTTGCCGGAACCCGTATCACACGGGTTGTCGACCAGTTGGCTGACCGCACCGGAATTGGCGAAGCGGCCGCAGGTGCCGTGCTGCTGGGCGCGTCAACGTCCATAGGCGGCTCGGTTCTCTCGGTCACTGCCGCATGGAATGGCCATGCCGAACTGGCGATCAGCAACGCGTTGGGGGGCATTGCTGTACAGACATTTTTCCTGGCGGTTGCGGACATGGTCTATCGCCGGGCCAACCTGGAACATGCCGCGGCGTCGGTTCCGAATATGATGCAAAACGGGTTGCTGATCTGCCTGCTGGCACTGATCCTGTTCGCCCCCTACCTGCCAGACGTTACTGTCGGTGGGGTTCATCCGGTAACAGCGGTTTTGCTTGCAGTCTATTTCTACGGCATCTATCTGGTGCGCGCGGCATCAGAATCGCCCATGTGGCTACCCTCCATCACCCGGGAAACCCGTGAAGACAGGCCCGACGACGTGACGACAATGCCTCCGTTGCCTCGCCTTTGGGTTGAGTTTCTGGTGTTAATGGCAGCTATGGGTGTCGCAGGCTGGGCACTGGAGCCGGCGGCCACGGTGATTGCCAACAGGACGAATCTGACACAGACCGTGGTTGGTGTGCTGCTAACCGCCGTTAGCACCTCGATTCCCGAGCTGGTGACATCGGTTGCTGCGGTTCGCCGTGGGGCACTCACTCTGGCGGTAGGCGGAATTATTGGCGGTAATGCCTTTGACACTCTGTTCACTGCTGCATCGGACATAGCCTACCGGGACGGGTCTATCTACCATGCGATGCCCGAGGATTCAAAATTCTGGGCAGCCCTTACGCTGCTGATGTCCGGCGTATTGATGATGGGGCTGATCCGTCGGGAACGTCAGGGATTCGGCAAGATCGGCATGGAAAGCACGGTCATTATGGTGCTGTATGTTTTCGGGGTTGTCTTGCTGCTTGGTGATGTCCAGGCTTCAGGTTAGTCGGACCTCCGGGCCGGACGGTCAGGAACCGTCTCGCCCGCTATGAAGTTGGTTCATAACTGATCAAGGGACGCCTCCAGGGTCTCTCCGATTCGTGCATTCAGCTTCAGGTCCGCCAGCGCTTCTGCACGCGTCCGGCCCAGATTAAGGGTGGCAACCGGCTTGCCGAATTCTTTGGCGTAGCGGCAAAAGCGGAATCCCGAGTACACCATCAGTGACGAACCGATCACCAGCAATCCATCGCTGGCTTTTAGAGTATCAATTGCTGAACTCACCCTTTGCTTTGGCACATAATCCCCGAAAAACACCACATCCGGCTTCAGTATGCCACTGCACAGGGGGCAATCTGCCAGCCGGAATCCTGAAAAATCCACTTCCAGATCCGCATCGCCATCCGGCGCGGTGTCAGCCTGGTACTGCCGGTAATCCGGGTTGAGATCGGCACAGCGCGCATGCACTTCATCCCGGGGGCATCGATAGCCACAGCTCATGCACAGCACTTCATCAGCGCGGCCATGCAGGTCGCTCACTGCCCGGGTGTCGGCTTTCTGGTGCAGGCGATCGACATTCTGGGTAACCACCAGGCTTGAGTGGTTGCGCGACTCCAGTTCGGCGATGTAATAGTGGGCGGGATTTGGCGTGGCGTTACGCATGACCGGCCAGCCAATCAGGCTGCGCCCCCAGTAGCGCTGGCGGGTCTGGAAGTTTTCCATGAAGTCCCGGTGCTGAACCGGCTGCTTGCGCTTCCAGGCGCCTTCGCCATCGCGGTAATCGGGAATGCCGGAATCTGTGCTTACGCCAGCTCCGGTGAGGATCATCAGTTTCGGGTAGCGCCGGATAAATTCGGCCAGTAGTTCCCCAGCGTGCTCCGGTTTATGCACAGCAACAGGCTCACTCAGCTCTGGCAAGCGCTGATCCGCGCTGAAGGGACGAGTTCGGTGGGTGGTTACTGACATGCAAACTCCGGCTGATTCAGCCCGGTTTACGGGCAACATAAACGGTATTGAAAGATTCCCGGTTCTGGAACGGGTTGAAGAAGTTCACCAGGTGACACTCGACGTCGGTGAACACTTCCCGTAATACATCCATGAATACGTTATCTTCGGCCTCATTGGACCACATGGCAAAGGTACCACGGGGTTTGAGTTGCCGGGCCATGCGACTGATATTTTCGGTGGTGTAGAAGCTGGCATTGGAAGCGTTCAGCAGGGCGCGGGGCGAATGGTCGATATCCAGCAGGATGGCATCGAACTGTTTGCCTGGGGCTTCGGGATCAAAGCCACCGCTCTCGGGTTCGGCATTGGCCAGATCGAAGAAGCTGCCGTGGATGTAGCGGCTGCGGGGGTCTGCGTTGATGTCTTTGCCAAGGGGCACGTATTCTTGCTGGTGCCAGCGGATAACCGGTTCGAGGTATTCGACAATCAGCAGCTCCGCTACCCGTTGGTGTTTGAGAGCTGCCACGGCGGTGTAGCCGAGTCCCAGGCCGCCCACGACGACGCTGAGGTTGTCGCCTTCGGTTTCGTTTAGCCCAAGATCTGAGAGCGCGACTTCGGCATCCACAAACATGCTGGACATGAGAAACTCTTCACCGAGTTTTACTTCGTAAATGTCTCTGTCACCCAGTGCGGGGATGCGCCGGCGCCGGAGTGTGATTTCGCCGATTTCGGAGGGCTGGCTATCAATTTGCTCGAACAGTCTTGCCACTTTGGTGCCTCTTTTTCTTTGCTTTGACCTTTGTCGTGCCTGCATTAGATCGGCACTGTGCAAGCACTGGTGGGGGCCCCTCTCCCAAAAAACGCTGTGAATACGTCCGTGTACGCTTGGCTCCGCCATCCATGGCTCCGCACATTTTTGGGAGAGGGGCCCCCACCAGCGCAACTGTCTACTCCCCTGGATTCTCTGTTGCCTTCATACATCCGGCCAAAATATCCCGCATTTTCTCTGCACCAAGCTTGTTCATCAGCTCAATATTCCTCGGGGGTATCCCATCTACATCCGGATGACTATCAATTGCCGCTTCCAGGCTGGCTTCCCGCAACAGGTGAAGCATGGGGAACGGGGAGCGATTGGTATAGTTCTCGGCGGCATCCGGTGTTGTGCCAGCAAACTGGTAGTCCGGGTGGAAACTGGCGATCTGGTAGATGCCTTCCATATCCAGATAAGTCAACAACCCGTCGGCAGCGCTCAGTAATTCGTTGTAGTCAGTAAAGTTCTGGAGCACGTGCGGATGAATCAAAAGCGTGGTTTCGATTTCCGGTTCATCGTCCAAACGCAGGAGTTCTGTTTGCAAGGCCTGGAGCAGTGACTCTTCGTTGTCGGCGTCTGTTACCACAAACCGAACCCGGTCTCTCACCAGTTCCCGTTTGGCGAACGGGCACAGGTTGTAGCCAACAACAACGTCTTCGACCCATTTTCGGGTAATTTCTACTAAAGCTGACTCATTCAATGGGTATTCCTTGTTTAGTTGGATTTACCCGAGAGGTTCGAATCGGGCAGACGGGCAGGGCTGTCCAAAAATGTGCGGAGCCATGGATGGCGGAGCCAAGCGTACAGGGACGTATTTACAGCGTTTTTTGGACAGCCCTGCCCGTTTGCCCAGCCACCGAAGCAATTAATAAATCCTAAATGTACCCCTGGCTCCGAAGATAATCATCATAAGTCCCGCTAAAGTCCGTAACACCCGAAGGCGTCAGCTCAATAATCCGAGTGGCCAGGGAAGACACAAACTCACGGTCATGACTCACGAAAATCAGTGTACCGGGATAGTTCTCCAGCGCCAGGTTTAACGCCTCGATGGACTCCATGTCCAGGTGGTTGGTGGGCTCGTCCAGCAGCATCACATTGGGCTTCTGCAGAATCAGCTTGCCAAACAGCATGCGCCCCTGCTCACCGCCGGAAATAACCCGCACCGATTTACCAATGTCATCGCCGGAAAACAGCATACGCCCAAGGGTGCCGCGAACCAGCTGCTCTCCGCCTGTTGTCCATTGGGCCATCCAGTCTGTGAGCGAGTCGTCTGAATCAAAGTCCGCACCGTGGTCCTGCGCGTAGTAGCCCACTTCTGCACTGTCCGTCCATTTCACCTCACCACTATCCGGCTCATAAGCCCCAGCCAGGCACTGCAACAACGTGGTTTTACCAATACCGTTGGGGCCGATGATCGCCACGCGCTCGCCGGCTTCGATCTGCAGGTTCAGCCTGTTGAACAGGGTATTTCCATCGAACCCCTTGGTCAGGTCGCGAACGGTTACTGCCTGTCGGTGCAGCTTCTTGCCCTGTTCAAACCGGATAAACGGGCTGACCCGGCTGGAGGGTTTCACTTCTGCCAGCTGGATCTTGTCGATCTGGCGGGCGCGGGAGGTGGCCTGTTTCGCTTTCGAGGCGTTAGCAGAGAAGCGGCTGACAAACTGCTGCAGCTCTGCAATCTGGGCCTTTTTCTTGGCGTTATCCGAGAGCATGCGCTCGCGGGCCTGGGTGGCGGCGGTCATGTATTCATCGTAATTGCCCGGGAACAGCCTCAGCTCGCCGTAATCCAGGTCAGCCATGTGGGTGCACACGCTGTTCAGGAAGTGGCGGTCGTGGGAAATGATGATCATGGTGCTGCTGCGGGCCACCAGAATGTTTTCCAGCCAGCGGATGGTGTTGATGTCCAGGTGGTTGGTGGGCTCGTCCAGCAACAGCACATCCGGATCGGAGAACAGTGCCTGGGCCAGCAATACCCGAAGCTTCCAGCCCGGTGCCAGGCTGCTCATGGGGCCTTCGTGCTGTTCCAGGGGAATATCCAGGCCCAGAAGCAGTTCGCCGGCGCGGGATTCGGCGGTGTAGCCGTCCATTTCTGCGAACTGCACTTCCAGATCCGCCACTGCCATGCCGTCTTCTTCGCTCATTTCCGGTAGCGAATAGATGCGGTCGCGTTCTTTTTTCACGTTCCACAGTTCTTCATGGCCCATGATCACAGTGTCCATGACGGAACAGGTCTCGTAGGCAAACTGGTCCTGCCGCAGTTTGCCCAGGCGCACGTTCGGCTCCAGCATCACCTGGCCCGCAGAAGGCTCCAGGTCGCCACCGAGGATTTTCATCAGGGTGGATTTGCCGCAGCCGTTGGCCCCGATCAGGCCGTAGCGGTTGCCGTTGCCGAACTTGGCGGATACGTTTTCAAACAGGGGCTTGGCCCCGAATTGCATGGTGATATTGGCAGTAGAGATCAAGAAACAAACCTGTATATGTGGGGGCCAGCGCCGGGCCGGCTAGAGAAAGCGCGCATTGTACAGGTTTGCGGTGGTAACTGTGAGACCGCAGAAACCCCCATAAAAAGGGCTTGCCTCAAGCGCAGGGTAAGGGCAGCATTCCCCCTCTGAGGTACCCATTCATTTTATTCAAGGACAATCACCATGACACAGGCAACCGCACGCCACATTCTGGTAGACAGCGAAGCAAAATGTGAAGAGCTGAAAAAAGAAATCGAAGGTGGCAAGGATTTCGCCGAAGTCGCGAAGCAGCACTCCTCCTGCCCGTCCGGCCGTAACGGCGGCGACCTGGGCTCATTCGGCCCCGGCCAGATGGTTCCGGAGTTCGATAAAGTGGTCTTCAGCGGTGAAGTCAACAAGGTTCTCGGGCCGGTGAAAACCCAGTTTGGCTATCATCTGCTGGAAGTGACCAGCCGCAGCTAAGAGATCTTCAGTCGCGAGCACAGGTAATCCCCTGCAGCGAACGATTGACTGGCTCCTGAAATAATCAGGAGCCAGTCTCTCAGGCGATAGCACTCTTCTGAGCGCCCGTCCTACTTTTGCGGGGCAAGAAACCGCGCCATCTGGTTACCAATGGATTCAATCGGGTCGGTAATCGCCTGCTGAATACTCCGGGTCACACTTTCTGAAAATGCGGAACCCGGGCCGCTTTCCAGGAAGTCGATATACAGCCCCATCTCCTGGATACTGATTTTTTCGTAGGTGTGCAGGTAGCTGTCATACACCTGCTGCTCAACAATACCCCGGATTTTACCGCGCTGGCTTTCAATATTCCGTTTAAGCTCATCATAGTTGGCCGAATCGTTGCTGAACGCCCCCATGGCGGTTGCCAAGCCAAGCTGTACGGCAATACTGGTATCAACAGCGCTTTCAGTGGCCCGTGCTGCGCGGTCGAACCGCTCGAACATCTTGGCGCGATCCGTGCCTTTATACTTTTTGTTCAACTCCGGAGCCCTGGCCTGGATCTGCTGCCAGGTGGCGGGGTCAGAAGCCGCGATTTCCGCCGCCGAGATTTTCCGGGCCACCGGCGTCTGGTACCAGCTTTCTACGGCTGCAAGCTGCTTTCCGGAGAGGTCGCGCTCCAGATTATTCACAATTTGCTGCTCTATATCCGCCGCACGAAAGCTGTTGGTAACAATATAGCCGATGGTATCTGCAACCATGGGCGGGAGTTGCGGGTTGCGCTTCATGCCTTCGCGAATGCCCTCACTCATCATGGCGGGGTAGCGATCCACAATGTCGTCGATGGGCGATGCCGACAGAACCTGCTGGGCGCTGGGCGCAGCCATGGCTGGGCCGGCCAGAAAAAGACCGGTGATTAAAAGAGGTTTAACTAGGGTGCCAAGCTTCATTTCACTATCATCCTGTTTGATGGATGCTGCGTTTATGACACGCGCACCCTTCCCTGAGCAAGCAATCCATGGGTTCCGGAGATGACAGTTTGGTAGGGAAATTCTGGAGGCCTGTTGGTCCGCGCACAAGAAAGCGCCCGGCTCGCCGTGCCCGCTGGCGATCCCGCCTGAAATGGTACGGGCTTCCCGTGCTGGGTTTGGTTATTGGCACCTGGGCAACACTGCGCTTCAGCCTGCTTGCCCCGGATCCGCCCGTTAATCCCGACGATCTGTGCGATATTTTTCGCGAGCACACCGTGTGGTACGACTACGCAAAAGACTCCCAGGAACGCTGGGGAACACCCATTGCCACCCAGATGGCCTTTGTATACTACGAGTCATCATTCCGCAGCCACGCCCGGCCACCGAGAACCCGGCTTTGGGGCTTCATACCCTGGACCCGACCAACCACAGCCTACGGCTATGCACAGGCACTGGATCCCGCCTGGGGAGAATACCTTGCAGCCAACGGCGATGGCCTGTTTACGGTGCGCACTGACATGGAGTATGCGCTGGATTTTGTGGGCTGGTACAACCACCTGACCCACCGCCAGCTTGGTATTCCCTTCCATAACCCGCGCCAGCTTTACCTGGCCTACCACGAAGGCCGTGGCGGCTACGCTCGCAGGACGTTTGAACGAAAACCTGCTGTTACAGCCCTGGCGTCACGGGTTCAGACGCGCGCTTTCCGATACGACAACCAGCTCAAGGCCTGTGAGCAGGAATTCCAGTGCTGGCGCTGGTATCAGTTCTGGCCGTTCTGTGGCTGACACGGTGGTCATGGTGTCGGGCTGAACTCGATTGCCGACGCCTGGGCCCGCAGCCGGTCAACCAGAAACTCCATCACAATACGAACCCTGGCCATTTGCTGCGTGTCCTGGTTTACATGCACCCACAGGTCGACACTTTCGCCTTCAAGCGGGTCTGAAAGACGGCGCAGTTCTTTGGTGCCTTCCCCCAGATAACACGGCAAAACTGCAAGCCCGGCCCCTGCACGGGCCAGGGCATGCATGGCGTGCAAGCTGTTACAACGGATAACAGATGTGGCGTTCTTCAGGTGTTTGCGATACCACCGACCGGTGGCGAGGTGGCTGAAGGTGTCATCCGGAATGATCCAGAGGCAGTCTTCGGGGTGGTTCTCGATATCCATATTGCGGTGGCGCCGGCAGTAGCTGGCGGAACCGTATACCGCAGACTCGATCGCCGCTATTCGCTCGCCCTCCAGCGTTGCCTGGGGTTTGTTCTCGGGGCGCAGGGTAAGATCCGCTTCCCGGTGCGTAAGATTGGTCACGTCGTTATCGGTGAGCACTTCCAGTTCAATATCCGGAAACTCCCGCACCAGTTCAGCCAGAACCGATCCCAGCAACTCGCTCATCATGGTGTCTTCGGCGGCCAGGCGCACCTTTCCTACTGGCGCAGCATCCTGCCCCACCAGCTTGCGCTCGAGATTTTCCATCTCTATCGCAAGCTTTTCGGCATCACGGAAGGCCGTTTCTCCTACCGGAGTGAGCTTCAGTCCGTCCCGGTTGCGCTCGAAAAACTGCACCCCCAGCGATTCTTCCATCTGGTCCAGCCGGCGCAGAACCGTGGTTTGATGCACGCCCAGTATTTCTCCGGCTTTTGCGAGAGTTCCACCTATTGCCAGAGCATGTATATATCGAAGATAATCCCAGTCCATAGTTACTGCATATTTGCAACATGAGTACGGAGTTTAACGTATTCACACTGCAAAAAAATACCCCTATAATTCAACGTAAATTCAGCAAATATCTTTAGTCACACACAAATAGCAACTCACCAGATAAGGAGGAAGTCGCTATGGCTCAAAAGCATATCGCAACCGTTCACCCGCTGCCGTCCAGTGTCCTCCACAATAGTGTTGAGGTGAGAAGCCAGTACACCCGTGCAGCCGCTAAAATGGCAACACAGTTTGTAAGCCGGAAATTGCGCTCATTCAACCGCAAGACTGCAGCAGTAACAGATGTCGCTCAGGTTCAGGGCGGCCACTGATTGAAGCCACACTGAATACGCCGACCATTCTCAAGGAATCTGTCGGCGTTTCGACCGCCAGGTTCAAAACTCCCAGATCACCTTCTTGTTCTGCTCAAACCACTGGTCCATCCTGCGACTGTAAACATCCTCTATTACATTCCGCTTGATCTTCATGGTGGGCGTCAGCATTCCGTTTTCCACGGACCAGGGCTCCTTGACCACAACCACGAATGCGATTTTCTCGTGGGCTTCACAACTCTGGTTTACCGCCTTCAGTTCGTCTTCCAGCTCCTGCTCCAGCTCATCCCGCTCCATGCCGGTTGCAAGCGCCTCCCGTATATCCTCGGAGAGCAGCAGCATCAAACAGGGCTGGGGCTGGTTGGCGCCGGCCACGCAGACAACTTCAACTGATGGATGATTGAACCGGTTTTCAATGGGCACCGGCACCACATATTTGCCTTTTGAGGTTTTGAACAGGTCTTTTACCCTGCCGGTAATCGTCAGATAACCGTCAGAATTTATCTCACCCATGTCTCCGGTTTTCAGAAAACCGTCATCGGTAACATCTTCACGGGTTTTCTCTTCGTTACGATAGTACCCCAGCATCATACCGGGGCTTCTGACCTGTAACTCACCGCCTTCACCAATACGATGCTCCACGCCGGGGTTTGTCACGCCCACATAACCAATCCGGGCCTGCCCGGGCCGGCTGGCATGGGAGTAACCGAAGTTCTCCGTCATACCGTAAACCTCCAGCAATTCCAGCCCGAGACTCCGGTACCAGGTGATAATCTCTTCCGACAAGGGCGCCGCACCCGTTAGGGCGGCCCGGCAGTGGTCCAGCCCCAGTTGCCTGAGCACTTTCTTTTTCACCATTGAACGCACTAGCGGAATGCTGAACAGCAATCTCTGTTTTTTGGGCGGCAATTTGGCATTAACCCCAAGGTAGAACTTCATCCACAGGCGGGGAACCGAGAAAAACAGGGTTGGCCGGGCACGCTGCAGGTCCTGCTGAAAGGTCTCCAGGGTATTGGCGAAGTAAACGTGGAAGCCGAAGTACAATGATTGGGTTTCAACCGCCGCGCGCTCGGCAACGTGGGCCAGGGGCAGGTATGACAACATGCGGTCGCCTGAAGTGGCAGTAAACATCTGCTGTAAACCGTCCGCAACCGACATCATGGCCCGAAAACTGTGCATCACACCCTTGGGCCGCCCCGTACTGCCCGAGGTATAGGCTATGGTAGCCAGGGCATCAGGGTCCGGTAGCTCCGGCGTTGCCGGCTCATATTCTGCAATGACATCCAGCCATTTGGGCGTGTCGTTTCTGGGGGACATAGGCAGGGAAATAATGGGAAGATCTGCAGGAAGACGCCCTTTTATATCGTTCCAGCCATCCGCTGTGCCATCGAGTTTCCCCAGAAACAGTAATTTGGCCTCGCTATGTTCGAGAATGTAGGCAGCCGATTCACCATTGAGTGTGGGATACAAGGGTACAGATACGTGCCCTGCTGCCCAGATAGCAAGATCCGACAGTATCCAGTGCGCGCTGTTCTTGCCCAGAATGGCGATATTGCTGCCCTTGGGCAGCCCAAGGCTTCTGAGATGAGCAGCCATGCGTGAAACCTGGTCTGCAGCCTGCTTCCAGGTTATATCCTCCACCGAACCATCGGGGTACGGCTGAGTCAGGTACGTTTTTCCCGGGTTCTGTTCTGCCCAGTAATACAAACAGTGCAAAGAGGTTTGCCTGCGGGGGTCCACTGCCATTAGAAACTCCTTGTTGTTGTTATCGTCTGTCGGCACTCATTTAACTAAGCACCAGCTAATTCAATACCAGCCAACTCAGCATCAGCCAACATCGGAATCCGGATTCACTTTATTGTAGTATTAACCGGATTTGGCAAGAGCTCAATAGCATTAAACACCCGCTTTATTGGCCAATCCACCCCAAAATTCCAATCCAGCATCCCAAAATCTGAATTTTTTTCGTGACATTAATCAAGATTGATCTAAGGTTATTCATCAAGCGTATCGAATTCCATCACTCATAGGAGACCGCCATGAGACAATCGACTCGCTCTGTCCTTATCTTCCCGGCCTGGGGTTTAATCCTGCTGGGTTCAGCTGCATTCCTCTACACAGCCTTTGCGGGCATGCTGGGTTCCTGAACATCCGGGTCCTGGCGTTATGGAATCATGATATGAGTGGGTGCTGGAAAGCCTCTAACGCCGAAAGCGGGTTTCCAGCACCACCGCGGAGTTGGTCCGCTCGACACCCTCAAGATTACCGATCTCATCCAGCACAGCACTCAACTCTTCCAGAGACTGTGCCTGCACAATCGCGATAAGATCGTACTCACCGCTAACCGAAAACAGTTGTGCTACCTGGCAGATGCCTTCAAGCGCGGTATTGGTTCGCGCCGTCAGCTTCTGTGCCACCTTTATTGATACGTGGGCTTCTACCTGGCTGGAAGAATAATCGCCCCCTAACTGCACCGCATACCCGGCAATCACCCCACTGGCTTCCAGCCGGGCTATCCTGTTTTGCACCGTTGAACGCGAAAGGTTCAAGGCTCTGGCCAGTTCCGTAATGCTGACCCGGGCATTCTGACGCAACAGCATAAGCAGCTTCTGGTCTTTATTTTCAATCATTTTGGCAAATCCTTTCGTTATTCTGAAACGATCATAGCGCATTACGGTCAAACTGCATCTGCAAACTGGCGCAACCTCGCGGCATACTGTTGCGAAACAACATCAGGTTGCAGCCCATGATCATTCGCCCCATTACCCAAAGAGACCTGAATACCCTGGTTCAGATAGCCGAGGAATCCGGCCCGGGGTTTACATCCCTGATGCCCGACAGGGCGGCGCTGGCGCGCAAGATTGCCCACTCCATGGCCAGCTTTGAGCGCAAGGTAACCAGCCCCGGCGATGAGCACTACCTGTTCGTGCTCGAGGATGAAACCACCGGCGACATTCTGGGCACCACCGGCATCGAGGCAAATACGGGGCATACCCGACCGCTTTATCATTTCCGGCGCAATACGGTGGTCCATCATTCCCGGGATCTTGACCTTCGCCAAAGCGTGGAAACCCTCACCCGTTGCAATCACTACACCGGCTACTCTGAAATCTGCTCGCTTTATCTGCGCCCGGAATTCCGCCGTGCCAACGCGGGCAAACTGTTATCCAGAGTGCGTTTCCTGTTTATGGCGCTGCACCCGGAACGCTTTTCAACCAAAATCATCGCGGAGATGCGCGGTGTATGTAACGACGCGGGCCAATCGCCGTTCTGGGACTGGCTGAAGACGCATTTCGTTGATATGGAGTTTAGCCGCGCCACTCACCTGGTCGGCTCTGGCTATACGGATTTCATTGACGAACTGATGCCATCCCACCCTCTCTACACGTGCCTTATGAGCCCGGAGGCGCGGGCGGTTATCAGCCAGGTGCACGAGCACACACGGCCAGCGTTGCGGATACTGGAAGCCGAGGGATTTCAGCATAAAGGCTTCATTGACCTCTTTGATGCAGGGCCAACAGTGGAATGTGCCCTGGCAGATATTAACAGCGTGAAATCCTCCTCTTTATGCAAGGTTAGCGTTGGCCCTGAGACGGGCAAAATAAGCACAGGTAGCAACGGTCGATACGAACATGCCAGTTCTGCACAGAACGGGGCCATGATCGTAACAAACACAGCAACGGTCGATTTTCGGGCAACCGTCATCACCCCGGGCGCATCCTGGTTTCAAAGCTCGGACAAACAGAGCACCCACAACCTGATGATTACTTCCGCCCTGGCGGAGAAACTGCGCATTGCAGACGGGCACCTGGCAACCACTTTGCCGCTAGGCCAGACTATGCCTGCGGCAACCCCAACCCCGGCCACGGAGTCACATTATGCATACTGATCGAAACACCCTGTTCGAGAAGCTCTGGCACAACTATCAGGGGGTCACACCCTCGGCTGCGCAAATCCACCGGATTCTGGGCGCCGAGGAAGGCCACACAATCATTAACGATCATATTGCCCTGCGAACCTTCAACCTTGCCCCTGTGGGCCTGGATGCGCTCGCGGAACATTTTCTTGCGCTGGGATACCGCGAAGGGGGCGAATACCACTTTAAAGGCAAAAAACTCTACGCCAGGCACTACGAGCACGATGACCCGGATGCCCCGAGGGTATTCATCTCAGAACTGCTGACAGAACAGTGCTCAGCGGCGCTGCAACAAACGGTCCAAAAACTGGTAGCAGAGGTAAAGCCGGAGCAGGTTAAGGCAGACAACTTCCTGTACTCCGGCAGGCATTGGGATCTGGATTACACCACCTACCTAAACCTGCTGGAGGAGAGCGAGTATGCGGCCTGGCTGGCGGCGTGGGGCTATCGGGCCAATCACTTTACTGTGAGCGTTAATCACCTGCAAAACTACAAAACCGTCGCCGAAATAAATCAGTTGCTGAAAGACAACGGCTTCACCGTAAATGCCTCCGGCGGGGAAGTGAAAGGCTCGCCCGAGGATCTTCTTGAGCAGTCATCCACCATGGCCGACCGGGTTCCTGTGCAGTTCAGCGACCGGACCATGGCTATCCCCAGCTGCTTTTACGAATTTGCCCTGCGTTACCCGAAACCCGATGGCAGCCTTTATAACGGGTTTGTTGCTGCTTCTGCAGACAAGATTTTCGAGAGCACCCACGCCGGTATGTGAATGCAGGCGTGGCAGGAAAAGGCAGATCCGCAGACACTGCTTACTCGTCGTTACAAAGAGACAACCTTTTACAACGGTGCAATCCGCTTTATTTGTCTATTTTTCAATCATACGTGTATTCCATAGACAGCCGGTCAGATCCAGCCGGGATTTGAACAAAAACAAAAATACGGCGACGGTGCCCAGCCTCCAGCCTTCGCCGGGGAGAAAACATGTCTGCATCCATAAACCATCTCGATGAACGCACCCGGGATTCCGGCGAATTTCTTGAAGACATCATGCCTTCTGCCATCACGCTCGCCATGATGCTGCGCCATAAGAAAATGGCTGCCTGGCTTCGTGCGGAGCTCGATGGCTATCAGGATCATGACGCTGCGCCCCCCTACCGCCGGGATGTACCGGGGCATATCGTGGCAAAGTCCCCGCAATACGGGTGGATTCCGGCACCTGTAAGCCCTCAGCAAACTCTGGAGTTTGCCCACCTTGATCTGCTGGAAGGCACCAAATCACTGGAAAAAATCTGCATTAACAGTAAAAAGGGCGACGGTAACCGGCTGCTGCTGGATGCGGATGATATGGCCATTCTTCAGAAGCAGATAAATCTCAGCGCCGAGTTGGCAATCAACCTGAGCCGCGACGTTTATTCGCGCATTATCCGAACGGTGCGCGGAGCAATTTACCTGTGGACACAGGCTCTCATGGAAAAAGGACTGGAGGGAGAGCATAACCATTACACCGCCGAGGAGCGCGCTCAGGTGGCAGAACTGGATACCCCCGAACACTTCTGGCGCAAGGCCCTGGACGAAGTGGATTCACTGCCCATTCCCGACGTGCGTTCCGCTGGCTTTTTCGAACGAATTTTCGGGCGGGCAAGCTAGTGTTTCTATGATTTAGGCTAAACTGACTCCCTGTTCCCGAACAACTCTGTTTCGTTCAATGCAACAAGGAGTGACTATGAAGCCTGTGGTCGCGCTTATTATCGCCTGCCTTCTCACTCTGGCGGGCTGCCAGTCGTTGCCGGACAAAGAGCCGGTTAATGAACAAGGCAACGGAAATCTGCCGGTTGACGGCAACAACGGAGACAGTAACAAAGTCCTCCTCAGTTCCCAGCACTGTCTGAATGAATATCTGCGTGAAGAGGGCAGAGTTCACTATGGCCCCTGCCTCAAAATCATCACGGTAAACGGTGATGCACCACAGATTCGCCCGGACGGGTTTATAGCGCTCCCGGTTGCCACTGCTCTGACGCTTGGCACCAGCTGTGTCTACCGCCATGCGGACGGCTCACCTATCCCGGCTACAATGGAAACAACCGAGTTCACCATTGCGCCGCAAACGTTTACCCGACCTGGAATCCGCTGGTACCTGCACGCACACAAACAGGCAAGACAGGTGGTTGGCTGCAAACCCACACTGTCACGCTCGAAAAGCCCGACCCAGGCGACAGATTGAAAGAACTGACTCTGCGCGATGGCCGCACTCTGGCGTATAGCGACCTCGGTCACCCGCAAGGCTACCCGCTGATTTTTGGCCATGGTATGCCGGGATCCCGGCTGCAGGGCCGGTTTTTCCATAATCAGGCACTGCGGCACGGCTTCCGGATTCTCACGCCTGATCGCCCCGGCATAGGCCATTCGGATTACCAGCCGGGGCGCCGTTTGCTGGATTATCCCGGCGATATCGAGCAACTCGCTGATACACTGGGCATCCACCGCTTCAGTCATTTTGGCTGGTCCAGCGGTGGCTCACGTACCCTTGCGTGCTGCTACACACTAAGTGACAGACTGGATCTGGGTGTCTGCCTTTCAGGGTACACACACTTCGCTGAATACAAGGGGCAGCACCGACTGCTGGAAGCAACCCGCTGGCCGGGGCCCGCACTGGCCCGATATAGCCCGGGGCTGGTGAGGCTCGTGGCGGGACTCATAGCCCGCCTTTCCCGGCGCCACCCGGGGCTTTACATGCGTAAAGCCAGGGCGTTCATCAACCAGGCAGATCGCGACCTGCTCAACCGCTTACTACAGGGAGATACCTTCCGGCAAGACCAGATGATTTGTCTGGAAAGCGGCGGCAAGGCAATCGCGACCGATCTGCTCACCGAGCTCGGGAACTGGGGTTTCAGTCTGCAGCAGGTAAATGCTCCTGTTCTGATCTTCCAGGGAGAAGACGATGCGTTTGTGCCGGTAGACTACGCCCGTCATCTTGCGCAACATCTGCCCAATGCCGAATTGACACTGGTGCCCGGTGCCGGCCACCTTTACCCACTGGCCGAAGATTTCCAGGACCGGCTTTTTGAAAACATTCGCCAACATTTAACCGGAAGAACACCACAAAAGGGAACCCGACCTTCATGACTACCGATATCAGTATCGTTTGGCTTGGTGCGCTGGCAAGCCTGCTGGCCGGCCTTGCAACAGGCATTGGTGCCCTGGCGGTATTCTTCATTAGAGATCTCTCAGACCGGTTGCAAGACAGCATGCTGGCAGCCGCTGCAGGCGTGATGCTGGCGGCTTCTTTCTTTTCCCTGCTGCTTCCGGGGCTGGAACACGGTGAAGCCCTGCTGGGCTCAACCTGGGCAGCGGCATTGCTGGTGATTGTCGGCATTCTGTCCGGCGCCGGCGCTTTATACTACATTCACCAGAAGTTGCCCCACGAGCACTTTAACCTCGGGCCGGAAGGGCCCGACGCCTCCCACATCCGCCGCATCTGGCTGTTTATTATTGCAATAACTCTGCATAACTTCCCGGAAGGCATGGCGGTGGGCGTCGGTTTTGCGGGAGGAGATGTACGCAATGGCTATGTGCTGGCGCTGGGTATTGGCATTCAGAATATCCCGGAGGGCCTTGCCGTTGCACTGTCACTGATGGCCATCCGGTATTCCCGTGCCAGGGCATTCACCATTGCCCTGCTGACCGGTCTTGCCGAACCCATCGGCGGGGTATTTGGCGCTGCGATGGTGTGGCTGGCGGAACCAGTTATGCCCTGGACTCTGGGATTTGCCGCCGGGGCCATGCTATTCATTATCAGCAATGAGATTATCCCGGAAACCCACAGGAACAAATACAAAACCCTGTCTACCTTCTCACTGCTGGTGGGTTTTGTTGTGATGATGTTTCTGGACGCCACTTTGGGCTGATAACACGCTAATTCCCTGTTCAGTCTACTGTTCAGGTCATTATGGAGAATCCACCGTGCCCGATAACAAGAAAACACCAGGGCTGTTCGAATTCGACTATATCGTGGTCGGCGCCGGAACAGCCGGCTGCCTGCTTGCCAACCGGCTGAGTAGCAACCCGCAGAACAGGGTGCTGCTGATCGAAGCCGGAGGGCGAGACAACCACCACTGGATTCATATTCCGGTGGGGTACCTCTACTGCATCGACAATCCACGCACCGACTGGTGCTTTCGCACCGAACCGGCACCGGGGCTCAATAATCGATCGCTGATCTACCCCCGTGGAAAAACCCTGGGCGGCTGTTCCAGCATCAACGGCATGCTTTATATACGGGGCCAGGCCAGGGATTACGACCGGTGGGCAGAGATCACCGGCGATGAGGACTGGCGTTGGGACAATTGCCTGCCCGATTTCATGCGCCATGAGGACCACCATAGCCTGGACACCGGCAGCACGGTGGATAACGCCGGCAAGGGTTTCCACGGCCATGGCGGTGAATGGCGGGTGGAGCGCCAGCGTCTGAAATGGCAGGTTCTTGAGGCCTTTGCCGAAGCCGCGGTTGAGGCGGGCCTGCCGCGCACACAGGACTTCAACCGGGGTGATAATGAAGGCGTGGATTATTTTGAGGTGAACCAGCGTGCCGGCTGGCGCTGGAACACTTCCAAAGCCTTTTTGCGAAGTGCCTCGAAACGCCCCAACCTCACGGTTTGGCATTCCACCCACGCACTGGGGCTGCAAATGAACACCGATGGAGACCGGCCGAGGTGTACCGGTGTGCACGTAGCAAATGCCAACACGGGAAAAGAGGCACTCGCGACGGCCCATCGCGAAGTCATTCTCTCAGCGGGCGCAATCGGCTCCCCCCAGCTCTTGCAGTTATCCGGCATAGGGCCGTCCAGCCTGTTACACACACTGGGCATTCCCATGGTCGCGGACTTGCCCGGGGTAGGCGAAAATCTTCAGGATCACCTGCAGATACGGTCTGTATACAAGGTTAACAACACCCTCACCCTGAATACCATGGCTAACTCTTTGTGGGGCAAGGCACGCATTGGTCTGGAATATCTTTTAAAGCGCTCAGGCCCCATGAGCATGGCGCCGTCGCAGCTGTGCGCGTTTACCCGCAGCTCGGATGAATACGACTACCCCAACATCCAGTACCATGTTCAACCCCTGAGCCTGGATGCCTTTGGGCAGCCTTTGCACCCTTTCCCGGCCATTACCGCCAGCGTGTGCAACCTGAACCCCAGCAGCCGCGGCTCGGTAAGGATACGCAGCCGGGATCCCAGGGAGGCGCCGGCGATTGCACCCAATTATCTCAGCACTCCGGAGGACAAAAAGGTGGCGGCAGATTCACTGCGGGTAACACGCCGCATTGCCGGCCAGCCCGCCTTCGCAAAGTACCGGCCCGAGGAGTACAAGCCCGGGCCCGAGTATCAGAGCGACGAAGACCTGAGCCGCCTGGCGGGTGATATCGGCACCACTATTTTTCATCCGGTAGGAACCACCCGTATGGGGCGACCCGACGATGCAATGGCGGTAGTGGATTCCCATTTACGGGTCATAGGCGTAAACGGTTTGCGTGTGGTGGACGCAGGAGTGATGCCCCTGATCACCAGCGGCAATACCAATTCACCAACATTGATGATTGCCGAGAAAGCGGCAGGCTGGATTCTGGCCGGCGCCTAAGCTGTGTGCTCAGCCAGCTTGACGATATCCGGATACTCCCGCACCTGAACCACCTGTTCCGCAGCGGATTGGGAAACCAGGCTGCAGGCCTCGTTAACCATGGCACGGCCAACTGTGGCCGCTTCGATGGCCCGATACTTTTCCAGTGGCCCCAATAGAACCCGGTTGATAAGCGGCATAACCCTGGCACCGGCAGCTTCTCCGAGGCGGTGCTCCGACCGGTCACCCAGCAGCAGGCTGGGATGGTAAATCGACAGGTAAGGGTACCCCAGGCCTTTTATGGCATCCTCCAGTTCGCCTTTTACCCGATTGTAGAAAATGGTCGATGAAGACGACGAACCTATGGCAGACATGAGAATAAACCCACGGGCATTCGCTGCCCGGCCAAGTTCTGCAGCCTTCAGGCAATAGCCGTAGTCCACTTTCCGGAATTGCGCCTGAGAGCCCGCTTTTTTTATGGTGGTGCCCAGGCAGCAGATAATCACATCCACCTCGAAAAGCGCCGCATGATCGCCCATGTGGTCAAAATCCACTTCCTGCTGATGCAGTTTGGAGTGAACCAGTTGCAGGCGTTTGCGCACTGGCACCACAACCTGTTCAACTTCGTCGCGGGCCAGCAGCCCGTTCAGGACAAACCCTCCGGTCAACCCGGTTGCTCCCAGTAACAGTACTTTCATAATGTTCTCGTCGTTCGGCACCGGATTCCATGGTAACAAAACTCAACCAGACTAAGGTTGCTCTTTTTGTCAGCGCAGTCACTTCAGATCTTTCAGGTACTGAAGACCGGAAAGCTGATCCATCTGGCCACGAATCCAGAAAACCCGATCCCGCACATAAGGCGAAGGCGAGGTGACACTCAGCACCTTCGGGTTGGGCAGAACTGCAGCAAGCCGGGCGGACTGGTTAGCCGACAACTGGCGGGCAGAGATACCAAAATAAGCTCTGCTTGCCGCTTCCACACCGTAAATACCAGGGCCAAACTCGGCAATATTCAGATACACCTCAAGAATGCGCTGTTTCGGCCACAGACCATCCATGGCAAGCGCCAGGCCAGCCTCCAGGGTTTTGCGCACAAAGCTGCGACCGTTCCAGAGAAACAGGTTTTTTGCCGTTTGCTGGGTAATGGTACTGGCGCCTCTGAGGCCTTCGCCCGCATGATACTCGGCAAGCGCCTTGCGAATGGCAGCAAAATCAACGCCCCAATGATCGGGAAACCGTTGATCCTCACTGGCCACAACCGCAAGTGGCATCCAGGGTGAAATATCAGAAAAGCCCACCCATTGCTGCTGAATGCTCCCTTCCGGGTTCGCAACGTGATAACCCAGCATAAAAGCCGATGTTGGCGGATTTACATAGCGGAACAGAAGCAGCACGAGAGCCAAAAACACTATAAAAATGAGACATGCCAGAACAACCGCACGCAAACAGCGCCTTACCAGTGATTTCCGCGCCATAGGTGCCCTACTTCAGCTTCGGCTGGCCGCTTTCAGCTGGCCCGGTACGCACCACTGAGGCGCCTATAACCCGGAGACAGTGCTTGCGACACACCACGTGGAGGGGCGTTTTGCCCGCTACATCTCCGTCCACGGTTACAGTTTTTGGCTTTGTTGTATGCACATCACAGCGCCGCCCCTTGAGATGCACAACCGTACTGGTGCGCCTGGGGGATTTGCCATTGAGCTGAACCAGAGCGAAGGTGAGCAACAACTGCAGGAGCGGTCGCGGTTTTACCGCAATAATATCGAGTAGCCCGTCATTGGCTGTTGCCTCCGGAATTTCATTCCCACCACCAAAAAATGCGCCGCTGGATATGGCAATCGACAGCCAGCGCCCGTGCACAACCGCCTGGTCACACTGTATTTTCGCATGAAAGCCCCGCTTGGCATTTGCTCGCCGCAGCAACTCAGCGGCATAACTGAACCGGCCAAGCAGCTTCTTCGCATAACCCTGCGATTCCCTGGCGGGGAGTGTCCCCAGACCAACGTGGGCAACATTCAGAAAAATCCCGTCGCCAAACTCTGCCACATCGACCTGTTGCGTAACGCCTTGTCGAATCAGTTCACACAGGGCCGCAGGATCCGCCGGCAACGCCAGGTTACGGCTAAAATCATTGGCCGTGCCTGAAGGCAGGACTGCCAGCGTTGCATTACGCTCAAGGCATAAACCTGCCCCGGCGCTTACCGAACCATCACCTCCGGCAACCATCACAACGTCGTTTGGCTTTACATGCGTTTTCCAGGCCTGCTCCCTGAAATCGCAACACTGCGGATTTTCAATCCCGGCATTCGCCAGTTTCTCAAGCCAGAACGCCCGACCTCTCTGGCCATCGCCCGCCTCCGGATTAGCAACCAGCCAATAAGTCATAACATGCCTATCTCTGTACCAGCGTCTTTTCCCCGAAAACAATCGCCCCAAGATACCTCAAACACGTCTTTACTGACGTTACGATAAGGACACCAGAGCCATTTCCAATTGCTGGATTGTCAGACTATAGTTAACGACCAAAACTGAATATAACAATCCGGTAGCTGACCATGATTTCTGAAAAGCTGACGCCTGCGCGCTCCAGGGCCCAACTGGCGGCACTCAAACTCATAGTAAAACTGATACCAACTCCAATGCCCCATACCCTTCTGGGCAGGCAATCCCGGCTGCGGCTGGCCGAGCACATGGCCCACTTTGGCTTCAAACGGGTTCTGCTGGTCACTGATGAGGCACTTTTCAATCTGGGCGTTACCGACCCTATCGCCAAACGTCTGAATGAACTGGGCGTTGAAACCGTTGTATACAGCGGCGTGACTCCAGACCCCGGGTTCCTGGTTGTCGAAAATGGCCTGAATGTGCTTGAACAGAACAGCTGCGACGCCTTGCTGGCCGTGGGCGGAGGCTCATCGATTGATGCTGCAAAAGTGATGGCGCTGGCTGCCGCAAACCGGAAAACACCCCGGAAACTGGTTGGGATACTCAAGGCCCGCAAGCGCGCTCTGCCGCTTTTCGTTATTCCCACAACCGCAGGCACCGGTTCGGAAGTCACCATCGGTGCGGTAATATCGGATGAAAACACTCATGTAAAAAACCTGGTAATCGACCCGAAACTGGTGCCCCTGGCCGCAGCTCTGGACCCAGAAATCATGGCCGGCATGCCCCGGTCGGTTACTGCAGATACAGGCATTGACGCCCTCACCCATTGCCTCGAATCCTGGATCAGCGACTTCTCAACGCCGGAGACAGAGTTTTACTCGGGTGCCGGGGTGAAGCTTGTACTGAAATACCTGGAAAAAGCCTGTGAAAACGGCGAGGACTACGAAGCCCGCGACGCCATGGCACTGGCCGCCAATTATGGCGGGCTTGCTCTCAACAAAACGGGGCTGGGTTATGTGCACGCTATTGCACACCAGCTGGGGACACAATACGGCGTGCCCCACGGCAGGGCCAATGCCATCGTTTTGCCACATATTCTCGAGATTAACCGGCATTGTGCGCAGGCGCGCCTGGCGGCACTGGCAAGGTTGTGCGAGCTGGCTTCAGCGGCAGACTCAGATGTGGTCGCAGCCGACACGCTGATTCAAAGGATCAATGAGCTCCTGATGGCTCTTCCCATAGAGCGCAAGGTGGAAGGGATAGATCAAAAGCACTTTGCCGAGATGGCCAGGGCGGCCATGAAAGAGGCCCATGGCACCTATGCGGTACCCAGGTACCTGAATGGCGCCGATATTACCCGAGTGCTGCGGGTGATCAGCACAACCTAGTGCCCCGGTTGCTTCCGGGAAACCACCAGCGCAACACCGGTAATGGAAACAATGCCCCCGGTAATCGCCAGCACGCCCAAACGCTCGTCAAACAGCCAAAAAGCTTCCAGAGCCGTAACGGGGGGTACAAGATAGAAGAGGCTGGCGACCTGGGAGGCCGCACCACGGCGAATCAACCACATCAGCAGGAGTATGGCGCCAATGGAAACCCCCAGCACCAGCCAGGCCATGGAAAGCTTCAACTGCAGGGACCACACCACCTCCCGGGTTTCCAGCATAAATGCACCAGCAGCGAAGAACATTGCCGCGGCTCCGTACTGGATAATGGTGCCGGCCACAAGATCCGCGCCAGTACCATGGCGCTTCTGATACACCGTACCCAGAGAGATACCGGCCAGCGCAAACAACGCCCAGACCAGTGTCCATAGCGGAAAGCCCTCGCCGGGGTTGCCGGCGCCGCCAAACTTCTCCAGCAGAACCAGCGTTACCCCGAGCAGGCCCAGCCCCAACCCCAGCCATTGCCTCCACGAAACCGTTTCTTTTAAAACAAGAACCGCAGCACCGGCAGTGACCAGCGGCTGCAAGCCGACCACAAGAGAGACAATTCCAGAAGGCATTCCCCCCTGAATTGCATAGTAAACACCCCCCAGATAGCATCCGTGAACCAGCAGCCCGGTTATCGCGAGGTGCCCGCATGCCCGCCATCCAGGCCAGCGGGTATTGAACAGCCCGGCAAGGACTGCGAGCAAACCCAGAGTCAGCAGCATCCGGATCAGCAGCAGGGTAAACGGCTCGGCATAAGGCAAGCCGTACTTGGCACCGATAAAACCTGTGCTCCACAGCCAGACGAACAGCGCGGGAACAATAAACGAGTAAAACAGCGATCGCATAAACGGCTGCCGGAGTCAGGTCACCGGGAACTCAGCTGGCGCAGGGAACCAGACCGGGCAGGTAACTATGTAGTGAGTATGGATTGCAATTTTTGGGTCAGCTCCACAGCCTCACTGCCAAGGGGTGTAAGGTAGCCGCCATCATTCTGGGTAATCAGGCCCTTGGCAAAAAGGCGCTCTGCGGCTTGAACAGTCTCGGGAGCCGCATCATGCCGGTGTACTTTTATACCCGCCTGGCCCGAAGAGGACTCAAACTGAGCCAGCAGATTGAGCTCTGCAATATGATCTGAAGAAAATGGCATGGTGTTTCCTGTTTCTGGTTTTGGTGGTCAGATACTTTTGGATTTCTTTTCCTGATCGAGGGTCAGATCCCTCTCGGTTTCATTCCACTGCTCGGAAAATGCCTCGTAGGCATCTGCAAAGCCTTTTTTGGCCCTCTCCCATGCCGACGCCGAACTGGCTTTCAATTCGTTGTACCAGTCCTGTACATGTTCGCGCTGCTCGCGCAGAGATGCCAGGCTGTCCTGGGCGCGCTCCCGCGCTTTGTTGTTCATGCTATTCCAGTTCTCCGCAAGCTCCTTTTCCAGCTCGGCAATGCGCTTGTCGAGGGCTGAGAGCATTTCGTCAATGGCATCCTCGGCCTGGTCTTTTTGATCGGCACTGTACTCCTGCAGTGCCTCACCAAGTTCCCGGGTTTCCTGCTTGAGCTTATCCACCGAGGAGTCTTCGGTTTCGGCGTGGACTGGCAAAGTAGCGGCGCTCAGCGTGGCAAAAAACAGGGCACAGATCAGATGTTTCGGGTTCATAAATTACTCCTGCACTATATTGGTAAAGAGTAGCAGTAGCACCATCATAACAACATCCCGTCTTTCAACTTGCCTTATGAAAACGTAACCAAACGTCAATAAAACCCGCTTACATCAACAAAAACAGACGCTTAAAAAATCCCAAAACAGACAATAACTGTTTGCAGGGGGCTTACAGCAGGCACGGTATTTGTGCATTCCAGCTACCTGTGCCACTTTTAAAGTGAACCCTGACAAGAAGGAACGACTATGCTTTATTGGGCTGTCATTTGTCTCATTATCGCCATCATTGCCGGTGTTCTCGGTTTCGGGGGTATTGCCGGTACGGCTGCAGGTATCGCCAAAGTACTGTTCTTTATCTTTCTCGTTCTGCTGGTAATTTCTCTGGTGGCCAACGCAGTACGCGGACGGGGGCCGAAAATCTAGCGTTCAGGACGCAACCGATCAAGGTTTCGGCCCGGGTACATGCAGTAAACCCGGGCTGTGCTTTCATCCTTCACACCCCTTGCTTGCCCTCCCGGTAACATTTTACCGACAAGACGTAATATCACTTCTACGCGGTAACGCCCTATAATCAGTGCCAGGCCTGTTTCACCCTGACAGGCTGTTATGATGTCTGATTGTTGCGCGTTCCGTGAGTAGCTAATGACAAGCCCCCGACAACTCGCTCTGCCCATACTTACTGCGTTGATCTGGCTTTCCGTACCGGCTGCGGCAGACAGCATCAAGCGCATTGAGCACCCTGATGGCCGGATTGAATTTACCAACGTGAAAAGCAACAACCCCGGGAGGGTGTCCAGCAAAAACGAGACCGTATTCCGTTACAGGGACGACAATGGCATTGTGGCCTACAGCGGAACCCAGCCTTCCGCTGCGGATTTCGAGGTTATCAGCTTCCACTGCTACGCCTGCGACCCGGACTCCCAGGTTGACTGGCGCACAACGCCCCTGTTCTCCGGGCGCTATGAAACAGAGATCAAAGCCGCGGCGCAGGAGCATGATGTTGACCCTGCGCTGGTTCGTGCTGTTATTCATGCCGAATCGGCATTCAACGAAAAGGCGCTGTCCCCGGTGGGTGCGCAGGGGTTAATGCAGCTAATGCCGGGAACGGCGCTGGAAGTGGGGGTCAAGAATGCCATGGTGGCGGCAGACAATATCCGCGGTGGCGTCACTTACCTGGCCAGAATGCTGCAACGCTTCAAAGGCGATACCCGGCTCGCAACCGCAGCCTATAATGCTGGCCCTGGTGCCGTAAGCCGCTACGGCGGCATTCCGCCTTATGCTGAAACAAAGGCTTACGTAGAGCGGGTTGGCATACTCCGCGAGCGCTACGCCAGCAACTGATTCACGAACCGGCCGACCCGTCCCCAGGTCGGCCCGCCCAGACACCTTGCTTATTCGGCTGCCGCGATCAGGCTGGCATTGCCACCCGCAGCAGTGGTGTCAACGCAGAGATGGCGCTCAATAACGAAACGCTGATCAAGCGTATGCTCGGTAACCAGTGGCAAAAGCGCCCCGTCACGCCTGGCCAGAGCCAGCCGGTACTTACGCAGGAGTGACTGCTCGGCACAGCTTACAACTGCCTCAAACCCATTGGCACTCGCCAGTGCTTCCGGATCAAGGTGGCCATCCACCGCCACAATTGGCAGGCCTGCCTGCGCTGCACGGCTCACGGTGCCTTCAACACCCGGTGCAATCACCACCACCTTGTTGCCCTGTGACAACGCCACAGCAGACTGGGCCAGGGCTGTTTCCTTGTCTGGCCCCAGGCAAACAACAACGCCACGAGGGTAGTTGGAAAGCCGGTTAAGCTCGCCGGTTGGTCCCGGCAGTTCTTCAGAGTGGGCATCCAGCGGTTCAGGCACCTTACCGAAAACCGGCTCCAACGCCTCAACCCTGGCTTTCGGCGCAGGCACTGCAAGCTTGCCCAGCTTACCGATCAGCCCTTCCAGCTTCTTGCTATCAATGGTTTTACCGCCTGCTTCCGCCGGGCGCTCAACAGTGGCACCTTTCAGGAAGCGGCGAACGTATTGTGGGCCGCCTGCCTTGGGACCGGTACCGGAAAGACCCTCGCCACCAAAGGGCTGGGAGCCCACGATTGCGCCAATCTGGTTGCGGTTAACATAGGTATTGCCAACCTTGATGCGGCTGGCAATCTGGTCAACACGGTTATCAACCCGGCTGTGGATACCAAACGTCAGGCCATAGCCCTTGGCGTTTACCGCATCAACAACCTTGTCGATGTCCTTGGCTTCGAAAGTTGCCACATGCAGTACCGGCCCAAAAATCTCCTCTTCCATCTCTTCGATCCCGCTCACCCTGAGCACAGCAGGAGAGACAAACAGGCCGGTGTCCGGCACCGGAAGCTTTTTAAGCAAGCGGCCGTCCCGCTCAAACTTGTCGCAGTGATCCACAATCTTCTTGCGGGCGGCCTCATCAATAACCGGCCCCACATCGGTAGACAGGGCCCAGGGATCGCCGATACCCAGCTCTTCCATGGCCCCGTAGAGCATTTCCAGCAGGTGATCGGCTATATCTCTCTGTACATACAGCATGCGCAGGGCCGAACACCGCTGCCCGGCACTCTGGAACGACGACGCCAATACATCACGCACCACCTGCTCCGGCAGGGCCGTGGAATCCACAATCATGGCATTGAGGCCACCGGTTTCCGCCACCAGCGGCGCATCCGGGGCCATGTTTTCCGCCATGACCTTGTTGATGCGCTGGGCCGTTGCGGTAGAGCCGGTAAAGCACACACCGGCGACACGGGAATCAGACGTGAGTGCCGTACCCACAGTCGCACCGGAACCGGGCAGAAGCTGGACTGCGTCTCTGGGAATGCCGGCTTCGTACATCAGCTCAACCGCGCGAACCGCCAACAGCGATGTCTGCTCTGCCGGCTTAGCCACAACAACATTGCCAGCCGCCAGGTTTGCCAGGATCTGCCCCGCGAAAATAGCCAGGGGAAAATTCCAGGGCGAGATACAGCAAATAACGCCCCGCGCCTCTCCGCTGTCTTTATAGCGCACACCTTCGTTGGCGTAGTACTGGGAAAAATCCACAGCCTCCCGAATTTCAGCAATGGCGTCCAGCAGGGATTTGCCGGCTTCACGGGTAGTCAGTGCGAACAACTCGTGGGCGTTCTCTTCCAGCAGATCACCCACCCTGCGAACGCAGGCCGCCCGGTCTTCCGCCGGCAGCGTGGACCAGCTTGTGAAACCTTGCCGGGCAGCGGTAATGGCGGCATCCACATCGGCTTCGTTGGCCTGGGTAATGTACCCCACCAGATCGTCCGGATTGGCCGGGTTTTTCACGTCCAATACTTCTGTACCGGCAATATTTTCCGCAGCGATAAGCGGGCCCCCGGTCCAGGTATGGCTACGGAACGCCCCGCGGCCTTCGTTAATGCGGGCAACCGTAACCGGGTCAGTAATATCCCAACCCCTGGAGTTGCGACGCTGGCTGCCAAACAGGTTCGCAGGGCGCACAATCACTTTGCTGGAAAGGTTTTCACCCAGCTCCTTAACCGTTTCGATGGGATCTTTGGCGATCTCCTCGGGGGTAATGCTGGTGTCCACAATCTGATTGACAAAGGAACTGTTGGCACCGTTCTCGAGCAAGCGGCGCACAAGGTAAGCCAGCAGATCGCTGTGCTTGCCCACGGGCGCATAAATCCTGCAGGGAACACCGCTCTCCCTGAGGACCTGATCGTGCAGCGATTCACCCATACCATGCAGGCGCTGGAACTCATAATTCTCCAGGCCGGCGGTTTTGGCCATTTCAAGGACAGCCGATACGGAATGTGCGTTATGGGTGGCAAACTGTGAGTATATGCGGTCGCTCATACCCACCAGCTTTTTCGCGCATGAAAGGTAGGCAACATCACTGCACGCCTTGCGTGTGAAAACCGGGAAGTCGCTCAGGCCCATTACCTGGGCGCGCTTGATTTCTGCATCCCAGTAAGCACCCTTGACCAGACGGACCATAATCCGGCGATCCAGCTTTTCAGAAAGAGCATATAGCCAGTCAAGTTTTTGGGAGGCGCGCCTGCCAAAAGCCTGTACCACAACACCAAAACCATCCCAGTTTGCCAGGGTCGGGTCAGACAGAATGGCTTCGATAACATCAAGCGAAAGATCGAGTCGGTCCTGTTCCTCGGCATCGATGTTGAAACCCATGTTGGCGGCCGCTGCTTTTTTCGCCAGTTCCAGAGCGCGAGGCATCAGCTCGGCCATGACCCTTTCTTTCTGGCCATACTCATAGCGTGCCAGCAGCGCAGAAAGCTTGACGGAAATGCCGGGGTTTTTGCGCACATCACCTTTGCAGTTTTTGGCAATGTTATCGATAGCATTGGAGTAAGACTCATAATAACGCCGGGCGTCGGCGTCGGTACGCGCGGCCTCGCCAAGCATATCGTAGGAGTAAGTGTACCCCTTCGCCATATAGGCTTTGGCTTCGCTCTGGGCCTCTTCAATATCACGGCCGAGAACAAACTGGCGGCCCATTTCCTTCATGGCCTGGCCGGCAACGGTACGAACAACCGGCTCGCCAAGGCGTTTGACCAGCTTGCGCAGTGTCTCGCCGACTGACTGGCGCTCGGAATCCTTGAGCAGGTTGCTGGTCATCAGCAATGCAACGGTGGTGGAGTTGATAAACGTGGACGAGGCTTTGCCTACGTGGGCTCCCCAGTTACCTGAAGTGATCTTGTCTTCAATCAGCGCGTGAATGGTGGTGTTATCAGGCACCCGAAGCAATGCCTCCGCCAGGCACATCAGCGCTACACCCTCTTTGGTAGTCAGGCCGTATTCCGCAAGGAATTTCTCCATAATGGTGGATTTCGCATTGGCACGGACACTGCGAACCAGATCAGCGGCACGTGCAGAAATCGCTGCACGTTCTGCGCCGGAAAACTGAGCGTCAGCAATCATCTCGTGGATCACTTTGTACTCGTCTTCGAGATAGTAATCGCGAATTGCCTGCCGACTGCTGGCAAGATCGGGAGTCACTGATTGCTGCGATCTCATAGCTGTAACCTCTCAGTTGTTTGTCTTTCCCGCATTCTACCGACAACAGCAAAGACTGTTTCACTGTAAGATCCGGAATGACTTACCATTCCGGCTTTATTAACTGGAGCAAATGCACTAATTTCCCTGTATTGAATACCATTTCAGCCAAAACGCCTTTAACCACCAGGCCAAAGCAGCGTCAGGCCCGTGTGGCATCAGGCACTCATAGCCTACAGCATAGTGCCCATGGCCATGACTTGCCCAAAAGTAGTGCTTTTACGCGTTGTGAGGAACAGAACAACATGAGCGAACTGGATCGAATCGATCACTCCATTATCCGAGAACTGCAAAAGAATGCGCGGATTACCGTTACCGAACTTGCCTCAAGAGTGGGTTTATCCAAAACCCCGTGCCAGGTGCGGATGCGCCGGCTTGAAGAACGGGGTTTTATTACCGGCTACACAGTACTAGTTAACCAAACCAAGCTGGGGCAGAGCCATATCGCCTTCGCCCAGATTACGTTGAACGACACCAGCAGCGAAGCACTGAAGGCGTTTAACGCAGCCGTCAAGCAGATTGCAGCTGTTGAGCAATGCCACATGATTGCCGCCAATTTTGATTATCTGATGAAAGTACGAACCCGTAATATGGCGGAGTACCGACAGGTGTTGGGCGAGCAGATTTCCGCCCTGCCCCATGTGCTGCAAACCAGTACATTTGTGGTGATGGAAAATGTAAAGGATACGGGGCTTTGAGCGGGCCTATTTGTTAACCCTGGCCAGGCCCAGAGACGAAACGTGCAAGCCTAATTCGCTGCGGAACATGGCATTGCCGATACCCAGCACAATGTTTTCCACCGTAAAGTTTGAGGATACTGCGATTGCCCCGCCGGGTGAACGGGATTCCAGAACCAGCACCAGGCGCAGGAGATCCAGAAGGCGGATAACCAGGTCAAGAATGCTGAAATTCTCCGGTGCGTCGTGAATCTGAGACATAACGTACGCCCTGGCAGACTCCACAATGAAGGCTTCGTGGTTGGTTAGATGCTCGGTCCCAAGGCACTTGATGGATTCCACGCGCTGTTCCCGCTCACGCCGGATAGCCTCCATACACACCTGCCCTGAGTTCTCCGGTAAATCACCCTGGCGCAGGATGCCCGCAAGCCGGAAGTCCACCTTCCCTTCACTGCGCATCTGCTCAAACTCGTTTTTCAGGCTCTCTTTTGCATGGGGAAGATACCGGCGGATCGCGGTTTCGCGGGCCCGCTCAAGATCCTCAATGGTCGCCAGATTCACCAGCGAACTCATCACCTGCACACAATGGAGCAGATGCTGCCAAATGGCGGGTTCAATCAACCGGGGGTTGTCTGGCAGAACGCGGTTGATTGACACAAACTCGAAGTAAAGAGCCGTCACCTCCTGCTCCGAAAATTCAGAGGTCCGGATAATCCGGCGCAGCCCCAGCTTCTCGATGTCCTGCAAAAGGCTGGGAATCAGCATAAGGACGTAATGTTGCGCGCCTTCTGATATTGGCATGTCTGACTACCGCTCCTTTTTTGGCTTCCCCAAAAACCTGGCATGCTGAATCCCCTGATGCTGCATCCAACGATAGATCGTTGGCCGGGATACCCCATAGAAACGGGCCACCTCGGAGACATTCCACTGATGCTCCATCAAAGCTTCCAGCAGCGGACTGGCATCATCACTGTCATCATCGGCTTCCACCACCGATAGCACCTGTTCACACAGGCATTCCTCGGGCAGATCATTAACGGTGATTTCCCCGTTGTCGCATGTAGCCTCGGCGAACGCCAGTGCGTTATCCAGCTGGCGGATATTGCCCGGCCAGCTATAGGCAAGCAAGGCACTCATAGCATCGGCCCGTATACGGACGGCCGGGAGGCCGTCCTGTTCAATCCGGTTTGCGAGCACCTGCTTAATCACGTGCTGTCGATCCGCTCTCTGGCTCAGAGATGGCAGGCGCAGGGTAGCGCCATTAAGCCGATAATACAGATCTGCACGAAAACTGCCTTGTTCTATTAATTGGCCGAGATCCTGATGGGTAGCAGCCATCACGCGACAATTCACTTTCACTGGGCTATCAGAGCCAACAGGCAGAATTTCCCCCTCTGCCAGCACTCGCAACAAGCGGGTTTGCAACTGGAAGGGCATATCCCCGATTTCGTCCAGAAATAAGGTACCGCCATCGGCCTGCTGAATCAGTCCGCGCATGCCACGGGTGCGGGCACCGGTGAACGCACCGCTAACATAGCCGAAAAGCTCGCTCTCAATCAGCGATTCAGGAATAGCCGCGCAGTTTACCGCCACAAACGCCCTCCGGGACCGATGACTAGCCGCGTGGATTGCCCTCGCCAGAACCTCTTTGCCGGTGCCGGTTTCACCCAGAATAAGCAACCCGACATCCTTGTTGCGAAGACGTTTCGCAAGCCCAAGTGTACGCCGCATGACAGGATCATCCGCCGCCAAGGCGTCCAACTGAGGTACATGCTCTTCAGCCGCAAGGGCCGCCTTTGTTGAGGTTGCAGGCAATCGGACCCTGGGCTGAATCAGAGCGGCAAAAAAAGTGCGCCCGCTGGTAGAGTGCCGGAACGCTTTAATCTGGTCATCATGATCATAGGGTATGCTCCAGATATCCCGGAGTTCACACTCAAACAGGCTGGTCAGGTCAGGACGGGGCTCGATGCCGTTGTCGGAGCCCGGGCTCAGCATAAGCGAGCGTCCGGCTGTATTGGCTGCTTCCACACGGCCTTCCTCATCAATGGCAAACAGGTACTGGCCATTAACCTGGACGAACTCCCGGGAAGCGTCACACCGGAAAATTACCTGTTTTCGATAACGGCGCAGGAAATAGGCATCCTCGATCATCCGGGCATAGAGTTGGGTTAGGTGCAACGCGAATGTCTGACTGTTGCGCGCATTGGGCGAATCCAGAGCAGAAATATCCAGAACCGCCAGAAGATTGCCCATTGGGTCAAGGATGGGTGCTGATGTGCAGGTCAGATTGATGTGGGTTGCATCGAAATGGTCTACCCGATGACACGTCAGGGCCTGCTGTTCCTGAATACAGGTGCCTACTGCACAGGTTCCCGCATACTGTTCGCTCCAGTCCGCGCCCAGATACAGGCCCGCTTTGCGCAGGCGCTGGTCATGCCTGCGATCCCCAAGATACTGAACGGTAATCCCGCGATGATCCGTCAATAACAATACATACCCGAGCTTGGCGATGTTCGAGTAGAGTTGTTCAACACCTGACCTGGCCACATTCAGAAATTCATCCACCGAGTCCTGATGCTCCCGCAGGGTTTGCTGGGTGACAATCCGGGCCCTGCGAGGCTGACTCGGGTCCAGTCCGTACTCGTCGATACAGCGTTTCCAGGAACGGCCAATCAGCTCGTCCCCCGGCGACAGGTTCACGGAAGAAGAGTTATCTGCATAGCTTAAAATAGCGTCAATATGGCGCTGCTGCGCCAGTTGTGTCGTCATGTCAGGCTCCTGCAACACTCTGATGTTGTTATTGTCAGCAACGAGAGATACTGCTGCACCGCCTTACCAGCTTATACCCAATGACCCAAAACCGACATCCTCCTTTGGGACCCGGTATAGCGTTACACCTGTCACGCCTTTTTTGCCAGGAACATTACAGGTGTAACGCTCATTCGTACGCTCGGAAGCCCCTTGCCTACCACCTGCCGCCAATCGGACCACACAATATTGCACTTCATATCAGCCGCTTATGAAAACCGTCACTGCTAAAAATCCGAACTGGCACGACGTCTGCTCCTGCCTGTCTGAAGGATTCACTCCTGCACAAGGCACCACCGGCACTCTGCCAACAAAAACAATGCAAACCTGGAGAACTGCAATGACCGACGCACAAATCTCTCCCACCCAACGAATCCAGCAATGGCTCGATGGATTCAACGAAACCCTGCAAACCAACGACCCCGGCCAGGCGGCTGAGCTGTTTGAGGAAAATGGTTTCTGGCGCGACCTCGTTGCCATGACGTGGAATATCAAGACGATGGAAGGCCGGGATAGCATCCGCGACATGCTGGAACATACCGCAGGGCAGGCTCGCCCCAGTAACTGGAAGGTAGCGGACGAAGCCTCCGAACAGGATGGTGTTACCGAAGCCTGGATTACCTTCGAAACCAGGGATGCGCTGGGTAAAGGCCATATCCGGCTGCGTAATGGCTCTGCCTGGACACTTCTAACCACCATGCAGGAGCTGAAAGAATTTCCGGAAAAGCGCAACTTCCTGAGACCCAAGGGTGCGCAGCATGGCGCCACCAAGTCCCGCCGGACCTGGCTTGAAGCAAGGCAAGAGGAAGAACGGGAGCTTGGGTACAGCCGCCAGCCCTACTGCGTGATAATTGGAGGCGGGCAAGGCGGAATTGGCCTGGCAGCGCGGCTTCGGCAGCTGGATGTGCCCACGATCGTGATCGAACGCAATCCAAAAGCCGGTGATTCCTGGCGCAACCGGTACAAATCCCTGTGCCTGCATGACCCGGTCTGGTACGACCACATGCCTTACCTGCCCTTCCCGGACCACTGGCCAGTATTCGCCCCGAAGGACAAAATCGGTGACTGGCTGGAAATGTACACTAAAATCATGGAGCTCAATTACTGGAGTTCAACGGAATGCACCAGTGCCCGCTACGATGAGAACAGCAAGGAATGGGTCGTTGATGTCATCCGGGAAGGCAAGAAAGTCACACTGCGCCTGCAACAACTGGTTCTGGCCACCGGTATGTCTGGCATCCCCAATATTCCTGACATTCCGGGTGCGGATACATTTGAAGGGGAACAGCACCACTCCAGCAAACACCCCGGTGGCAGTGCCTACAAGGGCAAAAAATGTGTCGTTCTTGGTGCCAACAACTCTGCTCACGACATCTGCGCAGCACTCTGGGAGAACGACGCCGATGTCACCATGATTCAGCGCTCATCGACGCATATCATCAAATCCGACACTCTGATGGACTTGGTACTCGGCCCACTCTATTCCGAGGAGGCGGTGCAAAACGGCACAACTACCGAGAAGGCCGACCTCACCTTCGCATCTGTACCATTCAGAATTATGCCTGATATGCATATCCCGGTTTACAAGCAGGTCGCAGAACAGGACGCCGACTTCTATCACCGGTTGAAACAGGCTGGCTTCATGCTGGATTTTGGTGATGATGGCTCAGGCTTGTTCATGAAATACCTGCGCCGCGGCTCTGGCTACTACATTGATGTTGGTGCCTCCGAACTGGTCGCACAAGGGGAAATCAAGCTCAAGAGTGGTGTCAGTATTGAACGCATCAACCCGCGCTCTGTAACACTGACTGATGGCACGGAACTGCCGGCGGACCTGATCGTCTATGCCACCGGTTTTGGCTCCATGAATGGCTGGGCGGCAAGGATCATCTCCCAGGAAGTCGCAGACAAAGTTGGCAAATGCTGGGGCATGGGCTCGGATACCACCAAAGACCCGGGCCCTTGGGAGGGCGAGCTGCGCAACATGTGGAAACCAACCCAGCAGGAAGCGCTCTGGTTCCATGGTGGCAATCTGCACCAGTCACGCCACTATTCGTTGTATCTGGCGCTGCAGCTAAAAGCCCGGAAAGAAGGTCTGGAAACCCCTGTGTATGGCATGGAAGCCGTTCATCACCTTTCCTGAACCTCAGAAAAGGCTGGCCGAGGCCAGCCTTTTCTATAACCTCCAGCAACTGATGCCAGCCGGATTAACCTTTCAGGAGCCGTTGCGCTCCCGTACAAAAAAGCCGGCGGCCAGAGGGCCCGGAAGCCAGGCCGCATCCACGTACAGCATCAAATAGGCCCAGGGCTGGTTACGCACCGGGTTACAGGCGTGAACCCATTCAGGGTTCATGAACACCAGCGACCCCTCGTGGACGTGGGATTGCTCATCGGGCGGGCTCCATTTCTCTGTCTTTGGCCTGGCGCGCCAGATAAACCATCACCACACCCAGAGCCATCACCAGCAGGGTAAGCCATAAACCATTGGTGTAATTGCCCTCCACATCCGCCAGATAACCCACAACAGCGGGCGCCAGCATCTGAGCGATGCCATAGCTGAAGGTAAGCCGGCTCATGGGCCGGGACGGATTTTCCGGGAACACACGCCCGACCATCGCCAGCATCATGCTGACAATACCGATAAAACTGGCTCCGTAAATAACGGCACTGAGCATCACGCTGGCCATGCTGGTATTGAGAATCAGCATCAGAATACTTACGGAATTGAGCAGGTAGGCAAGATAAAGCGCTGTCCACTGCCCCCAGCGGCGGGAGAATACATCCCACAGCCAGCAGGCAGGTGTCGCCGCCAGCCCCGCAATCAGCCAGATAAGCCAGCCCTGGCCCGTGAGTTCCGGCATGGATTCAGCAATGGCCACCAGGAATGTGGCGGTCACCACATATCCGACACCGGCACAGAAGTAGGCCAATTGCAGAATCACGATAAACCGGCTTCGGTCGTCACCAGCGCTCGCGTCTCCGGTTGCCGGCAAGGCACAGGCGCGATAGTCTGGCGTCCAGCGCCAGACGGGAACAGCGAGTGCAAGCCCGACCAGCCCGTAGATCACCCACTGCTGGTCCCAGGTGAAGGGCTCTTTGATCAGTTCTGCCAGCACGGCAGTCAGAACAATGCCAAGCCCGATGCCCGAAAAGAACACGCCAAGCTCGGATTTCTCATTGTTTTTTATCAGCCAACTCATGAGCAGGCCGGCACCCAGCAACATGCCTGCCGAGGTGCTCAGCCCGGACACGAAGCGCAGCAAAAACCACAGCCATACGTCAGTGGTATACCCCATGAGGACTGTAGTGATTACTGCGACAACGAGGCCGAGTTGGTACAGCTTTACCTTGAGATCAAGATCACTGATCCGGGTAATCAGGAGCGCCCCGGTGAGATAGCCGGCGTAGTTCACAGTGGCCAGCAAGCCGACGACAGACTGGCTTAGCCCGAGTGCATCCACCATCTCGGGAATCATCGGAGTGTATGAAAACCGGGCTATCCCGACCATCACCACCACCGCAATCACGCTGGCCGCCAGCACCTTTATTGTTTCTATTGTTTTCACAGGGCTTTCCTGTTTCCGGACAACTTCAGAACAGCTTCAGATCAGGCGCGACAGATCACGCGCGACTAAGGAACTTGCGCTCCTCCACGTTGATTTTGATGCGGTCGCCGGTGGAAATATGCTCGGGAACCTGAACCACCAGCCCGGTTGCCATTCTTGCCGGCTTGGTACGCGCGGTCGCGGAACCCCCCTTGACGGAAGGGTCGGTTTCTTCGATCTCAAGTTCCACCGTTGGCGGCAGGGCCAGAGCGACAGGCGCCTCGCTGACCAGAATCACCATAACACCCTGGGTCTCTTCGGTAATGAAAAGCAGCTCGTCGGCGATGGCTTCCCGGTTCAGGCTGTACTGGGTGAAGTCTTCGCTGTCCATGAAGACGTATTCATCCCCATCGGAATAGGAGAAGGTAACGGGCCTGCGCACGAGATCAGCCAGGTTCAGCATATCCGAATCCTTGAACGTCTCGTCGATCTTGTTACCCGTGACCACATCGTACATACGCATGCGGTACAGGCTGCCACCGGCACGGCCCTGGGGCACCGAGCGTTCGATGTCCTTTACAAAATACACATTACCCTGATATTCAACCGCCGAATTTTTTTTGATTTCACTGGCTCTAGGCATTTAGAAAAGCTCCAAAACAGTCACAAATTGCATCCACACCGGGCGTATGCCGGCTATTCAAACCTGCCAACTTTACCCGTAAATCTGCCCTGTCGATACAGGATAAGAAGACACTATAAGCCATTCGGAAAAAAGCTTCCCGGCGCACCAACCGGATTCACATAACAAAGGCCGATTTCATGTAAGCTATGCCCCTTCGTGACCATCATCCTTACCCCTGTTTGAATTCAGCGTTGCGCAACACGCATGGTCGGCACGCTTACCGCTAAACTGAAAGGCTATATGAAAGTACCCAAGAGATTGCAACCCCTGGTCGACGACGGCCTGGTGGACGAAGTGCTTTACCAGCTTATGAGCGGCAAAGAAGCACAGGTTTTCGTGGTGCGGTGTGGTGCCCATGTGCGTTGCGCCAAAGTGTTCAAGGAAGCGAAAAAACGAAGCTTCAAACAGGCCGTTGAATACCAGGAAGGCCGGAAGGTACGCAACAGCCGCCGGGCCCGGGCCATGAGCAAGAAGACACGCTATGGCCAGAAAGAGCAGGAAGATGCCTGGCTCAATGCCGAGGTGGATGCCCTTTACCGGCTGGCCGAAGCGGGGGTACGTGTGCCCGAGCCCATGGGGTTTGTGGATGGCGTACTGCTGATGGAACTGATTGCCGATGCAGATGGCAAAGCGGCTCCAAGGCTGGACGACATCAGCCTGACGCCGGAGCAGGCGCGGGATTATCACGGTCGGGTTATCCGTGAAATAGTCCGAATGCTCAGTGCCGGCCTGATCCATGGCGATCTGTCGGAGTTCAACGTATTGGTGGATAGCAATGGCCCCGTGATCATCGATCTGCCCCAGGCGGTGAATGCCGCCGGCAACAACAATGCCGAGCGCATGCTTGAGCGGGATGTGGACAATATGCGCCGTTATTTCGGTAAATACGCTCCCGACCTGCTGGTTACCGATTACGGTAAGGAAGTCTGGGCACTGTATGAAAGCGGCGACCTGCACCCGGACAGCAAGCTGACAGGGTGTTTTGAACACGACACCCATAGCGCGGATGTGGGTGAGCTTATGTCAGTGATTGAAGCGGCCAAAGAAGAAGAACGCGAACGCCAGGAACGCATGCAGGACGAAATGGATGACTGACTGCCCGTCCTGCGCTTAACTCGGGTAGCAAAAATCAGAGTTGCGCGAGGATGGCCCGCTCCGTCTGCCCCGGCAACAAGCCAGTCAGCCAGGCTTCGATAACAGTCTCGCCGTGTTGATTGGAAAGCACGGCTTCGGCTTTGGCACGGTTGCATTCATCGGCTTCAGTAACGGTGAACACGCAGGTAATGGTATCGCCGAAGTAGACTGGCCTCCGAAACCGGAAGTTCATGCCGGATGCCAGCCAGCCAATCTGGCCGCCGATTTCGGTAATCATGCCGCCGACCAGCAGGCCGTGGCAGATTTTGCCACGGAAATCCTTACTGGCAGCAAAGCGCTCATCGTAATGAATCGGGTTCATGTCCCGGCTGATTTCTCCGAACGTGACTGTGTCACTCTCGGTAAACGTTCGGGTAATCGTAAACACGTCACCCGCTTTCAGGCCCCGAATGGCCTGCTCCCGAATATGCGTCACTCAGGGCTCTCCAAGATTACGTCAGGCGAATACCCGCTCAGGCCCGATCAGCGAGGCGACGCTCAACCCAGGAATGGTAAAGCTTCGCCAGAGCCGGTCGGATCACCGGCAGGGAAATCAGCCATGCCAGTGGCTTGAGCACCGGAACCCGCGACATTAACAGTATGTAGGCGTCCATCTCACGATGAATTTCGCCCTGGTCATCTTTCACATGCAATTCCCGGAGCGCTTTGTCCGGATCCACGCCCTGCCGGCGCAGTTCTTCATCCCTGCCGGTGATATCCAGCCATTCAACGGAATCACCGGTTTTGCCCGCCAGCTTTTCATACCAGCGCCGGTCTCTTATACACACCGGGCAGGACCCATCGTAAAAAACGATCAGTTTACCAGTAGCCGCACTCATAAAAGCCCTCCGATCAAAAGAAAGCTGAGTGACTACTGTAACATTAAGCCCCGTTGCGCCAAGAGGCAGGCTGAAACACGCCAGCTTTTTCAGGCCTGTTCCTGCCTGGCCAGAGCCCCCGCTGTTCGCTCAAACGTCAGCGCCATGCGCTCGAGCATACCCTCAATGGTTTTCGTTTGTGCATCCGGCTCCCCGGCTTTGTGAATGGCCTTCAGGAGCTCTGCACTGACTTCCCGGAAGCGGGGGTTCATGTGCCCGCGCGCACTGTCGAGATAGGTATCGGCAAGCACCTGCTGCCACTGCGCAAGTTTCTCATCCACCAGGGCGTTGCGGTGGTTTTTCAGGCGCCTGCGCAAACGTATCGACATATGGCCGATATTGAGGCCGGTAAAGCCCAGGTCCGTCATATTCCGGTTGGGGCTACCCGATGCCTGGTCGTAATTGGCAAGCCTCAGCAGCCGCTCCCCCATACGACCGTTAAACCAGTTCTCGGGCCGTCGCTGGTAATCGATCCGGACAAGATCACGGGCCGTGGCCTTGAACAATCGCCGCTGCATCAGTTGGCTGTCAGGCGGCGTAATCAGCCGGAACACCCAGTAAAGAGTGCTGATGCCCACAAATAACCCCAGCGCATTACTGGCCGCCATATCGGCGCCGAACGTCATGTTATTGCCGGGCTGCACGATAAGCGTAAACGGAATACAAAAGCCCAGCCCGTAGGGCAGCGTGGGCTGGTTTGCGAGCGCCAGCAAGGCAATAAAGTAGGGCCCGGCCAGCACCAGAACCAGCATTTCAAAATCGCCACTGCTTCTTGATAGCAACCCCAGCCCGAAGAACAACGCCGCCGGGATGGCCACCACAACCCCAAGCAACAGACGCCGCAACATGGGCTTCAGGACGGTCAAGGGAAAGCGGGCAAACATTACGGAAAACACCAGTGGCATGATCATCATCATCATGGCTGCAGGGCTGGCGGTGCTTAACCAGATGGCAGCCCCGATCATGAACACCACCATTGTGCGGAAACCGTTAACGGCACCGATCAGTGGATCGCGATGGGTTCTCAGCTTCGAAGCCTTCAACAGCGTCTGGTCGCGGTTTTCAAGTGCGTTGTAGGCCCGCAGCACCATGACCAGATCCGCGACCAGTTCAACCGCTGTCTGGGTCAGCCGGATAACAATGGCCGACTCCTTCACATACGCAGCCCGGTGTTCCAGAAGCGCCCGCCTCAATGCCTGCGCCTGGCGGTAAGATTCCTCGTAGCTTTCCGCCTCGGCAATTTTAATAAACAGTGCTCGCATATCCGCCAGCAGCTCAGCAAAGGCCGGCGAAACCAGTTCCGGGTGATTGCGCGGGAAGCGCCCCATGATCTGTGTAACCGCCAGCAGCGACATCACCTTGTTGCAAAGCAGGCTTGCCGCCCTGCTCCGGCCCGGCCCTTCAGGCCCTTCATAGGCAACCGCACTGGAGTCATCATTCAGCACAACCAGAATTTCCAGAATCTTGTCTGCATGCCGGTGGCGCTGCTCATGGGTGCTGTCGGGATCCAGCTCCAGAGAGAGGTATTCCAGGGTCCTGTTGATCACGTCCCGGGAATGGCTACGCATGCTGTCGGTGACCGTTACCGGCCACAACAGCCGGCTGACCAGCATTGCGCAGATTGCTCCCACCGCAATTTCACTGATGCGGGACTGCGCGATATCAAAAACCGCGCGGTCATTCGCCAGACTGGCATCCGACATAACCAGAATGACCACCAGGACAGCGGTCATCCCGGACATGGCGAAGGCGTACATAAAGTTGGTGTTGTGCACCATGGAAGAGGCTGCGGAGTTCAGGCCGATCCAGAGCGTGAGACCCGCAAGCGCCACCAGAGGGAAAGGCATAAACAGTGCCAGAATCAGAATTCCAACGCCTCCACCCAGCACCGAACCGAAAATCTGACACAGCGCTTTTTCAATAACCAGCCCGCTTTCCGGCCGGATTTGCAGGAAAACCGCAGACACCAGAGCCCAGTATGGACGATCCAGCTGCAGGTACATGGAAACCAGCAAGGCCAGAGCCATGGATATCACGCCTTTAAGCGCGTATATCACAGAGCGCTTGTCAGGCATGACCAGCTGGGCCAGCAGCGGGTGGAGCGTCATTGCGGGGGCTCCGTCACTCTTTATCGCGGTCTGTTTCCAGATAAATGGAAACCGTCATGCCGGCGCTGATGTTGATGTTTTCCGGGAGCGGATCAAGGGCAATCTCAACGGGGATTCGTTGGGCCAGGCGCACCCAGTTAAACGCCGCCTGCACCTGGGGCAGCATCTGGCTGTCACTGGTGGTGTTCGAATCGGCTATACCACGGGCAATACTGACCACCTCACCAGTCAGTTTTTCACCACCGGAGAGCAGCGTGATACGGGCTTTTTGCCCCTCCCGCACCATCTGAAGTTTGGTTTCCTCGAAGTAACCGATCACATAAAAAGAGTCGCGTTTAATCAGTGATAACACAGGTGTACCACGGGTTACGTAGTTACCTTCACGCAAGGTAAGGTTATTCACAATACCACTCTCGGGTGCCAGCACGCTGGCACGTTCCAGATCGATACGGGCGGTATTCAGTTCAGCCAGGGCCAGTTGATAACTGGCTTTTGCCAGTTCTGCACGAATGCGATAAGCCTCCAGATCCTCTTCGCTGATGGTCTGCCGGTCAGACATGCGCTTGCGGCGTTCATACTGGTGCCTGGCCAGTTCCCAGGCTGTTCGCTCCTGAGCCAGCCGGGCTTCGCTCTCTGCCAGCTTGGCCCGGTAACGGGTTTTATCAATGCTGAACAGCGGCGCGCCCTTGTCGACGATCTTGTTGTTCTGAACACTCAGTTCAGCCACATACCCGGACACATCAGGCGCAATGGTGATGACATCCGCCCGGATACGACCGTCCCGCGTCCAGGGTGAATAAAGGTAGTGATCCCAAACCCAGGTGCCGGCAAAAACCGCCGCAACCACCACCAGCAATGTCACTCCAATACGCGCCAGCTTTCCCATGAAGTCCTTCAATCCCCGAACAGATAAACAATAGCGGCCAGGTAACAGACGAACACCGCAACGTCGAACCAGGCTTCCCTCCATATAAAGCGGCGCAGGCCCAGATAATGCGTAGCCAGCCGGGTGGCGGCCGAGAGAATAAACGCCAGAGGCACCAGCACTACAAAGGGGCTGAACAGCATCCCACCAATACTCATTTCGTGAAGCATATCATCCTTACTATCAAGCGTTGCCACCGCAATTCGCCGCCGAGTGTCTGATCATAGGCGCCGCCCGGGCTATTCGCCAACCAGTATATGATAGAGTAATAGTTGTATTTATCATGTGAGTTTTGAATGCATGTCGTCCGCAACCGTCTTTGCCAT
This sequence comes from Marinobacter aromaticivorans, assembly GCF_002806975.1. GTDB lineage: Bacteria > Pseudomonadota > Gammaproteobacteria > Pseudomonadales > Oleiphilaceae > Marinobacter > Marinobacter aromaticivorans. The sequence continues at coordinate 307,813 of NZ_NIHD01000001.1, read as the reverse complement.
TTTCGCCGTGGCCTTAATCGCACTGGCAACCTTCTATCTGTTTTTCTATCGCAACTGGCGGCGCGAACGGGAGCTGAAACAACCTTTCCCGAAAATCTGGCAGCAGTACCTTCAGTCAACAGTACCGCTTTACGCTCGGCTACCGGGGCAGCTTCAGGAAACTCTGGAAGATCAGGTACAGCTGTTTCTTGCTGAAAAAGCGTTTTACGGGTGTGGTGGATTTGAGGTGACTGACCGGGTCAGGGTGGCCATTGCCGGTCACGCTTGCCTGCTTACGGTCAATCGCTCGTTTGCGGATTACGATGAAGTTCGCAGTATTCTCGTTTACCCGGATATTTATCAGGTGCGAGCCCCGGATCGCGACGGTATGGTGGTAAGCGTGAGCAATCAGGTTCGCGCGGGCGAAGCCTCGTCCATGGGGCAGGTGGTGCTGGCCTGGGCGGAGTGTGAAAGCGGTGCCATGCGCCCCGAAAGCACACACAATGTCATCCTGCACGAGTTCGCCCATCAGCTTGATTACCTGGACGGAGCCGCAGATGGTGCCCCGCCACTGAGCGGGGACCATGCCGAAGAATGGCAGCAGACCATGACCATGGCCTACGACAGCCTCCGGCACTCACTGAGGCAACACCGCTCAAGCTGGCTCGACCCGTATGGCGCCACAAAACCCGCAGAGTTCTTTGCCGTGCTTACGGAAACCTTCTATCAACAGCCGGAACACCTGAAAGAACAACAGCCGGCGGTGTATGATCTGCTTCGTGATTTTTACCGGCTAGACCCTGGCGAGCTGGCGCAGAGCCGGCCTGCCAGGCAGGCTCCCTAAGCCATCAGGCCCAGGTTTTCCGCATCCTTCTCGATACTACGATCCAGCAGCTCAAGGTAACCCGCTTTGGCTTTCACCTTGGTCTGGGCATGCGCTCTCATGTTCAGTTTCCGGAAGCCCTGGGCAATTTCATTCGCCCGATTCAAAAGCTGCTCCGGGGCAACAATTTCATCCAGATAACCGGCAGCCACAGCGCCTTCCGGGTTGTAGATCTCGGCATTGATAACCGAGCGATAGAAGTGAGCAGGTGCCAGGCGATGCCTCGCTATTTCGATGCCTGCGTGGTGCATGGTCATGCCAATGGCTACTTCGTTCAGGCCCAGCTTGAAGCTCCCTTCAACACCAACCCGGTAGTCCACCGACAGCATGATAAACGCCCCTTTGGCAATAGCGTGGCCGCTGCAGGCACCGATTACCGGTAACGAAAAAGCAGCCAGCCGACGGGTAAGCTTTGAGCCCACAGTAACCAGCGCAGCCGCTTCCTTCATGCCCTTCTGCATTTCCTTCAGATCGTAACCGCCTGAGAAAATACCTGGCTGCCCGGTCAGGATAACCACGGCTTTATCCTGCTCTGCCTGATCCAGAGCTTTATTCAGCTGTTCAAATACATCGTGACTCAGGGCATTGGCTTTGCCGTTATTAATAACAATTGTCGCGACGCCATCGTTGAGCGTGTAATTTACCAGGTCGGTCACCGGCGTTTCCTCTTGGTGGATATAAGTCTGATTTTGCGGAACTTTGCCAGCTTATACCGGCGGCCACAAACGATTCTTCAGCAGGAGCCGGTTTCATTCACGGTTTCTCAGCCTGTGCGCCGGAGTATCAATCGCAACTGGGCCTTGAAACCTTTCTTTGATGACAGCGGGATCAGGTAGTTATCACCATTCGGCTCGGCTTTACTGCCGCCGCGCTCGCTCCACTGTTCGTCCGTGGTTACATAGCGCAAATTCCAGCTGTCTCCGGCAGGGGTCATTTTCAGGGTCAGCGTGTCCCGGTATAGATACTCGCCCTCTACCCGGTGCTCTGCCCAGAGGGCACCGTCAACGAAGTAATCCGTTGCCGATACCGCAAGCTCAACGGTCATTACCATTGTCCGCCCCCGTTCGACCGTGATCTTCGAACTATCCAGAAAGGTGGAAAACAGCACCGGAGAGCGGGCTGAATCCAGACCCGCCTGCTTCGGGTTCATCATTTCATCGAATTTGCGCAAAACCGCACTGAAGGTTTCCTTGCGCCTTTCCGTGAGCCGGAAGCTGCGCGCTCCCCGGGGCGAAACAGTGGCCTCGAAATAATAGGAGGCGCGAACCCGGCGCCCTTCTTGTCTGGCTTTTTCTACGGATGGCGGCAGCGGCAGGGATTCCACATCCATCACACCGTCTACCCGCACATCGCCAAACAGAAACCGCACAAGATTCTGAAAGCCATCCTCTGAATTAACAATGCCATAGGGGCCGCTGTGACTGCGGTATACAAACGCCCTCGGCGCCCCCTGAACACTGGCGTTTTCGATGGCCACCAACCCGTCGCTCATTTTACCGGCAAGCCACCGGGATACGCCCCTGGCAGCACCGTAGTCTTGCTGATTGGTGCCCACCAGGCAGAAAAACCGGTTCGGATCGAACTTTCCATCCAGGGTATCCACGCGTTCCGGCTTGCCCTCCAGGCTCAGATAATCCGCCATGGTTTTCCGGTTAAAGTTGTTAATATCCCAAAGCCCGAGAAACGAAGGCACGTTAATACCTGCCATTTCTATACCGTTGTGTGGAGTGGCATAGGTGAACACCTTATCCACCATTTTTCGCACCGACGGGTTACTGATTCCATCATTCTGCAGCATACACCGGCACACCAGGCCACCCATGGAGTGCGCCACAAGGTGTACCCGAAAATCCTCCAGCAGTTCCGGATCCTCTCCACACAGCTGGCGCCGGACATTTGCAATCAGATCACGGAGCTGCAGCGCAGCGGCAGGAATGGACAACGGTTTCCCTTCACCGAAGTCCTTGTCCGCCTGATCGTAATAACGATAAATAATAACCGTTTTACGGGTAATTTCCCGATCGACCTCGGCACCATCAGAAAAGGCATCTTTGTAACCATAATCCTTCAAAAGACGCACCATCGGTGATTCGAAGATCTGCTTGTAGGTGGTTCCATCCCAGGATTGGCGCACCTTTGTTGCGCCCAGATTAAAACCCATGTAGGGCATGGATACGGTATCGGCTATTTCGCTTGCCGTCATGGCGTAGCCACGAACGTAAATGATGGGGTGGAACTGGCTCATGACAATTGCATCCTTTCAGGCTGATCCTGCCTGTTTGCATGCGATATCCGTTCCGGAAATCTCTTTATAGGGAAATCGCCGGCACTTGCGCTGCGCCGGCTCACGCAGGCTCAGAGAAAACGTAAAGAATGCTGACAAGCGGGGCGCACATTACCCGCACGTTGCAGTCAGAAGAAGTAATACCGGATCATTTGCGCAACAATCAGCAAAGCCACCAGCGGGAAAATAAACCGCGTGAGGTTACCATAACTGGTACTGTCATCTTTCGGGGCGTATTTCTCCACCAGAGGCAGAATAATAATCAGTGCCAGAAACAGAACGGCGAGAATAATCAGCAGTGTTTCCATCGAAGTTCTCCTTGAATGCCGGGGGTGGAGCCCCTCGCGCTGTGCACGGATTTCCTGGCTGAGACTTATCCCGTAAATCTGTGGATAACTTTGTGAAAAGGCGCGGGACAAGCCTGCTCAGGCCAGCTAAAACGGGCGTTCGGCAAATATGACCGTTAACTGACCAGATCAATTACTGTTCAGTGACATCCTGCTGCATCGCCAGAGCATAGGGCCGCTCAAGTGCAGCACGCACGTCGCCAATCGAAAACACTCTGGCAAACTCCGCAAAGCGCTGCCCCTGAAACCACAGGTGAATCACCGGCAGAGTAAAAATACCACGCCTGGCACATAAAGGCGCAGATGCCTGGCAATCAACATACGCCATTACCAGCGCCGGGTACTCATCCCGAACCATGCGCTCCAGTTGTGGCTTCACCGCCTGGCATACACCACAGCTTTCCCCGCCATACAACACAAGAGCCGCCGCACTCCTGCCCACAAGCTCCGCCAGCGCTTCCTCACTGTCAACAACTCTCATGCTGCCCGCCCCTTACTCAGCAACCATTGCTCTGAAGCCACTGGTTGATCTGGCCCTGATTCATGGCACCACTTTGCCGGGCAAGCTCGCGGCCATTGCGGAACAGAATCAGCGTAGGAATGCTGCGGATGCTGTATTGCCCTGCCGGCCCCGGGTGTTCTTCGGTATTGAGCTTGGCAAAGCGTACTTTTCCCTGCCAGCCGCGCGCCGCCTGCTCAAACTGCGGTGCCATCATTTTACAGGGACCACACCAGCTCGCCCAGAAATCCACCAGCACAGGCAGGTCGCTGCGGCCAGTATGGGTCGCAAAGTTTTGCCCTGACAGCTCCAACACTTTCTCCGGCCATAAGGGCTGCTTGCAGGCCCCGCAATTACCTCCGGATTCCAGGCGAGCGGCTGGCACCCGGTTTACCTTGTCACAGTGTGGACAAACCACATGTTTAAGATCGTCACTCATGAATTCACCTCGCAACACTCAACGTCAATTGTTTTGGACACTAGAAACTGGACAACTCATCTTGCAGGTCTTTTTTCAGTTCACTCGCTTCGGTTATCCACAAGGTTTTATCAGCACCCGGAAATACCCCCACCTGCAATCCGTCCCTCGACAGTCCCGGCACCCATTTTTTGAAAAAATCCGGCAGCGAGATACTTTTTGGAGTCAGGTCATCCGACCCCCTGGCGTACTCAACGGCGAATGCCGAACTTGGCCAGACCGGCACATGGGCCACTCCGTCGTCTTCCGACACGATGGACAGGAAACGACTCTCCGAATTAACGAGGATCCAGATCTCCCGTTCTTCCAACACCTCGCTCAGGAAGTAGTCGTATCTCTCTTCGCCATCAAGTTCAAGGACGCTGGTTAACTGTTCATCACTCATAGTCTGAATCCCGGTTTAATGAATTGGGCTCATGGTGTCTGAATACCCCCACGCTGGGCCTTTCGATAACGCCATGCCTGCCGTGTAAAGGATAATATGGGCACTTTCCGCCGAATAAACCATTGGGGCGTTAATATTGCTGCCCTGCGAGGGCTGATGAATCTCCAGAGTACCGGGTAGACGGCACACCTCGCACCCGCACCACACAGTGACTATTACCTGGAAGAAAGGGTACTACCCAAAACGCGCACTTTACGTTAAGGTCAACTTTGCGCAGTTTGATCCGGTTTTACCCAAACCGGAGAAACTGGCAACCGGAGCCTCACCGAGATACCGGCAGGGTTGCATAATGCGTTCTATACTCAGGCAAAACACCGGCACAAAGAACGAGGCTCCATAACTTAACGAGGCCCTCACAAGGGGCATTCTGTTCCTCAAGCCATCACCCCAGGAAGAGGATTATGACAACAACAAAATCCAAAACGGTTTATACACCCGGTTTTACAGACGGTGCGGAATACCGCATTCCGACGTTTAAACTACTGAAGCAGGACGGCACGCTCTATAAAGGCGGCAAAGCGCCTGATATAGACAAAGAAAAAGCTCTGCGAATCTACCACGCCATGGTCACCACCCGCGTGCTGGATGAGCGCATGCTTGCGGCCCAGCGCCAGGGCCGGTTGAGCTTTTATATGCAGTGCACCGGCGAGGAAGCTGCCATAATCGGAAGCACCGCTGCGCTGGACGATGCCGACATGATCATGGCGCAATACCGTGAGCAAGGCTCACTGGCTTATCGTGGCTTCACTATTGATGAGTTTATGAACCAGCTTTTCGGCAACGAGAAAGACTACGGCAAGGGCCGCCAGATGCCGGTTCACTACGGCTCCAGCAAGCTCAACTACATGACCATCTCGTCGCCGCTGGCCACGCAGATCCCCCAGGCCACAGGTTATGCCTACGGCCAGAAAATGGCGGGTTCCAAGCAGTGCACCATCGTTTATTTCGGCGAAGGCGCAGCGTCGGAAGGCGACTTTCACGCCGGCCTTAACATGGCCGCAGTGCATCGCGTACCCGCCATTTTCTTCTGTCGCAACAATGGCTACGCCATTTCCACCCCCGCCAACGAGCAGTTTGCCGCCGATGGCATAGCGCCGCGGGGGTTCGGCTACAAAATGGACACCATCCGCGTAGACGGCAACGACCTTCTGGCGGTTTACCAGGCCACCGAAGCCGCCCGCAAACTGGCGGTAGAAGAGAACCGCCCGGTTCTGATCGAAGCTATGACCTATCGCCTGGCAGCACATTCTTCATCCGATGACCCCTCCGGTTATCGCAGCAAGGACGAAGAAGCCGTGTGGCGCGAGAAAGACCCTATTCTGCGCGTGCAAAACTGGCTCACCCGTAAAAAATGGTGGAGCGAGAGCCAGGAGAAAGAACTGCAGGAACGCCTGCGCCGTGAAGTGCTCGAAACCATGAAACGGGCGCAGAAGCTGCCCCCACCCCCGCTGGAAACCCTGGTAACCGATGTGTATGACGAAGTGCCACCGCTGCTGAACCGGCAGTTCGAGAAGCTCAAGGCACACATCCGCAAGTATCCGGACGAGTACCCAAAGTCGGCGGCTCACGTTCAGAGAGGGGCATAACATGGCGAAGATGAACATGCTGCAGGCCATCAACGATGCGCTTGATATCGCGATGGCTGCCAACGACAAGGTGATGTGCTTCGGTGAAGATGTGGGTGTGTTTGGCGGTGTTTTCCGGGCCACCAGCAACCTGCAACAGAAGTACGGCAAAGACCGCTGTTTCAACACGCCTCTGGTGGAGCAAGGCATTATCGGTTTCGCTAACGGCCTGGCAGCCCAGGGTTCCTTCCCGGTGGCTGAGATCCAGTTTGCCGATTACATATTCCCTGCCTTCGACCAGATTGTTAACGAATCGGCCAAGTTCCGCTACCGCTCGGGCAACCTGTTCAATGTGGGCAATCTGACCATTCGTGCACCCTATGGCGGTGGCATAGCCGGTGGCCTTTACCATTCCCAGTCACCGGAAGCCTACTTCGCCCACACACCGGGGCTCAAAATTGTGGTGCCGCGCAACCCGCACCAAGCTAAAGGGCTGCTGCTGGCATCCATTAACGACCCCAACCCGACCCTGTTCTTCGAGCCAAAGCGCCTTTACCGGGCTTCTGTTGGCGAGGTGCCTGAGGGTGAGTACCAGTTGCCCCTGAGCGAAGCAGAAATTCTCAAAGAAGGCACGGATGTAACAGTGCTGGGCTGGGGCGCACAGATGGAAGTGATCGATAAAGCCGTTGAAATGGCGGAAAAAGAAGGCTTCTCCTGCGAGGTGATCGATCTGCGCACCATCCTGCCCTGGGATGTGGAAACCGTGGCGGAATCGGTGCTTAAAACCGGGCGCCTGGTGGTCACCCACGAAGCGCCCCTGACCGGCGGTTTTGCCGGTGAGATAGCCGCCACTATTCAGGAGCGTTGCTTCCTCTATCTGGAATCGCCGATCGCACGGGTTACCGGGATGGACACCCCCTTCCCGCTGGTGCTGGAAAAAGAGCACCTTCCCAATCACCTGAAGGTCTATGAGGCCATTCGGGAAAGCGTCGAATTCTAAGCGGATATCCGGACAGGAGAACAATTATGAGCGATTTTATACTGCCCGATATCGGCGAAGGTATCGTGGAATGTGAACTGGTCAAATGGCTGGTGAGTGAAGGGGATCTCATCGAAGAGGATCAGCCGGTTGCCGAAGTGATGACCGACAAGGCCCTGGTGGAAATTCCCGCTCCCTATAAAGGCCGGGTAACACGCCTTTACTGGAAGGAAGGCGACATAGCCAAGGTGCATGCGCCGCTGTTTGAACTGGTGGATGAGAGCGGCGAGGAATCAGGTGAAGCGGCCGCCAGACCCAGTGACGAAAACAAAAGCGAAGAAGCGGAAGCCACATCGGCTGAACCTCAGCCCGGCACCAGGGCTGAAGACCGCCCAGAGCCCGCAAAAGCCGCTGCCCCGGCGTCTTCAGCACGACAGGCTGGGCAAAGAATCCCCGCCAGCCCGGCGGTGCGCCGACTGGTTCGGGAAAATGACCTGGCACTGGCGGATATCGAAGGCTCGGGCAAGGATGGGCGCGTGCTAAAAGCCGATGTTCTGTCCCATCTTGAGCGGGCTGAATCCGGTGGCTCATCCGCTTCGGAAGGCAGACCGCAGCGCACCACCGCCCAAAGCCAGGAAGTCCGCATAGAACCCATCAAAGGCATGCAGGCGGTGATGGCCAAACGCATGGTAGCATCGGCCTCCACCATTCCACACTTCAACTTCAGCGAAGACATTGATGTAACGGAATTGCTGGCCCTGCGCCAGCAGCTAAAGCCGGAAGCCGAAGCCCGGGGCTCTCGCCTTACACTCATGCCGTTCATTATGAAAGCCATAGCTCTGGCAGTGCGTGAATACCCGGTACTCAACAGCCAGATCAACGAGGATGTTACCGAAATCCACTACCAGCCAAGTTGCAACGTGGGCATGGCGGTGGACAGCAAGATCGGGTTGCTTGTGCCCAACGTGAAAAACGTGGAGCAGCTTACGCTGCTGGAAATTGCCAACGAGGTCACGCGGCTGACCGAAGCTGCCCGGGAAGGCCGGGTAAGCCAGGCGGACCTCAAAGGCGGCACCATTACTATTTCCAACATTGGTGCACTGGGCGGCACCTACGCCTCGCCCATCATCAATGCACCGGAAGTGGCGATTGTGGCCCTGGGGCGCACCCAGAAGCTGCCGCGGTTTGATGCCAGCGGGCAGGTGGTGGAACGTTCCATCATGACCATCAGCTGGGCGGGCGACCATCGCATTATTGATGGTGGCACCATTGCACGCTTCAACAATCTGTGGAAGAGCTACCTGGAGTCACCGCAAACCATGCTTCTGCAGATGGGCTGACCAATATGGCACCACCGGGCCCATCATCGCTGACGTTGCAACAGGCTCAGATTCAGCAATTCTACATCCCGGAAGAGCAGTCGATTTACCTGCTCAGCCACGACGATGCGAGAAAGCTGAAAGACTGGGTAGAGCTGTGCACAAACCAGCTCCGGCAGATGGGCTACGAAGACATAGCGATGATTGGCAAGGGTGCCTTTGCCTTCGTGTTTGCAGGCCGGCTGCCGCTGGAGGGGGCGCGGGATCTTGAGCATGTGTTCAAGTTTACCCGCATCACCCTGCCCCAGCACCTGCACGACCGGCTGGAAGACGAAGCCTATATACTGGAACAGGTGAAGCACCCCCGGGTGCCGCGCCTGGTCGCCTATCACCGTGCGGGCAGCCAGCCGATTCTGGTGATGGAACGGGCTCCGGGCTTCAACCTGGAAGAAGTTTCGCTACGGGAGGGGCGCCTGAGCCCGCGCCTGATTATCCGCATTGCCGATCAACTGGCCGACATACTGCGCAACCTGCGGCGTGAAACCGACAGCGGCAGGCGCCCGATTGTGCACGGGGATATCAAGCCGTCCAACCTGGTGTTTGATGATGAAACCGAGAACATCGCGCTGATCGACTGGGGCTCCTCGGTATTCGCCCAACTGGACGCCAACCAGCAGTTCCTCAGCCCCAGCGTGATGGAGCTGATGTCCGACAACCTGCAGCAAACCAATGCCCGCCTGGGGGATGTGTACTTTATCGGCGATGAACAGCTCCACGGCGGCCTGTCATCTCCAAGGTTCGACGAGCAGGGTGCTGCGGCCACACTTTATGCGCTGGCTTCAGGGCAGTCCTGTCGCTTTGGCCATCTGGCCATACCTGCCACCTCCCTTGGCTTGCCCATGGAATTTGCCCGCATGCTGGATGGCATGCTGGACCCGGATCCTGCCCTGCGCATGCGTGCTGGCGACCATTACCTGAAAGAGATGCCCCGCATGGGGCGCACGGTAATGATCGATTTGCCGGAACCGCCCCCCACGCAGCTGGTGCCCATCTGGACACGCATCTCGGACCGGGAAATCGACACGGTGGTGTACAGCTCCCGAAAGGCGTTTTTGCGCCAGGAAGGTGCCGCCGAAACACTGAATGACGTTAACGACGTGCAGTTGGACCGCTACTATAAAAACTTCATGCAGGGCATGGGAGATACCGAAAAAGCCTTCCTGGCGGCGGTCAGCCGGCTGGGGCGCTATCCGGTGGAAGGCGGGCTGGCGGTGCGCTGGGAGCCCGATGGTGTTTACGTGGACACGTCCCTGAACCTGCACGATCCCGGGCTGCGAACCGCCTTCACCACAGCGGTGAACAACATGATCAACCTGGCCCAGGCAATCTACCGCCAGGGCATCTTCAAAAGCTGCCTGTTCAACGCCCGGGACACGTTGCATATTGAGCGGGATGAGCCAGACCAGCCATTCGTGGCACCACCGGAGATGCGGCTGCCGTATCAGGTGAGTTCGGCCCCGGAAGTGGAAGATCGCTCACGAATACACTCCTACTTTGAGGACGGCCCGGACCCGGAAGAGTTTCTGGTGCTGCCCCAAACCATCATCAAATCCCTCGAGGCGCTCAACACCATCCATCACACCGGCATGATCATCTTCGAGGCCCTGCCCCTCCACCTCAAAATCCACAGCCAGTACCGCCTGCTGGACCCGAAAAAAGAAGACGAATTCCGCCGGCGGCTGGATGAAATTCTCGCCGCGGTGGATCAGATTACCGGGCTGGGCGTATCCGGCTTTATGAAAATGCCCTACAAAGATGCCCGCTTTTTCCCTTACATCGAGCGATTGCCAGAGCGTTATTACCCCAGAAATCCCCGGCTGGAAATACCAGAAGTAAGCCAGTGACCCGTTCGGCCTGGGGAACCGCGCCGCAAATCGCAACATGCAGTGTGAGAAAGCGCAACCTGGCCACTGGATTTTCAGGCGCAGCACTGGTAACTTTTCGCTCAGATTTATCTCCAGATAAACATACCTTCAAGGATTGAAGATATGCCCCAGGCAAACGGATTGCAGTTCACCGCCCGTGTCGGTGAGTTTCCCCCGGATGTGTTTTCTGTTGTCAGCTTTGCACTGACCGAAGGCCTTTCGGAGCTTTTTCATGGCCGCCTGATCATGGCCAGCACCGACCCCTGCATCCGGGCCGCTGACGTACTGGAGCAACCGGTAGACCTGGTGGTCTGGCAGGACGGCGTACCCCTTCGCCGCTTCACCGGCGTGGTGAATGAGTTTGCCCGTGGCGATTCGGGCCACCATCGCACCCGCTACGAGATTGTGATTCAACCACCCCTGTGGCGTTTGGGGTTGATGCACAACAGCCGCATCTTCCAGACCCAAACCACAGACAGCATCCTGCGCACCCTGCTGGAAGAGCGGGGCATTGTGGATTCCGTGTTTGATCTCAAGCGTGCCCCCCAGGAACGGGAATACTGCGTGCAACACCGGGAAAGCGATCTGGCGTTTATTGAACGGCTGGCGGCAGAGGAAGGCTGGCACTACCGCCACCAGCACGGCAGCGTGGATGGCAGCGAACAGCCCGGCTTGATGATTGCCGACCACCACGGCGACGCACCCAGGCTGGATGCCGCCGAATACAATGGCAAAGCAGGTGGCAGCACCAGGCAGCCCGCCGTGTTCCGCTTCCGCTCTGAAGAGCGGGTTCGTGCGGCTTCGGTGGTCATGAAGGACTACACTTTTAAAAATCCGGCTTATGCGCTGATGCACGAAAGCGCGGCCGCCAGCGCTAACCAGCGCCAGGATTACCAGCACTTCGATTACCCGGGCCGCTTCAAGGCCGACGCCAGTGGCCAGCCCTTTACCGAGGCGCGACTGGACGCCCTCAGAAACGACGCCAGCACCGCCCACGGTGAAAGCAACCGCCCGGATTTCACCTGCGGTGCCAAAGTGGAACTCACCAATCACGACAGCACCAGACTAAACCGCGACTGGCTGTTAACCACCATCACCCACGTGGGCGAACAACCCCAGGCACTGGCAGAAGAAGGCGGCACCCGGCCAACCACCTACCACAACCTGTTCAGTGCTGTTCCCGCCAACAAAAACTGGCGGCCACTGTGCGCCCACCGCCCACTGATGGACGGCCCGCAGATAGCCATAGTCACCGGCCCCGAAGGGGAAGAAATCCACTGCGATGGATTTGGCCGGGTAAAGGTACGCTTCCCCTGGGATCGCTACGCTCAAAATAACGAACACAGCAGCGCCTGGCTAAGAGTCAGCCAGGGCTGGGCGGGCGGCCAGTATGGCTTCATGGCCCTGCCAAGGATTGGCAACGAAGTGATTGTTTCCTTCCTGGATGGCGACCCAGACCAACCCATCATCACCGGAAGAACCCACCACGCCACCAACACACCGCCCTACCCGCTGCCGGTACATAAAACCCGCACCATCCTGAGAACCCAGAGCCACAAGGGTGAAGGCAGCAACGAACTGCGCTTTGAGGACGAAGCAAACAAAGAACAGATCTACATCCACGCGCAAAAAGACCTGGATCTGCTCACGGAAAATAACCGCACCGAAGTCATCAAAAACGACAGCCACCTGACCGTGGAGAACAACCGCTTCAGCCAGGTGAAAGCCAGCGACCACTCAACGGTAGACGGCGAACACCGGGAAAAGATCGGCGGCGACTACAGCCTCACCGTTAACGGCAGTCACCACAGCAAACTCGGCAAAGCCCAGCTCGTGGAAGCGGGCAACGAAATTCACCACAAAGCGGGCTTGAAGATCGTGATCGAAGCGGGCGCAGAAGTGACGCTCAAAGCCGGTGGGAGCTTTGTGAAGGTGGATCCCAGTGGTGTGACGGTCTCGGGGCCGCTGGTGCGGATGAATTCGGGGGGTGGGCCGGGGAGTGGTTCAGCGGCAGCCGTCCAAGCGTCGGTACTTCCAAATACTACAGAAGTTGAATACGCCAGTGGAAGCCCTACTGCTCTCGCCATTAATCGCCAGCGAAGCAATGCAACGGCTGAAACGCCAGAACCTGTTACCGATTACTCAGCGCTCCTGAAAGAATCCACCAACAAGGGCGCTACGATCGTTTCTGACTGTGAGTACGATGAGCATGGACGCTGCACTCTGCATCAGCACGCTTGACCAAACACCTGCAACTTCTGAAGCACCAGCAGCCGCGGATTTCGCGCTCATCGACTTGGCAGGAACAGAGAGTTTTCTGAAATCGCTGTATGGAGCCATGGAACGAAACCCCATCCGGTGGAACTCACTTCTGGAAGGCACCCGATGGCAGAGTGGCTGGCAGTTTGGCCCGATACTGGTTGATTTGCGTGACGGGGCAAACTTTCAGAAAACCGTAATGAACCAACTGGCGGCTGGTGGGATTGGCGTGCTGATTGAAACCAGCCTGAGTTATGACGACATCCTGGCGTGGAGCACGAACCGTCTGTTCGCATTCGCAACAAACGATGACCGGCTGTTCCGTTTCTATGACTCTCGCTCTCTGAAAGCGCTTCTGGCGACATTAGGAACCCACAGTGTCTCGTTATTACCGCCAGAGGGAACCCTGTTCTGGCACGATAACCAGCAGTGGATAAGCTGGCAGAGTCCTGGTGAACCGCAGCTCGATACAGCCAACCCTGACTGGACATTGCCCGAAGAAGAGCTGGCTCTTTTAACGGATTATCGCATGGCAGAACGCGCTTGCCGCTTATCGTCTCTTTACAGCGACCATATAACTGCATCTGGCGACAAGCGTGTCTGGGTGCTGGAGCAGCTAAGGCAGGCTCGCAATTACGGCTTCCTGAAAGCCTCTCAACAGGAGCGCTTTTTAAGGTTATCGATCCTGAGCGCCGGGGAGCTATCGTCAGGCCCGCAATTCGAAGCCTTGAAAGAAAGCGCCGAAATGACCGGCGACGACCGACTTGAAGCAATGGAATGCTTAGTGGAGTCCTACCATGCAACAACATAAAGTGCAGTCTGGTGAAACCCTCTCCAGAATCGCCTCGCATTATAGTGTATCGCTTGAAGCCCTTAAGGCTCAGAACCCGATTATCAAAGATGTAAACCACATCGAAGCAGGATGGAACCTGTCGATTCCGAAGGCTGCCGCCCCAACGACGCCACTTCCACCAGCTCATTCGGCTAACGATGATTCATCGGACGATGTTGAGTGTTCCGACTGCTCCCTGGAATATGTTGGGCTCGTTCAGCTTACCGAAAACGACGAGCAGGTATTCGCTCTTACCAAGACCCAAATGAAGGAGCTGGAATACGAAACCTACCTCCTCAACGAGCCATTAGCGGAATTGGCCGAGGCTGAAGAAGGCGATCAGAGCAAAATCCTTCAGGCGCGAGAGAAGGCATGGAACAGGCTTAAGGAGCTGGGCGCACTACCAAAACCGGAGCAAACCACTACTGCCCGGGAGTTATTGGCGGATTATGAAGCCCGCTGGAGGCGCGATCTGGAACGCCTTGAACACCAGCGCCGGCGGAAAAAGCGAATTACCTATGAAATCGAAAACTTACGCAACCAAATTCTGATTCCGGGCAGAGAGCGGAACTTTCAGGATCCAAAAGACAGGCTGTCGCTACAGTTCTTCACGCTATATTGCGGCGAACTGGAATCTACTCTCGATGCGGTGGATAGCAGAATCAAAGCCCATGAGGAAGCTACACAAAATTCGGAGCAGGATCTTACCCGCATGAGTGAACACCTGAAGCTCCTTCGCGCGGCGCTGGAAGCGGAAATTGAATATCGAGTGGCCGAACAATCCGGCAAACCCGAATCACAGCTTATCCAGCTCCTTTACGAAGCCGAGGAGCTCAAGAAGGCTACCCTTTGGCCAAATTACATCTCCGAAAAGGCTGTCAGGGAGCTGACATCCCAAACGATAAGGCTCCGTAAGCTGGATGACGAACTGATTCCATACATGGACTATGTCATCGAGTACTCAGCAAAAGTCAGCCCTGCCGTCTGGCTTGCGACTCTGATCGCCAATGACGAGGTTCAAGCGCACAAAAGACTTCAGGAAGAACGCCGGTCGTTGATGACCAGCACTGAAAAAAAACTGAGAGACCTCGCAGAAATCGGCTCCCCAATAGGTGTCAGTTCCCGGATAGATACCATTGAGAGCCCCCTGGCAGGATTCATGAAGCGTTACCCGCTTGTTGAAGTAAAGCACACCGGCACCGGCGGTTATCGGTATATGCGCCGGGAAGTGGCCGATCAGCTGAAGAAGAACTGGAAGCCACTGAAGACGTCCGATGTGCGGGCGGCCATGAACGCAGGAGAGTTCAAACGTGCCTGGGGGCAAGCAAAAGACGCCCTGAAAACCAGCAAAGAGTTGTCTCTCAAACTGGGCGAGTGGAAAAGCAAAGATGACAACTTCTTCAACCGGCTTGAAGTGGAACTTTTGAAAAAAGAAGCCGCCACAGAAGACGGTCGGTTTTCAGCAAGCGCCGAAGCGCAAATGTTCCGCTTTGCTGCACAGAGTGGACTTGCGGCCACCTATGACCACGAAAAAGGTGAAGCCTATATTGGCGGGAAACTGCAAGGCGCCTATAGCCTGATGCAAGGCGAGGCCGTTCTCAAAGCCCAAATTCCCAGTGAGCAGGGTTCGGGCCTGGTTCTGAAGTATGAGAGCCATGACGGAACCCAAAAAGAGCTCCATTGCGGATATTTCCGGGCGGATGCGGAGTATCGTATAAGGGGATTTGCGGGTGCCTGCGCATCCCTCGCCGCTCAGGCAAAAATCTCCAGCGCACCGGGGAGTGTAGGCATATCCGGTAATACCAATGGAGAAGCCTTTGCCGGAGCGAGCCTGAATAATGAGGCGACGTTTGGGGTTAAATGGAAAGGCGCCTACCAAAAGGTTATCGCTACCCAATCAAAAGCCTCTGAAACAAACTCTGTGACTGCAAAGCAAGCTGAAGCTGACGCGGAATTCCGGTCACTGCTCGATGTTAAACCCGAGCTGGCTGTATCGGCTGGCATCGGTGTCGGATTTGACTTCAAAATTGAGCTCAAGGAAAGCAAGCTTGTGGCCTACATAAACGGCCACTTGGTTCTAGGCCCGGGCGGTGGTGGGGGTATAGCTGCAGAACTAAACAGCAGCCAAATCTGGGAACTCGTGAAGTTTGTGCGTTGGTCTCTGGAGCGGAGTGATTTCAGATTTTTGGATTGGATTGATAGCGCCGCGTTTGAATATCTATCGTTTCTTTTGCGGTTGTTTGCGGTTAGCGATGAAAGGTTCGTCGATGTCGCCAACAAGAGTTTTGTGAGCCTGTCCGAAACATGGGCCGCCATTACTACTGCTGATACACGAGTTCGCGATACTGCGCTTCAAGTATTGGAAAAAAAAGACCTGGATGTTCTGACACCCACAGCAAAAGCAGACCTTCTGGATATATTGACGGAAGACAACAGATCCCTTTTCGGATTTGGCAACCCTCACAGTGAGATTGCTATGGAAGCCAGCATTAAAATTCTGGAAACTGTCCATAGTCACCGTGAATTAGTAGAGGTGCTCAAAAGAACTGGGATGGGTAGCCGCAAAGGCCATATAGAAAGACTAAAGCGCAATTACTATAGAATAATTGCACGTCAATTATTGCAGTCGAAACAAGCAACACGAACAGAGTTTTGGTTACAGAAGATAGTTAGCTGACTGCTCACTGGTTAAAGCTGTCGCGATTCAATAGGCACAGCGGAACCCAGTGGTTTCACTAGAACCATTTTGGATTTCCTCTCTTCTCGTCACCGTAGTGTTACCGATAAAGTCTTTGAAATGCCCACCTCGAAGTACGCGATAGGGATTATCAGGCGGGCTCGAAGGAGCAGGCGTTTCAGGCCCTGCTGGGTTCTCGGCTGGAGAAAACTCGTAATAGTCTTTTCGATAATAGTCCCGAACCCACTCAGCAACATTTCCCGACATGTCGTGAAGTCCTAGAGGATTTGGTGGAAACAGCCCTGGCGCATGCGGCAACAAATCATCAAACGGTGGCTCATCATATCGGGTACGAATGCGCCTCGGTGCCATGGTTTCGTTTTCGATTGCTTCGCCATTTCTCGTGGCGTAACGCAACATTTTGCCACGCGAACGAGCTGCAAATTCCCATTGAGCTTCGGTTGGCAATTGAACAGGCTTATTCGTCTTTTCGCCCAGCCAGTTACAAAATCTGATCGCATCTGTCCATGACGCAACTGCTGGCAAATCAGCACGGTAACGCTTCGGATTTTCAGTTCGCCATTTCTCATAAAAACGGCTTGAGGGCTCATATCCCGTAACCGCCATAAACAACTCAAAATCCCCCTGAGTCACCTCATACTTCTGAATATAGAAATCGTCCAAAACCACCCGGTGTGCGGGAATCGTGTCGCTTCGGATACTCCACCCCCCAGGGTTTCCCATCATGAACTCCCCGCCTTCAACAAACACCATGGCGTTCATTTGTCGCTCGACCATTTCTTCAGCTTTAGTCTCGTAATAAAGGCTACAGCCAGAAAGCGACACAAAGACCCACGTCAATACGGGAACTATTTTGCAGGGGGCTAACAAAGATGGCATGAGCACGGCATCCTTTCCGTCATGTTGGTTTACTTCAGAATATTATCAAATCAGAACCTGGTGTATTTACTCAGTGTATAATTCAGGCGAGCCGACCTGCTTCGCCAACACCAGCATGGTTCCATAAGTTTCCGCGTTGATATTTTGAATAGACCGCCCCTGCCTTGGGGCAGCCTAGTCAGAGAGCGGAATTATACCGACAAATTACGGCAAAATCCCACGGGCTAATCCTCACGCTCTGATCAACGGCAAATCGTCGTCATCACTGCCCAGCCGGCGCACTTCACGCAGCAACTCATCGTCATCGGCAAGCCCCAACTGCAACACGTTGCGGAAGCTTTGGGTTATGCGAACGGAATACCCCAGGTCGTGCATGAGTGAACTGGCCTGCAG
This sequence comes from Marinobacter aromaticivorans, assembly GCF_002806975.1. GTDB lineage: Bacteria > Pseudomonadota > Gammaproteobacteria > Pseudomonadales > Oleiphilaceae > Marinobacter > Marinobacter aromaticivorans. The sequence goes on along the minus strand of NZ_NIHD01000001.1, from coordinate 290,049 downwards.
GTTACTGAGTTGGCCTTTGCGCACATCGCTGAAGATTCGGTGCCGGAAGCTGGAATCAAACTTTGCCGCCTCGCTATCAATCCAGTCCAGTCGCCTGCGCCATACGTCGTCGGGCACCTCCAGTCTGCTGACTTCACGCACTTGCCTGAGTACCCAAAGCAGGTGTCGGCGTAACTCCATATAGTGTTCGTGAGCCAGGGAGCGTTCGTCGCGCAGATAGCGCCCCAGGTTCTTCTGCAGCGCCTTTGCGTCTTTCACAGCGTCTACAAGCTGTAATGCAACCATCTGGCAGGTCATCCAGAATTGCTGGTGGTCCTCATCTTTGGTGGTATCCAGTCGGCTCATAAAACCCAGGAGATCGGAATAGACCACTTTGATATGGCGCCGGTATAGGTCTTCTGTGTCCAGCCCTTCGGATTCATCCGGCCGGGCGTTCAAACGCGCTTCATCCACTTCCCGCGCGATCAGCTGCTCAACTGGCTGAAACAGCGCGTGGCAGATTACCTCAAGGCTCAAACGACCAAGATGCTGCAACTCCTGAACAACTGCCCGGGAAGCTGTATCAACCGAAGCCAGTGCTGCCTCGTTCAGGTAGCGTGCATGGCTCTCCGGTAGCTCCCGTTGTTCTACCGGATTACGTGGGCCGGTAGTGGCATCGGTAATCAACACAGCGGGCTCTGCGCGATCCGGCAATACCCGGCGCAACCCACGTTCCAGCTGTTGCTGCCAGGGCCAGAACAGCAGCACACCAATTACGTTAAACAGAGTCTGGAACATGGCCAGTTGCAGGAGCGTGTTATCGCCTGCGCCAAACCCTGCCATCATTATTTCGGATAGCCAGGTGAGGGGCGACAAAAGCACGAAGGTAACCACACCCGTAAGGATGTTGAACAGGGCATGCACCAGTGCAAGCCGCTGGCCACTGCGGTTACCGCCCAGCCAGCCCACAATAGCGGTGGTCACGCTACTGCCAATATTGCCGCCAATTGCGATGGCAATGCCCTGCCAAAGCTCCAGTTGCCCCCCCGCCAAAGCCGCCAGGACCAGCATCAAGGTGGCATGGCTGGACTGGAGAACCGCCGTTAGCAACAGGCCAACAGCAACAAAGCTGAGTTGAACCAGGAGGCTGCTGTCCATGGTTCCGGCAAGGTCTATTGCACCGCCAAACTCACTGAACCCACTTTTGATCTGATCAATACCGAGGAAAATAAAGGCAATACCCAGCACAATGCGGCCAAACGCCTTGCCTTTCGGGGAACTGAAGCCGGCGAGCACACCAAATACAAGTAATGGCAACGCCAGCGGGCTGAGGCTGAAGTTCTGCCCCGCTGCAGCAAGCAGCCAGATGCCGCCGCTGGTGCCCAGGTTAATGCCAAGCAGAATGGAGATACCACCCGCCAGGTGGATCAAGCCGGTACTGATGAACGCAATGGTTAAAAGCGACATCAGGGTAGTGGACTGCAGAATCATGGTGCCGCCCACACCGAACATCAACCCTTTGAACGGCGTAGCGGTGCTGCGCTCCAAAAGCTGCTCCAGCCGGCTGCCTGCAAGCTCTTTCAGGCCTTCTTCAAGGCATTGCATGCCAAACAGGAACAGTGCCAGGCCCGCACACAGTTGCAGCCAGCCGCTGCTGTACCAGAAACTGGCGGACAATATCACCAGCGCAAGTACTGGCAGTACAAACGATTTCATTCTTGTCATTTACGCAAAACCCGGAGTTGGTGCCATTGCGACAGCATTTTGATAACGATAACAGAAATGGAACAAATCCAACTCACCCGGTTCGCGCTAGACTGGGGGCATGAACAACCGAACTGCACGGGTGATGATTTGAAAAAGCTACTCCTGATTTGTGCTGTGGCCATTGTGATGGCAGCTGTTTTCAGCACTGTCTCGCAGCCCGTTCCCATTGAGCAGAAGCTGATCAACATTCAGGCCAACGACGTACTCGGTGACTTTCCGGGCATTGAGCAGGAGCCTGTTGAAATCCAGGCAATACTGCTCGATATGGCCGATGACCCTCTTCTGCTTTTAAAGGCCCAGGCTGCCTTCATGCGCTACCCCGACATGGCCAGAGCTCTGTTTCCGCTTTATGCCACCGAACCGGAATTTCGCGACATCCTCAGGCGCTATGGCGAGGAGATTCTGCCACCTATTCAGCACTTTGTAAGCCAACCTATCAACACCATTGAGTGGATGGACAAGGCATCCCGCCAGTACCAGGCAGCCAAACGCTTCTTTACCGGCGATCCGGAGGCCCCAGAAACTGACAGCCAGTCATCAGACAACGGCGAAAACCTCTCACCGGAAGAGCGCGGCTGGTATGCCGTCAATTTTATCCAAAGCGAAGGTCATGATTTTCTCGGCCAGTTTGTTGTTGATAACCAGGGCGCAACCCAATGGATCAGCACAGAGCGTGTGCTGGAGGGGTTGAGCCAGTTTTTCGCCAGCGGTATCCGTGATCTGGAGAAAAACTACCGTTCCGGCAACGAGATCACCGCCGGCGATGTTGGCTGGGCCTCAGTGGATGCCCTGATCTTTGTCAGTGCCGTAAAAGTGCTTCGGGTTGGGCGTGCCACTGCCGCTACCACCAAGGGTGCAAGCAGGGGCACACGCTCTGCCGCTCTGGCCGCACGGGTTACCCGCAGTGGGAAAATGGTTCTGAGCAGTGCCCGCTACGCCAAGTGGCCCCTTGCAATCGGTGCCGGCTACCTCGTTATCACCCACCCCGGTATTATCAATGACCTGCTTGCAGGCGTGGCGGAAGTCCTTGGCTATCCGGTGATCGCAGTCCAGTTTGCTGGCTGGCTGCTTCTGTTGATTCCCGCGCTTTACATCGGCAGCTGGCTGTTATGGTTGCTGGCACCATTATTGATGTGGCTATTCCAGGCCCTGAGCCATCTGGTGGCGACCCTGAGCAGTCGCAGCCGTCGCGGTTCCGGGTATCGAGAGCTGTAACACGGCTCAACTCCATCCGATCTCGTCAAATCTTGCATCGGCCTGCAAGCGCCCGAAAATCCCATCGTCACTATCGTGTTTACCCAGGCGCAGAACCAGCGTTGCCTGACAACGTTCGGTTTTTGGCTGGCGCACCATACTCCGGCTCTTTATTCTTGCTCCTTCGAGCTCAAGCTGGCTGCTCACCTCTTGAAGCAGCTTGAAATCGCCGGTCCATTTCAGCCTCAGTGAAGCATAACGATCACCCTGCACCGGAAGCTGATGCAGCACGTAAAGGGCAACAAGTACAAGCAGGGTTACAACGCTTGCAATCAGATACTCGCCAAGGCCAACGGTTACTCCGATCGCTGCAACGGTCCAGATGGAAGCAGCGGTCGTCAACCCACGCACAAAATCCTGGCTCTTTACAATCGTGCCTGCCCCAAGAAAGCCGATACCCGTAATAACGCCCGCTGCAGCGCGAGCGGGGTCCATTCGAACCACGGATTCCGCGCCAACGCTTAATTCGAAGGAAAGCTTCTGGAAAGCAACAACGACGGCGGCTGAGCCGAGGCAAACAAGAATATTGGTTCGCAGGCCTGCCGCTCTGCCTCTTGACTGGCGCTCCATTCCAACCAGACCCCCAAGCACCATTGCCACCAACAGGCGCAGCACGAAGATGCCATCAGGGGCAATCGATTCAGGAATAAACTCCATCAATATCTCCTTTCCAAATACTCCAAACATTGAGCGTCCATGCTCAGGTATAGTGCATTATCCGCAATCAGGGCGACAATTGAACAGCAATCAGGATGACTCGAACCTCGACGGAAGCGCTGAACCATGGCACAACCCTATTTTCTCGGCTGTCCTCAATGGCAACACCCCGCGTGGAATAGCGGGCTACCACCCGGCAAGAGCCCATTGGACCGTTATAGCCAGGTATTTAACTGCGTTGAGGGCAACACAACCTTTTACGCCACACCCAGCCGAGAGCAGTGTCAGCACTGGCGATCTCAGGTGCCCGACGACTTCCGCTTTTTGCTCAAATTTCCGCGTACCATTACTCACGAACGACTGCTCTCTGGCGTCGACGCCGGTATGCGGGACTTCCTGGACGTGGTCGCTCCCCTGGGGGATGTAGCTGGTCCTTTTCTCCTGCAGCTTCCCGCTACATTCGGGCCAGAACACCTCAACAACCTCTGGCTATTTGTTGATGCCTTGCCAGCGCCGCTGACATGCGCTGTCGAAGTCCGAAACAGGTTTTTTTTCAGCAAAGGCGAGGCCGAAAAAGCGCTGAACCGCGGCCTGCGTGAACGCAGCATCGCACGCGTCTGCATGGACACCCGGGCTTTGTTTGCGGCTACTCCGGATAACGAAATCACCATTGAAGCCCAACGCAAAAAACCCCGAGTGCCTGTACACTTGCTCCCGGGTGACGCAGCTCCGGTAATCCGCTACATCGGCCACCCGGATCTGGAATCCAACCGGCGCTATCTCGCGCCCTGGGTTGAGAGAGTTGCCAACTGGATCGAAGAGGGGCGTCAGCCGTATTTTTTTCTGCATATGCCGGATATTGGCGACGCTCTATCCCTGACCGAGATCTGGACAGACCTCCTGAGCACGCGCGTGGATGGACTGGAGCCCCTGCGTTTCAACGAACAACAGCCCCAACTGGGGCTGTTCTAAGGCAATACTGCGGATCCGCGGGCTGGCCAGCTAAGTCCGGGCCTTCGCCAGCCGGAACAACGCCTCCGGCGCCACCCGCTTGATCCACAATGCCGCCATTTCCTTGCCTTTACCCACAGGAATCTCGCGCTTTTTTGCATTCAGGCCCCTGACCACCACCTCGGCGCACTCGTTCACATCCATACCTCCGGCGATATCCTCGTCTTCCTGACCGAAGGCCTGGCCATTGCCCGAAAGCGCATTACGAGCAATATCCGTGCGAATGAAACCGGGCACAATGGTTGAAACATGAACGCCCTGCCCCTCTACTTCTGCACGCAAAGCATCAAAGAAGCCCATAACCGCATGTTTCGCGGCACAGTACCCTGTACGCAAAGGTGCACCTACCTTCCCAGCCACACTGGCCGTCACCGCGATGTGGCCAGCACCACGCTCAAGCATATGGGGCAGTACCGCTTTGGTAAGGGCGACCTGCCCCATTACATCCACTTCCATCAGCTGGCGGTAGACTTCCATATCTGTATCCACACACAGTGAGCGCTGGGAGACACCGGCATTGTTGATCAAAAGATCAATATGGCCAAACCGGTTGAGCACCATCTGTACCGCTCCGGGCAAGGCGCTCCAATCTGTGACATCCAGTGGCAGAACCAGAACCTGATCCGCACGAAGGCCTTTATTCCGGCAACGCTCAGCCACTCGCTCCAGTTCACTTTCCCGGCGGGCAGAAAGTACAAGGCGGGCGCCCTCCTGAGCAAATCGGGCAGCCAACGCCTCGCCTATGCCCGAGGAGGCGCCGGTTATCCAGATGGTTCGGTCAGACATTGCCGTTTCTCCAAAAGAGGTTAGCCAAAGGGTTTGTGGATCCAAACCTCTACCGCTCCCGAGTCTAACGAAAAGCGGCGCCAATACGAATATTGATGCGCCACTTCGTTTGATCTGAAAAGTACCGGGGAGCCGGAATCAAGCCCGCTCCCATGCGCTCTTACTGGCACTGCCCCTTCTCAAAAACACCATCCGCGATCTCGCGGACCCAAGCGTAACTGCCTGGAAAGGCCCCAAGGTAGTCGTCGCCTCCGGTGGTGTAGTAACCACCGCTGTAATAGGCTCGCGAAGCCATGTTATGGTTCAGGTTGCTGGCATTCCAGTCCTGACAGGCGAAGGGATCACCACCATCGTTGCCGTCGCCATTACCACTGCATGCAGCGGGGTTACTGGTAAACCACTGGCCAGGATCACCCTCATAAAGCAGCACACTGCTCCAGCTATCGAACGAGCCACCAATATCGGCATCGTCACCATTCGCATAGGCACGGAGATTAGAGTTGCCACCAGCGTAAGCGCGGCCTGCAGATATATGGGCACTGGGTGATGCCGTCGTTTGTTCGCAGGTCTCAGTCGGCGCATTCGGATCTGTTACGTCAACCTGGCGCTCTGCCGTGGCCACATTGGTGTCGCTGTCTTTTGCAGTATACAAACAGGAATAGGTACCTACAGCAGACGTGTTTACTGAGCTGCAGTCCGCCGTTACCGTTACTGATCCGTCTTCCGCATCTTCGGCTGTTGCCCCCGGATCGGCAAATGGGGTATTCAACGCAACCAACATGGGGTTGTCGCCAATCAGAGTGATGACTGGAAAGCCTTCGGGAGCAGAGCCGTCACGACTATGGGTCGTGAAAAAGCTCCAGATAATATCCGGGTAACTGGGCCCCACACGCACAGCCCATTTTCCGTTGCTTCCAGACTCGCCTCCAACCCAGTAATGGCCGTGATCCGTATCCTGGGAGTTCGGCGTAGCTAACGGCCCATCAAGGTAAACGGTCTCAACAAGCGACCGGGCTCCACTGGTGCCGTCCTGGGTATAACGGGTACGAATACAGTCATAGTTGTTTTGATAGTAAGGTGAACAGGCAACTGATTCGGCTTTCGCTTCGGCGGGCGTATCAAAAGCCGGGGCATTAAACGTCTTGAGGTGAGCATCACGGATGTTATCAGCAGAAGTTTTTATAACAGTGCAGTCGTTTTTATTCTGTAAAATCATCAGCGGGATTGGATAGGCGTCATCCAGCTCGGCTTCCATATCGGAGACTACCCGGGACACACTGTGAAATGTCGCACTCCCCGGGCACTGGCCTGACAGGGATACCGAAGATGAATCCTCTCCATAAGGGATGCCGGCCGCCGAAGCTGCTGCCGCCCAGTATTCGTTGTGCGCCACGGCCGCAACAACCGTCATAGCACCACCGGAGGACAACCCTGTGATGTAGCGGCGCTGTGGATCAATAGCGTAGTCACGCTCAACCGCCAGCGCGATCTGATGCAGGTCCTCTACTTCACCGGCGCCCTGGTGACGATGATGTTCAAACCAGAAGCCCCAGCAGTTCTGATTGCGCAACCCGTCATAACTCGTGATATAGGGTGCAACAAGAATAAAACCATACTGGTCGGCGGCCGCCTTCATGCCCCAGTCATTCAAAACATCGTTATTGGTCTGCTTGCAGCCGTGCAGCGCCATCACCATGGGCGCAGGCGACTGGATGTTATCCGGAACGTAGACCTTGTAGTCTCGGGCCCGGGACTGGTTATAGCTTTGTTGTGGCAAGGTATAGGAATCGGTCTGGCCGGCACTGGCTGGTAACGCGGGCAACATAAAAGCGACGGACATGGTCAGTGCCGGCAAAGCGACACGACGAATCCAGTTGAACGTGACGTTCGACATGATGTGCTCCTTCTTGGATTTATTGTTTGGTAACCAAACAGGAAGAAAAAATCATGCCACATGGATAACACTTTAATTTAAAAGCACTATCTTTTACGGGTAATATAAAAAGTGACCGGTCAGCCAGACAAGGTGTCCGGAAAATACGACACCCGGCTTTCAGAAATAACCACAGAAGAGGACCGCTATGACACTCCACCTCGAACTCGCCCCCCTTATCAGCCTGGGCGCCGGGATTGGCATTCTGGTATTTCCGCGCCTGCTTAACTACATTGTCGCGGGCTATCTCATCGCACTTGGCGTTCTCGGGCTGCTGGGGCACTCACTCTGACGTGACAGATCCTGCGATAAGGCACGGGCTCACGCTGGCTGTAGGAGATGTCTCACAAGCGCGCTAGCGAATCTCCGATATCACTACAAATCACCCCCGTTAGAATGGTCTGTGTCAGGGATGACAAGCCAGCAAGGAGTGCTGGTAATGGAATGATTGCTCCACGGAACCGGAGCCGCCCAGAGGATTTGGGCGAGTCAAACGGAGTTTGACGGATCAGAAGGAACTGGTGCTGCCCGAGGGATATGGGCTTTCAGGGACGATCAGGGATGAAGCACTCAGGATGAGTGCAGCCTGAGGGAACAGGCGGGGGTCAGCCACGGATTCGGGGATCACATGGAATGTGGTCCTTGTCCGTGCATCAGACGCTGCAGCCTGATAGCCAGGCTCATCGCTGTTTATTACCTGCTCAAACCGGAAAACCACTCCTGCTGGATGTCACCCTGGCCAACAATCATAACGATTCACGTCAGTCTCAGGAGTCACTTACATGAAACACACGTCTTTATTCGCCACCCTCGTTCTGCTGTTCACCCTGGCCACCGGATTTGCCCATGCGGAAGAGCCGGCCATCAACATCAACAGTGCAGACGCAGCCACTCTGGCAAGCCTCGATGGTATTGGTGCCAGTAAGGCTGAGGCCATTATCGCCTATCGCGAAGCCAACGGCCCTTTTGAAACACCCGCCGAGCTCTCCAACGTAAAAGGTATCGGTTCACGCACGGTCGAAAAGAATGCAGATCGTCTTACGGTAAAATAGCCAGTGGGGTCCGCCCCGCTCTGACAAAGTACTGGCGGAGCGACACATTGTAATCGACGCTCTGCCAGCCTGACTTTCCTCTCTATCGCTCGTCCTGCCTCCCCCCCACAAAAGTCGGCTGGCAACCACTCTCTTGCGGCCCTATGATTATTGGATAACAACTCCAATCAGCTTGAGTGGCATGTTATGGCCGACCCAATCAAGGTTTACCCGCCGAAACCTTCGCACGTTTATTTTTACGCAACCTGCCTGATAGACATGTTCTATCCGGACGCCGGAATGGCAGGTATTCAACTGCTTGAGCGTGAGGGGATTAAAGTTGTCTTCCCCGAAAACCAGACATGCTGCGGACAGCCGGCCTACACATCCGGCTATCATGATGAAGCACGGGCTGTGGCCCGGGCTCAGCTCGACCTTTTCCCGGAGGACTGGCCCATCGTAGTACCCTCCGGATCCTGCGGCGGAATGATGCACAAGCATTACCCCGGCCTGTTCAAATATACGGGTGAGGAAGCAAAAGCGAAAGAGATCGCTGCCCGAACCTGGGAGTTAACGGATTTTCTTCTCAATGCCTGTCACATCAGGCTTGAGGACCTGGGCGATCCCACCACAATCGCCATGCACACCTCCTGTTCAGCTCGCCGCGAGATGGGAGTGGCGGAGGTCGGCCCGAAACTGATCAGCCAACTGAAAAATGTAAACCTGGTAGAGCAGGTGCGCGCCGAAGAGTGCTGCGGATTTGGCGGTACCTTTGCAGTGCGCCACCCGGAGATTTCCGGGGCCATGGTCAGCGAAAAAGTGGATACCCTTACCGATACCGGCACCAAAGCGTTTGTTACAACCGACTGTGGCTGCCTGATGAACATTGCCGGTTACGCCGAGAAAAACCGCAAACCTCTTACAGGCCAGCACATCCTGAGTTTTCTCTGGGAGCGCACCAACGCAGGCAAGGGAGGCGAATCATGAGCCGGCCCAACACCGGTGACCCACACCATATTGATGTAAAAGAGTTCCATCCCAGGGCACGGGCCGCTATTGCGGACCCCAGGATACGCCAGAATTTCCGCAAAGCCATGGATGGCCTGATCACCAAGCGCAAGGATGCCTTTGCCGAATGGGATCTGGAGGCACTAAGGGATCTGGGTGCCAATATCCGCCTGCGGGCGCTGGCAAACCTGCCGGATTTGCTGGAGCAGCTTGAGCAAAAGCTCACTGAAAACGGCGTCAAGGTGCATTGGGCAATTGATGGTGACGAAGCTTGCCGGATTGTGCGGGATATCTGTGTCGCCAGGAATGCCAAAACGGTTATCAAAGGCAAGTCCATGGTCTCGGAGGAAATGGAGCTGAACCATTACCTCGAAGAGCGTGGCATCAAAGCCCTGGAATCGGATCTGGGCGAATACATCGTGCAACTTGCCGGAGAGACGCCATCCCACATCATCATGCCGGCGATTCACAAGAATACCGGTGAGATTTCCGAATTGATGCACGAAAAAACCGGCACTGATCTTTCCAACGATGTGGAATATCTCACCGCCAGCGCCCGCCAGCAGCTACGTGAAAAGTTCATGAATGCGGATGTAGGCGTCTCGGGAGTGAACTTTGCAGTGGCCGAAACCGGCACGCTTTGCCTGGTAGAGAACGAAGGCAACGGTCGAATGACCACTACGGTTCCGCCCTGTCATATTGCCGTAACCGGCATAGAAAAAGTGGTGGGCAGCCTGAATGATGTAGCTCCCCTGCTGGCCCTGTTAACCCGGTCTGCCACCGGGCAGCACATCACCACCTATTTCAACATGATCTCCGGGCCGCGCAAACCGGAAGAGCTCGACGGGCCAGAGGAAGTGCATCTGGTACTGGTGGATAACGGCCGCTCAACCATCTATCAGGATGACGAACTGCTGGATACCCTGCGCTGCATTCGCTGCGGCGCCTGCATGAATCACTGCCCGGTTTATACCCGTGTGGGTGGACATGCCTATGGCACCACCTATCCCGGGCCTATCGGCAAAATCCTGATGCCTCACCTGATCGGGCTGGATGAAGGCCGGCACCTGCCCACCGCCTCAAGCCTTTGCGGTGCCTGTGGTGAAGTCTGCCCTGTAAAAATCCCCATACCGGATCTGCTGGTTCGGCTGCGCCAGGAATCTGTAGACGGGGACAAGCTCAACCCCGCCAAAGTGCGCGGCCACGGAGCAAAGCGCGGCACTCTGGAAGCGCTGGTCTGGAAAGGCTGGAGCTGGATGCATGCCCGCCCGGGTGTTTACCGGTTTGGCACCGCAGTGGCGGCGCGCCTGCGCATGCTGCAACCCGGGCGTCTTGGTGGCTGGACACAATACCGTACGGCACCCAGGCTGGCCGCCAAAACACTGCACGAACGCATGAAGGAGCGTGAACAATGACTTCCAGGGAAGCCATCTTACAGCGCCTGCGCAACCGCAGCGGCGGCGAGCTGGGCGTACCTGATTGCGACTTCAGCGTTATGAAGAGAGCACCATCCTCAATAGCCGAACGCATTGAGCGGTTTGAAAAGACCATTGAGTCGGTCCACGGGGAAGTACACAGATGCACGCCGCAATCATGGGTTGCGAGGCTTGCCGAAATCCTCGCGTCCCGCGGCGCGCGCAACCTGCTGGTTCCTGCGGAACACGAGATTGGCCACGCCCTGCGCGACTCGGGGCGAGGCGATCTGCCGGAACTGCTGATCTATGACGAGCCCATCGAAAGCTGGCAGGCTCATCTGTTCAACGAAGTCGATGCCAGCATTACCTCCACCCGGGGCGGCATTGCCGAAACAGGCTCGCTGATCCTATGGCCAACCCGGGACGAACCCCGGCTCATGAGCCTGGTACCACCCATCCACATTGCGATGTTGGAAGCCTCAGAACTCCACGCAACATTGCACGATGCGATGAACGCCCAGAACTGGGCGTCTGGCATGCCAACCAACGCTCTGTTAATCTCCGGGCCATCCAAAACCGCCGACATTGAACAAACACTGGCTTACGGTGTTCACGGCCCCAAAGAACTGATCGTACTGGTTATAGAATGATACGAGGCGCCCTGTTAATCGCCCTGGCAGCCCTGCTCTGGGCGACCACGGGGATTATTGCCAAGTTCCTGTTTACCGAAACGGAGATGCAAGCCACCACACTTGCCTTTCTCAGGCTGGCCGTTGCCTTGCCTTTTTTCTGGATACTGATGCGGCGGGAACAACGGCAGCTCCGGGCCACAGGGGGCAGCGCGCCCGGCAGTTCGCTGCGGCAACTGGGCTTGAAAGCCCTCGCCCCCCTTGCCGCTCTCGGGCTCTTTCAGGCAATTTACCAGGGCAGCTATCTGCTGGCGGTTGATTTAACCGGCGCAGGCATTGCCACGCTCATTGCCCTGTGCCTGCCGCCGGTACTGGTTGCCATACTGGCGGCACCACTGCTGGGCGAAAAGCCGGGGCTACTGACCATTCTGGCACTGATTACCGCCGTCATCGGCACCGGCATGCTGGTACTCAGCGATATGGACACCAGCGGAACCCTTCGCCTTGCCGGCATACTCATGGCACTTCTGGCAGCGCTGGTCTATACCGGATTTACCCTCACCAGCCGCTACAGCTCCACCGGCACACCAGTATTCACCACGGCCTTCATGTGTTTCTTTACGGCCGCTATTCTCCTGCTACCCGTGGTGCTAATTACCGACGGTTTTGAAGGTATTGAAGACTTCGAACTTCGGCATTGGTTAATGGTGGTGGTTATTGGCATAGTGCCCACCTGCATTGGCTATGTGAGCTTCTTTGCAGGCATGAAAACCACACCCGCCACGCTTTCCAGCATTATCGTTACGCTGGAGCCACTGTTTGTGGCATTGCTTGCATGGGTTTTTCTGGAGGAAGTTCTGGGGCCGGTTGGTATTGCGGGCGCATTCATACTCACCGCCGCTGTGATTGTCGCGTCCCGTTACGGTGCACAGCCAAGTGGTGCCGCCCGGAAAGGCGGCGCCCCTTGATATGCCTGTTCAGGAACAGCCCGTTCAGCTGTTCTTGCGCTGTTTCTCCAGCATGTTCGGCTGCAGTATTTCGATCCAGTAGCCGTCCGGGTCTTTTATAAAGGCCAGCCCCTTCATCTTGCCGTCGTCCGGCTTTTTGACAAACTCCACACCAAGATTCTCAAAACGCTCGGCTGCGGAATAAACATCCGGCACGGCAATACCGATATGGCCAAAACCCTGGGGCTCATCGTTGCCGTTGTGATAGGAGAATTCACTGTCGCTTTCTGTGCCCCAGTTATGGGTCAGCTCCAGCATGGCTTCGCGACCGAACGTGTAGGTGGTTCGATGGGCGTCGTCCGCCGGTACAAAGCTGGCTTGCCGGTCATCAAGGTAGCCAAGAAAATACAGCGTAAACTTCATTTCAGGGAAGTCCAGCTTGCGTACCAGCCGCATCCCCATTACCCGGGTGTAAAAGTCGAGGGAGCGCTCGGGGTCTTTAATGCGCAACATGGTCTGGTTAAATACATAGCCCTCGGTTTCCGGAACCGGCGCGTCATGCAGGCCGGGTGCTTGTTCAAAGTGCTTGGGCATGGGATTTCCCTTTTCTGTTTTTGAAATTTCAGGTTCTATACCTGTGTGCGTTTGCGGAAGATTTCAAGGGGCCGTTCCTGCAACCGGCAACGGTGGCCCATGAGCGAAACACGGGGCTGTGATAGACTCACGCGCAAACACTCTTACCGAAGCAGGGCCACGCGGGGCTCGCCGGATTTTCAGACTTCTTCAGAGAACCTGTATGGATTTCAAGGTGCCTAACACACTGGCGGAGCAGATCGCCAATTATCTGGCCGAACGGATTATGACCGGGCAGATACAACCCGGTAAACGCATTCAGGAAGCCACACTGGCCGCGGAGCTCGAAGTCAGCCGGGCTTCGGTAAAGGAGGCGCTGTATACCCTGGAACGCTGGCACCTGGTAGAAATAACCCCCCGCAAAGGCGCATCGGCCTCTAAGCTCGATGCCCATCATGCCTCGGAACTGTATGACGTTTACATGCACCTGCTGCTGATGCTTGCGGCAAGGCTGTGCGAGCGCTGGCAGGAAAGCGATCGCGAACACATGCTGGCCGTTGTAGGGAATGCTGTAGAGCAGATGAAAAAGCCGTCGGCGGATATCACGGCTGTGGTGGAGGCCAGTTTTGAGGTGATGGAAGCCTGCTGTGAGTTGGTGGGCAACGATTATCTCACGGAAGCGCTTTCAAACTTCAAGCCCGCAGTTAGCCGCGCTTATTACCTGAGTGCCGAGCGTTATCGCCACGGCCTGGCGCAGACAAGCCAGTTTTTCACACGCCTTCCGCAGGCGGTTCTGGATCGGGATGTGGAGAAGGCACAGGCTCTGATTCGGGACTTTGCGGAGCACCAGAAAGTGATGATTCAGCGCGCATTGTCTTCTACTTAATCTGTACCAGCTGCCTTGCGTCAAAAATTAAAGCGCCTTCCAACTGTGATAAAGCTCACAGACATAGTGCTGCCTCCCGCTTATCGTAACAACATGTAACAAAATTCCGTTTCCGCTGCATTGGTTTCGCTGTCCCCTGCGGCCCGGGAGCCTTTAAAAGTCTCCTGCCAACAACAAAAACAGACCATGAAACCGGGGCCACCATGATTCAGCCGCACGCCTGTTACCGCGGGACACGATCAACAACGCTTTCTCTGTGGGTGCTCGCACTTTCCCTGCCCGGCACTGCCTTGGCGGAATTTCAGGCGCTGGATGACAGTACCCTTTCGGGAGTAACGGGTCAGGCCGGTGTGACTATTGAGCTGGAAACCAAAATCAGTGTTGATCGCCTGAGCTGGACCGATGAAGGCTCGCTGAATGTAAACAACCTGCGGCTTTCCGGGCATAACGATACGGTTCTGGATAACCTGAAGCTGACCGTGGACATTGCCGGCACTGGCGAAGTGCTGGAGCATGGTTTTTCGGAGATTGCGCGGCGCGCCGATGCAGGGCTTCTCAGCACCAGCGATGCCGATGTTGCGGATGCTCTGGCAAAATATTCCATAGGGGGCGAGTTTGGTAAGCAGTTCAATAGCGGCGATCTGGTTATCCACCTGGGTGCGACCGATTACGGTGACCCAACCCGCCTGACGGATTATCTGCGGGCAGTAGATTTTGAACTGGAGGTTGGGAGCATTACAGCCACAGGTTCTGGTGGTACCGCTACATTGTTCTCTGATGTGCTGCTGCAAGGCTATGTAGGGCCAACCGATCTGGTTATCCGTAACGCGGGTGGGTCAAGCAAAACGCTGGGCAACGGCAACCTGGTGTCCGGGGCAGAGTTGCAACTGGATACCCATTTTGAAATTACCAACGGCAGTCTGAACTGGGATGCCGCAGATGTCATTCTGTTGTTCAACTTTGCGGCTGTGGGTATTGAGGGCCTGCAGATTCATAACCGGCGAGGCAACGACACTCTTGGTCACTTCGGTATGGCAAGCGCCACAGCAAAACTCTCCCGTGGCACCGGGTCGGTGTCGGGCAAGGAAGGCCTTTCGGTTCACGACGTAGAGTTCCGGGCAGACATCGACATGCCCGTATTCAAAGTGGGCCAGGCCAGCATTGGCAGCGTTCAGTTCACGGACTTTGCCATAACAAATACCACCATGTTGGTTTATGGCCACTAGAGTCTAGAGTCCTGTAACATGCTCGTCTCAATCTGACGGGCAGCCCATGACAGACAACACCGACACCAGTTATCAGCAACGAGCCTCTGCACGACGCCTTGTGTTATTCAGCTTCCTGTTTGTTGCGCTCACAGCGGCAGGTCTTTACGCCGTCTACGACCAGTTCGCCGGCCGCAGTATCAGCTTTGATACCCGGCTGGTTGCACCCCGGACGCTTCTGGCGGTTACCGGCCTGCTACTGGTGTATTTTTTTTCCGACGGTTTACGCTTGCACTTCACCCTCAGGGCGCTGGGGCACCGGCTATCTTTCTCCGTTCTCTTCCGCCTGGTTTTCATCAATCTGTTTTTCTCCAACGTCACACCCATGGCCACAGGTGGTGGCTTCGCACAGATCTGGTACCTGCACCATCATGGTGTTCCCGTGGGCAGGGCCACAGCCGCTACCACCATCCGAACGGTTCTGGCCGTGTTTTTTATCTTCTCTCTTGCCCCGGTCTTTCTGCTGACTCTGGACGCCTTCGACGGCCAGACAATCACTGGCGACATTGGATTCGCGCTGGCCGTTTTCATACTCCTGTACCTGGGTTTTTTCATTATTGTGCTGTTTCGCACTCGCTGGCTTATCGGGCCGCTCAGCGGCCTGCTGAGAACGCTCAGGCGCTGGCACCTCATAAGCGCGGCCCGCCACCGGCGCTGGCAATTCAAGGCCCGCCGCGAGATGCTGCGCTTCTCCCACAGTTTCAGCGATTACCTGCGCGGAAGGCCACTGTTTGTGGCCATGTCGGTTCTGTTCACAGCCTTGTTTCTGCTTAGCCTGTTCAGCTTCCCCGCCCTGCTGATCCACAGCCTGGGTTATGATGTTGATTACCTGGTATCGCTGGGGTTGCTGGTGGTGACAACATTCATCATGTACTTCTCACCCACTCCCGGTGCGTCCGGCATTTCAGAGGGTGTCTTCGGTAGCTTCTTCAGGGATATCCTGTCAGGTAACCATCTGATTCTGGTCATTGTGAGTTGGCGCCTGCTCACCATTTATCTGGGCATGGTGATCGGCCTGATTGTGCTGCAAAGAGAACTGATCAAAAGCCGAAGGAACCCCGGATGATTCTCCGAAACCCTTTAAAGCTGCTGTTCTATCTCAGCCTGCTGATCGTGATACTGCTGATCGGTTATAAAGCCTATCTGAACTTTTTCATGAAAGACTTTGCCGGGGTACATACGGAGCAGGTTGAGAGGATTCACCGCAACATATCGGCGACCGATCACTTCAGCTTTGCTGTGGTTGGCAACATAAACAACTCTGTCGGCATTTTTGAAGATCGCATTATTCCCGAGCTGAACGCCTCGGGTATGAAATTTCTGGTTTCAGCGGGCAACGCCGTAAGCGGTGGCGGCGAAGACAAATACCGCGCCATTTACGGTACTCTGAGCAATCTGGACATACCCTACCTGCTTACGTTCGGTGATCACGAGTACGAGGATTTCGGCAGCTTTCGTTTCTACGATCACTTCGGGCCACATTTTTACAGCATTCAGGCCGGCAGCAGCCGACTGATCTTTCTGGACAGCACAGGCAAAACGCCCTGGCAGTGGCAGATTCGCTGGCTGGATGATTTACTCAGCCAGGACACATCGAAAGCCCGGATCCTGTTCATCGGGCACCCACCCCTGAAAACCGGAGAAGAGACCCTGTTCAACCGGCCGGAACATTATCTTGCGCCGCCGGAGTTCCGGAATGCTCTGCTCCGGGCCATAGAAAAACACGACATTGACAGGGTGTTCTCTGCCAACCTCTCACTGTATGCAGAAAAGCAGCTGGGTAATACCGTATTCATAACCACAGGCGGTGCGGGCGGGCTGATACTCAACAACGACACCAGCTTTTACCACTACGTAAAGGTTAGCGTAAGCCCGGAGGGCGAGGTCAGTCACACGCTCCAGCGCCTGGAAGTAGGTCAGCACCCGATTTTCAAACGCCTCGAAAGCCTCTGGTTTTTCGTTTACTCCCTTTTTTACACGGGTTACATCAACTTTATTCTGATCGTGGCAGTGTTTGCAGCCATAGCCATCAAACTGTATACCATTATTTTTGTCGGTAAAGATTATTACCCGGATTACGATCTGGACCCGACGCCATGGCTGGAGAAACCACTTCGCGTGGCCATGTTCACCAACAACTACCTGCCATTCATAGGGGGTGTTCCCATCTCCATTGCCAGGCTCAGGCGTGGCCTGGAACACCTGGGGCACAAACTCCTGATAGTGGCCCCGCGTTACAAGGACCAGCCCCAGATTGAAGATCATGTGGTCCGGGTGCCTTCCCTGCTCTCCATGGGCGAGAAGCGCGAGTTCCGTTTGGCCAACATCTTTCTTCGCCGGATCCGCAAACGGGTGCGGGCCTTTCATCCGGATATTATTCACCTGCACCATCCGATCTGGCTGGGCTCCCTGGGGCTGTTCATGGCGCGCCGGCTCAAAGTGCCCGCCATCTACACCTACCACACCAGGCTGGAACACTACGCCCATTTCGTGCCCCTGCCGGGGCTGATCTTTCGCAATCTTATCTCCCATGCGTTGATCAGACGCTTTGCCAACAAGTGCGACGGCGTTATCGTGCCTACCTACTCAACGGAGGAGTACCTTCGTATGATCGGCGTGAAAACGCCCACCTTTGTGCAGCCCACAGGCATCGAGTACCAACGATTTCAAGCGGTGACGGAGGAAGAAATTTCAAAGCTGCGAACGTCTTTGAAACTGGGCAATGAGACAATTTTCATCAGCGTATCGCGGCTCTCGAACGAGAAAAATATCGATTTCATGCTGGAAGCGATCAACAGGTTACGACAGCAATCCAGCAAACCCTTCCGCTTCCTGATGATCGGCGACGGCCACCAGAGAGACCGCCTGCAAAACCGGATCCGGGAACTCGGGCTGGAGGACCATGCCACGCTTGTGGGAGCCATACCGCCGGACGATATGGCTGTGTGGTATCGGCTGGGCGACGTCTTTCTCTTCGCCTCCAAATCTGAAACCCAGGGCATGGTAATTCTGGAAGCCATGGCAGCGGGCCTGCCGGTGGTCGCAGTGCGTTCAAGTGGCATTGATGATGTTATTCGCCAGGGCTTTAACGGTTTCAAAACGCCGGAAAGGCAGGATCAGTGGTGCACGCAGGTGCAACAACTGCTGGAAGATGACGAACTGCGAAGCAGGCTCGCAAGCCAGGCCCTGGCCTTCGCCAAAGATTTTTCAGTGGAGCAGTTTGCCAGTGATGTTCACGAGATTTACGCTACTACCCTGGCACTCAGACATAAAAAGCTAAAAAACCGGAGAAAGACATGAGCGGTATTCCCGTGGGGATCAGCACCTGCCTGCTGGGCAAGGAAGTTCGTCATGACGGTGGTCACAAACATTCCCGTTATTGCACCCAGGTGTTGTCCCGGCACTTTGAGTTTCGCGCCATCTGCCCGGAACTGGAAGCTGGCCTGGGTGTGCCGCGCCCGGCTATTCATTTGCGGGAACACCCCGATGGCATGCGCCTTACCGAAACCAAAGGCTCTGCCGACCATACCCGGGCCATGCAGGAATTCATCGACCGCATACTTCCGAACCTGAGCGAGTTGCGTGGCTACATTTTAATGGCCAAATCCCCCAGTTGCGGCATGGAGCGCATCAAGGTCCACAATCCTGAAGGGCAGGTTATACGCCGCGACGGCCAGGGCATGTTTGCCGAGGCGCTGATGCGCGCCTACCCGCTGATGCCGGTTGAAGAAGAGGGCCGGCTGAACGACGACACGCTCAGGGAGAACTTCATTGAGCGGGTGTTTGCCTATGATGACTGGATGCAGAATGTTGCCGGCAAGAACCTGTGCGCAAAAGCACTGATCGAGTTTCACACGCGGCATAAATTCCAGTTGCTGGCACACTCGGAGAAAATCTACCGGCAGCTCGGCCCCATGCTGAGCGACCTGAAATCAGACGCTCTGGAAACCATTGCCAACCGCTACATTCAGGGTTTCATGGAGGCCATGACAAAGAAAGTAAGCCGTGGCTCACACATGAATGTGCTGCAGCACCTGATGGGCTACCTGCGGGATGCCATGGGAAGCGAGGATCGCAAGGTTCTGGTGGAACAGATCGAAGCCTATGGCCGCGGCGAGGTACCGCTGATTGTACCCATGACTTTATTGAGAATGGCCCAGCGCAGAGAACCGGTGGATTACCTGAACCTGCAACACTACCTGAGCCCCTATCCTGACGAACTGGGGCTCAGGAACAAGGTCTGACCACCCGGGCCGGGGCCGGCTCAGAAACCGTAGAGCAGAGTGATGGCGGTTTCGGTATCCGTGGAGTCTGCGCCAGCCGGCGCGTCCGAGACGTGTTTTACCCGATAGGCGGCTTTCATGGAGAGATTGCCTACAAGATTGGTCTTGATCGCAGTCTCTGACTGGCTGATCACGTTGTTTTCATCGAGGCCGATTTCTGTACTCAGTTTCTGGCGAAACAGGGCATTTTCAGAAAGCGCGTAATTGAACTGGGCGGCCAGCCGTGCGATGGCCTCTTTCTCAACATCCTCGCCTTTGTCATTCAGCTCCTCCAGCTTGTTGTAGCGGTAACCGGCACCCGCCGACAAATCAAGGAATGAGCGCTTGTCACGCTGCCACACCCGGTTACCGTAACCGGTGGTGGCAGTGGATTCAAAGTCATAGCCGGAAAAACGATCCTTCTCGTAGGTGCCGCGTAAAAACCAGTATTGGCTTTCATCAAATTTGTAGTTGGTTTCAAGCGCTGCTTTGTACTTCTCCGCCGTCGTCTGATCCTGGCCTGTGGTGTCGTCCTCGCCTTCGGAGTAGGTTGAGCTCAAATCCAGAATGTTGCGCCAGTCCACCACTTCATGAACCACGCCAAGGCTGCCATTGACATTGGTTTCCTCGGTGTTTCCGGATGTTATGAGCACACCCAGTTCCGCCTCGCCCTCCCAGTTTTTGGCGTCCTGGCCGTGCGCCAGTGGCGCAACTGCAATGGAAATAATCGCAACGGTTTTCTTGAAACTCATGAAAGCTCCTTGGTTACAGGTTCAGGCACAATGTTCAGGTTACCGGGCTGCGACTCTCACCTTCCATGCTCCTGCGGGCATGGCGTTCACGCTCTGATTTTTTGCGTGCTTTGCGTTCGGCGATAATACGGGCGGCTTCACCCCCAACGTGGCTTTCGCCCCGGGCCTCAGCCAAACGGATCTGACGCTCGCGCTCCGCAAAACGCGCTTTCTGTTCCTCACTTAACGAGTCTATACAGCGGTGGCAGCTTATACCCTGCTGATATTCCGGGCGCTGTTTCTCAGCCTCGGTAATGGGGCGACGACAGGCATGGCACTGATCGTAGGCTCCCCGCTCCAAACGATGATTAACTGTAACCCTGTCGTCAAATACAAAACATTCACCTTTCCAGAGACTCTGCTCTTCCGGCACCTCTTCCAGGTATTTCAGAATGCCTCCCTTGAGATGGTAAACCTCCTCAAACCCTTGCTCTTTCAGGTACGCCGTGGATTTTTCGCAGCGAATACCACCAGTGCAGAACATGGCAATTTTTTTATGTTTTGCCGGGTCGAGGTTGTGCTTTACGTAATCCGGAAACTCCCGGAACGTGTCCGTGGACGGATTGACCGCATTTTCAAAGGTACCGATTTCCACCTCGTACTGATTGCGGGTATCCACCAGCAGAACCTCGGGGTCTGAAATAAGATCATTCCACTGTTCAGGCTCTACATATGTACCCACAATGCGCCTGGGATCAATGCCATCAACACCCAAGGTGACAATTTCTTTCTTGAGCTTCACCTTGGTACGTTTGAACGGCTGGATATCAACGAAGGATTCCTTGTAATCAATACCGTTGAAGCGCTCGTCACGCGCAAGCCAGGCCTGAACCGCGTCTATACCGCGGCGGCTTCCGGCGATGGTGCCGTTAATGCCTTCACAGGCCAGCAACAGCGTGCCGTGGACGCCATTATCGAGCATTGTTTCCAGAAGGGGCTGGCGAAGGGCTTTGAAATCATTCAGTACTGCGAACTTATAGAGTGCGCAAACAACAATGTTGTTGCTCATGGTTATGTCTCCTGCGGGCCGGATCGTAAATCCGGAGCATGGGTTTATGGTTCTGGCAGGTTCAGGCCAGAGAGGGCGCGAATTTTAACCCACTCTGGCCAGGGTTCAAGTCAGGGCTTGCCGGTGCGTGCAAGCTCCCGCTCCACAACTGCAGAAAGCTGGCCCCAGCCGGGGCGGGTGAGGCGAATGTTGTCCACCAGCACCGTTGGTGTGCTGGTTACCTGCAGTTGCATGGCAACGCGGCGGCTGTCTTCAACAGCTTCCCGGTGCAGTTCGGTGGTCATGCAGCGGCGGAAACGACGTTCGTCCAGATCCAGATCCTTGCCGTAACGTGTGAAAGTGGCGACGGGATCGTTGGAATCGCTCCATTCCGTTTGCGAATCGTATAAACGCTCATGCATTTCCCAGTAGGCGCCCTGATCGCCGGCACAGCGAGCAGCCTGGGCGGCGGGAAACGCATTCTGGTGCTGCTTCAACGGCAGGTCGAAATACACAAAGCGCACCTGCCCTGCGTCCACATACTCCTGCTTCAAACGCTTGCTGGCCTCGGCAAAAAGACCGCAGGCAGGGCACTGGAAATCGGCAAACTCACGCACAACCACCGGCGCATCCTGTGAGCCCACAGAAACCCCGTACTGATCCAGCTGCCCGGGAAAAGCTTCGGCGTTAGGTGCTGCTACCGGAAGCTCGGCCGAGGTTGGTGCGGGGGTTGCGGTAAGAAAAAAAGCACCCAGAACAATGGCGGCCAGAACCAGCACACTCACGCCGATAATCAGTGGTTTTTGTGAGCCGGTTTTACGGGGCGGTGGTGCTCCGGTTTGCTTGCGGCGTTTTGCTTCACCCATGTTTGACTCCTTTTTTGTTTTTAAGAGACGTCCAGGCAGGCTAAGATCCGTTATATCCTACAAAAGTTCCAGCACAAAATAAGGAAACCCCATGCCACTTCCCGACTTGTTAAAAGATTCACTCAGCCTACCGCTCATCGCGGCCCCCATGTTTCTCATTTCAGGCCCGGAACTGGCGCTTGCGTGCTGCCGGGAAGGCATCGTGGGCAGTTTTCCGGCCCTGAACCAGCGCACGAGCGAGGGTTTTGAGCAGTGGCTGATCCAGATGAACCGGGACCTCGGGGCGCTCAAAGAGGAGAACCCGCAAGCCAGCATTGCGCCCTATGCCGTCAACCTGATCGTGCATCGCTCAAACCCGCGCTGGCAGGCCGATCTGGAACTCTGCGTAAAACATCAGGTGCCCATCATCATTACGTCCCTGGGCGCGGCAAGCCAGGTTGTGGAAGCTGTGCACAGTTACGGCGGCGTTGTATTCCACGATGTAACCAACCAGAAGCACGCCCGTAAAGCCGCAGAAGCCGGCGTGGACGGCATTATTGCAGTTTCCGCCGGCGCTGGTGGGCATGCGGGCACCATCAACCCCTTTGTGCTGGTGCATGAAATCCGCGAAGTGTTTGATGGCACGGTTTTACTGGCCGGAGGCCTGTCCCATGGCGAAGACCTGCTCGCCGCGCAGGCACTGGGCGCGGACCTCTCCTACATGGGCACACGCTTTATCAACACTACCGAATCCCGGGCAGAAGACGCCTATCGCAACATGATCATTGAATCTGTGTCCGCCGACATCATTCACACCCCGGCGGTTTCCGGCATACCGGCCAGCTTCATGCGGCAAAGCCTGGAGGCTGCCGGCTTCCCCATGGACAAGCTGAACCAGCCCGGCGAGATCAACTACGGGGAAAAACTCAAACCGGTGGACGACGAAGCCAAAGCCTGGAAAACCGTATGGTCGGCCGGCCAGGGTGTGAGCCAGATAAACGATGTTGTCAGCGTGGAGGCCCTGGTTTCCAGGCTGAAACAGGAGTACCAGGAGGCCCGGGCACGGCTCTGTAATTGAGTAAACAGCGCCCGCAGTGGCTACCCGGTTCCGTTACACACGGAACTGGGCCGCCTTCGCCTGAAGCGCCGCAAGCAACCCGGCAATTTTCAGGCTGGCACTGTCAGAGCGCCGGATGGCCTCAACCGTTGCCTCAGAGGAACGGGCGATATCCTCAACACTGCTGCGAACCCGTTCAGCCTGTTGCCCCTCCTGCTCCGCTACCGATGAAATGCTCAGAGCCTGCTCCTGCAAACGGCTGAGCAGCTGATTGATCTGCTCAAAGTGCTCATCCGCACGGCGGAAACCGGCAGAGGATTCCGTAATCTGTTGCGACACCGCACCAATCACCGATACCGCCTGTTTGCTGCCCTGCTGTAACCGTTCAATAATGGCTTCGATTTCTGTGGTGGAGGCCTGGGTTCGGCTCGCCAGAGTTCTTACTTCATCTGCCACTACCGCAAACCCACGACCTGATTCACCGGCCCTGGCGGCTTCAATCGCCGCGTTGAGAGCCAACAGATTGGTCTGCTCTGCAACACCCCCGATAACGGACAACACCGTGGTGATTTGTGTGCTTTGGTTGTCCAGTGCGCTGACCGCGTCCACCGCCTTTTGTACGTTTAACACCACGTCGTCAAGGCGCTTGAGAACGTCCCGGGAAATGGCCGCCGTCGCATCGCTTTCATTACTGACATCACGAACGGCACCGGCAACCTCCTGAATGTTCTCGGCCACACCAGTAATACTGCGGGACATGGCCCCCATGGTTTCAGATACGTCCGCCACTTCCTGCTGCTGTTTACTCACCGCGGCAACCGCATTCCGGCTGACTTCTCCCTGCTCCTTCGCCTCTCCAACGGCAGATTCCGCAGAGCTTTTGACATCAGATACCAGCTCCTGAATGCGGGCAATAAACCGGTTAACACCCCGGGCCATCTCCGTAAGCTCATCGTTACCCTTCAGGTTTACCCGGCGAGTCAGATCGGCTTCACCATCGGCAATACTTTCAATCGCCGAGTTCAGCCGCAGAACCCGGGGCAACACACCGACTCCCAGCACAGCAGCGATCAGAAGCAGAAGAACTATCATGGAGCTTATCGCCACAACCGTGAGGCTCGATGCAAGGCCTGATGCCTCCAGCCGCAGCGCGCTGACTGTCTGCTCAATGCGCGATTGTGTGTCTTTTCCCATATTTGCAAGCTGCTGCTGAAGCCGCTGGTTGACCTGCCCTGTTTCAGCCTCAAGTGTCTGTCTGGCGGTCTCTATGCTGGCTGTGAGGGTAGCGTTGAACTCCTTTTCGAGCTCCGCAAGATCACGATTGATGCCTTCCATTGACAAGCCCAGCTTCAACTGCCCGATGGCAGAGCCTTTGGGTTTTATATCGGCGGTGATAATGACAGTATTCGGATCGCGACTGGCCGCTTCCAGTACCCGGCTTGCCGCCCCGCGGCCTTCGCCCTGCTTCATCAATGTGACCACACGCTCATCGGTACGGTCGACATAGCGGGTCATGCGCTCACCGTACTGATCGAAATAGATGGCAAAGAGCACCGATTCCCGGGCGTCTGCCAGCTCCACAAGATCAGTCAGCCGGGGAATATCCCTGTCCCATATCAGCGGCGCGGCAACGGCCGCCAGAACGTTGGCCAGCCCCTGTGCTTCTGCCATGACGGCACTTCGCACATTTTTTGCCATCCGCTTCTGCTGATCACCTTGCTGCCGCGTAAGCTCCTCCGCCAACTCGCCAACGCTTTCTTCACGCATGGCCTGCAAACGCAGGCGCACGTCCTCCCGGGTATTTTCAAAGGATTCGCTGAGCTGGTCACTGCTTGCTTCAAGGGCTGAGCCTGCCGTGGTGATCAAACGCTCTACCTGCTCCGAGATCAGCCACTGGCTGATCACCACCTGCGCCAGGCCGGCAATAATCAGAACAATGAATACGGGACGGAACAGCCGGCTGGCGATCAGGTTTTTCAGAAAATGAGAGGCCATAAGAACTTCCCCAACATGTTATTCCGGCATCCGGATTATTTGTTATTTGGTTATTGAGATACTTCTTATAGCAAGTTGTACCAGAGCAAACGACAAAGGGGGGCTTCTTTATGTAGGGTTTTGTTGCGGATGTTTAAAATCAGGAGGGGGCTTTACCAACAGCGATGACCACACAGAGCATTGTGATCGATGCGTCAGGTGTCATCGTTATGTCGCCTGCCCGGGCTCCGGCCAGGGCTATGCTTCCGCCGTCGCACCCTGGGGAAACTCTCAAAACCCGGAACATCCTGTACATAGGTGCTTCGCCTGAGCAAAACATGGCCGTCGTCTATCTGCTCGACAACGCCTTTACGCAGCAACTCGTTCAGGATAACAGAGGGCGCAAACTCCGGATTAACAGCTTGCACGAGTTGGCTGAAGGTAGGTTCGCTCTGATTGTCTGTGCCCAGCAGAACCGGATGTTCATTCTCATCAAGAAAAGCAACGGCACTGATCCAGTGGCTCACCACTTCTCGACCGGGAGCAGACAATATGGTGCTTGCAAGCTCGGTGGGCTCCCAGCGATAGATGAACTCGGGCTGGCTACTGGAGGTCATTGTTTTCTCTCATTTGGCGTGGGTCATGCTGCCGGTATCCTCGTCAGCGGATACTACTCCAACCCATTGCAGCTCATCCAGTGCAGAGCGCGGCGACATACCACCACTGTACTTTTTTACCAGTTTACCAGCTTCACCAGCTCGCAAGAGGTCGCAGAATGTAAAACAGGGCCTTATGAAGCCACGCCCCGCTTTGCCGGAGCGTTAGTATTAGTACCCTTCCATCAGTTGCTGCAATTGTTGCCTGGTGCGCGCCAGTTCCTTGCGCATCGCCTGGACTTCGTCCAGCAGGTCCAGAGACATGGCCAGACCAGGCAAGTTCATTTTCAAATCTCTCTGTAATCGCCTGGCCTTGTGCAAACGGGCAAGAGCAGCCACATCGAACAGCCATTGGCGCGCTTCCTCAGCAGGCTCGACAGGCGCAATAATGCCGTAACTCACCAGTTTGATCACAAACTCTGCATGGCATTCACCCCGCTCGCACACTTCGTGAAGGGTAAAGGTGCTGCCGTCTGCGTCCGTGACTTCAAGGGTCAGGATACTGTCGTTCTCACTCATTCGTTACTCTCCCCTTCACAGATGGAGTTTGCTGCGTGGATCAAAACCTTTCTCGGCTTCGGCAAGCTGTTCATAGAGTTTTAGCGCCTCCGCAGAATGCTGTTCGGGCATCACGATCTGGATTATAACCATCTGGTCGCCCGGGTGCTTGCCTGGCAGCCCTTTACCCTTGAGGCGGAGCTTGCGTCCAGAAGATGAACCCTTGGGGACTTTCACATTCACTTTGGAGCCTACCGTAGGCACAGTGATTGTCGCACCCAGTGCGGCCTCCCAGGGTGTTACAGGAATCGTCACCACAATATCCCGGCCTTCCACGCTGAACAGCGGGTGCGGCGCCAGCTCTACCTCTATCAACAGGTCACCTGGCTCGCCACCACCAATCCCGGGAGAGCCCTGCCCCTTCAAACGCAGATGCTGCCCTTCGCGCATACCGGCGGGGATTTTTACTTTCAGGGTTTTCTGGCGCGCAACTATACGCCCGTGCTCGTCGGCCTCGTGGACGGTAAAGGAAACCTGCTTTTCGCATCCATTGAACACTTCTTCCAAAAACAGCGGCAACCGCGCGTGAACATCCTCACCGCGCATACGAACGCTTTGCCGGAAACCGCCAGCCCCTGCACCAAACTCACTGCCGGAAAACCCTCCGGCACCGCGCCTGCCACCGAAGATTTCTTCAAAGAAGTCACTGAATTGGCGCGCATCTGCCTCCGTATAG
Source organism: Marinobacter aromaticivorans (assembly GCF_002806975.1). GTDB lineage: Bacteria > Pseudomonadota > Gammaproteobacteria > Pseudomonadales > Oleiphilaceae > Marinobacter > Marinobacter aromaticivorans. Next base: position 263,101 of record NZ_NIHD01000001.1, on the reverse strand, counting down.
CCGCCACCGCCAAAGCCGGATGCACTCTGCCAGCCGGGAGGCGGCTGGAAAGAACCATCGGGCCGCGCACCGTATTTGCGCAACTGATCGTATTCCGCACGCTTTTCCGGATCTTTCAATACTTCGTAGGCCTCACCAAGGTCTTTGAATTTCTCACTGGCATCATCCTCTGTACTGACATCCGGGTGATATTTCCGGGCCAGCTTCCTGTAGGATTTTTTGATCTCCTCGGGGGAGGCAGACTCGCTCACACCGAGCACGGCGTAATAGTCTTTGAAGTCCATTGAACTCCTCGCATCTGGTCAAAGATTGTTTTCTGGTTATACATGATTGGCACTAACGGCGTAAATGCAAGCTCTGCATAGTACTTTCAAAGCTATAGTACTCTCAGCCGAGCCTCTCAGAACAAACTCAGCTCAAAACCACTACAGAGATCTGCTTTTTCAGTTTATCGCCGACTCGCGAGCGCGGCTGGAGAAAGCCACAGGCGATATAGGGGATTAACCGGGCTGAGATTCTGTATGGCGCCGGGCTATGATAGGGTCCCGCAGGTTCAAACCTTCCCCTGCCAAATTTACTTAGGAGAACTTCATGATCTGGACTGTGTACCTCTCTGGCGAAATTCACACTGACTGGCGTGAGCAGATTCAGGCTGGAGCAGAAGACGCCGGCTTGCCAGTAGAATTCACCGCGCCTGTTACCAATCACGAGGCCAGCGATGCAGCGGGCGATATGCTGGGCAAGCCGGAAGTCGCTTTCTGGCGCGACCACCAGTCGTCCAAGGTGAACGGTATTCGCACCAAAACGCTGCTTGAACAGTGTGACCTTGCGGTGATCCGGTTCGGCGACAAATACAAGCAGTGGAATGCGGCCTTTGACGCCGGTTTCTGTGCCGCTATGGGTACGCCCTACGTTACCCTGCACAACGAAGACATCATCCACCCGCTAAAGGAAGTAGACGCATCTGCCATGGCGTGGGCGCAGACTCCGGAACAGGTGGTTGAGATTCTCAAGTACGTTACAACTGCACAGTAAGCTTCCGATACTATCTGGCGAAGAGCGGCAGGCACTGCTGTTTCGCCAGATACCCATTATGAGTCCCAGCAACAGGCATGGTTAAACGTGTCTCCAGGCCACCAGTAAAAACACCGGGTAATCACCAGTTTCCCGCTTGATCGTGCTGGCAGATACCACTTCCACGTTTTCAAAGCCCGCCTGAGTGGCTGCCGAAACAATATCTTCCCGGTCGAATCCGAAATGGAACACCCCGGTATCTTCCGTATGGAAGGAGCCGTCTTCCTTGTCCAGATCGGCTATGGCAATAAAACCACCCGGTTTCACCATCTCATGGAAGCGGCAGAACATGGCATCTACATCCCGCACGTGGTGCATGGTCATGGAAGAAATAATGCCATCAAACCTGTGTTCCACGGTCTGCTTTTCCAGATCCAGTTCCTGAACTTCCAGCTCACAGGCCAGGCTGCCCTGCTTTTCCAAAAGCTGCCGGTTCATGGAGGGTGAGATATCCACCGCCGTGATTTTCCCGACATGGTGCGCAATCCGTTCCAGCAGCAACCCCGTTCCGGAACCAAAATCCAGCAGATGCATGGATGGCTCCAGCTTCACCTTGCCAAGGATTGCGTTAGCGATATTGGACACATTATCGACACGATCGGGGTTTTGTTCGTAGGTGTGCGCTTTGTGCGCGAAATAGTCTTTGCTCATGGATACCTCAGTCAACCTGAAAACTTGCAGACGCCAGTACTTCTGCTTTTGGCGGGTTCCGGCTGGCAATCCCCCGGAACTCTGCAATCCAGGGATGCTCACCGTGCTCTGCCTCAACAAATGTCGGACGAATGTTCTGATAGTAGAGCGTGGACTCCACTGTGAATCGGTGATCTGGTGGCAGGCCGTACAACTGATGCCTTCCCGGGCATGAGGGTCTGCCATGGCCTGGTCAGCCCGGTAACAGCCTTTATCATGACCGCATGAAGCGTCCTTTTCCAGGCTCACGCCAGTCTGGTGGGCATGGGCCCGGGCCATGGGGGTATGGCACGTCAGACAGGTGTCCTCAATAAAGCCGGCCAGATGCGGAAACGCTTCTGTCTCATGCTTCATGGTTGCGCGAAAGTAGGGATCGGTGAAGGCGTTGGCCATCACGCTGCTTTTCCAGTCAAAAAACGGGCTGATATCCTCGCCATCCGGTGATGGCTGGTTAGGGGATACCAGAAGATCAGGCATACGCATCACGGCAGGACTGTCGCCCTGCCTGCTCGTTGCATGCGCTGAGCAGAAAACTCAGGACAACCGGCGCAGCTATGGCGAGGTTTCCGAGGTGATAACCCCTCATACGAAATCTCCGAAAGGTTAAACAATGTAATGCTGCAACAGCGTAACGATTTATTTTGATGTCAAACAATAACTGCCGCTTTTCATTACAGTTAATTTGCAATGCATGACGATTCTGTCATACATTCGTAATATTGATAGTGTAAAAAATTATAAAAAAAGAAATCGCTGTCAACGAAAGCTATTAACCAATCAAGGACGCACCATGAAAAAACAGGCTCTCCTCGCAGCGATAGCAACCACTCTTGCCTTGCCGGGCGCGGCCACTGCCGCTACCGGGCTCAGCTTTGGTGATACCGTCAAGCTCAACAGCAATGGCGGTGCCAATAAAACCAAGATAGTACGGATGACCAATGGTCGACTGGTTTCCGTGTATGGTGATTATCTCGACCCCAACGAAAACACGGTTTACGACGTCAAAGAACAGGGTGAGCGACCGGCACGGGATATTTTCGCACGGTATTGCGATGCCGACTGCGATCAGGAAAGCAGCTGGTCAGAAGAAGTTAACCTCTCCAACACTGCTGCTAAGACTTCCATTAATACCGACTGGAATGGCTATACCATCACCATCGACGAAAATGGTGATATTTTAGAAACTACCCGAGAGCCTGAAGCTTTCCCGGGCGATTCAGACAAACCCAACATTTTCAACTCAGGCTCCCGCGTCGTGGTTTCCTGGGTAGATAAATACTGCGAGGGTGGCGACCAGCGCATGGTCAGCTATCGTTCCCTTGAAAACCGCGAAATTCCCTTCAGTTGCACCTATGCAGTGACCAGTTCAGATAACGGCACCACCTGGTCGGACGCCGTGCAACTCTCTTCTGGTGAGCGCGATGCCAAGCAGGATGTGAGCCGCGGTCTCGGAACCGGTGAGTGGGCACTCACCTGGCAGGAAGATCCTCGCGGCCTGCAACGGGGCGAAGCTGAAGGCCCGGGTGACGGTGCTTCCGGTGCGAACACCAGCCACGGAACCGATATCTGGTACAGCTACGCTCTTAAAGGTTGGGGCACCCAAGATGCAGGCATCTGGACAACGCCTGTTCGCGTCACCGACAACTACATAGACGGACAAGAGGCCGCCGGTAATTTCGATGTCATTAAAGACAGTTCCGGTGAGGACATCACCGCTTCCACAGGTTCTACAAGTGTTGACGGTTCTGAAATTGTGGAAGGCGGAAAAGCTGGCGCCTCCCGGGCCAACCTGGCGCTTCAATTCGGCGAACTGGATTCAACGCCACAGGTTATTCTCGCCTACGAAGAAACCAAAGGCTCCGATGGTCTGGATGAGGGAAAGTATGTCCGCTATCACACCTTCGACTGGAATAACCCTGAAGCTCAGGCCGGCTGTATCATCAGCAACCCTTTGCTGAATGCACGCCGCGTTCGCTTCGTTCCACAGAAAGAAGCAGGACCGGTCAGTGGTATGCGCCTGGGCATTTTCTGGAAAGAAGGTGAGTTCACCCAGGGTGGCCCCTCAGACATCATGTTGCGCAAAGGCATCGTAAATGGTGGTAACGGCTTCTCACCCGCTGAAATGGTACCGGCTGTTGACGCCAACTGTGCGGTTTCAGACTATGCCTCTGCCAGGGCCCTGAACAACGCGCCCGCATTGAACATGAGCAGTCAGGCAGAAATTGCCCAGGCTACAACCGATGCGGACATTGCCAACTCGACACTTTCTGATGACACCAACCAGGTTGTGGAAGAAAGTGCCAACGCACACCGTGGGCTGCTGCGGGGCGATGACCTCTACATCGGTTACACCTACACGCCCGTTCTGGCGGAATTGCTTTACACCAACACCAAAAACTACAACTTTTACTTGCGCCACTATAATGGAGCAACCGGTGAATGGTCGGCGCCAGAAAACAAGAGCAACGAAACCGATACCACCATCAACGTGCGTGAGCCCCGCCTGGTTGGCACACCGGGAAGCACGCCCGCCTGCGCGACGAATCCTGAGGAATGTCAGGACAAAACCAAGTTCTACCTTGCCTGGGGCAAGCAGACCAACGTCTCTGCGTGGAGTGATAATGCCACCAGTGAACTCGATCTCTATGCCACTCGTGTCGAGGACAAAGGGGCTTACCTAACGCCGATTGTTACCTTCGCGGGTGAAGCTGATGGCGTTGAAACATTCGAATCGCAGATCCGCATGACTCCGGCAGGCAATCGACTGTTTACAGTCTGGAACCAGATCGAGGGTGACGAAACCCATGCGATGTACCGTGAATCAACCGTAGTCGAGCTGCCCGACGACGTTGTAGAAACCAACGAAGGCGACGGCACGCTTGTCGGCTGCAGCTACAGCCCGGGTGCTCCATTTGACCCGACACTGCTTCTGCTGACGGCGCTGGCTATCGGTGGCCTGACAGTACGGAACCTGAAAGCCCGGTCATAAAACCGATCGGTAATAACATAAACCCCGGTTCTGGTATCAGGCCGGGTTTTTTGTTGGGGTCAGGAAAACAGATACCAACCCGGGAATAAAGCAGCGTTGTAAGCTGCATGAAGAATCACACAAGGCAGCAGCGAGCCGTGACGCTCCCGGAAGTAGCCGAACACCAGGGCCGGGACAAAGACCAGCCAGGCCAGCAGATCGGTTCGGTAAACCAGGTGCCAGGCCGTAAACAGAAGCGCCGCGAGCAGATTAGCGAAAGAGAGGCCTGCGAGGTGGCGTTTACCAAATGCTGTTTCGCCAAGAAAGCCCTGCACGATGCCGCGAAAGGCCAACTCCTCGATCACCGGAGCCCAGAGAATAAGGGAAACCAGTGGCATCCAGCCAGCATCCAGCCAGGCATTCCCGCCAGCTAAAGCGCCAACAGCCACACTCAGACAACAGCCGGTGATTACCGCCAATATAAACTGCCAATCCGCGAACAGCCACTCAGGGAGCGTTAATCCTAACTGCTGCTTAAGAGAAGTGCTTTCATGCATGGGTGGGAAGGCCTTGTCCTGCAGATAGTCAAACTCAGCATACTAGTGGATCTGCAACGGGAAAGTCAGATGCTTCGAGCAGGAGGGGGCTTTGCATAATATAAAAAGCCCCGGCAAATTTCGCCGGGGCTCCAGGTTATGCACTAACAGGCTTAGTGCAGGGTTTGCTTACGACGGTTGCGGATAACCAGTCCACCGAGTGCCGCCAGTACCACAAGCGGCAATGTCGGATCGAACGGTGCACCCGGGCTGTAGCTACAGCCGAAGAGCGTGCCGCCGCCTTTTTCGCTGTTTGTGTCAGTGTCAGTGTCTGGGTCAGTGCCTGGATCAGTGGGCTCTTCCACAACTGGAGGGTCTATTCTCACAGTGATCAGAGCGCTGGCTTTCTTCCCGTTCACATCAACCGTATAGATAAAGCGATCAATTATTGACTCTTCATCTTTGAACGTCAGGTTCGACGCCGGAGTATAAACCACCTTATTGTCTGAAACCGTTGCGGTGCCAGACACAGGGCCACCAGCTTCTTCAGTCGCCGGAACAGTCACTGAGGCGGTGCCCGCTGGCAAATCATCGTTGCCTAACACATCGATGGTTACCGGGGTATCGCTGAACGTTACTGCTGAGTCATTTTTAGCGATCGGTGTTTCAGTTCCCGGGTATGGAACAACTTGCACAGTGACCGTCGCAGTGTTTGATTCAGTATCTGTGCCGTACTCATCGTCATCAGCTTTTGCATCGGTAACCTTCACCAAATAAGTGAACGTATCCGGCCCTGTAACGCCGTCATTCGCCTCGTAGGTTGCTATCCCATCGGTGATTGTGACAGTTCCGTTTGCCGGGCCCGTGACAACCTCATACGCCGCAGTAACATCACCGGCGCCAATCCGCTGGCTCAGAAGTTTGCCATTCAGCAGGTCGTTCTCCAACAGGTTGATGTCCACCGGAACAACCCCGACGGTCGTCGCTGAGTCGTTCAGTGCTTCCGGAGCTGGTCTTGGGACTCGGTATGAGAGGAGGTCCGGAGCCGTATTCTTACCATCAGAATCAATCCAGGCCGGCGTCTCGTTACCACGGCTCGTGGAGGAAAGTCCTTCCGAAGCTGTCGATATGGCGGTTACCCGCAACGTGATGTTTTCGTATTTGGGAGCACCATTTTCGTCCAGAATGCCATCACCAATGTAGATAAAGGTATCCATATTCTGGGTAGCCAGGTCATCTGCCAGAACAGAGGCATACCCCTTTTTATCAGCTTCTTCTGTCGTGGTGCCCAGCAGCCTTTCAGCCCATTCCTCTAGCTGATCGTTACCCACCACTCCAAAAGGAGCGACGCCCTCTGCTTCACCACCGGCCTGCCCGTACCGCCAGTTTTCACCATCCCACCAGGCTTCGAACGCATCCGATTCACCATCGGGGTCACCCCCGTCATAACGGGCGATAACAATAGGCGCTATTGAATCAGACAGCATATAACCGAATACGCCCTGAGTAACGAACGTGGTTCCTGCAGCCTGCGTATCCGCCATGCTGAAAACGTTCGGGGTAATCGCGCCATAGGCATCGGTTTCAGAGTTGTATTCAGAACCACTGTAGAGCAGCACCGCTTTGTCTGAACCATTGCCCGCACTCTGCGGTGGGAAAAGACCTGCAGCCTGATCGGAGAAGAAGCCAGGGTCAAAACGCTCCCGAGAACCATCATCAAAGCCCTTGGGCGAGAATGTTGAGAAACGGTCAGGATTCCAGACTGCTATATCCGGGGCGCCGGTTTCCCCTTCAAAAAACTCCCGCGGCACGGCTTCACGCAGTTCAAACGCAACACCGTCTTCTGCGAAATTGAAAGGGGTGAAATTATTCCCGATACCGTGGCCGAGCTCCATTTTAATGCCGACCCAGCGCTCATCCGAGTTGTTCACAACCTTCTGGATTACACGGTAGATACGGCCAATGCCATACTCTTCCTTAAAGGCGGCCAGCTCTTCACCACCATCCTCTTCGGGGTTTTTCACACCCTTGTAGCGAATGTCCTTTTTACCTACCTCAAACACCATATCCACCGGTGTATCGGCATCCCGGATTTCCAGGAAATAACGCTTGGAACTACTATTTGGATCGCTGCAGGTTTTGGGAACGAGCGTGCCCAGTTTTTCATCCACGCGCATACCCGAGGACATAATGCAGTTATTGGTTGGGGTATCAAGATCGTCCGTTACAACCTGGATACCGGGCGGGCGACCGCTGCCGTCATCCAGTTCCCAGTAGACTGCCGCCGGGCTGTTCGCCCACAACTCGCCTTCAATATCCTCGACATCGTCGGCTGGATCAGCATTATTTAACGTTGCTAACGCAGCTTCCGCACTCTGGCGAGCCAGTTCACTGGGGTAAAACTGGGTCCGCGCAGAGGCACCAGAGTAGCCGTCAACACCGGGTTGAACCGTCACCGTATTGGTCTCGGTTTTCCAGCGTGTCAGCTGTGGCACTGGCAAATCAGTGTAAGTATTGGGAGTTGGATTGGGTTCTTGAGCAAGTGCAGCTCCAGAGAGCGCGCCTGCCATCAGAAAACTGGTGAGAAAAATTTGTGGTTTTTTACGAGCGTAGGGACCGTGCCCTGCAGTGGGCTGAAAAGCCACACGAGAACCTGACTTCCATAACATACAACTACTTCCTTTTTTAAATCTTGCACTTAGCGTAACACCCTCAGAAAGGGGTTTGCCGCAGAACCGAGGATGGTACATTTAATATAGGCAAACTGCGACTTAACTTAGATCAAGTTTCGTGATTAAAATTGTCTAATCAGGCCATTTTTACTCCCCCCACTTTTTCTCCCCCCAGGTTCTGACTGAACCCAGAGTCGCACGTGTGACAAGCACGGAATGACGGAATGAATGTTACAGTCACTTATTACCGGCAAGTAACAATCTGCGATAAGGTGCTCATACAAATGCTCTTAATGAATGCGACACGTTGTCGTACTGACACATAAATCAAGGATTACACTAAGCCGCCAATATCTTTGACGATAAAGGAGTCAATATGACTGACCATATGCCAGACGATTTATCCGCCGCCGGCCGGGACTTGCGCGCTTATACCGATGAGTTGCGCCCCAGGCATCCGGTGGTAAGGAATTCGATGGGTGAATGGGTGCTTCTGCGGCACGAGGATGTTCTTGCCGCAGCTCTGGATCACCAGCGCTTCTCCAGCCAGGTCTCTCGTTTCCTGCAAGTGCCGAACGGTCTCGATGGAGAAGAACACACCCGTTTCCGGGAGGTGATTGAGCGACACCTCAGCCATGATGCGTTGGAACCTTTCATACCCGCCTTCAAACGCGTCGCCTCGCAACTGGTGGCGGCGTTACCCCGAGGTGTTGTGCTGGACGCGGTGAACGACATTGGCGCGGTATTCGCAGTACGCGCCCAGTGCGCCTGGCTGGGGTGGCCGGCAGAACTGGAGCCACGGCTGCTGGCCTGGATGAAGGAAAATCACGCGGCCACCCGCTCCGGCGACAGCGCCTGGACGGCGGATGTGGCCGAGCAGTTTGATGAGATCATCCGCTCGGTAATCCAGCCGCGACGCGAAGCCGGGGACGACGCACCTGACGACCTGACCACAAAGCTATGCCGCGAGACAGTGAATGGGCGCCAACTGACAGAAGCGGAACTGGTTTCAATCCTGCGCAACTGGACGGGCGGCGACCTGGGCTCCATCGCACTGTGTGTCGGCGTGCTCCTGGCTCACATAGCCGGGCAACCAGACCTGGCGGAAAAAATACGAACGGCGCCGGACAGTGAGGCGGAAGCAATTATTGATGAGGTACTTCGCCTGGATGATCCGTTCGTTTCCAATCGCCGCGTAACCACCTGCCCCGTTCACATTGGCGGGCGGGATATCCCGAGTGGCGCGAGGGTTAAGTTGAACTGGACATCCGCTAACCGCGATGAGGCGGTTTTTGATAACAACCGGTTCGATCCGCAGGGCAACGCAGGCAACAATCTTGTATACGGTGCCGGCAAGCATGTCTGCCCGGGCCGCCTGCTGGCCACCTGGGAGCTGCGTATCGCATTACAGACGCTGCTCGCGTCTGTACGAACAATTGAGCTGGTATCTGACCAGCCGCCTGAGCGCGAAGTGGCCCCCGTGGGCGGGTATCATCGGGTGCCCGTAGTACTAACATAGGCCCCTGCGCCCTCGCCCTGGCCGGTGGTTTGCTCACACAGAGAGGGCACCTGCGTAACCATCCAGTCTACGGTTGAACTGAGTTCAACGGGATTGACAGAAAGGTTGGTAAACCGGCTTGCATCGAGCGCTTGCGGCGGTTCGCGGGTCTGGTCTCAAAGCACGAACAGCAGTGCAGCTGAAACCAGAGTTGCGGTAACAATTGGAAATTTCATTCGGGCCCCGTTCAGTTATGTTCCGGCGGAGTCCAGACCGGGACATCCTCGGGCTTCGGCACTTCCCATTCCCGGTGCATGGTGTTGCTTAGCGCCTCTTCAAGCTTCATGAACAGCTCGCCATAGCGCGGGCTGAAGTTAATACCTTCCTCGATTTCCTTCCATGCCTCAAATAACTCTTTTTCATGGGCGCGCTCGTTTTCAACAAAGGCCCAGGTCATCTGTTTTGCCCGCATTGGATGCACACCCATCGCCGTGAGGGCATGGCCACCAAGCTCCAAAGCGGAATAATACGTCTCGCTCACCACATCGTCTGCGCCCGCTTGTCGTAGCTGATAGCTGTGACCACGATCAAAGGCACGTGCCAGCACCCAGACTCCCGGGAAAAACTCTTTCACATGCTTGACCATCTTCACGGTGCGATCCCGATCATCAATCGCCACAACTAACAGGCGGGCCTGGCCAATACCTGCCTTTTCCAGCAGGTCGGAGCGGCTGGCATCGCCAAAAAAGCTCTTGATGTTGATCTGGCGGACGTTTTCAATCTGCTCGAGTTCGTGGTCCAGTACCACAATGGGAACATTATTGGCCCGCAACAAACGGCAGACAATCTGCCCAAAACGACCCGCACCCGCGACAATCACCGGTGCCTGTTCATCGATGGTGTCAGCTGCCCGTTCATCGTTACTGGAACGCCGGTACCGTGGCAGCACAATGCGATCATAAACGATAAACAACAGGGGCGTGAGGAACATGGAGAGCGCAACAACCAGCGAGAGCATCTGCGAGATGTCTGGCGGTATCACACTGTTTTGTTCACTGTAGGTGAGCAACACGAAGCCAAATTCACCCGCTTGTGCCAGCCCCAGGGTAAACAGCCAGCCGTTGCTGCTACGGATACCAAACATCTGCGCAAGAGCAAGCAGGATCAGCGCCTTGATCGCAATTACGGCTATACCCAGAGAAACGACGGTGCCCCACTCTGCCACCAGCACCTCAAAGTTGATTCCAGCCCCCACAGTGATAAAGAACAGGCCCAGCAGCAGCCCCTTGAACGGCTCTATGTTGGCTTCCAGCTCATGACGGAACTCACTGTTGGCCAGCACCACACCGGCCAGAAAAGCACCAAGGGCAGGCGAAAGATTTATAACGCTCATGAGGGCAGCGATACCGATAACCAGCATCAGTGCCGTAGCGGTGAACACCTCCCGCAGTCCGGATTTCACCACATAACGGAACAACGGACGGCTTAGGTAATAGCCGCCAATAATGACCAAAGCGACGGCACCCACAACAACCAGAGCATGAGCCCAGCCCGGAAGGCCGGCTACCAGGCTCAGGCCGGCATCGACTTCTGAGGAGGAGCCGGAGCCTCCCTTCAGGCCCGGCAACGCCAAAAGCGGAATCAAGGCAAGCATGGGGATTACCGCGATGTCCTGGAACAGCAATACGGAAAACGCATTGCGCCCGCCTTCCGTCTTCGACAAGCCCTTTTCATCCAGGGTCTGCAACACTATGGCTGTCGACGACACCGCGAAAATCAGGCCAACCGCCAGCGCTGTCTGCCACTGAAGCCCAAGCCACCAGGCTACGGCCATTCCGGCTGCCGCCGTCAGAACCACCTGCAGACCACCTAGCCCCAAAAGGCGAACTCTCATGGCCCAAAGTGCCTTCGGGTCGATTTCCATGCCAATCAGGAACAGCATCATGACAACACCAAACTCCGCAAAATGCTGAATGGTGCTGGTTTCCTGCCCCACAAGGCCCAAGACGGGTCCGATCACCACGCCGGCAACCAGATAACCCAGCACGGAACCCAGGCCAAAACGCTTTGCCAATGGCACTGCGATCACGGCGGCCAGAAGATAAATGAAGGCCTGAATAAAATAGGTGGTCATAGGGATGCGAGCTCAAAGGATCCAGAGGTGAGCATAAGTACAATATGGATAGCCATCAAAGCAAGCGTGCTTGTCGCCGGTACCGACGTTTCCAGCCTTTCGTTTCGACTTCCCCAAAACATGCTAATGTAACCTTCATGGTTCCCCAAAGCATACGGGGACAACGGAACTCAAGCAGGACAATACCATGATGTATTTTGCCCACGAGATAGGCCGTGCCGCGCTGGAGCCCGTGCGCCTGTTGACCAAAGCCCAGAGCACGCTGCTACAGCATCCCTGGAGCCCTGTATCCCGACTTCCAGGGGCACGCAGCGTCGCTTCGGCCTACGGTGTGTTCGGGGATCTCACCCGCCGTTACCCGAAACCGGCGTTCAATCTGCGCACCACCATCTGCGAAGGTAAACAGGTCGACGTTCATGAGGTTATTGTTCAACGCAAACCTTTTGCGCAGATCAAACACTTCCAGCGGGATGTGACGCGGCCCGATGACCCGAAACTGTTGATCGTCGCGCCGCTGTCGGGCCACTTCGCCTCATTGCTGCGTGGCACCGTGGAGGCAATGCTGCCGGAACACGATGTGTACATCACTGACTGGCGCGATGCCTGCAAGGTTCCGCTTTCAGAAGGCGATTTCGGTCTCGACGACTACATCGACTATGTTATTGATTTTCTTGCCCATCTGGGGCCGGACACCCACGTACTGGCAGTCTGTCAGCCAGTGGTACCCGTGCTTGCAGCCACATCCATCATGGCCGAGGATCGCCACCCGGCGACACCCCGTTCCCTGGCATTGATGAGTGGCCCCATAGATGGCCGCGTCGACCCGACCGCACCCTGCAAACTGGCGACCAAAAATAAACTGGCCTGGTTCAGGCGTAACCTGGTCCACCCCGTGCCCGCCCCCTATCCCGGAGCCATGCGCCAGGTTTATCCGGGGTTCCTGCAACTGGCCGGGTTTGTGAATATGAACTTCGATCGCCACGTTGATGCCTATCGCGGCCTGTATCGGTCCATTCGGGACGACAGGGCTGAAAATGTAGCCCGCCACAGGAACTTCTATGACGAGTACCTGGCAGTGATGGACCTGCCGGCATCGTATTACCTGGACACCATCCAGCGTGTTTTCCAGGAGTTTCATCTGGCCCGGGGCTGTTTTCAGCACCGTGGGCGACAGGTGAATCCGGCCGCCATCGAAAAAACCGCCCTGATGACCGTCGAAGGTGAAAAGGACGACATTTCCAGCCCCGGACAAACCCGGGCCGCCCACGATCTGTGCATGAACGTGCCGGACGCACGCCGGGTGCATCACTTGCAACCAGGGGCTGGCCATTACGGGGTGTTCAACGGCAGCCAATGGCGCAAAACCATTGCACCGCGACTTCGGGACTTTATCCGTTCTGCATGACTGGCTGATTTCGCCGGTTCCTTGAGATGTTCGGGGCCCTCTGCTAGCTTGAAATAAAGGCTTCCTCGCAGCGGATCCTGCACAGATGCAGTGCTTTGAGCAGATAACAATAAAGCAGGAAAGACGAAGTACCATCATATCAAGGAGAGTGACATGCAAGATCTTAAAGGCAAGGTAGCCATCGTTACTGGCGGATCCCGTGGCATTGGTCGCCATATCGCACTGCAGCTTGCCCAGCGCGGTGCAGATGTCGCCATCAATTACCGCTCACGTCAGGCCGATGCAGATGAAGTTATCAAGGAACTGGCGAAGATCGGCGTAGGGGCCTTGTCCATCAAGGCGGATCTTTCCAAAATGCCCGAGGCGCGGGGCATGATCAAGGATGTTCACAACAAATGGGGGCGCATTGATATCCTGGTGAACAACGCCGGTATCACCCGGGACAAGTCCATGAGGAAACTCACCGACGATGACTGGAACGACGTTCTGGATACCAACCTGGGCAGTGTATACGCAACCTGCTCTGAAGTGCTGAACATCATGATGGATCAGAAGTACGGTCGCATTATCAATATCACCTCGTTTGTCGGCCAGGCAGGAAACTTCGGGCAGGCTAACTACGCGGCCAGCAAGGGCGGCATTATCGCATTCACCAAAACCATGGCACTGGAAGTTGCCAAGCACAATATTACCGTCAACGCGATTGCACCCGGCTTTACCGAAACCGAAATGCTTGCCCAGGTGCCCGAAAACATTCGCGAAAAGATCGTTGCCCGGGTACCCATGGGTCGCTTCGGGCAACCCGAGGAAATCGCCCGGGCCGTGGCATTTCTGGCAGCAGAAGGAGACTACATCACCGGACAGCAGATTAACGTTAATGGCGGCGTCTATATGTAGTCTTACTTCATATAGCCATACTTCGTCGCGGTCAACGCATCGAACACCTGCGTTCGTCGCTGTTTCTAACCGATCCGCGGCCACTCTGGCCGCGGAGTGGAGACTGTGCCAATGTCTGAGAAACCGGTTAAACAGACCTCTTCCCCGGAATTCGAGCCCGATGTTGTACCCCGGTCGCTGGTGCGCGCAGGCGTACATGGCAGCAACCTGCTGAAACGCTCAATCATGCGAGTGTTGAGTGGCGGCGAACCCAATCCCGTCAGCATCAAGAGCATGGCCAAACCCTTTGTGTCATTCACCGGCAAGCTTGCAACGCAGCCAGACACGGTAATTCTCGCGCAGATGCGCCTGCTCAGGGACAGCACCCGCTTCTGGTCAGGATTGCTGTCAACCAGCCTGGGCAAGAAACCACTGGATGTGGCCGAACCAGAGCCGGGTGACGGGCGTTTTCGCGACCCTGCATGGAGCGAGGCACTGGCCTTCAATGTCATCAAGCAGGCTTATCTGCTGTCCAACCGCTGGATTATGGACACCATCGACGATGTGCGCGGCCTGGACCCGCACTCAAGACGCAAGCTTCGCTTTTTTACCAGCCAGATGACGGACGCCCTGGCTCCAAGCAACTTTATCCTGAGCAATCCCGAGGTGCTGCGCACAACGATCCAAACGCGGGGCGCAAACCTGATACGTGGCCTGGCCAACCTGTTACGGGATCTGGATGAGGGCAGTGGTCCACTGCCTTTTCGCATGTCCGACCCGGACGCGTTTGCCGTTGGTGAGAACCTGGCCAACACTCCCGGGGATGTGATTTACCAGAACGAGCTGATGCAACTCATTCAGTACCGGCCAACTACCAAAACCGTACACCGTCGGCCACTGCTGGTGGTTCCGCCCTGGATCAACAAGTACTACATCCTCGATCTTGGCGAGAAAAAGTCATTCATCCGCTATTGGGTAGAACACGGCCACACGGTATTTGTGATTTCCTGGGTTAATCCGGGGCCGGAACTGGCGCACAAGAGTTTTGAAAATTACATGCTCGAAGGCCCCATCGCCGCTATGGATGCCATTGAGAAAACCACCGGTGAGCGTGAGCTCAACACCGTTGGTTACTGCATCGGCGGCACCCTGCTCGGCTGCACCCTGGCCTGGCTGGCGGCCCGTGGAGACGACCGCGTGAAGAGTGCGACTTTCCTGAACAGCATGCTGGATTTCGCGGATGTGGGCGACCTGGAGGTGTTCATTGATGAGGATGCCATCAGCAAGCTCGAGAAAGCCATGGACAAGCAGGGCTATCTTGAAGGTTCCTCGATGGCAATCGCCTTCAACATGCTGCGGGCCAATGGTCTGATCTGGTCGTTCTTCGTCAACAATTATCTGCTGGGCAAGGACACTGCCCCGTTCGACTTGCTGTACTGGAACGCTGACGCCACGCGAATGCCGGCAACCATGCACAGCTTCTACCTGCGTAACATGTACCTGCACAACCGGCTGGGAGAACCAGGCGGTATTGAACTGGCGGGCACCCCGATTGATCTGGGCAGGGTCACAACGCCCAGTTACTTTGCTTCTGCCATCGAGGACCACATTGCCCCATGGACATCCTGTTACCGGGGTTCACGCTACCTGGGTGGCCCGGTTCGCTTCGTGCTGGGTGGTTCCGGTCATATCGCCGGAATCATCAATCCGCCGGACCGGAAAAAGTACGGCTATCGGGTCAATGAAGAGAATGCTCCGGACCCGGGTGCCTGGCTGCAGGGCGCTCAGGAGTTCGAAGGTTCCTGGTGGCCCGACTGGGTTGCCTGGGCCGAGCAGTTTGGCGGTGGTGAGGTGCCGGCACGAAGTGCCGAAGAAGGAAAACTGCCGGTGATTGAGCCGGCGCCGGGAGCCTATGTGCGGGGTTAGCCGGCACCGGGCACTTCGCGGCGAACCTGGCGCCGCGACCAGGTTCCACCGCCAAAACGTTGTAACTGCATCTCCTGCAGACGGCTTATTGTGCGGCGGAATGGAAAGGCAAGCGCACCCCTGGGGTAGAGCTCATTCATGGGCACCTCAGCATCCAGGTACAGAGGAACGCCGCGGTCGTAACACTCATCCACCAGGGCAATAAACCGGCGCACGCCATCATCCATACCGGTTAATGCCGGTAACTTGCGGTCGCCCGCCGCTACCTGAGTCGCACCATCCTCAGTACCGCGGGCAATAGCAGCCTGCTGCACACCGCCCGTAAGCCGGGGTACGTTGCTTAAAAAAATATGGGAAAAGCGGTCACACAACTCGATGAAATCAGGCGCCGCAAGTTTCTGTTCGCACAGGGCATTATAACGGCACCACAACAGGCGCTGGCTGCGTCTGACTACAGGGATTTCACAGTGGCCAAGCACAAATGGTTCGCCATGTACCCGCTCACTATCCCTTAGCAATTCGTTAAATGCGGTTTCCAGAGCCTGCGGTTGGTTAACCCAGTAACGCTGCCGGCGCTCCCCCGGGTGAAGCCGGTGGTCCTGGCCACCATCAACCTCCAGCACCTGCATGTGCCGGTTCAGCGCAGCAATGGCCGGCAGCAGACGTTCACGATTAAAGCCATCTTTGTACAAGTCATCGGGTGGCTGATTGGATGTCGCAACCAGCACCAGACCCTTGGCGAAAAGCTGCTGAAACAGTCCACCTAACAGCACCGCATCGCCGATATCACTGACAAACAGTTCGTCGAAGCACAGTACCCGAGCTTCATCCGCCAGCTCCTGGGCAAGCAGGGCCAGCGGATTTTCCTGCCCGGTTAACTGAAACAGGCGCTGGTGAACCCAGCGCATGAAATGATGGAAGTGCTGCCTCCGCGCAGGCACGGTTAAAGCCCGGTAGAAAAAATCCATCAACCAGGTTTTTCCACGCCCGACTGCTCCCCAAAGATACACTCCCTGGATGTCCGGCTCACCCGCCTGCAACTGCTCATAGCATCGCTGCAGGCAAACGACCGCCCGCTGTTGGGCAGGGTCATCCTGAAAGCCGGAAGCCAGTGCCTGCTGGTAAGCCTTGCCCGGATCAGGCGCCGCCGTTGCAGAACTGCCTGGCTTCATAAATCCGCAACGGCCCGTGGAGTCAGAGACATCAGATCGGGTAGCGCGAGATTGCAGCCAGGTCATGATGCCCGGGTATGTCCTCCTTGCGAACCGCCATCACTCTGGCACCGGTGCGAAGCGCCCGGCCTGCAATTTCATCAACAATGCCGTAATTGGCGGCGTCTGGCTCGGAACCGAACCTGACTTCTCCGCTTTCGTCGTCTACAAAACCATCAACAACACTGTCGATATCAATCAGCAGTTGATCGATGCCGCCGAAGGTAGCCAGTCGCGCTGCATCAGAAATATCCGTTGTCGTCCGGTTCTGGCCGGTCCGGTCTTCGAACAACCGGTGAAAGTCTTTGATCTGCTCTGCGTAATGGGCATCGAGAACGGGCCTTGCAGCGCTTGCCAGTTCGGCATCGGTCAAATGTTCCGGGTTACCGGCAATCGTGTCGGGCAACGCCGGAATTGAACTCAGCGAGCGGAACAGCGCCTCCAGAGGCTTGGCCGTCGCCAATATGAGCGGGCGGTCCGAGCGCATGAGTACCGGGCGCAGTACCGCGTTTATCTTGCGCACATAGCGTGCCAGATAGGAGTTATGCCCCTGCACACCCTGCCGGTGACCGGTACCTGTATAGTCCTTAATGGTTGCCTTACCGACCACGTCCGTGAGGTCTGACGGCATATCCGGTACGCTGACTTCCCTGGCGGGCATGTCTGCGGACACTTCGATGAGCCTCACCGCGTTCTCTGAGAGGGCCAGAATGTGCGCAACATGGGGGAAAGTAATGGCGCGCAGCAGTGGCTTGAGGTGAAACCGGTCTGACACCTCAACAATCTCGCCCAGCTTGTTCGCCATGCGGTAAGTGCGCAAGGATTCAGGCGTAGCCAGTATTGCCAGGCTGTTGGCCTGGTGGCTCCAGAACTCGTCATCCGCCAGCAGGTCATCAAACTGTTCCTGCAATAACACAATACGGCGCTTATCGAAGCCCGAGGCTTCAAGCTGGCTCACGGCCTTTTTAACCAGATTTCCGAGATTGATCCGGCTGGCTTCAACTTCACGGCTAAGCGGTGTGGTCGGCAGGTAAATAGAAACGGCCGCATCAGAGCGAACCAGGTTGAGATCGCCAATTTCCCTGGCGCTTGGCATGTCTACATAGTACATAAATAGCCTCCTGCAAGTTTATAATGCTGACCGGGCAGGTTAGCCCGCCATCAACAACAGATTCAGAGCCTGTGGAGTAGCTTGGCCCATCGGATTCCAGATAAAGCACCAGGCGTTACCTTGATAGCCTGAGCCCGGCCCGACATGCTCGTCACATCGTGATTTCCTATCTTTTTCAACGACTTACTAATGACTGAAAACTGTATTAATATAGCATATATCGCCGAAGAGCGCGTCGGTATTAACCATGACGGCTCAGACATCATTGCAAAAAGACCTGATGATCATGCCCCCTGCCCTTTCTTTGGGGGGAGAGGGGGCAGGGCTACCCTTTGATGACGGCCAGGGGCTGTAATTCGATTTGCACTTCAACAAGGTCAACCTGGTTTCTCATCACTTCATCTATATCTTTATAAGACCCCGGCGCCTCATCCAAATCTTCACGGTGGCGGATGCCGTGCAATATGCCACGATCTTCGAGGGATTTTATCTCTTCTTTCAAATCTAATGTCTTACGGGCTTTTGTCCGACTCATGATTCTGCCGGCGCCGTGCGCACAGGATTCGAAGGACTGTGCCTCACCTTTGCCCTTTACCAGAAAAGATCCCGTGCCCTGGGAGCCTGGAATCATGCCCCACTCTCCTTTGCGGGCTCGAGTTGCGCCTTTTCGGTGCACGATGACCGTCTCGCCAAAATGCTCCTCCTCGGCGGCAAAGTTATGGGGCTTATTGATGAAGTCCGCAAATTCAACGTCAGGCAAAACATCCCTGAACGCTGTCTTTACCCTCTCCATCATCAGCTTTCTGTTAGCCAGAGCAAATTCGAGGCAGTAATTCATTTCATTCTTATACAGCTCGAAATACTCGGACGATTCCGGAATATAGGCCAATTCCTGGGCCACGATCACATCGTCGCTGGCTTCTTTGTTCAATTGCTTTGCCACGTCGTTGTAATGATTGGCGACCGTGAAACCGATGTTGCGCGAGCCGGAGTGGATCATGATCCAGATATAGCCATCCGAGCCTTTCTGTATTTCAATAAAGTGGTTGCCGCCACCCAGTGTGCCAACCTGATACAGTGCACTTTCGTACTCTTGGTTGACGATGGGCAACTCGCCCTTTCTCTCGGGCATCCACGCTTCGTCTTGCTGCGTTTCGTGGTGATTGAAACCCACAGGAACGGTGTTGCGGATGGTTCCCATGATGGCTTTCAGATCCTCTGTTGCGATATCTGTCAGATTGGTTCGCAAGGAACACATTCCGCAGCCAATGTCCACACCGACGGCGTTGGGTACAATAGCGCCTTTAGTGGCCAGTATGGCGCCGATGGGCATGCCGTATCCCTCATGGGTGTCGGGCATGATAGCGATGTGCTTGAAGGCAAAGGGAAGGTTGGCAAGATTTCGCGCCTGTTCCAGCGCGCCTTCATCCATTTGATCCTCTTTCAGCCACAGTTTTATCGGTAGCTTCTCCGTTTCAATGATAGCTATTCCGTTAGTATGCATGCCACCTCCATATTTCAGTAAAGAGGCCTATCCTCTTGTTGATTATCGGCCTGTGTAAGGCGAAGGCGCCAGCGTTCTTTCACGCACCACCTGGCATGCAAAACAACGTTTAGCGGTCGGATAGGCATCCAGCCGTTTGTACCGGATGGGCTCCGCACAATCGGTGCACAGGCCGTAACTTCCGGCCGCGATTCGATCCTCCGCCGCAGCGATGTCACGTACCTCCCCTATATCGCGGATAACCTCAGCTTCATTGATATCACGAATCAGTGAAGCTGCCGCCTCATCGCCGGAATCGCCCACCCCGCCGATGAGATCGACATAGTGCTCGCCACCGGAACGTGCAAGCACCTGCCGTATTTCATCAAGTAAAAGTTTTTTGCGTTCGTCGATTCGTTGCGCGAAATGTGCGATTTGCTCTTTTGTCAGGGAGTTTTCAGGAGTGCTCATAATGACACCACAATCAGCGGGGGACAGAGATAGGCATCGGCCTGCGCCAGCGCACAGCCCGACCCTCTTGGTTGCCATTTGACCATAGCGCTTGGCAAGTACCAAGACAAGAGGCGGGTGAGACAGAATCCATTCTGGCACGGCTGTGACACTGTTATTTTGCCAGTGCCAACGGGGAGACGTGCTCAACCAGGTTTACAACTGTTACTCTCGAAACGCCCGTTGCAACGCATAATGCATCGGGCGTTTTGGATTTCAGCGCATTTGATTCGAAAGGAGGCACGATGGAATTCACGTTTCTGGGCACATCCGCTGGTACTCCGACACGTTCACGCAACGTAACCGCCCTGGCCCTTTCCCGCTCTGGCCATAAACCCTGGTACCTGGTGGACTGCGGCGAGGCCACCCAGCACCAGCTGTTGCGAACCCGTTACTCTGTTATGCAGTTGCGGGCCATATTCATCACCCATATCCACGGTGACCATACGTTCGGCCTGCCAGGCCTGCTCACCAGCGCCTCCATGCTCGGCCGCGACGAACCTCTGGACATTATTGCCCCCGTTCAGACACAGCATTTCATCAACGCGGCACTTGAGAGCAGCGACTCCAGCCTGAGCTATGATCTGAACTTCATTAATTCGGAGGCACCGGGATTCTACTGGCAGGATCAGCACTTCGGAGTAACCAACGTAGCACTATCTCACCGGGTACCCTGCCGTGCCTACGTGTTTACTGAGCGAAATCTGGAGCGGCAACTGCTGCAGCACAAGCTGAAGGCGAATGGTATTGAGTCCGGGCCCAGCTGGGGCGAGTTGCAAAAAGGCAATGACGTAACTCTGGAGGGCGGCCGCATACTAAGGAGTGATGATTACACTCACATCCCCCGCACTGCGCGCCGCCTGATCGTCGCCGGCGACAATGACGACCCAACCTTGCTGAGCGAGGCCTGCAACGGCAGCCATGTACTTGTTCACGAGGCCACCTACACCCAGAGCGTAGCCGAGCGGGTTGGCCCCTGGCCACAACACAGTTCCGCCGAACAGGTGGCCCGGTTTGCCCAGCAGGCCCGGCTGCCCAATCTGGTACTTACCCATTTCAGCTCCCGCTACCACTCCGCGCCGGGTGGCACGCCCAACATTAACCAACTGGCCGCCGAGGCTATGCAGCACTACCGGGGCCAACTGTTTCTGGCGCGTGACTTAGACACTTACCGGCTGGAGAAAGATTTGTCGTTGGCCTGCCTGGGCCAGACACACCCGTTATAAAATCAGCGGCCAAGTCTGCTAAAATCCGCCGGGATCTCCCCTTCTTAAACCGCAACAGGCCCTTCTGCATGAAGCTCAACCCCTTTAACACCCGCATCGGCCTGGCTCTGGGAGGCGGTGCTGCCAAAGGCATTGCCCACATAGGTGTTTTGAGGGCTTTCGAAGAGGAGCAAATCCGGATTCATTGCATTTCAGGCACCAGTGTGGGCGCGCTGGTTGCGAGCTATTACGCCTTTGGCCGCCCGGCAGAGTCCATTCTCTCCATTGGTTCAACACTGAATCTGTCCAAGATACTCAATTTTACTCTGGAACGCGGCGGCCTGTTCAGCACGCAAGCCATTCGGGAAATGATCCACAGGGATCTGGGAGACTGCCTGATCGAAGATGCCAAAACCCCCCTGGCCATTTGCGCAACGGATATCGAAACAGGCAAACAGCTGGTGTTCCGGAAAGGCAATCTGGCGGAGGCCGTTTGCGCATCTATGGCTGTTCCCGGGCTGTTTGTGCCGGTAGAGGTGGATGGCCGCATTTTGGTAGACGGCGGGCTGGTTGAAAATGTTCCGATCTCGCCACTGGAGAAAATGGGTGCCGGTATTATCGTGGCGATTGATCTGAGCCATGTCCGCCGGTACCCGAAACCGGACGATACGTTTGATGTAATCAGCAACGCTATCAATATCGCCATCGATTTCAATACCCGCAAGCAGTTGAAAAAAGCAGATATTGTGGTGCCACTGGATCTAAGCCGTTACAGCCTTACCAACAACGCCAAGTGCATTGAGGAGCTGTACATGGAAGGCTACCACCCCATGAAAAAGAAAATTCACCGTGTGCTCTGGTACAAGCGGGTAAACATTGTTAGGTATCTTTTAAAAGCCGTCCGGAGTTTACTGCCTCTCAAGGTACCCGAGATTATCAAGGACTTCAAAAACCAGGCTGTCTCCAGTCGTAATCGAAGCTAACGACTAAAAAAACGATGGCGCCCGAAAGTCTCAAAAACTCACCCTTCGTCCCGGAGCTGATGATCATACGCCGCCTGAAGGCCCCTGTTCTCCTCATCGGAATCAGGATCGAGGTAGCGCGGGTAAAAAGGCGACAGCAGAGCTGCCAGAATGCCAATTGCAGCGAAGGTGGCAAACGCATTGCTGTAACCAACACTGTTAACCAACATGCCTACAATGGGTGACCCCGCCGCCTGACCGAGCGAAACGGCCATGAATGGAAGTACCGGCCCCATGGACAATCGGCCAGGCAGCAGCCGGATGCCGGTCATCAAATAAAGGCCCGTCAGACTCATATAGGCGAGGCCAAAGACCAGCCCGGAAAATGCTGCAAGCACCAATTGACCGGGGCTGGCAGCCAGCAATGCCAGACTCGCCGCGAGCATCATCAGCATCAGCGCCTGAGTGATTGGCGGATTGTTACGGTCGGCAAGGTCTGCCACCACAGCACCCCCAAGCCCGGCGATACCAACCGCCAGCCAGAGCCACCCGGCTTCTGCAGGCGGCAGGTCGCCAAGGGTGACCACGAGATCGGGAGCGAAGATCCAGTAAGCGGACGAGACAAAGCCCATCACAAAAGCAAAGAGCGACAGCCTGAACAGGCGCCACCACTGCAGAGTGCTGATCGGAGGCGAGTGTGCCGCATTGGCCGGAGTGACACGGGACACTGAAGGAATAACATACAAGGCAGCGAACACTCCGATCACCGCCAGAATGGCAAACCCCATATACGCAAAACGCCAGACATCGGCCATGAAAAGAACGGCAGGCACCGCAATGGCAATACCAATACTGGTACCGGCGTTCATCACCGAACTGACCCGCCCGTGTACAGAACGGTCTACCAGCACCTGCATAGCGGCCGTAAGTGCCGGCATCGACAGGCCGGTGCAAATGCCGCAAGCAAACACGCCAATACCAAGCGACAGGGCGCCATAAGCCTGGCTTATCAGCACCAGCCCCACCGCACCAAATCCACCAGAGAGCACCGCCGTGTTGCGGGCGCCAAGACGATTGGCCGCGAGGGGAGCAACCAGCGCCGCCAACAGGAAACTGATAAGGGGTAGCGCGCCAATGATGCCGATCATATCCGGTGTCAGACCCAGTTCGGCGCGTATGGGCGGCACGAACAGACCGAATGCAAAGCGTGCGAGGCCGTAACTGATTGCAATCAGCGATGCGCCGAACAAGGCAAATCCTGTACTCGATATGGACTTCACACGACTTTCTCCGGCATCAAACCCCCATCCCGGCTGCCCGGTTCGTAAGGCACCCGGAAAGATTGACGAGCTGCGGCCAGCGGCCCGCTCTGGATTTCAGCCCGCCAGCGCGGCTCGCACCTTTTTGCTCAGGTGGCCCATTTCCACCCGGCCAAGCACCTGAGGCCGCAGCTCATTCATCACACGCCCCATATCCTGCATTCCCTGGGCGTTGGTTGCGCTGATTGCCGAGCGGATCAGATCGTCCAGTTCCTCCTCGGCAAGGGCTGCGGGCATAAACTCCTCAATAATGGCCATTTCCTCCCGCTCCTTGTCGGCCAGCTCCTTGCGGCCTGCATCGTCGTATTGACGGGCAGAATCGCGGCGCTGCTTGAGCATTTTGTCCAGTACCTTCAGAACATCCTCGTCATTCAGATCACGGCGCTCATCAATTTCGATCTGCTTGACTGCAGCCTGAGCCATACGAAGGGTGCCAAGCCGGGTTTTATCCTTGTTTCGCATCGCGTTTTTTACTGCGTTGCCCAGTTGTTCCTTGAGTGATGCTTCCGCCATTTCCGGTCTCCTGTTCCGACGATTGAGAAAGAGCTGATTTCATATTGTGCAGAGGTGTGTGAGAGGTGTCAGGTTTAACGGGCCGCGGGCCCTGGCGCCAAATAAACAGCTGTTATGCTCCCGGCTCTTTTATTTTGCCGAGCGCCCCGGGATAACGCCGCTTCATTCTTGCTAGCCGGCAGATGGTAATGAAATTGACCACCAATACCATGGCTTCCGCCAGTGTGCCGCCAACCGAACCGATAACAATATTGTTCAGCATCCAGGCAAAGGCGGCGGCAGCCAGCATCAGCCGCATGGGAATGCCCCTTAGCATGAACATGCCAAGGGTGCCGAAAACAGCCGCCGCAATGGCGAAAAAATCCACCGGGCTGCGCCAGGTCAGCACTGCAGCCACCAGATTCACTGCCAGTACGGCCAGCATGACTTGCCAGTTGCCCACATAACGCCGAGCCAGCAAGATGCGACCGATCACCAGCAAACTCAGTATCGCCGCCGTCCAACTGCCAAACAGGGCAAACTGCAGTGCAAAGGCCACGTTCGCTGAAATCAACAGCACCAATAACCGGTCATCGCGCTTGCTGGCGAAGCCGACAATACAAAAGCCCAGCGCAATCAAGCTGACTATCTGTCCCGCCAAGGCGGTGTAACTCATCCCCTGGAACATGCAGGCAGAAGTGGCAGCCGTTACAGGTTTGCCAGCGCTTCAGCCACCGGCGTGTCACCGGATACCACATCAAAGACGCGGTTAGTGACTGTATCCGAATCCAGCACTGCCAGCAGTACACGGGCAACATCCTGGCGTGGAATCTTGCCAAAATCCTCAAGCCTGGCACTCACCGAAACCTTGCCTGTCCCTTCAGCATCGGTCAACTGCCCCGGGCGAACAATGGTGTAATCCAAACCGCTGTTTTTCAGGTGATCGTCGGCTTTACGTTTTGCCCATAGGTAATGGCGGAGTTTTTCCGGCCCCTTTTCGGGTTCCTCGGCACGCATTGAACTCACCATGATAAAACGTTTGATACCCATGGCTCTGGCCGTGTCTATCAGCCGGATAGCCCCGTTCTGGTCCACATCGATGGTTTTATCGGGCCCGGTATGAGGGCCGGATCCGGCGGTAAAGATAACCGCATCGCATCCTCTCATGGCCTCACTACAGTCTTGCTCCAGATCACCGAGCACGGTTTCCGTAGCGCCCAACTGCTGCAATTCCGGGCCCTGGTCCGGGTGCCGGATCAAGGCTCGTACCTCATGGTCGCTGTCGGCCATTTCCCGCAACAGGTGTTGCCCGATTTGCCCGTTGGCTCCTGCAATGAACACGTGCATGACGGATCTCCTAACTGTTTGGTGTGAACAACTGTATAGCTGAGTACACTGTACGCACAATTCAAGGCAGTGGGGATAGGGTTTTCAAACGCTTCCTGCCGGTAAGGCCGCAGTTTGAACAGCCTCAAGCCACCAACTAACGCAACACAAAAACGAGAAGACTAACGCACAATGTGATATTCAGAGCCCAGATGACCAGAGAAACCCGTCGCCGCGGGCTCAAACGCTTGATTGAATTAGTCATAGTTAAATCGCTCCGAAAGGATCCGATGAGAGGGCGTGCCCCTATTGATCAGGTGATCTTCGACAACATCCATCATGATCCTGGGGCCGCACATCACGAAGACCCATTCGCTGAACTCCCTCTCTGAAAAGACACGATCCATCAGTGCTGCATCTATCACGCCTGTCTCCCCCTGCCAGGTTTCTGGCGGTTCTGACAGCACGTAGATTACGTCGTCCGCACCCAGCTCATCACGATAGGCAACCTGATCAATCACCCGGTTTCCATAGATCAACTTCACCTCGCGCGAATCGCCGGTAAGGCGCATTTGCCTGAGTATGCCCAGCAGCGGAGCAAGGCCAACGCCACCCGCGATAAGAGCGACCCCGGGTTCCGTACGGCCATCAATGGAAAGGTTGCCATAAGCGCCATCAAGATAGGCGACTGTTCCGGTTTTTATCTGGCCGATGGTTCGTGTGAAGTCGCCAAGCTCTCTGATCATAAAGGATATCTCTGGCCCAGCCGCCGGCGCTGAGCAAATGGAGAACGGATTTTCCTTCATCGAGAACGGACTGTTACCTACATTCAGCCAGACGAACTGCCCCGCCTTGTAGTCGAGACCACTATGACCGTCAGGTTTTACAGTCACTTCCCATTGCTTTGGCGTCAACTGGGTTACGGAAGCCACGCGCCACGGCCGTGCCTTCTGCAGTAGGGGAATCAGCAGGTAAACAGTGAGTAGCGACCCCACAGCCACTCCAGTCATTGCCAGCCACACCCAGGTCATCACAGGTTGCGATCCGTAACGCCCTGCATACACGGTATGGTGCCATAGCAGAACCGCGATCAAGAGAGCGCCGATCCCGTGTAAAAGGCGCCATGTCTCGTATTTGTAGTCCAGTTGGGTGCGCCCGATAGCCAGCAGAGCAAGACTCGCAAGAAGCAGGTAGGCGACAATGCCTGTGGACAGAGCGGAGAAATCGGTCGTGATCGTCAGTTCGCGCGTTGGATCCCACGGGCGCTGCCCACCCGACGGTGTTCCCTGGTAAAGAAACGGGTGCAGCAACGCAAAGACCAGTGCCGTGCGGGCCATCATCTGGTGGAACCGCATGGTCACATCCAGCCCGACGCCGTTTGAAATGGCCTTGAAACGACCCGACAGGATGAATTCCATCAGAACCATAGAGAACGCCAGGATACCAAGGCCGGATGCCAGTTCCTGATGGAACGGACGAGGAGGTCCCCCTACCCACGCGGACAAGATCAACGGCAACGTGACAGCAACAAGGTAAGCCATGATCAAAAAGAGTGGTTTCATCGGTCTGCCTCGTTCACGTCCACCGGACTTCAAATCTAGTCTTACACAGATCCCCTGGCAACGTCGTCGTAGCGAACACAAGCCAGCCTTCCCGATTTCTTACAAGTGCAAGGCTTCATCTGGCAATAGCAGCGTTTCTATTGGCATAAGCCATTCAGCGACTAAACTACAGAGAGAGCCTGAATTCAAAAAGAAGGGAAAGGCATGGCTAAACCCGGTGAGACGGTGAAGCCTGGTCGCTCCGCGATTGGCCTGGCGGTGCTAGGCATTGTATACGGTGACATAGGCACCAGCCCGATCTACGCCTTGCGTGCGTGTTTTCGCGGGGTTAGCCCTGTGCCTATCAACGAGGCAAATATTCTTGGGATTTTGTCGTTGATCTTCTGGGCTCTCATCATCGTCATCTCCCTCAAGTACATGGTTTTTATTCTCCGCGCCAACAACCATGGCGAGGGCGGCATCTTCGCCTTGCTGGCCTTGCTGAGGCCAGATCAGGACCAGAACAGCCGGTCGCGCCGCACGCTGATTCTTATCGGCCTGTTCGGCGCAGGCCTGCTCTATGGGGGCACCATGCTGACGCCGGCTATCTCAGTACTGAGCGCCGTGGAGGGGCTCGAGGTTGCAGCAGCGTCGTTGCACAACTATGTGTTGCCAATAACCATTACCATCCTGATCCTGCTGTTTGCTGTGCAGAAGTACGGTACTGCCAGGGTAGGAGTGATGTTCGGCCCCATTATGGTTGTCTGGTTTCTGGCTTTGGCGGCGCTGGGAGTGAACAGCATTATCGGGCATCCGGAAGTGCTCAGGGCTGTGGCGCCCTGGCACGCAGCGCAGTTTCTTGCGAGCAATAACTTGACGGGATTTTTGGTGCTCATCGGCGTGTTTCTGGTGGTAACCGGTGGAGAGGCCCTTTACGCAGACCTGGGGCATTTTGGAATCACCCCAATAAGGATGGTCTGGTTTTGCTTCGTGCTACCGGCCCTGTTACTGAACTATTTTGGCCAGGGTGCTTTGCTGTTGGACAGGCCCGACGGCCCCCTGCAGCCATTTTTTCATCTGGCGCCGGACTGGGCGTTGTTGCCGCTGGTGGGCTTAGCTACCGCAGCGACGATCATTGCCTCGCAGGCAGTGATCACCGGGGCATTCTCACTTACCCGGCAAGCGGTGCAGCTCGGATTTATGCCGCGCTTGCGGGTTCAGCAAACATCCGAGTACTCGCACGGCCAGATTTATATGCCAGGCATTAACTGGTTTCTGATGATTGCAGCGGTTGCCTTGGTACTGACGTTCGGTTCATCCGACAACCTGGCTGCTGCCTACGGTATCAGTGTGAACGCCACCATGCTGGTAACCACCATTCTGGCGTTCAATGTGGCGCGGGAACGAGGCGGCTGGAGCCTGGCCAAAGCGGGTATCTTTCTGCTGGTGTTTCTGACGGTTGACCTGTCATTTCTTACCGCTAATGCGGAAACCATTCCGCGGGGTGGCTGGTTCCCAGTGGCCATGGGAGCGATCATCTTCACCGTGATTGTTACCTGGCGCCGCGGCACCGAACTGCTGCTCAAGTCCTACGAAGCCAATACAATTACCATTGAAACCCTGCTGGGTAACCTGGAGCATGACCCACCCCAACGCGCGCCTGGTACTGGCATATTTTTCACCGCCCGGGCGGAAGAAGTGCCCAATGCGCTGATTCAGCTGAAAAAGCACAACATTCTGCTGCCTGAAGCGGTCGTGATTGTTACCGTGAAAATGACGCGTGATCCGCGGGTATCCAATGACAAACGTATACACGTAAAAGCATTCGGCCAGGGATTGTATGCCGTACAACTCAACTATGGCTTCATGCAGGGGTTCAATATTCCGTCGGATTTGTCCTACTGCATTGAGCACCACGAATTACCGATTGACCTGGACGACGCCACTTACTTCGTGGGCCGGATATCGGTAATTGCAGATCGGAAGAAGGACGGCATGATGGCTTGGCGCGATAAACTCTTTGCATTCATGGTTCGCAATACTTTGCACGCGACATCGCTTTACCGGATTCCCTCTGCCCGGGTCATTGAGATCGGCCTGCAGCTTGGTATTTAAATGAATATTCCGTTATTAGTCCGAGGTTCTCCATTTGGCCCTCAATCGCGCTATGGAGACTGGCAACGGGAGCCGCCGGCTGAACTCCCGCCCAGAGGTTTCAGGTGTGACCTTACCGGCGCGGGGAAGCACCTTTGCCAACCCCACGGGTCGGATTAACCACCCATTCCGGGTCTTCAAACTCTCCGAGGGGCCGGATTTCGCAAAAAGGCGCAGCACTGCGGATAATCTCCGCCACATCGGGATTGTGTTGCGCCTCCATCGCATCCCGGCTGGCCTTGCTGTCCCAGTAGGCAATGGCAATAAGCGTATCCGGATCACCGATCTTGCGGTGCAATTCGGTTCCACGCGCTCCCGGTGCCCGTTGAATCAACTCACTGGCACGCACCCAGGCATCCGCATAATCCTCGGCGGTATAACCCTCTTTGATATGCACTTCAAAGATGTATTTCATTCATACCTCCGCTATTGTCAAAGATAAAACAGCCGATAGGTTCGTTACTGGCCAGTTTTACGGGCCAACAGGGTGGCAAACTGCAACTGCGCACCGTTGTGCATAGTGCCTAAATCCTCGTTGTACTTAACCAGCTCCCATCCCTCGTAAGCCGCTCGCAACTGCCCCGATTCAAGGGTAAACGGAAAGGGAACGGGGCATGGGTATTCCGGAGTATTCATGGCGCAAACAATCAGGTTATAGCCACCGGGCAGAGTGTGCTTTTGCATATTGGCAATAACCGCATCCACACGATCCGGGTCCAGAAACATCAGGGTTACGGTGCAGGCAATCAACCCATAGTCCGCACCAAGCTCGGCGTTATTGATGTCGTAAACCAGCGCATCGATATTGGTTATTCCCTCTTCGCCAACAATTTGCCTCAGCATGTTGATAGCGCCGGGGTTGTTGTCAACGGCGGTTACGCCAAAGCCGAGCTGGCTCAGGTATAAAGCGTTGCGGCCATTGGAGCAGCCCATGTCGAGGGCTTTGCAGGGTTCAATAACCTTGCACGCCTCTACCAGCTCACTGTGTGCAGGATTCAAACCGTACCGGCTATTCAGATCTGTTGTCATGGTATTCACTCGACTCTTTAATTGAGGCATCCATGATACTGGTTTTCGGGCAGAATTAAATGGCTTAAATCAAAGCCTTCATGGCCTCGAGACAGCCCCACCATGAGCCCTGGCACCCCGAAAACCGTTGTGCGCTCACACCTCAAGAATTCTGTCTGCAGCAAACAGTGGTGGCTCATATTCGTTCGGATAGGCACCGGGGTTAGCGAACACGCGCGTGCCGTCAACCTGTAAGTCAACGGGTTCATGAACGTGACCGTGGACCCACAGATCCATCTTCCCCATCAGCGCCCGCAAGTCCGAAGCGAAAGCCGGCGACAACGAATCCCCCTGGTATTTCAGTGGGATACATTCAGGTAACGGCGCATGATGGCTGATCACCACCCGCGGCCCCGGGCAGGGTTCACTTAGTGCCGCTTCTAGCCAGGCCATGGCTTCGGCATGCAGCCTCTGGCTCTCTTCCGGCCTGAACACCTCGCCCGCTGGTTGCTCGATAATGCGAAAATCGGGCATGAACGCCAGTGCGCGCCGCTCAGTCTGCAACGGATCGTAGCCAGGCTGGCCGTTATACAGACCAAAATCTGTCCATAACGTAGTGCCATGGAAACACACACCGCCAAGGTTCACCGTGTCGTTATCAAGCAGGTGTATTCCCAGGCGCGTGGCGTCGGCACGCAACGCATTACGGGTTTCGGGCATGCTTGTTCCGTAGAACTCATGATTACCCGGAACGTAGATGATCTCCTGTCCGGCAAACCGCTCGGCTGCCCAGGCCAGGCCCTCCGTTGTACGATGGATGTCTCCTGCAAGGATAACCACATCCGCCGCCACATCGGGAAGCTCACGACCTTCCTGAAAACACTCAACGTGCAAATCCGACAGTATTCGCAAGCGCAATCTTATCTCCTTGTAAAATCGGCGCTAACACCTTTCAGATTCTTTTTGGTCAGCCCTTTAACTCGGGAAAATCCGTTTCGGTGTAGGCATACTCGCCCTGTTCACCGCTGGCAGCATGGGTGCGTAATTCAACACGACGAATCTTGCCGGAAATGGTTTTGGGCAACTCGGCAAATTCTATCTGTCGAATCCGCATGTAGGGCGCCATGCGCTCGCGGATGAAAGCGAACAGGGCCTTTGCCGCCTCCGGGCCAGGCTCGAAATCGCGGCGCAGCACGATATAGGCTTTGGGCACGCTTAACCGCACATCATCGGGCGCGGGCACTACTGCGGCCTCGGCCACGGATTCGTGCTCGATGAGGATCGATTCCAGCTCAAACGGGCTAACGCGATAATCCGAGCTCTTGAACACGTCGTCTGCGCGGCCGACGTACCAGTAATAGCCGTCGTCGTCCCGGCTGGCCACGTCACCAGTGCGATAAAAACCGTCGTGCAGCGCCTTAGCCATGCGCTCGGGATCGTCGCGGTATTCCTGCATAAGTCCAAGCGGGCGTTGGCTACGCACATCGATCGCTATCTCGCCTTCGGTGACTTCCTTATCGTGCGGGTCGAGCAATGTGATCTTGTAGCCAGGCAAGGGCCGGCCCATCGAACCGGATTTCATTTTCTGTGCCGGCGGATTGCCGATCTGGGCCGTGGTTTCAGTCTGGCCGTAACCGTCGCGGATCGTGAGACCCCAGAGTTTTTCTACGCGTGCAATCACTTCCGGGTTAAGCGGTTCGCCCGCGCCGACCAGGCTTTTGAGTTTCACATCATAAGCCGCCAGATCTTCCTGGATCAGCATGCGCCATACAGTGGGCGGCGCGCACAGGGAGGTTACGCCTTTGTCGGCGATCACTTTTAGCGTTGCGGGCGCGTCGAAGCGCGGTTGGCGGTAGATGAACACCGTGCAGCCGGCATCCCAGGGCGCGAACAGGTTGGACCAGGCATGCTTGGCCCAGCCGGGGGAGCTGATATTGAAATGGATATCATCAGGCTGCAGGCCCAGCCAGTACATAGTCGACAGTGAACCCACCGGATAACTTTGATGCGTATGTAACACAAGCTTGGGCAGAGAGGTGGTACCCGACGTGAAATACAGCAGCATCGGGTCAGTGGCGTGGGTTACGCCTTCCGGCTTGAAACTCTTCTCGTAGGCATAGGCGTTTTGGTAATCAATCCACTGCTCGCAAGGTTCACCTGCGACGATGCGGGTCAGTCCCTCTGCCACGCCTTCAAATCTGGGAACATGTTCATTGGTGGTGAGGACATGACTGACGCCGCCGCGCCCCAGCCGGTCGCCAAGATCCTTCCTGGATAGCAGCGTGCTGGCCGGAATAACGATGGCACCCAGTTTGATCGCGGCCAGCATGGTCTCCCAGAGTTCGCTCACATTATCGAGCATGATCAGCAGGGTATCGCCGCGTCCGAGCCCCTGGTCACGCAGAAAATTTGCTACCTGATTGGATCTCTGTCGCATCTGTTCGAAGCTGTAGCGGAATTCGCTGCCGTCGTCATCCACCAGCCAGAGCGCAATCTTCTCATTGTCTTTGGCGTAATCATCGAACCAGTCGAGCGCCCAATTAAACTCATTCAGCTCGGGCCATTTAAAGGTCTCGTAGGCGCGGTCGTAGTCTTCGCGCAGGTCCAGCAGTTGCTGACGAGCCGCCTTGAATGCGTCTGCCGATTGCATCGCTTTCTCCTTTTTTTAAAGTCGGCGGTCCCGGACCGGCCGTTATAATTGTTGTATTGTGGTTTTCTGCTCAGTCTTGCAGAAAGTTCTAGTCTATCGATCCATAAAACAAAAGTTTAGCTGAGTATCTGAGCAACTGCCATGAACGCAAGGAAACCCCCAAGGCGTGATCTGCACGACCTCAATCGCGATCTGTTTCGGTTCGAACGCCTTTATTTGCCTGACCTTTAACAAGTCACCTGCCCGCCAACTGCCCTACTTTTCCGGCAGAATCGTGATTTTCCGGTCCGGCGGCGGCAGTCTGGGTAGCATGGCCTCCACATCGATCGGGTGGGTAGCGAAAAAATCTTCCGCCGCTTCAATCAGAGCCACTTCGGTTTTTAGAATACCAAGATAGACCGGCCATTCGGCGACTATCAAATCCGTGCTGTAGGGGGCCGCGTCGAATTTCCCCAGCAGTGCCAGAAACCGGAACTCCATTTCGGCCATGACGAGGTAATCGCAGCGTTTGAGCAGAAACATGCGAAGCATTTGCTGGGCATTGTACGCGTCATAGCGAACCAGGTCGGTACCGATCCGCCGCTCCAGTCGGTCACTGTAGACAAACCACCTGCGCAGACAGATGCTGCCCTGAAGGTCATTGATGGAGTCTGGTTGCAGGCCAGGTTGCGCAAACACACGGTCACGCCAGGTTAACACCGGCCCGACGGCATGCATTCGGCCCGGCAACGGCATCCACAGCGGATTGGCGAAAACGGCGTTGGCCAGGCCTTCTTCCAGGGCCCAAGCCTGGCGTTTGCGCGCCATGGGGCGAAAACTGGCCGTGATACCGGTCTCCAAGGCGAACTCATTGATCACTTCGACGAAAACGCCCTTGTCAAGGCCTGTACCGTAGTAAAATGGCAGAAAACCCTCGTCCGCCCCCATGACCCGTAGCGTTTGGGACGAAACTGGAAGGAACCAGAATGCGAGAATAATCAACAGGCCTATTCTCATCGGGTACTCCTCCCAGTGATCGGTAGGGATAGGCCTTCGCTTGTCCAACGTTGCCTTGGCCAGTTTAAGAGAGCCTGTAAATAAAGCTGTATAAACCGTTGGGTGAATAACACCATTGCGCCATATCTCTTTGCCGCCCAATGCCCGTTGTTGCTGCGTTCGCCCATTCTTGAACTCCTGAGCTGCCGGCTTCGTTTGGGAGGGGTATTCGGATAGAAAATTGCAGCCCCGGACCGGGCGCCCGGGGCTGTTTTACGGCAGCTTACTTGACTTTCGGATCCAGCTCACCAGCCTCATAACGCATATACATGCGCTCGAGGTTGATTGGCTTGATCTTGCTGGCCTGGCCGGCACAGCCGAAGGCTTCGTAACGCGCGACACAAATATCGGTCATGGCCTTCATGGTTTCTTTCAGGAATTTGCGCGGATCGAACTCGGCCGGGTTCTGGGCCATGAAGCGGCGCACAGCCCCGGTGCTTGCCAGGCGCAGGTCGGTGTCGATGTTTACTTTGCGCACACCGTGCTTGATGCCTTCTACAATTTCCTCAACCGGCACACCGTAGGTTTCGGGAATCTCACCGCCGTATTCGTTGATAATTTTCAGCCACTCCTGGGGTACGGAGCTGGAGCCGTGCATAACCAGGTGGGTATCGGGAATGCGTTTGTGGATGGCTTTGATCTGCTCGATGGCCAGGATGTCGCCTGTGGGTGGGCGGGTGAACTTGTAGGCGCCGTGGCTGGTGCCGATGGCGATGGCCAGCGCGTCTACGTGGGTTTTCTTCACGAAGTCGGCGGCTTCTTCCGGGTCGGTGAGCATCTGGCTCATGTCCAGGGTGCCTTCGGCGCCGATGCCGTCTTCTTCACCGGCCTGGCCGGTTTCCAGGGAGCCCAGGCAGCCCAGTTCGCCTTCTACGGATACGCCACAGGCGTGAGCCATTTCTACTGTGCGGCGGGTTACGTCTACGTTGTACTCGTAATCTGTAGGCGTTTTGCCGTCTTCGCCCAGGGAGCCGTCCATCATTACGGAGCTGAAGCCCAGTTGGATGGAGCGCTGGCACACTGCGGGGCTGGTGCCGTGATCCTGGTGCATAACCACCGGGATGTGTGGCCACTCTTCAATGGCGGCGAGGATCAGGTGGCGCAGGAAGGGGGCTCCGGCGTATTTGCGGGCACCGGCGGAGGCCTGAACAATCACCGGGGAGTCGGTTTTGTCGGCGGCTTCCATGATGGCGCGCATCTGTTCCAGGTTGTTTACGTTAAAGGCTGGCACACCGTAACCATGCTCGGCGGCGTGATCCAGCAGTTGCCGCAGCGAAATCAGGGCCATTTGGTTGTCTCCTTGTTTAAATAACAGTTTGGGGCAATCGTGGTTAACTTGTTTGGGCGCAGGCTTCTGAGAATTGGAGACTGCTACGGCAGGTGTGGTGGGGTTTCCGGGACACGCTGTGAATACGTCCTTGTACGCTTGACGGCAGCATCCCTGCTGCCGACAGTCCCGGAAACCCCACCACACCTACCTTGCGATTCTGTCTTTCGTTTGGGCGCTCTACGCTCCGCGCTCTTCCAGTACGGCAACGGCGGGCAGCACTTTGCCTTCCACAAACTCCAGGAAGGCGCCACCGCCGGTGGAAATATACGAGATCTTGTCAGCTATGCCGTATTTGTCAACGGCGGCCACTGTGTCGCCACCGCCAGCCAATGAGAAGGCGTCGCTTTCGGCAATGGCTTCGGCCAGGGTTTTAGTGCCGTTGCCAAACTGGTCAAACTCGAACACACCTACCGGGCCGTTCCACAGGATGGTTTTGGCGTTCTTGAGCAGTTCGGCGAACTGGCCTGCGGTTTCCGGGCCTACGTCGAGGATCATGTCGTCTTCGGTAACGTCTGAGATGTTCCGGATGGTGGCTGTGGCGTTTTCAGCAAATTCGCTGGCAACCACCACATCTACCGGCAGCGGAATATTTACGCGGGAGGCAATGTCTCTGGCTTCATCCAGCAGTTCGTGCTCGCACAGGGATTTGCCCACCGGGTGTCCGGCTGCCGCCAGGAAAGTGTTGGCGATACCGCCGCCTACAATGATCTGGTCACAGACTTTCTCAAGGGCGTTAAGCACGTCGAGCTTGGTGGAGACTTTGGCGCCGCCAACAATGGCAACGACCGGCTTGGCCGGGTTATCCAGAGCTTTGCCCAGGGCTTCCAGTTCTGCCGCCAGCAATGGGCCAGCACAGGCCTCGGGGGCAAAGCGGGCAACGCCATGGGTGGATGCCTGGGCGCGGTGGGCGGTACCGAAGGCGTCCATCACATAGATGTCACACAGAGCTGCGTATTGCCTGGCCAGGGTTTCGTCGTCTTTCTTTTCGCCTTTGTTGAAGCGAACGTTTTCGAACAGAACCACTTCGCCGTCGGCCACTTCAACGCCACCAAGGTAATCCTTGATCAGGCGCACTTCCTGGCCCAGGGCTTTGGTGAGGTGGTCGGCTACCGGCTTCATGGAGGAGGCTTCGTCGTACACGCCTTCTTCCGGGCGGCCCAGGTGGGACATCAGCATGACTTTGGCGCCAGCATCTCTTGCAGCTTTAATGGTCGGCAGGGATGCGCGGATACGGGCATCGCTGGAAACCACACCGTTCTTTACCGGCACGTTGAGGTCTTCGCGGATCAGAACCCGCTTGCCAGCGAGGTTCAGGTCGGTCATTTTTTTGATGGCCATGATCTGGGTTCCGTTGTTTCGGGTTGTTGACAATGAATTTTTGGGGAGTGAGGTCGTAACGCCCCCTCTCCCCGGCCCTCTCCCTCGAGGGGAGAGGGAGCAACACAATCGTAGCCTGATAATCCCCCGGCTATGTGGCACGCTTTAAAGCCCCTCTCCCCCCCGAGGGAGAGGGGTTGGGGAGAGGGGGAGCGTGATGCATTACCCCACCCTCTGCAGCCAGGCTCTGCTTACATCCAGCATGCGGCTGGCAAATCCCCATTCGTTATCAAACCAGCATAGCACTTTCACCATGGTACCCCGGGTTACGCGGGTCTGGCCGCCGTCTACTACGCCGGAGTGGGAATCGTGGTTAAAGTCTGAGCTGGCCAGCAGTTCGTCGGTGTAGCCGAGTATGCCTTTTAGCGGGCCATCCGCTGCGTCTTTCAATACACGGTTTACGGAGGGCACGTCGGTGGCTTCTCGCACGTTGAACACCATGTCGATAGCAGACACGTTCATGGTGGGTACGCGCAGGGCCACTGAGCTGAACCGGCCTTCCATGTGCGGCAGCAGCCGCTCAACGCCCCGCGCCAGCCCGGTATCCACCGGTACTATATTATGAAGTGCGCTCCGGGTGAGGCGCAGATCCTGATGGTGGTAGGCGTCAATTACCGGCTGATCGTTCATGGCGGCGTGAATGGTGGTAGTGCTGCCCTGCTCCACACCAAAGGCTTTATCCAGCACGGCAATCACCGGCACCAGACAGTTGGTGGTGCAGGAACCTGCCGCCACTATACGGTCGGCGGCGGTAATATCGGCATCGTTAATGCCGTAGACCACCGTGCGATCCACGTCCGATTCCGCAGGCTGGGAAAACAGCAGTCGTTTCGCACCCGCCTGAATATGCAGCTCGGCAGTCACCCGGTCTGAGTAGGAGCCGGAGCATTCCAGCACCAGATCAACGTTCAGCTCATCCCAGGGCAGTTCCGCCGGGTCAGAATGCCGGAGCACGCGAATGGGGTCGCCATTGATGATCAGGTTCTGCCCCTGCACCGCAATACTTCCGGAAAACCGGCCATGGGTGGAGTCGTAGCGGGTCAGGTGCGCGATCGTGTCGATATCGGAAAGCTCGTTAATCGCGACCACCTGCAGGTGGTCGCGATAACCGTTTTCGTAGAGGGCACGCAGCACGCACTGGCCAATTCGGCCATACCCGTTGATGGCAATACGAAAAGGCGCAGAATCTGTCATCAGGCGTCCAGCAGTTCTGCAGCCACTTCCAGGACGTTCTCGACGGTAAAGCCGAACTCCCTGAACAGCTCACCGGCTGGCGCAGATTCACCAAAGGTGGTCATGCCTACAATACGGCCATCCAAACCAACATACTTGTACCAGTAATCCGCAATCGCCGCTTCGATAGCAAGGCGGTTGGTGACTTCCAGCGGTAGCACCTGCTGCCTGTAATCCGCGCTCTGGGCATCAAATACATCGGTAGAGGGCATGGAAACAACACGTACCTTTTTGCCCTGCTCCCGCAGTTTGGCGGCGGCATCCTGCGCCAGGCCAACTTCGGAGCCCGTGGCAATCAGGATAAGTTCCGGAGTGCCTTCGCTGTCAGACAATACATAACCGCCTTTGGCTACATCCGCCAACTGCTGTGCATCACGTGCCTGGCCGGGCAGGCCCTGGCGGGAGAAGACCAGGGACGTCGGGCCGTCTTTACGCTCCAGAGCGGCTTTCCAGGCCACGGCGGATTCTACTGCGTCGGCCGGGCGCCAGGTGCTCATGTTGGGTGTGGTGCGCAGGCTGGCAAGCTGTTCCACCGGCTGATGTGTAGGGCCGTCTTCGCCGAGGCCGATTGAGTCGTGGGTGAACACGAAGATAGACCGCTGCTTCATCAGGGCAGCCATGCGCACGGCGTTGCGGCAGTATTCCATGAAGATCAGGAAGGTGGCGCCGTAGGGAACAAAACCACCGTGCAGGGCGATGCCATTCATGATGGCGGCCATGCCGAATTCACGCACACCATAATAGATGTAGTTGCCGCTGGGGTCTTCTTTGCTGATGCCTTTGGATCCGCTCCAGATGGTGAGGTTGGAACCGGCAAGGTCGGCAGAACCGCCAAGCAGTTCCGGGAGCAACGGGCCATAGGCATTCAGGGTATTCTGGGACGCCTTGCGGCTGGCAACTGTCTCGCTCTTGTCCTGACACTCCTGAATGTAGGCCTGGGCTTTTTCAGCGAAGTCAGCAGGCAGATCACCGGCAAGGCGGCGCTTGAGCTCGGCTGCCAGTTCCGGCTCGGCTTTCTCATAGGCGGCAAAGGTCTCGTTCCAGGCGCTCTCTGCGCTGGCGCCTTTATCTTTGGCGCTCCAGGCTTCATAGATATCCGCCGGGATTTCAAACGGCCCGTGGGCCCAACCCAGGGCTTCGCGGGTCAGTGCAATTTCGTCATCACCCAGGGGCGCACCGTGGGACGATTCGCTGCCCTGCTTGTTGGGTGAGCCAAAGCCGATCACGGTTTTGCAGCAGATCAGCGTGGGCCTGCGGATGTTGGTGCGAGCCACTTCCAGTGCAGAACTGATGGCCTCGGCATCGTGGCCATCAACACCGGCAAGCACTTGCCAGCCGTAGGCTGCAAAGCGTTGTGGGGTGTTGTCGGTGAACCAGCCGTCGACTTTGCCGTCAATGGAAATGCCGTTGTCATCGTAGAAACAGATCAACTTGCCCAGCCCCAGGGTGCCCGCCAGCGAAGCCACTTCGTGGGAAATACCTTCCATGAGGCAACCATCACCCAGGAATGCGTAGGTGAAATGATCAACAACGTTATGACCGGGACGGTTGAACTGTGCCGCCAGCGTTTTCTCTGCCAGCGCAAAACCCACCGCATTGGCCAGGCCCTGCCCCAGCGGGCCGGTAGTAGTTTCCACCCCAGGGGTGTAGCCGTATTCCGGATGGCCGGGGGTTTTTGAATGCAGTTGGCGGAAGTTTTTGATGTCATCGATGGAAACGTCGTAGCCGCTCAGGTGCAACAGTGAATACTGCAACATGGAGCCGTGGCCATTGGAGAGCACAAAGCGGTCGCGGTTGGCCCACCGGGGATTGGCCGGGTTGTGGTTCAGGTAATCATTCCACAGAACCTCGGCGATATCCGCCATGCCCATGGGCGCACCCGGGTGGCCGGATTTCGCTTTCTGAACCGCATCCATGCTCAGCGCGCGAACGGCGTTGGCGAGATCTTTACGAGAGGGCATTGACGTTTCTCCAATGTTTTTCAGGGAAGTAGGAAGTAATCCAGCGCTTTTCACAGGGCGATCAAAAGCTGTTCAAAATAAGGCGCGTATTTTCGCCGATTAAGGTATGCCGGGGCAAATCGGCATGCAGCCTCTATGTAAATATGCTGACGCAGATCCCCGAAAGAGACTGATTTCAAAGAATGATAAATCTATATCAAAAAATTTTGATATGCCTATTGATTGAGCTCTCCAACCCACTTAAACTCCGCAACCATGACAACATTGAATGCACAGGCTCACCCCATATCCTCCGTGGACGTACTTGCCCCGATCTACAAGGCAAGCGGCGACCCGTTGCGCCTGGAAATCTTGCGTGTGCTGCGGCGGGATACCTTTGGCGTACTGGAGCTGAGCCAGTTGTTTGATATGCGCCAATCGGGCATGAGCCATCACCTGAAGGTAATGCACAAAGCGGGACTGGTGGAGCCACAGCGTGAAGGCAACGCCATTTTTTACCGTCGCCCGCTGCATCTGGATAACGACAAGCCCACGGATCTGACCATTCGCCAGATTTTTGAAGCAGTGGATCGCGCGCCCTTACCCGTCCACCTGCAGGAAAAAATTGAATCTATCCGCAACCAGCGAGCGGATCAGTCGCAGGCGTTTTTCTCCCGGCATTCGGAGCAATTCCGGGAGCAGCAGGAACTGATTGCCGCCTTTGATCTGTATGCGGCCCCCGTGGCAGACATGATCCGCAAGCGGACACGCAAACGCCAGTGGCAAACAGCGCTGGAAATTGGCCCGGGTGAAGGCGGCTTTTTACCCGTGCTGTCCGAACTTTGCGAACACGTTGTGGCCCTGGATAACAGCCGGGACATGCTCGCCAAGGCCACGCGCACCTGCATTGAGGAGCGCCTGAACAACATTGACCTGATTGAAGGCGTAACCGACACACTGCTGGCAAGAGGGGATGCGTTTGACCTTGTGGTGGCCAATATGGTGCTGCACCACGTACCCAGCCCGGCAGACATATTTCTCGATGCGGCTGCACTGATGAACAACAGCGGCTGCCTGGTGATCAGCGATCTGTGCCGGCACGACCAGAACTGGGCGAAAGAGAATTGTGGCGATCTGTGGCTGGGATTCGAGCCGGAAGAACTCACCGCCTGGGCTGCGGCGGCGGGCCTGAAAGCAGGGGAACAGCTGTTTATCGGTTTACGCAACGGCTTCCAGATCCAGGTGCGGGAGTTCTGGAAAACCCAGTTACCCCTGAGATGATCAGGCTTTCATAAAACCCGATATTCCGGCCCTTGCAGGGAATATCAAAAAACTTTGATATTCATGTAGGTAGTAATACCTACACGCATTTAACGCAAACAGATCAGCTGGCCGGCATCAGCAACAGCATGCAAAAGCCGGCAAGATTTCGAAACGCTCACAGAGGAGCAAACCTATGTCTGACTACAGCATCTTCACCTCCGAATCGGTCTCTGAAGGCCATCCGGACAAACTGGCGGATCAGATTTCTGACGCCGTTCTGGATTCCATCCTGGCGGAAGACCCCCATGCCCGTGTGGCTTGCGAAACCATGGTGAAAACCGGTGTTGCCATCGTCGGTGGCGAGATCACAACCAGCGCCTGGGTGGATCTGGAAGACCTGGTTCGTGGTGTGATCAAAGACATTGGCTACACCTCCTCAAACGTCGGTTATGACGGCGACACCTGCGGCATTATCAATATCATCGGCAAACAGTCCGTGGATATTGCCCAGGGCGTTGACCGCCAGAAGCCAGAAGACCAGGGCGCCGGTGACCAGGGCCTGATGTTCGGTTATGCCAGTAACGAGACCGAAGTGCTGATGCCCGCACCGATTACCTTTGCCCACCGCCTTATGGAGCGCCAGGCTGAAGCCCGCAAAACCGGCGTACTGCCCTGGCTGCGCCCGGACGCAAAAAGCCAGGTAACCTGCCGCTACGAAAAGGGCAAAGTTGTGGGTATTGATGCTGTTGTACTCTCAACCCAACACGACCCGGACGTTAGCCAGGCGGACCTGAAAGAAGCTGTAATGGAACTGATCGTCAAAAACGTACTGCCTGCAGAGTTGCTGCACAAAGGTACCCAGTTCCATATCAACCCCACCGGTAAATTCGTAATTGGCGGCCCGGTTGGTGACTGCGGTCTCACAGGCCGCAAAATCATCGTAGACACCTACGGCGGCATGGCACGCCACGGCGGCGGCGCCTTCTCCGGCAAAGACCCCTCAAAGGTCGACCGCTCCGCCGCTTACGCGGGCCGCTACGTTGCCAAAAACATCGTTGCTGCCGGTTTGGCCGACAAGTGCGAGATCCAGGTGTCCTACGCCATCGGCGTGGCCCAACCAACGTCTATCTCCATAAACACCTTCGGCACCGGAAAAATCAGCGACGACAAAATCATCGAACTGGTGCGCCAGCACTTCGACCTGCGCCCTTATGCCATCACCAACATGCTCGACCTGCTGCACCCCATGTACCGGGCCACGGCAGCCTACGGCCACTTCGGTCGCGAGCCGGAAGAAGTAACCGTTGCGGGCAAGACTTTCACAACGTTCCCATGGGAAAAAACGGATCGTGCGGCGGCGCTTAGAGATGCCGCTGGTATCTAAATAATTTTCAGGCGTACAAAAAGCAGCGTACGCCAAAAGACTGATCAAGGGGGTGGGGCCAAGCTTCCGTGGAATGTCGTAGGCCAAGGACGGCCGGAGACAAGCGCACATGGATGTGCTCGTAGCGGTTCCACGGAAGCTTGGCCCCACCCCCGCAGACTCCAAATTCAGAGGCCAAAGGGTTACACCCCGAAGGCCAAAACAGAACTAACCGGAGCACACCAATGAGCAACTTCAACGACTACAAAGTCCGCGATATCAACCTGGCCGGCTGGGGCCGCAAAGAAATCAAAATCGCCGAAGGCGAAATGCCCGCCCTCATGGCACTGCGCAACAAATACAAAGCGGAGCAGCCCCTGAAAGGCGCCAACATCATGGGCTGCATCCACATGACCATCCAGACCGCCGTACTGATCGAAACCCTGATTGAACTGGGCGCCAACGTACGCTGGTCATCCTGCAACATCTTCTCCACCCAGGACCAGGCTGCCGCCGCCATCGCAGCCCAGAACATTCCCGTATTCGCCTGGAAAGGCGAAACCGAAGAAGAGTACGAGTGGTGCCTTGAACGCACAGTAGGCGCAGACGTAGAAGACTGGGAACCCAACATGATCCTGGACGACGGCGGCGACCTCACCGCCCTGCTCCATGAAAAGTACCCCGAAGTACTGGCCAACTGCCACGGCGTAACCGAAGAAACCACCACCGGCGTACACCGCCTGCAGGAAATGCTGCGCGACGGCACCCTGAAAGTCCCCGCCATCAACGTAAACGACGCCGTAACCAAGGCCAAGAACGACAACAAATACGGTTGTCGCCACAGCCTTAACGACGCCATCAAACGTGGCACCGACCACCTGATGGCTGGCAAAAAAGCCCTGGTAATCGGATACGGCGACGTGGGCAAAGGCTCCGCCGCTTCTCTGCGCCAGGAAGGCATGATCGTAAAAGTCACCGAAGCCGACCCCATCTGCGCCATGCAAGCCTGCATGGACGGCTTTGAAGTGGTTTCCCCTTATCTCAACGGTGTAAACACCGGCACTGAAGCAGGCATCGACAAGGCTCTGATGCAGAACACCGATATTCTGGTGACCACCACCGGTAACATGAACGTGTGTGATGCCAACATGCTAAAGGCCCTGAAGTCCGGCGCAGTCGTGTGCAACATCGGCCACTTCGACAATGAGATCGATACCGCGTACATGCGCAAGAACTGGGAGTGGGACGAAGTTAAGCCCCAGGTTCACGTGATCTACCGCGACAAGGCCACCAACGACCACCTGATTCTGCTCTCCGAAGGCCGCCTGGTAAACCTGGGCAACGCCACTGGCCACCCGTCCCGGATCATGGACGGCTCCTTCGCCAACCAGGTTCTGGCCCAGATGTACCTGTTCGAGCGCAAATTCGCGGACCTGCCGGAAGATGCCCGCGCCAAAGGCATTTATGTGCAGGTACTGCCCAAGAAACTGGACGAAGAAGTGGCCCGCGCCATGGTGGAAGGCTTTGGTGGCGTGATCACCAAACTGACCCCGGAACAGGCGCAATACATTGGCGTACCGGTCGAAGGCCCGTACAAGCCAGACAGCTACAAGTACTGATCGGATAACAAGATGCAATCCCAGAAACAATTCAAACGCCGTTTCAGCTTCGAGTTTTTCCCGCCCAAGACCGACCAGGGCAAGGAAAAACTCCAGGTTGTGCGCAACCAGCTTGCCGGGGTGAATCCGGACTTCTTCTCGGTCACCTTCGGTGCCGGCGGTTCCACCCGGGACCGCACCATTGAAACCGTGCTCAACCTGCACAAACAGGGCATTTCCACAGCCCCACACCTCTCCTGCGTCGGTGGCACGCGGGAAGAGATTGCGGAACTGCTGGACGTGTACAAAGAGAACGGCATTAACCGCATTGTCGCCCTTCGGGGCGACATGCCTTCGGGCATGGGTGCTTCCGGAGAGATGCGCTATGCCAACGAGCTGGTTGAATTCATCCGCGAACACAGTGGCGACCACTTCAACCTCGAAGTCGCAGCCTACCCGGAATTTCATCCCCAGGCCCGCAATGCCGAAGAAGATCTGAAAAACTTTGCCCGCAAGGTGGAGGCTGGTGCGAACAGCGCCATTACCCAGTACTTCTTTAACGCAGACAGCTACTTCTATTTCATCGACCGGCTGGAACAGCTCGGCGTCACCATTCCGGTGGTGCCGGGCATCATGCCCATCGTGAACTTCTCCAGCCTGGTGCGCTTCTCCGACATGTGCGGTGCCGAAATACCGCGCTGGATTCGCAAGCAGCTTGAAGCCTATGGCGACGACAGGGAAAGCATCCTCAAATTCGGCGAGGAGGTGGTTACCCGGATGTGCGAAAAGCTTCTGAAAGCCGGGGCGCCGGGGTTGCACTTTTATACCCTGAACCAGGCGGAGCCGAGTATCAGTATCTGGAAGAATCTGGGCATCAGTGAGCGGGAGAAGATTGCGTTTTGAGGTGACTTCTTCCCCCTCTCCCCAACCCCTCTCCCGCGAGGGGAGAGGGGCTAAAAGACAACTCCCAGCCCGACTTATTGACTCCCTGTGCCGAAG
The DNA here is from genome assembly GCF_002806975.1 of Marinobacter aromaticivorans. Taxonomy (GTDB): domain Bacteria; phylum Pseudomonadota; class Gammaproteobacteria; order Pseudomonadales; family Oleiphilaceae; genus Marinobacter; species Marinobacter aromaticivorans. Next base: position 218,212 of record NZ_NIHD01000001.1, on the reverse strand, counting down.
CATCGGTTTCCCATCAAGGGAGAGGGAGCCTGCCGTACAACCGGCGAAGGGAGTACATAAAGCCCCTCTCCCCTCGCGGGAGAGGGGTTGGGGAGAGGGGCCGGGCAAGCATTTGATTTTCTGCACCCATCCAAGTAATAGTCTAAAGTGTATGTAATGCAGTTCCACCAATGCTCCCCGGGGCTCTCGGTCATCAACAGAGAATCTCCCGGCCTGCCTTACCGGGCAAATGGAGCCTCATAAGAAAGAAAGGAGAAAGCATGAGCACGAAATGGCTGAAAACACTGGGCACCGGCCTCGCACTTACTGTCGCGGCCAGCACCATTAGCGCTGAAACCCTGCGAGTGGTTACCGACCCCAGTTTCGTCCCCTTCGAAATGATGGATCAGGAAACCGGTGAAATGATCGGGTTTGATATGGAAATCATCGCTGAAGTCGCCCAGCGCGCCGGCTTTGATTACAAACTCAATACCATGGATTTCAACGGTATCATCCCGGCCCTGCAAACGGGCAACGTGGATATCGCCATCGCAGGCATTACCATCACCGATGAGCGTGAAAAAATCGTTGATTTCTCCGATCCATACTACGACTCCGGTCTGCGGATTCTGGTTCGTGAAAACAACAACGAGATAGAGGAACTGAGTGACCTTGAAGGCCTGAAAATTGGCACCAAGATTGGCAGCACAAGCTACGATTTTCTCAAGAAAAACCTGGATAATAACGATGGGGTAACTCCATACCCGGGCAGCTCCGATATGTACATGGCACTGATGTCCCGGTCTGTGGATGCAGTGTTCTACGATTCACCCAACGTTGGCTACTTCGCACGCACCAAAGGTGAAGGCAAAGTCAAAACCGTTGGCAAATTGTATGAAGGCCAGCAGTATGGCATCGCTTTGAAGAGTGGCAGTGAGTGGGTTGATGAGGTTAATGAAGCCCTCGCCGAAATGAAAGAAGACGGAACCTACAAGAAAATATACGAGAAATGGTTCGGGCCTATGCCGGAAGACAAGTAAAGGCTCAAGAGCCGCCAGGCCCATCTGTCTCATTGCGCCGGGGTAAAACCTGCCCCGGCGACTTCTGACTCCAACCCCTGCGGAGACGCACACTGTGGAATCCCAGTTCCAATTTGACTGGCAAGCCGCCATCAACTCCATTCCCTTCCTGATCAAGGGAATACCCTATACCCTCTTGATCTCTTTTGGCGGCCTGCTTATCGGCTTTGCCCTTGGCATCATTTTTGGTTTGTTGAGCATCAACAGACATTGGTTTCTGAAATGGCCCGCAACGGCCTATATTGAAATATTTCGTGGTACCCCGATTCTCGTTCAGGTTCTGTTTATTTTTTATGGCCTGCCGGATCTGATCGGAGGCCCCATCGATCCCCTTACCGCGGGTATCGCCGCGATTGCGCTGAACTCGGGCGCTTACATTTCTGAAGTGGTGCGTGGTGGCGTTCAGTCCATCGACAAGGGCCAGACCGAGGCGGGGCTGTCTCTTGGCCTTTCCCGCACCCAGACATTCTGGTCAATCATCTGGCCCCAGGCATTCCGCCGCATGATTCCGCCGCTGGGCAATCAGGCCATTGTCAGCATCAAGGATACCTCTCTGTTCTCGGTGATTGGTGTCGGCGAACTTGTCCGTCAGGGGCAGGTTTACATTGCCAATACCTTTACGGCTTTCGAGGTGTATTTCGTGGTCGCGGTTATGTATCTGGCCATCACCCTCTCGTTGTCCCTGGTTCTCCGCCTGGTTGAACGCCGCGGGCTGGCCTCTGTCTGAAGGAACCTGATCCATGACTCAGATTGTACAAATGAAGGGCATGAACAAATACTTCGGCAAACTGCATGTCCTTAAAGATATCGATTTGTCCGTAGAACAGGGCGAAGTGGTGGTGATTATTGGCGCCAGTGGCTCCGGCAAATCCACACTGATTCGCTGCGTGAACGGCCTGGAGGAGTTCGAATCCGGCCATCTGGAAGTAGAAGGCCAGGCACTGGCTCCGAAAGGCGGCAATCAGAAGATGCTGGCGGAAATACGCAAAGAAGTCGGCATGGTGTTCCAGCAGTTTAACCTGTTCCCACACCTTACGGTGAAAAAGAACATCATGCTGGCGCCCCAGAAAGTCAAAAACACACCGCAAACCGTGGCGAATGCCACCGCGGAGCGCCTGCTGGAACGGGTAGGCATCGGCAATCAGGCGGACAAATACCCCAGCCACCTTTCCGGTGGCCAGCAACAACGGGTTGCCATTGCCCGCGCCCTGGCCATGGAACCGCGCCTGATGCTGTTCGATGAGCCCACCTCAGCGCTGGACCCGGAAATGATTGGCGAAGTGCTGGACGTAATGCGCGAACTGGCAAAAGAAGGCATGACCATGATGGTGGTTACCCACGAAATGGGCTTCGCCCGGGAAGTGGCCGACCGGGTGATCTACATCCACGAAGGCCAGATCGTGGAGCAAGGCAAGCCAGACGACGTTTTTGATAACCCCCAGAATGAACGCACTCAGGCGTTTCTCTCGAGGGTGCTTGCGCACTGACAGCTTGAGGGGTTTTGCACGCCTTTGTCTCAACCGGGCCCCTGGGAACTTTTATAGCTCTCAGGGGCTTGTTTTTGATGCTATCAACGAACTCAGGGCGCTGATTGAACGGGAACAACTCTATGGCCTGGGTTGTGGCTTGGTGGATATCGCATGTTGGCGTCCACACTGATTACACCCGATGCCCGGCTATGGACCTTGGACAAGCGACTAACCGACTTGGCATTGCGTTTTAGCGTGAGCTTTTGAGTAAGCATGGCTGAATCAACATTATTGCATCTTGATAATCGCACTTGCGATAAGTACGTTCGCAACCATCAGGTAAAGAAAAATCATGGGCGCCATTACCCAAACCTGCCAGAGTCTCGGTAAACGAACGTCCGGATCTCCAAGCAGCGATGCTCTTTGCTGAAAAAAGGAACCACGAAAGCTTCGCAGCAAGAGGTAAGCAAATACGTTGCTGCTTCTGAAAAACCGACCAATCACCCGTCCTTGCCAGAACATTCGGGCAGTTGCAATTCCTCCCGAGTCGGTGGCAACGCGATCTTCGATCAGAGCAACGTACCTGAACCCAATAGTGACAATGATAGGGAGAGGTATCCGGCCCAAAAAAACGCTGAAATAGCCGATGTAGGCAAACATCACAATCGTATCAAGCTCGCAACAGGCAGAACCGGCAATCACCGGCGTGGGTGGGAAACCCTGGTGATCGGAGCCGAGGTCTCCGAGAAGCACAACAGCTTTGCTCATGTCGCCTCCTTTGCGTCAGATTTCGTCCTTGATGAACCATCGCCTTTAATCGAGCAATTCTCGCCGGCGATGAAGGATCTATTATACCGCCTGCTCCCTCACCTGAGTTCACAATGCGATGCTGTCGAACCGGCACTCGCCAGTGCCCGCCGGGCGGTAGTCAACTTCCGCTGTTAACTGTATTATCGCAACAGGTTAACAGCCAGAAATGGCCACTGCACAAAATATCGATTTACCGGAGCCCCCTATGCGTAATGCCGACCTCGTCGCCCGCGGCCTCAAATCCGTGTGGCACCCCTGTACCCAGATGAAAGACCACGAAACCCTCCCTCTGGTGCCGATAAAAAGGGGCGAAGGTGTCTGGCTGGAGGATTTTGAAAATAACCGGTTTATCGACGCCGTCAGTTCCTGGTGGGTTAACCTCTTCGGCCACGCCAACCCGCGAATCAATGCGGCGATTCAAAAGCAAATCAGCGAACTGGAGCACGTCATTCTGGCGGGATTTACCCACGAACCTGTGGTCAATCTGTCCGAACGGCTCATTGAGGTAACTCCTGAAGGCCTCAACAAATGCTTTTATGCCGACAACGGTTCGTCTGCAATAGAGGCGGCGCTCAAGATGAGCTTTCACTACTGGAAAAACCTCGGAAAACCCGGCAAGAAGAACTTCGTGAACCTGAGCAACAGTTACCACGGTGAAACCTTGGGTGCTCTGGCCCTGGGTGATGTGGCTTTGTACAAGGACACCTACCAGCCGTTGCTGATGGAAGTGCTGACCGCGCCTTCTCCGGACGCGTATAACAAGGAGGAGGGTGAAACCGACGAGGCCTACGCCCTGCGCCAGTTTGAAGCCATGGAAAAGCTGCTGGCAGAGAAACATGAAGAAATCTGCGCGGTTGTGGTGGAACCGCTGATACAGTGTGCCGGCGGCATGCGCATGCACCATCCGATTTACCACACCAGACTGCGCGAAGCCTGTGATCGTTACGACGTGCACCTGATTGCCGATGAAATTGCGGTCGGCTTTGGCCGCACCGGCACCCTGTTCGCCTGCGAGCAATCCGGCATCAGGCCCGACTTTATGTGCCTTTCAAAAGGGCTGACTGCCGGCTACCTGCCGCTATCCGTGGTGTTGACCACCAATAACGTTTACAACGCCTTTTACGATGATTATGAAACCCTGAAAGCCTTTCTGCACAGCCACAGCTACACTGGCAATCCCATCGGCTGCGCCGTGGCACTGGCCACACTCGACATCTTCCGGGATGACAACGTGATCGAAAACAACCGCCGGCTCTCGGCCTGCATGGCGGAGTCCGTCGCGCACCTTGCCGACCACCCCAACGTCGGGGATATTCGCCAGCACGGCATGACCCTCGCAGTGGAAATGGTGAAGGACAAAGCCTCAAAAACGCCGTTTCCCTGGCAGGAGCGCCGGGGTGTTCGCGTTTATCAGCACTCTCTCACGCGCCAGGCCTTGCTTCGCCCCCTGGGTAATGTGGTTTACTTCATGCCGCCTTACGTCATCACTGAAGACCAGATCCGCCATCTGGCGCAGGTCGCGACCGAAGGCATCAACATCGCCGTTCGGGACTGATCAAGGTAAACACACATGCGCATCCCCAGAATCTACACCGACTCGCCACTGGGCGAAGGCTCTCACGCTGAACTGGACGAAAACGCTGCCCAGCATGTTGGCCGGGTATTGCGCATGCAGGCAGGGCAGGAGTTAAGGCTGTTCAACGGTGATGGCCAGGACTACCCGGCCACCATTACTGAAGCGGGAAAAAAGCGCGTTGAGGTGCTTGTCGGTGCACCCGAGCCCAACCACACGGAACCACCCCTGCAGATCATCCTTGGCCAGACCTTATCCAAGGGTGACCGCATGGATTACGCCGTACAGAAAGCGGTGGAAATGGGCGTAACGTGCATCGTGCCGCTCACCACCGAGCGCTGTGAGATAAAACTCAAAGGTGACCGGGAGGACAAACGTCTGCGCCACTGGCAATCGGTTGCCATAAGCGCCGCAGAGCAATGCGGTCGCGCCAAGGTACCCGAAATTTTGCCGGTTATGACCGTGGAACAGTGGCTTGAGCGCACCCGGAACTGCGATCTGCGCCTGGTATTACATCACCGCACCGCAAAGTCACTGGAATCCATAAACAAGCCTAGCAGCATAGCCCTGATGATTGGCCCCGAAGGCGGGCTGACGGCAGAGGAAATTGCTCAGGCAGAGAACGAAGGATTTCTGCCGGTGGCCCTTGGCCCACGGGTTCTCAGAACAGAGACTGCTCCGGTAGCGGCGATGGCACTTTGCCAATGGCTATGGGGAGATATTGGCAGCTGACTCACACAAGGCCGATCTGTCACCTGAAGCTGGCACCCCAGTCATTGACAGCTTCGGCACCGACAAACATTATCTCGATTGTGCGAGACTAGGGATTGAAGACTACTCGACCGCTGGTGAGTGCGCGCAGGGCGGGCCTTCCAAAACCGTGCGGAGCCATGGATGGCGGAGCCGAGCGTACACGGACGTATCCACAGCGTGTTTTGGAAGGCCCGCCCTGCGCGCACTCTTGCAAAATACCGAATATAAAGAGAGCGCGACCCCCGAATGACAAGCCTGTTTAGCAACCCGGAATTCTGGCAATACCTCAGCATTCCCGTTATTGCAGCCCTCATTGGCTGGACCACCAATTGGCTGGCCATCAAAATGACCTTCTTCCCGCTGGAGTTTGTTGGCAAGCCGCCGTTGCTGGGCTGGCAGGGCATTATCCCCTCAAAGGCACCGAAAATGGCGGCCATCAGCGTAGATGCCACCATTTCCAAAATCGGCACCGTTCGGGAAATCTTCGAGCAGATCGACCCCAAAGTTCTCGCCACCCACATTATCCACTCCGTAGAGCCGCGCATCGAAGAATATGTGGATGAAATGATGCTCAGGGAATACCCCACATTCTGGGAGAACCTGCCCGCCTCTGCCCGGAAGATGGTTTACGACCGGGTACGCAAGTCCACACCGCAACTGGTGGATAACCTGGTCGGCGATGTTTCGAACAATATAGAAGACCTGCTTGATATCAAAGCCATGGTCATCGAGAGGTTATCGGTCGACAAACAACTGCTGAACCGGATCTTTCTGGAGTGCGGCGATGCGGAGTTCCGTTTTATCGTGAACTCCGGGCTCTATTTCGGCTTTCTGTTCGGCCTGATCCAGATGGCCGTATGGTACGTTTACCAAAGCTGGTGGGTGCTACCCTTCTTCGGTTTGCTGGTGGGCTGGGCAACCAACTGGATTGCGCTGAACGTTATCTTCCGGCCTCTGCACGCGAAAAAGATCGGGCCTTTCCGAATTCAGGGCCTGTTCCTGAAACGGCAGACCGAAGTGGCGGAATCCTTCTGTCACATAGTTACCCACGAAATTCTTACCGTTGGCAATATCATCAACGGCATAATGGAAGGCCCCAAGGGTGACCGCGCCCGCAACATGGTAAAAAAACACATCAAACCACTGGTGGATGAAACCGCCGGAATGGGTAAAGCTCTCACCCAGATGGCTTTCGGGCCAACCGGCTTCGCCACCCTGAAAAACCGGGTTGGCGAAAAGGCTATCGAGATATCAAAAACCTCCTTTAATAACCCGATGTTTGAGACCGACCGGGCCCGCGCCGTTGAGTCCATTATGGTGGAGCGAATGGTTGCACTCTCGTCCGAGGAGTTTCAGGATCTCCTGCGCCCCTGCTTTCAGGAGGATGAGATCAAACTGATTCTTGTGGGCGCGGCCCTGGGTTTTGCGGCAGGTATCTGTCAACTCGTCTTTGTATTTGGCGGGGCCCTGGTGTAAACAGTTAGCTAACCGCAACGGCTTTAGCCTGTGCAAGCGTGTTACGGATCTTTATACTCCAGAGAGGCACAGGTCCGTACTTTTTAACGACTGGTTGAACCGGAGGCAGCGGATGCCAGGCTTTTTTTCATGGATTGCAGATTTTTTCACCAAAACAAAACCATCACCTCCTCCGGCTACCGAAGCACGGCTGTTTAATTCTGCAAAAACCATCACATCAGGCGATACGGCAGACAACACACAAGGCCTGTCGGTGCAGCTTGAAGAAAACCTGTTCTGCTGGCTACTGGATACTGGCCCCGCCAACCTGCGCGCTGAACACGCCTTGCCAGACAAGGCGCTCCAGGAACTTGAATACCGCCTGTCGAACAACAAAATGGAAGAGCTGCCAAGGCAGCCCTTGACCATTCCCATGTTGATGAAAGCGCTATCAGACGAATCGGGCGGTCGCCAAAAGCTCAGCCAGATCATACTGGGCGATCCTGCCTTGACGGATCAGATACTGCAGGTTGCCAACAGCCCTTACTTTCGTACCGGAGATCACACCATAGAGTCGGTTGATCAGGCGATATTTGTTCTTGGCATGGACGGCATCCGCAATGTTATTGCGGCAGCGGTTATGCGCCCGATGATGACAGCGCGTAACAGCAGGGAAGCGCTGTTCGCGCAAAGAGCCTGGCGCTGGGGGCTTACCTGTGCCCGCGCCGCTGAATTTATCGCAAAGCTCCGTGGTGAAGATGCCAGTGGCTACTTTACCGTTGGGCTGTTGCCGGCGCTTTCCTATATCACTATTCGCAGGGAGCTTCAGCAGATATTACGGTCGCAGCGCGGCGACGGCGACCCCGGCATAGCCCTGATCCGCGATGCGCTGACACGCTTCCAATGGAGAACCTGCCAACTCATTGCCAGCGAATGGAACCTGCCCCCCAAATACCATTCCTACCTTATGGTCGCAGAGCGTCCGGTGCCCGATCAGGAACAGGCAACCCTGATTGATGGCATGGTCATAGCCAGCCGCGAAGTGCTACGCCATGCCCACCAGCGAAACATGCCCGAGGAAGATCTGGAAAAAATCGTGCATCTCACCCCGGAACAGACCGGGCGGGTGCGGGCCTCCCTGAAGGCTGTTCTCAGCGAGGGTGCCCGGGGCTGATATCGGAGCCCGCACTGCCGTGCAGCAGCGTTGCGAAGGTTGTGGATTCGTTCTCTCGCTCCCCCTTGAGCAACTCCTCGGGAAACACCGGGGGTAACCGGTCTACCACCCGGTCTTCATCGTGGCGAACAGCCGTGAGTACATCACCTACGGTAATCAGATCCAGAGCCCGGCCCGGAACCAGCTGATCGCCCTGACGCCCTGCCAGGGAGAGCAATCCTGCGCGAATCAGCTTGTCGCTCACACCACGGGTTACTTCACCGGGTACGCGCAGTGCCTGCTCCAAAGCTTCCTGTTGCGGAGCTTTCTTGCCCTCGCTGAATGGGCGCGCAACCATCCACATCATGGCTAATGCGACCTTTTCCTGCAGTTCCGGTGATAACTGAACATGAGTGCGCTTGGCAACCGAGCCGGGGTTTTGCAGATAAAATGCCAGGCTGGCGCCCAGAAGCAGAATCATCCAGTTCAGGTAAATCCAGATCAGCATGATGATGCCAATCGCAAAGCTGGAATAAATCGCGGCGTACTTGGCAGAACCGGCCACAAACGAGGCAAACAGCATCCCCGCTGCCTGCCAGGAAACCCCCGCAACCAGCCCCCCGATTGCAGCATAGCGCAACTGCACGCGGGTATTGGGCATAAACACATACACAAAGATGAAGGCACCGACCACAAGAAAGAACGGGGCAAACCGGCTGATTGCAAGAATCAGTGAGCCGAATGGCTCGATGGCAATGAGAGTCTGGACAAAGGATGAGGAGAAGATGGTAGCGCTCACCCCGATGGCGGACACCATCAGCAGCGGGCCGACCATGATAACGCTCAGGTAGTTACTGAACCTCTGGGCCACAGAACGCATCTCGGGCACACGCCAGATCATATTGAACGAGCGTTCGATTTTCTGCACCAGGGATACTACTGTGTACACCAGAAGCGCCAGGCCTACGGAGCCCAGCACCCCCACTTTCATGTTATCCACGAAGCCGAGAATGCGCTCGGCCATTTGAACTCCCTGGGGGCCCATGGGCTGAAAAAACTGAAACAGGAACGGCTCCATACGCTGATGCACTCCCAGCGCTTTCAGCACGGAAAAACTCAACGCCAGCAGTGGCACAATGCTGAGCAGCGTGGTGTATACCAGGCTCATGGCATGGAGCGTTAGCTGCCCGCTGATAACATCCCGCATCAAGGCATAAGCCGAACGCCCCACTTTGTACAGCCAGGTCCAGGGCCAGTTCTGGGGCGGGTTAGGGTTTGCAAGAATCCAGTCTTCTGCAGCCTGCAGACGCTCTTTAAATTGGAATGAAGCCACGTAACATCCTGTTTTCAAATAAGGCGACGGTATCCCGCAACGGATACGAAACAGAATCAGTATGGCCTACTTTACTCCCGAGAGGAAAGCAGGCTACCAGGAAACGGCCTTATTCGATCCACGCTTTATGATCGGCGTTTCGCCCTCCCAGATAGCCAGACCGGAAGCCAGGTCGGTCAGTGAAAGCTGGATGTAGTACTCCACCTGCTGCTCCTTGCCCACCCGGTGATTGCGCTGAAGAATCTTGCCAGAAAGGCTCAGGTCCGGCGCCTGCAGCGTGCCCCTGCCCTGAACGCCAGACTGGTCAAACTCCTCTGAATCGCGCAATTCCCGGGCTTTCATGGCCATCTCGTCTTCAGCGCCGTCAAGACCAACTGCCGTGGTGGTTACCACTTTCCCTGAACGCAACAGCGCCACGCGGATTTTTTTGGTGAGCTGGTCGGTATCAATACGCTGCATGGTGTCGTTGGTAATACGGCTTACTACCATGATGTAACGGCCACCATCAGGGTTATCGACGGCGCCGCTGGCAAGCATATCCTCTACCGCATCTGTGGCGGCTTTTTCAAAATCCCGGTAGTCCATGGTCATAGCCACAGGGCCGTCGTCGGCGGCCGGGTCTACATAGCGCGTAGGGGTAGCACAGCCGGCAATAACAGCGAGGCTGGTCAGGATCGCAAGAGCACGTAACAACATGGGACTTTCCTTTTATTTGGGTTCACGAAGGTGCAGCTGGTAACTGGTTACGCGGGCATGAGGGGCCGTAGCTTTAAAGTAGCGCACCTGCCCGGTTACCAGAGTTGCTTTGCGGTAGCCTTCACCAACGCCTTCAACAACCATGCCGCTGTCATCGAACCAGGTCACCTTCCAGGCCAGCTCTGTGTCTGATCTCGCCTCCACTGCGAACTGAACCTGCAGAAGAGTGTCGCCACCGGGCTGCACCAGGCGCTTCTCAAAGAGCTCAGTTACCGCCATGGTGTAGACCACTTCCGGGTCTACCTTCAGGTTCTGCCTCTCACTCAGTGGCCGGGTTTCCGGCGGTGAGGCGCAACCTGCCAGGCCAAGAACCAGCATGCTGGCTAACAGTAGTATTTTCATAAAGTGCACCCTGCTTTTCCGATGTATTGAAAACTGAATCCAGAAACCCGCGTTACTTCACTGTGATCGCCCAAATTACCCATGCGCCTGAACCTACTCGTGCATGCGCCTGAACGTGGCTGCAGTCTGGCCCTGCAAGTCCATGATCATAACCGTTGCCGGAGCCTGCAACGTTGGCCGCTTCACATACACCAGCGTGAAGGCCTGTTGCGGAATGTCCAGCTCGCCCAACGGCTCGCCCTTGTGGTTCAGCAGTGTCAAACGTCCGTTCTCCGGGCGGTTGATTCGGGCCGCCTGCCAATGGTCCGGTAATGCCTGCCAGCTGCGCAGATCAGCCTGGGTGGTTGCAACCGTGTACAGGGATGCAAAAAGCTGTCCCCAGGGACCAAACTGCTCCAATGCCTCGCTCTGGAGAAGTGCTTTGCCTACTGCAGATGCGACCGCCCGGGCAAGCACTCCCGGGAACCTTTCTCTCATTTCAGTGCGGACAACCTTGCCCATGTCCGAGATACGCTCGGTTGTTATAACCTCACCGGCTGCATTTGCCACGCTGATTCCACCGGGCACCGCAGCTCTTTCAGTATACTCGGGTAATGCAATACCGACATATGCCGGCGCCTGTTGGGTTCCGCGTACAACAACCAGTGGCACATCCAGTCGCGATTCCTTCAGAATCGGGCCCAACCCGTTTTCGTACACAATCCATACCTGCGGCGGCAAATCCTTCAGGCTCTGCGCGCCCGAGGCGAGAGCACTCGCCAGTTTCGCGTCAGCCTGCAGCACGCTGCTCTCCGGGCGCATTTGAGCCACACGCGTGAGCGAGGTGGCTGCCCGCTCATAATCCCCACCACCGGAAGCATTGGCAAGAAAGTAGATGCCGTGAAGCCAGGTGCTTGCCGGCACAATAAACTCCGGAAAAACCGACCAACCCGCAGGTGCCCCGTATTGGCTGTCAACCGCCGACTGAAAACGCCTGTCATCCAGGCTTTCGCGAACCGTAGCGGCTTTCAGGTTTCCGCTCCGGGCCTCTCGACTCAAAGCTGTCTGCTGTTCTGCAATTTCCTTGCGGAAAAAATCAACAGCACGCCGGGTCCGGTCATCAGCCCGGTTAAACTCAACCCTTGCATACTCACTGTTCCCTGCAGCCAGAAATGCCAGGGCCTTGTACGTGTTCACCAGAACGGCCTCAGACATTAACGCCTCGTAGTCACGCTGTGAGTCGTTAATCATCACCGCCATCAAGCCTTCCGTGGCGCTTGCCAGCAATCCCGTGGTGTCGAGGTATTTCATTCCATCTTCTGCCAGATCATAGGCCTTTACGGATTCATCATAACGACCTGTCAGACGATACATTTCGCCCTGGTGCAGCAACTCCAGCAAGTGCTCCCGGGCATCGACCGGTCTGCGTTTATCCTCCGGGAATCTCACCACGTTTAGCGCCGTGTCGTAGTCGCCAGCAGTATAAGCCGAGTTGAACGCAGCCAGCTGATCCCGGTGCTGAAACGACGAGCACCCTGATATCAGGGTTGCCATCAGCGTGGCCAGAATCCGATATCGGAATTTTTTCAAATCGTGACCTCCTGATACGTCACGATATTTTGCCGAGGTTCCGCGCCGTAATATCCACGATCCGCTGCCGGGCTTCGCGGCTGGCCCAGGCCGAGTGGGGCGTAATTATCAGGTTAGGAATATCATCCGCCAGCAGGGGATTACCTCTGCGCGGCGGCTCTTCGGTCAGCACATCAAACCCGGCGCCCCCGATAACGCCTTCACGTAGCGCCTCTGCCAGGGCGGCCTCGTTTACCAGCCCACCGCGACTGGTGTTAATCAGCAGGGCCTCCGGCTTCATCATCCGCAACTCCCGGGTGCCTATTATGTTGCGGGTTTCATCAGTGAGCAGGCAATGAAGTGAAAGGACATCTACCCGGGGCAGCAGCTCATCCAGCGGGACTCTGGGGTAACCGTCTTTTTCTCCGGCGGGCTGCCCGGGGCGCGCGCCCAGAAGTATGTTCATGCCGAAGGCTTTCGCCCTTTCGGCAACACCCTGCCCGAGATCGCCGTAACCAAGAATGCCCAGGGTGCGGCCCTCAAGCTCCATGATCGGGTGGTTCATCAGGCAGAACATGTCACTTTCAGCCCAGCGACCGGCCTGCACATCGCGATGGTAATCCAGCAGGCGTGTTGCCAGTGCCAGCATCAGCGCCATGGTGTGTTGCGCCACGGTGGAACGCCCGTAGTTGGCTACGTTAAGAACGCGCACGCCATGCTCCCTGGCCGCCTCCTGATCAATATTGTCCAGCCCTGTGGCCACAACAGCAATGGTTTTCAGCTCCGGGCAACTTTCAATATGCTCACGCTCAAGCCTGACTTTGTTCACCAGAACCGTATCAAAACCGCGGATCCGCTCCGCCACCTCTTCCGAGGATGTGGCATCATATTTGACAAGGCCCCCGGTGATCCGTTCCACCGGCGCCAGGTCCACGTCATTGCCAAGTGTAAGGGCATCAAGAAATACGGCTTTCATACTTTTCTCCTTCATCAACTCAAGCCGAGATTAGGGTAGACTGGGCCAAACGTCCAAAATAAGAGAACAGAAGTTATGGAACACGAATTCTGGCACGAGCGCTGGAGCAAGAAGGAAATTGGCTTCCACGAAGGCTCCGTTAACCAATATCTCTACGACCACTGGCCCGAACTCTCCGGTGGCGGTACTGAGAGTGTGTTTGTGCCATTATGTGGCAAAGCCCACGATATGTGGTGGCTGCATGACTGGGGCCACTCGGTTATTGGTGTGGAGCTGAGCGAAATTGCCTGCAAGGACTTCTTTGAAGAAGCCAATGAGAAAGCCCAGGTACACCCGGGAGAACCTTTCACTATCTTCCGGCACGATAACCTGCAACTCTGGTGTGGCGACTTCTTTCAACTGGTTCCGGATGATTTACGACACATCCGCCTGGTGTACGATCGCGCTGCCCTGATCGCCCTCCCTCCTTCCATGCGTAAACGTTACGTGGAACATCTTACAGCGGTCATTCCAGAAGGGGCGCGCATTCTGCTGATCACGCTGGACTATAACACCCGAATCACCGCGCCGCCGTTCAACGTGAGTGATGACGAAGTGCGCGAGCTCTACAAGGCTGACTATGACATTGAGCACATACTTACCAACACCCTGGCCCGCGACCACCCGTTCACCAAGCGTAGGGGTCTTGTCAGTGCAACGGAGAGCGTATTCCGGCTTATCAGAGGCTGAGCCTGAAGCTCCGGCCTGATTCATCAGCCGGGGCAGCTTCAACCGATAATTTCATATCAGGTCACCGCGCGGTCCCGGGTCATTACGTGGGCACATCAGCAATGCCAACATCGATACCGGAGCCCCGGAGTTCGCTCCAGGCCCAGGGGCCATTTATGATCATCGCCACCTTTCCCGCCTTGAACCCCTCCATCATGGTGCCATAATCTGCATCAGGCGCCAGCACCCCCTGGTCCAACAGAGAGCGGATACCGGCCACGGCACGAATGGCGCCGTCCGTGGCAACCCCCACATCGGTCAGGTCGTAAACAAACTCTTCGGCGCCAAAACTGTAACCACCGGAGCCGGCAAAGATCGGCCAGGAAAAATAGACATTGCGATAATCCCAGGCAATGGCACGAACACCCCTTGGGCTCAGTTTTCGGTGCAGTTCGGCCACCTGCGCCAGAGTCGTGGGTGGCTCCGCTACCAGATCCCGGTTGTACAGCAGGCTCACCACCTCCATGGCGATCGGGTAACCATACACCCGCTTGCCAACCGACACTGACTGCCAGGCGAATGGCGCAATCACATCACGGACGGCGTCAGATGGCTCAATGGCTGCGAGATGGCCTTCATTAATCCAGCTTCCGAAACGGTCATGGGGCCAGATGATGATATCCGGCGCGTTGTCGGAATAGCCGTAGTGATCGTACTGGGTGGTCAGATCGTCCGGAGTTTCCACGGTCACGGGAACACCGGTTTCCCGCTCAAAGCGCTTGCCCACTTCGGCGAGGCCCTGGTGGCCCTTGTCGGCATTAATCCAGATCAGCAGTTCCCCGCGTTCGATCGCCAGTACCGAATGGGGTTGGAGAGTCAGGCAGAACAACACTGCCAGAGTAGTTCGGATCATTGCGCACAGCCCTTTTGTTGTTATTCCGGTTTTGAACCATGTAAACAAGGTGCATCAATGATCGCATCATCCACCTGGCCTGTTTTAAGGGGGTGAACCCGGGGGCGTAAGTTCTCCGCCCCCCGGACGACCACCAGGAACACCACCCTGGCCCTGCCGGTAACATAATTTAATGAACCTTAACCAATAACGGCCTGTCCAACTCGGTGACCGTGAACTAAGCTCACATTGAGCAGGCCGAAATCCGACACAGATCGCGACCGGCCAGAACGGTTGATTCCTTCCACCCATAACCAAACGAAGCGCCCAAGGGGCGACCGTAACAGCAACGGGGATATTGCGTGTACTGAAAGCTGAAGAACAGCGAGCGAGGGGCTACCCATGAGCATACTGCAGCAGTTTAAAAACCGGTATGAAAGCACCCAGGAAGAAGAATACAGCCTTGAGGAATACCTCGAGATCTGTAAGAACGATCCCACGGCCTACGCCACGGCCGCAGAGCGATTACTGATTGCCATCGGCGAACCCGAATTTGTCGATACCTCCCGGGACACGCGTCTGTCGCGTATTTTTTCCAACAAAATCATCAAACGATATCCGGAATTTTCCGAATTCTACGGCATGGAAGAAGCCGTGGAGAATATCGTGTCCTTCTTCCGGCATGCCGCCCAGGGCCTGGAAGAAAAGAAACAGATTCTGTACCTGCTGGGGCCGGTGGGCGGTGGTAAGTCGTCACTGGCAGAAAAACTCAAGTACCTGATGCAGAAGGTGCCCTTCTATGCCATCAAGGGCTCGCCGGTAAACGAATCCCCCTTGGGGCTTTTTGACCCGGCAGAGGACGCCGCCATTCTGGAAGAAGAGTACGGCATTCCCTCCCGCTATCTGAAAAACATCATGTCGCCCTGGGCGGTTAAGCGCCTGCACGAATACGGCGGCGATATCAGCAAATTTCGAGTGGTGAAAAAGTATCCCTCTGTGCTGGACCAGATCGGCGTGTCCAAAACCGAACCGGGGGACGACAACAACCAGGATATCTCTGCCCTGGTGGGCAAGGTCAACATCCGCATGCTGGAGGATTACTCCCAGGATGATCCGGATGCCTACAGCTTCAGTGGTGGTTTGTGCAAGGCCAACCAGGGGCTGATGGAATTCGTGGAGATGTTCAAGGCGCCCATCAAGGTACTGCACCCGTTGCTGACCGCAACCCAGGAGGGCAACTACAACACCACCGAAGGCATGGGCTCGGTACCCTTTGATGGGGTTATTCTGGCCCACTCCAACGAATCCGAGTGGCAGACCTTCCGCAACAACAAGCACAACGAGGCCTTCCTTGACCGGGTCTACATCGTCAAGGTGCCCTACTGCGTACGGGTTACCG
The DNA here is from genome assembly GCF_002806975.1 of Marinobacter aromaticivorans. GTDB lineage: Bacteria > Pseudomonadota > Gammaproteobacteria > Pseudomonadales > Oleiphilaceae > Marinobacter > Marinobacter aromaticivorans. The sequence goes on along the minus strand of NZ_NIHD01000001.1, from coordinate 201,987 downwards.
AAGAGATCGAAATCTATAAAAAACTGCTGAAAAACAGCTCCCTCGCGGGCGCTCCCTGCGCGCCGGACACCCTGGACATGTTGGCCCAGTTCTCCGTGCTCTCGCGCATCAAGGAGCCGGAAAACTCCAGCATTTTCTCCAAGATGCGGGTCTATGACGGCCAGAACATCAAGGATACAGACCCGAAAGCAAAATCCATTCAGGAATACCGGGATGCCGCAGGCGTGAACGAGGGCATGGACGGCCTTTCCACCCGGTTTGCGTTCAAGATTCTCTCCAAGGTGTTCAACTTCGACACCACAGAAGTGGCCGCCAACCCGGTGCACCTGCTGTACGTGATTGAGAAGCAGATTGAACAGGAGCAGTTCGCGCCGGAAGTCCAGGAGCGCTACCTGCGCTTCATCAAGGAGTTCCTGGCGCCGCACTATGTGCAGTTTATCGGCAAGGAAATCCAGACCGCTTACCTGGAAAGCTACAGTGAATACGGCCAGAACCTGTTCGACCGTTACGTAACCTATGCCGACCTGTGGATTCAGGACCAGGAATTCCGGGATCCGGAAACCGGCGAGATTCTCGACCGCTCGTCTATTAACGAGGAACTGGAGAAAATCGAAAAGCCGGCCGGCATCAGCAACCCCAAGGACTTCCGCAACGAGGTGGTCAACTTTGTGCTGCGGGCGCGGGCCAATAACCAGGGCGAGAATCCCTCCTGGCTCAGCTATGAAAAACTGCGCAGCGTGATCGAGAAGAAGATGTTCTCCAACACCGAAGACCTGCTGCCGGTTATTTCCTTTAACCCCAAAGCGAGCCAGGAGGATCAGAACAAGCACAAGCAGTTCGTTGAGCGCATGGTCGATCGGGGTTATACAGAGAAGCAGGTGCGCCTGCTGGCGGAATGGTACCTGCGTGTTCGCAAGTCGCACTAGCAGAACCCGGATTCGCAGGAGTAGTCATTATGGGTATGACCCACATCGTCGACCGACGGCTGAACGGCAAAAACAAAAGCGCGGTAAACCGGGAGCGGTTCTTACGCCGCTACCGGCACCACATCAAGAAAGCGGTTTCTGATGCGGTGCACCGGCGCTCCATCACCGACATAGAGCGGGGGGAAAGCGTCAGCATTCCCACCCGGGACATTGACGAACCCGTATTCCATCACGGCCAGGGGGGCCACCGTGAAATGGTCCACCCGGGCAACCGGGAATTTGTGGCGGGCGACCGGATACCAAAGCCCGAGGGTGGCGGCGGTCAGGGCCAGGGGCAGGGAAAGGCCAGCCCCGATGGCGAAGGTATGGATGAGTTTGCGTTCCAGATTACCCAGGAAGAGTTCCTTAACTTTCTGTTCGATGATCTGGAACTCCCCAACCTTGTGCGCAAAAAACTCAAGGATACGGAATCCTTCAACTACGTGCGTTCCGGCTTCAGCACCCAGGGCGTACCCGCAAAGCTGGACGTAGTGCGGTCACTGCGCGGTGCCCACGCCCGCCGCCTGGGCCTGGGCGGCGCACGCAGGAAAAAAATCCGCGAACTCGAGGCGCAACTGGCGGAGCTCAAAAGCGCGCCTGCGGATCTGGACGCAGCATTCAGCCATGAAGACCAGATCAAGGCCCTTGAGGACGAGATCGCTCGGCTCAAGGCCAATGTAAACCGGATCCCGTTTATTGATGAAATCGACCTGCGCTACCGCCAGCACCTGAAACAACCCAAACCGGCAACCAGCGCTGTCATGTTCTGCCTGATGGATGTGTCCGGCTCCATGACCCAGATGCATAAGGATACCGCCAAGCGCTTCTTCCTTCTGCTGTACCTGTTTCTTAAGAAGAACTACAAAAAGATCGATGTGGTGTTCATACGCCACCACACCAGTGCCAAGGAAGTGGATGAGGAGGAGTTTTTCTATTCCCGGGAAACGGGCGGAACTATTGTTTCCAGTGCCCTGAAGCTCATGCACAAGATTATCGAATCCCGCTATTCGCCGGCGGAGTGGAACATTTACGCGGCCCAGGCTTCTGATGGCGACAACTGGAACGACGACTCCCCCGTGTGTGGCAAGCTGCTGACCGAGCGCATTCTGCCTCTGGTGCAGTATTTCGCCTATGTGGAGATTACGCCCCAGGACCACCAGATGCTCTGGTACGAATACGAACAGGTGCGGGAACGCTTCCCCGAGAGCTTTGCCCTGCAGCAAATTGCCGACCCCAGCGAGATTTACCCGGTCTTCCGCCAGCTGTTCGAGAGGAAAGCCGCATGAATGATGCCATTGATCGCCCCAATGCACCGGCCGCCCCCGCATCCCGTGAACCTGTGTCCACGGGCTCCGAGTGGACGTTCGATCTGATCCGGAAATACGATGAGGAAATCGCGAAATGTGCCGCCGAGTTCGGCCTGGATACCTACCCCAACCAGATTGAGGTAATCAGCGCCGAGCAGATGATGGATGCCTACAGTTCGGTGGGCATGCCGGTGGGTTATAACCATTGGTCTTTCGGCAAACAGTTCCTCAGCACCTCCAAAGGTTACCAGCGTGGGCAGATGGGGCTGGCCTATGAAATCGTCATCAACTCCAATCCCTGTATTGCCTATCTGATGGAGGAGAACACCCTGCCCATGCAGGCACTGGTGATTGCCCATGCCAGCTATGGCCACAACTCTTTCTTCAAAGGCAATTACCTGTTCCGCACCTGGACGGACGCCAGCGCCATAATCGATTACCTGGTGTTCGCCCGGAACTACGTATCCGAATGTGAGGAACGTTACGGCGTGGATGCGGTGGAGGAGATACTGGACTCCTGCCATGCACTGATGAATTATGGCGTTGACCGCTACAAGCGCCCCGCGCCTATTTCTGCGGCCGAGGAAGCACAACGGCAGGAAGAACGGGAGGAGTATTTACAGCGCCGGGTGAATGACCTGTGGCGCACCATTCCGAAAATGACCGAGGATGAGGACCCGGTAAAACGCAAGAAACGCTACCCGGAAGAACCCCAGGAAAACATACTCTATTTTATTGAAAAAAATGCACCATTGCTGGAAACCTGGCAGCGGGAAATCATCCGCATTGTGCGCAAGCTGGCCCAGTATTTCTATCCACAGCGCCAGACCCAGGTGATGAACGAGGGTTGGGCTACCTTCTGGCACTACACGCTGCTGCACCGGATGTACGAGAAAGGTCTGGTGACCGATGGCTTCATGCTGGAATTCCTGCAAAGCCACACCTCGGTGGTGTATCAGCCCCCGTTCAACAGCCCGTGGTACTCCGGCATCAACCCCTACACCCTGGGCTTTTCCATTTTCACGGACCTGCGGCGAATCTGTGAAGCGCCCACCGATGAAGATCGCGAATGGTTTCCGGACATTGCCGGCACCGACTGGCTGGAAACCCTGCACTTTGCCATGGCCAATTTCAAGGATGAGAGTTTCATACAGCAGTTCCTGTCACCCAAAGTCATGCGGGACCTGAAGCTGTTTGCCATCGAAGACGATGATCTTGAGGACAGCTACAGGGTAACCGCCATTCACGACGAGCCGGGCTACCGGGAGCTGCGGGAAAAACTGGCACGTCAGTACAATCTCAGTTACCGGGAACCCAATATCCAGGTATGGAATGTGGATGTACGCGGTGATCGCTCGCTGACACTGCGCCATGTACCCGTAGACCGGGTGCCGCTGGGCAAGGATACGGAAGAAGTGCTGCGCCATGCCCACAGGCTGTGGGGTTTTGATGTGCATCTGGAAAGCGTGGATGAGGGCACTCTGGTGGACGAATACCATTGCCCTCACCCACGGTCGTCAGGCTCTTCCTGAACGCCGGTTCGTCAGGGGCAGAACCACTTCGGCGCGCAAGCCGCCTTCCGGAGAGTCGTCCAGCCTGAGCTCGCCACCATGCAGCGCAGCAAGCTCGGTCACAATCGCCAGCCCCAGCCCGGAACCGGGTTTGGTTTCATCCAGCCTGCCTCCCCGGCTAAGCGCCTCCTGGCGGGTTTCCTGCGACATGCCCGGGCCATCGTCAGACACACTGAGAACCAGCCAGCCGCCTTCGACTGAACCGGACAAGATAATGGAAGTTTTGGCCCAATTGATCGCATTTTCCAGCAGATTTCCCACAATTTCCTGCAGGTCCTGGGCATCAATCCGAACCCGGAGGCCTTTTTTCAGGTTGCTCTGAAAACCCAGTTTGCGCCTGCTGGCCAGGCGCCTGACCCCTTCAACAACAGGCTCAAGCACCGTGGCAACCTCCTGCTCGGCGCCAAGTTCCACAGGCCCTGCTGCCGACGCACGCGCCAGATGGTGTCTTACCGCCTCATCCAGCCGTTTGAGTTCAGCCTGCATGGCCGCCTGCTGGCCCTCCGGCAAACGCTCCGCCAGGGTGCCCAGCACAGCGACCGGTGTTTTCAGGGCGTGAGCCAGATTGCCGGTTGCGGTCCTGCCCCGTTCAATAAGGCGCTGGTCCCGCTCCAGTACGGTGTTAATGGCCTTCGCCAGCCTTGCCAGCTCTCTGGGCAGGTTGGTCTCAACAGACGGCTGCACCCCTCTCTCTACCGCCTTCAGGCTTTGCTCGATCCGGCGCAGAGGCGCAAGCCCCCAGCGTATTTGCAAGCCGATGAGCACAATGAGCAGGCCGCCCAGGGTTGCCAGCGATAACCAGAGCAACGCCTGAAACCTGGCTATCTGAGCCTCTACCTCATCCATGCTGGCCGCCACCTGTACATGCAGAACATCCTCCAGATCAGGAAGGCGGATATCCCGCTCCAGCACTCGCAACTGTTTATCACGAGGACCTGCCACAGTGCGGAATACCCTACCCGGATCACCGGAAACCGGTAGCCGCTGATCCCACAATGAGCGCGAAGTCAGTACCCGCTCATTACCGTCACTGACCTGCCAGTACCAACCCGAGAAAACCCGGTCGAAGCGGGAATCGCCCAGCTGTCGGTTGGTTACCAGGGCATCCTGCCGCACATCGTAGCTCACTCCGGCAATCACCACATTGAGCAGGGATCCCAGGCGCTCATTAAAGGCCGAATTCACCGCCTCCCGGAAATTCCACGACAACAAGCCACCGGCGACCGGCAAAACCAGCACAACCAGAAGCAGTGCTGATGCCATCATACGCATGGCAATCGGAAGGCGTCGCACGGATTTTGCGTGTATCATCGGGCCTCACTGTCCGAAATCATCCGGTAGCCCTGACCACGCAAGGTTTCAATACTGTGACTCCCGAGTTTGCGTCGCAGGCGGCTGACCTGAACATCAATCACGTTGGAATCCGGCTCGGCATCACCGTCATACACATGCTCGGTTAACTCGGCACGGCTGACAACCCGGGGCGCCGCATGCATGAGGTGGGAAAGCAGCCTGAACTCCTGGGCCGTTAGGGACACCGGCATGCCCGCGCGGGTCACCTGGGCGCTGTGGGTATCAAGGGAGATATCCCCTACCCGGATAACCGGGTGGGCATGGCCATGGGCCCGGCGTACCAGCGCCCTCAGCCGGAAAAGGATTTCAGCAGTTTCAAAGGGTTTGGTCACATAGTCATCGGCCCCGGCGGAGAAACCTGCGGCTTTGTCTGACCAGCGCTCTCTGGCGGTCAGAATCAGCACCGGCAGTTCTATCCCCTGCTCGCGCCACCCCGATAACCACTGGACACCATTGCCATCGGGCAGGCCGAGATCGAGGATAACCGCATCATAGCGCTCGGTACTCACCAGAAAATCCGCCGTGCGGCCATCTTCTGCGATCTCCACAAGCACGCCTGCCGCTTCCAGCGAAGAGGCAAGCCCGCGGGCGAGCGGCTGATCATCTTCTACCAGCAGGATTTTCATTGACGCTTCATTCCGTTGATATTACTACCCTCGATGCCAATCAGCTCCCCCGTTTCCGCATTCACTTCAAACTCCACGACCTGGCCTTCTGGGCCAAGCATTTCAATTTCGTAGAGCCGTTGACCACCGTCTTCCTCGAACTCCACATCAATTACCTGCCCTTCCCAGTCGCGCTGCAGGCTGTCCAGAATCTCAGCCAGGGGCTTTATTCTGCCTGCCTTCACCTCTTCATGGAGTTTGCGCCAGTCTTCGTCAGCGGATGCCGGCATGGCAACTGCCATACACATGGCAATGGCAAAGGCCGCAGCAATGAGTACTGTGGTGGGAATAATCAGTTTCAGAAGATAGCAGGGCAGATTTTTCATGGGTTCATTCTGTCAGAGCCAACATGAATGAACCATGAACGAAACACTCACCCTCCTGCAAGCAACCTTTACCTAAGATGCTCCCAACGTCCGCAAAGAGGTGTCAGCAACAACCCTCAAAGGGACGCTTTCAGACGAATACAACGTCCACAACGAGTCAGGAGAAACACCATGAAGACACTTATTGCAACCACACTTGCCGCCAGCCTTGTTGCCGCACCACTGGCTTTCGCTTCCGGCACCATTGATGACGCCAGACGCGCTGTTCAGATCGGAGCCGACTACGGCATCTCCCATTTCCACAGCATTGAACTGGAAGATGACCGTGATGATAACGGCAGTATGGAAATCGAAGGCTGGGTAAATGGGGAATGGTACGTGGAGCTGGATGTTAACAGTGATGGCTCCATCCGCAAGGAAGAGCGCCGCAAGCGCACAGACGGCCCCTGGGGCCTGTCCTCCGCAGATACACTCGGCTACATTGAGGCCAGCGTGGAGCAGGGCATGAGCCGGATTGAGGAAATCAAAATCAACGCCAGGGGCGATATCGAAGTGGAAGGTGATGACGCTGACGGTTGTGAGCTGGAAATTGATTACCGCAGCGGCAGCCTGGAACCCACCCACGTGGACAGAGACGACCGTTCCTGATCCCGGGGTTGTTACCGGCAAGGGACTGCCGGCATTTTTCCAACGCGGCCTGACTCGCTAGAACAGCGCCTGAATCCAGTCCACCATCCAGGGGACCATCAAGGCAGTTGCGAAGGCAGACAGTGCCATTGCCAACCCGGAAAACGCCCCCATTCGATTACTAACCTGGAACGCCCTCGCGGTGCCTATACCATGCGCCGCAACGCCCATGGCAATGCCTTTTGCGGTGTCATCTTTTACACCAACCCACTCAAACAGCTTGGTACCGAGTACCGCTCCGGTAATACCGGTAATCACCACCAGAACCGCGGTCAGCGACGGCAAACCACCTATTTTTTCGGATATACCCATAGCCACAGGCGCGGTAGCGGATTTGGGTGCCAGGGACATCTGGATTTCCAGGGATCCACCCAATAACCGCGCCAGCAGAACCGAACTGCCCGCCGCGATTCCAACACCGCAAACCAACGATATCAGAACCGGCAACCACAGCTGCCGCAATCTTGAAAACTGCTGATAAAGCGGAACCGCCAAAGCCACGGTGGCAGGCCCCAACAAAAAGTGCACAAACTGTCCGCCGGCAAAATAATCGCTGTAGGAAATACCCGAAACCATCAGCAGAGCGATCAGCATGACCACCGATGTGACCACCGGATTGGCAAGCGGGCTGGAATTGGTTTTCAGATAAAAACGGTACGCCAACCCGTAAGCGACCAGCGTGATCGTAAGCCCCAGCAAGGGGGTCGTTGAGAGATAAACCCAAATATCCTTCAGCCCCGGGTTATTCATCACTCTGTCCTCTTGCCGGCCTTGCAAACCAGCGACTGGTTTGTTGCATGATCAACGCCGTGGCCACCATGGTAATGACCGTGCTGAGAAGCAAAGCGAGCGTAATGGGCAGCCACTCATCCGCAATCCGGCCGAAGTGCGTCATCATGCCGACACCTGCAGGAACAAACAGCAGCGAAAGGTGGCTTAACAGCGCAGTAGAGGCCTGCTCCACGGATTCCGGAGCCCGGCCACGAACCATCATGGTGACAAACAGCATCACCATACCGAGCACCGGCCCGGGGATAGGCACCCCAAGAAGACGCACGATTATTTCTCCCGCCAACTGGTATACAAGCAGCAGGGTTACCCCATTGAGGAAGTGCATTGAACAGTCCTTTTCTTGTTTGATGCCAAGGCTGGCGAGCCACCTCGGGCTTGCGCATGAGGGGGCTGGATTCCACAGTGATTCCGGATGTCGTTGTTTTTATTAATTCAATGCGGTGAAAGTACCACAAGAACTACACTTCCGGGAGACTGCAAACAACAATAGTCCCGGGTAGACTGTGCCGGACTTACTGCTATTTTTTCACACAGGTGATCGTCTGCAAGGCCAGTAACCCGTATACTTGCAACTAACAATTAAATGCCAACTTTCAAGCCCGGTTGGGGCAGGGGTGCACAAGGAATGAAACGCCTGGGAACTCTGGATGCCGCATGGCTAGCCGTAGAGTCTGAAGATACGCCCATGCATGTGGGCAACATGCAGATTTTTTCATTACCGGAAGGGGCTTCCGACACTTTTCTTCGCGACATGGTCACCAACATGAAGGAAACCGGAGACATAGCCCCACCCTGGTGTTACAAACTGGCATGGTCCGGTTTTCTGGGCCGGTTGCTGGCACCTGCCTGGAAAGTCGACAAGGATATTGATCTGGATTACCACGTGCGCCACTCGGCACTCCCGAAACCGGGCGGCGAGCGGGAGCTCGGCATTCTGGTATCACGGTTGCACTCCAATCCTCTGGATCTCACCCGTCCGCTATGGGAATGCCACGTTATTGAGGGCCTGGAGAACAACCGGTTTGCGCTCTACACCAAGATGCATCATTCCATGATTGATGGTATCAGCGGTGTCCGGCTGCTGCAGAGGGTGCTGAGCACGGACCCAAAGGAACGCGGCATGTTGCCACCCTGGGCGGTACGGCCCGAAAAGCGCAAGCGCCGCAAAGTGGATGCGGAAGCAAGCGTTCCTGCCGCGCTATCCCAGGCCCTGGATGCTCTTAAGCTGCAGGCTGACACGGCGCCCAAGCTCTTGAGCGCGGGCAACCGGCTTGTGCATTCGGTGCGCCACCCTGAAGACGGCCTGGCTGCACCTTTCACCGGCCCGGTTTCGAAGATCAATCACCGGGTAGCTGGCCAGCGCCGGTTTGCCACCCAACATTATCAGCTTGACCGCCTGAAAGACCTGGCCCGTGCCTCCGGCTCTTCGGTGAACGACATCGTGCTGTATCTCTGCGGTACCGCATTGCGGCGCTTCCTGCTGGAGCAGGACGATCTGCCGGATAGCGCTCTGACAGCCGGCATTCCGGTTGATATTCGCCCAGCGGATGACCAGGGTACCGGCACGCAGATCAGTTTCATGATTGCTTCCCTTGCCACAAACGAAGCCGACCCTCTTACCCGTCTGCAGACCATCAAAGCTTCCACGCGCCGGGCCAAAGCGCACCTGCAACAACTTCCGAAAAGCGCCCTTAACCAGTACACCTTGCTGCTGATGTCGCCCTATATTCTGCAGCTTATGTCGGGCCTTGGTGGGCGTATGCGCCCTGTATTCAACGTAACGATTTCCAACGTACCCGGACCACGGGAAACACTGTATTACGAGGGTGCCAGGCTGGAGGCCATGTACCCGGTTTCACTCATTGCCCATGGTGGCGCCCTTAACATCACCTGCCTGAGTTATGCGGGGGCCCTGAACTTCGGATTTACCGGCTGCCGGGACACCTTGCCCAGCATGCAGAAACTGGCAGTTTATACCGGAGAAGCATTGGACGATCTGGAGAAGCTGATTCTTCCACCCGAAGCCAAACCGGAATCTACGGCCAGGCCCAAGCCGAAGCCGAAAAAGGCAGCGGCAAACAAAAGCGGGAAAGGCTGAGCACACCCGGGAACTGAAAATCAGGCGATCTGCAACAGCCTCAATAACTGGGGCTTGTGCTGGTCTTTCATTACGTCTTCCAGAGTGTACTTGTCGAGTACGGCAAGAAACGCCTGCAGGGCTTCTCCGAACATGGGCTTGAGGCCACAAACCGGGGTGATTCGGCAGGCGTTTTTGGCGGTGTAGCATTCAACGATACTGAGGTCGTGCTCGGTTTCGCGCACCAGCACTCCCACGTTTATGTCTTCCGGCGCCATGTGGAGCCTCATGCCGCCTTTTTTACCCCGAACCGTCTCAATGTAGCCTTTCTTGTTGAGTTGGTGCACCACCTTCATCAGGTGATTTTTCGAGATATCGTAGCTGTCGGCAATTTCCTGAATCGTTGCCAGACGATCACCCTGCACAGCCAGATAAATCAGCACGCGCAATGAATAATCCGTGTAGCGGGTAATGTGCATTCAACACTCCGGTTGTTCCGTTAAAAGCAATCAGTAAGAGGGCCGGGTCAGCAGATAACCTGCAACCCCGGCCAGAAATATACCGGAGACAGCCAGCACCATCCCCGCAGTTCCCAAGGCAACCAGAATACCCCAGCTCAGCGCCATCATGCTGCAAGCCAGCACTTTTGCTTTTACCGGTATCACCCGGTTTCTGCGCCAGTCCCGGATTGCAGGCCCAAAGGAAGGATGCCCCTCGAGCCAACTGGCAAAAGCCGGGGAACCCTTGCTGGCAAAAAATGCCGCCAGCAGAATAAACGGCGTGGTTGGTAGCAAAGGCAGCACCACTCCAACTGCTGCAATTCCTACAGACAAATACGCAAGAACCCTGAAACCGGTTTTACCGGGCGACGCGGTCATAGCGAGAACCTCAGCACTCTTCATTCATTTATCCAGTATACATCTAATCAATGGGAAGGTCTCCCGGTACAACTCAAAAAATACTGGTCCGGCTGAGCAATATAAGGCCGGTTGACTTACCCCGCGAGGGGTATCGGTTTTACAGTTCCAATCTGCGATACTTGGTCTAATATTAATCCGTACACGCGCACTCAGCAGTTACAGGAAGCAAACCGATGTCCCAGAGCAAACTGACAGATCGTTTTGGCAGAACCGTCAACTACGTACGCCTGTCCGTCACTGATCGCTGTGATTTCCGTTGCGTGTATTGCATGGCGGAGGAAATGACGTTCCTGCCCCGCCAGCAGGTTCTGACACTTGAGGAAATTGCCCGGGTTGCCAAAACCTTTGTTTCTCTGGGCACAGAAAAGATCCGCCTTACGGGTGGAGAGCCCCTGGTTCGCAAAGACATTCTTGAACTGGTTCGCGAGATTGGCACCTACGGCTTGCGTGATTTCGCCATGACAACCAATGGCAGCCAGTTACCCACAATGGCGGAGCCGTTGCATAAAGCCGGCCTGAAGCGGCTGAATATCAGCCTCGACTCCCTGGACCCGGAAAAGTTTGCAAATATTACCCGCACCGGCAAGTTGTCCCGGGTGCTGGACGGTATAGACGCTGCCAAGGAGGCGGGGTTCAAGGGCATCAAACTGAACACGGTAGTGATGAAAGGCGGCAACGATCACGAGGTTCCGGACCTGATCGAGTTTGCCCGCAGGAAAAACGTCGACATTACCTTTATCGAGGAAATGCCCCTGGGCGAAATCTCCGAGCATGACCGGGGCCAGTCACTGTGTTCCAGTGATGAAGTGCGGAGCATCATACGCCGGCACCATGAACTGAACCCGACACCGGAAGACTCCGGCGGCCCGGCCCGCTATTACCGGATGCCGGACAGCACTATCAAGGTGGGTTTTATTTCACCCCACTCTCACAACTTCTGCTCCACCTGTAACCGGGTGCGGGTGACCGTTGAGGGCAGACTCCTTCTTTGCCTGGGCAATGAGCATTCCGTCGACCTGCGCCGGGTTCTGCGCGGCCACCCTGTAACCGATGACAAACTCCGGCAAACCATTATCGACTCCATGGACCTGAAGCCGGAGCGCCATCACTTCTCTTCCAACGGCGATGTTCAGATTCTGCGTTTCATGAACATGACCGGGGGCTAGCGCTTTATCCATAACAATAATTTTCAGAGCATATCCATGAAAAAGATAGGCGCTACATATCTTTATGCATGTCACCCATGGGCATTTCAGTACTGAGATGTTCCAGGGTGATGTCTTTGTATGCCAGTACCTCGCCTCCATATTCTTTCATGAAATCACGCGCCGCGGATTCGGTGGCGAATGATGCCAGTGTCTGGCCCATGGCGCCTTTGCGCTTTGAGCCGGCTACGTAAAAGGCCTCGCGGGCGTCGATCAGTGCTGTGTCGTCCGGGCTGTCCCATTCGGTCTGGCTCATGTCGTGCACGTACAGGGTGTGCTTTCGGTTCACGTTTTCCGGTTGCAGCATCCAGGCGAACATGTCTTTGGTTGAGCAGAACTTGCGAACCACCTGTTCCTTTTCGGTAATCACTTCACCCTTTGGTCCGGGGAAGCGGGTGATGACCATGCCGCACACGTGGCATTCGTCACCGGATTCAATATGCACCGGCGCCGGTTTTTCGGCGGCTGTTTCTGTCTCTGCAGAGCAGCCTGCCAGAAATACCGCAAACATCAGCAATGCTGGCAGAAATGTTAAACGAACAGGTTTCATGGAACTCTCCAGAATCAGGTTGGCCACAAAAAGTAACCGGGGTCAGATACGACGGCGACGGAACAGCGCCCAGGCGCCGGTCAAGGGAATAACAAACCAAAGCACCAGTGCCAGCCAGAGCCCGGCCGGGCCGATGGGCAGGTCTGCACCAAGGCTCAAGACACCGCTGAGCTGTGCGCCCTCGCTGAAGCTGACGATGTTCAGCAAACGGTATATATCCGTAGGATTGAGCAACAGAAGCCAGGGCAGCAGGTCCGGATTGAATTCGCCCTGGCTGGCAACCAGTGTGCCCAGCAGCATCAGGTCAAAAATCAGCACAAAAAAGAACCAGATAGCCAAGGCCAACCCGGCTGCAACCGGCTTCTCGCCCACCCGGACACTTACCACGTAAGCGAGGGCAATGAAGCCCCACCCCAGCAAGGTAGTTGAAACAATGAATCGCAGCATGGCAATGGCAAGGGCACCTACAGACACGCCTTCCACCAGCAACGCAATCGCCACGCCAGCCACACCGAAGCCGATCAGCGTTGCCAGAGCCAGGGTCAGCCCATGGCCCAGGAATTTGCCGAACAGGAGCTGCCCGCGGCTCAGCGGATAGGTCATTAAGAGCAACAGGGTGCCGCCCTCTTCCTCCCCCACAATGGCGTCGTAGGCCAGCAGCAAGGCAATAAGCGGAATCAGAAAAATACCGAGGCTGGCGAGGCTGGCAATGGTTGCCGGGGTGGATGCATAGCCCACCTGGCCGGACGCCGCCGCCCCAAACCAGGCAATGCCCAGGGCAAGGGTGGCAAACACCAGGGCAATGGCAATCAGCCAACGGTTTCGCAAGCTATCACTGAGTTCTTTGCGGGCAATGGTCCATATACTGTTCATTGGGCACCCCCACGATGGGCAAGGCCACCGGAGCCGATAAAGTGCACGTACACATCCTCCAGGGTGGGTTGATAAATGCCCAGATCCCGCACCTCCCCCGAAGCCATCAGGGTTTTGACCAGCGCCATCTTCTCCGTTTGCCGCACATCCACATGCAGCCGGCCATTATCCTGCCGCATCATCAGGCCGGCAGACGCCTGCGCGTTGCTGACCACAGACTCCAGCGCAGCTACACTATTTTCCGGCTCAAGTGAGAGGGTTACAGGCATGTTTGCCTGCCGGCGCAGGGAACTGAGGTCTCCAACGGCCTTCAGAGAGCCTTCCGTCAGAATCGCAGCCCTGTCTATATAAGGCTCCACACCGGGAAGCACGTGGGAGCAGAGCACAATGCCGGTGCCTTCATCCCGCAATTTGCGCAGCAAACGGTAGAGATCAGCCGTCGCAACCGGGTCCAGCCCTACCGTAGGCTCGTCCAGCATCAGCAAACGCGGCTTGCCCAGCAACGCCTGGGCGAGCCCCAGCCGTTGGCGCATGCCCTTGGAGTAGGTTTTTACCCGGGCATCCATGGCATCGTCCAACCCTACCTGCCCCAGCAGTTCGGGAACCTGACGCAAACTTGCACCTTTGAGCCGGGCGAAGTGGGCAAGGATTTCGCGACCGGTAAGCTGCGGATAAAACATTACGTTTTCAGGCAGATAACCGATGTACTGACTGATCTCGGGATCACCCGCTTTACCATCCAGTACCGATACCGTGCCCTGTGACGGGGTCATCAACCCCAGAATCAGTTTGATACTGGTTGTTTTCCCGGCGCCGTTATGGCCGAACAGCCCGAGGATTTCTCCAGGCTCGAGGCGCAGGTCAACGCCATTCAATACCAGGGCTTTATCGTACTTGTAACTCACATTCTCAAGACGAAAACAGCTCATCAGGACTCCGGCTGTATGGATTTGGGCGGGCTCACCAACGGGTACGAATCACTGACACCCGCAGATTTAACTACAGGGAAAGCTTCCTGAACCCAGCGCAGCGTGTCCACCGCCGGGCTGAACATCAGAATTTTGGCTTCAGGGTAAGTCCACAAAAGACGATCAACATTATCGTTGGGTTCATAGGGTACATCGCCAATACCATCCTGGTTACGATCCCAGCCCAGATAATCACTCCAGAAGTTGCCCTCGCCGTCTTTCGACCACTCCTGGGTGCGCATCGCCACATACTTCACCTGGCGCTGGTTATTGATAAATGCATTGTGGAACACCTCATTGTCTTCCGAACCGGCAGTCAGATGAATACCCACGCCGCTATCCCGGAACACATTATTTTCAAAGGTATTGTATAAAGAATTGTAAATGAACACGGCCTTGCCTTCCGCACCAGAAACAGACACACCGGCGGTCTGCCCCTGGGACACCCCCGAAACCACATTACCCCGCAACACCGACTTGGTAATGAAGTTCATCAGAATGCCGTAATTCTCATCGTTCTCGGAGCGGTTATTAATCACAGTAAGCCGCTTGCTCTGCATCAACGCGTAACCGGTGCGCGTTCCGCGGGTTACATTGCCTTCCAGACGATTATCCATGGAATACATATAATGAATGCCATAACGCAGATCCGACATGGTGTTATTACGGATCTCATTGCCATTGGCCGTCTCAATATAAATCGCATCCCGCGTCTGGCGGATATCATTCCCCTCAATCAACGCCCCGGTTGTATTGAACAGATGGATGCCATTTCCCCGATCATTCGGACGTACAGAATCATCGCCGCGAATCCGGTTATTCCTCACCGTCACATCCGGCGTCGCGTCCAGCCAGATACCAAACGCCGTACCCTGCAAATCATTATTCTCAACCGTCGCATTGCTGGCTTCCCGCTTAACAAACACCCCGGCATTTAACTCGTTCAGATCCGTACCCCAGTTCCGGATACGACAACCTGTAAGCGTTATGCCTTCCGCCTGAATCTCAACCGCATTGCCTGCGCCACCACCATCGATAAGCGTTTCCGGACGGCACGCCACGGTCACCCCCGGCACCCTGATAACCAACGGTGAGAGATTTTCGGGAGGAAGCTCAAAGGTGGCGCCCGGCTCCAGATCATCCAGTTGCTGCTGGATATCGGCCTGGGCGGTCAGCGATAGCAAGGCGACTGTCAGGGCCACCCCTAAACGCAAAATGTGGTGCATTAACGATTACTCAATAAGTTCAAGGCTGGCTAAATTGTCTGGCAAAGCAAGGGAAGAGAGCCTTTCAAAACTGTGCGGAGCCAAGCGTACACGGACGTATCCACAGCGTGTTTTGAAAGGCTCTCTTCCCTTGATTTGCTTCTCCGACTTGCGAAAAACACCGGAGCCCAAAAAAGGGCCCCGGCTACACCTGCTAAATCAGGCCTTCTCTACCATCATCCGCCCGCGCATTTCCATATGCAACGCATGACAGAACCAGTTGCAGTAATACCAGTGTACACCGGGCTTGTCTGCCACAAAGGTCACTGATGAAGTCTGCTGGGGGCTGATTTCCATCTGCACCCCGTGATTTACCATACAGAAACCATGAGTCACATCCTCAATGGTGTCCTGGTTGGTAACGTATACCGTCACCTCATCGCCCTGCTTGACCTTGAACTCTGTCATGCCATACATGGGTGCAACCGACGTCATGTAAACGCGAACCTTGTTGCCGTCGCGAATCACCTTGTTATCGGCCTCCAGAGTAATGCCATCCTTCTCTGCCTGGGCGCGGGCACTGGCGAAGTATGGATCGTCGCGCTTATAGACCTTCTGGGTCTTGATCTGGTCACGGCGAACCAGAATACAGTCGTGGGGCTCGGCATATGCAGGACCGTCGTGAACCAGCTTCATTTCATCGCCGGAAATATCGATCAGCTGGTCGTTCTCCGGGTGCAGCGGTCCAACCGGCAGGAAACGGTCTTTCGAGAACTTGGAAAGCACAACCAGCCACTTGCCATCGGCGTCGCGAGTTTCTGTCAGCGATGCGTGGTTATGGCCTGGCTGATAATGCACATCCAGCTTCTGGCGCAGGTAATTGACCTTTTCACCATTGTAGTGCTTGATGGCGTCGGCAATGTTCCACTTGGCTATCTGGCTATCAATAAACAGCGTAGTGTAAGCGTTGCCACGGCCGTCAAAGGTGGTGTGAAGAGGCCCGAGACCCAGCTCCGGCTCGGCAACAACTGCGTCACGAAGCTCGATTTTGTCGTCGAACAGATCGTCAAGCTTATCAATGGCAATAACCGTGCAGGTAGGCGAGAGCTTACCGTTAGCGATGAAGTACTTGCCATCTGGTGAGGTGTTCAAACCGTGCGGGTTCTTGGGCACCGGAATGTAACGGGTGAACGGGGATTTTCCACGGCCATCAACCACTGGCACTTTGGAATCACCCAGGGTTTTGAAGTCCCCATTCTTTACCGCCTCTTCAATGCGCTTAACGTTGAACACCACTGCCCAGTCGCGGTCATTACGCATGGTGCCTGCCAGATCCCCGGCTTTCTCTGAGTTGTAACAGGTGGAAGCAGCGTACTTACCGGTGAAGTCAGCATCGGTATTATCCAGGTTACCGTCTACAATCACCTGCCAGGCCACTTCCATGGTTTCCGCATCCACCGCATTAAACATGGTGAAGCTGTTTTCCAGAGAAAAATCGCTGCCATCGTTCGGATGCGGGATCACATACTCTGCGTTGCAGAAGACATAGTTAGTCTTCGGCACCTTTTGCAAACGCAAACCATGGATGGCCTGCACGTTAGGGATGGTCGTAATCTTGTCACACTTCATGATATCCAGACGGATACGCGCAACGCGGGAATTGGCCTTATCGTTGATGAACAGGTACTTGCCATCATAACGACCGTCTGTCATGGAAATGTGCGGGTGGTGGGAGTCACCATTCAGGAGCTTGTTATCGTGGCCAAGCACATCCTTGCTTTCGTTGGTCATTCCCCAGCCAGTGGCTCCATCCAGATTGAAAACCGGAATCCGCATCAACTCGCGCATGGAAGGTACGCCCAACACGCGTACTTCACCAGACTGGCCACCACTCCAGAAGCCGTAATATTCGTCGAGCTCACCCGGGGCAACGTGAATCTTGTTTTGCGCTTCTTTCGCGGCAGCCGCAAAGGACTCCCGGGACATTACCGAGGTACCAATGCCTGTTGCGCCAGCTACACCAGCAAGAGCAGCAGCGCCCATGAATCGGCGACGGCTGAAACCACTTTGCTCTGCTTCCGGGGCCTCACTGTTCAGTTCATCTCTTTTTTTCATAGCATCCAACTCCGTTATTGGTAATGGCGGTTCTATTTTTTCCCGTTTTTTTTGGTTTTTTTGCACTGCTAGCTCACCTGAACCACCGGAATCTCCTCCGGGTGGCCTGGTGCGTTGTGACCACGGCGCTTACCCCGACGCTTGACGATCAGCGGCGGACATTTGTGGTCATCGAAATAGGTCATCTGGCAATCCAGACAGTAATGGCACTCCTGGTAGTTGATGGTGCCGTCAGGGTGAATGGCCTGAACTTCACATTCCTTGGCGCACAACTGGCAAGGGTTGCCGCACTCCTTGCGACGCTTGAGCCAGTCGAAAACACGCAGTTTGGTCGGCAGCGCCAATGCTGCACCCAACGGGCACATGTAGCGGCAGAACACCTTGCGAGTAAAAATGTTCACGACAACCAGCAGAACGGCGTAAGTCACAAACGGCCAGCTACGATCAAAATGCAGGGTAATCGCGGTCTTGAAAGGCTCGATCTCCGCCATCTTTTCAGCGGTTGCCATAGAGTCCAGAGACACCCCGAACAGCACCAGCAGAATGATGTACTTGAGCGCCCACAAACGTTCATGGATGGGCCAGGGCACCGTGTACTGAGGCACCTTGAATTTGCGCGCAATCTCGTTGACCAGTTCCTGCAAGGCACCAAACGGGCACAACCAGCCACAGTAAACAGCCCGGCCCCAAAGCAGGACAATGCCCGCTACCACGGCCCAGAGTATAAAGATCACCGGATCAATCAGGAAGGTTTCCCAGGTAAACCCGCTGATCAGACTGTTCACGAACGTGAGCACATTAACGACAGACAACTGCCCCAGCGCAAACCAGCCGATGAAGAACAGCGTGTAGGTAAGAAATGCGTGGCGAATCCAGCGCGTAATTTTGGGTTTTTTAACCAGCCAGTCCTGGAAGAACAGAATCAGTAACAGCACTCCGATACCAATACCCAGTACGGTCACCTGGAACTGGCGCTGATACCAGACCTGGACCCACAGAGGCTGCTCTTCCAGCCATTCCTCTTCCGTCAGCACCGGTTCGGCACGGGTGTAATATTTCTCCGGGAGCTGGTATTCCAGCGGAAACACCTGAAACTCGCTGTCCAGAGGTCCGGTCTGGCGCTTTACGGTCAATTCCAGAGTCCAGGGCGCGCCCGGATCAAAATTGTGTTGTTGCCGGATGATGAAAATGGCCATTTCCTTGAAATCGGGCATGCCTTCAGCGTAAACATCGCTTAGCCGGTAAAAGTCCAGATCCCGGAAGTTGAAGGTGTCCCCGTACTGGCGGATCTGAATGCGGTCAAAAATACCACCGCGCACGTAGCCGGAGCCTTTAAAGGAATACTCCCCGTTGGCCATAACGGCAATGGCCTGCTCCCCTTCCTTCAGTTCGGAGGTAAGCCATTCGTACTGACTTTTACCAAGCAGGTTCCGGCCAATGGTCGGTGTATCAAGGTAAGCCGTGTAAAGATCAATCAGCGGTTCATCGCGCTCATCGGGCGCGGCGGTTTCCACGCCCTCAGCCTCGGTGCCTTTGAACGAATCATCTACCTGGCCTTTGGTAAGCAACAGGCGGCGAATGGAGCCATCGCCCGTCAGTTCTTCCCAGGTGCGCGGCTGAAAACCGTCTTGAACCACCTCAGCTTTTGGCGGGCGCTTCGTACCACCGCCTTCAACCAGACCAAGCTCAACACCCACCCTGTGGGCGGTGCGCATGATCACCTCGTTAACCACCATCACCGTTACTGTGGCGCCGGACAGGCCGTCGACAGCAACCTTGCGCTCGGATGAGGTTCCGCCTACGGTAACCCGCTGGTCGGCCTTCAGGCCGGCATACTGGTCGGTAAAGTCATGGAGCTTGCTTTCGGGGATACCCACCAGAAGTATGGGCTCATCGTGATGAATAACCTTGGCGAAGCGAATAGTGCCTTCTGTGTCCAGCACCACCATGGCGTTCAGAGGCTTGCCGGAATAGGCGGGAGTCTGCACAAAATCAAGGGATTGATAGGCATAGCCTTTCAGCTCGTCGCCGGCGTACAGTTCCTGTATGGCGCGATTGCCCTCGCGTGGCTCCAGACGGGTCACTTCCGGGAAGGCCTTCTGGATAACCTGGCGCCCGGCAGCCGGCTCATACTGGCTGAGCGGTTCCGCATGAACCAGTGGTACAACTAACAAAAACAGGCCAAAAAGACCTGATACAATGCGGGAAAAAACGTTCAAAACAAGCCCCCGAAGGAAACAGTGGATCACCTAAGGCTGAGACCATCAGCTTAGGCAACTGAGGAATAAATCAAATACCTCTATATGGATATATCTTCTGACGATAGCCAAACAGATGACGTGGATCAGCCAAGGCTGACTGCGTTTCCGTTCTTGTCCAGAGGCAGGTAATTGCTGATATGCCCAAGACGGATGGATTCCACCATCATGGTCATTGGTTGCTGGGCCTCATCGGAAGACGGCGCCACACCCCCCCGCCCTGACATGGCAGCAACAAAAACCACATCCCACTCCTGGCCGGTGCCCCGGGATTCTTCAACCAGTGCGGAGAATTCGGACGCCTCCTGCGGGGCTTTATCCACGCAGATCACCGGCGTAAGTGCACCGCCTTCACCGCGCTTGAAGGCGGCCTTTTCTTCCGGAGATGCATCGTCTGGCAATTCTGCCCGACAAAAAACAAATAACAGGCGCTGCGGCTCAGGTTCACTTCCGGTTGCTTTGATCAGATCGTCATAACTGCTAATCATGGACGCATAATCCTTGGTAGTAACTTGCAGGTATTGGTTACGCCTGGCGGACAATCAGAACCTGAGCGTCCCGGCGCCGGAGAATTTCTTGGCAGACTTCATCCACAGCGTCATCACCATAACTCTGACCGTAGTGCTTTTTAAAGCCAAACTCGTACAGACGCACATGTTCATCGGCTTCTACGCCAATATTTTCCAGACATGCCCGCGCACAATGCAGGGGGCAGCCATCTATCACCGTGACAGAGCGCCCGGAACGCGCAGTTTTTACAAGAGAAGGTATCTTGCCGCCAACACCGGAAATGCAGGACATTTCAAATTCGCCGGTGTGATCCAGTTTTATCGCCGCATTGTTTGCAAGCTGCGCCACATCGGAGCAGCCGGAACAGGAATAAATCAGGGGGCGCTGTTTTCTTGCTTTCACTAATCCTCCTGCATGGAGCCTGAAGGCTTGAATGTTGATTGATCGAAATCAACCAGCTTACTGGCTGATTTCGATCAATCGCTTGGGATCGGAAATGAACAGTTTGCTACGGTTAACCCGCACCAGTCCGTTGGACTTGAGATCGGCCAGAATCCGGGAAAAGGTTTCCGGTTGCATTGCAAGCCTGGAGGCAACCAGGCACTTGGGCAACGGCAGCTCAACCTCGCCACCCTCTGCGGCACCGTTTGGCAGCAGGTCAATCAGGTAACGGATCAGGCGATCACGGGCATTCTGGACAGTCATGATCTCAAGATCATGGAACCGGGACACAGCGCGCATGGCGTAGTGGCGAAGTGCTGCATGGGCGTACGCAGAGTTACGGTCGAGCAGGTCCTGATAGGCCTTGACCGGGATCATCATCACTTCACTGGATTTCAATGCTTCCGCGTAGCAGGCGTAGCGGGCAGGATCCGCATAGATCATGACCTCGGCAAAAACATCGCCGGGCGCAATACTGTCAAGCGTCCGGTCAATGCCGGAGGAGTCCAGCCGGTACAGGCGCAACCGCCCCGACATGACAAAGAAGAAGTGATGAGCGGGCATATCCTGCCGGTAAAGCAACTGATGATGCCCGAGGCGAAGACGACGAGACTGCAGAATGAGGGTCTGCATATCCGCTTCACTGAAGGTATTGAACAGAGCATGGCGGCGCAATGGCGCCAACCCGCTGTCATCGTCCGTCAACGGACTGGCTGCCACAAGAACCGGTTTGGCGTAGCGGGTTTCCGCAGATTGCATCGCCACCATGGGTAGTATCCTCTTTCATATCATGCATTCAAAATCATCTTTTAGATGATAAGACGATGCTCCCGAAAAATCGCTCCCTCCATGGGGGTATTATCCCGGTTACTTAGGATAATTTGACTTAACGCAATATTTCACATTGCTACCTACTTTGATAGCGCAACGCGTAAACGCGTCACTGCATGAGTGGCGAATCAGGCAGCTCAAGGTCCACGCCTTCAACACCTGTTTCCGCAGCCAGCACCTGCAGGTACTGACGGAACGCACGCCGGGTAACGCTCTCACTCAGGTATTGGCGGATTTTCGGCTTCACGTGCTCGTATGGTAACTGTTCGCCATCAATACGCTGGTCCACACGCACAATGTGCCAGCCGTAGCGGCTTTCAATCAACTCGGGATTGAGACCTTCATTGAGCGCAAGAACCGGGCGCTCAAACTCTTCAACCGTTTGCCCCTTGCTGATCTGGCCCAGGCTGCCATTCTGATGGCGGGATTCACAGGCGGAATACTGTTTGGCCAGTGCTGAAAACTGGGCGCGGCCTTCAAGCAGGGACGACAGCAACTGCTGGCCAACCTCTTCCTGGCGCATACGCTCCTGCACATCATCCGGCGCAGCGGCCAGCAGAATGTGGCTTACGGCCATGAGCGTCGGGCTACGGAAGCGGCCGGGGTTGGCGGCGTAGAATCGCTCGCAATCCGCATCACTGGGCTCCGGTACATCAAGTTCCAGCTCGAGGACACGGGCAATGGCAGCCTCTTCGTCCAGCTCTTCCGGCAGCTTCAGGGTTTTCGCCTGTTGCAGCAGAAGCTCACGGATAACCAGGCTTTTGGCGGCTTCATGCCAGGCTTCGGCCACTTCTTCCGCCGGGTGGTGCTGCATTTCCCGGGCGATATCTTCTTCGGATATCAGGGTTTCACCCACATACACGGGTGGGAAATGGTTTCTTGGCTTTTCCGGCTCGCCGGTGGGGATCAGTTGCATGGTTGGTCTCCGTAGATGCTTTTCAGTGGGGCTGCACCCCCTCTCCCCAGCCCCTCTCCCGCGAGGGGAGAGGGGCTTTTACTGCCCTGCTCTCTGGCCTGGGAGCAAGTCCGTAGGCTTGGGAACGACCCTGAAAGTTTGGGAACGATCCTGCAAGCTTGGAGGCTTTAGCTCCCCTCTCCCCTCGCGGGAGAGGGGCCGGGGGAGAGGGGGCGGGCCTTTCACTATCTCTTACCCTTACGCCCGCTTCCTAACCACCTGGTACTTCCGTCCGAAATACTCCAGCGGAACACTCAGCATGTGCACCAGCCGGGTGAACGGGAAGAGCACAAAGATTGTCAGGCCCAGGAATATATGGAGCTTGTAGATCCAGTGCACACCCACCATGTATTCGGCTGCCCCGCCCTGGAAGGTGAAAATGCTCTGTGCCCAGCCTGCCAGCATCAACATGGTGCCGCCGTCCAGATGGCCCAGCGTTGGCAGAATGGTCAGCAGACCCAGTGCTACCTGGACCACCAGGATAACGATCACCATATTATCGGCAAAGGTACTGCTGGCCTGGATTCTTGGATCTGTCAGCCGGCGATACGCCAGCATGGCGCCGCCCACCAGGCACATCACCCCGGCGATACCACCAACCACAATCGCCATCACCTGCTTGGTACCGGCACTCATGAAAGGTTCGTACACGAAATGCGGTGTCAACAGGCCAACCAGGTGGCCAAAGAAGATCACCAGAATGCCCACATGGAACAGCACGCTGGCCATTACCATGTTTTTCTTGCGCAACATCTGGCTGGAGTGAGCTTTCCAGGTGAACTGCGCCTGGTCGTATCGTGCCCAGGTGCCAAGAAACAGCACTACCAGGGCGATGTACGGGTAAATCCCGAAAATCAGTGTGTTCAGATAAGACATCATCTTGGTCTCCTCCTGCGCCGTCAGGCGTCTCTCGCGGCGGCACGCGCCTGAGCGGGCGTTACATCCGTCATCAGATGATCACTGAGGTGAATGGTCTGGGTCTGTTCCAGTTCGCGGCGGCGCTGGCCAACAACGCCGCCGGTACTGCAGGAGCTGCCCTGATCATCCACAAACTTCACCATTTCTTCTTCCCAGACCTTGTCCAGTGCTTCCGGTGTATCGTCGCGCTCCTCCGAAGCCACAAGCTGTGCCAGCTCCTGTCGATCGGTTTTGCGACCAGACAACTCCAGCAACGAATCCATGACTACGTGGTAGAGACTTTCGCGCTGGTACAACCGCTCGCCCAACAGGCCCAGAATGTGGTGGATATCTTCCAGCCAGTTCCGGATCTCGTCCCAGGGGCGGGTCGACAGATACTCCAGAAACAGCGGCAGGTAGTCCGGTAGCTCCCTGGCGTCGATTTCCAGCCCGTTGGCGCGATACTGCTCCATCAGATCAACCATTGCCTGGCCGCGATCACGGGATTCACCGTGTACGTGCTCAAACAACAGTAACGAGGTGGCCCGGCCTTTGTCGAAGGTGCCGGTATAGGCCTCTTCAAGATCCAGCAAGTCTCCGTCACACAGGCGGTCAATACACTGGAGCAACTGCTCCTTGTTTTTCCGTGGCAGCCGGCCGTCCTCCAGAACAGCGGCAACCAGGGCATCTTTGGAGGCCTGAAGTTCCGCCGTCGGGTACTCCAGAATTCTTGCCAGTACTTTTAATAGCTTCATAGTGGCCCCCTTAATCCTGCAACTGTTTCGGATCGACCTGCTTTACCGTGGTCAGCTTCTGCACCATGGTGGTGGTCTGTTTGCGGCCGCCGAACATGTTGAACTTGCTGTCGCCGTTGCAGCCGTCGCCGAAACTGAAACCACACCCGTTGCGCTCACCGTGGGCAGTTGCGTCCGGGAAGGCTTCCTTCGCCAGCTCGCGGTGACTGGTGGGAATCACAAAGCGATCCTCATAGTCAGCAATGGCCAGGTAGCGATACATTTCGTCGGCCTGAGCCTTTGTCAGGCCGGCTTCTTCCAGTGCCCGCAGGTCTTCAACGCCTTCAACGGTTTCTGCGCGCTTGTACAGGCGCATGGCCATGATGCGCTTGAGGGCACGCACGATCGGCTTCTCATCTCCTGCGGTCAACATGTTGGCCAGGTACTTGACCGGAATGCGCAGGCTTTCGATCTTCGGCAGTATGCCGTCGAACTCAACCTTGCCGGCCTCTGCTGCAGACTGGATCGGGCTCAGGGGCGGCACGTACCAGACCATCGGCAGGGTGCGATACTCCGGGTGCAGAGGCAGGGCCAGTTTCCAGTCCACCGCCATTTTGTAGACGGGGCTGCGCTGGGCCGCGGCAATAACGTTCATGGGTACGCCATCTTTCTTCGCCTGCTCGATCACCTTCGGATCGTTCGGGTCAAGGAAGATTTCCAGCTGCTTTTCGTAAAGCTCATGCTCGCCCGGGGCACTGGCTACTTCCTCAATGCGATCCGCATCGTAAAGCAGCACACCCAGGTAGCGGATACGCCCTACACAGGTCTCGGAACACACAGTCGGCATACCGGCTTCAATGCGCGGGTAGCAGAAGATGCACTTTTCGGACTTGCCGGTTTTCCAGTTGAAGTAGATCTTCTTGTACGGGCAGCCGGAGACGCACATGCGCCATCCGCGACACTTGTCCTGGTCGATGAGTACAATGCCGTCTTCTTCACGCTTGTAGATAGCGCCACTCGGGCAGCTGGCGACACACGTCGGGTTCAGGCAGTGCTCACACAGGCGTGGCAGATACATCATGAAGGTGTTTTCAAACTGGCCGTAGATATCCGCCTGCACCTGGTCGAAGTTTTTATCCTTGCGACGTTTGGCAAACTCGGTGCCCAGGATTTCTTCCCAGTTCGGGCCCCACTCGATTTTCTGCATGCGCTGGCCGGAGATCAGCGAGCGTGGCCGTGCGATGGGCTGGTGCTTGCTGTCACCTGCGGTGTGCAGATGCTGATAATCGAAATCAAACGGCTCGTAGTAGTCGTCGATTTCCGGCAGATCCGGGTTGGCGAAAATATTCGCCAGTACCCGGAAACGACCGCCAATGCGTGGGCGGATCTTACCGCTGGCATCCCGCATCCAGCCGCCTTTCCATTTGTCCTGGTTTTCCCACTCTTTCGGGTAACCGATACCGGGCTTGGTCTCGACGTTATTGAACCAGGCGTACTCCATGCCTTCACGGCTGGTCCATACGTTTTTACAGGTCACTGAACAGGTATGGCAACCGATGCACTTGTCCAGGTTCAGCACCATGCCTACTTGGGAACGGATTTTCATTTTACAGCCTCCTGGACAGTGTCGTTGCCTTCGCCGTCAAGCCAGTCAATGTTCTTCATTTTACGCACCACAACAAACTCATCGCGGTTGGAGCCTACGGTTCCGTAGTAGTTGAAACCGTATGAGAATTGCGCGTAGCCGCCGATCATATGGGTCGGTTTCGGGCACACGCGGGTAACGGAGTTGTGAATACCGCCCCGGGTACCTGTAATCTCGGAGCCCGGTATATTCACGATCCGCTCCTGGGCGTGATACATCATGACCATGCCCGGCATAACCCGCTGGCTCACAACCGCCCTGGCTGCAATAGCACCGTTAGCGTTGAAAAGTTCAATCCAGTCGTTGTCCTCGATTTCCATTTCCTTGGCGTCGTCTTCGCTCAGCCACACAATCGGGCCACCGCGGGACAGGGTCAGCATCAGCAGGTTGTCGCTGTAGGTGCTGTGGATGCCCCACTTCTGGTGCGGGGTAATCCAGTTCAGCGCTTTCTCCGGATTACCGTTGCTGCGCTGGTTCAGCATGCTGCTGACCGTCTTGGTGTTGATGGGTGGCCGGTAAACCAGCAGACTTTCGCCAAAGGCCCGCATCCACTCGTGGTCCAGGTAGAACTGCTGGCGCCCGGTGAGGGTGCGCCAGGGAATCAGTTCGTGCACGTTGGTGTACCCGGCGTTATAGGACACATGCTCGTCCTCCAGGCCAGACCAGGTGGGGCTGGAAATGATCTTGCGCGGCTGTGCCACTATGTCCCGGAAGCGGATTTTTTCCTCTTCCTTGTTCTTCGCCAGGTGCGTGTGATCCAGACCGGTGATGTCGGAAAGCGCCTGCCAGGCCTTTACGGCAACCTGGCCGTTGGTTTCGGGTGCCAGGGTCAGAATCACTTCTGCGGCATCAATGGCACTTTCGATCTTCGGCCGACCGGCGTTGGCACCGTCGATATGCTTGTAGTTCAGGTCGCCCAGGAACTTCACTTCTTTCTCGGTGTTCCAGTTAATGCCCTTACCACCGTTACCCAGCTTGTCCATCAGAGGCCCAAGGGAGGTGAAGCGGGCGTAGGTGTTCGGATAATCCCGCTCAACAGTGATAAAGTTGGGCGCGGTCTTGCCCGGAATCAGCTCACATTCACCACGCTTCCAGTCCTTTACATCAAAGGGCTGACCCAGCTCTGCCGGAGCATCGTGCAGCAGTGGCAGAGTGACCACATCCTTCTCGACGCCCAGATGACCTTCTGCGGCTTTCGAGAACGACTTGGCGATACCCTTGTAAATTTCCCAGTCACTGCGCGCTTCCCATGCCGGATCTGTGGCGGCGGTGAGCGGGTGAATGAACGGGTGCATGTCTGAGGTATTCAGATCGTTCTTCTCATACCAGGTGGCCGTCGGCAGAACGATGTCGGAGTACAGGCAAGTGGTGGACATACGGAAGTCCAGGGTCACCAGCAGGTCGAGCTTGCCTTCCGGGGCTTCGTCGCGCCATTTCACTTCCTTGGGCTTGGCGCCGCCTTCGTGGCCCAGATCCTTGCCCTGCAAACCGCTTCTGGTGCCCAGCAGATACTTGAGCATGTACTCATGGCCCTTACCCGAGGAACCGAGCAGGTTTGAACGCCAGATAAACAGATTGCGCGGGTGGTTTTCCGGCGCTTCCGGATCCTCGCTGGCAAACGCCAGGGAACCATCTTTCATGGACTGTGCCACATAGTCCGATACTTCCATACCGGCCTTTTCTGCCTCCGCGGCAATACCCAGCGGGTTTCGGTTCAGCTGCGGCGCCGACGGCAACCAGCCCATGCGCTCGGCACGCACGTTATAGTCGATCAGGCTGCCACCGAATCTGGACTTGTCCGCCAGCGGCGACAGGATTTCGTCCACACCCAGTTTCTCATAGCGCCATTGACCAGAGTGCGCATAGAAGAACGACGAGCCGTTCATCTGACGCGGTGGCCGCTGCCAGTCCAGACCAAAGGCCAGCGGCTGCCAGCCGGTCTGCGGGCGCAGTTTTTCCTGGCCAACGTAGTGGGACCAACCACCGCCGCTCTGGCCAATGCACCCACACATAATGAGCATGTTGATCAGGCCGCGATAGTTCATGTCCATGTGGTACCAGTGGTTCATACCGGCACCAACGATGACCATGGAGCGACCCTTGGTCTTGTCGGCGTTATCGGCAAACTCACGGGCAATTCGAATGGCTTTCTCGGCGGGAACGCCGGTAATCTTTTCCTGCCAGGCCGGAGTGTAGGGCTTGACTTCGTCATAGGAAGTCGCGCCATCGTCCTCGCCCAGGCCACGGCTGATGCCGTAGTTGGCCACCATCAGATCAAACACCGTCACCACACGACCTTCTGTGCCATCCGCCAGCTGCACCTTGCGGCTGCCCAGCTTGTGCTTGAGGATGTCCTTGACTTCCACGTGCTGAAAATGGTCATGCTCAATACCGCCAAAGTACGGGAAGGCAACATCGACAACTTCGTCGTGCTTCTCGACCATGGACAACTGCAGGTTGACATCAGAGCCCTTGGCGGTCTGCTTCAGGTTCCATTTGCCCTTCTCCCCCCAGCGGTAGCCAATGGAGCCATTGGGCGCAGTCAGCTCGCCAGAGGCTTCATCAATGGCGACGGTTTTCCACTCGGGGTTGTTCTCTTCACCCAGGCCGTCTACCAGATCGCTGGCGCGCAGGAAACGACCCGGCACGAAGCTGCCGTCATCCTTTTCTTCCAGCATGACCAGGTAGGGCATGTCGGTGTAGCGGCGCACGTAATCGGTGAAATACTCGCTGGGCTTGTCGACGTGGAACTCTTTAAGAATCACGTGGCCCATGGCCATGCCCAGAGCGGCATCGGTGCCCTGCTTGGGATTCATCCACTCGTCAGAAAGCTTGGAAACTTCTGCGTAATCCGGGGTAATGGCAACCGTTTTGGTGCCCTTGTAACGTACTTCGGTGAAGAAGTGGGCGTCCGGGGTCCGGGTCTGCGGCACGTTGGAGCCCCAGGCAATAATATAGCCGGAGTTGTACCAGTCAGCAGATTCGGGAACGTCGGTCTGCTCACCCCAGGTTTGCGGGGATGCCGGCGGCAAGTCACAGTACCAGTCGTAGAAGCTCAGGCACACGCCACCAATCAGCGACAGGTAGCGGCTGCCTGCGGCGTAGGAAATCATGGACATTGCAGGGATCGGCGAGAAACCGATGATGCGGTCCGGGCCGTGCTTTTTGGCGGTATAAACGTTAGACGCACCAATCAGCTCATTCACTTCATCCCAGGTAGAACGCACAAATCCGCCCATACCACGACGGGGCTTGTACTCGGCAGTTTTCTTGGGATCTTCCACAATGGATGCCCAGGCCTCAACCGGGTCGTTGAACTGCACACGGGCGGCACGCCACAGCTTCATCAGGTGCTTGCGCATCAACGGATACTTCAGGCGGTTGGCACTGTACATGTACCAGGAATAGCTTGCGCCACGGGGGCAGCCACGGGGCTCGTGGTTGGGCAGATCGGGACGGGTACGGGGGTAGTCGGTTTGCTGGGTTTCCCAGGTGACCAGGCCGTTCTTGACGTAGATTTTCCAGCTGCAGGAACCGGTGCAGTTGACGCCGTGGGTGGAACGCACGATCTTGTCGTGCTGCCAGCGCTGGCGGTAGCTGTTTTCCCAGTCGCGACTGACTTCGTGGGTTTCGCCGTGGCCGTTCGCGAAGGGCTCGCGCTTTTTGCTGAAGTAGCTCAGCTTGTCTATCAAATGACTCATGGTCTCTCTCCGTCTGCCGGATCGTTTTTCCGATTTAAGACCATTGTGTGGCAGAACAAACCTGAAATCTGCGTGGTTACTACCACATAACCCGCACCTACCACTGACGGGGTATAAGCTTCATATCTCCGGATGGAGGAGGTTCGCGCGCTCGTGACGGCGACTGGAGCGGGCAAATATGACCTGGCAGACAAAAAGCAGCAGAAACAGGATCATGAAAACGGCGCTGCGAACACCTAACCAGTGGTTCACAGCGCCGAACAAAACAGGCAAAAGAAAGGCGACAGAACAGGCACTTACCAGCAACAAGCCGGCAACAAACGCCGCATCCTGCCGGCTTTTAATAATAACCATTCTCTGCAGGCTCCCCATGGCACAGCCCAGGGCCACCCCCAGCACCACCACACAAACACCTTCAACCTTCATGGGTAGCGCAAATTCAACCCTGATAATCATGTCGACGCCTCGTATAAAAAGAGTCATGGGCGGATAGGACAAAACCAGCAGAGCAAACAGACCAACGAGAAGTGCCCGGCCGATGACTCTCGGGCTGCCATAGCGATCGGACAGCCAGCCTCCCAGAACCTGAGCCAGCGCACCCGGGATAACAAACCACTGCGCCAGCCTGGCGCCGGTTTCTACCTGCAGATCGAACTGCGAGGAGAGATAGTCCGGAAGCCAGAGAGCCAGGGCGAAAAAGCTCCCTGCAACGACACCAAAATAGGCGCTCAATTGCCAGATGCGCTGCAGCCTGAAGCGACCGAACAGTATCCGGATGGAGGTTTCGGTTTCCGGATCCGCAAGCACATCTTCCGGGTCGGTAAGGAGCAACAGGAGCGCAAGCACCAGCAACAGTACAATCAGATAGGCGAGCGGTACCCCATGCCAGGAGAACGCTTCATGAAACAGGGGCACAAGGTAGTAGTTGAATCCGGCACCGGTTACGCCCGCACCAAACACACCAAGTACAAGGCCAAGCCGGTGACGCTCGCAGTTACTGGTTACAAACTGCAGGCCCGCGCTGTAAAAACCGCCGGCCAGCCCAAGCCCGCCGGCGGCAAGAAGGTAACCGGGGAAGGTGTCGGTCGTCAGCAGAATCACCATGCACACAGCGAGCCCGGCCAGGCACACAAGCATAATGCGACGGGCACCAAATTTCCGTGCTGCGAGCCCGGCCGGAACCGCCAGCAGCGCACTGACGGCCATGGGCATGGCGAGCAGCAATCCGAACTGGAGGTTACTGAGACTTAACTCCGCACGAAGGTGTATACCGGCGACTGCGAACAGGGTCCAGCAGCCCGCTGCGATAACAAATCCGGTTACTGCGAGCGGTAGAATCACGGCAAGTGATGAGAGCCGTTCATCCTCCTGATCCGCTTCTGACCCCATTTGCCAACGCCTTTATGAACAATTTTTTACTGACTTTCAGTTTCAGCTTTTGCCCTGACACGGGTCAAAGACTATGATGGGATACCAACCATTGGGGTAATTGACTAACCTCAAGGAGGTATTCGAGCCCGGCGACTGAAGACGAGACTCCATGAAATCCAGAAGCCCCCTTGTTAACCGGATTGCCATCGTAGTCTGTGCCGTTGTGCTGACCTCCATTGTCAGCATGGCGACAACACTGGCGGTATCGAAAAGTATTGAGGGTAACGCCACCGCAATTAACCTGGCAGGCGCCCTGCGCATGGGCGCGTTCAGGTTACTGTCGCACGCAGCCAGCCCAGGGGAAAACCAGGCTGGCGAGAACAATATCCGGAATCTCACTGCCGCATACGAGCTCCGCCTCAGGGACAGCAACATTACCCGGGCGATTCCCGCCGCGCAGGATCACCCCCTGGCAGAACAATACCGGGCCATCGAAACCTATTGGGAACAAACCCTGCGCCCCGCCCTTGAGAATCACCCGCAAGACGCGTCGATCAGTACGCAAATGCTTGAGACGACCGAACGCTACGTAGCTTCGGTAAACCAGCTCGTGAGCATGCTTGAACGGCGAACCGAAGCGCGAATCGGGCTTTTGCACCTGATCCAGATAATCAGTCTGGTGTTTGCCATACTGATTATCATCGCCCTCTTTGTTGATTTGCGAAACCGGGTATTAAAGCCATTACGTAAACTGGTGGATATTGCAAAAGCCGTTGGGGAGCAGGATTTTTCCCGCAAGGCAAGCCTCAGGGGTAGCGACGAACTGGCGCAACTGGGGAGTGCATTTGATCAGATGAGCAGTGAACTGGCACTCACCTACTACGAACTCGAAGAGCGGGCACGCCGCAAAACCGAAGAACTGGAGAAGAGTCATGCCGCCCTTCAGCTGCTCCATGCCTCCAGCCGCAGCCTGTTCGCAAACCACGACCTGTGCAGTGGCGCTGTTCCCATGCTGCAGGAACTGGAAGAGCTGCTGGGAATCGGGCCGATTCAACTGTACCTGCACGACAAGGAATCCTCCGAGCCAGTCCAGGCGGTTACAACGGCATCAGCAGAACGGCCTTTTTATTGCCGCGATCACCTTTGCAATGCCTGCCTGGTAACACCGGAAGTTTTTGACGAGCTGCCGATAGAAACACATGACGGTCGCAGGCTGTTGCTGCCCATCCGCACTCCCGGCAAGCTCCTGGGCACTCTGGAAGTGTGGTACCCTGCAGAAAAAGGCCTTTCGGACACATCCCGGCGTCTCCTGGAGACACTCAGCGACCAGTTAGCCACGGCCATTTTCCTCGAACGGCAGATTACCGAAGAGCAACAACTGACGCTGGTGGAAGAGCGCACGGTGATCGCCCGGGAACTGCATGACTCTCTGGCCCAGTCGCTGTCGTATCTGAAAATGCAGGTTGCCCGCCTGCGCCGGCTTAAAATAGAAGGTGACCAGAAGAGCGCCCATGACGCTATTCTGGAAGAACTGAGTACCGGGCTGAACAGCGCCTACCGGCAGCTGCGAGAGCTTCTTGCCACCTTCCGCCTGAAGCTGGATACACCGGATCTGGCCACGGCGCTGCGGAAAACGATCGAAGAGTTTTCAGTGCGCCTGGGCAAACCCGTTGGGTTAAATTACAACCTGCCGCCCCAGACCCTGTCGGCCAATGAAGAAATTCATACGCTGCAGATTGTGCGGGAGGGCCTGGCCAACGCTGTTAAACATGCGGATGCCACCGAAATATTTGTAGATGTGGTGTTTGAGTCACCACAGGTAACCGCCCGAATACGGGATAATGGCAAGGGTTTGCCAGACGGCGGGCAGCCGGTCAACCATTACGGCCTGATTATCATGCAGGATCGTGCCCGCACGCTGGGCGGCCAGGTTGCGGTAAGGGACCGCGATAAAGGCGGTGTTGAAGTGATTCTGAAGTTCGTTCCCAAAAGCCGGCATCTGATCCCTACCGAAACAACAAATACCTGACCACCTGATAACGGCAAGACCATCCTGCCGCTGGGTAATCAAGAAAGAGGAAGCGAAGTACCATGCCTGATACACCGTCGGATACACCTGCAAGCATATTGCTGATCGACGACCACCCCCTGCTGCGCCAAGGTATAAAACAACTTGTTGAAATGGAAGACGACATGGTGGTGGCGGGCGAGGCCAGCAACGCCACAGACGGCATTCGCCTGGCAACCGAAATCGAACCTGATCTCATTCTGATGGATCTCAACATGCCGGAAATCAACGGCATTGACGCCCTGAAAAAACTGCGTGAACTGAATATAGGTTCCCGCATCGTGATGTTTACGGTGTCTGACCAGGAGGATGACGTCGTCGCCGCCTTGCGTGCCGGGGCCGACGGCTACCTTCTGAAGGACATGGAGCCAGAAGATATGATCGCCCAGTTGCACCAGGCCGCCGTGGGCAAGATGGTCATCAGTGACCGCCTGACGACCTTGCTGGCTGAAGCTCTGCGCGCCAACAAGCCGCAACAGACTTCGCGCCCGGATTTCGACAGCCTGACACCGCGAGAAAAGGATATTCTGCGACTGATTGCCGAAGGGCTGTCCAACAAGATGATCGGTCGCAAGCTGGATATCAGCGACGGCACCGTGAAAGTGCACGTAAAACACCTGCTGAAAAAGCTCAGCCTGCGCTCCCGGGTAGAGGTAGCTGTATGGGCTGTGGAAGAAGGCCTGCACAAGGGCTGAGCTATATCAAATCAGGCAGATCCGATTCGGGTTATTCTGGGCGGTCTGAATTCACTGCCCGGAGTTGACTATGGCCCTGTCTCTGCCTGCCGCCCTGCTACCATCCGCCAACCCCCTGGTAAGCGATTCCCTGGCACTGCTCTCAGAGTACCTGCCCTCCCCGGTGCCATTACTGGGGGCCATTGATCGCTCTATTCCGGTTCCGGTAA
Organism: Marinobacter aromaticivorans; assembly: GCF_002806975.1. GTDB lineage: Bacteria > Pseudomonadota > Gammaproteobacteria > Pseudomonadales > Oleiphilaceae > Marinobacter > Marinobacter aromaticivorans. The sequence continues at coordinate 168,093 of NZ_NIHD01000001.1, read as the reverse complement.
AACAGCTCATCGCAGAAGCCCCCCTGAACCGGATCTTTGCTGAAGCCATTGCCGATGGCGACTTTGATGATTTCGAGGGCCGCCGCATTCGCCTCGAAGTCAATGGCGGCCAGCCCGGCATCACCTTCGGCTTCTGGGCCGGTCGGCTGAGAGTTCTGGAAGGCCCCGGCGAGGCCACTATCCGGGGTTCTCTCTCTGCCTTCAAAACCCTGTCTGAGCGAAAGCAGGACCCTGACCAGCTGTTTTTCCAGCGCCGCCTGGTGATTGAAGGAGATACCGAACTGGGGCTTGCGCTTAAAAATCTGCTGGATAGCCTGGAGTGGGATTTCAGTATCCGTCAATTATTTTTCTTCTGACGGGGCACAGCAGCGCCGGGTTCCTGACAAGCGTGGCGGCCACGACAGCCGCCACCCTCCCGATTATTTCCAGTAATTATTTGCAGCCGCAACGGTTTGAAAATATGCAGCGATCACCTCAGAGGCATGGATCAGAGAATCCGCGTCCTGTGAATATTTTTCACGCTCGCGGAACAGAACCTCTTTATCGGACTGCGTACTTTTCACTCCCATTCGTGCAAGCTTAATAGCCAGCGCAAAACCTTCCTGGGGCGTTTCAGTTACCAGAGTGGGTAGCCAGACGTCTGAACCTGTATTTTTTTCAGCGTGGGCCGCCAAAGGCAAAGTAAGGGCAAAAACAGCGAGTAATATCAGTACCTTGTTCATTGTTATGGTCTCCGTAAAGGTTCATCAGGTAACATCTCCCGGCAGAAGGTCCTTGCTCTCCTGCAATGCAGACCCTCTGCCCGGGAGTCTATTCATTAAGGATCAAGATAATGATATTTTCAATGCATCTTTATGCTTTATCTTGCTCCTCCCAAAGTAGGGCTCGGGGTTCGGGAAACTGTACAAATGGCATACACACAGGCTTGCAAACTATTTGAGTGCACAAAGTGGAAGCAACCGAAGTGATGACACTGGCTGAAAAACTCTGCCTTACCGCCGCCTTTGTTTTTTTCATGACGGGGCTGTTAACAGGCATCTGGAAATACTGGTGCATGGCCCGCAGCCCGAAAGCGGCAGCGCCCCGGTACGTGGACATTGCCCATCGCAGCTCACTGATGTATAGCTTTGCGGCCGTGCTATTGGGCTGGCTTGCCAGCCACAGCGTGCACCCGGACTGGCTGAACACCCTGGGTGCCGTGTGTGCACTGGGCTTTTTTGCCCTGGCCATTGGCACCTATATCGTCCACGGTTTTCTGCGGGATACCAGCAACCAGCTGCGCAAGCCATACAAGTTGGGCGCCAGTACACTGCCCTCCTGGATGGTTCATGGCTTTATGGTGGCTCTTATTGTAGCTGAAGTAGGCGGCTCGCTGATTCTGGGAACCGGTGCCATGATGGCAATCTGGTGACGGCGGTTCCGGTTCAGGAGGCTTTGGAGAATTCAAATGGCAAAAGGCGTTGTGATCAGGCAACTCAGAGTCGGCAGTCTCACAAGGTTTGCTGATACCGGCACGCTTACGGGCATCTACAAACAGCAAGTTGACTCCGCCTACCTGAACGCCAATGGCCTGAGCGACGACCAGCAAGGTGACAAAACTCACCATGGCGGGCCGGAAAAAGCCCTGCACCACTTTGCCTCAGACCATTATGAGCAGCTGAGGAAGGCACTACCCGAACCTGCGGCCGGGCGTTGTCAGCCAGGTGCTTTTGGTGAAAATCTGGTGACTGAAGGGCTTACCGAAACCGATGTGTGTGTCGGTGATATTTTCAAACTTGGCGAGGCGATTGTTCAGGTATCCCAGCCTCGCCAGCCCTGCTGGCGCCTGAACCTGCGCTTTGGCATACCGGACATGTCCCGGCGCCTGCAAAGCAGCCTCAGAACCGGGTGGTATTACCGGGTGTTGCAGCCAGGGATCGTTCACCGCGGGGACATTCTAACCCTTGAGCAACGACCTAATCCGGAATGGCCCTTGAGCCGAATATTGGCAATTTTGTATGACATAACACTGGAGCCTGCTGCGCTTGCGGGCATGGTGGGGCTGGTACAGCTCTCCCCAAACCTTCGAAACATCGCAAAACAGCGTCTTGCAACGCAACAAGTCGAAAACTGGGAGGGGCGGCTATTTGGCTCTAGCCCACAGAAACAAGATGACGCAACCGGCCCATAACATCCAGATTGTTGGCTTCCATTAACTCCAGAGCCTTCAGGGAATCATCTGGGCGACCTTCACTGTGTGCTCGCACAGCTTCCTTTGCGTAAATATGCACCAGTCGGTGGGGCTCTTCTATAGCCCGGAAGTTCAGCTGGCCAGCATACTGTTTTTTTCCGTCACCCTCGTAATACCACTGTCCGAGACGGCATTCGGTTTCGCTAGGCAAGCTGTCTGCCGTTTTATCGGAAAGCCCTGCCAGAATTTGATACACAGTTAGTTTAATTTCCAGCTCTTCAAGGTTGGCGAGTTCGATTTCAGACAGTAATGCCGCATTACCCAGCGCTTCCGAGGAGGTGCTGGCCAGATCAATCAATACGAGCAACCGGTCGCGGGCGTTCTCTGCCTCTGAGGCCAGGTTTTTCATTTCCTCGCTATTGCTGCGACTGGCTCCAGCAACAGTTTGAGTTTGCGCCCGGATGCGGGCAATGGCGCCTTCAATTTCTTTGGTGGCCTCACCTGCCCGAAATGCAAGACTTCTAACCTCTGTTGCCACCACACTGAAACCGCGCCCATGCTCGCCAGCACGTGCCGCCTCAATACTGGCGTTCAACGCCAGCAACGAGGTTTGATCCGAAACGCCATCTATTACATCGACCAGAGATGTAATACTTCCGGTTTCGGCTTCCAGAGATTCCATTTCCTGAGCCGAGCTGTGGGCGCTCGCACGTGCGCCACCTAACCTTTGCACGAGAGACACCATTTGATCTTTTACCTGGCCTGATTCATCCCGGGTTTTCAGTGCTTCATTGCGACGTGAGCCCAAAAGCAGTGATAGCTCGCCAAAAGATCCTTTGAGTTCACTTAAAGAGTTTCCAAATTGCACAAGCCCTGACATTAATCGACGACCAAGCTCTTGCTGAACCGCGGCTTCTTGCAGCGCTTTGGTTTCCGACTCGAGCCGCACCTCGAGAAGATGCTTGTCCTGGCTGAGCTTTTTCTCGTTCTCCTTAGCCGCATACAACTGTTGCTCAAGCACTTCAATCTGTTTTTTATACCGCCCCAAAAACATCCTGCAACTCCACCAGCCTTAAAGATTACTATTATATGAATCTTTAAAGCTGAATAGTGTACGAAAATATAACGATACTCTAGACAGATGAGCGCATCTCAAAACACCAAAGGTCGATTCCAATGAGTGATGCCAGATTATAGATAGATCAATAACCGCCTTTCTTACCAGTTCCAGCAAAGAAAAACTCCCACTCCAAATCAAACGGAGCCCACCACTTGCCTACGCCCGTTTCTTTATCCTGATAACGATAAGAACACTGTTAGGCCAGACTTCCATTTTTGTGGGGCTAGCTGTACCGCACTCAGGCGGGCGTTTGTCTTTTCAGACCATGCCGGTTAGCGAACTCCGATGCAGCGCCCATTGGGCAGAACCCGTCCATCATCCAGAACAGTCGCCCGCACAGAAGATGGACCTGTTGCACTCACAAACTGGCCGGGGGAAGAGAGTTCTGTAATATCTGTGATGGGAATCGGATGCATAGTGCGACTCTTGATGAACCAACACTATGCTATGCCAATCGCCAACAAATGGTAATAATTCTTACCACGATTATTATTTCAACATCCTATTAGGACGCAATTATTGTGTGTAATGGTCAGTCTGAAATCAGTATGGACTGCTCAAAAGAGTCGGATGGATGCAACTGGCCTATCGGTGCGAGCCTCAAACCCAGCTCTTTGGCAAGATCTTCAAAAGCCTCTGACTCCGCCGGATCGACAGCAACAAGAAGACCACCACTGGTTTGGGGGTCGCAGAATATCAGAGTATCTGCATCACCCATGCCTGCGATCTCCCCAGCAAAGGCAGCAGCATTGCGATGGGTGCCTCCAGGGACGCAGCCCGCTTCAATGTAGCCCTGCACATTTGGCAGTACCGGTACGCTGTTGCGATTAATACGGGCAGACAGATGACTGCCACGGCAAATCTCCAGCAAGTGTCCAGCAAGCCCGAAACCCGTGACATCGGTCATCGCATGCACGCCGGCCAGCTCCGCAAACACCTCGCCAGCTTTGTTCAAGGCTGCCATGGTGTCAACGGCCAGGGCCAGATCGTCGGGCCTGATCCGCCGTTTCTTCAAAGCACTGGTCAGTATGCCCACACCCAGCGGCTTGGTGAGGTACAGCAAATCTCCTGCTTTGGCTGTGTTGTTGCGAATGATGCGGTTTGTGGCCACCTGTCCGGTCACCGCCAGCCCGAAGATGGGTTCCGGCGAGTCAATGCTATGGCCACCTGCCAGCGTAATGCCCGCCTCGGCACAGACAGCACGACCACCGTCGATCACCCGCCCCGCGATCTCGGGCGCCAATGTGGCCACTGGCCACCCCAGAATGGCAATGGCCATGATCGGGCGCCCGCCCATGGCGTAAACGTCACTGATGGCATTGGCAGCAGCAATGCGGCCAAAATCGTAGGGATCATCCACCACCGGCATAAAAAAATCCGTGGTGCTGATAATCCCGGTGCCATTGCCGATATCCGCAACCGCTGCGTCATCACGGCTCTCATTGCCCACCAGCAAACGCGCATCCCGCCGCTCCGGGACCCCGGTGTGGAGTATCCGTTCCAGTATATCCGGGGCAATCTTGCAGCCACAGCCCGCCCCGTGGCTGAGTTCGGTTAATCTGACAGTCAAACGTTCAATCCCTTAGCGTTAAAGGCCTTGTGAGGGGACCAGATCCATACCCGGCTTGCCGTACCAGTAGCCATTGCAGGGCGGCGCCTCCACCAGCTGCAATGGGTCCGTTGCCGGAGCCTCGCCCCGGCGCACCTGGTCATAGCGGCGAACCACCTCTGCCATACCCTGATGCTCCGGGCTCAGGCGCACCGTGGCCACGCCCATTTTCTCCATGTCCGGCATCTCCCGCATCAGGTCGTAGCGGGAGCCAGACAAGGTGGATATTCCGTTCAGGCGAAACAGCTCCTGGGATTCTCGCGAACGAAGCTCCATACCATCGGGATGCTGCAGGCAGCGGAATTCGCAGTTGTCTTTGGGCAGATTGTAGTGCCGCGCCGTAAAGCAGCGGGATGACCAGGCCAGTGGCAGAAAGCCCCAGGCGAACACTTCCGCAGGCAAGTCCAGCCCTGCCTCTTTTAACTCTGCAATCATCTGCTGCAAGGTTTCACGGCCAAGCTCTACCGGCAGGCTCCATCCCTTCAGCCCCTGTTTCGCCAACAGTTTCAGGGTTGCCGTGTTGTAGATGTTCATGGATGGGCCGGTCACAAATGGCAGCTTGTTCTGCGTCGCCAGTTGCAGGGCACTCTGGTCGTTGGCCTCAACCAGATACTCCTGCTGGCTGCAGATTCTGCGCAATGCCCGCAGATCCGCCTCGGATTCGATCAGGGTTTGCGTTGAAAGCACCACCTGCTTGCCGGCCTCCCTGAGCACACCGGCAATATCCAGCCAGTCTGCCAGCCTCAGCTCACGGCGGCGAGAGCACACGGTTTCCCCAAGGTAAACGGTATCCACCGGCCATTCGGCAGCGTTGGCGTAAAAATCAAATACGGTTTGCTTGGACCAGAACCAGAGAATCGGGCCCAGAGAAAGCTTCATCATGGGTTACTCAGCCTTATTTCCATTTGCGATGATAGGCGCCGATGGTGGTCAGGCCACCTTCCGACAAGCCCGCCAGGGTGCTGTTCCAGGCCGGGTCCACACGGAAATCCCCTGCGCCGGCACCCAGCCTGTCCAGGGCCTGGCGCCAGGTGCGGGCAACGTCTGCAATGTAGGCCGGGCTGCGTTGGCGGCCTTCAATTTTCACGGCACTGATGCCCAGCTCTTTCAGTTCCGGCAGCAGGTCCAGCGTGTTCAGGCTCACCGGCTCTTCAATGGCGTGGTACACGCTGCCCTCAACCTCGAAGCGACCTTTGCACAGGGTGGGATAGCCGGCGGACTCGCCTTTGCCGTAGCGATCAATCAATACATCGTTGAGGCGGGATTCAAGCCCGGCGGGGGTTTCCTGCCAGCGTACGGCCTTAGCCGGCGAACAGGCACCCCGGGTATTGGGGGATTCATCGGTGAGGTAGGAAGAAAGATAACACCGCCCCTCCGCCATGATGCACAGGCTGCCAAAGGCAAACACTTCCAGCTCCACCGGGCTGTGTTTTGCGACACCGCGCACCTGGTCTATGGATAACACCCGGGGCAATACGGCACGGCGGATATCAAAGTTGTCCTTATAAAAGCGCAAAGCCTCGTAGCTGGTGGCCGAGCCCTGCACCGAGAGATGCCGGTTTACCTGCGGGTATTTATTGGCGGCATAGTCCAGCAATCCCATATCGGCGAGGATAATGGCATCCACGCCCAGCGCCGCTGCACGGTCCACAGCCCCCTTCCAGGTCTCCCAGCCATCCGGCTGCGGGTAGGTATTGATGGCACAGAACACTCTGGCGCCTTTGCTGTGGGCGTATTCAATACCCTCTCCAGCCCGCTTGTCATTAAAGTTGAGGCCGGCAAACTGGCGCGCATTGGTGCTGTCCTTAAACCCCAGATACACGGCATCAGCACCGTTATCCACCGCTGTTTTCAGTGCCGGCAGGCTACCGGCCGGGCAAACAAGTTCCATGAATTCTCTCCGCGTTAAGGTTGCCCCGACCATACGCGGGAGAGCCACACCGGGCATTGACCTTTGTCAGCAGAACCGTTGATTGCCGGGTTCGCCACCTTTCAGCAACCCTATAAAGTACCTCCGAGGAGATACTCCACGCACTACTACCTATAGCCGGATTTTCTGTTGAAAATCGCCTAATTAACATTTAATAACAGTGTGTTACCCGCAAAGATCTACCACCAGAATACCTCCCGTTGTGAATAGTTCTGGCGGCCACGCTTGCCCACAATAAGTGCCGCTAACGAATTCGAGGGATCATGATGAAACGCATTATCAACAACCTCTCCATGCGCGGAAAGCTGATCACGCTTGTGGTACCGGCCCTTCTGGTGATCATCTATTTTGCGGTGGAAAGCATTGCGGTGAACGCAGGGCAACTGAGCGATATGCGGCAGTTACGCGCGCTGGTTCAGTTAGCCGATATTGGCGACCCGCTGATTGAGTCACTCCAGAAAGAACGTGGCCGCTCGGCGGTTGTACTTTCAGCCGGTTCAGACCAGGGCGCCGCAAAGCAGGCAGTGCAGGCACTGGATAACCAGCGCCGCCAGACCGACAACCGCATATCGGACTATCGCTCACGCCTTGCCGACCTCAAACAGGAGGCCAGTTTCGGCCCTGCCATTACCGACAGCATTCAGTCCGTGGCCGCGGGGCTGGACACGCTCAACAGACTTCGCAGCAGCGTTGATACGGGTTCCCTGAGCGCCCTCGAGGCTGGAACCCAATATACACAACTGATTACCGGTTTACTTAACCGGATCCCGCGGATCATTGCACACTCAACCGATGCTGAAATTACCCGCGACATCAATGCCTACTATGCCCTGGCAGAGGCGGCTGAGGCTGCAGGCAAAGAGCGGGCTACAGGGGCCGCACTCATCAGCAGCGGTGATTTTGCCCTTCCTGTCCTCCAGCGAATCGCAGCGCTTGAGGGCCATCAGGAAGCTTTTATCCGGGAAGCCGGCGCCATGCTGCCTTCCGGCTCCACTGAGCTTGCCACATTGAACAGCTTTCCAGCCACTGACGAGAGCCGTGATCTGCAGGAAAAGCGCGACACCCTGTTCAGCAGCCCGTCGGGGATGTATGCCCTGGATTCCGCAGAATGGTTTGGCATGGCCACCCGGAGACTGGACAACCTGAACCAGCTACGCAAAACCCTGCTCGACCGTACCTCTACTAACGCAACTAACGGTGCAGCGGACGCCCGGCTCGACCTGTTCGTTGCGTCCGGAATTGCTGCAACTGCCATCGCGGCGGTTTTCGCCCTGATGCTGCTGATGGTCAGCGCAATAAACAGACAGATCAACAGCCTGCTCGACGGTGTTCGGTTCGCCATGGACAACAAGGATCTTACCCGGCAAATCCACATTTCCAGCAAAGACGAAGTTGGCAACATCGGGCGGGCAATCAATGAGCTCTTCAGCAGGTTCGGCGCCGCCCTCCAGCACATTGACAGGGCCAGCGTGCAACTTGCCACAGCAACGGAAGAAACCAGTTCAACCGCCGGTCAGAACGCCACCCAAACCCGGAACCAGCAGGAGCAGATAGAACAGGTTGCTGCGGCTACCGAGGAAATGTCGGCTACCTCCGAACAGATTTCCGGGAATACCCAGCAAGTAGCGGATGCCGCCAACAATGTCATGGAGAGAAGCCGGACTGGCGAAGAGGTGCTGCATGGCAGTGTCAGCCGCATCCGCTCGCTGGCCGACTCTGTGAAAGACGTAAATGACGTTATTGAAGAGTTGGAGAGGCGCAGCAGCAGTATTGTGGAAGTAGTGGATGTTATCCGCAAGGTGGCAGACCAGACCAATCTGCTGGCCCTGAATGCCGCCATTGAGGCTGCCCGCGCGGGTGAGCATGGCCGGGGGTTTGCTGTAGTCGCCGATGAGGTTCGCGCCCTGGCCCGCCAGACCCACGACTCCACCACGCAAATCGAAGATATTGTTAATGGCTTCAGGGTGATCACTGACAATGCCAGCCGCTCGATCACGGCCAGCCACCAACTTGCCACCGAAACCAGCGAGCAATCGTCAGAACTGGAGAATACCTTCGCCGCCATTCTTGGTGACGTTAACAACATCTCTGATATGGCCACCCAGATAGCCACCGCCACCGAACAGCAGGTTGCCGTGACTCGTGAACTGGCAGGCAATATGGAGGCTGTCAGCGAGATGGCCATGCTGACTCTTACCGGCTCCCAGGAAATTTCCCACGTTACCGGAGAGCAGGCGCGCCTGGCCCGGCAGCTTCAGGACCTGGCCAATGAGTTCAAGGTTGTGGCAGCCTGAGCACAGGGTTAGAGGCGAAAGGGATGTCCGGGGCTTCAAAGGCCCCGGAGTGGAGCACATCAGATAATGCGGGAAAACCGCTGGCTGGCGCCTTCCTTGCGGTAGAAGTCAAAGATCTGGCAGATGGCGCGAATCAGCAGGCGACCCGCCGGCTCCACCTGCAGCACCTGGCCATCATCGCCGATGAGCTCATCCGCCATCATCGGCTTCAGGCGGGCAAGCTCGTCCGCAAAGTAGCTGTCGAAATTTTCCTGCCAGTGGGCGGAAAACTGCTGACGGTCCAGGCGGAACTGGCATATGAGCTGGCCAATCACCCAACGGCGAATGCGATCGTCCCGGGTCAGGTTTACGCCCTTGGTAATCGCCAGCTTGCCAGCATCGATAGAGGCCTCCCAGGCGGGCAGGTCATGATTATTCTGGAAGTAGGCGTCGTCGGTCTGACCAATGGCAGACACGCCCAGGGAAACCAGATCACAATCGGAATGGGTGGTATAACCCTGGAAATTCCGGTGCAGCCGCCCGGCACGCTGCGCGACGGCAAGGCTGTCGTCCGGCTTGGCGAAGTGATCCATGCCGATGTATTCGTAGCCGGCTTCGAGCAGCCGGTTGATGGTGTTGTGCAGAATCGTCAGTTTTTGCTGTGGCGACGGCAGAGTGTCTGACTGAATACGGGTTTGTGGGTAAAAACGGTCCGGCAGGTGCGCATAGCTGAACACAGACAGCCTGTCTGGCGACATTTCAATCACCGCTTCCAGAGTATCCGCGAAGCTCGCTGGGGTCTGGTGTGGCAGGCCATAAATCAGGTCAAGGTTAATGGAACCGAAGCCGAGGTTCCGGGCCTCCCGCAGTACCGCTTCGGTCATTTCCCGGGGTTGTATGCGGTTGACCGCCTTCTGCACTTCAGGGTTAACATCCTGCACGCCCAGGCTGATGCGGTTAAAGCCCAGTTGCCAGAGCGTGGGCAGGGTATCCTGGTCGACTTCGCGGGGGTCAATCTCCACGCTGTAATCATGCTCTCCACCGCTTTGCAGGTTGAACAGCTCCGCGTAGCCCGCCATCAGTTCCTGCATTACGTCTTTGGGCAGGAACGTTGGTGTGCCGCCGCCCCAGTGCAACTGTTTGACCGGGCGATCAGCGCCAAACAGCTCCGCTTGCATGGCGGCTTCCTTCAGCACCCGCTCCACATAGGGCATAGCCTTGTCACGCTTTTTGGTAATCACCTTGTTGCACGCACAGTAGTAACAGAGGTGCGCGCAGAACGGCAGATGCGTGTACAGAGAAAGCGGCCGGTTGCTGGCTTTGCTGCGAGCTGCCGCCTCAACCATCTGCTCAACCGGGTAGTTCTGGTTAAACTCCACGGCCGTTGGATAAGACGTATAACGCGGCCCGCTGAGATCGTAGCGCCTGATCAGCGCATCGTCCCAGATGAATTCCGGAAGCGTGGATTCAGCAGTCTGCGGTGTGGAGTTGGAAGCCATAATAAGCACTCTGAGCGTGTAAGGTTAAGGGTCAGCCGACGAACCGGGCATTATATGCCGGACCGGCGCTGCGCATCTTGATACGCGTCATCCTGACGAACAACCGGATTTTATCACCTCGGCAGCTGAACTACCCTCGTGCAAACTGCGTACTTTGGCTACCCCCTTAGGGGAATAACCCGTGTAAACCCGGAGAATAACATCCGCCAAACACCGGAGCATGTCCATGGCAAACCTGATTCTGATTCTCGGTGACCAGCTGACACCCGACCTGAGCGCTTTCGAAGGGGCCGACCGGCGGTATGACACAATTGTTATGGCGGAGGTCCACGAAGAAGCCAGTTATACCAAGCACCACAAGAAGAAACTGGTGCTGCTGTTCAGCGCCATGCGTCATTTTGCGCAGCAACTCGAGCACGACGGCTGGCAGGTTCAGTATCAGCGCTATCACCCTGATAACGAACAACAAAGCCTGGAGGCTGTTGTGACACGCCTGCGGGCTGAACTGCAGCCGGAAAAAATCATCACCACCGAATGCGGCGAGTGGCGCCTGCACAACCGGATCAGCCAATGGCAAGGCCGCCTTGGCCTGCCCGTGGAAATCCGCAGCGATACCCGGTTCATTGCCAGTAAACAGGAATTTGCACGCTGGGCTGAAGGCCGAAAGCAACTGCGCATGGAACATTTCTACCGGGAAATGCGCCGCAAAACCGGCCTGTTGATGACACCGGATGGCAAACCGGAAGGCGGCAGCTGGAATTTTGATGCCGACAACCGGCGCAAATGGAGCGGCAAACCACCCGCTCCCGCGCCGTTCAGAACAGAGCCAGATGCCATAACCCGGGAGGTGACTGAACTGGTTGAGCAGCACTTCCCCGACCACTTCGGCACCACCGAAGATTTTCACTTCGCGGTCACACCCGAGGATGCGCAAGAAGCCCTGGACTACTTCATCGAGTTTGCCCTGCCCTGTTTTGGCGACTATCAGGACGCGATTTCAGACACCGAAGACTGGCTGTTCCATTCCATTCTCTCGCCCTACATCAACTGTGGCCTGCTCGACCCGCTCGCTGTATGTGAAGCCGCCGCGAGAGCCTGGGACGCCGGGCAAGCGCCCATCAATGCGGTGGAGGGGTTTATCCGCCAGATTCTGGGCTGGCGCGAGTTCGTACGGGGCATCTACTGGCTGCACATGCCGGGCTACGCCAGGGAAAACCGTCTTGACAACACCCGCGCCCTGCCCTGGTTCTACTGGACGGGCGAGACCAAAATGCGCTGCATGCACAAGGCCATTGATGCCACCCGCCGCAACGCCTATGCCCATCACATTCAGCGACTGATGGTCACCGGCAACTTCGCCTTGTTGGCGGGGATTAAACCGGAGGAAATCTGCGACTGGTACCTGGCGGTGTACGCGGATGCCTATGACTGGGTCGAGCTGCCTAACGTGCTGGGCATGGTGATGCACGCCGATGGTGGCTATCTTGGCTCCAAACCCTATGCCTCCAGCGGCAAATACATTCACCGCATGTCGGACCACTGCGTCAACTGCCACTACAAAGTCAGCAAAAGCACCGAGCCCGACGCCTGCCCGTTCAACTCCCTGTACTGGCACTTTATTGACCGGCACAGGGATGATTTTGAGAGCAACCCCCGCATGGGCATGATGTACCGCAACTGGGATAAACAGAAACCGGAGCGGCGGGAGGCCCTGCTCACGCGAGCCAACTACTTGCTCAAGCGCCTGGAAGAGCTTTAACCCCTTGCATCAAGGCGGCCCGACTTCACAGGCCAGCACCAGGGCCCAGAATTCCGAGAAGTCATTGACCACCACATCCGGCTTGTCCGGATGCTTGTGGGTACCCGGGAATATCCGGTTGAGCCAGGGCAGGTCCCACTGGGCGCCGTTAAAAAATACGGAGGTCATGCCCGCGCGCTTGGCGGCAATCACATCGGTGGTGCTGTCACCCACGTACCAGACACTGGGATCGGGCGGGTAATCCAGCTTCTGCACCGCCAGCAAGAGCTGGTCCGGATGGGGTTTGCGTAAGGGAGTGTCATCACCACAGACAGCCACATCAAACAACTCGGTCCAGCCGGTATCTTCAACAGCCGCCAGTTCATGCTCAAAAAATTCCCGGTCCCGATTGGTGATCACACCCACCTGAATATCCAGTTGTCGCAGGCCCTCCAATACCGCCCGTACTTTCGATTCAAAGGCTTTTACAGTGCCGTAGTGCTTACGGTAATAGTGATTGAACGCCTTGTGGGCTATCTGTTTTGCCTCCTGATCGTCCCCGAAAAGCACCTCGAAGATATCCGTACGCGAGATTTTACGGTCGGCCTTCACCTTCGGGTGGAGTCTGGCAAATTCACGCACATATGCCACCAGCTTTGCGTCTTCCGGGGTTTTGCTGTCTTCAGGCGCGAGCATCCGGGGCATCAAGCCCAGCTTGTGGAAATCCGGGAACATGTCATCTACCGCGTGGTACATGGCATCCAGGGTGTCCACGAGGGTGGCATGCCAGTCGAACAGAACAATCTCGGGGCGGATGAGCCGAACCACTGCCGGATGCCAGTCGGGCTCGACACGTGGTTCCGGGCGGGCGGGAGGTGGAAACGCCCTGGGCCGGACCTCGGCGGGGGAATACCGGAATTTCTCAGGTTCTTCTCGCTCCAGCAGTGCAAGCAGGTCCATCAGGTCTTCAAAGCTGTCCAGCACCGCGAGAGGGGCATCACGGCGGGTAAACCAGCTTCGGATGCGGTCCCGCTCCCAACAGGCGCCGTTATAGAACAACCCGGCAACGCCCGCACGATTAGCCGTCTGCATATCCACGTAACTGTCCCCCACATACCAGACGTCTGTGCCGGCGGGAAGATTCAGTTTCTCCAGGGCGCGGTTAATAACCTGCGGATCCGGTTTGTATTCAGTCACGTCATCGGCGCATACAATCACTTCAAACAATTGTTGCCATCGGCCCTCATCCACCGTTTGCAGTTCTTTCTCCAGGAATTCCCGGTTCCGGTTAGTGGCAACGGCCAGGCGTATTCCCATGGAGCGAAGAGCCGACAAATACTCGTAGGCGCCCGGCTGAAACGGCCCCACCTGCCCGAAATAACGCCGGTACGCCTCATTGTATGCCTGGTGGGCTGTGCGTTTTGCAGCTGTGTTGTTGCCAAATATGGCGTTGAAGATATCTGTTCGCGACACCCGCCGCTCAGCCAGGATGCGCGGATGCAAACGCCGGAAAATGCGGATGTAGCGAACCAGCCTGGCATCGTCTTCAGTGCGGCATTGCTCCTCGTGCAGCAACTGGCTCACCAGCCCCAGCTCTTCCAACCGGGGCAGCATGTCTTCCATGGCACTGAACATGGCATCATGGGTATCGACCAGGGTGCCGTGCCAGTCGAATATCAGTGCCGAGGGTGCTTTCAGGTCTTCGCTTAAAGAATCCATAGACAATCCTCACGCGCTTGTAGAACATGTGCCGGGCGCACACTGAATAAGACCATAGTGGCCCTTGACCCTGCATCAGCTATAGAGTTTGTAATATCCCGAACACATTTGACAGCTTCAGAGCGCATTCATGCATAACCATAACGATAGTCACGGTCACAATCACGCCGAACACTTCGACACCCACAACCGATCATTTGCCATTGCGGTCATCCTTAATGTGGGGTTCGTGCTGATTGAAGCGATTTACGGTGTTCTCTCCGGCTCTCTGGCATTGCTGGCAGATGCCGGGCACAACCTGAGCGATGTACTTGGGCTGGTCATGGCCTGGGCAGCAAGCTGGCTGGCAGGGCGCAAGGCCACGGATCGCAATACCTATGGCCTGAAGAAAACCACCATACTGGCCGCGCTTTTCAACGCGCTGTTTCTCATTGCAGCCGTGGGAGGCATCGCCTGGGAAGCGGTACGCCGTTTCAACGATCCCGCAGAAGTGGCAGGGCTGACAGTCATTATTGTTGCGGGCATTGGTGTGGTCATCAACGGGATTACCATGTTGCTGTTCCTCAAGGGCCAGCAGGGGGACCTTAATATCCGTGGTGCCTTCCTGCACATGGCAGCGGATACGCTGGTCTCCATAGGTGTGGTGATTGCCGGGGGCATTATTATGCTTACCGGGGCGCACTGGATTGATCCGGTGGTCAGTCTGGTGATTGCGGTGGTGATCTTCATCGGCACCTGGCGATTACTGAAAGACTCCGTGAACCTTGCAGTGGATGCGGTACCCAGGGGCATCAACCCCGGCGCCGTTATTGAAAAACTGCAGTCATTGCCAGGTGTGGAATCCGCTCACCACCTTCACATCTGGGCTCTCAGCACCACGGAAAATGCCCTGACCGTGCATCTTGTAAAGCCAGACCCGGGGAGTGACGACCAGGTTATTGAACAGGCAACCCACATGCTCAGACAGGAATTCAACATCCAGCATGTGACGATCCAGTGGGAGCGCACTGTGGCTGACTGCCCGAACGCCTCGGGATGCTAGGCCCGGGCGTCCTCACTCATCCGAATCCGGATCGCTGCCGGTATCGGTATCGTCCAGTTCCTGCGGCAGAATCAGCGTCGCACAGCAGGCATTCACAACAACATATTCCTTGGTAGCCCGGCGCAGCTGCCAGCGACTGCCAGCACCTTTGGACACAAGAATAATCAGGTCGGCACCGATATTGGCGGCCAGAGCCACCAGTTTTTCCCCCGGTGAGCCGGCGATAATGTGAAGCTTGGCGCTGTATTGCATGGGCAGGTATTTGCGCGCCAACAGGCTCAGGCGCTCCCGCACCTCGTTTTCACGGTCTGCGGGCGTTTCTGTGCCTACGTGGGGAAAAAAGCCGGTACCGCCCGGGTCGTAAATGGTCGCCAGGTGCAACTCGCCTCCCTCACTCAGCAATCTGACACCTTCTTCCAGTGCCCGCTTGCCCTCACCATCATCTTCATAATCTATGGCTATCAGTATTCTCTGGTACATTCTAACTCTCCCCTTTCTGCACGGAAGCGCCTTCCACTTCCGGGAAAACCCGCCCCTGTACAAGTTCGCTGACCGTATAGCCGCGATAGTCCGCTGCGAGGGCGCGGAACAACGAAACCGCCATAAAAATCAGTAATACGCAAAACGGCAACCCGAGAGAGGTAATGACGTTCTGAAGCGCATCCAGCCCGCCTGCCAGAAGCAGGGTTGCGGCGATAATCCCCTGGGCTGCGGCCCAGAAAATGCGCTGGCGCACCAGGGATGGCTGGTCGTCTCTCCGGGTCAGCATATCAATAACAAGAGACGCGGAATCAGACGACGTTGTGAAGAAAATAATGATAATGACAATGCTCAGCAGCGAGGCCATCTCTGCCAGGGGAAAGGCCTCCAGAAAGGCAAAGATTGCTACCGAAGGATCCTGCTGTACCAGTTCAGCCAAGGCCACCTGCCCGCCCATTTCCACGTTGATGGCGGAGAGACCGAACACCCCGAACCACACCAGAGTGAACACGCTTGGCGCAAACAGCACACCGGCCACAAACTCGCGAATGGTTCGCCCGCGGGAAATCCGGGCTATAAAAATGCCCACGTAGGGCGCCCAGGAAATGGTCCAGGCCCAGTAGAACAGCGTCCACTGCCGCTGCCAGTCGGACTCCGTAAAAGTCTGGGTCCAGAAAGCCAGCCAGGGCAGGTCACTAAAGTAATTACCAACGCTCTGCACCATGCCCTCTGCAATAAACACCGTTGGCCCTACCACCGCAACGAACAGAATCAGCAGCATTGCCAACACAATATTGATCTGGGATAACCGGCGCACGCCCTTGTCCAGCCCCAGCGCAACCGAGGTGGCGGCAATGCTCGTAATCACCGCAATGATCAGCACCTGAACCCACCCCGTTGAGGGCGTGCCAAACAGGTACGACAAGCCGCTGTTGAGCTGCAAGGTGCCAAGCCCCAGGGAGGTAGCCACACCAAACAGTGTGCCCAACACCGCAATCACATCCACAGCCCAGCCCAGAGGCCCGTATATACGGTCGCCGAGAATCGGGTAAAACAGGCTGCTGATGCGCATGGGCAGGTTATGCCGGTAAGCAAAGTAGGCTATTGCCAGGCCGGGCATGGCGAATATGGTCCAGGTGTGCAGGCCAAAGTGGTACAAGGCTATGGTCATGGCATCACTGGCAGCGCCTTCACTGTTGGCAGTAACGCCGTCGAATGGAGGGTTGGCAAAGTGAGAAACCGGCTCGGCAACACCCCAGAACATCAAAATAGTGCCAATGCCTGCCGCAAACAGCATGGTAAACCAGGTGAGATTGGAATAGTCCGGCCGGGAATCATCGGCACCCAGTCGAATACTGCCATACCGGCTGAGCGCGAGCCCCAGCAGGAAGATCAGCAGCGAGGTTACCGACAGGATATAAAACCAGCCGAGATTGCGCGCAATCCAGCCGGTCAGCGCCCCGAAGGCATCAGCAACCGCCTGATCGAAGGGAACAGCCACCAACACAAACAGCGCCGCGACTCCTGCGGATGTAAAGAACACACCCGGTATTGTCTGCAGTCCAAGCAGGCGTTGCAGTCGGTCCAGCAAAGCGATTCTCCCTGTGTGTATTCACAAATGATAAAGTGACACCCTACCTTAGCCAAAACGGGCCGGTTTCGACACCGGCTAAGCCAACAATAATTCAGGGAGTGCAGATACGATGAAAATCGGTGAAGTATCCAGGCATTCCTCCGTGCCCACAGAAACCATCCGGTACTATGAAAAAATCGGATTGCTCCCTAAACCGGACCGGGACGCCAGTGGTTACCGGGCCTATAGCCGGGCCCACTTGGACAGGCTTTTATTTATCAAGCGCTGCCGTAATCTTGATATGGCCCAGGACGAAATACGTGAATTGCTCCGGCTTTCGGAAAACCCCGAAGCGGACTGCCAGCAGGTAGACGCGCTTCTGGCCCGGCATCTGGACCATGTGCGTGAACGGCTGAAGGAGCTGGCACAACTGGAAAAAAACCTGCAGCAACTGCAAAAAGCCTGCTCGAATACGGGCACAGTTGAGGATTGCGGTATTCTGGGAGGCTTGAGCGCTGAACTGGACGATCTGCCCGACAGGCGTGACCATGATAACCACGTGCCAGGCACCCACAGACCGGGCAAACCCTGAGATTCCATAAAACGGACTCCCGGGTGTTGACTCTGTAGTAGCTACAGGGTGTTTACTGCAAGCCTGCCTGTTAACAGGAGGTGCTTATGGCATGCAGTTGCTCTGGCCCGGAATCGCAATCTCCGGCTCCCGGATTTCGTCGCGCACTCTGGATCGCTCTGTGGGTGAACCTGGCCATGTTTTTCGTGGAAGGTATGGCCAGCCTGTATTCCGGCTCTGTCTCGCTAATGGCAGATGCCATCGATTTCTTCGGCGACAGCGCCAACTACATTCTGTCGCTATCTGTTCTGTCCATGGGCCTGCTCTGGCGCGGTCGCGCAGCGATGGTTAAAGGCCTGACCATGGCCACCTTCGGCACGATTGTCTGGGCGCGTGCCCTGTGGGTAATGCAGCAGGGCATCACCCCGGAACCCTTCACCATGGGAACTGTTGGCCTGCTGGCCCTGGTTGCCAACCTGTGCGTTGCATTCATACTTTTCCGGTTCCGGAGCGGTGATTCCGATATGCGATCGGTATGGCTATGCAGCCGCAACGACGCCATCAGCAATCTGGCCGTAATGGCCGCAGCCATGGGCGTGTTTGGTACCCAGAGTGCCTGGCCGGACCTGTTCGTGGCAGCCATCATGGGCACACTGGCAATCACAGCGGGCATCAGTGTGGTGCGCCACGCCCGGCTCGATATTGCACAGGCCCGCAATCGGAACCGTGTGGTTGCGAAGCCGGAAACCGGTTAATCAAGTGATGTCCCTATGCAAGGTGATGCAGGGCTAAAAGGCCAGGGATATCATCACCGGCACAAACGCGAGACCAAACAGTGTGGTGAGCATAACGCTGCCTGCCACCTGCCGGGGCGAAGTATCCAGCAGGGTTGCAATCACAACGGTGTTGGCCGCAATGGGCGTAATGGAAATCAGGAATATGGCTTTGTGCACGGCCAGGTCATAAATGCCCAGAACCTGCGAATCCAGCCACCAGAAGGCCACCGCCAGAGCTGGCCAGGCTACGAACTTGCCGAAAAACGCCAGGGCCGTAAATCGCAGGTTGCCCACAAGCCCGCGAAAACTGCTGATGCTCATGCCAATAATCATCATACCCAGAACACTGTAGGCGCCGCGCAGGTTATCGAACAGAGGCACGAACGCATCGGGAATACCAATGCCTGAAAGGTTGAGCGCCACCGCTGCCAGAAAGGCGTAAACCGAGGGCAGCTTTACAACCCGCCACAGGGACTCCTTCAGGTCATACCGCCCCCGTGCCGCCAGATAAAAGCCCACCGAACTTTCAAACAGGGTAACGCCCAGCATGCACACGATGTACAGCGCCAACCCTTCTTCTCCGAAGAGCAACAGGGCCACCGGCACACCAAAATACCCCGTATTGCCAGAGCCCACACACAGGGGAATGAGATTGGCGGTGCCATCCGAGAGCAGCCGCCGTGCCAGCCTGAACTGCACAACGGCCAATATCGACGCAAATCCGAACACCAGGAAGGGCAGAAATATAACTTCCGGGGAAAGCGGTGCCGCCATAACGCCGGAAAACACCACAGATGGCGTAACAATGTAAAGCATGATGCCTGCAATGTGCTTGCCGCTGGCCTCCAGATAACGGCCCGCCAGCCACCCCAGTGCGACCGTGACATAAAGTGGAATCAGTTTGATAAACAACGCCAGCGCTGCGGCCATGATGGCTCCGGGCATCCAGTTTGAAGAAAAACAGGCCGCGGATTCTATCACCTACCCCTCCGGAGGTAACTCCCCGGCGCAATAGTGTGATTTTCCCGCATGATTGATAATCATCAACAGCATTATGAATACATGTTTATATCCTAGTAGGGCAGTCAGGTATTCCACAACGACCAAGGAGAGAGACCAATGGCCGAACGCTTTACCAAAAGCATGGCCAGGAACATATATCTGGGGGGAAGTACATTCTTCGTCCTGTTGTTCCTGGTCCTGACTTTTGATACCCAATCACGGGCAATGCCCGAAAGGGATAACAGGGATCAGCTTACCGAGCAGGTAGTCCGGGGCAAACATGTCTGGGAAAACAACAACTGCGTCGGCTGCCACTCCCTCATGGGTGAAGGTGCTTACTTTGCACCCGAACTCGCCAACGTATTTGACCGCCGTGGCGGTAGCAACAGCGAAGTCTTCAAGGCGTATATGAACGCCTGGATGAACGCCATGCCTACCAACGTACCCGGTCGCCGGCAAATGCCGCAATTCAACCTGACCGACCAGGAAATCGACGATCTTTCCTCGTTCCTGGAGTGGACGTCCAAGATTGACGATAACGGCTGGCCACCCAACATCGAAGGCTAAGGGAGAAAACATGAAATACGAGTCTCAACGGGTTGCCATGCCCTACTTCATCTTTGCCTTGGTGCTCTTTGCCGGCCAGATCGTATTTGGCCTGATACTGGGCCTGCAATACGTAGTGGGCGACTTCCTGTTCCCGGAAATTCCGTTTAACGTTGCGCGGATGGTTCACACCAATCTGCTGATAGTCTGGTTACTGTTCGGCTTCATGGGTGCTACCTACTACCTGGTGCCGGAAGAAGCACAAACCGAGCTTTACAGCCCGCTGCTTGCCTGGATTCTGTTCTGGGTCTTTGCCGTTGCCGGCACACTTACCATCCTCGGTTACCTGTTTGTGGATTACGCTACCCTGGCGGATGTCACCATGAACAAACTCTTGCCCACCATGGGCCGGGAGTTTCTTGAACAGCCCACAATTACAAAGATCGGTATCGCCCTGGTGGTGGTGGGTTTCCTGTTCAACATCATGATGACTGCCCTGAAGGGCCGCAAAACCGTGGTCAACATTGTACTGATCACCGGCCTGATCGGCCTGGCGGTACTCTGGCTGTTCTCCTTCTACAACCCCAGCAACCTGACTACCGATAAATACTTCTGGTGGTTTGTGGTGCACCTGTGGGTTGAAGGTGTGTGGGAACTGATCATGGGCGCCATTCTGGCTTACGTACTGATCAAGATTACCGGTGTCGACCGCGAGGTCATCGAAAAGTGGCTGTATGTGATCATCGCCATGGCGCTGATTACCGGCATTATCGGGACCGGGCACCACTTCTTCTGGATCGGGCCACCCGAGTACTGGTTGTGGCTGGGCTCTGTGTTCTCTGCCCTGGAACCCCTGCCGTTCTTCATGATGGTGCTGTTTGCCTTCACCATGATTAACCGGCGCAAGCGCAACCACCCGAACAAGGCGGCTGCACTCTGGGCCATGGGCACGGCGGTAATGGCATTCCTGGGCGCAGGCGTATGGGGCTTTCTGCATACCCTGGCTCCGGTGAACTACTATACCCACGGCAGCCAGATTACGGCGGCGCACGGCCACATGGCGTTCTACGGTGCCTATGTAATGATCGTGCTCACGATCATTTCCTACGCCGTACCCATCATACGCGGCCGGCCATACGGCAACAGCAACACCGCCCAGGTGGTGGAAATGTGGGGCTTCTGGCTGATGACCATTTCCATGGTGTTCATCACCCTGTTCCTGACCGGTGCCGGCATCCTGCAAATCTGGCTGCAGCGTATCCCGGAAAGCGGTGAAGCACTGTCGTTCATGGCCACCCAGGACAACATTGCCCTGTTCTACTGGATGCGCCTGGTCTCCGGATGCTTCTTTATGGCCGGGCTTGTGGTGTACTTCGGCAGCTTTTTTATCAAGGGGGAAGCCTCCCCTAATGAAGAAGTCCGCGGCCCTGCCTTGCAGGACGCGTAAAACCGTTACTACTGAACCTCCAGGGCCGGAATCCGTTTCCGGCCCTGCCTTCCTGGAACTGAGCCGTGACCGTGCAGCAAGCAAATCCCAAGGACACACTCCAGAGCAAGCGCCTGATCACTCGCGCCGCTTTTTTCGGGCTGTTCCTGCTGGCACCGGTTCTGAATATCTTTCGTTACGATCTGACGGAAACCCGGTTTGTACTGTTCGGCTTTCCCCTGTCGTTCAATCTGAATCTTGACTGGGTGGCGCAAAGTTCCCCTGCGGACGTCGCCAGCCAGATTCTGCTGTGGTTCATTCTTCCCATTCTGATTCTGGTTCCGTCCGTGCTCTGGATTGCCTGGAAATGGGGCAGAATATACTGCGGCTGGCTGTGCCCGCATTTTTCCGTGGTAGAAACCATCAACAACCTGATGACACGTATAACCGGCCGCCCCACCCTCTGGGAAGCCCTGAGAAAAGGCCGGCGTGGCAAGGCAATTCACTGGGCAGGGCTGGCGCTGGTTTGTGCCCTGATTGGTTTTTCCTGGGCCCTGGCCATGCTGTCGTACCTGTTGCCGCCCATCCCGTTATACACCGATCTGGTCACGGGCAACCTGGCCTTCTATCCATCGGTGTTTCTGGCTGTGGCCACCACCGTTTTTACCCTGGATTTCCTGTTTGCACGCCACCTGTTCTGCAAATATGGCTGCGCCTTTGGCGTGGTGCAAAGTATCGCCTGGATGACCAACGGTCGCGGGCGGATGGTCACCTTTGATACCGCCCGCGCTGCAGCCTGCCGGGACTGCACCAAGGCCTGCGACGCAGCCTGCCCCATGCGGCTGCCCACCCGCAGCCACAAACGGGCAAAGTTTTCGTGCACCCAGTGTCTGCAGTGTGTGAGCGCCTGCCGCGAGGTACAAAAAGACAACCCCGAAGGCAGCCTGCTGCACTGGCAACCCGGTGAACCCAGCCGGCAGACTGTGCTGATTCCCGTTCATCAGCTTAACAGTAACCACAAACCTGACAGTAAACCTGCCAGGCAAGGGGCCTGAAGGTGCCGGAGGTTGAGACTGCCGGATTGTTCCGTTGCCCAATTGCTCATTTAACAGGAGCCTGAAATGGAAGAGTGGGTAGGCTACAAATGGCATGAATACATTACCCGCCAGGCTCTGGGCGAATTTCCCGAGCACGCCGTTTACCTGAAAGACGAAGCCCGCAGCCTGGGCATTGTGTTCCGGGCCCTCGGAGGTGATCCGGCATTGAGCCTGGTGACGGCCGAACCCCGGCACTTTCGCCTGCGCCGCAAGTTTTTGCACAAGCTCGCAGGGACGCACCGTAAATTTGAACTGGCATGGCGGGATGAGCAGAACCTGCGGCTGCCGGAAAAAGTGGCAAAATTCCCCTCCAGACAGCTGAATCGCGATCTGTATATCTGGCTCGCGGCGCTGGCAGCCACACCGGCACCCGCCGATCCGGACTGGTTTACCGGTAACCAGGCACTGGTGCAGGATGTGATTGCGCGCTGGCCCGGGCTGGAACAGGTTTACCAGCGCCTGGTAAAGCAGGTGCTGCACTGGCGCCCGGAACCCGAAACACTTTCTCCGCAGGAATCCAGGCGGGAACAGGCTATCCGCCAGGCGCTGATTGATCCGGGCAGTGTTCCTGGCCTCCCCTCTGCTGACAGCGACCCCTGGCCGGTTGTGCTCTGGTTATACCCCGCCCTGCAACAGGGTAAGGCGGGCCTGCCGGCTACCGGCGATGACGACACCCAGTCCAGCCCCGGGGGCCTGACCAAGAAAAACAAACGCCGCCAGGCGGAACGGGTTGAGTCCTTCGATCGTGATCAGGGCCTGATGCTCTTCCGGCTGGAATCCCTGTTCTCCTGGGCAGACTTCATACCGGTCGACCGGGCCGGTGACGATACGGACGAGGAAGATGCCGAAGCCGTAGCGGACGATATGGATATGATTTCCGTATCCAATGACCGCAAGGAAACCTCCTCGTCTATCAAGTTTGATCTCGATTTGCCCTCGGAAGAGCACGATGATCTGCGCCTCGGCCCGGGCATTCATTTGCCGGAGTGGGACTGGCGCAACCAGAGTTACCGCGATGCCTTCTGCTGCCTGCAACCCATGCTCGCCCGCGAAGCTGTGCCAGCCGAGCTTCCGGAAGCCCTGCGCCGGCCGGCAAAGCGCCTGCAACGCCAGTTCAGTGCCCTGAAGCCACTGAAACAGTGGCAGCGCCGGCAAGTGGACGGTGATGAACTGGATCTGGACGCCTGCCTGGAACGGGAGGTCCAGCACCGGCGGGGCAAAGGGGAAATCGACCAGAAACTGTTCCGTCGTTGCCAGCAAAGCCAGCGTGACCTGGCGTGCCTGGTACTGGCTGATGTGTCGCTTTCAACCGAAACCTATATCAACAACCACCAGCGGGTCATCGACATTGCCCGGGACGGTCTGCTGCTGCTCAGTGAGGCCCTGCAGGCCAGCCGCGACCCCTTCGCCCTGTTTGCGTTTTCATCCCGGAGACGCGACCACGTGCGCTTCCATCACCTGAAAAGTTTTGACGAGGCCTATACCGGCACCATCCGGGGCCGGATTCAGGCGCTGGAACCCGGTTTCTATACCCGCATGGGCGCCGCCATTCGCCAGGCCACCAGGCTTCTGCAGACCCGGCACGAACATCAGAAAATCCTGCTGCTGCTGACCGATGGCAAGCCCAACGATCTGGACATCTATGAAGGCCGGTATGGTGTTGAGGACACCCGCATGGCAGTGCAGGAAGCCCACAAGGCAGGCCTGACACCCTTTTGCGTAACCATTGATGACGAAGCCAGCGAGTATCTGCCGTATGTGTTTGGCAGTAACAACTACGTGGTAATCCGTGACCCTGCGCAACTGCCATTGCAGTTGCCCAAACTCTACCTGAACCTGACACAGTAATATGACTGACCTGACTCTCCAATCCGGGGCCGAACCGGAGCCCGATTCCCAACAGCTCCCCGGCGATATCGCCGTGTGGATCTTCATCTTCGCCGAACTGGCCGTGTTCGGCATCATGTTCATCGGCTTCGCCGTCGCCCGCAGCCTGGACCCGGCCACCTTCCATGCCGGCCGCGAGGTGCTGCACCCCTGGATCGGGCTGCTGAACACCGCTGCCTTGATTACCGCCAGCTATCTGGTCGCCACTGCGGTTCATCAGCTACGCCACAGGCGCTCAGGCGCACAGTGGCGGCTGTGGCTTGCCATAGCGGTTTCCTGTATCTACACAGTGGGTAAGCTTTATGAATACGTGAATCTCTATGCCCAGGGTTACAACCTGGGCAGCGATACGTTTTTCATGTTCTATTTCTTCCTGACCTTTTTTCACTTTATGCACGTAATCCTGGGCCAGGTGATTCTGGTTGTTCTGGCTGTAAAAGTTGGCAACGGCGACTACGATGGCGCTGATATGAACGGCATGGAATCCGGTGCCTCCTACTGGCACATGGTCGATCTGGTGTGGCTGGTGCTGTTCCCGATGATTTATGTACTGGCCTGAGGAGAGGGACTGATGCTGACGGTTTATTTCGCACTGATGATTTGTACGGCTTTGCCGGTAATCGCACTGAAGGCCGGAATAGGCCCTGAGTTCCTGGCCTGGCTGGTATTCGGAATGGTTATCGTGAAGGCTTTGTTGCTGGTAGACCACTTTATGGAGATGAAACACGCACCACGTGCCTGGCGACTACTGGCCCAGTTGTGGGCGCCCATAGTTATTGTGGTGGTTGCAGGGTTTCATACGATTACGTGAGCCAAGCTTAGCTTTGTCCGTGCCTTTAATACTTTGAACATAGCGGAAGGTACGGGCGGGGCGCGGTCTCCCAAAACACGCTGTGAATACATCCATATACGCTTGGCTCCGCCATCCCTGGCTCCGCACAGTTTTGGGAGACCGCCCCCCGCCCGTACCCCAGAGTTTTGAGTCAGAGCCACTTGGCCGGAAACAATGGCCGCTTATCAGACATAGCCTGAGCCAGGGAAATCATCCCCCAAAGCACAAACCCGGTGTGCAAGGTAATCGCCCAAACCAGCGCAAACGTCCAGAAATAACCCGCATCACCGAAGAGCATCCATCCAATAGCAACCCCGGAACTGATCAGGATGAACCCGATCAGAGACATGAACAATGCGGCCCGGGTATGAGCCCGGCGCAGTGCATTCGTTGCTGAACTCTGGGTAAACATCCAAAGCAGGACAAGAAACCCGATAACCGGCAACGCCAGCAAATTCATCAAATACCAGATAACCGGGAAAACCGCTCCGCTAGCGGGTTTCGTCCGGGCGCCCGAATACTGCATACACCACCTCCATTAATGAACTTACAGTTGCTTCGTCGTCTGAGAGCGGCTCGATCATTCCCGCACGGCATGCCTGTGCCGCAGGCACACCTGCACGTATCAACAGAGCCGTGTGTATCAGCAACCGTGTGGACGCTGCTTCTTCCAAATCGTGGTCTTTAAGGTTGCGCAATGCCGTGGCAAGGCTGACCAGCTGTTGAGCAAGGTCCCGGTCACAGCCGGACTCTTCCATAACAATGGCTTTTTCCATTTCCTCGGAAGGGTAGTCAAACCGCATTGACACAAATCTTTGTCGGGTACTGGGCTTCATGCCTTTGAGCAGGCTCTGGTAGCCCGGGTTGTAAGAGACCACCAGCATAAAGCCCGGTGCAGCCGTGAGCAGTTCGCCGGTGCGCTCGATGGGCAGTTCCCGGCGGTCGTCCGCCAGCGGGTGCAGCACAACGGTTGTGTCCTTACGGGCTTCTACCACCTCATCCAGGTAGCAGATGCCGCCTTCGCGCACCGCGCGGGTGAGCGGGCCATCCTGCCAGTAGGTGCCTTCCGGGCCGATCAGGTGCCGACCAACCAGGTCGGCGGCGGTGAGATCATCGTGGCAGGCTACGGTATAAACCGGGCGCTTCAGCTTCTCGGCCATATAGCGCACAAACCGGGTTTTACCGCAGCCCGTCGGCCCCTTGATCAGAACTGGCAGGCCATTGTCGGCAGCGGCATGGAACAGTTCTATTTCATTACCAACTGGCTGGTAAAACGTCATGTATCACAATCCTCTGTTACTGATCGTCGGGTCTGGCAACACCATGAACCCATTCGGGAAAAAACAGCAAACGAATGCCCGGGCACACCTAGAGCCCCAGTACATGGGCACGGTTAGTGAAGAAGATACCGCTGGGGCTTTGTGCGTCCAACTGGGCAACGGGTTCCAGCGTATAGCTGTTGTAGACAGTGACACGATTGCTGTCTCTTGAAGACACCCAGACCTCTTCGCCCCTTGGGGTGAACTCCATGTGCAGCACGGCTTTTCCCGGCTCCAGGGTGCGCACAATTTCGCGGGTCTGGGAATCAATCACCTGTATCACATCGTTTTTCGGGTGCGCGAAGCTGACCCAGATTCGCCGGTTATCCGGGCTGGCCATCACAAACACTGGCTGGCCCTGTACCGGAATTTTGTCCACCAGTGACCAGTCGGCCATATCGGCAACCAATACCTGATGGTGCCCGACTGCCGGTACGAACGCCCTGCCGTCAGCCACCGTCCACCCCTCAAGATGCGGCATTTTGTACACGGGGAGTTTCTGCTCGCCCTTGCCATAACCGGGAAGAATTTCAGTGACACCGGCATCGGTATTCCACAGATCCAGCATGGACAGCCCGTCTTCCCCAAAGAGGCCGGCAATGTAGTAGCGTCCGTCTGGTGTGATCATGGAATCGTATGGTGCTTTGCCGGCATCAAAGCGGGTCAGCTCGGGCTCGCTGCGCGATGTACCGTCAGGCATATCCAGAATCCAGATCTGCCCCGCATCAAACAGGCTGAACACAAATCGATTCCCCGGTGCATCTACCAGACCAACGGTTTTCGACTGCGCCGTCTCACCGTTTTCCCGGGTATAGGTAGCGGGAATGTCGGCTGCCAGCTCCAGTGTCTTCGCGTCAAAGACTTTCACACCACCCGGGTCATAATTGGATACTGCAACGTATCGGCCGTCCTGGGAAATCGCACCGCCAATGCTGTTTCCAGACTGTATAACCCGGCCAACAATGGACTGCGTAAGCAGGTCCACTTTGGTAAGACCGCCGTCACGACCGAATACGAAGCCGTAGCGGGCATCCCGGGAATACACAACAGAAGCATGGGACAAATCCCCCAACCCTTCAATCCGGCGGATTACGCTGTGGCTGCTTGTGTTGACAACCAGTAAAGAGCCGGTTGCACGTTCGACAACCAGGCCGAGATCGCCGGTGCCCATCAGGTTGTCTATATTTGCGGCGGCTGCATCACTCTGTGTGCGGCTCTCCGGCAACACCTGACAACCGCCCAGCAGCACCAAAACCAGTGGCAGCAGCAACATGCGTTTCACGCAACGGGTTATCCGAAACATCGGGTACATCCTCCAGGCAAATTGTCAGGGCGAGACCAGCTTACCGGCCTTTAACTGATGACTGATCCATTCAATATCGGCGGGAGCCAGCAATGGCTTCCAGGGCGGCATTGCCGTGCCGGGAATACCTTCACGGATTATGGCGGCAATGGCTTTTTCAGGCAGGTGTGTCAGGTTTTCAGGCCGCAAGGGCGGGCCCAGCCCTCCCTTGAGAGTCAACCCATGGCAGGAGCCGCAGTCTTGTACCACAAAGTTTTCAAGATCGATCAGGTTACGGGACTGTTCCGGCTGTTCGCCTGCCAACGATGCCGATGGCGCAAACAGCAGCATCAACATGAGGGCGTTAACCTGCCGCCTGGCCTTACCCCTTTCGGAACCGGTCACGACTCGTTTTCTCCCATGGATGTGTAGTGCGGTTCACATAGTGAAGCCGCCTGTTATGTGTATCTTTGATATTGGTTAAAAACGCCTCCCGCCACAACAACTCTTTGGTTATACCCATGGGTGGGTACTCACTGGACAATTAACATATATCTGATTTTAATCAATGTTCATCAGGGTAAAGAAGAGAAACCTAACAACACTCTTAACTCAAAGGAGAGAGCCTGATGAGAGCAACCAATCCATTCCTGAAACCACTGGCGCTTGCCGTGGCTGTCACGTCGTTCGGCGTGATGACCGCAAATGCCGCACCAAAGCATCCTGATGGTGCAGAAACCGCATACGAGGGCGCGGCAAGCGCAATCTCACCGGAATCCGCAAAAATCGTCCGCTCCCCGGGCGCGCCAGATCTTACCGATGTCGAGTTTGAAAAATCCAAAAAGATATTCTTCGAGCGCTGCGCCGGTTGTCACGGTGTATTACGTAAAGGCGCCACAGGTAAAGCGCTGACCCCCGACATCACACAGGAAAGGGGCATCGACTACCTCAAGGCATTCATCACCTACGGCTCGCCCGCCGGCATGCCGAACTGGGGCACCTCCGGTGATCTCACCGAAGACGAAGTCGAGATGATGGCCAAGTACCTGATGCACGAGCCACCCGCACCTCCCGAGTGGGGCATGGCAGACATGAAGGAAACCTGGGAAGTGCTGATAGCGCCTGAGGACAGACCCAAGAAACAGATGAACAACCTGGATCTTGAAAACCTGTTCAGCGTTACCCTGCGCGATGCCGGTCAGATTGCCCTGATCGATGGCGAGTCCAAAGAAATCGTGGAAGTCATCAAAACCGGTTACGCGGTTCACATCTCGCGTATGTCCGCTTCCGGTCGCTACCTGTTCGTGATTGGTCGGGATGCCGCAATCAACATGGTTGACCTGTGGATGGAGCACCCGGACACCGTTGCCAAGATCAAGATTGGCCTGGAAGCCCGTTCCGTAGAAACCTCCAAGTACAAAGGCTATGAAGACAAGTACGCCATTGCCGGCGCCTACTGGCCGCCGCAGTTTGTGATCATGGATGGCGAAACCCTGGAGCCCAAGAAAATTGTGGCTACCCGGGGCATGACTGTGGATACCCAGGAATACCATCCGGAGCCACGGGTTGCTGCCATCGTCGCTTCCCACGAGCATCCGGAGTTCATTGTTAACGTAAAAGAAACCGGCAAGATCATGCTGGTTAACTACGAGAACCTGGAAAATCTCAGCAGTACCACCATCGATGCAGCACGCTTCCTGCACGACGGCGGCTGGGACAGCAGCATGCGCTACTTCCTGACGGCGGCCAACCAGTCAGACAAGATTGCAGTTGTCGATTCCAAGGAACGTGAACTCGAAGCCCTGGTGGATGTGGGCAAAATCCCCCACCCCGGCCGTGGCGCCAACTTTGTGGATCCGGAGCACGGTCCTGTCTGGGCAACCAGCCACCTGGGCGACCCGACCATCCAGATGATCGGTACCGATCCGAAAGGCCACCCGGACAACGCCTGGAAAGTGGTTCGTACCCTCAACGGCCAGGGCGGCGGCTCACTGTTCATCAAGACCCATCCAAAGTCCCAAAACCTGTACGTCGATACGGCCCTCAACCCGGCAGAGTCGGTCAGCCAGAGCGTTGCGGTGTATGACATCAACAACCTGGAAGGCGGCTACGAAGTACTGCCAATCGCTGAATGGGCAAACCTCGGCGAAGGCCCCAAGCGTGTTGTTCAGCCCGAATATAACGTAGCAGGCGACGAAGTCTGGTTCTCTGTGTGGAATGGCAAAGAGCAGAGATCCGCCATCGTGGTGGTGGATGACAAGACCCGTAAGCTGAAAAAAGTGATCGACGACGAGCGCCTGGTTACCCCAACCGGCAAGTTCAACGTCTACAACACTCAGCACGACGTCTACTAAGCGCCACTGAACCGGGCCGACCCGGAGGAGACGGGGAATGAGACTGGATCACACAGATCAGCAACTGATCAATCACTTTCAGCGGCATTTGCCGGTGAGTGAGCGGCCTTACCTGGACATGGCCAGGCAACTGGGCATTTCCGAACAGGAGGTCATTGAGCGGTTGCAGTCGTTACAGTCCCGTGATGTCGTCGGCCGGGTCGGGCCGGTGTTTGAACACAGCCAGGCAGGCGCAAGCCTGCTGGCTGCCGTGGCGGCTCCGGAGGACCAGATGGATCTGGTAGCCGCCCGTATCAACCGTGCTCCGGGGGTAAATCATAATTACGCCCGCGAGCACACCTACAACCTCTGGTTTGTCATGACCGCGCCGGATAACGAATTACTGGAAGAGCACCTTGACGAACTGGAACAGGAACTGAAATTGCCCATGCTGCGCCTCCCCATGGTGGAGGGCTATCACATTGACCTGGGTTTTGATATCGACTGGGAAGCCTTGTTATGAGCCGTTTTGCATCAGCCGATCATCTGCCCGCCAATGGCTCAGAGCCGGGCACTGTAAGCGCATGGGGGTTGCTGCGGCTAAGGCAGCAACTGGAACAGGGACTGCCCCTTGTACCCCGGCCCTATTTCGCACTGGCCGAGCGTACCGGTCTTTCCGAGCAGGAAGTGATGAACGCCATTACCCAATGGCAGAACGATGGTCTGATCAAACGCTTCGGCCTGGTGGTAAAGCACCGCACGCTTGGCTACACAGCCAACGCCATGGTGGTCTGGAACGTGCCCGATGGGCAGGTACAGGCTCTGGGCCAAGCCATGGCCGGGGTGCCGTTTATTACGCTTTGCTACCAGCGCCCAAGGCGACTCCCGGACTGGCCCTACAATCTCTTCTGCATGATTCACGGCACCAACCGCGAACGTGTGCTGGCACAACTGGACAGCCTGATCGCCGATTACAACCTGCAGCAGATTCAACATGCAGTGCTGTTCAGCAATAAAGCCTACCGCCAGCGTGGAGGGCGTTATGCAAGCCACGACTGAAGCCCGCAGGCAAGTTCCCATTACCGACCTGAACTCCGTTGAGAAGGCTCTGATCAACCGGCTGCAACATGGGATGCCGCTTGTGCGCCGCCCTTACGCAGCTGTTGCAGAAGAGCTCGGCCTGGACGAACAGCAGGTGCTGGGCACTGTTAAAAAACTGCTCGCCGACGGTGTACTGACACGCTTTGGCCCCATGTTTCACGCCGGTGAAATGGGCGGCGCGCTAACACTGGCTGCCATGCGCATTCCCGAAGCGGATTTTGAGCGAGTCACCGAGCAGGTAAACAGCTTTGACGAAGTGGCTCACAACTACCGCCGCGAACACGATCTGAACATGTGGTTCGTGCTGGCCACCGAAACCCGCGAAGCCATTGAGTCCACTATCAGCGCCATTGAAGACACCACCGGCTACCCGGTTTACAACATGCCAAAGGAGCAGGAGTTCCATGTCCACCTCCACTTCCCTGTCTGATGCCGACACACAAAATGGCTTCCAAGTGACAGAGCGCGACCGCGAACTGATTCTGGCCACCCAGGCCGGCCTGCCTCTGGTCTCCGACCCATGGGCCGAAATTGGCAAGCAGCTGGGCATGGGCGCAGATGAAGTACTTACCCGCTTCCAGGCCATGCAGCAAGCCGGTGTTATCCGTCGGGTTGCTGCGGTTCCCGACCACTACCGGCTGGGTTACCGCTACAACGGCATGACCGTGTGGGACGTTGCGGATGATCGCATTGCTGAACTGGGTGCCGCCATTGGTGAGCTGCCTTTCGTGAGCCACTGTTACCGGCGGCCACGGCACCTGCCCTACTGGTCGTTCAACCTGTTTGCCATGGTGCATGGCACAACCCGGGAGGAGGTAGAAGACAAAGCCGCACAAATTCGTGCCGTATTGGGCGATGCCTGTCAGCAGCACACCATTCTTTACAGCTCGGCCATATTGAAGAAAACCGGCCTGCGGCTGCGCAAATAACGCAAGGGGAAGCACTATGTTCCGAATGACCCGCTATATTAAAAGCCTGATGAATCCAGCCCCGGTGAGAGCCATCCCCAAGCCCTCCGGCCCGGTTGTGATCTGGAACCTGATCCGCCGTTGCAACCTCACCTGTAAACACTGCTATTCGATTTCTGCGGATATCGACTTCAAAGGTGAGCTGAGCACCGACGAGGTCTATACCGTGATGGACGATCTCAAAGCCTTTGGTGTCCCCGTGCTGATCCTGTCCGGTGGCGAACCGTTGATGCGCCCGGACATTTTCGATATTTCACGCCGCGCCAAAGACATGGGCTTTTACGTGGGCCTGTCCAGCAACGGTACCCTGATTACCGAAGACAACATTCAACAGATTGCAGACGCCGGCTACGACTACGTAGGCATCAGCATTGATGGCCTGGAAGAAACCCACGACGAATTCCGCCAGAAAAAAGGCGCCTTCGCCGCGTCCATGAAAGCCGTCAAGCTGTGCAAGGATGTCGGCATCAAAGTGGGCCTGCGTTTCACCCTCACCCAGGACAACGCAGCACAGCTGCCCGACATGCTCAAAATGCTGGATGAGCATGACATCGACAAATTCTACCTCTCGCACCTGAACTACTCCGGCCGGGGCGGCCGCAACCGCAAGCGCGATGCCTGGTATGACATGACCCGGGACGCCATGAACCTGCTGTTCAACCACTGCCACGAAGAACTCAAGCGCGGCATCGAGCGGGAATACGTCACCGGCAATAACGATGCCGACGGCCCTTTCCTGCTCCAGTGGGCGGCAGAGCACTACCCCGATCAGGTACCGGCGCTGGAACAACGGCTGCTTAACTGGGGCGGCAACTCTTCCGGCCAGAACGTCTCCAACATCGACAACCTGGGCGTCGTCCACCCGGATACCTTCTGGTGGGACTACAACCTGGGCAACGTGCGCGAAAAACCCTTTTCGCGGATCTGGTCAGAAGCCAGCGATGAGTTGATGCAGGGCTTCCGGCAGAAACCAAGGCCCGTAAAAGGGCGTTGCGCCCAGTGCCAGTACCTGGCTATCTGCAACGGCAACACCCGGGTCCGCGCCTACAACGTTTCCGGTGATTTCTGGGAAGAAGACCCCGGCTGTTACCTCACCAATGAAGAAATTGGCGTTCTCGATATGCCCAGGCGCGTTGCTGCCCCGGCTATCGAAATTCCGGTCAACAATCTGTAAGGAACGCACCATGACAATCAGCCAGAGAAAGAAGTGCCTGGTGGAATTCCGGCTGGCAGAGCAGCCTTTCCGGGCCGGTGAGGTCGCCATTGTCGGTGCCGGCCCTGGCGACCCCGGCTTGCTTACACTCCGGGCCCTGATGCTGATCCAGCAGGCCGACGCGATTGTTTATGACCGCCTGGTATCACCACAGATCATGGAACTGGTAAACCCGCGCGCCGAACGCATCCACGTGGGCAAAGCCAGCGGCTGCCATTACGTGGCCCAGGAAGACACCAACGAACTTCTGGTGCAACTGGCGGTAAAACAGCGCCGGGTTGTGCGACTGAAAGGCGGCGACCCTTACATTTTCGGGCGTGGGGGTGAAGAAGCCGAGTTTCTTGTGGATAACGACATAGACTTCCTGGTGGTGCCCGGCATTACCTCTGCAGCCGGCTGCGCCTCTTATTGCGGCATTCCTCTTACTCACCGGGATTACGCCCAAAGCGTGACCTTCGTAACCGGGCACCGGAAAGCTGACCACGCTCTGGACCTGAACTGGAAAGTACTGGCAGCACCAAACCAGACCCGCGTTTTCTACATGGGACTGCATAACGCACCCACCATAGTGCGGGAACTTACGGCCAACGGCCTGTCCGGCGATTGCCCGGTGGCACTGGTAGAGCGTGGCACCACCCCGCAACAGCACATGACCGTAACCACACTCAAAAACCTTGAAGAAACCATCAGGATGGAAGGCTTCCAGCCACCCACGCTGATCATTGTAGGCGAGGTTGTACAGCTGGCCGAAAAGCTCGCGCAGCCGGCCCAGGCCGGCTGGAACAGCGCATTGATAGGGCCGGCCTCGGCCACGGCGGCGCAGCGCCCCGCCTGACAGAAAACTGAAACACGACCAACGCTCCAGACTGGAAACCCGATGCAACAGACCCTGAAAATCCTGATGCTGACCACAGGCCTGCTGGCCTCACCCCTGATTTCTGCTGGCACAGAGGCACAGACAGGTGCCCTCTATCAACAACACTGCGCCAGCTGCCATGGCAGCGACAGGCTCGGCGGCATGGGTCCTGCCTTGCTGCCGGACAACCTCTCGCGCCTGAAAAAAGACCAGGCCGAAGACGCCATCCGCAATGGCCGCCCCGCTACCCAGATGCTGGGCTTTGCCGACGTACTGAGCAACGAATCCATCACCGCCCTGGCTGAATTTATTTACCAGCCACCGGAGCAGGAACCCGTCTGGGGCAAAAACGAAATCACCTCCAGCCACCTGCTGCCTCACCCCGCCGGCTCGCTCCCTGACAAGCCGGCTTATGACGCCGACATGATGAACCTGTTTCTGGTGGTGGAAATCGGCGATCACCACGTGACCCTGCTTGACGGTGACAGCATGGAGCCCATCCACCGCTTCGCCAGCCGCTTCGCCCTGCACGGCGGCCCCAAGTACAGCCCGGATGGCCGCTACGTCTACTTCGGCTCCCGGGACGGCTGGATCACCAAGTACGACCTGTACAACCTGAAAGTCGTTGCCGAAATCCGCGCCGGTATCAACATGCGCAACATTGCGGTTTCGGCCGATGGCGATCACATCATGGCCGCCAACTACCTGCCCCACACACTGGTGTTGTTCGACGCAAAAAACCTCGACCTGCTGGAAATCATCCCTGTTGAGAACGATGCCAAAGAAAGCTCACGGGTAAGCGCCGTGTACGCCGCCCCACCCCGGAACAGCTTCATCGCCGCCTTGAAAGACATTCCCGAAGCCTGGGAAATTACCGTGGAAAACGACAAAGCCAAAGTGCGCAGAATGCAAACCGACACCTGGCTTGACGACTTCTTCTTCGACCCCGGCTACCAGCATCTTATCGGTGCCGCCCGGGATGGCAAACACGGCCTGGTAATCAACATGGACACTGGCAAAACCACCGCCGACCTGCCCCTGCCCGGCATGCCCCACCTGGGCTCCGGCATAACCTGGGACTATCAGGGCACCCGAGTAATGGCCACGCCGCACTTCCGCTCAAGCGCGGTTTCCATCATCGACATGGACACCTGGAAAGTCATCAAAACCCTGGAAACCGCCGGCCCCGGCTTCTTCATGCGCAGCCACGAAAACTCCCGCTACGCCTGGGTAGACGTTTTCTTCGGTCCCAACAAAGACAAAGTCCACGTAATCGACAAACAGACCCTGGAAATCGTAAAAACTCTCCAGCCTGCACCTGGCAAAGTAGCCGCTCACGTTGAGTTCGACCGTTATGGCGAAAAGCTCCTGCTGAGCATCTGGGACGAAGAAGGCGCGGTCATCGTTTACGACGCAGACACCCTGGAGGAAGAAAAACGAATCCCGATGAACAAACCCTCGGGCAAATACAACGTGTGGAACAAGATCAACTACGAGGAAGGCACCAGCCACTGAGTAGTTTAGGTGAAGTCACGCGCATAGTTCGATCGCGAATTGCGGGCAAGGCCTCCTGAAACTGTGCGGAGCCATGGATGGCGGAGCCAAGCGTACATGGATGTATTCACAGCGTGTTTCAGGAGGCCTTGCCCGCAATTGGCGCCACCACCTGCTATATCGAGTGAATGAAAAAGCCTTAATGATTTAAGTCATTTCCGGTAACATCTTTCTGTTAGGATAATTGACAGATAATCTCAACGGCACCAACGCAATGACCAGTACATTCAGACCCGACGTGTCCTCATCCCCCTGTATGCTGGGGGAAAGAAACCCGGACATTATTCAACAGGAGCCAGCCCCGCAGTCAATGGCTCTGCTCAACGGGCTGAGTCGCGTATTCGGAATAAGGCTTAACGACAAGCAGGACACCCCCGATACCCGATTTTTAGGCGACCTAACCCGATTGTTTTACCTGCAAAGAGTCGATGCCGAAGCCCAGATGGAAAAACACGACACCCCCTGGGCTAACGTATACCTGATCCAGTACGGTATTATGCGCCTGTTCCGGGAGGCCCCCAGCGGCAAAGTGGCTGTGCATCACTTCTTTACCGAGGGCGACATGGTCTGGCCGGTATTTGGCCGCAGCCGCACGGTTCGCAATACCCTTTGCCTCACCACAGTCACACCCGCCACAGTCTGGGTAGCAGATTTTGCTGCCTTCCGCGCCGCCATTCAGGCGCATGGCGAAGGCCTCTGGCCGCAATTTGCCATGGCCCTGACCGAAGAGCTTGCCGAGCTGACCAGCATGCGGGAGTTTCGCAAGCACACCATGTCGGCAAAAGAGCGTTACCAACTGCTCCTTGAAGAGTATCCGGAGCTGGTAAAACGCGTGCCGGATAACCAGCTTGCCTCCTGGCTCGGGGTGGTACCTGCTACATTCTCCCGGCTTAAAACCGGTGCCAAAAAGTACTGATAAAAAGCGCAGTCGAAAAACACTGACTTTCTCCTTGCCGAATATGCCCGAAATCATGGTGATTGCAGACCGATAACCGACACCTGATAACCCACTATTCTGAAGAACAAGGAAAGAAGAAATGGCACAAACACAGGAAATGCCAGGCCGGGAGTCTTCCGTTGACAAGCCCTTCAGGTATTTCATGCAGGTCCGGTACAGTGAGTGCGATGCCCAACTGGTGGTTTTCAACGCCCGCTACGGGGACTACATTGAGCTGGCTGCCAGCGAGTTTTTATACCTCGTGGGTGCCGGGCTGCCGGAGCTGGAGGCCACTTTTGACTATCAGGTAGTCAAGCTGAGCATCGAGTGGAAAGCCCCGGCCCGCTACCGCGACAGGCTGGAACTGTCAGTCAGGGCAACCCATCTGGGCAACACTTCGTTTGAGCTGACTACCGAGTTCCGGAATGCAGAAACCGGGCAGTTTCTGGCCAGGGGCGAACTGGTCTGTGTGGCTATTCACCCGCAAACCTTCGAAAAAATCGCCATTCCTGACGCAATGAAGCGCGCAATGAAAAACGGTGCGCAGGGTCAATTCGTTGACCACGCGGGGCTTTTTACAGCCCCACAGGTCAACTGACCTGAAGCGTCAGAATCAAAACGCCCAGACCATAGCCATCAACACACCCCAGGCCAGCAGTGAGGCTGCCATAACCGTGTAAGTAACGGACATGGTGAGAACATCATCCGGGCTGCGATGACATAAAGATCTCAGGCCCTGATACACAAGGGTGCAGGACAGTGCCATCGCAATCAGAACCGCGATCACACTGACCATTAACACTGGCACAAGCAGCGCCAGTGAAGACAGCCAGAGGGGCAAGGGCGCAATCGCCGCAAGCAAATAAGCGTCGTTATAGCTGACCTGCAGTTTATGGCCCTCTACCACACTATGAATCAGCCAGCCCATCACGAAAAACGTCAGCAACTCTGCCAGAAAGAGAATGGTGGTAATAAAACGCCATTCCTTGCCACCGAACCCGGTGATGAAATCATCGCCGTAATGGGTTCCTGCGTAGTAAAGCAGCACCGGCGGTAACAGCGACATGGGAACCACAACGAACCAGGCAAGCATGGGTATGGAAAGCTGTCTTTGCTGAAGCTCAGCCCAGCCCCCGTTGCTGGAAAAGGGTAGTTTAAGCAAGCTTGATACATTCATGTTGGACCTCCTTGCTCTCAGGTGGGCACATTTGCCACACGGGACAGCTTTTGCAATATTATGACGGCCTTTACCTATACTTTTTAGGCGTCTTTCCTGAAACCGTCAATCAACCGGGATGATCTTGAGCAACTCGAGCAGCAGGCGAAAGCAAAAACCTCAGGCCTTCTGGCTGTTTTTTCCGGCCGCAAGCCTGCTGGCTGCGCTCGCGGTCCCGCTATCGGTGTGGGCGGTCTGGTCGGGCACTGGGTGGCCGGCAGGGCTGCTTGGTGCCGGGCATGGCCATGAACTGATTTTCGGGTTCGCGCTGGCGCTGGTGGCCGGCTATACACTTGGCCCGCAGCCTGCTGCCGTGCTTTATCCGCTTTTTGGCTTGTGGCTGGCAGCAAGGCTGGGCGGGATCCTGCTGCCACACAACCTTATAGCCCAGTTTCTGGGCCCTGCCTTTGCCCTGCTGCTTGCCCGGCATGTGGTGCCCCGTTTCCAGGCCGCAAAAAAATGGCGAAACAAAATGGTTGGGCCTCTAATCCTTCTGATTTGCCTGCTTTCAGTGATGTTCTGGCTGGCCTCTGCGCTGGCTATTCCGCAGAAATCATGGCTGCCCGGCCCGTTCCCAGTCATGCACTCCGCCATTACGGGGTTACTGCTGCTTATGACGTTTATGGGAGGCCGGCTCATTGCGCCGGCAGTCGCAGGCACTCTGGAAAAAAAAGGCATACCGCTGGAAGCCCGGGTTCAACCGCGAATAGAGGGCACGCTGATTGTTGTGCTGGGGGCTTCCATTTTTCTTATGGCATTTCCCGAAGCAAACCTGATAACAGCTGGCCTGTTGATAACAGCCGCCGGATTGATTGCCCTGCGCACCCTGCGCTGGAAGCTTTGGCTGTGTCCGGAACGCCCGGATTTGCTGGTTTTGGCGGTGGGTTATTTCTGGTTAGCCATTGGCGCCCTGGCTACGGGCCTGGCGCTATTAAATAGCAAACCGCCAGCCCCTGCCTTGCATCTGATTACCATTGGAGCACTGGGCACCCTTTCCACCAGCGTTATGCTTCGTCTGGCCTGGCAAAGGAGCCATCGCAAACCACCACCTGCCGGGGAAGTTTTCCCTATTGCGGCTCTTTTGGCCATTGCTGCCATCAGTCGGTTTATTGCAGGTGCCTCTCCCTTCGGCGCTCCCATGCTGTTATGGCTTTCAGCCAGCTCCTGGACACTGGCTTATCTGTGGGTAACAGGAAGGCTTCTTCTTCTCGCCAAACATACCCAAAACCGCAGGAAATGAATGGCTACCTCTCCTGCGCCAACCTTCCCAAAGATTACCCACTTGGTGATATCACCTACGCATCCTATTGATTTTTAAAGGCTTATAGACCGAACCTCCACGCAGACCAAAAGCCATCATTGCCGCCCTGATCTCTACTTCCTTTTCCTTGATTAATATCATGAATGAACAGGCGCTACACTTTGCACAATGATTCCAAGAAGCCCGGAAACCGCGCCCAATGCGGCACAGGGCAGGCTAACCGAGGGAGTATTGTTATGGCTAAAACCAACGCCGACATCGAGCACTGGGATGTCGAAAATGAAGAGTTCTGGGAGAAGGAAGGCAAACACATTGCCTCCCGCAACCTGTGGATTTCCATTCCCAGCCTGCTCCTGGGCTTTGCGGTATGGCTGATGTGGGGAATGATCACCACCCAGATGAAAAATCTGGGTTTTGATTTCAGCATCGAACAGCTTTTCTCGCTCTCGGCCATTGCCGGCTTGTCTGGCGCCACCCTGCGGATACCGGCGTCGTTCATGATCAAGATTGCCGGTGGCCGCAACACCATCTTTCTGACCACCGCTCTGCTGATGATCCCCGCTGCGGGCACCGGTATTGCGCTGATGAACCCGGACACACCGTTCATTGTATTCCAGGCACTGGCGCTGCTATCCGGTATTGGCGGCGGCAATTTTGCCTGTTCCATGAGCAATATCAGCTCCTTCTACCCCAAGAGCAAGCAAGGCTATGGCCTGGGCATGAACGCTGGCCTTGGCAATTTTGGCGTCACCACCATGCAGGTTCTGATTCCGCTGGTGATGACCGTTGGCATGTTCGGCTTTTTGGCGGGCGAGCCAATGCAATTGCAGAGCCCAAGCGGCACGCTCATCGGCCGCATTGAAGCCGGCACTGACACCTGGATCCAGAACGCCGGCTTTATATGGCTGGTTTTCCTGATTCCCCTGGCCTTTGCAGGCTGGTTTGGTATGAATAACCTGAAGGTCGTTACCCCCAACCCGGGCAACCCCGCTTCTGCCTTCGGCAAGATACTCGGGCTCTATGGCGTGGGTCTTCTGACCTCTGTTATCGGCGTCTGGGCACTCAGCGTCATGAACATGTGGCTGGCGCTGCCACTGACCATTGTTCTGACAGTGGTTCTTCTGCGCCTGATCCCGGGGAACATCAAACCCAACATCAAAAACCAGTTTGCCATTTTCAGCAACAAGCACACCTGGTCGATGACGGTACTGTACATCCTGACCTTCGGCTCGTTCATTGGCTTCTCGGCTGCACTGCCGCTGTCTATCGGCGTTATCTTCGGCAACATGATGGAGGTTGCTGCTGACGGGACAGTAACCCGCGTGGTGAATCCGGATGCACCCAGCGCACTGACCTGGGCGTGGATGGGGCCTTTCGTAGGTGCTCTTATTCGCCCGGTAGGCGGCTGGATTTCCGACAAAATGGGTGGCTCCATCGTTACCCAGATCATCTCCGTGGTCATGGTGGTGGCTTCGGTGGCAACAGGCTACGTGATGATGCTGGCCTACAACTCCACCGATCCCAACAGCTACTTCGCCCTGTTCCTGATTCTGTTCATTGTGATGTTCGCCGCCAGCGGTATCGGCAACGGTTCCACCTTCCGCAGCATCGGCTACATCTTTAACCAGCAGCAGAAAGGTCCTGTACTGGGCTGGACCAGCGCCATCGCCGCCTACGGTGCCTTCATTGCACCCAAGCTGCTGGGTCAGCAGATCCAGGCAGGCACTCCGGAGGTAGCCATGTACGGCTTTGCGGTCTTCTACGCCCTCTGCCTAGCGGTGAACTGGTGGTTCTACCTGCGCAAGGATGCGTACATCAAGAATCCTTGACTGCCTGTTTAACACATACCCGGAAACCTCAAAACTCGCCAGAGGGCACTCTCTGGCGAGTTTTTTGTGCGTGGCTTACACTGTATGGAGCGCTCGAACGGGCATTAAAAAGGTAGACAACCCTACTTCGCATAACGTTCGTCTTGACGCACTTACGAAAAGCCCTATCAGTGCCCGAAAAAGACTGGTCGGACATTCAGGAAACACGACACCTACCCTCCACACCGGGCAAGCGGGAGTCCATTAGTCAGTGCATGGATACTCCCGAGGATGAATGCGATGAAGAGCTGAACTGGTGACATGAAAGTCGGTTTAAACCAAGCAAGCCCAGAAAGGCACAAAAAAATTGGCTGCCAGCGGCCTGGCATCAAAAGCCCAGGACCGCTTGCCCTTAATAGGGAAAGATCCCCGCCGCACGCGGCATCAACATCCGGCACCGCTTGGTCTACCAAGTGCTTGAAGACGAGCGTTTGGTGAAGATCCTTCGGCTCTGGAGTCACTACGAATTACGTGTAACCAGCCACTGTGGAGAACCCCAAACGAGCAAGATCACCGATAACGAAAGCGGCAAGATGGCCCCCAGCAAAGACACATTCCGGGGTATAACAGCTTGACCAAGGTGAATAAAAACACCTGATCATCACGGATGCCCAGATCTTTGGCGAGGGACAGGCATATCACACCTTAAAGCGGGTGCTGGAGACTTTGAGCCATCGCCCCTGAGGCAGGGCTGGCAACATAACGCAAAAAGCCCCGCCCGGAATCACCCCGGCGGGGCCTGATCAGTGCAGGTTTTAGCTTCGGGTATCACGCCTTGCCAAGTGCAGCCTGGCGTTTGCGCTCTTCTTCTTCAATTTGCAGGTCAACAGAAGACACCTGGTACTCCTCGGCGAAGCCGGATTCAGGCTCCTTGAGCCAGAGAAGGCACAGCAGCCAGCTGACAAAGGCGCCGCCAGCAATAATGAAGAAGAACTGGTTGGGTGTGACGAATGTGAAGATAGTGAGATAAACCACCGCACCCACGTTGCCATAAGCACCGGCCATACCAGAAATCTGCCCGGTCAGACGGCGCTTGATTGACGGGATAATACCGAAAGTTGCACCTTCCGCGCCCTGCACAAAGAAGGAGGTGAACACGGTGATTGCCACAGCAACAATCAGCGGCCAGCTTGAGTTGAGCAGGCCCATCAAGGCAAAGCCCACACAGATTCCAAACATGTAGCTGAGCATCACGAAACGGCGGTTACCCATACGGTCGGAAACCATGCCACCCATGGGGCGTGCAACCAGATTCACGAACGCAAAGGAGGCAGCAACCATACCGGCGGCCGCCGCACTCAGGCTCCAGGTTTGCTCGAAGAACATCGGCAACATGGAGACAACCGCAAGCTCGGCACCAAAGTTGGCAAAGTAGGTGCTGTTCAGCGCTGCAACACTGTTGAACGGGTACTTGTCGTCTTCCGGCACACCTTTTTTCAGGATGGGCATATTAACGCGAAGAATCTGCATAATCTGGTAGCACACGATGGCAACAATGACCGCATAGGCAATAATCGCACCGGTTGTACTCAGGTAACCCATGTTCTGGATACGCCACACCAGAATGGCCAGAACGCCAACCAGTGGGATGGTCCACAGGATCAGCTTTACCATATCGCCCCAGCTACTGACTTCCAGCGCTGTTGCCTTGCGTGGTTTGCGGTGAACAGTCCCTTCGGGACCATCGGTGATCGCGAACCAGTAGTAAACACCGTAAAGCGCCATAACAATCGCGCTCTGGGCAATGGCCCAGCGCCAGCCGTCTTCACCGCCGTACATCTGCAGAGCTATGGTTGGCAGAGTCAGTGCCGCCGCTGCGGAACCAAAGTTACCCCAGCCAGCGTAAAAGCCTTCGGCAAAGCCGATATCACGGGGCTTGAACCACATGGCGGTCATGTGAATGCCCACCACGAAGCTGGCACCGATGGAGCTGAGCACCAGGCGGCTTACCAGAAGCTGGGTCATGGTATTACCAAAGGCGAAGGTCAGTGCCGGAATGGACATCAGAATCATCAGTAGCGAGAACACCCGGCGCGGGCCAAAGCGGTCCAGGGCCATACCCACGATAATGCGCGCCGGGATCGTCAGCGCCACGTTACAGATGGCAAACAGGCGCAGATCGTCGGCAGTCAGCCAGTTCACGCTCTTCAGCATGCTGGATGCCAGCGGTGCCATGTTGAACCATACGTAGAAAGTGATAAAAAAGGCAATCCAGGTCAGGTGCAGCGCTCTGATCTCTGGATTCTTGAAACGGAATACGTCTGCAACTTTCATTTCAGCCTCCGAGGGCTTTCAGGTCATTTCAGTGTCAGTAACGATCAGTGGCTGGGCAGAATCAGGAGCGGGCATTGCACCCTGCGCGCCAGAAACGAGCTGACCTTGCCAAAAGTCATATAATCCAGTTCGTCCACAAAGTAACTCAGCGAGCGGGCGATCAATCCGCCGTCTACCTCATCACTGTGGCGGGCGATAACAAGCATGCCGGGCTTGACCTTGTTATCGGCGGCGTAAAGCAGCATCTTGCGGGCATCGCCTTCAAGGAGCAGCGTTTCTACCGCAACCTCCTCTTTCTCACAAACCTCCTGGGCTTCCAGCAGGTCCTG
Organism: Marinobacter aromaticivorans; assembly: GCF_002806975.1. Taxonomy (GTDB): domain Bacteria; phylum Pseudomonadota; class Gammaproteobacteria; order Pseudomonadales; family Oleiphilaceae; genus Marinobacter; species Marinobacter aromaticivorans. Next base: position 124,292 of record NZ_NIHD01000001.1, on the reverse strand, counting down.
TTTGAGTTCTGACACCTCTTCCTGAAACAGATCCTCATTACCGGATGTGATATCCCTGGGGTTTTCGGCCACAGCCACCAGGGTGATCTGTGGATTCAGCTCGCGGAACATGGTAATCGTCTGGGCCAATGCCAGCTTTGCGTTCCTTGAGCCGTCGTAGGCAATCATGATTTTCATGGCAATCTCCGAAGGCAACAAGCGACACTTTTCGCGCACACGGGCGCGCGTCCGTTGATATTGATCAGCATTAGCCCACAGGCTGCACCTGCGCATAATTGAGTTAAATCAAATAGTGCGTTGGATACCCCACCAGAGAAACCAGAGACCTACCCCCAGGACCTGAATCCTCGCCAGACCCTACCACCCGTGCACCCAACATGGGGTACCTCCAACGCCCTCAGACTGGTAAACCGCGGTTTGATATGGTTATCAAGACCGGAACCCTATTTCAGTTAATGCAGCCACGGAGGCGGTTATGATGACCTCGCCAACCAGAACGCAACAGCACCGGGCGCTTGGCCTGTCCACTCTGGCTTTCACCCTGTGCTTTGCGGTCTGGACGATTTTTTCCATCATTGGCATCCGCATCGCTGAGGACCTCGGGCTATCCGACACCCAGCTTGGCCTGCTTATGGCCACACCAATCCTTACAGGCTCCATCAGCCGGCTTTTCCTGGGAATCTGGACGGACCGCTACGGCGGGCGCTGGGTATTCGGCATACTCATGCTGACAACAGCCGCTTGTGTTTATCTGCTTACCTTCGCCACCACTTATCTGATGCTGCTCGTAGGTGCGCTGGGGGTTGGCCTTGCAGGTGGCGCTTTCATTGTGGGCGTGGCCTACACCGCCGCCTGGTTTGAGCCTGCACGCCAGGGCACAGCTCTCGGCATCTTCGGCGCGGGTAATGTGGGGTCAGCCGTAACCAACTTTGGTGCTCCCTTTTTACTGGTAGCCTTTGGCTGGGAAACCACTGCCCAGATCTATGCGACCGTGCTGGCTATCATGGGTGTTGCCTTCATTCTGCTGGCAAAAGAAGATCCGGTTTCCGCTGGCCGCAAAGAAGGCGAGCAGCAGCGTTCTTTCATGGAACAGATGGAGCCGCTGAGAGATCTGCGGGTCTGGCGCTTTGCGCTTTACTACTTCTTTGTATTCGGGGCATTCGTGGCGCTGGCGCTTTGGCTGCCACACTATCTGATCGGGGTTTATGGCCTGGAGATCCGGACAGCGGGCATGATTGCCGCACTCTACACCATCCCGGCGTCCCTGTTTCGCATTCTCGGGGGTTGGATGTCTGACCGTTACGGCGCGCGGCGCGTGATGTACTGGACGTTTATTGCGTCCGTCATCTGTACCTTCCTGCTTAGCTATCCACCAACCGACTACGTGGTTCACGGCATTGATGGGGATGTTCGCTTTACGCTGGAGATGAGCCTGCCGGTCTTTATTATCCTGATCTTCACCCTGGGCTTTTTCATGTCCCTGGGCAAGGCGGCGGTTTACAAACACATACCGGTTTACTATCCCATGCACGTGGGCGCTGTCGGTGGTGTCGTAGGCATGATTGGCGGGCTTGGCGGCTTTATTCTGCCCCTGACTTTTGGCGTACTGAATGACATCACAGGTATCTGGCAGAGCTGCTTTATGCTGATGTTCATCATCGTAGCTGCGGCACTGGCCTGGATGCACTATGCCATTCGCTCCGCCGAGCGCGTGGAATGGGCAGCGAACGAGGAGCGGACCGACCTGCCCGAACTGGCATCGCCGCAACTGTTTTACCCGTTAAGCCGCAAGCATCATAACCAGGAACGCGACTCAGCAGGCTCATAATGAGCGCGATGAGATTGCGCGCCAGCGCAAGGAGGTTCAGAACAGGACGGGCTTGGCCATCGCAAGATGGAAGATGGCGGAGACCTGCGCCAGCGCCAGAACAGCTGCAACAATCCGTACGGGGCGTGATACGGTAACTTTCAGGGCAAAAAGCCCGGCCGCGATGTAGCCCAGCAAGAGCAGGATTTTGGCCAGCAGCCAGCCTTGCTCCAACGGGTTCCAGCCTCCCACAAACAACAGGCTGATGGCCGCTATCAACAGGACAGTGTCGTTGGCATGGGGAATCCAGCGCAAGGGTGTCTGGCGCCAGCCAGGGCTTCCGACGGCGTCCATCAGCAGCCTGAGTGAGAACAGGACAACGGTCAGGTAAGCTGTGGTCATGTGCAGTTGTTTCAGAATCACGTATGTGCTCATAAATCATTCCATTGCGAATCAAAACGATAGCGGCATTGTACGCAAAAATACCACTAACCGGGTATGTTATTTCTCGCCACGGGCGTTTAACATATAACTAACATATATGTATTAGCAGGAACCAACATGCAGGCTATTCCTACATCCGCCCAGGCCGATTCCGCCAGTATCAGCCAGCTTTTCGCTTATCCATTCCGCATTTTCTTTTTGTCAATGACGCTGCTGGCGGTGCTGGTTATTCCGCTCTGGGTTTTACAGGTGACCGGCGTTATCAATCTGCCTCTGGCGATGCCGGGGCTGTTCTGGCACCAGCATGAAATGCTGTTCGGCTTTTTGTCTGCTGCCATCGCCGGTTTTTTGCTGACCGCAGTCTGCGTATGGACGCAAACCGAACGCACCCATGGTTTCCGGCTTGTGCTGCTGTGGGGCGTGTGGCTGGCCGGCCGTCTGCTCCTGGCGCTGGGAGCAGATCTGCCATACTGGCTGGTCCAGGGCTTCAACCTGGCGTTTCTGCCACTGGTCATGCTGGATGCCGGATGGCGCGTCTGGCGCGCCAGGCAAAAGCGCCAACTAATGATTCTGGTGGTTCTCGGCCTGTTATGGGTAATGCAGATTGGCTTTGTTACCCGTCTGGACATGGCCTACAGCCACGGCGCGCTGATTATGGCCATGGCACTGATCAGCATTGTGGGCGGGCGCATCACTCCGGCATTTACCACAGGCTGGCTGCGCCAGCGCGGGCTGGACGCCAACGCCGTAAAATCCGTTCCTGCACTGGATATGGCCACGCTGTTTTCGATGATTCTGCTGATGGCCTCGCTGGTGACCGGCTGGCAGACATTCACCGGCATTCTGGCAATCATTGCCGGCACGCTTATGCTGGTGCGCCTGGCTAACTGGAAAGGCTGGCTGGTTCGTGCAGAGCCCCTGTTGTGGATTCTGCACCTGTCCATTCTCTGGGTTCCGGTATCCCTGTACCTTCTGGCAGGCACACTTTTTGCCGGATGGCCCTCCAATGCCTGGAGTCATGCTGCGGGAACCGGCGCTATCAGCTGCCTCATTCTGGGCGTGATTGCACGGGTCACCCTGGGCCACACAGGCCGCCCCCTGGTGTTACCCAACGGCATGGTCACGGCCTTCATCGCCATTCATCTGGCGGCGCTGATCCGTGTACTCACCGCCTTTGGCATTATCCCCTGGAACCCGGGCATCGGCAGTAGCAGCCTGCTCTGGATTTTTGCCTTTGGCATGTTTCTGGTGCGCTACACAAAAATACTTGCAAGCCCCAGGCCTGATGGCCGCATTGGCTAGAGGCCTGTCCGGCTAAGGCCTCAAGCGGTTGAGCCTTCGGGTTATCGCCGCACATTTCAAAGAGCGGGTTCGTGGGGAGCCTGCTCTTTTTTTATTCAAAACCGCCCTTTTTATTCGAAACTGCCCTATACCCTCTCCCGCGCAAGCGATACCTGCCGATAAATTGGCAATTATCCACTAATGGTCAATAGCGACTCGCGAAATAACAGCTAAAGTAACAATAAATCATTCTGTAACAGAGACACTGGCATTATGAACCCGGATCACTTTGACAAAGAAGACCTGATTAAATGCGGTCATGGCAAACTTTTCCCGGGCGCCATGCGGCTGCCCATAGACGAAATGCTGATGGTTGACCGCATTACCCACATAAGCTCGGAGGATGGCCTTTATGGCAAAGGCAGCCTAGTAGCTGAACTGGACATCAACCCCGATCTCTGGTTTTTCAAGGTGCATTTCGTAGATGACCCGGTCATGCCCGGCTGCCTGGGTCTTGATGCCATGTGGCAACTGGTCGGCTTTTTCCTTGCCTGGGGCGGTGGTGAGGGCAAAGGTCGGGCACTGGGTTCCGGTGAAGTGAAATTTACCGGCCAGGTTCTGCCGACGAACAAGAAAGTGCGCTACCATCTCGACCTCAAGCGCGTTATCAGGCGCAAGCTTACAATGGCCATTGCAGATGGACGCATGGAAGTGGATGGAAGGGAAATCTACACAGCCAAAGACCTTCGGGTTGGCATGTTTACTTCCACTGACGATTTTTAGGAGTTAACAAAATGCGGCGTGTTGTTATTACCGGCATGGGGATTGTCTCCAGCCTTGGCACCAATCAGAAAGAAGTCACCCGCTCCCTGAAGGAGTCCCTGCCCGGTATCGGTTTCAGTGAAGAAGCCCGCGATAATGGTTTACGAAGCCAGGTTTGTGGCCAGATAAATCTGAACCTGCCGGAGCTGATTGATCGCAAGCTGTTGCGATTCATGTGCCCGGCTGCAGCCTACACTTACCTGGCAACCTGCGAAGCCATTGAACAGGCAGGCCTGAGCAAAGAACACCTTACAGCCAACAGCACCGGGGTTGTTTTCGGCACCGGTGGAGCCTCCACTGTCGAACTGCTCGATGCCATCGACACCCACCGCGAGAGAGGTATCCGCCGGGTGGGGCCCTACCGTGTTCCACGGACTATGGGCAGCGCCATCAATGCGTCTATCGCCACGGCGTTTGGTATTACCGGCATCAACTATGGCATTACCTCCGCCTGCGCAACCAGCGCCCACTCGATAGGCCATGCGGCAGATCTTATCGCCCTCGGTCGCCAGGATGTCATGCTGGCCGGTGGCGGCGAAGACATTCACTGGACACTGAGCCTGATGTTCGATGCCATGGGTGCTCTTTCTACCAAGTATAACGACACCCCGGGAGAAGCCTCGCGAACCTACGACAAGGACCGGGACGGCTTTGTGATTTCCGGTGGTGGCGGCACTCTGGTGCTGGAAGCTCTGGAGCACGCGGAAGCACGAGGCGCCAACATTATTGCCGAAGTTGTCGGCTTTGGTGCGACCTCAGACGGTGCCGACATGGTCGCCCCCAGTGGCGAAGGCGCCGTGCGTTGCATGCAACAGGCCATGAAGAACCTTGACGGCGAGATCAGTTACATCAATACCCACGGTACCAGCACGCCCGCAGGTGATGTTACTGAGCTCAAAGCCCTGAAAGAGACCTTTGGTGACCGGATTCCACCCCTGAGTTCCACCAAGCCACTCTGCGGCCACGCTCTGGGCGCGGCCGGGGTTCATGAAGCTGTTTACAGCCTGATCATGCAGCGGGAAGGCTTTATTGCGCCTTCAGCCAACATCAAGAACCTGGACGAAGGCGCAGAAGGCTACCCGATTGTGCGCGAACGCATGGACAACCAGACCCTGGATCTCGTTATGAGCAACAGTTTTGGTTTCGGCGGCACCAACGCAACTCTGGTGTTCAAAAAGTACTGACGCTGTTCAGGAAAACCTCACAGAGCGGTATTCAGCCGGGGAAGTGCCCATCCAGCGCTTGAAGGCCCGGCTGAATGCACTCAGTTCCGAAAAGCCAAGCTGTTCGGCAATTTCCACCAGCGGCTTGGTTCTATCCTGCATGTAAGTCAGCGCCTGCTTACGGCGCACATCCTCCAGAAGGCGGGCAAAGGTCAGCCCCTCCCGCCTCAGTTTCTTATGGAGCGTGTACCGGCTCATGTGCAACTGAGAAGCCACCACTTCAACGCCTACTTTCCCCCGCGCAAGCTGAATGCTGATCAGCGAACTCACTTTGCTGCCCAGCGAAACCCTTGCCATTTCCGGGCCCGAAAACTCTGGTGCCACTCTTTACTCCTCCTCTTTCATGACGGTTTTACAGTTACCGGCTCTGTTGTTCGAGAAAAACGGATTGTAGCGTACACATGTTAGCTGAAACTAATCAATAAGACGTTTGAGCAGGATCAAGGGAAAACACTTCAGCCTGCGGCAAACTATCCGACCCCTGATTTACCCGGAGCGTCCATGATTATCCCGGAACTGCTGGCACCTGCCGGCACCCCTGAGCATCTTGAAACCGCGTTCGCCTACGGCGCGGATGCCGTCTACGCCGGCCAGCCGCGCTACTCCCTGCGCGTGCGCAACAACAGCTTTAAAGACACTGCAGCCCTGGGCTCGGGCATCCAGCGCGCCCACGCTCTGGGTAAACAGTTTTATCTGGTCTCGAACATAGCCCCCCACAACGACAAGGTGCGCTCTTACCTGCGAGATCTGGAACCTGTACTGGAATACAAGCCGGATGCGCTGATCATGTCCGACCCCGGCCTGATCATGCTGGTACGGGAAAAGTGGCCGGATCAGCCCATTCACCTGTCCGTGCAGGCGAACGCCGTAAACTGGGCCACCGTGGAGTTCTGGCGTCGCCAGGGCATCAGCCGTGTAATCCTGTCGCGGGAGCTGGCCCTGGGCGAAATACGCGACATCCGCGAGCGGGTGCCTGATATGGAACTGGAAGTGTTTGTGCATGGCGCTCTGTGCATGGCCTACTCCGGCCGCTGCCTGCTCTCCGGCTACATGAACCACCGGGACGCCAACCAGGGTGCCTGCACCAATGCCTGTCGCTGGAACTACAAGGAAGTGCAACACACCCACGACCATACCGGCGACCTGATTGCCACATCCGCCGCAAGCGATGTCCAAAGCATCGAGCCCAGGGAAATCCTTCTGGAAGAGCCCAACCGCCCCGGCAGCTTTATCCCCGCTTACGAGGATGAGCACGGTACCTACATCATGAACTCCCGGGATCTGCGAGCGGTACAGCATGTGGCCGAACTGGCCGCCATCGGCGTGCACTCCCTGAAAATCGAGGGGCGCACCAAGAGCACCTATTACGTGGCCCGCACCACCCAGGTGTATCGCCGGGCTATTGATGAGGCAGCAGCCGGCAAGCCATTCGATATGGAGCTGATGAACGAGCTGGAGGCGTTGTCTAACCGCGGCTATACAGAAGGCTTTCTGCGCCGCCACATGCCACAGGAATACCAGACCTATGAGCAGGGCTCGTCCTACCTGGGCACGCAACAGGTGGTGGGCACCATAACCGACGCCGACGACCAGTGGCTCACCATTAATGTGAAAAACAAGTTTGCCCGGGGCGACCGGCTGGAGCTGATAACCCCCTCCGGCAATCGGCAATTCACCCTGCCCGCCATGGAAAACCTGAACGGTGTTGCCGTGGATAATGCGCCAGGCAGCGGTCACATTGTTCGCATTCCCCGCCCGGCCTCCATCCCGAACGCTCTGGAGCACAGTTTCCTGACCCGCATTCTGCCGGCACAAGCCTGAAGGCGCCGGGCTCCGTATAAATTCGTACCACGCGCAATACACCGTCAGTCTTAGCCTCTGGCGGTCGTATTGCGTTATAATCAGTGCTCCCTCAATTTAATACCTGACTAATTTACTCTGGTATTGTACAATCACGGACCAGAAGTAACAGACAAGGCCCCGCAACCCACTCTGGTTGCCGGCAAACCAAAGGGCCTCAGAGCCCCAGATGAGAGAATACGGAGCGACGATCATGGCGACCACCGACCAAGAGGTGAACGAACTGATCAAACGGGAATACGAACACGGTTTCGTGACAGAAATCGAAGCCGATACGTTCGAGCCCGGTTTGAATGAAGACGTTATCGCCCGCCTTTCTGCAATCAAGAAAGAGCCGGAGTTTATGTTGGAGTGGCGTCTGAAAGCCTACCGTCGCTGGCTCGAGATGAAAGAACCGGACTGGGCCCATGTGGGCTATCCGAAGATCGACTACAACGCAATTTCCTATTACTCCGCTCCGAAGCGGCCAGAGGACATGCCCCAGAGCCTCGACGAGGTAGATCCCGAGCTGCTGAGAACCTATGAAAAGCTCGGCATCCCTCTGCACGAGCGTGAAAAGCTGGCTGGCGTAGCGGTTGACGCGGTGTTTGATTCGGTATCCGTAGCCACCACGTTCAAAGAGCCGCTGGCAAAAGCCGGTGTCATTTTCTGCTCCATCTCCGAAGCCGTTCGCGACTACCCCGAACTGGTGCAGAAATATCTGGGAACGGTTGTGCCGCACACGGACAACTATTTTGCCGGGTTGAACTCCGCGGTGTTTTCTGACGGAACCTTTGTGTACGTTCCGAAAGGCGTACGCTGCCCCATGGAGCTCTCTACCTATTTCCGTATCAACGCAGCCAACACAGGCCAGTTCGAGCGTACACTGATCATTGCCGATGAAGGCAGTTACGTAAGCTACCTGGAAGGCTGTACCGCTCCCATGCGCGATGAAAACCAGCTGCATGCCGCGGTAGTTGAGCTGGTGGCACTGGACGATGCCCAGATCAAATACTCCACAGTGCAGAACTGGTACCCGGGGGATGAAAACGGCAAAGGCGGCATATACAACTTTGTTACCAAGCGCGGCGCCTGTATTGGCAAGAACTCCAAAATTTCCTGGACCCAGGTTGAAACCGGGTCCGCGATTACCTGGAAGTACCCCAGCTGCATCCTGCGTGGTGAAAACAGCGTGGGTGAGTTCTACTCGGTCGCGCTGACCCATAACTACCAGCAGGCAGACACAGGCACCAAGATGATCCACCTGGGGAAAAACACCTCCAGCACCATCATCTCCAAGGGTATTTCGGCGGGCCGCAGCTCCAACGCCTACCGTGGCCTGGTCAAATTCGGCCCCCGTGCGGAAGGTGCCCGCAACTTCACCCAGTGTGACTCGCTGTTGATTGGCGACCAGTGCGGCGCGCACACCTTCCCGTACATCGAGAGCCTGAACAAGTCCGCCATTGTTGAGCACGAGGCAACCACCTCCAAGGTCAGCGACGAGCAGATGTTCCTGTGCCGCCAGCGTGGTATCGACCCGGAGCAGGCGGTTTCCATGATCGTGAACGGTTTCTGTAAAGAGGTGTTCAAGGAACTGCCCATGGAGTTTGCGGTTGAGGCCGGCAAGCTTCTTGAAGTGAGCCTTGAAGGGTCGGTTGGTTAACACGACGGCAAACTCAAACGTATCGCGGAAGCCATCGGGCAGGCCCTGCCCGATGGCTGACTCCCCCCAGTCAGGGGCGGGCAAAAAATTTAGTCGGTTAATAGAGAGAAGCTAACAAATGCTGAGTATCAAAAACCTGCACGCGTCCGTTGAGGGCAATGAGATCCTCAAAGGCATCAACCTGGAAATCAAAGCCGGGGAAGTCCACGCCATTATGGGTCCTAACGGCTCGGGTAAGAGTACCCTGGCCCAGGTGCTCGCAGGCAATGAGGCATTTGAAGTGACCGCCGGCGAAGTCACCCTCAACGGCGACAACCTGATGGAGAAAGCAACAGAAGATCGCGCCCGGGAGGGTGTGTTTCTGGCGTTTCAGTATCCGGTGGAGATCCCGGGCGTCAGCAACCTGCAGTTTATGCGGACGGCAGTGAACGCCATGCGCCATCACAGAGGCGAGCCGGAAATGAACGCAGCTGAGTTCATGAAGCTGGCGCGGGAAGTGTCGAAGCAGGTGGATCTTGACCCTGCGTTTCTCAAGCGCGGCGTAAACGAAGGCTTCTCCGGCGGTGAGAAAAAGCGTAACGAAATCATGCAGGCCCTGTTGCTGCAGCCGAAGCTGGCCATTCTGGACGAAACTGACTCCGGTCTGGATATCGACGCGCTCAAAGTGGTTGCAGACGGCGTTAACGCCCTGCGCTCTGAAGACCGTGCCATTCTGATGGTGACCCACTATCAGCGCCTGCTCGATCACATCGTACCGGACCACGTACACGTTCTGGCCGATGGCAAAATTGTGAAATCCGGTGGGCGCGAGCTGGCTCTGGAACTGGAAGAGCGCGGTTACGCCTGGCTTGGCATCAGGGAAGACGACGTGGCGGCCAGCTCAGCCAACTAAGGAGATCGCGGAATGAAACCAGCACCCACTCTTCTTTCCAGCGCCTTCCTGCAACCGGCTGGTCAGGCGTTACCAGAGCCACTGCTCGCCCTGCGCAGGCAGCGCGGTGCGGCCCTGGTTGACATGCCACTGCCAACACGGAAAACAGAGAACTGGAAATACTCCAGCAAGTACCTGAAGCTGACGGACGAGATAGCCGGCTCTTTGCCTGCCACCGGTAAAACCGGCAGCGCCCTGGCAGTGCCTGGCTACAAGGTGGTTTTCATCAACGGCGTCATGGTACCGGAAGCCAGCGAATACCCGGATCTGAACGACATACTGATCCAGCGCTTTGGCGATCTTTCCGAGGCCGAGGCCAACGAGCTGGCCGAGCGCCTGGACAGCACCCTCGACACCAGAACCGTGCAGTTTGCAGGGCTGAACTCAGCCCGCTTCGAAGACGGCCTGCTGATCCGGCTGAAGCCGAATGCTGTACTTGATAAGCCGTTGTTTATCATTCATGAAGTAACTGCAAGTACCAGCGGATCAGCCTTTCCCCGGGTCTTCGTGGACGCCGGCCGCAACAGCCAGATCACCCTGGTTGAGGAGTATTTCTCCAGCGGGCAGGAAGCCGCTCTGGTAAATACCGTTACCGAGTTCAATCTTGCTGATGGCGCAAACGTAACCAATATCCGCCTGAACATGGATGGCGAAAACGTACAGCACATTGGTGCCACCGGCGTACGCCAGCAACGCAACTCACGTTTTGAAAGTCACTGCATGGGCTTTGGTGGCCCGCTTCGTCGCCACGATCTGCAGGTATGGCTGGAAGGCGAAGGCGCCGAATGCAAGCTTAACGGTGTTGTGGTCACCCAGGGCTCGCAGCACTACGACAACCACACCACCATTGAACACGTTGCTGCCCACTGCAATAGCGAAGAAACCTATCGCAATATTGCAGCGGATAAATCCCATGCGGTTTTCAACGGGCGGATTCATATTCACAAGGACGCCCAGAAATCCAACGCGAACATGAACAACAAGAACCTGTTGCTCTCCACTGGCGCAGAAATCGACACCAAGCCGGAGCTTGAGATCTACGCCGACGATGTAAAATGCGCCCACGGTGCCACCATCGGCCAGCTCGACGAGGAGTCGCTGTTTTACCTGGTATCCCGGGGCATCGGCCGCCGCGAAGCCAATGTATTGCTGACCATGGCCTTCATCAATGAACTGGTGGCCCAGATTCCCGTGGATGCCGTAAAGGACACCATGCAAACCCGCTTGAACCAGTTTTTTGACCAAGCATTCCAGGAGGTTTGACCGGTATGAATGACCTGTCCATGGCGAACACAGCTACCCGCGAGGCGTTCGATGTACAAGCCGTTCGCCGGGACTTCCCTATCCTGTCGCAACAGGTGAACGGAAAGCCGCTGGTGTATCTGGATAACGGTGCGTCGGCACAAAAACCGACGGCCGTGCTGGATGCCATGGACCGTTACTACCGGGAAATGCACTCCAACGTGCATCGGGGTGCCCATACCCTTGGCGACAGGGCAACCGCTGCCTTTGAAGGCGCCCGGGAAACCGTGCGCAATTTTCTGAATGCCCACAGCACCCGGGAAATCATCTGGACCAAAGGCACCACCGAGGCCATCAACCTGGTGGCGAACGGCCTGGCACCGCGCCTCAAAGCCGGCGACGAGATTCTGGTGAGCCACATGGAGCACCACGCCAACATCGTGCCCTGGCAGATGATCGCCGAGCGCACGGGCGCCAAGGTGGTACCAATCCAGGTAACACCCCAGGGCGAACTGGATCCGGATTCGTTCAACAGTTTGCTGAATGACCGCACCCGCATTCTGGCCATCACCCACGTCTCCAACGTTCTGGGTACGGTTAACCCGGTGGCAGACATGGTCTGCCAGGCCAGGGCCCGCGGCATCATAACCCTGCTGGATGGCGCCCAGGCGGTGCCCCACTTCCGGCCGGATGTGCAGGCACTGGATTGCGATTTCTACGTGTTCTCGTCACACAAGCTGTTTGGTCCAACGGGCATTGGCGTACTGTATGGCAAAGCCGCACTGCTGGAGGACATGCCTCCTTACCAGGGCGGCGGCGAGATGATCGAGAGGGTATCGTTCGAGCGCACTACCTGGAACGTTCTGCCCTACAAGTTTGAGGCCGGCACACCGGCTATCGCTGAGGCGGTTGGCCTGGGCGCGGCCATAGACTACCTGAACCGCCTTGACCGGGAAGCAATGGAAGCGGCAGAGAATGCCTTGCTGGAACGTGCCCACCAACTGGTTGAAACCGTGCCCGGCATGAGCATTATCGGCACCGCACAGCACAAGGTGCCGGTCATGTCCTTTAAAATTGAGGGCTTGCACCCCAGTGATATAGGAACTTTACTGGATCAGCAGGGTATCGCTATCCGCACCGGCCATCACTGCGCCATGCCGCTGATGGATTTCTACGGAGTTCCCGGTACAGCCCGGGCCTCCTTTGCGTTCTACAATACGCTGGATGAGGTGAACCAATTGTTTACCGCCCTGCAAAAAGTCCAGCGCCTGTTTGCCTGATGGAGGAGACACCATGACCGCTGAAGTCTTCACACCAACCGTCGGCGTTACCATGACGCCCAGTGCCGTCAAGCACGTGCGCAAACAACTCGACAAAGCTTCCAGTGCCAAAGGCATTCGCCTGGCCATCAAGAAAAGCGGATGCTCCGGCTTCAAGTATGAAACCCAATGGGTAAACGAACCAGAAGCCGACGACAGAGTATTTCACATTGACGGGGTTGATGTGTTTGTTAAGGAGGAACACCTTGCCATGGTCAATGGCATCGAGATTGACTTCGTAACTGAAGGCGTGAACTCCATGTTTCAGTTCCGCAATCCGAACGCTACCGCCGAGTGCGGGTGTGGTGAGAGTTTTACTGTGAGTTGATATTGCACAAAACGAGGTCTACACAGGCATGCAAGAAAGAGAAGTCGTCCTGACCAAGCGCGAGGTAGAAGCCCGCCTTGTTCCTGTTGGAACCGAAATCATGATTCCGGCAGATACCTTTGTGACCATCACCCAGTCACTGGGCGGTACCTTCACTGTTGCAGTCAACGGCAACCTTGCCCGCATTGAAGGCCACAACGCTGACGCTCTGGGCAAGAAGCCCCTGGAAAGCAGCTTTGAGACGCCTGCCGATGGCACCATCAACGAAAACCAGGTTTGGGAAGCCATGCGCAACTGCTACGACCCGGAGATTCCGGTGAACGTGGTGGACCTGGGCCTGATTTACGAATGCCGGATTGAGAACGGTACGCCAGAGGGCAACCATGTCTACATCCTCATGACCCTCACGGCCGCAGGTTGCGGCATGGGCCCGGTAATCACTGAGGACTTGAAGACCAAGGTTGAGCACGTGCCCAACGTGGACAAGGTCACCGTGGAACTGACCTTTGATCCGCCCTGGAACAACGATATGCTTACCGACGAAGCCAAACTCGAACTGGGAATGTTGTAAATGCCAGCGACAGAACAGGATTTTCTGGACAACCCACTCGGCACAAATCCAACTCTGGAAGACGTTCTCGACGGCTTCGAGTTTCTGGACGACTGGGAAGAGCGCTACGCGTTTATCATTGACCTGGGCAAGCAACTCCCGCCTTTCCCGGACGATGCCCGGATTGAAGAGAACTACGTTCACGGTTGCCAGAGCCAGGTGTGGCTCATTTCCCATTTTCACGAAGCCGATGGCAGGATCTACCTGCTGATCGACTCTGACGCCATGATCGTGCGCGGCCTGGCGGCCATTATTCTGGTGGCGCTGAACGGCAAAACACCCAGAGACCTGCTGGCCACCGATATTGACGAACTTTTTGAGCGCCTGGATCTGTTCCGCCACATTTCGCCCACCCGTGGTAACGGCCTGCGCGCCATGGTCGGAAAAATCCGGGATATTGCGGCGGCTGAATCGGCAGCCTGACCAGCTCACAAACACACGGTGAGCTACCAGATAATGGCAATGTCGTCCCGCTGAATGTTTACCTGCCCTCCTACTTTGGGCATTCGACCATTACTGAAATCCGGATGAACATTGTTCAGGGTGACCGTCATCTGGCTGTCACTCAGTTCCGGCGTGCCTCCCAGTGAATCAAAATAGCGGGCACTGCGGTAAAGATGCAGTTCATCTCCGGGCCGTAAACCTGCGGTTGCGCCCGATGCCAGGGTTACCTGCTGTCCGTCCACCCGGGTGATGCGGGTCATGAACGGCTGGCACGCAAGCGCCTCGGTTACTGCCCGCGCCATATCTCCCACAACACGGGTAACCGCCTCCCCGTAGTGCGTTTTACGAAAACCCTCGGAGCCAAAGCCGGCGGAACTGCCCGGGCCGGCATTCCAGTCGGCAGCGGTCTCGAAACGCTGCTGGTAAACCGGCGAGCCGCTGAAGCCATCAAGGACCACAAGATCCACCGTAAAGCGCCGGCGCATATCCGCGGCGCCGAGACCTCTCTGCATTTTATCCAGGACCGAGGAACCCCAGGCCGCCGGGTCGGCAACGCCAACATCCCGGATAACGCCCGCCACCACAAACTGCACACCCATCTCACGGGCCACCTGAATGACATTGGTAAGCCGGTTGCCACCCTGCGGCAGCGTAGGCGTGTTCAGCAGATCGGCGAACAAACGGGAATCCGTCGCAGAAAACACCTGCAGATTGCCGGTTTCACGCAGACCCTGTTGTAACTGTTGCGGCAGGATTTCGCCGGCATCATCAATGCGCCCTACCCTGGCCTGATCCGGATGCAGAAGCGGAAAACCGGTAACAGCCACCCACTTTCGCAACCGGCCTGTTTCTCCGCCATCGCAACTGGCGTACGCGGCAGACATATCTCCACGCACGGTGACACGCAACAGATCGCCAGTGCGATGCTCATCGATCACCTTCACATTCCGTGCCCGGGCACTGGCAGCAAGATGCATTCTGGACTCGGTCAGAACACCGTTTTCCATGGTATCGCGGGTACTCACCCGGGCCTCGTACTGCAGGGCAAGGTCACGCATGGCCGCATTACGGGCTTCAGCACGGGCAGAAGCAAGATCGTTGTCGTGGATGCTGGCATGGCCAACACCCTCCAGAACAACGGCCTGCACATTGGCAACCAGCATCAGAGCTACCAATGCACAGCCAAGCAACAACCCCGTGAACTTCCTGGTAAACCCGTGCATTATTTCCCCACCCCTATAACCGGTCATTCAAAAATGCTTCAACAACATCAGGCCAGATCAGCCAGGCTAATCCAGATAGTACAGTGAATCGACGTTCCGGCTCTGAACATCACCAACACTGTCGTTGTAACCGGGCATGGGTATCGGGCAAAGATCCCGTACCTTATCGTCGGGAACTTTGGATACACAGTCGCGGAAGCGAGGCTCCAGCTTCAGTTCCATAACGGTTTCTATAACTCCGTCACTGTGCTCATTCACCGCTACCATCTTCGCCCCGCGGATATAGCTGTCCACGTAAGCGCGGAACATGTCATTGCGAAGAACAAAATCGTTCACGGTAGAACTGCCGTAAATAACCGTACCGTAAACCCGCTCTGCCAGGTTCCGGTAGGCATCCATCCGGGACGCTCTGCGCGCCATCAGTCGTTTGCGGGTATTCAACCGATCCTTGCTGGCGTCTTCATATGTACCAAAGCCGCTGACCCTAACCGTAATGGGTTCAAACTTTACCGTGTTTTGCGCATTGTTCCGGCCGCTGTCCCGGTACCCGCCCACGGGTGCGCAGGCCGCCAGCGTGAAAGCCAGAAAAGGAATAACCAACCAGCGAATGGCCATGTTCGTGTCTCCAGAAATCATTTCAGCAAACCCATGAAAAATTCGAGCCAGTTTTCCTAACCTGCTGATTGATCGGACTTTCCTGGAGCCGGCAAAAAAAAGCGTGAGAAACCGGCAATAATCTGCCTCCATTTACATATCAAAGACAAACCGTTACCACTTGTGTCATGTTCAGGTACGCATCTTGGTCTACTCTTTGACCACGCTAACAATTCCGTAATGCCAATCACCAGAACCAAGGTACCCAGATGCGCCAGTTTCGTTTATCACGACTGTTCATTGCCGTAGGCCTCTCCGTTGCCACTACATCCGCAATCGCCAGCCCACAGGCATTTATGTCATCACGCTCATTTGCCATGGGCGGCACCGGAGTAGCCATTGCTCACCCTGCATCTGCCACTTCCGCAAACCCGGCCATGATGGCGGCAGACCACCATTCCTGGTCGGATGAATTTGGCCTCACGCTACCTTCTGTTTACGCCCGCGTAGCGGACGAGGAGGATACCATCGACCAGGTTGACAGCATCCAGGACACGATCGACGAGCTTGAAGCCGCGGTCAACACAGTCAACGCACCCCGAGCACAGCAACTGGCGGGTGAGTTACGTGAGCAACTTGAAGCGTTTGACAAGGACACTGTGCGGGCCAATGCAGGCCTGGGGCTCGCTCTCGCTTTCCCGGGGAAACAGCTTTCAGTAGGTATATTCAGTAATGGCAATCTGACGGCCACCGTAAGGGGCGAGTACGATGAACGCGACGATGCCAAACTGGCAGCTATTGAGAACGGCATCTTTGCTCCGGGCGTCACCAACACCCTTGACTCTCGTGGCCGAGTGCTTGCTTCGGCAGCCATTGAGGCGGGAGTCAGCTTTGCCCACGCCCTGGAGCTGAATAACGGCGATACCGTACAACTGGGCGTCTCGCCAAAATACGTCCAATTGCAAACTTTCCAGTACACAGAAACCGTCTCGGGTTTTGATGACAACGACTTCGATAACGACCAGTACCAGACTGAAAAAAGTGGCTTTAACCTGGATATAGGTGCTGCCTACGCTTTTGGCGATGAGAAACAGTGGAACGCGGGCATCCTGATCAAAAACCTCATTCCCATGGAGCTGGATTCGGCCCAAAGCAAACCCGGCGAAGAACGCTTAACTCTGGAACTCAACCCCATGGCAACCGTCGGCATAGCGCACAAGAGCGCCTATCATGTCATTACTGCCGAAGTGGACCTCACCAAAAAAGAAGCTTTCGGTTTTGAGGATGATACCCAATGGCTTGCCCTGGGTGCCGAATTTGATGCCTGGCGTTACGCCCAGCTTCGCGCCGGTATTCGCCACAACCTGGCCAGCAACGATGACAACAAAGGTATTGAAGAGAAAACCCAGTTCACCGCCGGCCTGGGACTGAACCTCATGGGCGTGCGTTTTGATCTGGGTGCGTTGTTCAGCGATGCAGATATTGGTGCTTCCCTGGAGCTTGGCACCGCTTTTTGATTAAGTTGTAGATGCCTTTTAAGCAGGAAGCGGCACACTCCGGCCTATCGGAGTTTGCCTGACCTGCCCGGGAAACGGATAATTCCCGGACACTTCTTCGAAAGGAATCTGACCCCTTATGCAAACCTATCTGGTTGGCGGTGCAGTTCGCGACGAGTTACTGGGCCTGGAAGTCAAAGACCGGGACTGGGTGGTGGTCGGCGCAACTCCGGAACAGATGCTGGCCAAAGGCTTCAAACAGGTAGGTTCCGATTTCCCGGTTTTTCTGCACCCAAAAACCGGAGAGGAATATGCCCTTGCGAGAACAGAACGCAAACAGGGCTACGGTTATCATGGCTTCTCGGTTTACAGCGCACCGGATGTCACCCTTGAGGAAGATCTGCGGCGCCGGGATCTTACCATCAATGCCATGGCGCTTTCGGAACAGGGGGAACTGACCGACCCTTTCAATGGCAAGCGGGATCTCGAAGCACGGCAGCTGCGCCATGTTTCTGACGCATTCATGGAAGACCCCTTGCGCATCCTGAGAACCGCTCGCTTCGCCGCGCGTTTTCAGCCACTGGGGTTTAGCGTCTGCCCGGATACCATGGAGCTGATGCGCACCATGGTAGCCGAAGGCGAGGTGGAACACCTTGTTCCCGAACGGGTCTGGCAAGAGATTCAGCGGGCCCTGCACGAGCAAGCCCCCGGCACGTTTTTCCGGGTATTACGGGACTGCAACGCACTCAGTGTGCTGATTCCTGAACTGGCGCCTGAAGCGCAATTCCGAACAGCCATTGCTGCCCTTGAATGCATTCACGCCAAGGCAGGCTCAACTGCGGAGCGCTTTGCCGCTGTGTGTTGCACGCTTTCGGAGCCGGCCTGTTCAGCAAGAGCCAGGGCCCTGAAAGCCCCCAATGACTGCCAGCAGCTCGCCCGACTGACCGTGACGTTTATTGCTGAAATCAAACAATTTGCCCCCGGACAACCGGATGCCAGCACCCTGCTCCGGATGCTGGAGAAAGCCGACTTATGGCGCCGTGCCGAGCGTTTCTCAAGGCTGGTCAATGTACTGGAATGTGCTCTTGAGCCCACCGACCGTAAACAGCTGGAACCCATCAGAAAAGCCGCCAAAGCCGCATCAGGCGTCGACCCGGGAGCACTCATGCAGCAGGGGTTTTCCGGGAAAGCCCTGGGAGAAGCCATCCGTACGGAGCGCCTGTCCCGCATTGCTCAAGCGATTTCTCCGTCGCTTTCCTGAGTTTCAGGTCTGCGTGCGCCACTCCCGCTGCCCCGGTTACCGGGGCAGCGTCCGCTCAAGCCTGCGTATCAGGCATTGATCGCTTGGGCGATTCAGGCCTTTCCAGCTACAATGCACGCAGTTTTTAATCCTGTGCAGGGCATGTCTGGTTTGCGGCCCTGCAACAGTACACTGATTCAACCGGAGAACTCGCATGCGTGATGTTGTTATTGTTGCCGCCAAGCGCACCGCCATAGGCGCATTTGGCGGAGGCCTTTCAAGCCTTGATGCGGATCAGCTTGGTACGGCTGTAATCAAGGCACTACTGGAAGAGACAGGGGTTGCCGGCGACCAGATCAACGAGGTGGTGCTTGGCCAGGTGCTGACTGCCGGCTCCGGCCAGAACCCGGCACGCCAGTCTTCGATCAACGCCGGCATTCCGGCTTCAGTTCCGGCAATGACCATCAACAAGGTCTGTGGCTCCGGCCTGAAGGCGGTGCACATGGCGGTGCAGGCCATTCGTTGTGGCGATGCAGATATGGTGATTGCCGGTGGCCAGGAAAGCATGAGCCGGGCGCCCCACGTTCTGCCGGATAGCCGCAATGGCCAGCGCATGGGCAACTGGACAATGGTTGACACCATGATCAAGGACGGCTTGTGGGATGCCTTCAACGACTACCACATGGGTATTACCGCGGAGAACATTGTAGAGAAGTACGGCATCAGCCGCCAAGAGCAGGATGAATTTGCGGCAGAGTCCCAGCAGAAAGCAGTTGCTGCCCGCGAAGCCGGTTATTTTGATGGCGAAATCGTGCCGGTGTCCATTCCCCAGCGCAAGGGTGATCCCATTGTGGTCAACAAGGACGAAGGCCCCCGTGACGGCGTCACTGGCGAAAGCCTCGCCAGGCTGCGCCCGGCATTCAAAAAAGACGGCACGGTTACGGCTGCCAACGCCTCATCACTTAACGATGGAGCCGCCGCCGTTATGGTATGCAGTGCAGAGAAAGCGAAGGAACTGGGCCTGACGCCACTGGCGACCATCAGGGCCCACGCCAATGCCGGCGTTGACCCCACCATTATGGGGACAGGCCCGATTCCCGCCAGCCAGCGTTGCCTGAAACTGGCCGGCTGGGCTGTAGACGATCTGGACCTGATTGAAGCCAATGAAGCTTTTGCCGCCCAGGCCATCTCTGTGAACCGGGACATGGGCTGGGACACAAGCAAAGTAAATGTGAACGGCGGCGCGATTGCCCTGGGCCACCCCATCGGCGCTTCCGGCTGCCGTATTCTGGTGACTCTGCTGCACGAAATGGTGCGCCGTGATGCCAACAAAGGCCTGGCAACACTATGCATAGGGGGCGGCATGGGCGTGGCCCTGGCCGTGGAGCGTTAACGCTCAATGTTCAATGTGGTGCTGTATGAGCCGGAAATACCGCCCAACACGGGCAATATCATCCGGCTGTGCGCCAACACCGGCTGCCGGCTGCATCTGATTGAGCCTCTGGGCTTTACCCTTGAAGACAAACAGATGCGGCGGGCGGGGCTGGATTACAGCGAATATGCCTCGGTCAAAGTCCATGAAAGCTATCAGGCGTTTCTGCGCAGCGAGCAGCCGCCGCGGCTGTTTGGCCTGACCACCAAAGGCCACCGTTACTACCACGAGGTTGCCTACCAGCAGGATGACTACCTGATGTTCGGCCCCGAAACCCGTGGCCTGCCTGCGCAAATACGCGAAGGCTTGCCCCCGGGGCACTGCCTGAAAGTGCCCATGCGCCCGGAGAGCCGCAGCCTGAACCTGTCCAATACCGCCGCCCTGGTGGTTTATGAAGCCTGGCGGCAGTTAGGGTTTATGGCTCAGTGAGTCTTCTGCTCTGCGCCGTCTTCTGCCTTCCCTTCTTCTTGCTTGCGCTGCAGTGCCTGGGCATAGATGGCATCGAAATTAACCGGTGCCAGCATCAGCGCCGGGAAGCTGCCTTTATTGACCACACCATCGATGGCTTCACGGGCATAGGGGAACAGAATGGTGGGGCAGTATGCACCCAGCATCTGGCCGAGCTGCGGCCCTTCAATACCTGACACCAGGAACACACCTGCCTGTTGAATCTCGACAATGTACGCAACCTTTTCACCAACTTTGGCTGTCACAGTCAGCGAAAGAACAATCTCGTACTGGTTGTCGCTCACCTTGGTGTGGGAGGTGTTCAGATCAAGGTTTACCTGCGGCTTCCATTGTTCCTGGAATACCAACGGCGAGTTCGGGGACTCGAAAGAGAGGTCCTTCACGTAGATACGCTGAAGGGCAAACTGGGCTTGGTTCTGGTTATCATTGCCTGCGGCGGCTTGCGGGTTCTCAGCCATGTTTAATCCTTTCGCTTTTTTGTAGAGTCGTACAGTGGGCTCATGCCCATTGTCTGGGTTACATCTGCCGGAACAGTCTACTGTCTGGCGGCAACCGGTTATGTGAAACAGTGCGGCAGATCGGTGTTCAGTTCAAGTTGGGTCTGTGCTTTTCTTACTTCTTCACCAGCGGCAAATTACTGGCTTTCCAGTCGCTGACACCACCATTGAGGCGCACCACGTTAGCGAAACCTTCGGCGTTAAGCTGTTTAACCGCCATGGCCGAGTGCTGTCCCATTTTATCGGCAACAATGATCTGCTTGTCCTTGTGCTTTTTCAGTTCGGCGGCACGGCTTTTCAGGCTGCTTAGCGGAATATTTACAGAGCCGGTGATGCGCCCCTCGGCAAACTCTTTACGATCACGGATATCCACAACTATGGCTTCGTCACGGTTAATCAGGCTGACAGCACCCTGGGCCGAGATCTTGGCGCCACCACGCCGGGACTCCAGTACCAGAATAGCGACCAGAAAAGCCACAAACAGTGAAGCAAGAATGTAGTGGTTAACGACAAATTCAAACAACCGATCCATGAGGTTACCCTGAAAATAAGTTTGGGCGGATTATACACAGCCTGTACGCTGGACAGAAGGCGACCATCCAGGGTCATGACGGTGGCCTGTGAGCGCAAAAATGGATAAGCTTCACAGCTGCTCCTGTAAACTCATCGCTACTCTACTTCCGGACAAAATGATGACAGCATTGCGCAAGCCGACAGCACTGATCATTCTGGACGGCTGGGGCCATCGTGAACCCGCCGCCGACAACGCCATCAGCAACGCCCACACGCCCTTCTGGGACAAGCTCTGGGAATCCAGACCCAAAACACTTATCAACACCTCGGGCATGTTTGTAGGCCTGCCCAAGGGGCAGATGGGCAACTCGGAAGTCGGGCATATGAACCTGGGTGCCGGTCGCGTTGTGTATCAAAGCCTTACGCGCATAGACAAAGACCTGGAAGACGGCACCTTTAATGAGAACAAAGCCCTGTGCTCGGCCATCGACAAGGCCATCAGCAACGGCGGTGCGGTTCATCTTATGGGCCTGCTTTCGCCCGGTGGCGTTCACTGCCATGAAGACCACATTCTTGCAGCCGCCGAACTCGCTGCATCCCGTGGCGCCGGGGAAGTGTACATTCACGCGTTTCTCGACGGCCGCGACATGCCGCCTCGCAGTGCCCGCCCTTCCCTGGAAAAGGCTGCCGCCCGGATGAAAAGCCTGGGTGTGGGCCGCGTTGCCTCCATAGTGGGACGCTATTTTGCCATGGACAGGGACAATCGCTGGGACAGGGTTGAAGCCGCTTACAACCTGATGGTTCTGGGCGAATCGGAATTTAGCGCAACCGACCCGGTGTCTGGGCTGGAGCAGGCTTACGAGCGTGGCGAAAACGACGAATTTGTAAAGCCGACCGTTATCCGGAATGCCGGTGAGCCGGCGGGCACCATCAACGATGGTGATGCGGTCCTGTTCATGAACTTCCGTGCCGACCGCGCAAGAGAGATGACCCGCACGTTTGTAGACAGCAGCTTTGAAGGATTCGAACGCCGGAAGCATCCGCGGCTGGCCGACTTCGTAATGCTCACCGAGTACGCCGCAGATATCAAAACCTCCTGCGCCTATCCCCCAGAGCAACTGGTTAACGGCCTGGGCGAATACGTTTCTGACCTTGGGAAGACCCAGCTGCGCATTGCGGAGACCGAAAAATACGCTCACGTCACGTTTTTCTTTAACGGCGGCCTGGAAACGCCGTTTACCGGCGAAGACCGGATTCTCGTTCCCTCCCCGAAAGTTGCAACCTACGATCTTCAGCCTGAGATGAGCGCTCCGGAGGTTACCGACAAACTGGTGGAAGCCATCAAGAGCGGAAAATACGATCTGGTGGTGTGCAACTACGCCAACGGAGACATGGTAGGCCACACCGGCAACCTGAACGCCGCCATCAAGGCAGCAGAATGCCTGGATCAGTGCATTCAACGGGTGGTCGAAGCCCTGGATGAAGTGGGCGGTGAAGCACTGATAACGGCCGACCATGGTAACTGTGAGCAGATGACAGACCCCAACTCGGGCCAGGTTCATACGGCGCACACAATCGGGCCGGTGCCACTGGTTTACACGGGTAACCGCAAGGTCAGCCTGAAAGATGACGGCAGCCTCAGTGATGTGGCCCCGTCCCTGCTCACTTTGATGGGTCTGGAACAGCCGAAGGAAATGACCGGGCATAGCCTGGTCGAAATCGGTTGATTCGCAAGCAGGTTCTGCCATTGCGACGGACTGCGGTTTTGGCGCTTGCACTCATGCTGACCCTGGGTGCGGCGCCGGTAACGCTCGGGCAAGAGGTTACCCCTGCCCGGATTGAAGCCCTCAAGAAACGCATTGAGGGTATTGATGAGTGGCTGGCAGACGCCGAGAAGGATCGTTCCGCTCTGGAGCAACAGCTTGCTACAGCCGAACGCACCATCAGCCGGCTGACTCGGGAACGCAGATCCCTGCGCGAGCAGGTGAAGGAACAGCAACAGCGACTTGCCAAGCTGCAGGAGCAGGAACGGGAACTCGCACACACGCTTGAGCGCCAGAGAGACAGCCTGAAAACACTGATACGCACCGCCTGGATGGAGGGCGACGCGCCCGCCGTCAAGATTCTGCTTAATGAGATTGATCCGGACAACATAGCCCGGACCATGACCTATTACGAATACCTCAGCCGAGATACCGTCAAACGCCTTGAAACCTTCCATAAAAACCTTGCGGAACTCAAGGCCACACAAGCTGCGGCTAAAAGCACACAGGAAAAGCTGACGGCTGCTGAAGAAGGCATCGTAAAACGCCAGCAGGAATTAACAGTCTCCCGCAAGGAACGGGAAAAGACCCTGACAGCGCTGAACCAGGATATCCGTAGCCGGCGAACTGAAAAAGACGAGCTTGAAGCCGACCGCAAGCGCCTGGAAAAACTGCTCTCGGAAGTTCAGCAAGCCATTGCCAACATCCCTTCGCCTAACGAGTCGCAACCTTTCCAGTCACTCAGGAACAAACTGCCGTGGCCGGTGAAGGGTAAGGTCGTCAGCCGGTTTGGCGATAAATACGCAGACGGCAAACTCCGCAGAAACGGCCTTCTTATACAGACTGACGAAGAAGCCGAAGTAAAAGCCATCCATTATGGCCGTGTTGTGTTCGCCAACTGGCTCAGGGGCTTCGGGCTGATCACAATCATTGATCACGGTGATGGCTACATGACACTCTATGGCAACAGCAGCAGCCTGTTTACCAGCCCCGGCGACTGGGTTTCAGCCGGCGAGGCTATCGCACAGGCGGGTCGCACGGGCGGTACAGAAAGCCCGGCGCTTTATTTTGAGGTTCGTCATAACGGCAAACCGGATAACCCGGGGCGCTGGCTGGCCAACTGAACTCCGGTGCGGGGCTGACAAACGCGCCCGGTGGCGCCATACTGTCGGGAACAGGTAACCAAGCCTCACTTTATACCCAACTATCGGAATAACCACGGGATATGTGAATGAATCGGGTCCGAAATATACTCCAGGTATCACCTTTGCGCTCAGCCATTCTGGCGGCCTGCTTCATTACCATTCCGGGACTGGCTTTCGCGCAGGAAGCCCCCTCCACCAACACCGAATTACTGGAGGGCATTCAGGACGGCACACGTGTTGAAATCACCCTCCCGGACCCGGAAACGCAACTTCCCCTGGATGACCTGCGCAAATTCACCGAGGTTTTCAGCCGGATAAAAGCCGCCTACGTGGAAGAAGTGAGCGACAGGCAACTACTTGAAAGCGCCATCAAAGGCATGCTTTCCGATCTCGACCCACATTCCACCTACCTGGCCCCCAAGGACTACGAAGAGCTGGAAGAGAGCACATCCGGCGAATTCGGTGGCCTCGGCATTGAAGTGGGTATGGAGAACGGTTTTGTAAAAGTAATCGCGCCGATTGACGATACACCGGCCCAGAAGGCGGGCGTTCAGGCAGGCGACCTGATCATCAAGCTTGATGAGAAGCCGGTAAAAGGCATGAGCCTGGAAGAAGCCGTTCAGCTTATGCGTGGCAAGCCGGGCACCATTCTTACGCTGACCATCATGCGGGAAGGTGAAAACGTACCGGTAGAGATCGAGGTTGAGCGAGCCGTTATCAAGGTTACCAGCGTAAAGAGCCGAATGATTGAAAACGGTTATGGCTACGTGCGCCTCACCCAGTTCCAGGCGGAGACCGGCGAGCAGTTCACCGAAGCCCTGGAGCAGCTCCGGGAAGAACATGGCGGCGATCTGGACGGACTGATCATCGACCTGCGCAACAACCCGGGCGGTGTATTACAGGCTGCGGTAGCAACGGCGGATGCCTTGCTGGACGAAGGGCTGATTGTGTATACGGAAGGTAGAATCCAGAGCTCGCGCCTGCGCTTCAGCGCCAAAGACGGCGATGTGATGGCCGGGACGCCAATCGTTGTACTTATTAACGGCGGCTCCGCTTCTGCGTCGGAAATTCTTGCCGGCGCCCTGCAGGATCATAAACGGGCGGTCATCATGGGTACCCAGTCCTTTGGCAAGGGCAGCGTTCAGACAGTGATCCCGCTGGATGAGACCCACGCCATCAAGATGACAACGGCTCGCTATTACACCCCTGACGGGCGTTCGATCCAGGCCACGGGCATCAAACCGGATATCGAAGTAAAGCCCGCAGAACTGAAGGAGCTGGATAGCCGCCCCTTCTTTACCGAAGCCGACCTGAGCGGCCATTTGATTGGCCAGGATGAGAAAACGGAAGGCAAAGACAAGCAATCGACTACTGAAGACCAGCCCGGCTCCACGGCAGACCGGGATTATCAGCTGAGGTCCGCGCTTAACCTTCTGAAAGGACTGAGCATTCTCAACCGAAAGGGAGAAGGCACAGCACAGTGAAGGCGACCTGTTCTCTTACCCTGGCCAATCTGGCGCTGTTCGCCCTGTTAAGCCTTGTAGCCAGTCCTACCGTAGCGGAGCCGGCATCTCGCGATGTGCCGCCAACCATTGCCATCATCATTGATGACATGGGGCACAACCTGTACGAGGGTGAGCGCCTGGCCAACCTGGATCAGCCGCTGACCCTGGCCTTCCTGCCGTATCGTCGGCACACAGACACCCTTGCCCGCCTAGCGCACAGCCGCGAAAAAGAGATCATGCTGCACGCTCCCATGGCCAACACCCGCAACTTTGGCCTTGGCCCCGGGGGCCTGACCCCGGATATGGACGAGCAAAGCCTGACAACAACCCTGCGCCGTGCCCTGCGGTCTATCCCCTATGTGCAGGGGGTGAACAATCACATGGGCAGCTTGCTGACACAGCAGCTCAGACCCATGGACTGGGTCATGAAGGAACTGGACCGCTATCCGGTTTATTTTGTAGACAGCAGAACCATCGCCACGACTGTTGCGGGCGAAGTTGCCGCGGCTTACCGCATTCCCACCCTGTCCCGGGATGTGTTTCTGGACCACGAGCAAACAGAAGAATATGTCGACCGGCAGTTCAAGGAGCTTATTCGCCGGGCGAAAGAAAATGGCAGCGCAGTTGGCATTGGCCACCCACACCCGGTGACCGTCGACTACCTGGAAAAACACCTTCCACTACTGGATGAGCAGGGCATTGCCATTGCAACCGTAAGCGGGCTCTGGGCCATCAGAAATAACAACCAGAGAATGTTTGCAGAAGGGGAAAAGCAGACCATAAGGCCTGCTTATGCTAAAAAGGACTAATCCCGGACCTCGATACCCTGGGCCTTCATGAACGCCTTGGCTTCCGGGATGGTGTGCTCACCAAAATGAAATATGGACGCTGCCAGAACAGCATCTGCACCACCTTTGGTAACGCCATCTGCCAGATGCTGAAGCTCACCCACACCACCTGAAGCAATTACAGGAACAACCACCGCATCGCTGACTGCCCGGGTCAGACCAAGGTCAAAGCCGATTTTGGTGCCATCCCGGTCCATACTGGTAAGCAGGAGCTCGCCGGCTCCCATTTCTACCATCTTGCGGGCCCACTCCACGGCATCCAGCCCTGTTGGCTTGCGACCACCATGGGTGAAAATCTCCCAGCGCAGCGGCTCACCTTCAGCACTGACCTGCTTGGCATCAATAGCCACCACAATGCACTGGCTGCCAAAACGGTCCGCCGCTTCCCGCACGAACTCCGGGTTGAATACGGCGGCAGTATTAATGGCCACCTTGTCTGCCCCGGCGTTCAGCAACTTGCGGATATCTTCCACTGTGCGAACACCACCGCCGACCGTCAGCGGAATAAAAACTTCCGCCGCCATACGCTCCACGGTTTCATAGGTAGTGTCGCGGCTCTCATGGCTGGCGGTGATATCCAGAAAGGTAATCTCATCCGCACCCTGTTCATTGTAGCGACGGGCCACTTCCACAGGATCGCCGGCATCCCGGATATCCACAAAGTTCACGCCTTTAACAACACGCCCTTTGTCTACATCCAGGCAGGGGATTATGCGCTTTGCCAGTGCCATACAATCTACCTTGTTCAGTTTGTCAGGGAATCACAGAATGCCTGGGCTTCCGCTACATCCAGAGTGCCCTCGTAGATGGCCCGACCGGTAATGGCGCCGATAATACCCTTGCCAGCAACCGGCGCCAGACGCCTGAGGTCATCCATGCTGGTTACGCCGCCGGAGGCAATAACCGGAATGCCACCTTCTTCTGCCAGTGCTGCGGTGGCTTCCACGTTAACGCCCTGCATCATCCCATCGCGGTTGATGTCGGTGTAAACAATCGCTTCAACGCCATCGTTGGCAAAGCGCTTCGCCAGATCCACTGCCATCACTTCGGAAACCTCAGCCCATCCATCGGTGGCAACACGGCCATCTTTGGCGTCCAGCCCCACGATGATATGACCGGGGAAGCGTTTGCACATGTCGGTCACAAACTCCGGCTCTTTCACCGCCTTGGTACCGATAATAACCCACTGCACACCGGCTTCGAGATAGGCTTCAATGGTTTCGGCCGAACGGATACCGCCACCAATCTGTATCGGCAAATCCGGATACTTGCGGGCGATGGCTTTTACAATTTCCCCGTTTACCGGCTCGCCGGCAAACGCGCCATTCAGATCAACAAGGTGCAGGCGGCGGGCGCCGGCTTCTACCCAGCGGGTGGCCATATCAACCGGGTCACCACCGAATACGGTGGAATCTTCCATGCGGCCCTGGCGCAAACGCACGCACTTGCCGTCTTTGAGATCAATGGCGGGAATAATCAGCATGTTCCGTTCCAGTCTGTAAAGTTCTTGAGAAGTTGCAGCCCAGCCCCGGCACTTTTCTCCGGGTGAAACTGCACAGCAAAAATATTGTTCCGGGCCACCGCAGCCGCCAGGTCAACCCCGTAATGACTGCGCCCGGCAATGTCGGGGTTGCCTTCCGCCTCGGCGTAATAGCTGTGCACAAAGTAGAAGCGGTCACCATCGGGAATACCCTGCCACAGGGGATGTTCCTTAGTGTGGTACACCTGATTCCAGCCCATGTGAGGCACCTTCAGGCGTTCGCCGTTTTCTGTCAGGTTTTCGCCAAAGAAGCGCACCTCGGACGGGAACAGGTTAATCCCCTCGACCCCGCCATTTTCTTCGCTACGGGACATAAGCGCCTGCATACCAACACAGATTCCCAGGAACGGACGATCACGGGATACTTCCCGCACCAGGTCATCCACGCCCAGCCGGCGGATTTCCGCCATGCAATCGCGAATGGCACCGACGCCGGGCAGAATCACCCGGTCGGCTTCACGAATCTGATCTGCGTTGTCGGTTACCAGAACCCTGGTACCCGGGGCGACGTGCTCTACTGCCTTGCGGGCAGAGTGAAGGTTCCCCATGCCGTAGTCGATGATGGCAACGGTTTTCATGCTTTGTGCGGTGTCCTTGGTGGCGGATTACAACAGGCCTTTGGTAGACGGGGTTACACCCGCCATACGCTCATCCATTTCAATGGCTACACGCAGGGCACGGCCAAATGCTTTGAACACTGTCTCAATCTGGTGGTGGGTATTCTTGCCCCGCAGATTGTCGATGTGCAGTGTAACCATGGCGTGATTGATGAACCCACGGAAGAATTCTTCAAACAGGTCGACGTCAAAGCCGCCGACAGTGCTGCGGGTGTAAGGCACTTCCATTATCAGGCCGGGGCGCCCGGAAAGATCAATCACTACACGCGACAGTGCCTCGTCCAGTGGCACGTAGGCATGGCCGTAACGGCGAATCCCTTTTTTATCACCCACGGCCTGCTTGAACGCCTGGCCGAGGGTGATGCCAATATCCTCTACCGTGTGGTGATCATCAATGTGCAGATCGCCTTTGGAGACAATATCCAGATCAACCAGACCATGACGGGAAATCTGCTCCATCATGTGATCAAGAAACGGAACGCCTGTATCAAAACTGTGCTTACCGGTACCGTCGAGGTTAATTTCAACAGCAATCTGTGTTTCAAGGGTATTTCGTTCTACCCGAGCCTTACGTTCGGCCATGGGGACTCCGTAGCAAATTAAGCGGCATAAAGCCGGACATGTTCAATCTCCGGATTATACCTTTTATGCTCTCAGGAGTCCCACAACCGGGTTAATCGGCCCGATAGCTTCTCTGGTGGCAGGAAAATCAGAAGGCCTTCTTCAGATTATTCATGTAGGTGTCCACAAGGCCATTGAACTCGTGCTTGATAACCGGGCTGATTGCCAGCTTCAGCAACCCGGGCAGAGGCAGAGTCAGCTCCGCACTGGTGTGGAACTTCAATGCTGTGGCCTTGTCGCCCTTTGCTGTCAGCTGCCAGGAGCCACGCACCAGGCCGTTACCTTCACCTTTTACCGGTTCCCATGTGATCTTTCCGGCCTCTTTATCGGAAAAGTACTGGCTGGCGTAGACAGTCTGGATAGCGTGCTTGTCAATACCCACCTTTTCCATTTCCCAGCGGTAGATGTTGTCACCCAGGTCAGTTAGCTTGTGTACTTTCGGGAAATAGCTTGCAGAGCGGGGAACGTCCGCCAGCAGTTCGAAAACTTCATCATAACTGCCGGCAATTTCAAGCTCCCGGTTCAGCTCAATTGAAACAGTAATAGCCACAGCGAACTCCTTTTTATGTTTATACGTAATAATGTAGTCGGAAAACAGTCGGCGTGCATTTTGGCCCAACACTAACGCATTGTCATACTCCTGCGCTGTTAATTTGTTAACCCTGCGTTATCCTTTAGCCTGTTCGCACCGGGATTCGACATGAATCCTGAAGCTCCCGCAACATGAAAGGATGCCTGAATCATGAAAGCCATTCGTTATGTGCTGATCGCCGTCGTTGCACTTGTCGTTCTCGCCATTGTCGCGATTGCCGTTGCCATGGCCGTTATAGATCCGAACGACTATAAACCGCAGATCGAAAAGGTGGTTGAAGAGAAAACCAACCTCGATCTCATTCTGGAAGGCGACATCGGCTGGTCTTTTATTCCTCTCGGGCTTGAGCTGAATGATGTGGAAGCCACTTTGGATGGTGAGCGCCTGATTGCACTGAAGCAACTGGTAGCACAGGTCGACTTCTGGTCCTTGATTACCATGTCGCCGCAGGTCAGCACCTTCGTGCTCGACGGCCTGGACGCCCACCTGAGCATCAACAAACAGGGTGAAGGCAACTGGACGCGCATCATGCCGGAACCTGCAGAAGGCAAAACGCGAAAGGACGGGCAGAAAGACAAGCAAGAGGTTGCCGGCAAGCCCGGCCAGACACCCGCCGAGGGAACCGGTGGCACCCCCCTGAACTTCAATGTTGACAATGTTCAGATCAGTAACGCGCAGGTGCATTACAGTGATCAGCGTACCGGGCAGAAAGTGACTCTGGAAGATTTCACAGTAAATGCCAGCAACATCACCCTCGGCTCCGAATTCCCCCTGGAAGTTGGCTTTCGTGTAGAAACTGCAAAGCCGCAGTTTACGGTAGACGGGAACATTGAGGCCCGCCTGGCGGCCAACGAAGCGCTGAACGACTTTGCAGTTTCCGGCCTGGACGCGGAGTTCAACATGAACGGCGAACCATTCGGCGGCAAATCCGTCACAGCCAGAATAAGCGGTTCAGCCAGGGCCAACCTGGAAAACGAAACTGCTACTCTCAGCGACATCACCGCCAGCCTCGCCAACCTGACCCTGAACACCAATCTGGATGTGAAAGGCTTTGGTGATAAGCCGGCCCTGAACGGCAAAATTGCCATCAAAGAGTTCTCCCTTAAAGACCTGCTCAAAAACCTTGGGCAACCTGCCGTTGAGACAGCCGATGAAACAGTCCTCCAGGCCATTGCCTTCTCCACCAGCATTGGCGGC
This sequence comes from Marinobacter aromaticivorans, assembly GCF_002806975.1. Classification (GTDB taxonomy): domain Bacteria; phylum Pseudomonadota; class Gammaproteobacteria; order Pseudomonadales; family Oleiphilaceae; genus Marinobacter; species Marinobacter aromaticivorans. The sequence goes on along the minus strand of NZ_NIHD01000001.1, from coordinate 93,048 downwards.
GCCGCGGGCAAACCTGCGCTTGCTGACCTGGTCATCAAACTGGACGACACCACCTTCAAAGGCGCCGGCAGCTATAACCTCGAAAACGGAGGCATAGTATTTGACCTCCAGGGCGATAAACTCAACGCCGACCGCTACCTGCCCCCCAAGGCGGAGGGCGCAGAAGCTGAAAGCGCTGCCCCGGTACAAACCGCCGGCAGCGGCCCGCAAGGCGATCTGTTGCCTCTGGAGACCCTGCGCAGCCTGCTACTGGACATCGACTTCGGGCTGGGCGAGCTGGTTGTGAGCAACCTCACCATCAACGAAATCAAAGCCAGCACTACTGCCCGCGAAGGCCTGCTGAAAGTAGACGAGTTCAGCGGTAAGCTCTACGAAGGCAGCTTTGGCGCCAAAGCCACCATTGATGCCCGCAGCGACAATCCCAAGTGGTCAATCAACTCCGATGTAAGCAACGTCCAGACTCTGCCCCTGCTGGCGGACGTGGCTGAAATCACTATGCTCTCCGGCGGAGCCAACCTAAAAGTCAATGCGACCACTTCCGGCAACCGCATCCCGGATCTGAGAGAGAACGCCGATGGCCAGATCAGCTTCAATCTTGCCAAGGGTGAATTCCGGAAAATGAACCTGACGCGCATGGCCTGCCAAGGCATCGCGCTGGCAAACGGTGAAGAACTGACAACCGATGACTGGGGCGACACAACGCCATTCAACGATATGCGCGGCACCCTGGATATCAACGGCAACATCTTCAACAACACGGATCTTGTAGCATCACTCGCCGGCATGAAGCTGGAGGGGAATGGCACGGTTGACATGAAGCAGACTCTGGTGGATTACGAGCTTGGCCTGCGGATTGTAGGTGAGATTCATCGCGATAACGCCTGCCGGGTAACCGAATACGTTGAAGACGTTGTGATTCCGGTGGAATGTCGTGGTGATTTTTCCCAGGGCGCTGCAAGCCTGTGCTCCTTCGACGGCTCCCGCTTCCGCGACACCCTGAAGACCATTGCCAAAAACGCCGCACGCAAAAAAGCCGAGGAAGAAGTGGACAGGGCGAAAGAAAAAGCAGAAGAAAAGGCCCGCGAAAAACTGGAAGAAAAGCTCGGTGAGGGAGCGGGAGACAAGGTAAAAGACGCACTGAAAGGCCTGTTCAAGTGACAGCAGACCGCTTCGCTGAAAAGCTTCTGGCATGGTACGACCGGCACGGCAGGCATGACCTGCCGTGGCACCATAACCGCACCCCCTACCGGGTGTGGGTTTCTGAAATCATGCTTCAGCAAACCCAGGTGGCCACGGTTATCCCCTACTACAGGGCTTTCATGGCGCGCTTCCCTGATGTGCAAACCCTTGCAGAAGCACCGGTTGATGACGTACTCAGCCACTGGTCTGGCCTTGGTTATTACGCACGGGCACGCAACCTGCAAAGGGCTGCCCGGTCCGTAATGGACGACTTTGGCGGCAAGTTCCCGCAAACCCGGGAAGAGCTGGAAAGCCTCACCGGCATCGGCCGATCCACCGCGGCTGCAATTATTGCCCAGGCGTTTGGCAAGCGCGCGGCCATTCTCGATGGCAATGTAAAACGGGTACTGGCCCGTTATCACGCCGTTCCCGGCTGGCCAGGGCAAACCTCTGTACTGAAACAACTCTGGGAACACGCTGAAGCACACACACCGGACGAGCGCGTGCGGGATTACACCCAGGGCATCATGGACCTGGGGGCCATGGTATGCACCCGCAGCCGGCCGGCCTGCAGCGATTGCCCCCTGCAGACCGGCTGTAAAGCCTATGCCAGAGGTGAAACAGGCCTCTACCCCGGCTCCAGACCCAAAAAGGTAAGGCCTGAAAAAACCACCTGGATGGTCATACTGGAAGACCGGGAGGGCCGCATACTGCTGCAACGACGCCCACCCAGTGGTATCTGGGGTGGCCTTTGGAGCCTGCCCGAGCTGGACCCGGCTTATGGCGCTGAGGAATTACAGGAAGCCTGCGAGCAGAACCTGGGGGTTGACTGCGGGGAACCCGAACTGATCGGTGGTTTCCGCCATACCTTTTCCCACTACCACCTGCACATTCAACCGGCCCGTTTGGACGTGACCGGACAAAGCACCGTAAGAGATGATGCGCAGCACAAGTGGCTGTACAGGCACGAAGCGCTGGCGCTGGGCCTGCCAGCACCCATTCGCACACTGCTCACGAACCCGGAACAGGCTGCCCTGCTCTGATAACAAAGCGAGCACACGCCCAACCGCCTTTATCTGTTATCATCCAACCACTTATCTACGACAACAGGAGCGAACATGAGCCGCACCGTTTTCTGCCGCAAATACCAGAAAGACCTTGAAGGGCTGGACTTCCCCCCAATGCCTGGCGCAAAAGGTCAGGACATCTACGAAAACATTTCCAGGCAAGCCTGGGAAGAATGGCAAAACCAGCAAACCATGCTGATCAACGAAAAGCATCTGAGCCTGATGGACCCTAACACCCGCAAATACCTGCAGGTGCAGATGGAACGCTTCTTCAACAACGAACCTTTCGACAAAGCCGAAGGCTACGTACCGCCGGAGCAATAACACAAGGGTGATCAAAGCCTGACCAACCCTGAAAAGATTCAGATATTTTTCCGGGCCGGCCTTGACTCACCACACCGAAACCGGTTTAATAGCGCCCCGTTGCACAGCAGTACAGCAACCTGCCCGGATAGCTCAGTTGGTAGAGCAGAGGATTGAAAATCCTCGTGTCGGTGGTTCGATTCCGCCTCCGGGCACCAATAGAATTCAATAACTTAGCCCGCCTTGTGCGGGCTTTGTTGTTTCCGGGGCACCAATCCCAAGCGGTGGCGGCGCCCGGCACTTGCCTGGCTACAGTACCGGTATTACCCATTCACAACAGTAACCGGCACAGTGGCATGCCTGACGACCTTTTCGCTGATACTGCCCAGCGTGAGGCTGCGCACCATCGAATGGCCCCGCCTTCCCAATACAAGATGAACTTCCGGATTGCCTTCCAGGTATTCAAGTATTGCGTGGGCGGGGTCGCCCCTGAGAAGGACTTCGTCAGCCGGATCGGCTATACCACTCACAGCCTTTCTGGCAGCGTCAAACACCTCACGCCCGTAGCTGTTCACCTCTTCGTCAACCTTATCCGGCATGACGCCACCAATCACCAGCCGTTCCAACCGTGCGCTCGGAAACACCGACAAGAGCGTAAGCGGCTTGCCAGTCGCTTTAGCCAGTTCGGCTGCCATCCTCGCGGCCTCTGCCGAGTGGCTTGACGCATCACAGGCGACCACAATGCTTGAAGTAACTTTTCCCATGGTATCCCTCCATTTGTCCATTTGTATCCGATAGATTACTACCGTACCACAGACAGGCCGCTGACTCGGCTATCAATTACAAACAGCTGGTAAACCGATGGTGGCGGCACAATAAAACAAGATAGTGTCGTATAAGAGCGAGCTTTTGCCTGGTGGCCGGTGTAACTTCGACCTACTAATAAAAATAATGGGGTTAGTAATGGCTGATCACTATGTCGCGTTTTCCATCCCGTTTTTCCTGTTGTTTATCGCCCTGGAGTCTGCGTTCTTCTGGCAAAAAAACCGGACTCCATTACGGTTGAACGATAGCCTCACCAACATGAGCTGCGGCATTGTAACGCTGATTTTTGAGCTCTTTACCAAAGGTGGGCTATTCCTGATCTTTGCCTTTGTCTCCAACAGGTTTGGTCTGGTTGAATGGGACGTGGGCTCTGCCATTACGTGGATACTGTTTTTCTTCGTTTATGATTTTTTCTATTACTGGGGCCACCGCCTGTCTCATACCGTGAACTTCATGTGGAGCGGCCACCTGCCCCATCACCAGAGCGAGGAATACAATTTTACGGTCGCCCTGCGGCAAGGCGCTTTTCAGGACACCCTGATGTTTCCGGTTTTTATTCCAATGGCAATCATGGGCTGCCCGATTGAAGTGTTTGCAACTGTGCTGTTATTGAACAAGTTTTTCCAGTTCTGGATACACACCCGCGCCATTGGGCGCGTGCCGGTCATTGAGGGCATTTTAAACACGCCTGCGGCCCATCGCGTTCACCACGCAGTCAACACCCGGTACATCGACAAAAACTACGGCGGCGTGATCATGCTGTGGGACAGGCTGTTTGGCACCTGGGCTGAAGAATGCGAAGAAGAGCCCTGTGTTTTCGGTGTACGCAAACCCTACCGAAGCTGGAACCCGATAGCCGCACATGTGGACTGGTGGGCAAGGTTATGGGAGGACGCTGTTGCTACCGAACGGTGGGCAGACAAACTAAAACTCTGGTTTATGCCAACAGGGTGGCGCCCTGCGGACGTCGCCAGGAGCAACCCCTGGAAGCCCTATGACATCGCGCGGTATGAAAAATACGACCCGGAAGCAAGCCTCTGGCAAAAAACCGTTTCAGTCGCCCTGTTCCTGGCCACACTCCCCCTGATCAGCCACCTGTTGCTTGAGCAGTTTAGCCTGCCCCTGTGGAATAAAGTGGGTTTTGCGATTGTCATATTGGCGTGCCTGTACGCCAGTGCTTACTTTCTCAACGGCAGCAAGCCTGGGACTCGAACTGAACGATTAGGTGAATATTCGCCCTGAGCCGCTTACACTCTGGCAAGCTACTAATAAGCCGTGGCAGGGATGAACACAGATGAAGGACTTTCGTAAAACAGCTCTTCAGGCCGCCTTACGAAAATCCTCCATCCTTACCCTCTTGTCGCGGTTACGCCGGTATTTGCTTTTATCTTCAACCACCCGCATCTGATACTTGGGGGTTCTGAGTTCCCGCTGCACAGCGCTGTGCCTGGTTGCGGCTGCCTTCTTTTTCGCCATAGTCATGTCTCCACTGGCTGTTGGTTTGCGCAATCCATTATAGCATATCCTGATATTTCTTGATTCAACGCATTCGTTTACACACACTTGCAGGCAGGCTCCCACGGGATAAACTGCTTCTATGCTCTACAAATTACTGCCTGGCTTGCTTTGGTTGCAGGGATATACAACCCAGACGTTGAGGCGGGATCTGGCATCGGGCCTGGCTATCGGCGTTATGCTGATCCCGCAGAGCATGGGCTACGCAGTTCTCGCCGGCCTGCCCCCCGAGTTCGGGCTGTACGCTTCCATCTTCTCGCCGCTTCTTTACGCCTTGCTGGGAACCTCCAACAAGATCTCGATCGGGCCGGTGGCCCTGGATGCCATTCTGATACTTTCCGGCCTCAGCGTGCTCGCCGAACCCGGATCCGATGAGTACCTGCAACTGGCAGTGGAACTCACGCTGCTGGTGGGGCTGATCCAGTTTTTGTTCGGATTGCTGCGGTTTGGCTTTATTATCAATTTTCTGTCCTACCCGGTGGTTGTCGGCTACACCTCCGCCGCCGCCGTAATCATCATAGGTAGCCAGCTACAAAGCCTGACCGGCCTTCATGTAGACAGCGCCAACGTGCTGCAACTTTCCTGGCAGCTGTTAGCGAACATGAACGACTGGCACGGCATCACAGTGGGGATTTCAGTCGCAAGTCTTCTGTTTATCTTTCTGTGCAAACGTTACCTGCCAAAGCTGCCCAATGCCCTGCTTCTTCTGGTTGGCACCATGCTGCTGTCGGGGCTGTTTCATGCCGGGCAGGCAGGCGTGGAAGTCATCAACTCCGTTCCGAAGGGCTTTCCTGCACCGCATTTTCCGGATATTGATTTCACCAGACTGGGCGAGTTGTTGCCTGTTGCCTTTACTGTGGCCCTGATGGGATTCGTGGGCACCATGTCGATCTGCAAGTCTCAGGAGTCACCAAAAGACAAGCGCAGCGTGCAACCGAACCAGGAACTGGTGGCACTGGGGCTGGCCAACGCTCTGGGTGCCCTGCTCCGGAGCTTCCCGGTGTCTGCCAGTTTTTCACGCAGCGCGGCCATGCGTGAAGCGGGTGCGCTAACCCAGGTGTCTGCTTTGGTTTCCTCTGGCCTGATTGCCATTACGGTACTCTTCCTTACGCCCCTGTTTACCGACTACCCCTTACCCAAAGCCGTGCTGGCTGCCATCATCGTTATGTCGGTGCTGGGTTTGTTCAAGTACCAGGAGATGAAAACCCTGTTCCGGCAGGACACAAAAGAGTTTGTGATCCTGCTGGTTACCTTTCTGATTACGCTGTTACTGGGTGTTCAGCAGGGCTTGCTGGTGGGCGTGGCAGTATCGCTGGTACTGGTGATTTACAACAGCACAACCCCGCACATAACCGAACTTGGCAAGATCGATGGAGAGGACCTGTACCGGAACATCCACCGGTTTGAGAGCATCAGCGTACGTAAGGATCTGTTGATTTTCCGCTTTGATGCGCCCCTGTATTTTGCCAACAAGGATTACTTCAAATCACGGTTATACAGCATGATAAAGCGCCGCCCGGAGGGTTCCCTGAAAGCGGTAATACTGGATGCCCAAGCCGTAAGCAGCATCGACAGTACCTCCCTGATCATGCTGGAAAGTGTGATCGAAAACCTGCAGGAACAGGGCATCGAGTTTTATATGGTCAGCCTAATCGGCCCGGTTCGTGACACCCTCACGCGCTCCGCAGCCCTGAGCGAATATGTACTTAATGAGCACATGTTCCCCCAAATCACGGATGCGGTGCTGTATATCGATCAGGGCATCAGTTCGCGTGCATCGATTGCCAGGCAGAGTAACGCTGCCAAAAAACGACCGCGGAAAAAGCATGGGGTCACTAAACCCGGCTCTCCCGTTCAATCGCACCCGGCCCGCCGGCGGCCAGAATAGCGGCACCGAACACACAGGCAGCCATGACAAGCACAATTGGTAGCAGGGTTCCGCCAGCCAGCGTTGCCGAAACCGCGCTTATGGCGCCTGCAACCGTGAACTGCGTTGCCCCCAGCATGGCTGCAGCCGTGCCACCAAGGTGGGGAAAGAACTCCAGTGCATTGGCCATGTTATTGGGGATAATGGCCCCCATGAAGCCCACCGCTGCAATAATGCAGGCGGCAATCACCCAATAGGGTGCACCCGCCCAGGCAAAGATCACCAGCACACTCACGGCGATGGCCTGCAGGAACACGCAGGCTCTGAGTATCCGGACCGATCGGTACTTGTTGAGAAGGCGGCGGTTCAGCAAATTCAGGCTTGCCATGGCGACTATATTGGCGGCGAACAACCCCGAGAACATGGCATTGGAGAGCCCGAACCATTCCTGATAAATAAACGAGGCGTGGGTAATAAACACCAGCATGGCGCTGAAGCATAAAGCCTGCACCCCGACAAACCGCATTGTCACGCGATGGCGAAGCACCAGCCCGTAGTTGGTTACCAGGGTGGAAACCGGCGTATGGACTTTTCTCCGCGGCGGCAGGCGCCGGAACAGCACAAAGTGCAAAACAAGTGCCAGCAGCGCGCCATAACCAGACAGCATCAGGAAGATGGAATGCCACTCGCTGAAGTAAAGCAGCATGGACCCGATTGAGGGTGCGGCAGCCGGTGCTATGAACATCACCAGACCAATCAATCCGAACAGGCGTGCCGCATCCTGGCCGTTAGTCTGGTCACGCACAATGGCGGGAACCGATACCGCACAGAAGGCGCCGCCGATGCCTTGCACAATTCGCCACCCGAGCATATCCGGGAGCGTTTGGGCCTGTGCAATCATGAAAGCCGCGCCGGCGAATATCACCAATCCTGCAAACAGCACCTGCTGCCGCCCGTAGCGGTCGGATAGCGGGCCACCGAGCAACTGGGCCAGCCCGAGGGTGCCCACATAGGCGCTAAGCGTGAGCCCCACGCTTCCGTGGCCAACTCCAAGCTCATCTGCAATTTCGGGAAATGCCGGCAGGTAGGCGTCCAGCGCCAGCGGCCCCAGGGCAACGGTCATACCCAGCAGTATGGCCAGCCGGAGATGCGACAAATGTGTAGTATTCAAACCAGCACTCAACCTTCTGTGCAAATAAAAGAAATTACCGGGACATGAGCCACCGTAATTCGTTAGGGAACTCATTATCCGACAGTCTACATCATCAGCGCAGAATACACTCCCGGCCAAGCAATCGATTCAGCTTACGGCGTTTGCGACGCAGGCTGTTACCTTTATCCACACCATAGCCCCTCCGAAGTTGTGACTGGATCCCGGCCAGTTTTTCACGGTAGCCGGCACAGGTTTTCTCCTGCTTTGCGAGCGCTTTTGCTTTCGACTTCCGGTGGGCAGCCTCGGAATTACCATCGGTTGCGAGCATGCCCTTCACTTGCTTGCGGATATCCGAGATACGCTTATGTTGCCGGAGGTTCTCCGCCATGGGCAGGGTTACCGGGTCTGCCACCTCAAATGGCTCATGGCTTTTTCCCCTTGGCGGCGTGTCGGTGAAATGGACTACGCCGCTGGCGTCTGTCCAGGTGTAGATGTCGGCAATGGCCGCTGGCGGGAAAACAAGTATCAGAATGGCAGTTGCCACTATCCCTGGCATAAGAATCCACTCCCTGTGGTGTCGTTGGTTGCCGGGGCAGTATAACGATTACCAGAGGGAGTGTAAGGCGTCGCCTCGCAATTTACTGGTCCAGCAGCTCTATCCAGTGCTGGACCGGCACCTGGGCCCTGGTTTCAAGGTGCATCTGGCAGCCGATGTTGGCGGTTGCAATGCGGTCAGGGCTGTCGATGGTCAGCGCTTCCAGCTTGTTACCCAGCAGCTTCTGGCTGAGTTCTGGCTGCAGCACGGAGTAGGTGCCGGCGGAGCCACAACACAGGTGTTTGTCTTTGGTCACGGCCAGATCAATGCCTGCTTGGGTGAGCACCTGCTCTACAACACCGCTCTGTTTCATGGCGTGCTGAAGTGTGCAGGGGCAATGGAAGGCCACCTTGCCGGGGTTCCGCTGAACCTTGAGGCTTTCAAGATCCTGTTTCAGCAGGAAGGCACCAAGATCGGTACACAGTTCACTGACTTTCTGAGCCTTTGCGGCATACACCGGGTCCTCCCGCAGCAGGTGTCCGTAATCCTGCACCATGGCTCCACAGCCGGAAGCGGTCATTACGATGGCCTCGGCACCGGCGTCAATGGCCGGCCACCAGGCATCGATGTTCTGGCGCATGCGCTCCAGACCTTTTTCATGCTCGGAGAGGTGATAGTTCACAGCACCGCAGCACCCGGCTTCCGGTGCCTCAACCATGGTAATGCCAAGCCTGTCCAGCACCCGGGCCGCCGCAGCGTTGGTGTTCGGTGTCGCAGACGGCTGTACACAGCCCGCGAGAGCCAGAACAATGCGGTTATGGCTTGCGGCTGGCCAGGGGCTGGCCTGTTTTCTGGGCGGCACTTTAGCGCGCAGTTTGCCCGGCAATACGGGCGCAAACGTTTGCCCCAGGCGCAGCATAAACCCGAAAAGTGCCCGGTTGGGGAGTACCCGGGCCAGGGCCCAGCGCATCCATTTGTCTTTCGGGGCACGGGGCAGTTCTTTGTCGATAAGGCCCCGGCTGATATCCACCAGGCGACCGTACTGCACACCTGAGGGGCAGGTGGTTTCACAGCTGCGGCAGGTCAGGCAGCGGTCGAGGTGTTCCCGGGTTTTTTCGGTGACTTCTGCGCCTTCGAGAAACATTTTCATGAGGTAGATGCGGCCACGGGGGCCGTCTCGCTCGTCGTTCAGTTCCTGGTAAGTGGGGCAGGTTGCGGTGCAGAAGCCGCAGTGAACGCAGGCCCGCAATATGGCTTCCGCTTCCTGCCCTTCGGTTGTGTTGGCGAATTGTTGAACCAGGTTAGTTTGCATTTTTTACCCGCTAAAGCTTCAAAATCGGTGGTATCGCGATGGGTCGGATGTTTCTCTGAAACACGCTGTGGATACTTCCCTGTACGCTTGGCTCCGCCATCCATGGCTTCGCACAGTTTCAGAGAAACATCCGCCCCATCGCTGTTCTGACCCTGGCGAGTCTACAACCAGCTATAAAGTCGTCCGGGGTTGAATATTCCGTCCGGATCAAACGAGTTTTTCACCCGCTGCTGGATTGTTTTAAGCGCATCGGGCTGGCTGTGCATGACCTCTCCGCTTCGGTCGCCGCCCCGGAACAGGCTTACCTGCCCGCCAGCAGCTCGGGCAAGGGGTTCCATGTCACCAAGCTCTGCTATTCCCCGGTACCAGCGCTGGGCCCCTGCCCAATCGATAAACCAGTCGCCCGCAAGGGTCGGGTTGGCGGCGGTGGAGCCCACGCTGAAGCGCCAGAGAGGCGCATCTCCATTGGTAAAGAATTCGTGTTGCATATCTTGTATGGAGCGCCAGAAAGCATCGCCCTGTTCCATTACCTCGCCGCTCCACTTTTCAGCGGTGGCCTCAACGGCGGTTTTGGCGCCGGACAGGCGGATGTATACCTTGCCGTCAAACCAGCAGGCGGCGGTGATGGGCTTGGGCTCTGCGGCACGCCTGTTCATATAATGCAGCACGTCGTCCGCGGCCATGTCCTGTATCAGGGTGAGGCTGGCGGCCAGGCTGGGCATGACTTTCAGGCTGATTTCAGTGATGGCGCCGAGGGTGCCAAGGGCGCCCGCTTGCAACCGGGACACATCGTAGCCGGCGACGTTTTTCATGACTTCGCCGCCAAAGCGCAGGTGTTCGCCTTTGCCATTGAGCAGGCGTATGCCCAGCACCTGATCCCGCATTGAACCAGCCCAGGGTCTTGCGGGGCCGGAGAGGTTGCAGGCCAGTGTTCCGCCTATGGTGGAGCCGGGGCCAAAGTGCGGGGGTTCAAAGTGCAGTGCCTGGCCCTCTTCTGCGAGCGCGGCTTCAATATCGCTCAGAGGTGTCCCTGCACGCACCGTCATCACCAGTTCCACCGGGTGATAGTCTACGATTCCGGTGTGCCCGCTTGTGTTCAGAGTACCGGCGCCAGGCGCTGGCTCCCGGCCTATGAAGGCCTTGGTGCCACCACCGACGATGTTGAGTTTTTCCCCGCTTGCGCGGGCCTGGAGCACTTGCTCCTGCAGTTGCTGGGAGATATCAGCCATGGGCGGCTTCCGCTGGTTCATGCTTGTGTTGTTTGTACTCAAGGGAGCGGTATTCCTGGCAGAATTTCAGTGCAGGTACGCCCTTACCCGGGTTAAGAATGCCCGTGGGGTCAAAAGCGGCCTTCACCGCGTGAAACTGCTCAAGCTCCTGGTCGTTGAACTGAATAGCCATCTGGCGGATCTTTTCCACACCCACACCATGCTCGCCGGTGATACAGCCGCCAACTTCCACACACAGTTTCAATATGCTGGCGCCAAAGGCTTCGGTGCGCTCGAATTCACCCGGTACGTTGGCATCGAAAAGAATCAGGGGGTGCAAATTACCATCGCCTGCATGGAACACGTTGGCCACGCGCAAACCGAACGCCTCAGACATTGTCTCCATCTCTGTAAGCACCTGCGCAATGTGGCGGCGGGGAATGGTGCCATCCATGCAGTAATAATCCGGAGAAATGCGGCCAACAGCCGGGAATGCCGATTTCCGGCCCAGCCAGAGCAGCGCCCTTTCCTCTTCGCTTTGTGAGGTGCGAACGGAGGTGGCCCCCAGTTTGCGGAATACATCCTCGGCTTCTGCGATGTGCTCGTGCACTTCTTCTTCAGTACCGTCCACTTCGCACAGCAAGAGTGCTTTTGCCTCGCGGGGATAACCGGCACCGGCAAAGTCGTCGGCGGCAACAATGGCATGACCATCCATCATTTCCAGCCCGCCCGGGATGATACCGTGAGAGATAATCCCGCCCACAGCATCACCGGCTTTCTGTACGCTATCGAAACCCGCCATCACCACCTGCGCCACTTCCGGTTTCGGCAGTAGTTTTACCTTCACTTCGGTAACGATGCCCAGCAGGCCTTCAGAGCCAGTCATCAGGGCAAGCAGGTCCATGCCGCAGCTGTCCAGGCCATCGCTGCCTACGGTCACCACATCACCCTCTGCGGTGACCATTTCCACTTTGAGAATGTTATGCACGGTAAGGCCATACTTCAGGCAGTGTACACCGCCGGAATTTTCCGCCACGTTACCGCCAATGGTACAGGCAATTTGTGAGGAGGGGTCCGGCCCGTAGTAGAGGCCGTACTGCGCAGCCTCTTCGCTGATCGCGAGGTTGCGAACGCCGGGTTGCAGGCTGGCGGTTCGCGCCAGCGGGTCGATGTTCAGGATACGGTTGAACTTGGCCAGCGAGAGCACCACGCCTTCTTTATTCGGCATGGCCCCGGCGCTCAGGCCGGTGCCTGCCCCTCTGGCAACCACCGGTACGCCATGTTCATGGCAGATACGCATGATGCGCTGCACCTGCGTTACGGTTTCCGGCAGCACCACCAGCAAGGGCATTTCACAATACATGGACATGCCGTCGCATTCGTAGGGCTTCATGGTTTCGTCATCGGTGATAACGAAATCCGCATCAACAAATGCCCGCAGCTGTTCAGCCAGATCTACTTTGCTGATTTTCGGTTTGGCTGTCATAAGGTCTCCCTCAACCTGTGCGTCTCAACCACGCCGGGTTTCGAAGTAGTCGATCCCCGCCTGAGCACAATCCATATCCTGTTGTGGCGTGCCGGAACTCAGCCCGATGCCGCCTACTACCTCACCATCGACTATTACCGGCAAACCACCGCCAACCGAACTTATCCGCCCGCCCACTTCGGTATGAATACCAAACGCCAGGCTGCCCGGCACGTTTACCGCATTGTATTCGTGAGTGGCTTTTTTGGCCGCGGCGGCTGTGAAGGCTTTGTCCTGGGCAATCGTAACACTGCTGGTCTTGCCTCCGTCCATGCGCTCGAATGCAATCAGGTTGCCGGATTCGTCCACAATGGCAATGCACATGGGTACGCCGATTTCCCTGGCCTTTTCAGCCGCGCCGGCAATCAGCAGTCGAGCCTCGGACAGGTCCAGCCTGTTAATCGTTAACATATTACTCACCTCCACAGAATCAGCCGTAAACCAGCCCTGGCAGCCATGTCACAACACCCGGAATAGCGATGCATACCATCAGACCAAGGGCCTGAATGGCGAGGAACACCAGGGAAGACTTGAAAATAGTGCCCATGGATATTTCCGGCGGGCACACGCCGCGTATGTAAAACAGTGCATAACCGAAGGGTGGGCTGAGAAAAGACATCTGCATGTTGACCAGGTACAGCACTCCGAACCAGAGCACTACATCATCCCCCTCTACCGATGGCAAGCCGAACAGCCCCTCAAACGTCAGGGCCTTCACGATCGGAATAAAGATTGGAACCGCAAGAAGAAGGATACCAACCCAGTCCAGGAACATGCCCAGCACGATCAGCAGCCCCATCAACAGAAACAGGATGCCGTAAGAGGACATGCCTGTGCTGAGAATGGAGTCCGTTACAAACTGCTGGCCACCCTGAAGAATATAGAATCCGACAAACACCGAGGCGCCAAACATGATCCACAACACCATGGCAGAAGCTTTGGCCGTGGTTATTGAGGCTTCACGCAGACCACTTATGTTGAATTTACCGTGCATCATGGCGACTACAATGGCACCAAACGAACCGATACCCGCGGCTTCAACCGGTGTTGCTATGCCGCCGAACAGCAGGCCGAGAACCAGGGCCACAAGAATCAGGGGCGCAATAAGGCCACGGAGCAAGAGCAGTTTTTCCCGCAGGGAAATGCGCTCTTCAACCGGAACGGGAGGCCCGAGACTCGGGTTCAGCCAGCTACGAATCAGAACATAGGCGATATACATGCCGGAGAGCATCAGCCCCGGAATGACCGAGCCCAGATAAAGCTCTCCCACCGACTGCTGTGCCACCACTGCATACAGAATGGCCAGGATAGAGGGCGGAATCAGAATGCCCAGTGTGCCACCCGCCATAATGGAGCCAATAGCGATTTTATGGTCGTAACCCCGCTTTAACATTGCCGGAAGCGCAATAATGCCCATGGTTACCACCGCGGCGCCGATAACCCCGACCATGGCCGCCAGAAGTGTGGAGGCCAGTATGGTTGCGGTCGCCAGGCCGCCGCTAAGCCCACCCATCCATTTGTAGACCACACTGAACATTTCCTCGATCAGCCCGGCACGCTCCAGCATGGACGCCATGAAAATGAACAGGGGAATCGCCGCCAGATCGGAGTTGGTCATCATCGGGAATATCCGGCTGGGCACGATGTTCAACATCATTGAATCGCCCACCAGATAAACGAACAGTACCCCGAGCCCCCCGGTTACGAAGGCCAGCGGTAATCCCATCATCAGAGCCACAAAAAGCGAGCCAAACATCAGGTACGTCAGCGGGCCAATTTCAACACTGGCAAGGCTGCCGGCGAACTTGAACAGGAATTTCTCATCGCTGAACGGATCGTAGAACAGGATATTGATCATCTCGACACAGATGATAAAAGCGAACCCTACGGTGGCCACTATCATCAGCCAGGTGCCGAGCTTGCCCGACAGGCTCGGGCCTGAAGCAGTCGTTGTGCTGGTAGTCATGCAACACGCTCCTGGCCGAGACGGACAAACAGAACAATGTCCTTGATGAACTTGGAGATGCCTGCAAGCAGCAGCAGCGTAGAACCGAGCATCATCATGCCTTTAACCGGCCAGTACTGGATGCCCCAGGTCTCAACGGTGGTTTCATTCATGGCGTAGGAGTTCTCGAAAAAGGTCCAGGACGTGACCATCAGCACCAGCGCAAACACGAAGAAAAACATCGAGGTGAAAATATCCATGCCGATCCGGCCACGCACCGGCAGCAGGTTATAAACCACATCCACGCGCACGTGGGCACCATGCAGCATTGCAAACGCACCCGCCAGCAGGTATTGCATTCCCAGCAGCAGGAAACTGGCCTCATGCACCCACACAGTCGGCTGGTTGAACAGGTAACGCATGATCACTTCGAAAAAATAGAAAACCACCGCATTGACGGTCCAGAAGGCCACAAATTCACCGGACTTCTCGCTGGTCCAGTCAATCAGGCGGGTGAACCAGTTGCCTTCGAAACTCAGGTAAATCAAAGGATCGTCTTCTTCTGCCTGCAGTTCACCCGGCGTCATGCCAGGGTCAGCGGGCTCGCCGCCCCGGGCGCGGGACCACCTGTGCCAAGCCATCATGATCAGCGGCATCACCGCCAGCCAGCCCCAGTACAACCAGTGCGGCATTACAAATCCGAAGCCTTCCAGATCAGACATGTTGTTACTACCTCAGCCAAAAAACGGGGAAGGAGGAACTCCTCTTTTCCGGAGCTGCCCTGCCCTCCCCCACTATGTTTTTATTGTTTTCAGATAACGCAGGCCTACTTGCCCTCGACGCCTTCCAGATCAGACTCGCTCACATAACCAACGGTGTCGTTCATCATGTACTCAAGCTGCATGTCGAAAATTGCGCGTGCATCCTCGTCCTTGTTGGCCCATTTGTACCAGATGGGAATCGCTGCACGGCGGAATTCTGCAAGGTCAGCCTGGCTAAGCCGGGTCACGGTATCTCCGTCGGCCCTGAACTTCTTCATGGCTTCAATGTTGCGCTTCTGAATGGTGAGATAGTGAATCTGGGAGTAATTACGGACTTCATCTTCCACCAGCTTCTGCAGTTTCGGATCCAGGTTGTTCCAGTTCCTCAGGTTGACGGTCAGGTCCATCAGGTCCACCGGCTGATAGATGGACATGACGCCGGGAGGCCCGAACATGATGTAGTCGGTAACCTGCGAGAAACCCAGTTCATAGTTCACCGCAGGGCCAACATAGTCAGCCGCATCAATGGTGCCTTTTTCCAGAGCCGGGAAAATATCGGAGCCCGGCAAGCTTACAGTCGACACACCAAACTGCTGGAACACTTCCGCAACCATTCCACCCGGAACCCGGATCTTCATGCCTTTCAGGTCATTCAGGCTGTTAACCGGCTTTTTGGAGTGGATAATGTTGGAGTCATGCTGGATGGGGCCCACATAAAACAGGCCGTATTTTTTATAGATCTCCCGGGTTTTCTCAAGCATTCCCAGGGAATAGAACATGGTATCCCACTGGTGTGGTTGATCCGGGCCCGCGGGGTAAGAAGACAGGAATACCGAAGCCGGGATCTTGCCCGACCAGTAAAGCGTGAACGGATTCATGCCCTGCAACACACCGTTGCGCACGGCTTCAAACAATGCGTTGTTGTCGGCTGCCACAGCTTTGGCGGGGAACGGCTTGAAAATGAGTTCACCGCCGCTTTTTTCCTCGATGCTCTCGCACCATTCTTCAAACAGGTCATACCCTACGGTACCGGCATCCCAAACCGACTGGATCTTCCAGGTGGTTGCAGCATAAGCCTGGCCTGAACCCATCAGCAGCGCGCCCGTAAAGGCTGCACCAAGAGCGGCGGTTTTGAGAAAGCGTCTGCGCAGCAAGCTTACGCCGGCTTCGCAATGATCTGGGGTGGTCTTGCTGGGTTTCATTGAAGCTTCTCCGTTGAACTTGTTTTTATAGTGGTCAAAGCAACACCGGCATAATGCCCGGTATCAGGGGAATATTCGTAGGCGGCCCGTGTTTAGTCCAGCAGTGAGGGCACTGGTCAGACCAGTTTTTGAATTCGGGAAAATGGACGAATGCCGCCGAATCAGCCATATTCATAGGGCTTGCACGGTATTTGAAGCCAAGAACACATAACAACAATGACAGGGTCCACTGGTCTGACCAGTTGGCATACGGGCAACCTGATGGCTATTGCACAGGAAATTTCCTATCGGCTGGAGCGACTGATTCTCGACGGAGGGCTGGCGCCGGAACAAAAAATACCCTCGGAGCGACAGCTTGCTGAACGCCTGCGGGTGTCGCGCTCGGTTATCCGGGAAGCGCTTCACGAATTACAAGGGCGTGGCGTTATTGAAACCCGCCATGGCAAGGGCTCGTTTGTTTCCTCCATGGTGCCCGGGTCCGGCGATCTGAGCGAACAGGGCCCGCTGATGCACCTGTTCGAAGGCCACTCCAGAACGCTGTACGATCTGCTGGAAGTTCGTGAGCAACTGGAAGGACAGGCTGCATTCCTGGCAGCCCAGCGAGCAACCGGCGCAGACCTCCACAGAATAACCAAAGCCTTCCGCGCACTGGAAGCAACAGACCCACTGAGCAACGCCCGGCCGGATCACGGCTTTCATCAAGCCATTGTGGAGGCGTCGCACAATCCTATTCTGGTTCACGTTCTCAACAGCCTTAAAAACATGATGCTGATGACCGTTCAGGCATCGGTTGCCAACCTTAACCCACGGGCCGAGATGCGGAAAAAGATTGTCCAGCAGCATCGCCAGCTCTATGACGCTATTCTTGCCGGCAAACCAGCCACGGCCCAGAAGGTTGCCACCGCCCATGTGCGCTTTGTCAGCAGGACCATGCGCGACATGGAAAACCAGGGCGGTACGCTGATCCGTATTCCGGTAGAACGGGACACATCAGACAGCCACCCTGGCAACCAGGGCTGAAAGCTGCAAAATGCTTGCATTGAACACTCATTACGCCACAATAAGTCGCTGAAAAGCCGGAAAACTGTGTGTAAAAGGTATTGATTTCCACCTCCACAGTCCGTAAAACAAGCGCCTTTGATTAACAGCCGCAGGAGCCCCCCATGGCGGACCAAGCACCTTTGATCTGCAGGGATATACACAAAACCTTTGCCGAGCTTGAAGTGCTCAAAGGCATTTCACTGGAGACCCGCAAAGGGGACGTGGTTTCCCTGATCGGCAGTTCCGGCTCCGGCAAAAGCACCTTCCTGCGCTGCATCAATCTGCTGGAAACTCCTACCTCCGGTGACATTATTGTGCACGGCGATCCGATACGGTTTACCCACAACCGCAAGGGCGAACGGATTCCCGCTGACAACAAACAGGTAGAGCTGATTCGCGCCAAGTTGTCCATGGTCTTCCAGAGCTTTAATCTCTGGTCACACATGACGGTGCTGGAGAACATTACCGAAGCGCCCATCAACGTTCTCAAGGTTCCCAAAAAAGAAGCGATTGAACGCGCCGAAGCCTACCTGAATAAAGTCGGCATTTATGAGCGCAAGGATTATTATCCGGCGCAGATGTCCGGCGGCCAGCAACAGCGTGCGGCCATAGCCCGGGCGCTGGCCATGGAACCGGAAGTCATGCTGTTTGATGAGCCAACCTCGGCGCTGGATCCGGAACTGGTGGGAGAAGTGCTGAGGGTTATGCAAAGCCTGGCCGAGGAAGGCCGCACCATGATCGTAGTGACTCACGAAATGGCGTTTGCCAGGGATGTGTCGACCCAGGTGCTGTTTTTGCACCAGGGTGTTATCGAGGAACAGGGAACACCCGAGAAAGTGTTTAACCACCCGGACTCGGAACGCATGAGACAGTTCCTGGCTCCCAAGTTTTGATATGCAGTGCTATCGTAACCATTGTTGGATGGAAAATTTCCACAAAAAAATAAAGCCTAAAGGCAATCCACTGGAGAAGTGACACATGAAAAAACTGATGATTGCAGCAAGTTGCGCCCTGGCCATGTTTGCCGGTGGCGTCCAGGCAGAAGGTCGTGACCTGCGCATTGCGTTCGACGTACCTTATGAGCCGTTTGAATACAAAGATGAAAATGGTGAGCTGACCGGTTTTGAAGTGGATCTGGCCGCTGCCATGTGTGAAGAAATGAAGGCAGACTGCGAGTTTGTGATCCAGGCATGGGACGGTATGATTCCTGGCCTGCTGGCACGCAAGTTCGATCTGATCATGTCTTCCATGTCGATCACCCCGGAGCGGGCGGAGCGGGTGCTGTTCTCTGAACCCTACTACAACACACCCGGCGGATGGTTTGGCCCCGAAAGTTTCAATGCCGACGTGACCGACATGGATTCCATGAAAGGTAAAACCGTAGGTGTTCAGCGCGGCACTACCATGGATACCTATGTGACCGAGGAGATGAGCGGTGTAGTAACCATCAAGCGTTACACCACCGCAGATGACATGGTTCTGGATCTGGAAGGCCAGCGTCTGGATGTGGTGTTTGTCGATTACCCGGTCGGCGAGCAGACCGTTCTGACCAAGGACGGCTTCAAGGAAGTCGGCGAGCCCGTTAAGCTGGGCGAAGGCGTAGGTGTTGCCATGCGCAAGCGTGACAAGGACATTGCCGAAGAGGTGAACGCTGCCCTGCGCAAGCTCAAGGAAGATGGCACCTACGACGCCATCATGAAAAAATACTTCGCTTACGACGTAAAGGTCTGATAATACCAGCCTTAGGGGGTAGCCTTTCGGCTGCCCCTGACTACCGGACACTCCCATGTTTGATCTGAAAGGCTATGGCCCGGAACTGCTGAGCGGAGCAGTTGTCACCATAGAACTTGCCTTCCTGTCGCTTGCCCTGGCACTGGTTCTCGGGCTGATCGGTGCGGCTGCAAAGCTGTCAAACAGCCGTGTAGCTGTTGGCGTTGCCACCATCTACACCACCCTGATTCGCGGTGTTCCCGACCTGGTGATGATGCTGTTGTTCTATTATGGTGGCCAGGTGGGGGTGAACATGCTCTCGGACTATATCTGGGAGACTTACGAAGTCGATTTTTTCTTCCAGTTTAACCCGTTCATTTCCGGGGTCATTACGATTGGTCTGATTTTTGGCGCCTACATGACGGAAACTTTCCGGGGGGCCTTTCTCGCCGTTGAAACCGGCCAGATTGAAGCGGCCCGGGCTTACGGATTCAGCAAATGGCACACTTTCCGCCGGGTAATGATCCCGCAGATGTTGCGCCATGCCCTGCCCGGTATTGGTAACAACTGGCAGGTACTGCTCAAAACCACAGCGCTGGTTTCCATTATTGGCCTCACGGATATGGTGCGTGTGGCAGAAGAAGCGGCCAAGGCGGAGCGCATGCCGTTCCACTTTTTTATTCCGGTGGCGTTTGTGTATCTGGTTCTCACGGCAGGCTCAGAGTTGTTCATCAAGTGGCTCGATAAACGGGCTAACGCCGGCGTGATTCAGGAGACCTGATAATGCCACCCGACTTTATTGCCGCCTGGCTTAACAAAAACGAAATATTTACCGCCATGACCATCATGGAATACTGGGACGGGATGGTTACGACCGTTCAACTGGTATTCCTTTGCCTGGTTATAGGACTTGCCTTTGCGGTTCCGCTTGCCATTCTGCGCACGGTTAAAAATCCGTTTGTGTCTGGCCCGGTATGGCTTTACACCTATCTTTTCCGTGGCACGCCGCTGCTGATTCAGCTTTATATTATCTACTACGGTATTGCGCAGATTCCCGGGATTCAGCAAACCTTCTGGTGGGAAATTTTCCGCGAGCCGTTCTACCCTGCGCTGCTGGCTTTCTCTCTGAATACCTGCGCCTACACCACGGAGATTATTCGTGGTGCGATTGTTTCAACGCCACACGGTGAGATTGAAGCAGCGAAGGCTTACGGCATGAACTGGTTTATGCGGATGCGGCGGATTGTGCTGCCCAGTGCCGCACGGCGGGCAGTTCAGGCCTACTCCAACGAGGTTATTTTCATGCTGCATTCGAGTGCGATTGCAAGCGTGGTAACCATCGTGGATCTTACCGGAGCAGCGAGGAATATCTATTCGCGGTTTTATGCGCCGTTTGAAGCGTTTATTTTCGTGGCGCTCTGCTACATGGCGCTGACGTTCATCCTGGTGTTTGTGTTCCGTAAGATTGAAAATCATTTGTTGCGGCATCAGCGGCCTGCGGGTTCCTGAGTTTTCATCGACCATCAAAACTCCACTCTGTGCAAGGTCTGGCAGGGCATTGCCTCCCGGGAGACGCTACGAGCACCCCTGCGGGGTCCGGCCAGCAATCATAGATTGCTGTCGTTCGGCGGCGCATGAAGCTACGCTTCATAAACGCTTGCCTCACCCATGTGCGCTTGACTGAAGCCATCCATGGCTTCAGACACTCCCGGGAGGCAATGCCCTGCCAGACCCCAGACTTGTTTCGGGGATTCTATGGCTGCGTATCAGGATCTTTTCAAATACAGTTCTGACTGGCTAGTACACACTCTCGCCAACGCCACAACAGACCTTCCGGAAGTCAAAACCACGCTTCCCGATGGCACTCGCATAAGTCGCAAAGCCGTTGGTGTTCTGCATATCACACCACCGTCCAACCGCAAAAACCCCAATCAGGAAGCCTTGATTATCTCCGCAGGCATCCACGGCAACGAAACCGCGCCCATTGAAGTTCTGAACGCCCTGCTCAGTGAGTTGCTGAACGGGGAGTGGCAGTTGGCTTGTCCGTTGCTGCTGATTCTGGGCAACCCGCCGGCCATGGTGGCCGGGGACCGGTTTATGGAGGTAAATCTCAACCGGTTGTTTAACGGTGCCCATGGCAAGTCTGAGTATGATGGGCTGCCAGAAGCGGCGCGGGCGCAGTTTCTTGAGGAAGCCTGCCGCCAGTTTGCCATGGCGCACCCACAAGCCCTTTCCCACTATGATTTACATACAGCTATCAGGCCATCCCGGCGGGAGAAGTTTGCACTTTACCCGTTTGTAGAAGGCCGGCAGGTGCCGGAGGAGCAGTGTGATTTTCTGCTGGAAGCCGAGGTGGAAACCCTGTTGCTGCAGCACAGGGAAGGCACGACGTTTTCGTCGTTTTCCTCATCCTTGCTGGGAGCTGAAAGCTTTACCGTGGAGTTGGGCAAGGTAAAACCTTTTGGCATGAATGACCTGGCGCGATTTGAAGGCATCAAAAAGGCCCTGCGGCGGCGTTTTTGTGGTGAACCCCGCCCGTCAAAGCAGCCACCTTTTGACCATCTCACGGTGTTTGAGGTGGTTTACGAGATTCTGAATACCGGGAAGAACTTCCGGTTTCATGTGCCGGACGATGTGGCCAATTTTACCGAGTACCCGCCGGGTACCGTCATCTGGGAGGATGATGATACCTGCTACCGGGTTGAGCTCTCTCCCCAGGCGATTGTATTTCCGAACCCGGATGTGCCCGTTGGCCAGCGCGTGGGCCTGTTGATCAGGCCCAGGTGAACTGCAGAGCGCGAAGCACTCTTCAGGTATTACGCCGGAGCGTTTTCCGGCTCGGCGACTTTCACCCTGATCAGCTGTGTACACACCGCCGGGATGACCAGCAGGGTCAGTACGGTTGACGCCAGCAACCCGGAGATAATCGCCCAGGCCATGGGCGGCCAGAGTGTAGAGCTGGAAAATGCCAGTGGCAGCAGGCCGGCCACGGTGGTTGCGGTGGTCAGCAGGATGGGCCGGGTTCGTTGAATGACGGCTTTGCGCATGGCTTCGTGAATGTTCTCGCCATTCTCCAGTTCCCTGTCCATCACGTCGAGCAATACTATGGCGTTGTTCACCACTATGCCCACCAGGGCAATCACCCCGAGCAACGACTGGAACCCGAAAGGTGAACCGGAGAGCACCAGCCCCGGGAATATGCCTACCGTTGCCAATGGCACTGTCAGCAGGATGATCCCGACGCGCCGGAAGGAGTTAAACTGCAGCAACAGGAAGAACAGCAGCAGCAACACCCCGATTGGCGCCGCGGTTAGCAGGGCGCTGTTGGCATCACCGGAACCTTCTGCATCGCCCCCCATTTCCAGGCGCGTGCCTGCAGGCAATGGACTGGCTGCCAGAGAACGCTCAAGGCCGTCCAGTGCCTGGCTGAAGCTGTAGCCTGCCAACAGGTTGGCGGTGACGGTGTTAAGGCGCGTACCGTTACGCAAATACCTCGCAGCCGGTTCCCAGCTGGTTTCAACACTGGCAACAGCGGAAAGCGGAACCGCTTCGCCCCGGGCGTTGTATATGTTCACTGAAAGCAGGCGCGCCAGCGGCAATGACGTGCCTTCCTGCGACCTGAGCACCAGTGGGATCGGGTCTTTTTCCTGGCGATAGCGCTCGGCCACAACACCAAAACTCTGCCCGTACAGGCTCTGGGCCACATCAGCTCGGGTCAGCCCGTACCTGGCAGCAGTGGCGTCGTCTACATTGATCGCAATGCTGGGCACACCAATGTCCAGATCGTGCCGCACATCCACTGTACCTTCCACCTGGCGCAGCGCACTGAACACCTGCTCTACCGCGCTGGTGCGGGTTTGGTCATCGGCATGGTAAACCCGCACCTCCACAGGCGCGATGCTTGGTGGCCCCTGCCCGAGCACCCCCACGCTTACATCCAGCTCGGGCATTTGTTCATTCACATGGGTGCGAATCCACTGGATCATGTCGGTGGTATCTCCCAGTGTTGGCGTACTCACCACTAGCCGGCCCCGATTGGGGGCTTGTGGTGCGCGCTGGAGATTGTAGTAGAAGGCCGGGCCGGTAAAACCGACAAATCTGTGAATACTGACTGCATTGGGCCGGCTGCGTATTGCCTGTTCCAGGTTGGCAGCCGCTTCGGCGGTGCGCGACTGGTCTGTGCCCTCGGGCATGAACAGTTCAACAATCACCTTGGGCCGGTCTGCCTTGGGAAAGAACTGCTGGGCCATGAACCCGGTCGTTGCCACACTGACCGCAACCAACAGGGCACCGGTGGCAATCAGGCGGCGCGGGTGGCGATACACTAACCCACCAAGAAACCGCGCCAGCCCGATCAGCCTGTCGGCCTCGGCATTGCGCCGGGGTTTTAGGAAGCGCGCGGCCAGCAGGGGCACCACCGAAATGGCCAGCAGGTAACTCACAGACAGTGTGAGCATGATCATCACCGGAACGCCGCGGGTAAAATCTGCCGCACCGCCTTTGGCAAGCAGGAGCGGCGCAAAGGCTGCGAGTGTGGTGCCGGTGGAGGCTCCCAATGGCCCCGCAAGTTCACTGACGGCCCTGCGCAGGGCATCCAGGCGGCGCATACCGTTATCCAGATGCCCCTGGATGTTTTCAACGATCACGATGGCGTTGTCGATCAGAATGCCCAGAGAGATCACCATACCGATCACCGCGATCTGGTGCAGCACACCACCCCCAAGGTCATACAAACCGATACTGATCAACGCAACCATGGGCAGAATGGAAGCCACCAGCAGGCCCATCCGGATACCCATACCGGTGAACACCACCGCTACGATGATCAGAACAGAGAGAACCAGGCTCCAGGCCAGATTATCGAGACGCTCCGAGACCTTGTCCGGCTGGAAGAACATTTCGCGGATTTCGTAGGGCTCAAAGTCCGGGCGTATCTGATCAATACGCTCCCGCACACGCTCACCGAAGCGAATCGCGTCGGTGGTACCCTCTTCCATAATCAGCGACAACAGCACAACCCGTTCGCCATCAAACCAGGTTTCCGGCTGGCGGGGTTCGGCGGGGCCTCGCCATACATCTGCAGCCGCCGCCAGCGGAACCTGAGACCCATCGGGAAGCTCAATGGGGGTGGCGCGAATAGCATCAATATCTGCAAACTCGGTATTTGGAAGCACGGAGAGCCGGCGGCCATCCACTACCACGAAACCGCCGGGTGTGGTCTGGTTGCGCTGGGCCACGGTTTGCAGAATCCGGGCCGGTGCGATACCCATGCGGTAAAGCGCTGCGTCATCCAGAGCCAGGGTAATCTGCTCATCGGTATCCCCCTCCAGTTCAATACGGGAAACACCGGTCAGGTCGGAGAGGTTCTGTTTCAGTCGCTCCGCCACATCCGTCAGTTCGCTCACCGAAGGCGAGCCGCCAATTGCCAGCACTATCGCCGGGTTATCAATCAGCCGGTCGTCCAGTTCCATCTGGCCAACGTCGTCGGGAAAATCCTGTTTTGCACGCTCCATGGCCTGGCGCACACGGTCCCAGGCGGGATCTGTATCATAGATGTCATCGTTGAGGCGCAATCGAACCAGCGCGACACCGGTGCGGGCAGTGCCCTGGGAAACATCGACTTCTTCCACCTGGCGAAGCTCATCGGTCAGGGGCCTGAGAACCAGCCGCTCTACGGCGTCGGCACTTGCCCCGGGGTAGCTCACGCTAACCAGGCCGGCCCGGTAAGGAAAGGACGGATCTTCCTGGCGCGGCATGGTGCTGTATGCCGCAATACCCAACAGACACAGCATGGTAACCACCATGCCCAGCAATCGTTGATAATTGAGCAGCCGGCGCGTCACTGGCGCACCTCCACGGCATCACCGTCTACCAGGCGGGTTGTACCAGCGTAAACCACCTTGTCACCCGGTTGCAGCTCACCCGTGCGCACCACCACACGTTCGCCAACCACACGCTCGACCTCTATCGGCACCCGCCGCGCAATACCGTCGCGTACCCGGAATACCGTCATGCCCCCGGCGCCGCGGATCACCGACAGCAACGGCACGGTGATTGCCGATTCCCTTACCGGCGTAATGCCCACTTCAACCGGTTCGCCGGTATCAAGCGTATTAACCGGAAGGCTGACCAGAACCGGGTGAAGCTCGCCACGGATGGCGCCGGCCTGGGCAATTTCAACCACTGACCCGGTTACCGGTGCCTCGTTTCGATGTTGCACGGACCATACCGGCAGCTGCTGGTCCACCGACACATGAGCCAGCAAATACGCCGGAACACGCACCTCCACTTCCTTGCCCTCGGGTGACGACAAACGCATCACCGGCTGACCCGCTGCCACAAACTCATCATTTTCTACCAGCAACGCCTCCACCCGCCCGGCAAACGGTGCCCGCAATGTGCTTTCCTGCAGCAGTTGCGTCGCTTCAGCCAGTGCGGCCTCTGCCGTTGCTACGCTGGCTTTGAGAGAATCCCGCCGGGCCGCAAGCTGCTCAAGGCTCTGCTCGGACACTACCCCACGTTCATGCAACCGGCTTGAACGCTCCCATTCCCGCCGGGCCTGATCGTAACCAGTATTCAGCTCATCCAGCTTGGCTTTGGCCGAATCCCGAGCCGGTTCCAGCGCCGGATTGTAAACACGGGCAAGCACATCACCCGCAGCAACGGTCTGGCCCAGTTCAACAGCCCGCTCTTTGAGCGTTCCGCTGACCTGAAAGGTCAGTGTGGCCCTCTGGGTCGAGCGCACAATACCGGAAAAGCGCAGGGTAATTTCCTGGGCCTCGCCCCCGGTAACCTCGGAAACACGCACAGACACCCCCTGCCCACCAGATGCCTCCGGCGTATCATTGGCTTTGCAACCAGCCAGACCAAACAGGGAGGCAGCAGAAAATACAAGGGCAACAGGGAGGCGCAATGATGTCATAAGGTATCCTTTCGTCCTTGCTCGAGTTGGTATTGATACCGCATCCTGCGGACATCCTGGTGGTTGATTGCGACATAATGTCATTCTTTGACATTATGTCAATAATCAGCTTTCATCCACCAAATGCCAATGTCCTTCAGACAGCCCTGCAAGCGATCCTGATGGGCCTGATGTATCTGACGAGAGAGCCGGAATGACTGAACCTTTAAAAACGCGCCGCGAACGGGAAAAACAGGCCCGCTACGATGCCATTCTGGATGCAGCAGAGCAGGTATTCGCGGAAAAGGGCTACGAGCGCACATCCATGGATGACATTGCCCGCACAGCCAGCCTCAGCCGGGCACTGCTGTACGTGTACTTCAAGGACAAAGCCGCAATTCAGCGGGGGATTATGTTACGGGCCGGTCACAGCCTGTTGGAACGTTTCCGACGAGCCCGGCAAACGGCCAGTACCGGGTTGGCGCAGATACGGGCCATGGGAGAATCCTATTACCGCTTCTATGTGGAGGAACCGGACTATTTCTCGGCACTGACCAAGGCATCGACCGCCATGGCGGAGGCCGATGAAGCCCAGGCCATGGCGATGCTGTGCTCGAAATCGGAGCTGATGGGGCTGATGACCGAAGCCATTGAACTGGGGCTTGAAGACGGAACCATGAGCCGCGAGCGTATTCGCAACCCGGAGCAGACTGCCCTTTACCTGCGCGGAGCCCTGCACGGCACCATACTGTTGTGCCAGTCGGAAACCAGCGAGAGAGCCAGTGAGAGCAATAGTGAGAGTGGCGGCCATTTTCCCGCCGGGGAGCTTATCCGCCACACCATGGACATGCTGACCTCATCCATCGCAGCTTCCTGAAAAGCGGGCGGAACAGGTTTAAAGCTGGAAATCGTAGATGGAGCCCAACCCCAGAATGCCGGTCAGCTCATCCAGGGCCTTGCGCACTTCCTCCAGCAACATGGGGTCGGCCAGGTCTTCCCCGGCAAGCTGGTCACGGTAATGGGCTTCAACCCACATAGTCAGGCGTTCGTATAGCGCATCGGTCAGGATCACGCCCCCGTGCATGGCCTGCAGTTCATCGTCATTCAGCACCACCCGCAAACGCAGGCAGGCCGGGCCGCCACCATTGCGCATGGACTGCTTCACGTCAAACACCTCCACCGCCGTAATGGGCCCGCCAGTGTCCAGCAGTTTATCCAGATACTGACTGACGGATGAAACCTCCCGGCACTCACCGGGAACCGCCAGCAACATTCCATCGGGGGTGTTCAGTAACTGGCTGTTGAACAGGTACGAGGCGACGGCATCCCCGATGGGCACTTCGGCACTGCTTACCCGGACAGCCTCCAGTTCAGCGCCGGTAAGACGTGCCCGGATATCTGCAAGCACCTGCTCCTCGTTCAGAAACGCCATCTCGTGATAGAACAGCGTGTTGCCATTGCCCACGGCAATGACATCGTTATGGAAGACGCCGGCGTCAATGGCCGCCGGATTCTGCTGGGCGAACACCCGGTTGCGGTCTTTCAGGCCGTGCAGGCGGGCAATGGCCTGGGAGGCTTCCAGGGTTTGCCTGGCCGGGAATGTTTGTGGCCCAGGCGCCTGATCATTGAACGCAGCCTGACCATACACAAACAGCTCCACCCCCGGCTCACCGTACTGGCCACAGAACCGTGTGTGATTGGCTGCACCCTCATCGCCAAAATGGCTGACCGACGGCAATGCAGGATGGTGCGCAAAGTAACCTGCGTCTGCAAAGATGGATTTCAGGGAACGACCGGTCACGGTATGTTCTATGGAGCGGTGGAACTTGGCGCTCAGATTGGCCGGCGTGAAATGCACCCGGTGGTCAGAGGTATCGGCGCTGGGTGAAACGGTTGCCGCATTGGCCGTCCACATTGCAGAAGCGGAGGAGACTGCAGCCAGAATGGACGGGTTGGATTTGGCAACCTGCTCCAGAACCTGTGGGTCTGTACCGCTGAACCCCAGCGCCCGCAGCGATGGAATGTGGGGGCGCTCATGGGGCGGCAGAATGCCCTGAACATAACCGCGGTCCGCCAGGCGCTTCATTTTGGCCAGCCCCTGAAGTGCCGCTTCCCGGGGATTGGACACCGCATTCACATTGGATTTGGAGGCCACATTACCCCAGGACAGGCCTGCGTAATTGTGAGTCGGGCCAACCAGGCCATCAAAATTTGCTTCTACCGCGTGCTTTGCCATGACTGGGAATTCCATCCGGTTTCAGGAAACAAGCCTCAGTAACCGCCATTCATGAATCAAAACTGAGGCCAGGTGCCAGGCTTTCCGGCAACTCGCTTTTAGCTGCTTCAAGAGACGCCATGGGCCAGGCGCAGTAATCCGCCGCATAATAGGCACTGGCACGGTGGTTGCCGCTGGCGCCTATGCCACCAAAAGGCGCGGCACTACTGGCTCCGGTCAGCGGGCGGTTCCAGTTAACTATGCCGGCCCGGGCCTCTTCCAGCAAACGCTCATACAGCTTGCGGTCGTCGGAAAGAAGGCCGGCCGAGAGCCCGAAGCGGGTATTATTGGCCAGTTCCAGAGCATCATCAAAGCTCTTGTAGCGATATACCTTTAACAGTGGCCCGAAAAATTCCTCATCGGCCAATTCCAGCCCGGTAACGTCCACAATGCCCGGCGAAAGCAGGCCGGTGCCGAGTTCAAGCTGCTGCATTTCCAGCAGGCTTTTTCCACCCTGCGCCAGCATATCCGCCTGAGCTGCCAGAAGTTTATCTGCCGCTTGCCCCGAAATTACCGAGCCCATGAAAGGCTGCGGGCTGGCATCAAACGCCCCCACCTGGATGCGAGACGACACAGACACCAGGCGATCCAGAAACTCATCACCCTTTTTGCCTTTGGGAACCAGCAGCCGGCGGGCGCAGGTGCAACGTTGACCTGCCGACAGAAACGCCGATTGCAGTGCATGATGCACCGCGCCGTCAATATCCGACACATCCTGAACAATCAGCGGGTTGTTGCCGCCCATTTCCAGCGCTAGAATTTTCTCCGGCTGACCACCAAACTGCTGATGCAACACATGGCCAACCGTCGAGCTGCCGGTAAAGAACAGGCCATCAATCATCGGGTGGCTGGCAAGGGATTTACCGGTATCAGATGCACCCTGCACCAGATTGATCACGCCATCCGGAAGACCCGCTTTCTCCCACAGCCTGACCGTCATCTCTGCCACACCGGGCGTTAACTCACTGGGCTTGAAGACAACCGCATTGCCCGCCAGCAGAGCTGGCACGATATGACCATTCGGGAGGTGGCCGGGGAAATTGTACGGGCCAAATACTGCAACCACACCATGGGGGCGGTGCCGGAGCACTGCATGGCCGCCAGCCACTTCGGATTCAGAGTACCCGGTGCGGTCTTTGTAGGCTTGCACGGAAATCCCGATCTTGCCGATCATGGCGGCCACTTCTGTTCGCGACTCCCACAGAGGTTTACCGGTTTCCAGGCCAATCTGATACGCAAGTTCTTCCTTGTTACTTTCCAGCAGTTCGCCAAACGCCTCAATTACCGCATGGCGCTCGGCAAAGCTCTTGCGTCGCCATTTCCGGAAGGCTTCCCGGGCTTCACGCTCCGCCGCATCCACATCCGCCAGGCTGGCGCCAGTGCCTTCCCAGACGGTATCGCCGGTAACAGGCTGAACCGATTCGAACTCCGCGCCATGGCCCTGCAGCCAAAGCCCACCGATAAACAATTCGCCTGTCAGGCCTGCCATATTACTGCACCTCCGGTTACTGGAACTGTGGGGAATTTATCCTGCCGCCGTTGTCGTCTTCGCCCTGTCTTTCAGAGGCGCCAACCGCACCGAATCGCCGGGCTCAACATGCAGGGCTTCCGCCACCTCTGGCGGCAGGCTCACTGTATCGACACCCACGCACGTGGCCGGCACCGTGGCCACCCGGAAATCCCGGAACGACCGGTTGGAGACCATCACCCGCTCCGAAGCCGGCACGTCGAGGTTAACGTTTTTGCCGGTCACTTTTGCATAGCGGTTAATACTGTCGCGAACGGTACGAATGGTATGAACGAATGCCTCGACCACCGGGCCACCGTCAAAAATATCCACCAGCCCGTTGAAGTTAAACCCTTCCGCCTGCAGCATTCTCAGCGCCGGTGCGGTATTGCTGTGAACCCGACCGATAACAGCACGCGCTGAATCCGGCAGCATCGGCAGGTAAATGGGATATTTCGGCATCAGCTCGGCAATAAAGGCTTTATTGCCGAGCCCTGAAAGCCGGTCTGCCTCCGAGAATTCCATGTCAAAAAACTTGCTGCCCAGGGCATCCCAAAGCGGGCTGCGGCCCTGCTCATCCGATACCCCCCGCATTTCTGCAAAGACCTTTTCAGAGAAATGCTTACGGAATTCATCGAGATACAGGAAACGGCAGCGGGACAGAAGCAGCCCGTTACCGCCGCCGTGGTATTCATCAGCCAGCAACAGGGAGCAGATCTCGCTGGTGTCTGTCATGTCGTTGGACAGGTGCAGCGTTGGCGTTCGCACATGAACGCCCAGCTCTTTGGAGGCATTTACCGCAATGCTGAGCCGGTAATTGTAGAATACCTCGTCCAGGCCCACGCGCGCCTGGATGCCGCTGATACCCACGGCCTTTCCGTTTTTTGTATCTTCCAGGGCAAACAGGTACAGGCCTGCCTCCGGCGCACATTTCTGGCTGAAGGTATCCCTGGCCAGGCTGATTTTGTGCCGCAACAGGTCCCGGTCGGCCGGCAGCGTGGTCAATCCCTTGCCGGCCTTCTGTGCCATGGCATAGAGATCTTCAAGATCAGTCTCCTGGAGCGGGCGGATAACTAGCATGGCGCCACCCTCACTTCATCACCCGCTGTTTTTCCGAGCAGATCCCAGGTCTTCACCGGCACCTTGAGTGTACCCTTGAGTGTGCCGGTAGCCTGCGTCAGGGCACACCGGAACCCCGCACCCTCCCCCGCTGCAATCAGGTAATCATCACCACCTTCTTCAGTGGCGCCATGAAGGGCTTTGACCTGGCTGGTTACCAGTGTATGCAGGGCATCTGTGCGTGCCTCAAGCACTGGACCGCCGTCGAAGATATCCAGATAGCAGCCCGCCTGAAACCCTTCACGCTGCAGCAACTCAAGGTTCGGCACGGTCAGTTCATGGGGCTGGCCCAGTGCTGCCTGCGCAGCTTCGGACAGCAAGGTGACATACACAGGGTTTGGCGGCATGAGTTCCGCAATAAAGGTTTTGCTGAGCAGGCCCGAGTACTGGTCTGCCGTATCAAAATCCATATTGAAAAAATGACGCCCCAGGCTGTCCCAGAAAGGCACGCTGCCATCCGCCAGCTGAACACCCTGAATTTCCACCACAATCTGCTTGGTAAACCAGTGCCGGTGGCTGGCAATGAACAGAATCCGGGCTCGGGAAAGAAGCTCAAAGGCTTCGGTATTTCTCAATTCGGGTGTTATGGAGAAGGAACACAGCAAGGTGCGATCGGTCAGCCCGTGGCTGGGGTAGAGAACCTCAACACGGCTGGAGATACCAAGCTCATGGGAGGCGTGAATCAATGCATCGCGGCGATAGTTGTAAAAGGGCTGGCCGTTACCTGCGCGGGCATCAATACCCGCGGTGCCATGAATCTTGCCCGTGGCGGTATTTTCCAGCACGAACAGAAACCGCTGTGGCCGGTCAGCGGCGCCGGCTTTGACTGCCAGAGACGCCTGTGCGTATGCAATTCTTTCCGCAAGAGCATCACGCTGCCTGGGCAGCGTGGATGACAGGCGGGCGGCCTCGGACCCGGCTGTGCCCGCTATCTCAAGTATCTGGTGCACGTCATCCGGTATTGCCGGGCGTACCAGCCACATAAAAGCTCCTAGGCAGTCAGTTTCTTTACCGCCGCTTCAAAACGCGCAAGCGCCTCATCAAGATCGGTCTCGGGGATAATCAGCGAGGGCGCAAGGCGAATCACGTTGGCCCCTGCAATCAGCACCATCACCCCATCGTCCAGCCCTGCATTCAGGAAATCCCTGGCCTTACCCTGCCACTTTTCGGTCAGCACACAGCCCAATAATAGCCCGGCACCCCGAACCTCGCTGAAAATGCCATAGCGCTCTCCAATGTCCATCATACCTTTGCGCAAATGGTCGGAGCGGGCTTTAACCCCCTTGAGAATATCCGGCTGGCTTATGGTATCGACCACCTTCTGGGCAACGGCACAGGCCAAAGCGTTACCACCGTAGGTGCTGCCATGGGTACCAACGCCAAGACTGGCTGCAATCTTTGCAGTGGTCAACATGGCGGAAATCGGGAAACCACCACCCAGGCCCTTGGCACTGGTGAGAATATCCGGCACCACATCGTACATTTCATAGGCATAAAGATAGCCGGTGCGGCCCACGCCAGACTGCACCTCATCAAATATCAGCAACGCATCGTTATCATCGCAAAGCTGGCGCAGCCCCTTCAGGAAATCCTTGTCGGCCGGCACTACGCCACTCTCGCCCTGAATTGGCTCAACCACCACAGCACAGGTCTCCTCTTTGGATATCAGCTTTTTTACCGATTCCAGATCGTTGAAATCCGCATGGTGAATGCCCCCCGGCGCCGGTTCAAAGCCCTCCAGGTATTTCGCCTGGCCACCCACACTCACGGTGAACAGGGTGCGGCCGTGGAAAGCATTTTTGAAAGAGATAATCTCGTGCTTTTCCGGCCCGGAATGCTCCCAGCTGTAACGGCGCGCCAGCTTGAACGCTGCTTCGTTGGCTTCACCACCGGAGTTGGCAAAAAACACCCGCTCGGCGAAGGTGAGATTGCACAGGGTTTTCGCCAGCCGCAGGGCCGGCTCGTTAGTCATCACGTTGGAGAGGTGCCAGATTTTCTCCGCCTGTTCCTTCAGGGCGCCAACCAGCCCCGGGTGGGTATGCCCGAGACAACTCACCGCAATACCACCCTGAAGATCAATAAACTCGCGGCCATCCTGATCCCATATCCGGGAGCCCTCGCCTCGCACCGGTATGATCGAACCGGGGGCGTAGTTGGGCACCATGACTTCATCAAACAGTTCGCGGCTGACAGGTTCTTTGTTCATGGATCTCTCTCAGGAAAGCAGTTAAGTCTATAAAAGTAGTAGAGTTGCCCGCGCGGGCAAGTACGTAAGTGTTCGGACCAGCCATTATGATACGCCACTCAGGGCTTTAGCACATCCGGCTCGCCCGCCGCAGACAGCCTCAATATCATGAAAATCTAATATGGTTTGTGCAATACAGGTACTTTTGGAGGTCATAAATTCATGTTAATGCCGGAAGGTGCGCGCAGATACCTGTAAGGAAACGAAAAGCTTCCATAGACCTTCGTCTAATTTATATGCAAAAATATTTGAATTGTCATGAATTGGTAACTATCTTGACTGCGGGTCCTACAAAAATAATTGTCTAATGTGTGGAGACAACAACAATGCAAAGCAACAAATTGAGAATGGCCATTCGTGCAACGGCGGCTGTGGCTGTGTTTGGTATGGCTGGCCAGGCAGGCGCAGTAAGCTTTGACGCCGGCGGCTGGGATACCAGTGTATATGGGTATGCCCGTCTTAACGCCAGCTACGACATCGATGAAAACGTCTCAACCTCTACCCGGTCAATGGACTATAGCGCAATCAACGTTGGCTCGGCTGAAGACAACGAGCCGACCGGTTACTTTGGTGCTGACGCTGTTCAAAGCCGTATCGGCATCAAAACGACCAGCCCTGAAGGCGTTGTGTTCAACGTAGAGGGCGATTTCCGCGGGGGCAACTTGCGTCTGCGCCATGCCTACGGTTCATATAATGGTGTTCTGGCTGGTCAGACCTGGTCCAACTACACCAGCTTCGTAGGCAGCACGTCTACTCTGGACTTCGACTCTTTGCCTGGCTTGGCTGGTTACCAATCCCGGGTAGCCCAGCTGCGTTACACAACTGGTCCCTTGTCAATCGCTGCGGAGCAGCCGCAGAACTCGCTTGCTGGTGGCACAGCCAAAGATAGTATGCCTGCCCTGACTGCTCGACTTGAAGATAAAGCGGGCGGGCTGTCTTACTCTGCAGCGGTTCTGGCTCAGCAAGTTGGTTATGACACGGGTACGGCTGATGACAGCGCTTTCGGTTACGCAGCTTTCGTAGCTGGCAAAATCGCACTGTCAGACATGATCACACTTCAGGGCACCCTGAGCTACACCGACGGTGCAAGCAACTACCTGTACCGCTCCGGTGCAGAGAGTGCATACGTTGACGGCAACGGTGATGTAAAAACCATCTCCGGATACGGCGGCAGCATTGGCGCTGGCTTCAATCTTGGCAGTGGCCGCAGCATCAATATCGGCTACGGCATGGTTGAGGTTGATCTGGATGATGCTGTTGCAGATTCAGTAGGTGCAATTACAGGTGCCGATACCGAGTCAGTCTCTGCGGTTATGGCAAACTACCAGTGGACCCCAGTGAAGAACGTCATGATGGGTGTCGAGTACAAGTACGGCATGCGTGAAGTTCAGAACGGCGATGACGGCGATGCCAGCAGCTTGGCATTTGCAGCCCAGTACAATTTCTAAAACGTACTGTTAAGCAAGCACTCATACGCCCCGGATCTCCGGGGCGTATTTGTTTCTGACCTTACCTGCTCACAACCTCATCGCACCACTGCTGCACAATCGACTCGGAAAACGGCAGATCAATCGCCTCCCCGCCACAGAACTCATGCCACTGTTGCAGAAACTTGCGCTTGACCAACGTCAGCACCGGAATACCTGCCTCAATCAACTGAAGAAACTCGGCACGGCAGCCCTTGCCGTCTATTTCCTGTTGCCCGAAGCGATTTACAACCGCCAGCCCGGGAGGCTGTTCCAGCAGGGCCCGCAGCACACTGGTGGCCTCGGCCAGGCCATGGGGATCAAGACAGCAGGAGCGGGAGCCGGTGCCGAGATTTTGTGCAATGGGATATTCCCGGCCTGATTCCAGATCCTGCAGTGCCATAGGCTGCCTGCGCAGGCCCTGCTCATTCAATGCCATAGCAAGCCCGGCCACCCTGTGGCCACTGCGATTCAGGCGAGCCGCGAGGGAGTGCAGTAATGCGTCTACCGGCTGTTCATCGTTATCGTAGATAATGGCTGCGAGGTTCAGCTCTGTGCCCATTCAAGACTCCATCAGGAAGCGTTACGGATACCTTAGTATATGAGCTTACTCACATACCCGCAGCCGGAGATAACACGTTTTTAGAAATGAACCAGGAGAACCAGGCGAAAACACAGATGCCAGAACGAGAGAGGCGGGCATGACAATTCAGGACTGTAGAGGGCCATGGATGGCCCGAAACAAGCCCCCATGGATGGGCTCGTAGCGTGTCCTGAATTGTCATGCCCGCCTCTCGCGCCCCAAACCTCAATGGCTGGGAGCAGTTCTAGCGGCTATCACAGCAGCAGGGTACGAATATCCCCAAGCAGCTGGCTGAGCAGCGAAGTGAACCGCGCCGCATCTGCCCCGTTCACCGCACGGTGATCGTAAGACAGCGACAGCGGCAACATCAGCCTTGGCTGAAACTCGTTACCGTCCCACACTGGCTTCATGGCGGCCCGGGATACCCCAAGAATCGCCACTTCCGGCGTATTCACAATCGGCGTGAACGCGGTGCCACCAATGCCGCCCAGGCTGGTGATGGTAAAGCAGGCACCCTGCATTTCAGCAGGCTTCAGCTGCTTGTCCCGGGCTTTCTGGGCAAGCTCGGCACTTTCTGCCGCCAGCTCCCAGAGGCCTTTCTGATCCACATCGCGAATCACCGGAACCATCAGCCCGTTGGGTGTATCCACCGCAATACCAATATGAATGTACTGCTTGCGCACCACCTCTTTACGCTCCATATCCAGAGACACATTGAACTGGGGCAACTCCGCCAGCGCTGTTGCACAGGCTTTGAGAATGAAGGGCAAAGGCGTCATCTTCACGCCTTTTTTCTCACCGGCAGCTTTCTGGGATTTCCGGAAGGCTTCCATGTCGGTGATATCGGCATCCTCAAACTGGGTAACATGGGGCACATTCAGCCAGCTACGCTGCATGTTGGTGGCCGTAACCGCCATCATCCGCGACATGGCTTCCCGCTCAACATCACCAAACTGACTGAAGTCAGGCAGTTTCACACCAGGAATGCCAGACCCTGTTCCCACAGAACCACCCTGCTGGGCCTGCTGCAACTGGCTCTTGATGTAGGCTTGCACATCGTCTTTCAGAATCCGGCTTTTCGGGCCCGACCCCTTGATGCGAGTCATGTCTGCACCCAGCTCTCGTGCCAGCTTGCGCACAGCCGGGCCGGCATGAACCTTGGCACCCGGCGCCGGTGGCTCGTAGGTTGCGCTCTGGGGCTGCACAGCGGGCTCTTTCTCCTGGCTCTCTGCAGCCGCTTTGGCCTCCGGCTCTGCTTCCTGATCGGAGCCAGCGGGCGCTTCTTCTTCCTGCTCGCCGCCCTCATCGCCGCTGTCCTGTTCAACGGTCAGCTCCAGCAGCTTGTCGCCCTCAGACAGCTTGTCGCCCTCGGTAACCAGTATTTTCGTGACTTTGCCACCATAGGGCGACGGGATTTCCATGGTCGCCTTATCAGATTCAACGGTTACCAGCGGATCATCAACGTCTATGGTATCGCCTTCGGAAACGTTAATTTCGATAACCGGTACATCTTCCATACCATCCAGAGGCGGTACCAGCACGGTTTCCTTGCGTGAACCACCGGATTTCTTCGGCGCTGCCGGCTTTTCGTCCTGCGCCCCGGCTTCGCTTCCGGAGCTGGATTCAGCCTCCGCTTTCTTATCGGACGCCTCTTGCGACTCGCTGTCCGAATCGTCGCCGGAGGCATCATCGGTG
Source organism: Marinobacter aromaticivorans (assembly GCF_002806975.1). GTDB lineage: Bacteria > Pseudomonadota > Gammaproteobacteria > Pseudomonadales > Oleiphilaceae > Marinobacter > Marinobacter aromaticivorans. The sequence goes on along the minus strand of NZ_NIHD01000001.1, from coordinate 56,109 downwards.
CCACCTGATTCACCGCTGGCCTCCATCATGCCAACTACGTCGCCTTCCTTCACCTTGTCACCCACCTTTACAGTGAGTTTGGTGATCTTGCCGGCGCCGGGGGATGGTAATTCCACAGACGCTTTATCAGTTTCAACGGTCAGGATCGGGTCTTCTGTTTCAACCGTATCGCCAGCACTCACCAGAAGCTCAATAACTTCAACTTCTTCTGCCCCGCCAAGATCGGGAACCTTGATTTCCTGTTCACTCATGACGGTCTCCTTAGCTGTGCGCCGGGTTCGTTTTGTTGCGATCGATTCCGTACTTGCGCATGGCTTCAAGAACCTGCTCTTCCTTGATCTCGCCATCTTTGGCCAGAGCAGACAAGGCAGCTACCGTTACGTAATAGCGATCCACTTCAAAGAAACTCCGCAGCTTCTCCCGGGTATCACTGCGGCCAAAGCCGTCAGTTCCCAGGGTAAGGTAGGTTTTCGGGATAAACGCCCGCAACTGCTCGGAGTGCAGCTTGATATAGTCCGTAGAGGAAACCACCGGGCCAGTCTGCTTTTCCAGGCACTGGGTAACATAGGCTTTACGGCCCTTGTCATCGGGGTGCAGGAAGTTCCAGCGCTCAACGTGCTGACCATCGCGGGCCAGTTCGTTGAAGCTGGTGACGCTCCAGACATCCGAGGCCACGCCCCAGTCGTCCTTGAGCATCTGCGCGGCGTGGCGGACCTCGTTCATGATGGCGCCGGAGCCAAGCAGTTGCACACGCAGCTTCTTCTTGCCGCCTTTCACCTCTACCGATTCGAACTTGTACATGCCCTTGATAATGCCCTCTTCAACTCCCTTGGGCATGGCCGGCTGTTCGTAGTTTTCGTTCTCCATGGTGATGTAGTAGAAGAGGTTTTTATTCTCCTCGTACATTTCCTTCATGCCATGGTGGATGATAACTGCCATCTCATAACCATAAGAGGGATCGTAAGCGCGGCAATTGGGAATTGTGTTCGCCAGAACATGGCTGTGGCCGTCCTGGTGCTGCAAGCCTTCGCCATTAAGCGTAGTACGTCCGGCGGTGCCGCCAATCAGAAAGCCGCGGGCCTGTATGTCGCCGGAAGCCCAGGCCAGATCGCCCACACGCTGGAAACCAAACATGGAATAGAAAGCGTAGAATGGAATCAGCGGGAAGTTGTTATTGCTGTAGGATGTAGCTGCCGCCATCCATGCGGCCATAGCGCCACCCTCGTTGATACCTTCCTGCAGGATCTGGCCTTTCTTGTCCTCCCGGTAATACATGATCTGGTCACGATCCTGGGGCACATACTTCTGGCCCTCGGAGGTGTAGATCCCGAGCTGACGAAACATGCCTTCCATACCGAATGTCCGGGCTTCGTCCGGCACAATCGGCACAACGCGTTTGCCTACACGCTTGTCTTTAACCAGTGCACTCAGCAGGCGCACAAACGCCATGGTTGTAGAGATTTCCCGGCCGTTTGAACCCTCCAGAACCTGCTTGAATATATCCAGATCGGGAATTTTCAGGGGCTGGGAATCTTTACGGCGCCGGGGAAAGAAGCCACCCAGCTCCTGCCGGCGCTTGTTCATGTATACCAGTTCAGGACTGTCAGGTGCCGGGCGGTAATAGGGCACGTCTTCCAGCTCTTCGTCTTTCAGGGGGATGGCAAAGCGGTCGCGGAAGCCCTTGAGTGTTTCTATATCGAGTTTCTTCAGCGAGTGCGCCGTGTTCTGGGACTCACCCGCTGCACCAAAGCCATAACCCTTGATGGTATGGGCAAGAATTACCGTAGGCTTGCCATTGGCCTCGGTCGCTGCCCTCTTGTAGGCGGCATAAACCTTGTAGGGGTCATGCCCGCCCCGGTTGAGCTTGTTGATATCTTCATCAGACCAGCCTTCAACCAGCTTGGCCAGCTCGGGGTACTTGCCGAAGAAATGCTTGCGGGTGTGAGCCGGACCGTTGTGGGTGAAGTTCTGCAAGTCGCCATCGCAGATCTCATCCATGGCACGCTGCATTACGCCGTTTTCATCCTTATCGAACAGGGTATCCCATACCCTGCCCCAAACCACCTTGATGACGTTCCAGCCGGCACCACGGAAGGCACCCTCCAGCTCCTGGATAATCTTGCCGTTACCACGCACCGGCCCATCCAGGCGCTGCAGGTTGCAGTTCACTACAAATATCAGGTTGTCGAGGTTTTCACGCCCGGCCTTGGAGATGCAGCCGAGGGTTTCGGGCTCGTCGGTTTCACCATCACCCAGAAAACACCAGACCTTCCGATCCCCCATTTCGATAAGCTCGCGGCTATCGAGATATTTCATTACATGGGCCTGATAGATGGCCTGAATTGGCCCAAGCCCCATGGATACCGTGGGGAACTGCCAGTAATCCGGCATCAACCAGGGGTGTGGGTAGGAGGAAAGGCCGTCGCCGTCCACTTCCTCCCGGTACTTATCGAGCTGCTCTTCCGTGAAGCGCCCCTCCAGGAAGGAGCGGGCGTAGTTACCCGGTGCGGCGTGCCCCTGGAAGTACACCAGATCGGACTCCCGCTTTTCATCGCCACCATGGAAAAAGTAGTTGAAACCAATATCGTACAGAGTGGCTGCCGATGAAAAGGTAGAAATGTGCCCGCCCAGATCGCCGGGGCGCTTATTGGCCCGCACAACCATCGCCATGGCATTCCAGCGGATCAGCGAGCGAATCCGGCGCTCCATGAACAGATCACCCGGCATCCGGGCTTCCTGTGTTGCCGGGATAGTGTTCCGGAACGGCGTGGTAATAGAATAGGGTAGCTCGGTGCCATCCCGGCTGGCGCGCTCAGAGAGGCGTTCCAGAATGTACTTTACCCTGTCTATACCCTCGTTCTCCATCAGTGACTCAAGCGCATCAAGCCACTCATTGGTTTCAATGGGATCATCATCCTGGTACATCAAACCTCCCCCTTAACATAAAAAAAGTGCAGCAGGCGCCGCAGTTGGCATTTAACAAGCATAGAACAGCTTTCCTGTTTTTCCTGCCCGGCTTTTGCTGTCCGGCCCTGCCGAATGGCTGGTTTTAATCTGGCACTTGCCCATACACCCAAACCAACGCGAATCCCGTAGTATTTTTACTACGCAAAACCTGAAAATATTGCTTAAACGTAACAATTGCCTGAAATGAGCAAAGATAATTTCGATTAGTTACGCAATAATGCCTTTTTTTTGAACACCAAACAACCTGACTCAGACTATCGTCGTAGTGGCCGCACAGCCTGGCTTTTAATTACCGTGCTAAACGATCCTGACAGGAATCGCGTGAAATGGTTAATTTATTTTTCTTATACTTTCAATAACTTAAAAAAACTCTCGGAAAATATTCCGTTTTTTTGCTCTGACTTTTTAGTTAGACCTGAAACGAAACAGCAATTTCTGTATACTCATCTGCCCATTTTTTGACCATCGGAGTGGCGTTTATTTGGCCATCCTTCAATTTCTGACGCTTAATACAGAGGGCGAATCATGAACTCCATCGTCACCTTTCCAAACCGAATTCCCACCACCGAGTTCGAGGAGCGACGCTTCAAGGTTTATACCGACCGCCAGCTCGATAAAATCGACGCCATACAAAACCTCCCGGAAGAAACACTGTTCGAGATGAAAGTCGTGGCCAGTGTGCTTCCATTCCGCGTTAATGAGTATGTCATCAACGAATTGATTGACTGGAGCAAAGTCCCCAACGACCCCATCTATCAGCTGGTTTTTCCACAAAAAGGCATGCTGAAAGACGAGCACTTCGAGCGCATGGCCCGGATGCTCAAAGAGGGCGCTGACAAAAAAGAGATCCAGGTCGTTGCCAAAGAGATCCGTGATGAACTGAACCCACACCCGGCCGGTCAGATGGAAATGAACATGCCGGAACTGGAAGGTGAGGTTCTGGACGGTGTGCAGCACAAGTACCGTGAAACCGTGCTGTTCTTCCCTGCCCAGGGCCAGACCTGCCACTCTTATTGCACCTTCTGTTTCCGCTGGGCGCAATTTGTGGGCGACAAAGACCTGAAGATGTCCAGCACCGAAGCCGAGAAGCTGCATGGCTACCTGCAGGAACACACCGAAGTGACGGACCTGCTGGTGACCGGCGGCGACCCCATGGTGATGAAAACCAAGAGCCTGGCTCAGTACCTTGAACCCCTTCTGCAGCCGGAATTCGACCATATCCAGACCATCCGCATCGGCACCAAGGCTCTTACCTTCTGGCCCTACCGTTTTGTGACGGACAAGGATGCCGACGAGTTGACTGACCTGTTTGCCCGGCTGGTGGATGCAGGCAAGCACGTAGCCATCATGGCCCATTACAATCACTGGCAGGAAATCACCACCGACATCGCCGAAGAGGCCATTCGCCGCATTCGTGCAACCGGTGCTGAAATTCGCGCCCAGGGGCCCCTGATCAAACACGTTAACGACAACGCAGACGCCTGGGCCAAGCTCTGGAAGAAAGAAGTACAGCTGGGCATCATCCCCTACTACATGTTTGTAGAGCGGGATACCGGCGCCAAGAACTACTTTGAAGTACCCCTGGCCGAAGCCTTTAACATATACCGCGAAGCCATGAAAAAGGTCAGCGGCCTGGCCCGCACCGCCCGTGGCCCCAGCATGAGCGCTGGCCCCGGCAAGGTGGAGGTTCAGGGCATTACTGAAGTCGCCGGCGAAAAGGTCTTTGTGCTGCGTTTCCTGCAGGGCCGAAACCCGGATTGGGTTCAACGCCCCTTCTTTGCCAAATACAGCGACACTGCCACCTGGCTACATGAGCTGGAGCCGGCGTTTGGTGAGGAGAAGTTTTTCTTTGAGGATGAGTTTGAGGCGATGAAGAAAGGGAACGGCTGATTGCCCAGGCCGTGACCTGGCCATACAGCGCTTGCTTCCAGAGGCAGGTGGGAAGCAGGCGCTTGCGAGCACCATCCGAATCGCTACATGCTGCGTAAGCTATAATGATAACGAAGCCCTCTACAAACACAGCTGAGGAAGTGCGCTATGCAAGCCTCCGGATGGACATGGCTCACCCGCAAAGCCTGGATTGCGTTGCCTGTCATTCTGGTTCTCGCCCTTGCCCGTTGTGGCGGTGACACGGGCGAGACCACCAGCCTGAAAAATCAAACCAATGCCCGGATCAGTGATGAGCCGGAGACCCTTGCCCCATCGAAATCCACAGACAAAGCCCCAGGCAACAAACGCTTTTCATCCAGCGAGATCAAAGCTGCCATGCGCGAGCACATCCGCAAGCGCACGGAGCTGGGTAACCCCGGCGTGTTCGAAATTACCGACCCACGCACCAGCCAGAATCTGCAGTTGCGGTTTCAGATGATTCACGACCCGGTGCGTGTGATTGATGGCCAGTTCTATTTTGCCTGCACCAACTTTGCCGAGATCAACGACCCGGATAAAACCTACGATCTCGATTTCTGGCTGCAGGAGCTGAATGGCGAGCTGGTCGTCTACGAAGAAAATGTTCATAAGCTCCCCGCGCGATCAGACAACCAATGGGTGCAGCAGCCGAGATACAATTTCGTGAATGACCGAATCAACCTTCTGCGTTAGGCGGGCATGAGACCATGGACGACGTAAAACTTGCTATCTTCCTCCTTGGTTTCGCTCTGCTCTACGGCGCAGAAACCCTGTTTGCGGCCCGCCCCTGGCAGGAACCGCGGGGGAAACGCCTGCGAACCCATATGGCCATGGCCATTTTTAACACGGTGCTTCTCAAGCTGGTGATTCTCGCACCGTTTCTCTACTGGACAGAGCTTGTGGTGGAACAGGGATGGGGTTTGGCCCCGATGCTCGGGTACAGCGGCCTTGGCGGCATCCTCGCAACCATTATCGTACTGGACATGCTTGACTACTGGTGGCACCGGTTTAATCACCGCCTGGGCCTGCTCTGGCGGTTCCACAAGGTTCACCATGTGGACACACACGTCGATATCACCACAGCACTGAGATTTCATCCGGGTGAGCTGTTCATTTCTTTTTTCGTGAAGCTGGGCTGGATCGCGCTTTGGGGGACATCTCTGGTCGGCTTTATGGCGTTCGAAGCGGCTGTAAGCCTGACGAGCCAGTTCCATCACTCCAACATTGATCTGCCCGAGCGCTGGGAGCGCAGACTGCGGCGCTTTATTGTTACGCCCCGGTTCCATACCAGCCACCATACGGTGTCCCGCCGAACAGGCGATGCCAACTTTGCCACCATCTTTATCGTCTGGGACCGTCTTTTTGGCACTTACGCCGAACCAGACGAACAGGAAATGACTCACCTGGGTCTTGCCGAGGGCCGAGAGGATTATCTGTCTTTCAGCACCTGGCTGACAGAGCCGTTTCGATCAAGAAATCAGAACCCCGAACATCCATAGTAGGACATTGCTCGTAGGTATTAAGGCGAGTATAAGTAAAACGTACTGCCCCCAACAGGAGAAACAGTATGAAAACATTTCACTCTTTTATTGCCCTGATGTTCCTGCTTGCCGCTCTGTCATTCGGTGGCGTTGCTGTAGCCCAAGACGAACACGGCGGCGAAGCTGTGGAAGACACCAACGGTGATGAACGCGTTGGAGAAAAAGCTGATTCTGACGAGAAAGCTCCGGATGAAGATGAGGACGAGGGCGCCGAAGAAGAGGCTGACTCTGACGAGCATGCTGGCGACGAAGCCTGAAACCAACCTCCAGCCACTCCAGCACTTCGTGGTTTGAGTCAATCTTATTCGTGATTGTGACCTGGCCGGCCAAGCGCCGGCCCAACCTTCTCCAGAATTTTGAGCCAGGCCACGGCCGCGCGGGCCGGATCAATGCATCAACGTATAAAGCTTACGCCGATAAGTCCGCACATCCGGATTGTTATTCCCCAGCTTCTCAAACAGCTCCACCAGGGTAGTTTTTGCCACCTCGTCCTTGTATTTGCTGTCTACCTGCATAAGCCGGATCAGTAATTCCATGGCGGCGGCGTTGTCTTCCTGAAGCACCTTATGGAGTGCCAGCAAATGCAGGGCATTGGGGTCTTTCGGATCCTGCTCCAGCGCCATTTGCAGGTCTTTCTCCGGCGGTAGTTCGGCAGACTGCTTCAGGAATTTTATTCGGGCTGCGAGCTGTTTGGCCTGATGCTGCAGTTTTTCCTCGGGTGGCAGGCTTTCCAGAACCTGTTCGGCAGTTTCCAGATCGCCGGTTTCGGCCTTCAATTGGGCGAGGTCAATCAGTACCTTGAGGTTTTCCGGGTCTTTCCGGTTCAGTTCCGAGAGGATTTCCATCGCGCCCTCGATATCGCCCTCTTCCCATATCCGGTGGGCTTTTTCGTATGGGGGCTCCTCAGGAAGCTCCACGTGTTTCTCCAGCACCTTGCGAATTTCGCTCTCGGGCAGGGCGCCGTTAAATCCGTCAACCGCCTGGCCATCCTTCACAAGAATAACGGTTGGCAGGCTGCGCACACCCAGGCTGGCTGTGAGTTGCTCCTGCTCATCGGCATTCACCTTGGCAAGCCGAAAGGCCCCCTGATATTCGTTCGCCAGTTTTTCCAGCACGGGCATAAGCTGCTTGCAGGGTGCGCACCATTCCGCCCACACATCCACAAGTACGGGCGTGGAGGCAGAGGCTTCCATCACCTCCTGCTGGAAGTTTTCCATCGTGGCTTCAAATATATGGGGAGAACTGCTCATGTCGGGCACCTGAAATGTTCGTTATTGGTTGAACGTTAATTGGGGCCCGTCAGGGTGGAATTCAAGAGCGCCGGTTCAAGACATAGGTAGTTCCCATGCTTGAAAATATGACTTCCGGCTCAACTTAGGCTGTATACACTCCTCTTATCGACACAGGTACGGCATGAATCACGATAACGAAATAGACTCTCTGGAAGAATTCGAGGAAGACGTAACCGAATACATCGGCAAGAACGAGCACAGTAAAGACCTGGCTTTGCCTCAGCAGTCACTGCCCAAGCGCATATATGTACTGCCTGTTTCAAACCGGCCATTTTTCCCCGCCCAGGTACAGCCTGTCATGGTGAATCAGAACCCCTGGCAGGAAACACTCAAGCGTGTGGGCGAAACCGATCACAAAATGCTCGGTATCTGCTTTGTTGATGACCACGAGCCCGGGCAGCACATTCCCCAGAGTGATGAGCTGGCAACGGTGGGCTGCGCCGTGCGCGTGCATCATGCCCAGAACAAGGACAACCATGTGCAGTTTATTGCCCAGGGCCTGCAACGCTTCCGGATAGTGCAATGGCTGCGCCGCAAGCCACCGTATCTGGTTGAAGTGGAATACCCCCGGGAACCCGAGGAAGATGCGGATGAAACCAAGGCGTACACTCTTGCGATTATCAGCGCCATCAAGGAACTGCTACGCACCAATCCTCTGTACGGCGAGGAGGTAAAACAGTATCTCTCGCGTTTCGGCCCGGAAGACAGCTCTCCGCTGACAGATTTCGGTGCCTCCATGACCAGTGCACCGGGTTCGGAGCTCCAGAGCGTGCTGGATACAGTTCCCCTGCTCCGGCGCATGGAAAAAGTGTTGTTGCTGATGCGCAAAGAACTGGAAGTTGCGCGATTGCAAACTGAAATCAGCGAAGAGGTGAACGAGAAGGTGCAGAAGCACCAGAGGGACTTCTTCCTGAAAGAACAGCTCAAAGTCATCCAGCGCGAACTGGGCATATCAAAAGACGATAAAACGGCAGAGGCGGAACGGTTTGAAGCGCGGATGGCGGAACTGGATCCTCCCGAAGCGGTGCAGGAGCGCTTTGAAGATGAGCTGCAAAAGCTGCAGGTTCTGGAATCCGGTTCGCCGGAGTATGGCGTTACCCGCAATTACCTGGACTGGCTGACGCAGGTTCCCTGGGGCCAGCACTCGGAGGATAAGTTTGACCTGGCCAAAGCCCGCGCAATTCTTGACCGTGATCACGACGGCCTTGAAGATGTCAAAGACAGGATCATCGAGTTTCTCGCGGAAGGCACCTTTAAAGGTGAAGTCAGTGGTTCAATCCTCCTGCTCGTAGGTCCGCCGGGAGTGGGCAAAACCTCAATCGGCCATTCGGTAGCAGACGCACTCGGGCGCAAATTCTACCGGTTCAGTGTGGGCGGCATGCGTGATGAGGCAGAAATCAAGGGCCACCGGCGCACTTACATTGGAGCCATGCCCGGCAAGTTTGTGCAGGCGCTGAAAGACACGAAGGTTGCTAACCCGGTGATCATGCTGGATGAAATCGACAAGATCGGCGCCTCTTACCAGGGCGATCCCGCCTCGGCGCTGCTGGAAACCCTGGACCCGGAACAGAACAAGGAGTTTCTGGACCACTACCTGGATGTGCGCATGGATTTGTCCAAAGTGCTGTTCATCTGCACGGCCAACCAGCTTGACACCATTCCCCGGCCTTTGCTGGACCGGATGGATGTTATACGGTTGTCTGGTTATATCGCCGAAGAGAAACTGGCCATTGCCAAGAATCATCTGTTGCCCAGGCTGCTGAAGCGCGCAGGGTTGCTGAAAAAGCAATTCAACATTACCGATGCCGCCATTCGCCAGATTATCGAAGGCTATGCCCGGGAAGCAGGCGTGCGGAATCTGGAAAAGATGCTGCACAAAGTGATGCGTAAGGCCATCGTAAAACTGCTGGAAGCCCCCGACAAGCCGGTGAAGGTAGGCGTGGCCGATTTGCCGGAATACCTGGGCCAGCCGGCTTTCCGGAAAGAGAAAGCCCTCAAGGGTGTGGGCGTGGTAACCGGCCTGGCCTGGACGGCCATGGGCGGCGCCACTCTGAGCATCGAAGCCACACGGGTACACAGCAGTCAGCGCGGCTTCAAACTGACCGGCCAGCTTGGCGATGTAATGAAAGAGTCGGCAGAAATTGCCTACAGTTATATTTCCTCAAACCTGAAACGGTTCAAAGGGGATCCCGGCTTTTTCGATAAATCATTCGTACACCTTCACGTACCCGAAGGTGCAACGCCGAAAGACGGCCCCAGCGCAGGCGTTACCATGGCGACAGCGCTGCTTTCCATTGCCCGCAAGGAGGCGCCCCAGCAAAATACAGCGATGACCGGGGAGCTGACGCTCACAGGCCAGGTGCTGCCCGTTGGCGGCATTCGCGAAAAAGTCATCGCGGCCCGCCGGCAGAAAATCAGTAACCTGATTCTGCCGGAAGCAAACCGTGGCGATTACGACGAACTGCCGGATTATCTGCGGGAGGGGCTGACGGTGAATTTTGCCCGGCATTACAACGATGTGTTTCAGGTGTGCTTTGGCAACAAGCCGAAAACAGGTTCATCCGTGCACTGAAGCAACCGGACCAACCCCCTGGAAGGATAAGGCTCAGGCCCTTTCCTTCCAGCCATCATCCTTCAGGACCGGCCCTACATCCAGCACCGGCGAGGCGTCAATGTCGTCGGCATCCATCATGTTGGCAACCCGCTGGAGGGAGGCCAGGATCATGTTCTGCTCCCACTCGTGAAGGCTCTGGAATTTTTTGATGAAATCTTCCTGCAAGGGGTTCGGAGCCCGGGCAAGGATATCTGCACCGCTCTCGGTCAGATGTGCATGGACTTTTCGTTTGTCCCGGGTGTTGCGCACACGGTAAACCAGCTGCCGGTGTTCCAGCCGGTCCAGAATGGTTGTGACGGTCGCCTGGCTGAGGCTCACGTTGTCGGCAATGGTACCGATGGTTACCTCACCCAGATCCCGGATGGTTCGCATAATCAGAAGCTGCGGGCCAGTAAGCCCCGCATTCTTGCTGAGTCGCTTTGAATGAAGATCCGTTGCCCGGATAACACGCCTGAGTGCTACCAGAACATGCTCGTAGTTATTCAATGTGTTACTGCTCCAACAAGGCTTTGCGCAATTTATTTACACCACTAAGTATTAGAGGTCTTTGCGCTCCTGAATGCAATAGGACAGGCGTCGCGGTTTTCCCCTGCTGTCCGGGCTATAATTGTTAAATAAACAAACTAACCCTGAGTCCGCTTGACAAGACAGGGTGTGTAGTGTTTGTTTAACTATCTGAGAACACAAGAATAACCCTGAACCAAACAGGACAGACACAATGACAACTTCAATAAAGAAACTTGTAACCGCTGTTAGCGCCTCCGTTGCACTTATGGGCGCAGGCCATGCTGCCGCCGAGATCCAGATTGGTATTGCCGGCCCGGTAACCGGCCCGGTTGCCCAGTACGGCGACATGCAGTTCTCTGGCGCCCGCATGGCCATCGAGCAAATCAACTCCAAAGGCGGCGTAATGGGCGAGAAGCTGGTTGCCGTGGAATACGATGACGTGTGCGACCCGAAGCAGGCCGTAACCGTGGCAAACCGCCTGGTAAATGATGGCGTCCGGTTTGTTGTGGGTCACCTTTGTTCCAGTTCAACCCAGCCTGCCTCAGACATTTATGAGGACGAAGGCGTGCTCATGATCACGCCTGCATCAACCAGCCCGGAGATTACCGAGCGCGGTTATGAGCTGGTATTCCGGACCATCGGTCTGGACAGCATGCAGGGCCCGGTTGCCGGCAACTATATTGCGAGCCAGAATCCGGAACGGGTTGCAATTGTGCACGACAAGCAACAGTACGGTGAGGGTATCGCCACGGCTGTGCGCGACACACTGAAAAACAAAGGCGTTGAAATTGCCATGTTTGAGGGTGTTACCGCGGGCGACAAGGACTTCTCCTCCCTGGTCACCAAGCTCAAGCAGGCCGATGTGGATTATGTGTACTTTGGCGGCTACCACCCTGAACTGGGCCTGATTCTGCGCCAGGCACGCCAGGCTGATCTGGATGCGAAGTTCATGGGCCCTGAAGGCGTTGGTAACAAGGATATCAACACCATTGCCGGTGAAGCAGCCGAAGGGCTTCTGGTGACCCTGCCCCCGAGCTTTGACGAGAAAGCGGAAAACCAGGAGCTGGTAAAAGCGTTCGAAGCCAAAAATGAAGATCCCTCCGGCCCATTCGTACTGACCTCATACGCTGCCGTGCAGCTGATTGCAGACGGCATTGAAGCTGCAGAGTCCAAGGACCCGTTCGATGTTGCCGCAGCTCTGCGCAGCGGCACCTTTGAAACGCCGATCGGCACAGTGGAATATGACAAAGCTGGCGACATGAAGTCATTCGAGTTTGTTGTGTACGAATGGCATTCAGATGGCAGCAAAACTCCGGTAAACTAAGCCAAATCGTTAATTAACGGTAATCATGAGAACACCTTCTCACCGCGATCCGGGAGAAGGTGTTTTTCTAGGCTCCTGCTGATTCTGTCTCACACCTGGCGCAATTACCCTGTGCCCGGAGTGAAGCAGCGGAGGGAGCAGGTCTCCGGAGTCAAATAACAATGCAAGACCTCCTTTACTTCTCTCAACAGCTCATTAACGGGCTAACGATCGGGAGCGCCTATGCCCTGATCGCCATCGGATACACGATGGTTTACGGCATCATTGGCATGATCAACTTTGCCCATGGTGAGATCTACATGATTGGCGCCTATACCGCGCTTATTGCCATAACCGGCCTGACCGCTCTCGGCCTGGCCTGGCTTCCGCTCATCCTCATCGTTGCGCTCGTGTGCGCCATGATTGTTTCCAGCTCCATGGGCTGGGCGGTGGAACGGGTTGCCTACCGGCCTGTGCGTGGCCGGCACCGCCTGATCCCGCTGATCTCCGCCATCGGTATGTCCATCTTCCTGCAGAACTATGTGCACCTGGCCCAGGGTTCCCGCAATGTGGGCTTTCCGGCACTTATTGAGGGCGGGTTCAATTTCAGCGCTGACGGTGCGTTCCAGATGTCACTGTCGTACATACAGATCACCATTTTTATCACCACCCTGATCTGCATGATCGCGCTGTCGCTGTTCATTTCCCGCTCCCGCACCGGCCGCGCCTGCCGGGCAGTCTCGCAGGATCTGGGTATGGCCAGCCTGCTGGGCATCGACACCAACCGTATTATTTCAGCCACTTTTGTAATAGGTGCCGCGCTGGCAGCCGTGGCGGGCCTGTTGCTGGGTATGTATTACGGTTCGGTAGACCCTCTGTTCGGCTTTATTGCCGGGCTGAAAGCCTTCACCGCAGCCGTGCTCGGCGGTATCGGCAGCATTCCCGGTGCCATGCTCGGCGGCCTGATTCTCGGCGTATCTGAAAGTCTGACGTCGGGTTACCTCAGTGGTGAGTATAAGGACGTCGTATCCTTCGGCCTGCTGATTCTTATTTTGCTGTTCAAACCCACGGGGCTACTGGGCAAACCGGAGGTTGAGAAAATCTGATGGCAGCTAACAACCTGCGACACGCGTTGTTCTGCGCGATTGTCACGCTGATTATTTCGTTCCCGATCCTTGGCCTCAATCTGGAAGCCAAAGGTATCAATATCACACTCACCGGAGCCAAAACCTCAACCTACGTGGCCATTGTTCTGGCCGCCGTTGTGGTATTTGTGTTCCAGATCTTCCGTGATTCGTTTATGGGTGTGTTGGGCAAACTGCCCAATCTCAACCCACTGGCCGGCAGAGAGCCCATGGAGCAATCCAAACGGGTCAAGCTGGAGTCCTGGATACTGACCGGCATAGTGATATTTGCACTGTTCTGGCCATTTCTTGTGTCGCGGGGTTCCGTGGATCTGGCCACTCTGGTGCTGATCTACATCATGCTGGCACTGGGTCTCAACGTTGTGGTTGGCCTGGCCGGTCTTCTGGACCTGGGGTACGTGGCCTTCTACGCCGTTGGCGCCTATACCTTTGCCCTGCTCTCCCAGTACACAGGCATCTCGTTCTGGATGGCCCTGCCCATCGGTGCGCTGCTGGCGGGGCTGACCGGCATGATTCTGGGCTTTCCGGTATTGCGACTGAGGGGGGATTATCTGGCAATCGTTACCCTCGGTTTTGGCGAGATTATCCGCATTCTTCTCAACAACTGGACAACCCTGACCGGCGGCCCCAATGGCATCGGCGGCATACCCGACCCCACGTTGTTCGGCATGGAATTTGGCCGCCGCGTCAAGGAGGAAGGCAATACGTCTTTCCACGAGACCTTTGGCATTGCCTACGCCAGTGAGCACAAAATCATCTTCCTGTACCTGATTGCCCTGGTGCTTGCCGTTATCACGGCACTGATTATTCGCCGCTTCATGCGAATGCCCGTAGGCCGCGCCTGGGAAGCCCTGCGTGAGGATGAAATTGCAGCCCGCTCCCTCGGCCTCAGCCGTACTGCAGTGAAACTCTCCGCCTTTACTATTGGCGCTTTTTTCGCCGGCTTTGCGGGGACTGTCTTTGCCTCCAAGCAGGGCTTTATCAGCCCGGAATCTTTTGTATTCCTGGAATCCGCCATCATCCTGGCCATTGTGGTTCTGGGGGGCATGGGCTCCCAGCTTGGCGTGATACTCGCTGCTATCGCGGTAACCATCCTGCCGGAACTGGCGCGGGAGTTCTCCGAATACCGCATGCTGATTTTCGGTGCTGCCATGGTGCTAATGATGGTGTGGCGACCCCAGGGCTTGCTGCCCATGCGCCGAATACACATAAAACTGAACAGGCAGGAGTGACAGACAATGCTTGAAGTACAGAAGCTGTCCATGCGCTTTGGCGGCCTGCTGGCAGTAGACCAGGTGTCACTGGACGTTCAGGAGCGGGAAATCGTTTCCATCATCGGTCCCAACGGTGCTGGCAAAACCACCGTATTCAACTGTATGAGTGGCTTTTACAAACCCACTGGCGGCAAGATTCTCTTTGAAGGCAGAGAGGTTCAGGGCAAGCCGGACTACAAGATTTCCCGCATGGGTATGGTGAGAACCTTTCAACACGTTCGCCTGTTCACCCAGATGACCGTTGTGGAAAACCTGCTCGTAGCCCAGCACCGGCATCTCAACACCAACATGATATCCGGCCTGCTGGGTACGCCCAACTACCGGCAACGGGAGCAGAAAGCACTGGACCGTGCTGCGTATTGGCTGGAACGTGTCGGCCTCCTGGAACTCGCCAACCGTGATGCGGGCAACCTGGCCTACGGCCAGCAGCGACGGCTCGAGATAGCCCGCTGCATGGTCACAGAGCCCAAACTGCTGATGCTCGACGAGCCGGCGGCCGGTCTCAACCCGGCGGAAACCAAAGAACTCAATCAGCTGATTATCAGCCTGAAAGAGGACTACAACGTTTCCGTGGTGCTGATTGAGCACGACATGAGCCTGGTAATGGACATTTCAGACCGGATCAACGTCATCAACCAGGGCAAACCCCTGGCCAGTGGCACACCGGAAGAAATCCGCCGGAACGACGACGTGATCAAAGCTTACCTGGGCGAGGCCTGAACATGAGCATGCTTGTACTGGAAAACGTCCACACCCATTACGGAAAAATCGAGGCCCTGCACGGGGTTTCTGTTGAAGTGAATCGCGGTGAAATCGTGTCACTGATCGGCGCCAACGGAGCCGGCAAAACCACCCTGCTGATGACCGTTTGCGGAACACCGCAGGCCAGCTCCGGGCGTATCATCCTGCAAGGCCGCGACATCACCCATGAGCCTACAGCACAGATCATGCGCTCAGGGCTTGCCATAGTGCCGGAAGGCCGGAGAATATTTTCCGGACTGACCGTTGAAGAAAACCTGCACATGGGCGGCTTCTTCAACACCAAATCGGAAATTCGCAAAAGCCAGGCTCATGTGTATGAGCTTTTTCCGCGTCTGAAAGAGCGGGAAAACCAACGGGCAGGCACCATGTCCGGCGGTGAGCAGCAGATGCTGGCTATCGGGCGTGCCCTGATGAGCCGGCCCAACATGATGATTCTGGACGAGCCTTCACTTGGGCTGGCGCCACTGGTTATCAAGCAGATCTTCGAGATCATAGGGCAGCTGCGGGACGAGGGAATTACCGTGTTCCTGGTGGAGCAAAACGCCCATCAGGCGCTGAATCTAGCCGATCGTGGCTACGTGCTGGAAACCGGAAAGATTCGCCTGCACGACACGGGCAAGAACCTGCTCGAAAATCCGGATGTGCAAAACGCCTATCTGGGCGGCTGAATGTACGTTTACCCAACAGCAAAACCGGGAGCCTGCTCCGGTTTTTTTACGCCCGCGGGCTACAGCGTATTTTGCCGGAGAGGCCAAATAGTCTGTTAAAATCAGGTAGTCACAGAAGTAAAGACTTGCTATTAGCAAATCTGCACTATACTCATGGCAACGGTCTTTACGCCTGTTCTCACAGGAACCCGTCAGGGCCGTGTCCACACAGCCGGCAGCAGAGCGGGCTCTGTGGAATTTGCGACGACTGTATAAATAGACAAAGGAGTGGACAATGAAAAAACTGATCGCAGGTGCAATTCTTCTGGGTGCTTCTTCCATGGCATTTGCCCAGCCAGGCTGCGGCGTTGGCGCCATGATCTGGAAGGGACAGTCCGGCATTGCTCCCCACGTACTGGCTGCGACAACCAACGCTACGTTCGGTAACCAGACATTTGGCATGACCACCGGTACCCTTGGCTGCCAGACCAATGAGTCTGTTCAGTCAATGGCCATGTACATGGACAGCAACATCGATAAGGTTGCTCGCGATATGTCTCGTGGTAATGGCGAAAACCTGGAAACCCTTGCGGTTCTTCTGGGCGTGGAAGAAGCAGACCGTGGTGCTTTCCGTCAACTTCTGCAGGATAACTTCGCAGTCATTTTCCCGAACTCTGACACTACGTCTGGTGAAGCAGTAGATGCCATCGTTGCGCTACTGGAAAAGAACGAGTCGCTGAGTAAATACGTCGCGGCCTGATAGCTGAACTGCAGGGATGCAAAAGCGCCAAGGATGGCGCGCTTCCCCCGCCCGACCCTTTCTGATCCAAACGGAACCCGTATTTACCCATGGGCAATATGCGTCGCATTGGGCCAGCTGTGCTCTGGCTCATAATCAGCTTACCGCTGCAGGCTCAAACGCAAGCAGAAGACAGGCCACTGCATCTGGACCCGGCCTGGCTGACACTTGTGCACTACCAGCCGGGACGAATTGGCGGGTATACCAGCCAGGCTGACGACCCTGATTTTTTCCTGAGCGACGCGGGCAAGACCTCTCCGAAAGCAGAATTGGAGGCGACAATCCAAGCCATACAACAGCCTGGTGGTGGCGATGATCATGCCCGGTGCCGCTTTCCGGCGAGGGATGCCTGGCTGCGCGCCCGGTTGGGCATGGCCCGGGAGCCTGCCAATTGCCCGGCTTACCAGCAATGGTCTGAAACCCTTAACACAGAAAGCGTTACCCTGGTTTTTGCTGCCTCCTATCTCAACAGCCCGTCATCCATGTTTGGGCATACATTCCTGAGACTGGACCCGCCGCAAGAAGACGAGCAAACCAACCTGCTACTGGCCAACACGATCTCATACGCTGCCGATGCCGCGGCCCACGACAGCGAACTGATGTTTGCATACAGGGGAATTTTTGGCGGATACCCGGGTATCACAACCGTTCAGCCCTATTATGAAAAAATTCGCCTCTACTCCGATATCGAACATCGGGACCTGTGGGAATATAAACTCAACCTGAACCAGCAGGAAGTGGATGTCATGCTGGCTCACGCCTGGGAAATCCGGGACCGGAATTTTGATTATTTCTTTTTTGATGAGAACTGCGCCTACCGCCTGCTGGCACTAATCGACGTAGCCCGCCCCGGCACAAATCTTCTGGATGAAGTCAGCACCCATGCCATACCCTCTGACACTGTGCGTTGGGTAGTTGACAGGAATCTGGTAGAAGCTGTGCATTACCGGGCTTCGGCAGCCACCGCCATGGCCTACAGCCTGTCAGCGCTGTCCGAACGCCAGCAGACACTTGCAGCCGCCATGGCCAACGGTTATGTGGAGCCCGACAGCAAAGAAATACGTGCCCTGCCCCAGAGGGAACGGGCGCATTTGCTTGATGCCACTTACGACTACGTACGATACAAGAGTGAAGCCGATGGCTGGCCCCGGAACATAGCCGCCCCGCTGTCTCACAGCCTTTTACGGGAGCGCAGTAAAATTGATGGCGTTGCGCCAATTGAAAAACCACCACAACCGCAGGTTCGCGACGACCAGGGCCACGACACATTTCGTGTGAGCCTGAGTGCGGGGCAGCTCGCCCACCGCGAATTTACCCAACTGACCTTCCGTCCGGCCTACCACGATATTCTCGACCCACCCGCCGGTTACCGAAACGGAGCGCAACTCCAATTTTTACGCCTGGATGCGCGCTATTACACTGATAACGATGAACTGCAGCTGGAGCAGATCACCGGTGTGGAAATCCGCTCCCTGAGTCCCAGGGACGCGTTCTTTTCGCCTTTGTCCTGGCAGGTAGGCTTTGGTGGCCGCCGCACCGACACCGGCAACAAACGGGTTCTGACACCCTATCTTGAAGGTGGCGCAGGGGGAAGCTGGCGCCTGGGCCAACACACCCAGGCCTTCGCCATAGCCACCGCGGATCTGGAAATCGACGACGACCTGCGCCGGGGCTACGATGCAGCCCCCGGTGCCGACATTGGCCTGCTGCACCAGAACGACAGCTTCAGCCTGGTGGCTGGTACCAAAACCAAAGCCTGGATCGTCAGCAGCCAGCATCGGCAGGACCAGCTATACGCCAAAGGCAACTGGCATTTTGGCCGGGAATTCAGCCTGTTTGCCGAATTCACCCGTGAAGAGCACTACGACAGGTACCAGAGCACATGGCAAGCCGGACTTCACATCTATTTCTGAACGCACACAGGCTGAAAACACCCTTCCTGATCGGGCTTTTTGCAGTTGCTGCGGCATTGCAAAGCGGCTGTAGCGGCCTGTTCTTCTATCCGGACAAAACCACCTACATTACACCGGACCGCCTCAACCTGGCGTACGAAAACATCTACCTCGACACCGCCGATGGTGAAACGCTCCACGGCTGGTGGCTACCGGCAAAAGGCGAAGCCCAAGGCACCCTGTACTTCCTCCACGGCAACGCCCAGAACATCAGCAGCCACCTGCTCAACGTCGCCTGGCTGCCTGCCGAGGGCTACAACATTTTCACCATCGACTACCGCGGCTATGGCAAGTCCACCGGCGCCCCGGACATAGAAGGCACCCTCCACGACGCAGAAACCGGCCTGCGCTGGCTGGCAACCCGGCCCGACGTTGAGAACACGCCCATCTTCCTCCTGGGCCAAAGCCTGGGCGGCGCTCTGGGCCTGAACCTCGCCAGCAAATGGGTGCAGCGAAATGAAACCCCGAAACTCAAGGGCGTCATACTCGACGGCACCTTCTCCGGCTTCCGGGGCATAGCCAGAGAAAAACTCGCCAACTTCTGGCTCACCTGGCCATTGCAGATACCCCTGAGCTGGAGCATCCCGAACGAATACGAAGGTGTGGACCATATCGCCAGCATCAGCCCTGTGCCGGTCATGATCATCCACAGCGTCCGCGACGGCATCATCCCCTTCCACCACGGCCGAGACCTCTACGAAGCCGCCGATGAGCCAAAGCGATTCCTGCAGACGGACACACCCCATGCCGCGACGTTCATCATCCCAGCTTACAAGAGTGCGGTACTGGAATTTTTAGAGGGAAATTGAAGGCCAGCCAGACGCCTTTCGCAATGTTCCTGGCCTTCTTTTCCTGCAAGCCACCGAGATGTACGAGGGTTCGTCGGGTGGGCCTT
Organism: Marinobacter aromaticivorans; assembly: GCF_002806975.1. Lineage (GTDB taxonomy): Bacteria > Pseudomonadota > Gammaproteobacteria > Pseudomonadales > Oleiphilaceae > Marinobacter > Marinobacter aromaticivorans. Next base: position 36,503 of record NZ_NIHD01000001.1, on the reverse strand, counting down.
TTCAAAACTGTGCGGAGCCATGGATGGCGGAGCCAAGCGTACAGGGAAGTATTCACAGCGTGTTTTGAAAAGGCCCACCCCACGAACGCCACCTCTAAATCCAAAGGCCAGAAAACAAAAACCCCGCCAATCCAGAGGAAAGGCGGGGTTTTTGTAGCTGCTAACTATCAGTCAGTAAAGTCAGTCGGCTGCTCGCCTTCCTTGACTTCCTTCATGGACAGCTTCACACGGCCACGGTTGTCTACATCCAGAACCTTGACCAGAACTTCCTGACCTTCGCTCAGCTCGTCCGTCACGTTCTCAATACGGCGATCAGAGATCTGGGAAATGTGCACCAGACCATCCTTGCCGGGCAGGATGTTAACAAAGGCACCGAAGTCTACAATGCGCTCAACACGACCCTTGTAGATAGCACCCACTTCAATCTCCGCCGTGATTTCCTTGACCCGGTTAACCGCCGCCTGGGCCGCTTCCTGGTTATCTGCGTAGATCTTCACATTGCCGTCGTCATCCAGATCAATCGAAGCGCCGGTTTCATCACAGATAGAGCGAATCATGGAACCGCCCTTACCGATAACGTCGCGGATCTTCTCAGGGTTGATCTTGATCGCAGTAATGCTCGGAGCGCGTGCCGAAAGTTCGGAACGGGGTTCGGAGATCACCTTGTTCATCTCACCAAGAATGTGCTGGCGCGCAGAGTATGCTTGTTGCAGAGCAATCTCCATGATCTCGTCAGTAATACCCTGGATCTTGATGTCCATCTGCAAGGCGGTAACACCATCTTTGGTACCGGCAACCTTGAAGTCCATATCGCCCAGGTGATCTTCATCGCCAAGAATGTCGGTAAGAACCGCAAACTTGTCGCCTTCCTTGACCAGGCCCATTGCAATACCGGCGACCGGCGCCTTCAGAGGTACGCCGGCGTCCATCAGTGCGAGGCTGGAGCCGCACACAGAGGCCATGGAGCTGGAGCCATTGGATTCCGTGATCTCGGAAACCGCACGGATGGCGTACGGGAACTCGTCCATGGTCGGCATAACCGCCATAACACCACGCTTGGCCAGGCGACCATGGCCCACTTCACGACGGCCAGGGGTGCCCACACGGCCGGCTTCACCTACCGAATACGGAGGGAAGTTGTAGTGGAACAGGAACGGATCCTTGCGCTCGCCTTCCAGCGCATCGATGGTCTGCACGTCGCGGGAGGTACCCAGCGTAGTGGTAACAATCGCCTGGGTTTCGCCACGGGTGAACAGGGCAGAACCATGAACACTCGGCAGAATACCCACTTCAATTTCAATCGGGCGTACGGTTTTGTTGTCACGACCGTCAATACGCGGCTTGCCTTCGATAACCTGCTGGCGAACAACCGACTTCTCGATCTTGCCAAAGTACTTTTTCACATCATCGGCAGAAGGCTGACCTTCCTCTTCGCCTGCCAGCTTTTCGACAGCGGCTGCCTTGATTTCACCCAGACGCTCGTAGCGGGCCATCTTGTCGCGAATACCGTAAGCCTCTTCGATCGCACCGGCAAACTCGGATCTGATCGCCTCCAGCAATTCGGTGTTTTCCGGATCTGGCTGCCAATCCCAGCGCGGCTTGCCATTCTCGGCTGCAAACTCTTTGATGGCATTTACCGCCACTTGCATTTCCTGATGGGCGAAAAGAACACCGCCGAGCATCTGGTCTTCCGTCAGGCCCTTGGCTTCAGATTCAACCATCAGCACTGCTTCGTCGGTACCCGCGACCACCATATCCAGCAGGGAGCTTTCCAGTTCTTCAAAGCTAGGGTTTACGAAGTAGCCCCTTTCGTTGGTGTAACCAACACGACATGCCCCGATGGGGCCGTCAAAAGGAATTCCGGAGATTGCCAGAGCAGCGGAAGCCGCCAGCATGGCCGCGATATCCGGATCCTGCTTCTTGCTGGACGACATGACCGTACAGATAACCTGGGTTTCGTTCATGTAGCCGTTCGGGAAAAGCGGGCGGATCGGGCGGTCGATCAGACGGGATGTCAGGGTTTCTTTCTCGGAAGGACGGCCTTCACGCTTGAAGAAACCACCGGGGATTTTGCCCACGGCATAGGTCTTTTCAAAGTAGTTAACGGTCAGCGGGAAAAAAGGCTGGCCCGGCTTGGCCTCTTTGGCACCCACAACGGTGCCCAGAACCGAAATATCACCAATGGTGACCAGCACGGAACCGGTGGCCTGACGGGCAATACGGCCCGTTTCCAGAGTGACGGTTTCGCCACCCATTTCAAATGATTTTTTACGCGGTTGCAGATCCACAACGAACTCCTGCGTTATCTGTTCAGAATGATTGATGTGTGATCCTGAAAGTCGTCCCGTCTGAAAGCTAACAGGCTGTTGCAAAACCCCGGCCAGGCATAGGACACGCTTGAACTGCGTACCGCCCGGGTTTTCAACAACCTGCTATCAATTTCGGCTTTCCAATGCGACAGGCAATCCCAGGTTCACTGAAATAGTCAATGCAGTGATAAAAAAAACACAACCGGCGGAACGCTTCAGGAGCCCGCCGGTTGCTGGCCACGACCGCTATACGCCGGGCGCAGCCACCAGGTCGCAAGACCAGATCAGCGACGCAACCCGAGGCGCTTGATCAGCTCCAGGTAACGGTCAGCGTTCTTCCGACGGAGGTAGTCCAGCAGTTTACGACGCTGGTTTACCATCCGGATCAGACCACGGCGGGAATGGTGATCCTGCTTGTTGGCCTTGAAGTGATCCTGCAGCTTGTTGATGTTGGCGCTCAGCAGTGCAACCTGCACTTCGGGAGAACCGGTATCACCATCAGCTTGCTGATAATCTTTAACGATCTGTGCTTTTTCGTTGGCAGAAAGTGCCATAACTCACCTCATGTTTGCGATGCTGTTAAATCCGGCCGAACCGCGCATCTCTACAGCCCGGCTACACAGCGGTTTACTTAACGTTTACCACTGTTACTGACCAGCCGACGGGGCACCAGTTCGGTTTCCTCGCCTGCCGGCAATGCTTCTGCAAGGCCTACAAACCCTTCGTTGCCATAAATACGCACGAAACCTTCGTAAGCACGACCCGGTATTCTAACCGGTTGCCCATTCAATATCGACACCAATGGCTGGCCCGACAGACGGTGCCCGGGGAACATCGAAAGGGCCGCATCCGGCGCTACCAGCAGGCCGTCCAGGCTTTCGCCACGTTCCCGCATCGCCTCGAGATCCGGCACTGTGTGCACATCCGCCAGGGTAAACCCGGCAGCCAGAGTGCGCCTGAGGGCAATCACATGTGCACCGCAACCCAGAACCTCGCCAATGTCTTCAACGAGTGAGCGAATATACGTACCCTTGGTGCACTTAACCGCGATATCCATCTCGTTCTCGCGCACATCCAGAAGCCTGAGCTCGTATATGGTGACCGGGCGCGCCGGACGCTCTATTTCAATCCCCTCGCGAGCGTATTCGTAGAGTGGGCGGCCATTATGTTTAAGCGCGGAATACATGGAGGGTACTTGCTGAATATCACCGCGGAATTTATCGAGCACCGGCTCGAGCACTTCTGGCGTAAGCCCTTCAGGAACCGGCCTTGCGGCAACTATGACACCCTCACTGTCACCGGTTTCAGTACGCTCGCCAAGGCGTGCGGTGGCTATGTAGGCCTTGTCGCTGTCGAGCATCATCTGCGAGAACTTGGTGGCCTCACCAAAACACAGGGGAAGCACACCGGTTGCCAACGGATCAAGCGCCCCGGTGTGGCCTGCCTTGGCAGCACCATAAAGGCGCTTGACCTGCTGCAGTACGCCATTGGAGGTCAGACCCTGGGGTTTGTCGATAACCAGAATGCCGTTAACATCACGGCCCTTGCGTCTGCGGCTCAAGCCTCTGACTCCGGATCGCCCTGATTGCCCTTCCGGCTATCGCCCGGGTTTTCGTCGTTCTGCTTGACGGCGGGCTTATCGCCGACCGCCTCACGGATCAGTCTGTCCATTCTGCGGCTGTAGCCCTGAAGCGCATCAAAGTGGAACCGAAGCTGGGGTATCACCCGCAGCTTCATGGCTCTTCCCACCTGCCCCCTGAGGAATCCGGATGCCTTGTTCAGCACCGCAATGGACTCCCGGACTTCGGGAGACTCAGCGTCGAGTTCCTCGGTTGACAGCAGTGAGACATAGATGTCGGCGTAGCCAAGGTCACGGCTGACCTTGACTGCATTAACCGTCACCATGCCAACACGCGGATCCTTGACCTCACGCTGAATCAGTTGAGCAAGCTCACGCTGCATCTGATCGCCAATGCGATCAATACGACTGAACTCTCTAGGCATCAGGCCCCCGTAGATTCGAGTTTACGCTCGACTCTGACACGGTCGAAGACTTCGATCTGGTCACCGACCTTCACGTCGTAGCCTTTAACGCCGATACCACATTCCATACCGTTACGGACCTCAGGCACGTCATCCTTGAAGCGACGCAGGGATTCCAGTTCGCCTTCAAAGATAACCACGTTGTCGCGCAGTACGCGGATAGGCTTGTTCCGGTATACCGTGCCCTCGGTCACCATGCAGCCGGCAACCTGGCCGAACTTCGGTGAGCGGAACACGTCGCGAACATCGGCGATGCCTACGATGTCCTCACGGAATTCCGGCGCCAGCATACCCGTTAACGCTGCCTTCACATCGTCCAGCAGGTTATAGATGATGCTGTAGTAGCGCAGGTCCAGGCCTTCTTGCTCCACCAGGCGCTTGGCTGCTGTGTCCGCACGCACGTTGAAGCCGAAAATCACGGCGTTGGTCGCCATGGCAAGGCTCACGTCGGTCTCGGCGATACCACCTACACCAGAGGACACAATCTTGACCTGGACTTCCTCGTTACCCAAATCCTGCAGCGACTTGGTAATCGCTTCCAGCGAGCCGCGAACGTCCGTTTTGAGGACAACGTTGAGGGTTTTAACCTCATCTTTGCCCATGTTCTCGAACAGGTTCTCGAGCTTGGCGGCTTGCGCACGCTGCAGGCGCTGTTCACGCTCACGGGTATGGCGGAACTCGGCCAGTTCCTTGGCTTTGCGTTCGTCAGCCACGGCAAAGAACTCATCCCCTGCATCGGGGGTGCCGTTGAGGCCCAGGATTTCAACCGGGATCGACGGCCCAGCTTCCTTCACCTGCTTGCCGGCTTCATCAGTCATGGCGCGAACCTTACCGAAGAAGGAGCCCGCAACAACCATCTCGCCCTGACGAAGGGTACCGTTTTGCACCAGTACCGTGGCCACAGAGCCGCGACCACGCTCAAGGCTCGATTCAACCACAACACCGCTGGCGGGTGCATCGGGTGAAGCTTGCAACTCAAGTATTTCGGCCTGCAGCAACACGGCTTCCAGCAGATCATCGATGCCTTCGCCGGTGTGAGCCGAGATTGGCACGAACTGCACGTCGCCGCCCCACTCTTCCGGGATGACTTCAATGGCTGCTAGTTCATTCTTGACGCGGTCCGGGTCTGCCTGTTCCTTGTCCATCTTGGTGATGGCCACAACAATAGGCACGCCTGCCGAGCGGGCATGTTCCACCGCTTCCTTGGTCTGGGGCATAACGCCGTCATCGGACGCAACCACCAGGATAACGATATCCGTGCACTGGGCACCACGGGCACGCATGGCGGTAAATGCGGCGTGGCCCGGAGTATCCAGGAAGGAAATCATGCCGTGATCGGTTTCCACGTGGTAGGCGCCAATGTGCTGGGTAATACCACCGGATTCGCCGGATGCAACCTTGGTGCGACGGATGTAGTCCAGCAGCGAGGTTTTGCCGTGGTCAACGTGACCCATCACACTCACAACAGGAGCGCGCTTGGTCTTTTCCTTGCCTTCCACTTTGAATTCGCTGAGTACATCCTCCTCAAAGGCGTCGTCACTGATTGGCTTGGCTTTATGGCCCAGCTCTTCAACGACCAGGGTTGACGTCTCCTGATCCAGCGGCTGATTAATGGTTGCCATCACGCCCATGCCCATCAAGGTTTTGATGACATCACCGGATTTGACGGCCATCCGCTGGGCAAGATCACCAACGGTTATAACTTCAGGAACTTCTACTTCTCTGACCATTGGTTTGGTCGGCCTCTCGAAGCCATGACGCTTCTCTTTGGGTTTCTTTTTCGCACGCAGTGGTTTGCGCAGCGTGGTGTCCTCATCGTCTTCCGAGATCACCAGAGGCTCGTCCGCAGCTCGGCCACGTGGCCCGCGATGGCCCGCCTGTTTCTTCTTGGGCTTGCCATCTTCAGATTCGTCGCTGCGTGCACGACCTTTCTCTTTTTTCTTCTTCGGCTTCCGATCCTTGCCGTCAGTTTCCGGCGGTGGCATCGGCATATCTTCCGGAGCAGGAGCCGGCTCAGGCTCAGACTCAGGTTCGGGTTCCGGCGCCTTGGCCGGCTCAACCTTCCCGGCAGATACCGATTCTTCAGCAACCGGAGTTTCCGCTTTCTCCGCATCAGCAGGAGCCGCTGTTTCTGCCCTGGGGGCTGTCACATCCGCAGTTTTTTCGGCGTGCGGTTGCTCTGCTTTCTTTGGCTCTTCCGGCAGTTCTTCCGCCACTGGCGGTGTTACTTCAGGCTCTGGCTGAAGTTCCGCGCGCTTCACATAGGTGCGTCGTTTACGCACTTCCACATTCACCGTTTTGGCTTTACCGGCTTTAAGCGTGGTGGTGGTTTTCCGCTTCAGGGTTATCTTGCGCGGCTCAGCGCCTGCCTCACCGTGGTTCTTTCTCAGATAGGCCAGCAACTGCTGCTTCTCATCACTGGTCACAGAATCGTTTTCCGAGCGGGCTTTCAGGCCGGCCTCCACGATCTGCTTCAGCAAACGATCCACGGGAGCGCCTACATCATCGGCCAGTTGTTTTACCGTTACTTCAGCCATACTGGTCTCCTCCCGAATTAAGCCTGGTCTTCAAACCAGGGGGCGCGTGCGGCCATAATCAGTTGTCCTGCACGCTCTTCATCCATACCTTCGATATCGAGCAAGTCGTCAACCGACTGCTCAGCCAGGTCTTCCATGGTGCGCACACCCATGCCGGCGAGTTTGAACGCCAGGCTACGATCCATTCCATCCATGCCCAGAAGATCTTCTGCGGGCTCGGCACCATCAAGGGCTTCTTCGCTGGCCAAAGCCTGATTCAACAGGACATCCTTTGCCCGGCGTCGCAACTCGGTGACAGTGTCTTCATCAAAACCTTCAATCGCCAGCATCTCTTCCATGGGCACATAGGCGACTTCCTCTATGGAGGTAAAGCCCTCATCAATCAGTACACCAGCAAATTCTTCGTCAACATCAAGGTGGGTGGTAAAACGCTCAACAAGCGTATTGTACTCCTGCTCCTGGCGCTCTCCCGCCTCTTCCTCGGTCATTACGTTCAGGGTCCAGCCTGTAAGCTCGGTGGCCAGGCGAACGTTCTGCCCGTTACGACCAATAGCCTGTGCCAGATTGTCTTCGGCAACTGCAACATCCATGGTGTGGCGATCTTCATCCATCACGATGGAGGCCACTTCTGCCGGCGCCATAGCGTTGATAATCAGCTGCGCAGGGTTATCGTCCCACAGCACTATGTCTACGCGTTCGCCGCCCAACTCATTGGAAACCGCCTGAACACGAGACCCGCGCATGCCAACACAGGCACCGACCGGATCAATACGGCGATCGTTGGTTTTGACGGCGATCTTCGCGCGGGAGCCGGGATCCCGGGCGGCACCGCGGATTTCGATCAGTTCCTCGGCAATTTCCGGCACTTCAATGCGGAACAGCTCAACCAGCATCTGGGGAGCAGAGCGGCTCAGAATCAGCTGCGGGCCACGGTGATCCGTGCGGATTTCCAACAGCAGGGAGCGAACACGGTCGCCCATGCGAAAGGTTTCACGGGGAATCAGGTTTTCCCTCGGCAGAAGCGCTTCGGCGTTGTTACCTAGGTCAACGATCACGTTGTCGCGGGTCACTTTCTTGACGGTGCCCGAAACCAGTTCACCCACACGATCGCGATAACTGTCGACGATCTTGCTGCGTTCGGCTTCGCGAACTTTCTGGAAAATGATCTGCTTTGCCGCCTGGGCTCCGATACGACCGAAAGCCACGGATTCCGCCTTCTCTTCGTAGATATCACCGGGCTTGAGGGCTGGGTCGATCTCTTCCGCCTCCTGCAGCGTCAGCTCGGTTCCCAGTGCAGGAACGGCGTCGTTGTCCACAACCAGCCAGCGGCGGAAGGTTTCATACTCTCCGGTGCGGCGATCTATTGAGACGCGTACATCTGCCTCTTCATCTTCGTAGCGTTTTTTGGCAGCGGTGGCGAGTGCCAGCTCAATTGCTTCGAAAATCACTTCCTTCTCGACACCTTTTTCGTTCGAGACGGATTCAACCACCAGCAAGATCTCTTTACTCATTGGATTGCCCTGCCCTGAAAATAAACTGTGCTTCCATTGAATTATTCAAATAACTCACTCGAATACCGGAATAATATGGGCTTTTTCGATGCTGTCGAAAGGAAGCAGATACTCGTGGTCGTCAACAACCACCACAATATCGTCACCTTCCACGCCCTTGATAACCCCCTGAAACCTGCGCCGGCCTTCAAACGCCATGCGCAAACGGATTTGCACCTTGTGCCCCACAAATGCCTGATATTGTTCGGGCCGGAACAACGGGCGGTCCATTCCCGGAGACGAAACTTCCAGCGTATATTCTGTCTGGATGGGATCTTCCACATCCATCACGCCACTGATCTGACGGCTGACTTTCTCGCAGTCGTCGATGCCAATGCCGTTTTCGACATCGTCGATAAAAACCCGCAGAAGCGACTGGTGGCCCCGGGAGCGATACTCAATACCCCAGAACTCGTAACCCAGGCCTTCCACCACGGGCCGCAGAATCTCTTCAAGTTGTTTAAGCTTGCCTGACAAGTTAGGCGGTCTCCGTTATGAAATTTACCTGGCCCAAAAACAAAAAAAGGGCTGTTAATCAGCCCTTTTTACGCACCAGGGCCCGTTGCGCCAGGGCCCTTAATCAAAAAGCCCCGACAACTGGGGGCTTTTTGTTGCAAGAACTTGCAGAAAGCAAAACCTATAGCCTTCTACCGACAGACACCCTGGCCTGCCAGGAACCCGACAAAAAACGTATCGAGTCCCAATATCCGCCGGAGTATAAAGACGCCAAACGGACTGGTCAAGGACTGACCAAAAACGGCCTGGAAACTCCAAGCCGTTATAGAAATTGGTGCCCGGGGCCGGACTCGAACCGGCACAGCTCTCGCTACTACCCCCTCAAGATAGCGTGTCTACCAATTTCACCACCCGGGCAACTTTCTTACTCGAGTTCGGGAAGATCAGGCTCCCCGCTCTGCGAATTACTTTTGTCAGCCTCGCCATTCTCTGCAGGTGCCTGACGGGACTCTTTGACAACCGGGATTCCCGCGTCGCCCGCTACTTCAGCACGCTGCTTGGCAAACACTGCCAGTGAAAAACTTGTTACAAAAAACACCACTGCAAGCAAGGTGGTCACACGGGTCAGAAAACTGCCGCTGCCCTGGCTGCCGAATACCGTTTGCGAAGCACCGCCACCGAAGGCCGCACCTGCATCCGCACCCTTACCCTGCTGGATCAGCACCAGACCCACCAGCGCCACCGCGATCACCACGTGCACAACGACTACCAGTGTTTCCATCCAATCCATAACGACTCTCGCGAACCTTTAACTTTAGGTACCTGCCGGCACCGAGCGGCAAATACTAACAAAATCCTCGGCAATCAGCGATGCCCCACCGATAAGACCACCGTCTATATCCGGCTCAGAAAAAAGAGCCGCTGCATTATCCGCTTTTACGCTGCCGCCGTAAAGCAGTGAAATCTCTTCCGACGGTGCGCCCATACTCTTCAGCACACCCCGTATTGATGCGTGCATGGCCTGGGCATCATCTGCGGTGGCCGTCTTACCGGTGCCTATGGCCCAGACAGGCTCGTAAGCAACCACAATGTTCTGCCACTGCCCCTGAGAGCCTGACTCTTGTGCCAAGGGAGCCAACCCCGCCCGCACCTGTTCCGCCACGACGGTCTCGGCCCTGCCCGCTTCGCGCTCTTCCAGCGTTTCGCCAACACAAACAATGGCAGTCAGGCCATTCCCGACAATGCTCGACACCTTCAGGGCAACGAGATCATCTGTCTCACCAAAAAGCTGCCGCCGCTCCGAGTGGCCAACAAGCACATAACTGCAACCTGCGTCTCTGGCCATACCGGAGGAGATTTCTCCGGTGTAGGCACCCGATTGCCACTGCCCTACGTTCTGGACGCCAACGGAAATGCGGTCCCCGGCCTGTTTCAAAACATCCTGGATGTAAATTGCGGGAGGAATAATAACAACCTCCACATGCTTATCAAGAGAACCGGCCTCGGACCGGACATAGCCGACCAGCTTTTCGGAAAGGTCTTTCGACCCGTTCATTTTCCAGTTCCCGGCCACAATCCTGCGACGCATAACAGACCCCGAATCCAAGGGAGGGCGCACTATACAGCAGTCCCTCAAAACAGACAACCGCTTCAAACCAACAAAATCAGGGCGTTGAGTTTTCCACGACCTGCGCCAGCTTTTCAGCGACACGGCGAATATCATCGGCGTCCCGGCCCTCGGCCATGACGCGGATCAATGACTCTGTTCCCGAGGCCCGCAACAGAATCCGGCCAGAGTCCCCGAGTTCTGCTTCAGCTTTCTGAACCGCAGAAACTATATCTTCCCGGTCAAAGGGATTAAACCGCGTGTCTACCCGCACGTTAATCATGGTCTGAGGCAGCTTGCGCATGCCCCGACGCAACTCGGCGAGCGTTTTACCGGATTTGGCGATGGAAAGCAGAGTCTGAAGCGCCGAGACAATGCCGTCCCCGGTGCTTGTGCAATCCCGTATTACCATATGGCCGGAGCCTTCCCCGCCCAACACCCAGTTATTGGCCAGCAATCGCTCCATTACGTAGCGATCACCGACCTGAGCCCGCTCAAAGGAAATCCCCATCTCCCTGAGGGCCAGCTCAACACCCAGGTTCGTCATCAGGGTTCCGACCACACCCCCCTTGAGGCGGTCTTCCGCAAAACGCTGGGACGCAATCACGTATAACAGCTCATCACCGTCTACCTCGGAGCCGTCCCGATCAACCATGAGCACACGGTCTCCATCTCCGTCAAAGGCGATACCCAGATCGGCCCTTTTCTCGACAACCGCGTGCTTCAGCGCGTCAAGGTGAGTAGAGCCTACGTTCAGGTTAATGTTGAGCCCATCCGGCTCGCCCCCGATCACAGAGACCCTCGCCCCAAGCTCCCGGAATACTTTTGGCGCAACGTGGTAGGTAGCACCGTGGGCACAATCCAGGATAATGTTCATGCCATCCAGCGTAAACTCGTTCGGCACAGTACTTTTGCAGAATTCTACGTAGCGGCCAGGGGCATCTTCCACGCGGGAAGCCTTCCCGAGCTCACCCGGATCACACACTTTAATCGGCGTGTCCAGCCAACGTTCAATTTCGGCTTCCAGTGCATCGTCAAGCTTGGTGCCGTCGGCAGAAAAAAACTTGATGCCATTATCGTGGTGCGGGTTGTGAGACGCACTGATAACAATACCCGCAGATGCGCGAAAGGTGCGGGTGAGGTAGGCAATGGCCGGGGTCGGCATGGGCCCCAGAAGCTTCACATCCACCCCGGCGGCGGACAATCCGGCTTCCAGCGCTGACTCGAACATATACCCGGACAAACGGGTGTCCTTGCCAATCAGCACGCTGTTACGCTGGCCTGCTTTTTTGAATGCCTGCCCTGCAGCCCAACCCAGATGCAGCATGAATTCGGGTGTAATCGGAGGCTCACCCACCTTGCCGCGAATACCATCGGTACCAAAGTACTTTCTTCCGGCCATCAACCAGACTCCTTTACGGCCGCCACTACCCCGACGGCATCCATGGTTTCCCTGACATCATGGGCACGAACAATACTTGCGCCCTTCATGGCCGCTATTGTCGCGACCGCGAGGCTTGCAGGCAACCTCTGGTCAAGCTCCCGGCCTGTAATCTGGCCCAGCATGGACTTTCGGGACATGCCCACCATCAATGGATGGCCCAGGGCCTGCAACTGCTCCAGGGACGCGAGTAACCGCAGGTTGTGCTGAAGATTTTTCCCGAACCCGAACCCCGGGTCCAGAATAATATCCTGCGCCGCAATCCCCGCCGCCTCTGCTGCGCGAACCCGCCGGGTCAGAAATTCACTGACCTCGCGTATTACATTCCTGTATTCAGGGCGCTCCTGCATGGTTTTTGGCTCGCCCTGAATGTGCATGAGACAAACAGGCACACCGGTGCTGGCTGCCACCGCAAGAGCCCCTTCTTTCTGAAGCGCACGCACATCATTGATCAACCCGGCGCCAAGTGCTGCGGCCTGCGACATGACTTCCGGTGTACTGGTGTCCACAGATACGATCACATCCAGATCTCGGGAGATTGCCTCAACAACCGGGCACACCCTGTCCAGTTCTTCCTGAACCGAAACGCTGGCGGCCCCCGGGCGAGTGGATTCACCACCTACATCTATAAAGGCGGCACCATCGGCAACCATCTGGTGAGCCTTTGATAAGGCAGCCTCCATCCGGACGAACTGACCTCCATCGGAAAAGGAATCCGGTGTCACATTGAGAATACCCATCACATGGCAGCGAGACATATCAAGCTCGCGCCCGGCAAAGTTCATTTTCATAACAACCTTTTTGGCAGGCGGATAATGCACAATCAGAAAAGCAGCCTCGGAAATACAAACGCCGCCCTGGTCCAGGGCGGCGTGAATCAGCTGATCCTGTTTGAACCCGAGAGTCTCAGTGCTCTCCGGCGGGCCGGCCAACATCGGGACGACGGCCATCATCCGAGGGTTTGGAGCCAGCAACCGGCTCCGAATCGTCGGCCTTGACTCCACTGGCCGGCCCACTATCACTCCAGCCTTTTGGCGGGCGTGGTGCGCGGCCCTCCATGATGTCATCAATCTGGTGACGATCGATGGTTTCATACTTCATCAGGGCTTCAGCCATAAGGTCCAGCTTGTCCCGGTTATCGACCAGAATCTGCTTCGCCTTTTCGTAGCAGCTGTCGATGATATTGCGAACTTCTTCATCAATCCGCTGCGCCGTTTCCGGTGAGTAGACGGTCTGGGTCTGACCGGCAGAACGACCAAGGAATGGCTCTTCGCTGTCTGTATCGTACTGGAGAGGCCCGAGCTTTTCCGAGAGCCCCCAACGGGTAACCATGTTGCGTGCCAATCTGGTGGCGCGCTCAATATCGTTGGAAGCGCCAGTGGTAACACCGTCAAATCCCAGAGTAAGCTCCTCGGCAATACGACCACCGAACAGGCTGCATATCGAGCTGATCAGGAAACGCTTGCTGTGGCTGTATTTGTCTTCCTCCGGCAAGAACATTGTCACACCCAGGGCACGGCCACGGGGAATGATACTTACCTTGTATACCGGATCATGCTCTGGCATGAGCCGGCCAACTATTGCGTGACCGGACTCATGGTAAGCCGTATTCAGTTTTTCCTTCTCGCTCATGACCATGGACTTGCGCTCTGCGCCCATCATGATCTTGTCTTTCGCCAGCTCAAACTCTTCCATGGATACCAGGCGCTGGTTTCGGCGCGCGGCAAACAGCGCTGCTTCGTTAACCAGGTTGGCAAGATCCGCACCGGAGAATCCGGGCGTACCACGGGCAATCAGCGACGGCACCACGTTCTCGTCCAGAGGCACTTTCTTCATGTGTACTTTGAGAATCTGTTCGCGGCCAATGATATCAGGCAAGCCAACCACAACCTGGCGGTCAAAACGCCCAGGGCGCAACAGGGCCGGGTCCAGAACGTCAGGGCGGTTGGTTGCAGCGATAACGATAACGCCCTCGTTACCCTCGAAGCCGTCCATTTCAACCAGCAGCTGGTTCAGGGTCTGCTCACGCTCGTCGTGACCACCCCCCATGCCGGCACCACGGTGGCGACCAACCGCGTCAATCTCATCAATGAAGATGATACAGGGGCTCTGCTTCTTGGCCTGCTCGAACATGTCCCGTACACGGGACGCCCCAACACCCACGAACATCTCCACGAAGTCCGAACCGGAAATGGAGAAGAACGGAACCTTGGCTTCACCGGCGATGGCCTTGGCCAGCAGGGTTTTACCGGTACCCGGCTGCCCCACCATGAGCACACCTTTGGGGATGCTGCCGCCAAGGCGCTGAAACTTGCTTGGGTCGCGAAGGAAGTCCACCAGTTCCTTTACATCTTCCTTGGCTTCATCCACGCCGGCCACATCGGCAAATGTGGTCTTGATCTGATCTTCGCTCATCAGGCGCGCTTTGCTCTTGCCAAACGACATGGGGCCTTTGCCGCCACCACCGCCTTGCATTTGCCGCATGAAGAACACAAACAGAGCGATAATGATCAGAATCGGGAATGCAGCCACCAGCAACTGTGTCCACAGGCTCTGGCGTTCCGGCTCCTTGCCGATCACCTCCACCTTGTTGGCCAGCAGATCGTCCATCAGTTTGTTATCCGCCACCTGTGGTCGAATCGTCTGGAACTGGGATCCATCGCCCCGGATGCCCTGGATTTCCAGGCCATCAATAGTGACTCTGCTGACCTGGCCCTGCTGAACCATCTCAACGAATTGGGAGTAATTGACTTGCTGACCGGTGGTGGTGGGAGAAAAATTCTGAAACACCATCAACAGTACTGCGGCTATTATCAGCCAGAGAACCAGATTTTTTGCCATATCGTTCAAGGATCATCACCTGTGAATTGAAGAGCAGGCCATCGAAGAAACTACTCTTTACTGACACCTTACACTAATTGTACGTCCATCCACCAGAAACGGCCCATCCGTAACGGCCATAAAACGCACCTGCGGATCAACCAGTAGACGTTCCCGAGCGCCGGATAAATCCCCATGTAACCTTTATGTGGGTTCCATCCCGGAAATTACAACGTCTGCGAGGTGATCTGTCTGCAAGGTTGTCTGCTACAATCCGCCGATTATACGACGTTACCAGCGAATATGCCGCTGACCTTTTGTTAATTGCACCGATAAAGAGAGTACATCATGAGCCTTTCACCGGAACAGCGCCGGGAATACCGGGCTATTGCCCACAACCTTAAACCCGTGATTATTGTGGGCGACAAGGGCCTGACCGAAAACCTCCAGGAAGAGCTGGAGCGCGCCCTGAACGACCACGAACTCATCAAGATCAAAATCGCGAGCCCGGACCGGGAAGCCAGACAGGAAGCTATCAACGCCCTGTGTGAAGCCAGCGGCGCGGAAGTTGTGCAGACCATCGGAAAAATTGCAGTGATTTTGCGCAGAGCCGGCAAACCTAACCCCAGGCTATCCAATCTGCTGCGTCACAAAAACTGACACGTACCGAGCCTTGCAAACGCAAAACCGGCTGCATGAAACAGCCGGTTTTTCATTTCTGGACGCTGGCACTTCGCCCGCCATGGGAATCAGATGTATTCCACCTTTTCGATTTCGTACTCCACGGTACCGGAGGGCACGCGAATAGCCACAACATCATCTTCGTTCTTGCCAACCAGTGCCCGCGCGATCGGGGAAGAGATCGAAAGCTTGCCTGCCTTGATATCCGCTTCATCCTCGCCAACGATCTGGTAGACCACCTGTTCATCCGTATCAATATTCATCAGATGAACCGTGGTGCCGAAAATGACCCGGCCTGTATTTTCCATGGTGGTGACATCAATAACCTGGGCTGCCGACAACTTGCCCTCGATTTCCTGAATCCGCCCCTCTATGAAACTCTGCTGCTCCCGGGCAGCATGGTACTCGGCGTTCTCCTTGAGATCGCCGTGTTCACGCGCCTCCGCAATCGCTGCGATCACGCGCGGACGATCTTCGGATTTCAGCTTCCGGAGCTCCTCACGAAGGCGGGCCTCCCCACCTTTTGTCATAGGTACTCTTTCACTCATAATCTTACTTCCCTGCGTGAAGGTCTTGCAGGCGGCGTACTGTGCGCTCCGGGCCGAACTTGATGGCCCGGCAGAAGGCTTCGCCGCCCGCCAGTGTTGTTGTATAGGCCACTTTGGTCTGCAGCGCCGACTGGCGAATCTGAGCCGAATCAGCTACCGCCTTTCGCCCCTCAGTGGTATTGATAATAAGCTGAACCTGGCCGTTCTTGATGGCATCCACAATGTGGGGTCGCCCTTCACCGACTTTATTGACCCGCGCCACTTCGATGCCCGCTTCGCGAAGTGCTTTCGCGGTTCCGGTTGTGGCAACAAGTGTGAAGCCGGTATCAACCAGCTCCCGGGCAAGCTGAATGGCGCCGGCCTTGTCTACATCACGAACCGACATGAACACGGTTCCTTCCGAAGGCAGTCGCTCCCCGATAGCCAGTGACGCTTTCGCAAACGCTTCATCAAAGCTGTCGCCAAGCCCCATCACCTCACCTGTAGACTTCATCTCGGGTCCAAGGATCGGGTCCACCGACGGGAACTTGTTGAACGGGAACACAGATTCTTTTACAGCATAGTAGTCGGGAACCACCTCTTCAGTGAAGCCCTGCTCTGCGAGGGAGGTGCCGGCCATGACCCGGGCCGCCACCTTGGCCAGGGATACACCAATGGCTTTTGAGACAAACGGTACGGTACGCGAAGCGCGGGGGTTAACTTCGATCACGTAAATCTGGTCATCCTGCCAGGCCAGCTGCACGTTCATCAGGCCGACCACTTCCAGCTCGATGGCCATTTTCCGGACCGCTTCGCGCATGGCATCCTGAACGGCCGGCGGCAGAGTATATGGCGGCAGGGAGCATGCCGAGTCTCCGGAGTGGATACCTGCCTGCTCAATGTGTTGCATGATGCCGCCGATAACCACGTCCTTGCCATCACAAATGGCATCAATATCCACTTCAATAGCCGCGTTCAGGAAGTGATCAAGCAATACCGGGCTGTCGTTGGAGACCAGCACGGCACTGCGCATGTAGCGCACCAGCTCATCTTCACCGAAAACAATCTCCATGGCGCGGCCGCCAAGTACGTAGGAGGGGCGAACCACCAGCGGATAACCGATTTCGCGAGCGGCCACAATACCTTCTTCATGGCTGCGCACCGTGGCGTTTTCCGGCTGCTTCAGGCCAAGGCGGTTAATCATCTGCTGGAAGCGCTCACGATCCTCCGCCCGGTCGATTGCGTCCGGGCTGGTGCCAATAATGGGCACGCCAGCGGCCTCCAGGCCACGGGCAAGTTTCAGCGGTGTCTGGCCGCCAAACTGGACAATTACTCCCTTGGGCTTCTCGAGATCGATAATTTCCAGCACATCTTCCAGGGTTATCGGCTCAAAATACAGCCGGTCCGAGGTGTCATAATCTGTCGACACCGTCTCCGGGTTACAGTTGATCATGATGGTTTCGTAACCATCTTCGCGCATGGCGAGCGCCGCGTGTACGCAGCAATAATCGAACTCGATCCCCTGACCAATTCGGTTAGGGCCACCGCCAATTACGACAATTTTGTCCCGGTCGCTGACATCTGCCTCGCACTCTTCTTCATAGGTTGAGTACATGTAGGCGGTGTCCGATGCGAACTCGGCAGCACAGCTATCCACCCGCTTGTAAACAGGGCGAATGTTCAGATCATGACGCAGCTTGCGCAGACTCATCTCGGTGATTCCCAGCAGCTTGGCCAGCCTTGCGTCAGAGAAACCCTTACGCTTGAGGCGGAACAGGGTTGCATGATCAATGTCGGCCTTCCCTGCGGACTTCAGCGTCTGTTCTTCGCGAACAAGGTCTTCTATCTGTACCAGATACCAGGGATCCACCTTGGTGAGCTGAAACACGTCATCGACGCTCATACCCGCCCGGAAAGCATCACCTATGTACCAGATGCGATCAGCACCGGGAACACTGAGCTCACGGGTGAGGGTTTCGCGGGAGTTCTCAGAGCTGAATTCTTCCAGCTTTTCATCAAAGCCTTCGGAGCCCACCTCCAAGCCGCGAAGGGCTTTCTGTATTGATTCCTGAAAGGTTCGGCCAATGGCCATGACCTCTCCCACAGATTTCATCTGGGTAGTCAGGCGTGCATCGGCCTGGGGGAATTTTTCAAAGGTAAACCGGGGTATCTTGGTGACCACGTAATCGATGCTGGGCTCGAAGGATGCTGGCGTTACACCACCGGTGATTTCGTTCCGCAGCTCATCCAGGGTGTAGCCAACAGCCAGTTTTGCTGCCACCTTGGCGATCGGAAAGCCAGTGGCCTTGGAAGCCAGTGCCGACGACCGGGAAACCCTCGGGTTCATTTCGATCACAACCATGCGCCCGGTATCCGGATGGATGCCAAACTGTACGTTTGACCCGCCGGTTTCCACGCCAATTTCACGCAGTACGGCCAGCGAGGCGTCCCGCATGATCTGGTATTCCTTGTCGGTCAGCGTCTGTGCCGGTGCGACGGTAATGGAATCCCCGGTGTGTACGCCCATGGCATCAAAGTTCTCGATAGAACACACGATGATGCAGTTGTCCGCTTTGTCGCGGACGACTTCCATTTCATATTCTTTCCAGCCAATCAGCGATTCGTCAATAAGCAACTCGTTGGTGGGGGAAAGATCCAGGCCGCGAGTACAGATCTCTTCAAACTCGTCCCGGTTATAGGCGATACCTCCACCGGAGCCGCCCATGGTGAAGGATGGGCGAATAATGCAGGGAAACCCTATTTCCGCAGCAACGTCCCAGGCTTCTGCCATGCTGTGCGCGATAGCGGCGCGCGGACACTCCAGGCCGATCGCCTTCATGGCCTTGTCAAAGCGGCTGCGGTCTTCTGCCTTGTCGATGGTGTCGGCGTTGGCGCCGATCATTTCCACACCGTGCTCGGCCAGCACGCCGTGCTTTTCCAGTTCCAGGGCACAGTTCAATGCCGTCTGCCCGCCCATGGTGGGCAACACCGCATCGGGTTTTTCTTTTTCAATAATCTTGGCAACGGTCTGCCAGGTTATCGGCTCGATGTAGGTGGCATCCGCCATCACCGGGTCGGTCATGATGGTGGCCGGATTCGAGTTGACCAGGATAACGCGGTAACCTTCCTCTCGCAGAGCTTTACAGGCCTGGGCGCCGGAGTAGTCAAATTCGCACGCCTGCCCGATTACAATCGGGCCTGCGCCCAGAATCAGGATACTTTTAATATCGGTCCGTTTTGGCATGTCTTGGTAAACCTGTCAGCAACGTTTAAATTCTTGCAGCGCAAAAATGCGGCGCGTGTCTGGGGTGATATCTGGCTCCCCGGCTTCAGGCCGAACGGGCTTCCATCAGCCGGATAAACTGGTCAAACAAAGACGCCACATCACCGGGCCCCGGGCTTGCCTCCGGGTGCCCCTGAAAGCTGAACGCGGGCTTGTCGGTACGGCGAACACCCTGCAAAGTGCCATCAAACAGCGACTTGTGGGTCACTTCCAGCACGGCAGGCAGGGTTGCTTCATCCACCGCAAAACCGTGGTTCTGGCTTGTGATCATAACGGTGCCGTTTTCAAGACGCTGAACCGGGTGGTTGGCGCCGTGATGGCCGTGTTTCATCTTCATGCTTCTGGCACCGCTGGCAAGCGCCAGCAGCTGGTGGCCAAGGCAGATGCCAAACACGGGAATGTCGGTTTCAAGCACTTCCTCAATGGCTTTTATGGCGTAATCACAAGGCTCGGGATCCCCGGGGCCGTTGGACAGGAAGATGCCGTCGGGATTCATCGCCAGCACTTCTGAAGCGGGGGTTTGCGCGGGTACAACGGTTACATCACAGCCGCGGGACGCGAGCATACGCAGGATATTGAACTTGACGCCGTAATCCCAGGCCACAACCCTGAACTTTGTCTCACCACCTTCTGCGTAGCCTTTGCCCAACGTCCACTCACCCTGGGTCCATTTGTAGGGTTTTTCGCAGGTAACCACTTTGGCAAGATCCATGCCTTCGAGCCCGGGAAACGCGTTTGCGAGTTCCAGTGCACGCTCGGCAGTGGCGTCAGCACCGGCCACAATAGCACCGCTCTGTGAGCCTTTGTCGCGGAGTATGCGGGTGAGGCGTCGGGTGTCAATATCGGCAATTCCGACAATGTTGTTGCTTCGCAGGTACCCGTCCAGTGACCCGGTGCTGCGCCAGTTGCTGGCAACCAGGGGCAGATCCCGGATAATCAGGCCGGCGGCCTGTATGCGGTCTGACTCTACGTCTTCTTCGTTCACACCGGTGTTGCCGATGTGGGGGTATGTCAGGGTAACGAGTTGGCGGGCGTAGGACGGATCGGTGAGTATTTCCTGGTAGCCGGTCATGGCGGTGTTGAACACCACTTCGCCACTGGTTTCGCCGTCAGCGCCAATGGCGGTGCCGTAAAACAGGCTTCCGTCTGCGAGTGCAAGGATTGCGGGTGTGCTCAAGGCTTGTATCCTCATCGGGTGGCGTTTCAATTCGTCACGTGCAGGAACGCAAGCGCAAATTCAGGCCGCAAAAAAGCGAGAGGGAGTCAAAACTCCGTCCCGCTTTTTGTTATCCGGGAACGGCTTTTGTTCCCTGGGCTTTTCAAAGCCTACGCTTGGTGCAGTTAAACCGCCTTATTGTATAAAATTTACGGTTTTGTGTCCATGTAAAATCGCCCTGCTTTATAGCAATCCCGAAACACCGGCCGGCACTTGGCATCTTTACTCCGGGAACCGCTACGAGCACATCCATGTGCGCTTGTCTTCGGCCATCCATGGCCTACGACATTCCCGGAGCAAAGATGCCAAGCCCCTGCCTCAGAGCATGCCGTCAGTATTCCCCGGAAAGAAGGTTCACCTCAAACCCAGAACATCCTGCATATCATACAAGCCCGCAGGCTTGTCCTTCAGCCACAACGCAGCACGCATGGCGCCTTTGGCAAAAGTCATGCGGCTACTTGCCTTGTGGGTTATCTCGATACGCTCGCCCTCGGTGGCAAAGAGCACGGTGTGATCGCCCACTACGTCACCGGCGCGGATGGTTTCGAAGCCAATTTCCTTGCGGGTGCGTTCGCCGGTGAAGCCTTCACGGCCATAGACCGCGCACTCTTTGAGGTCGCGACCCAGTGCATCGGCAACCACTTCGCCCATACGCAAAGCGGTGCCGGAGGGCGCATCTTTTTTGTGGCGATGGTGGGCTTCGATGATTTCGACGTCGTAGTCGTCCCCCAGCGTCGCTGCGGCAGTGCGCAGGAGGTTGAGCACCACGTTAACGCCTACGCTCATGTTGGGCGCAAATACCACGGGGGTGGATTCCGCTGCCAGGGCGAGCTGTTGTTTTTCGGCGTCGGTCAAGCCGGTGGTGCCGATAACGAGCATTTTGCCGTTGGCTTTGCAGAATTCGGCGTTTTCCAGGGTCAGGTCCGGAAAGGTGAAATCGATCAATACATCGAAATCGTCCTTTACGTCGGCCAGGGCACCCGCCATTTTGACGCCGGTTTTGCCGATGCTGCTCATTTCACCGGCATCGGCTCCCACCAGGCTGCTACCCGGTTCCACAATAGCGGCACCGAGCTCCAGCCCTTCTGTGCCGTCAACCGCTTCAATCAGCACCTTTCCCATGCGCCCGGCGGCGCCGATGATTGCTACCCTCATGATCTTTTCCCTATGCGAAGCTGATCAGAATTTCATTTCGTCGAAGAAGCTTTTGACACCCTCAAACCAGGAGGTTTTCTTCGGTGCATGGTTGGTGCCATTGCTGCCGTCCAGGGTGGTCTGGAACTCTTCGAGCAGTTCTTTCTGGCGCTTGGTCAGGTTGACCGGGGTTTCGACAATCACCCGGCAAAGCAGGTCACCCGCCGGGCCTCCGCGCACAGGGCTGACGCCTTTGTTGCGCAGCCGGAAGAGCTTGCCGGTCTGGGTTTCCGCCGGAATTCTCAGCTTCACACGGCCATCCAGCGTCGGCACTTCAAGCTCGCCACCGAGGGTGGCGTCGATAATGCTGATGGGCACTTCGCAATACAGGTTGCGGCCATCACGGGTAAAGATTGAGTGCTCCCGCACTGAAATCTGGACGTACAGATCGCCCGGGGGGCCTCCGTCCACGCCCATTTCGCCTTCGCCCGAGAGGCGGATACGGTCACCGGTATCCACACCCGGCGGCACTTTAACCGAGAGGGTTTTTTCTTCCCGCACCCGGCCCTGTCCATGACAGACTTTGCACGGGTTCTTGATGATCTGGCCGGAACCGCGGCAGGTGGGGCAGGTCTGCTGCACGGCGAAGAAGCCTTGCTGCATACGCACCTGACCCATGCCTTTACAGGTGCCACAGGTTTCCGGGCGCGAGCCTTTTTCAGCGCCGCTGCCGTCGCAGGCATCACATTCCCGATGGCCGGGGATGGTAATCTTGACGGTTTTGCCTTTTACGGCTTCTTCAAGGTCCAGCTCCAGGGTGTAACGCAGATCCGAGCCGCGGGTGTTGCGACCGCCGCGGCCACCGCCGCCAAAGATGTCACCAAACACGTCGCCGAAGATATCAGAGAAGTTGGCACCACCTCCCCCGAATCCGCCGCCGGCCTGGCCGTCTACGCCGGCATGGCCGAACTGGTCGTAGGCCGCACGCTTGGACGGGTCTGCCAGAATCTCGTAGGCTTCGCTGGCCTCCTTGAACTTGTTCTCGGCATCTTTGTCTTCCGGGTTACGGTCGGGGTGGTACTTCATGGCGAGCTTTCGGTAAGCCCGCTTGATCTCTTTCTCGTCCGCGTCCCGGGAAAGTCCGAGAATGTCGTAATAATCGCGCTTGGCCATGCTTTTAAAACCCTGTTTTTTAAACGCGGAAAACGCGGATCAGCTCCGCGTTTTCCAACTACCTGATGTACTTCAGATTTACTTCTTCTCGTCGTCTTTGACTTCTTCGAACTCGGCGTCCACTGCATCGTCAGAGGACTGGGCCTGTTCCTGGCCACCAGCCTGCCCAGCCTGACCTTCCTGGTCTGCGTACATCTTCTGGGCCAATTCGCCAGAAACTTCAGTCAGCTTCTGGGTCTTGGCTTCAATATCGTCCTTGTCAGAGCCGGCCAGAGCTTCTTCCAGCTCTTTGATCGAAGCCTCGATAGATTCTTTCTCACTATCGCTGACCTTGTCTCCGGCATCTGCCAGGGTCTTGCGCACTGCGTGTACCATGGCATCGCCCTGGTTGCGCACCTGGACAAGCTCCTCGAACTTGCGGTCTTCTTCGGCGTTCGCCTCGGCGTCCCGCACCATCTTCTCGATTTCTTCGTCGTTCAGGCCTGAAGACGCCTTGATCACGATGGACTGTTCTTTACCCGTTGCCTTGTCTTTCGCAGACACGTTCAGGATACCGTTGGCATCGATATCAAAGGTGACTTCAATCTGCGGCACACCACGGGGCGCGGGCGGAATATCTGCCAGGTCAAAACGACCCAGTGATTTGTTCTGTGACGCCTGCTTGCGCTCGCCCTGAACCACGTGAATGGTTACGGCAGTCTGGTTATCCTCCGCTGTGGAGAAGGTCTGCGACTTCTTGGTCGGAATCGTCGTGTTCTTTTCGATCAGCGGGGTAGCCACACCACCCATGGTTTCGATACCCAGGGTCAGCGGCGTTACATCCAGCAGCAGTACGTCTTTTACATCACCTGACAGTACGGCAGCCTGAATGGCAGCACCCATGGCAACGGCTTCATCGGGATTAACGTCCTTGCGGGCTTCTTTGCCAAAGAACTCTTTAACCTTTTCCTGCACTAGCGGCATGCGGGTCTGGCCACCTACGAGGATAACCTCGTCGACGTCGCCAGCCTTCATGCCGGCATCCTTAAGTGCCACCTTACAGGGCTCCAGGCTGCGCTGGACCAGATCTTCAACCAGCGACTCGAGCTTGGCACGGGTCAGCTTCACGTTCATGTGCTTGGGACCGCTGGCATCTGCAGTGATGTACGGCAGGTTAACGTCGGTCTGCTGGCTGCTGGAAAGCTCGATCTTGGCTTTCTCACCGGCTTCTTTCAGGCGCTGCATGGCCAGAGAGTCGCCGCGCAGATCAATGCCACTGTCTTTCTTGAACTGGTCGGCCAGGTATTCGATGATTTTCATATCGAAATCTTCACCGCCCAGGAAGGTGTCACCGTTGGTTGCCAGTACTTCGAACTGGTGCTCACCGTCCACATCGGCAATCTCGATGATGGACAGATCGAAGGTACCACCACCCAGGTCGTATACGGCGACAGTACGGTCACCGCTCTTCTTGTCCAGGCCATAGGCCAGAGCTGCCGCAGTAGGCTCGTTGATGATGCGCTTGACCTCCAGGCCGGCAATCTTGCCTGCGTCTTTGGTGGCCTGGCGCTGGCTGTCGTTGAAGTAGGCCGGCACGGTGATAACCGCTTCGGTTACTTTCTCACCGAGATAGTCTTCTGCAGTCTTCTTCATCTTTTTCAGAATTTCTGCAGACACCTGCGGCGGCGCCATTTTCTGGCCTTTTACCTCAACCCACGCATCACCGTTATCTGCTTCGGTGATCTTGTAGGGCACCATCTTGATGTCTTTCTGGACAACCTCATCTTTGAAGCGGCGACCGATCAGACGCTTGATCGCGTAAATGGTGTTATCCGGGTTGGTAACAGCCTGACGCTTGGCCGACTGGCCAACCAGGATTTCGTTGTCATCGGTGTAAGCGATGATAGACGGGGTTGTGCGATCACCCTCGGCGTTTTCAATAACACGGACCTTATCGCCGTCCATGATGGCAACACACGAGTTGGTCGTTCCAAGGTCGATACCGATAATCTTGCTCATTGAATCACTCCAGTTCTTCTGAAAGCTGTACTGAATAGTTGCCCGGAAAAACGTGCTCCGGCGGTTTGCGTTTAACGTTTATATTGGCGCTTTCGCTGGCTTTTCAAGCCTGCTCATCAATTTTTGGTGCATCCTGCGCCTTCGCCACCATCACCATGGCCGGGCGAACAACACGCCCGTTCAACAGGTAGCCTTTCTGGATCACTGCCACCACGCTGTTAGGCTCTGCGTCCGGCGCGGGCACCATAGACATAGCCTCATGCTGCTGGGGATCGAACGGTTCACCAACCGGGTTGATCGGCTCTACATTGAACTTTTTCAGGGTCGAGAGAAGCAGGCTGAGCGTCATCTCCGCACCCTGACGGATAGAAGCCACGAGCTGATCAGTACCCTCCTGGCCTTCCGTGCTTTCCACGGCCTTTTCGAGGCTGTCTGCAACGGGGAGCAATTCCTTGACGAACTTTTCCAGGGCAAATTTATGGGCTTTCTCTACATCAATCTCTGCCCGGCGACGCACATTCTGCATCTCTGCCTGTAACCGCAGCATCTGCTCCCGGGAATCCTGAAGCTGTTCGTTCAGGGCCTCCACCTCGGACACCTCGTCCTGCCCGGCTTCCTGTGATTCGGCCTGCATTTCTTCCTCAGCCGCTGCAGCGGTCTCATTCAACTCGTCTACTTGCTCATTGCGGTTTTCGTCGGTACTCATGACTACTCCTGCCAGATCCTCGGTGGCCGGCTAAAACGCGGACCAATTAAACATATAAACACAAGCTCCGGCCGCGCAGTGCCGGAAGAACGCTGTTGCCGACCGATATGGGGTTCACCGCTCAGGTTTCAACCACCAAAAACTGCATTCCTGAAGAAAATACCCTTATTGTATTTACAAACGGGCACACCCCTGTATATATTCACAGTTACTGTATGAACGAACAGTACAACTTGACAAGGCAGGAGTTTCTGCATGCTTACACAGCTCACGGTATCCAATTACGCAATCGCCGAGAGAGTCGAACTTCAGTTCAACAAAGGCATGACAGCACTCACTGGCGAGACAGGAGCGGGCAAATCCATTGTGCTGGACGCCCTCGGGCTGGCCATGGGTAGCCGGGCAGATGCCGGGGCGGTGCGTCACGGCGCTAAACGCGCTGATATTACCGCCACCTTTGATGTCTCCGGGATTCCGGAGGCCTTAAAGTGGCTTCAAAACCACGAACTGGATGACGACAACGACTGTATTCTGCGCCGGGTAATCAGTAAAGACGGGCGATCCCGGGCCTATATTAACGGCCAGCCCTGCCCGCTTGCCCACCTGAAAGATCTGGGCGGGGTGTTGATGGACATTCACAGCCAGCATCAGCACCAGTCACTGCTGCGTAAAGAAACCCACCGCAAACTGCTTGATGAGTTCGCAGGCGCAGAAGATCTTGCAAACCAGACCCGGGAAGCGTGGAAAGCCTGGAACCGGATCCGCACACAGCTGCACGAACGCCAACAGAACGCAGAAGAATCTGAAGCCAGATTGCAACTGCTGCGGTACCAGGTTGAAGAGCTTGATCGCCTGGCGCTGGAAACCGGTGAACAGGAACAGCTTGAGCAGGAGCAGGCGCAACTGAGCCAGGCCGACGCAATCCTCCACAGCAGTCATCAGGCGGCCTTGCTGTGCACCGAGGATGAAACCAGTGCCGCGAGCCTGGTTCGCCAGGCCCTGCAGCAGCTTGAACAACTCCCGACGGAGGTTCCCGCACTCACAGATACCCTGCAGATGCTGAACGAAGCCCATATCCAGATCAGCGAAGCCGGTAACAACCTTCGGCATTTTGTGGATGACTATGAAGCGGACCCGGCACGGCTGACGGAAGTGGAAGAAAGGCTGAGTGCTATTTACCAGATGGCACGAAAACACCGCATCAGCCCGGAAGATCTGCCGGAATTTCATCAGCGGTTGCGTAACGAACTGGCAGAACTGGATGGCGGCGAAGGCAGCCTGGAGCAACTGGAAGCCGAGCTGGAAACCCGGCGCCGGAGCTTTGATGAACTGGCGGACAAGCTGTCCGCGGCGCGGAGCAAGGCAGCGGCGGAACTGGACACACGCGTTGCCGGCGAACTTGCGCAGCTGAGTATGCCGTCGGTGCAGTTTGTTACCCACCTGGACCGTTCTGGCCAGGACGAGCCCGCGCCACACGGGCTGGAAGACATCGAGTTTCTGGTCAGCGCCAACCCGGGGCAACCGGCAAGACCCCTTGCCAAAGTGGCGTCCGGCGGCGAGCTGTCCCGTATCAGCCTGGCGATTCAGGTGGTTGTTGCCCAAACATCCACAACCCCCACACTGATCTTCGACGAAGTGGATGTAGGCATTGGTGGCGGAACCGCCGAGGTGGTCGGCAAACTACTGCGCGCATTGGGTGCAAACGGGCAGGTAATCTGTGTGACTCACCTGCCACAGGTAGCAGCCCAGTGCCACCAACACCTGTTTGTCAGTAAATTTACGCAGCAGGACGCGACTTTCTCGAAAATCGAATCTCTGGATGACCAGGGAAGAATCAGTGAAGTTGCAAGGATGCTTGGCGGCGTGGATATGACTGAACATACCCTTGCCCACGCGACAGAAATGTTTTCAAAAGGACAGGCAACCCATCACTGAGTTGATGGCACCAATCACTTCCCCCTCTCGACCCTGAGAGCTGTTGGGGCAGGCATCAAAGCCTGCCCCCTTTTTTATCTGCGCTATGAATGCCAGCTTGACGATTGCCGATATTACTCTTTGAGGGGCTTGACGTAGAGAATCAGGCTGTGCTCGACAATTTCATAGCCGTGCTCTTTCGCAATTTTCTTCTGTCGCTCTTCGATAACCTCGTCAACAAACTCGATCACCTGGCCGGTCTGGGTGCAAACCATGTGGTCGTGATGATCCTCACCAGCCATCTCGAATACCGCATGGCCGCCTTCAAAATTGTGACGCAGCACCAGCCCGGCTGTCTCGAACTGGGTCAGCACGCGGTACACGGTGGCCAGCCCAACATCATCACCCTGATCCAGAAGTCGCTTGTACACATCCTCGGCGCTTAAGTGATGGTCCTTGGCATTTTCCAGGATGTTGAAGATTTTCACTCTTGGAAGAGTTACTTTAAGACCGACTTTTCGTAATTCGGCATTTTCAGATGACATGTTCCTATTCACTCTTTGGTGTGCCTCACGGCTTCCGGTATGATGAAGCCGCTATTGAACGGTTAACCCGTGCCACACCTGCCCTTGGCAGGCGATTTCAAGATAGAGGATTTCCACTGGCGATGCAAAAGCTCACAGCTCTCATTCTCACTCTCATTCTGTCCGGTTGTGCTTTCCCGGGCGTTTACAAGATTAACGTCCAGCAAGGCAACATTGTTACTGATGAAGAGCTGACAAAACTAAACGAGGGCATGCCTCGCAACCAGGTTCATGCGCTCCTTGGCAGCCCTCTGATGCTGAACCCGGCTGACCTTTCCCGCGAATACTACGTGTATACCTTCCAGCGCCGTGGAGGCGATATTGAAGAGCAACGTATCATTGTGTATTACGACGACGACCGCTTTTCTCATTACGAAGCGCAGCTGCTGGAAGAAACACCCGCCTACTGATCCGGCCCGGTTTTCTTTTTGGCCCGATTCAGGCGCGCCTGTTTCGGGTCGATCTTGAGGGGGCGGTATAATTCCACCCTGTCCCCGGTGCGCACTTCGTGCTTTGCCGGGTTTTTGATGACCTTGCCGAATATTCCCATATCGATGGAATCGGGATCAATCTCCGGAAATATCTCAACAATGCCGGACAGCTTGACTGCCTCAAGTGCCGTTGTGCCTTCCGGAACCTGAACCGGAATAATTTCCTGCTTATCAGGCCGGGCGAAGGCTACTTCCACCTGCGGCATCAGGCACCTCCTTTATAGACAGCGTCGGCGCGACGGCAAAAAGCATCCACCATGGTAGTGGCCGCCTGATTGAACACAGGGCCAAAGGTCATGCGAGACAGGGAGCCTGAGAACTCGAATTCCAGAGTCAGGACAACTTTGCAGGCATTGTCATCCAGCGCCTTGAAGTGCCAGCGCCCCTTGAGATTGCGAAACGGCCCGTCCACCAGGTCCATCTCAATGGCTTCAGGCATTAACAGCTGGTTACGCGTGGTGAGCTTGTGGCGCACACCACCCTTGGCGATTTCAAGTGACGCCACGATTTGTTCCGGATTTTGCTGATGAATCTCGGCACCGGCACACCAGGGCAGAAACTCGGGGTATCGGGCGATGTCGTTTACCAGATGAAACATGCGCTCCGCAGAGTGCATAACCAGGGCTGTTTTATCAATCTGATGGGGCATTGGAACCAATTGTCCTGCTTATCAAACGCGCGTTGAAACCTGTTGCAGATGTATAACGAGCTAACAATGCTGCAATCAGACGCTATGATAAAGGATATCATCGTTCTTGGGGGTATTTTCAGGTGTCGATTGCCGGCTATCCTGCTTGTCTGCCGGCCTTTGCTCTGCCGGCAGCAGATCACCTGCACCGTCATCCGCATTTCCCCTGACAACACCGAGTTCATCCCCCTCTGGCGCCTCTGCGGGAGCCTGATCATTGCCCCGCGACACCATCCCTGGCACGGGTTCGCACCAGAAGGCGTCGCCGCCGTTGTCACACAAGCTTGCCAGGGAGCCAACCGTGTAATGAATACCTATGTAGGCAACCACCACCGGTAACACCAGACGCATGACCCATAGCCAGATTGTATCAAGGACCCTGGGCGTTGCTCCCACTATGGTTTTTGAGAGATTTCTGGTCAGCTGCCAGCCAGTAAAAACTGCCATGAGAATCGCCACCAGGGGGATTATTAATCCACCCGTAGCGACTTCCAGCCAGCGGAACAGCGTTGCTCCGCCGAACCGGTACTCCGACCACAGGTTGAACGAAAACAGCGAGGCCAGGCCCACCAGCCAAACCGTCAGGCCCACCAGAATCACCGTCAATCCCCGCGGCGCAGCCGTCCACTCACGGAACCAGCCTACCACCGGCTCCAACAGAGCCAGGGCCGTTGCCCACACGATCATCACCACTACAACGAATACAGTGGAGATAACAAACTGGCTTGCCGGGAACTGGGCAAGGGTAACCGGGAGTGAAACGAACAACAGGCTAAACCCTCGCTCACCATCAAAAGTGTTGCTTTCGGTGGCCAGAGAAAAAACCAGCACCCCGGCCAGGATCGCCACCAGGGTATCAACCAGTACCGCCGCTAGCACCGATCGCTTCAGGCGCGTTTCCGGTGCGCTGTAAGAGCCAAGAACGGCCCAGACCCCCATCCCCAGGCCCAGTGTAAAAAACGCATGAAATAGGGCCGATCGCACACTCGCCCAGGTGAGATCCTGCGGACGCATGTCGAGAACCAGGCTCATGGCACCGTCAATTCGCCCCTGCCAGGCGGCAAACCCGAAAAGGGCGAGCAGAATCAGCAGAGTAAAGGGCACCAGGATTCTGAACGCCCGTTCGAGGCCATCAGCCACACCCTGCCCGGATACCCAAAGCACCAGAAACAGGAAAAAAACATGCCAACCCATAAACTCGCGAAATGCCCGCGGATCAGACACCAGCCCGGCAAGGATATTGATGGCCCCTGCCTCCCCGGCACCGGAAAACCGGCCCATTGCCCCAAAAAACACATAGGCCAGTGCAATAGCGCCGAATACCGCGGTAAAAGACAACACCAGAAAAGCCGCCAGTATGCTCAGGCGGGCTGCGACCATCCATACTCTTGAGCTCTTCGCGCTGCGAACAAGCCCATCCATCGCCAATACAATGCCACGGCGTGCGTAGCGACCAACGGCGGCTTCGGTAACCATCAGGGGCAAGGCCACCAGTATCAGGCAACCGAGATACACCAGAACAAAGAGCCCGCCACCGTGCAGGCTCGCCAGATAAGGAAACTGCCACAGGTTAGCCAGACCCACAGTTGCGCCCACTGCGGCCCAGAAGAACGTAGATTTGCGGGTAAATGACCCGTTAGGTGTCTGATACGGCGTAGGCATTTTCGCCCCTGAAAGTGTCTGACCCAACATTGTAGCCGAAGGGCTCTGTCGCGCACGAACCGGGCGCGCTTTTACGTGCCATCGAAGGCCATTTCGTGACCGGTCTGGCACTCCTGGGCTACAATGCGCCTTTCGCCGACCTGTGCATGGTTGGCCCGATCATTCGTCCGAAGCCGGATAACTGTTTCATGAGCAAGAAAAAACCCGGTACCCCCAGCAGTACCATCGCCCTCAACAAAAAGGCGAAACACGAATACCATATTGAGGATCGCTTTGAGGCGGGCCTGGCCCTGCAGGGCTGGGAAGTAAAATCCCTGCGCGCGGGCAAGGCCCAGCTGGTGGATGCCTATGTACTCCTCAAGAATGGCGAGGCCTGGCTCCTGGGTGCTCACATCACCCCGCTCAACACGGCCTCTACCCACGTGGTTGCAGACCCTACCCGCACCCGCAAGCTTCTTCTCCATGCCAAAGAAATTGCCAAAATTGTGGGCCAGGTCAGTAAGGAGGGTTATACCTGTATTCCTCTTGCCCTGTATTGGAAGAAGAACAAGGTGAAGTGCGAAATTGCGCTGGTAAAAGGCAAAAAGCTCTACGACAAGCGTGCCACCGAAAAAGAGCGGGACTGGAACCGCCAGAAACAGCGCATTCTGCGTGACGCAAACGCCTGACAGCGCCGGCTGTCAGGCGTTTCCTGATCCGCGTCATGGGCAAGGGGCACTTTGTGTCGCATACTGAGCTGTATGCACCGCTTTTTTACCTGCCTATACTGCTGTTGTCCGGTGCACTGCAGAGGGAGGGCTTATGTCAGCTAAACGGGTCCCAATGACAGCGGTTGACCGCTCGTGGTTACGGATGGACACCCCAAGTAATCCGATGATGATCTCGGCCGTGCTGGTATTCGATAAACCAATCGCTATCAGCCGCCTGGAACGCATCATCAATGAGCGCTTTCTGTGCTTTCGGCGATTTCGCCAGCGCGTTGTTGATGAAGGCGACAAGACCTACTGGCAGGACGATCCACTGTTTGATATCGATAACCACCTGCACCGGATCGCGCTCCCGGGAAAGGCCGGGAAAGCCGAGCTCCAGGCTCTGGCCAGCGACCTCAACAGCACCTCGCTGGACCTGCGACATCCCCTGTGGCAGATGCATTACATCGATAACTATCAGGGCGGTTGCGCACTCTTGATACGTATTCACCATTGTATTGCCGATGGCATATCGCTGGTTCGGGTACTGCTTTCTTTAACCGACAAAACCCCGGAACCCGCTGTAAAGAAAGTCTCCTTGTCCCGGCCCCTGAAAGAGCACACACCCTCAATCATAAACCGCCTCCTCCATCGCGCCCTCGACACAACCGAGGCGGCCACCTACCAGGCCAAGCTATTCATGCAATCTGTGCGGGAAGAGCCCAATTACCCTCTGAAACTGGCCAGTACCGCCACTGGCGTGGCGGTAGACCTGCTGAAACTCGGGCTGGCCCCGTTTGAACCAAAGACCGGGTTGAAAAACCCGCTATCCGGGCGCAAACATGTTGCCTGGGCCGAGCCACTGGATCTGGCCGAAGTAAAAGCCTGCGCCAAGGCCCTGGGTGGCACTATCAACGACACCCTGCTCTGCGCAGCCACAGGGGCGCTCCATCGGCACTTCAAGGCCAGCAAGGAAGTCATTCCCGATTGTGGAATCCGCGTTGCTGTGCCGTTTAACCTGAGGCCTCTCAATCAGCCCATAGAGACCCTGGGGAACCAGTTCGGGCTGGTGCTGGTCTGCCTGCCGGTGGAAATTGCCGATCCCGTTATGTGCTTCCGGCAGGTTCAGGAAAATATGAACCGCCTCAAGCAATCCTATCAGGCTCAGGTTACTTACAGCCTGCTTGATCTGTTCGGGCGGGGCCCTGACATTCTGGAGCGGCGGGCACTGGAATTGCTCAGCAACAAAGCCTCAGCGGTACTTACCAACGTGCCCGGCCCCAGAGAACCGGTGTATCTTGCCGGCAGCAAACTGGTGCAGCCCATGTTCTGGGTGCCACAGAGCGGCAATATCGGTATCGGCATGAGTATTTTCAGCTATGCCGGTACGGTTCAGTTCGGCATTACCGTAGACAAAGCCATCCAGGCGGACCCGGATGCCGTGATGGGCTACTTCCGCGAGAGCTTTGAGGCCCTGAGCCACGCGGCCCTGGCGGGCAGGCAAGAGAGTATCAAACGCCTGGCTGGTTGAGAGGAACCGGCCCCCGGGCAGCCCGCCTTGCGCAAATTATCAGCAAAGAGGGCTTGAAGTTGTGCAAGGCGCCCACATATACTGAATGCAAGGGGACGACATGGCTTCGACGCTGGTGGCGAACCCTTGAGTGCATGTCGAGATGGCAGCCAATCTCGTAAATCCAAAGCTGCAACGCAATAGTCGCAAACGACGAAAACTACGCACTAGCAGCGTAAGCTGCTAGTCGTCCTGACCGGGTCGCCCGTAGCCCGGAAGCAACATCTCAGGACGTCATCGCTTACGGGATGCTCCGTTAGCCAGAGTTCACTGTCTGACGGCTAAGATTTAAAGAACTCGCCTCTTGCACCCTGGCCTTCGGGTCGCTTGAGGTTAAATAAATAGAAGGACATAAACATGTAGATCTCAAGGCATAGTACTGGCGGACGCGGGTTCAATTCCCGCCGTCTCCACCAAACAACCAGAAAAAAGCTCCTGAAATCAGGAGCTTTTTTCGTTTCCGGGATTTGAGTTTATGCTGGAAGTGTCCACATAGTGTCAACCGGGGCAAAAATGCGAATCAGCGTTAGCCTTTCCGCCCTGCAAACTGCCCGGAAGTGAGGAGAAGCCCCATGACAATACTGATTACCGGTGCCAACCGTGGCATAGGGCAAGCACTTGCAAGGGAGTGGCAAGGCTCGGGAGAAAAGGTTATTGCGACGGCCCGGAATGCTCCCGGCATGGAACCACTGGATGTTGCAGACCCTGAGAGCATCAAACAACTGGCGAAACGCCTGCAAGGGCGCCCAGTTTCCACACTGGTCTGTAATGCGGGGGTTTCTCTCGACAAGTTTGATGAACTGGAAACCGGATATGCCCCGGAACTTTGGGCCCGGACTTTTGCCGTGAATGTCACCGGTGTGTTTCTGGTGGTTCAGGCCCTGCTACCCAACCTTCGGGCCAGCATGGAAGCGGGCGAAGCTCCGAAAATTGCCATTATTGCGAGCCAGATGGGGTCCCAGCACTTGCCTGCCGGCAACCGGTTCATCTATCGCTCATCCAAAGCGGCGGTGATAAACCTTGGCCGTAACCTGGCAATAAGCCTGGAAAGTGACGGAATCGCGGTGGGCATTTACCATCCGGGCTGGGTTGCCACCGATATGGGTGGTGACTCGGCGGATCTGACCCTAGAAGAGGCCATTCCGGGGCTGCGCCGGCAGATTGATGAACTGCGGCTTGCTGATACCGGATGTTTCAGATCCTGGGACGGAACTGACTGCACCTTCTAAATATGTCTGATAAGTGCGCGGCTAACTCTGCCGCGCACCACGGACCAGATAACTCAGTGGATGCAGTATCAACCACACAATAAGTGCGACACCCAGCGACGCAGCAATGAGTGCCAGCCAGTCAACCACTGTGGTTACAAAGGCCACGCGGGAGCTGGTCAGCATCGGCAGCAACCAGACCGTCGCAAGGCCTGCCAGCAATGCCACAATGGCCGCAGGAGTGCAGCTGTGGCTTCCGGCGCGATAGTGGCGGCTCCTGGCGACAAGCTGAACAATGACCAGCACTGCAAGAACAGCAAGGATCAACGTCACAAAAGGCTGGATGGCGTATGACAGCACAGCGAATATACCGGAAATTGAAAATGTCATAATAAAATCTCCTTAAACGCGGCCTTTAAGCATGGCGTAATAGGCGGGCTGGAGCAGGTGGTCTTTGAGAACCCAGACCGACCAGGATTCTTCCTTCGGATCAATAAAGGAGAAGGAAGGCAGGAAATCCATGTTGTTGTCGTAACCGAACTCCACCAGCATTGCCTTGCCGATGTCTGTAATCAGCGGGCAAGACGTATAGCCATTATGGCGCGCGGGCAGCGCCTTCTCTTGCAGGAAGGCTGCGATGTTGGCCTCCACTACGGGCGCCTGGGCCTTTACGCTGGCGGCGGTTTTGTTGATCGGACAGCCTATTACGTCACCGATACCAAACACCTCCGGATAGCGATTATGCTGCATCGTATACATGTCGCTATCGAGCCACTCTCCTTTGAAGGGGCCATCCTGGGCGATCAGATCGCTGTCTTTGACAAAGTCCGGAGCGCTCATCGGCGGCACCACGTGAATAAAGTCGTAGTCGCGCACTTCGGTGCTGCCATCCTTCGAAGTGAATTCGGCTTGCCTTCCTGCGGGATCAATGGCGCTGAGGTACTGAAGGTGATGGCGGGTAATGTTTTCCCTGTCAAAACGCTGCTTCAAAAACTCGCTGACCCAGGGCTGACTGAACATTCCGCCTCCAGCGGTATAGTAGTCCAGATCAAAACGCTCACGTTCACCCTTTGCCTTGATTCGGGAGAGGGTGGTAAACGTCATCTTGATAGGCGCACCAGCGCACTTGATGGCGGTTTGCGGCGAGGTAAAAATACCTTGGCCACCACCTTTGTCCAGCCATCCATCAATAGCATCACGGGTGCGGGTTGCAGCCTCCAGGCTCGCATAAACACTGCCGATGCCGTTACTACCGATCAGCTCGGGTGACATCCCCTCTATCAGGTCATAATTCAGCTGCAAACCTGTAGCCACAACCAGCAGGTCGTATTCGAGGGTGCTGGCATCGGCCAGGGTAATTTTACGTTGCTCGGCGTCGATACCTACCGCGGGCCCTTTCACCCAGTCTATGCCCGCGGGCCGGAAGTCGGCGTTGGGTCTTAGTGTCCTGTCAGCTTCCCAGACACCGGAGGCGACAAGCGTCCAGCCTGGCTGATATTGATGCAGCTCACGCGGCTCCACCACCGTTATGGTTGCACCACTCAAGCGCCTGACCAGGCGATTCGCCATACTCATACCGGCAGCACCACCACCCAGAATAACGATGCGGGCCCGGGTTGAAACGGTGTTAGCCATCAGGCTGGAAAGTGGCATCAGGCCGGCGGCACTGGCACCCAGCCCCAGTTTGAGCAATTCACGACGCCCCAGATTAGGGGACTTCAAGGGAAACCGAGGCATGTTAATCTCCTGACCAGGGTCCGCCACAGGCGGCTTTCTTTTGTTGTACTTTCAATATAGCTTAAACCAGCCAACCAACTTCCCTGTCGGCCTGCGACATAATGTCGCCCCTCAACAATTCACCTTGGTCCGGTAAAAGGCAGCCAGAACAAAGGCCACCCTGTTCAAAAGTGGTTCGCGACGTTGGTATTGGCGCCCGCTTTGTGGCAAGGTCGCGCCCCTCGTTTAGCTGTGTTTAATCACAAGGGTTGGTTTTATGAAGAATAACAGCCGCGATTCCGGCGGGGACTACTCCATAGCCCAACTGGGTGATCCGGTGGTGCTCACCCTCAGCGTGGGCTTTATTGTCCTGTTCGTCGGCTTCTCCCTGTTCGACCTCAAGGGCGTGGCCGACCTGATCGGCAATGGCTTTGCCTGGACCGCCAAAGTGTTTGGCTCCTACTTCCAGATGCTGCTGCTGGCAACCTTCTTTATCGCCAT